>NZ_CP192019.1:4800000-7185654 GCF_050948395.1 Micromonospora sp. CA-244673 | reverse complement strand
CGTCGTGCCACCCCCCTCGCCTCTCCTCACGCCCGCCCGGACGGCTGACCGGTCGTCATCCACAAGTTATCCACAGCCTGTGTGTACCGACCGATTGTGGCCGCCCACCGGACGCGGGTCGGACCTGCCCCCTGATTCCCGGAGGCACTGAAGCGGGTTCACCGTGCCGAACGATTCACTACCTTGTCCGGTCTTGCCGGTCAGCGACAACCGACACTCCAGCTCGGCGCGTCTGACGCCGCGCGGCGACCTGGAGCCGTCGTCCCGGACCCCCGACGCTGACCGCAATCGGGCACGCTAACAGCGCGGACCCCACGCCATCAACCGTCGACACCGGGGCAGCCTTGTCAACATCAGTGAAAACCGCCCCTTCGGTCGCGCTTCCGGCGCTGGTCGCGGCCGGGGTGCGAGGTTTGACGGTCATTGCCCCCCTGCGTAGGCTGGAACGGCTGCTCTCACGCCCTCTGCTAGGGTGATGGGTGCTTGCTGTCCGCGGTCACCTCCCCGCTCCGCCGGGGTCCCACGCCGCCGGGCAGCACCGATCGGAGGCCACCGTCGAGGTGGCCTGGACCACCACACGACCCCGGGCGATCCCCCGCGCGGGGCGTACGACAACGGAGAGCCTGACGTGAGCAAGCGCACCTACCAGCCGAACAACCGCCGGCGCGCGAAGACCCACGGCTTCCGGCTGCGCATGCGCACCCGTGCCGGCCGTGCCATCCTCTCGACCCGTCGCAGCAAGGGCCGCGCCCGCCTGTCGGCCTGAGGCCGACCGGTCCGGTCCGGGGACGTGGGCAGTCGTGCTGGCCGCCGCGCAGCGACTGCGGCGGAGTAATGACTTCGCCGCAGCGGTCCGGGGTGGCCGACGTGTCGGCCGCGGCACCGTCGTGGTGCACCTGACCCTCCCCGAGCAGACCGGATCCACCGCGACAACCTCGCCGGAGCCGGCGCGGAGCAGCGGTGCGGAGACCTCCGCACCGAGCCGCGCCGGCTTCGTCGTGTCCAAGGCCGTCGGCAACGCCGTGGTCCGGAACACGGTCCGGCGCCGGCTCCGCCACCTGGTCCGCGAGCGGCTGGCCGGTCTGCCCGCCGGCAGCACCCTGGTGGTACGCGCACTGCCGCCGGCCGCCCAGGCGTCGTACGCCCGGCTCGGTGCGGACCTGGATGCCGCCCTCGCCGCCGCTCGCTCCCCTCGGGGCCGGCGGTCCCGGTGACCGAACACACCGCCGCGCCGCGGCCCACAACCGGTGCCCGCATGCTGCTGGCGCCCATCATCGCGTACCGTCGGTGGATAAGTCCGGCGCTGCCGGCCCGCTGCCGGTTCTACCCGTCGTGCAGTGCCTACGCCGTCGAGGCGGTGACCCGGCACGGTGCGCTGCGGGGAGCCTGGTTGACGGTCCGGCGGCTGTCGCGCTGCCACCCCTTCCATCCTGGTGGACACGACCCGGTTCCGGAGCCGGGCGACCGCCGCCGTGCCGACGTGACTGGAGCCTGAGTGTTTAGTCTCGACTGGATCTACTACGCGATCTCGTGGATCCTGCTGACCTGGCACTCGGCCTGGGACGCCATCGGGGTTCCGGTCGGGGCCGTGATCGGCACGAACTGGGCCTGGATCCTGTCCATCATCTTCCTGGTGGTCACGGTCCGGGTGATCCTGTTCCCGGTCTTCGTCAAGCAGATCAAGTCTCAGCGGGCCATGCAGGCGCTCCAGCCCAAGGTCAAGGAGCTGCAGGAGAAGCACAAGGGTGACCGGGAGACGCTCCAGAAGGAGATGATGGAGCTCTACCGGAAGGAAAAGGCCAACCCGCTCATGGGCTGCCTTCCGATGTTCCTCCAGATCCCGGTCTTCCTCGGCCTGTTCCACACGCTCAAGCGGCTCAACCCGGACAACCAGGGCAAGACCCTGTACGGCTGGACCGTCGAGCAGTTCAACAGCGCCTCCAGCGCGAAGCTCTTCACCGCTCCGATCTCGGGCCGGTTCGGCTCCACGGCCGACGAGCTGGCCAACCTGGGCGCGAACAGCACGACGGTGAAGATCGTCGCCGGCATCCTGGTCCTGATCATGATCGCCACCACCTACCTGACCAGCCGGCAGATGATCCTCAAGACCGGCTGGGCCGAGGACCCGCAGCAGCGGATGGTCCAGCGGCTGATGCTCTACGGCATCCCGGTCTCGCTGCTCGTCTCGGGCTCGATCTTCCCGATCGGTGTGATCATCTACTGGGTCACCAACAACCTCTTCACCCTCGGCCAGCAGCAGTGGGTGCTGCGGAAGTTCCCGCCGCTGGTGCCGCAGAAGAGCAGCACCGCCGGCAAGGCCACCGCGGGCAAGGCCGCCGCCCAGCCGGCCAAGATCGGTGGCCTGCTCGGCCGCAAGACCGCCCAGCCGGCCGTCAAGGCCCCCGCCGCCGCCCCGAAGGTGGCCGGCCCGAAGCCCGGCGCCAAGCCGGTCAACCCGAAGAAGGGCAGCGGCCGGCCCGCCAAGCGACAGGGCTGAGCCCCACCGGGCCGCCGCCGGACACCGGTGGCGGCCCGTTCCGGTCCCCGAGCTGCCACCCGAGGAGTCGGCGCCGGACCGGAACCGCCGCGCGGAGCGCGGTCACGGGCGAAACTGGCCCGTACAGACCTGCCCGAGGGCACCGGCGAACCTCCCGCCGGCCCCCGGGAGACCAGCGGACCCGACGGTCCGGCCGAGCGAGTACGGAGATGAGACCGTGACCGACACCAGCATCCCCAGCGCGGACCAGTCCCTGGACGAGGAGACTGCGCCGGCCGCCACCACGGAGGAGGCCGAGGACACCCAGGCCGAGGGCCGGGAGAAGAAGGCACCGGCCGACAGCGACCTGTTCCGGCAGAGCGAGATCGCCGCCGACTACGTCGAGGGGCTGCTCGACATCCTCGACTACGACGGCGACATCGACGAGCTGGTCTCCGGCGGACGCCCGGTCGTCGAGGTGGTCGGCGGCCGCCTGCAGAACCTGGTCGGTCAGCGCGGCGCCACCCTGGAGGCGCTCCAGGAGCTGGCCCGGCTGGCGGTGTTCCGGCAGACCGGTTCGCCGAGCCGCCTGCTGCTCGACGTCGGCGGCTACCGCGCCGCCCGGCGCAAGGAGCTGGCCGCCGTCGCCAAGAACGCGGTGGAGAAGGTGAAGGAGCACGGTGAGGCGGTGCGCCTGGAGCCGATGTCCGCGTTCGAGCGCAAGTGCGTGCACGACGTGGTCAACGCGATGAGCGGTGTGGAGAGCGAGTCCGAGGGCGTCGAGCCGAACCGCCGGATCGTCGTCCGGCCGGTGACGGACTGACGTAGGTGGCCTCCGACAAGACGACGGCGGGTGCCGTGACCGGCCCGGGCGGCAACCCGCCCGGGCCGTCGCCTGTCCACACCGATCCGGCCGTCGACCCGGTCTTCTCCGGGGGCGACGCCCCGGCACACCCGTCCACACCGGTCCCGCCCGCGGCCCCGGTCGACCCGATGTTCTCGGGTGAGCCGGACCTCTCGGGTGAGTCGGCTCCGGCGGCCGCGCAGCCCGTCGCGGGAGCCGATCCCGCCGATGGCGTGACGCCGGCCTTCTCCGCCGCACCCGACGGGCGGCCCGAGCCGTCGGCGCCGGCGGAGGCGCCGCTTCCGGGAGGTGCGGTCGACCCGGTGTTCGCCGAGCCGGCCCCCGCCGGCCCCCACCCGGACGACCGCCCCTCCGACAGTCGGAGTGAATCCGCACCGTCCGTAGTGGACAGTGAAGGCCAGCCCTCCGGGGTCCAGCCGGCTCCTGGCGAAGCGACGTTGCCGCCCGAGCTGGCGGAGGCCGCCCGTACCCTCTTCGGCGACCGGCTCGACCTGGCTGCCGCGTACGCCGAACTGCTGGCCACCGACGGCGTGGTGCGCGGCCTCATCGGCCCCCGCGAGACGCCGCGGCTCTGGGACCGCCACCTGCTCAACTGCGCGGCGATGGCCGAGCGGATCCCGGAGGGCGCCAGCCTCATCGACGTCGGCTCCGGGGCCGGCCTGCCCGGCCTGGTGCTGGCGATCGCACGGCCCGACCTCACCGTGACGCTGGTCGAGCCGCTCGCCCGGCGCACCGCCTTCCTCATCGAGGCGGTGCAGCAGCTGGGGCTGACGAAGTCGGTCCGGGTGTTTCGTGGACGCGCCGAGGAGGCCGCAGTCGGTTCCCGGGACCGGCAGCCGCTGACCGCCGACATCGTCACCGCGCGCGCGGTGGCCCCGCTGGACCGGCTCGCCGGTTGGTGCCTGCCGCTGGCGGTGCCCGGCGGCCGGCTTGTGGCGCTCAAGGGCGCCTCCGCCGCCGAGGAGATCGCCGAGCACGCCGCGGCGGTGGCCCGGCTCGGCGGCGGCGAGCCGGAGCTGCACCGGTGCGGGGTCGACGTGATCGACCCCCCGGCGACGGTGATCGAGGTGGTCCGCGAGCGGATGGTCGGCCCGGCCCGGAAGAAGGCGTCGAAGCGCTCGCGGGGCGGCCGTCGCCGCGGCGCCCAGGGCCGGGACCGCTGACGCGGCACGGCTTTACGGGCACCCGATCGGTCGTTGGACCGGATGGGCGTGAGCTGATCGACCAGAACCCGACGTGGACCCGCTGCGCCCGTCGGCCGTAGGCTGGCCGCGCGCCGATAGTGTGGAGCGGCGGTGCCGGGCGGCACCCGAACCCGACCGTTCCCACCGGGCCGGTGACACCGCGCGGCGAGCGCGGGGGCCTGAATGACGGGTGCGGACCGACCATCCGGAGCGGGCAGGGATGACAGGTGCATGACGACGGCAGGTACGACGAGTCACGGGTGACCGGGCCAGGCGGACGACCCTCTGCCACCGGCCCCGTTTCACGTGAAACCAACTCCCAGGGCTGGCCGCCGGGCGGCGAGCCGCATGACCCGTCCACGCGGCCCCCGGACTGTGAACCGGTGGTGCGACGGGACGCGCCCCCGGCCGGCGCCGTGCGGCCGACGTCGTCCGTACCGGCGAACGTCCCGCCGGCGCGGGACCCGCACGATCCGAACGGCGGCCCGGCGAATGCGCCCACCCCGCGTCCGGCCCCGGTACGCGGGAACGCCGCGGTCCCCGCGCGCTACGAGCCGCAGCCGCCGGTGGTGGTCGTGCCGCAGCAGCCCACCCCCGAGTCGGCGCCGGAGGTGGCCGCGACCACGGCTCCGTCCGACACGCCACCCGATGCCGGCTACGCTGCCGAACCCCCGGCGAGCACGTACGTTTCACGTGAAACCCCGACGCGCGAAGAGGATGACCCACCGTTGGCTATGGAGGCTATGCGCGCCGTGCAGATCCTGAATCCCAGTGGTGAGGTCAGCATGCCCCGCCCTGAACGGACCCGGGTGATGTGCGTCGCCAACCAGAAGGGCGGCGTCGGCAAGACCACCACCACGGTGAACCTGGCAGTGGCGCTCGCCCTGCACGGCAACCGGGTGCTGGTCGTCGACCTCGACCCGCAGGGCAATGCCTCCACCGGGCTCAACGTGCCGCACCACACCGGGGTGCCCGACGTCTACGACTGCCTCATCGACAGCGTGCCGCTGGAGGAGGTGGCCCAGGCCGTCGAGGGCATCCCGAACCTGTGGTGCGTGCCGGCCACCATCGACCTGGCGGGCGCCGAGATCGAGCTGGTCTCGGTCGTCGCCCGGGAGTCCCGGTTGGCCCGGGCCATCGCCGCGTACCCCGGGCACTTCGACTACGTCTTCATCGACTGCCCGCCCTCGCTCGGCCTGCTGACCGTCAACGCGCTGGTCGCCGCGCAGGAGGTGCTGATCCCGATCCAGTGCGAGTACTACGCGCTGGAGGGCCTCAACCAGCTGATCCAGAACATCAACCTGGTCCGGCAGCACCTCAACCCGAAGCTGGAGGTGTCGACGATCCTGCTGACCATGTACGACCGGCGTACCCGGCTGGCCGACGCGGTGGAGCAGGACGTCCGGAACCACTTCGGGGACAAGGTGCTCGAGGCCGTCATCCCCCGTAACGTGCGGGTCTCCGAGGCGCCCAGCTACGGGCAGTCGGTGATGACCTACGATCCCGGTTCGCGGGGGGCCACGAGCTACTTCGAGGCCGCTCAGGAGATTGCCGAGCGAGGCGTCAAGGAGCCGGTGAGCCGGAATGCGTAGCACGGAGAAGTCGCTGGGAGGCGTCGCATGAAGAACCGTCCTCGCGGCGGTCTGGGCCGGGGGCTCGGTGCCCTCATCCCCACCGGGCCCGTGCCGGGCAGCAGCCCGGCGGCCGCCGAACCCGAGAACGGTACGGCGACAGCCACCCCGGCCACCCCGGCCGGCGGTGCGGCGGCGGCCGTGACCGGAGCCCTCGGCGCCGACGACGTGGCCACCCCGGCGACCCCGGCGGCCGAGCCGGAGCCGCAACTGAGCCCGGTCCCCGGAGCCCGCTTCGCCGAGATCCCGGTCGACAGCATCGTGCCCAACCCGAAGCAGCCCCGGCACGTCTTCGACGAGGAGGCGCTGGAGGAGCTGAAGACCTCGATCCAGGAGGTGGGTTTCCTCCAGCCGATCGTCGTCCGCCAACTCGACAGCGAGAAGTACGAACTCGTCATGGGCGAGCGGCGCTGGCGCGCGGCCCAGGCGGTCGGCCGGGAGAGCATCCCCGCCATCGTCCGGGACACCAAGGACGACGCGATGCTCCGGGACGCGCTGCTGGAGAACATCCACCGCGCCAACCTCAACCCGCTCGAAGAGGCGGCCGCGTACCAGCAACTGCTGGAGGAGTTCGGCGCGACCCACGAGGAACTGGCCCGCCGGATCGGCCGGAGCCGGCCGCAGATCTCCAACACCATCCGGCTGATGAATCTGCCGGCCCAGGTGCAGCGCCGGGTCGCCGCCGGGGTGCTCTCCGCCGGCCACGCCCGCGCCCTGCTCAGCCTTGACGACTCCGAGGCGCAGGAGCAGCTCGCGAAGCGCATCGTCGCCGAAGGCATCTCCGTACGCGCCACCGAGGAACTGGTGGCCCTGGCGCTCGCCGACGGCCCGGCGAAGACCCCGGCCGCCAAGCGCCGGCCGAAGCCGCACGCGCCCGCGCTCACGGACCTCGCGGACCGGCTCTCCGACCGGTTCGACACCCGGGTGAAGGTCGACATCGGCCGGAGCAAGGGCAAGATCACGATCGAGTTCGCGACCGTCGACGACCTGGAGCGGATCGTCGGGATCATCGGCGTCGGGCAGGAGGAGCAGCCCGGGGAGTGAGTAGCCGGCTGTCGGCGTCGGCCGCGTGGTCCCTGTGGGGGCGACGCGGCCGAGTCGTTTCCGGGGGCTGGGCGGCGGCCGGTGCTCGGGCCTGGCCAATTGGGAACGGTGGTGCGGGTCGGTGGTGCGGGGGCGTGCCGCTTCGGTTCGGGCCTGCTGGATTCTTACGCCCGTCGCGGGGGTTGGACCCTGGCGACCCGCCCGATCGGCTCGCTGCGTGGCTTCCCCGGTTTCGCGAGCTGCTCCGGACGCAGGAGCGGCTGCGACCGGGGTGATGCGAGATGACGTGCGACCTGAGTCGGCTGCCACCCGGTCGACGGCTGTCGGTGTCCACGGCGGCCGCCTGCGCGGATCATCTCCGGGGAGGAGCGGGAGGGCATCTGTGCGGGGCCTGACGGGCCTCAGGACGGGACGGGCGTCTCCGCGGGTGGTTGGGGCTGGGTGGGCCGTCCTCAACGCTCACGGCCTTGTGAGGGCGCTCGCCTCGGCAGCGAGCTTGGAAGCCGCATTGCCTACGCGGTTGCTGCGCTGTAGTCCTCCGCTTCGTCGTCGTTTCCAGTCGTCCTCATCGCCGGCCCGCCCTGGTTCTTGAGGTGGTGTCGCCGGTCTGGCTTGGGGGTCGCGAAACCGCCGCCACCACCGTCGCCGGTTTCTGGCGGTGGCCCTCACAGAGGCCGGTCATCCGCTCGGGCGATGTCGGTGTGCAGCATGCGGACCTCGGCAGCCGCCGTGCACTACTTTGCTTGCCCCGCCGGCGGAGGTGTTTCACGTGAAACGACGGCGTGAGGAAGCCCCTGCCTCCTCGGAGAGACGGCGTGAGGAGCCTGCCTTTCCCGGAGAGACGGCGTGGGGAGTGCCTGCCCTCCCGGAGAGATGTCTCCCGTCCCTCGGCCCGCCCGGGCCGCCTCGGCACCCGGCCCGTCCCGCCCTGGAGGTGTCGCCACGCCTCGTGGTGTCCCTGCTCGGCACGGAGGTCCCGACCCGGCGCGGCGTAATGCCCGCCTGGCTCGGTCCCCCGGCCAGCTTGCCTTCGACAGGCCTGCGTCGCCCGACGTTCCGCAGCCTCAACGCTCGGCCATTGCCGACGGTCCTCGGCCGGCAACGAGGCCAGGGCGAGGTCAGGGCGAGGCGGCCGGGTCGCGGCCGGCCAGCTGATGCCGGTCGCCGAGCCGGCCGGCGCGGTCGGCCCCGTCCTTGCCGCCCGAGGGGCACCGAGTGCTGCCCAACAGCGCCTCAGAGGATGCGCTGAGCCGGCTGGTGCCGGTCGCCGTCAACTGGTTCGCGCACCTTTTGCTTGGCCCCGCGTCGGGACTGCATTCCCTGGCAGGCCGACCGCCCCCCGGAACACCTGCCGCTCCGGGCCCACGAACCTTGGGTCGCGTCCATCGGATGGCCCTCTATCTGCCCGCGACATTGGCCGCCTTCGTCGCCACGGGGGTCAGCAACATTCGCCGCCTTTCGTCGCCACGGTCGTTGGGGCGGGGGTCCACGGGCTTCCAAGGCCGCCGAGCCGGCCAGCTGAGGGGGAACGCCCACGGATGGGCGGCCTGCCGCGGTGCTCGGGCCGGCGACTCGTGCTGACAGCCCGGACGGGGTGGCTCGCGGCGGTGCTCGGGGTGGCCACTCGTGCTGACCGCCCGGACGGGGCGGCCTGCGGCGGTGCTCGGGGTGGCGACTCGTGCTGACAGCCCGGCTGAGCGGAAGCGCCCGCCCTCGCGGCCGATGGCGAAGAAGCGGCGGCCGGCCTCATGCAAACCCTGCCGGCCGATAGGGCTCCGTGCGGCGGGCCCGCGCCTCGACCGGTTCGCCCAGGACGCTTCGCCGCCGCTCCCAGCGTCGAAGAGCCGTCGCCCCCCTCGGTGTTTCACGTGAAACGGTCCGCGCGGGCCGAGCGCTCGGTCACGTCCCCCGGGTACCACCGAGCCAGCCCCAAGCCTCGACCGGAGCCCCGTGTAACCCGTCGCCATGATTGGGTGCCGGAGCCCCGCCTGACCCGCCGCCGTGGCGGGGCCTCGGAAGGGGAACGCGAATCTCGACGACGTGTCCCGGTGCCGCCGTTTCACGTGAAACGGTCGACGCGGTCCTGGAACGGAACCGGCGCCGCCCCGCATCGGTGGCGGAGCGGTCAGCTCGCCGGCTTCACGACCGCATCCGGCACCGCCCCCATTGCGGCAACGACCCCAACAGCGCGGTCGCCTCGCCGCCCATGGGCTACGCCCGCCGCCCACGGGCCAACGCCCCGGCGGATCGCGCGCGCCAAGGCCGTTTCACGTGAAACCGGCCCGAGCCAGCCGGCAACGGAAGCGGCAAACGGATCCGGATACCGAAGCCGGGAACCGGAAGCCGCAACAGTCCTCGCGGCTAGGCACCGACCCTCCCGCCGCCAAATTCTGCTCGCGCCCCACGCCGCCGTTTCACGTGGAACACGACCGCCAGCCGTCGACCGACTCCTCGCGCGCCCCCTTGAGAGAGGACCTTGGAAACCGCCCGATCCGCCCAGTGCCGATCGGCGGCTCGCTCGTTGGGAAGGATGGATCGAGGCACCCCGGAGGCCCAAGGACGACCACCCCCGTTATCCACAGCCGTTTTCCACAGGCCCTCCCCGTTTCATGTGAAACACCGCGCCGAAACCCTTGCTGAGCAGTGGATGACGCGCTGTGCTGGTGATCTCAGCGGCCTGTGGACAACGCGGTGGACAACCCGTTGTGGATCGACGAGGAACGCTCAGCGGCCCGGCGGTCAGGTAGGGACAGGCGTCGCCAACTCGGTTAGGGTCAGCGTCGTGCAGGACACCCCTCCCTCAGTCCCGGACTTCACCCAGTGGCCCTCATTTCCCTTCGAAGGCGATCTCCACGTCAAGCAGCTCGACGAGCCGGTGCCGGTCGAGCCTCCCCGCCGCGGCGAGGGGAATCGGGAGTGCACCGCCTGCAACGCGCCGGACGAGGCGTACATCTGGGTGGGTGAACGATGGCGGGTCCGGGCGATGGACCGGCCCACCGGCCTGCCGATGGTGTTGATCCTGGAGTCCCGGTCGCACCTCGACCTCGGTGACCTGCCGAACCTGCTCGCCGCCGAGCTGGGCGTCATGACCGTGCGCCTGGAGCGGGCGATCCGGTCGCTGGACGGCGTGGCCCGGGTGCACGTGAACCGCTGGGGTGACGGCTCGGCGCACCTGCACATGTGGTTCCTCGCCCGGCCCTACGGGCGGCTGCAACTGCGCGGCACGTTCCTGTCCCTGTGGGATTCGATCCTGCCGCCGATCTCCGAGGCGCAGTGGCGGGAGAACCTGGCGATGGTTGCCGCGTGGCTGGCCGAGTTCGGTGGCCGGCCGCTCGCCGAGCCGCCGCGCATCCAGTGGCAGGCGCCGTCGAGCCTCACCGCCACGTCGACCGCCGCGGCGGCGGAGGATCCCGACGAGGAGACCGCTTCGGTGATCGAGGCCGCGGATGAGATCCCGGAGGCCGAAGCCGCGGAGGAACCCACGCCCGAGGCGCCGGAGCGGCCGGCCACGCCGGAACAGGTCGCGCCCCCGGGGCGGCCGGGTACGGCGGAACAGGCCGCGCACCCGGAGCGGCCGGGTACGCCGGAACAGGCCGCGCACCCGAAGCAGGGGGCCACGGGACAGCCCGAGGTGCCGGAGCAGGGGGCGGCGCCGGAGCAGGCCGAGCAACCGCGGCGGGCGACCGAGTCGGCCTGACGTCAGGGGCGGCGGGCGGCGGCGCGGCCCACCAGGGTGCCGAGCGCCCGCCCGAAGTCCAGACCGGCCGCCTGGACGGCCAGCGGCAACAGGGAGGTCTCGGTCATCCCCGGGGAGACGTTGACCTCCAGCACGTGCGGCTGCCCGTCCGCGTCGACGATCAGGTCGACGCGGGAGAGGTCGCGGAGGCCGAGCGCGGCGTGCGCGGCGAGCGCCACCTGGGTCACCCGCTGGGTCGTCTCCGCGTCGAGCCGGGCCGGTGCGTGCCAGGTGGTGCGGCCGGCGGTGTAGCGGGCCGCGTAGTCGTAGACGCCGTTGCGGGGCACGATCTCGACCGGCGGCAGGGCCTGCGGGCCCTCGCCCAGGTCCAGGACGGAGACCGCCACGTCCATCCCGGGCACGTAGCGTTCCACCAGCGCCGTCTGGTCGTACGCGAAACAGCCGACCATGGCGGCCGGCAGCGACGTGGCGTCCCGGACCACGGCGGCGCCCAGTCCGGAGCCGCCCTGCGCGGGCTTGACCATCAGCGGCAGGCCCAGCCGGTCGACGATCCGGTCCAGGACGGCCACCGCGCCCAGTTCCGAGAAGCGGTCGTGCGGCAGCGCCACCCAGTCGGGCGTCGGGATGCCCGCCTCGCGCAGCACCGCCTTGGCCGAGGGCTTGTCCCAGGCGAGCCGGGACGCGCGGGCGTCGCAGCCGACGTAGGGCACGCCACAGAGGTCGAGCACACCCCGCAGGGAGCCGTCCTCGCCGGTGGCGCCGTGCAGGGCGATCACCACGGCGTCCGGCGGGTCGGCGGCCAGGGCGGGCAGCAGCGCCACGTCGGCGTCCCGCAGCTCGGCCTCCACGCCGACCGCGCGCAGCGCGTCGAGCACCCGCCGGCCGGACCGGAGCGAGACGTCCCGCTCGTAGGAGAGCCCGCCGGCGAGCACCAGCACGTGCAGCTCGTCGGTGGCGGCGGATCCGGTCACGGGAGTGTGCGCGGCAGGGCTGACGGACATGCGGGAATCATGCCAAGTCGGGACCGGGCGCGTCCGAGCCGCCCTGCCGGCGCCGCGGACCCGCCCCGCCGACCGCGCCGAAGACCTTGCGCATGGCGATCTCCTGCTCCATCACGCCGGCCAGCCGGCGGACGCCCTCGCGGATCCGCTCCGGCGGCGGGAAGGAGAAGTTGAGCCGCATGTTGCCGGCACCGGTCCCGTCGGCGTAGAACCCGGTGCCCGGCACGTAGGCGACCCGGGCGGCGACCGCCCGCGGCATCATCGCCTTGGAGTCGAGGCCGTCCGGCAGGGTCGCCCAGACGAAGAGACCGCCGGCCGGGGTGGTCCAGGTGGTGCCCTCCGGCATCAGGTCCGCGAGCGCGTCGAGCAGGGCGTCCCGGCGCTCACGGTAGACCTCGCGGTAGACCTTGAGCTGCTCCCGCCAGGGCATGGTGCCCAGGTAGGTCGAAACGGCGGCCTGCGCGTAGCCGCTGGGGCAGAGGATCTGCGCCTCGCTGGCGATGACCAGCTTGTCGCGGACCGCGTGCGGGGCGAGGATCCAGCCCACCCGCAGGCCGGGCGCGAAGGTCTTGGAGAAGGTGCTCAGGTAGAACACCCCGTCGCGCCGTCGGGCCCGCAGCGGCGCGGGCGCCTCGCCCTCGAAACCGAGCTGACCGTACGGGTCGTCCTCGACCACCAACAGCCCGGCGCGCTCGCAGATGTCGAGCACCCGCTCACGCCGCTCCTCGCTCAGCGTCACGCCGGTCGGGTTCTGGTAGGTCGGGATGGTGTAGAGGAACTTCACGCGCCGGCCGGCCCGGGCCAGGTCGGCGATGGCCGCCTCCAGCGCCTCCGGGATCAGCCCCTCGGCGTCCATCGGCACGTGCGCCACCTGGGCCTGGGCGGCCTGGAACACCCCGAGTGCGCCGACGTAGGTCGGGCCCTCGGCGAGCACCACGTCACCCGGGTCCAGGAAGAGCCGGGCCACCAGGTCGAGGGCCTGCTGCCCGCCGACGGTGACCACCACGTCCTCGGGCGAGGCGCCGCACGACGCGTCGATCCCCGACAGCGCCATCACCTCGCAGATCCGCTCGCGCAGCTCCGGGGTGCCCTGGCCGATGCCGTACTGCAGGGTGGTGGCGCCGTGTTCGGCGCCGAGCCGGCCGAGCATCTCGCCGACCGCGTCGAGCGGCAGCGCCGCGATGTAGGGCGCCCCACCGGCGAGCGAGACCACCTCCGGCCGGCTGGCCACCGCGAAGAGTGCCCGGATCTCGGAGGCCGTCATCCCCCGGACCCGCCGGGCGTACCGGTCGGTGTAGTCGTCGAGCGTCGTGCCGGTCATGACATCACCTCGATCGGGTGTCGGCGGGGCTGCCGCCCGGTGTGGTACCCGCGATGCCGGCAACCATGGCGGCGCGCGGAAGGCCGGTTGGTCGATCGTAGTCGGCGCCCGCCAGCACCGGGCCCACCGTGTGGGTACGTCCACATCCCGGACCGGCCCCTCTCCCCGGCTCGGGTGGGCGTTCGCGCGTCCTCTCCCGTAGCGTCGGGCGGGAGCGTACGATCGCTCGTCGGGGGCAGTAAGGCGGCGGGAGACCTCGGTGGTCTCCGCTCCGGGCCTATGGGTGGGGTGCTCATGTCGCGACGTCTGGTCAGTCTGACCCTGGACACGCTGGAGGACCTGCCCCGCTCCTGCCGGCAGTGCGTCTACTGGGAGCTCGACCCGGTCTCGGCCGAGCGCGCGTGCGCCGCCGGCGACCCGGGGCTGGAGAAGGAGGCCTGGGTCTCCCAGACGCTCCTGGAGTGGGGTTCCTGCGGCAAGCTCGCGTACGTGGACGGCATGCCCGCCGGTTTCGTCATGTACGCCCCGCCCGCGTACGTCCCGCGCTCGATGGCGTTTCCCACCTCGCCGGTCTCCGCGGACGCGGCGCTGCTGATGACCGCCAACGTGGTGTCGTCGTTCGCCGGGGGCGGCCTGGGCCGGATGCTGGTCCAGGGGGTGGCCCGGGATCTCACCAAGCGTGGGATCAAGGCGATCGAGGCGTTCGGCGACGCGAAGTTCGGCGACGACGGGGACAACCCGACCCGGGCCTGCCTCGCGCCGGCCGACTTCTTCCTCTCGGTGGGCTTCAAGACGGTCCGGCCGCACCCGCGCTACCCCCGGCTCCGCCTGGAACTGCGCACGGCGCTGAGCTGGAAGTCCGACGTCGAGTACGCGCTGGAGAAGCTCCTCGGCTCGATGAGCCCGGAGACGCTGCTCCGCCCGGTCCGCCCGGCTCCCGCCACCCGCTCGATGAGCTGAGGCCCGGGCGGCTCAGTCGACCACCGTGCCGGCGGCCACCACCGCCCGCAGCTCGCTCACGTCGATCGAGCCGGTGGGCACGTCCCGCTCGATCGGGTAGTACATCCGCTGCACGGCGGCGACGATCGCCTCGACCAGCCGGTCCCGGAACCGGGGGTCCACGAGCCGGTCGCGGTCGGCCGGTGAGGTCAGGTAGCCCACCTCGACCCGGACCGCGGGCATCCGGGTCAGGCGCAGCAGGTCCCAGGACTTGGCGTGGGTGCGGCAGTCCCGCAGCCCGGTGCGGGCCACGATCTCCCGCTGCACCAGCCCGGCCAGCCGCTCCCCGGTGGCGGAGGTGACGCCGTTGTCGGTGCCGTAGTGGTAGGTCGCCACCCCGTCGGCCGCCGGGTTGGCGTGCCCGTCGGTGTGCAGGGAGATGAAGACGTCGGCGCCGAGGGAGTTGGCCAGCTGGGCGCGGTCCGCGTCCGGCAGGCAGGTCCGTGGGGACGGGCCCCGGGTGAGCTGCACGCGTACGCCGGCCGCGGCGAGCCGCCCCTCCAGCCGGCTGGCCAGGTCGTGCACGAGGTCCGCCTCGGTCCAGCGCAGCGGGCCGTCGGGCACGACCACGCCCGGGTCGGTGCCGCCGTGCCCCGGGTCGATGACCACGGTCCGCCCGACCAGCGTCGGCCCGGCCTGCCGGATGGCGTCGGACTCGCGCAGCCACTGCGGCCGCCCGCCGACCACCTTCCGGCCGAGGCGGCGCAGCGCGTTGATGGTGTGCGGGCCGCACGTTCCGTCCGGTTTCAGCCCCATCTCCCGCTGGAACTGGGCGACGGCGCGGGAGGTGCGGATGCCGTAGATGGCGTCGGCGCGGCCCACGTCGTACCCCATCTCCAGGAGCCGTTCCTGGAGCGACCGGACGTCCTCGCCGATCAGCGGCTCGGGGACCGCGTGGTAGAGGGTGCGCGCGCCGAACCGCCAGCGGGCCGCGTCCAGCGCCCGCCAGGTCTCCGCGCCCACCCGCCCGTCCACGCTGAGGCCGCGGGACTGCTGGAACGCCCGGACGGCGCGCTCGGTCTCCGCGTCGAACTCCTCGCCTCCGCGGCCGGCCGGGAGCAACTCCAGGCCGGTGAGGACGGTGCGGATCTCGGCCACCGCGGGTCCCCGGTCACCGGGTCGGATCGGACGCACGACGACCCCCTCTGCACGGACGCTGGCTGGCCGGAGACTCCGACGGAGGTGCTTCCCCGCTGGGGACGCCTTACGGAGCGTACCGTGGCCGGTCACCGACGATCACGAATTCGCCACAGGTAAGGAACGCGGAACCCCCGTCACCCGGGATCGGGCGGACGGGGGTTCCGGCGGTGTCGGGCGTCGGCTCAGAGCGCCGACTCGATGAGCTTGACCAGCTCACCCTTGGGCTTGGCGCCGGCGATGGACTGCACCGGCTCGCCGTTCTTGAAGATGGTCAGGGTCGGCACGGACATCACCCGGTAGGTGCGCGCCGTCTCGGGGTTCTCGTCGATGTTGAGCTTGACGATGGTGACCTGGTCACCCATCTCGCCCGCGATCTCCTCCAGCAGCGGCGAGACCTTGCGGCACGGACCGCACCACTCCGCCCAGAAGTCGACCAGAACCGGCTTGTCGGACTTCAGCACGTCGCTCGCGAAGCTCGCGTCCGTGACCGCCTTGGTTGCTCCCACTATGAACCCCTCCTCCGGGACCTGTTCGTGAAAATCTTTCAGCCTTGCAGGGTGGCGATGAAGCGCTCGGCGTCCAGGGCGGCCGCACAGCCCGTGCCGGCCGCCGTGATGGCCTGCCGGTAGGTGTGGTCGACCACGTCACCGGCGGCGAAGACACCCGGGATGTTGGTCCGGGTGCTCGGCGCCTGCACCTTCACGTACCCCTCGTCGTCGAGGTCCACCTGGTCGCGGAAGAGCTCGCTGCGGGGGTCGTGACCGATCGCCACGAACACGCCGGTGACGTCGAGCACCTTGCTCTCACCGTTGTGCACGTTGCGCACCCGTACGCCGCTGACCTTGCCGTCGTCGCCGAGGATCTCCTCGATCACGCTGTTCCACTCGACCTTGATCTTCTCGTTGCCGAGGGCGCGAGCGGCCATGATCTTGCTGGCGCGGAACGAGTCGCGGCGGTGGATGATCGTCACCGACTCGGCGAACCGGGTGAGGAAGCTGGCCTCCTCCATGGCCGAGTCGCCGCCGCCGACCACCACGATGTGCTGGTTACGGAAGAAGAAGCCGTCACAGGTGGCGCAGGACGACACGCCGTGGCCCAGGTATTCCTGCTCGCCCGGCACACCCAGCGGGCGCCAGGCCGAGCCGGTGGAGAGGATGATCGCCTTGGCACGGTAGGCGGTCTCGCCCACCCAGACGGTGCTCACCGTGTTGGAGCCGACCTCGCCGGTGTCCTTCAGCTCGACCCGGGTCACGTCGTCGGTGAGGAACTCGGCGCCGAACCGCTCGGCCTGCTTGCGCATGTTGTCCATCAACTCGGGGCCGAGGATGCCGTCCGCGAAACCGGGGAAGTTCTCCACCTCGGTGGTGGTCATCAGCGCGCCGCCGGACTGCACGCCCTCGATGACCAGCGGCTTGAGGTTGGCGCGCGCGGCGTAGACCGCCGCCGTGTAGCCGGCCGGCCCGGAGCCGATGATGATCAGGTTGCGGACCTCGTCCACTGCCGTCTCCCGATGTGTGTGTTCGTCACCGGCGCGCACCGATGTCGATCCCGAGTGCCGACAGCTCAGCGACAGCGGCACCTGACTTGCAGAACGTCATCGTACGAAGCGGGGATTCCCGAGCCGGTCATCCGGTGGGTCACGTCACGTGGCAGACCCGCCCGGGTGACCGCGACCTCACCCTACCCGCGTGGTGAAGCGGGTGTCCGCGCCGGACCCGGGGACCCCGCACTCGGGTCCGCTCACCCAGGCCCACCGGGCGCCGCCCCCGTCCGTGAAGGTCACCACCAGCGCCGGGCTGCCCTGGAACCGGGCGTAATCGACCAGGTGGACGGTGAGCGGGCCGCCGCGGTGTTCCGCGCCGATCTCGGACAGGCAGGAGGCCAGCGCCTCGGGGCGGGCCAGCCGGTCCAGCCCGGCGGCCTCGAACACCCGCTGCCCCTCCGGTCCACCCCCGGAGTTCGCCTTGTCGCTCGCCGCCGCCGAGGGCCCGGCGACTCCGCCCGGGATCCGGGAGAGGGAGTCCGGGGTGTAGTCGGTGCCGCTGTGCAGGGCCGGACCGGTGGTCTGGAAGGGCCCGGCGGCCAGCGGAGCGGCCGCCTTGCCGTCGGCGCGGCTGCCCGCGCTGTCGGCCGCCCCGGTGATCCGGCCGGCGCCCGTGTCGACGAGGTGACCGATCCCGAACCCGACCGCGGTCACCGAGGCGGCGGCCAGCGCGACCGGTCCGGCGAGCCGCGTCCAGCGGCGGGCACGGCGCCCCGGCCCGGTGTTCCGGCCCGGCCGGCCCGTCCCGCCCGCCGGAAGGGTGCCCCGGCCGGGCTGTGCCGGCACGGCGGCCGGGGTCGAGGCCTGCTCGGGAGGGTCGGACGCCAGGTCGCCGGTGGGGGCCGGGCCGGCGCCGGCGAGCGCCGCCGTGATCCGGTCGGCCACGGCCTGCGGAAGCTCCGGGCCGGGCTCGGCGGCCCAGCCGGCCAGGTCCGCCTGGACGAGGTCGACGGCCCGGGCCAGGGCCTCGTACGCCTCGGTCCAGGCCGGGTCCCGCTCGACCAGCCGGGCGACGGTCGCCTGCTCCGGGGTGCCGTCCAGCGCCCCGCCGAGGTAGTCGGCGAGCAGGTCGTGGTCGACCTCGCTGAACTCCCGGGAAGTCACGTCTCCTCCTGGCTGGCATCCCGCCGGGACCGTCCCGACGTGGATCCGACGCCCTCGGGTGGCCGCGGGTTCCCACCGGTGACCCGCGGCACGTCCGCGACCTCGTCGGAGCCGGTCCGCAGATGCCCCAGGAGCACGGCCAGCCGGGCCCGACCCCGGGCGCACCGGCTCTTCACCGTCCCCTCGGCGACCTCGAGCATCCGGGCGACCTCGGCCACCGGATAGCCCTGCACGTCCACCAGGACCAGCGCCGCCCGCTGCTCGACCGGCAGCGCGGCGAGGGCCTGCCGGACCACCAGGGCGGTGTCGTGGTCCCGGGCCGGCGCGGCCGGCTCCACCCCGCCGGTGTGCCGGCCGGGCTCCCCGTCGGTGTGTACGCCGTCCGGCAGCGGGACCGTGGCGTGCGTCTGGCGCCGCCGGATCCGGTCCAGGCAGGCGTTGACCACGATCCGGTGCAGCCAGGTGGTGACCGCCGAGTCACCCCGGAACCGGGCCGCGGCGCGGTGCGCCGACAGCAGCGCGTCCTGCAGGGCGTCGGCGGCCTCCTCGCGGTCGCCGACCGTCCGCAGGGCCACCGCCCAGAGCCGGTCCCGGTGCCGGTGGAACAGCTCGGCGAAGGCGTCCCGGTCGCCGGCGACGTGCGCCCGCAGCAGGTCGAGGTCGGACACCCCGGCCGGCGGGCCGTCCCCGGTCGCCGGCTCGGGCGTACGCCCACCGCGACCCGCCATCACCACGTCCGGCGGAGGTGGTGCACCGGGTGCGGCGAACGGGTCACGAGCCCTCGACCGTCAGTTCCTGGACGCCGAGCTTCCAGCCGCCGCCGCTGTCCTTCGCGGGCAGCTCGGTGATCCAGAAGAGGAGGTACTGGTACTTCGCCTCCGGGTTGAACCCGTCGAAGACCATCGTGGTGCCGTCGTGGTCCTCGAACGGCTGCCCGATCCGCTCGGTGTAGGCCGCCACGAGATCCTTGTCGCCCGAGGAACTGGACGGGAACTCGCCCTTGCCCGCGCGCAGCTCGGCCGAGGCGCCGGTGGAGGACAGGGTGGCCTTGATCGACTTGACCGTGTGCGGGGCGCCGAGGTCGATCCAGATCCCCATGCCCTTCTTCAGACCGCCGAACTTGCCGTTGTTCCGGTAGCTGGCGGTCTCCCAGCCCTCGTTCGGGTCGCCGTCGATCACCTTCTCGGCGTTCCGCACCTCGGCGCGGTCCCGGCTCTCCGGGTCGATGATCCGGACGTCCTGGATGTTGAGCTTGCGGACCGGCGCGGCCGGAGCGGTGGTGCCGCCGGCGGGCGCGCTGCTGGACGGCTGCGCCACCGGCTCCTTGCCCGGGTCCTTGTCGTCGCCCAGGGCGCTGATCCCGATGAGCAGCCCGACCAGGGCCACCGCCAGCAGGGCGGCGATGCCCAGCGCGACCTTGCGGCCGCCGGCCGCGGCCAGCGGCGAGGGCTCGTCCTCGGTGTCGGCCGTGAAGCGCAGCGGACCGGCCTGCTGATCCAGGAAGTGCTCGTCGGCGGGGATGTCGAGCCGGTTCAGCTCGGCCGACAGGACGTCGGACGAGGGCGGGGCGATCTCCGAGTCGAGCAGGTCCATGGTGAGGTCGTCGAGGTACGCGGGCACCCCGGCGCGCACCTGCCGGGGCGCGGCGATGGCGCCGCCGGCGTCCCGGACGGCGTCGGGCAGGGCGGCGCGCCCGTGGCCGGCGGTGGCGCCGTGCAGCGGGGCCTCGCCGTGCGGCCAGTGGCCGGTCAGGGCGAAGTAGAGCACCCCGCCGACCGCCCGCAGGTCGTTCTCCTGGCTGTCCGCACCGTCGGTGCGCGCGTCGGCCAGCACCACGCGGCCGTCGTCGCTGATCATCACGGTGCCGGGGTGGACGTTGCCGTGCACCATGCCGGTGGCGTGCACGGCGGCGAGGGCGCTGGCGACGGCGCTGCCGATGGCCGTGGCCCGGGCCGGGTCCAGCGGACCGTCGGCGGTCACCATCTCGCGCAGCGACTGCCCGTCCACCCATTCGCGGACCACGTAGGCCCGGTCGGCCTCGTCGATCGCGTCGTAGACGCCGACCAGGTTGGGGTGGATCACCCGGCTGGCCGCGACGGCCGCCTGGAGCATCTCGGTGGCGGAGTCGCCACCCGGGTAGCGGAGGACCACCGCTACGGGACGGCGCAGCACGACGTCGACCCCGCGCCAGACCAGCCGGCCCGCGCTGTCGTTGTTGATGTGCTCGACCAGCTCGTACCGCTCGGCCAGGACTTCACCGACCGCGGGAGCACCGAAGGTCACGACCGGAGGAGAGGTCTCCTCCGCCTCCTGACCCTCGCCGACCTGGGTCACCCGTCCTCCCTCGGTGATCGTGTCGATCGATGGACCCGTGCTGCTGGGCATGTGGCTTCCCGCTCTGCCTTGGCTGGAACCGGCAGACCGGTGTCGACGCCCGCGTCGGCACCCGCCGTGCCCGTCGAGAGTGACCTTACCCGGGATGCCCGGTTCTCCGACATGTCATCTTCCCGCCGTAGCCGGTGGGACGCCAGTGACCGTGGGGATCGGTCGGGTGAACGGCCCGGCCGGGCCACGTCGCTGGGACACGCACGCTCAATCTAGATGTTGACGGCAAGTAGTCGGCGCAGGGGCGCACCGGTGTGGCGGCCTCCGTGACACCGGTGTGTTTCCCCTGCTCCCGCCGGTCACCCTCGGCCGTACGGTTGGTTGTCCACAGGCCGAGAGGCCCATTGGGCGGGGGAACCCTGAGTTATCCACAGCCGTATCCCCAGGCTGGTGATCGTCGTTCACCGTCCGTCATCGGTGCTGGTCGAGGTCACCGCCCGAGCCGGCGGCGGACCATCCCCACCACCTCGGTGATCTCGCCGATCCGCAACGCCATGGCCAGCCCGAGGTAGGTCACGCCGATCACCGCGCCGCCGATCACCAGTTGGACCGCGGCGGCCAGCCAGCTCAGGTGCGCCGGGTCGCCGGGAAGCAGCCGGACCACCAGCAGGCCGACCAGGGCCGCGCCCAGCGCGGCGATCACCACCCGGCCCATGGTCCGCATGATCCCGCCCAGCCCGATCCGGCCCACCCGGGGACGCAGCAGGAGCGCCGAGATCACCGCCGCCGCCACGTACGAGATCGCGTTGCCGAGCATCATGCCGGCCGCCGCGAAGGTGGCCGAGAAGGCGAGGAAGAGGCCGATCTGGAGGAGCACCCGCAGCGCCACGACCGGAATGTTGATCAGCGCCGGGGTCTTGGTGTCCGGCAGCGCGTAGAAGGCGAAGGTGAAGAGCTGGCTGATCGCGAACGGCACCAGGCCGATCGCCGCCACCAGCAGCACGGTCGAGGTGGCCACCGCGTTCTCGCCGGTGAAGGCGCCGTACCGGAAGATCACGACCGAGATGGGGCCGGCCAGCACCGCGTAGCAGACCGCGACGGGGGCGAGGACGGCGGTGACCATCCGGGTGCCGCGGGACAGGTCGGCGGTGACGTCGCGGAACCGGCCCTCGCCGGCGGCGGCGCTCATCCGGGGCATCAGCGCGGTGATGATCGAGACGGCGATGATGCCGTGCGCCATCATCAGCAGCAGGAAGACGTTGTTGTAGATCAGCAGGCCGGCGTTCTCCTTGCCGGCGGCCCGGGTGAGCAGGTTGACCACCACGAAGAGGCCGAGCTGGTTGACCCCGACGTAGCAGAACATCCAGGCCCCGAGCCGGGCCAGCTCGCGCAGGCCCAGCTCGCGGAAGTCGAACCGCCACTTCCACCGGAAGCCGACCTTGCGCAGCGCCGGCAGCAGGCCGGCGGCCTGCACCGCCACGCCGAGCAGCGTGCCGCCGCCGATCAGCAGGATCCGACCGGTGGTCATCTGGTCCGGCCGTAGCGCCTTGGCGCCGTGGACGCCGATGTAGAGGCCGAAGACGCCGATCACCACGAGGTTGTTCAGGATCGGCGCCCACATGGGTGCGGCGAAGTGCCCCCGGGTGTTCAGCACGGCGGCGATCAGCGCGCTCACGCCGGTGAAGAAGAGCATCGGCAGCATCAGGTAGGACAGGTCGTTGACCAGTCCCTTGTACGTGGCGTCCTTGCCGGCGGCGTAGATCGCGGTGAGCACCGGCGCGGAGACCACCGCCAGCAGCGCGGCGGCGGCCAACGTGAGCACCGCGAGGGTGAGCAGCCGCTGGGCGTACGCCTCGCCCCGGTCCGGGTCGAGCTTGCGGCGCCGGACCAGCACCGGGATCAGCACGCTGGTGAGCACGCCGCCGAGCAGGAACTCGTACACCTGGTTGGGCAGGAACTGGGCGGTGGTGTACACGTTGCCGACCGCGTTGCCGAGCGCGGCGCCGATCATCAGGTTGCGGATGAAGCCGGTGCCCCGGCTCACCAGGCTGCCGATCGCCATCACCGCGCTGTTCGCCGCGGCGCTGGTCTCCGCCACCACCTCCTGGGGCGGCGCGGTGGCCTCGACCCCCGGCTGGTTCAGCGGCTCCGCCGAGATGAAGGTGGCGCCGTCGTCCGGCGGCAGGCCGTCGCCGTGCGCGTTCGCGCTGCGGTAGAGCCCGCCGCTCATCTCCCAGCCTCCAAGGGGTACGCCAGAGCCGGCCTCGCTGGTCCCGCCCAACCGAAACCTTAGTCAACCCCGGCCCGTTACCCGCGCCCGGCGCAGGAGCCACGGCCCCGGCCCGATAGGCTGGCGATCCCATGTCCGAAGTCTCCGCCTCCCACGCCGCCGACCGCCGCGACCTGACCGCCGCGCAGCGCAACGCCGTCGCCGAACTGCTCCGCGTCTCGCCGGTCGCCGACGAGCTGGGCCGGCGTTTCGTCCAGGCCGGTCACGAGCTGCACCTGGTGGGCGGTTCGGTGCGGGACGCCCTGCTCGGCCGCCTCGGTGACGATCTGGACTTCTGCACCGACGCCCACCCGGACGAGACCATCCGGATCATCCGCGGCTGGGCCGAGTCGATCTGGGAGACCGGGCGGGAGTTCGGCACCATCGGCTGCCAGCGCGACGGGCTCCGGCTGGAGATCACCACCTTCCGCGCGGAGGCGTACGACCAGGTCAGCCGGAACCCCGTGGTCGAGTACGGCACGAACCTGGTCGACGACCTCAAGCGCCGGGACTTCACCGTCAACGCCATGGCGGTCAGCGTTCCCGAGCACCGGTTCACCGACCCGTACGGCGGCCTGGCCGACCTGGCCGCGAAGATCATCCGTACCCCCGGCACGCCGCAGGAGTCGTTCCGGGACGACCCGCTGCGGATGCTGCGCGCGGCCCGGTTCGCCGCCCAGCTGCGCTTCACGGTCCACCCGGACGTCCGCGCGGCGATGACCCGGATGGCCGCCGACCTGGACCGGATCACCGCCGAGCGGATCCGGGACGAGTTCACCAAGCTGCTCTGCGGCGCCGACCCGATCACCGGGTTGCGGCTGCTGGTCGACACCGGGCTGGCCGAGCGCTTCCTGCCGGAGCTGACCGGGCTCAAGCTGGAGATCGACGAGCACGCCCAGCACAAGGACGTCTACGAGCACACACTGACCGTGGTCGCCAACGCCATGTCGATGGAGGAGGACGGCTGCGACTTCGTGCTGCGGATGGCCGCGCTCATGCACGACGTCGGCAAGCCGGCCACCAAGGCGGTGGGCCCGGACGGCCGGGTCAGCTTCCACCACCACGAGGTGGTCGGCGCCCGGCTGACCAAGGCCCGGATGAAGGCCATGCGCTACCCCAAGGACGTGACGTCCCAGGTCGTCAAGCTGGTCGGCCTGCACCTGCGCTTCTACGGGTACGGCCGGGGCGAGTGGACCGACTCGGCGGTCCGGCGGTACGTCACCGACGCCGGTGACCTGCTGACCCGCCTGCACAAGCTGACCCGCTCCGACTGCACCACCCGCAACCGGCGCAAGGCGGCCCAGCTCGCCGCCGACTACGACGCGCTGGAGGAGCGGGTCGCCCGGATCGCCGCCGAGGAGGATCTGGCTCGGGTCCGTCCCGACCTCGACGGCAACGCGATCATGGAGTTGCTCGGCGTGCCGCCGGGGCCGGTCGTCGGGCGCGCCTGGCAACACCTCAAGGAGCTGCGGCTGGAGCGCGGCCCGCTGGAGCGGGACGAGGCCGAGGCCGAGCTGCTGCGCTGGGCCCGGGAGCAGGGCGTCCTCGGCTGAGGGCTGACGACGATACGCCGGCGTGTCGACCGAACGGTTGACGCGCGACGGTAGATGTCTCCCGCATGATGTTGGTCATCACCGGCCTCCCCGTTCGAGGGTGAGGCGGTTCTGATCGCATCCGCCCGTCCGGTCCGGACGGTCGCTGGACACGGGGAGAACTCTCAGTGAGACACCACGGCGCGCTGCGCCGCTCTGCCCTCGTGGGGCTCGCCCTCACCTCGGCAACCTCCATCATCTGCGCCGCCAGCGGCGGCCCCGCGCTCGCCGACCCGGCCGGCCCGAAGCGTGCTCCGGTCCGGGGCGCCGACGCGGCCGAGGCGGTCCCCGGCCGCTACATCGTCGTCCTGAAGGACGGCAGGGCCAGCGCCGCGAAGGTGCGGTCCGCCGCGTCGGCGCTCGCCGGTGAGCACGGCGGCACCGTCCGCCGGGTCTTCGGAAAGGCGCTGCACGGCTACTCCGCCAGCATGGACCGCCGGCAGGCCGAGCGCCTCGCCGCGGATCCGGATGTCGCGTACGTCCAGCAGGTGCAGCGCGCGTCGGCCACCGGCAGCCAGAGCGGCACGCCGTCCTGGGGCCTGGACCGGATCGACCAGACCACGGCGAAGGCCAACGGCGTCTACACCTACCCGGCGACCGGGGCCGGCGTGACCGCGTACGTCATCGACACCGGCATCGACATCACCCACCAGGACTTCGGCGGGCGGGCCAGCTACGGCTACGACGCCATCGAGAAGGACGACGTGGCCCAGGACTGCGACGGTCACGGCACGCACGTCGCCGGCACCATCGGCGGCACGAAGTACGGCGTGGCCAAGGACGTCAAGCTCGTCGCGGTCCGGGTGCTGGACTGCGAGGGCAGCGGTGACAGCGAGCAGGTGGTCGCCGGCATCGACTGGGTCACCGCGCACGCCACCGGGCCGGCCGTGGCCAACATGAGCCTCGGCTTCAGCGTCACCGACCAGGCCGTCAACGAGGCCGTCGCCGGCTCCATCGCCTCCGGCATCACGTACGCCGTGGCGGCCGGCAACAGTTGGCGGGACGCCTGCGGTGTCTCCCCGGCGAGCGTGCCGGCGGCCATCACGGTCGGCGCCACCGACCAGGTCGACTTCCGGGCCTGGTTCTCCAACTACGGCCCCTGCCTGGACACCTTCGCACCGGGCACCGGCATCGTCTCCGCCGCGATGGGCACCACCGACGGTTCGGTGGCGATGAACGGCACCTCGATGGCCTCCCCGCACGTGGCGGGCGCCGCCGCGCTGCTGCTCGAGGCGCATCCGACCTGGACCCCGCAGCAGGTGCGGGACGCCGTCGTCACCACCGGCGTGGGCGGCGCCGTGCACGACACCATGGGCTCGATCGACCGGCTCCTGCACGTCGGCACGGTCCCGACGGCCCGCGCCTCGTACGGGCTCAAGGCCCGGGTCAACGGCCGCTATGTGACCGCGGAGAGCGGCGGCACGAAGCCGCTGATCGCCCGGGGCACCACCATCGGGGCCTGGGAGAAGTACGACGTGGTCGACGCCGGCAGTGGCCTGGTCGGGCTGCGGGCGCGGGCCAACAACATGTTCGTGACCGCGGAGAGCGGCGGCGCGAAGCCGCTGATCGCCCGGTCCGCCTCGATCGGCGCCTGGGAGACGTTCCAGATCGTCGACAACACCGACGGCACGATCAGCCTGAAGGCGACCGTCAACGGCCGGTACGTCACCGCGCCGAGCACCACCTCCCCGCTGATCGCCAGCAAGACCGCCATCGGCACGGCGGAGAAGTTCGACTTCGACGCGCCGGCCCCGGTCGTCGGCATCAGGTCGCTGGCGAACAACAAGTTCGTGACCGCGGAGAGCGGCGGCGCCAAGCCGCTGATCGCCCGGTCCGCCAGCGTCGGGGCCTGGGAGAAGTTCGAGATCGTCAGCGCCGGCGACGGTTACGTCGGCATCCGGTCGCTGGCGAACAACAAGTTCGTCGTGGCGGAGAGCGCGGGCGCCAAGCCGCTGATCGCCCGGTCGGACTCGATCGGCGTCTGGGAGACGTTCGACTTCCTCGACTACAACCCGGACGGCTCGATCTACCTCCGGGCGGACATCGACGGGCAGGCGGTCACGGCTGGCAGCACCGGCGCCAGCGAACTCATCTCCAGCCGCACCATCGACTGGGACAGCGGGACCCTGGGTCTCGGCATCGGCGAGAAGTTCGTCGTCGCGGTCATCTGACCGTCCACATAACGGCGCCCGCCGGAGTCCCCAGCAGGGGAAACCGGCGGGCGCCGTCGTGTCAGGTCACGGGGTGACGGTGGTGCCGTCCACGGTGTTCTTGCCGTTCGTGTGCGCGCTGCCCAGCTTGGCGAGCAGCCCGGCCAGGTCGATGCCGGTGAGGTCGCTGCCGAGCTGGAGGCCCTGCGCCACGTTGCCGGCGACCGACTTGGTCAGCGACGACGCGCCGTCGGTGGAGATGACGGTCATCTTGTCGATCGCGCCGATCGGGGCGCTGGCCGCCTCGACCACCTGCGGCAGCACCTTGACCAGCAGGTCCAGCACCGCGGCCTCACCGTACGCGGCGAACGCCTCGGCCTTGCGCGCCATCGCGTCGGCCTCCGCCTGCCCCTTGGCCAGGATGGCCGCGGCCTCGGCCTGACCCTCGCGCTCGACGGCCTCGGCGATCGCGGAACGCCGGCGCTGCTCCGCCTCACCCTCCTTGGCGCCCTCGATGGCGTTCGCCTCGGCCAGCGCGGCCCGCCGGGCCCGCTCGCCCTCACCGGTGAGCCGGGCCTGCTCGGCGGCGGCCTGGGCGGCGGCGATGGTGGCCTGCCGCTGCGCGTCCGCGTTGAGCACCGCCGCGTTGCGGGCCGCCTCGGCCTCCTGCTCGACCTTGTAACGGGCCGCGTCCGCCGGCTTGCGCACCTCGGTGTCGAGCTGGCGCTGCTTCAGCTCGGCGTTGCGCTCGGCCACCTTCTGCTGCTCGGACAGGATCGCCTGGTCCCGCTCGGCCTGGGCGAGGGGGCCGGCCGCCGCCGACTTCGCCTTGGCCGCGTCGATCTCGGCCTGGATGGCGGCCTGCTTGAGCGACAGGTTCCGGTTCGCCTCGGCGATCGCCTCCTCGGCGAGCAGCCGCTCCTGCTCGGCCTGCTGCCGGGCCCGCGCCTCGGCGATGGCCGCGTCCTTGAGCACCCGGGCCGCCTCGGGCCGGCCGAGGTCGGCCAGGTAGGACCCCTCGGCCAGGATGTCCTGGAGCTGGAAGGTGTCCAGCACCAGGCCCTGGTTGGTCATCGAGTGCTCGGCCTCCTCGGCGACCGCGCTGGCGAACGCGGCCCGGTCCCGGATGACCTCCTCGACGGTGAGCCGGCCGACGATCGAGCGCAGCGCGCCGGCCAGCACCTCCCGGGTGAAGTCCTCGATCTCGTCCTGCTGGTGCAGGAACCGCTGGGCGGCCGCGCGGATGGCGTCCTCGGTGCCGCCGACCTTGACGATGGCCACGCCGTGCAGGTCGGTGCGGATGCCCTGCTTGCTCACCGCGCCCTTGATGCCGACGTCGATCCGCCGGCTCGACAGGTCGAGGGACTGGAGCTTCTGCACGACCGGCAGCACGAAGACCGAGGCGCCGAGCACGACCTTCTGGCCCGACATGTCGGTGGACCGGATGCCGTCGGCGGACTGGGTGGTCCGGCCCTTGCGGCCGGTGACGATGAACGCCTCGTTCGGGCCGGCCACCTTGATCCGGGACAGCACGAAGAGGACGAGGACGACGGCGAGGAGGACCGCGCCGCCGATGGCGACGAGCAGGGGCATGGTGAGGTCCCGTCTGTGCTGGGGGAATTCAGTAGGTTTCGACGTGCACGCTGGTCTCGCTGAGCGCTTCGACCACGAAGATCCGGGCGCCGACCGGGATGGGTCCGTCGGCGCGGGCGTTGAGTTTGACCGGCTGGCCGGCGAGGCGTACCCGGACCTCGCCGTAGCCGTTGGCGGGGACCGGGGTCACCACCAGGCCGATCGCGCCGGCCAGGTCGTCCCGGGTCGGCGTGGCGTCCGTGCGCATGTTCCGGGCCGCGCGGCTGAGCCGGGCCGCCAGCCAGGCGGTGGGCACGGCGGCGAGCACGCCACCGGCCGCCGCCGCCGCGATCATCCCGGGGGTACGCCCACCGAGCAGCTCGTTGACGATCGCGGCGCCGAAGCCGAACGCGCCGGTGAACCCGGCGACCGCCTCCAGCGACACCGGCCCGTCGACGTCCGGATGGCCCAGGTGCAGCACGCCCGACCCGAGCAGGGCGAGCGTCAGCACCCCGACCCCGACCCCGCCGATGATCAGGAAGATGAGCGTCCCCGTGGCCACGACCTGCACGGTATCGACGCCGTGCAACATCAACGATCGCTGAACGGTCAGCGGGGAGCGACACTCACCTCAAGATCGATCAGCTGCTTCGGCAGTGGCTGGCGGACCAGTTCCCGGCCGGCGGTGTCGGCGAGCACGAAGTGCCGCTGCCCGTACGGCCACCGGTAGAGGAGTCGGTCGTCGGTGACCCAGACGACGTCGGCGGTGGGCAGCGGGTTCACCACCCGGCCGGTCGCCGTCTCCACCAGCAACGGCTCGGTCAGGCCCTGGACGACCACGAACTTCCCGTCCGGCGACCAGGCGTCCGGACCGGCCGGCCCGCCGGGCATGGTCACCAGCCGGGTGGGCCGGCCGTCGTCGACCGACAGGAGTTGTACGCCCTTGGCGAGGTCCCGGGGCCAGCTCTCCGAGCGCCGCTTGCTCAGCGTCAGCGCCACCTCCCGGCCGTCCCGCATCCAGGTGAACTCGCAGGTGTCCGCGCAGGGCCAGCCGAGGAGACCCACCGGATGGGTCTGTCTGGTGCCGTCCAGGTGCAGCACGATGAAGCCGAAGTGGTCCAGCTGGTGGGTGGTGAACAGCAGCCGCTGCCCGTCCGGCGACCAGCGCGGCACGGACAGCGCCCGGCCCACCTCGTACCAGCGGGTCTTGCCGCTTGCCAGGTCGAACAGGCCGACGTCCCTGGGCCGGTCGTCGTCGCGGACCGCCACGAGCGAGCCGGTGGGCGCCGGGAAGATGCCGTCGTAGCGGTCGGTGGCGAAGTACCGGCCGCGGCTGCGGTCCAGCAGCACCCCGCCGCCCGACCCGCCGGCCGCCTGCGCCCTGGTCACCACCCAGTCGCCGGGCAGCACCAGCGGTTTCCCGGCCCAGTCCGGGCCCGGGGTGGGTCGCGCGGCCGGCGACGGGATCGTGGTCACCGACGGCGTCGCGGGTGGCGGGGTCGGCCGGGGGCGGAACAGCACGAACGGCAGGGTCACGGCGGCCACCGCGACCAGGGCGGCGGCGGCCGCCGTGGCGCGGCGCCGGCGGCGCAGCCGGCGACCGCGGCCGAGCGCCCGGACGGCCAGGTCCGGGGCGGGGCCGGCATCGTCCGCGAGCTCGCGTACGGCCGCCCGGAGGGTCTCGTCCAGCGACGTGCTCATCGGGTCACCTCCGCTCGGCTGGTCCGTTCGTCCAGCCCCGGCACCAGCTGCCGTAGCTTGGCCAGCGCCTTGGCGCTCTGGCTGGCCACCGTGCCGCTGCGGCAGCCGAGCAGCGCGGCGGTCTGTTCGACGCTCAGGTCCTCCAGGTAGCGCAGAGTCAGCACGGCCCGTTGCCGGGGCGGCAGCGCCCGCAGCGCGTCCCGCAGGAGCAGCCGCAGGTCGCTGTCCTCGCCGGTCGCCGCCCGCTCCGGCAGCTCCGCCAGCGGCACCTCGGGGCGCCGCGCCCGGCGCCGCCAACCGGAGACCTGGTCGTGGTAGAGGATCCGCTTCACGTACGGCTCCGCGTCGCCGCGGATCCGGGGCCAGCGGGCGTACGCCTTGGCCAGCGCGTTCTGAAGCAGGTCCTCCGCCGCGTGCTGGTTCCCGGCCAGCGCGTACGCGACGCGCAGCAGGGCCGCTCCCCGTTCGTTGACGAACGCGGTGAACTCCCCGTCGACCTCTGCCACCGCCCACCTCCGTAGCTCAGACGCCCGGGGCGGGAGGAACTTTGCCTCATGGCGCGGGACAATGGGCGACATGCGTTGGACCGTGCTCGACTCGCCGATCGGGGAGTTCTCCGTCGGCACCGACACCGAGGCAGTTCGCGGGGCGCACTTCGGCCGGGTGGCGTCGGCGACGGACGAGCCCGGCGACGAGGTGGCCCGGCGGGCGGTGGCCGAGCTGCGGGCGTACTTCGCCGGTGAGCTGACCGGGTTCACCGTGCCGGTGGTGGCGCCGCGTGGCTCGGAGTTCGAGCGCGCGGTCTGGCGGGAGATGACCCTCATCCCGTACGGGGAGACGAAGACCTACGGCGAGGTGGCGAGGGCGGTCGGGGATCCGGGGGCCGCCCGGGCGGTCGGGGTGGCCTGCAACCGCAACCCGATCCCCGTGATCGTGCCCTGCCACCGGATCGTCGGGGCGGGCGGCAAGCTGGTGGGCTTCGGCGGCGGGCTGCCGCGCAAGGTGACCCTGCTCGAACTCGAAGCGGCCGTGGCGCTGCGGCGCGCCTGGTCCTGAGGTACGCCGAGGAAGAAGGCCGGGTCCGCGCGGACCCGGCCTTCTCTCGGTGTGCTCAGCGCGTCAGCGCTCGACCTCGCCGGCGATGAACGCCTCGACGGCGGCGTGCGCGTCGTGGTCGGCGTACTGCTTCGGCGGGGACTTCATGAAGTACGAGGAGGCGGAGAGGATCGGGCCACCGATCTTCCGGTCCAGCGCGATCTTCGCGGCCCGGACGGCGTCGATGATGACACCGGCCGAGTTCGGGGAGTCCCACACCTCGAGCTTGAGCTCGGCGTTGAGCGGGGTGTCACCGAAGGAGCGGCCCTCCAGGCGGATGTACGCCCACTTGCGGTCGTCCAGCCACGGCACGTGGTCGGACGGGCCGATGTGCACGTCGCTCTTCTGCATCTCGTGCGGGATCTGGGAGGTCACCGACTGGGTCTTCGAGATCTTCTTCGAGACCAGGCGGTTGCGCTCCAGCATGTTCATGAAGTCCATGTTGCCGCCGAAGTTGAGCTGGTACGTGCGCAGCAGCTCGACCCCGCGGTCCTCGAAGAGCTTCGCCAGGGCGCGGTGCACGATGGTGGCGCCGACCTGGCTCTTGATGTCGTCACCGACGATCGGCAGGCCCGCGTCCTCGAACTTCTTGGCCCACTCGGGGTCGGACGCGATGAAGACCGGCAGGGCGTTCACGAACGCGCAGCCCGCGTCGATCGCGGCCTGGGCGTAGAACTTGTCGGCCTGCTCGGAGCCCACCGGCAGGTAGGAGACGACCACGTCGACCTGCGCGTCGCGCAGCGCCTTGACCACGTCGACCGGCTCGGCGTCCGACTCCTCGATGATCTCGCGGTAGTACTGGCCCAGACCGTCGAAGGTCGGACCGCGCTGCACGGTGACGCCGGTCGGCGGCACGTCGCACAGCTTGATGGTGTTGTTTTCGCTGGCCACGATGGCCTCGGCGAGGTCCATGCCCACCTTCTTGGCGTCCACGTCGAACGCCGCGACGAACTTCACGTCGGAGACGTGGTAGTCGCCGAAGGTGACGTGCATGAGACCCGGGACGCGGTCGTTCGGGTCGGCGTTCCGGTAGTACTCCACGCCCTGCACGAGGGACGAGGCGCAGTTACCCACACCGACGATGGCGACGCGGACGGAGCCCATAACGTCTGCCTCCTTCTTCTTCATCACGGCCGCTCTTTCCTGGACTCTCCAGGCGGGGGCGGGCTGTCGTTTTCTCCTCGGCCGCCGGCCGTCCCGGGTTGGGGGACCGTCGGGGCCCGGCCGGAGCGCTCGTTGGCGATGAGCTCCTCCAGCCAGCGGACCTCGCGCTCACAGGCGTCGAGCCCGTGGCGTTGCAGTTCCAGGGTGTACGCGTCGAGCCGCTCGGCCGCCCGGCCGAGCACGTCACGAAGGCCTTCGCGACGCTCCTCGATCTTTCGACGACGACCTTCCAGGATCCGGAGCCGGGTGGCCTGGTCGGTCCGGGCGAAGAACGCGAAGTGCACGCCAAAGCCCGTGTCGTCGTACGTCTCGGGTCCAGCCTGCGCTATGAGCTGGGCGAAGCGTTCCTTGCCCTCCGCGGTAATGGTGTAGACCACCCGACCGCGTCGGCTGGTCAGCGCGGGAACCTCCTCGGCGGTGGCGGGTGTCTCGTCGGCTTCGGTGATCCATCCCGCCGCCTGCAGCCGGCGCAGGGTCGGGTAGAGCGAGCCGTAGCTGATCGCCGCCCGGATCGCGCCGAGCTTGGCGGTCAACTCCTTGCGCAGCTCGTAGCCGTGCATCGCAGCCTCCTGCAGGAGACCCAGGATGGCGAACTCGAGCACGGGCCATCCCTTCTTACCCCTGGCGCGGAGCGGTAACCGCCGCGATGTATCGAACCGATACATCGCACGTTAGCGGAGACGCATGATCAGGGCAAACCCCCGAATTCGAGGTTCTGCCGTCACGGATCGTGACGGTGGTCGCCTCACCCCGCCGGACCGCGTACCCTTTCCCGCATGCGTACGCAGCGCCAGGTCGTCGACTACTCGCTCCAGAAGCGAGCGGTGCTGCGTGAACTTCTCACCGGGCGGATCGGCACCTACGACGTCTGCGACGCCTCGCCGTACCTGAAGAACGCCGCCCGCTTCCACGGTGAGCCCACCGATGAGCGCTGCCCGATCTGCCGCAGTGAGAACCTCATCCACGTCCACTACATTTACGGCGACGAACTCAAGCAGTCGGCCGGCCAGGCGCGCACCCGGGCGGAGTTGCCGGTCCTGGCCATGACGCTGCGTGAGTTCCAGGTGTTCGTGGTGGAGGTGTGCCCCGGCTGCGACTGGAACCATCTCGTCGAGCAGTACCTGCTCGGCCGGGACGGGCTGGCCGGCGGCACGGAGGAGGCGGTGCAGCAGGAGACCGCGGCCGGCTCCACCCCTCGGCGAAGGCGAGAGGCGCAACGGTGAACCTGGCTGTCCCGATCGATCCCGGCCCGACTCCAGGGCGGGGCGACCGACAGCTACTAGGTCTGATTGATCCGAATAGGTCGGATTTGACGCCTGCGCCCGGGCGCGCCCGGGGTGTAGCGTCTCGTGTTCCATCTCACGGCAACCCGGTGGCGGCGCGCCCGCGCCCCACCGCGACCGGCAGGGTGTGAGGAATGAACTACGGCGATCCCAGTTCTTCGCGTGGGCGGGCCCAGATCCCGGGCCCGAACGGCGAGCCCGGTTCTCCCCGGAACTCGCACGGGAACGGCTGGTCCTCCGGGTCGGAGGGCGCTGCCTCGGCCCGGGCCTCCGTGACGCCGCGCGGCTCCGCGTCCGGCGGCCGGGCCTCGGTCGGCGGCGCCGCCGGCTCGGCCTCCGTGGGCCGCCCCGGGCGGGCCTCGGTGCCGATCTCCCCGGCGCCCGGTGTCTCCGGGCGCGCGGGCGCGGGCCGTGCCTCCGTGCCGATCTCCCCGGCCGGCCCGGCCGGACGCGCCTCGGTGGGCGCGGCGAGCGTCGGCAGCGCGGGGCGGGCGAGCGTGGGCTCCGCGGCGGTGGGTGGCCGCGCCTCGGTGGGCCGGGCCGGCTTCGCCGGCGGTGGCCCCGGTGGCCCGGGCGGCCCGACCGGTCCCGGCTCGGGCGGCCGCGGTGGCCGTGGTGGGGATCCGGCCCGGGCCAAGAAGCGCCGGCGGATGAACATGATGATCGCCGGGTTCGCCGTCTTCATCATGCTCGCGGGCATGGGCGTGGTCGGCTTCACCTGGTATTCGCAGAAGGTGCTGCTCCCCGAGGACACCATCCCGCCGCTGTCGACGACCATCTACGACCGCACCGGCAAGACGGCCATCGCCAAGATCGGCGACCAGAACCGGCAGCTCGTGACGATCGAGCAGATCCCGGACTGGGTGCAGCACGCCGTCGCCGCGGCCGAGGACCGGAACTTCTACCGGCACTCGGGTGTGGACTACAAGGGCATCGCCCGGGCCGCCTGGAACAACATCAGCGGCGGCGACAAGCAGGGCGCGTCGACGATCACCCAGCAGTACGCCCGCAACGCGTTCGACAACCTGAACCAGGACACGTACGGCCGCAAGGTGAAGGAGGCGATCCTCGCCTCCAAGCTGAACGACAAGTACGACAAGCGCGTGATCATGCAGCACTACCTGAACGTGATCTACTTCGGCCGGGGCGCGTACGGCATCCAGGCGGCGGCGCAGACGTACTTCAAGAAGGACGTCTCCAAGCTGACCGTGGCGGAGGCGGCCGTGCTCGCCGCGCTCATCAAGCAGCCCGAGCCGAGCGCCACGCACAAGGGCTACGACCCGGCGATCAACCAGCAGGCCGCGCTGGACCGGTGGAACTACGTCATCAACGGCATGATCACCGAGAAGTGGCTCGACGCGGCGAACATGCCGCCGCACCCCACTGAATACCCGACCAAGACGCTGCAGAAGCCGTCGAAGAACAACGGCGGCGGGTTCGGCATCGACACCCCGTACGGCAACATCGTCAACTACGTCTCGCAGGAACTGCGCGAGATGAAGCTCTGCACCGACAACGAGGCCGAGGTGACCGAGAAGATCCCGCTCTGCGCGAAGGCGCTGAGCCGGGGCGGTTACAAGATCACCACCACCATCGACAAGAAGATGCAGGAGGCGGCGGTCGAGGCCGCCCAGCCGTCCAAGAAGGGCTCGGAACTCAACGGGCATCCGAAGAACCTGATGGCCGCCGTGGTGTCGATCGACCCGAAGACCGGTCGGGTGCTCGCCTACTACGGCGGGGACAACGGCACCGGCACCGACTACGCCGGTAAGAACGTGGACAACGGGGTGATCTCCGGAGGGCACTCGCCGGGTTCAAGCTTCAAGATCTACACCCTGGCGGCGGCGCTCAAGGCGGGCATCTCGATCAAGTCGCGGTGGAAGGGCTCGGCGTTCACCCCGAAGGACACGAAGTTCAAGGTCAGCAACGCCGGCGCCGACCGGGTCTCCTGCGGCGACTCCTGCACCCTCGAACTCTCAACCCTCAAGTCGCTGAACGTGCCGTTCTACTACATCACCGAGCAGATCGGCCCGGACAAGGTGCTCGACATGGCCAAGCAGGCCGGCGTCACCACGATGTGGCGCACCGACACCAACCCCGCCAAGGCGTACGACCTCACCAAGGCCGACCCCAAGGACCTGGCCCCGTCGCCCTTCTTCAACGTGATCGGCTACGGCCAGTACCCGATCACCGTGCTCGACCACGCCAACGGCGTGGCCACCTTCGCCAACCAGGGCGTCTACAACAAGGCGCACTTCGTGAAGCTGGTGCAGAAGCAGAACCCGGACACCGGCAAGTGGGACACGGTCGGCGGGGAGAAGCTCAAGGGACAGCAGCGGATCGACAAGGACATCGTCGCGGACGTCACCTCGGTGCTGGAGCAGTACCCGGGCCAGGTGAACCGGCGGCTCGACGACGGTCGCAAGGCCGCCGAGAAGACCGGTACCTGGGAACTCGGCGACCCGAAGCACCCCTTGGACAACGGCGATGCCTGGATGATCGGCTACACGCCGCAACTCGCCACCGCCGTCTGGGTCGGCAACAAGGGCGCCCGCAAGGCGATCGAGGACAAGAACGGCAACAAGATCAGCGGTGCCAAGATGCCGGGTGCCATCTTCCAGCGCTTCATGAACGACGCGCTCAAGGGCGAGGAGAAGGTGGACTTCCCGCCGGCCGCGCACGTCGGCAAGGACGATGCGGGCAACGGCACGGCGCCGCCGCCGGAGGTGCCGCTGCCGGGCCAGCCGGGCCAGCCGGGCTGTGACCCGCTGGGCCTGTTCTGCCCGGATGGCAACGGCGGTAACAACGGCGGCGGCAACAACGGCGGCGGCAACAACGGCGGCAACACGGGGCCGGGCCTGCCGCCGGGACCGGGCAACACCGGTGGCCGCGGTGGTGGCCTGCTACCGAGCACACCACCGACCCGGACATACTGACGCCCACGGCCTCATGACGGCGGCCGGACCACCTGGTCCGGCCGCCGTCGGCGTTTCGCGTGGCGGAATTTGTGCGTACGAGACGGGACGGCGGGGCCCGGCGTACGGCAGGATGCCTCTCCATGAGCACCCAGTCGACGGCAGGCATCGACGAGAACGGGTCCGACCGGCACCTCCAAACCGGCGCGTCCGAGGCCGCGCCGCGGCCCGGAGCCGTCATGGACCACCCGTCCCGCTCGGACGGCTTCGTCCGTGGCGCCGCCGAACTGATCGGCGGCCCGCTGGGCGACCATGCCGTCGCCCTGGACCGGCCCCCGGGCCGGGAGGGCCGATTCTGGACCGCGGCCCGGATCGTGCTGGCCCTCGTCTGCCTGACGCTCGCCCTGCACTGGGTGCAGAAATCCCCCTGCCAGGACGGCGCCTGGCAGAACAACGTCCAGTACACCCGGATGTGCTACACCGACGTGCTGGCGCTCTACTACGCCGAGGGGCTCAACGAGGGCAAGGTCCCCTACGCCGACCACCCGGTGGAGTACCCGGTGCTGACCGGCTACTTCATGGGCGCGATCGGCCTGCCGGTGCACGCCCTCGGCGTGGACAACCCCGGCATCAACCAGGGGCAGTGGTTCTACAACCTCAACGCGCTGGTGCTCAGCGCGCTCGCCGTCGCCACCGTCGCGGTCATCCTCAGCCTGCGCCGCCGACGACCATGGGACGCGGCCCTCTTCGCGCTCTCACCGGCGCTGGTGCTCACCGCCACCGTCAACTGGGACCTGCTCGCCGTCGGGCTGGCCGCGTTCGGGCTGCTGGCCTGGGCACGCCGCCACCCCGCCACCGCCGGCGTGCTGCTCGGCCTGGCCGGGGCGGCGAAGATGTGGCCGCTCTTCCTGTTCGGCCCGATCCTCGTGCTCGCCCTGCGCGCCGGGCGCATGCGAGCCGCGCTCACCGCCACCGCCACCGGCGCGGTGGCCCTGATCGCGGTCAACCTGCCGGTGGCGATCCCCTACCGGGAGAACTGGGAACGCTTCTTCGATTTGAACACCACCCGGCCGATCGACTGGGGCACGCTCTGGTACATCGGCCGCTACCTGGACGGCAGGATCAGCCCCTCCGCACCGGGTGACCTCGGGCCCTTCGAGTGGCTGAACGCGCACATCTCCACCCTCAACTGGCTGTCGTACCTGCTCTTCGGGCTGGCCTGCCTCGGCGTGGCCGCGCTGGCGCTGCTCGCACCGCGCCGCCCGCGGCTCGCCCAGCTGGCCTTCCTGGTGGTCGCCGCCTTCCTGATCTTCAGCAAGGTGTGGTCCCAGCAGTTCGTGCTCTGGCTGCTGCCGCTCGCGGTGCTCGCCCGGCCGCGCTGGGGCGCCTTCCTGGCCTGGCAGTTCGCCGAGGTCTGCTACTTCGCCGCCTTCTACGGCGAGCTGCTCGGCGCGGCCACCACCCGGCCGGTCTTCCCCGAAGGGGTCTTCGTGCTGGCGGCCAGCCTGCGCCTGATCACCGTCGTGGTGCTCTGCGGTTTCGTGATCCGGGACATCCTGCGCCCCGAGCGGGACGCGGTGCGGGACACCTACGCGGACGACCCGGACGGCGGGGTGCTCGACGGCGCGCGGGACGCACCGTGGTACCAGCGGTGGCGACACGGCACCGCTGCTGATCACCCCGCCGAGCCGGTGACCGCCTGACCGGTCAGAGGCGGTAGACCACCGCGTCGCCGACCTCTTCCCGGGTCACGCCCAGCCCGTCGACCGGCCGGTCGAGCATCCCCTCCCAGGGGGTGCCGCCGAGCCGGTCACGGAGCACCACCACGTTCTTCACGCCCAGCCGCCGCAGGTAGTCGACGCTGCCGAAGTCGGGGAAACTGACCGTGGCATCGCGCACCTGGGCCTGGGAGTTCGGGGTGAAGCCGCTGCCCCCGTTGACCATTCGCTGGAACCGGTCGGTCGACCAGAGCATCACCGGCTGGTCCAGGTTCTGGCTGCTGGGCAGCACCAGCATCGGCCCGTCCACCGTCCGCATCACCGCCGGCTGCCGCGGCACCACCGGGTGCGGGGTGACGTTCAACCCCTCCACCACGACCAGCAGCAGCGGCACCAGGGTGGCCAGCCGCAGCCACGGACCCGGCCACGGCGGGACCCGCTCGGCGGCGAGCTCGCGTACGCGGGCGCAGAACGCGGTGACGGCGCCGGCCGCGAGCAGGCCGAGCAGCAGCGTGGTCCACAGCATCATCCGGCCCGGCGTCCGCAACCCGTTCCAGCCCGGCAGGTGCTCGAAGAGCGGCACGTACGTGAACCGGCCGCCGAAGAACCGGGTGCCCATGCCCAGCGCCATCGTCAGCAGCACCCCGGCCAGCAGGAAGAGCCGGTGGCGGACCCGCCAGACCGAGAAGAAGAGCCCGCCTGCGGCCAGCGCGTAGAGCGCGAAGCCGGGCAGCAACGTCATCTCCGGGTGCCAGGGCAGCACGGCCCGGGCGCCCTCGTGCAGCTCACCCCAGACCCGCGATTCCGCCGGGGCCGTGAAGAACCCGCTGGCCGGCGGCGAGTAGAGCTGGATCTCGCCCAGCGTCCGCGCCGCGTTCGGGTGCAGCTCCGACACCGTGAAGTACGGCACGGCCAGCAGGGCGCCCACCGCGGCGAAGACCAGCCCGCCGAGCAGGTCGGCCAGGAACAGCCGCCAGCCGAACGGGTGCTTCACCCAGCGCCGCCGCGCGAACCAGACGGCCGCCGCGACCAGCACGATGCCGGCCAGCAGGTACGCGAACGGCAGTCCGATGCCGAAACCGAGGCTGAGCTGCCAGGCGGCCACCAGCCAGCCCGCGAACGCCCAGCCGGCGTGCCGACGCCGCGGCCGGTAGCCGTGCCGCAGCGACCAGCCGTGACCGCGGGCGAGCATGGCCAGCGCCAGCGGGATGCCGCCGTTGGAGATGATGTGCAGGTGCCCGGCCTGGGCCAGCAGCCACGGCGCGTACGCGTAGCTCGCCCCGGCCACCGCACCGGCGATCCGGCCCGCCCCGAGCTGCCGCGCCAGCGCGTACGCCCCGAAGGTCGCGAGGGCGTGTGCCAGGACGAACAGGATGTTGTAGCGCAGCAGGGCGTCCTCGGGGCCCACCCCGATCATGCCGGCCGGGGCGTACCCGAGCAGGGTGTCGGAGAAGGCGAAGCTCCACGACTCGGGGAAGAACGTGTTCGAGTTCCACAGTTGCGCCGGGTCGGTCAGCAGGATGTGGCCGGACCAGGCCAGCTGCCACGACTGGAGGCTCGGGTCCCAGTAGTCCTGCGGCAGGGTGTAGCGCGGGTAGCGCAGCGTGGGCCAGGTCATCAGCGCGGCCAGCGCCAGCGAGGCGACGGCGGCCAGCGTCCACTCGTGCACCAGGAACCGGCCCACCGCCCGGACGATCCGCCGGGGCCGGGTGAGCACCGGATCCGGGGCGGGACCGAACGCCGTCCAGGGATCGGCAGGCTTGTCCCCGGCCTTGGCTGTCTCCGCCGTGCCGGTCCCGGCCTGTCTTCCGGTTCCGGTCTTGTCGGTCCCGCTCTTGTCGGTCCCGACCTTCCCCGTCTCGGCCTTGTCGCCGCTTCCGGTCTTGTCGTCGGTCGTGGCCTTGCCGTCGGTCTTGTCGTCGGTCGTGGCCTTGCCGTCGGTCTTGCCGCCGGTCGTGGCCCTACCGTCGGTCTTGTTGTCCGTCGTGGCCTTGCCGTCGGCTCGGGCAGCGCCGTCCGCGGCGGCCGCCTCCGCGGCGTCCCGGTCGGCCTTGTCACCGCTGCTCGCGGTTGCGGCGGCGCTCTCGGCGCGGTCACCGCCCCGCCCCGCCTCGGCGGCCGGCGCCGGCCCGTCCCCGGGGGCCGGCTCCGTGGTGCCGGTCCCGTCCGGTGCCGCGCCCGCCCTGGCGCCCTTCTTCCGAGCCCGCCGACGGGCGGTCGTCCCCGGCTTCGCGTCGGACGCGGTGTCGCCGGTGGCCGGCTGCGGCGCGCTGTCGGCCCGGCCGCCGGTCGCGTCGGACTGCTCGGTGGTCATGCCGTCGGGCCCAACTGCCCGCGCAGGAACGCGATGTCGGCCGCCTGGCCCTCGGCGCCGCCCGGTGTCTCCACGATCACCGGCGCGCCCGCCGCCCGGATCACCGCGACAACCAGCTCCGGGTCGATGGTGCCGCCGGTCAGGTTGTCGTGCCGGTCCTGACCGGAGTTGAACGTGCCCTTGGAGTTGTTCGCGTGGATCAGGTCGATCCGGCCGGTGATCGCCTTCACCCGGTCGACCAGCCCCAGCAACTCCTCGCCCCCGGCGTGCGCGTGACAGGTGTCGAGGCAGAAGCCCACCTCGTAGTCGCCGAGCGTGTCCCAGAGCCGGGCCAGCGCGTCCAGGTGCCGGGCGCAGGCGTTGTCGCCGCCGGCGGTGTTCTCGATCAGGATCGGGAGCGGGAAGCCGCCGGAGTCCGCCGCGTACGCGAAGGTCTTCCGCCAGTTGTCGAAGCCGACGGCGAGGTCGTCACCGGCGTTGACGTGGCCGCCGTGCACGATCAGTCCCTTGGCGCCGACCTCGGCCGCGGCCGCGGCGTGGCCGAGCAGCAGCTTGCGGCTGGGGATGCGGATCCGGTTGTTCAGCGTGGCCACGTTGATGACGTACGGCGCGTGCACGTAGAGGTCGACGTCGGCGGCCCGCAGGCGCTCGGCGTCCGCACGCGGCTTCGGGGCCTTCCAGCCCTGGGGATCGGCGAGGAAGAACTGCACCGCCTCGGCGTCCCGGGCGGCCGCCTCGGCCAGCGGGTCGGTCGGATCGACGTGGGCTCCGATTCGCATGCACGGCAGCCTACGTCGCGCCTCCGACGCACGGGGTTCCCGCGCGCGGGGGTTCCGTGGTACGGATCGCGTCACCACCCGGCCCGGTGGTCGTTGTCCGAGGTGGGATCGATGGTCGACGCTCCGGCCGCACGCGGGTCCACAGCGCGTACGGCGAAGCGGAGGCCCCCGGCAACGGGACGCCCCGCCGTGCGGCCCGGCACGACGGGGCGGGATCCGCTCGTCACACCTGAAGGCCGCCGCAGAACCAGTCCGGCGAATTCCTCCATTTCCCCCAAGAGGTGACGAGAGCCGTTGTATGGTCAGACCAGGTAACAACACGATAAAGCTCCGCGGGGCGTCCTCGATCCAACCTCATCGGTGTGGTCGTTCCTCCCCAGGTCCCACCCAAGGAATGCGGACGGGACGCCCCGCGGCCCTGTGGACAGGGGTCCACCTTCCGGTACGCGACACCGGAGGTGGGCCCCTGTCGCCGCGCCCGGACGCCGTGGCCGACCGGCCCGGGCATGATCGTCCGGACCGGGTATCCTGGTCCGGTTGTCCGCGTCCGGCCGGGTTCCCCCGGCTCCGGTCACGGCAGCGACGCACGACCTCCTGCCACGGAAGGACCGTGGCCGCTTAGCCCACAGGAGGTGAGCACGTCTTGCGTCATTACGAAGTCATGGTGATCCTCGACCCCAGCCTCGAGGAGCGCACCGTCGCCCCGTCGCTCGACACGTACCTGAACGTGATCCGGACCGCGGGTGGCTCGGTGGAGAAGACCGACGTGTGGGGCCGCAGGCGCCTCGCGTACGAGATCAACAAGAAGGCCGAGGGCATCTACGCCGTCATCGACCTCCAGGCGTCGCCGGAGGCCGTGGCTGAGCTGGACCGTCAGCTCCGACTCAACGAGTCGGTGCTGCGCACCAAGGTCATCCGGCCGGAGATGCGCTAAGCATTCAACCCCGGTTCGCCCGGATCAGCCTCATCGGCTCTGTCGCACGGCTCTGAGAGCCTGTACGGCGAGATCTGATGAGTGCGCGAGGAGATGGTCATGGCAGGAGACACCACCATCACGGTCATCGGCAACCTGACCGATGACCCCGAGTTGCGGTTCACCCCGTCGGGTGCGGCGGTCGCCAAGTTCCGGGTCGCTTCGACGCCCCGGTTCATGGACAAGACCACCAACGAATGGAAGGACGGCGAGCCGCTCTTCCTCTCGTGCACGGTCTGGCGGCAGGCCGCCGAGAACGTCGCCGAGTCGCTGCAGCGCGGCGCCCGCGTGATCGTGTCCGGCCGGCTGCGTCAGCGGTCGTACGAGACGCGCGAGGGTGAGAAGCGCACCGTCATCGAGCTGGAGGTCGACGAGATCGGCCCGTCGCTGCGCTACGCCACGGCGAAGGTGCAGAAGATGTCCCGCTCGGGTGGCGGCGGTGGCGGCTTCGGTGGTGGTGGTGGCCAGGGTGGCGGCGGAGGCAACTTCGACGACCCCTGGGCCTCGGCTGCGCCGGCTCCCTCGCGCGGTGGTTCGGGCGGCGGAAACTTCGACGAGGAGCCCCCGTTCTAATGGCGCCGAGCGCCCGCGATCGCAAACCAGGAGCAAGAGCAATGGCCAAGGCTGCGGCACTTCGCAAGCCGAAGAAGAAGGTGAACCCGCTCGACAAGGACGGGATCACCTACATCGACTACAAGGACACCGCGCTGCTGCGCAAGTTCATCTCCGACCGCGGCAAGATCCGCGCTCGACGGGTGACCGGCGTTACCTCGCAGCAGCAGCGGCAGATCGCCCGTGCGGTCAAGAACGCCCGCGAGATGGCGCTCCTGCCGTACACGGCCACAGCCCGCTGAGAGGAGGCACCGACATGAAGATCATCCTGACTCAGGAGGTGTCCGGCCTCGGTGCCCCGGGCGACATCGTCGAGGTTAAGGACGGCTACGGCCGTAACTACCTGCTGCCGCAGGGCTTCGCGATCGCCTGGACCAAGGGCGCGGAGAAGCAGGTCACGGTCATCCAGCGGGCCCGCGCGGCCCGCGAGATCCGCGACCTCGACCACGCCAACGAGGTCAAGGCCCAGGTCGAGGGTCTGAAGGTCAACCTGAAGGCCCGCGCCGGCGACGGCGGCCGGCTGTTCGGCTCGGTCACCCCGGCCGAGATCGTCGACGCCGTCAAGGCGGCCGGCGGCCCGACCCTGGACCGTCGTCGGCTGACGCTGCCCAGCACCATCAAGTCGCTCGGCGCCTACCCGGTCAGCATCCGGCTGCACCCCGAGGTGACCGCCAAGTTCGACCTGAACGTGGTCAAGGGCTGACACCCGACAGCACAACGGAAGGGCCCGCACCGACACCCGGTGCGGGCCCTTCCGCATGTCCGAGGGCGGACGCCGCTCCCGGCGTCACCCGATCGGCTGGCCCGTCACCGCACTGATCACCACGGTCGAGAGCCCGCCGCCCACCACGGCCGCCGCCAGCGCCACCGTCGCCGACCGCCAGGTCGTGCCGACCCGACGCAGCACCACCGCCACCACGAGACTGCTCAGCAGGGCCAGCCCGAACCGCGGCGCCCCCGCCACCAACGAGGCGATGGCGTGCGCCCGCTGCGAGTCGCAACCGCCCCCGGTGATGTCCGTGACGCACCCGGCCGGGGGCTGCCCGTCGAGGAACAGCAACCCGACGATGAGCAGCAACGCCGGCACCAGATAGCACGAAGCCGTGTAGAACAGCGACCGCAGCGGACCACCCGGATCCGGGCCGAGCAGGTCGTCCTCCAGCGGGCGCCCCCACGATCCGCCGCCCACCGGCTCCACCCGCCGTCGCAGCGTCGACGCCCCGGCCCGCCCCGCCACCACCGGCTCCACGGGGCGACGGCGGGGCGCCGGACGCGGCGCGGGTGCGGCGACCATCGGCGACCGCGGGGCCGACGACGGCGTCTCCGTCCAGCGGGGATCGTCACCGGCCAGCCGCGTCCCGGACCAGAACGCCTCGGCCCGCTCCGGCGACGCCCAGCCCTCCCGGACCGGCACCGGCGGCGCCGTCCGGTCCCACTGGTCGACCTCCGCGTACCGCTCGCCGGCGCCGGCCTCCCGGACCCGGTCCCACGGGCCGGTGTCGGCCTGCCGGTCCCACTGGCCGGTGTCCGTGAACCGGTCCCACTGGCCGGTGTCCGTGAACCGGTCCCACTGGCCGGTGTGCTCCGTCCGGTCCCAGCGGCTCTCCGCCTGATCCCACCGGCCGGCGGTGGCCGAACGCCCCCAGGCGTGCACGCCCGACGCGTCCCACGGGTCGACCGCCGGCTGCTCCGCGGGATCCGGCTCGGCCACCCGGCCGCGCTCCCACGGATCCGCCTCCGGCCGCGACCAGGAATCCGCCTCCGGCCGCGACCACGAATCCGCCTCCGGCCGCGACCAGGAATCCGCCGTCGTGCGCCGGCTCCGCCGGGTCGGCCGCTCGGCTTCCCGCCGGTCGCCGTCGTCGCCCGACGCGGGCGCCTCCTCCAGCCCCGACCAGGTCACCTGCGGCCGCCGGGTCGCCGCGCGACGCGGCCGGCTCCGCGGGGCCACCCCGGAAACCGGCTCGCCCTCGAAACCGTCGGCCCGCCGGCTCCCGACGTACCCCTGATCCTGCGGGTTGTCCAGGGTCCACTCGGCGGTGTGCTCGGACACGGGGCCGGCGCCGATGGCGCGCAGGTCGCGACGGTCGTCCTCGCGGCGCCAGCCGGTGTCGGCCCGCCAACCCCCGCCCGAGTACGGCGGCTCGACGTCCTCGTCGTCGTCGCGTGCGGCGTGCCGACCCCCGCCGTCGGCCCGACGGATCCCGGACTCCAGCGCCCACCGGGGAAGATAGGCGTCCACCGGCTCGTCCTGGCCGCGCTCGACGGCGCGCCGCCGACTCGGCGTGCGGTAGCTCTCGGGGGCGGACGACACGACCGGGAGCGGACCGGCGGGAGCGTCCCAGGAGGCGCTCGGCCGGCGCTCGCGCGGGCTGCCCTCCCCGCTTCCCCAGTCCCGGTTTCTCACGGCGGGAGCGTGACCCTTCTCGACCGAAAGTGCAATCCGCAGTCCAGGTGTAGCCGTTCGCAGAGATAGTACGGGACGAACGGCGCCCAAGCTCGACCTGAAATCTTCCGTCCACAGGGTGGGGATCGCGAAACCGCAGGTCAGCGCCGAGCGAGCCGAAATTCCCCATCACTTATCCACACCCTGTGCACACCCTGCGCACATGCCTGCCCACCGGCGTCCACAGGTTGTCCCGAGGCTCGTCCACCGGTGCTGTTGAGTGGCTGACCTCGGGTTCCGTATCGTGGTCCCCCGACCGTCCGGGCGATGGCCCCCGATCGACCGGAGGGTCGTCGGAATTTGTCATACCCCGGCGGTAGAGCTGGATCCGATCCGACGCAGCAAGGGGGGACCCGTGTCGGTCACCGACGAGACGCGCTCGGAGCGGCCCGGGGGGCCACCGCCCGCACCACAGCAGCGGGACGGCCAGTTCGAGAAGACCCCGCCCCAGGACGTGGCCGCCGAGCAGTGCGTCCTCGGTGGCATGCTGCTCTCCAAGGACGCCATCGCGGACGTCGTCGAGATCCTCAAGTCGAACGACTTCTACCGCCCGGTGCACGCCACCATCTTCGACGCGATCCTCGACATCTACGGCCGGGGCGAGCCGGCCGACCCGATCACCGTGGCCGCCGCGCTCGCCGACTCCGGCGACCTGGCCCGGATCGGTGGCGCGCCCTACCTGCACACGCTGATCGCCAGCGTCCCCACGGCCGCCAACGCGGCCTACTACGCCCGCATCGTCGGCGAGCGGGCGGTGCTCCGCCGGCTGGTCGAGGCCGGCACCCGGATCGTCCAGCTCGGCTACGGCACCGGCCAGGGCGGCAGCCGCGACGTCGACGACGTCGTCGACCTCGCCCAGCAGGCCATCTACGAGGTCACCGAGAAGCGGGTCAGCGAGGACTTCGCCGTCCTGGCCGACATGCTCCAGCCGACCCTCGACGAGATCGAGGCGGTGGGCGCGCAGGGCGGGGTGATGACCGGTGTCCCGACCGGGTTCAGCGACCTCGACCGCCTGCTCAACGGCCTCCACCCGGGGCAACTAATCATCGTGGCGGGCAGGCCCGGTTTGGGAAAATCAACCGCATCTATGGACTTTGCCCGAAATGCTGCTATTCGCGCCAACCAGGCGGCGGCGATCTTCTCCCTGGAAATGAGCAAGGTCGAGATCGTCATGCGACTCCTCTCGGCCGAGGCGCGCGTACCGCTGCACGTGTTGCGCAGCGGCCAGCTCTCCGATGACGACTGGACCAAGCTGGCCCGGTGCATGGGCGAGATCAGCGAGGCGCCGCTCTTCGTCGACGACACGCCGAGCATGAACCTCATGGAGATCCGGTCCAAGGCACGGCGACTCAAGCAGAAGCACGACCTCAAGCTGATCGTGGTCGACTACCTCCAGCTGATGACCTCGCCGAAGCGCACCGAGAGCCGGCAGCAGGAGGTCGCGGACCTGTCCCGTGGCCTGAAGCTGCTGGCCAAGGAGGTCGAGTGCCCGGTGATCGCGGTCAGCCAGCTGAACCGTGGCCCGGAGCAGCGCACCGACAAGCGACCCCAGTTGTCGGATCTGCGTGAATCGGGATCGATCGAGCAGGACGCCGACGTTGTCATCCTGTTGCACCGCGACGACTACTACGACAAGGAGTCGCCGCGCGCCGGGGAGGCGGACCTGATCGTCGCCAAGCACCGAAATGGACCGACTGACACGATCACGGTTGCCGCCCAGCTGCATCTTTCGCGCTTCGTCGACATGGCGATCGTCTGACCCGTACCGGCGGAGCGGTCAGCCGAGCAGGGGGAACCAGCCGGCGGCCTCGCCCAGCTCCAGCCGGTCGCGGTCGGTGAGTGGCACCCGGCCGGTGGCCTTGAGCAGGTAGTCCCGGTCGTCCCAGCCGGTCGGCCGGACGGCGTCGTCGCTGAGCAGCCCGTCCACCGTGGCCACCGCCACCCGGGTGGGGGCCTCCGCGGGGAGCGGTGCGCCGGGCAGGTCCACCACCAGGTCGAGGTGGTGGATGACCGCCTCGGTGGTCAGGGTGGCGAGGAAATCGGGTACGCGCAGCACGTGCCCCTGCGTGGTCAGGTGCCCGTCGGGGTCGGCGGCGGCGGCCGCCCGGACGGCGGCGGGCGCGGTGTCGGACCAGATGCGCACCACGCCGGTGGGCCGGTCGAAGGCGGCGGCGGAGCGCCGCGCCCACCAGGCGTGTTTCGTGCTCGCCTCGTCGTCGCCGCCCGGGGTGAACGCGCGCCAGTAGCTGACGTCGTCGACGTCGGCGGGCCCGGGTGCCGGGCTGGCGAGGGCGACCAGCGCCCGTTGCGCGTCGCAGAGCACGTGGAAGAGCAGGTCGGCGACGAGCCAGCCCCGGCAGCGGGTGGGTCGTTGCAGGCCGGCGTCGTCGAGTGGGGTGACGACGGCGGTGATGCCGTCGTACGCCTGCGCCAGCGCCTCGTGCGGCCGGATCGCGGTCATGCCGTGCAGCCTGCCACGGTGTGGCGGAGTCGGCACGACGGTGACGCCGGGCCGGTGGGTCCACCGGCCCGGCGTGGCGAGGGTCAGTCGAACAGTTCGCCGAGGAAGCCGCCGTGCTTCTTCTTGCGGCGGTAGTGGCCGTGGTAGCCGTAGTGCTGCTGGCCGTACGCGGGCTGCGCGTAGCCGTGGCCGGGCGGGGGCGGCGGCGGGACGGCGCCGTAGCCGGGCTGGTGGGGAGCGGCGGCGGGCGGTGGCGGCGGGGGCGGGGTGTAGCCGCCTCCGGCCGGCGCGGCCTGGCGGGCGCCGTGCTGCTGGTTCCAGTTCGCCTCGGCCTCGAACAGTTTCTCGAGTTCGCCGCGGTCGAGGAAGATGCCGCGGCATTCGCCGCACTGGTCGATGATCACTCCGCTGCGCTCGTACTGGCGCATCTCTCCATGGCATTTGGGACAGGTGAGCTGCATGACACCGAAGGTACCCGGTGAAATCACGCGGTGGCGGTGAGCGCCTGAGTCACCTCGTCGTCGGCGACCTCGTGGAAGTCGTCGTAGTAGGCCCCGACGGCGGCGAAGTCGGGCGGGACCTGGGGGCAGATCACCTGGTCGGCTTCGGCGGCGAGCATCTCGTACGCCTGGTCCGAGCCGACCGGCACGGCCACGACCACGCGGGCGGCGCCCAGGTGGCGGGCCACCTGCACGGCGGCGCGGGCGGTGGCGCCGGTGGCCAGCCCGTCGTCGACGATGACGGCGGTGCGCCCGGCCAGGTCGAGCTGCGGGCGGCCACCCCGGTAGAGCTGCTCGCGGCGGTCCAGTTCGGTCTGCTCCCGCCGGCGTACCTCGGCGCGTTCGTCCGCGTCGATCCGGTCGGCGACCATGTCGTTGAGCACCTGCACCCCGCCGGGGCCGAGCGCGCCGTACGCCACCTCGGGGGCCCAGGGCATGCCGAGCTTGCGGACCACCAGCACGTCCAGCGGCGCGCCGAGCCGTTCGGCGATCACCTGGGCGACGGGTACGCCGCCGCGGACCAGCCCGAGGACGATGACGTCGGGTCGCCCGGCGAGGTCGCCGAGCCGGTCGGCGAGCATGCGTCCCGCCTCGGCCCGGTCGCGGTAGGTGGTCATGCCTCAGGTCTACGCCTTCCGGCCGGGTCGTGCCGGCCAGTTGCCGGGATAGGCGGTCCGGTGACGACCTCGGGGCGGCGCTCGGTGAGCGCGAGGGCGGGGGCGAGGACCAGCAGGGCGATCGGGTAGAGCAGGTAGCCGAAGCGGGTGGAGGGCATCAGCAGGATCGCGGCGAGCAGCCCGTACCCGCAGATCAGCGCGGTGGCGGCGGCGGTGCGCGGCGGGCGGCGCAGTAGCCGGACGGCGATCACGACCGCGACGGCGGCGAGCAGCGCGGCGGCGACCAGCCGGCCGGCGGGCAGCGCGCTCGCGATCAGGTGGCCGGGGAACGGGGACTGCGCGGGGCTGGTCACGAGCCCGTGCCCGAGCGGGAAGCGCAGCACGTTCTCCACGAGGGCGTCGCGGTCGACGAGCAGCACGGGCAGCAGGGCGAGGACCGGCAGGCCGAGGGCGCCGAGGGCGGTGCGCAGGCCGGCCCGGCGGGTGACGGCCCAGCAGACCAGCACGACCGCCACCGGCAGGGCGAAGAGCTTCAACGCGCCGGCCGCGCCGACCGCGAGGCCCGCGCGGCCGGGCCGGCCGGCGGCGGCGAGTGCGAGGGCGAGCAGGCAGAGCGCGAGTACGGGTAGGTCGTCGCCGCCGGTGGCGAGGGTGAGCGCGCAGATGGGCAGGACGGTTACGGCCTGCGCGGCGCGCAGCACGGCGGCGGCGGGGCGGGGGCCGGTGGGGCCGGCGGTGGTCCGGAGGGTGCGCACGGTGGCGGCCAGCACCAGCGCGGTGACGAGGGCGAACCAGACCCGCGCGTCGGTCCACCAGGCGTCGGCGGCGGCCCGGGGCAGCCCGAACAGCGCCATCCCGGGCTGGTAGGGGGTGTAGCCGAGCAGTTGCTCGCCGGCGGGCAGGGCGGCGATCGCGTCGTGCCCGAGGTAGGGGGTGCCGTGCTCGGCGAGCCGCGTGCCGGCGTGCTCGACGACGATCACCTCCTCCTGCGCCCGGTCCGTCCGGCCGCCGGCCCGCTGGACGCTCTGGACGACCACCGGCAGCAGGGCCGTGGTGGCCCAGGCGAAGCCGGTGACCGCCCAGCGGGCGGGCAGCCCGGCGAGGGGGGTGCCGGGACGCCGGCGCCGGGCCAGGAGTTGAGCGGTTGCGGCGAGCGCCGCCAGGGCGTAGCCGATGGTGGCGAGGGTGCCCCAGGCGCGGTGCGGCAGCAGCGTGGAGGTGGCGGCGGTGACCGCGGCGAACAGGGCGGAGACGGCGTAGAGGCCCACGTCGAGGGCGAGGCCGCCGGCGGCGGTGTCGATCGCCTGCCAGCGGCGGAGGGCGGGGGCGGTCCGGTCGGCGTCGGCGGTCACGCGGGCCAGTCTGGCAGACGGGCACGGCGTCCCCGCTGCGGATCTTCGCGGGCGGCGGTGGTCAGGGGGTGGCGGCGCGGTTGCGCCCGCCGCCGGTGCGGCGGCCGGGCAGGCGGATCACCGCGCCCGCGTCGTGCAGCGGCGGCGCGAGGGCGCCCGGGCGACCGCCGGCTCCCCGCTGGAGGGCGGCGAGCAGCGTGCCGGAGGGCAGCGGCCGCGCGAACAGGTGGCCCTGGCCGGCGGCGCAGCCCAGCTCCCAGAGCGCGCGCCGCTGCGGCTCGCTCTCCACGCCCTCGGCCACCACGGTCAGATCGAGGCTGCGGCCCAGGTCCAGGGTGGAGCGGATCACCGCGGCGGCCTCGGTGGCGCTCTCCATGGCGGTGACGAAGCTCCGGTCGATCTTCAGCTCGTGCACCGGGATCCGGGAGAGCAGCGAGAGCGAGGAGTAGCCGGTGCCGAAGTCGTCCAGGGCCAGCCGTACGCCGGAGTCACGCAGCCGGCTGAGCACCCGGTCGACCACGTCGAGCTGGCTGAGGGTGAGGGTCTCGGTCAGCTCCAGCACCAGCCGGTCCGGCGGCAGGTCGTGCGCCCGCAGCCGGGCCAGCACCGCACCGGGGAAGCGGGCGTCGAGGAGGCTGCGCGGTGACACGTTCACCGAGACCGGCAGGTCGAAGCCGGCGTCCCGCCAGGAGCCGGCCGCGATCAGCGCCTGGTCGAGGATCGCCTCCGCGAAGGCGGGCAGCAGCCCGGAGCGCTCGACCGCCTCGATGAAGCGCAGCGGGTCGATCATGCCGTGCGTCGGGTGGTGCCAGCGGGCCAGCGCCTCCGCGCCGATCACCTCGCCGCTGCCCAGGTCGACGAGCGGCTGGAAGTTGACGGTGAACTCGTGGTCGGCGACCGCCCGGGGCAGCTCGCCGCCGAGGGTGAGCCGACCCAGGTCGGCGGTGTCGCGGGTCGGTGCGTACGTGGCGATCCGCTGGCCGGCCCGCTTGGCCTGGTACATCGCCACGTCGGCGCGGCGCAGCAGCTCGGGCATCCCCCCGCTGGCCGGAGCGACCGCGATGCCGCCGCTGGCCTCCACGCTGATCCGCATGCCGTCCAGGTCGAGCGGCTCGTGCAGCGCGGCGAGCAGCGCCTCGGCCCGGTGCGCGGCGACTGCCGGGGCGGGCAGGCCGCGCAGCAGCACGGCGAACTCGTCGCCGCCGAGGCGGGCCACCAGGTCGTCGGGGCGGGCCGCGCCGCGCAGCCGGTCGGCGACCTGCGTCAGCACCCGGTCGCCGGCGCCGTGCCCGAGGGTGTCGTTGACCTCCTTGAAGTGGTTGAGGTCGATCAGCACCAGGGCGGTGACGCCCTCGGCGTGCCGGTTGGTGAGCTGCTCGGTGCCCTCGTCGAGCAGGTGCCGGCGGTTGGAGAGCCCGGTGAGCGCGTCGTGGGTGGCGGCGTACGCGTGCTCGTCGGCGATCCGGGCCAGTTCGGCGTACGCCTGGGCGTTGCGGACGGCGGTGCAGAGCGCCGAGGCGAAGGTGCGCAGGGTGTACTGCTCGCGCTCGGACAGCTCGACCGGCCCGGCGAACCGCAGCCGCAGCACGCCGAGGTCCACCGCCCGGTCGTGTCCCTCCAGCGCGACGGGCATGACCCTGCCGTCGACCGTGCTGGGCTCGGGGGTCGCCCCGTCGTACGCGATGCCGCCGGCGTTGCCCCGGACCGTGCGCCCGCGGTCGCGCAGCTCGATCTCGACCTCGTCGGCCGAGAAGAGCTCGGCGGCCTCGGTGACGGCGGTGGTCAGCACCTCGTCGAGGTCGACGACGTTGAGCGCGTCGGTGGCCCGGGCGAGCCGCTGCCAGGCCTGCTGCTCGGTGCGGGTGCGGACCCGCGTCGAATAGGCGAGGTGCAGGCTGAGCACCAGCGGCGGCACGGCGAGCAGCAGCCGGGGGTCGGCCCGGAGGATCAGCACCGTGGCGGCGGCCACCACGAACCGGACGGCGAAGCCGCCGATCCGCAGGTCCAGGTCGCTGCGGAACTGCCGGAGGATGCGGGTGCCGGAGGCGAGTGCGATGACCGGCATCGCCAGGAGATCGTCGAGGAGCGCCGCGGCCAGGTAGACGATGCTCAGGGTGCCGATGAGGCTGCCGATCGGTGGCGACGAGCCGGGCCAGTGGAGGAATCCGGCGACGGCCACCGTGCCGCCGGCGATCAGCACGTTCTTGCCGATGCCGAACGCCGCCTTGATGGCGGGGAGACGTAGGACCGCGGAGGCGCCGGCCACGCCCAGTACCGTGCTCACGACGACCCATGAGGGCGGGGTGATCGCGAGACCGATGACGATGGCGGTCTCGACCCACGCGATGGAGTGGGTGGTCGACCGGATCCGGACGGATGTCTTGACGATCCCGCCGACCGCGATCATGAAGGTCAGCGTGACGAACGTGGCCACGTCCCGGACGGAGCTGGGCGGCGTCCGCACCAGGAAGGCCGTCGCGGCGATCGTCACCGTGGACGCGAGGACGACGATGAGACCGACGAGCGTCAGCAGGTGCCGATCGGTCTCAACATCGCGTCGTCCGTCGGTGCGGCTCACCCAGCTCCAGTGACTGAACGGCTGAAGCCTGGACCGGCATCAACCAGCAGGTTCGATGCCAGGAGCCTACCGCGAGGGGTTCTCGGGGTGAAGTCCCGCAGTTTCAGTGCCACTCGCTGCCGCGCATAGCCTGACTCCTTCCGACTCTTTCGAAGCGTTCGAAGGTTCCTTCAGAACCTCGAATGCAGCTTAGGAGCAGGAGGTGTCCAGTCAGAAGATATAAATGTCGGTATGCGCGATATTAGCCAACACTGTGGCGTTATATGACGTTCTGTCCACGACCGTTGTGCGGAGCGGAGTGGCTCCTATCCCGCATGTGCCTGCCCGGTAGCCGAGCGCGACCGCGTAGCTGTGGAACTTGCACCTCGCTTGCCAGACTGGACAGTTGCTCGCTCATTTTCAACCTCGCTTCGGTCGAGGGTCCGAACCGGAATGGGCGACGCACTCGCGTAAATACCCGGTAGCAGCTCGGTGGCCCGCGGGGACGTAGAATTCGGATGCGATCGATTGAGGTGCACTAAATCCGGAGTCGGCCAGCGTGGATATTCGAGTCCTGGGTGGTCTCGTCGTACGGACCGAGGACGGGTATCTGCATCTCGGCACACCGAAACAGCAACTCGTGTTCGCCATGCTCGCCTTGGAGGTGGGCCGGCTGGTCACCCTGGACGGGCTGGTGGACGAGCTCTGGCCGGAGGAGCCGCCACGATCCGCCGTCCCCAACGTGCGGACCTACGCCGCGAATCTCCGACGGAGCCTGGAAGCGGCGACCGCCGGGCGGGTGACAGTCGCCCGGGAACACGGCGGCTACCGCCTCGAAGCCGAGCCGAGCCAGGTCGACCTGGTCCGCCTCACCGCCGGGTGGCACCAGGCGCGTGAGCTGGCCGAGGCGGGGGACCGGCTCGGAGCTGCCTCGTTGCTCACGGACGTGATCGGAGCCTGGTCGGAGCCGCTGCTGGCCGGGCTGCGACCGGGTCCCACCCTGGCCGCGCGGCGTGAGGCGGTGGACCGCGAGCGGCAGGCGGCCGTGGAGCTGTTCGCCGAACTGCGACTGGGGAGCGGCGGCGCCGACCTGGCCCTCCCGCTCCTGCGTGCCCACGCGTCGCGGCATCCGCTGCGGGAACCCGCCCAGGTCCTGCTCATGCGGGCGCTCATCCGGACCGACGACCTCAGCGAGGCGCTCGCCGTCTACCAGGCCACGCGCGACGCGCTCGCCGAGCAGCTCGGTGTCCCGCCCGGGCCCGAGCTGGAACGACTCCACCGCGCCGCGCTCGACGCGCGGCGAGCACGGCGCAGGTCCGGGGGCGGCCGGGTGGAGGCTGTTCCGAACGGACGGAGCGCGGATGCCGGCCGAGGACCGAACTGGCTGCCACGGGTGGTGACCGACTTCGTCGGGCGGCGGGAGCTGGTCGAACGGATGCTCGACGACATCACCACCGGCCACGAGACGGGACCGGTGGTGCGCGTGATCGACGGCATGGCGGGCTGCGGCAAGACGACCCTCGCCGTGCATCTCGCCAACCGTCTCGCCGACCGGTTTCCGGGTGGGCAGCTGTTCATCGACCTGGGTGGCCACGCGGAGGGAGCGCCGGTCCCGCCCGCGTCCGCGCTGGTCACCCTGCTCCGCCAGGTGGGTCTGCCGGCCGGTCGGATCCCCGGGGAACTGCCGGACCGGATCGAGATGTGGCGGCGGGAACTCGCCCACCGCAGGGCCGTGGTGGTGCTCGACAACGCCGCGGACAGCGCCCAGGTCGAGCCCCTGCTGCCCGTCACCGGGCGTGCCGTGGTCCTGGTGACCAGCCGGCGCCGTCTCCTGGCGCTCACCGAGCGGCCCTCGGTGTCGCTTCCCGTGCTCTCCGAGCCCGACGCGCTTGCCCTGCTCACGACCCTTGTCGGGAAGCAGCGGGTCCAGGCCGATCCCGGCGGCGCGGCGGAGATGGTCCGCATCTGTGGCGGGCTCCCGCTCGCCATCCGGCTGGCCGGCACCCGGCTGGCTCACCGCCCGGCCTGGAGCATGTCCGACATGGCCCGCCGGCTGGCGGGGAAGCCGGCGTTCCTTCCTCGGTTGCGGGCCGAGGCGCGAACCGTGGTCGAGGCATTCGCCGAGTCGTACGAGCCGCTCGGTGACTCCGCCAAGCGCGTCTTCCGGTCCTTCGGACTGGTGGCCGGGGGCCACCTCGACACCGCGATGGTCGGCGCGCTCACCGACCTGTCACTGGACGAGACCGCCGACCTGGTCGACGAACTGGTGGACCGGCACCTGGTGGAGGAGATCGCCGACGGGCGTTACCGCCTGCACGACCTGATGCGGCAGTACGCCTTCGAACTGTCGCTCCAGGCGGATCCGGAACCCGTGCGCAGAGCGGCGGCGGAGGGCCTCCTCGACCACGTCCTGCACTCGGTCGTGGTGGTCTCCGCGCCGATGGAGGAGAAGCGCCTGGTCGACCTGCAGCTCCGCCTGAAGGCACCACTGCGTCCGGATCTGCTCGCGGCGCGGCTGCCCGGTGACCTGGAGTGGCTGGAGGAGCACCGCCTCAACCTGAACTCCCTCGTCCGGCAGGCCGCCCGCGAGGGCCACGAGGCGCTGGCGTGGCGGCTGGCCCGCGCGGCCTGGCGGTTCTTCTACATGCGCAGCTACTTCGACGACATCTCCGCCACCCATGGCGAAGGACTTGTCGCGGCAAGCCGGGCGGGCGATCGGCACGCCGTCGCCCTCATGCACAACTACCTCGCCTCGGCCTGCGTCCGCACGGGCGCCTACCAGGAGGCGTCGGCGCACCTGCACGAGGTGGTGTCGATCCGCGCGGAACTCGGCGACGTCGAGGGCACCCAACGCGCCCGGGTCAACCTGGGCGTCGTGTACTGGCTCACCGGCCGCATCCGGGAGGCGCTCGACATCAACCGGGCAGCGGTGCGAGCGAGCGTCCCGGACAGCCTGCCCGTGCTGCCCAACCTGGGCCTCACCCTGCGGTTCCTCGGCCGGTACGACGAGGCCATGGCGGTCCACCGGCTGCAGCTCTTCGTCGCCCGGGTCAGAGGGGACCAGTTCCACCTGTCCAACGCGCTCGGTCATCTCGGCGGCGTCCGCTACCGCGCCGGGCAGAGCGCGCAGGCGGAGCGACTGCTCCGGGCCTCCCTGGCGCTGCAGGACCGCACCGGCAACGGCTTCGCGCGGGCGGAGACCCTCAGCCACCTGGCCGGGACGTACCGGCAGCTCGGCCGGCTGGGAGACGCCCTCCGGCACCACCACGCCGCGATCGAGACGGCGGCCAACTCGGGCGAACGCCACGTCCAGGCCGAGGCCCGCAACGAACTGGCCGTGACACTGCGGGCCGTCGGGCGGCAGGAGGAGTCGGCGGCGATGTTCCGCCAGGCGCTCGACATCGCCACCCGCATCGCCCACCCCTATGAGCAGGGCCGTGCGCTCAGCGGCCTCGCCGAGCACCTGGCGGACACCGATCCCGAGGAGGCGCGCCGGTACCGGCAGCGGGCCCTGGTGGTCTTCGAGCGGATGGGCGTGCCTGAGCAGCACGAGATCCGCCAGCTGCTGGCGGAGGTCCTGCCACATCGGGCCTGAACCGGTTTATCGATTTCTTATCGCACGACCCGTTAGCGTCGCCGCCATGTCGGCCAACGGGGGCGGTTCACTTCACGGGGGACCCGGCCGACGAGGCCCCCGCCGTCGTATTTCCCCCCAGCGAATCGACGGCGGGCAGGTGCGGGTGGGGTGCCGTGCGCGCCCCTCCCCGCCGACGGCCCGGAGCGCGCGTCCGGTCGTACCGGACGGATAGGCTCGCGGCCGTGACCGAACCCGCGCAGCTCACCCACGTCGACCCGGCCGGCGCGGCCCGGATGGTCGACGTCTCCGCCAAGCCGGTCTCCGGCCGGCTCGCGGTCGCCGCCGGCCGGCTCCGCACCACCGCCGAGGTGGTCGACCTGCTGCGCCGCGACGGCCTGCCCAAGGGAGACGCCCTGGCCGTCGGCCGGCTGGCCGGGATCATGGGGGCCAAGCGGACCCCCGACCTGATCCCGCTCTGCCACCCCATCGCCCTGCACGGCGTCACCGTCGACCTGCGCCTCACCGACGACACCGTCGAGATCACCGCCACGGCGAGGACCGCCGACCGGACGGGGGTCGAGATGGAGGCGCTCACCGCGGTGGCCGTCGCCGGGCTCGCCCTGGTCGACATGGTCAAGGCCGTGGACCCGGCGGCGTCCGTGGACGCGGTCCGGGTGCTCCGCAAGGAGGGCGGAAAGACCGGCGAGTGGGTCCGGCCGGAGGACCGGCCGTGATCCGCGCCCGGGTGATCGTCGCCTCGAACCGGGCGGCCGCCGGCGTCTACGCGGACACCAGCGGCCCGCTGCTCGTCGCCGGCCTGCGCGAGTTGGGCTGCGAGGTCGACGAGCCGGTGGTGGTGCCCGACGGCGAGCCGGTCGGCGCGGCGCTGCGGGCGGCCCGCGACGAGGGCGTCGACGTGGTGCTGACCAGCGGCGGCACGGGCGTCACCCCGACCGATCGCACCCCCGAGGCGACCCGCCCCCTGCTCGACTACGAGATCCCCGGCATCGCCGAGGCGATCCGGGCGCACAGCCGTGACGCGGTGCCGACGGCCGCGCTGTCGCGCGGGCTGGCCGGGGTGGCCGGCCGGATGCTGGTGGTCAACCTGCCCGGGTCGCGGGGCGGGGCGAAGGACGGGCTGGCGGTGCTCGGGCCGATCCTGGCGCACACCGTCGACCAGCTCCGCGGCGGCGACCACTGACCGGACGCCCCCGCCGCGGCGGCGCTAGGCTCGCCGGATGAGCACGGAAACCGCAGCCGCCGCGGCCGAGGTCGCCGCGCCGCCGGCCGGGTGGGACGAGGCCCGCTCCCGGGTGTACGCGGTGGGTCTCGCCGCCGCGCTCCCCACGGTCGGCCGGCCGCTCGCCGACGCCGACGGGCACACCCTGGCCGAGCCGCTGACGACGCGTACCGACCTGCCCGCGTTCCCGACCTCCAGCGTGGACGGCTGGGCGGTGCGCGGGGACGGCCCGTGGCGGGTGGTCGGCCGGGTGCTCGCCGGGCAGACCCCGCCCCCGCTGGAGGCCGACGGCAGCACGGTGGAGATCGCCACGGGTGCCATGGTCCCCGAGGGCACGACGGCGATCCTGCGGATCGAGGAGTCGACCCGGGGCGCCGACGGCCGGGTGGCCGGCACGCCCCGCCCGGCGCCGGAGTGGCGGGAGCCGGGCGAGGAGGCGTACGCCGGGGAGGAGCTGCTGCCCGCCGGCACGCCCGTCGACCCGGCGGTGATCGGCCTGGCCGCCTCCTGCGGGCACGACACCCTGCCTGTGCGCCGCCGGCCCCGCGCCGCGCTGCTGGTCTTCGGTGACGAGCTGCTGACCGCGGGTCCGCCGGGGGCCGGCCGGGTCCGCGACGCGCTCGGCCCGACGGTGCCCGCCTGGCTGCGCCGCTACGGCTGCCAGGTGAGCCCCACCGACGTGGTGGGCCCGGTGGCCGACACCCTCCCCGCCCACGTGGCCGCGCTGCGCGCCGCGCTCGCCGACGCCGATCTGGTCTGCACCACCGGCGGCACCATGCACGGCCCGGTCGACCACCTGCACCCGACGCTGGAGGCGCTCGGCGCCGACTACGTGGTGAACACCGTGGCGGTGCGGCCGGGCTTCCCGATGCTGCTGGCCCGGCTGGTCGACGGCGACGGGCGGGTCCGCTTCGTGGCCGGCCTGCCGGGCAACCCGCAGTCCGCCGTCGTCGCGCTGGTGTCGCTGGTCGCGCCGCTGCTCGCCGGCCTGCAGGGCCGGTCGATGCCGGTGCTGCCGCAGGTCACGCTGGCCGAGCCGGTCGCGGGACGGGGTGACTACACCCATCTCGCCCTGGTGCGGTGGGACCGGGTGGCCGGCACCGCGCACCCGGTCCGCCACGTCGGCTCGGCGATGCTGCGCGGCCTGGCCGGCGCGGACGGCTTCGCGGTGATCCGGCCGGGCACGAGCGGCGCGGCGGGCGACCGGGTGCCGCTGGTGCCGCTGCCGCTGACCCCCGGGGAGCGGGCATGGTGAGCGCGGGGAGTGTGGGCGGTGTGGTGCTCGGCGCGGTGACCGACCGGCCGCTGGATCTGGCCGCGCACGAGGCGGCGGTCGCCGACCGGCGGGCCGGTGCGGTGGTCTCGTTCCAGGGCGTGGTCCGCGACCACGACCACGGCCGGACGGTCCTGCTGCTGGAGTACGAGGGCCACCCGACCGCCGAGGCCGTGCTGCGCGAGGTGGCGGCCGAGATCGCCGCCGAGCCCGAGGTGTACGCGGTGGCCGTGTCGCACCGGATCGGCCCGCTGGAGATCGGTGACGTGGCCCTGGTGGCCGCGGTCAGCACCGCGCACCGGGCGGCGGCCTTCGCGGCCTGCGCACGACTGGTCGACGAGGTGAAGGCGCGGCTGCCGATCTGGAAGCGGCAGGTGTTCGCCGACGGCACCGAGGAGTGGGTGAACTGCCCCTGACGCTCAGCGTCGGCCGGCGGGCTGGGCCGCCCGGGTGAGCCGGTCGTGGTAGAAGGCCGGCTCGGCGCCGGGGCGCCAGGGCAGGGCCGCGACCAGCACGATCAGGGCGACGGCCAGGGAGTTCTCCATGAGCGCGCCGAACAGGCCGTCCTGGTAGTGCGACACCTCGGGGAGCTGGTGCTCGTACGGCCAGATCGGTGAGATGAGGAAGAGCAGGTAGAGCCCGAGCGCGCCGACCCCGTGCCGGAGCCCGGTCAGGGTCGGGTACCAGATCGGCGGGCGCAGCGCCGGCACCCCGGCGGCCGGGGGTGTGCCGGTTCCCCGGGGCAGCAGGCCGCGGCTCGCCTCGCGGCGGCGTACGGTGGCGTCGGCCAGCACGATGATCGCCGGGATGACCCAGACCAGGTGGTGTGACCAGGAGATCGGGCTGATCACGTTGGCGGTGAGGCCGACCAGGGTGAACGCGGTCAGCTCGTCACCGTCGGCGCGGGCGCTGACCGCCCGGGACAGCCCGAGTGCCAGCATGAGCACCGCGAAGGCCAGCCAGAGCAGGCCGGGTGTCTCGATCGAGTCGTAGAGCCGGGCCAGCAGGCCGGCGAGCGACTGGTTGGCGGTCATGTCCGCCGCGCCGACCCGCTCGGTCTGCCAGAGCACGTTGGTGAAGTACGTCCGCGACTCCGCGCCGACCAGCCCGAACGTCGCGATGGTCACGCCGATGGTGGTGCCGACCGCGGTCAGCGCGGCCCGCCACTGCCGGGTGATCACCAGGTACGCCACGAACAGCGCCGGGGTGAGCTTGACCGCGGTGGCCAGCCCGATGCCGACCCCGGCCCAGGTGCCGCTGTAGACGAACCGGGCCAGCGCCGAGTCGGCGGTCTCGTGGTGGGTGCCGCGCCGGGCCCGCCAGCGCAGGCCGACCAGGTCCGCCATGATCAGCGCGAACAGCAGCAGGTTGACCTGGCCGTAGCCGAGGGTCTCCCGGGACGGCTCGATGGCCACGGCCAACGGGGTGGCGATGCCGACGGTGAACCAGAGCGACCAGCCGAGCCGGTCGACGATCGGGCGCAGCAGCGCGGCCAGGACGACGGCCAGCGCGGCGATGCTCGCCAGGGCGTTGAGCCCGCCGGCGGCCTCGATCGGCAGCCAGGACATCGGCAGCATGGCCAGGGCGGCGAACGGCGGGTAGGTGAAGCCCAGGGTGGTGGAGGGGGCGATGAAGTCGTACAGCTCGTTGCCGCTCGCCCACCACACCACGGCACCGTGGTAGATCTTCATGTCGAAGAAGTTGTAGGGCCGCCCGAAGGCGCCGATGGCGAGCCAGGCAGCGTAGGCGACGGCGGCCACGATGCCGGTCCGCACGACGGTCCGGCGGTCGATCCCGCGCGTGACGCGCTGGATGGGAGCGAGGCGGTCCGTCCGTCTACCGACTGTCGTCGGCATGGCGTGGCCACCCCCGTACCAAGGTCGTCCTGCCCGTCCAGGTCCAGCACGGAGCCTAGAACGGCGCCTCACGTTGCTGCCTCCCGCGTTATGCGACCGTGTCCGATCCCACACGTGTTTTTGACATTTCCACCGCGTTAACGGGTCTCGGACGGTTCAGGTGATTGGTGGCCTTGCGGGGGGTGGTGGCCGTATTGATGCAGGTCAGCCCGGGATTCGGCGGGCGGTGGCCGCCGAGCGTACGGCGATCTTCGCCTCCCGGCGGGCGGTCCGGACCGCGCGCTTCACGGAGCGGCGCGAGTGGTTGATCCGGTGGCCGGTGCGCCAGCGGAGCCCGGGCTTGCCCTCGGTGTCGGCGGCGGCGAGGAGGAGACCGCCGAAGAGCCCGAGGTTCTTCAGGAAGTGGACCTGGTTGTTGTTCCGCGCCGTCGGGTCGTCGTTGTTCCAGAAGGGATGGCCGGCCGCGGTGGTCGGCACCAGCGTGGCGGCGAGGACGAGCGCGGCCGGCCGGGTGAACCTGCCGGTCGCCAGCATGAGCCCGGCGGCCAGCTGGGTGGCCGAGTTGGCCCGCACCAGGGTCGCCGTGTCGGTGGGGATGCGGGGGTTGATGTTCTGGAGCAGCGGCGTGACCTTGTCGGTGATCGGCTGCGCGGCCGGGACCAGCCGTCCCGGATTCCGCAGGTTGCGGGCGCCGCTGACCACGAAGATGCCGCTCAACATGACGCGGGCGAGGGAGCGCACGGGCTTCATGGCTCAGTCATACCCCGTCGCGGGCCCCGCCACCCCTGCAACACCCGAAAGGGATCGGCCGACGTGGACGTCCAGAGCGTACCGATTTCAGCGACCGTCGCTGATGGACCGGTTCCGGACGGTAAGGTCGCGCGGGTGACGACCCTGCGACTCCGACCTGAGGACCCGGCGGATGAGGAGCCGGTCGCCCGGGTGCTGGCCGCCGCGTTCGCCCGCCCCGACGTGACCACCCCGCCCGAGGTGGGGCTGGTCGAGGATCTGCGACGCAGCGACGCCTGGATCCCAGAGCTGGCCATGGTCGCCGAGTACGGCGGCGAGGTGGTGGGCTACGCGCTGCTCACCCGGGTGCAGGTGCGCACCGACGGTGGCGCCTGGCCGGCCCTGGCCCTCGGCCCGGTGGCGGTCGCCCCGCACCGGCAGCGGATCGGGCACGGCGCGGCGGCGGTGCAGGCCGCTCTCGACGCGGCGACTGAGCTGGGCGAGCGGCTGGTGGTGGTGCTGGGCGACCCGGCGTACTACCGCCGGTTCGGGTTCGGCCGGGCGGACCGGCTGGGGTTGACCAGCCCGTGGTCGGGGCTGGGTGAGCCGTGGCAGGCGCTGGTGCTGCCGCCGTCCACCAGCGACGAGCCGCCGCCCCCGACCGGGGAGGTGGTCTTCCCGCCGCCCTGGTCGAAGGTCTGATCCGTGGTCAGGCCGGCTGGGTGCGCAGGTAGCGGCCAAAGTGCGGGACGGTGAAGGCGACCGTGCCCCGCTCGCCCGAGTAGATCAGGCCCTTCTTGATCAGTGCGTCCCGGGCCGGCGAGAGGCTGGCCGGCTTGCGACCGAGCGCCCGCGCGATCTCCGCGGTGGGCACGGCGGCGTCCATGTCGTCGCGGCCGCTGTCCTCCCCGTCCACCAGCGCGAGCGTCGCCATGGCCCGCATGTACTCGCGCTCGGCCGGGGTGGCCCGCTCGAACCGCGAGCCGAAGAAGCCCACCGCCAGCTCCGCCTCCGCCTCGGGCGCGGCGACCCGGACGTCCGCGGCGGTGACCGGCGAGCGGGGCGCGTGGTCCCAGGTGGCCTTCCCGTACGCCTGGACGAAGTACGGGTAGCCGCCGGACTTCTCGTAGAGCAGGTCGAGGGCCTTCTGCTCGTACTCGACCTCCTCCCGCTCGGCCGGGGCGCAGAGCGCCTGGTCGGCGGCGATCCGGTCCAGCCGGTCGATCCGCTGGTAGCGGAAGAGCCGCTCGGAGTACGACTTCGCGGCGCTCAGCACGGCCGGCAGGTGCGGCAGCCCGGCGCCCACCACGATCAGCGGCGCGCCGAGCTGCGACAGCTCGTGGCAGGCGGCGCAGAGCGCGGAGACGTCCTCCGCGCCGAGGTCCTGCATCTCGTCGATGAAGATGGCGATGCCGGTGCCCACGTCGGTGGCCACCGCGGCGGCGTCGGTGAGCAGCTCGACCAGGTCGATCTCGATGTCGCCGGAGTCGGCGCGGCCGCTGCTGGCCGGCACGTCGATGCCGGGCTGCCAGCGGTCACGCAGCTTCGGGGCGGCCCCGCCGCGCCCGGCCGGGGCGGCGCGCTGGGCGAACGCCTTGAGCACCCCGAGGAAGGCGTCGATCCGGTCGGGGGCACGGTGCCGGGGGGCGAGCTCGCGGACCGCCATGTGCAGGGCGGCGGCGACCGGCCGGCGCAGCGACTGGTCCGGTCGGGCCTCGATCTTGCCGGTGCCCCAGAGGTGGTTGATCGCCTGCGAGCGCAGCGTGTTGAGCAGGACGGTCTTGCCGACGCCGCGCAGCCCGGTGAGCATCAGGCTGCGTTCGGGCCGGCCGCGGGCGATCCGTTCCAGCACCACGTCGAAGACGTCCAGCTCCCGCCCCCGCCCGGCGAGTTCGGGCGGGCGCTGACCGGCGCCGGGGGCGTACGGGTTGCGGACCGGATCCACGAATCGCACAGTATCGGGCCGTCTAGCGGCGGGGCTAGACATGCGTAGATGCGACTACCGCGTGTCGGGCGTCGAGACAAAACTAGGGCTGTCTAGCATCCACGCTAGACAGCCCTAGTTTTGTCTACGGTGGTCCTACCGCCGCTTGAGGCAGAGCACGAAGTCGAGGGTGTCGAGCCGGCTGTCGAAGAAGTACCAGTCGGTGTAGCCCTCGACCTTGGCGCACTTCGACTCGGCGTCCTTCTTGCCGCTGGTCGACCCGTCGATGCGGCGCAGCACCTGGTAGGTCTTCGCGGCGCACTCGGTGATCACCAGCTTCGGCTCGGCGGAACCGCCCTCGTTGGCGACGCACTGGCCCGCCTTCACGAAGCGCGGGTCCGTCGAGGAGGCCGGGGCCGGCGGGGTGGTGGGCGCGTCGGCCGGCTCGCCCGCGGCCCCGGTCGGGCCGGCGGCCGGCGCGGAGGCGGACGCCGTCCCGCTCGGGGTGGCGTCGTCCCGCCCGAGCATCCAGTAGGCCCCCGCGCCGCCCAGCAGCAGCACCGCCAGCACGACCAGGACCACCAGCAGCGGCCCCTTGCCGCGCTTCGGCGGCGTCGGCTCGGCGTACGGCGGCTGGCCGCCGTAGCCCGGGTCGGCCGGGTAGCCCTGGTAGGGCGGGGCGGCCGGCGGGCCGGCGTTCCAGGCGGGACCCGGCTCGTAGCGCGGGGTCGACTGGTCGTAGCGCTGGGCGGGCGGCTCGTAATGCCGGGTCGGCGCCTCGTCCCAGCCCCCCGGCTGCCCGCCGTAGCCGGGGTCGTAGCGCGGATCGGCCGGGGGAGCGTAGCCGTCGTCGGGGCGCCGCCCACCCCACGGCTCGGGGGAGCCGCCGCCCGGTGGTCCGAAGTTCGACATGAACGCCCTCCTGCGTAGCCAGTGCTGAGAGGCCGGCCACCAACAGGGGACGCCGACGCCGTGGTCACCGTAGCGTGGTCCACCGATGAGCTCACGCCCCACGAGTGCGACGCCCGCCGTCGACCACGCCGCCGCCCCGGCCCGCCCCGCGCTGATCTGGACCGCTCTGGTCCTGGTCTACGTGTTCTGGGGCTCGACCTACCTGGGCATCCGGGTCGCGGTCGAGTCCCTGCCGCCGCTCACCTCCGCGGCGATGCGGTTCGCCGCCGCCGCGGCGGTCCTCGCCCTGGTGCTGCGGCTGCGCGGCGGACCGGGGGCGCTCCGCGTCGGCCGCCGGCAGCTCGGCTCGGCCGCGCTGGTCGGGGTGCTGCTGCTGGCCGGCGGCAACGGCCTCGTGGTGCTCGCCGAGTCCGGCCCGGAGGGGACCGCGCTGCCCTCCGGCATCGCCGCGCTGCTGGTGGCCACCGTCCCGCTCCTCGTGGTGCTGCTGCGGACCCTCGGCGGCGACCGGCCCCGGCCGTGGACCTTCGCCGGCGTCGCCCTCGGCTTCGTCGGTCTCGTGCTGCTCGTCCTGCCGAGCGGCGGGCCGGGGGGCGTGCCGCTGGTCGGCGCGCTGACCGTCGTGGCGGGGGCCGTCAGCTGGTCCGTCGGCTCCTACCTGTCCGGGCGGATCCGGATGCCCGACAACCCGTTCGTGGCCACCGTCTACGAGATGGTCGCCGGCGCGGCGGCGCTCGCCGTGATCGCCACCGTCCGGGGCGAGCTGCACGGCTTCTCCCCCGCCGAGGTGACCGGCCGCTCCTGGGCGGCGCTGGCCTACCTCATGGTGGCCGGCTCGCTGGTCGCCTTCACCGCGTACGTGTGGCTGCTGGCCCACGCCCCGATCTCCCTGGTCTCCACCTACGCGTACGTGAACCCGGCGGTCGCGGTGGCGCTCGGCGCGCTGCTCGTCGCCGAGCCGGTGACCCCGCAGGTGCTGCTCGGCGGCGCGGTGATCGTGGCCGGCGTCGCCGTGGTGGTGAGCACCGAACGACCGCGCCGGTCCGCGGCACGACCGGTCGACGGGGCGGCCCCGGAGCCGGCCCGCCGGTAACGTCCCGGCCCGTGTCGACCGGGCTGGTGGCGGGTGCCGCGCTCCTCGGCGCGCTGGCCGGCCGGGCCGCCGTCCCGCTGGCCCACCGCTTCGTCGAGGGTTCGGCCGCCCGGTCCGATGGGCCTGCGGATCACGTCGGACCTCACGGCGACCCGGCGCGGTCGGCCCACGGGCGCCGGGCCGCGCTGTCGAAGGTCGGCCGGGGCGCAGCGGTGTCGGCCGGTGCCGTGGTGTTCGGCGGGCTGGCCGCCGCGCGCGGCGCGGAACCGGCCCTGCCGGCTCTCCTGCTGGTCGCGGCGGTCGGGCTGGCCCTCGCGACGGTCGACCTGGCCTGTCTCCGGCTGCCGAACCCGCTGGTCGGCGCGGCGGCGCTCGGTGGTGGGCTCGGCCTGGTCCCGGCCGCACTGGTCCACGGCACCCCGGAACGCCTGCTCACGGCCCTCGCCGGCGCGGCCGTCTCCTTCGCCGCGTACGTGCTGCTCGCGTTGCTACCCGGCGCCCGGCTCGGCTTCGGCGACGTCAAACTCGCCGCCGCGCTCGGCCTGCCGCTCGGCTGGCTCGGCTGGCCGACCCTGGGCGTCGGGCTGCTCCTCCCGCACGTGGTGAACGGGGTGGTCGTCCTCGCCCTGCTCGCCGCCCGCCGGGTCCGCCGGGACACCCCGCTCCCGTTCGGCCCGGCGCTCCTCGCCGGCGCCTGGCTGGCGGTACTGCTCGCCTGAGCGTTCCGCCCGCGGTCAGATCAGGCGGAGCTGGCGGTCCCTGGGGCGGCGGGGTTCGGTGTCGCCGAAGCGCTCGAACAGCCCCGGGTCGATCACGTCGAGGAACGGGGAGGGGCGGCACTCGCGCTCCGACCCGTGCCGCGTACGCCGGGCCGCGTGGCTCACGTAGAGCCGGTCCTGCGCCCGGGTCAGCCCGACGAAGAAGAGCCGCCGCTCCTCGGCCACCGCGTCGTCGTCCGGCTCCTGCCCGGGCCAGCGCAGCGGCAGCAGCCCGTCCTCGGCGCCGACCAGGAAGACCACCGGGAACTCCAGCCCCTTGGCCGCGTGCAGGGTGAGCAGGGTGACCGCCTCGGCGCGCGGGTCGAGGGCGTCCACCTCCGCCCCGGTGGCGAGTTGGGCCAGGAACAGCTCCAGGTCGTCGCCGCAGCGCCGGGCCAGCGGGGTGAGCAGGTCGACCGCCGTGCGGACGTCCTCGGGGCGTACCGCGCCGGAGCCGTCGAGGGTCGGCACCGCGAAGCGCTCCGCGAGGAGCTGGCCGGCCAGGCGTACCCGGGCGGCCAGGGAACCGTCCAGCCCGGCGTGCCGCAGCTCGCGGGCGATGGCCGTCACGCCCGGCCGGTCGCGCAGCCGGTCGTGCGAGCGCTTCTGCACCGGGATGTTCGCCCGGGCCAGCGCGTCCACGATCGGGGCGGCCTGCGAGTCGGTGCGGTAGAGCACCGCGATGTCCGAGAAGGACAGCGAGGTGGCCCGCCCGTCGATCCGGCCCGAGTCGAGCGAGCGGTGGGAGAGGCCGCCGACCAGGTCGTCGATGGTGCGTACCAGGAAGTCGGCCTCGTCCGCGACGGAGGTCGCGGCGTAGCGACCGACCAGCGGGGCCTCCGGGTCGAGCCGCGCCGGGTCGAGGCGCCGGCCGCGGACCAGCGACGACGGCGCGATGGCCTGCACGGCGGCGGCCAGGATCGGCGCCGACGAGCGGTAGTTGCGGTTCAGCCGGACCAGCCGGGCATCGGTGAAGTCCTGGGAGAAGCGCAGGAAGTAGCCGACGTCCGCGCCCCGGAACGAGTAGATCGCCTGGTCGGGGTCGCCGATCGCGCAGAGGTTGCCGTCGGCGGGGCTGAGCAGCCGGAGCAGGTCGTACTGGACGGCGTCGACGTCCTGGTACTCGTCGACGAAGATCCACTTCCAGCGCTCGCGGTACTCCCGGACCAGCTTCTTGTCGCCCTTCAGCAGCGCCACCGGCAGGGTGAGCAGCTCGTCGAGGTCGACCAGGTCCCGCTTGCGCAGCAGCGCGGCGTACCGCTCGTCGTCCTCGCCGGCCTCCGCGCGGGCGGCGGCCCGGTCGGCGTCGTCGGCGATCCGGAAATCCGCCGGCAGCCCCGCGGCCGGCGCGTTCTCCCGCAGGATGGTCAGCCCCAGCGAGTGGAAGGTGCCGACGGTGACGTCCTCGGCCACCGGGCCGAGCAGCCCGTCCAGCCGGTGCCGCAGCTCCTCGGCGGCCCGCCTGGTGAAGGTGATCGCCAGGCACTGCTCCGGGAAGACGTTCAGCTCCGCGCAGAGGTACGCGATCCGGTGGGTCAGTGTCCGGGTCTTGCCGGTGCCCGGGCCGGCCACGATGAGCAGCGGGCCACCCGGCGCCGAGGCGGCCACCCGCTGCATGGCGTCGAGGCGGTCCAGCAGGCCGGTGCCGACCTCCTCCATCCCGGCGAGCATCGGCTCGAACGGCTCGTGCGGGGAGGGCGCCGGCGCGATCGGTGGCGGGGGCGGCGGCGCCGGCTTGCGCTTGGGCTCCGCCTTGACCGCCGCCGGGCGCCGGGCCTTCGGCTTCGCCGCCGGCTCCGCGGGCCTCCGCTGCGCGGGCACGGGTACGTCGAAGAGCGTGTCCTGGCCGGTCGACCCGCCCGAGCCATCCAGCTCGGTCGGATCGAACAGGGTGATCACGCCGTACTCGCCGTCGTAGCCGGGGACCCGGCGCACCTCGCCGCGGCGCAGCCGGCCGATGCCCTCGGCGAGCAGCTCACCGCCGACCCGGCCGATCTCGTCCAGCGGGGTACGGGTGAGGATGTCCAGCTCCGGGCCGAGCGCGGCGATCAGCTCGTGGAGCTTCCCCTCGACCTTCTTGGAGCGGGCGCCCACCCGGTTCAGCTCGCCGAGGATCTCGGCCAGCGGCACCAGGTGGGTCACCTCCCGAGCGTGCGCCGGCCGGTGCCCCTCGGGCCGGTCGGCCAGCTCCGCCACCCGGCTCAGTACGCCCACCGTCAGCGGCTTCCCGCACTCCGGGCAGCGCCCGCCGGCCTCCCGGGTGCGTTCCGGGGACCAGTTCACTCCGCAGAGCCGGTGCCCGTCGGCGTGGTACTTGCCCTCCTCGGGGAAGAACTCGATGGTGCCGGCCAGCCCGTCCCCGGTGCGCAGCGCCTCGCGGATGGCGAAGTAGTCGCGGGCCGAGTCGAGGACGGTGGCCTCCCGGGCCAGGGCCGGCGGCGAGTGCGCGTCCGAGTTCGACACCAGCTGGTAGCGGTCCAGGCTGCCGACCCGCCAGTTCATCTCGGGGTCGGAGGACAGGCCGGTCTCCACGGCGAAGATGTGCTCGGCCAGGTCGGCGTAGCAGTCGGCGATGGCGTCGAAGCCGGACTTCGAGCCGAGCGCGGAGAACCAGGGCGTCCAGATGTGCGCCGGCACCAGGTAGCCGTCCGGGCTGGCCTCCAGGGTGATCTCCAGCAGGTCGCGGGAGTCCAGCCCGAGGATCGGCCGGCCGTCCGAGCCCAGGTTGCCGATCCGCCCCAGCGCGGCGTTGAACCGCGCCACCGCGTCCAGGTCCGGCAGGTAGATGAGGTGGTGCACCTTCCGGGTCCGGTCGTCCCGCTTGTAGATCGTGGAGATCTCCACGCTGAGCATGAACCGGACCGGGTCCGCCTCCGCCGCGCTGGCCAGCCGGGGCGGCAGCCGCCGGGCGATGTCCCGCTCCGCCTCCGGGCTCAGCCGGTAGAGGCCGGGCTCGGCCGGGTGCAGGGTCTCGCGGAGGTGGTCGTACCAGGCGGGGTGGGTGAAGTCGCCGGTGCCGAGCACGCCGATGCCCTTGCGTCGGGCCCACCAGCCGAGGTTCGGCAGGGTCAGGTCACGGCTGCACGCGCGCGAGTACTTCGAGTGGATGTGCAGATCCGCGACGAACGACGGGAGGCCACCGGAGGGTACGGCGCTGAACGGAGGCACGCCGCATCCTGTCACGCCCGGTCCCCCGGCCGCCCGCCGCCACGCGTACGCGTGACCTGAGCAATGCGGTGCTGGACCGGGCGGCCCGGACGCGCTATGGGGCGCGCAGCTCGACCAGGGTCACCTGCGGCGGCGCGCCGACCCGGACCGGCGGGCCCCAGAAGCCGGCGCCGTTGGTGACGTAGACCTTGGTGCCGTCCACCTCGCCGAGACCGGAGACCACCGGCTGCTGGAGCTTCACGAGCAGGTTGAACGGCACCATCTGGCCGCCGTGGGTGTGCCCGGAGAGCTGGAGGTCCACGCCGAACTTCGCCGCCTCGTGCGCGGCCACCGGCTGGTGGGCCAGCAGCACCACGGGGCGGCTCGGGTCGCGGTCGCCGAGGGCCGCGGCGTAGTCGGCGGGGGCGGCCAGCCCGGTGCCGGTGGCCGTGACGTCGTTGACCCCGGCCAGGTCGAGCACGCCGCCCCGGGCCCGGATCTCCTGGCGCTCGTTCTGGAGCACCCGCAGGCCGAGCCGGTCCACCTCGCGCACCCACTCCTCCACACCGGAGTAGTACTCGTGGTTGCCGGTGACGAAGAAGCTGCCGTAGCGGGAGCGCAGGTCGCGGAGCGGTTCCGCGGCCGGGCCCAGCTCGGCCACCGAGCCGTCGACCAGGTCACCGACGACCGCCACCAGATCGGCGTCGAGCCGGTTGATCATCGCGACGATCCGCTCGGTGTGCGCCCGGCCGCGCAGCGGCCCGAGGTGGATGTCCGAGACGGTGGCGATGCGCAGCCCGTCCATGGCGCGGGGCAGCCTCGCGAGCGGGATCTGCACCCGGTCCAGCCGGGGCGCTCCCATCGCGGTGCGTACGCCGTACCCGGTGACGCCCGCGGCCGTGAGCCCGGCGAAGATCGCGGCCCCCCGGGCGAGCAGCAACCGGCGGGACGGGTCGTGGTCCGGCCGGTCCCCGGCGGGATCGCGGCCGTCCCGCGGTCCGGCCGCGCGCGGCCCGCTGTCCTCGCCAACCGGCAGCTCGGCCGACCCGGCGGACTCCGCCGCCACCGGCGCGGCGGGCGGCTCCGCGAGCGCGACGGGCGACGTGGCGGTGGGGCCGGTCGCCGCCGGTTCCGCGACGTGGCCGGTCGCGGAGGTGTCCGCCCGGCCGCCGCCGCCCGCCGGCACGAGCGCCGGCCCGCCGATTGCGCCGGTCGCGGCCCGCTCCCGGCGGCGCAGCACCAGCTTCGCCACCGCCATGGGCACTTCCAGCACCAGCAGCAGCACCAGCAGGTAGAACATCAGGGCCAGCCACAGGTAGCCCGGCCAGGCCAGCCAGTACGAGCCGTTGCGGGTGCCGACCATGGTCGCGGGCACCAGCAGCGCCAGCAGGAGCGCGATCACCCCGCCGGTCTTCCGCAGGCGGCCCGGGCGGGTGGTGTCCCGCACCAGCCGCTTCCACAGGTAGAGGTGGATCAGGGCGGTGACGAGCACAGCGAAGCCCACGAATGTCGCCATCGCCAACACGGGAGCCTCCCTCAGCCGCCGGCGAAGGGCGGCAGCACGTCGACCGTCGCCCCGGCCGGCAGCGGTGCCTGACGATCATGGCAGGCCACCCCGTCGACCAGGAAACTCGCCGCCTTCAACACCATGGCCAGCCGTTCGCCGTGCCGCTCGGTCAGCTCGTTGAGGAGCGCGTCGAGCGACCGGCCCGCGGCCACGGTCTCCTCGGCGCGGCCGGCCGCGGCCCGCGCGCCGGCGAAGTAGCGGACGGTGAGCTGCACCGGTCAGCCTCCGATCGCCGACATGGGGCGGGCGGGTTGCAGGAAGGTGGGGTCGTCGATGCCGTGCCCGGCCCGCTTGCCCCACATCGCGGCACGCCAGCGCCGGGCCAGCTCCTCGTCGTCCGCCCCGGCGCGCAGCGCGGCGCGCAGGTCGGACTCCTCGGTGGCAAAGAGACAGTTGCGGACCTGACCGTCGGCGGTGAGCCGGGTCCGGTCGCAGTCGCCGCAGAACGGCCGGGTCACGCTCGCGATCACGCCGACCCGGGAGGGGCCGCCGTCCACCAGCCAGGTCTCGGCCGGGGCCGCGCCCCGCTCGCCGGGGTCGGCGGTCAACGTGAACTCGGCGCGCAGGGCGGCGAGGATCTCGTCGGCGACGACCATGGTCGACCGGTCCCAGCCGTGCTGGGCGTCCAGCGGCATCTGCTCGATGAACCGCAGCTCGTAGCCGTGGGCCAGGGCGAATCGGAGCAGCGCGGGCGCCTCGTCGTCGTTGACCCCGCGCATCAGCACGGCGTTGATCTTCACGGGGGTGAGCCCGGCCGCCGCCGCGCCGGCCAGCCCGGCCAGCACGTCGGCGTGCCGGTCCCGCCGGGTCAGCCCGGCGAACCGCGCCGGGTCAAGGGTGTCCAGCGAGACGTTGACCCGGTCCAGCCCGGCGGCGCGCAGGGTCGGGGCGAGGCGGTCCAGGCCGATGCCGTTGGTGGTCAGCGAGATGCGCGGGCGGGGCTCCAGCGCGGCCACCGCCGACACGATGCGGGCCAGGCCGGGCCGGATCAGCGGCTCGCCGCCGGTGAAACGGACCTCGGTGACGCCGAGCCGGTGCACCGCCACCCGGATCAGCCGGACGATCTCGTCGTCGTCGAGCAGCTGCGGCCCGGCCAGCCAGGGCAGACCCTCGGCGGGCATGCAGTAGGTGCAGCGCAGGTTGCACTTGTCGGTCAGCGAGACCCGGAGGTCCCGGGCGACCCGGCCGTAGCGGTCGACGAGGACCCCGTCGGTCGTCGTCGGGGCGGCGGTCACCCGTCGACCGTAGCGCGTCCGGTGCCGCGCAGCGCGGCGCGGGCGACGGAGTCCACCGCGGCCCGGTACGCGGACCCGAACAGCGCGGTGTGCACCAGCAGCAGGTGGAGTTGGTGCAGCGGCGCCCGCTCCCGCCAGCCGTCGGCCAGCGGCCACGCCTCCCGGTAGGCGGCCGTGATCCGGGCGAGGTGCGGCGGGCCGCCGAAGAGGGCGAGCTGCGCCAGGTCGGTTTCCCGGTGGCCGCCGTGCGCGGCGGGGTCCACCAGCCAGACCCGGTCGTCGAGGCCCCACAGCAGGTTGCCGGGCCAGAGGTCGCCGTGGATCCGGGCCGGTGGCTCGTCGCCGCCGAACTCGGCGATCCGGTCGATCAGCTCCTCGACCCGGCCGGCCTCCCCGCTCGTGAGCGCCCCGTTGTCGACCGACATCCGCAGGTAGGGCTGCAGCCGCCGCTGGGCGAACCACTCCGGCCAGGGGCCCGGGTCGGGCGTGTTGTCCTGCGGCAGCGCCCCGATGAACCCCGGCCACTCGGCGCCGAAGGCGGGGGCCCCGGCGCGGTGCAGCCCGGCCAGCTCGCGGCCGAACAGCTCGGCCGCCTCCGGCGTCGGCTCGCCGGACTCGACCCAGTCGAGCGCCAGCAGCTCGGGCAGCGCCACCACCACCTCGGGCACGGCGACCGTGCCGGCGTCGCGCAGCCAGCGCAACCCGGCCGCCTCGGCCGTGAAGAAGCCCTCGGGTGCGGCCCGCTCCGCGTGCTCCGGCCAGGTCTTGGCGAAGACCGAGTGCCCGTCGTCCAGGGTGAGCCGGGACGCGGCGCAGATGTCCCCGCCGGAGACCGGCGTCTCCCGGATCCGCTGGTGCGTCAGGAAGGTCGGCAGGTGCTCCGGGTGTGCCCGCAGGTACGCCAGGTCCATGAGCGCAACGTAGCCGGTCCGTGGGGGCGGTGCGGGCCGTGTGCGGCTCCGCGCCGTGCCGCGCCTCCCCGACCTGGGCCGATACTCTCCGTATCTGTGGACAACCGGCGTGTCGTCCACAGGGCCTGTCGGGGTGGCACCCGTTCGCCGCACGCTCCCGGCATGAACTCCATCGAGCGTCCCCGCCTCGCCGTCCGCTCGCCGGCCGACCTCGTGGCCGCCGTGCCGTACCTGCTCGGCTTCCATCCCGCCGACAGTGTCGTGGTGGTGGCGATGCGCGGCCGGCGGGTCGTCTTCGCCGCCCGGGGTGACCTGCCCGAGCCGGGCAGCGACCCGCGCCCGGCCGCCCGGCACGTGGCCGAGGTGGTGGCCCGGCAGGGCACCGACGCCGCCACCGTGATCGGCTACGGTCCGGCCGCCCGCGTCACCGGCGCGGTCGACGCGGTCGGCGAGGCCCTGGACCGGGCCGGGCTGGTCGTCCTCGACGCGCTCCGGGTGACCGACGGACGCTGGTGGTCCTACCTCTGCGCCGAGCCGGCCTGCTGCCCGCCCGAGGGCACCCCCTACGACCCGGCGGCCAGCCAGGTCAGCGCGGCGGCCGTCTTCGCCGGCCAGGTGGCCCTGCCCGACCGCGCCGCGCTGGCCGCGCAGGTGGCCCCGATCGGCGGGCCGGTCCGGGTGGCCATGCGCCGGGCCACCGATCGGGCCCGCCGTCGCCTGACCGGGCTCGCCGGTGATCCCCCGGTCCGCTCGGCGGGGATGGCGGCGGTGCGCACCGCGTTCCGGCGGCACCGGCGCGGCGAGCGGCTCGGCGACGACGAGGTGGCCTGGTTGACCGTGCTCCTCACCCACCTCCCGGTCCGCGACCACGCCTGGTCCCGCACCGACGGCCGGGACGCCGACATCAGCCTCTGGACCGACGTGCTGCGCCGGGCCGAGCCCGAGCTGATCGCCGCGCCGGGCAGCCTGCTGGCCTTCGCCGCCTGGCGAGGCGGGCACGGCACACTGGCCGCGGTCGCCCTGGAACGGGTGCTCGCCGCCCACCCGGGCTATTCGCTGGCCGTGCTCCTCGACGACGCGCTCCGCCGCGGGCTGTCCCCGGCCGAGCTGGACGACTGGCCGACGACCGCCGGCACGGTGCTGCGCCGCCGCAAGCGGCGTCCCCGGCGGTGACCGGGTCAGCCGGCCACGCGCTGCGCCCCGGTGTAGACGTTCATGGTCGCGCCGCGCAGGAAGCCGACCAGCGTCATCCCGGCCTCCTCGGCCAGGTCGGCGGCGAGCGTGCTGGGCGCGGAGACCGCGGCGAGCAACGGAACCCCGGCCATCCACGCCTTCTGGGTCAGCTCGAAGCTCGCCCGGCCGGAGACCAGCAGCAGGTGCCCGGCCAGCGGCAGCCGGCGTTCCCGGACGGCCCAGCCGACCACCTTGTCCACCGCGTTGTGCCGGCCCACGTCCTCGCGCAGCACCACCAGCTCGCCGTCGGCGGTGAACAGCCCGGCCGCGTGCAGGCCCCCGGTGCGGTCGAAGGCACGCTGGGCCGCGCGCAGCCGGTCGGGCAGCCCGGCGAGCAGCTCGGCGGTCACCGCCAGCGGATCCTCGCGCACGGCGAACTGCGAGCGGGTCCGGACGGAGTCGATGCTCGCCTTGCCGCAGACCCCGCACGAGCTGGTGGTGTAGAAGTTCCGGGCCGGATCGGTGACGGGCTCCGGCACGCCGGGAGCGAGCACCACGTCGACCACGTTGTAGGTGTTCGGGGTCTCCGCGCCGGCGCAGAGCTGCGCGGTGCGCACGTCGTCGGCCGACCGGATCAGTCCCTCGGTGAGCAGGAAGCCGATCGCCAGGTCCAGATCGTCGCCGGGGGTACGCATGGTCACGGCGAGCGGTTTGCGCCGGCCCGGTCCCGCCGGGCCCACCCGGATCTCCAGGGGCTCCTCCACCGCCATGGTGTCCTGCCGGCGGATTCGCTCCCGCCCGTCGGCCGCCGCGTCGAGGTCGATCCGGAGCACACCCCGCCGGTCAGTCGCCCGTCCCATGCCGCCCATCCTGCCCCGCGCCCCGGGCCACCCGCACGGCGATGCCGCTGCGGTTACCGTGGGTCGGTGACGGCGTACGCGGCGGTGGTGCTCTCGGGTGGCGCGGCCCGCCGGATGGGCGGGGTGGACAAGCCGGCCCGGCCGGTCGGCGGCCGGCCCATGCTGCACCGGGTGCTGGCGGCGGTGGCCGACGCGGGCGAGCGGATCGTGGTGGGCCCGGCCGGCCCGGTGCCCGAGGGGGTCCGGGTGACCCGCGAGGAGCCGCCCGGCGGGGGCCCGGTAGCCGGGACCGCGGCGGGGCTGGCGCTGCTCGACCCCGGCACCGCCACCGTCGCCCTGCTCGCGGCCGACCTGCCGCTGCTCAGCCCCGCGGCGGTGGCCGAGCTGCGGGCCGCCCTCGACGGCTCGGCCGCCGGCGTGGCCTGCTACGTCGACGACGCGGGCCGCCGGCAGCAACTCTGCGCGGTGTGGCGGGTGAGCGCGCTCCGGACCGCCCTGGACCGGCTCGCCGTCGAGCGCGGCGGCACGGTCGACGGGGCGCCGGTGCGCGCGCTGCTGGCCGGCACACCGGTGCGGGAGGTGTCCTGGTCCGGGTCCGGGCCACCGCCCTGGTTCGACTGCGACACTGACGAGGACGTACGCCGGGCCGAGGAGTGGACGAGATGACGGTGATGGACGACTGGGTCACGGCGGCCTGCGCCGAGCTGGGGCTGGACCCGGCCGAGGTGCCGGTGCCCACCGTGCTCGACCTGGCCAAGGACGTGGCCCACCAGGTGCTGCGGCCGGGGGCGCCGGTCACGGCGTACCTCCTGGGGGTGGCCGTGGGGCGCGGCGCGGACCCGGCGGCGGCGGCCGCCCGGCTGAGCGCGCTGGCCGGCACCTGGCCCGTGGAGCTGGACGGGACCGCCCCCGCCGACTAGCGCCACCGGCCCGCTGTCCGATGCCGGTCGGGGTGATTGGCCCCCCTTCGTGCGTGGGTAGGGTGGCGAGGACGGACGGAGGCGATCATGACGGCAGACCACCCCTCGGCGCCGGCTGGTGAGCCCGCCGGCGCGACGCCGGAGCAGCACGAGTCGATCCTGCTTGACGAGCCGACCACGGCCGACCTGCGGGCGAAGGTGACCGAGGCCTGGCGGGAGTTCGCCCGCGCGTTGGCCGATCGGCTGCGTGGGCTGCCCGCGGGCGCGCACCTGGAGGTCACCCTCGACCCGACCGCCTCCGGCACCGGGGACGCCGTCTACTCGGTGAGCGTGGACGCCGGCGAGGAGGGCCGCCTCTCGGCGCGGGCGGTCGGCAACGCGACGCTGCCGCAGGGCTACCGGCTGGACCGGGCCGCGGTGGCCGACATGATCGCGCTCGGCTGGTCCCCGCCCGGTGTGGTGGCGGGCTCCGGTGAGCAGTTCGGCCTGGACTGCGTCGCCGACGAGGCCACCCGGCTGTCGGCCGTGCTGTCCCGGACCCTGCGCGACGTCTACGGCGCCCCGCACCCCGCCTTCCTGGTCTACCTGGTGCACGACGCCGAGGGGGAGCCGCTGCCGGAGGAGCCGCTCGGCACCGCGCGCAGCGAGTTCGGCCCGGACCGCGACGTGGAGGCCGACCTGGACGAGGCGCTCGCGGCGGCCGCCACGGCCCAGGCGGGCGAGAACGACGTGCTGGCCCTGGAGGAGCGGGTGCGCACGGTCGTCTCGACGATGCTGAAGTCCAAGGCCGACCAGGTGCAGGTCGACTCGGACGGCGACATCAACATCCGCGCTGGCTCGGCGATGGTCTTCGTCCGGGTGCGCGACAACCCGCCCCTGGTCGACGTCTTCTCCCCGGTGCTCACCGAGGTCGAGCCGACCGAGCGTCTCTACGTGAAGCTCTCCGAGCTGACCAACCGCATGCCGATCGGCCGGCTCTACTGCGCCGACGACACGGTGTGGGCCTCGATCCCGGTGTTCGGCCGCAACTTCCAGGCCACCCACCTGATGCTCGCCGTGCAGGTGATGACCGGGCTCGCCGACGAGCTGGACGACCGGCTGCACGGGGAGTTCGGCGGCAAGCGCTTCTTCGGCGAGGGGGACAAGCCGGCCCGCTCCCAGGAACACCGCACCGGCATGTACCTCTGACGCCCGCGGCGGAGGGAACGCCGAGGACGGCCGCGATCGGCCGGCGAGCCGGGGTCCGGCGCGGCGTCAGCGGACGTCGAGGAGGGTCTTGCCGACCGTGGCCCGGGACTGGATGGCGGCGTGCGCGTCGGCGGCCCGTTCCAGCGGGAAACGCTGCCCGATCAGCGGCCGGAGCCGGCCGGCGGCCCCCTCGGCGAGCGCCTGCTCGCTGAGGGCGCGCAGCTCGCCGGGTGTGCCGCCGGGGCGGACCAGGGCCACTCCCCGGGCTGCGGCCTCCGCCTCGGGCACGTCCGCCCAGGCGCCGCCGGCCAGCCCGAAACTGACCATCCGCCCGCCCCGGTCGAGCAGGTCGAAGGCCGCCCGGGCGAGCGGCCCACCCACCCCGTCGAAGACCACGTCCACCCCGCCGACGGCCGCCCGGACACGGTCCGTCCAGTCCGGCTCCCGGTAGTCGACCACCGGATCGAGGCCGCGCTCGCGGAGCAGGGTGACCTTGCGGGGGCCGCCGGCCGCGGCGACGACCCGGGTGCCGGCCGCGGTGGCGAGCTGGGTGAGCAGCCCGCCGACCCCGCCGGCCGCCGCCTCCACCAGCACCCGCTCGCCGGGCCGCAGCCCGGCCGCCCGGGCCAGCATGAGCGCGGTCCGGCCGTCGGCGAGCAGTGCCACGGCCGCGTCCAGCGGCAACCCGTCCGGTACGGGGATCGGGGCGCCCTCGTCCACCGCCACGCGTTCGGCGTACGCGCCGGTGCCGCCGGTGGTGCTGACCACCCGCCGGCCGAGCAGCGCCGGGTCCACCCCGGGGCCGACCCCGGTGACCGTCCCGCCGACGCCGTTGCCCGGGATCACCGGCAGGGCCGCGGTGAACGGGCCGAACCCGGTGGCCCGGAACATCGTCTCGACGAAGGTGATGTTCGCGTGCGCCACGTCGATGAGCACCTGTCCCGGGCCGGGCACCGGATCCGGCGCCGGTCCGGGCACCAGCACCTCCGGCCCGCCGAATTCCCGTAGCCACACCGCCCGCATGTCGCCTCCCCGCTGCCGCCCTCGGAACGTCCGGGTCCAGTTGACGACCTGAAGTGCGGTTCAGGTCAAGCCGACGAGGGGCCGACGCCGGGGGACTCGACCAGCCGGGAGAGGACGATGGTGCTGCGGGACGAGGTGACGAAGGATTCGGCCCGCAGCCGCTCCAGCGCCTCCTCCAGGTGCGCGATGTCGGCCGCCCGCAGGTGCACGAGCGCGTCCGCCTCGCCGGAGACCGTGTACGCGCCGACCACCTCCGGATGCCGGCGGGCGGCGGCGCCGATCTGGGCCGGGGTGGTCCGGCCGGCGCAGAACAGCTCGACGAACGCCTCGGTGGTCCACCCGACGGCGGCCGGGTCGACGACCGCGGTGAAGCCCCGGATGACCCCCGCCGATCGGAGCCGGTCGACCCGGCGCTTGACGGCGGGGGCGGAGAGTGACACCCGCGTGCCGATGTCCGCGTACGAGGCGCGGGCATCCGCCACGAGCAACGCAATGATTCGCTGATCAACCGCGTCTATCTGCAACGTTCCGCCTCTGGGAAGCAATGGTTGTGGCTGTTACCAAAGTTGTACCGTACCTACTCTTGGTGACCGTGAACCAGCAGCGAGTCCCGCGAAAGCGGACATATCTCATGTGCTCGCCCGAGCACTTCGCGGTCGAGTACGCGATCAACCCGTGGATGGACGTGACCGCCCCGGTCGACGCGGAGCTGGCGGTCAAGCAGTGGGACCGCCTGCGGGAGACCCTGGTCGGCCTCGGCCACGAGGTCCACCTGCTCACCCCCGGCCGCGGGCTGCCGGACATGGTCTACGCCGCCAACGGCGCGTTCGTGGTGGACGGCACGGTCTACGGCGCCCAGTTCAAGCACGAGCAGCGGGCCGCCGAGGCCGCCGTGCACCGGGCGTTCTACGAGGAGAACGGCTGGCGGTTCATCGCGCCGAGCGAGACCAACGAGGGCGAGGGCGACTTCGCCTACCTGCCGGAGGCGCACGGCGGGCTGATCCTCGCCGGTCACGGCTTCCGCACCGAGCTGGCCGCGCACGCCGAGGCGCAGGAGGCGCTCCACCGGCCGGTGGTCTCGCTGCGCCTGGTCGACCCGCGCTTCTACCACCTGGACGTGGCGCTCGCCTCGATCGACGACGAGAACATCGTCTACTACCCGGGCGCCTTCTCGGCGGCCAGCCAGAAGGTGCTCACCCAGCTCTTCCCCGACGCGGTGGTCGCGGACGACGAGGACGCCCTGACCTTCGGCCTCAACCTCGTCAGCGACGGCCTCAACGTGGTGCTGAACAGCGAGGCGACCCGGCTGGCCGGCAAGCTCAAGGCGGCCGGCTACCACCCGGTCCCGGTCGAGCTGGCCGAGCTGAAGAAGGGCGGCGGCAGCGTGAAGTGCTGCATCGCCGAACTGCGCCACTGAACGCACGGAAACAGGCGGTCTCCCCGAGGGGAGGCCGCCCGTTTCGCGTGCGCGGGGTGGATCAGCCGAGCGTGGCCAGCTCGTTGATCACGACGTTGGCGAGCATCCGGCCGTCGAGCTGGACCCGGCGCAGGTACCACTTCTGCTGCGGGGTGCGCGACTGGTTGAACTGCCAGGCGCCGCGCGGGCTGTCGATCTGGCCGATCTTGCCGAGCGCCAGGTTGACCTGCTGCGGGGTCGGGTTGTCACCGACCAGCCGGATCGCCTTGTCCAGCACCAGCGCGGCGTCGTACGAGGCCATCGCGTAGGTGGTGGGGGAGGCGTTGTACGTCTTGCGGTACGCCGAGGCGAAGACCCGGTTGGCGGTGTTGTTCAGGTCGGCCGAGTAGTTCAGCGCGGTCTCGATGCCGTTCTCCTCGATCAGCCCTCGCTCCTCGCCCTTCTCGCCGTCGTCGAGCTGGCCGAGCACGGTGCCCTCGGTGAGGAAGCCGGGCGCGTAGATGGGGCCCCGGTAGCCCTCGGCGTAGAGCTGCTTGACGAACTGCACGGCCTGCGCCCCGGTGTAGTGGCAGAAGACCGCGTCGGGTCCGGGCCGCCGGTCCAGGGCCTTGCGGATCGAGCCCGTGTAGACCCCCTTGCCGGGGTTGGGGTAGTCGGGGGTGAAGATCGGGTCATCGGCGAGCCGCCGGCCGCCCTGCTCGTAGCCGCGCCGGAGGCCGTCGATGACGTCCCGGCTGCTCTGGCCCTGGGTGCCGAAGATGGCGATCCGGCTGGACGCGTCCAGCGACTGCCGCAGGTACTCCCCGAGCGCCTCACCGGGCTCGTTCAGGACGTAGGAGGTGCGCCAGATGTAGACGACGCTCTGCAGGCTGATGGGGGAGGCGTTGGAGCCGATCAGCGGCATCCGTGCCTGCTCCACGGCGTCCCGGATGCCGAGCATCACGGCGGAGCTGACCACGCCGGTGAGCGCCAGCACGCCCTCCTTGACCAGCCGGTCGACGGCGGCCTGACCGGTCTTGGCGGTGTCGCCCTCCTCGGCCGGCACCACCGTCACCGGGTGGCCGCCGAGCTGCCCGTCGTTGAGGGTGAGGAACATCTGGAACCCGTTGGTGATCTCGTCCCCGATGACCTTGTTCGGGCCGCTGCCCGGGACGATCAGGCCGATCTTGATCGGGCTGCCCGGCTTGGCCTCGTCGGCGGTGTCGGTCCCGGAGCCACAGCCCGCCGCCAGCCCGGTGGTACCCAGTGCGGCCAGCAGTTGTAGCGCCCGCCTGCGGTTCATCTGCGACACCAATTTCCTTCCCGATGGAGCGGCCAGGGTGCAACGCCCCCTCGGCGTTCTACCTGCTCCGCGACGCTGCGTCAATGCCCGGAAGATCATCGTGAAGCGACCGCAACGCGGCCACGACCTGCGGCCAGGCCGCCGAGTCGGGTGCGATCAGCCCGAAATGCTCACATTCGGGCAGCTCCATCAGCGTGGCGGGACTGCCGGCGGCCCGGGCGGCCGCCACCCAGGACCGGCTGATGGTGATCGGAACCTGCCGGTCGAGAACCCCGTGCATGACTACCGTGCGTGTTTGCACGGGCACCAACGACGATGGATCCGTGGCCGCGTACCGGTCCGGGAAGTCGGCCGGGCCGCCGCCGAGCAGCGCGGCCACCGCGCCGGCGTCCAGGTCCAGCCGGTACGCCTCGGCGAGGTCCGCGACCGGCGCCAGCGCCAGCACGCCGCCGACCGTGGTCGGGGCGTGCGCGGCGACGTACAGCGCCAGGTGCCCGCCGGCCGAGTGGCCGACGACGATCGGTGGGACGGGGGCCACCAGGCCGGGCAGCGCGGCCGCGGCCAGCTTGGGCAGCGCCGCCACCCCGGCCAGCACGTCGGTGAGGGTGTGCGGCCAGCCTCCGCCCGGCTGGCCGGTGCGCCGGTACTCGATCTGGGCGACCGGGTGGCCGAGCGCGGCCAGCGCCGCCGCCATCGGGCCGGTGTGGGTGCGGTCGTACTCGGCCCGCCAGAAGCCGCCGTGCACCACGACCACGAGCCGGCGGGGCGGCCCGTCGCCGGCCGGCCGGCGCAGGTCGGCGCACTGGTCGGGGTGGTCGCCGTAGGCGACGGTGGCGTCCGGCGGCGGGGCCGGCCGGGTCAGCACGGCGCGCGGGTCTGCGGGCATGACGGCGACGGTAGCGCGTCCCGGCCGGGTGGTTCCGGCCCGGCAGCCGGACCGGGCGCGTGCGCGTGGTGGAGGTGGGTAAAGATGGGTCCCATGACCGAAGCGCGCTTCGCCGGACAGGACGACGAACAGGGCAACGATGGCATCCCCGGCACCGTGGTGGTGGTCGGGCCGGATGGCCGGCCGGTCGGCACGGTGCAGACCGAGGAGGGCCAGGGTGAGGATCCGGCCCGCCTGGTCGAGCAGCCCGCCAAGGTGATGCGGATCGGCAGCATGATCAAGCAGCTGCTGGAGGAGGTCAAGGCGGCGCCCCTGGACGACGCCAGCCGGCACCGGATGCGGGAGATCCACGAGCGCTCGATCGTCGAGCTGAAGGAGGGCCTCGCCCCCGAGCTGCGCGAGGAGCTGGAGCGGATCTCGCTGCCCTTCACCGAGGACCAGGCGCCCAGCGAGGGCGAGCTGCGGATCGCCCACGCCCAGCTGGTCGGCTGGCTGGAGGGGCTGTTCCACGGCATCCAGGCGGCGCTGGTCGCCCAGCAGATGGCCGCCCGCGTCCAGCTGGAGCAGATGCGCTCCGGACGGCAGGCGCTGCCCAGCGGCCCGGGCGGCGGGATGGTGCCGGGCATGCCGGGCATGCCGCAGGGCAACGAGGGCCACGCGCCCGGCCAGTACCTCTGACCGGCCGGGGCGCGAGCGCGCCCCGGCCGCTCAGGCCACCCCGAAGACCTGTTCGAGATACGCGGCCACGCCGTCGGAGGTGTTCGCCCCGGCGACCTCGTCGGCGATCGCCAGGACGGCCGGGTGGGCGTTGGCGACCGCCACCGCCCGGCCGGCCCAGGTCAGCATCGGCACGTCGTTCGGCATGTCGCCGAAGGCCAGCACGTCCCGCTCGTCGATGCCGAGTCGCGCCGCGTACCAGGCGAGGCCGGCCGCCTTGGTCACTCCGGCGGCGGAGATCTCCACCAGCCCGCTGTACGACGAGTGGGTCGCCTCGGCCAGCCCCTGCAGGGCGCCGGCCACCACCCGCACGAACACGTCCGGGTCCTGCTCCCCGGCCCGGGCCAGCAACTTCACCGCCGGGACGGCGAGCAGCTCCTCCGGCGACTCGATGGCCCGGATCGCGTCGGCGTCGGCGTCCCAGCGCAGCGGGTAGTGCGCCTCGTGCCGCATCTGCCGGCTGTCCACGATCTCCACCGCGAAGCTCACCTCGGGCACCTCGGCCCGGAGCCGCCGGGCCACCTCGGCCAGCAGCTCGGGGGCGAGTGGATCGGCGCGGAGCACCTCGTCGGTGACCGGGTCGTACACCACCGCGCCGTTCGCGCAGATCGCCGGCAGGGGCTCGGCGAGCTGGTCGTACACGAGCTGGAGCCAGCGGATGGGACGGCCGGTGACCAGCACGACCGGCGTGCCCGCCGCGGAGATCCGGGCCAGCACCGCCGCGGTGCGCGGGCTGAGCGTCCGGTCGTCCCGGAGCAGCGTGCCGTCGATGTCGGTCGCGACGAGCCGAGGTGCCTCTCCCATCACCGGGAGAGTAGTCGGTCCAGGTAGACCGCGACGCCGTCGTCGTCGTTGCGCAGGGTGATCTCGTCGGCCGCGGCCCGCACCTCCGGGTGCGCGTTGGCCACCGCCACGCGGCCCCAGCCGGCCCACTCGAACATCGGCAGGTCGTTCGGCTGGTCGCCGAAGACCAGCACCTCGGCCGGGTCGACGCCGAGCCGCTCGGCGACCACGCTGAGCCCGGTGGACTTGTCCACACCGGGCGGGCAGATCTCGACGAAGCCGAGCCCGGCCTGGGTGAGTGTGGCCAGCTCGGCCGGGACGATCCGGCGGCCGACCGCCAGCAGCTCGTCCACGTGGTGGTCGGCGGTCCGCGCGAACGCCTTGAGCACGTCGCAGGAGAGGCACTCCGCGCGGCTGCGCGCCTCGAACCGGTCCGGGTAGGGCCAGCTCGGGTGGTAGTCGCCCCAGAGCGGCGCGTCGGGCTCGTCCGACGCCTCCACCATCACGGTGAGCGGGCCGACGGCGGCCTCCAGGTCGGCCAGGATCCGGGCCAGCACGCTGCCGGACAGGCGCTCATCGCGCAGCACCAGCGGTCCCGCCGGGTCGCTCTGGTCGACCACCCGGCCCCCGCCGGCCATCACCAGGAAGTCCGCGGCGCGGATGTCGTTGCGGGTCAGCTCGGTCAGGCGCGGCCCCCGGCCGGTGGCGCCGACCACCGGGATCCCCGCGGCCCGCACCCGGTCGAGCACGTCGTGGGTGTAGGCGGAGACGGTCTCGTCGCTGCGGACGAGCGTGCCGTCGAGGTCGGTGGCGATCAGCTTGGGCAGTCCCGGGCGGATCATGGTTCCTCCTTCGCCCGCCGCCGTCGCGTCGGCCGTCCAGGTCCTCGGTGCCGCGGCCACCGGACGGCGGGCAGCAACCGTATCTCGCGGAACGGGTCGCAACCATGGCTTTTCGGCGAATCGGACACCAACCCGCGGCGGCCGTCCGGTGTCCCCCTCACGGCCCGCTCCGCAGGTGCGGTCGGGCGGGCGAAGGGCCTGGTCGCCGGCCGGTCAGCGGGGCGGTTCGGGCCGGGCGAAGGGCGTGGTGGGCTGCACGCTCAGGTCGGCCGGGGCCGGCGGAAGCTCGTCCTCGGCCGCCCGGCGCCGGCTCCGCCCGGACCAGCCGTCCGGCGCCTCGTCGGCCGGCTCCGCCCGGGGCTCGTCCACCCGGCCGTCCGGCCTGGCGCCGGCCCGGCCGGACAGGTGCAGCGCGGCGGCCAGCAGCACCGTGGCGAGGAAGGCGGTGACCAGGCCGCGCCCGTGCTCGACCTGCAACCGCTGCTCGGCGGGGAAGAAGAGGGCGCGGCGGCTCACCTCCTGCAGGGAGAAGGCGGTCGCGGTCAGCACGGCCAGCAGGGCCGCCGCGAGACCGAGACCCGCGAGCCGGGCGTGCTGCCGCACCGGGGGCGCGCCGCGCAGCGCCAGGGCCACGGCGACCGCCAGGCCGAGCAGTCCCACCAGGTACGCCACCCCGAAGCCGCCCACCTCCGCGACCCCGCTCGGAAGCCGGATCGTGCTGCTCCCGTCCGGGCCCTCGTTGGGGACGGTCACCACCAGCCACTCGCCGATCAGCGAGGCGACCGCGGCCACCGCGCCGAGGCCGGCGAGCACCGGCGGAAGGCGGTGGTCCCGGCCCAGGCCGGCGAGTGAGCGCCCGACCCGGCCGGGCGGGGCCGGTTCGGCGTCGCCCCACTCGACGACGGTCGTGTCGTCGGACCGGTTGTCCTGCCTGGGGATGGGGGGATCCTGGGACATCGGCCACCTTCCCGTACGCGGGCCTGGGTCGAATCATGGCACAAGCGGCACCCGGTGACAGGGAGCGCAAGCGCGCAGGCCGGTGCGGGCCGGGCAGCTTTCGGTTAGCGTCGGTGCCATGCCTATCCGTACCGCTTCCGCTCGTTGGCAGGGCAACCTCACCGAGGGGTCCGGCACCGTCCGCACCGGCAAGGGCGGCCTCACCGGCAACTACTCCTTCAAGTCGCGCTTCGAGGAGGGCGAGGGCACCAACCCCGAGGAGCTGATCGGCGCCGCACACGCCAGCTGCTTCTCGATGGCCCTCTCCAAGCAGCTCGCCGACGCGGGCGCCACCGACGCCTCGGTCGAGACCACCGCCACGGTGCACTTCGACAAGACCGACGCCGGCATGACCGTGACCCGGATCGACCTGGAGACCGTCGGCCAGGTCCCGGGCCTGGACGAGGCCGAGTTCACCAAGCTGGCCGAGGCGGCCAAGGAGAACTGCCCGATCTCCCGGCTGCTCTCCCCGGGCGCGCAGATCACGCTGAACGCCCGCCTGGGCTGACCACGCCCGACACGGCAAGGGTGCTCCCACCGGGCGCCCTTGCCGTGTCGCGCGCCGATCGTGAAGGGTGGCCGGGCCGCGTGGCCGTGCAGATGAGCCGGGAGCGGTTCGAGGAGCTCGTCGGCGAGGCGCTCGACGAGGTGCCCGAGGAGCTGCTCGGGCTGATGAGCAACGTGGTCATCCTGGTCGAGGACGACCCGCCGCCGGGCGAGGACCTGCTCGGGCTCTACGAGGGGCACGCGCTCACCGAGCGGGGCTGGGACTACGCCGGCGTGCTGCCGGACCGCATCCTCATCTACCGCAACCCCATCCTGGGGATCTGTGACACCGAGGACGACGTCGTGGACGAGGTGGCGGTGACGGTGGTGCACGAGATCGCCCACCACTTCGGCATCGACGACGCGCGCCTGCACGCCCTCGGGTGGGGCTGACCGGGCCCGCGGCGCGCCCCGCTCGGCTGATCCCCGCTGTTGCGCGGGTCCCCTAACCTCCGGTGCAGGCACATCCCGATGCAGGAGGAAACCCATGCGCAGCGCGCTGTTCTCCGCGGAGAACCTTGAGAAGGAGTCCCAGCAGCCGGGCATGCGGCTGCAGAACTCCAAGATGCTGAAGATCGAGCTGAACGGCGAGGCGATGGCCCGCGTCGGGTCCATGGTCGCGTACCAGGGTCAGGTGCAGTTCCAGGCGCTCGGCTCCGGCGGCATCGGCAAGTTCATCAAGCAGCGGCTCACCGGTGAGGGCGTGCCGCTGATGAAGCTCTCCGGGCGCGGCGACGTCTTCCTCGCCGAGCTCGCCAAGGACGTGCACATCATCGACCTGGAGCCCGGGGACGCCCTGTCGATCAACGGCTCCAGCGTGCTGGCCTTCGACGCGACCCTCCAGTACGACATCAAGATGGTCGGTGGCGCCGGGATGGCGTCCTCGTCCGGCCTGTTCAACTGCGTCTTCACCGGCCACGGCCGGATCGCGATCACCACCAAGGGCACCCCGGTGGTGCTCAACGTCGACCAGCCCACCTACGTCGACCCGCAGGCCGCGGTCTGCTGGTCGGCCAACCTCCAGACCGGCTACCACCGGGCCGAGCAGCTCGGCCTGGGCACGCTGCTGGGCCGGAGCACCGGCGAGGCGTTCACGATGAGCTTCGCCGGTCAGGGCTTCGTCGTGGTCCAGCCCTCGGAGGAGCCTCCGGTGCAGGGCAGCGGCGCCCAGCAGCAGCAGGGCGGCCTGCTCGGCGGCCTGCTGCAGTGACCGTCCGGTGCGCGGGGCGCCCGCTCCGGGCGCCCCGCCACCGTCAGTTCAGCTCGCCGGCGCGCAGCCGGGTCAGCCAGGCCGCCGCGTCCGCGTAGTCGGTGTCGGAGAGGCCGGCCGGAGCGGGGACCGGCCGGTCGCCCGCCGCCGGGCTCCAGCGGTGCCGGGGGTACGACCCGAGGAAGCGCACGTCCGCGCAGACCCGGCGCAGCCCCTGCAACGCCTCGCCGAGGCGCACGTCGCCGACGTGGCCCGTGCAGTCGAGGAAGAAGACGTACCGGCCGAGCGCCTCGCCGGTCGGACGGGACTCGATCCGGGTCAGGTTCACTCCGCGGGTGGCCAGCTCCGTGAGCACCGAGAGCAGCGCGCCGACCCGGTCGTGCGCGATGTAGACCGCCAGCGAGGTCACGTCGTCGCCGGTCGGGGGCGGGGGCGGGCCGGGACGGGAGACCAGCGCGAACCGGGTCACCGCGTCCGGGTGGTCGGCGATCTTGTCGGCGAGCACGGCCAGCCGGTGCCGGGTGGCGCCGATCGGGGCGCAGATGGCGGCGTCGTACTCGCCGTTCGCCGCGCCCGCCGCGGCGGCGCCGTTGGACAGCACGTCGACCACCGTGGCGTCGGGCAGGTGGTCGCGGAGCCAGCCCCGGCACTGGGTGGACGCCTGCGGGTGGGCCGCCACGGTGCGCACCTCGGCCAGCGCGACGCCGGAGCGGGCGGCGAGGACGAATTCGACCGGCAGGATCACCTCACGGGTGATCACCAGGGGCTCCCCCTCGGCCAGCTCGTCCAGGGTCACGCCGACGGCGCCGCCGATCGAGTTCTCCATGGGCACCAGCGCCGCGTCCGCCTCGCCCGCCCGTACGGCGTCCAGCGCCTCGCCCACGCTGCGCGCCGGCGTCCGGCCACCCCGCTCGGCGGCGGGGACGGTGCGCAGCGCCTGCTCGGCGAAGGTGCCCTCGGGACCCAGGTAGACGAAGCGGGTCGGCGGTGTTCCCGGCATGTCGACCAGACTACGCACCGGGGGTGCCGTCGCAGGCCAGGGTCCGGATGCCGGACGGGCCGGCGGCCCGCACCTCCACGCCGCACACGTCGGTGCCCGCGGTGACCAGTTCCAGCGCGGTGGGCCGGCCCCGGGTGACCACCTGGAGTTCCTCGTGCCCGCTGACCGCCAGCACGGTGTACTGCCAGCCCTCCGCGCAGAGCGGGCCCGTCCGCACCGTGACCCGGACGTCGCGGGGCAGCACCCGGGCCGAACCGCGCAGCAGGGCGATCACCCGGTCGCCGGACGGGCCGGACCGGCAGGGCGTGGCGGTCGGGTCCGGGGTGGGCGCCGTGCGGGCCGGCCCGGTCGGGGTCACCGGTGCGGCCGGCGTCGCGCTGGGGGTGGCGGAGGCGGTCGGGGCGGTGGTCGCGGAGGCGGCCGGGTCGGTCAGCTGGGGCGGCGCGCCGCAGCCGGCGAGGGCGAGCAGGGCGGCCAGCACCACCGGGAGGCGTCGGCGGGCGGGGTGGGGCGGGATGCAGGGCACGGTGCGATCCTCGGCATCGACGGATGTCGTCATGGCCGGTCGGCCGAGCCCATCGTAGGAGGATCACCCGGGCGGGTGAAGTCAGGTCTGGACCCGGTGCCCGGCCCGTTCCAGGGCGTTCGTCGCCTCGACCAGTCGCACGGCGGGCACCAGCAGGTGGTCGGTGTCGTACGTGCAGAAGGCCACCACGTTGACCCGGGCCCGGGCGAGCGGGTCGATCAGTGCGGCGAGGGTGCCGGTGACCGCCGCGTCCAGCGGGCCGACCAGCCGCAGGCAGCGCCATTCGGTCTCCACGTCCGCCCCGGCGGGCGCCCGCTCGGCGGGGCAGATCACCGAGACGCCGTCGGCGGTCCAGCTCACCGTCACCACGTCGCGGTCGCCCAGCGCGCCCCAGGTGTGCGGGGGCAGCATGGTGCCGGCCGGCAGGCGGCACACCGCGTACGCGCCCGGCAACAGAGCGACATCGAGCATGAGGGCACCCTACGGCCTCCGCGTGGCTGTGCCCCAGCACCGCCCGGTGCGGCGATCGCCACACATTCCCGCAGGTCAGACCGCCGAGAAGAAGGAGAGCGAGCCGGCCACCTGGCCGTCGGTGAGCACCGGCGTGGAGATGGCGTCGACCGTCGTGCCCGCGTCGGAGCCGGGCCCCTGGACCCGGAGCAGCCCCCGGGCCAGCCGGCCGGAGTGCACCGCCAGCAGCGGCGGGATCTTGTCGGTCTCCTGCTCGGTCAGCTCGCTGGGGCTGGCCGTGAAGTCGACCAGGCGCAGGCCGCCCTCCAGCAGCGGCCGGCCGATCACGTCCTCCGGGGCGCCGAGGCAGAGCAGGTCGCAGCCGGACGAGGAGATCGCCACCACGGTGGTGTCGGCGTCGATCAGCAGGCAGGGCTCGGCGGCCTGGGAGACCATGCCGGACCACCGCCCGACGTTGTCGGACTCCTGCTCGGTGGGCGTCCCCGCCGGAGGCACGAACACTTCCGAGAGCGAGAGTTCGACGTGGGCCACCGCGCCTCCTATGTACACCGACGGTCTGTCCACGCTAGCCGGTCGTCACGACGACCGCCCGACCGCGCTGCGTCTCCGGTGGCCGGAGCCGCACGGGGTCCGGGGCTCGGCGGGACCGGGGGACAGGTGTCGGTGCGACGGTGCCCGGTGCCGGGCGGCCGGCGACGGCGCGGGCCGACGGAACCACCGGGGCGGACCCGCGGACCGCGTGGCGTCGCCGGAGACGTTACCGGCGGGCGGCCCGCTTGTCAGCGGCCGTTCGGCCCTCGTCGTACCACCGGTAGTCGGCCGCTGGACGGTACGTGCCGTTGAGCCACGTCGACGGGGACTGGGCGACCCGGGAGAGCTTCTCGGCGGTGGCCGGACTGATCCGGTTGCCACCGGCCACGAGCAGGCGGTCCAGCTCCCGGTGGGTGGCCATGAGGCAGTCCTTGGGCAGGCCGTAGACGCTGATGACCCCGGAGCCGACGAAGGTCAGCACGGGGCTCACCGGGATCGGCAGGCCGACGGCGTCGGAGAGGGCCTTGCTGGCCCGCTTGGCGTCGCGGCGCGCCTCGGCCACATAGGGCGGACGCTTGCCGTTGATCTGCACGACGTCGCCGGCGACGAGCACCCGGGCCCGGCCGTGGTCGGCGATGGTGACCGCGAAGAGCCCGCTCGGCCCGATGGCCAGGAACCCGGCCCGCTCGTCACGGGTGCGGTCGAGCAGGACGTCCGCGGCGTCGGTGCGGGGCCACTCGATGACGTGCCAGGCGGGGCCGAGGTGGTCGAGTTGACCGAGGGCCCGGGCCCCGGCCGCCTCCAACCGGCGGGCCCCCCGCTCGGCCCGCCGACGGCGGGCCCACTCCAGCGGAGTCGGTCGGGCCGGCTCGAGCACCGAGGTGGACTCGACCCGGGGGTGCGGCACCGAGACGGGCGGCAGTGCCCGGCTCGGTACGGCTCGGCGAGCGGGAAAGACAGTCATCGCGACCTCCGGCAAAAGGTCTCTCGAAGTTATGTCTCCACTACCCTACGTTGCGCCCCCCGGTGCTCGGCAAGTTGGAGCGCCGGAATGAGTGCGGATGAATGCCATATTCATTCACACTTCTTTTCTCGGATGGTGCGGAAGCCTGTCCTAGGCTGCGAAGGTGACCCACTACGTGGACAGCGAGGTCGGTCGGCTCGGCACGGTGCTGCTGCACCGCCCGGGGCCGGAACTCGCCCGCCTCACCCCACGCAACAACGACTCCTTGCTCTTCGACGCTATCCCATGGGTGGGCCGGGCGCAGGAGGAGCATGACGCCTTCGCGGCCGCCCTGCGGTCCCGCGGGGTCGAGGTGCTCTACCTGGCCACCCTGCTCGCCGAGACCCTCGCCGTGCCGGACGCGCGGGCCGAGCTGACCGAGCTGGTGCTCCGCTCGCCCCGGCTGGGCGACACCCTGCGCCGTCGCGTCGCCGACCACCTGACGTACCTCGACCCGGCCGCGCTGGCCGACGTGTTCGTCGCCGGGCTGGCCCACGAGGAGCTGCGGATCGGCCCGGACCGCCCCGGCGGTCTGGTCTGGACACTGATGGACCGGCACGACTTCGTCATCGACCCGCTGCCCAACCTGCTCTTCACCCGTGACTCGTCGGTCTGGATCGGGGACCGGGTCGGGGTGACCAGCCTGGCCATGCCGGCCCGCCGGCCGGAGACCACGCTGACCGACGCGATCTACCGCCACCACCCGCGGTTCGTCGGCACCGAGTTCGTCTACCACCCCGAGCTGGAGCACCTGGAGGGCGGTGACGTGCTGCTGCTCGCGCCGGGGGTGCTCGCCGTCGGGGTGGGCGAGCGGACCACGCCGGCCGGGGCGGAGCGGCTGGGCCGGCAGGTCTTCGCCGCCGGGCTCGCGCACACCATCCTGGTGGTGCCGATCGCCCAGGAGCGGGCCACCATGCACCTCGACACGGTCTGCACGATGGTCGACGTCGACGCCGTGCTCATGTATCCGAACATCGCCAGCGAGCTGTCCGCGTACACGGTCATCGCCGGCGCGGACGGCGAGGACCCGCGGGTCGACGGCCCGGCGCCGTTCCTGCGGGCCGCCGCCGACGCCATGGACCTCGACCAGCTCCGGGTGATCGACACCGGGCTGGACCCGGTCACCGCCGAACGGGAGCAGTGGGACGACGGCAACAACACGCTCGCGCTCGCCCCCCGGCTCTGCGTGGGCTACGAGCGGAACGTGGAGACCAACGCCCAGCTCGAACGGGCCGGCATCGAGGTGATCGCCATCGCCGGGTCCGAGCTGGGCTCCGGCCGGGGCGGGCCCCGCTGCATGTCCTGCCCGCTGGTCCGCGAGCCGCTGGGCCTCAGCGCAGGGTGAGCTGGCGGCCGAGCAGGCCCTGGCGGGCCCGGCGCCCGGCCGCGTCCAGCGGCTCCCGCTCCTCCAGCGCCTCGGCGTACCGCTTGGCGAAGCCGGTCACCGGCTCCTCCCAGTCGGCGGCCGGGACGTCCTCGGGCAGGTCCCAGACCGGCACCAGGCGGCCGTGCGCCCGGAACATGCCGGCGAAGCGGGTGTCGTCGCCCAGGGTCAGCGTGCCGGCCACGCTCAGCCGGGACAGGGCGTCCAGCGCGGCGTCCTCGTCGTCCGGCAGCACCCAGCGCACGTGCGCCTTCTCGGGCACCTGACACCAGTACGCGGCCCGCGCCGCGGCCAGCTTGACCGTCGGGTAGATCGCCGCGTTGGCCCGCTCCAGGGACGCCTGCACGCCCGGGTCGTCGGCGGCGCCCGGGTCGAGCCAGAACTCGAAGCCGTCGTGCATGGTGATCTCCAGCGGCCCGTCCACCAGGATGTCCTGGAGGCGGGGGCCCGGCCCGGGCAGTGGCGGCACGCTCACCTGGCTGCCCGGCTCGGTCCGCAGCGCGCAGAGCAGCGCGTCGGCCAGGTCCCGCGAGACGTCACCGGACTGCTGGTGCCGCTGGAGGCCGATGAAGACCCGCCCGTCCGGCTTGGTCATCGCCGGGGCGGCCATCGGCAGCACGGTGGCCAGGGTCACCGGCCGGTCGCCGTGCTCCTCGACCAGCTCGGGGGTCAGCCGCAGCGGCGCGGAGGCGGCCGGGACCAGTTCGCGCAGGGCGATCCACTCCGGCTCGTCGACCAGGCCCTCGAACGGTCGGGGCACGAAGACGTCGCGCACCTTCTCCCGCTTCGGGGTGGCTTCGGCGGCCCGCTGGCTCTTTCGACGCTTGCTCACGGCGACACAGCCTAGATGCCGGACCGGACGGCCGTGGGCAGGACCCGCCTCCCCGGTCGGCTCAACCGGCCACGACCAGGTCCGGACGCGTGCAACCGGTCGGGTCGAACTCGGCCCAGACGCTCTGGCCCAGGCCGTCCCGCTCGACGCCCCAGCGGCTGGCCAGCCCGGAGACGATGTGCAGGCCGCGCCCGTCGACGGCGTCCGGGGTGGCGACACGCATGAGCGGGCCGGAGGCGGAGCCGCCGTCGGTCACCCGGAGCTGGACGGTCAGTCCACCGGCCGCCGCTCGCAGCCGCCAGGCCACCCGGACCACTCCCCCGGGCAGCGGGTCGGCGTGCCGGACGGCGTTGCCGACCAGCTCGGCGAGGACGGCCACCAGGTCGGCCAGCAGGGGCGGGGGTACGACGTCGGCCAGTTCGTCGGCGAGCCGGTGCCGGGCCAGGCGCGCGCCGGTGGCGTGGTGGGGCACCACCACGCACCATGATCGTTCGGCCGAGCCCGTCCCCACCGTCGTTCCTTCCCCACCCCGGTGCGGGCCGGGTTTACCCCCGTGGCAGCCGCACCTCTGCGACGGTACCCCCACCGGCCCTCGGTCGTAGGGATACCCATCCATTCTGCTGTTCAACGATCTGCCGGACGAGATAGAGCCCCAGCCCGGCTCCCGGGTAGCGGCGCCGGTCACCGGACTCCCCCTGCCAGAACCGGTCGAACGCCCGTTCCACGTGCTCCGGCCGGATGCCGATGCCCCGGTCGGCGACCCGGAAGGAAACCGTGCGTTCGTTCGCCTCGGCGCAGACCTCGATGGGGGTGTCCGGCAGCGAGTACTTGCCGGCGTTGGTGCTCAGCTCGGTGAGCACGGTGGCCAGGCTGTGCCGGTCGCCGAGCGCCTTGGGCAGGTCGACCGGCAGGTCGAGGACCACCCGGTGCCGGACGTCCGCCGGCAGGTCGGGCACCGCCGCCCGCAGGGCGTCGGCCAGGTCGAACGGGGCGGCCGGCTCGCCGCCGGGGCGGTTCTCGGTGGCGGCGGTGAGCAGCCGGTCGACCAGCCGGGCCAGCTCGTTCGCGCGCTGGCCGATGATCCGGGCGGCCTGCCGCCGGTCGTCGTCGCTGAGCGACTCCCAGTGGTCGGTGAGGGTGTCCGCGTACCCCTTGATCACGGTGACCGGGGTGCGCAGCTCGTGGCTGGTCACCGCGACGAAGAGGTCCCGGTCGTTGTCGCGCCGCTGCTGGTCGGTGATGTCGCGGAAGGTGACCACCCGCAGGGTGCCCGGCCCGGGCAGCTCGCCGGAGGTGATCCGCAGCCAGCGGCCGTCCGGCAGCCGGTGGTCGAGGACCTGCCCGGACGGGGGGAGCGGGAACGGCAGCGGCTGACTGAGCGCCTCACCGGCGGGCCGCCCGGTCACCTGGGCGGCGGCCGGGTTCCAGAGCCGCACGTGGTGCTCGCGGTCCACCACCGCCAGGCCGTCGGCGAGCGCTGCCACCACCGGGCCGTCGCCGTGCACCGGCAGCCCGGTCTGGTCGCCGTACATGTGGGCGATGCAGGCGGCCACGTAGCCGACCACGGCCCGCTGGGAGGCGTCCAGCGGCTCGCCCTCCGGGTAGAGGGCGTGCAGGCTGCCCACGGTCAGGCCGCCGATCTCGGCGCGCGCCAGGATCATCCGGCGCAGCCCGCGCGCGGCGACCTCGTCGGCCAGCGCGCCGGGGATCGCGTCGACCCGGACCTCGCGTACCGGCGGGCCGGAGAGCAGGCAGACGGTGGCCGGGTCGGTGGCCGGCAGCGGGCGGCCGGTGACGAACTCGGCGCTGCCGGTCGCCGCGATCACCCGGCCGCCGGTGGGAGCGAACTCCACGAACACCAGGCCGGCCGCGCCGACGGCGGGCTCCACCTCGCGGAGCAGCCGGGTGAGCACGGCCAGGCCGGCCTCACCCGAGTTGATCATCTTGATCACGCTGGTGTGGCCGGCGATGAGGGCGGTGAAGTCGGTTCGCTCCGGCATGTCCCGAGTGTGCCCCGCCGCCCGGTGCGGGGACACCCCCGGCCGGGCGACCGCACCCCGGTCGGACCGGCTGCCCTCACCGGCCCAACCGGGCCAACGTCCGGGCCGGGCGGTCGGTGATCACCCCGTCGACCCCGGCGGCCAGCACCAGCTCCAGGTCCGCCGGCTCGTTCACCGTCCAGACGTAGACCTGGTTGCCGGCGGCGCGCAGCGCGGGGACGAGCTGCGGACGGGCCCGGACCAGGCCGATCCCCGGCCCGGCGATCCGGGTGCCGAACGGCAGCCGGCCCAGCCGCAGCCAGCGCGGCAGCACCTCCAGCAGCAGCACCGTGGGCAGCGCCGGGGCGAGGTCGCGGATCCGGCGTACGGCGAGCGGCGAGAAGGACATCACGGTGACCCGGACCGGGTCGTCCGGACCGGGCTCGGCCAGGCCGTACCGGCGCAGGACGGTGACCAGGCGGCGCTCGACGTCCCGCCCGTAGCGGGACGGGTGCTTCGTCTCGATCAGCAGCCGGACCGGCCGCCCGGCGGCCAGCACCGCGTCGAGCAGCCGCTCCAGCGTGAGTAGCCGGGTGTGCGACTCGTCGAGCCGTTCGTCCCCGTCGGCCGCCACACCGCCGGGGTGCCACGAGCCGAAGTCGAGCGCCTCCAGCTCGGCGAGCGTCCGCGCGCTGACCAGCCCGCGACCGTTGCTGGTCCGGTCCAGCCGGCGGTCGTGGACGCAGACCAGGTGCCCGTCCCGGGTGAGCCGGACGTCGCACTCCAGCCCGTCCGCGCCCTCGTCGAGGGCGCGCAGGTAGGCGGCGAGGGTGTGTTCCGGCAGGTCGTACGACGCGCCGCGGTGTGCGAAGACCAGGGGGACGGTCATGGCCGCGTCGCGCCTCAGGCGACCCGGCCCGGCTGCCCGTCGTCGGTGACCACCGGGCGGCCGGCGGCGGCCCAGTCGCCCATCCCGCCCTCGACGTTGCGCACCTGGTCCCAGCCGTTGCGCATCAGGTAGGCGACCACCTGCGCGGACCGCCCGCCGGAGCGGCAGATCACGGCCACCTCGCGGTCGTCGGGCACCTCGGCCATCCGGGCGGGCAGCTCGGTCATCGGCAGGTGGTGGGCGGCCGGCGCATGGCCGGCGGTCCACTCGTCGTCCTCCCGGACGTCGAGCAGGTAGACGTCGTCGGGCACGGCCGACGCGGGCACGCTGGGAACCTGTGGTCCGAACACGGCTACCAAGCCTAGACGGCCCGTCCGGTCAGAGGCGGTTGACCCAGCGGGGATTGGCGGCGGCCCACTCCGGCATGCGGGTGCCGCGCAGCGCGTCGAAGAGCCCGCCGCCGCCGCTGTCCAGCACCACGTAGGAGACCTGGTCGATGGTCTGCGGGTAGGAGGGCACCTGGACGCCGTGCAGGGCGTCCGCGGGCAGCCCGCGGAGCGCGAGGAGCAGGTCCTCCAGGGGTACGCCGTTGCTGTCCAGGGTCAGCGCCCCGCCGGCCGCCCGGAGCACCCGGTCCAGCTTCACCGGGTCGCTGCGCAGGTGGGTCTGGCCGGCCCGGTCGAGCACCGCCCGGAGCATCTGCTGCTGGTGTCGCTGCCGGTCGAAGTCGCCGCCGGGCAGGTCGTAGCGCTGCCGCACGTAGTCCAGCGTCCGGGCGCCGTCCATCTGCTGGCAGCCGGTGTCGAACTGGGTCTTCGTGTGGATCGACCGGACCGGGGTGTCGACGCACATCCGGATACCGCCGAGCAGGTCGATGACCTGTTTGAAGCCGGAGAAGTCGATCAGCGCGGCGCCGTCGAAGCGGACCCCGGTGAGCCGGGCCAGGGTGGCGCTGAGCAGCCGGGCCCCGGCCTCGCCACCGCCGCCGTGCTCGTACGCCGCGTTGACCTTGTCCTGGCCGCCGCCGTAGCCGGACGCCGCCGGGATGGCGACCAGCAGGTCCCGCGGGACGGAGATCAGGTACGCCTGCCGGAGCCCGGCCGGCACGTGCACGATCAGGATGCTGTCCGAGCGCTGGTCCTCGGGGTTCGCGCCGGGCCGGTGATCGGAGCCGATCAGCAGGTAGTTGAGCGGGCCGGAGAGGTTGGTACGCGACTTCCGGGCCGACGCGTCGAGCAACTGTTCCTTGGTGACCGTGCGGTCGTACCGGTTGGTGAGCCAGTGCAGCCCGGCCACGCCGAGGGTGGCGAGCAGGAGCAGCGCGAGACCGGCGCCGAGCAGGAACCGGGACCAGCGGGCGGATCGACCCCGCCCGCGTGCGTTCCGTGCTGGCCTGGACGTGACATACCCCCCGTAGCCGCGACATGAGACCCGCTCACGTCAGGCTACGGGGGGAAGCCCCGGGCGGTGCCGCTTTCGCCGCGGCTACCGGCCGGTCACCAGGTCATTTGCGGGTGGACAGGACGGACGGGTTCGACACCACGAAGTCCGCGAGCTTGTCCTTCTTGACCGCCTGGAACATCTCCATGGTCGTTTCGTTGAACTTCTCCCGGCCGTTGCCGGCGCTGCTGTAGGTGCCGCCGTTGGTCCGGAGGGTGACCAGGTCGTTCCCGCTGACGCCCTTGAGCGTGTAGATGAAGGTCGCCATCGGCACGCCGCCGGTGTCCAGGATGAAGGCCTTGCCGGCCGCCTTGATCAGCGCGTTCAGCTTGATCGGGTTGGTCAGCATGCCCTTGTCGGTGGCCTTCTTGGCCATCGCCTTGATCAGCTGCTGCTGGTTCTGCTGCCGGTCGTAGTCGCTGTTCGGCAGGCCGTAGCGCTGGCGGGCGTAGTCGAGGGCCTCCCAGCCCTCCATCTCCTTGCAGCCCTTCTTGTGCACCACCGGAGTCATCGCCTTGCCGGTCTTCTTCGCGTCCGCGTTCCACATCGGCTTGCCGTCGACCATCATCATGTGGTGCGACTTGACCTCGTGGCTCACGCAGATGCGCACGCTGCCGAGGGCGTCGATCACGTTCTTGAAGCCGCCGAAGTTGATGATCGCGGCGCCGTCGAAGCTGATGCCGGTCATCGACTTGATGGTCTTGGCCATCAGCTGGGCGCCGCCCTCCCAGCCGCCGCCGTTGCGGGCGCCGATCTGGAAGGCTGCGTTGATCTTGTCGGTGCCGCCCCGGTAGCCGCTCTTCTCGAAGGCCGGGATCTGTGCCTCGGTGTCCCGGGGGATGGAGATCAGATAGGCCTGGTCGTGGGTGGCCGGGATGTGCAGGATGATGATCGTGTCCGAGCGGACGTCGTCGGCGGCCCAGCGCTGGCGGGCGTCCACGCCGAGCAGCAGCATGTCGATCGGGCCTTCGAGGCTGTTGCCGCCCTCGGCGTCGGTCTTGCCCGCCTCACCGAGCAGGTTGCCCTGGTCGATGCTGCTGGTCGCCTGACCGATCACCGCCTTGCTGCCGACGATCGCGACACCGCTGGTCATCATCAGCACGGCACCGAAGATCACGGTGAGCTTGGCCCAGAACGGGTCCTTGCGCTTGGTGCGCTTCTTCCCGCCGCCGGGCCCGCGGCCGCCGTGGCCGGGCTGCGTGGGGATGATCGGGGGAACCCGCCCGGGCGAACCGGGCTCCAGTGACTGAGGGCGACGGCTGGTCTGGACCGGCATGCGTGCTCCAGCTCGGTGATCGGGGGCGGGACCACTGTACGTATCTGTTCCCGTTCTCGCGACCTCGTGCGAGGGCTATTCCCGTCAATCTCGGCCAATGGCTCAGGGTTGTGACCGAACGGCCAATTGAAAAGATCCGGTCGGCGGTTGGCTCACCGTGGAAAGAGCCTTGACCGCCGACCGGATGTGTTGCCTCGCGGGGGCGGCGTCAGCCGCCGCTCCCGTCGGTGTCGGTCTTCTGGTTGGCCTTCACCCAGTCGGCCATCGTGTCCGCCGCGATGGCCTTGTACATCGCCAGCGCCTTCTCCCGGTCGGAGACCACCACCGACTGGCCGTCGACGGTCTGGCCCCCCAGGTTCGGGCTGGTGAGGAAGGTCAGGTTCTCCCCGCGCAGGTTGCGGAACTGCAGCGCCATGTCGGTCAACGAGAATCCCTGGTCGACCGTGACGGCGGCGGTGACCGCCTTGAGGAAATCGTTGAGCTTCTTGGGGTTGGTCAATGTCCCCGTGCTGGCCGCCTTGTCCATCAGCGCCTTGAGGAACTCCTGCTGGTGGCGCATCCGGGCGAAGTCGCCGTCGGGGAACTGCTTGCGCTGCCGGACCCAGTCCAGGGCCTCGGCGCCGTTCATGTGGTTCACGCCCTTGGTGAACGTCCGGTACGGCTTGTGGATCGAGTTGATGGTCCGCTCCACCTTGAGGTCCACCCCACCGAGAGCGTCGGTGACCTCCTTGAAGCCGCCGAAGTCGATCGCCATGACGTGGTCGATGCGGACGTCGCTGAAGCACTCCACGGTCTTCACCGCGAGCGGCAGGCCGCCGAACGCGAAGGCAGCATTGATCTTGTTGCGCGAGCCCGAGTCGCAGGACGCGCCGGCGCTCTCCGGGATCGGCACGTAGAGGTCACGCGGGATCGAGACCAGGTAGGCCTGCTTGTGGTCGGCCGGGATGTGCATGACGATCAGCGTGTCCGCCCGCCACTTGCCGGCGGCGTCCACCTCGGCGTCCGGGTCCCGCGAGTCGCTGCCGACCAGCAGGATGTTCAACGCGCCGTCGACCTGCTTGGCCGGCCGGCCCCCGGTGATCTGCGAGAAGGGGTCCGTCCGGGCCAGATCGCCGTTGAGGTTGCGGGCGTAGAGCCAGGCGCCCGCGCCGCCGAGCAGCGCAAGCACCAGCACCGCGACGCCGGCCACCAGGCCGATGCGCCCCCACCTCGGCCGCGGGCCGCGCCGGCCGGGACCGCCGGCGCCGCCGCCGGGCCCGCCCGGCCCGGCCGGTCCGCCCGGACCCCCGGGGCCGCCGGAGCGCGGCTCGTCGTCGTGCGAGGGGTACCAGCGGGCGTCGGTCGCGCGGGCACGCCCGGTGGTGCCCTGGCCGGAGCCGGGAACCTGGGCGCGGCCCGCGCTCCGACTCAGACGTGCGGGAAGCGGGACGCCGGCAGACGAGGTCGCTGACATGTAACCGAGGGTAGGTCGGCGGAGCCACCCGCGCCCTGAGGCGCAGCCGGGTGTCAGCCTCCTCCCAGCGGGAGTCAGTACCCTAGCCGGCCGCGGAAGTACGCGATCGTGCGTCGGAGGCCGTCTTCGGGCGTCACGGTGGGCTCGTATCCCAGCAGCTCACGGGCGAGCGTCAGATCGGGGCGCCGCTTCTCCGGATCGTCGGCGGCGCGGGTGATGTAGCTCACCTCGGAGCTGCTTCCGGTCAGTGACACGATCGTCTCGGCCAGTTGCCGCATCGACATCTCGTGCTCGGTGCCGCAGTTGATCGGGCCGGTCTGGGTCGAGTCGAGCAGCAGCAGGATGCCCCGCACCAGATCGTCGACGTAGCAGATCGACCGGGTCTGGTTGCCGGTGCCGTGCACGGTGATCGGCTCGCCGCGCAGCGCCTGGGAGATGAAGGTCGGGATGGCCCGGCCGTCGTCCGGCCGCATCCGCGGGCCGTACGTGTTGAAGATCCGGACGATCGCGGTGTCGGTGCCCCGGCTGCGGTGGTAGGCCATGGTGGCCGCCTCCGAGAAGCGCTTGGCCTCGTCGTAGACGCTCCGGATGCCGATCGGGTTGACGTTGCCCCAGTACGTCTCGCGCTGCGGGTGCTCCTTCGGGTCCCCGTACGCCTCGGAGGTGGAGGCCATCAGGAACCGGGCGCCGTCGGCGGTGGCCCGCTCCAGCAGGTGCAGGGTGGCCACCGAGCCGACCCGCAGGATCTCCACCGGCAGCTTCTCGAAGTCGGTGGGGCTGGCCGGGGAGGCCATGTGCAGGATCCCGTCGAACCGCTCGGCCATCGCCGGGTGGTCGGTCGGCAGGCCCTCGGAGATGTCCGCCTCGATCAGCGTGAAGGTCGGCTTCTCGAGGAGGTGGGCGATGTTGTCCTTGGAGCCGGTGACGAAGTTGTCCAGCACCACGACCGTGCACCCGCGGTCGACGAGCCGGTCGACCAGGTGGGACGGGACGAAGCCGGCGCCGCCGGTGACGAGAATGCGATGTCCGGAGCCGAAGCGGGGAGCGACCTTCATGCCGGCCAGCCTACTCAAGCCGGTGGGCCGGAGCCGTCGTCGGCTCCGGCCCGCCGGGGGTGGGGGGTGTGATCAGTGCGCGCCGGCGCCGGTGACCGAGCGCACCTCCAGTTCGGCGTACTTCTCCTCGTCCTGCTCCTTCGACAGCAGCGTGCCGATCCAGCCGCAGAGGAAGCCGATCGGGATCGAGATGATGCCCGGGTTCGACAGCGGGAACCAGTGCCAGTCGTGGTCGGGGAACATGGCCGTCGGCGCCCCGGAGACCACCGGGGAGAAGAAGACCAGCACCACGGCGGCGAGCAGGCCGCCGTAGATCGCCCAGACCGCGCCCGAGGTGTTGAACCGCCTCCAGAACAGGCTGTAGAGGATCGCCGGCAGGTTGCCCGAGGCGGCGACCGCGAAGGCCAGCGCCACCAGGAACGCCACGTTCAGGCTCTGCGCGAAGATCGACAGCACGATGGAGACCGCGCCGATCACCAGGGCGGAGATCCGGGCGACGTTCACCTCCTGCCGCTCGGACGCCTGGCCGTCCTTCACCACGTTGGCGTAGAAGTCGTGCGCCAGGCTGGACGAGGAGGCCAGGGTGAGCCCGGCGACCACCGCCAGGATCGTCGCGAAGGCGACCGCCGCGATGATCGCCAGCAGTGTCGCCCCGCCCAGGTCCCCGCCGAAGAAGTCGATGCCGAGCGCCTCGGCGAGCTGCGGCGCGGCCGTGTTTCCGGCCTTGTCCTGCGCCGTGATCGCCTGACCGCCGACCAGCGCCGCCGCGCCGAAGCCGAGGGCGAGGGTGAGCAGGTAGAAGGTGCCGATGATGCCGATGGCCCAGAGCACGCTCTTCCGGGCCGCCTTCGCGGTCGGCACGGTGTAGAAGCGGATCAGGATGTGCGGCAGGCCGGCGGTGCCGAGCACCAGCGCGATACCCAGCGAGAGCAGGTCCATCTTGCTGTAGAAGGTCTTCAGCGCGTCGCCGGGTGTCTCCACGCCGTAGCGCAACCCGGGTTCGAGGAAGGCCGCGCCCTTGCCCGACTGCTTGGCGGCGTCACCCAGCAGCGAGGACAGGTTGAACTTGTAGTGCGCCAGCACCAGCAGGGTCATGACGATCGCGCCGGTCATCAGCAGGAACGCCTTGACGATCTGGACGTACGTGGTGCCCTTCATCCCGCCGACCGTGACGTAGATGATCATCAGGGCGCCGACCATGATGATGGTGGCCACCTTGGCGGTGTCGGCGTCCATGCCGAGGAAGGTGGTGCCCGGCTTGATGCCGAGCAGCAGGGCGACCAGCGCCCCCGCGCCGACCATCTGGGCCAGCAGGTAGAAGATCGACACCGTGATGGTGGAGACCGCGGCCGCGGTCCGGACCGGGCGCTGGCGCATCCGGAAGGCCAGCACGTCGGCCATCGTGTACCGGCCGGAGTTGCGCAGCAGTTCGGCCACGAGCAGCAGCGCCACCAGCCAGGCGACCAGGAAGCCGATGGAGTAGAGGAAACCGTCGTAGCCGTACAGGGCGATGAGGCCGGCGATGCCCAGGAAGGACGCGGCGGACATGTAGTCGCCGCCGATGGCCATGCCGTTCTGGAAGCCGGAGAAGGACCGGCCGCCGGCGTAGAAGTCGGTGGCGGTCTTGGTCTGCCGGCTGGCCCAGACCGTGATGGCCAGCGTGATCGCCACGAAGACCAGGAAGAGCGTGATCGTCAGGTTGCGGGCGGTGGTGCTGCCCGCCTCAGCCGCGAGGACCGCGTTCATGGCTCACCTCCCCCATCTCGGCGCGGATCCGGTCGGCGACCGGGTCGATCTTCCGGTCGGCGAACCGCGAGTAGAGCCAGGCGATGACGAACGTGGAGACGAACTGGAGCAGGCCGAAGACCAGGGCGACGTTGATGTTGCCGACCAGCTTCGTGCCCATGAAACCCCGCGCGTACGCGGAGAGGATGACGTAGAGCGCGTACCACAGGAAGAACGCGACGGTCATCGGGAAGACGAAGCCGCGCAGCGCGCGCCGCAACCCGGCGAACTCGTCCGACCGCTGGACGGCGAGGTACCGTTCCGCCGCCGACTCGGCGGGTGCGGACGCGGGTGTGTCCGTGGACATCTGTGGATCACCACCTTCGCAGGCGTGGGGAGTTTTCGCGCACGGTAGAGAGCGCGCTCCCCGCCGGGGAAGGCCGCGATCGGCCATGGTCGACGCCTGCGCCGAACGGCAGTCCGGCTGCGCCGAGTGACCCAGGTCACTCCGGTCAGCGGTCGGTGGTCAGTCGGTCAGCCCCCGGTAGCGACCGCGGTAGTGGAGCAGCGGCGCGGTCTCCTCGGCCAGGTCGACCGCCTCGATGGTGGCCTCGACCAGCAGGCCCCAGCCGTACTCCCGGGCGGTGTCGAGCCGGCACCCGGCCCACCCGCCGGCGTCCGCGGGCACCGGCCCGTAGGGGGTGTCGGTCCAGGAGTCGAGGGCGAAGAGGCCGCCCGGGGACGGGAAGAGCCCGGCGAACCGGTCGGCGAGCTGCCGGTGCCCGGGGCCGAGCGGAGCGACGGCGAACCGGCCCGCCTCCTCGACCGCCGCCCACAGCTCCGACTCCGGGTCGACCAGCCCGAGCAGCCGGTCCGGCTCCCCCTCGGCCACCAGGGTGGACGAGACGGTCAGCCCGGCCGGGCCGGGCGCCGTCCAGAGCGTCACCGGCGCGGCCAGCCGGCCGCGCAGCCGGCGGACCGGCGAGCGCTGCCCGGCCGGTACGGCGAACGGGTCGGTGTGATGGATCTCGGCGCCCGGCTCATGATTCACGTGAAACATTGTGCCGCCCCGGGCCCGCGCCCAGCCGAGGAAGCGCTGGTGCAGGTCCCGGGCTCGCGGAAGCTGCTCGCCGGCCTCCGCCATGAGGTGACCCAGATAGAGCAGCAGCGCGGTCCGATCGTGCCGGTACTCCGTCAGCAGCGCGAGCCGCGCCGGCTGGCACGGCCAGTGCGCCCCGCACACCCGGCACCGCCACGCGGGCCGCATCGCCACGTGCGCCCGGCCCGGCCTCGTCCAGATCTTGGACGAATTCGGCCCCTCAGCGGGCCGTTTCCGTCCAAGATCTCGGCGGTCGTCTCCCATCACGCCTCCCCGGGAAGGGGTCGCCCCGGCCGGGGGATGGCCGGGGCGACCTGCCGCAGGACCAACCTGCTCGGGGTGGTGCTGGTGCGGGACAGCAAGGATCCGGCCGGGCCGACGCTCGCCTTCACCCCGGACGCCTGGCGTTCCCTGATCACGAGCCTCCGCCGGGCCGATCTCGGCTGAGCGCCCTACGCTGCCGGGCATGTCTCTCGTCCCACCGCAGCAGCTCGCCCAGGACCGGGTCGTCACCGCCGACGCCATTCTCGGCGGTCAGGTCGACCTGCGCGCCTACCCCCACCGGCACCTCGTGGTCACCGCCAAGCACTCCTGGGGGCGCAGCGGGTTCCGGCCGCTCATGGAGGCGGTCGAGCACCTGTCGAACTACGGCTGGGAGCTGGTCAACGTGACCAGCGTGGGCGACGGCCACCACCTCTACGCGGCGATGCGCCGCACGGCCTGACTCGCGAATCTTGGACAGTTACCGTTCCGGTCGAACGGAAACTGTCCAAGATCCCTCGCCTACGCGTCGAGGGAGCGGCGGGCGGCGGCCAGCACCTCCGGGTCGGCGCAGCCGGCGGCGTACCCGGCGATCCGGCGGCGGATGTCCCGGCCGAGCAGCCAGACCCCGATCCGGTCGGCGACCGGGCGCAGGAACGCGGGCCGGCACCGGAAGTTGTAGCGCCAGGTGGCCACCGTGGTGCCCGGGTCGGGGCCGGGCGCGAACCGCCAGCCGCCGCCGAACCGCTCGAAGAACCACGGCCCGCGCACCATCTTCATGCCCACGTTGGTGGGCGGCGCCCAGGAGACGTACTCGCTGACCATGACGAGGCCGTGCCGGGACCGGGTGAAGGTGCGCACGCCCTTGCCGGGCCGGGTCGCCCCGTCGACGAAGTGCTGCTCCCGGACGAAGGGGTCCCAGCGGTAGCGGACCGGCGCCACGGTCTGCGACACCGCGAAGGCCAGCTCCGGGGGCACCGGAACGGTGGTCACCGCCTCCACGACCGGCATCAGCGCCTCGGGGTGACCGCGGCCAGCAGTTCCGGCTGGCGCCGGTCCAGCGCGTCCCCGGCCAGGTACGCGCCGAGCAGCGCGGCGCCCAGCCCGTACGCCAGGCCGATCGGCAGCGCCAGCCAGAGCCAGACGTCGCCGAGCAGCGCGGCGGCCACCACCAGCGGCACGGCGGCCGTGGCCGAGGCCACCATGGACACCAGTGCGTACAGGCTCCGCGCCATCCCGGCGCCGGTGTTCATGGCGAACGGGTTGCTGGTCTCCGGCAGCGAGTAGCCGCCGAGCACCGAGACGGCTGCGTTGATCGCCAGCCCGCAGCCGTACGCGGCGAGCAGCCCGCCCGCCATCAAACCGAACCAGCCGGGCCGGCCGAGGACGACGGCCAGCACCGCGGCGACCGCGGCGAGAATCGGCACCACGTAGAGCGAGAACGCGACCATCCGGGCCCGCAGCTCCACCCGCCCCGGCACGCCCGCCACCACGTTGGCCGCGTACGCGCTGCCGTCGAAACCGAACTGGTTGGCCAGGGTCACTGATGCGAGCACACCGACGAACAGCATCGAGAGGCTCACCAGCACCGGGGACGAGTTGGCCGTGGCCTCGCCGAACGCCGCCCCGCCTTCGGTGGCCAGCCGGGACCCGCCCAGGTTGACCATCAACGGCACGAAGATGCCGACCACCGCCACGGTGATCAGGTTGGCCCGCCGCCGGGCGTCGCGCCACCAGTAGCGGCACTCCCGGGCGACCAGCGCGCCGAACCGGTCCCGCCGGGCCCAGCCCACGGCCCGGGGGAAGAGCTGCCCGACGGGCGCGCCGGCCACCGTGCCGCGCCGGTCCCGGGCCGGCCCGCCGCTCGCCGCGCCCACCATTGCCGACTCCAGCGACCGGGACCACCACAGGAGAAGCAGGCCGATCGTCGCCACGGTGATGAGCAGCTTCAGCCCGGCCGCCGCGGCGTTCCCCTCGGCCACCTCGACGCCGGCCGTCCAGGGCGCCCCGAACGGGGTCCAGCCGACCACCCGGGCCACCCCGGTCAGCCGGTCCCAGTCGGCCTGCTCGACCGCGCCGAGCACCAGCAGCTGCAACGGGCCGAGCAGGGCGGCGAGCACCGCGAGCAGCACGGCGGCCAGGTCGCGTACCCGGCGGGAGCGGAGCATGGTCGCGAAGGCGCTGGTCACCGCGCGGGCGGCGGCCACGCAGAGCAGCAGGCCGAGAAGCACCCCGAGGACCCCGACCAGCGCGGCGAACCAGCCGCCCAGGACGCCGGCGGTGACCACCAGCCCGCCGACCATGAGCAGCGTCGCCACCACCGGGACGCTGACCAGGGCGGCCGCGAAGAGACCGGTGACCAGGGTGCGGCGGGAGAGCGGAAGCAGCGCGAACCGGGCCGGGTCCAGGGTCTCGTCCACACCGAAGAAGACCAGCGGCAGCAGCAGCCAGCCGAGGGTCAGCAGGCCGCCGCCGAAGGCGGCGGTCATCAGCGCGTACCGGGACTCGCCGGCCAGGCCGGGCGCGGCGAGCAGGAAGAAGCCCCCGACGGCGAACCAGAGCCCGAACAGCACACCCCCCACGAACATGGCGATCCGCCAGGCCTGACCGCGGAAGTTGTTGCGCAGCACCCGCAGCTTCAGCCGGACGAAGTGCCGGGGGGAGACGGCCCGGGCCGGCCGCTCGGCGGCGGTCACCGGGACAGCCACGACAGCTCCTCGCCCGTCGCCGTCCGCCCGCCGACGACCTCGACGAAGACCTCCTCCAGCGACCGTTCGCCGCGGACCTCGGTGAGCGTGCCGACCCGCTTGATCCGGCCGTCGGCCAGGATCGCCACGTGCGAGCAGAGCCGCTCGACGACCTCCATGACGTGGCTGGAGAAGACGACCGTGCCGCCGCCCACCACGTAGCGGTGCAGGATGTCCCGGATCAGGGCCGCCGAGACCGGGTCGACCGCCTCGAACGGCTCGTCCAGCACCAGCAGCCGGGGGCCGTGCAGCAGCGCGCAGGCCAGGCCGATCTTCTTCTTCATGCCGGCCGAGTAGTCGACCACCAGGGTGCGGCCGGCGTCGGTGAGCGCCAGCACGTCGAGCAGTTCCGCCGCCCGCTGGTCGACCACCGCCGGGTCCATGCCGCGCAGCAACCCGTGGTACGCCAGCAGCTCGGCCCCGCTGAGCCGGTCGAAGAGGCGTACCCCGTCGGGCATCACACCGAGCAGCCCCTTGGCGCGTACCGGATCGGCCCACACGTCGTACCCGAGCACCCGGGCCTGGCCGGCGTCGGGCCGCAGCAGGCCGACGGCCATGGAGAGGGTGGTGGTCTTGCCGGCCCCGTTCGGGCCCAGCAGTCCGTAGAACGAGCCGGCCGGCACGTCGAGGTCGACGCCGGCGACCGCGACCTTGGTGTCGAACCGCTTGGCCAGGCCACGGAGGGACAGCGCCGGGTGCTGATCGGTCATGCCCACGACCGTAGCCCGCCCCGACCAGTAGCCGATCCGGCCAGAGGAGGATCTTCGGGTCCTCCTTCAGCCGTACCGCCGTCCCGCTAGAGACGCAGCGTCTCCGGGGTGTGCAGGCGGAGCATGGTGACGCCGACGTCCCGGGGGAGCCGCCGCCGGGTGGCCATCGACACGGCCACCATCACGGTGAACGCCAGCGGCACCGTCCACGCGGCCGGCTGGGTGGTGAGCGTGGCCGGCCAGCCGGACAGCGGCGGGCCGAGCACGGTGAGCAGCACCGCGCCGATCGCGGCGCCGCCGCCGGCCAGCACCCCGGCCGCCGCGCCGAGGTCGGTCAGGCCGCGCCACCAGATGCCCAGCACCAGCAGCGGGCAGAAGCTCGACGCGGCCACCGCGAAGGCCAGCCCGACCACCTGGGAGACGTCCAGCCCGGAGACGTTCAGCGCGAGGACCGCCGGCACCCCTCCGGCGATCACCGTGGCGAGCCGGAAGCCGCGCACCGAGCCGCGGCCCAGGACGTCGGTGGAGATCACCCCGGCCACGCTGGTGAGCAGGCCGGACGAGGTGGATAGGAAGGCCGCGAACGCCCCCGCGGCGACCAGTGCGGCGAGCAGCCGGCCGGTGGTGCCGTCGCCCAGCGCCGCACCGGGCAGCAGCACCACCACGGCGTCGGTCTGGCCGGTGACCAGCAACTGCGGCGTGTAGATCCGGCCCAGCACGCCGTAGATCGTCGGCAGCAGGTAGAAGACGCCGACCAGGGCCAGCACCACCAGCGTGGTGCGCCGGGCGGCGGCGCCGTCGGGGTTGGTGTAGAAGCGCACCAGCACGTGCGGCAACCCCATGGTGCCGAGGAAGGTGGCCAGGATCAGCGAGTACGTCCCGAACAGCCCCCGGTCGTCGTCGCCGGCCGTGTCGGGCAGCAGCCAGTCGGTGGCGGCGGTGGCCGCGCCGGAGACCTCGGGCACCGGATCACCGGCGGCAAAATCGAGGCGGTCGCCGGGGCGTACCTCCCGGGTGTCGCCGTCGGGCATGGTGAGCGTCGCGCGGTGCTCGACCACGACGGTGGTCGCGGTCCGGAACGCCGGCCCGTCGGGCGGGGTCACCGCCGGGCGGGCGTCGGCCTGCCACTGCAACGCCAGGAAGATCGCGGGTACGGCGAGAGCGGTGAGCTTCAACCAGTATTGGAAGGCCTGCACGAAGGTGATCGCCCGCATCCCGCCCAGCGCCACGTTCGCGGTCACCACCACGGCCACCAGCAGCGCGCCCACCGGATAGGGCGAGCCGGCCACCGTGGCGAGGGTCAGCCCGGCGCCCTGGAGTTGCGGCACCAGGTAGAGCCAGCCGATGAAGATCACGAAGACGGTGGCGAGCTTCCGCAGGCGCCGCGAGCCGAGCCGCACCTCGCAGAAGTCGGGCAGCGTGAACGCCCCGGAGCGGCGCAGCGGGGCGGCCACGAAGAGCAGCAGCGCCAGGTAGCCGGCGGCGAAGCCGACCGGGTACCAGAGCACGTCGACGCCGTACTTGAGGATCAGCCCGGCCACGCCGAGGAAGCTCGCGGCCGACAGGTATTCCCCGCCGATCGCGGCGGCGTTCCAGGTGGGGCTGACCGCCCGGGAGGCGACCAGGAAGTCGGAGGTGGTCCGGGCCAGCCGCAGCCCGTAGAAGCCGATCCCGACGGTGACCAGGGTGACCGCCACGATCGCGGGGACCACATAGCCGTTGCCCATCAGCGCTCCGGCCGCTGGACCAGGTCGGTGAAGTCCTGCTCGTTGCGTTCCGCGAGCCGCACGTACGCCCAGCCGACCCCGATGAGGAACGGGAAGGCGGCCACCCCGAGCAGCAGCCAGGGCAGGTTGACGCCGAGCAGGGTGACCCGGCCGACCGAGGGCGCGATGGCGAAGAGCCAGGGCAGCCCGCCCAGCCCGATCAGCACCAGCAGGCTCAGCCGCAGGGCCAGCGAGAGCTGGGCCCGCATGAGGCCCTGCACCAGCGTCTCGCCGACCCGGGTCTGCTGGGTCAGCTCGGAGCGGGTGCGCTCGGCCCGGCTGCGCGGCCGGGCGACCTCGGCCAGCACGACGCGGGTCCGCCGGGGTGGCTGCGGGGCGCGCGGGGCGGGGACCGGAGCTACCCGGTCGGGCCGCCCCGGAACGTCCTGCTCCTCCGCTCCGGTCATCCCCGGCAGTCTCGCCTGATCAGCGGGAATGTCAAGGGTGCCGGGGACGGGCCTGTGGACAACGTGTGGACAACGCTTCACTCCTGTGGACAACCCGGTGGATGACGGCCGCCTCGTTGTGGACGACGGAGCGGGATGTCAGGGTGAGCCGGTAGAGAGGAGCCTCGACCGGGGCGGCCCCGCGTTGGCCCCGGCCGACGTGCTCACCGTCGCCGACGTTCTCCGGACCGATCAGCCGTTCCCGCTCGTGCTGCCCGTCGGCGACATTTTCTGATCGTTCCCCGGAACCTTCCGGCCGCCTGGTGAGTGGAACAGGTGGAGAGGGGAGGTGGCGGTGTCCGACGGCGAGCTGATCTCCGAGTTGTACGCCGGCTGTTTCCGCCGGCTGGTCGTCCAGCTGTACGCGGTGACCGGTGATCTGAGCGAGGCGCAGGAGGCGGTCCAGGAGGCGTTCACCCGTGCCCTGGCCGCGCCCCGGCGAATCGCCGGCCTGGACAACCCCGAGGCGTGGCTGCGCCGGGTGGCGGTGAACGTGGCCCGGAGCCGGCACCGGCGCCGGCGGCTGTTCGACACCCTGCTCCGGCGGCTCGGGCCAGCGCCCGTGGTGGCCGACCGGTCGCCCGAGCACCTGGCCCTGCTCAGCGCGCTGCGCGAGCTGCCCGAGGGTCAGCGGCAGGCCCTGGCCCTGCACTACCTGGTCGACCTGCCGGTGGGCGAGGTGGCGGCGACCCTCGGCGTCTCCCCGGGCACGGTCAAGTCCCGCCTCTCCCGCGGCCGGCAGGCCCTGGCGGCGCTGCTCGCCGACTCCGATACCACCGAGACCAGCATCGGGAGGATCGATGTCCGATCGTGAGTTCACCGGCTTCCACGTCGATACCGTGGCCGAGGCCGTGCGCCAGCCGCCACTCGCCGACCTGCGGACGGCGGCGCGGTCCCGTCGGCGACAGCGGACCACCGGGTTCGCGGTCGCTGCGGTCGTCATGGCGGGTCTGGTGGTGACGCCGCTGTTCGGAGGGTCGAACGGGTCCGGCTGGGCCGGCCCGGACCAACCGCCTGCCGGTCCTGCGCGGGCCGGCGAGGTCGTCCTGACGAGCCGGGACTCCGGCGTGGCGGTCATCCGGATGGAGTGCGCGCTGCTCTTCTCGCACAGTGTGGACGAGGGGCGCAGCTGGTCGGACTGGGACGCGGCCCGTTACGAGGCCGAGAGCTGCCCGACCAACAGCGCGGGCAACCGGAACGCAGATCTGGAGTACGCCGTGCTCAGCAACGGCATCTACCTGGTGCGTGATGGCGAACGCGATCTGCTCAGCACCGACCACGGTCGCACCTGGCAGGATGCGGACGAGGCCACCGTGCCGGTCGCCGACTTCCCCAAGCGGGCGCGACCGGTCTTCTGCCAGCAGGGCTGCGCCGCGGTCCGGGAGCCACTGGCCGTGGACGATGCCACCTCGACGGTCTACCGGCTGACCGGGAAGTCGCCGTCTTCGTACCCGCCGTTCAGCATCTACCCGGCCGTCGACGGCTCGATCTGGGTGACGTACTGGCCGGGCGAGGCTGCCCAGCCGATCGTCGCCCGCAGCGCCGACCGCGGTGCGAGCTGGGTGAGTTGGCGCCCGCAAGCCGGCGCCGATGTCGTGGCGGTGCTCGGGGTGGACGCCCGGGAGGGTTACCTGTTGATCCAAGCGACGCCACCGCCCGGCTCCACCGTGCCGACCGGCCCTGCCCGGCTGCTGCGGACCACCGACGGGGCGCGGACCTGGGCGGACACCGGCACCGACCTCCCGGCGACCCAGCAGATACCGTTCCTCACGATCGGTGCCGACGGTGCCGTGCTGGTTCCGTTCGCCTTCGCCGACACGCCGGATCTGTCTGCGAAGCTCCTGGTCAGCCGCGACGGCGGGCGCCACTTCACCGTGTCCCGCGACTATCGGGCGCAGGAGGGCACGGGCGCCGTCGCTCCGGGTCTGGCCTGGCTGTACGGCCGCGACGACCCCTCCGACACCGGGCCGGATCACGTGATCGTCACCACCGACGGCACGACCTGGAAGCGCTTCGCGCTGCCGCACTGAACTCGCGTCGGCGCGGCCCGGTGAGGCCGCGCCGACGGGAGGGTTCAGTCGAGCCCGATGCGCACCGGATCGGCGGTGGCGGAGCCGAGCCAGGTGTGCGGGTTGCCGAACCAGCACCAGCCCAGCTTCGGCGCGCCCTGGCTGATCCAGAGCGCCGGCACCCGCTTGTCCCCGCAGCGGGAGCCGACCAGCGAGAAGCACCGGTTGCTGGCCAGCGCCGGCGGGTGCAGGGTGACGAAGGCGAGGCCCTCGTCGATGGTGATCGGCAGCCGGCCCCGCTCGGTCATCTGGGTCAGCGCGGTGGACGGCGGCAGGTTCCGGTACTCCTCGCCCCGGTCCACGTCGAAGAGCAGGTAGGCCGGCCCGGGCGGCACCTCCAGCTCCTTGATCGGGTCGAACGTCGGCAGGTCGTCGGCCGGGAAGTTCCGGTCGAGGATGCCGGGCTTCCGCTTGCCGGCGAGCGTGGTCAGTGCGATCCGCTCCTGGACGGGCACCAGCTCGCGCGTGGTCACCAGCAGGAAGGGCACCCGCCCGTCGGTGGGCGCGGCCAGGTCGGCCGCCCCGGCGACGGCCCGTGTGCGGAGCGGGGTGAGCAGGTCGCGGAAGGCGGGCTCGGTCAGCCCGGCCAGGGCCGGGTAGCCGAGCTCCACCAGTCGGTCGAGTTGCCGGTCGAATTCGGTCGCGGCGTCGTAGCGGCTGTCGGGCATGCGGCCTCCATCTGTCGTACGGCGTCCCGTACAGCGTACGACAACGGACGCCTATTCCCGACCGGCGGAAGAATTCTGAGATCAGCGGTTCCAGTCCTGCTTGGCCGCGCGCACCAGCTTGTCCTTCAGCTCCCGGGTGTGCCGGCGGCTCACCGGCAGCTCGGCCCCGTCGATCACCACCACGTAGCCGGAGTTGACCAGCCGCAGCTCGGCGATCAGCTTGAGCTGCACGAGGTAGGACCGGTGGACCCGGACGAACCCCGCGTCGGCCCAGCGCTCGGCGAGGGTGGCCAGCGAGACCCGGACCAGGTGCGAGCCGTCCGCGGTGTGCAGCCGGGCGTAGTCGCCCTGCGCCTCCACCCAGCGCACCGCCGAGCGGGGCAGCATCCGGGTGGTCCCGGCCAGCTCGATCGGGATGGTCGGATCCTCCTCGGCCCGGGCCAGCGCCGCCGGGTGCGAGGGGACCACCCGCGACCCGATCACCCGGCGCAGCGACTCGGCCAGGCGCTCGGCACGGACCGGCTTGCGCACGTAGTCCGTGGCGCCCAGGTCGAAGGCGTCCACCGCGCCGTCGTCGTACGCGGTGACGAACACGATGGCCGGCGGCCGGGCGAACCGGCGCAGCACCCGGGCCAGCTCCATGCCGTCCAGCCCGGGCATCCGGATGTCCAGGAAGACCACATCCACGTCGCCGTCGCGCAGCACGCGCAGCGCCTCGGTCGCGTCGCCGGCCGTGTGCAGCCGGGCCACCCGGGGGTCGGCCCGCAGGTGGTACGCCAGCTCGTCCAGGGCCGGCGGCTCGTCGTCGACCGCCAGCACGCGGAGAAACCCGGTCGCGGCGTTCATGACGTCGCCCGTACCCCGGGGTGGAACTTCGGCACGCGCATGCTGACCTTCGTACCCGAGCCCAGGCCGGTCTCGACGATCAGGCCGAACCCGTCCCCGAAGGCCGACCGGAGCCGCTCGTCGACGTTCGAGAGGCCGACGTGCTGGCCCGGGTCGTCGGCCGGGTCGCTACCGGCCCCGGCGAGCTCGGCGATGCCGGCGGTCAGCGTCGTCGGATCCATCCCCACCCCGTCGTCCTCCACCGTGATGTGGCACTCGGCGCCCGCGTCCCGGGCCTCGATGCTCACCATGCCGGTGCCCGGCTTGCGGGACAACCCGTGCCGGACCGCGTTCTCCACCAACGGCTGGAGGCAGAGGAACGGCAGGGTCACCGGCAGCACCTCCGGGGCGATCTGGAGGCGCACCTGGAGCCGCTCACCGAAGCGGGCCCGCTCGATCGTCAGATAGCGGTCGATCGAGCGCAGCTCCTCGGCCAGCGTGGTGAACTCCCCGTGCGCCCGGAACGAGTAGCGCGTGAACTCGGCGAACTCCAGGATCAGCTCCCGGGCCCGCTCCGGGTCGGTGCGGACGAACGAGCCGATCGCGGTCAGCGCGTTGTAGATGAAGTGCGGGCTGATCTGGGCGCGCAGCGCGCGTACCTCGGCCCGGGCCAGGCGCTCCCGGGACGAGTCCAGCTCGGCCAGGGCGAGCTGGTCGCCGGCCCAGTGCGCGGTCTCCAGGGTCGCCTGCACCAGACCCGGGGCCGGCCGCTCGCCGGCCAACGCCACCAGCGCACCGACCACCCGGCCGTCGGCGCTCAGCGGGGCCACCACCGCGCCCCGGACCGGGCAGTCCACCAGGTCGCAGTGCAGCTCCGACTCGCGCAGCACCGTCGAACGCCCGGTGCCGACCGCCCGCCGGGCCGCCCCGAGCAACTGGTCGCCGTGGTGCGCGCCGTGCCCGTCGAGGGCGAGCAGGGCCTCCCGGTCCGTCAGGGCCAGCCCGGCCGCGCCCACCAGGGCCCGCAGATGGCGTACGGCCTTCGCCGCCCCCGCCGCGCTCAGGCCGCCCCGCAGCGGCTCGGCGGCGAGCCCGGCGGTGTGCAGCACCTCGTAGGTGGCCCGCTGGGTGGCCGTGGCGATGCCCCGGCGGGCGCGCAGCCGCAACACCGCCCACAGCGCCGCGGCCAGCGCGGTGACCAGCGAGACGACGCCGAACACGGCCGAGAGGTTGCCACCCACGCCCGCGATCCTGACGGGTGGCGGCCCGGAGCGCTAGTACGCGCCCTTACGGGCGAGCACCACCCCGACGGTCCGCCACAGGATGCTCAGGTCGTACGCCAGCGACCAGTTGTCGACGTAGTAGAGGTCGAGCCGGACCGCCTCGTCCCACGAGAGGTCGGAGCGGCCGGAGACCTGCCAGAGGCCGGTCATGCCCGGGCGGACCAGCAGCCGGCGCCGGACGTCGCCCAGGAAGTCACCGTCGTCGGCGGGGAGCGGACGCGGGCCGACCAGGGACATCTCGCCCCAGAGCACGTTGATCAGCTGGGGCAGCTCGTCCAGCGAGGAGGCGCGCAGGAAGCGGCCCACCGGGAAGACCCGCGGGTCCTGCTTCATCTTGAACAGCATGCCGTCGGTCTCGTTCTGGTCGACCAGGCCGGCCAGCCGCTCCTCGGCGTCGACGTACATGGTCCGGAACTTCCAGACCCGGAAGGTGCGCCCCTCGTGCCCGACGCGGGGCTGCCGGAAGAAGACCGGACCGGGGTCGGAGATCCGGATGGCGATGGCGACCGCGGCGAAGAGCGGGGCCAGCAGCAGCAGGCCCAGCCCGGCGCCGACCCGGTCCATCAGGCTCTTGACAAGCAGGGCCGGCCCGGACAGGGTCGGCTCCTCGACGTGCAGCAGCGGCAGGCCCTCGATGGGGCGGATGTGCACCCGCGGGCCCGCGATGTCGGTGAGCTGTGGCGCGACCACCAGGTCGACGCCGGAGCCCTCCAGTTGCCAGGCCATCCGGCGCAGCTCGCCCGGCTCGGCGCTGGCCGAGCCGCAGACCGCGATGGTGTCGCCGCCGACCTCCCGCACCAGCGCGAGCACGTCCCGGCCGGCGTAGACCGGCACCGGGGTCTCGATGCCCCGGGCGGCGGCGTACCCGTCGGTGAGGTGGATGGCCACCGGGACCAGGCCGGCCCCCGGGTTGCGGGTGACCGCGGTGAAGACCTCCAGGCACTCCGGCAGGGTCCCGACCAGCACCATCCGGTGCCCGGCCTGGCCGATCTTGCTGCGGACCGCGTGCAGCGTGGCCCGGGCGATCATCCGGCCCAGCAGGATCAGCAGCATGGCGCCGAGCAGCGCGAAGCCGACCGTCCACCGGGACAGCGAGTAGGTCTTCGTCGCGAAGGCGATGAAGGAGACGGTGGCGGCGACCGCCACGCCGGCCCGGGTCACCCGCTTGAACTCGTCCGGCCCCAGGCCGAGGTAGCGCCGGTCGTAGGCGCGGTTGCCCCACAGGATGAGCAGCCAGCCGAGCGGCAACAGCAGGAACGCGACGGTGTAGAACCACGACTGGGGCGCGTGCCGGAAGCCGGAGTCGGCCTGCTCGAAGATCTGGATGGCCAGGTAGCTGGCCAGCGCCGCGGCGCCGAAGTCGAGCAGCAGGAGGATCGCGATGTAGGGGCGATGCCAGCGGGACACCCGGCGGCGGGCGCGGGCCCATGCCAACCGGGGTACGCCGTTGTGCGACGGCGGAGTCGGCGGCTGGATCTCGAAGCTGTCGACGTGCCGCACGCTCTCGCTCCGGCCTGTGTTGGTTACCGGGCGCTGGAGGCTTGTCGTCACCTCAACCCATGTCCTCCCGCATGACACGCGCCCTCACTCGCCGTGAGGGCCCGGGTCGCCCACCGTCCCAGTCTCCCACGCGGGCCCGGCCCGGACCGCCCCCAGAGGGAGAAGCCGTCCGATGATGCTCGCGAGGATCTGGCCGGCTCCGAGTCGGTTGTGAAGCCGGGGACCGAGCCACTATACCGATGGATGGCGGCCCCGGTAGAGGTGCGGAGTGGGACCTTCGGCGATCCGCGGACGATTCCTCTCCGTAACCGGGGAGTGTGGTTACTCACCGTACGAGGCGGGACAACCGTCGGTCAGCCAGCGGCTTGCCGCCGGTCTGACAGGTGGGACAGTACTGGAGGCTCGAATCGGCGAACGAGACCTCCCGCACGAGGTCGCCACAGACCGGGCAGGGCAACCCCTTCCGGGCGTGGACCTTCAGCCCGGAGCGCTTCTCGCCCTTCAGCTCGGCGGCCCGCTGCCCCATCGAGCGCCGGACCGCGTCGCCGAGCACCGCACGGGTCGCCGCGTGCAGCGTGGCGAGCTGGTCGTCGGTCAGCCGGTCGGTGATCGCGAACGGGGAGAGCTTCGCCGCGTGCAGGATCTCGTCGGAGTACGCGTTGCCGATCCCGGCGAGCACCGACTGGTCGGTCAGGACCCCCTTGACCTGCCCCCGGCGGCTGCGCAGCCGGGCACCGAAGGTGGCCAGATCGGCCTCCAGGGCGTCCGGGCCCAGCTTGCCCACCCCCGGCACCAGGGCCGGGTCGGTCACCAGGTACGCGGCGAGCTTCTTCTGCGTGCCCGCCTCGGTCAGGTCGAACCCGGAGCCGTCGTCGAGGCGTACCCGCAGGGCGATCGGGCCCTTGCCGGGGCGCAGCGGGGCGGTCGACGGGAACGCCTCCCGGTAGTGCAGCCAGCCCGCCCGGGCCAGGTGGACCACCAGGTGCAGGCCCTCGTCGAACCGGACATCCAGGAACTTGCCGTAGCGGGCGGCGCCGACCACCGCCCGGCCGGCGACCGCGCTCGGCGGCGGGTCGTACGTCTTCAGCGCGCTGATCGCGGCCACCTCGAACCGCTCGACCCGCCGGCCGACCGCCCGCTCGCGCAGGTAGCCGGCGAGCGCTTCCACCTCCGGTAGTTCAGGCACCGTACAAAGGTAGCCTTCTTTGCCGTGAGCGCGAGGAATGAGCTTGCGAGTCCCGCAGTCGCGAACGAGAGGCGAGCTCCGTGAGAATCGTGGTGGCGCACAACCGGTACCGGGAAGCCCAGCCCTCCGGCGAGAACACCATCGTCGACGCGGAGATCGCCCAGCTGACCGCGGCCGGGGTCGAGGTGCTGCCGTTCCTGCGCAGCTCCGACGAGATCCCCGCGATGTCGAAGCCGGCCAAGGCGCTGCTGCCGATCTCGCCGATCTGGGCCCCGAAGGCCCAGCACGACCTGGACCGCCTGCTCGCCGAGCACCGCCCGGACGTGCTGCACCTGCACAACCCGTACCCGCTGCTCTCGCCCTGGGTGGTGCGGACCGCGCACAAGCGCGGCGTGCCGGTGGTGCAGACGGTGCACAACTACCGCCAGGTCTGCTCCTCCGGGCTCTACTTCCGCGACGGCGTGATCTGCCAGGACTGCCGGGGTCGGGCGCTGGGCGTGCCGGCGATCGTGCACCGCTGCTACCGGGGCTCCCGGGCACAGAGCGCCCTGATGGCCACCACGCTCGCCGTGCACCGCCCGACCTGGAAGTCGGTGGACCGGTACATCGCGCTCACCACCGCGGTCGCCGACCACCTGCGCGACTACGGCATCCCGGACGAGCGGATCGTGGTCAAGCCCAACGCGGTGCCCGACCCGGGGACGCCGGCGCCGCCCGGTGACGGGTTCCTCTTCATGGGCCGGCTGAGCCCGGAGAAGGGGCTCGACCTGCTGCTGAACGCCTGGCGGCGGCATCCGGTGGGGTCGCTGGGCCCGCTGCGGATCGCCGGCGACGGCGAGCTGCGCCCGCTGGCCGAGGCGGCCGCCGCCGAGCGGCCCGACGTGGTCTACCTGGGCCAGCTCGACCGGGCCGGGGTACGCGCCGTGCTGGCCGACAGCGCCGTGGTGCTGGCCACCTCCACCTGGCACGACGTGCTGCCCACCGTGATCATCGAGGCGCTGGCCAGCGGCCGGCCGGTGCTCGGCACCGCGCTGGGCGGCATCCCGTACCTGGTCGGCGCGGACGACCCCCGGGAGCCCGCCGGCACCGGCCCGGCCGAGGTGGCCACGGCGGCGCCCGGCGACGGGCACGTCTCCCTGCCCAGCGGGGTGCAGCGCGGCGAGGCCGGCTGGGTGGTCGCGCCCGACCCGGAGGCGCTGGCCGCCGCCCTCCCCGTGGCCCGGGCCGGCGCGCCAACGCTCGCCCCGGCCGCCCGCACCCGCTACGAGCGCACCTTCCACCCCGACGTGGTGACCAAGCGCCTCATCGACATCTACGCGGCCGTAACCCCCACCCCCCACTGACCCCACCCCCCGCCCTCACCGCGGCGCCACTCGGCAGCGTTGATCATGAAGTTATTGCCTCCGGAAGACGCATTCCGGGGCAATAACTTCATGATCAACGGGGTGGAGGCCGGCTGACGGTGAGGCGAGGCCTCACCGTCAGCGGAGGGAGGCGCGGGCGGAGAAGGCGATGCTGGCCAGGAGGAAGCCACCGTTGACGATCGTGAAGGCGACGATCACCCAGACGGTCAGGGCGGGGGCCACGGTCAGGACCAGGCCGGCCAGGAAGATCACGGCGCCGTAGTCGCGGACCAGCTTCGCCAGGCGGACCGGGAGCGAGGTCGAGGTGACCATGCTGGCCGCGTTGGGGCCGGCCTGCATCACCGAGGTGACCAGGTTGACCATCCAGGTGCCGGCGAAGACCGCCACCAGCCAGGTGGGCGTCGACGGGCGCTGCGCCACGGCGGTCGCGCCGAGCGCGGTGACCAGGGCGATCTGGGCGGCCACGTCACAGAGCACGTCGACCCGGGCGCCGGCCGCGCTGCCCTGCCCGGTGACCCGGGCGAGCTGACCGTCCGCGCAGTCCAGCGCGTACGCGATCTGCCAGGCGACCAGGGCGACCAGCCCGACCGCCCAGGCCGGGACGGACCCCGCCGCCACGTCGTCGGCGAGCGCGACCACGGTGACCGAGGCGGCCAGGCCGAGCACCAGGTTGGTGATGGTCAGCGCGGTCGGGCGCAGCCCCAGGCGCTGGGCGACCAGCGCGAAGGCGGCACCGATCCACTGGCTGATCGACTCGCTGAACAGGCCGCCGCCCCGGTTGACCCGGTGGAAGTCGGCGACGGAGGGGCGGGACGGCTCAGCCGAGGTGGTCGCGGAGTGCACCGGCGTAGTCTGCCAGCCGCTCCCGCGTCTCGGTAGGCGACATCGCCAGGTGTTCGAGGATGGTGTAGCGGTCCGGCCGGGTGGCCGGAGCGAACTGCACCGCCTCCACGAACTGCTCGTCGGTCAGGCCCACGTCGGCGGGCAGCCGGGGCAGGCCGTGCCGGGCCAGGCAGGCCGACATCTCGGTGAGCTTGCGCTCGTCGCCCCGGAGGAAGGTGCAGAACAGGGCGCCCAGCCCGGCCAGCTCTCCGTGCGAGGCGGTGCCCGGGTAGAGCGAGTCGACGGCGTGCATGATCTCGTGGCAGCCGCCGCTGGCCGGGCGGCTGGTGCCGCAGACCGCCATGGCCAGGCCGGTGGAGATCAGCGCCTCGGCGAGCACGGTGACGAAGCTGTCGTCGCTCATGTCGCCCCGGTGGGCGAGCACCGCCTCGGCGCCCATCCGGGCCAGCGAGGCGGCGAGGCCGTCGACCGGCTCCCCGCGGACCTGCCGGGCCAGCTCCCAGTCGGCCAGGGCGCTGATGTTGCTCACGACGTCGCCGATGCCGGCCCGGTTGTGGCGCTCCGGCCCCGCCTCGACGAAGTCCAGGTCCACGATCACGGCGATCGGGATGTGCACCCCGTAGGAACCCTTGATGCCCTCGGTGACCAGGCTGGCCACCGGCGAGGCGATGCCGTCGTTGGCCAGCGCGGTCGCCACGGTGACCATGGGCAGCCCGCGCCGGGTGGCCGCGTACTTCGCCACGTCGATGGTTTTGCCGCCGCCGATGCCCACCACCGCGTCGTACGACCGGTTGCGCAGCTTCGCGCCCAGGTCGTCGGCGGCGTCCAGGGTGCCGCCGGCCACGGTGAACAGGTCGGCCGACCGCAGCGAGGGGCGGATCAGCTCGGCGATCTGCTCGCCCTGCCCGGGGCCGACCACCACCGCCACGTCACCGCCGGCGGAGATCCGCCCGTCGGCCAGGATCGCGGCCAGGTCGGCCACCGCACCGCGCCGCACGTCGATGTGCAGCGGGGTGAGGATCGTCCGGGCTAGTAGCGGCACGCGATCTCCCGCGCCCGGGCCAGGTCGGCGTGGTTGTCGACCTCGACCCAGGAGACGTCGCCGATCGGCGCGGCCCGCACCTCGCCGCCCCGGTCGGCGAACTCCTGGTAGCCGTCCTCGTAGTAGAGGTTCGGGTCGCGCCGCCAGGTCGCCTCCAGGGCGTCGGCGAGCGCGCCCGCCACCTGCGGCTCGATCAGCGTCGCGCCGATGTACTCGCCGTACGCCTCGCCCGGGTCCATCAGCTTGGTGATCCGGGTGAGCTGGCCGGCCGCGTCGAAGGTGGTCTTCATCTCCTCCTCGGCCAGCGCCTTGATGTTGTCGACGGCCAGCAGGATGCCGGGGCCGCGCTCGGCCAGCAGGGTCTTCTCCACGCTCACCGGGTGCACGGTGTCGCCGTTGACCAGCAGCACCCCCCGGGAGAAGTGCTCCCGGGCCAGCCAGAGCGAGTACGCGTTGTTCCACTCCTCGGCCTTGTCGTTGTGCACGAGGGTGATCGTGACGCCGTACTTCTCCTCCAGCGCGGCCTGCCGCTGCCGGACCGCGTCCGCCGCGTAGCCGACCACGATCACGACCTCGGTCAGCCCCACCTCGGCGAGGTTGCGCAGGGCGATGTCGAGGATGGTGGTCTCCCCGTCGACCGGCACCAGGGCCTTGGGCAGGGTGTCGGTGTACGGGCGCAGCCGGCGCCCCGCACCGGCGGCGAGCACCATCCCGATCATGCCGGCACCATCCTCTTCTCGACTGCGCTCCACTCGGTGGAGGATATCGTCGTGCCGCGGCCGGCCGTGGTTCAGCCCGGCAGGGCCGCCAGGTCGGCGAGCAGCTCCAGGCGTTCCTCGGCGGCGAGCACCGCCCACGGGCCGGCCGCCCGCCGGTCCGTCTCCTGCTCGATCGCCAGCCGCTCCGGGCCCGCGGGCAGCTCGACGACGCTGGCCGCGGTGTGCCCCGCCGCCGTCCACGCCGCCGCGTGCGCGTCCGCGCGGTGGTAGCGCAGCGTGCCCAGCCGGTTGAGCAGCAGCACCCCGGGCGGGGTGCGGTCCGGCTCGTGCGGCGGGGCCATGGTCGCGAAGGCGCCGGGCCCCGCCGACGCGAACGCGTAGGCCAGCACCCGGCCCAGCGCGGGGACCAGCCGCGCCACCCGCTCGTCGTGCCCCGCCCACAGTTCCTCGGTCACCTCGGCGTGCACGCCGAACAGCTCGGCCAGGAAGGCCAGCCCGCGCTCGGTGGCGCAGAAGCCGCCGTCCGGGAAGCGCTGGATCATCCCGTACGCGACCTGCTTGTCCAGCGCCCGCTGGCAGGCGGCCGGGTCCCGGTAGCGGGTCACCGCCGCGAAGCCTGCGGCGTCCACCGTGCCGCCCGGTACGGCCAGCCGGGTGCGGAACTCCACGAGGAAGCCGGTGGCGGCGGGTCCCCCGTACCGGGAACTCAGTTCCGCGCCGCCGCCGTCGCGGCCGGCGAGCATGCCGGCGACGAAGGCCCGGTCGACGGCCGGGGCGACCAGCCCCGCGAACCGGTGCGGCGGCAGTTCGACGGCGTCGCCCGGGCCGACCCGGTGCGTCGGAGACCGCGGAGCGCCGCGGCCCGGAATCGTCGCGCTCACAGACCGATCGAACGCAGGGCGGCGAACGCGTTCTCGGCGATCCGCCGGATCAGCCCGTCGTTGAGGTCGCGGTGCTCGTCGAGCAGGTCGACGTCCTGCTCCGCCAGCCAGCGGAACTCGGTGTGCTTGCCCGCCTCCAGCCGGGGCCGGCTCAGGTCGCCGTCCACCCGGACCAGGAAGTCGGTCTCCACCCGGGTCAGCCCGTCGTCGCCGGTGTACCGGTATTCGCCGACCTGGCCGAGCACGTGCGAGACGGTCCAGCCGGTCTCCTCGGTGACCTCCCGGCGCAGCGCGTCGTCCACCTCCTCGCCCGGTTCGAGGTGGCCGCCGACGATGTCCCAGCAGTTGGGGAAGAGACGCCGCTCGGGGGACCGGCGCTGGATGAAGATGCGGCCGTCGTCGTCCACGATCAGCGCGCCGGCGCAGCGGAGGGGCTCGGTGGGCACCTCACGACAGTAGCGATCCGGGGCCGTTCGTGGCGATGCCCGGTCTTGTCCCGTTCCGCATCGATGGCCCACCATGTCCGTACCGAGGCCGCCGTCCCACAGGAGTGATGTGATGCAGGTACGGGAAGCGATGTCCAGTGAGATTCTCGTGGTCGGCCCGGAGCACACGCTCCGCCAGGCGGCCCGGATGATGTCGGCCCGGCGGGTCGGGTCGGCGGTCGTGATCGACCCGGACTCCGAGGGGGTCGGGATCATGACCGAACGCGACGTGCTCAACGCGATCGGGGCCGGGCTCGACCCCGACGTCGAACGCACCGGAGCCCATCTGACCTGGGACGTGGTCTACGCGGGCCCGGACTGGACCGTGGAGGAGGCGGCCGCCGCGATGGCCCGGGGCGGCTTCCGGCACCTGGTGGTGCTCGACGGCCGGGAGGTGGCCGGGGTGATCTCGGTACGCGACCTCATGCGGGTCTGGGCGCGGGAGCACACGGCGCCCCGGGTCTGAACCGACGACGGAAAGGGCGATGGCCCGGCCGATACCGGCCGGGCCATCGTCGTGTCGTACCGCCTCGGGTCAGGGGCCGACGAAGACGGCGGTGCCCCGCCAGTCCACGTTGTCGACGCCCGGGCCGCTGCGCACGGTGGCGGAGCCGGTCGGCGCGCCGTCCGACCACGCCATCGAGGAGAGGTTGCCGGTGGTGCGGGAGACGACGTAGAGGTTGTCGCCGTCCAGGAACAGGCCGTTCGCGTCGGCGAAGGCCGTGGTGCCGGTGACCGTGCTCCGCTCGGCACCGACGACGCCGGTGTCGGGCGTGAACCAGCGCCAGAACAGGGTGCTCTGGCCGGCCAGCGTGTAGTAGATGCGGCCGCCGGTGTAGAACATGGCGGTCACGTTGGGCAGCTCGGCGGAGAAGTTGACCGTCATGCCCGCGTAGGTCGAGCCCTCCGGCGCGGAGCCGGTGACGACCAGGTCCCACTTGGCGTCGTGGTACGGGTCGAGCTTCTTCGGGGTGCCGAACGCCTCGCCGTCGAACGAGCGCTTGTAGAGGTCGCCGTTGACGCCGTAGAACAGGTCACCGCCGACCCAGAAGGCGCCCTTCACCGTGGACCACCGGGTGCTGTCCGAGTTGGCCACCGTGGTCGCGTTGCCCACCTCGGTAGCGCCGTCGTACGACCGCTTGGTGATGCTGTCCACCGTGGTGGCCGGCGGCACCGGCGGGAGCTTCACGATCTCGATGCCCTGGACCAGCGGGTTCTCCACGACGCGACCGAAGTCGATGTCGATGTTGCCGTCGCTGGTGACCGCGAAGGCCCGCATGGTGCCCTTGTTGGTGGCGCCGATGGCGGCGATCGCGTCGAAGTCGTTCAGCTTGAGCACGCCGTCGATGCTGACGTCGAACTTGCGCTTGCCGGCCGTGGCGGTGCCGTTGAAGCGGTTGGCCAGGTAGAGCCGCACCTGGACCGGGGTGCCCGCCGGGACCGGGAAGTCCCACTGCATGTCCGGGGCGGTCGCCAGGTCCCAGCGCTCGCTGTTGTACAGCGCCACGGGAGTGCCGGCCGGCACGGTGGCGTCGAGCGTCGCGTTGGTGGTGTACGTCGAGACGTTGCTACCCGTGTTGTGGTAGCTGCTCGGCGCCGCCACGGTGTCCGCGGCCCAGGCCGGCCCGCTCGACGCGGCCAGCTCGTCGCCACCGGCGTTGACCCGGTAGAGGATGTCCGCCGCGTCCGGCGTCGGTGCGGTCTTCACGATCTCGATGCCCTGGACGAGCGGGTTCTCCACCACCCGGCCGAAGTCGATGTCGACCACGCCGTCGCTGACCAGGGAGAAGGACCGCATGGTGCCGCGGTCGGTGCCGCCGGCGCTGGCCACCGGGTCGAAGTCGTTCAGCTTGAGCACGCCGTCGATGCTGACGTCGAACTTGCGTGCGCCGACCACGCCGGTCCTGGCGTACCGGTTGGCCAGGTAGAGGCGCACGTCGACGCGGGTGCCCGCGGCGATCGGGATGTCCCACTGCATGTCCGGGGCGGTCGCCGCGTCCCAGCGCTCGGCGTTGAACAGAGTCGCCGGGGTGCTCGCCGGCACCGTGGCGTCGAACGTCGCGTTCGTCGGGTAGGTCGAGACGCTGTTGCCGGTGTTGTGGTGCGGGCTGGGCGCGGCGGCGGTGTCGCCGGCCCAGTCCGGGCCGCCGTCGGTCGCCGGGATGGCCGGACCGCCGGCGTTGACCCGGTAGAGGACCTCGCTCTGCGCCGCGCGGCCGGCCTGGTAGACGTTGCCGGGCAGGCCCTTGGTGCTGGTGGAGTGCGGGGTGGCGCCGTCGCTCAGCGGGAAGAAGGCGAGCCGCTTCCGCTGGTAGTCGAAGTCGCCGATGTATTCCTGGTCGCTGCCCAGCCAGAGGCCCTGCGGGGTCACCAGCATCTCGGTGACGCCGTAGCCGCGGGGGTGGCGGCCCGGGTTCCAGGACAGGGGCAGGCCGCTGACCGGGTCGAGGGCCGCGATGCTGGCCCGCGGCACCGCGCCGGGGCCCGCCTTGTCCCGCGCGAGCGGGTTGTTCGACCAGCGGAAGTGGCCGCCGACGTAGATGGCCTCCTCGCTGATCCCGGTGGAGAGGAAGGTGTCGCCGCCGCTGTAGTTGACCCAGGTCGGCTGCTGGCCGTCGCCGCTGGCGCTGGTCTCCCAGCGGGCCGCCGAGTCGCAGAGCGTTCCCGGGTACGACGCGCCGGTGGTCACCACGACGAAGTACTTGCCGTTCGGGGAGAACTGCACGTCCCGCACGTACGAGTCGAACGAGGTGTACTTGCAGGCCGCCGAGTAGCGGTCGGTGTTCCAGTCGGCGATGGTCGCCGCGCTCTCGCCCAGGTCGATCCGGACGATCTGGTCGTGGACGACGCCGTCGGCCTTCTTGAAGTTGCCGATGACCACGAGGTGCTTGCCGTCCGGCGAGACGGTCAGCTTCTCCACACCGACGCCGGCCTTGGCGCCGCCGTTGGTGCTGGTCCAGTTGTGGTTCTCGGTCAGCGGCACGGTGAGGTAGTCGGTCACCGCGCCGGTGGTCGGGTTCAGCGAGGCCAGCCCGTTACGGGTGGTGCCGAGCACCGTGCTGAAGATGCCGCCCACCAGGAGGTGGCCGTCGACCAGGGCGATGTCGGTGACCGTGCCGTTGAACGCCTGATTCTTGAAGGTGTCCACCGGCGTGCCGTCCGCGATGTTCAGCAGGACCAGCTTCCGGAAGTTCTTGTCGCCGACCTTGTTGAAGGTGCCGGCCACGTAGACCGTGCCCGGCGTCGGCCCGGCGATCACCGCGGTCACATCGCCGTCGAGCACCGGGGCGAAGGAGTCGTCGAGCTTGCCGGTGGCCTTGTCGAAGGCCAGCACTCCCCTGCGCGCGACCTCGGTGGTCGCGGAGCCGCGGTTCTGCGCCTTGGTGAACGAACCACCGACGATCACCTTGCTGCCGGCGTCGTAGATGGCCACGACGTTGCCGTCGTTGATGTTCGGCGTCTTGTCCGTCGGCACCTCGCTGACCAGCGTGGTGTGGTCCGGGGCGGGTGCGGCGAGCGCGGGTACGGGGGTGAAAAGGGTGGCGATGCCGAGCACGGCGGCGCCGAGAGCGGACACCGAGCGGTGTCTCAGGATCGAGGAAGGCACAGGCTACTCCGGGGGAAACGTCGGAGGCGCTGCGGTGATGGCCGGTGCCGGCGCGAGGTGGGGCGCCGCACGGCCGACCGCAGACGTGAGAGCAATACCTTCTCGCATCCGGCCGTCGCCCGTCCACCCGGGATCGGCGTTTTTGACCGAGCAAACGCACCAGGTCACACGAAAAGACGAGGGAAGATCATCGACCCGGTACGGAGGGTGGTGTCGAGGAGACACTGAGGTCCGGCGGCGGCGGGTTGAAGTACGGGTCGGTGGCCATCTCGCGGAACACCGCCTCGCTCTCCGGGTCGTTGCCGAAGGTGCTGTCGTACAGGGGTTTCGTGGTCTGCCGGGCGGCGAAGTAGACGGCGGCCTTGATCTGCGGGTGCTTCTTCAGGTACGGCCCGACCTCGCGCATCCAGTCGGCCCGCTGGCCGGGCCGGCCCTCCTGGGTGAGCCCGAACTCCCCGATCACCACGGGCCGCGGGTGCTTCTGGGCGAAGGCCATGAAGTGGTCCATCCGGTCGGTGAAGCTGTTCCACTCCGGGCCGGGGTAGACGTCGGCGCAGAGCCAGTCGACCTGGTCGTCACCGGGGTAGTAGGCGGCGGCGTCCCGGTCGGGCTCGGCGAAGCCGTCCGCGTGCGGGCACCACACCCAGGCCGCGTTGGTGACGCCGGCCTCGGTGAAGATGGCCCGCACGTGCTTCCAGGCGGCGACGTAGTCCTCCGGGGAGTGCATGCTGGCGGCCAGGTTGGGCCGGTCCATCTCCCACCGGTAGCGCAGGAGCACCGGCACCCCGAACGCCTTGACGTCGGCGGCCCGCTGCCGGATCAGGGTGTCGTAGACGCCGCTGACCGTCGACCGGGTGTCGGTGCCCTGCCAGGAGATCATCTGGAGCTTCCCCTGGGACTGGAAGGCCCGCTCCGTGGCGCCCGGGAAGGCCTCGTTCCACTCGTGGAACATGTGCGCGATGGCCAGTTCGCCGCCGGCCGCGCGGTTGAACTCGTCGAACGCGGCGGCCCGCCCGGTGGCGTTGTGGAACTGCGGCTTGACCCAGGCGCCCACCCAGGCGCCCTTCTCCGGCAGCTCCGGCCCGCGCCCGGTGGTCCGGACCGGGCCGGTCCGGGGCGTCACCGTGGGTGGGGGCGGCGCCGCCGCCGTCGTCGCATCGTCCGGCCCGTCCGTGGAGCCGAAGTCACAGCCGGCCACCGCCGGCACGAGACAGGCCAGGGCGAACACGGACGCCATCGTCCGTCGTAACCGTCGTACCACCGCAACCTCTCCCCAGGATGGTCGCCGGCCCCACGGTCGTCGGCCCCGGCGGCCCCGCGTCAGCGGAGCGGCGCGCCGGGACGGGCGGGCGACCCCTGGCACTCTACCGCTGCGACGGACCTCACGCGGTGTAGCCGAGGTCCCTGAGCAGCGGCCCAGCCTCGGCGAGCACGTCGGCCAGGTCCTGTTCGGTCAGTCGCTGCCGCCAGCGGCCGACCGAGTTCGGCCGGGCCTTGGCGAACCGGGCGTGCAGCGCCTGCCGGCCGGCCGGGTCGTCGACCGCCAGGAAATCGGCGACCACCTCGGCCGCCTCGGCCGGCCGGTTGACGATGTCCTCGTAGCGGAGGTGCCGGACGCGCTCCGCCGGCACCTCGGCGAGCTGGGCCAGCGCGCTGCCGGTGAAGCGGCGCCACATCCACGCGGACCGGCCCAGGTCGGAGACCCGGCTGAACTCGTCGCGCCGCTCCGGCTCCACCCAGAACCGGGGTGCGGCGCCCCACGGCGTGCCGCCGCGGCCGCTCTGTCCGCTGCCCGTCGAGGCCGCGTTCAGCCACGGCTGCTCGGCGTGCGACACCGCGACGTCCCGGCCGTCCCGGTAGACGTGCAGGAAGACCGCGTCCGGGAAGACCTCGGTCAGGAACGGCACGATGAAGCAGTTCTCCGGGTCCTTCTCGGCGAACCGCAGCCCGCCGTGGCCGGAGGCGGCGAGCAGCGCCCCGTAGTAGCCGCGGAAGTAGCGGGCCGCCCGCTGCGGGGTCCAGCTTCCCTCGTACACACAGCGGGCCACGGCCTTGGTGAGCCGGGGCTCGAAGTGGTACGACACGTCCGGCAGCGCGCCCACGCAGCTGCCCAGGAACGTGGTGCCGGAGCGGGGCGCGCCGAGAATGAAGATCGGCCGCTCGACCTTCAGGCTGAGCTTGCGGTTCGCGGCCTCCACCGGCCGCTCCAGCTCCCGGCGTTCCTTCCGGTCCGCCAGCAGGCCGACGGCGGCGAGCTTCGCGGCCTTCACGGTCGACAGGCCGGAGTGCGGGGAGAGGGGCGTGCTGCTGGTCATCGGGGTCCCATCGGTACGCAGGAACGGGTCAGGCCGGGTTCGCGCCGGCGCGGTTGCGGCCCCGCCGCAGCGCGCGCAGCGCGTCGAGGTGCAGGGTGGTCCGCCAGCGCCAGGCGCCGGCCAGGTACGCCGCCGCGCCGCCGACCGCCACCAGCGCGAGCACCGGCGCCGGGGCGTCGAGCAGGCTGGCCAGCCCGAGCGGCAGGCCGAACGCGGCGACGGCCAACGCCATCGCGGCGCGGGTGCCGGCCCCGAACGGGTGCAGCCGCATCGACCACCAGAGCTGGGTCAACGGCACCAGGTTGGTCAGGAGGATGGAGACCGTCCAGGCCAGGGCCGCGCCGAGGATGCCGTAGCGCGGGATGAGCAGGACGTTGGCGACCACGTTGAGCACCGTGCCGGCCATCGCGTTGTAGAACGTCCAGGCGGTCCGGCCGGCCATGTTCAGCACCATGTCGACCATGCCGCAGCCGGTGGCGACCAGCATGGTCAGCGCGAGCAGCACCACCACCCGGTGACCGTCGCCGTAGCCGGAGCCGAACAGCGCCAGCATCGGCGTGGCGAACGCCGCGAACACCAGGTAGGCCGGCCAGGAGAGCAGCACCAGCCACCCGGTGGCGGCCTGGTAGAGCTGCCGCGCCTCGGCGCGGTCGTCACGGGCGAAGGCGGCGGCCAGCCGGTGCTGCACCGAGCTGGAGAGCGCGACGCTGGAGAGCTGGCCCAGCGCCAGGAACCGGGTCGCCGCCGTGTAGACAGCCGCGTCGGCCGGGCCGCGCAGGGCGCTGAGCAGCACGATGTCCAGCCGCTGCACCACGATGGCGGCCAGGCTGCTGACGGCGCGCGGCCCGGTGAACCGCCAGAACGGCCCGACCAGCTCGCCCGCGGGCACCGGCCGGGTCACGTTCCGGCCGGCACGGCGGACCAGCTTGCCCAGCCAGGCCAGGGCGACCGCCGCGGCGATCAGGTAGGGCACCACCCAGGCCAGCGGCAGGGCGACGGTGGCGGAGAGCCCGAGCCAGGCGGCCACCGCCACGGCCAGGAACTGCACCAGCGTGCGGCCGAGCCGTTCCACGGTGAGCAACGGCCGCATCTGGCCGAACCCGCGGCAGGCGGCGAGCGCGTAATCGTTCAGCGCGGCCAGCGGCACGAAGGCCAGCAGGATGCGCAGCGCGGTCACCGCGCCCGGACCGGCCTCCGGCATGGTGGCCTCGGCCAGCGCCGGGGCGGCCAGCCAGCCGGCCAGGCCGAGCAGCACGCCCACCGCCAGCACCGGCAGCAGCCCGGCGAGGATCGTGCCGCGGATCCGGTCCCGCTCGTCGAGGGTCCGGTGCCGGCTGACGAAGTAGACGGTCCCCACGTCGGTGCCGAGCCGGGCCGCCGAGGCGGCGATCATGAAGGCGCTGGTCGCCGCGAAGAACATGCCGGCCTCGCGGACCGACCAGCCCCGGGCGATGACGATGTTCAGGCCGAAGCCGGCCACCGCGGCAAGGCCCACCCCGACCAGGTTGGCGAAGCCCTGCCGGGCCGCGCCGCCCAGGCCCGCGCCCGCACCGGGGCCGCCGGCCGGTGCGGTCAGCGTCGGGGTGGCGCCGGCGTCCGCCCGGGTCACCGCCGCCACGACGGCACGCGTCCCCACCAGGAGGCCAGCCGCTCGTCGTACGGTGCGAAGTGGTCCTCCAGCCGGGCCCGCAGCTCGGCCGACATGGGCGAGCGGGACCGCGAGTTGTGCTTGCCGAAGGCGATGTCCGCCCACCGGGGCAGGCCGAGGAAGTCGCAGACCGCGTCGAAGGACGGGCGCGGATCGGCGAAGAAGTCGTCGCTGTCGATCACGTGCAGCCGCTCCCGGCCGACCAGCGCCTCCAGCCGCTCCACCTGCTCGATGTAGCGCCCGCGGGCCAGGTAGGCGTTGTGCTGCAGGTGGTGGCTCGAGTACGTCGGGTCGGCGGTCATCCGCTCCCGCTCACCGGCCGTCCGCTGCTCCTCCAGCGCCAGCGCCCGCTCGAAGTCCCGCTCGGTCTCGTAGCCCCGGGCCAGCTCGTGCGAGTGCGCCGAGTAGGCCCGCTCCACCGGGTCGCGAAGCAGCACCAGCAGCTTCACCGAGGGCAGGTCCCGGGCGATCCGCTGCGCGGCCAGCGGGTGGAACATGTAGTAGGGGCTCGACTCGCCGGTGATCCCGCGTACGCCGAGCTGCGCCTTCACCGCCTCCGCCTTGCCGGTGGTGGGGAAGTGCCCGAGGTACCAGCTCATCCCCCGGTGGTAGTCCATGTCGAAGTAGTGCACGCCCTTGTGGTAGGCGGGCGGCAGCATCCCCGGATGCTGCGAGAGCGTCTTGAACAGCGAGGTGGTGCCGCAGCGCTGCGCCCCCACGATCAGGAATCCCGGCACCATCCGCGACCCGGCGGTCAACCGACCGACCGTCCGGCTCACCGACTTCACCGCGCGGAGCGCCTGCTCCTTGGCCAGCGTCACGTCCCCACTCCTCACTCTCACCGGGCCCGACGGGCCAGGTGCTCCTCCACGGCGGGCAGCAGCCAGGTGTCGACGTGCCCCAGTCGCGCACCCGCCTCCGCCTGCCGGTCCCGCAGATAGCGTGCCGCCAGCTCCACGAGGTAGAGCACGGCGACCAGGTCGGCGTCCCGGCCGTCGGCGTCGAACGGCGCCAGGTTCCGCTCCGCCCCGGCGATCAGCGCCCGCGCGGCCTCGGTCGGCTCCACCCCGTCGTTGCCGATCGCGGTCTGCACCACCCGGTGCAGCGCGTCGTAGCCGACCGGCACGTCCGCCTCGAACCGCTCCCAGTCCCAGACCAGCACCCGGCCGTCGGCCAGCACCGCGCTGTTGCCGCCGTTCCAGTCGCCGTGCCAGGCGCCGAACGCGACCGTCGGGTCCAGGTCCGCGACCGTCTTCAGCACCGCGCGCAGCCGCCCGGCCTCCGGGCGCGCGCCGAGCGCGTCCACCGCGTCGGCCAGCCGGGCCGCGTGGTCGCTCCCGGCCCAGGACCGCCGGCGTACGCCCAGACAGCCGGCGACCGCCACCATGGCCGCCCGCTCGGCCGCCTCGGCGGCGGCCGGGGTGGCCCGGGGCAGCCGCACCGGCAGCGCCTCCTGCACCAGCAGCGCGTGCCCGTGCCAGTCGCCGTGGTGGCGTACCCCGGCCACGGTCACCGGGCCGAGCGGCAGGCCGGCAAGCCGGGCCAGCGCGGCGGCCTCCGCGTCGACCAGCGCGCGGGTCAGCGGGTCGACGCCCAGCTTCGCGTACCCGAGGGCCCGGCCGTCCGGGGCGAGCAGTTGCAGCACCGGCTTGCGGTTCGCCCGGGCCGGCCCGATGTGCAGGCTGACCAGCGCCCGCTCGCCCAGCACCTCGGCCAGGTACGCGTCCAGCCCACCGCCGGTCACCACCAGCCGGTCGCGGAACACGAGCGGCCCCAGCCCGAGCCGGAACGCGGTGGCCAGGCCCTGCCGGACCAGCCTGGCCTTGCGGCCGACCGCCTCGGTGGAGTGCCGGACGGCGCTCGCCGCGGCGCGGCCGGAGCCCGTCGGGACCAGCAGCCGGGGGCGGGACGCCGACGGCACCACCACCCAGCCGGCGCCGCCCCTGCGCAGGGCGGGTTCCGCCGGCTCCGGCCAGATCAGCCCGGCCAGCTCACCGAGGTAGGCGGAGCGGCCGTCGCCGTCCGGGGGTACGCGGAACACCATCAGCGGTCACCGGCTGCTTCCAGTCGGGCCCGTAGCCCGGCCACGGTGCCCCGGGGCGGCGCCGGCGCGAGCGCCCGGCGGAGCCGGTCGTTGCGGGCGAGCAGGGCGACCGAGATCAGGCCGTAGGCGAGGGTGGCTTCCAGTGCGCCGTAGGTGAACTGGAAGAAGAGCATGAGGATGAGCACGAGACTGCCGGCGATCCCGATGGCGCTGTGGTCGCGCCGGTAACGCCAGAGGCAGTAGAGGAAGAAGCCGTTGTAGGCGATCGCGCCCACGTAGCCCTGGCCGACCAGCAGCGCCCAGAGCTGGCCGTTGCTGCCCAGCTCCCGGTTGCCGCACTGCTTGCAGTCGTCGGACTTGCCGATGGCGATCGACCGGTTGCTGCCGATCAGCGCCCGGTTGCCGCCGTAGCCGAGGATCGGTGAGTGGTTCGCCGCGGTGACCGCACCCTCGGAGAGGGTGGTGCGGATGTCGTCGCTGTGCCCGTTCTGGAGTCGCTCGTCGAAGGTGCGGCCCAGCGGTGTGGCGACGATCAGCACCCCGATCAGACCGACCGCCAGGGCGAGCCCGCCGAGGACCACCATCCGGCCGCGCAGGGCGAGCCGGATCGCCACGTAGACCGCGGAGATGCCGAGGCCGATCCAGAGGCCGCGGTTGAGCGAGTAGATGATCGGGAAGATCGCGGCCAGCGCGATGGCCACGCCGGCCACCCGGCGCAGCGGCTTGCCCAGCACCACCCAGCCGACGATCAGCCAGACGAGCAGGATCGCCGTGTTCTCGCCCCAGGAGTTCGTGTAGGTGAACGGCGCGGACGGCCGGGGCGAGCTGGCCTCGCCCTCGATCACCTGCTGGACCTGGGCGAACTTCACGTCCATGAGCGAGGCCACGAAGGGCTGGCTGGCGATCGAGTGCGGCAGGATGAACCGCAGCGGCGCGACGAAGCCGAGGGTCGGGAAGAGCGAGCCGAGCCAGCCGCCGATCACCACGACCACGCCCATGAACCCGAAGAGCCGGACGACCCGGCGCCGGGACAGCTCCCGCTCGCCCAGGTTGTAGACGTAGAGCATGACCACGGTCATGCTGACGAAGTTGGCCAGCCGGATGGCCCAGCCGATGTACCGGCCGCCGCCGCCGGGCGGCAGCGTGTTCGGCGCCGTGAGGCCGAGCATCGCGGCGGAGAGAACCAGCCAGAGCAGCAGGAGCAGCCAGATCCCGAAGCCCGGAGGCACCCGGAGCGGGCCCCGGCGGACCATCTGCACCAGCATCGGCACCGCGAAGATGACGAAGACGAAGCTGGACACCCCGAGCGCCCACCACAGCGGGTAGAGCACGAAGAGCGCGATCAGCGGCCACGCCGTGGGCAACCGCAGCGACCAGCCCTTCGGCCGCACCGCGGCCGGCGGGAGCCGGTTCCCGGCGGGCGGCGGTCCCGCCGCGTCGACCGGGGCCGACCCGCGCGCCGGGCGGGGCGGGGTGACGGTGCTCATTTCACGGTGACCTTGGCGGTGGTCGGCGCGTAGATCACCCAGGCGTTGCCGGGCTGCGGGTGCAGGAGGTCGCCGCCGGCGTCGGCGAGGGTGCAGACCATCCCCAGACCCGGCTTGCGCCACCGGCCCTTCGCGCTGGACGGCCCGGAGACCGCCACCACCGCGCCCTCACCGAAGACGTTCGCCGACGGGAGCGACCGCGGCGACGGGTTCCGGACGTCGAGGGTCCGGTATTCCATGGTCAGCACGATCACCGACGCGGCGGTCACCTTCGCGGTGCCCACCTTGCCCACCCAGAGCGACTTCTGCTGGTCGTACCGCCAGACCATGGGCGGGCCGCCGGAGACGGTGACCGACAGCTCGGTGGCCGGGACGAGGTCCCGCCCGGCGAGTACGGCGCCGTCGGTGGCGTGGTCGAGGGGTGGCGTGGGCGGCTGGCCGCCCTTCGGCGCGGCCTTGAGCAGCGCGGCCGTCGAGGTGTACCCGTCGTCGATGGCGTCGCCGTCGTCCGGGGTGATCCCGGCCAGCCCGGACTTCTCGAACTGGGTCAGGAAGCCGGTGGGGCCGCCGGCGTAGCCGACGACCGGGCGCAGCACGGCGACCGACCGGATGTCGACCGGGCGGATCTCGGCGACCGGGCCGACCTTGGCGGCGTCACGGGAGTGGAACACCGCGGTCAGGTGCAGCGTGTCGGACTCGGCGAACTCGGCGTAGACCAGGTCGGCCGCGTCCAGCCCGGCCGGGGTCGTCGAGGGGCTGACCCGCAGCGGCACGGCGACCGCCTGGCGGCCGGCCAGCGGCGCCGCGCTCACCGGCGCGCCGGTCAGCGGGCCGGCGGGCAGGCTCGGGGTCGGGCTCGGCGCGGGCGTCGCCGGGGCGTTGCCCGGGTCGACCACGTCGACGCTGCCCGCCTCGGGCTGGGGCTCGCTGCAGGCCGTGCCGAGGCCGACCACGAAGGCCGGGGCGAGGGCGGCGCGAAGCAACTGCCGACGCTTCACCCCAGGTCCTCGCCGGAGTCGAGGGCGTAGCTGCGACCGTCGCCGTCACCCCGGGACCGGTAGGTGCCGCCGCTGCCGTTGACCGGCAGCGGCTTGCCCGGCGCGGGCGGCTTGACCGACGCCTTGCCCGGGGCCGGCGGTTTCGCCGACCCGGAACCGGATCCGGCGGAGGCGCCCGACGCGGACGGGTGCATGCGGGGCAGCACCATCGTGGACTCGGCGGACGGGCCGGGGCTCGGCCGCGGCTTGGGCCGGTTGGCCGGGGCCGCCGGGCGGGTGGCGCCGGGGGTCGGTGCGGGCAGGCGCGGGGCCAGCACGGCGCCGATCACCGGTGCGTTGACCTGCTCGAACTGCTGGAGCGCGGCGGTGATCTCGCCGCTGCGGGTGCGCCCGCTCTCGGCCACCACGATCACCGCGTCGACGTGCCGGCCCAGCGCCTGCGCCTCCACGGCGAGGGTCGGCTGGGCGGTCTCGATGATCACGTGGTCGAAGCGCGCGGACAGCTCGCGGAGGATCTCCAGCAGGCCGGAGACCGGCAGCTCGACCTCGGCGTCCAGGTCACCCGGGACGAGCACCCGGAGCTGGCCGAGGCCGGGCAACGGGGCCAGCGCCTTGAGCGCCGGCACGTCCCGGCGGAGCACCGACGCCAGGCTGTGCCGCCCCTCGGCCACCCCGGTGATGCTGCTCAGCGCCGAGTCCGGCTTGGTGGTGATCAGCGCGACCTGCTGGCCGGTGCGGGCGTACGCGGCGGCCAGGTTGGCGGCGACGAACCCGGCGGCCGTGCCGGCCGAGCCGTCGCAGAGCAGCAACTGGCGCCCCCGGCCGGCCTGCGCCGGCTCCGGCACCGCGGAGAGCAGCACGTTGCGCAGCCGGCCCAACTCGCGGGAGATCTTGTGGGTGGCCGGCAGCACCGTCAGCGACGGGGTGCGCGCGGGCAGCTCCTGCAGCAGCGGCAGGCCGACCCGGTCGGAGATGTCGCGCCCCCGGCGGATGCGGGTGTCCAGCCGGTCCAGAACCAGCGCCAGCACGATGCCGAGCAGCAGGCCGGCGCCCATGCCGCTGGCCAGGTTCAAGGTCCGGTTGGGCGAGCTGGGGCTCTCCGGCAACCGGGCGTCCGAGATGATCTCGCCCGGGTCGCTGTCGGCGGAGAGCAGCGGGCTGAGCCGGTTGTTCAGCGAGGTGAGCTGGTTGGTCAGCACGCTCCGGTCGGCCTCGGCGCGTTCCCGCTCGGGGCTGTTGGCCGGCGCCGCGGCGATCCGCCCGGCGACCGCGCTGAGCTGCTTGTTCACGTCGGTGATCTGCTGCTTGAGCGCGGTGGTCTCGTTGTCCAGCGCCTTCTGCGCGGTGGCCTTGCGCAGGTCGAGGTAGGCCTGCGCGAAGGCGTGCGACCCGGACTGCGCCTGGGTAGGGCTGTCGGCCTCGTAGGCCACCTGGAGGATCTGGCTGTTCGGCGGGACGGTGACCGTCACCGACTTCACCAGCTGGTCGGCTCCGGTGTCGACCTTCATCAGGCCCTTGGCCCGCTCGGCCACGACCAGCGAACGGATCACCTGCGCCTCGGTGTCGAGGTTCACCTTGGCGTTGGGGTTGCTCTCCGCGCCGGCGCTGAGCGGGCGCACCAGCAGCGACGTGCCCGACGTGTAGCGCGCATGCTGGAGCTGGCTCACCGCCAGGCCGCCGGCCAGACCGAGAACCGCGGCGAGGAGCAGGATCCACCAACGGCGGCGCAGCCAGCCCAGGTAGGCCATCAGGGCAAGCCCGTCGGAGTCGCTCTCGGCCAAATGGGGTGAGGGCATCAGAGTCTGTCGCTCCCTTTCGACCGAGCCGGGCAGTCCACGGCACAGCTGGACCTGACCGTGACCTTGAGTGTCCCCGATCCGAACGATGAGGGAAAGTCTGCTCACGTTCCGGTAAGCCTGCCCAGGTGTAGGCAGCCCGCGTAGATATGGCCGATCGGCGCTGGCCATTCGGCGGGTTTCCCGGTGTCGGGCCCGACCTGCCCCCGGGGTCGGCGTCGCCGTCGGCCCTCGTGCGGAGCGGTGACGGAATCCTGACACATCATCGGCCGGCGCGGTTGGCCCGGCCCGCCACGGCGGTCGTACGCGGCCTGACCTCGGTCCTCGCGGCCTCCGCCGGATCCCGTTCACGGGAATCCCCGGGTGACCCGACCGGCCGGTGGGGATCCGTCCAACGGCCCCTTCAGTTGTCCACCCCTGCGCCAGTAGGTTGTCATGACGCGTCCGAGGGTCATTCACGAAAATCCGGACGTGGTCGCGGCGTACGGGGAGGAACATTCTGGTGAGCGGGTCAATCGACGACTCGGGGCAGGTCCTGCTGGTCGGCTCCAGTGGCGGGCATCTGGCCCAGCTCCTGGCGCTGGAGCCGTGGTACCGGGAGCGGCGTCGGGCGTGGGTCACCTTCGACACCCCGGACGCGCGCTCGCTGCTCGACGGCGAGGACGTGGTCTGGGCCCACCACCCCACCACCCGGAACGTCCGGAACCTGGTCCGCAACGCCTTCCTGGCGCTGAAGGTGATCCGCCGGCGCCGGGTCGACGCCGTGGTCACCACCGGCGCCGGGGTCGCCCTGCCGTTCGTGGTCGCGGCCCGGCTGCGCCGGATCCCGACGGTCTACATCGAGGTCTACGACCGGATCGACAGCGCGACGCTGACCGCCCGGCTCTGCCGTCCGTTCCTCTCCGCGATGCTCGTGCAGTGGGAGGAGCAGCGCCGCATGTACCCGGAGGCGACCGTCGTGGGGAACCTCCTGTGAGCGCGAGGAGTGAGCCGGTTCTGCGAGCCCCGCAGTCGCGAACGAAGGTGGTGCTGTGAGCGCCCAGTTGCCCCGGCAGCGTGACGGGCGGACGGCGCCGTACGTGCTGGTCGTCGTCGGCACCGACGTGCACCGGTTCGACCGGCTGGTGGGCTGGCTGGAGCGGTGGCACGCCGGCCGGCCCGGCGTCCGGCTCGTCCTCCAGTACGGCCACAGCCGCCCACCGGCGCTGCCCGAGGCCACCGCGTTCCTCGGCCACGAGGAACTCCAGCTGGCGATGGCCGAGGCGACGCTCGTGGTGAGCCACGGCGGCCCGGCCACCATCACCGAGGCCCGGCGCACCGGCCACCTGCCGATCGTGGTGCCCCGCGACCCGGCCCACGACGAGCACGTCGACAACCACCAGCAGCTGTTCTCCCGGCGGCTGGGCGCGGCCGGCATGGTCCACCTGTGCGAGTCCGAGGCCGCGCTGGTCGCCGCCCTCGACGAGGGCCTCGCCGACCCGGCCCGGTTCGTCCTGGCCGCGGACCCGGACCGGCCCGATCCGCGCGCCGAGGCGGTGGCCCGGGTGGGCGCGGTGATCGACGGCCTGGTGGCCCGCCGGGTGCACCAGCGCGCCGGCGGGCGGCGCCGGTGAGCGCCCCGGAGCCGGCCGAGCCCCGCGTCCTCTTCGTCGGCGGCCTCGGCCGCAGCGGCTCGACGCTGCTGGAGCTGCTGCTCGCGCAGAGCGCCGACGTCTGCGCGGTCGGTGAGGTCGTGCACCTCTGGGAGCGCGCGCTCGGCGCCGACGAGCGGTGCGGCTGCGGCGAACGCTTCACCGCCTGCCCGTTCTGGCAGCAGGTGGGCGAGCACGCCTTCGGCGGCTGGTCCGCCGTCGACCGGGACGACGTGCTGGCCCTCAAGGACCGGGTCGACCGGACCCGGCACATCCCCCGGCTGGCCAAGAACTCGCTCTCCGCCGAGCAGCTCGCCGATGTCCGCCGCTACGCCGACCTCTACACCCGCATCTACCGGGCCGCCCTCGCGGCGACCGGCGCCCGGGTGGTGGTCGACTCCAGCAAGCACGCCTCGCTCGCCTTCGCGCTGCGCTGGGCGGAGGGGCTCGACCTGCGGGTGCTGCACCTGGTCCGGGACAGCCGGGCGGTGGCGTACTCCTGGGGCAAGCAGGTGCGCCGGCCGGAGGTGGTCGACGGCGAGGACTTCATGCCGACCTTCTCGCCGTTCGAGGTGAGCAAGCTGTGGACCGCGCAGAACGCCGCGTTCCACCTGCTCGCCGCCCGGGCACAGGTGCTCCGGCTGCGCTACGAGGACTTCACCGCCGACCCGGCCGGCACGGTCCGCCGGCTGCGCGAGTTCGCCGGCCTGCCGGACGACCCCGAGGCGCTGCGCATCCTCACCTCCGACCACTCCAGCTCGGCGCGTCTGACGCCGCGCCCCGACCTGGAGCGGTCGTCCGACGAGTCCAGCTCGGCGCGTCCGACGCCGCACCCCGACCTGGAACCGTCGCCCCCCGCCGCCCCGTTCCGGGCGCACAGCGTCGCCGGCAACCCGCTGCGGTTCAGCGGCGGGCCGTTGACCGTGCGGCGGGACGAGGCGTGGCGGGATCGCCTGCCGCGCCGCAGCCGGGCCGTGGTCAGCCTGGCCACGCTGCCCTTCCGAGTCCGCTACGGCTACCTGGGCCAGCGGGGTTCCGACGAGTCCGTGGAGAAAGCATGAGTGGGCCGAGCATCTCGGTCGTCGTACCGACGCGGGACCGTCCGGAGCTGCTGCGCGCGGCACTCGACGCGATCCTCAGCCAGGCGCATCCCGGCCTGATCGAGGCCGTCGTGGTCTACGACCAGTCCGAGCCGGACCGCTCGCTGGAGCTGGACCGGGGCGACCGGCGGGTCCGGGTCATCACCAACACCCGCAGCCCGGGGCTGGCCGGGGCGCGCAACACCGGCATCGAGGCGGCCACCGGCGACCTCGTCGCGTTCTGCGACGACGACGACGAGTGGCTGCCGGGCAAGCTCGCCGCCCAGCTCGGCGCGCTCGACGTGCACCCGGACGGCGCGCTGGTCAGCTGCGGCATCCGGGTCAGCTACGACGACCGCACGGTGGACCGGTCGCTGGACCGGTCCCGGGTGTCGCTGGAGGCGCTGCTCCGCGACCGGCTCACCGAGCTGCACCCGTCCACGTTCCTGATCCGCCGGGCCGCCCTGCTCGACGCGATCGGGCTGGTCGACGAGCAGATCCCGGGCAGCTACGCCGAGGACTACGAGTTCCTGCTCCGGGCCGCCCGGTACGCGCCGCTGGTCAACGTCGAGAGCCCTTACGTGCTGGTGCGCTGGCACAAGCGCTCGTACTTCGCGCAGCGCTGGGAGACCATCTCGACCGCGTTGCAGTGGCTGCTGCGCCGCTACCCGGAGTTCGCCACGGTGCCGCACGGCGAGGCGCGGGTGGCCGGCCAGATCGCCTTCGCCCAGGCGGCCATGGGCAACCGGCGGGACGCGGTGCGCTGGGCCCGGCGCACCCTCGCCCGCAACCCGCGGGAGCCGCGCGCCTACCTGGCGCTGGCGGTGGCGAGCCGGGCCGTGCAGGCCGACCGGGTGCTGCGCACCCTGCACAAGCGCGGCCGGGGCATCTGAGCCGTACGCGGAACGGGCGGGCGACCAGCCGGTCGCCCGCCCGTTTCCCTGCGCGGGGTCAGGCCACGCAGAAGGACTTCCACGCCTGGATGCTCGGCTGGTCGAGCAGCCGGAAGTCGCCCTGGCTGACCACCTGGTTGTAGTAGGCCACGAACTCCGGCCGCTGGCCGTTGAGGAAGCCGGTCATCGAGCGGATCCAGGTCGCCCGCCCGCTGCCCGAGTCGCCCGGCACCAGGTCACTGCCGGTCTCGGCGACGCCCCAGGGCTTGCCCAGCGCCTTGGACTTGCTGATCATCTCGCCGTAGATCTCCTGCGGCGAGGCGTACCGCTTCCACTTGGCGCCCCAGTTGTAGCAGTCCCAACCGAGGGTCTCGATCACGTCGCCGCCGGGATAGAAGGCGTCGAAGCTGCGCCCGGACTTCGGGTCGAGCGTCCAGCACATCAGGATCAGCGTGTTGATCAGCTTGGGGTTGCCGGCCCGGTTCGCCAGCCCGGCGACCCGCTTCCACGCCGTCCGGTACGCCGCCGTGGTGAACGCGCCGCGCTCGACGTCGTCCTCAGGCTCGTGGAAGTAGGACCAGTACACGTTGTGCTCGCGCGGGATCGAGGCGAACCAGGAGGCGAGCCGCGAGTCGTACTTGCCGGAGTTGATGTCCTGCGGCGAGGCCTTGAAGGAGACGACCACGGTCCGGTCCACGACGTCGGCCCGGCTGCCGTTCCAGGCCGGCGGCAGCCCGGGGAAGAACACGCGGGCCATCCGCAGCTTGCCGAAGGTGCGGTCGGAGCGGCTGAGCGCCTGGCCGAAGCTCTCCCCGTTCTGCACGCCGATCGACGCGCCCGGGAGGGTCAGCCGGGTGCCGGCGAAGCCCGGTGTGGTGCCGGCGGAGGTCGACGGCGACACGGCTGGCTTGCCGCCGAGGCCCTGTTCGGCGCTCGGGGTGGCGGCGCCGGGCGTTGCCGCGCCGCTCGGGCCGGCCGACTGCGCCGGCCCGCCGGTCCGCGGCGCCTCGCCGGCCTGCCGGGTCTCGTCGGGGCGGAGGGTCGCCACGGCGACGCCGCCGCCCGCGACGGCGAGCACGAGGGCCGCGGCGAGGGCGACCCGCCAGCGCCGGCGGGAACCCCCGGGCGGCGTCGGGGTCGGCGCGACCGGCGGCGGTGGCGGCTGGTCGGCGCCACCGGCGCCCGGCCCGGTCCAGGCGCCCTCCGGGGGCGGCCCGGGCAGGGTGGCCGTGGCGGCCGGCGCGCCCTCGGCCCAACGGGCCTCCGGGCCGGTCCCGGCGGGCGGCGGTCCCCAGCCGCCGTGCCCGGCCCGGTCGGTGTCCCCGCCCTGTGGCGGCCAGTCGTGCTCCCCGCCCGGTGGCGGCCAGTCGTGATCCCCGCCCCGCGGGGGCCAGTCGTGCTCCCCGCCGTGTGGCGGCCAGTCGGCGTCCGCCGCCTGAGGTGCCGGGTCGGCGTCGGGATGTCCAGCCGGGGCGGCCTGCCGCGCCGGCCAGGCGGGTCCCCGGTCGGCGCCGGCCCACCGGGGGTCGGCGTGGCCGGCGTCCGGCCCGGTCTCCGGCCAGGGCAGGCCGGATCGGGCCTCGGCCGGTGGCACCGGCGGCGCGGCCTCTGGCCAGGGCAGGCCCGGCGCGCCCTGCTGGCGCGGGACGTCCTGCCCCGGCCAGAGGCCGGTCGGCTGTCCGAAGGCGTTGTGCTGGTCTCGCTCGGCCGGCATGACCCTCCCTGGCTGGCGGTGGCCCGTCTCTCGGGGCTCAGGTCGGACGTGCATTCCGACCGACGATATCCTCCGGTCACCTGAGCCGTGCGTACCGCAACACTCAGCCGAACGCCCCACCCGGGGTGTCGGTGACGGTTGAAGCGGGCATCTCGACCCCGGTGCGGGCGATCGCGTCGAGCAGCCGGTCGGCCAACTCGGGGCGGCAGACCAGCAGATCCGGCAGGCGCGGGTCGGCCCGGTTGTAGCGCAGCGGCGACCCGTCGACCCGGGACGCGTGCATCCCGGCGCCCAGGGCCACCGCCACCGGGGCGGCGCTGTCCCACTCGTACTGGCCGCCCGCGTGGACGTACGCGTCGACCTCGCCGGTCACCACGGCGCACACCTTGACCCCGGCGGAGCCCATCGGCACGGCCTGCGCGCCGAGCAGCTCGACCAGCTCGCCGACGAACGCCGGTGGGCGGCTGCGGCTCACCGCGATCCGGATCGGCCCGTCGACCGCCTTCGGGGTCGGGCAGGCGGTGCCGAGGATCAGCTGGTCACCGTCCACCGTGGTCCGGGCCGGCATGCCCACGGCGCCGGCGACCAGGGCGCCGTCGGGCGCGGCCGACCGCTGCCAGAGCGCCACGTGCACCGCCCAGTCGTCCCGCCCGGCCTCGGAGAACTCCCGGGTGCCGTCCAGCGGGTCGATGATCCAGACCCGGTCGGCGTCGTGCCGGGGCGCCCGCTCGCCGTCCGCCCAGGCCCGGCGCGAGTCGGCCTCCTCCTCGGAGAGCACCGCGTCGGCGGGCCGCCAGCGGGCCAGCGCGGCGGTCATGAGCTCGTGCGACGCGCGGTCGCCGGCGTCCTTGAGCGCCTTCGGGTCGGCGAAGCCCTGCCGGTCCCGCAGCGCGGTGAGCGCCTCGCCCGCCCGGCCGGCCAGCCACTGCGCGAACTGCTGGTCGTCGAGCCGTCCGGCGTCGTCCTCGGTCACGAGCCTCACCACCTGTCTCCCCGGGCCTGCCGCGACCCGCAATCCTTCGGCGGCCGGTGGTCCCGGCGCCAGCTTCCGGTCGGATGGTAGACAGCCGTGAAATCGTTTCGAATCCGCGTCGGCCCTGGTGGACGGAGCGGCCGCCCGCATGTTGAACTTCGCGTGTATGGCGGTCGGACCCGGCGGGCCAGGCCCTAGGCTCGTGCGCATGACCGCCGAGCAGCTGATCTCCTTCGCCCGTGGGGCTCCCTCGCTGGACATCATCGATGTCGAGGGGCTCAAGGCCGCCGCCGTCCGCGCCTTCGACGCCGACCCCGCCGGGATCACGGCGTACGGCACCTCCGTCGGTTACCCGCCCCTGCGGAAGTGGATCGCGGCGAAGCACGGCGTCGAGGCCGACCAGGTACTGATCACCAACGGCTCGCTCCAGGCCGACGCGTTCCTCTTCGACCACCTGGTCCGCCGGGGCGACGCGGTGGTGGTCGAGCGCCCGACGTACGACCGGACGCTGCTCAACCTCCAGCAGATGGGCAGCGAGATCCACGGCGTGACGATCCAGCCGGACGGCCTGGACACCGCCGAGCTGCGCAAGCTGCTGGAGTCGGGGGTCCGGCCGCGGCTGGCCCACGTCATCCCGAACTACCAGAACCCGGCCGGGGTGACCCTCTCCCTGGAGAAGCGTCGCGAGCTGCTCGACCTGGCGGCCGAGTACGACTTCACGATCTTCGAGGACGACCCGTACGCGGACATCCGGTTCCGGGGTGAGCCGCTGCCCTCGATGCTGTCGATGGACACGCGGGGCGTGGTGGTGCACGCCTCCAGCTTCACCAAGACGGTCTGCCCGGGCGTCCGGGTCGGCTACCTGGTGGGTCCGGCCGACGTGATCGCGAAGATCGCCAAGCGGGCCACGAACCTCTACATCTCGCCGGGCATGGTCTCCGAGGCGATCGTGCACCAGTTCTGCGTCTCCGGCGAGATCGACCGGTCGATCCAGACGGTGCGCACGGCGCTCGGCGAGCGCGCCGTGGTGCTGGCCGAGTCGCTGCGCCGGCACATCCCCGAGGCCCGGTTCGTGGAGCCGGACGGCGGTTACTTCCTCTGGATCGAGCTCCCCGAGGACGTGGAGGTCGACCGGCTCGCCCCGGCGGCGGCGGAGCGCGGCGTCGCGGTGGTCAAGGGCAGCGACTTCATGATCGACGGTGGTCGGCACGCGCTGCGGCTGGCCTTCTCCGCGGTGACGGCCGACCGGATCGACGAGGGCGTCCGGCGGCTCGCCGAGGCGATGGCGGCCGTCCGAGGCTAGCTGTCTGTCGGGTTTCCGACAGAAAGGCGATACCGACCGGTCCGGCTCTCCCGCTGGGCCGGTCGGCGACCCACAATGCTGCGAGCGCCGCTCACCTTTCCTCGGTGACCGGTCCGCCGACCGGGGAGCCACGGGCTGCCCCGTCCGGGCCGTCGGCGCGCACAGCACAACTCCCGCCCCCAATGGGTGCCGGGTGGGCCGTGTCGCCCCTCACCCCCCTGACGCGGCCGGCCCGCCCGGCGCCGTCACCGCTCTCTCGACCTGGCGTGACGCGGATCGCAGTCCGGCCGCCCGCCCCGTGCTCGCCCGCGCTGCGCCTCGTCCCGACCGGCGTAACCTGCAAGCCGCAGCTTCGTGGAGAGGGGGCGAGATGACGGACCGGGTGGCACGCGACCGCGGCGCCGCGCAGAACAGCGACCGGGCGCCCAGACCACGGGCCTGGGCGGCGCCGGTACGCGCCATGTCCCGCATCCTCAACGCCGACGGCTCCCCGCGTACGACGATGCCGGCCGACCGGGGCCGGAGCGGGATCGTCGACTGCGGTCTCTACGTCGACGGCGAGCGCCGGCCCGGCGAGTGGACCTACGCCGACGCCCTGACCGCCGCCCGCCAGGAGCGGAACGGGTTCGTCTGGCTCGGCCTGCACGAACCGGAGCTGGACGAGATGACCGCGATCGCGGCCACCTTCGGCCTGCACGAGCTGGCCGTCGAGGACGCGGTCAAGGCCGAGCAACGCCCGAAGCTGGAGCGCTTCGGCGACGTGGCCTTCCTGGTGCTGCGCACCGCCCGCTACTGCGAGCACACCGAGCTGACCGAGAACTCCGAGGTGGTGGAGACCGGCCAGGTGATGCTCTTCATCGGGCCGAACTTCCTGATCAGCGTCCGGCACGGGGACGCCTGCCGGCTGTCGCCGGTCCGGGCCGACCTGGAGGCGAAGCGGGACCTGCTGCTGCACGGCCCCTGGGCCGTCGCGTACGCGGTCACCGACCGGGTGGTGGACCTCTACCTGGAGGTGGCCGACCGGCTGGAGGACGACCTCGACGTGCTGGAGGCGGACGTCTTCGACCGGCAGGGCAGCGGCCGGATCCAGCGGATCTACCAGATGAAGCGGGAGCTGGTGGAGTTCAAGCGGGCCGTGGTGCCGTTGCAGCGGCCGCTGCTCACCCTCACGTCGCAGGTCAACCGGGAGGTGCCGCAGGAGGTGCGGCGCTACTTCCGGGACGTGCAGGACCACCTGAGCCGCACCGTCGAGCAGGTGAACTCCTACGACGACCTGCTCAACTCGATCCTCCAGGCGCGGCTGGCCCAGGTCACCGTCGACCAGAACAACGACATGCGCAAGATCGCGGCCTGGGCCGCCATCGGTGCGGTGTGGACCGCCATCGCGGGCATCTACGGCATGAACTTCAAGAACATGCCGGAGCTGGGCTGGACCTACGGCTACCCGGGCGTGTGGGCACTGATGCTGATCTCGTCGTTCACGCTCTACCGGCTGTTCCGCCGCAACGGCTGGCTCTGACCGGCAGACGGAAGCGCCGGCCACGCGGGGTTATCCCCGCACGCCGGCGCTGTCCGTGACCGTCGGGTCAGCGGCGACCGCTGGACTTGGCGGTGCTCCGGCCGTTCTGCGTGGCCTTGGTGACGTCGTCCGCCGGGCGGCCGGAGACGTCCTTGGCGCCCTCGGCGACCGAGGGGACCTTGTCGGTCGGCTGGATCACCGGCTGGCTGCTCGACGTGGCGGTCGAGGCGCTGCCGCTGCCGGCCACCGCCGAGCTGCCGGCGCCGGTCGGGCCGGCCTGGGTGACCTTCGCGGTCGCGTCGGGGGTCTCCACCACGATCGTGTCCACGTCCTCCCGCATCGGCTCCAGCTTGCCGGTCGGGTCGTACTCGGCCCATTCCTGCTGCTCGCGGCGGCGGCGCATGGCCATCGCGCCGGCCAGGCCGGCGACGGTCCCGGCGACCAGCAGGCCGGTCGTCATGCCGCGGGACCTCTTCCGCTTCTTCTTCGCGGCCTTCATGTTCTTCGCCTTCACCTTCTTGCTCGTCGCGGCCTGCTTGGCGGCGGCGGCCTTCCGGCCGGTCAGGGCCTTGCCGGCGGCCTCGGCCTGGGCATTGCGCATCGCCATGAGCAGCGGCGCGAGTGCGGCGACCGTCGACGCGACGCCGCTCGACGCCCGGTCCCGGACGACGATCGCGGTGGGCGCGACGGCGCCCCGGGCTGCCTGGACGCGCGGGCCGACCGTGGCGCCGGCACCCTTCGCCGCGTGCGCGGCGGCCTGCCTCAGGTGACCGATGCCCTGGTTCAGCTCGACCTTCGCGAGCTGCCCCTGGGTCTTGCGCCGCCCGATTCCAAACACGGTCCCACCTCCTGGGAGTTGTTCCTCCGTCATCCTCCACCTTCGGATGCCTCCGCATGACCAGATCGGGCACATGGGAGGATCCGCATGGAACTGACCAACGAGTGAGGAGTACCCGTGGCCGAGGCTGTCTACGCCACCTTGCACACCAACGCTGGCCCGATCCGGTTGGAGCTCTTCCCGAACCACGCGCCGAAGACCGTCCGCAACTTCGTGGAGCTGGCCGAGGGCACCCGGGAGTACATCGACCCGCGCACCGGCCAGCCGGGCAGCGGGCCGTACTACGACGGCACCATCTCGCACCGCGTGATCAGCGGCTTCATGGTCCAGATGGGTGACCCGACCGGCACCGGTCGCGGTGGCCCGGGCTACAAGTTCGGCGACGAGTTCCACCCGGAGCTGCGCTTCGACCGGCCGTACCTGCTGGCGATGGCGAACGCGGGGCCGGGCACCAACGGCTCCCAGTTCTTCATCACGGTGGGCCCGACGCCGCACCTGAACAACCGGCACACCATCTTCGGTCAGGTCGCGGACGAGCAGTCGGCGAAGGTCGTCGACTCGATCGCGAACACCCCGACCGGCCCGAGCGACCGGCCGCTCCAGGACGTGGTCATCGAGCGCGTCGAGATCGAGCGCAAGCCGGCCTGAGCGCGACGCGGGTACCTTTGCTCGCATGACTGAGCGCTCCGGGCAGGCAGGCGACGCCACCGGCGGGCCGGCGCCGACCACTCCGGTCTGCTACCGGCACCCCGATCGGGAGACGTACGTCCGGTGCACCCGCTGTGACCGGCCGATCTGCCCGGAGTGCATGCGCGACGCCTCCGTCGGCCACCAGTGCCCGGAGTGCGTCAGCGAGGGACGCCGCAGTGTGCGGCCGGCGCGTACCGCCTTCGGGGGCGGTGCCGCCGGCCGCCAGGGCTATGTCACCAAGACCCTGATCGCGCTGAACGTGTTGGTGATGGTGCTTTCCATCGCCTCCGACCGGGGTGGGGACGCCGCCGCCGGCGGGTCCGGCTTCGGCGGCCTCATGGGCGGCTCGACGCCGCTGACCAACTGGGGCGCGGTGCTGGGCTACGCCCCGTATGCCGCCTTCGGCGAGCCGCACGGCGTCGCCGCCGGTGAGTGGTACCGGCTGGTCACCGCGATGTTCCTGCACTACGGCGTGGTGCACCTGCTGCTCAACATGTGGGCGCTCTGGGTGCTCGGCCGGACCCTGGAGGCGGTGCTCGGCCCGCTGCGGTTCCTGGCGCTCTACCTGATCGCCGGGCTGGGCGGCAACGTCGCGGTCTACCTGTTCAGCGCCCCCAACCAGCCCGCGGTCGGGGCGTCGACGGCCATCTTCGGCCTCTTCGCCGCGATCTTCGTGATCATGCGCCGGCTGGGCCGGGACACCTCGGCCATCGTGCCGATCCTGGTGATCAACCTGATCTTCACGTTCACCGTGCCGGGCATCTCGGTGGCCGGGCACCTCGGCGGGCTGGTGATCGGCGCGCTGATGGCCCTGGTCCTGGCGTACGCCCCGCGGATGCGGCGCACCGCCTTCCAGGTGGCCGGCGGGGCGATCCTGCTGGTGGCGCTGCTCGGAATGGTCCTCGTCCGCACGGCCGCGCTGACCGGCTGACCGGGCGCGGCGGGCTCAGCCGGCGGCCGGCTCAGCGCGCGGCGGCGCGGGCGGCCTCCAGGGCGGCGGCGACCTCCTCGGGCGGCGCGTCCAGGTCGTAGCGGCCGAACAGGTGCAGCGACTCGCCCGCGTCGATCTCCAGCGTCTCGGCGGTGAGCCCGCGCCGGGTCCGCCGTTCCACCCGGACCGCCTCCACGGCCGCCCAGGGCAGCCGCCGCCGGCCGGCGTAGCCGTGGATCACGGTGATCCCCTCCCCGTCGGCGGCCAGCCGGACCGGCGCGACCAGGTCGCGCAGCGCCCAGCCGAGCAGCGCGGCGGCGGCCAGCGCGGCGAGCACCAGCTGGACCCGGTCCTCGGCGGCGAAGAGCAGGCCGAGAGCGACCAGGACGAGCGCGCCGAGCGCCTTGACCGCCGGCAGCACCGGCGACACCCGCCACTGGCGGGCCGGGGACGACTGTGGAGTCACCGCCCCAGCATGCCAGCCGGGCGGGCCCGGAACCGGGGGGAGGACGACCGGCCGGGTCAGCACGTAGGATCGGGGCAAGCCAGGTTACCGGGGAGTAGACATGAGTGACGCGGTCATCGTCGGTGCGGTACGGACCCCGGTCGGGCGGCGCAAGGGCAGCCTCGCCGGCGTCCACCCGGTCGACCTCTCGGCGCACGTGCTGCGGGCCCTCGCCGAGCGGACCGGCATCGACCCCGAGCAGGTCGACGACGTGGTCTGGGGCTGCGTGTCGCAGGTCGGCGAGCAGTCGTGGAACGTGGCGCGCAACGCCGTCCTGGCCGCCGGCTGGCCCGAGTCGGTCCCCGGCACCACGCTCGACCGGCAGTGCGGGTCCAGCCAGCAGGCGCTGCACTTCGCCGCCGCCACCGTCCTGTCCGGCCAGGCCGACCTGGTGGTCGCCGGTGGCGTCGAGTCGATGACCCGGGTGCCGATGGGCTCCAGCGTGGCGGGCGGGATGCCGTTCAGCGCCGCGATCCTGGAGCGCTACCGCGGCGTCGAGGGCGTCGCTGAGGACAGCCCCCTCCCGTTCAACCAGGGCGTCGGGGCCGAGCTGATCGCCCAGCGGTGGCGCTTCTCGCGCACCCAGCTCGACGAGTTCGCCCTCGCCAGCCACGAGAAGGCGGCCGCCGCGCAGGACGCCGGGGCGTTCGACCCGGAGCTGGCCCCGGTGGCGCTGGCCGACGGCGGCAAGTTCACCGCCGACGAGGGCATCCGGCGGGACACGTCGCTCGCCAAGCTCGGTGAGCTGCCCACCCCGTTCAGGGCCGACGGCGTCGTCACCGCCGGGTCCGCGTCGCAGATCTCCGACGGGGCCGCGGCGCTCGCGGTCACCACGAGCGAGTGGGCCAGCAGGCACGGCCTGCGACCGTTGGCCAGGGTGCACACCGCCGTGGTCGCCGCCGACGACCCGGTCACCATGCTCACCGCCCCCATCCCGGCCACCGCGAAGGCGCTGCGCCGCGCCGGGCTGGGCATCGAGGAGATCGGGGTGTACGAGGTGAACGAGGCGTTCGCCCCGGTGCCGCTGGCCTGGCTGGCGGAGACCGAGGCGGACCCGGAGCGGCTGAACCCGCGCGGCGGGGCGATCGCGCTCGGCCACCCGCTCGGCGGGTCCGGCGCCCGGATCATGACCACGATGCTCCAGCACATGCGGGACAACGGGATCCGTTACGGCCTGCAGACCATGTGCGAGGGCGGCGGCATGGCCAACGCCACCATCGTCGAGCTGCTCTGAAATCGCTGGCCGCTGTCCGGGGCAGCGCCTAGCGTCCCGACCGTGACGACACCCGACTGGTCCGATCCGCTGTGGCGGGACGCCGCGCTGGCCTGGATCGCTGACGCGCTGGGCCGGCACGGCCGCCGGGTGGCCGGCCCGGTGGAGCCCCGGGTGCGCCCGTGGTCGCTGGTCTGGCGGGTGCCCACCGACGCCGGCCCGGTCTGGTTCAAGGCCAACAACGCGGGCACCCGCTTCGAGGCGGCGCTCCTGGCCGAGCTGGCCCGGCTCGCCCCGGGGGCGGTGCTCGACCCGCTCGCCGTGGACGCCGCGCGCGGCTGGTCGCTGCTGCCCGACGGTGGCCCGAGCCTGCGCGACGTGCTCGCCGGAGACCTGACGCGCTGGGAGCGGGTGCTGCCCGCGTACGCGGCGGTGCAGATCGCGGTCGCGCCACGGGTCGACCGGCTGCTCGCCGCCGGGGTGCACGATCACCGGCCGGAGCTGATGCCGGAGCTCCTCGACGGGCTGCTCGACGACTCCGACGCCCTGCTGCTCGGCGAGCCGAACGGGCTGACCCCGGAGCTGCACGCGCGGCTGCGCGCGTACCGACCGGAGTTCGCGGCGACCTGCCGGCGGCTGGCGGAGTTCGGCGTCCCGGCCAGCGTCCAGCACGACGACCTGCACGACGGGAACGTCTTCGTCACCGACGCCGGCTACCGCTTCTTCGACTGGGGGGACGCCTCGGTGGCCCACCCGTTCGCCACCCTGCTGGTGACGCTCAACTCGGTGGCGCACGGCGCCGGCCTGCCGCCGGGCGACCCGGTGCTGGGCCGGTTGCGGGACGCCTACCTGGAGGCGTGGACCGACCGGCACGACCGGGCCGCCCTGCGGGAGGCCGCCGGCCTGGCCATGACGGTCGCCACGGTGAGCCGGTCGCTGTCCTGGCGGCGGGCGCTGGCCACGCCCGACCCGGCCCGGGCCGAGTACGCGGCCGCGGTTCCCGGCTGGCTCGGCGAGGTGTTCGCCGCCCCGCCGGCCTGACGGGAGCCGCAGGGCCGGAGCGGATGTCGCACCGGCGGTGCGATTTGCACGGGTGGAAGTTCCAGAAATCGGGAGTGACCCATATCACCCCTGCTCGCCTGCTCGTTGCATCTTGCATGGACGTGTTCTCGCGAACGTTCCTTCCGGCCGCCGCCGAGACCGGCCTGGCGACCCAGACCGTCAGCCGGCACATGCCGGTCTTCCGCCGGTGCGTCGGCTCCGGCGACGCGACCATCCTGGTCACCCGCTGCAGCCGCCCGGACCACCCGATCGGCGGCGACTACCTCATGCTGCTCACCCACCGCCGCCTGGTGGTCACCCAGCAGACCCGGGTGCTGCACCGACTGCGCCTGCACCTCAACACCGAGCTGCGCGAGCTGAGCAACGTCACCTGGAGCCCCGACCCGCGGTCGCACAGCCTGGAGCTGGCGGCCACGGCGATCGACGGGGTCCGGGAGCGGTTCCTCATCCGGACCCACCACCCGAAGCAGGTGTGGCAGCTCGACACCCTGCTCAACCACGCCTTCCGGACCCGGCTCCGGACGCCCGCGGAGCGGCTGGTCGCCACCATCGGCCAGCCGCCGGCCGCCACCCGCACGGCCGTGCTGCGTCCCGCGACGGTCCGCTGACCGGCTCCTTACCGAACCCGAACATTCCGCCGGCCGCCCGACCGGCCCCCGGTCGGTAATCATGGGCCGGTGACCGCCGACGCCGCGCCGCGCGGGCTCGTCCTCGTGGTGGAGGACGAGCCGGCCATCGCCGACCTGGTCCGGCTCTACCTGACCCGGGACGGGTTCGGCGTACACCTGGAACGGGACGGGGCGGCCGGGCTGGCCGCCGCGCGGCGGCTGCGCCCGGTGGCCTGCGTGCTCGACATCGCCCTGCCCGGCCTGGCCGGCACCGAGGTGTGCCGGCGGCTGCGCGAGGCCGGCGACTGGACGCCGGTCATCTTCCTCACCGCCCGCGACGACGAGGTGGACCGGATCGTCGGCCTGGAGCTGGGCGCCGACGACTACGTGACCAAGCCGTTCAGCCCGCGCGAGCTGGTCGCCCGGGTCCGGGCCGTGCTGCGCCGCACCGCCGGCGCGCCCGCCGCGGCCGAGCAGCCCCGGGTGATCGGCGCGGTCACCCTCGACCCGGCCCGCCGCACGGTCACCGCCGCCGGCGCCCCGGTGCAGCTCACCTCCACCGAGTTCGACCTGCTCGCCCACCTGATGGCCCGGCCCGGCCGGGTCTTCACCCGGGAGGAGCTGCTGGCCGGCGTCTGGGGGTACGCGGCACACGCCGGCACCCGGACCGTCGACGTGCACGTGGCGCAGGTCCGGGCCAAGCTCGGCCCGGCCAGCGTCATCCGCACCCACCGCGGCGTCGGGTACGCGGCCGATGCCTGAACAGCCCACGGTCGCGCTGCCGGTCATCGGGTCCGGGCCGCCGGCACCACCCCGGCGGCGGTTCGCGCACACCCTGACCGCCCGCGCGGTGCTGGTCACCTGCGCGGTGGCGCTGGTGTCGGTGCTGGTCACCGCGCTGGTCGCGGTGCCCCTCGCGGTGCGCGGGGCGGAGCGGCGCGACCAGGAGGCCCTGGCCGCCCAGGCCCGGCTCGCCGCCGACGTGCTCCGGGTCCGCGCGGTGCGCCAACGGGACAATGCCGGGGACCGGCTCATCCGCCAGCTCCGCCAGCAGCAGATCCAGGTGTACCTGATCCGGGCCGGTCAGGCCGACCACGCCGGCCTGCCCCCGCAGGTGGTGAAGCGGGTGGCGGCCGGCCGGGACGTCTCCGGCCGCCGGCTGGTCGGCGGCGAACGGGCCCTGGTCGAGGGGCGCGCGCTGCCCGGCGGGGACGGTGTCGTGCTGGCCCGGCCGACCCGGAACGGGCCATGGCGGCAGGTGCTGCTCAGCCTCTGGCTGCCGATGCTCGCCGGGCTCGCCGCCGGGGTGGCCGCCGGCCTGCTGCTGGCCCGCCGGCTGGCCCGGCCGATCCGGAGCGCGGCCACCGCCGCCGCGCGGCTGCGCGCCGGGGATCGGGCGGTCCGCGTGCCGGTCGAACCGCCCGACGAGGTGGCCGACCTGGCGTACGCGCTGAACGGGCTGGCCGCCGCGCTGGCCACGAGCGAGGGACGGCAGCGCGAGTTCCTGCTCTCCGTCTCGCACGAGCTGCGGACCCCGCTCACCGCCATCCGCGGCTACGCCGAGGCGCTGGCCGACGGGGTGATCGACGCCGACGGGGTGCCGGCCACCGGCCGGACCGTGCTCGCCGAGGCCGAGCACCTGGACCGGCTGGTCAGCGACCTGCTGGCGCTGGCCCGGCTGGAGGCCGCCGACTTCCCCCTGGAACCCGGGCCGGTCGACCTGACCCGGCTCGCCGCCGACGCGGCCCGCACCTGGTCCGACCGGTGCGCGGCGGTCGGCGTGCCGTTCCGGGTGGAAGCGCCGGACGGGCCGGTGCCCGCGTACACCGATCCGGGGCGGATCCGGCAGGTGGTGGACGGGCTGCTGGAGAACGCGCTGCGGGTCGTACCCCCGGGGGCGCCCGTGGTGCTCGCGGTCCGGCCGGCCGGCGCGGACCCGGCGGCGGGCGGCCTCGTCGAGGTCCGGGACGGCGGACCCGGCTTCACCGACGACGACCTGGCGGTGGCGTTCGAGCGCGGCGCGCTGCACCAGCGGTACCGGGGGGTCCGCAAGGTGGGCAGCGGCCTGGGACTGGCGCTCGCCGCCGGGCTGGTCCGGCGGCTCGGCGGCGACATCACGGCCGGGCACGCCCCGGAGGGCGGCGCGGCCTTCACGGTCCGGCTGCCCGGCGATCCTTACCTGACCCGAACATCGGCCTGACGATCCGCTCGCGTGCGCGGGGGAGGCTGACGGCACCACGGACGAGAGGAACACTGATGGCACGTCAGGGAATCGTCACCGGCGTCACCGCGCTGCTCGCCGCAGCCGCGCTCGGGCTCGCCGGATGCGGCCCGGCCCAGGTCGCCCAGGACTCGGCCAAGGAGACCGCCGTCGAGGTGGCCGCCGCCCTCGGCGCGGACGGCCAGGCGCTGGCCGCGCTCGGCGTCGACGCCGGCGACCTGGACGTCGACCCGGTCGCCGCCCCGGCGCCCTCGGCCTCCGGCGCGCCCGGCGAGCAGGCCGGCCCGCAGGGCAAGCGGGGCGAGCGGGCGCAGGAGTGGCGCAAGCGGCACCGCGCCCGGGTGCTGCTGCGGAAGAACACCCTGCACGGCGAGGTCGTGGTGCAGACCAAGGACGGCGGGACGAAGACCGTCGCGGTGCAGCGCGGCCAGGTGACCGCGATCGACGCGAAGTCGATGACCGTGAAGTCGACCGACGGCTTCTCGATGACGTGGACCTTCGACGAGAAGCTCCGGGTGGTCGAGCGGCGCACCACCGTGCAGTCCAGCGACATCAAGGTCGGTACGACGGTCGGCGTGGCCGGCGCGAAGGACGGCGACAACGGGGTGGCCCGGCTGATCGTGGTCCCGTTCAAGCAGAAGTGAGGCGGGAGCACCGGGGCCGGCGCCACCGCGCCGGCCCCGGTGCCGTTCCTCAGTAGACGCGGGACCCGATGAAGTCGTCGTGGCCGTAGCCGACCGGGTTCGCGAAGGACCGGGACTCGAAGGACCACTGCTGGCGTGTGCTCGACGAGCAGGTTGCCAGCCGCAGCCGCGGGGTGCCCAGCCAGGGGTTGTCGAAGGCGACGCAGAGGTTGGTCGCGCCGGCCGGCTTGAGCTGGTTGCCGGCGAAGACGAACCTCTGGTCGGCCCCGCCGTGGCAGTCGTAGATGTTGACCGCGGTGTTGGCGGTGAGGCTGCCGCCGCTCACGTCCAGGCAGCGGTCGTGGGACAGCTCGGAGTGCAGCGACTGCCGGGCCGGGTCGTACCAGAAGCCCTGGTTGCGGCCGCCGTGACAGGCGTACGACTGCTGGACCGTGCCGTTGCGGGAGTCGTAGCCCTTACCGTCCACACAGGTCCCGGTGGCCGCGTTGCGCAGTTGCCGGAACTCCAGCAGCCCGTCGACCAGGCCGCCCTGCCCGGTGCTGGCCGGGTCGACGCAGGTGGCCCGCTGGGCGCCCGCGTTCCAGAACTGGGTGACGCACTGGGCGAACATGCCGTGCCCGCGGTAGTTGGGGTGGAACGACTGCCGGGCCGCGTTCTCGTCCCAGATCCCGACCTCGATGTAGAGGCCGCGGACCGAGGTGTTGTCGGTGCACACCTCGTGGCCGTGGAAGAGCCGGCTGGCGTCCAGGTAGCGGGTGCCGGTGTTGGTGGCGGCGGCCCGCAGCGCCGACTCGAACATCGGCACCGCCTTGTTGCGCGCGAACGCCATGTCGGCCAGGTAGAGCAGGCAGCCACCCGAGTACCAGCCGGGGAAGTTCGGGTTGTCCTCCACGTCCGGGCTGCCCGGGCTCGGGTAGGACATGAGGACCAGTTCGTAGTCGGAGCGCAGGTAGCCGGCGGCGGTCATGGTCTGCCGGATCGAGTTCAGGGCGGCCTCCACCGCGAGGCGGCTGCCGTCGGTGCGGATGGTCCACTGGTCGGTGTAGGTGGGCCAGCACGCCCCCTGGAAGAAGACCCGGCGGATCGCGCAGTCGGTGGCCACCGGCCCGAACTGGATGGTGCCGTCGCCGTTCGCGCCGACCACCACCCAGATGAGCCGGACGTGCGTGTTGCGCGCCTTGATCGCCAACTGGTCGCCCTGGTTCAGCTCGTTGTGCTGGGTCGGGCCGCCGGCGATCAGGTTCCACGGGGTCGCCCCCGAGCAGGCCAGGTTGTATTTCTGGTCGGCCGGGATGCCGGTGCGGAAGACCGCCTGGTCGTACGAGCGGTCGCACCAGTTTCCGTCGGTGTGGGTGCCGGGCACGTAGTTGCCGACGCCCTCACCGGAGATCTCGCTGTCGCCCATCGTGATCAGGGCGGTGCGCCGCTGGTCGAGCGGCCGGATGTCGGGGGAGCCGTAGAGGGCGGTGGCCTCGGCGGCGCGGACGGTCTCCAGCGCGGCGGGGAGCGGCTGGACGGCGGGCCGGTCGGCGGCGGCCGCGGTGGCGGCCGGTCCGACCAGCATCGGCAGGGCGAGGGCGGCGGCGGACAGGACAGCCAGGCTGCGGCGTCGGGTCGTCCGTGCGCGCCTGGTGGGGGTACCAGACATCGACGCACTCCTTTCGCCTCAATCGCGGGGTGTCGATTGAGTTACCAGAAGGTAACCGCCGCGTCGCAGGATGTGAATGCGTCTCGGAAACGTTGCGGCCGGGTGCGGAAGGGCACTTGTCCGGCAGATCGGGCGGGCGGCGCCGGGGTGTCCGGCCAGGCCGGGGGCAGGCTGTGGTGACCTCGGCGAGCAGCCGGGTTAGGCTAGGCCCGACTTGCCGTCGCCACCGTGGAGAACCCCCGTGAAGCTCTCGATCCTCATGCCGGTCTACAACGAGGAAGAACGCATCGCGGATGCCCTCAAGCAGGCACTGGCGGTGGACTACCCGTGCGAGATCGAACTCGTCGTCGTGGACGACGGCAGCCGCGACGGCACGGGCGAGGTGCTCGGCCGGGTGGACGACGCCCGGCTACGGGTGATCACCCACCAGCGCAACGCCGGCAAGGGCGCCGCCATCAAGACCGCCGTCGACAACGCCGAGGGTGAGTACATGGTCATCCTCGACGCCGACCTCGAGTACGACCCGCAGGACATCCCGCGGCTGCTCGAGCCGGTGCTCGACGGGCGGGCCACCGTGGTCTACGGCAACCGCACCTTCGGCAGCCACAGCTCCTACAGCTTCTGGTACGTGATGGGCAACAAGGGCGTGACGCTCGCCGCCAACGTGCTCTACAACTCGTACATCGGCGACCTGGAGACCTGCTTCAAGCTGATGCCGCTGGAGCTCTACCGCTCGCTGCAGGTCCGCTCGCGCGGCTTCGGCATGGAGGCCGAGGTCACCGGCAAGCTGCTCCGCCAGCGCATCCGCCCCTACGAGGTCCCGATCAGCTACCGCGCCCGGGGCCGCGAGGAGGGCAAGAAGATCACCTGGAAGGACGGCGTCGAGGCGATCTGGATCCTGGCCCGCGAGCGCGCCCGGCGCCGCCCGGTCGGCCCCGCCGCCCGCTGACGCCCCCGCACGACACGGACCCCGCACCCCCGGCCCAGGCCGGCGAGGCGGGGTCCCGTCGTTTCCTCGGTCAGGCGGCGGCCCGGGCCGGGGTGAGGAACGCGTCGATCGAGCGGCGCAGGCCGGCAGCGTCCAGGCCGTGCCAGCGGTCGTGGTCCTCGGGAGTGCCGTAGCGGCGCAGGTCCGACCGCCCCACCCCGAGGGTCAGCAGCCGGTGCGGCCGGTCCGCCAGCGCTGCGCCCACCACCCGGGCCGAGGTGCCCGCCAGGTACGGCTCCACCAGGATCACCTCGGTGCCGGCGAGCGCCCGCAGCCCGGCCGTGTCGAACGGGCGCGGCCGGTGGGTCCAGGCCACCGTGACCGGCCGGTCGGCCACCGCCGCGAGGGCCGCGTCCAGCAGCGGCCCGACCGCCACCAGCAGCGGCGCGCCCGGCCCGGCGTCCCGCATCACCCGCAGGTCACCCGCCTCGGGGTACGCCCGGGCGTTGGTCTGCGTGGACAGCCGCAGGTAGGCCGATCCCCGCCCGCACACGGCGTCGCGCAGCAGCCCCCGCACCTCGTCCGGGTGGCCGGGCACGTGCACCGTCCAGTCGTTCAAGGTGTCGATCAACGTCACGTCGGCCGGGGCGAGATGGGTCCGCCCCGCCGCCGCCCGGTCGTACGACGCGCCGACGCTGACCAGCACCGCGCCGACCCCCTGGTGGTCGAGATCCAGCTTGATCTGCTCGTACGCCCGCTCCACGAGGAACGGCGCGTAGCTGTGCACGATCGGCCGCTGCCCGGCCAGCGCCAGCCCACCGGCAACGCCCACCATCAACTGCTCCCGGATGCCGACGTTGACGACCCGGCCCGGGTAGCGCGCGGCGGCCGGGGCGAACGCGGCGGCCGAGATGTCGGCGAGCACGACCGTGGTACGGGGGTCGGCCAGCACCTCCTCGGCCGCGGTCACGAAGGTCTCGCGCATGGTCATGCCCACTCCCCGTCGGTGACGACCGCGACGACGACGTGCGGCCGGTGGTGGTCGTGCCCGGACAGGGCGGTGTGCAGGGCCTCGTGGTCCCGGCCGTCGACGGTCGCGGCGGTCCACCCGTTGACGGTGAACCGGCTCGCCGCGCCGCCCGGCCAGCCGTGGCTCGCCGACCGGTTGTCCAGCACGATCGCCGTCAGGTTGCCGAGGCCGGTGGCGCCCGCGTACGCGATCGCCTCGTGATTCGAGCCCTCGTCCAGCTCGGCGTCGCCGAGCAGCACGTACACCCGGGGGCCGGTGCGGCCCTGGGCCCGCAGGCCCAGCGCGGTGCCCACGCCCAGGCCGAGGCCGTGGCCGAGCGACCCCGAGCCGATCTCCACCCCGGGCACCAGCAGCCGGTCCGGGTGGTCGCCGAGCCGGCTCTCCGGGCCGCCCTGGCCGTCCAGCCAGGCCACCGAAACGAAGCCCCGGGCGGCGAGCAGCGCGTAGTAGCCGGCGACCGCGTGCCCCTTGGAGAGCAGGAATCGGTCGCGGTCCGGGTCGTCCACGGTCTCCGGGGTGATCCGGAACACCCGGTCGTAGAGCACCTGGAGCACGTCCAGCGTCGAGTACACGTTGGGGCCGAACTCGCGACCGGCGCGTACCCGGTCGAGCAGTGCCCGCAGCACGGCGGGGTCGGTGGCGGTCGTCGTCGTCATGCGGATAGCCTCGGAGTTGAAGCGCACTTCAACTCAAGGCCCTGTGATGCATGAAGCAACCCTGACCATCGGCCAGCTCGCCGACCGCAGCGGCGTGGCGCCCTCGGCGCTGCGCTACTACGAGCGTCTCGGGCTGATCCGCGCCGAGCGGACCGGCGGCAACCAGCGCCGCTACGCCCGCACCGAGCTGCGCCGGGTGGCCTTCATCCGGATCTCCCAGCAGGTCGGCGTCTCCCTGGAGGAGATCCGGGAGGCGCTGGAGTCGCTGCCGTCGGGGCGGACGCCCACCCCGGACGACTGGGCCGCCCTCTCCCGCGCCTGGCGGAGCCGGCTGGACGAGAAGATCCGGCTGCTCGGCAAGCTCCGCGACGACCTCGACGGCTGCATCGGCTGCGGCTGCCTGTCGTTGCAGCGCTGCACCCTCTACAACCCGGGGGACGCGCTCGCCGCCGAGGGCTCCGGCGCCCGGCTCATGCTTCCCCGCCCCGGGACGGGCACCGCCTGACCGGTCAGCGGACCAGCAGCACCTTGCCCACGTGGTCGCTGGTCTCCACCAGCCGGTGCGCGTCGGAGGCGTCGGCCATCTTCGCCCGGGCGTGGATGATCGGCCGGACCTTCCCCGACTCGACCAGCGGCCACACCTGCTCGCGGACACCCCGCACGATCTCCGCCTTCTCCGCCAGCGGGCGGGAACGCAGCGCCGTCGCGTGCACCGAGGCGCGCTTCGCCAGCAGCATCCCCAGGTCCAGCTCGCCCTTGCGGCCACCCTGCATGCCGATCACCACGAGCCGGCCGCCCGTGGCCAGCGCCGCCACGTTGCCCGGCAGGTAGGCCGCGCCGATGATGTCCAGGATCACGTCGGCGCCCCGGCCGTCGGTGAACCGGCGCACCTCCTCGGCGAAGTCCTGCTCCGCGTAGTCGATCGTGTGGGCGGCGCCCAGCTCGCGCAGCCGCTCGTGCTTCGCGCCCCGCGCGGTCACCACCACGGTCGCGCCGAGCGCCACCCCGAGCTGGATGGCGAACGTGCCGATCCCGCTGCCGCCGCCGTGCACCAGCAGCGTCTCGCCCTCGGCCAGCCGGGCGAGCTGCACCACGTTCGACCAGACCGTGCAGGCCACCTCGGGCAGCGCCGCCGCGTCGACCAGGTCCACCCCCGCCGGCACCGGCAGCAACTGGCCGGCTGGCACCGCGACCCGCTCGGCGTACCCGCCGCCGGCCAGCAGCGCGCAGACCTCGTCGCCGACCGCCCAGCCGGTCACCTCCGGCCCGACCGCGGCGACAACCCCGGCGCACTCCAAACCGGGGTACGCCGGCGCGCCCGGCGGCGGCGGGTAGTGCCCCTGCCGTTGCAGCAGGTCGGCCCGGTTCACCGCGCTGGAGCACACCTCGACCACCACCTCACCCGGGCCGGGCTCCGGGTCGGGCACCGCCGCCCAGACGAGCGCCTCGGGTCCACCGGGTTTCGGGATCGTGATCGCGTGCATGAACCAGTCTTACCCGATCCGGCCGGCCGTCCACGCCCGGGCCACGATCTCGTCCACCGTCTCCTCCGGGGTCTGCGCCGAGGTGTCCAGCCAGAGCCCGATCCGCGGCGTGGTGGCCCGGAAGTCCGCGTCCAGGTCGGCCACCGGCCAGTCGCCGTACCCCTGCTTGGGTCGGTCCCGCTCCCGCGCGGCGACCACGTCGGCGCGGGGCGCGAGCACCACCACGGCCAGCGGCCGGTGCCGGATCCGCTCGACCAGCGCCGGCAGCTCCGGACCGAGCACCACGTCCTGGAGCACCACGGTGAAACCCGCGGCGGCGTAGCGGTCGGCCGCCGACGCGGCGAGGTCGTAGCGGAGCCGGAGCTGCCGCCACGCCTCGTCGGTGAGTTCAGCGGTCATCTGCGCCCGTCCGCTGACGATCATGCGGCGGAACACGTCACCGCGCAGGTGCACCGCGCGGGACAGCCGCCGGGCCAGCAGCTCGGCCACAGTGGACTTGCCGGCCGCCATGATTCCACTGATCAGCACCACCGCCGGGGTTTCCCACACGGGAGCATCCTGACAGCAGGGGTGGGACGGCGGCTCGCCGGTTTCACCGGCCGTGGCAGACTAGGCACGGCCGCGTACCCCGTCGGGGACGTGGCAGGGAGGGTTCGCCTAGTGGCCGATGGCGCTGGTCTTGAAAACCGGTAAGGGCAGCGATGTCCTTCGTGGGTTCGAATCCCACACCCTCCGCCCCTGACCGGCCGCTCACCCCTCGGTCGAGCCAGGTCACACCGTCCGGCCCGGGCAGTCGCTTCGCGGCGAGCATCGAGTCGAGCGCGGACGCCAACCGGACCAGGCCGGCACGGGTCCGGGGGAAGCGCCGCGCCGAGACGAAGCGAGCACGTCGTGGCCCTGGTCCCGCAACCTGCGGGCCAGTGCCGGTGGATACATCTCGTCGAGAAGCAGTCGCGTCATGCCGGCGGGCGCCCGAGCAGGCCCTGCTCCGCCTGCCAGAGTCGTTCCTCCCGCTCAGCGGCTTCGTGGTTCGCTCTGACGAGCAGGTCGATCTCCGCCGAGTAGGTGGCGTAGTAGCGAAGCGCCGTCCCGATCTGCTCGCGGCCGAGCCCGGTGACCTCCATTAGCTCCGCGGCCAGCTCCTCGCCCTGCAGGTCGGGGGATTCAGCGCGCACCGCGTGCAGGGCGTCGATCACCTCCCAGACGTCGGGGCCGCCGTTCAGGGCGGCGCGCCGGCCGGCCGGCCCCGCCCGGAAGACCACCCCGGGATGTTCGTAGGTGCGGAGCGACTCGTCGACGAACATGTTCGCCACCGCCGAGGACGAGGAGCCGGGATGCTCGCGCACGTAGCGGTCCAGGCGAGCGAGGACGCCCTCGTCGAAGCGGACACTCCGTGGACTAGTCATGACTACAGTGTAGTCACGGTCGGCGGGGGCCGGTGGGACCGGACACCGGGCGCTTCCGGTTCGATCCGGGCCGCGGAGGGGGTATGAAGGTGCAGGACATTCGCGCGCACCCGGAAGGACCGTTTCGATGAGCCTGGAACGACCGATCGCCCCGGACCCGTACGAGCTGCTGCCGACGGTGCCGTCGTTCAACCTGACCAGTGACGACGTGCACAACGGCGAGCCGATGGATGCCCGGTACGCGCACGGCAGCGCCGGCGGCGAGAACGTCTCCCCGCACCTGGCCTGGTCGGGCTTCCCGGACGAGACCAAGAGCTTCGTGGTCACCTGCTTCGACCCGGACGCGCCGACCGGCAGCGGCTTCTGGCACTGGGTGCTGGTGGACGTGCCCGCCTCGGTCACCGAGCTGCCGACCGCGGTCGCGGAGGGCGACCTCGGGGGTGCGTTCAGCATCCGCAACGACTACGGCGACACCGGCTACGGCGGCGCCGCCCCGCCGGCCGGCGACCGTCCGCACCGCTACGTCTTCGCGGTGCACGCCGTGGACGTGGAGCGGCTCGACGTGGGCAGGGGCGCCAGCCCCGCGTACGTCGGGTTCAACCTGGCCTTCCACACGCTGGCCCGGGCGGTCATCCGCCCGACGTACCAGATCAAGGAGTGAGGTGACGGGGCCTCCGCACCCGCGGAGGCCCCGTTCCGGTCAGTTCGGGACGCGGGCGACCGCGAAGACCGACTGGCCGAACGGCGGCCGGAGCCGCTGCTCGGCGGCCTTGGTGGCCGGGAGGACAAGGGTGTCGTAGACCTTCACCATGGGGCCCTCCTTCGGCATGAGCCGGAAGACCTTGGTGGCCATGAAGTAGCCGATCAGGCCGAGCGCGTTCGCATAGTGGATCTTCTCCACGGCGAGGCCGGCCTCGGTCATCGCCGCGGCCAGGCTCTTCTTGGTGTAGCGCCGGACGTGGCCGGTGGCGATGTCCGCCGGGCTCATCGCGAACTGGAACGCGGGCACGATGATGATCACCGCGCCGCCAGGGCGGACCAGGTCGCGCATGCTGCGCAGCGCGCCCACGTGGTCGTCGATGTGCTCCAGCACGTTGTACGAGACGGCCGCGCTGTAGTCGCCGCGCTCGGAGTGCGGCAGCAGCATCTGCCGGACCTCGATGGCCGGGTGCTCGGCGAGCCGCTCCTTGAGCCGGACCAGCCGGTCCGGGTCCGCCTCCGTGGCCGTGATCCGGGGCAGGTGCTCGGCCCACTCGAGGGCGTAGTCGCCCAGCCCGCTGCCGATCTCGATGGGGTTGTCACCGAGGTAGGGCACGGCGAGCTCGACGAACCAGCGACGGTGGTTGACGGCCGTCGCGAGGCCCTCGAGCACCTCCGACTGGACGCGCTGATCCCCAGTGATATCTGCCATGCGTCGATTCCTCACGATATGACTGACCCGCGCCTGGACCGACAGAGTCAACCATCCGGATGGACGGCGGGGGAATCGGGGCACCGGGGGTGGCCGAATTGCGGTCGGGGGTGGGCACGTGATCGGCGGTCGGCGAACCCGGCACATAGTACGCCAGTACCCCGAAACATGTCACGGCCCTGCCATACCCTGACTACGCTCTGAATTGTCATGACTACTCCTGAATCGGACGCCGCCCCGAGTGGTGCCACCGAGGACGGGCCCGACGAGGGCGGACGGCCGGGGCTGGGCAGGTGGGTCGACGTCGTCGCCGTGCTCAGTTTCGTGCTGCTCGCCTTCTGGATCACCGCCCGGCTCTGGCTGGACCCGGCCAACGGGGTCCGGGACAACCGCACCGATCAGGCGCAGTTCGAGTGGATGATGGCGCACGGTGCGCGAGTCGTGACCGATTTCGCCTATCCGTTCACCTCGGACCGGATGAATGTTCCGGACGGCGTCAATTTGATGGCCAATACGTCCGTATTATCCATTTCCCTGCCAATGACGCCGGTCACCGTCCTGTTCGGGCCACGCTGGTCGTTCCTGCTCTTTCTCACCCTCGGAATGGCCGCCACCGGCGCCGCCTGGTATTTCGTCCTCTCCCGGGTGCTGATCCGCGCCCGCGGCCCGGCCTGGCTCGGGGCCGGCTTCTGCGCGTTCGCGCCGGCCATGGTCTCCCACGCCAACGCCCACCCGAACATCGTCAGCCAGTTCGTGGTGCCGCTGATCGTGTGGCGGACGCTGCGCCTCACCGAGCCGGGCCGCTGGCTGCGCAACGGCCTGCTGCTCGGCGTGCTGATCGTCTGGCAGGCCTTCCTCAACCTGGAGATCCTGCTGATGACCGCCATCGGCCTGGGCGTCGTGGTGCTCGCGCTCGCCCTGGGCCGGCCCGAACTGCGTGCGGCGGCCCGACCCTTCGTCGCCGGGCTCGCGGTGGCCGCCGTGCTCTCCGGGGTGCTGCTGGCGTACCCGCTCGCCGTGCAGTTCTTCGGGCCCGGCGCCTACCGGGGGCTCTCCACGCTGATCCGGGGCTACCGCACCGACCTGGCCTCCTACGTCGCCTGGTCCCGGGAGTCCCTGGCCGGCGACGCGCGCGGCAGCGTCTGGCTGGCCAAGAACGCCACCGAGGAGAACGCCTTCTTCGGCTGGCCGCTCGCCGTCCTGGCGGTCGCGCTGGTCTGGTGGCTGCGCCGCAACGTCGTGGTGCTCGGCCTGGCCGCCGTCGGCGCGGTCTTCGTGCTGTTCTCGCTCGGCCGGGAGATCCGCTTCGACGGGCGGGACACCGGCATCCCCGGCCCCTGGGCGGCGCTGGAGCACCTGCCGATCCTGCACTCGGTGGTGCCCACCCGGTGGTCGCTGGCGCTCACCCCCATCGTCGGCATCCTGCTCGCGCTCGGCGCCGAGCACGTCCGGCGGCTGGCCGGGCGGCACCCGGCCTCCCGGAGGCAGATCCGGTTCGCCACCGCCACGGTGCTCACCATGGCGCTGCTGCCGCTCCTGCCCACCCCGCTGCCCTCGGTACGCCTCGACCCGACCCCGACCTTCGTCACCTCCGGCGCCTGGCGGCCCTACGTGGCCGGCGGGCGCAGCATCGTCACGCTCCCACTGCCCGACACCACGTACGCCGTCCCGCTGCGCTGGTCCGCCGAGACCCGGCTGGACATGCCACTGGCCCGCGGCTACTTCCTCTATCCGGACACCCGGCCCGGCGCCGGCCGGGTCGCCCTCTTCACCGCACCACCCCGCCCCACCAGCACCTTCTTCACCACCATCCGGAAGACCGACGGGGTGCCGCCGATCACCCCGCAGGACCGGGTGGCCGCTGTCGACGACCTGCGGTACTGGCGGGCGGGCGCCGTGGTCCTCGACCCGCGGCTGGCGCAGGCCGGCTCGCTCTACCGGGGGATGACCGAGCTGACCGGGATCACACCGACCTTCACCGGCGGCGTCTGGCTCTGGGACGTACGTCCCCTTGTCGACTGAACCGGGGGCGGTTCAGGCCTGGCGGACGCAGCAGCCCTGGCAGACCTTCGGCCGGGGCAGGGTGAAGGCCAGGCAGCAGGTGCGCCGCTGCACGGTCGGCTCGCCCGCCGGGCCCGGCACCAGCTCGACCAGATCGCTCAGGTCGAGAGCGTCGAGCAGCGTGGTGATGGTCGCGGTGGAGGAGCCGGGCAGCGCGTCGGAGGCACGCAGGATGCCGTGCGCGATGCCGGAGGCGACCGAGCCGAGCAGGGTACGGGTGCCGATCCGGACCTCGCCCTGGATGGCCGCGATCAGCGGGGCGAAGTGGGCGTCGAGCAGCGTGGCGCGCAGCGCGTCGAGCAGCGCGGCCTCGTCGTCGACCACGCGGACGCCCGGGTCGCCGGCCAGCGCCAGCGGGTCGCCGGGGAGCACCGCGACCCTGGTCGAGCTGCGCAGGCCGAGGGTGAGCAGCTGGTGGTGATCCTCGAAGTGGACCAGCACGTCGGCCGGGTCGAGCAGCGGCACCCGCCGGGCCGAGGCCCAGCCGAGCACGGCCGGCAGCGCCGTCCAGTAGCTGTAGGACTTCCAGGCCAGCGCCGCGCAGGCGTGCGGGGTGCCGCCCCAGCGCCGGCCCGCCGCCCGCAGGAAATCGGGAAGCAGGGTGCCGTCGACCAGCCGGGTGGCCGGGATCCAGCGGGGCGCGCCGTCGGTGACCAGCAGGCCCGGCGCGAGACCGGGCAGGTCGTCGGTGCCGAACATGGCGCGCAGGGTCGCCGTGACCGGGGCGAACGGGGTGGCGACGTCCCGCCCCGGCAGCACCGCAGTCACCTGGTCGTCCCCTGTCTGGTCGCCCCACCGGCCGCCGTCCGCCGCCGATCCGAACTAAGGCTAGCCTAACCACAGATCCCCGGTGAGGGGAAGTGGGTCCGTGGGCTCCGGGGAGAGGTCCCGCTCACTCCGACGCCGCTCGCGTACTACCCGGCGGGATGGGCGGAAAACGCCGCCGAGCGGGGCGGCGGGCCGCGCAAGCATCGACGGATGCCGCTGAATTGTCAAGGTGAGTGTCGAATACGAGGCAGTTTCCGTACACGTTCGGCCACTGAACGTGAAAATGGTCTTCCCGCGTACGAGGAAGCCGATGACGACCTCACCCATCGAGCGTGCCGCCGACTCGTTCGCGGCCGAACTCGCCCGGCACCGCACCGGCCGAGGGCTGTCCAAGAAGCAGTTGGCGACGCTGATGGGCTTCGACCCGTCGTACGTCAGCCACGTCGAGGGGCGCCGGCACCGGCCCACCGAGGACTTCGCTCGCCGCGCCGAGGCCGTCCTGGAGGCCAGCGGCGCGATCTGGCAGCGCTTCCGGGAGTACGACGAGCTGCGGCACGGCCGCTCCGGCGGCGCACACCGGGACCCGCCCGTGCCCGGCCAGTGGCTGCCGCCCGGCACCGGGCTGGTGGTCGAGCGCGAGATCGCCACCCTCACCCACAGCGAGGACGGCTACCACTGCGCGATCCGGCGCGAGCTGTACAACGCGGGCACCGAACCGGTCACCCGCTACCTGGTCCGCGTCGCCGTCGACCGCTACCCCAACGACCCGGGCCGCTCCAACCGGCACCACCGGGAGCACCCGCTGACCTTCGCCGAGCTGCAACTCACGGCCTACCGGGACGACGGGGGCGCGCGGGAGCCGATGCACTGGCGGGCCAAGCACGACCGGGACGCGTTCAAGGAGATCTGGCTGCTCTTCGAGAACGACGAGGGGCGCTTCCCGCTCTACCCCGGCGACCGGGTCACCATCGAGTACGCGTACCGGGTCGGGCGGGACAAGTGGGGCCCCTGGTTCCAGCGCGCCGTACGCCTGCCCACCCGGCACCTCGCCGTCCGCCTCGACCTCCCCGCCGACCTCGACCCCAAGGTGTGGGGCGCGGAGACCTCGCTCTCCGCCGAGGAGGGGCCGCTGCGTACCCCGATCCAGCGCGGCGACGACGGTGGCCGGGCCATCTTCGAATGGGCGACCGACGACCCGCCACTGAACGCCCGCTACCGGATGCAGTGGCGGTTCCGCAGCCAGCCGCCCGACGTCGAGCCCGAAGGCCCGGCACCCGGCACCCGGATCCGGGCCAGCGACCGGATGCGTGCCGTCGGCATCGTGCAGCGCGGCGACGACCTGCTCCGGCAGCAGGCCCGCCCGTTCGACCTGCCGCGCGAGGAACAACTCGCCCGGGACGTGGTCGACCGGCTCTCCGGCCTGCTGGCCCGCCTCGACGAGCTGCACCCGTTCAGCAAGGGCGTCGGCATCGCCGCGCCGCAGCTCGGGCTCGGCTGGGCCGCCGCCCTGGTCCGCCCCGCCGACCGCGTGGCCGAACCCGTCGTGCTGCTCAACCCCCGGGTGGTGGACAGCTCCCCCGACACCGACGAGCAGTACGAGGGGTGCCTCTCCTTCTTCGACCACCGTGGCCTGGTGCCCCGACCGCTGCGGATCGACGTGGAGCACGCCCAGTGGGACGGCAGCCGGGTCATCACCTCCTTCGAGTACGCGATGGCACGGCTGGTTGCCCACGAGATCGACCACCTGGAGGGGCGCCTCTACGCCGACCGGATGGCCCCCGGCGTGCCGCTGGTGCCCGTCGAGGAATACCGGGAGAGCGGCAACCCCTGGCGCTACTGACCCGCGGGGACTCCGGTACGCGGGCCGGTTGCCGGCCCGACCCGCGTACCGGTGAACGGGGGCCGGGTCGCGTGCCCCAGGGGGCAGGGGCACGCGACCCGGCTCGGGGGGAGCAAGGTCTACAGGTTGCCGAAGGTGTCGTAGCGGACGTTGTCCGGCGGCACGTCGTCGGCGGCCAGCGCGCGCAGGGTCGCCCGGACCATCGCCGCCGAGCCGGAGACGTAGCAGTCGTGCGTGGTCCACGGGCCGTACCGGGTGACCACGTCGGAGATGTCGCCCAGCTCGCCGTCGAAATCCGGGTCGTCGCTGCACGCCGGGGTCACCGACAGCCACGGATGCGCGGCCACCAGCTTCTCCAGGCCCGGCAGCGCGTACAGCTCCGCGGGCCGGCGGGCCCCGTAGAAGACGTGCACCCAGCGCGTCCGGTTGACCCGGGTCAGCTCCTCCACCAGCGCCTTGATCGGCGCCAGGCCGACGCCGCCGGCCACACAGAGGATGTCCCGGGTGGAGGCCCGGTCCAGGGTCATCGAACCCATCGGCGCGGCCACCCGCAGCAGATCCCCCGGCCTGGTCCGGCGGACCAGCGCACCGGACACCCAGCCCGCCGCCCCGGCCGGCGTCCGCACGTGGAACTCCAGCACGTTCTCCTCGTTCGGGGCGTTCGCCACCGAGTACGTCCGCCACACCCGTGGGTGGTAGCGGGGCGTCTCGATGCTCACGTACTGGCCGGCCCGCCACGTCATGGGGTGCTGGAGGGCGCGCACGGTCAACACCGCGGTGTCCGGGCCGTGCCGCTCGTGGGTGAGCACCTCGGCATGCCAGAACGGCGGGTTGTCGTCGGCCGCCGCACCGGCGAGCATCCGCTCACTGATGCTGGCGTACGCCTCCCGCCACGCCTGGTCGTACTCCAGGTTCCAGCCGTCCCCCGCGGTGCTGCGCAGCGCGTCCAGCAGGGCGACGCCCATGGTCTCGTAGTGGCTCGCCTCGACATGGAACTTCCGGTGCTCCCGGCCCAGCGCGCGCAGGTACTCGTCGAAGCTCTCCGGGTCGTCCACCGTCTGGGTGGCCGTGACGATCGCCTCCAGGATCCGGTCGCCCTGGCCGTTCATCTGCACCGGGAAGAGCATGCGCAGCGCCGGGTCGAGGAGGAACAGCCGGGCGTAGAAGTGACCGCTGAGCCGCTCCCGGTCCTCCTCGACCAGGGTCCAGCTCTCCTTCAGTAACCGCGCGAAGTTCTCCACAGGGGCACGCTCCTTCTCCGGACGGGCGGATCGGCCCCCATAGAATCTCCACGGAGCGTGCCGGCCGGTCGCACAGAATGTGCGATCGGCTCACCTGGCCGCAGGCGCGTGCCGACCGCCCTCCGAGTGGGGCACAGTGGTCCGGTGACGGTTGACGAGCTCACCCGCCCGGTCTCCCGCCGGACCCTGGGCACCGAGACGTTGCTGGTGCTCGGCCTCTCCCTCGGCCAGTCGGCCGTGTACGCCCTGGTCTCGCTGGTCGCCAAGCTGACCGCCACGGGCGGGCTGTCGAAGCAGACCGCCGCGCTGAACACCTCCGTGTCGGCCCGGCCGTACCTCGACCTGGCGTACCAACTCCTCGGGATCCTCTTCGCGCTGCTGCCGGTGCTCCTCGCCGTACACCTGCTGGCGCGCGACCCCGGCGACCCGGCGCGGACCCTCGGCGCCGACCTCACCCGACCCGGATCGGACCTGGCCCGGGGCGCCGGTCTGGCCGCGCTGATCGGCCTGCCGGGGCTGGCCCTGTTCTGGGTGGCCGCCCACCTCGGGATCAACGCCACCCTCGTCCCGGCCGCCCTGCCGCACCTCTGGTGGGCGGTGCCCGTGCTGATCCTGGCCGCCGTGCAGAACGCCGTGCTGGAGGAGGTGATCGTGGTCGGCTACCTGGTCACCCGGCTGCGGCAGCTCCAGTGGCGGCTCGGCGCGGTGCTCGCGGCGAGCGCCGTGCTGCGCGGGTCCTACCACCTCTACCAGGGCTTCGGCGCGTTCCTCGGCAACGCCGTGATGGGCGTGATCTTCGGCCTGTTCTACCTGCGTACCCGGCGGGTGGGGCCGCTGATCGTGGCGCACACCCTGCTCGACGTGGTCGCCTTCGTCGGCTACGCCCTCCTGCCGAAGTCCTGGTTCGGCTGGCTCTGACCGGGCGCCCCACCGCCGCCTGCAGGGAGTAGGTGAATCACCGGCGGGGCGGGCGGTAGAGGCTCGTCGCGCGGGCGGCCAGGCGCTCGGCAGCGGTGGCGTCGCCGGTCGCCGCGGCGAGCGCCGCCGCGCCGGGGAGCAGCCGCGCGGCGAGCCGCAGGCCCAGCCAGCCGGCGGCCTGCGCGGCCAGCGGAGTCGCCAGCCGCCACGCCGCCTCGGCCGCCCGGGACAACGAACCCTCCGCCGGAGCGCCGGCCGAGCGCACCCCGTCCAGCGCGGCGCGGGCCGTCCCGGCGTCCGGATGCACCTGGGTCAGCACCAGCAGCTCGACCACCCGGTCCGGATGAGCCGGATCCCGGCCGTAGACGGCGGCCAGGTGCAGCACCAGGTTGGCCTGGGTCCACAGCACCGCCGTGAGCTCCGCCACCGGCGCGAACAGCCCGGCACCAGCCGCGAGCGCGCCACCCGTGCCGGCCAGCCGGACGAACCGCCGGGTCACCAGCCGGGCCAGCCCGTCGGCGTCGGCGTCCGGGTAGGCGTCGCGGGTCCGCTGCACCCAGTCCGCGGCGCGCGGCCCGAGCGCGTCCACCGCCGCGAGGGCCAGCAACTCCGGCGCGAAGCCCGGGTGTTCGAGTACGCGTACGCCGACCGCCCGCCAGTCCTGCGCCTCCACCGGCCGGCCGACGTGAGCGGCCGGCGCGGGAACGACCTCCCCGGCGACGGCCGATCGGGCGGCGGACCCGGTCGCGGCCGCCTCGACCTCGGCCTGCGGATCGGGTGGGCCGACCTGCGCGGCGGATGCCCGCTTCGCCGGGGCGGTCTTGTCCGCCGGGGCGGCCCTGGTGCTCTTCCGCGTCCGTCCGGTCCGCGCCGCCGTGACGGTCTCCGCCGCCGGCGCGGCCGGCTCGGCCGACCCCGGCTCGGGCCCGACCGTCCCGGCCGCCTCGGTGCCCGCGGGTGCGGTGGTTCCGAGCGCCGCCGGAGCCTCGGGCGCCGTCCTGGGCTTCCGCGCTGCCGGCGCTTGGGTCGCGGTCGTGGGCTTCCGTGTCGTCGGCGCTTGGGTCGCGGTCGTGGGCTTCTGCGCTGCCGGAGCTTGGGTCGCGGTCGTGGGCTTCCGTGCTGTCGGGGCTTGGGTCGCGGTCGTGGGCTTCCGTGCTGCCGGGGCTTCGGGCGCCGTCGTCGGCTTCCGCGCCGCCGGGGTGGCCTTCTTCGGCGGGGTGGCCTTCTTCGCGGCCGGAGCACGGCGGGCCCGCTTCGGGGGCTCCTCGATCACCGGCTCGTCGGCGGGAGCCGTGGCCGGCGGCGGCGCGGCGGCCGGCGTACCCGGATCGGTCGTGGTGGCGATCTCGGCAGGCGGGCGCGGGCCCGGGGTCGCCGGAGCGCCGGCGGCGGACGGGGTGGGCTGCACGGGGTCGGGTGGCTGGAACAGGACGCTCGGTGCGGCCTTGGCCCGCCGGGGCCGCGGTGGTGTGCCGTCGGCCACCTCGACCGGGGCGGGCTCCGGCGTGGGTGGCGGGGTGAAGGTCGGGCGGGGGGAGCGGCTCCGCCGGCCCTGGGCGGCGGGCTCGCGACGGGGCTGATCGCTCGGCGGCTGCTCCTGCATATCGATGGAGCGTAGACCCGAGCGTGACATGGCACACGACGAAAACGCGGGGGGTGGGAGCTTCCCGGTAGTCGCTTTGCCCCGGGTGGGTGTGGGCCTGTATCCTCGGGCGCGGTGGTCTCCGGGCCACCAGGGAGACTTCGCCTAGTCTGGTCTATGGCGCCGCACTGCTAATGCGGTTGGGGTTTTAAAGCCCCTCCCGGGTTCGAATCCCGGAGTCTCCGCGCGAAAGCCGGTGTGTAGACTGGCCGAGCAGCAAGCGCCCGTAGCTCAATGGATAGAGCATCTGACTACGGATCAGAAGGTTAGGGGTTCGAGTCCCTTCGGGCGCACATAGGTAAACACTCAGGGCCGGTCGCTTGCGACCGGCCCTGAGTGCAACCGGTGACTACCACGTCATTTCTTGGGCTCCTCATCAAGGCGGCCCGCCCGGTCCGGCTCCCGCCTGCTGGCGACCTCCGGCCGACATCGGCCCGGCCGGCCGGCCCGGATTCATGACGACGAGGGCTCCGAAGACCTCGGGGCTTCGGCCCGAACCCCGGTCCTCAGAGAGGCCGCCGCGGATCACCTCGCCGGGCACCACGAGGTCTGGTTGGGTCCACGACTGCCCGACGGGGAGATCCGTATTCAGCAGAGCTCGGCGCCCACAAACGCAGACAGATCGGCACAGGTGTAATCCGTGTCTGGCTCGCGCCAGCGTCTACCGCCGTCACCGCCTAGGTCGATGGGACGGCCAAATCGGTGCGCGCGGGGCAATGCTCTGGCGAGCATGGTGGGATGGGGCGACCATCGAAGCCGGCGCAGGCTGGGGGCATCCTGCGTGGCGAGGAGGACGCCCAGCAGGTCAGCTTCCTGGAGCTGTTCTTCGACCTGGCGTTGGTCTTCGCCCTGGTCGGGGTCGTCAGCCGGATGGTGCCGGACCTGCTCTCCCCCAACCTGGGCCTGCGCTGGCGGTCGCTGCTGTACACGGTCGTCTTGGCCCTGCCGTTGCTCTGGCTGTGGACGACCACCACGTACATAACCAGCCGGTTCGACTTCCGCAACCGCTGGATTCAGCTGCTGGTCCTGGTCAGCGCGTTCGGCCTGCTGATCATGGCGACGTCCCTGCCGTACGAGTTCGAGCCACGCGGCGCCACCTTCGCCGTGGTGTACGTGGTGCTGCATGTCGGACGCCCTTTGCTGCTCCGGCCGTTGTTACGGGAGCACGACGAGGTACGGGCGCTCTACACCCGCCTGGCCATCTGGGCCAGCGTCTCCGGCGTAATCTGGCTGGCCGGGGCGGTGATGCGCGGAAACTTCCGGGTCGTGCTGTGGTTGATCGCCATCACTGTGGACCTGGTCGCGGCGCGGTTCAAATGGCCGATACCCGGCATCCACCGAGCGCCCACCAGCGCGTGGGCGATGGCCAGCAGCCGACACCTGCCCGAGCGCTACCAGCAACTGTTGCTGATCGCGCTCGGCGAGACGGTGCTGTCCATCGGCCTCACGTACACCAAACACCCGGCCACGTTCGCCGCAACGGCGGCCCTGGTGATCACGTTCCTGTCGTCCGTGCTGATGTGGCGGATCTACTTCTATCGCGCTGGCGAGGTGCTGGCCGAGGCGGTCGAGATGTCGTCGAACCGGGCGGCTGCCGGTGGGATCGTCGGCGTGGCCCATCTGCTCATGGTGCTCGGCATCACCGCCGTCGCGGCTGGCGCGGAGGTCGTGCTGGCGCATCCCTCCGGGTCCTCCGTGCCGGCCTGGCTCTTCGTCATCCTCGGCGGGCCGGCGATCTTCCTGTTCGGCCGCAGTCGGTTGGAACGGGTCGTCTTCAACCGGCTCGCCGTGCGCCGGCTCGTCGGCATCGCCGCCCTGGTGCTGCTGGCGCCGCCGCTGTTCTTCGCTCCGCCGTTGCTCGCCGCCATCGCCGCTGCCGTCGTGCTGCTCGGCGTCGCCGCTGCGGACGCTCGACGCGCCGCCGGCCGCCCACCCGAGGCCCCGTCCCCGTCCGCCTAGCGGTGGCGGTCCGCATCCACGCACATGCCGTCGGAGCGGGCCGGGCGGTAGCTTGCCTCCGTGCGTGCGGAGGTGCGGTACGTCCGGTTCCCGGACCTCGAAACTGCCCAATCCTGCGATAACAAGGTGCAGCTCGCCGAGGTGTACGTCGGCGTCGTTGGCGAGCCGGGCGAGGAGCGGAGCGAGCCTCGCACCTCCCTCGTCGGGATCACATCGCAAGTCGTACTCGGACGGAGGCCGCCGTCGAGGGAGGTGTGCCCAGCTCTTCGACGGGCATGTCGATGGCAGGTTGAGTGGTGAGACTTGCGCGCTCGATCCGGTCGAGGCGGAACCACCGGATCGCCTCGCGGCGGTGACAGCGCGCCACGAGGAACCAGTGGCCGGCCGTGAACGCGAGTAGTTGGGGGTCAACCCGGCGGGTTGTCGGCGCACCGTGGCGATCGCGGTAGTGCAGCACCAGGACCTTGCGCTCCTGAAGGGCATGTTCGATCGCGCTGCGCCGGCGCGGATCAGCTGCTTCGGTGGGGCTCTGGTCGATCCAGACGCGCTCGGTCAAGCCGTCCGCGTGCCGCCGCGCCTGCGGGTCCATCACCGCCAGCACCTTCACCAGGGCGGCTCGGGCCTGCCTGTCGAATGGTTGTCCACGGTGTGCTGCGATCGCCGCGGCGAGCGCGGAAGCTTCGGCGGCGGTGAAGTTCACCGGCGGCAAGGTGGCGGCATGGTCGACGACGTATCCGCCGATCCGGCCCGTGCGCGCCCAGACGGGGAACCCGCCCTGTTGCAGAGCGGAGATGTCGCGCTTGACGGTGCGGACACTGATCTCGAACGTGGCGGCGAGCTGTTCCGCGGTGCGGCCTCGGGGACCGGCACGGCGGAGATCTTCCCGGATCGCATAGAGCCGGTCGGTGCGGTTCATGCGTGAACGGTGCCATAACGGTGACATCCAGCGCGTCCACAATCCGGCGCATGACACAGTCGCAGGAACCCATCCTGTTGTTGAGCGGCGCCGGTCTTCCCACCTGGATCTGGGATCAGGTGCGCGAAGAACTGGCCCCGTCGCACCGGACGGTGGTCGCTGAGCGACCGCGTCATGATCGCGCTTCGCTCACGGAGTACGCCACTGCGGCACTGGATTCGGCACCGTGGGAGCGTTTCGCGGTCGTGGCGCACTCCAGTGGCGGGACTGTCGCAGCGGAACTCGTCACCCGCGCACCTGACCGGGTGGGCGCGTTCCTGGCGGTCACGGCGGTCGTGCCGAAGCCGGGACGCAGCTTCCTCGCCTCGATGCCGTTGCCGAACCGGGTCGTGCTGAGCCTGGCCATGCGGCTGGCTGGCACCCGACCGCCCGATGCCGCCATCCGGCGAGGCGTGGCCAGCCGGGTTGACACGGAGACGGCCGATCGCCTCGTGGCGGAGTTCAACCCCGAGTCCGTGCGCCTCTACCGGGACGCGCCGGAAGGCGGCGGCTTTCCCGAACGTCGGGGCTACCTCTCCGCCAGCCGGGACGCTGCACTCCCGATCGGACTGCAGCAGCGATTCGCGCGCAACCTCGACACGAGCTGGAATGAATCTTTCGACAGCGGACACCTACCCATGCTCGAAGCGCCCGACGCTCTCGCCCGGCGAATCAAGAGCTTCCTCGCCAACAGACCCAGTTGACCGCAGTCGGCTACTGCGGACGGACCGGATCACGTCCCCTGGCTAAGCTCTCCGCAATGCAGGCCGAGCAACAGCCGCAGGTCGGATCTGTCCAGGCGCGGAACAACCAGCCGGGGGACGCCCAGGTCGCCTACGCGACCGGGTCAGCGCCCTCGGCACCCCGCCGTCGACCGTGGCGGCGCCCGTTCCTGATGGCGGCCATTGTCCTCGCGGTCCTGGCAGCCGCCGCGGCCGTGCTCACCTACGTTCGGGGCGGCTTCAACGACGACGGTCGTTTCCGCGCGGTGCCACCGCCGTGCGCGGCGCTCGAGCCGAGTGTGCATCTGCTCGGCACCACCTACACCTTGCAGCAGGCCGGCTCCAACAATTGCCAGCTCATGCTTCCGCAAAATCATCCCGACTACGTCGCGGCTCCCAAGATCGAGGTCTACTACAAAATCATCACCTCCCCCGGGAAGGATGCGCCGGATGCCGCCAGCCGGGAACTACGGCGGGTGATGAGGGAGCCCCGGCCACTGCCCGGCGTGGGCGACGAGGCGTACCGCTGGAGCGGGGGCCTTGCCCTGCGGGTGAGCAACCTCGTGGTGGGCATCGTGGTCTACCCACGGCAAGCCAGCACGGAGGGCCAAATCCAGGCCTTCGCCGCCGACCTTGCTGACCGCCTGGGCGAAAGCTGAGTTGTCAGCGGCGGAGCCGCGTACCCGGAAGCGATCTTGGGTTCGCGCGGCCCTGGTCAGTCGGGGTGGTGGTGATCGCCGACGGATCTCCGCCCGAACTTGCCGGCGACCGCGTGCGCGGTGTCGGTGACCTCCCCTGTCTCCAGGAGTTGCTTCAGCCGGCGCAGGTTCGCCGCGACCTCCGCGGCGGGTGGCTTCCCGGCCAGGGTCAGCGCGATGCGGCCCAGTCTCCCGAAGGGTGTCTCCAGCACCTCGTGAACCTCGGTCCGGCCCGGGTCGGACCCGGGGGCGAACCGCACCGTCCAGTGACTTCTCATCCCGGGCGCGGCAGTGGTCTCGTACCGGAGCAATGTGTTCGTGCGCTCCTCGGTGAGCCTTACCGTGGAGCGGAGTCTCACGCCGAGGGGTCCCCGAATTGCCCATCGGAACGTTGCCGGCCTGATCTGTTCACAGGCCATGACGTCGCCCAGGAAGCGGGGCAGGTTCCGGAAGTCGCGGTAGAAGTCGAAGACGTCCGCCACCCGGCGCTCTATCGTCACTCTCGCCTCGGCCGGGTGGTCGCGGCGCGGTGGTGAGTGGCGCATCGCTGCCTCCCGCGGATGCTTCGCATGTCAGCCCTGCTGCGATCCACGCCGCTTGCCCGAGTGCCCGTCCACTAAACCCCGGCTCGGGTCCCACTGCCGGTTGGCCTCCTCCGCCGCCCGTCGGCGCTTGTCGGCGACACGCCTGCCCGCGTCGAGTCCGCGCATCGACGCGCCGACCGTCACGGCGGCGAGCCAGGCAAGGGTGCCCAGCACCGCGACGGCCCGGAAGCCGCCGGTCACCCAGCAGGCGAGGATGACGGCGAGCCCGCCGGCCGCGATGCCCCGGCCCGGTGTGGCGGGCAGGTGTCGCAGCGCCGAGCCGATGAGCACGGCCAGCGCCAACGAGGCGATGGGGCTGGGCTCCTGCGGCAGGTCGGCGACCTGCGAGCCGAGGACCGCCATCGCGACCACGGCCAGGCCGGCGACGGCCGTCCAGGTCCGGTTGATCCGGCGACCCAGCGCGAGCAGGGACACCACCGCGGCCACGGCGGTGTCGGGGACCGCGTAGCCGCCGCCCCAGCTGTCGCTGATCATGTACGCGGTGAAGGCGGTGCCCAGTAGGGCCGCCACGGCGAAGGCGACGTCGAAGGCCATTGCAGCCCCGCGGGCCGACCGGTCCGAAGTGTCCATGCGACGGACGCTAGGTAGTCGCCGGGGGCCGCCGAACCGGTCAAAAGTACGGTCCGAGGCGCGTCGAGCCGTGCTTTGGGCCGATGTTGCCGGGGGACCGCCTCCCGAGGATGGGCTCATGCCTACCGAAGAGATGCCGCGATGCTCTGGTTGAGTTGGCGGCAGTTCCGCACCCAGGCCCTCGTCGGCGTCGTCGCGCTCGCGCCGCTGGCGGCCCTTCTCCTGTTCACCGGTCTGGACATCCGGCAGGCCTACGACCGTTACCGGTCGCGGTGCGCGGTCGCCGACCGGTGCCTGGACGCGATGAGCCAGTTCCAGGACGACTACCGGACCCGGCTGCTCCTTCTCGCCCTGCTGCTGGCGGTCCTCCCGGCCGTGCTGGGCGTGTTCTGGGGCGCGCCGCTGATCGCCCGGGAGTTGGAGACGGGCACCCAGCGGCTGGTCTGGAACCAGAGCGTCACGCGGCGCCGCTGGCTGGCGGTCAAGCTGCTCGTCGTCGGGTTGGGCAGCGTGCTGGTCGCGGCCCTGGCCAGCCTGCTGCTGACCTGGGCGGCGAGCCCTTACGACGAGGTGTCGGGGGAGCGGTTCGGCGCGCTGGCGTTCGGCGCCCGCAACCTGACGCCGGTCGCGTACGCGGCGCTGGCCTTCGTGCTCGGCGCGGTCGCCGGGCTGCTGGTCCGGCGGACGGTGCCGGCCATGGCGTTGACCGTCCTCGCCTTCACGCTGCTCCAGCTCCTGATGCCGAACCTGGTGCGGCCGCACCTGGTGGCGCCGGTCACCGTGACCAGGCCGATGACCGCCGGCGCGTTCCGCGAGCTGCGCGGGGTAGGCGCCGATGCCACGGTGAAGGGTCTGAGCGTCCCCGACGCCTGGGTCACCGGCACCAGCAAGCTGCTCACGGCCGGCGGACGGCCGGTCGACGCCAGGACGGTGGACACCTGCCTGACCCGGCCGCCGCGGGGCGCCGGCGACACGGCGGACTGCCTCGGCGCGTTGAACCTGCACGTCACGGTCGCCTACCAGCCCGACAGCCGCTACTGGTCGTTCCAGTGGATCGAGTCGGCGGGCTGTCTCGCGCTCGCGGGGCTGCTGGCGGGCTTCGGCCTGTGGCGGATCCAACGGCAGGTCTGCTGATCGCCGCCCGCCGGGGCGGTGCCGGGGAACCGCGGCCGCCGCGCGCCGTCCGGAAAACCGGTCAAAAGTACGGTGACCGGAAGCGCCCGACCCGACTTTGGACCGATGCCGCGGCACACCCCGATCCGCAGGATCGATGCCATGCCATCGGAGAACCCCTTTCCCGCACTCCAGGCCGAGGGCCTGACGAAGCAGTACGGCAAGCGGCCGGCGCTGGCCGACTGCGACCTCGACGTCCCCCGCGGACGGGTCGTCGGCCTGGTCGGGCCGAACGGCGCCGGCAAGTCCACGTTGCTGAACCTCGCCTGCGGCCTGATCACGCCGACGGCCGGGACCCTGCGGGTGCTCGGTTCGCCCCCGGCGGCGGACGCCGCACACCTGGCCAGGGTCGGGTCCGTCGCCCAGGACACCCCGGTCTACGGCGCGTTCACCGTGGCGGACCACCTGCGGATGGGCGCGAAGCTGAACCCGTCCTGGGACCGGTCCCTGGCGGACCGGCGCATCGCGCAGGTCGGGCTCAACCCCAAGCAGAAGGCGGGCCGGCTCTCCGGCGGCCAGCGCGCCCAGCTGGCGCTGACCATCGCCGCCGCGAAGCGCCCCGAGCTGCTGATCCTCGACGAGCCGGCCGCCGCGCTGGACCCGCTGGCGCGGGACGGGTTCATGCAGAACCTCATGGAGTTCGTCGCCGAACTCGGCGCCAGCGCGATCCTCTCCTCGCATCTGCTCGGTGACGTGGAGCGGGTCTGCGACTACCTGATCGTGCTCTGCGCCTCCCGGGTGCAGGTCGCCGGCGAGGTGAGGGACCTGCTGGCCCGGCACCACCGGCTGGTCGCCCCGCGCCACGAGCTGGACCGGCTGCCGGCCGGGGTGGAGGTCATCCGGGTGCGGCACACCGACGAGCGCAGCGAGGCGGTGGTGCGGGTGGCCGGGACGCTGCCGCGTACGCCCTGGAGCGTCGAGCCGGTCTCGCTGGAGGACCTGGTCCTCGCCTACATGACCCGGGCGGCCGGGGTTCCCGCCGGCCCGGCCGGCGCCCCGGCGGGGGAGGTCGTGCGGTGATCTGGTTGACCTGGCGGCAGTTCCGCGGGCCGGCCCTGGCCGGCGTCGTCGCCCTGGCCCTGCTCGCCGCGTACCTTCTCCATCTCGGGTTCGACATCCGGGAGTCCTACGACAACCACCGGGCACAGTGCGCCGGCCTGGCCGACTGCGGTCCGCAGCTGAGCCGGTTCAGCGCCGACCACGAGAACAACCTGCTCTACCTGGCCGCGGTGCTCGGGCTCATCCCGGGGCTGGTCGGCATGTTCTGGGGCGCGCCGCTGGTGGCCCGGGAGGTGGAGGCCGGGACCCAACGGCTGGTCTGGAGCCAGAGCGTGACCCGGCGGCACTGGCTGGCGGTCAAGCTGGCCCTGGTGGGGCTGGCCGGCATGGTGCTGACCGGCGCGGCCAGTCTGCTGCTGACCTGGGCGGCCGGCCCGGTCGACCAGGTGGCCGACAACCGGTTCAGCACCATCCTGTTCGGTGCCCGGAACGTCGCGCCGATCGCGTACGCGGCCTTCGCCCTCGTGCTCGGGACGATCATCGGGCTGCTGGTGCGCCGGACGGTGCCGGCCATGGCGCTGACCATCCTGACCTTCGTCGTCGTCCAGTTCCTGGTGCCCAACGTGATCCGGCCGCACTTCCTGCCGCCGGAGCACCGGACCGTGCCGATGACCGCGCAGGCCATCAACCAGGCCCGCAGCCTGGGCAGCATCACCGGCGCTCCGGTGGTGAAGGGCCTGACCGTGCCGGACGCCTGGGTCACCGACGTCAGCGAACTGCTCACGAGGACCGGCGAGCCGCTGGACGAGGGGATCTTCGACGGGTGCTTCACCGACGCGCCGGAGACCGGCACGGCCGAGGGCCCGTACGGGGACACCGCGGTGTGCCTGGCGGAGCACGACCTGCACGTGACGGTCGCGTACCAGCCGGACAGCCGGTACTGGTCCTTCCAGTGGCTGGAGTCGGCGTTCTACCTGCTGCTCGCGGGGCTGCTGGCCGGCTTCGGGTTCTGGCGGCTCCAGCGCCGTCCGAGCTGAGCGCCGGACTTGACCGGTAGGAATTTCCCTACCTATTATCGTCGCCATGGGAGAGCGCCGATGCCACTGATGATCGAGGCCGTGGGCCTCAGCAGGTCCTTCGGAAAGGTCGCCGCCCTCAACGGGCTCGACGTGCGCCTGGAGTCCGGCCAGGTCGCCGCGGTCCTCGGACCCAACGGCGCCGGCAAGACCACCTTCCTGCGCATGATCTCCACGCTCGTTCGGCCGGACGCCGGCACGCTGCGGGTCTGTGGCGTCGACGTGACCGCCGAGCCGGCCCGGGTCCGCCAGCTGATCGGCCTCGCCGGGCAGCACGCCACGGTCGAGCCCGCGCTGACCGGGCGGGAGAACCTTCAGCTGATCGCCCGGCTGTTCGGGCAGGACCGGCGCAGCGCCCGGGCCAACGCCGAGGAGATGCTGGAGCGGCTGCGCCTCGGCGAGGCCGGCGACCGGCTGGTCCGCACCTACTCCGGCGGCATGCGGCGGCGCCTCGACCTGGGCGCCAGCCTGGTCGGCCGTCCGCAGGTCCTGCTGCTCGACGAGCCCACCACCGGACTCGACCCGCGGAGCCGGATCGAGCTGTGGGACACCATTCGCACGCTCACCACCGACGGCACCGACGTCCTGCTCACCACGCAGTACCTGGAGGAGGCGGACCGCCTCGCCGACACCATCCTGATCATCGACCATGGGCAGGTGGTCGCCTCCGGCACGGCCAAGGAGCTCAAGAGCCGGGCCGGCCGCGACATCGTGGAGATCCACGTCCGCGACCGTGCGGATCTCGATCCGGCCGTGCGGGCGCTGGCCCGGATCGGCGCCGAGACGCCGGTGGTCGACCAGGGCTCGCTGATGGCCTCGGTGGCGGTCGACGCCGGCCCGGAGCGGCTCCGCGAGGCGTTGCGGCAGGTCGGTGAGCTGGGCGTGCACGTCGAGGAGGTGGGCCTGCGCCGGCCCACGCTCGACGAGGTGTTCCTGTCGCTGACCGGGCCGGCCGAGCCCCGTGGCGGCGAGCCGCAGCCGCCCGGGTCCTCCGCGGGCACCGAGCCCGAGCCCGAGACCGTGTCGAGGAGTGCCCGATGACCGCCGTGACCGCGCCGCACCCGGCCAACAACGCCCGCCTGCTGCCCAGCGTCGGTGTGCTCACCGGGCGCGCCCTGCGCATCTACCGGCGTACGCCCCAGCTGCTGTTCCTGCGGATCGTGCAGTCGGTGGCGTTCCTGCTGATCTTCCGGTACGTCTTCGGCGGCGCGATCGGCACCGGCACGATGCGCTACGTCGACTTCATGGCGCCCGGGCTGCTCACGGTGGGCATCATGTTCGCCACCATCGGCACCGCGCTCGGGGTGGCCGAGGACCACGTCGGGGGCCTCTTCGACCGGCTGCGGTCGCTGCCCATGCCGCGCAGCGCGGTGCTCACCGGGCGCGTGCTGGCGGACCTCGCCATGACCGTCGCGGTGCTCGTCCCGACCATCGTGATCGCGTTCGCGGTGGGGATGCGGGTGCACACCGGCTGGGCGTCCGCGCTCGGCGCGCTGGGCCTCCTGGTGCTGTTCGGGTTCGCCTTCGTCTGGGTCTTCGTGGCGGTCGGGCTGCTGGCCGGCAGCGTCCAGGCGGCGCAGGGCATCTCGTTCATCGTGATGCCGATCAGCTTCGCGTCCAGCGCCTTCGTGCCCACGTCCAGCATGCCGGGCTGGCTCCAGGCGTTCACCGAGCACCAGCCGGTGACGGTGGTGGTCGACGCGGTCCGCACCCTCACCCAGGGCGCGCCCGCCGAGGCGCTGCTCGGCCACGGCACCGGCTACTACGTCACCCGGGCGTTGATCTGGATCATCATGCTGACCGTGGTCTTCGCGGGCCTGGCCATCGCTCGCTACCGGAGCCGCTGACCGGCGGCTATCGTTCCGGTGCCGGGTCGCACCGGTTTCCGGGCCAGGTGACCTCCAGGGGGTGCGGTGTCCTCCGCCACGGGAGTGGACGTCTTCGCGGCGCTGGCCAGCCCGGTCCGCCGCGACCTCATCCGGCTGCTGCGCGACGGCGGCCCGCAGTCGGTGCAGGATCTGGCCGCCTCGTTCGACATGCGCCGGCCCAGCGTCTCCGAGCACCTCAAGGTGCTCCGCGACGCCGGCCTGGTGACCGAGCGCCGTAGTGGCCGCAAGCGGCTCTACCGGCTGGAGCCGGAGCCGCTCATGGACCTGCGCGACTGGCTCACCCCCTACGAACGGTTCTGGCGCGAGCGGATGAGCGACTTCGCCGCGCTGGTGGCCGAGGAGTCCGCAACCGAGGGGGAGCCGGAGTGAATGAACCGGACAAGATCGAGGTCGACCAGTTCCTGCCGTATCCGCCGGCGCAGGTGTGGCGGATCCTGGTCGACCCCGATCTGATGGCCCGCTGGCTGATGCCCAACGACTTCAAGCCGGTGGTCGGCCACCGGTTCACCTTCCAGGGCAGGCCCATGCCGGCGTTGCGCTTCGCCGGCACCATCCACTGCGAGGTCCTCGCCGTCGAGCCGGAACGGCTGCTCCGGATCACCTGGGTGGACCGCGGCGGCAGCGGCCTCGACTCGGTCGTCACCTGGCGCCTGGAGCCCGAGGGCCGGGGCACCCGGATGCTGATGGAGCACTCCGGGTTCGACCTCGACAGCCCGTTCCAGTCGGTCGCCCACCGCACCATGGGCAGCGGCTGGCGCTCCTCGGTGGTGCGCTCCATGCTCACGGTGCTGGAGCAGGAGGCCTGACGGCCCGCGGGCGCCGCCCCGCCCTTACAGCCGCTCCGGGGTGCGGATGCCGAGCAGGTGGAGGCCCTGCCGGAGCACCCGCGCGGTCAGGTCGCAGAGCACGAGCCGGCTCTCCCGGACCGGCTCGTCGGCCCGCAGCACGGGGCAACGCTCGTAGAAGGCGCTGAAGGCGGCGGCGAGCCGGGACAGATAGCCGGTCAGGTGGTGGAACTCCAGGTTCTCCGCCACCTCGCCGACCATCGGGCCGAAGCCGACCAGCTCGAAGGCGAGCGCCCGCTCGGCCGGCTCGGCCAGCGAGATCCCCGCCTCCGGCCGCGCCGCCACCCCGGCCCGCCGGAAGATCGACCGGATCCGGGAGTACGCGTACTGGAGGTAGGGCGCGGTGTTGCCGTCCAGGGACAGCATCCGCTCCCAGTCGAGCACGTAGTCCTTCTGCCGGTCGCTGGACAGGTCGGCGTACTTGATCGCGCCGATGCCGACCGCCCGGCCCACCTCGGCCGACTCCGCCTCGCCCAGCTCCGGGTTCCGCTCCCGGGCCAGCGCGGTGGCGCGGGCCACCGCCTCCTCCAGGAGCCCGACCAGCTTCACCGACCCGCCGGCCCGGCTGCGCAGCATCCGCCCGTCCGGCCCGAGGATCGAGCCGAACCCGACATGCTCGGCCCGGGCGGGCGGGGCCAGCCAACCGGCCTGCGCGGCGGCGGCGTAGACCATCTCGAAGTGCCGCCGCTGCGGCAGCCCGACCACATAGAGCAGTCGGGTCGCGCCCAGCGTGCCGGTCCGGTGCCGGATTGCCGCGAGGTCGGTCGCCGGATAGCCGTACCCGCCGTCGGACTTGCGCACGATCAGCGGCAGCGGCTCGCCGTCCCGGCCCACCGAGCCGGGCGGGAACACGCAGGCCGCGCCGTCGCTGGACCGCAGCAGCCCGAGCCGGTCCAGCTCATCGACCACCGGGCCGAGCAGGTCGTTGTAGCTGCTCTCGCCGTGGAAGTCCCGCTCGGTGAGGGTGACGTCGAGCAGGTCGTAGACGGTGAGGAAGTAGCGCTCGGACTGCTCCACGAGCAGCCGCCACAGCCGCAGCGTCGACGGGTCCCCGCCCTGCAACGCCACCACGCGCAGCCGGGACCGCTCGCGGAACGCCTCGTCCGCGTCGAACTTGGCCCGGGCCGCCTTGTAGAACGAGTCCAGGTCGCCCATCGACAGCTCCCGCGCCGCCTCGGTCTCGCCCAGGTCGGCCAGGTGCTCGATCAGCATGCCGAAGGGGGTGCCCCAGTCGCCCAGGTGGTTGGCCCGCAGCACCCGGTGCCCCAACCACTCCAGCAGCCGGGCCGCGGCGTCGCCGATCACGGTCGAGCGCAGGTGCCCGACGTGCATCTCCTTCGCCACGTTGGGCGCCGAGTAGTCGATCACCACGGTCTCCGGGGCGGTGGTCGCCGGCACCCCGAGCCGCGGGTCGGTGGCCAGCGCGGAGACCAGCCCGGCCAGGACCTCGTCGGCGACGGTCAGGTTGAGGAAACCCGGACCGGACACCTCCGCCACGCTGCACAGGTCGGCCAGTTCCGCGCGCTCCAGCACCTCGGTGGCGACGGCCCGCGGCGGCCGGCCGATCCGCCGGGCCAGCGCCAGCGCCGCGTCGGACTGGAAGTCCGCCCGCTGGGAGCGCCGCACGACCGGGTCGACCGGCACGCCGGCCACCGTCGCGAACGCCGGCGCCAGCCGGTCGGTCAGCAGTTTCTCCAGATCCATGGGTACGCCGATCTCGCTCGGATCCGCCGCAGGCGGATCACCGGACGGGGATGCGGGCGGACCGAGGACGATCGGCGATGACCGGCGGCTCGATCCGCCGGTCGCAGTGAGGAATGCTCAGCGCAGGCGGTCGCGGGACCGCCGGCGTCGCAGCGCGCCGAACAGGACGTCGGAAGACGCCGTCGGGTACGCGTGCGAGCTGGTCATGCCGGCAGCCTAGCCGGTCGGCCCGGGGGCGGCGCAAGGCCGTTCCCGGGCCGACCGGCCGGCGTACCCGGGAACTCAGGCCGGCGTGCCGGCGGTCTTGCGGTAGCGCTCGGCCCGCCGCCGCACCTGGGTGTACGCGCTGGTCAGACCCATCGCCCGGCGGACCTCGACAAGGGTGCGGCGCACCTCGGCGCGGGTCCGCTCGGTGCCCGCGACGATCAGCTCGTCGACCAGGCCGGGTTGCCCCTCGAACCGGGCCCGCCGCTCGCGGACCGGGTCGAGGAACCGGTTGAGCGCGCCCGCCAGTTCCTCCTTGACCTCGACGTCACCGACCCGGCCGGCCCGGTAGCGCGTCTTCAATTCCTCGACGGTCGCCCGGTCCGGGTGGAACACGTCGAGGTACGCGAAGACCGGGTTCCCCTCGACCGTGCCCGGCACGTCGGCGCGGATCCGGTTCGGGTCGGTGTACATGCCCAGCACCTTGCGCCGCACCGTGGCCGGGTCGTCGGAGAGCGCGATGGCGTTCCCCTTGCTCTTGCTCATCTTCCCGGCGCCGTCGGTGCCGACCAGGTTGGGCGTCTCCGACATGATCATTTCGGGTACGGGGAAGACCTCGCCGTAGAGGTGGTTGAAGCGCCTTGCGATCTCCCGGGTCACCTCCACGTGCGCGGCGTTGTCCTTGCCCACTGGCACGACCTGCCCCTTCACGCAGAGGATGTCGGCGGCCTGGAGGACCGGATACCCGAGCAGCCCGTACGGCATCTCCTCCTTGCCGGCGTCGCGGCTCATCTCCTTGAGCGACGGGACCCGTTCCAGCCGGGGCACGGTGATCAGGTTCTGGAACAGGGTGTTCAGGTCGCCGACCTCGGGGATCGCCGACTGGAGGTAGAAGGTGGCCCGGTCCGGCTCGACACCGGCGGCGAGGATGTCGGTGACCATCTCGCGGGCGTTGCGGGAGACCTGCTCGATGTCCTCGCGGCTGTTCCGCGTGGTGAGCATGTGCAGGTCGGCGATGATGAAGAAGCTCTCGTAGCGCTGGTGCAGCTTCACCCGGTTGGCGATGCTGCCGACGTAGTGGCCCAGGTGCAGCCGCCCGGTCGGGCGGTCACCGGTGAGCATCCGTGCTGAGGACATGGTCGTACGCCTCTCGTGGCTGTGCGGTGAAGGACGCGCGGGCGCGCGGAAGAGACCCGGGGTGTGCCCGGATCAGTGGGGTTGGCTCGTCAGTGCGAGCGCCGCCATCGCCCGCCGGCGCGGAACCGCAGCCCACCGGCACGGAGGACGTCGAGGATCTGCTCCCGACCGTCGTCGACGCGGGCCGGGAGAACCGGAGCGGCAGCCGCCGGGAGACCGTCGAGGGTCTCCGGGGCGCAGGTGCTCGGCCGGACCATGCCTGACACGGTAGCCGGTCCCCGGCCCACCGCGCAGACCGGAACGGCCTGCTCAGTCCCGCCGGTAGCTCTGGGCGTAGTAGTCGCCGACAGTTCCCGGTCGGCGAATCGGGGGAAACACGAATGCAATTCCGAATTCACGTGGGATCGGTTCTGCGAGATACCTCATAATCGACTTCCACCCATCGACCGGACCACTCCCGCGCAGGTGGGAGGCGGTGTCGCGGTCGTCCGGCACACCGGAGCGCGGACCGGAGTGTCCAGCGCGCACATTCGGTGGGGCCGCCGTCCACACCATTCTGATCCCGCATCCGATCGGCATCAGGAAAGGGAATTCACATGCAGCGAGCCATTGGACGAATCGGGATGGTGGCGGCCGGGGCGGCCGTGCTGGTGGCGGTGGCGGGCACCGGCGCGGGGGCCGCCGTGGTCAACCCGTACACCCCGCAGGCGCTCTGCGGGCTCGGCTTCACCGCCGTGGACCAGGACCCGATCCACGACGCCGCCACCGGCGCGCGGCTCGGCACCGTCCACCTCCTCCGCAATCCCCTCACGGGGTACGGCTGCACGGTCACCCTGAAGTCCGCGTACGTCGGCACGCTCACCGGGACCAGCGTCTACCTGGACCCGGAGTGGACGACCCACCGGGCGGACGAGGGCAACCGCCTCTACGCCGCCGGCCCGGTCCACCTCTATGTCGGCACCGGCTGCGCGATCTGGGGCGGCTCGATGACCGACCCGGCGGGTGTCGTCCACCGCCACGACCGGGCGAACCCGGCGATCGGCGGGGCGGTCACCTGCTTCTGACCATCGAGCGGTGGGCCGGATTCGCGCGGCGCGTGGGCCGGCCCGCCGTTACGGTCGCCGGGTGGGCAGGATGCGGGGAATCCACGAGCGGCCGGTGGGGCTCACCTACCAGCCGGACCTGGTCGACGACGACGAGGAGCGTTCCCTGGTCGCCACCCTCGACGCGCTCGACTTCCGCGAGGTCCGCATGCACGGGCAGATCGCGCGGCGCACCGTCCGGCACTTCGGCTACGACTACGACTACGGCTCCTTCCAGCTCACGGCCACCGAGGCGCTGCCGGTGGCGCTGCGCTGGGTGCGCGAGCGGTGCGCGGCGCTCGCCGGGGTCGAGCCCGAGGCGCTCGCCCAGACGCTCGTCACCCGCTATCCACCGGGCTCCGTCATCGGCTGGCACCGCGACGCACCCGCCTTCGGGCCGACCGTCGTCGGCCTCTCGCTGGGCTCCGCGTGCCTGCTGCGGTTTCAGCGCGGCACCGGAGAGAACCGCCGGGTGTACGAGCTGGAGCTCGGGCCCCGCTCCGGGTACGCGCTCACCGGGGCGGCCCGGACCGCGTGGCAGCACAGCATCCCGCCGGTGCCGGCGCTGCGGTACTCGCTGACCTTCCGCATGCTCCGGTCCTCGGGCTCCTGACCCGACCTGCGGCGACCTGCCGCTGGCATACTGGCCAGCCATGGTGCTGTCGCGCGGCTGGTCGCTGTTCCTGGTCGGGGTCGGGGTCTGGACCTGGGTGATCTGGCCGCGGTTCGCGGTCGCCATCTGGAACGACCCGCGGGCGTGGTCGGCCGGCGCGGTCGGCGAGGGCAGCCCGACCAGCTTCCTCTGGGTGCACGCGCTGCTCATCGCGGCGTCGCTGGTCATCGGTACGACCGTCGGAGTGCTCGGCATCCGGGGCTGGCTCGCGGCCCGCCGCCGGCCGACCGCCTGAGCGTCGCCTCCCGACGCCGCCGGTCCAGGGCGGGATGTCCGCGGCTGCTCGGGAATGGAGCGGCGCCCAGGAGCGCTGTGTCCCCGGTACGCGGGCCGCCCGGCCCTGGCCGGGAGCGGGGGAACCTTCGCCGCGGCGTCGTTGAGCAGGGAAGATAGCCCTGCGGTGATGATGTGACGCGGGACGCTACCCCTGGATTTGACGATCAAACCCGAATCCGCGTAACTTTCTCTCTGCCAGCGCGGAACGGGGCAAACGGGACGAAGGTCCTGGGGCCCGGAACCGGGACTGGCGCCGGCGCCGACGAGGTTCTACCTCCACGGAGCTGGACCCGGGTGGGGCTCGCCGAAAACGCCGCAGGGCGGATTTGGCGCAGCGGAACCGACCGGGTAAGGTTGACGACCGGCAGGGCACCGGGCGAGCTGGCGGGAAACCGCAAGCGGCCGGCCTGCCAAATCCGATGACCAAGCACAGCGGTCCGCCGCTGCGCGTGTTCAACGGCGCCGACCCGTACGAAGCGTGACAGACCGGGACACACGGTTTGACACGGCAGAGACGGTGAGGTAACGTAGTAAAAGTGCCCGGCGCGAGAGCGGCGGGTGTGGTGCAACGAAATGCCCCGGACGGGGGCTCCACGGTGTGGGGTTTCTGGACGGTGTGTGGTTGTTCTTTGAGAACTCAACAGGGTGCTTGATAAGCCAGTGCCAAATTGATTTATACCCCGGACTGGCAGCTCTTCTTTGGGAGGGTTTGCTGGTTGGGATTCCTTTGGCAACACTTTTGTTGTCAGGATGATTGTTCAACAAAGATTTTTGTTGGAGAGTTTGATCCTGGCTCAGGACGAACGCTGGCGGCGTGCTTAACACATGCAAGTCGAGCGGAAAGGCCCTTCGGGGTACTCGAGCGGCGAACGGGTGAGTAACACGTGAGCAACCTGCCCTAGGCTTTGGGATAACCCCGGGAAACCGGGGCTAATACCGAATATGACCTTTCCTCGCATGAGGTTTGGTGGAAAGTTTTTCGGCCTGGGATGGGCTCGCGGCCTATCAGCTTGTTGGTGGGGTGATGGCCTACCAAGGCGACGACGGGTAGCCGGCCTGAGAGGGCGACCGGCCACACTGGGACTGAGACACGGCCCAGACTCCTACGGGAGGCAGCAGTGGGGAATATTGCACAATGGGCGGAAGCCTGATGCAGCGACGCCGCGTGAGGGATGACGGCCTTCGGGTTGTAAACCTCTTTCAGCAGGGACGAAGCGTAAGTGACGGTACCTGCAGAAGAAGCGCCGGCCAACTACGTGCCAGCAGCCGCGGTAAGACGTAGGGCGCGAGCGTTGTCCGGATTTATTGGGCGTAAAGAGCTCGTAGGCGGCTTGTCGCGTCGACTGTGAAAACCCGCAGCTCAACTGCGGGCCTGCAGTCGATACGGGCAGGCTAGAGTTCGGTAGGGGAGACTGGAATTCCTGGTGTAGCGGTGAAATGCGCAGATATCAGGAGGAACACCGGTGGCGAAGGCGGGTCTCTGGGCCGATACTGACGCTGAGGAGCGAAAGCGTGGGGAGCGAACAGGATTAGATACCCTGGTAGTCCACGCTGTAAACGTTGGGCGCTAGGTGTGGGGGGCCTCTCCGGTTCCCTGTGCCGCAGCTAACGCATTAAGCGCCCCGCCTGGGGAGTACGGCCGCAAGGCTAAAACTCAAAGGAATTGACGGGGGCCCGCACAAGCGGCGGAGCATGCGGATTAATTCGATGCAACGCGAAGAACCTTACCTGGGTTTGACATGGCCGCAAAACTGTCAGAGATGGCAGGTCCTTCGGGGGCGGTCACAGGTGGTGCATGGCTGTCGTCAGCTCGTGTCGTGAGATGTTGGGTTAAGTCCCGCAACGAGCGCAACCCTCGTTCGATGTTGCCAGCGCGTTATGGCGGGGACTCATCGAAGACTGCCGGGGTCAACTCGGAGGAAGGTGGGGATGACGTCAAGTCATCATGCCCCTTATGTCCAGGGCTTCACGCATGCTACAATGGCCGGTACAATGGGCTGCGATACCGCGAGGTGGAGCGAATCCCAAAAAGCCGGTCTCAGTTCGGATCGGGGTCTGCAACTCGACCCCGTGAAGTCGGAGTCGCTAGTAATCGCAGATCAGCAACGCTGCGGTGAATACGTTCCCGGGCCTTGTACACACCGCCCGTCACGTCACGAAAGTCGGCAACACCCGAAGCCGGTGGCCCAACCCTTGTGGAGGGAGCCGTCGAAGGTGGGGCTGGCGATTGGGACGAAGTCGTAACAAGGTAGCCGTACCGGAAGGTGCGGCTGGATCACCTCCTTTCTAAGGAGCACCATCCGTCGAAAGACGGTATGGAGCCCGCACTGCCCGAATGTGGTGGTGGGGTGCTCAATGGCGGAGACACTGGCGAGTCCTTTCCCTGGCAACGGCCGGGTTCCTTCTAGTACGGCCACCTTCGCGGGTGGTGTGGAACGAAGTCCTGGTGCGGCTGGGGAGGATGGAGAGCACCCTGTTGGGTCCTGAAGGAACAACCACTGGTTGTCTTTCAGAGCCTTGGAGGCGGGCGTGAGCTCGTCGAGGCGCCAGGCATGGCCTGGCCTCGCATACCGCCGGCGGATGTCGGGTTTGGTGTGGGGCGTGTCGGGTTGTGGGTTGGTCGTTTGTTGAGAATTGCACAGTGGACGCGAGCATCTTTGTGGTCAAGTTGTCAAGGGCGAACGGTGGATGCCTTGGCACCAGGAGCCGATGAAGGACGTGGGAGGCCGCGATAGGCCTGGGGGAGCTGTCAACCAAGCTGTGATCCCAGGGTGTCCGAATGGGGAAACCCGGCACCAGTCATGTGGTGTCACCCACACCTGAACACATAGGGTGTGTGGAGGGAACGCGGGGAAGTGAAACATCTCAGTACCCGTAGGAAGAGAAAACAACAAGTGATTCCGTGAGTAGTGGCGAGCGAAAGCGGATTGAGGCTAAACCGGCTGCGTGTGATACCTGTCAGGGGTTGCGTGGTCGGGGTTGTGGGACCCTGCTGAGTGTGCTGACACACGCTCGAGAAGTTACAAAGTCAGTGGCTAGTCGAACAGTCTGGAAAGGCTGACCGTAGACGGTGATAGTCCGGTAGGTGAAAGTTGCTGACCTTCTGTGGGTGTTCCCGAGTAGCGGCGGACCCCTGAAATCTGCCGTGAATCTGCCAGGACCACCTGGTAAGCCTAAATACTTCCTGGTGACCGATAGCGGACGAGTACCGTGAGGGAATGGTGAAAAGTACCCCGGGAGGGGAGTGAAATAGTACCTGAAACCGTTCGCCTACAATCCGTCGGAGCCTTGCGGGGTGACGGCGTGCCTTTTGAAGAATGAGCCTGCGAGTTAGTGGCATGTGGCGAGGTTAACCCGTGTGGGGGAGCCGTAGCGAAAGCGAGTCTGAATAGGGCGTATTCAGTCGCATGCTCTAGACCCGAAGCGGAGTGATCTAGCCATGGGCAGGCTGAAGCGCGGGTAAGACCGCGTGGAGGGCCGAACCCACCAACGTTGAAAAGTTGGGGGATGACCTGTGGTTAGGGGTGAAAGGCCAATCAAACTCCGTGATAGCTGGTTCTCCCCGAAATGCATTTAGGTGCAGCGTCGCGTGTTTCTTGCCGGAGGTAGAGCACTGGATGGTCTAGGGGGCCCACAAGCTTACCGAAATCAGCCAAACTCCGAATGCCGGTAAGTGAGAGCGCGGCAGTGAGACTGCGGGGGATAAGCTTCGTAGTCGAGAGGGAAACAGCCCAGATCACCAGCTAAGGCCCCTAAGCGTGTGCTAAGTGGAAAAGGATGTGGGGTCGCATAGACAACCAGGAGGTTGGCTTAGAAGCAGCCACCCTTTAAAGAGTGCGTAATAGCTCACTGGTCAAGTGGTTCCGCGCCGACAATGTAGCGGGGCTCAAGCACACCGCCGAAGCTGTGGCATTCACATTTTAACCTCGCTTGGACTTGATTCCTTGTGCAGGTGTGTGGATGGGTAGGGGAGCGTCGTGCCGCGAGTGAAGCAACGGGGTGACCTAGTTGTGGACGCGGCACGAGTGAGAATGCAGGCATGAGTAGCGAAAGAAGGGTGAGAAACCCTTCCGCCGGATGACCAAGGGTTCCAGGGCCAGGCTAATCCGCCCTGGGTGAGTCGGGACCTAAGGCGAGGCCGAGAGGCGTAGTCGATGGACAACGGGTTGATATTCCCGTACCCGCGAAAGAGCGACCCTGACGAACCTCGTTGTGCTAACCACCCGAACCTCGGGAGGTCTTCGGACCGAACGAGGCGAGCGTGGGAACCTGGCGGGTAGTAGTCAAGCGATGGGGTGACGCAGGAAGGTAGCTGAGCCCGGCCGGTGGTTGTGCCGGGGTAAGCGTGTAGGCCGTGCCGTAGGCAAATCCGCGGCGCATGAAGGCTGAGACGTGATGCCGAGCCGATTCAGGTGAAGTCAGTGATCCTATGCTGCCGAGAAAAGCCTCTAGCGAGTTCTTAGCGGCCCGTACCCCAAACCGACACAGGTGGTCAGGTAGAGAATACCGAGGCGATCGGGCGAACTGTGGTTAAGGAACTCGGCAAATTGCCCCCGTAACTTAGGGAGAAGGGGGGCCGGAGACGTGAAGCCCCGCGCGGGTGGAGCGTTGTATGGCCGCAGAGAGCAGGGGGAAGCGACTGTTTACTAAAAACACAGGTCCATGCGAAGAAGTAATTCGATGTATATGGACTGACGCCTGCCCGGTGCTGGAACGTTAAGGGGACCTGTTAGCTCTTCGGGGCGAAGCGGAGAACTTAAGCGCCAGTAAACGGCGGTGGTAACTATAACCATCCTAAGGTAGCGAAATTCCTTGTCGGGTAAGTTCCGACCTGCACGAATGGCGTAACGACTTCCCCACTGTCTCAACCACAGGCCCGGCGAAATTGCACTACGAGTAAAGATGCTCGTTACGCGCGGCAGGACGGAAAGACCCCGGGACCTTTACTATAGCTTGACATTGGTACTTGAGTTAGCTTGTGTAGGATAGGTGGGAGCCGGTGAAGTCCATACGCCAGTATGGGTGGAGGCAATCTTGAAATACCACTCTGGTTGATTTGGGTATCTAACTTCGGACCGTTATCCGGTTCAGGGACAGTGTCTGGTGGGTAGTTTAACTGGGGCGGTTGCCTCCTAAAGGGTAACGGAGGCGCCCAAAGGTTCCCTCAGCCTGGTTGGCAATCAGGTGTTGAGTGCAAGTGCACAAGGGAGCTTGACTGTGAGACTGACAGGTCGAGCAGGGACGAAAGTCGGGACTAGTGATCCGGCACTGGCATGTGGAAGCGGTGTCGCTCAACGGATAAAAGGTACCCCGGGGATAACAGGCTGATCTTCCCCAAGAGTCCATATCGACGGGATGGTTTGGCACCTCGATGTCGGCTCGTCGCATCCTGGGGCTGTAGCAGGTCCCAAGGGTTGGGCTGTTCGCCCATTAAAGCGGTACGCGAGCTGGGTTTAGAACGTCGTGAGACAGTTCGGTCCCTATCCGCCGTGCGCGTAGGATACTTGAGAAGGGCTGTCCCTAGTACGAGAGGACCGGGACGGACGAACCTCTGGTGTGCCAGTTGTCCCGCCAGGGGCACGGCTGGTTAGCTACGTTCGGAAGGGATAACCGCTGAAAGCATCTAAGCGGGAAGCTCGCTTCAAGATGAGGTATCCCACCCACTTTGTGGGGTAAGGCCCCCAGCTAGACGACTGGGTTGATAGGCCGGAAATGTAAGCCCGGTAACGGGTTCAGTTGACCGGTACTAATAGGCCGAGGACTTGACTACCAAGCTGCTACGCGTCCACTGTGCAACTCTGAACGAGCGAACAACCTGTTGGTTGTTTTGACATGTTCATAGAGTTACGGCGGTCATGGCGGAGGGGAAACGCCCGGTCACATTCCGAACCCGGAAGCTAAGCCCTCCAGCGCCGATGGTACTGCACTCGGGAGGGTGTGGGAGAGTAGGACACCGCCGGACAATCTTCCAGTCAGGGCCACCCTTCGGGGTGGCCCTGACTGCGTTTGTGGCCCGCTTCGGTGAATCGCCCCGAGCACGCCGCCGCGTCTCGTACCGTCGGTGCGGGAACCGCCCGCGCCTGCCCCGTCAGGCGGGCGGAAAACGTGACGTGGTGTACCCGCCGTCCATGATCGGGACGGACCGCTGGGGGTACCTGCTGATGGTTCGGCCGGAACTGACCGCCAGGCGCTGGCGGAGGCAGGAGTGGTCATGAAGATCGGAATCATCGGGTCGGGGCACATCGGAGGCACCCTCACCCGGCGGCTGCGCACCCTGGGCCACGACGTCACGGTGGCGAACTCGCGCGGACCGCAGAGCCTGACCGACCTCGCCGCGGAGTCCGGTGCCACGGCCGGCACCCTGGAGGAGGCCGTCCAGGGCGCGGAGCTGGTCGTCATCGCCATCCCGCTCAAGGCCGTGCCGGAGCTGCCGGCGGCGCTCTTCGACGGCAAGCTGGTCGTCGACGCGGACAACTACTACCCCGAGCGGGACGGCGACATCCCCGAGCTGCTCGACCGCAGCCTCAGCTCCAGCCGCTGGACCGCGGACCACCTCAAGGGCGCCCGCGTCGTGAAGGTCTTCAACAACATCCAGGCCGCGTACCTGATGGACGGCGGCAAGCCGGCGGGCATGCCGGACCGCATCGCGTTGCCGGTGGCCGGGGACGACGCCGAGGCCAAGCGGATGGTCATGGAACTTGTGGACGAGCTGGGGTTCGACCCGGTCGACGCCGGCACGCTCGACGAGAGCTGGCGGCAGCAGCCGGGCACCCCGGTCTACGGCACCGACCGCGACGCGGACGGCGTACGGCAGGGATTGGCCGCGGCGCGGCCCTGAGCGGGCGTACGACAGGAAAAAGCCCCGCTGGCCAGGTGGCCGGCGGGGCTTTCCCGTGCGTGCGCTCGGCGGGCCGTCAGGCGGGCGGCTTGGCGCAGATGAAGCGCGGCTCGGGGTCGTAGCGCCAGCTGAACTTCTCCCGCTTCACCACCTTGCCGTCCTTCTTGATGACCCGGTAGGCGTCCTGGGCGAAGCCGACGCTTCCCGCGGCGGAGATGCAGCTCGGGCCGGGATCGAGGTAGACGGTCTTCGGCTGGGTGATGTTCCGGCGCGGCCCGTACTCCGTCTTGACGCTGTCGTAAATCTTGGTGCTCCACATCGACACGGTGATCGTGCTGGAGGTGTAGGACGTGTCGATCAGGACGCCGTGCGGGGTGTTGTTGCGGAACTTGAAGTCCAACTGCGGCCAGAAGATGGTCGACTCGATGACCGCGGGGTAGCGGCTGAAGTAGAACGAGTGCGGCTTGTGCTCGACGTCCTGCAGCCCGGCGTAGTAGCTGGCGTTGAAGAGCGTCGTGGTGAACTGAGAGACCCCGCCGCCCACGCCGGGCACCAGCTTGCCGCCGACGATGGTCGGCGCGTCCTTGTAGCCCTGGTCGTAGCCGCGCTCGCCGGTGTGGCCGTTGAGCGAGAAGGTCTCCCCCGGCCGCACGATGGTGCCGTCCACGTCCTTGGCGGCCTGGACGATGTTCTGGCTGCGCGGCGAGGAGAGACCGCCGGGGAACCGGGTGGTGAAGGTGGAGACCCGCTCCTTGATGCCCAGCTCGGCGAGCTTGGCCTCGGTCAGCTCGGGCTCGGCCGGCTTCAGCGCGGCGGTCACCGTGCGACCGTCCGCCCTGGGCAGCACGGCGAGCAGGTCCCGGCCGAGCGCCGCGGCGTCGACCTGCCGGCCGGCCCGGCCGGGCACCACCTTCGGCTTGCCGCCGCTGATGGTCAGCCCGGCGTCCTTCGGCGCGACCTCCAGCTTCGCCAGCCCGTCGCCCAGCGCGGTCCGCAGCCGCTTGACGTCGACGCGGGGGGTCAGCTTGCCGGTGTCGTCGGCGGCGAAGCGCAGGCCCCGGGCGATGGCGGTGGGCGGGATGGTGACCTTGCCGCCGTCGGTGGTGAGCGTGACGGGCGCCGCGACGGCCGGCCGGGCCAGCTCGGCGACGAGCCGGTCGACCTCCTCCCGGCTGGTCGCCGGCCACTTCTCGACCAGCGGCACGGTCACCGGCTCGCCGGCCAGCCAGCCGGCCTTCACGACGTGGGCCGCGCCGGCCGCGTCGACGGTCAGCGCCGGCTTCGGGTAGACCGGCTTGGGGGTGGTGCCGGTGAAGATGATGGCCGGCATGGTCATCTCGCGGCCCTGGTCGCCCATCGCCGTGCGCAGCGCGGTCTCCAGGCGGGCGGTGTCGACGGTCACCACCGGCTCGACCGTGCGGGAGCCGACGAGGCGGCTCACCGGGCGCGCCTCGGCGGCGGCCGCGGCCGCCACGGTGGCGTCCACGTCGATGGCGAGCCCGATCTCGGCCGGCTTCAGCTCGGCCTTCTTCTCCCCCACGGTGACGGTGACCGGTGCGTTCAGCGTCGCGGCGCGGCGCGCCAGCTCGGCGTGGAGCGCCCGGGCCGCCTCGGCCCGGCTCCGACCGCCCAGCTCGGCGCCGAGGACCGTGGTGCCCCGGGGGACGTCGCCGGCGTACGCGTAGGCGCCCAGACCGGTGCCGGCGGCCAGCACGGCGGCGACGATCCCGCCGGCGAGCAGCATCCGCCCCCGGGACCGCCCCGACTTCCCGGGCCCGCCCGCGGCGGGTGCGGCGGCCGGTTCCGGCTCGACGTCCGGCCAGCTCACCGCGGCCACCTTCACGGTGGGCCGGTCGTCGGCGGAAGGCACTTTTTCGCCGTACAGCGTCACAGCAACCTCGATCGGAAGTACCACGTGGGGACCGCTTCCCCCACGGGAGACACCTACGGTAACCAACGCCCGAGCCGGCCGGGAGTCTCCGCCCCGGGGGTCGTCGGGACCGTGCCGTCCGCCGCTCCCGGGTGTCGCGGTCATCACCCCTGGCCGGGCCCCGCTCCGGTCCGGATCGTGGGACGGTGGCCGGGTGCGGACGGATGAGCGGACCCTGGCGTACGGCGGTGGCTGGCTGGACCGGGCGAGCGCGCTGCGCGCCGACCCGGGGTGGGTCGCCGCGCGGCTGACCGACCCGGAGAGCGCGCTGCTGCCGCTGTGGCGGGACCGCTGCCTGGTCTCGGCCGACCGGGTGCCGGTGCGCCGCTCCGTGGCCGAGGCGGCCGCGCTGGTCGCCGCGGCCGACGAGACGGTGTTCCTCGGGCTGGACGCCGGCCGGGCGGTGTTCGCCGTGGACGTTTCCGGCCGGGGTGAGGCCGAGGCGTGCGACCTGGCCGGCGCGGCCGGGGCGGTGGACGTCCGGGCGCTGGTGGGCGGCCTGGCGCCAGCCGAGGCGGCCGTCCAGGCGTACGCGAAGGGGTTGCTGCACTGGCACCGGGGTCAGCGGTTCTGCGGCGGCTGCGGGGCGGCCACGGTGGCGGGCGACGGCGGGCACACCCGGTCCTGCACCGGCCCCGGTTGCGGCCGGCTGCTCTTCCCCCGGATCGAGCCGGCGGTCATCGTGCTGGTCGAGGCGCCCGGTGAGCCGGAGCGCTGCCTGCTGGCCCGGCACCGGGGCGCGGCGGAGGACTCCTGGTCGACCCTGGCGGGCTTTGTGGAGGTCGGCGAGAGCCTGGAGGACGCGGTCCGCCGGGAGTTGGCCGAGGAGGCCGGGGTGGCGGTGGTCGACGTGGCGTACCAGGGCTCGCAGGCCTGGCCGTTCCCGGCCGGGCTCATGGTGGGCTTCCGCGCGACGGCGGCCTCGACGGAGGTGCGGGTCGACGGCGAGGAGCTGGTGGACGCGCGCTGGTTCACCCGGGCGGAGCTGCGGGAGCGGGTGGCGGCGGGGCGCCCGCTGGGTCGGATCGACTCGATCGACCACCATCTGCTCGGGTCCTGGTTGGACGGCCGGAGCTGACCGGCCGCCGGACGGTCAGCCGGGCCGGCCGGACGGGTGAGCGGCGCATCACCCTCAGCGGTCTGTCAGCTCTCCGTTACCGAACTGTGACGTAGGTCCGTGATGGCTACCACAGGTGAAACGTCTCTGTCTTCCTGTCGTAATAGGGCCGTTTTGCCCTGAGCCCCTTGCTGTCGGGATGTTAACCGATGGTAACCGTGGGCGATCTTGATACCACGGCTGTGTTACCCGTCAGTAGCAAGGGGCTTGTGAGGTCTGTCGCTTCGCGAGAGCATCCAATCCGCGTACCGCGCAGTCCGTCGGCACAACGGGCCCGCGCCGCCCCGCAGCTTTCCCCCGTCCCGCGTCGCGTCCCGCGCCGGTGACGCACCCCCGTCGAGGAGGACCTTGTGAGTGAATCGGAGAACCGCCAGCTGAGTGGCGGCACCCGCTGGCGTCGTTTCGCCGCCGTGATGGTGCCCGCCACCGTCGTGGCCGGCGGCATCGTGCTGGGCATGGCCAACGGCGCCATCGCGGCCTCGTTCGCCGTCTCGGGCTCGACCTTCAAGGTCGGCGCCTCGAAGCTGGAGGGCAACGGCTTCAAGCAGTACGGCGGCCTGGTCAAGGAGAGCGACGGCACCCAGCACCCGGTGGCCGTCTCCGAGATCGCCGACGCCAAGCTCTACGACCTCTGCCAGTCGGTCAACGCCAGCCTTCCGGGCATCCCGATCGTGCTGACCATCAACGCCGGTGGCAACGGCAAGCCGGCGACCGCCACCGACCTGCTGATCGACATGGACTCGCTCGAGGGTGACGCCACGTTCGAGAAGATCAAGATCGGCCGCGACGCGGGCGACATGAACCCGGCGCAGCCCGTCCTGCCCAAGTCCTTCGGGCAGAGTGCGGACAAGGTGACCATCACCGACCTGGAGCAGGTGGCGCGGTCCACCAGCGCCGGCGTCTTCACCCTCAACGGCCTGAAGCTGAAGGTCAACGTGGGCAAGGACGCCAAGGAATGCTTCTGATCTGATGTCGAGGCCCGCGGAGGGCGCCCTCCGCGGGCCTCGTCCTTGTCTCACGCCGTCAGCACCGCCAGGAGGAGTACGTGACAACCGCCGAGACGCAGCAGGCCGAGCCCGGTCGGGCCGGCCAGGCGTGGCGTAACTTCCGCCGGTGGCGGCGGACGCGGCCGTTCTGGGGCGGGCTCTTCACCGCGCTGGCCGGTCTCGAGATCTTCGGCACCACCCAGATGAGCCTCCACGGCCTCACCTTCCAGATGGGGCCCACCGGCTTCCTGTCCTGGCTGATCCCGGTCATCCTCTTCACCTGCGGCATGCTGCTCTGGTTCAGCCCCCCGCAGCGCATGTTCTACGCGGTGGTCGCCGCGGTCACCGCGCTCTACTCGATGATCGGGGTGAACCTCGGCGGCTTCTTCATCGGCCTGCTGCTCGGCATGGTCGGCAGCGCCCTCGGCTTCGCCTGGGTGCCGCAGAAGCAGCCGGCCGCCGAGCCCGTCGCGCCGGTGGAGCCGGCGGAGGAGGACGACGCGACCGGGGAGCCGGAGCCGGCCCTCGTCGACGAGCTGCTGCCCCGGCAGCGCGAGGACGAGACGACGGGCGTCCTGACCGACACCCTGCCCGAGCCGCGTAACCCGCTGCGCGAGGCCGCCCCGGCGGACCCGCCCGGCGCCACCGACAGCACCCAGGTGCTGCCGGCCGTCGGACCGGACACGCCGCAGGGCGGCAGCCACCGGGACCCCAGGGCGTACGCGATCCTGTTCGTGGTCGCCACCGTCTCCGCGGCCGGCCTGTTCGCGCTCCGCGGTCAGGAGCCGGCGGTCGCCGCGCCGTCCGCCTGCCCGACCGCCACGGCCCCGGCCCCGAGCGCGTCGGCCTCCGCCTCCGCCTCGGCGTCGCCGTCGGCCACCCCGAGCACCCCGCCGGCCGAGGAGAAGAAGGACTCGGACGGCAACCTGCTGACCGACATCGTCGACGGCATCACCAACCTGTTCACCGGGGGCGACGACCCCGAGCCGTCGCCCAGCCCGAGCACCTCGTCCGCCCCGGCCGCGGCCGAGGCGCCGGCGGCTGCCCCGACCGGGAGCGCCACCGCCACGCCGAAGCCGAGCGGCAGCGCCACGACGAAGCCGTCCGCCCCGGCGAAGCCGGACGCCGACTGCGACAAGCCGGCGCCGACCAAGCCGAAGCCGGTCGAGGAGGGCAAGCCGCTGCCGAAGCTGGCCGCCGACCCGGACCAGCCGATCGTCGCGGACCCGCCCTCCAAGCTCACCGGCTCCAAGGTGACCATGACCGGGCTGCGGTTCGAGGGGATCGTCGAGCTGCCCACCCGGGACGGCACGCTCAAGTGCCTGAAATTCACCATGGACAAGGCCGTGACGGACGACTTCACCCTCCTGGCCAGCGGTCCGGCGGGCAAGCACCAGCGGTACGTCACCGACCGGCTCACCGTCGAGGGCGACGTCGCCTTCTACGCCACCCGCTTCGTCGGGCACCTGCTCGGCATCAAGATCACGCTCACCCCGGACCTGCCGTTCCCCGACGGCCTCCCGATCACCTCGCCGATCCCGATCAGCTTCACCGACCCGGTGATCGATCTGGCCTACGAGAACTCCAAGTCGCTCACCGCCCGGCCGGTGCTCAAGCTTGACCTGACCTGACCTGACCCGGACAGACAAGCGAAACGGCCGGGAGCCGGAGGATCCCCTCCGACTCCCGGCCGTCGTCGTCGTTCAGAGCCGGGCCAGCGCCCGGCGCAGCGGGTCGAGCCCCAGCGAGCCCAGGTCGAGTGCCTGGCGGTGGAACTCCTTGAGGTCGAAGTCGGCACCCTTGCGGGCCTTCGCCTCCTCTCGGGCCTGCAACCAGATCCGCTCGCCCACCTTGTACGAGGGCGCCTGCCCCGGCCAGCCCAGGTAGCGGTTCAGCTCGAAGCGCAGGTTCTCGTCCGGCACCCGGCAGTGCGCGCGCATGAACTCCCAGCCCAGCTCCGGCGTCCAGCGCTCGCCCGGGTGGAAGCCGAACGGGTTGTCGGCGGGGATCTCCAGCTCCAGGTGCATGCCGATGTCGACGATCACCCGGGCGGCCCGGAACGCCTGCCCGTCGAGCATGCCGAGCTTGTCGCCCGGGTCCTCCAGGTAGCCCAGCTCGTCCATGAGCCGCTCGGAGTAGAGCGCCCAACCCTCACCGTGCCCGGAGACCCAGCAGAGCAGCCGCTGCCAGCGGTTGAGCAGGTCGGCCCGGACGGCGGTCTGGGCGACCTGGAGGTGATGGCCCGGCACACCCTCGTGGTAGACCGTGGTCACCTCGCGCCAGGTGGAGAAGTCGGTGATGCCCTGCGGCACCGCCCACCACATCCGCCCGGGCCGCGAGAAGTCCTCGCTCGGGCCGGTGTAGTAGATGGCGCCGTCGCTGGTGGGGGCGAGGCAGCACTCGATCCGGCGGACCTGCTCCGGGATGTCGAAGTGGGTGCCGTGCAGCTCGCTCATCGCCTTCTCGGCGAGCGCCTGCATCCAGTCCCGGAACGCCTCCTTGCCCTGGATGGTCCGGGCCGGGTCCGCGTCCAGCGCGCGCACGGCCTCATCGACCGTGGCGCCCGGACCCACGATGCGCCCGGCGACCGTCCGCATCTCACTCTCCAGGCGGGCCAGCTCGGCGAAACCCCAGGCGTACGTCTCGTCGAGGTCGACCCGGGCGCCGAGGAAGTACTGCGAGGCCAGCTCGTAGCGCTCGCGGCCGGCGGCCTGCTTCTGCCGGCCCCGCGGGGCCAACTCGGTGCGGAGGAACTGCCCGAACTCGGCGGTGGCGGCCGTCGCGGCGGCCGCGCCCTTGCGCAGCTCCGCACCGAGCGCGCCCTCGGCGCCGAGCCGCTCGGCCAGGCCGTGGAAGAAGTTGTCGCCGTTCGGGTCGACCCAGATGTCGCACTGCTTGGCGACCTCGACCAGCTGCACCTGCGAGCTGACCTGGCCGGCCGCCGCGGCCTCGCGCAGCGTGCGCTTGTAGCCCTCCAGCGCGCCGGCGAAGCGGTTGAGCCGGGCGGCCACGTTCGCCTTGGCGTCGTCGCCCTCCGTCGGCATGAGGTCGAAGACCATCCGCAGGTCGTGCAGCCCGCTGGCGATCACGTTGACCTCGCTGCCGGTCTCGCCGGCCTCGTAGCGCGCGAGCTCCAGGCCGAGGCGCTCCTGCATCGCCTCCTTGGCGGTCCGCTCCGCCTCCGTGTCCGGCTCGGTCACGTCGAGGTCGGCCAGGGTGCGCCGGGTCAGGTCGGCGCGGGCCGTGTAGCCCTCCGGGGAGAGGTCGTCGAGCTGGTCGTCGTAGCCGGCGATGCCGACGTAGGTGGCCCCGGTCGGGCTCAGCGGAGCCCAGTCGGCCACGTATCGGTTGGCGAGGTCATCGATTCGTCCCACCAGGCGACCCTACGTGACCGCACCACCCCGTTGTCGACGCTGTTCACCGAGTTCGAGGGGAGCAGTCCGGTGTGGTCGGGCGGCTGTGGCGGTCGACACGGCGTCCGAATTTCGCGGGACTTCGTCGTACCCCTGCGGCAGAGTGTCAGGGGTGACAGCGGATATCACTCCTGACCGGGCACCTCTGCGGAGTTGGCTGCCCGGATTCGTCGCACTCGGCGTGATCTGGGGTTCCAGCTTCCTCTTCATCAAGGTGGGAGTGGCCGAGCTGCACCCGCTGCACCTCACCCTCTACCGGGTGGCCACCGGTGCGGTGACGCTGCTGGTGGTGCTGGCCGTGCTGCGCGATCGGCTGCCCCGCGAGCCCCGGGTCTGGGCGCACCTGCTGGTGGTGGCAGCCTTCGGCGTCGCGCTGCCGTTCACCCTGTTCGGCTTCGGTGAGCAGCGGGTCGAGTCGATGCTCGCCGGGATCTGGAACGCCACCACGCCGCTGATCGTGCTGCCGCTGGCGGTGCTGGTGTTCCGCACCGAGCGGCTGACCGTGCGGCGCGCGGTCGGGCTGGGGCTGGGCTTCGCCGGTGTGCTCGTGGTGCTCGGCGTCTGGGAGGGCGTGGGCGGCTCGCACTTCACCGGCCAGCTCATGTGCCTCGGTGCGGCGGCCTGCTACGGGGTGGCGATCCCGTACCAGAAGAAGTTCATCGCGGGCAGTTCGTACTCCGGGCTGTCGCTGTCGGCGGCGCAGCTGCTGGTGGCGGCGGCGCAGCTCGCGGTGGTCGCGCCGCTGGTGGCGGGCGCGCCGCCGGCGCCCACCGGGCTCTCCGCGAAGGTCGTGGGCTCCGTGCTGGCGCTCGGCGCGCTCGGCACCGGGCTGGCCTTCGTGATCAACCTGCGCAACATCCGCGTGGCGGGAGCGAGCACGGCGTCCACCGTCACGTACCTGATCCCGGTGTTCGCGGTGCTGGTCGGCGCGGTGGTGCTCGGCGAGCGGATGAACTGGCACCAGCCGGCGGGCGCCCTGGTCGTGCTGCTCGGCGTGGCCGTCGCGCAGGGCATGCTGGGCCGGCGCCGGCCCGCGCGGACCCCCGCCGCGGCCACCCGTCCGGCGGTGCCGGCGGGCCGCTGAGCGCCGGATCGGCGAGCTGGCGGGGTCCGGGGCTCCCCGATGCCGCCACCACGGCGAGGGGCGTTCAGCCGCGGCCGGCCGTCCACTTCACCAGGCGGTCGGCCTTCCAGGTGTTGACCACCCGGTCCGCCGGCACCCCGCAGAGCGCCGCGCGTTCGCAGCCGAAGCGCTGCCAGTCGAGCTGGCCGGGGGCGTGCGCGTCGGTGTTGACGGCGAACCGGCAGCCGGCCTCCAGGGCGCGGCGGATCAGCCGCTTCGGCGGGTCCTGCCGCTCCGGCCGGGAGTTGATCTCGACGGCCACGTCGTGCTCCGCGCAGGCCGCGAAGACCGCCTCGGCGTCGAAGTCGCTCTCCTTGCGGGTACGCGCCCGGTGCCCCCGGTCGCCCGGGCCGGTCACCCCGGCCGGCCGGGAGGAGACCATCCGCCCGGTGCAGTGCCCGAGGATGTCCAGGTGCGGGTTGGCGATCGCGGCCAGCATCCGGCGGGTCATCTTCGCCCGGTCGTCGCTGAGGCCGCTGTGCACCGAGCCGACCACCACGTCGAGCCGGGCAAGCAGCTTCTCGTCCTGGTCCAGCGAGCCGTCGGCCAGGATGTCCACCTCGATGCCGGTGAGGATGCGGAAGCCCTTCGGCAGCGCCTCGTTCACCGCGGCCACGTGGTCGAGCTGCTTGCGCAGCCGGTCCGCCGTGAGCCCCCGGGCCACCTTCAGCCGGGGCGAGTGGTCGGTGAGCACCACGTACTCGTGCCCCAGCTCGACGGCCGCCAGGGCCATCTCCTCGATCGGTGAGCCGCCGTCGGACCAGTCCGAGTGGGTGTGGCAGTCCCCGCGCAGCGCGTCCCGCAGCTTCGCGGCGGCCTCGTCCAGGTCGGTGCCCTCGGTGGCGACCAGCCGGCGCAGGTAGACCGGCTCCTCGCCGGCCAGCGACTCGGCCACGCAGCGGGCCGTGACGTCGCCGACCCCGGACAGCTCGGTGAGCTTGCCGGTGCGCGCCCGCTCGGCCACCTCGCCGGCCGGCAGAGCGCCGAGCGCGTTGGCCGCCGACCGGAACGCCCGGACCCGGTAGGTGGCCTCGTTCGCCCGTTCCAGCAGGAACGCGATCCGCCGCAGGTCGGCGATGGGGTCCCGGGCAGTCATGCCCTGCAACCTACGCGCCCGCGTCGTCCGCCGCGCGGTGTCGCCCGGGGGTGTCGGGAGTGGACGCCGGTCAGCCGGCGGCCGCGGAGCCGCTCGGCGCCTTCGGGCAGCCGTGCCGGCGCTGCCAGGCGGTCACCTCGGCGGCCGGCGCCCGGTTGCCCCGCTTGCGCCACGAGTCGAGGTACTTCGCCGGCCAGACGACACCCCGCCGGATCCACCAGTCGTCGTGGCCCGTGCACTTCGGGGACAGCCCGAAGTGCAGGTGGCAGACGTTGTTGGCGTTGCCGGTGTGGCCCACCTTCCCGAGTTGCTGGCCGGCCCGGACGCGGACGCCGGCGTCGACGCCGGTGGCGATCGCGCTCAGGTGCGAGCCGTAGTAGCGGACCCCGTCGTCGCCGAGCAGCGACACCGACAGTCCGCCGTTGTTCGGCCCGAGCGGCCCCCGCTTGCTGAACCGGTCCACCCGGCTCACCTCCAGGATCACGCCGTCGGTGACCGCCACCACCGGCTCGCCGCAGTCGGCGAAGATGTCCGTCCCCGGGTACGCGGAGTGGGTCGGGTGGTAGTCGACGTTGCCGGCGCGGACCGGGAAGACGTGCCGCGACGCGGCGCGGCTCGGTGACGGGGACGGCGTGGGCGGGGCGGCCGACGTGGCGGGACCGGTCGGCTGGGACCCCGTGGCCGGCGCGCTCGGGCTCTGCCACGAGTTGCCCGGCGCCGCGGTGGGGCCGGCGTCCGTGGCGCAGCCGGCGGCCAGCGCCGCCACGAGCAGCAGGACCGGGTACGCCGGGCGCGCGCGGCGTCCGATCGATGACGAGCGCATCCGGTCATCCTGGCAGACCACTACCGTAGGGACGAACGCTGCGACGGCTCGGTCCGGGTCCGTCGCTCTGCGTGACCTCGGTACGTCTACGGTCCGTGAAGGGGGCAGCGGTGACGAACGGGTGGCACGACGTGGCCGGTGAGCCCGGCGCGGGTCCGGTGCGCCCGCTGCCGCGGACGCCGTCGGGGCTCTTCCCGTCCGGTGCGCCGATGCGGCCGAGTTACCGCGAGCCGCACCCGGTGACCGGCGCCGGTGTCGCGACCGGCGCGGCGACCGCGTTCGTCTGGTTGCTGCTGTTCGGCCTGCTCGGGCGGGACGTACCCGGCTACGCCTGGTGGACGCTGCTCGCCGGCGGGCTGGCCTGGCTGGCCGCCGCGGTGCTGGTCCGCCACGGCGACCGGGGGGTGGCCACGGGGGTCGCGATCGTCACGGCGGGTGGCTGGAGCATCGCCGCCGCGATCGTCGCGGTGCGCTGGGCGCAGAGTGGCGACTGGCCGCTCTGGTGACGGTGAGTGCCGGTTTCGCTGCGTAGCGAAGACCGTCTTGACGTACGCGCGGTGACGGTCCACGCTCGCCGTATGGCCTGGATCACCCCGCCGCGGCTCGACCCGGAACGGAGCCGCCGCCGCCTGCAACTCCTCGCCGAGTTGGCCGGTGCCCGCACGGTCCGGCAGCGCGAACGGCCGCAGCAGCGGGCCCGCTCCGAGCGCCTCCGCGAACTCATCGCGACCCGCCGGCGCATCGCCGGCTGACCGACTTTCTCCAGGTTCGACCGGCCCTTCGGGGCGTTGACCGGTCGCCTGCCGACCCGACCGGTTAACGTGCATCGCGTGACGAGTCGGCGTGCTGCCGAGGCCAATTTGGGGGGACCGTGTCGTACTTCGCTGCTGCCGTGGCGCGCGTCGAGGGCGCCTGGACCGCCGACGAGGTGAACCTGCGGGGGGTCACCGACATCGAGGAGGTGGCCGACCGGCTGCGCGACGTCGAGCCGGACGCCGACCTCTCCCTGCTGTTCGTCGAGGCCGACGACACGTACCTGGTGATCCTGCGCCTGGACGAGGGGGAGGACCTGCGGGTCTTCGGCTCCGACTCGGCGTACGCGGAGGAGTCCCGGCTGGGCGCGCTGCTGGTCGGGGACCTGAAGACCTCGGTCACCGGGTTGGAGGACGCCGACGAGCCGCGGCCGGCCACCGGTGGCGACGAGGAGAGCGAGCAGCCGGCCGTGGACCCGGAGGCCGACCCCGTGGGCGACGCGGACCTCCTCGCCGACCTGGGCATCCCCGCGCCGAAGCTGCTCGCGCTGTGCGGGCACGAGGGGATGATGCCGGCCGACGTCACCGCCGAGATCTGCCAGGTGCTCGGTTGCGCCGACGAGGTCGAGGAGCTGCGTGAGGTCTGAGCCGCCCGGCCCGCAGTGGACCGGCGGGGCGGAGCCGGCCGACGCCACCGACCCGGCCCTGGAGACCGTACGCCCGGGGCAGCCCACCCCCGGCCGCCCGGCACGGGTCGGACCCGGCGCGGACGAGGGCCTGGCCGACCCGGGCGGCGTGGGCCGCCGGCAGCGGCACGAGCTGTGGATGCGCCGGGCCCTGGAGGTCGCGGTGACCGGTCCGGACGGGGTCCCCGGGGACGGCGAGGACGCGGTCGAGGACGTCCCGGTCGGCGCCGTGGTCTACGGCCCGGACGGCGCCGAGCTGGCGATCGGCCGCAACGAGCGGGAGCTGACCGGCGACCCCACGGCGCACGCCGAGGTGCTGGCGCTGCGCCGGGCCGCCGAACGGCTGGGCCGCTGGCGGCTGGAGGGGTGCACCCTGGTGGTGTCCCTGGAGCCGTGCACGATGTGCGCGGGCGCGATCGCGCTGGCCCGGATCTCGACGGTGGTCTTCGGCGCGTGGGAGCCGAAGACGGGCGCCGTCGGCTCGCTCTGGGACGTGCTGCGCGACCGCCGCCTCACGCACCGCCCCGAGGTGTACGGCGGGGTGCGGGAGGCGGAGAGCGCCGCCCTGCTGCGCGCGTTCTTCCGCTGACCGTCTCCGCTCAGACCGGGGCCGGTGCCGGGCGCAGCAGCGTCGCGGCCACCGCCCGGGCCGCCTCGGTCCACGCGGTCGGGCGCAGGGTGGCGGGGTCCAGCCGGACGATTGACCGGGTGCCGTCGGCGTGCAGGACCGTGCCGTCGATCGAGCGGAACTCGAAGGCGTAGCGGGCGCTGCTGGTGCCGAAGTGGTCCAGCCAGAAGTGCACGGCCACCGGGCCGACCCCGGTGACCGGGGCGCGGTAGGTGATGGTGAACTCCCGGACGGCGTGGAACACGTCGGGGGCGGCGTGCACGTCGCCGCGGAAGGCGACGCCGCGCTCGGCCCAGTACGGCGTCAGGGCGCGCTCCAGCAGCACCGCGTAGCGGGCGTTGTGCAGGATGCCCATGGCGTCGAGGTCGTCGAAGTGCACCGGGACGTGCTCGACGTGCCCGAACTCGACGGTGGTCTGGCTCATGACGGGCCTTCCGGTAGCAGGGTCGGGTCGGGGCAGAGTGCCCGCAGCCGGTTCAGCAGGCCCTGGCGGGCGTGCCGGTAGGTGACGTCCGGGTCGAGCAGCCGGGACCGCATGGCCGCGCTGATCCCCAGCGCGTCGATCTCGTACGCCAGCAGCGGCACGTCCAGGTCGGCGGGGAGTTCGCCGAGCTCGACGGCCTCCCGGACGAGGCGTTCGAGGAACGTGCTCCACCGGCTGAACGCCTCGGCGAGCCGGTCCCGGACCGGGCCGGGGCGGGCGTTGTACTCGAACTCGGTGTTGGCGAAGAAGCAGCCGCCGGGGAGGACCCGCGCGGCGTAGAACCCGATGCGTGCCTCGTGCAGCGCGCGCAGCCGGCGGACGCCCCGGGGAGCGCGCAGGGCGGGGGCGACGATCAGCTCCTCCCACTGCGTGACGGCGCGGTCGACGGTGGCGAGTTGCAGCGCCTCCTTGGAGCGCCAGTGCGCGAAGAGGCCGGACTTGCTGACCCCGAGCCGCTCGGCGAGCTGGGCGAGGGAGAGCCCGTCCAGGCCGACCTCGGTGGCCAGCGACACGGCGGTGTCCAGCACCGCGGTGCGGGTGCGGTCGCCGCGGGCGACGCGGCCGTCGGAGGTCATGCGGGCAGCGTAACGAAAATAAGAACGACCGGTCGTATTTATTGATGTGACCCCGGTAACGCCGACCGCCCCGCCACCGAACGGTGACGGGGCGGTCGTGGATCGGGTCGGGTCAGGCGACGGCGGTGTCGAGGGCGATCTCGACCATCTGGCCGAACGTCTGCTCGCGCTCCTGCGACGTGGTCTTCTCGCCGGTCTTGATGTGGTCGCTGACGGTCAGGACGGTCAGCGCGCGGGCCTTGAACCGGGCCGCGATGGTGTAGAGCGCCGCCGACTCCATCTCCACCGCGAGCACGCCGTAGTCGGCGAGGGCGTCGTAGAGATCCGGCCGGTCGGTGTAGAAGGCGTCCGCCGCCAGGATCGGACCGACCCGCATGGTGATGCCCCGCCGCTCGGCCACCTCGACCGCCGTGCGCAGCAGCCCGAAGTCGGCCACGGGGGCGTAGTCGATCAACCCGTCGAACCGCATCCGGTTCATGTTCGAGTCGGTGGACGAGCCGATCGCCGCCACCACGTCGCGCAGCTGGAGGTCCTCGGTCAGGGCGCCGCAGGAACCGACCCGGATCAGCGTCTTCACGCCGTACTCGTTGATCAGCTCGTGGGCGTAGATGGAGGCGGACGGCATGCCCATGCCGGAGCCCTGGACGGAGACCTCGACGCCGTTCCAGCGGCCGGTGAAGCCCAGCATGCCGCGAACCGTCGTGTAGCAGCGGGCATCCTCGAGGTAGGTCTCCGCGATCCACTTGGCCCGCAGCGGGTCACCCGGCATCAGGACCCGCTCGGCGATCTCTCCCGGCTCAGCGCCGATGTGCGTACTCATGGCAAGGATCCTGCCAGGCCGGGCACGGGGATACCGGTTCGGCGTCCAGACCCGGGGTCCTGTACCCTACTCGGCGGTGGCGTGTCCGAGTGGCCTAAGGAGCACGCCTCGAAAGCGTGTGAGGGTTTACGCCCTCCGCGGGTTCAAATCCCGCCGCCACCGCCAACCGTCGAAGCGCCCGGGAGGTCCCGGGCGCTTCGCCGTATCTGCCCCCTCCGGACCCGCGCGGTAGCGCCGGACCGCAGCAGCGGCACGTCGCCCTCCGCGCGCTCGGCGAAGTGGTCGAGCAGTTGCCGGTGCACGAAGATGTAGCCGTCGCCGACCTGGCGCAGGAAGAGGCACTGCGCCGCGTGGTCGAGGAACGGCAGCAGCGGGTAGGGCACCAAACCCTCCCGGGCGAGTCGCCGCCGGACCAGGGCCTGCTCGATCATCGGGGCGAACGCGACCACGGTGAACAGCAGGAGTGCGGTGCCGCCACCGAGCAGCACCGCGAAGCGGAGCGCCTCGGCCGCGCCCCGGGCCAGCGCGACCGGCACGAAGCCGAGCACGCCGACAATCACGCCGAGCGTGACGAGATCGGCCGCCATGACGGTCAACCGTTGCCGCAGCAGCGGGCTCGGCAGCTCGCGGCGGCCCGTCCGGGGCGGCAGCGGTCGGAAGCCGAGCCGCACCTGGGCGCTGTCGAGGCCGATCAGGGCGACCACCGTGGCGAGGAAGAACCCGGCGCCGTAGCCGAGGCCGGCGGTCCAGCTCGGCCCGCCGGGGCTGAACCAGCCGGTGAGCCCGCCGACGGCCACGCCGGCGACGAGCGCCGAGACCTGGATGAGCCGTTCCAGCTCCGCGACGCTCGTGGTCCAGGCGGCCACCCAGCTCTCCGGGGGCCGGTCGTCGCGGTCGCGGATGGTCGAGGTCAGCTCGAAAAGGCCGTCGTATTTGACGGCGTACATGAGCACGGCCAGCGCCAGCAGGCCGCCGGCGACCACCACGCCGGCCACCGAGCCCAGCGCCCAGCCCGCCGCGCCGAACACCGCGGCGAGGGCGGCGCAGCCGAGCAGCCGGGCGAGCGCCGTCGAGGTCCACGGCGCGGCTGGACGCCGGGCCGACCAGGACTCATCGATCATGTCCAGCACGAAGACCGTCTGGTCGCGCAGGCGCAGCATCCGGGCGAGGGTGGCGAGGTGGCCCGCGGTGCGCTCGGGGCGGTACCGGGGATGCGGCCGGCGCCGCAGCATGGTGTCGACGTAGCGGGTGAAGAGCCGTTCGCGTCCGGAGCCGGCGCGGGCCGGGGTGGCTCCGGCGTCGCCCGGGTCCGCGTACGCCAGGGCCATGATGCTGAGCATCAGCGGCGAGTCGGCGAGCTGCCACAGCTCGGGGTCGGCGTCGAGCCCGTCCCGCAGCCCACTCAGCCCCGGCCGGTCGAGGTACCGCTCGATCTGGGACCGGTCCAGGGGCTGGATGGCGACGCTGCCGTAGAGGGGCAGTTCCGACCGGAGCCGGGCGTACTCCGCCTGGCGGCAGCAGACGGCGATCGGGGTGAGCGGCTGCCGGTGGTGGAACGCGGCGATCGCCTCCGCGCACTCGTCGCGGTGCTGCTCGCCGACCTCGTCGAGGCCGTCCAGCAACGGCAGGATCTCCCCGGCCGCCACCCACGCGTCCGCCTGCTCCGCCGGGATGCCGTACCGCTCGGTGAGCTGCTCGACGAGCCACCGGTCGAGGGGCCGGCGGAGGGTCGCCCAGGAGGACAGGTTGAACACGGCCGGGATCGGGGCGTCCGGGTCGCCGTCGGCGCGGTCGAGCAGGTCCCGGGCGAGTTCGAGCAGGGTTGTCGTCTTGCCGGCGCCCGGTGCGCCGACGATGACCACCGCCTGGTCGAGCTGGTCGAACAGGGCCGACATCGAGGTCCGCTCGTCCAGCGAGCCGGTGAAGCCGTCCCGGTGGCTGGCCCGCAGGCTCCACGGGTGCCGGCGGTCGTCGGCGGTCGCGGCGATGCCCAGCTCGATCCGCGCCTCCTCGTACAGGGACCGGTCCAGGACGCTGGTCACCCAGTAGCGGCGGACCCGCTCCAGCAGCACCTTCCGGGCCCGCGCCGCGCCGGCGGTCCCGGCCCGCCGCGGCTCCCGGCCGCGGTGCACCTCGATGGCCACGAGGACCGCCACCAGCAGCAGCACCAGCGGCCAGGCCAGCCAGAGGTACGGGGACCAGCGCGTGGGCAGCGCCCCGGTGGCGACGTTCGTGGCCACGCCGAGCAGGGCCACGACGATCACCGACAGGCAGATCATGACCACCCGACGCATGCGTCGTCTCTACCGTCCCACCCGGGGGCCGCACAACCCGCGTCCGGTGGGCGGGCCGGTCAGCAGGGGCCGTAGCCCTCGTCGAAGAGGCGGCGGGCCCAGTCCGCGTACCCGGCGATGATCTTCCGGACCGTGGCGCCGTCGTGCAGGAAGAGGTACGCCCGGTCGCCGCTGCGGGCGAGCAGCCCGTCGAACCGGTGCATCTCCTGTGGAGCGTCGAGCGGGACCACCTCCGGGTACGCCGCGTGCACGGCGTCGACGGGGGTGCCGACCGTGATCCCCTCCGGGGTGCTCATCGGGTCGTCGAGCCAGAGCAGGACGAGCCGGTCGTCGACGAAGATCGGGCTGACGGCGCCGTGCCCGGCCAGCGTCGGCCCGCACGCGTCCTCGTCGGTGCGCAGCACGCCGCGGCGGGTCAGGTCCTCCTCGGTGGCGCCGAACTCGGCGTTGCCCAGCCCGTGGAGGCTGACCACCTCGGCGGCCCCGACCGGCCGCGCCGGCACGTCCGGCCCCTGTGGACGGACGCCGCTGCCGGCGATCGAGGCGGCCGTCATCAGCGCGGCGATGAATCGGAATTGTCGCAGTTTCATGCAATCCCCCAGTCCCCAACGGGACCGGGGCGTTTGGGTTGCTGGTGCTGGTCGGATTGGCGCAGTTCCCATTCCTCCGCCAGCTCGTCCCAGTAGTCGGCGGACAGCCCGCGCCGCCCGTGCGCCAGCCAGCCGGCCGTGTCGCGCTCCAGGTGCAGGCCCAGTTCGGCGAACGGGTCGATCCACGGCCCCGGCTCGGCGCCCAGCCGGGCGAGCGCCGCGTTGATCGGCCACTCGGCGCGCGGGCGGTCCAGCCGGTCGTCGAAGCAGGGCCCCCAGCTCGGCCCGCCGCCCAGCCAGACCGCCGCGGCCTGGTGGCCCAGCCCGCCGGCGAACTCCGCCTCCAGGTAGGCCACCGGCCCCCGCCGGGACCAGCGGGCCAGCAGCTCGTCCAGAGCCGGTGCCAGGACGAGCTGGAACGGGTGCTCCGCCGACGGCTCCCCGGTGGCGAAGTCGGGCAGCCGGCCGGTCAGCTCCTCGACCAGCTGCGGGGTGACCGGCAGCAGCGCGAAGTCCTGGCGGAGCGCGGCGAGCACCGCGTGGTCCAGCCCGGCGGTCTGCTCGCGCAGCAGCTCGACGTCGGCGACCACCGCGCTGAGCTGGTAACTCATCCGATCCCCTCGGCGTCCACAGGCTGTGGATGGAACATGTGTACGACGGTCGGTCAGTCCTCGGCGGCCGGCGTCGGGTCGGTCATCTCGAAGGCCATGAGGGTGGCGCCCACCCGGACCGTACCGGGAGCGTGCGGCGGCTGGGCGGCGTCGTGCAGCTCGGTCATGATCGCGTGCAGCCGCCGGCGCGCCGCCGCCCACGCGTCGGGGGACACCCACAGCTCGGCGTCGGTGGTGACGCCGGACGTCCCGGGGGCGCGACCGGCCACCCGGTCGAGCAGGTTGCGGGCCAGCGACTCGGCGAGCAGCGGCTGCCCCTCCTGCTGCTCGGTGAGCCAGGGGCCGCGCACCGCGCGGTAGCGGCGTTCCCGGCCGCCGCGCCGGGCGCGCACGTCGGCCAGCTCGACCAGGCCGGCCGCGTCCAGCCGGCGCAGGTGCTGGCTGGCCAGGGCGTGCGAGATGGCCAGCTCCCGGGCCAGCGCGGCGGCGGAGAGCGGCGCGCTCCACAGCAGCGAGAGCATGCGCAGTCGTACCGGGTGGGCCAGCGCGCGCAGGCGTGGATCGGTGGTGCTCACGGCCGCCATTGAACCGCACCCACCCATCGCGCCCACCCCCAAGCATTGACTTGGGGGTCGGGTGTGGACAGAATCGCACCGCACGGGGGAGGTGCCATGAGCTGGGGTACGACCAGGGTGCTGGGCAACCGCGACGCCGGCCGCTACCTGGCCGGCGTGCTGGTGTCCGGCTTCGGCACGGCCGCCATGCTCCTGGTGGCCGGCATCTGGGTGAAGGACCTGACCGGGTCGAGCAGCCTCGCCGGGCTGGTCACCCTCGGCACCTGGGGGCCCACCCTGGTCGCCCCGCTCATCGGGGTGCTCGCCGACCGGTTCCGCCGCCGGCCGCTGCTGATCGCCCTGCACCTGGCCATGGCCGCCCTGCTGCCGGTGCTGCTGCTCGTCGACTCCGCCGCCCGGGTCTGGCTGATCTTCGCGGTGATGGTCGCGTACGGGGTGAGCTTCGTGCTGATCGACTCGGCCGAGGCGGCGCTCGTGCCGGCCGTGGTCCCGGGCGAGCTGCTCGGCGACTTCAACGGGCTCCGGACGACGGTCAACGAGGGCATGAAGCTGGTCGCCCCGCTGGCCGGCGCCGGCCTCTTCGCCGCGTACGGCGGGCCGCCCGTGGTGCTGCTCGACGCCGCCACCTTCGCCCTCGCCGCGCTGCTGCTCGCCCTCCTCCGGGTACGCGAGGCGCCCCCACCGCCGCCCGAACCCTGGACCCGCCAGCTCGCCGAAGGACTCGGGCACCTACGCCGGCACGCGGCCCTGCGCCACCTCGTCGCCTGCGCCGGCGCGACGCTGCTGCTGACCGGGATCAACGGTGCCGTCGCGTACGCCGTCGTGGACGCCGGCCTGCACCGGCCGCCGGAGTTCAACGGGGTGCTCGCCACCGTGCAGGGCGTCGGGGCCCTGGCCGGTGGCCTGGCCGCCGGGACGCTGCTGCGCCGGCTCGGCGACCGCCGTCTGACCGCGGTGGCGGTCGCGGCCCTCGCCGCCGGGCTGGCGCTGCGTGCGGTGCCCGCCCTCGTGCCGGTGGCCGCCGGCACCCTGGCGGTCGGGTTCGGGGTGCCGCTCGTGCTGATCACCGTCTGGACCGCCGTGCAGCGGGAGACGCCGAACGTGCTGGTCGGGCGGGTATCCGCGACGGTGAACACACTGACCTTCGGCCCCGGCACGCTCGCCGTCCTGGCCGGCGCCGGCCTGCTGGAACTGGTCGACCACCGGGTGGTCCTGTCGGCCGCGGCGGCCGGCGCGGTGCTGGTCGCCGGCTGGGCGCTGCGCGTACCCCGGCAGGGGCCGGCCGAGGTGGAGCCGGCCCCTGCCGCGACGCCGGTCAGCTCGTGAAGCCGCCGTCCGCGTTGATCGTCGCGCCGGTCACGTACCCGCCGTCCGGCCCGGCCAGGAAGGCCACGACGGCGGCGATCTCGGCCGGGGCGGCGTAGCGGCCCAGGGCCGTGAAGCCCCGGATCGCCTCCGCGTTCGGCCCGTCCGCCGGGTTCGCGTCGGTGTCGGTCGGCCCGGGGTTGACCAGGTTCGCGGTGATCCCCCGGCCGCCCAGCTCCCGGGCGAGGCCCCGGGTCAGGCCGAGCAGGGCGGTCTTGCTCATCGAGTAGAGCGCGAGACCGGGGAAGATCGCCCGCTCGGCCACGTTGCTGCCGATGTTCACGATCCGCCCGCCGTCGGTCATGTGTGGGACCGCCGCCTGGGCGAACACGAACGGCGCCCGCACGTTGACCGCGATCGTCCGCTCGACCTCGTCCGTGCCCAGCTCGCCCAGCGGGCCGGTCAGGAACACCCCGGCGTTGTTGACCAGCACGTCCAGCCGGCCGAACTCCCCGGCCACGCGGTCGACCGCCGCCCGCACCGCCGCCGGGTCGGCGCTGTCGGCCGGCACCGCCAGGGCGCGCCGGCCCACCGCCTTGATCTGCTCCACCAGCTCGGCCGCCCGGTCGGCGCGCCGCTCGTAGGTCAGCGCCACGTCGGCGCCCTCCCGGGCGAGCCGTAGCGCCACCGCCGCCCCGATACCCCGGCTGCCGCCGGTCACCAATGCCACTTTTCCGTCCAGAACTCCGTTCATGCCACAAGCCTGGTCGGCGGCGGACGGAGAGTCTGGCGGCGATCAGACGCCGCGTTGGGCGACCGGGAAACGGCGAAGGGCCAGCCCTGAGCGGGGCCGGCCCTTCGTCGACGGCGGAGGATACGAGATTCGAACTCGTGAGGGTGTTAACCCAACACGCTTTCCAAGCGTGCGCCCTAGGCCTCTAGGCGAATCCTCCGCGAGCCAGGATACAGGTCTCCGACCGGCGAGCCACCCCACCACCCCCTGAAGATCCACCCCGCGTCGGGTAGGCTTGGCGGCACCCCCCGTGCGGCGTGCATCTCGTGAACCTCCCCAGGGCCGGAAGGCAGCAAGGATAAGCGGGCTCTGACGGGTGCACGGGGGGCCTTTCTGTCTCCGGGTCCCGGTAACGTCGCTGCGGGTCGGGTCACGGGGTGGTGGGTGGTCACCCGGGGCCGACCGGCGCAGAATGGCTCGGTCGAGAGGAGGCGGGACGGGTGGCACTGGCCCTTTACCGCAAGTACCGGCCGCGTACGTTCGCCGAGATGATCGGCCAGGAGCAGGTCACCGAGCCGCTGTCACAGGCGCTGCGCAGCGGCCGGCTCAACCACGCCTACCTCTTCTCCGGTCCGAGAGGCTGCGGCAAGACCTCCAGCGCCCGGATCCTGGCCCGCTCGCTCAACTGCGATCAGGGCCCCACCCCCGAGCCGTGCGGGCAGTGCTACTCGTGCCGCTCGCTGGCCCCCGACGGCGGCGGGTCGATCGACGTCATCGAGATCGACGCGGCCAGCCACGGCGGCGTTGACGACGCCCGGGAGCTGCGCGAGAAGGCGTTCTTCGCGCCGGCCCGCAGCCGCTTCAAGATCTATATCATCGACGAGGCGCACATGGTCTCGTCGGCCGGCTTCAACGCCCTGCTCAAGCTGGTCGAGGAGCCTCCGGAGTACGTCAAGTTCATCTTCGCCACGACCGAGCCGGAGAAGGTCCTCGGCACGATCAAGTCGCGGACCCACCACTACCCGTTCCGGCTGTTCCCGCCGAAGGTGGTCCGGCCCTACCTGGAGCAGCTCTGCGAGGCGGAGGGGGTCAAGGTCGAGCCGGCGGTCTTCCCGCTGGTGGTGCGCGCCGGCGGCGGCAGCATGCGGGACAGCCTCTCCGTGCTCGATCAGCTCATCGCGGGTGCCGGCCCCGAGGGCGTCGGCTACGCCCGGGCCGCCGCGCTGCTCGGGGTCACCGACGCCGCGCTTATCGACGAGATGTGTGACGCGCTCGCCGCCGGGGACGGCGCCGCCGCGTACGCCACCGTCGACCGGGTCGCCGAGGCCGGGCACGACCTGCGCCGGTTCGCCTCCGACCTGCTGGAACGGCTGCGCGACCTGATGGTCATGCAGCAGGTGCCGGACGCCGCCGCCAAGGGCCTGATCGACGGCCCCGACGACCAGATCGAGCGGATGGCCGCCCAGGCCCAGCGGCTCGGCCCGGCGACCCTGTCCCGCTGCGCCGACATCGTGCACAACGGTCTGGTCGAGATGCGCGGCACCACCGCGCCCCGGCTGCTGCTGGAGCTGATCTGCGCCCGGATGCTGCTGCCCGGCGTCGACGACTCGTCCGGTGGCCTGCTCCAGCGTCTGGAGCGCATGGAGCGCCGGCTCACCCTGGGTGGCGCCGAGCCGCCGCCGGCCGCCGCCGGCTCCGCGCCGGCCGCCGTCGTCCCGGAGGTACGCCCGGCGTCTCCCGCCCCGACCGCGGCTGCCGCCGCGCCCGACCCGGAGTCCGCCGGCACGCCGGCGGCTGCCGGCGCTCCCGGCGGGGCGGCCGCCGCCCGCGCGGCCGCCGCGGCGGCCGGTGCCCGCTCGACCCCGGCTGCCCGCCCCGCCGACCCGGCCGAGAGCGGTCCCGCCCAGCCCGGTCCGGAGGCCCGTCCCGCGGCCCGGCCCGGCCCGGCCCAGCCGGCCCCGGGTCCGACCGACCGCGCGCCCGGCGGCCCGACGGCCGGCGGCCCGGCGTCCGGTGCTCCCGCCCGGCGTCCGGTCCCCGCCTCGGCGGTGCTGCCCGATCCGGCTACCCCGGAGCCGCCGCGCCCCGGCGCGGCCCCGGCCGGCGCGCTGGACGCCGTCGCGGTGCGCCGGGTCTGGCCCGAGGTGGTCGGTAAGGTCAACCGGAGCAACAAGCGGATCGCGGCGCTGATGCGCGACGCGGTGGTCCGCGACCTGGACGGCGACACGCTGGTGCTGACCGTGAAGTCGACGGTGCTGGCGAAGATGATGGCCGACCACGCCGCCGTGCTCACCGACGCGCTCTACGAGGAGCTGGGCGGCCGCTGGCAGATCCGGTGCGAGGTGGCCGGCGAGCGGGGCGCGGCCTCGCTCGGCGGCCCGGCCCGCCCCTCGGGCTCGTCCCGCGCGGCGTCCTCCGACCCGGCTCCGGCGGCCGGGGTGGATGCCGCACCCGCCCGTTCCGCCGCTGGCCCGGCCCGCTCGGCCGACCCGGCCGACGCACCTGGGAACCACGCCGGGGATCGGTCCGGGGACACCGCGGGCCCGTCCGGCTCCCCGGCGAACCTTGCCGGTGGCTCGGCCGGGAACGCCGCCGGCCCGTCCGGCGAAGCCGCCCAGCGGTCGGAGCAGGGCCGGCGCGGGACCGCCGGCCCGTCCGGCGGGGCCGCCCGCGGGTCGGAGCCGTCCGGTGGTTCGGCCCGCCGGCCGGCCGGCCCGGCTACGCCCGGGACGGGTGCCGGCGGGGACGACGGCGAGGAGGACTGGCCGGAGCCGGCCCGACCCGGTGGTTCCGGACAGCCGGCGGGGAACGACGCGGCCTCGCCGGCCGGCACGGGCGACGACTGGCCCGAGCCCGCCCGTCCGGGCGGGGCGGCAGCCGTGGCCACGGCCACCGCGCCGGCCGCCGGCTCGACGGCCGCCACCGCGCCGGGCGTCGCCACGCCGGCCGTACCGAAGCCGGCCCGCCCGCCGGGCACGGCGCCGTCGCCGGCGGGCGGTGGCACGCCGAAGAACAGCGCGATCGCGGCGGCCCGGGCGGCCGCGGCGGCGGCCGCCGCCGGTGGCGGGCCGAGCAAGGGTCCGCGCGCGGTGCAGGCGACCCGGAAGACCGCGGACGCCGACTGGGCCGGGGAGCCGCCCTACGACCCCGACTACGACGGTCCGGTCGGCGGGCGGTCGGCGGCCCCGGCCCCGGCGGTGCCCGCCTACGAGGGCTTCGACCCGGGCGACGAACCGCTGGACGACGTTATCGACGAGCGGACCGCCCGGCAGTCCAGCGAGGAGCAGGCGGTGCAGTTGCTCCGCGAGGCGTTCGGGGCCGAGAAGATCGACGAGGTCGACGCGCGCTGAGCGCGCGTCGACCGCGAAGGAGCAGTGCCGCCGCCCGACTAGGCTGGGCGCGGCCGATCAGACGAGTGCGAGAAGGAGCCATCCGTGCGCCCAGGTGGACAGCCGAACATGCAGCAGATGCTGAAGCAGGCGCAGAAGATGCAGCAGCAGATCGCCAAGGCGCAGGCCGAGCTGGCCGAGACCGAGCTGACCGGCACCGCCGGTGGGGGCCTGGTCACCGCCACCGTCGCCGGCACCGGTGAGCTGAAGGCGATCAAGATCGACCCGAAGGCGGTCGACCCGGAGGACGTGGAGACGCTGGAGGACCTGGTCGTCGCCGCCGTGCACAACGCCGCCGAGGCGGCGAAGGAGCTGACCGAGAAGAAGATGGGCCCGGTCGCGGGCGGGATGGGCGGCCTCGGCCTGCCCGGTTTCTGAGCCGGCAGATGTACGAGGGTGCCATCCAGGACCTGATCGACGAGCTGGGCCGGCTGCCGGGCGTCGGCCCGAAGAGTGCCCAGCGGATCGCCTTCCACGTCCTGTCGGCGGATCCCGCCGACGTGAACCGGCTGGCCGGCGCGCTGCGCAAGGTCAAGGAGCTGGTGCGGTTCTGCACGACCTGCTACAACGTGGCCGAGTCGGAGCAGTGCCGGATCTGCCGTGACCCGCGGCGCACGGACGAGGTGCTCTGCGTGGTCGAGGAGCCGAAGGACGTCGTGGCGATCGAGCGGACCGGCGAGTTCCGGGGCCGCTACCACGTGCTCGGCGGCGCCATCAACCCGCTGGAGGGCATCGGCCCGGACAACCTGCGGATCCGGGAGCTGATGACCCGGCTGGGCGGGGGCGCGGTCCGCGAGCTGATCCTCGCCACCGACCCGAACACCGAGGGCGAGGCGACCGCGACCTATCTGGCGCTGATGGTGAAGCCGATGGGCATCGCGGTGACCCGGCTCGCCAGCGGCCTGCCGGTCGGCGGCGACCTGGAGTACGCCGACGAGATCACCCTGGGCCGCGCGTTCGAGGGCCGCCGGGCGATCTGACCGGAGCGAACGAACAAGCCGGCCGGTCCCGTGAAGGGGCCGGCCGGCCTTGTTCGCGTATCCGGAATGTGGGATGCGTGCGATTCGCCACGTGCACGCCACCCGGCCGGCGACTGGCCGGTTTTGCGGTGATCCGTCCGATCCCACTATCTGCTCTCGGCTGTGACAGTCCTGTTTGTCGGGAGATCGGAAGCTGTCAGACCCGGCCACTTGGTGTCGGCTTGATAGCGATTGCCTCGCGGGCGTTCCGCATTCTGTGTGTCGTGTCATAGCCTCCCGCACACGGACTGAGTCACAGCTCGGCGTGGACACATGCGCATGACAGAGGTGAGAGATGCAGGCGAGCAGGCTTAAAGCGGCCGTGGCCCTCGCGGCCGCCGCCGCTCTGGCGGTCGGGGCGTCCGGCTGCGCGAAGAGCGAGCGCGACGACGACAGCAGTGGGGCCAAGACCGGCGGCACGTTCGTCTTCGCGGGCGCCGGTAACCCCAAGAACTTCGACCCGATCTTCAACGACGACGGTGAGTCCTTCCGGCCGATCCGCCAGATGTACGACACCCTCGTGCAGAACAAGCCGGGTACGGCCGATCTGCAGGGCGCCCTGGCGGAGAGCTGGGAGCACGACCCCGACGGCAAGGTCTGGACCTTCCACCTGCGCAAGAACGTGAAGTTCCACGACGGCACCCCGTTCAACGCCGCCGCGGTCTGCTTCAACTTCGACCGCTGGTTCAACATGAAGGGCGCCGCCGCGCAGTCCCAGATGATCTACTACTCGGACGTCTTCGGCGGCTTCGCCAAGAACGAGGCCGAGGGCGTCGGCGAGCCGGTCTACAACAAGTGCGAGGCCAAGGACGACGGCACCGCCGTCGTCACGATGAACCGGTACAAGGGTGCCTTCCCCGGCGCCTTCGCGCTGACCGCGCTCTCGATCGCCAGCCCCGAGGCGCTCAAGAAGTACGACGCCGACACGGTGAAGCAGAACGGCGACTCGTTCGAGTACAGCGCGTTCGCCAACGAGCACCCGGTGGGCACCGGCCCGTTCACCTTCGGTGGCTGGGACAAGGCCAAGGGTGAGATCACCCTGAACCGGAACCCCGACTACTGGGGCGAGAAGGCCAAGGTCGACAAGCTCGTCATCAAGATCATCGAGGACGAGAACACCCGCAAGCAGGAGCTGCGGGCGGGCACCGTCCAGGGCATCGACTTCCCGGCTCCGGCCGACCGGAAGGCGCTCTCCGGCGAGGGCTTCCAGGTCCTCGACCGCCCGGCGTTCAACATCCTCTACCTCGGCTTCAACCAGAAGAACCCGAAGCTGAAGGACCTGCGGGTGCGCCAGGCGATCGCCTACGCCCTCAACCGCCAGCAGCTCGTCCAGACCAAGGGCCCGGGTGGCACCAAGGTCGCCGACGAGTTCATGCCGGACACGGTGCTCGGCTACGCCCAGGACGTGCAGAAGTACGACTACAACGTCGACAAGGCCAAGCAGCTGCTCAAGGAGGCGGGCGCCGAGAACCTGACGCTCAACTTCTACTACCCGACCGACGTCTCCCGGCCGTACATGCCGAACCCGCAGGAGATCTTCACCGTCCTGGCCAACGACCTGCAGGCCGTCGGCATCAAGGTCAACGGTGTGGCCCGCCCGTGGAACGGTGGTTACAAGGACGACGTGCAGCAGTTCGGCAAGCACGACCTGCACATCCTCGGCTGGACCGGTGACTACAACGACCCGGGCAACTTCGTCGGCACCTTCTTCGGCCGCGCCAAGGTCGAGTTCGGCGACCAGGCGATGACCGAGATGTTCGACGCCATCACCAAGGCCGACGGCACGGTCGACGAGGCCGGCAAGAAGGCCGCGTGGGAGCAGGTCAACCGCGACATCGCCGCCAAGTGGCTGCCGGCCGTGCCGGTCTGGCACGCCCCGCCGGCCATCGTGGTCACCAAGGACGTCAAGGGTCTGGTCGCCAGCCCCCTGACCGACGAGCGGTTCAACACCGTCAGCGTCGGCTGAAGCGCTACTGACCGCTGACGCCGTACGCGGAATCGGCCCGGGCCGGGCTCTCTCTCCCGGCCCGGGCCGACCCGCTGTTACCGAGAATCTGGTGTGTGAGAGATGTTGCGAGTCATAGTCCGCCGCCTGCTGCAGCTGGTGGTGACCCTGATAGGGCTGTCCGCGCTGGTCTTCATCTGGCTGCGGAACCTCCCCGGCGGCCCGGTCGAGGCGCTGCTCGGTGAGCGGGCCACGCCGGAGCGGCGCGCCCTGCTGATCAAGGCACTCGGCTACGACCAGCCGATCCTGGTGCAGTACGCCAAGTTCATGCAGCGCCTGCTGACCGGCGACTTCGGCAACTCGATCCGGAGCGGCGACCCGGTCACCGAGGTGATCGGCCGCGCCTTCCCGGCCACCATCGAGCTGGCCGCGGCCGCCATGATCATCGCCATCGGTCTCGGCGTGCCGCTCGGCTACCTCGCCGCCCGGCACCGCGGCCGGCTGCTGGACAACATGAGCATCGCCGGCACCCTGCTCGGCATCTCGATCCCGATCTTCTTCCTGGGCTACCTGCTCAAGGACGTCTTCACCCAGAACATGCACTGGTTCCCGCCCTCGGGCCGGATCAGCACCGGGGTGGACAACACCGACGTGACCGGCTTCTTCATCCTCGACGGGCTGCTCACGCGGGAGTTCGACGCCGTCGGCGACGCGCTCTGGCACCTGATCCTGCCGGCGCTCACCCTGGCCACCATCCCGCTCGCGGTGATCGTCCGGATCACCCGGGCCAGCGTGCTCGACGTGCTCAACGAGGACTTCGTCCGCACCGCCGAGGCGAAGGGCCTGCGGCACAAGACCATCCGGGGCCGGCACATCCTGCGGAACGCCCTGCTGCCGGTGGTCACCACCATCGGCCTGCAGACCGGCGCGCTGCTCTCCGGCGCGGTGCTTACCGAGCGGGTCTACAACTGGGGCGGCCTCGGCACGCTGATCTACAACTCGATCAGCGGCGGCCGCGACTACCCGGTGCTCCAGGCGCTGATCCTGCTGGCCGCGCTGGTCTTCGTGCTGGTCAACCTCCTGGTCGACCTCTCCTACGCCTTCATCGACCCGAGGGTGCGTGTGCGATGAGTGACCCGATCACCCGGCCCACGGTGGGCACCCCACGCGAGAGCGTGGACCCCGCCGCCGTCGAGGAGAAGCGCGAGGGGACCCTGCCGCGCGGCATCGACCGGCTCGGCGAGCGCAAGCGCGCCCGGCTGGAGCAACTGGCCCAGGCCACCGCCGACAAGGGCGGCGTGAGCCTGGTCCGGGACGCGTTCCGCCGGCTGCGGCGCAACCCGACGGCGATCGTCGGCGCGTCCATCGTGGCGCTCTTCATCCTGATCGCGATCTTCGCGCCGCTGCTCGCGCCGCACGACCCCGCGCAGCGCTTCGACGAGCTGACGAAGAACCTCACCGTCGACAACATCCCCGGAGCCAGCAGCGAGTTCCCGCTCGGTTCCGACCCGCTGGGCCGGGACTTCCTGTCCCGCATGATCCACGGCAGCCGGCAGACCCTCTTCGTCGGCGTGCTCGCCACGCTCATCGGGTTGGCCCTGGGCGTGCTGGTCGGCGCGATCGCCGGCGCCTTCGGCGGCTGGGTCGACAACATCCTGATGCGCTTCACCGACGTGATGCTGGCGCTGCCGGCCCTGCTGCTGGCGATCAGCCTGGTGGCCATGGCGAGCCGGTCCAGCCAGTGGACGGTGATCCTGGCGGTGGCCATCGTCAACGTGCCGATCTTCGCCCGGCTGCTACGCGGTTCGATGCTCGCCCAACGGGAGAGCGACCACGTGCTGGCCGCCCGGGCGCTCGGCGTCAAGCAGGGGTCGATCGTGCTCCGGCACATGCTGCCCAACGCGATGACCGCCGTGATCGTCCAGGCCACGCTGACCCTCTCCACCGCGATCCTGGAGGCGGCGTCGCTCTCCTTCCTCGGTCTCGGTGACCCCGACATCAACCGCGCCGAGTGGGGCCTGATGCTCGGTGTGGACGGGCAGCGCTACTTCGAGGTCCGGCCGGAACTGGCCTACTTCCCGGCCGTCGCGATCATCGTGGTCGCGCTGGGCTTCACCCTGCTGGGTGAGGGCATGCGCGAGGCGATCGACCCGAAGAGCCGGCGGTGACGGCGATGCGGACCAAGGACCAGCACCGTGAGGAAGTGACCCGATGAGCCTGCTCGACGTACGCGATCTGAGCGTGGTGTTCCAGCGTCGCGGTGAGCGGCCGTTCACCGCGGTCGACAAGGTCAGCTTCAGCGTGGAGCCGGGGCAGACCGTGGGCCTGGTCGGCGAGTCCGGCTGCGGCAAGAGCGTGACCAGCCTGGCGATCATGGGCCTGCTGCCCCGGCGGGGCAACAAGGTCACCGGCGAGGTCAACTTCGACGGCGCCGACCTGCTGAAGCTGCGCCCGGACGACCTGCGGGACCGGCGCGGCCGGGACATCGGCATGATCTTTCAGGACCCGCTGTCCTCGCTGAACCCCGTCATTCCGATCGGCATCCAGGTGGCCGAGGTGCTGGAGCGGCACCGCGGGATGGACCGCAAGGCGGCCATGAAGGAGGCCCGGGAGCTGCTCGACGCGGTCGGCATCCCGGACCCGATGCGGCGGCTCAAGGAATACCCGCACCAGATCTCCGGCGGCATGCGGCAGCGCGCGCTGATCGCCATCGCGCTGGCCTGCAAGCCGCGGCTGCTCATCGCGGACGAGCCGACCACCGCGCTGGACGTGACCATCCAGGCGCAGATCCTCACCCTGCTCAAGCAGCTCGTCGACGAGACCGGCACCGCCCTGATCATGATCACGCACGACCTGGGCGTGGTGGCCGGCCTCTGCGACACCGTCAACGTGCTCTACGGCGGCAAGGTGGTCGAGCGGGCCGCGCGGCACGAGCTGTTCGCCCGGCCGCGGCACCCGTACACGCACGGGCTGCTCAACTCGGTGCCACGGCTGGACTCGCCGCGGGGCGAGCGGCTGCACGCCATCCGAGGCTCGGTGGCCGACAACATCCCGTGGGTCGAGGGCTGCGCGTTCGCCCCCCGCTGCGACAACGTGGTGGACGCCTGCCTGGAGGGCACCCCTCCGCTCGAACCCACCGCGACCGGCGGCGACCTGCGCTGCAACAACCCCGTTTCCGAGGAGGTGGCGGTGCCGTGACCGAGTCGACCGAGCGGACCGGACCACTTGTCGAACTGCGCGACGTCAAGGTCCACTTCCCGATCAAGAGCGGTGTGCTCTTCGACCGCACCGTCGGTCACGTCTACGCCGTCGACGGCGTCTCGCTCTCCATCAACAAGGGCGAGACGTACGGGCTGGTGGGCGAGTCGGGGTGCGGCAAGTCCACCCTGGGCCGGGGCCTGCTGCGGCTGGTCGAGCCGACCGACGGCGAAATCGTCTTCGACGGCACCGACATCCGCGCGCTCAAGGGCGAGTCGATGCGCCGGATGCGCCGCCGCATCCAGATGATCTTCCAGGACCCGCTGTCCAGCCTCGACCCCCGCCAGTCGGTGGAGTCGCTGCTGGTCGAGGGGCTCAAGGCGCACGGCCTGGCCAAGGACAAGGCGGCCACCGCCAAGCGGCTCCGGGAGGCGCTCGCCGCGGTCGGCCTGCCCGCCTCGGCGCTGAGCAAGTACCCGCACGAGTTCTCCGGCGGTCAGCGGCAGCGCATCGGCATCGCCCGGGCGCTGGTGCTCGACCCCGACCTGATCGTCGCCGACGAGCCGGTCTCCGCGCTGGACGTGTCGATCCAGGCGCAGGTGATCAACCTGCTGGAGGAACTGCAGAACGAGCACGGCCTGACGTACCTGATCATCGCCCACGACCTGGCGGTGGTCCGGCACATCGCCGACACGGTCGGGGTGATGTACCTCGGCGGCCTGGTGGAGGAGGCGTCCAGCGACGACCTCTACCGGGAGCCGATGCACCCGTACACCAAGGCGCTCATGTCGGCGGTGCCGGTGCCGGACCCGCAGGTGGAGGACCGGCGGGAGCGGATCCTGCTCGCCGGCGACCTGCCCTCGCCGACGAACCCGCCGGCCGGCTGCCGCTTCCACACCCGCTGCCCGTGGGCACAGCCGACCCGTTGCGCCGAGGAACGGCCGGCGCTGCGCGAGGTGCTGGGCGGGCACCGGGTGGCCTGCCACTACGCGGAGGACATCGCGGCCGGCCGGATCCGGCCGCACGAGGTGGAGCCGGAACTGGTCCGGCCCGACGACGGCGCCGCGCCGGGCGACACCGGAGAGCTGATCCCGACGCCGTGACGTGAGCGGCGCCGCGCCGGGCGGCTGATCCCGACGCCGTGACGTGACGACGCGAGGCCCCTTCCCTGGGCGGGGAAGGGGCCTCGTCGCGTGCGGAGCGGGTCAGCCCTCGGGGCGGTGGAGCAGGGCCACCGCGACGGTGTGCACGGCGTCCAGCGCGGCCGGGTCGGCCAGCGGCACCCGGCCACCGGTCACCGCGTACCACTCGTCGGCGTCCTTGTACTGCACCCGCAGGGTGACGTGCCCGTCGGCGTACTCGGTGCGCAGCGTCAGGTCGCCGGTCACCACGCCGACCTCGTCGGTCATCACCCCGCCCGGGCCGGCGGTGATGTCGCTGGTCCGTTCCGGGGCGCCGGGCGCCGGCGGGGCCGCCGCGGGCGCCGTCGGGGTGGCGTCGGCGGACATCCCGGCCCCGGAGACGTCGGCGGGGGCAGCCGGCGTGCCGTCGGCCGTCATGCCGGCCGAGGTCGGGCCGGGCGCGGTCGCGCCGCCGGCGGCCGCCGCGGCGTCCCCGCCGGTGGTGTCCGGCGTTCCCTCCGGCGCCGGCGCGCCGCCGGCCCCGGTCACGGCTTGTTCGCCCATGTGCAGCCCTCCAACATGTCGGTGAGGGCGGCCTTCTCGGCAGTGGTCACCGTCAGCCGCCAGTAGTGCTTGACCGTCACCCAGTCCGCGGCGTACTGGCACCAGAACGACCGGTTCGCCGGCTTCCACTGGGACGGGTCCTGGTCACCCTTTGCCCGGTTGGAACGGAGGGAAACCGCGATGAGCTGCGGCCGGGTCAGGTCGTTGGCGAAGTCGCCGCGCTTCGAGTCGTCCCACTCGTCGGCACCGGAGCGCCAGGCGTTGGCCAGCGGCACCATGTGGTCGATGTCCACGTCGGCCGGATCGGCCAGCGTGAGCCCGTCGTACGCGCTCTCCCAGCGGCCGCCCACCACGTTGCAGCCGGAGAGCTTGATGCCCTCGCCGTCGCGCTGCAGCACGCTGTCCCGCACGTCGCAGTTCTTGCCGGTGTCCCGCCAGTGCGGGAAGCGGGTCCGGCTGTAGCCCTTCATCGAACCGGCGGCGGCGACGGTCAGCTCACCGAGCTGCTGGTCGACGTTGCCGGCGCTGCTGGGCGGCGTGTCCGGCTCGTCGACCGGCACGCATCCGGTGGCGCCGAGGGCGAGCACCGCGGTGAGCGCGGCGGCCATCCCGGCACGGGCTCCTGATCTCGTACGCACAGACGACACCTCTCCAGCTTGCGTGCTCCCGGCGAGTCCGCACAGTACCCGGCGACGGTTTCCCAGATTCGTGGCGTCGGAAGTGGAGGGCCCGGCAGAGTGGTTACCCATGACCGCACCCGCTCCCGCGCTGCGTATCGGCACCGCCGCCGGGCGCGGCACCCTGCTCGCGGCGATCCTCGCCTCCGGCATGGTCTTCCTGGACAGCACCGTCGTCAACGTGGCGCTGCCCCGGCTCGGCGCCGAACTCGACGCCACCGTCGCCGGTCTGCAGTGGACGGTCAACGGGTACCTGCTCATGCTGGCCGCCTTCGTGCTGCTCGGCGGCGCGCTCGGCGACCGGTTCGGGCGGCGGCGGGTCTTCCTGCTCGGGGTGGTGTGGTTCGCCGTGGCGTCGATGCTCTGCGGGTTCGCCCAGGGCACCGGCTGGCTGATCGCCGCCCGGTTCCTCCAGGGCGCCGGCGGGGCGCTGCTCACCCCCGGCTCGCTCGCCGTGCTCCAGGCCAGCTTCCACCCGGACGACCGGGCCCGGGCGATCGGCACCTGGTCCGGGCTCTCCGGGGTGTCCACCGCGCTCGGCCCGCTCCTCGGCGGCTGGCTGATCGACACGCTCTCCTGGCGGTGGATCTTCTTCGTCAACGTGCCGCTGGCCGTCGGGGTGGTGTTCGCCGCGCTGCACTGGGTGCCGGAGAGCCGGGACGAGGCCGCCTCGCGTACCGGAGCCGGCCGGACGTTCGACGTGGCGGGCACGCTGCTCGGCGCCCTGGCCCTCGGCGGCGTCACGTACGCCCTCATCGACGCGCCGGCGCGTGGCGCCGGCTCCCCGGCGGTGCTGGCCGCGGCGGTGGTCGGGGTGCTCGGCGCGGTGGTTTTCGTGCTGGTGGAGCGGCGCCGCGGCGACACCGCCATGCTGCCCACCGGGCTGTTCGGCAGCCGGCTCTTCTCGGTGTTGAACATCTTCACGGTGGTCGTCTACGCGGCCCTCGGCGGCTTCACCTTCTTCCTCGCCGTCTACCTGCAGAACGTGGTCGGCTGGTCGGCGCTGCTCACCGGCCTGGCCACCGTGCCGATGACCCTGCTGCTGCTGGTCGGCTCGGCCCGGGCCGGTGCGCTCGCCGCGCGGATCGGCCCCCGGCTGCCGCTCACCGTCGGCCCGGTGGTGGCCGCGGCCGGCCTGCTGCTGCTGCGCCGGGTCGGCCCCGGGGCGTCGTACTGGGTGGACGTGCTGCCCGGGGTCCTCCTGTTCGGCGCGGGGCTCACCCTGGTGGTCGCCCCGCTGACCGCGTCCGTGCTGGCCGCGGTGGCGGACCGGTTCGCCGGGGTGGCGAGCGGCTTCAACAACGCCGCCGCCCGGGCCGGCGGCCTGCTCGCGGTGGCCGCGCTGCCGCTGCTGGTCGGCCTCTCCGGCGGCGGCTACGAGCAGAAGGCCGCGCTGGCCGGCGCGTTCCGCGGGGCGATGCTCTGGTGCGCCGGCCTGCTGCTGGCCGGGGCGGTGCTGGCCGGGCTGCTGATCCACCGGCCGGAGCGGACCGCACCCGGCGCCCAGCCCTGCCCGTCGCTGCCCGCCTCGACGCCGCCGGACAAGTGAGAGGCCCCCCGTCGACGGGGGGCCTCTCGCTCGACGAACTCAGGCGCGGGCGCGGTTGACCGCGCTGGTGACCGCCTTGATGGAGGCGGTCACGATGTTGGCGTCCATCCCGACGCCCCAGACGGTCCGGCCGTCCACCTCGCACTCGACGTACGCGGCGGCCTGCGCGTCACCGCCGGAGGAGAGCGCGTGCTCGTGGTAGTCGAGCACGCGTACCGCCACGCCCAGCGACTGGAGCGCGTTGACGTACGCGTCGATGGGGCCGTTGCCGACCGCGGTGAGCGGGTGGACCTCGCCGTCGTAGCCGACCCGGGCCTCGATCTCGACCTTGCCCTCGGCGGTGCCGATGGCGTAGCCGGCCAGGGTGACCGCCGGGTCGACCTGGTGGTCGACCAGATAGTTGCGGGCGAAGATCTCCCACATGGTGCCCGGCTCGACCTCGCCGCCGTCGTGGTCGGTGACCTGCTGGACCACGCCGGAGAACTCGATCTGGAGGCGGCGCGGCAGGTCGAGCTGGTGCTCGGACTTCATGATGTACGCGACGCCGCCCTTGCCGGACTGCGAGTTGACCCGGATGACCGCCTCGTAGGTGCGGCCCAGGTCCTTGGGGTCGATCGGCAGGTAGGGCACGGCCCAGGTGAACTCGTCGACCGGCACCCCGGCCGCCGCCGCGTCGGTGTGCAGCGCGTCGAAGCCCTTCTTGATCGCGTCCTGGTGCGAGCCGGAGAAGGCGGTGTAGACCAGGTCGCCCGCGTACGGGTGGCGCTCGTGCACCGGCAGCTGGTTGCAGTATTCGACGGCGCGCTTGACCTCGTCGATGTTCGAGAAGTCGATCATCGGGTCGATGCCCTGCGAGAACAGGTTCAGCCCCAGGGTGACCAGGTCGACGTTGCCGGTGCGCTCGCCGTTGCCGAACAGGCAGCCCTCGATCCGGTCGGCGCCGGCCAGCAGGCCCAGCTCGGCGGCGGCCACCCCGGTGCCCCGGTCGTTGTGCGGGTGCAGGCTCAGCACCAGGCTGTCCCGGCGGGGCAGGCGCCGGTGCATCCACTCGATCGAGTCGGCGTAGACGTTCGGCATGGCCATCTCGACGGTCGCCGGCAGGTTGACGATCAGCTTCCGGTCCGGGGTGGGGTCGACCACCTCGATGACCTTGGCGCAGACCTCCAGCGCGTACTCCAGCTCGGTGCCGGTGTACGACTCCGGCGAGTACTCGTAGTGGATGTCGGTGTCCGGGGTGTGGATCTCCGCGTACTTCTGGCAGAGCCGGGCGCCGGTCGTGGCGATGTCGGTGATGCCGTCCCGGTCCAGGCCGAAGACCACCCGGCGCTGCAGCGTCGAGGTGGAGTTGTAGAAGTGCACGATGGCCCGGCGCGCGCCGCGCAGCGACTCGAAGGTCCGGTCGATCAGGTGCTCCCGGCACTGGGTCAGCACCTGGATGGTGACGTCCTCCGGGATGAGGTCCTGCTCGATCAGCTGCCGGACGAAGTCGTAGTCGGTCTGGCTGGCCGAGGGGAAGCCGACCTCGATCTCCTTGTAGCCCATCTGCACCAGGAGCTGGAACATCCGGCGCTTGCGCTCCGGCGACATCGGGTCGATCAGGGCCTGGTTGCCGTCGCGGAGGTCGACGGCGCACCAGCGGGGCGCGGCCTCGACGCGGCGGGTGGGCCAGGCGCGGTCGGGCAGCTCGAAGCGGAACTGCTGGTCATAGGGCAGGTAACGCTGGAACGGCATCCGGCTGGGGCGCTGGCGGGCGATCGGATCGGTCTCGGCGTCGGTGACAGGTTGAGCCATCTCGGAGTGCTCCCTGGGAACATGTGGCGTCAGCAGATCGGAAGGTGTCGGCGAGATGCCGGGCGACGGTGCGCGGCGGTGCCGAGAAGAAGTTCGGATGTGCTGGACGGCGCGGTTCAACTCCGCGACGAGGTGCCGGCCGGTCAGGCCTCGTCGCGGCAGCCAAGAAGAAGGTACGCGCGCCACATGACAGGGTCACCCTACGTGGTGGGACGGGTGGTGGGAAGGCAGGTCCGGACTATGGGACCGGTGTCACGGTCTTTTCCGGTGCCACGGCGCCCAGCCGCGGCGTCCGGCCGGCCCAGGCCACCACGGGCACGATCGCCAGCCCGACCAGCGCGAAGACCGCCGCCGTCGGGTACCAGCCCCAGCCGCCGGTGGTCACCCCCAGGGCGGTGAGCCCCGCCGGGGCGATCAGGTACTGCAACTGCGTGCCGAGCCGGAACGCCCCCACGTACGCGCCGCGCTGGGTGGCGGGCGGCAGGGTGGCGGTGAGCCCCCAGGTGCCCGCCGACTCGACCAGCTCGGCCACGATCAGCAGCAGCGCGGCGGCCACCAGCACCACCACCGTGAGGGTGCCCCGGGTCACCCCGGACACCGGCAGGACCAGGCAGAACAGGGCGATCAGCAGGGCGCCCCGGCGGGACGCCCGGGCGGCGCCCGGCGCGGTGTCGGCGCCCCGGCTGGCCCGTACCTGGAGCAGCACGATGAGGACCGTGTTGAGCAGCACCAGCCCGGCGATCACCGTCTTCGGCGCGTCGGTGTGGGTGAGGATCCAGAGCGGCATCACCGTCAGGTAGAGCGTCTGGTGCGCGGTGAGCAGTCCCGAGAGCAGGGACACCGCCATGAACGGGCGGTCGCGCAGCACGGCGAGCCGGCTCATCGGCTCGGCCGGCCGGGCCACCTCGGGCAGCCGGGGCAGCCGCCGCACGAAGAGCGACGTCACCAGGAAGACCGCCGCGATGAACCAGACCATCCCCCGGTACGCCGCGATCGTGTCCACCGCCAGCACCAGGCCGCTGATCGCGGCGCCGAGCCCGAACCCGACGTTCAGCAACGAGCGTTGGTAGGCCATCGCGGTGACCCGTTCGGCCGGTGGGAGCGCGTTGATCGAGTAGACCTGCCGGGCCACGCCGGCCGCGGCGTCCACGGCGGCCAGCGCCACCACCACGGCGAGGAACCCGGCGAACCCGCCCACGAACGGGTACGTCGCGAAGAGCGCCCCGTCCAGCACCAGCGCGACAACCCAGACCCGCTGCGGCCCGTACCGGTCGGTGAGCCCGCCCAGCGGCACCGTGCCCAGCAGCGACACCCCGGCCGCGATGGACAGGCCCAGCCCGACCTGGGCGGCGCTGAGCCCGAGCGCCCGGGTGAAGAAGACGGCGCTGCCGGCCTGGAACAGGCCGTTGCCGACGGCGTAGACCATGGCCTGCACGGCCAGGGCGCGGGTCAGCCCGGCCGGCGGTACGACGTGCCGGACGGCGGTGCGGATGGTGTCTCTGGCCCCCATGGCCGGTGAGTGAACCGCGCCCCCCACGTTCCGGTCGAGCCTTTTAGGCTGGGCCGAATCCTGCGTCCGGGGGTGCGCGTGTCCGAGTTGCGGTTCAGCCTGGCCGACGTCGCGGGAGTGCGGTTCGCCGTCTCGCCGGCCAACGAGACGGTCATGAGCATGTGGGCGCTGGCCGATCCGGTCCGCTACGCCGTGCACCTGCCGTGGATCGACCGGGCCCGGCTGACGCTGCGCCGTCCGGAGGTGGCTGAACAGGTCCGCCCGCTGGTGGAGCTGACCCGGCCGCGCCGCTGGCTACCCGACTTCCTCACGCCGGCGGCCCGGCCGGGCATGGAGATGACCGACCAGCTCGACCAGATCGCGTCGACGCCGCCGGACGTGGTGGTCCAGGACCTGCTCGCGACCACCCCGCGAGGGCCGCTGAGTCCGTTCGGGCTGGCGCTGCTCGCCGATCCTCGCGGGCTGCTGCCGCAGCTCGTCGACGCGGTGCGGATCTGGTACGACGAGGCGATCGCCCCGGACTGGACGCGGATGCGGGCGCTGCTGGACGCCGACGTCGCGTACCGTGCCGCCCAGCTCGCCGAGGGCGGCGCCGGTCGGCTGTTCGCGCAGTTGCACCCGAGCCTGCGCTGGTTGGGCGACCGGGTGGTCAGCGACGACCCGTTCGAGCGGGACTTCGACCTCCGTGGGCGCGGACTGGCGCTGAACCCGAGCGTGTTCACCGACCGGCGGGTGCTGTGGAACCTGCTGGAGGACTCGCTGCCGGCCGGGGCGTACCCGGTCCGGGCAGTCGGGACGCTCTGGGAGCAGGCCCCGACCCCACCCGGGGATCCGCTGGTCCGGGTGGTCGGCGTCGGCCGGGCCGCGCTGCTGCACCGGCTCGACTCGGCGGTGACCACCACCGACCTGGCCCGGCTCACCGGGATGTCCGCCGGGAACGTCTCCCAGCACCTCTCCGCGCTGCACGCCGCCGGGTTGATCGCCCGGTCCCGGGCCGGGCGGCACGTGCTCTACCGCAACACCGAGGTGGGCGCCGCCCTGCTCCGCGCCGCGCGCGGCACCTGACCCGGCCGCGCCTGCCGCACGGAGTCAGCGCAGCAGCAGGGCGGCGAGCGGCCGGCGGCGGCGCAGGGCGGTCTCCCGGTCCCGCAGGTCCTCGGGAAGCGCGGCCGGGTCCCCGAGCCGGCCGATCGCGGCCACCACCAGGGGCCGGACCTCGACCGCCAGGTCCAGCTCGGCGGCGAGGCCGGCGCGGTCGAAGCGGGTGAGCTGGTGCACGTGCAGGCCGAGCGCGGTGGCCTGCACGGTCAGGTGGGCGACGGCCTGGCCGAGGTCGTACGCGGCCCGTTCCGGGTCGCCCCCGGTGTGCGCGCCGACGACCAGGGCGGCGGCGTGCCGCACCCAGCGCTGGTCGCCCTCGGGCAGGTTGACCAGGACGCGCTTCCACGTCTCGTCCTGCCGGTGGCCGAGCGCGAAGCGCCACGGCTGGGCGTTGCCGGCCGACGGCGCCCAGCGGGCGGCCTCCAGCAGGGAGGTGGCTTCGTCGCCGGTCAGCTCGGCGGCGGGGTCGAAGGCGCGCGGGCTCCAGCGGAAGGCGAGCAGCGGGGTGAGGTCGGGCATGCGGGGAAGCATCCCAGATGGGCGTTTTGCCCGCGTCGGCCGCCCCGGCAGATGTGGTCAAGGGCACCCGTAACGGACATGAAGGTCAGGACGTTCCCGCGCCCGGGCTGTCGGTCGGCGACGGCGCGTCCCGGCTCACCGGCTCGCCCTCGGTGACCGGCCCCGCCAGCGGCACGGTGGCCGGCGCCGCGCCCGGCTCGCCGGCCAGCTTCAGTGTGCCGAAGGCGGCCCGGACCGCGGCCGGGGTGCCGTCCGGCAGGTAGCAGTAGATCCCCACGTCCAGCGGGGCGTTCAGCGAGGCCGAGGTCGACTCGACCGAGTAGCACTCGCCGCTCACCCCGGGCAGCGGCGCGGCCGGCGAGACGGCGAGCGGGGCGCGCCGGTCGGTGAGCACGTCCAGCCAGTCGGTGAACGGGTGCTGCACCCGAGGATCCAGCCTGCGGGGGACGGCGTCGTCGGCGTCGCCGAGGCGTACGCAGCCCGCCGGCTGTGCCCAACCGGCCGAGGGCAGGGCGCACTGGAAGAGCCCGTCGCCGGTGGCGGCGAGCGAGACGTCGACCGTGCCGCCCTGCCCCCAACCGGGCACGTCCACCCGCCAGGTGCCGTCGTTCGCGCTGGTCACCGTGACCGTCCGGGTCGCGCCGTCGGCCGGTTCGAAGGCGTACGTGGCGGTGAGGTGCCGGTCCTGGGCGGCGGCGGCCAACGCGGCGAGCTCGTCCCGGGCCGCGTCCGCCTCGGCCGGGACCGGATCGGCGGTGCTGGTCGGGGCCGGGCTCGGCGGGTCGGCGGTGCAGGCGACCAGGAGCGCGGGCAGGGTGAGCGCCAGGGCGCCGGTCAGTCGCCGGGCCGCGCGTCGGTGTGCGTGCACCGGGACATTCTGCGGTGCCGGCCCGGCTCCCGGGAGCCCCCCGTGCGGGTGTTCCGGCCGGCGTGTCGCGCGGCCGGGCCGGTGCCGGTGACCGGCCCACGCCGGGCCGGATGGTGGGATCACCCGACCCGGCGCCAACCGCCGCCCGATACCCTGGGGAGGTCTGACACGCGCCGCCGGACCGAAGAAACCGGCGGCGCCGGCACGCTCAGGGTCGTCGCTGGGAGGGAGTGCACCGTCGTGGCACTCGTGGTGCAGAAGTACGGCGGGTCCTCCGTCGCCAACGCCGAGCGGATCAAGCGGGTGGCCGAGCGCATCGTGGCCGCCCGCAAGGCCGGCGACGACGTGGTCGTGGTGGTCTCCGCCATGGGAGACACCACCGACGAGCTGCTCGACCTGGCCAACCAGGTCAGCCCGCTGCCGCCCGGCCGCGAGCTGGACATGCTGCTCACCGCCGGCGAGCGGATCTCCATGGCGCTGCTCGCCATGGCCATCCACAACCTGGGGTACGAGGCGCGCTCGTTCACCGGCTCGCAGGCCGGCGTGCTCACCACCTCGGTGCACGGCCGGGCGCGGATCATCGACGTCACCCCGGGCCGCCTCAAGGGCGCGCTGGACGAGGGCGCGGTGGTCATCGTGGCCGGCTTCCAGGGCGTCTCGCAGGACACCAAGGACGTCACCACGCTGGGCCGGGGCGGGTCGGACACCACCGCCGTGGCCCTCGCCGCGGCGCTCGACGCGGACGTCTGCGAGATCTACACCGACGTGGACGGCGTCTTCACGGCCGACCCGCGGATCGTGCCGAACGCCCGGCACATCAAGCACATCACCTACGAGGAGATGCTGGAACTGGCCGCCTGCGGCGCCAAGGTGCTGCACCTGCGCAGCGTCGAGTACGCCCGGCGCGCAGGGTTGCCGATCCACGTCCGTTCGTCATACTCGACCAACACCGGCACGATGGTCACCGGATCGATGGAGGACCTTCCTGTGGAACAGGCACTGATCACCGGGGTCGCCCACGACCGCAGCGAGGCGAAGATCACGATCGTCGGGGTGCCCGACGAGCCGGGCGCCGCCGCGCGGATCTTCGACACCGTGGCCGGCGCCGAGATCAACATCGACATGATCGTGCAGAACGTGTCCACCGAGGGCACCGGCCGCACGGACATCTCCTTCACGCTGCCCAAGACCGACGGCCCGACGGCCATGGCCGCGCTCAGCAAGATCCAGGAGCAGGTCAAGTTCAAGGGCCTGCTCTACGACGACCACGTCGGCAAGGTCTCCCTGATCGGCGCCGGCATGCGCTCGCACCCGGGTGTCGCGGCCGGCTTCTTCGCCGCCCTCGGCGCGGCCGGGGTGAACATCGAAATGATCTCCACCTCGGAGATCCGGGTTTCCGTGGTCTGCCGGGACACCGACCTCGACAAGGCGGTCCGGGCCATCCACGACGCCTTCGAACTGGGCGGTGACACCGAAGCCGTCGTCTACGCCGGCACCGGGCGGTAGCGCGGATGTCGTCGCTGCCCACCCTCGCCGTGGTCGGGGCGACCGGCGCCGTCGGCACGGTGATGTGCCAGATCCTGTCCTCCCGGCGCAACGTGTGGGGCGAGATCCGGTTGCTCGCCTCCGAGCGCTCCGTCGGCCGCCAGATCCAGTGCCGGGGCGAGTCGCTGACCGTCCAGGCGCTCACTCCCGAGGCGTTCGACGGGGTGGACGTGGCGATGTTCGACGTCCCGGACGAGGTCTCGGCCGAGTGGGCGCCGGTCGCCGTCGGCCGGGGCGCCGTCGCCGTGGACAACTCGGGCGCGTTCCGCATGGACCGCGACGTGCCGCTGGTCGTCCCCGAGATCAATCCCGAGCAGGTGCGCAACCGGCCGAAGGGGATCATCGCCAACGCCAACTGCACCACCCTGGCGATGATCGTGGCGATCGCTCCGCTGCACCGCGAGTACGGGCTGCGCGAGCTGGTGCTCGCCTCGTACCAGGCGGTCTCCGGGGCCGGGCAGGCCGGCGTGGACGCGCTGCACGCCCAGCTCGGCAAGATCGCCGGGGACCGGGTGCTCGGCTCCCGGCCGGGCGACGTCCGGCAGGCGGTCGGCGACGAGCTGGGCCCGTTCCCGGCGCCGCTCGCGCTCAACGTGGTGCCCTGGGCCGGCTCGCTCGCGGACGGCGGCTGGTCGTCCGAGGAGCTGAAGATGCGCAACGAGTCGCGCAAGATCCTCGGGCTGCCCGACCTCAAGGTCTCCGCGACCTGCGTCCGGGTGCCCGTGGTGACCGGTCACTCGGTCGCCGTGCACGCGGTCTTCGCCACCGAGGTCGACGCCGAGGGCGCCCGTGAGGTGCTGCGCAACGCGCCCGGCGTGATCCTTGTCGACGACCCGGCCGCCGGCGAGTTCCCCATGCCGATCGACGCGGTGGGCACCGACCCGTCCTGGGTCGGCCGGATCCGCCGCGCCGTCGACGACCCGCGCGCCCTCGACCTCTTCGTCACCGGCGACAACCTGCGCAAGGGCGCCGCCCTGAACACCGCCCAGATCGCCGAACTGCTGGCCAGGGAGCTGACCCGCTGATCGCCGGCCGGCGTCCGCTCCGCCAACCTGGTGCGGGTGGCCGTGCCGGTCAGGCGGCGGAGAGCTGCACGCCGTCGCGGCCGTCCCGCTTGACGGCGTAGAGGGCCTGGTCGGCGCGGCGCAGGGTCCGCTCCGGGGTTTCGCCGGGCCGCGGGAGAGCGACGCCCACGCTGATCGTCCGGCCGGTGCGGCGGGCGGCCTCGGTGAGCCGCTCGGCGATCCGCACGGCCTCCTCCGGGCGGCTCACCTCGATCACCGCGACGAACTCGTCGCCGCCGGTGCGGTACAGCTCGTCGCCCTGGCGCAACGCACCCTCCAGCGCCCGGGCCAGCCCCACCAGCAGCTGGTCGCCGGCCTGGTGGCCGTACGTGTCGTTGACGTCCTTGAAGCCGTCCACGTCGATGGCCAGCAGCGCGGTACGCCCCGGCGTGGCGCTCGCGATCCGCTGCCCGAACGGCCCGGTGTGGCGCAGCCCGGTGAGCGGATCCGAGCTGGCCTGCTCGCGCAGCCGGGCGAGCGTACGCAGCCGGTCGAGGCAGATCCACGCCTGCCCGGCCAGCAGCTCGATGAGGTTCACCGTGGTCGGGTCCGGGCGCAGCAGCCGCTCGTCCGCGACCAGCAGCACGCCGCCGCCCTCCGCCGGGCCGACCGGCACCGCCACGAGGGTGCGCGCGCCGGCCCGGGTCAGCGGCAGGTAGTCCTCGGTCGGCGGATGCCCCTCCTCGCCCAGCGTGTACGCCGAGCCGTGCCGGTGGGCGCGGGCGATCATCCGGGCGAGCGCCGCCGGCCCGGCCTCGGCCAGCTCGGCCCGGATCCGGGTCTCCAGCGCTCCGGGGGTGCCCGTCGGCGTGCCCAGCCGGGGTTCGCGCGGGCCGGGGAGGATCAGCACGGCGGCGGAGAGCGCCGAGACGTCCCGGGCCGCGGCGATCGCGGCGGTCATCAGGTCCCAGTCGGTGGGTGCGGTGGTCATCGCGGCGGCGTGCCGGAGCAGCTTCTCGCTGCGGCTCTCGGCCGGCGGGCCGTCGAGCGCGGCGATCCGGGCGCCGAGCCGGTCGGCCAGCCGCTGCGCGGTCTTCCGCCACCGGTCGATCTCGACCGGGCCGCTCCACTGGAGGTCCAGCACGCCGAGCGGCCGGCCGGCCCGGTCCCGCACCGGCACGCAGATCTCGGCGGTGACGTCGGGGCGTACCGGGAGGTAGTCGGGGTCGGCGGTCACGTCGGGGACGGTGGCGGGCTCGCCGGAGTCGTACACCCGGGCCACGATCGACCGCTCCTGGTCCCGGCGCGGCGGGCCGGGGTTGTCGCTCGGGTTCTTCAGCGGCACGGTGGAGAAGACCTGCCACGCTCCGGTGGCGGCGACGCAGCGCAGCCGGTCGTGGACCTGGAGCAGGATCGAGATCGTCGCCGGGGTGTGCCGGGCCAGCGCCGCGACGGTCCACTGGCACGCCTCCAGCGCGGTCGACGCCATCGGAAGGCGGACCGTGACGTCCCGGACGACTCGCTCGTGATCCACGTCGTTCCTGCTCGGAGGGGGCGGGGCGCGATCAAGGGTACCCAGCGGGGGAGCCGGCGACCTTCGTACACATGTGCTATCCACAGGCTGTGGACGCGGCCTGTGGGTGACGGGACCCCGCGGCGGGGGCGGCGACGATAGCGTGAGGATCCCGGGCTCGTCAGGAGGCGCCGATGCTCATCGCCCAACTCAGCGACCCGCACGTGACCACCGGCCTGCTCGCCGCCGAGCAGGCGTCGGGGCTGCACCGGGCGCTCGGCCGGGTGCTCGCCCTGCGCCCCCGGCCGGACTGCGTGGTGATCACCGGCGACCTGGTGAACAACGGCCGGCCGGACGAGTATCTCGCGCTGCGCGAGATCATCGGACGCTTCCCGCTGCCCGTCCATCTCGCCGCGGGCAACCACGACGACCGGGAGTCGCTGCTCGACACCTTCGGCGGCACCCCGTACCTGGGTGGCGGCTTCTCGGCCTACTACCACGTGGACCAGCCGGACGGCACGCTCGTGGTGCTCGACTCGCTCGCCCCCGGCAGCGATGCCGGGCGGCTCGGCGACGAGCAGCTCGGCTGGCTCGACGGCGTGCTCGCCGGCCGTGCCGAGGTGCCCGCCGTGGTCTGCCTGCACCATCCGCCGGTCGCGGTCGGCGTCCCGGCCATGGACGCCATGGGGCTCACCGACGCCGCCGCCCTCGCCGAGGTGATCGGGCGCCACCCCCATGTGGTCCGGGTCGCCGCCGGGCACCTGCACCGGCCGGTGACCAGCGCGTTCGCCGGGACGGTGCTGACCACCGCACCGAGCACCTGGATGCAGGTCAGCCTGGCCATGACGGAGGAGGAGGAGATCGGTTGGGTCGCCGAGCCGACCGCCTTCCTGCTGCACCGGGTGGCCGACGGGGGCTGCGTGACGCACACCGTCCAGGTCAGCCACGCCGCCGGGCGGACCTGCTGGTTCTGAACGTCGACGCGCCGGAGCGTCGGCCGGGAGCGCTACCGGGCGGACCGGCAGAACCGGTCACCGTTCGGTCGGGATCAGCCACCCGGTGGTTGTATTTGCCTGCGCAGAGGTTGTCGACGCAAGCGTTTCTCGGTGACATTGGCAGCGTCGACGGCGTGCCCGCTCGACACCTGATCGTGGATCAGCAGGTGCCGCACCCTCCTGCTGGTCCGCCCCGCGCACGGCGCCGGCTCCCTGGTCCCTGGGAGCCGGCGCCGTGGGCGTGAACGGGGTCCCTCGACGCCGTCCCGTCGGCCCGAGCGGGTTCAGCCGAGCAGAGCGTCGCGCAGCGCGGGAGCCAGCACCTCCGGCGGCACCTCGTGGAAGCCACCCGCCAGGCTGAGGTGGGTGGCCCCGGGGATCGCCTCGGCGGTTGCCACGGCGGCGTCCCGCAGCCACGGCGGGCTGCCGGTGCTGTCCACCACCACGGTGGGGGCGGCGATCGCCGCGAGCCGGTCGGCGGGCAGGCCCCCGTAGCCGGTGACCGTGGTGTCATAGGCCAGGGTGTGCGCCAGCCCTGCCATCCAGCCCCACTCGGGGGCGTCGCGCATCCCGCCGACCGCCCCGGCGGGCACGCCGACCGCGTCGGTCAGGAAGAGGGCGACCGCGTCGTCGCGCCGGCCGGCCGACACGAGCTCGCTCAGCCGCCCAGCCAGCCCCGCCTTCCGGCCGCCGTGCGGGCCGGCCTGGAACGGCGGTTCGAAGAGGGCCAGCCCGGCGACCGGGACCCCCTCCGCCGCCACGTACGCGGCGAGGATCGCCCCGGAGGAGAGGCCGTAGAGGTGGGCCCCGTCGCCCGCCCGGTCGATCAGGGCCGCCACGTCCTCGATCTCGCGCTGCACCGCGTAGGGCCCGGTGTCACCACTGTCGCCGCGACCCCGGCGGTCGTAGCCGTACACGGTGAAGTCGGCGCTCAGCGCGGCGGCCAGCGGGCGGGTGGTGCCCCGGTCGTTGAAGGCCCCGCCGACCAGGATGATCGGCGGCCCGTCGCCCGCCGTCTCGTAGGCGATCGTGGTGCCGTCCGCGGAGCGCACCGAGTCCACGGTCCAGGTGGTGCCGTTCGACGTCATGGCTCCCTTCCTACTGCACGCCGGTGACAGCGGAGAGCCGTGAAGGATTTCACCTGCCCGTCATGTCCGACTCGTCGGGCAGACCGGTACAGGTCGCCGTCCATATTCACCATTCCTTGTGCCGCTCCGGTCGACCTCTCGTCCCGCGGATGAGAAGCTTGCCCCCGGCGGGGCGGTGTCCCCCGACTGCCGCCTTCCGCGATCGACCCCTGTCACGGCACGGATCAGGGTCACCGGGCGAACCATCGTCCGGACACCACGCGCCGGTATCTCACGAGGAGTTCCATGTCCGTCCCCGGGATGCGCCGCCGGGCCGCCGTCGGCCTGGCCGCACTCGCCGCCACCGCGTTCACCGCGGTCGCCGTACACCCCGACCAGGCCGAGGCCCGCCCGAAGCCGATCGACGTCAAGCTGCTCGCCATCAACGACTTCCACGGCAACCTGGAGCCGCCGACCGGTTCCAGCGGCACCATCGACGGGCAGTTCGCCGGTGGCGCGGCATACCTGGCCGCCCACCTCGACGCGCTGCGCGGCACCACGAAGAAGGAGCGGGACCACACCGTCACGGTCGCCGCGGGCGACCTGATCGGCGCCTCCCCGCTGCTCTCCGCCGCGTTCCACGACGAGCCCACCATCGAGGAGATGAACCTCGCCGGGCTCGAGTTCACCAGCGTCGGCAACCACGAGTTCGACGAGGGCGCCACCGAGCTGCTCCGGATGCAGAACGGCGGCTGCCACCCGGTCGACGGCTGCGCCGACGGCACCCCGTTCAAGGGCGCCGAGTTCCAGTACCTCTCGGCGAACGCCTTCAAGACCGCCACCGGCAAGCCGCTGCTGCCGCCGTACGGCATCAAGAAGATCGACGGCGTCAAGATCGGCTTCATCGGGATGACCCTGGAGGGCACCCCGCAGATCGTCAGCCAGCAGGGCGTCGCCGGGCTGTCCTTCGCCGACGAGGCGGACACCGCCAACAAGTACGCCCGCATCCTGCGCAAGCAGGGCGTGGAGGCCATCGTCGTGCTGCTGCACGAGGGTGGCGTGCAGAACGGCGGCGGCATCAACGACTGCACCGGGTTCAGCGGTCCGATCGTCGACATCGCGAACCGGATGGACCCGTCCATCGACGTGATCGTCAGCGGGCACACCCACGCCGCCTACAACTGCAACATCAACGGCAAGCTCGTCACGAGCGCCAGCTCCTTCGGCCGCCTGGTCACCGACATCGACCTGAAGATCGACCGGCGGAGCAGGGACATCGTCAGCGCCTCGGCGAACAACGTCGTGGTGACCCGGACCATCGACCCGGACGAGGCCACGAACGACCTGATCACCCGCTACAAGACCGCCCTCGGCCCGGTGGCCGACAAGGTGGTCGGCGAGACCACGGGCGTGCTCACCAAGACCCAGGAGAACCTGTACCAGACCGGGGTCGACGTCAACGGCAAGCCGACGTACCAGACCGGTGAGTCGCCGCTCGGCAACGTGATCGCCGACGCCCAGCTCGCCGCCACCGACAACGAGCAGAACGCGGTCGCCGCGTTCATGAACCCCGGTGGTGTCCGCGCCGACCTCGACGCCGGCCCGGTCACCTACGCCGAGGCGTTCACCGTCCAGCCGTTCGCCAACAACCTGGTGACCCTGGACCTGACCGGCGCCCAGCTCTACTGCATGCTGGAGCAGCAGTTCACCACCGCCAAGGTGCTGTACGCGTCCTCCACCGTGCACTACGTCGTCGACGTCAACGGCACCACCGCGCCGGCCGCGTCGCCGTGCACCGGCACCCGCGTGGTCCGGGGCAGCCTCACCATCAACGGCACCCCGGTCACCGACACCGCGACCTACCGGGTCACGGTGAACAACTTCCTCGCCGGCGGTGGCGACGGCTTCAGCGTCCTCACCGGTGGCACGAACGCCGTCACCGGCCTGATCGACCTGGACGCCTTCACCGCGTACCTGACCGAGAAGTCGCCGGTCTCCGCGCCGGCGCTGGACCGGATCCAGACCACCGCGGAGGTTCCGGCCGCCTGACGGCCGACCCGCACGACCGACGGGCCCCGGAGCGGATGCTCCGGGGCCCGTTCGTGTGCCGCGACAGGCGCTCAGGCGTGCGCCGGCTCCGGCTCGGGGACCACGGCGGCGACGCGGCCGTCCTGGGCGCCGGTGAGCAGCCGGCGCAGCGACAGGGCCAGCACCGAGGCGGTCAGGCACCCGCCCACCACGACCGCCACCCAGAGCCGGCCGTGCGCCGCCCCGATCAGCGGCCCCGCGGTGACCGGGCCGATGACGCCGCTGATCCCGAAGATCATCGAGCTCATGGCGTTGTAACGGCCGCGCAGCTCGTCGGTGGCGAGCGCGTTGGTCAGCGCCGGCATCACCGGCGACAGCATCGTCTCGCCGAACCCGAAGATCGCCGAGCAGGCCACCACGCCGAGCGCCGCGAGCAGCGCGTTGCCCGTGCCCACCAGGCCGGCAGCGCCGAGGACCAGCCAGGCGGTCGCGAAGACCGCGCCCACCGCCGCGAGGGCGCCCGTCCGGCTCCGGCCCTCCATCCGGCGGATCACCAGCAGCTGGGAGAGCACGATCATCACGGTGTTGCCGGCGAGCGCCCACGCCACCACCCGAGGTGACACCTCCACCACCCGCACCGAGTACGCGGCGAAGCCCACCTCGATCTGCGCGTAGCCGCAGGTGGTGAGGACCAGGCCGAAGATGACCAGCCGGCGGAACGGCCGGTCCCGCAGCACGGCGAGGTAGCCCCCGGCCCCCGGTGCGGCATCCGCCGACCGGTCCTCGACCAGGCGGTGGCCGACATGCGGCAGGGTCAGCAGGATCAGGCCCGGCATCAGGTAGCTCAGCGCGTCCAGCAGGTAGATGGCCTGGAAGGTGACCGGCCGGGCCACGTCGATCACCGCGCCGGAGATCAGGCCGCCCACGCCGATGCCCAGGTTGAGCAGCGCGAAGTTCAACCCGAACACCCGCTGCCGCTCACCGTCGCCGGTGAGCGAGGCGAGAATCGTGTTCTGGCCGGACCAGATCGCCGAGCTGCCGATGGCGATCAGCGTCATCACGCCGAACGCCGACGCCGTCGAGTCGACAAGCGCCAGCGAGCCGGTGCCGACCGCCTCGATCGCCAGGCAGGGCAGCACCACCCGACGCGCGCCGAACCGGTCGATCAGCGTGCCGCCCAGCGGCGACAGCGCCAGCGTCACCGCGCCGAACCAGCCGATCACCAGACCGGCGCGGGCGTCGCTCAGCCCGCGTACGTCGGTGAGGTAGATGAAGAGGAACGGCAGGGTGAGGCCGCGCCCGACGGCCGACAGCAGCGTGCCGATCAGGATCCGGCGGGCTTCGGGACGGGCGGGCAGGGCGCGGCGCAGCATGCCTGGATTCTGTTGCCGGGGTACGACAGGCGGCGAACGGTTTTCGGGTGGCTCACCTCACCCCGTTGCTCACGGGGTGAGGTGGGTCTCAGCCGATCGGCGTCGGTGCCGGCATCTCCGACCCCTCGACCGTGGCGGTCGACGGCGACTCCTCGACCGTGGCGGTCGACGGTGACCCCTCGACCGGCGTGGGCGACGGCGCAGCCTCCGGAGCCGTACCCGACGACGTGGCTCCCGGCACGGTGGACGCGGAGTCCGCGGGCGACGGGGTCTCGGCCGCCGGCGTGGTGGAGCCGGCGGGCGCCGACGGCGCGACGGACGGCGTGTCGGTGGGGCCGGGGGTCAGGCCGGTGGCGGGCATCGGGACCGCCGCGGTCGGGGAGGGCGTGCCGCCGGCCGTCGCCGCGACTGCCGGGTCCGTCCCGATGATCGCCACGATCTGCGCCTTGAACCCCTCCAGGCTGGCCTGGATCTCCTGCGGACCGAGCCCTCGGATGTGCTGGCCGAACCGCTCGATCTCCCGCCACAGCGCGGTGATGCGGTCCTTCGTGTCGTCGCTCAGCCCCTCGGGCACGGTGAACACGAGTTGCGAGGCCACCGCGTACGTCAGGCAGTCCCGGCAGGAGTAGTTCACGGCCGCCGACACGTTCTCCGGCACGATCACGTCGGCGGGCCCCACGACGAGCACCACCTGGAACGAGACCGCCACCGTGCGGCAGTCCCGGCAGCTCGCCAGGGCGTACGCCTCGTTGCGGTTGTCGACGTCGCCCTCGGCCCCGTCGGCCCATACGAGAGCGAACGCCACGTCGTAGACGGTGGAGCCGTCCCGGGTGTTGACCGCCAGGGCCTGGTTGTCTCCCGGGCCCGGCGCCTCGGGCGGGTTGAACGGAAACACCCAGGTCGACCGCGGGCGCCCGCCGGCCGCGGGCGAGGCGGGTTCCCGGGGCACCAGGACGAGCGCCAGTCGCTGCTCGCCCGGGGTGGGCGGCGTGGTGGCGCCGGGCCAGACGGTGGTCACCGTCCGCCGCTCCCCGACCCGGAGCGTCGGCTGGACCGCCGGCACGGCGGAATGCCGCTGCCCGGCGGGCAGTGCGTCGGCGACGGTGCCGCGCTCGTGCTCCTGCACCGGCCGGTACGTCGCCGGGTCCGGCCACCAGGCCCAGACCAGCGCCGCCACCAGCGCGCCGCCGGCCACCACCGCGCCGACGCGGTGCAGCCGCCGGCCCGCCGTGGCCCGCCAGACCGAGCGGACCGTCCGCCGCACCAGCCGGATCAGGAGGTACGCCGTGCCGAGCAGGGGCAGGCAGATGGCGAGCACGGACAGCAGCCGGACGCCGATGCTCGGGACGTCCCCGTCCACCCAGTTCGCGACCAGGAGCACGGACTGGCGCTGCAGGCCCTGCCAGGCGGTCGCCACGACCCGGGGCAGGGCCGTCACCATCAGCACCAGCGTGATCAGGAGCAGGGGCACCACGATCAGCACCCACAGGGTCACCACCACCCGCGCCCACGGCTTCAGCACCTTGGACTCCGGGCGGTTCCACCGGGTCGGAAGCAGGCCGAGCAGCGTCGGCTTGATGCGGGCGTAGAGGTCCGGCACCCCGGTCAGGTCCGCCAGGATGTGATAGCCGTCGAAGCGGACGAACGGCGCCAGTTGCCGGAGCATCTGCAGGACCTGGGCGACGATGACGAGCAGCAGCGCGTCCCACCGGGTGACCGCCCAGGTGGCGAAGATCGCCACCGCGACGATCGCGTTGAAGTACAGGCCGCCGAGGTCGACGCGGATCCGGCCCGCCCGTCCCAGGCGGTAGCTGTCGTCGACGTTGGTGTAGAAGGCGGGCCAGACCAGGTACAGGCCCACGCCCATGGTGCCGGGGGTGGCGCCGCCGTACCGGCAGGCCGCGGCGTGCCCGAACTCGTGGAAGCCGGCCGAGACGATGGTGATCGCGAAGACCAGCAGCAGCAGACCCGGCCTGTCGAACACCTGGTGGGTCGCGGAGGCGAGCCCCTTCTCGAACAGCACCCATCCGGTGGACAGCAGGAACGCGACCAGGACGAGGGCGACGACCAGGGGGCGGAACAGGACCGCGAACGGCCGGGTGATCCGTCGGGTCACCCGGGGGTTGGAGACCACGAGCCGGAACCGCAGCGCCAGCAGCGGATTGGCCTTACGTGCCGTCGGCGCGGAGCCGTCGGATCGCCGGATGAGCCCGAGCGGGCGCAGCTTCTGCTCGGTCAGCATCCGGACGTTGTCCGCGGTGACCAGACGGTCGATCCTCCGGCTGACCACCGCCGCGATCTCCGGGTAGCCGCGCCGGCCGTCCATCGCCTCGAGAACGAGGTACAGCAGGCGGGTGAGCTGGCAGGTCTGGCCGTCGGCCCGCCGTACCAGCCCGGGTGGTTGGCGGTACCCGGAGCCCGGCAGTTCGCCCAGCAGTTCAAGTCCGGGCGCGTGGGCGGGCACGACCTCCCGCGCGCCGGATCCGGTGGCCTCGGCGGTGTCCGGGTCCGGTCGGGGACCCCCCGCGGGGCGGAGCACCGTGCTGACGGTGCCCCGCCCCGGCGAGGTGATCGGGCCGGACGGCGAGATGACAGTCATCGCGCTACTGGGTGATCTCGGCCTGCTGGTCGGCCGTGGCCCGCGCCGTCACGTCGTCGAGGTGCTGGGTGATGATCGCGTCCTGCTGGGAGATGGCGGTGGCGCTGGAGTCCACCGACGCGACGTTCGCGGAGACGGCGGCGTCGATCGGGGCCGCGACGTTGGCGTTGGCGGCCACCGCGCCGGCGACCGGCGCGGCGAGGTCGGCGTCGAGGGCCACGTTGACGTCGACGTTCAGCAGGTCGCCGTCGAGGATCGAGGCCGGGTCGGTCGGGACGGTGACGTCCCCGTCGGTCGTGTCACCGGTGCCCGGGTCCGTGGTGCCCGGGTCCGTGGTGCCCGGGTCGGTCGTGCCGTCGTCGATCACGTCGTTGGACTGGTCGATCGCGCTGTCCTGGGGAGCGGTGGCGATGGCGTGGCCGGAGATGGTCTGGTCGATGAGGACGCCCTGGTCGGACAGGGCGGCCGCGGTCGAGCCCGTGGAGAGGATGTTGGCACCCACGGCGGCGTCGATCGGGGCGGCGACGTTGGCGTTGGCGGCCACCGCGAGGTCGATCGGCGCCGCGAGATCCAGCCCGAGGTCGAGGTCCACGTTGAGGTCGAGGAGGGAGATCACCTCCTTCGTGGGCAGTGCGGTCGCCGCCTCTGCGGCCAACTCGTCGAGGGACAACGGTGTGAGTTCCGGTGTGCTCACGGTCAGCTCCAATTCCGGTACGCGCGTCGCGTGCCACGGTCCTGTCATGACGTACGACCGAGCGCATCCGGCATCTCGGGCGCCGCGTGCCGCTCGATCAACAGTGCGGATCTCGGTGCCCTGGATATAGGGGGTCGAAACATCCCGGCCGGCCGGGAGGGGCACCCCTGGTGCGGCTCACCGGCGACCTGTCGGTGCGGTCTGCCATGCTGGCCCGGTGACCACGACCTGGCGCCACCTCCCCGCATCCGCCCGGGAGATCGCCGAGGCCGCCACGGAGGCCGTGACCGCCGCCGTCGAGCGCGACGGTGCGGCGTACGAGCCGGCGGTGGAGCGGCTCACCTCCGCCGACCGGGCCGGGCTGGTGCTCGGCGGGGTGGTCCGGCTGCTGCTGGAGGAGAGCCACCCCGACGGGCTGGACGGCGACGACGTCCGACAGGTGCTGGAGCGGTGCGTCCGGTCCACCGCGGCCTGGCGGCCCGACGTCGACCCGCACGTGCTGCTGGTGCTGCTGGCGGGCGCGCTCGGCGTCTACGACCCGGGCGACGACGACGCGCCGCCGGATCCGGCCGCGATCGCCCGGCACGCCCCGCTGCTCGTCGCCGACCTGCTGGCGGCCACCGGCCGGCCCCTGGCCGACTACCTGACGGCCGCGCTCGCCGAGGTCGCCCGCACCGAGCTGCACGACTGACCGCCGCTGGCGACGGTCACGGGCCGGCGACGGTCACGGGCTGGCGACGGTCACGGGCTGGCGACGGTCACGGGCTGGCGGCGAGGAAGACGAACGCGGCGAGCAGCACCAGGTGGACCCCGCCCTGGAGCACGGTCGCGCGACCCGGCACCACGGTGAGCACGCCGGTCACCGCGGTCAGCGCGAGCAGCGTCATCTGGGTGCCGCCGAGGCCCAGCAACAACGGGCCCTCCAGCCAGATCGAGGCCAGCGCTATGGCCGGGATCGTCAGGCCGATGCTGGCCATGGCCGAACCGAGCGCCAGGTTGAGGCTGATCTGCACCCGGTCCCGGCGGGCCGCCCGGGCGGCAGCGAGGGTCTCCGGCAGCAGCACCAGCAGGGCGATGACCACGCCGACGAACGCCTGCGGCAGGTTCGCCGCCTCGACGCCCGCCTCGATCGCCGGGGAGATGGTCTTCGCGTCGCCGACCACCGCGACCAGCGCCACCACCAGCAGCACCAGACTGGCCAGGGCGGTACGCCCGGACGGCGGGTCGGCGTGCCCGTCGCCGTCGGCGTCCTCGGGAATGATGCTGCCCTCCTGCGTCACCGGCAGGAAGTAGTCGCGGTGCCGGCCGGTCTGCACCATCACGAACAGGCCGTACAGGGCGAGCGAAGCGACCGCCGCGAAGGCGAGCTGTGCGGGGGAGAACTGCGGGCCGGGCCGGCTGGTGAAGGTCGGCACCACCAGGCTGAGGGTGGCGAGCGTGGCCACGGTGGCCAGCGCCCCACCCGTACCCTCCGGGTTGAACACCGCCACCCGCCGGCGCAGCGCGCCGAGCAGCAGGGACAGGCCGAGTATCCCGTTGCAGGTGATCATCACGGCGGCGAAGACGGTGTCCCGGGCCAGCGCCTGTGTCTTGTCGCCGCCGCTGATCATCAGGGTGACGATGAGACCGACCTCGATCACGGTGACCGCCACCGCGAGCACCAGGGAGCCGAGCGGCTCGCCCACCTTGTGCGCCACCACCTCGGCGTGGTGCACGGCGGCGAGCACCGCCCCGGCGAGCAGCGCGGCCACCACCACGATCAGCGGACCGGGCAGCTCCCGGCCCCAGGTGGCCGCGAGCACCAGGACCGCGATCAGGGGTAGGAGGGTGGTCCAATCGGTCAGGCGGGATCGGATCATGGCGGCCATGACATCAACCTTGCCAGGAAGAACGATCAACTGCCCGTGGCGGGACGCTTGTGATCTGTCACCGGTTCGGCTACGGGGCCGTGCCGGGTGCCTCGTGAGCCCCGGCGGAACTGGGGCATCACCGGCACCGAGCTGGCCTCCGGCACGGCGCTCTTCCTGCGCACGCCGGCACGACTGTCCTGACCGGCGGAGGGCGGGCCGCCATCCCGCGGCGCAGGAGAGGGCCCAGGGCATGACAAAAGGCCAGGTGAGATTACTTCTCACCTGGCCTTTTGGCCTCTGGTCGGGGTGGCCGGATTCGAACCGACGACCTCTTCGTCCCGAACGAAGCGCGCTACCAAGCTGCGCCACACCCCGAGGCGTGCCGACAAATAGTAGCCCACCCGCTCCGATGGTCAAACTCGGTACCCCCCGCGCCGACCCGGCCGCAGATCTTGGTAGCTGGAGGCCCCTCCAGGGGCCGTTTCGTACCAAGATCTGCGCGGTGGAGGTCAGCGGGGGATCAGGGTGAGGATGGTCGCCTCCGGGGGGCAGGCGAAGCGCACCGGCGCGGTGGGATGGGTGCCCAGGCCGGCCGAGACGTGCAGCCACGAGTCGGAACCGGGCCAGCGGTGCAGCCCGCGCGCCATCGACCGGGGCAGCCCGCAGTTGGTGACCAGCGCGCCGTAGCCGGGCACGCAGACCTGTCCACCGTGGGTGTGCCCGGCGAGCAGGAGCCCGAAGCCGTCGGCGGCCATCCGGTCCAGCACGGCCGGCTCCGGGGAGTGGGCCAGGGCGATGGAGAGCGCGGTGCCCGTGCTGACCGGCCCGGCCACGGCCGCCCAGTCGTCCCGCTCGATGTGCGGGTCGTCCACGCCGGCCAGCTCGATCTCCCGGCCCCCGGCCTTGAGGGTGGTCCGCGCGTTGTTGAGGTCCACCCAGCCGGCGCCGGTGAAGACGTCGCGCAGTTCCTCGTACGGCAGCGGCACGCCCTCGGTGTACTCCCGGTCGGGTAGGAAGTAGGTGAACGGGTTCTTCAGGACCGGCCCGGTGTAGTCGTTGGAGCCGAAGACGAAGGCGCCGGGCAGGTCGAGCAGCGGTTGCAGGGCGCGCAGCACACCCGGCACCGCGCCCGGGTGGGCCATGTTGTCCCCGGTGACCGCCACGAGATCGGGGTCGAGGGCGGCCAGCGAGGCCACCCAGTCCTGCTTGCGCCGCTGGTCAGGCATCATGTGCAGGTCCGACAGGTGCAGTACGCGCAGCGGTTCGGCGTCGGTCGGGAGCACCGGTACGTCGTACCGGCGCAGGGTGAACATGTTGCGCTCGATGAGCGACGCGTACGCCAGGGTGGCCGCCCCGGCGGCGACGGTGCCGGCCGCGAGCCGGAATAGTGTGCGCTTTCGCATGGCGTTCAGGGTAGTTTGACCGTCCATGAGCACGCTGAAGGACCGCCTCACCGCAGACATGCGCGCCGCCCTCAAGGCCCGCGACGAGCTGACCACCTCCACGCTGCGGATGGCCCTCGCGGCCGTCGGCAACGCCGAGGTCGCCGGTAAGGAGAAGCGCGAGCTGAGCGACGACGAGGTGCTCGCGGTGCTGACCAAGGAGGCGAAGAAGCGCCGCGAGGCGGCCACCGCCTTCGCCGACGCGGGTCGCGCGGAGCAGGCCGGCAAGGAGACCGCCGAGGGTGAGGTGCTGGACCGCTACCTGCCGAAGCAGCTCTCCGACGACGAGTTGGCCGGGCTGGTCTCGGGGGCGCTCGCCGCGGGCGGCTTCACCGGCAAGGCGCAGATGGGCCCGGCCATGAAGGCGGCCCAGGCCGCGGTGGCGGGCCGCGCCGAGGGCGGCCGGGTCGCCGCGGAGGTACGCCGCCAGCTCGGTCTCTGACCGCACCCCTCAGACGACGAAGCGGGCGGGCACCCGGTGGGGTGCCCGCCCGCTGGCGTTGCTCGGGTCAGCCGCGCGGTCGGCCCGGGCGGCCCTGGTTGGGCGGCGGTGGGACCACCGGCCCGCCGGGGCCGGTGCCGGTGCCGGGCTTCGGCTGGCCGCCGCCGGCGCTCACCTCGATCATCACCACGCCGCCCTTGATGGTGCGCCCGTCCGGGCTGGTGCCGGCCGCGGTGCCCACCGGGCACTCCGACGGGACCTTGCTGTCGGAGACCACCGGTTCGAAGCCGGCGCCGCGCAGCCGCGACTTGGCGGTGTCGACGGACTCGCACTTCACGCCGGGGATGGAGCGCTGATCGCCCTCGATGATCTTCCCGCTGGGCGGGGTGAAGTTGATCCGTTCCTTGCCCTTCATGGCGTCGCGCAGCGTCTGGTAGACCGCCGGGTTGATGCCCCAGGGCACCTCGTTGTGCCTCATCCGCTGGTTGGTCTGCGGCCAGTCCGGGTCGGCCTCGATGCCGGCCACCGCGTACTGCTTGGTCATGGCGACCAGGGCGGAGGTCTTGTCCCCGTCGGTGGTGCCGGACTTGCCGGCCACCGGGGCGTTGACGATGCCCCGGACGTTGCTCGCGGTGCCGTTCTTGCACTTGGACGTCGACGAGCGGTCACCCAGCGGGCAGCGCGCCGCGTCCACGGCGGCCCGGGCCACCTGCGTGCTGATCCGCTGCTCGCAGCGCGGGTTGGCGATGTCCAGCTTCTCGCCGTCCGGGCCCCGGATCTCCTGCACCGGGATCGGCTCGCAGTATTTCCCGTCGGCCGCCAGCGTGGCGTACGCGTTGGCCAGTTCCAGCGGAGTGGTCTGCGAGACGCCCAGGGTGAACGCGCCCCACTGGTGCGCGGCGTCCTTGTTCGCGGCGAAGCTGGCGTCGTTGGAGGCCCGGAAGGTGATGCCGAGCTTCTCGGCGGCCTTCACCACGTTCTCCGCGCCGACCCGCTGCTGCAGTTCGACGAAGAAGGTGTTGACCGAGGCGCCGAAGCCGCTCCACATGGTGTGCACGCCCGCCATCGACTTCCCGGCGTTCTGCGGGCAGTAGAAGTGCGTGCCCTTGCACGCCGCCGGGTTGCCGGAGTCGATGATGTATTCCGACCTGAACTGGTGCTGCGCGTTGATGGTGTAGCTGAGCGGGTAGCCCTTCTCCAGGGCCGCCACCAGCGTGAAGATCTTGAACGTCGAGCCGGCCTGGTAGCCGGTGATGCCGCCGCCGCCGGTGACCAGGGGGTTCACCGTGTTCGGGCGGTTGCCCCGGATGTTCTTCTTGGCCTTCTTCGGGTCGCTGGAGATCTTGTTCTGCGGGTGGTCCGGGTCGTCGAGCTTGAAGTTCCGGTTGACCGCGACGGCGCGGACCCGCCCGCTGCCCGGCTCGACGACGGCCACCATCCGGGCGGCCGTGGCCGACTCGCTCAGTTGGTTGCGGACCGCCTTGTCGGCGCCCTTCTGCGCCTGCACGTCCAGGGAGGTGGTGATGGTGTAGCCACCGCTCTTCAGCCGCCGCTCCCGGTCGTACGAGGTGGAGCCGAAGGTCTCCTGCTGGAGCCACCAGCGGTAGAAGTAGTCGCAGAAGAAGCCCCAGGACCGGGTGTTGGTGGCGACGCAGCCGTTCGGGGTGCGCTTCTTCGCCACCTTGAGCTTGATCTGCTTGGCCTGGTCGGCCTGCTCCTTGGTGATGGCGCCGATCTGCACCATGTTGTCGATGACGTAGTCACGCCGGCCGACCGCGTCGTCGTAGCCGGCCGTGGTGGTCGGGTCGAACGCGGTCGGCGCCTTCACCAGGCCGGCGAGCATCGCCGACTCCTGGATGTCGAGCTTGCTCGGCGGCTTGTTGAAGTAGACCTGGCTGGCGGCGTAGATGCCGTACGCGCCGTTGCCGAAGGCGGCGATGTTCAGGTAGCGCTCCAGGATCTCGTCCTTGGAGAGCTCCTTGTCGATCTGCAGCGCGTAGCGCATCTCGCGCAGCTTGCGGGCGCTGGTGTCCTCGGTCGCGGCCACCACGTCGGCCGGGTGCGTCGCCGAGTACGAGATGGCCAGCCGGACGTACTGCATGGTGAGCGTCGAGGCGCCCTGCCGCGAGTTCGTCCCGGACTGGTTGTTGACGAACGCCCGGGCCACACCGTTGAGGTCCACGCCGTTGTGCTTGTAGAAGTCGTGGTCCTCGGCCGCGATGATGGCCTTCTGCATGATCGGCGCGATGTCCTTGAGCTTCACGTCGCGCCGGTTTTCGTCGTACATCGTGGCCAGCGGCGTCTTGCCGTCGGAGGCCAGCAGGTAAGTGATCTGCGGGGCCCGGGCCACCGTCAGTTCGGTGGGGAGCGCGCCGAAGGTTTCGGCCCCCGCCTTGGCGGCAAGTCCGGACATCGCCACCGCGGGGAAGGCCGCCGCGGCGACCACCACGCCGGCCAACAGGCCACAGATGAGTAGCGATGCGGCGTTGGTCAGCACGTTGTGGTCACGTTTCCGCATCCAGGTCACCTCGACAGGGTACGCGAGTAGGGAACGAGGGGCGCGCGGGGAAGTTTCCCCATTTCCTGCGCGCGCCGGCCTCGTTGTGCTAAACGCACGAACCCCGGTGCGTGGTTGCGTGAAACCTGGCAGAAGTCTCCCCCGAACGGGGGAGTGGCGCAGCGTTTTCACCTACTCCGCCGGGGTAGACGGCGGGCGAAAGCCCGGGAAGCCGGGAGTGTCCGGAATGATGGATTTCGCCGACAACGTTGCGTAATCAGGCGACTACACAGCATGATGGTGGCGGCGACAGCAGCCACACGTCGTCCGCGCCGCCCTGGGGAGGCCGGCCCGGACGACCGGGGGGAACCGGACGGCTGGTCGCGCGAAGTCGGTAGGCACAGCAAGGGGGGACGTGTACAGATGGGCATGATCACTGACTGGCCGTCACTGGCGGCGTGTCAGAACGGGGACCCGGACGCGTTGTTCGTACAGGGCGCCGAACAGAACGTGGCGAAGAGGATCTGCCGGAGCTGCCCAGTTCGGTACGAGTGCCTGGCCGACGCGCTCGACAACCGGATCGAGTTCGGTGTGTGGGGTGGCATGACCGAACGCGAGCGCCGGGCGTTGCTGCGGCGGCACCCGCAGGTCACCAGCTGGCGCAAGATGTTCGAGGCGGCCATGAAGAAGAACGCCAAGGAGAAGGCCGGCCGGGACAAGGTCCTCGTGACCACGGCCAACTGACCGACGCGCCGGTCGGCCGCGCCGCTCAGCGCCGGCTGATCGCCTCGCCGATCGTCCGCAGCCCGTCGACGTCGTGCACGTCGGCGGGCTGCGCCGTCACCGACACCGCCGGCACCGCCGGGAACGCCTCGGTGAACCGGGCCGCCACCCGCTCCTCACGTGCCGCCTGCTCGGCGAGCGTGGCGTGCGCCCGCAGCACCTCGGCGGTGCGCTCGTGCCCGCCCGCATCGGCCAGCCGCTCCGCGGCGGCCAGACTGTCCGCCGCGGACAGGTCCGGCACCGCCGGCCGGTGCACCCGGTTGAGCACCAGGCCGGCGAGCGGCATCCGCTCGGCGCCCAGCCGGCCGGCGAAGTAGGCGGCCTCCCGGACCGCGTCCGGCTCCGGTGCCGCGACCAGCAGGAACGCCGTCTCCCGGGCCTGGAGGATGCGGTACGTCTGCTCGGCCCGCTGGCGGAACCCGCCGAACATCGAGTCCAGCGCGGCGACGAAGCCGGACAGGTCGGTGAGCAACTGGGCGCCGATCACCTTCTGCACCACCTTCGAGAACATCCCGAAGCTGGCCGTCACCAGGCTGAACATGCTCCGCCCGCCGCTGCGGGCCGGGGCGAGCAGCAGCCGCAGCATGCGCCCGTCGAGGAAGCGGGAGAGCCGGGCCGGCGCGTCCAGGAAGTCGAGCGCCGAGCGGGACGGCGGGGTGTCGACCACGATGAGGTCCCACTCGCCCCGCGCGTGCAGCTGGCCCAGCTTCTCCATCGCCATGTATTCCTGCGTGCCGGCGAAGGTGGAGCTCATGGCCTGGTAGAAGGGGTTGGCGAAGATCTCCGCCGCCTTCGCCGGATCGGTGTGCTGGAGCACCACGTCGTCGAAGGTGCGCTTCATGTCGAGCATCATGGCGTGCAACTGACCGCCGCTGGACTCGACGTCGATGCCCTTGACCTGGCGTGGGGTGTTGTCCAGCTCGGTCAGGCCGAGCGACTGGGCCAGCCGGCGGGCCGGGTCGATGGTGAGCACCACCGTCCGCCGGCCGTGCCGCTCGGCCGCCCGCAGCGCCAGCGCCGCCGCGGTGGTCGTCTTGCCCACTCCGCCCGCCCCGCAGCAGACCACGATCCGTACGCCCGGATCGGCGAGGATCTGGTCGACGTCCAGCGGTGGCGCCGCGTCTTCGGAAGGCACCAATCGAGCGTATCGGTCGAGAGGGTCTCTCTGCTCCGTGCCGGCCGCAGGTGTGAGTCAATCCGCCCGGACGAGCGTCTCGGCAAGCGTCTCCAGCCCCGCCCGGTCGACCCCGCCGGGCAGCAGCGGCAGCTCGGTCAGGGGCCGGCCCAGCTCCTCCAGGTCGGCGCGGAGCGAGTCCTCCAGCTCCCGGCGTACCTGCTGGTCACGGGCCTCGGAGGCGAGGCCGGCCACGGTCCGGGCGTCGGTCGGCAGGCCGGCGGCGGCCAGCCCGCGCTTCAGCTCGGCGGCGGTCACCGGACGGTCGGCGGGCACCGGAGGCCGGGCCCCGTTGACGATCACCCGGCCGACCGGGAAGCCGAGGTTGGTCAGCTCGGCGATCGCGTCGACGGTCTCCTGGACCGGCATCTCCTCCAGCAGCGTGACCACGTGCACCGCGGTCATCGGCGACCGGAGCAGCGCTGAGACCCCCTCGCTCTGGGTCTTGATCGGGCCGACCTTGGCCAGCCGGGCGGTCTCCGCGGTCACGTTGAGGAAGCGGCCGATCCGCCCGGTCGGCGGCGCGTCCAGCACCACCGCGTCGTACGCCCGGCGTTGCCCGCTGGTCCGCGTGGTCGCCTCCTTGACCTTGCCGGTGAGCAGCACGTCCCGCAGGCCCGGGGCGATGGTGGTGGCGAAGTCGATGGCGCCCAGCTTGCGCAGCGCGCGGCCGGCCGCGCCGAGCTTGTAGAACATGTCCAGGTACTCGAGGAGCGCCTCCTCGGCGTCGACCGCCAGGGCGCGCACCTCGCCGCCGCCCGGTGCGTCGGCCAGGTGCCGCTCCTCGTAGGGCAGCGGGTCGGTGCCGAAGAGCTGGGCGATGCCCTGCCGCCCCTCCACCTCGACGAGCAGGGTGCGCCGGCCGCCGGCGGCCAGCCCGAGGGCCAGCGCCGCCGCCACGCTGGTCTTGCCCGTGCCGCCCTTGCCGGTCACCACGTGCAGGCGGGCCGGCCATCTGCCGGCGGACTCGGCCGGCTGCTCAGTCGCTGCCACCCGTCGAGCCTATCCAGCCGCCGCGGTCAGGCGACCTCGCAGACCCACCAACCCGTCTTCCGCACCACGGTGAAACGCAGTTCCTGGTCGGCCATCTTCTCGTCGGCGGTGGTCATGGTGACCCGGGTGCTGACCGTGGCCCGGTCCCCGGTCTGGTTGTCCACCTTCGGGGTGGTCCAGCGGAACCGCGCGTTCTGGTACTGCCCGGCGTACTTCCGCACCTCGGCGACCTTGGCGGCGATCTTCTCGTCGTCGCGGGACGCCGAGCAGACGAAGGTGGCCGCCGCGCGGGCGTCCCGGTCCTTGTAGACGGCGGTGAGGAAGCCGTCCACCGCGACCGTCGGCTCCTTGGCGCCCTGGCCGTCCTCGGCCTGGCGCAGGGCGAGGAACGCGGCCGTGCCGCCACCGCCGCAGAGCAGGATCGCCGCGGCCAGCACGATCGAGGCGATCAGCAGGCCGCGCCGCTTCTTCGGGGCGGTCGGCTGCGGGTACGGCGGGTAGCCGGGCGCCGGTGCGGGCAGGGCGCCGGGGGCCGGCGCGGCGCCGGCGGGCGGCTCCGGGTGGGCGGGACCTCCGGGCGAGCCGGCGGCGCCACCGATGGGCGGTTGGGTCATGTCGTTCCCCCGGGGTGCGGCGCGCCGACGCCGCCCCAGGCGACGGACACGTGATCGAGCGTGGCGGGCGAGCACGGGCACTCATCCAGACCGGAAGGGTAGCGGTCGGCGGACGGCTTGCCAGCCCCGCGTACGCCGCGCCGCGCCGGGCCGGACGTGAGCCCGCCGCCGCCTTCCGGATCGGGAATGTGTCGCATATGTGACTGCGGGTGACCGGTTGTGCGCGTCCCGTTGCCGGGACTCCCCGCAGGTCCTACGTTCGTCGCGACGCGGGGGCCGGACCGGGGACGGTCCCGAGCCGAATGGTGGTGACTGTGAACAGGTACGAGGCCCGGAGGCAGCGGATGCGCGACGAGGAGAACACTCCCCGAGCCCAGTTCCCCGGCGAGCGGGCCGGGCGGCCCGGCGACGCCGAGGGGTCCGGCGCGGGAGCGCCGTTCAACGAGCGGTCCTACCGCCCGCCGACCGAGGTGGTGCGCACCCTGGTCCGGCCGGCCGGGCGGGGCCGCGACGAGGAGGAGCCCGGCTACGTCATCCACCTGCCGGTCCGGGTCCCCGACCTGGCGGCGGCCACCGCGCTCGCCGGCACCGTGGCCACCTCGCTGGGCTTCCTCGGCGAGCTGGACGCGGGCGAGACCACGGTCTCCACCGCCGACGACCAGAACAACCGGCACCGGGTCTTCTGCGACCTGCTGCTGCCCGACCGCACCCGGTGCCCCCAGCGGTACGAGCACGAGGGCCCCTGCGGCGAGCCGCCCGCTGCGCCCGAGCAGCGTCCCGCGTCCCCGTAGCGGCGCCGGACCGTAGGCTGTGCCTGACCGAAGTCCATGCCAGGCAAGGGAGCCTTGACTCGATGCAGAAGTGGGAATACGCCACGGTCCCGCTGCTGGTCCACGCGACCAAGCAGATCCTCGACAACTGGGGCGAGGACGGCTGGGAGCTGGTCTCCGTGGTTCCCGGCCCGAATCCGGAGCAGCTCGTCGCCTACCTGAAGCGCCCGAAGGGCGGGGCGGCATGAGCAACGGACCGCACGCGAAGCTCGCGGAGCTCGGCCTGACCCTGCCCGAGGTGGCGTCGCCGCTGGCCAGCTACGTGCCGGCCGTCCAGTCCGGGCAGCACGTCTACGTCTCGGGCCAGCTCCCGATCGTCGAGGGCAAGCTGCTCGCCACCGGCAAGGTCGGCAACGGCGTCTCCGCCGAGCAGGCGAAGGACCTGGCGCAGCGGTGCGCGCTGAACGCCCTCGCCGCGGTCGACGCGCTGGTCGGGCTGGAGAACGTGGTCAAGATCGTCAAGCTGAGCGGCTTCGTGGCCAGCGCCCCGGGCTTCACCGGCCAGCCCGGCGTGGTCAACGGCGCCTCCGAGCTGTTCGGCGCCGTCTTCGGCGAGGCCGGCCGGCACGCCCGCAGCGCGGTGGGCGTCGCCGAGCTTCCCCTCGACGCCCCCGTCGAGGTCGAGGTCATCGTCGAGGTCGCCTGACGCTGCGTACCCGTGATCTTGCCGGTGTCGGTGGGGCAGAGGGCTCGCAAGGGGACATAACCCCTGGCGGCACCGCAAGATCGCGGGGAGTGGCGGGCGGGGTCGTACGATCGCTGCCATGGGGCCTGTGACCGGAGCCGCAGGGGCGCTCGCGGACGAGCTGCCGGGGTGGGTGACGCTGGTGCGTGCCCCGAACCCGGGGCCGATGACGCTCGACGGCACGAACACCTGGGTGCTGCGCGCCCCGGGCGCCGAGCACGCCGTGGTGGTCGATCCCGGCCCGGCCGACGAGGAGCACCTGGCCGCGCTCACCGCGCACGGCCCGGTCGGCTTCGTGCTGATCACCCACGGGCACGCCGACCACACCGAGGGCGCGCCCCGGCTCAGTGAACTGCTCGGCGGGGCGCCCGTCCTGGCCGTCGACCCGGCCCACACCGTGGGCGGCGCGCCGCTCACCCCGGACACCGCGCTCGACGCCGGCCTGGACATCCGCCTGCTGAGCACCCCCGGGCACACCGCCGACTCGGTCTGCTTCCTCGTGGGGCACGGCGACGAGCGGGTCGTGCTCACCGGTGACACCATCCTCGGGCGGGGCACCACCGTGGTCGCTCACCCGGACGGGCACCTCGGCGACTACCTGTCGAGCCTGGAACTGCTCGCCACGTACCGGGGGATCCCGGCGTTGCCGGGGCACGGCCCGGCGCTGGCCGACTGCGGTGTGGCGGCCGACTTCTACCTGGCCCACCGGCGGGCGCGGCTCGACCAGGTCCGCGCGGCGGTCGCCGCCGGCGCGACCACCGCGCCGGAGGTCGTCGAGCGGGTCTACGCGGACGTCGACCGGTCGCTGTGGTGGGCAGCCGAATGGTCGGTCCGGGCCCAGTTGGAGTACCTCGGGGTGAGCACCCGGGAATCCGGCGCCGGGGGTACGGGGTTGGAGCAGCCGTGACCTGCCCGGTGTGTGGAACCGTCGCCGTACCCGGCGCGCGGTTCTGCCACAACTGCGGAGCCGCCCTGCCGGCCGCCGCCACGCTGCCCGCCGCCGAGCGGCGGGTGGTCACCGTGCTCTTCGGTGACCTCTCCGACTTCACCTCCTGGTCCGAGGACCTCGACCCGGAACGGGTCGGCGCCGTCACGGACCGGGTGCTGGCCGCCCTGGCCGGCGCGGTCAAGACCTTCGGCGGGCACGTCGACAAGCTCACCGGCGACGGGATCATGGCGGTCTTCGGCGCGCCGGTGGCGCACGAGGACGACGCCGAGCGCGCCGTCCGGGCCGCGCTCTCCATGCAGCGTGCGGTCCGCCGGGTGCTCGACGACGAGCGGGGCGGCGGCGCGCCGCTCGGCCTGCGGGTCGGGCTGAACACCGGCGACGTGATCGCCGGCATCCAGGCGGCGATCGAATACACGGTCATCGGCGACACGGTGAACACCGCCGCCCGGCTCGCCGACGCCGCCGCCGTCGGCGCGGTCTACGCGGGCGGGCGCACCTCCGCGGCCACCCGGCACGTCGCCTCCTGGCGGGCGCTGCGCCCGCTGCGGCTCAAGGGCAAGCGCGAGCCGGTCGAGGCGTACGAGCTGCTCGGCCTGCTGGACGCGCCGGGCACCCGGTCGGGCCTCGGCGACGAGGCGCCCTTCGTGGGCCGGGAGACCGAGATCGGCCGGGTCGCCGGCCGGCTCGCCGAGGTGATCGACCGGGGCGAGCCCCGGGTGCTGCTGATGACCGCCGAGGCGGGGATCGGCAAGTCCCGGTTCGCCGCCGAGGTGGAACGCCTCGCCGCCGGCTACGACGTCGGCGCCGGCCGGTACGCCGCGCACACCGGCGCCCGGGTGCTCTCCGTGCGCTGCGCCGCCTTCGGCGAGCGGCGCCGGCTCGCACCCCTCGCCGACCTGGTCCGGGCGGCGGTCGGCCTGCCCAACGACGCCGCCACGGCGCTCACCCGGCCGGCGGTCGAGGAGCGGCTGCGCCGGCTCGGGCAGCGCCTCGGCCGGCTCCCCGGCGACACGCCCCCGATCGCCGTGGACCAGCTCCTGGCCCTGCTCGGGTACGCCGAACTCCCCGCCGCCACCGAGAACGGCGAGTGGAACGCCGCCGCCCCGCCGCCGGACGCCGAGGCGGTGCCCAACGCCGTCGCCGAGCTGCTCAGCGCGCTCGCCCTGGAGGCGCCGCTGGTGATCGTGGTGGACGACCTGCACGACGCCACCGCCGAGACGATCAAGGCGCTCGCGCTGACCCTCAACCGGCTCAGCGGCCCGGTGCTGGTGCTGCTGCTCGGCCGGCCCGAGCTGGTGCGGACCGCCGGCGCGCTGACCCGCGTCGCGGACGCCGAGGTGCACGCGCTGCCCCCGCTGCGCGGCGCCGACGCCTCCCGGCTGCTCACCAGCTATCTGAGCGGCGGCAAGCTGTCCACGGCCGACGCCGACCGGCTGCTCGCCACCGCCCAGGGCAACCCGTTCTACCTGGCCGAGCTGGTCACCCTGCTGATGGAGCGCGGCGCGCTGACGGCCGGCCCGGGGCGGGACGCCAACGTCGGCTGGCGGCTCGCGCCCGGCTCGCTGGGCAGCCGGCTGCTCTCCCGCGACCTGGCCGCCGTGCTCGCCGCGCGTATCGACGCGCTGCCGCCGGACGCCCGCTCGGTCCTGCGGGACGCCGCGGTGGTCGGCGACATCGTGCCCGACGGCGCGCTGGAGGCGCTGCGCGAGCAGCGCGTCGGGCGGGACGGCCGGCCGGCCGCGGTGGCCGCGGTCGAGCTGGACCGGGCCGTGGAGGAGCTGCTGCAACGCCGCATGCTGCACCGCACCCGCACCGGGTTCGCGTTCGCCACCCCGCTCATGCGGGAGGCCGCGTACGCCGGGGTGAGCAAGGCCGAGCTGGCCGAGCGGCACGCCGCGCTGGCCCGCTGGGCCGCACCGGAGAGCACCGGCGGCGCCGGCACGCCGGCCGGCGGGTTCACCGAGTCCGCCCGGGACGACTTCGTGGCCGAGCACGTCGAGCGGGCCGCCGCGCTCGCCGACGCGGTCAAGCTCCGCCCGGACGCGCCGGCCCGGGCGGTGGCTCCGCTGGGCGTGGCCGCGCTGGGCCGGGCCGCCCGCCGCGCGCTGCGGTCGGGGGAGCCGGCGATGGCCGTCGAGTACGCCGAACGTGCCGCCGAGCTGGCCCGTGACGGGGTGCCGCTGGCCGACCGGGTGGTGCACGCCCGGGCGCTGCTCCAGATCGGCCGCCCGGCCGACGCGCTCGCCTTCGCCGAGAAGATCGCCGCGAACGCCGGGGACGCGGCGGCCACCCGGACCAGCGCGCTGTTGCTGGCCGGGCAGGCCCACCAGACGCTGGGTGACGCGGCCCGGGCCGAGCGGAGCTGGCAGGAGGCGTTGCAGGTGGCCACGGCGGCCAACCTGCCGACCATGCGCGCCTCGGCGATGCGCCGGCTCGGCATGGCCGACTTCATCGCCGGGCGGCTGGGCCAGGCGAGCAGCCGGCTGGCCGCCTCCTACCAGGTCAGCCTCGCCGCGAAGGACCCGCGCGGGCAGGCCTGGTCGTTGCAGAACCTCGCCTGGGTGACCACCACCCGGGGCGACTTCGCCGGCACCGACGCGGTGCTCGGCCGGGCGGCCCGGCTCTTCGCCGAGCTGAAGGACCCGTACGGGCGGGCCTGGCTGCGCGGCACCACCGCGTTCGCGCGGCTGCTCGCCGGCCGGCTCCGCGAGGCGTGCCGGATGGCGCAGGTGTTCCTGCCGTTCGGCGAGCGGGTCGGCGAGGCGTGGGCGGTGGGCACGTTGCGCGCCGTCGAGGCGTACGCCACCGCCGAGCTGGGCGAGCTGGCCGAGGCGGACCGGGCGGCGCGCCGGGCGTACCGGGAGTTCGCCGAGGTCGGCGACGACTGGGGGCAGGGCTTCGCGCTGGTGGTGCGCGGCGTGGTGGCGCGCGGGCTGGGCGAGCCGGAGCACGCCGCCGACCTGCTCACCGACGCCCTGGCGTACGCCGACCGCACCGCGCACCCGCTGCTCACCGGGATGGCCGGAACACTGCGCGGCTTCCTGGCGATGGACATGGGCGACGCCGAGACGGCCGAGCGGGAGGCCCGGTCGGTGCTGACCACCGTGGAGCCCCACAACCCGCAGGCCCCCGCCCAGGTGGCGCCGCGGGTGCTGCTCGCCGTGGCCCGGCTCGCCGCCGGCGACTCCGCGACCGCGGTGGGGCTGCTCGCCCCGGTCGCCACCGCCGCCGCCAACACCCCGTCGCTGCTCTTCTCCCGCCGCCAGACCATGGCCCGGTACGCGTCCGCGCTGCTCGCCCACGGCCAGCGCGAGCAGGCGCTGGACTGGGCGCAGCGGGCGGTGTCCGCCCCGGCCGAGGACGTGCGCAGCCAGGTCATCGCGCGGATGGTGCTGGCCGAGGCGTTCGCCGCCTGCGGCCGCCCGGCCGAGGCGCTGGCCAGCGCCGAGGAGGCGGTGCGCCTGGCGTACGCCACCGAGCAGCGCAGTGAGCGGGCCGTCGCCGACGCGCTCCGCGCCCGCCTCGCCGCGCACTGATCGATCCCCGGCCCGGTTCTGCCGGTTCCGGGGATGTGCCCGTCGGAGGGGGCGGTTAGCGTGGGGGGTGAGGGCCGCCCACGCCGGCGGCCACGGTTGGGGAGGGACGATGAGGCTGCCGCGCTCCGGCGCCGGCTGGACGATCGCGGTCTTCGGGCTCCTGGCGCTGCTGCTCGGCGCGCTGGGGCTGATCTGGCCGGAGACCCAACTCCGCCTGCTCGGCTTCGAGGTGCCCGCCGAGCGCGCCCCGGGTGACTACACCGGCACGTTCCTCACGGCGTCCTCGATGGCCTCGTTCAACATGGGGGTCTACTACCTGCTCGCGGTGGCCACCGAGTGGCGGCCGTTCTACCGGTTCACCGTCTGGTTCCGGCTGGTCACGTTCACCGTCTTCAGCATCGCGGTGCTCTCCGACGTCGCCCCGGACCGGTTCTTCGGGGTCGCCGCCTGGGAGGGCCTGGGCGCGGTCGCGACCGCCGTCGGCCTGTGGTGGGACGCCCGCCGGGCGGCCGCCGGGCCGGGCCGGCCGGCTGCGGCGGACGACACCGCTCCGGGCCCGGGCCCGGTTCCGGCGACCGACGCGGTGCACTGAGCGACCGGGACCGTTGGGTATTTTCGAGTCGTGACCGAGACCCCGCCCGGCGCCCTGCGGCTGCCCATCGTGCCCGGTCTGACCGACCTGGAGGTCTTCGCCCGGGGCGGCTACGCCACCGTCTACCGGGCCACCCAGATCTCGGTGGGGCGCGAGGTCGCGGTCAAGGTGGAGAACCGCACGCTGGACAGCGACCGGGACCAGGCGCGCTTCCTGCGCGAGGCGCGGGCGGCCGGCAAGATGTCCTCCCACCCGCACGTGGTGGACCTCTTCGACGTCGGGGTCACCGTCGACCAGCACCCCTACCTGATCATGGAGCTCTGCGACGGCTCGTACGCGGAGCGGATGCGCCGGCGCCCGTTGGGCGCGGTGGAGGCCCGCGACCTCGGCGTGAAGATCGCCGACGCGCTGGCCCACTCGCACGCGGCCGGGGTGCTGCACCGCGACGTCAAGCCGGCCAACATCCTCTACTCGCACTTCAACTCGGCGGTGCTGGCCGACTTCGGGCTCGCGGTGCTGGCCGAGGTGCGCGACGCCTCGGTCACCCTGGAGGTGCTCACCCCGGCCTACGCGCCGCCGGAGATGTTCAGCCACAGCCCGCCCAGCCCGGCCGTCGACGTCTACGCGCTCTGCGCCACCCTCTACGCGGTGATGCACGGCCGCCCGCCGCGCTGGCAGTCCGAGCGCAACCCGAGCCTGGTCACCGTGCTGGAGATGTTCCAGCAGCCGATCCCCGGCCTGCCCGGCGTGCCCGACGAGCTGATCGACGTGCTGCGGTTGGGCATGGCCAACGACCCGGGCGAGCGGCCCTCCGCCGTCGAGCTGGGCGGCATGCTCGCCGCCATCCCGCTGGACCCGGGCGCCGCGCCGGTGAGCGGCGCGCCCTATCCGGGGGCTCCGGTCAGCGGCGGCCCGACCACCGGCGGCCATCCGCTGACCCGCGCCGGCCAGCCGAGCCCGCGCCCGCCGGCCGAGGACGCCCACCCGACCGTGCCGACCCGCGGCCGGCGCTGGCCGCGGCGCTGGTTCCTCGGCGGGGCGGGGGTGCTCGCGCTGGCCGCCTCGGCCGGGGCCGGTGCCTGGCTGGCCGACGGCGCGCCCGCCGTGGTGTCGCCGACGCCGGTGGCCAGCGAGGCGGTCGAGCCCTCCGGGGCGAGGGTGGCGCCCGGCTGCGCGGCGGGTGACGTCCGCCTGCCGGCGGGCGCCCACTGCGCGTCCGAACTGGAGTGTTACGGCCCGGTGCGGTTGCGCCGCGACCGGGCCGAGGCCACCCGGGTGCCCTGCGACGGCCGGCACACCTGGGAGACCTACGCCGAGGGTGACCTGCCGGCCGCGCTGGTCGGTGCGGGCCACGGCGCGGTGGTCGCCGATCCCGCCGTCCAGCAGGTCTGCAGCGTGAGCACGTTCCAACTGGCCAGCGGCGTCCGGAAGATGGCCGGCTGGAACCTGGAGGTGCTGCCGCCGGCCGGCGCCGACCGCACCTACCGGTGCCTGGCGGGGCGGGGCGTGGACGCGCTGGCCGTGCCGACCCTCACCGGTCGCTGACCCCGTTCGCCGTCCGCTGCTGCCGCACCGCCCGCGGGTCGAGCGCGCCCAGGGTGTCGGCGTCGCCCGGGTAACCGCCGGCGGTCGCCCGCAGGTCCCGGACCGCCCGCGGGTCGAGGGCCTCCAACGTGTCGGCGTCGCCCGCGTAGCCGCCGACCGGCGTGCGGAGCTGCCGGACCGCCCGGGGGTCGATCGCCTCCAGCGTGTCGGCGTCCACCCCGTACGCGGTGGGGAGCGGCCACTCGTCGGCCGGGGCGTCGGCGCGGGGAGGAGCCTGCCGGGCGGCGGTGACCGTCACCCCGGCGATCATGCCGAGCAGCACGCAGACCAGGGCCAGCACCACCGACAGGATGCCGGCCGGCCGCCACACCACCAACGTCACCAGCGCCGCCACCGCCGCCACCGACGCGACGACGGCCTTGACCCGCGCATCGGGCTTCGGGAACGAACTCACCCGACAAGCATGGCTCAGGGCGTCGAACTGTCAACCGCCGGACCCGGACGGCTTCCCGTCAGTAGGTGCGCCGGGCCGGTCACCCTCCACTCCGGAGAGCCGCTAAAAGCGTCGATCAATAAACTTTCGTTACATCAATCGGCAATCTGTCGCTTCCGTCCGCGTTTGACGGGCCACTCCGGTGGGCCTTGATCCCTAAAGTGACGGATGTCGAGGTCTCCTCGACGGACCCCGTTCCCCACCGGAAGGCAGCCACATGCCACGTGCAATCCGGTCCCTCACCGCAACAGGGATCGCCGGCCTCGTCCTCGCCGGATCGGCGGTCGCGCCCGCCGCGGCCGCGGCCGCGACGCCGCAGCCTCCCGGCGTACGACCGGACCAGCGCCGCCGAGGCGCGCCGGGTCGACCGCGTGCCCACGCCGAAGCTCGACTGGTACGCCTGCTACGACTACGCCGAGTGCGCCACGGTCCGGCTCCCGCTGGACTACGACAACCCGAAGGGCGCCACCACCGAGGTCGCGCTGCTCCGGGTCAAGGCCCGCGACCAGCAGCACCGCATCGGCAGCCTGTTCCTCAACCCGGGTGGCCCGGGCGGCTCGGGCACCAGCATCGCGCTCGCCGCACCGTACTTCCTCGGCGACGATCTGCTCGACCGCTTCGACATCGTCGGCGTCGACCCGCGCGGGGTCGCCGCCAGCGACAACGTCAGGTGCTTCCCGTCGGTGAAGGAGCAGACCCGGGCGTACGCCGGGCTGAACGTCGCCTTCCCGTTCACGAAGGCCGAGGAGAAGGCGTACGTCGCGGCGTCGAAGGCGGTCGGCAAGGGCTGCTCGACCACCGGCAAGCCCCTGACCGGGGCGGCGTCCACCGCCGAGGTGGCCCGCGACATGGACGTGCTGCGCCGTGCGGTCGGCGACCGGAAGCTGAGCTACCTGGGCTTCAGCTACGGCACCGCGCTGGGGCAGTACTACGCCAACATGTTCCCGGACCGGTTCCGCGCCCTGGTGGTCGACGGGGTGCTCAACCCCGACGCCTGGATCGGGCAGGGCAAGGCCCGCAACCAGCTCCAGGAGACCCGGCTGCGCAGCGCCGACGGCGCGTACCGCGCGCTGCACGAGATCCTGGCCCGGTGCGCGAAGGCCGGCGCGGAGAAGTGCACGCTGGCGTCCGGCGGCGACCCGGTCGCCGCCTACGAGACGGTGGCGCAGCGGCTGCGCAAGAAGCCGCTGGTGGTGGACGACCCGGACGCCGGGCGGTTCACCGTCACCTACGCCGACTTCGTCGGCGCCACCCTCAGTTACCTCTACGACCCGAGCGGCTGGCAGTACATCGTGGACCTGACCGGCGAGCTGCTGGTGCTGACCGACCCGGCCGCGGCCGCGCCCGACCGGGCGGAGGCGCGCACCGCCGTGGCACAGCGGGCCGCCCAGGCCCGCCGGCAGCGGGGCTACGACTTCCCGTACGACAACGGGCTGGAGACGTTCCTGACGGTGGACTGCACCGACGCCTACCACCCGAAGAGCGCGGACGCCTGGCCGGCGCTGTCGGCCAGGGAGGACAAGCGGGCCCCGTACTTCGGCCGGGCCTGGGCCTGGGGCACCGCGCCCTGCGCCCGCAACACCTGGACCGTGCGGGACTCCGACGCCTTCACCGGCCCGTTCGACCGGACCACCGCCGCCCCGGTGCTGGTGGTCGGCAACTACTGGGACCCGGCGACCAACTACCAGGGCGCGGTCAGCTCGGCCCGGCTGCTGCCGAACAGCCGGCTGCTGAGCAGCGACAGCTGGGGGCACACCGCCTACGGCACCTCGGCCTGCGTGACCGGCGCGGTCGACGCGTACCTGCTCGGCGGGACGCTGCCCGCCAGGGGCACGCTCTGCACGGGTGACGCGCAGCCGTTCCAGGACGAGCCGGCGGCCACCCGGGCGAAGGCCTCGAAGAGCGACCTGGCCCGGGCCGGTGAGCCGGGCCGGGGCGAGCCGAAGCGGCTGCCGCCGGTGGTGGCGCCGCTGCCGGCGGTCGGCACGCTGACCGTCCGCTGACGGACCCCCGGGGTACGGCGGGCGATCGGGCGCCCGCCGTACCCCGGGCCGCGGACGGAGCGATCGGGGCAGCGTGCGGCCGGTTCGGCGGGTTAGAGTACGGCCGCACCCCGCTCCCGCCGATCCCGGCCCGAATGCGGGGGCGCTGCGCCGCCGTGATCCGCCCCCTGGCGAACGGTGGCCCTCGACCTCCCGACCAAGGAGCTCTCCACTTCCATGTCTCGTAGATGGATCTCTGCCCTGATGTCCGCGGGGCTCGCGCTCGGCGCGCTCGGCATGGCCCAGCCGGTCAGTGCGGCCGGCTCCGCACCCGACGGTGGTGGCCGGGCGAACGCCGGCCTCAAGCCGGGCGCGCGCACCAGCTCGGCGTCCACGAGCGCCGCGACCCCGCCCGGCTACACGATCCGCGGCATCGACGTCTCCAGCCACGACCACAACCTCGGCCCGATCGACTGGCCGGCGGTGGCGGCCGGTGGCTACAAGTTCGCGTACGTCAAGGCCACCGAGGGGCACACGTACCTCAACCCCTACTTCGCCGAGGACTACGCCGCGGCCAAGGCGGCCGGCCTGCTCGTCGGCGCCTACCACTTCGCCCGCCCGGACGGGGGTGACCCGGTCACCGAGGCGAACTTCTTCGTCGACAACGCCCAGTTCGCCAAGGACAGCCAGACGCTCGTGCCCATGGTGGACATCGAGTGGCCGTACTGGTCCGGCGCGCCGACCTGCTACGGGCTCACCCCAACGGAGATGTCCAGCTGGATCCGGTCCTTCACCGACCAGGTCAAGGCGCGCATCGGCCGGCCCGTGATGATCTACACGAACACCAACTACTGGAACCCGTGCACCGGCAGCGACGCGTCCTTCGGCGCCAACCCGCTGGACATCGCCGGCTACACCGAGACCCGCCCGCCCCTGCCGGCCGGCTGGACGACGGAGACCATCTGGCAGTACGCCGCCGGTGACGCCAGCAAGCCGGGGAACTACAGCCAGAACGTGTTCAACGGCGACTACGCGGCCCTCACCCGGCTCACCGGCGCTCCGGCGGCCGCGGCCCCGATCGCGATCCGGGCCCGTGCCAACAACCGTTACGTGGTGGCCGAGAACGCCGGCGCCAAGCCGCTGATCGCCAACCGGACCTCGGTCGGGCTGTGGGAGCAGTTCGACCTGGTCGACGCGGGCGGCGGCTTCGTGGGCATCCGGGCCCGTGCCAACGGCCGGTACGTGACGGCGGAGAGCGCGGGCTCGCAGCCGCTGATCGCCAACCGCACGTCGGTCGGCGCCTGGGAGAAGTTCACGGTGGTCGACAACTCGGACGGCACCATCAGCCTCCGGGCCAACGCCAACGGCCGGTACGTGACGGCGGAGAGCGCGGGCACCCTGCCGTTGATCGCCAACCGCACGTCGGTCGGTCCGTGGGAGAAGTTCGACCGGATCGCCACCTCCTGAATCGCCGCCGTTGCCCGGCGCCCCGACGAGGGGTGTCGGGCAACGGCGTTTTCAGTAGGACTTGTCCTGGCCGAGGACGTGCTGGGCGACGAAGTTGAGGATCATCTCGCGGCTGACCGGGGCGATCCGGCCCGCCCGGACCGCGCCGAGCAGGGTCGCCACGCCGTACTCCGTGGTCATGCCGGCGCCGCCGAGCGCCTGGACGGCGGTGTCCACGGCGAGCGCGGCGGCCTCGCCGGCCGCGTACTTGGCCATGTTGCCGGCGACGCCGGCCTCCAGGTCGCGGCCGGCGTCGTAGAGGGTGGCCGCCTTGTGGATCATCAGGCGGGCCAGTTCCACCTGCACCGCCGCGTGCGCGAGCGGGTGGGCGACGCCCTGGTGCGACCCGATGCTCTTTCCGCCCCACACCGTCCGCTTGGCGGTGTACTCGCTGGCCCGCTCGATGGCGTACCGGCCGGTGCCGGCGCCCATCGCGGCGACCGTGATCCGCTCGGGGTTGAGACCGGAGAAGAGCGCCGGAAGCCCGGCGTCCAGGGACTCGCCGACCAGCGCGTCGGCGGGCAGCCGGACGTCGTCCAGGTAGAGCAGGAACTGGTTCTCCGGGGAGAGGATCTCCATGTCCAGCTTGGACAGTTCCAGTCCGGGGGCGTCGGTCGGCACGATGAACAGGGCCGGCTTCAACTTGCCGGTGGAAGAGTCTTCGGTACGTGCCACGACCAGCACGTGCCCGGCCTCGTCGACGCCGGAGATGTAGCACTTGCGGCCGGTGAGCAGCCAGTCGTCGCCGTCGCGGCGGGCCACCGTGCCGAGCCGGTGGAAGTTCGAGCCGGCGTCCGGCTCGGTGATCGCGAAGACGATCTTCTGCGAGCCGTCGGCGAGGCCGGGCAGGTGGCGCTTGCGCTGCTCGTCGGTGCCGTGCTTGTTGATGACGGTGGCCGCGATGGCGGGCGAGACCACGAGCAGCAGCAGCGGGCAGCCGGCCGCGGCCAGCTCCTCGCAGACGATGGCCAGCTCGGTGATGCCGCCGCCCCCGCCGCCGTACTCGGTGGGGATGTTGACGCCCAGGTAGCCGAGCCGGCCGGCCTCCTGCCACAGCTCGGTGGTGTGTCCCCCCGACTTCGCCTTCGCCACGAAGTAGGAGTGACCGTACTTGCGGCCCAGTGCCCGGACGGCGTCGCGGAGCTGGTCCTGCTCGGGGGTGAGGTCGAAGTTCATCGCGGGTCCTCCTCTGGATTCGACGGCTCCAGGTCGCGGCGCGCCGAGCTGGAGTTGTCGACAACGGCCAGCACGGCCCCGGTGTCGACCTGGCCGCCGGCCGGCACGGGCAGCTCCGCCACCACGCCGTCGGTCGGGGCGAGCACGGGGTGTTCGAGCTTCATCGCTTCGAGGGTCAGCAGCAGGTCGCCGGCGGTCACCCGCTGGCCGACCTCGACGTGCACCCGGGTCACCGCGCCGGGCAGCGGCGCGAGCAGCGACCCGGCCGCCAGCTCCGCGGTGGGCAGGGGGAAGCGGGGCAGCTCGGTGAGGCTCGCCGCCCCGTCCGGGCCGTCCACGAAGACCTCCGATCCCACCCGGTGTACGCGGAACGCCCGCCGCACCCCGTCGACGTCGAGCACGACGCGGTCGGGTGCGGCCTCGACCAGGGCCACGGCCGGCGCGGCGCCGGACGTGGTGCCCCCGCCGGCCGGGGACGCCGACCAGTCGGCGAGCGCGCCCGTGCGGTCCAGCCGGTACCGGACCTCGATCTCGGCGCCGTCCGCCCCGCCGAACCGGGCGACCTGCGGGAACGCCGGCACGTTGCGCCACCCGGACGGCAGTCCGGCCAGCACGGTGGCCGCGGCGCGCCGCCGCACGGCCGACGCCAGCGCGGCGGCCAGCGCGACAAGGGGGAGCTGGTCGGGCGGCAGCAGCGGGGCGAAGACCTCGGGATGCCGGTCCAGGAAGCCGGTGTCGACGTCGGCGGCGCCGAACTCGCGGCTGCGCAGCACCCGGACCAGCAGGTCCCGGTTGGTGGCGACGCCGTGCAGCTCGGCCCGGGCCAGCGCGCCGGCGAGGGCGCGGACCGCCTCGGCCCGGGTCGGCGCCCAGGCGATCAGCTTGGCGAGCATCGAGTCGTAGTGGACGCCGACCGTCGAGCCGTCGGTCACGCCGGAGTCGAGTCGCAGGCCCTTCGCCGTGGTGAACCCGCTGGCCACGCCGGGGATCGCGAACCGGTGCAGGGTGCCGGTGGCCGGGCGGAAGCCCTGCGCCGGGTCCTCGGCGCAGAGCCGCACCTCGACGGCGTGGCCGTCGGCCGGCGGGGTGGCGTCCAGCGGCAGCGGCTCGCCCTCGGCGACCAGGAGCTGCAACCGGACGAGATCCAGCCCGGTGGTCAGCTCGGTGACCGGATGCTCCACCTGCAGGCGGGTGTTCATCTCCAGGAAGTGGACATGCCCGTCGGGGGCGAGCAGGAACTCCACGGTGCCCGCGCCCACGTAGTCGACCGCCCGGCCGGCGGCCACCGCCGCCTCGTACAGCCGCTCGCGCACCTGCGGGGGCAGGACGCCCGGCGCCTCCTCGACGATCTTCTGGTGTCGGCGCTGGATCGAGCAGTCGCGCGCCCCGAGGGCCACCACCGTGCCGTGGCTGTCGCCGAAGATCTGCACCTCGACGTGCCGGCCGCGCTCGACGTACCGCTCGATGAAGACCGTGCCGTCGCCGAAGGCGGCGGCCGCCTCGCGGCGCGCGCCCGCGACGGCCTCGGCGAGCCCGGCGGCCTCGCGGACCACCCGCATGCCCCGGCCGCCGCCACCCGCGGCGGCCTTGACCAGCACCGGGAAATCGGTCACCTGGTCGGCGTCGGTCCAGGTGGGCAGCATCGGCACGCCCGCGTCGGCGAGCAGCGCCTTGGCCGCCATCTTGTCGCCCATGGCGGCGATCGCCTTGGCGGGCGGGCCGACCCAGGTCAGCCCCGCGTCGGTGACCGCGGCGGCGAACTCCGCGTTCTCGGCCAGGAACCCGTATCCGGGGTGGACCGCGTCCGCGCCGGACCGGCGGGCCGCGTCCAGGACCAGGTCGATCCGCAGGTACGTCTCGGCCGGCGCGTTACCGGGCAGCCGGACGGCCTGGTCGGCCTCGGCCACGAAAGGCGCGTCGGCATCCGCGTCGGAGTGCACGGCGACCGTCTCCACGCCGAGCGCCCGGCAGGTGGCGAAGACCCGGCGGGCGATCTCGCCCCGGTTGGCCACCAGCAGTCGATTGATCATGATGGCCCCTCTCACATCCGGAAGACGCCGAAGCCGTCGGCGCCCCTCACCGGTCCGCTGTGGATCGCCGACAGGCAGAGCCCGAGGACGGTACGGGTGTCCCGGGGGTCGATCACCCCGTCGTCGTAGAGCCGGCCGGAGAGGAAGAGCGCTCCGGACTGGGACTCGATCTGCTGCTCGACCATCATCCGCATGGCGGCGTCGGACTCCTCGTCGTAGTCGCGCCCCCGGGCGGCGGCGGCCTGCCGGGCGACGATCGACAGCACCCCGGCGAGCTGCGCCGGCCCCATCACCGCCGATTTGGCGTTCGGCCAGGTGAACAGGAACCGCGGCTCGTACGCCCGGCCGCACATGCCGTAGTTGCCGGCCCCGTAGGAGGCGCCCAGGTTGACGGTCAGGTGGGGGACCGTCGAGTTCGACACCGCGTTGATCATCAGGGCGCCGTGCTTGATGATGCCCCGCTGCTCGTACTCCGTGCCGACCATGTAGCCGGTGGTGTTCTGGAGGAAGACCAGCGGGGTGTCGGCCGCGTTGGCGAGCTGGATGAACTGGGCGGCCTTCTGCGCCTCCTCGCTGAACAGCACGCCCCGGGCGTTGGCCAGCACCCCGACCGGATACCCGTGCAGCTCGCCCCAGCCGGTGACCAGGGCGGTGCCGTAGGTGGGCTTGAACTCGTCGAACTCGCTGCCGTCCAGGACCCGGGCCAGCACCTCGCGCGGGTCGAACGGCACCTTGAGGTCGGCGCTGGCGATGCCGAGCAGCTCGTCGGGGTCGTACCTGGGTGGCGCGGGGGCCGGGTTGCGCGGCGGCGGCCCCTGCTTGCGCCGGTTGAGCCGGCGTATGCACTGCCGGGCCAGCCGGATGCCGTCCCGCTCGTCCTCGGCCAGGAAGTCGGCCAGGCCGGACTTCGCGGAGTGCATGACCGCCCCGCCCAGCGACTCGTCATCGGTGACCTCGCCGGTGGCCATCTTCACGAGCGGCGGCCCGGCCAGGTAGACCTGGGACCGGTCCCGGATCATGATCGTGTAGTCCGACATGCCGGGCACGTAGGCGCCACCCGCCGTGGCGTTGCCGAAGACCACGCTGACCGTGGGGATCTTCGCCGCGGAGAGCCGGGTCAGGTCGCGGAACACCCGGCCGCCCGGGATGAAGATCTCGGCCTGGGTGGGCAGGTCCGCACCGGCGCTCTCCACCAGGTTGACCATGGGCAGCCGGTTGGCCAGGGCGATCTCGCCGGCCCGGCGGGTCTTGGCGAGCGCCCACGGGTTCACGGCGCCGCCGCGTACCGTCGGGTCGTTGGCGACGACCAGGCACTCCACGCCCTCGACCACCCCGATGCCGGTCACCGTGCTGGCGCCGACCGGGAAGTCGGTGCCGTACGCGGCCACCGGCGACAACTCCAGGAACGGGCTGTCCTGGTCGAGCAGCAACTCGATCCGCTCCCGGGGGAGCAGCTTGCCCCGCTTGTGGTGGCGGGTCACGTACTTCTCGCCGCCGCCGGCCCGCGCCTGGTCGAGCGCGGTCTCCAGCTCGGCGAGGCGCTCCAGCAGCGCCTCCCGGTTGGCGCGGTAGGCCGGTGCGGCTGGGTCGATCGCGCTGTCGAGTGTGGTCAAAGGCCCATGCCCTTCGCGATGATCTCGTTCATGATCTCCGTGGTGCCGCCGCCGATGCCGAGGATCCGGGCGTCGCGGTAGTGCCGTTCCACCTCGGCGTCGCGCAGGTAGCCGAAGCCGCCGTGCAGTTGCAGCGCCGCGTCGACGACGAAGTCGCAGGCGGCCACCGCCACGTTCTTCGCCATCGCCACCTCGGTCACGACGGGCTGGCCCGCGACCACGCGCTCGGCCACGTCGTGCACGTACGACCTGGCCGCCTCGGCGCGGGTGTGCATCTCGGCGAGCCGGTGCCGGACGAGCTGCCGGCTGGCCAGCGGGCGGCCGAACGTGGACCGGTCCCGGCACCAGCGGGTGGCCAGCTCCACGCAGCGCTGCGCGGTGGCGTAGGCCTGGGTGGCCAGGGACAGCCGCTCGGTGGCGAACTGCTGCATGATCGCCAGGAAGCCGGTGTCCTCCGGGCCGACCCGGTTCGCCACCGGCACCCGGACGTCGACGAAGGAGAGTTCGGCGGTGTCCGAGCAGTGCCAGCCGAGCTTCTCCAGCCGCCGGCCGACCGTGAACCCGGGCGTGCCCTTGTCGATCACCAGCAGGCTGAGCGCGCCGCTGCCCGGCAGCACGGTGCAGACCGCGGTGGTCACGAAGTCGGCCCGGATCCCGCTGGTGATGTAGGTCTTCGACCCGTTCACCACGTAGTGGTCGCCGTCCAGCCGCGCGCAGGTGCGGATGCCCGCCACGTCGGAGCCGCCGTCCGGCTCGGTGATCGCCAGCGCGCCGATCATCGTGCCGGCGAGGGTGGGCCGCACGTACCGGTCGATCAGGCCGTCGTCGTGGGAGGCGACCATGTGGGGCAGCGCGATGCCGTGGGTGAAGAGCGCGGCGATCAGCCCGGACGAGCCACCCGAGCGGATGATCTCCTCGGTGACCAGGATCGAGTCGAGCAGGTCGCCGCCGCTGCCGCCGACCGACTCCGGGAAGCCGATGCCGAGCAGCCCGACCTTCGCAGCGGTCTCGTGCAGCGAGCGGGGCACCGCACCGGCCCGCTCCCAGTCGTCCAGGTGGGGTAGGACCTCCCTGGTCACGAAGGCCCGGGTCAGCTCGCGGAGCTGCCGCCGCTCGGGAGTGTCCACGATGGTCATGACGGCACCCCCGGGTCGAGGTCGGCGGGCAGGTCGACCGGCCGGGAGCGGAGCAGCTCACCGAGCGCCTTGGCCTGCGGGTCGAAACGGGTGGAGGCGGCCACACCCTGGCCGAGCAGCCCCCGGATCACGAAGTTGACCGCGCGCAGGTTCGGCAGCTCGTACCGCTCGACGGTCAGCGGGGCGGTCTCCGGCAGCAGTTCGGCCAGCCGCGCGACGGTCAACCAGCCGCGCAGCCAGGCCCAGCCGGCGTCCGACCGGGCCCAGACGCCGAGGTTCGCGTCCCCGCCCTTGTCGCCCGATCGCGCCCCGACCAGCTCGCCGAGCGGCGCCCGCCGGGTCGGGTGCGAGGACGGGCCCCCTGTTGACGCCTCGGGTTGTGCAGGGGCCCCCGGCACACACGTGACGGCGGGTGGCGGGATCGGCACCCGGGTCCCGTCCGGCAGCACGGCCACGTGCGCGACCGCGTCCTGCGGCACGGCGTCGGCCGTGAACACCCCGTACGGGGTGGCGTCGCCGGGCAGCGTGGTCAGCGTGCAGCCCGGATAGGAGGCCAGCGCCAGCTCGACGGCGGCCGCCGAGAAGGCCCGCCCGGCCCGCGCCTTGTCGCCGTCCCGCAGGTGTACGTGCAGCAGCGCGCTCGCCGCCTCGGTGTCGGTGGCGTCCGGGTGGTCGGTCCGGGCCAGCGTGAACTCCAGCCCCTCCTTGCCGACCGCCTCCTCCAGCTGGCCCCGGACCAGGGCCGCCTTGGCCGGGATGTCCAGCCCGCAGAGCACGAACGTCATGGAGTTGCGGAAGCCGCCCAGGTTGTTGACGCCCACCTTGAGGGTGTCCGGCGGGGGGTTGCCCCGGACACCGGAGACCCGCACCCGGTCCGGCCCCTCCTGCGCCAGCTCCACCGTGTCCAGCCGGGTCACCACGTCCGGCCCCAGGTAGGCCGGCCCGCCCACCTCGTACAGCAGCTGGGCGGTGACCGTCTCGACGGTGATCGCGCCGCCCGTGCCCGGGTGCTTGGTGAGCACCGACGAGCCGTCCGCGTGGATCTCGGCGATGGGGAAGCCGGGCCGGTGCCCGCCGTCGGGCAGCTCGGTGAAGAAGCTGAAGTTGCCGCCGGTGACCTGCGCCCCGCACTCGATGAGATGCCCGGCGACGGTGGCCCCGGCCAGCGCGTCGAGGTCGTCCCGGCTCCAGCCGAAGCGGGAAATGGCCGGGCCGACGGCCAGCGAGGCGTCGGTCACCCGCCCGGTGACCACCACGTCCGCCCCGGCGTCGAGGCAGGCCGCGATGCCGAACGCCCCCAGGTACGCGTTCGCGGTCAACGCGTCCGGCCGGGCCAGGGCGTCGCCCTCGACGTACCCGATCCGGACGGTGAGACCGAGCCGGTCGGCGAGGGCGCCGATCGCGGCGGCCAGCCCCGCCGGGTTGAGCCCGCCCGCGTTGGTGACCAGCCGGACCCCGCGCTCCAGCGCGGTGCCGAGGGTGCCCTCCAGCTGGCGGAGGAACGTCCTGGCGTAGCCGAGCGAGGGGTCGCGCATCCGGTCCCGGCCGAGGATCAGCATGGTGAGCTCGGCCAGGTAGTCGCCGGTCAGCACGTCCAGCTCGCCGCCGTCGAGCATCTCCCGCCAGGCCGTGAGGCGGTCGCCGTAGAAGCCGGACGCATTGCCGACCCGCAGCACGGTCACCGGACCACCCCGCTGCCCGCCGCCTCGCGCTTGCCGCCGGGCGGCCCCGCGAACGCCTGGGCCACGTCCAGCCACTCGTCGGCGACCGGCCCGGTGGCGACCAGCGCCAGGTCCGCGCGGTGCCGGCGCTGGGTGACCAGCAGGCAGAAGTCGAGCGCCGGGCCGGTGACCCGGTCGGCCGCGTCCGCCGGCCCGAAGGCCCAGGTGTCCCCGTCGGGCGCCACCAGCTCGACCCGGACCGGCGCCGTCGGCGCCGCCCGGCCGTGGGCCGCGAAGCTGTGCCCGAGGGTACGGAAGCCCAGGTGCGCGATGTGCCGCAGGCGGGCCGTCGGGGCACGCCGGACGCCCAGCGCGTCGGCCACGTCCGCGCCGTGCGCCCAGGTCTCCATGAGCCGGGCGGTCGCCATCGAGGCGGGCGACATCCGGGTGCCGTACCAGGGCAGCTTCTCCCCGGCCGGGAGGGCGGCGAGCGCCGTCGCGAGCGCGGCCCGGCCGGCCCGCCAGCGGGCCAGCAGCGCGGCGGCCGGGGCGAGGAACGATTCGGCGCCGTCGTCGACCAGCCGGGACGGGTCCGGTGCGGAGGTGACCGAGGCGAAGAACGCCGCCGCGTCGGTCGCCGCGAGGTGGGCGACGTGGTCGGTCCAGGCCAGGTGGGCGATCTGGTGCGCGATGGTCCACCCGGGGGCCGGGGTCGGCCGCTCCCAGGCTTCCGGCGGCAGCGGCGCGACGAGGGCGTCGAGCTGCTCGGACTCGGCGGCCAGGTCCGCGAGCAGGGCTGTCAGGTCGACCATGGTGCCTCCGGGGGGAATCAGTGCGGCCGTGCGCTCCCGGGCGTCGGTGCTCCGGTGTCGGGGGTGAGCAGGGCGGCGAGCTGGCGCTTCCAGGTGTGCAGCAGGGCGGTGCGGCGGGTCGAGTCGTCGCTGAGCAGGTTGGCCACGCCGAGGCCGCGGAGCAGGTCGAGGGTTGCCTGCACCGCCTCGCGGACGCCGGGTCGCCGCTCGTCCACACCGAGCAGCTCGACGGTCAGTCGGTGCATCTCCCGGCCGACGCGGGCTTCGAGGGGGACCAGGGCGTCGCGCAGCTCGGCGTCGGTGCGGGCGGCCACCCACAGCTCCAGCGCCGCGACGAAGAGCGGGCCGGTGAAGGCGGCGGCGAGCAGGTCGACCACCCCGTCGAGGCGCCGCGAGCCGGCCGGCAGGGCCGCGGCCTCGGTGCGCAGCTCCACGGCCCGGCGCTCGGTGAGGTGGGTGACGGCGGCGGTGACCAGGGCCGCCTTGGTCGGGTAGTGGTGCAGTTGGGCGCCGCGGGAGACGCCGGCCCGGGCCGCCACCACGGTCGTCGTCGTGCCGGACCAGCCGTGCTCCACCAGGCACTCGACGGTCGCCTCCAGCAGCCGGGCCTGGGTGGCGCGGCTGCGCTCCTGCTGAGGGACGCGGGTCGATGCGGCGGGCACGGTGACAGCGTGCCGCCCCCGAAACAAACAGTCAAGACTGACTTTTTCTGGATCCTGACCGAGCGATGTATACAATCCATGCGCATGGATCTAGCTGTCCGTCGATGGCAGGACTAACGTGCGCCTCACCAGATCAAGGAGGCGTGCCGTGACTCAACCTCCCGACCCATCCGCGACAGCCGTCCAGGTCGAACGGTTCGGCTACCGGCAGGAACTCAACCGGACCCTCAGCTTCACCGACCTGCTCATCTACGGCCTGATCTTCATGGTGCCGATCGCACCCTTCGGCATCTTCGGCAGCGTGTACGCCGGCTCCGGCGGCATGGTCGCGCTGGCCTACATCATCGGCATGGTGGCGATGATGTTCACCGCGCTGTCGTACGCGCAGATGGTCCGCGCGTTCCCCATGGCCGGCTCCGTCTACAGCTACACGGGTCGCGGCATCGCACCGCCCGTCGGCTTCCTCGCCGGCTGGGTCATCCTGCTCGACTACGTCCTCGTGCCCGGCCTGCTCTACCTGGTGGCCAGCGTGGCCATGCACTCCCTCGTGCCCGGCGTGCCGGTGTGGGCGTGGCTGGCCGCCTTCGTCGTGCTCAACACCGCCGTCAACTACTTCGGCATCCGGATGACCGCCCGGGTCAACCGGGTGATGCTCGCCGCCGAGCTGGTCATCCTCGCGATCTTCCTGGTGGTCGGCGTGGTCGCGCTGGCGCAGGGCAAGGGCGCCGGCTTCTCGCTCCGCCCGCTGTTCGACGCGGACACCTTCTCCTGGCCGCTGGTCTTCGGCGCGGTGTCGATCGCCGTGCTCTCCTTCCTCGGCTTCGACGGGATCTCCATGCTGGCCGAGGAGAGCCGCGAGGAGGCCCGGCAGATCGGCCGGGCGATGGTCGCGGCGCTGCTGCTGGCCGGCGCCCTGTTCGTCGTGCAGACCTGGGTCGCGGCCCTGCTCGTGCCGGACGCGCCCGGCCTGCTCGACAACGGCGACCCCGAGGGAACCGCGTTCTACGACGCGGCCCGCGCCGCCGGCGGGGGCTGGCTGGCCGCGCTCACCGCCCTGGCCACCGCGATCGCCTGGGGCTTCGCCAACTCCCTGGTCGCGCAGGCCGCGACCTCCCGCCTGCTGTACGCCATGGCGCGCGACCGGCAGATGCCGCGCTTCCTCGCCCGGATCAACCCGAAACACAAGGTGCCGGCCAACGCCACCCTGCTCGTCGCCGCCATCTCCCTGGCGCTCGGCCTCTACATGGCCAGCCGGGACGACGGCATCTCGCTGCTGTCCACACTGGTCAACTTCGGCGCCATGACCGCGTTCCTGGCGCTGCACGTCTCCGTGATCACCCACTACGTCGTGCGCAACGGCAGCCGGGACTGGTTGCGGCACCTGGTGGTGCCGGTGATCGGGTTCCTGATCCTGCTCTACGTCGTGATCAACGCCAAGGTCGCCGCCCAGGTGCTCGGCTTCGTCTGGTTGGGCGTCGGGCTGCTGGTCCTGCTGGCCTTCTACCTGACGGGCCGGCGTCCCGAGCTCGCCGCGCTCGCCGACGTCGCCCACGAGAGCACCGACGAGCCGGTGAAGGAGCCGCAGTGAACACGGACGTGGTGAAGTACCAGCCGGAGCCGGACGAGCTCTCCTACACCTTCGGTGGCCGCGAGGCGGTGCTCCGGGTGCGCCCGGGCACGATCCTCGAGCTGTACACCGAGGACTGCTTCGGCGGCCGGGTCCGGAGCATCGACGACCTGCCGTCGCAGGTCTGCCAGTTCCCCTACCTCAACCCGGTGACCGGGCCGATCCACGTCGAGGGCGCCGAACCCGGTGACACCCTCGCCGTGCACTTCATCTCCATCGAGCCGGCCCGGGACTGGGCCGTGTCCACCACCTTCCCGCACTTCGGCGCGCTCACCGGCACCCACACCACGGCGACCCTGCAACCACCGCTCGACGAACTGGTCTGGCGGTACGACGTCGACGTCGCCGCCGGCACGGCGACGTACCGGGCCCGCCGGGGCGACTACACCGTGGCGCTGCCGCTGGACCCGATGCACGGCACCGCCGGGGTGGCACCCGGCGCCTTCGAGGCGCGGATGACGATCACCCCGGACGCGCACGGCGGCAACATGGACACCCCGGAGCTGCGGGCCGGAGTCACCGCGTACTTCGGCGTGAACGTGTCGGGGGCGCTCTTCGCCCTCGGTGACGGGCACTGCCGGCAGGGCCACGGCGAGGTGTGCGGCACCGGTATCGAGGCGGCCATGAACACCACGGTCGTGGTGGACGTCGTCAAGGGGGTCGGCACCCCGTGGCCCCGGCTGGAGTCGGACGACGCGCTCATGTCCACCGGCTCGGCCCGCCCGCTGGAGGACGCCTACCGGATCAGCCAGCACGACCTGGTGACCTGGACGGCCGAGCTGGTGGGGTTGGACCAGCTCGACGCGTACCAGCTGGTCAGCCAGGCCGGTGAGGCGCCGGTCGGCAACGTGTGCGACACGAACTACACGATGCTGGCGAAGGTGGACAAGCGCTACCTGGGCGGTGTCGCCGCGTTTGGCGGGGTGCACGCCCGGCTGCGGGAGACGGCCCGCCACTACCTGAGCCACCGCTGACCGTCGCGCGGGACCGGTCGGGTCTTCCCCGGCCGGTCCCGCCGCCGCGGCGCCGCCGTCGAAATGTATTCACAAACTTCAGGATCCCGTGCGGGCGTGCCCGGTCAGCGGCCGTCGCGCGGGCCGAAGACGGTGAGGGCGTCCGCGTCCGAGTGACGGGAGCGCAGGTACTCGTCGGCCCAGGCGGCGGCGTCCGGGAAGCCGGACTCGGCGGCCACCCGGGCGCACGCGGCGTCCACGTCGAAACCGGTCCGGCGCAGCTGCACGCCCGGCCCGAGCAGCGCCCACCAGGCGCCCGCGCCCCCGTACGGCATGCCGACGCTGCCCGGGTTGACCACCAGGCGGCGGTCGACCAGCCGGGTGAACGGCATGTGGGTGTGGCCGCAGACCACCGTGCCCACCTCGGCCGGCAGCCCGGCGAAGACCTCGGCCCACCGTTCCAGCCGGGAGTCGACCAGCACCACCTCCTCGTCGTCCCGGGGTGTGGCGTGGCAGAAGAGCACGTCGCCCAGGCCGGCGACCGGCAGCGTGACGGTCGGCGGGAGCGCGGCGAGCCGGGCCACCTGGTCGTCGCGGAGCTGCGTCGCGGCCCAGTCGGACACCTCGATCCGGGCCGGTCGCCCGGCCCGCGCCTCGACGAGCTCGCGGTCGGCGTTGCCGCCCACCCAGCAGGCCCGGTCGCCCAGCGAGGCGAGCAGGTCGAGCACCTCGACCGGCTGCGGGCCGGCCGCGATGTCGCCGGTGAGCACGATCAGGTCGGCGGCGGCCACGTCCGGCTCGGCCAGGACGGCCTCCAGCGCCGGCAGCGCGCCGTGGATGTCGGAGAGAACAGCTACCCGCTCGATCATCGGCCCAGCCTCCGCCGGGCCGGCCGGCTGGTCCAGCGATTCTGCGCCGGGCAGAGACGAAACCGGCCCGGACTCCGCACCCGGCCCCAGAACAGAACCGGCCCGGACCGCGTGAGCGGGCCGGGCCGGGCCGGGACGTTTGGCGCAGGGGTCAGACCCGCGCGCGGCGGGCCAGGCGCTCCGGGTCGAGGATGATGATGCTCTTGCCGTCGAGCCGCAGCCAGCCGCGCGAGGCGAAGTCGGCCAGGGCCTTGTTGACGGTCTCCCGGGAGGCGCCGACGAGCTGGGCGATCTCCTCCTGGGTCAGGTCGTGGGTCACCCGCAGCACGCCGCCGTCGCGGGTGCCGAACCGGCCGGCCATCTGGAGCAGGTTCTTGGCGACCCGCCCGGGCACGTCGGTGAAGATCAGGTCGGCCAGCGAGTCGTTGGTCCGGCGCAGCCGGCGGGCCAGCACCCGCAGCAGCTGCTCGGCGATCTCGGGCCGGTTGTTCAGCCAGGGCCGCAGGGCCTGCTTGCGCAGCCGGACCAGCCGGGTGTCGGTGACCGCCGTGGCCGTCGCCGTACGCGGGCCGGGGTCGAAGAGCGACAGCTCGCCGACCATGTCCGACGGGCCCATCACGGCGATCAGGTTCTGCCGGCCGTCCGCGGCACGGCGACCCACCTTGATCTTGCCGGACAGGAGGATGTAGAGACTGTCGCCGGGCTCGCCCTCGTTGAACACGACCTCGCCCTTACGGACCTCGATCGTCTCCATCTCCTTGGCGAGCGCCTCGGCAGCCTCCGGGTCGACACCCTGGAAGATCCCGCTGCGGGCCAGTACCTCGTCCATCGCGCACCTCCGCTTGCGCGTGCCGTCCGTCGGCCGGGTCCGCCGTCCGCTGATCCCTCGCGCGCCGCCAGTCTAGGCGCACATGAGCACGAATCAGAGGTGCACCCCTGGAATCTTGATCGTTGGGCGTAACCTGCCCGACCCGGACAACGACTAGGATCCCGCCTCCGGTGCGGGTGGGCGCCACCCGCCCCTACCTGTGATCGTAGGGTGACCGGCGTGCTGAGCGAGCCGTTCCTGACCAGCCGGCCCGAGGACGGGTCGGACATCCCGCTGCTGGTCTGGCGGGCCGAGGCGCCGCTGCTGGCGGTCGGCTCCGCCCCGCTGGGCGGGGGGATCGGCGCACGCGGCTGGGTGGTCAACGCGACCGTGCCGATGTCGTACGACCGGGAGGACCCGGCCGCGCACCTGGCCGAGCTGGCCGACGGCCTCGGCCTGGCCGGGCCCGGCGTCGGGCTGCTGACCGGCGTCGACGTGACCGAGGTGGTGGCCCGGACGGACGGCGGGGTGCGGGTCTGGGCGACCGTCGGCCTCGGCATGCCGGTCTGGGCCGCCGCGCCCGCGCCGGCCGCCCCCGCCCAGCGGGTCGGCACGGTCAACATCGTGGTGTACCTGCCGGCCCGGCTCGGCGACGCCGCTCTGGTCAACGCGGTGGCCACGGCCACCGAGGCGAAGGCCCAGGCGATCTGGGAGCTGGGACTGCCGGCCACCGGCACCCCCACCGACGCGGTCACCGTCCTCTGCCCGGCCGACGGCGAGCCGGCCCCGTACGGCGGCCCCCGCTCGGCCTGGGGCGCGCCGCTGGCCCGGGCCGTGCACGCGGCCGTCCTGGCCGGCGGCGCCGGCACCGTCGTGCCCTGGTCCCACCGGCGGGAGGGCTGAGCGTGGACCGGCCCCCGCCCGGCCGACGGGTTTCCGACCGATCGGCCCTCGTCGCCGCGTTCCCGGGACGGTAGCGTCGCCCCCGATGTACGCTCCCGCCCTCTCCGTGCCTCGTCCCCGACGCCGCCGCTCCGCCGGCCTCCGCACGCGCCTGGCCGGCGCCCTCGGCGCCGTGCTCGTCGTCCTGCTCGCCGCCGGCTGCGGTGACGCCGGTTCCGGCGACGGGCCGATCTGGCAGGCGGGCCAGGGCGGGGGATCGGCCGCATCCGGGGAGCCGGCCGAGGGCGACCAGGCCGCCGAGCCGGGCGGGTCGACCGAGAAGTCCATCTCGCTGACCGCGACCGGCGACGTGATCATGGGCAACGCCCCGTCCCGGCTCCCGGCCAACGGCGGGAAGGGCTTCTTCGACGACGTCAAGGCGGCGCTCAAGGGTGACCTCGTGATGGGCAACCTGGAGGAGCCGCTCACCGACGACACGGGCGCCGGCAAGTGCGGCCCGAAGCCGAAGAACTGCTACCAGTTCCGGGCGCCGCCGGGCTGGGCGGCGCACCTGCGCTCGGCCGGGTTCCAGCTGCTCAACCAGGCCAACAACCACGGCTACGACTACGGCCAGCAGGGCTACGAGAACACCCAGTCGGCGCTGGAGGCGCACGGGCTCAAGCACACCGGCGCGCCCGGCGAGATCACCGTGGTCGACGTCAAGGGTGTGAAGATCGCCGTGGCGGGCTTCTCGTCGTACCCGTGGTCCAACAGCCTGGTCGACATCAACGCCGCGAAGCAGGTCATCACCATGGCCAAGGGCATGGCCGACCTGGTCGTGGTGCAGGTGCACATGGGCGCCGAGGGCGCCGACCGCACCCGGGTGAAGCCGGGCACCGAGATGTTCTTCGGGGAGAACCGGGGCGACCCCATCCGCTTCTCGCACGCCGTGATCGACGCCGGCGCCGACCTGGTGATCGGGCACGGTCCGCACGTGCTGCGCGGCATGGAGTTCTACAAGGGGCGGCTGATCGCCTACAGCCTGGGCAACTTCGCCGGCGGCGGGAAGTCGCTGAACAGCTCCGGCCGGCTGGGCTGGGGTGGCGTGCTGAAGGTCTCGCTGACCGCGAAGGGCCGCTTCGTCGGGGGCCAGTTCACCTCGACCGCGATGAACAGCGTGGGCCGGCCGGCCGTCGACGGGCAGGACCGGGGCCTCGGGCTGGTCCGCGAGGTGAGCCGGGCCGACTTCCCGACCAGCGGAGCGAAGCTCGACGGGAGCGGCAAGATCAGCGCTCCGGCGGGTGGCTGAGCGGCACCGCCGCCCGCGTGGGGCCCGACGGGACGTCGTCCCCGCGACGTAGGCTGACCGGCGTGACCACGCCCTCCCCCGAGACCGACCTCGGTCGCACGCGCCGTGCCCGGCGGATCGGCCGGGTGCTCACCGAGACCCACCCCGACGCGCACTGTGAACTCGACCACTCCAACGCGCTGGAGCTGGCCGTCGCCACGATCCTGTCGGCGCAGTGCACGGACAAGAAGGTCAACGAGGTCACCCCGAAGCTGTTCGCCCGCTACCGCACCGCGGCGGACTACGCCGGGGCCGACCGCGGGGAGCTGGAGGAGCTGATCCGGCCCACCGGCTTCTACCGCAACAAGACCAGCTCACTGATCAACCTGGGCCAGGCTCTCTGCGAACGCTACGACGGCGAGGTCCCCGGCCGGCTGGCCGACCTGGTCACCCTCCCGGGCATCGGGCGCAAGACCGCCAACGTGATCCTCGGCAACGCCTTCGACGTTCCCGGCATCACCGTCGACACCCACTTCCAGCGGCTGGTGCAGCGCTGGCGGCTGACCACCGAGACCGACCCGGTCAAGATCGAGCACGCGATCGGCGCGCTCTACCCGAAGCGCGACTGGACGATGCTGTCGCACCGGATCATCTTCCACGGCCGGCGGGTCTGCCACGCCCGCAAGCCGGCCTGCGGCGCCTGCACGCTGGCGAAGCTCTGCCCGTCGTACGGCACCGGGCCGACCGATCCGGTGGCCGCGGCCAAGCTGCTCAAGGGGCCCCGCGCCCGGGATCTGGCGGCGGCCGTCGGCATCGACCCCGACCTGGTGCCGCAGCAGGCGGTCGCGGCGGAGGTGCCGTGACCCGCCGGCTCGCCTACCTGCTCGTCCCGCTGCTGCTCGCGGTGGCCGGCTGCACCGGCACGACCGAGGAGCCGGCGGGCCCGGCGCCGGCCACCCGCGCCGAACGCCCCTCGCCGTTCGCCGACTGCGCCCCGCTGACCGCCGCGCCGGCCTCCGGCCCGGCCCCGTCCGGCACCCCCGGCGATCCGCTGCCCGACCTGGCGCTCTCCTGCTTCACGGGGGGCGCCCCGGTGAACGTGCGCGACATCCGGGGGCCGGCGGTGATCAACGTGTGGGCGTCCTGGTGCCCGCCGTGCCGCAAGGAGCTGCCCGCCTTCCAGCGGCTCAGCGAGCGGGCCGGCGGCCGGTTCCAGGTGATCGGGGTCAACAGCCGGGACAGCCGCGGCGGCGCCCAGTCCATCGGCGAGGACTTCGGCGTCCGGTTCCCCGTGCTGGTCGACCAGGGGGACGCCTTCGAGCGGGCGCTCGGCCGCAACGCCTTCCCGCTGACCGTCCTGGTCGACGCCGACGGGCGGATCCGGCACACCGACTCGACCGGCGCGCTGGACGACGCCCGCCTGGCCGAGCTGGTCCGTACCCATCTCGGGGTTCGGCTGTGACCCGACGGCCGCCCGACTGGTTCGACCCGCTGCTCGGCCGGCTCGGCACCGCGCGGGCCGAGGACTTCACCCGGCTCACCACCCCGGAGAGCGGCGGCCGGGAGAGCGCAGTGCTGGTGCTGCTCGGCGAGGAGCCGGGCACCGGCCCGGACGTGCTGGTCCTCCAGCGCGCCGCCACCCTGCGCAACCACGCCGGGCAGCCGGCCTTCCCCGGTGGCGCGGCCGACCCGGAGGACGCCGACGCCAGAGCCACCGCGCTGCGCGAGGCGAACGAGGAGGTCGACCTCGACCCGGCCAGCGTGACCGTGCTGGCCGAGCTGCCCAAGCTGTGGATCCCGGTCAGCGACTTCCTGGTCACCCCGGTGCTCGCCTGGTGGCACGACCCGCACCCGGTGCACCCGCGCGAGCCGGCCGAGGTGGCGCACGTCGCCCGGCTGCCGGTCGCCGAGCTGGTCGACCCGGCGAACCGGATGCGGGTACGCCACCCGAGCGGCTGGATCGGCCCGGCCTTCTCGGTGCGCGGCATGCTGGTCTGGGGCTTCACCGCCGGGGTGCTGAACACCCTGCTGGAGATGGGCGGCTGGGCCCGCCCGTGGCCCCGTTCCCGGGTGGTGGACCTGCCGCCACCCGGCGCCGCCCCGGCCCCCTCGGCCGGCACCGACGCGGTCGACGAGAGCCCGGTCCGCTGAGCCGGCGCCGATCACCGGCGCGGATCCGAAGGTCACGTTCAGCGAGCGGTCAGCCTCTGGCGGGCACGGTGCCCGTACCCTGGGGGCGTGTCCGCCGTGGATCTCGTACTGCTCCTGCTCATGCTCGTGTTCGCGATCAGCGGATACCGTCAGGGTTTCGTCATCGGGGCGCTGTCGTTCTCCGGTTTCTTCCTGGGCGCGCTGCTCGGCCTCCAGGTCGGGCCGCTGATCGCCCGGCAGTTCACCGACAGCGGCACCCGCGTGCTGATCTCCCTGGCGGCCATCTTCGGGCTGGCCGTGCTGGGGCAGGCGCTGGCCGGCTGGCTCGGCTCCAACCTGCGGGCGGCGATCACCGATCCGGCCGGCCGGAAGATCGACGACGTCGGCGGCGCGATCATCTCGGTCTTCGCGGTCATGCTGGTGGCCTGGCTGGTCGCCGTGCCGCTGGGCTCCTCGTCGGTGCCCTGGCTGGCCTCCTCGGTGCGCAACAGCGCGGTGCTCACCGTGGTCGACCGGGTGCTCCCGGACCAGGCGCAGGAGCTGTCCACGGCGCTGCGCGACACGGTCGACACCAACGGCTTCCCGGACGTCTTCGGCGACCTCGCGCCGACCCGGGCCCGGCAGGTCTCCCCGCCCGACCCGGCGCTGGCCAACTCCCAGGTGGTGAAGAACAGCCAGCGGGCGGTGGTGAAGGTGCTCGGCTCCGCGCCGAGCTGCGCCCGCCGCATCGAGGGCTCCGGCTTCGTGTACGCCGACGACCGCGTGATGACCAACGCGCACGTGGTGGCGGGCACCCGATCGGTGGCGGTGGAACTGCGCGGCGAGCGCTACGACGGCGAGGTCGTCGTCTACGACCCCGCGCGGGACCTGGCCGTGCTGCACGTGCCGGGGCTGCCCGGGCCGTCGCTGCGCTTCGCCGCCGGTGAGGCCGGCAGCGGGGCCGACGCCATCGTGCTGGGCTTCCCCCTCGACGGCCCGTACGACGCCCGCCCGGCCCGGATCCGGGACGTCGACCGGATCACCGGGCCGGACATCTACTCGTCCGGTGACGTGACCCGGGAGATCTACACGATCCGGGCGCTGGTCCGCAGCGGCAACTCGGGCGGCCCGCTGGTCTCCTCGAACGGGCTGGTGCTCGGCGTGATCTTCGCGGCCGCCGCGGACGACCCGAACACCGGCTTCGCGGTGACCGCCGCCGAAGCCCGGTCGGTGGCACTGGCCGGCGCGGAACGCACCCGGGGAGTGGCCACCGGCGACTGCACCTGAGCCACCGGCGGTCAGCCGGCGGCGGTGCTCGCCGGGGTCACGTCGCCGCCGGAGCGGCCCAGCGGCAGCTTCGCCCGGCCCCAGGTGAGCGTGCGGTCCAGCACCGCCCGCGCCATGATGGCCACGCAAGCGCCGCCGTTGAGGAAGGACGCCACCACGTCGCTCGGGTGGTGCATGCCCCGGTACATCCGGGTGAGCGCGACACCGACCGGCACCAGCACGAGGAGGGCCCACCAGCTGACCTTGGCCGGTGTGCTGCGCGCCCGGAGCGCGAGCAGCACCGCGATGCCGACGTAGAGCGCCATCGCGGCCGAGGTGTGCCCCGAGGGGAAGCTGGAGGTCGGCGGCGAGTCGTCCATGTGCTCGACGGCCGGCCGGTGCCGGTCGATGACCATCGTGGTGAAGAGGAAGACGAGCGCCTGCGCGCTCACGGCGGCGCAGAGGAAGAGCGGCTCCCGCCAGCGGTGCAGCACCAGCCGCAGCACCAGCGCCACGAGCACGGTCACCACGACGATCAGCTGGGTGCTGGCCAGCGTGCTGAACACCAGCGAGACGTCGTTCCAGCCGGCGCTCCGGTGCGCGGCGAACTCGCGGTTGACCGTGTCCTCCACGGTGAACGGCCAGGTCGTCGACAGCACCCGGGTGACCAGCAGGCCCAACGCCACCAGGAGGGCGAAGAGCAGGGCGACCGGCAGCAGCACCCGCCGGGCGATCTGGACCGCGACATCGGACATGAGCCGCCCTTTACCCCAGCCGGCGCAGGACTACGCGTGGCGGCCGTCCGGCCCCGGCTCGGCCACCTCCGGCTCGACGCCCTCCCGGACCGTACGCGCCGGCCGCCGGCCGACCCGGGTCCGCCAGGTGGAGAACGCGGCCGCGGTGGCGGCCACCACCGCCACGCCGAGCAGCCAGCCGCCGACCACGTCGCTGGTCCAGTGCACGCCCAGCGCGATCCGGCTGAGCCCGGTCAGCACCGCGATCAGCACGGCGGCCGCCCAGAGCGCCCCGCGCCACGCCCGGCTGTGCCGGGCGAACGGCAGGAAGACCAGCAGGAGCACCCCGGCGGCCAGGGTGGCGTTCAGCGCGTGCCCGGACGGAAAGGAGTAGCCGGCCGCCCGGGCCACCGGGTCGAGCAGGTCCGGCCGGTGCCGGCCGACGAGCAGTTTGAGCAGCGCGCCGAGCAGCCCACCGACGGTCATGGTGGTGACCACCCAGAGGGCGAGCCGGGGCGCGCCGCGCCACAGCAGCCACACCACCGCCCCGGCGGCGGCCACCCGGAGCGGGCCGGGCCCGAAGACGTGGGTCCAGACCTCCGTGACCCGGACCCAGGCCGGGTGGTCGACGGCATACCCGTGCAGCGCGTCGGTGATCGCGGCGTCCAGCCGGGACAGCGGCGGCCACGCGCCCAGCACCAGCAGCGCGAGCAGGGCGAACGGCACCAGCACCAGGAACGCGGCGGCGGCGGCCAGGGTAAGCCGGAGCCCCAGCGAATGGTCCGGGTCGAGGCGGCGGCGCCGCCAGGACCGCTCGCGGGTGGAGATCAGGCCGCCGGGCGTGTTCATGCGCTGTTCCCTACCCACGGTGGGGCGCCGTCAGACCGGCGGATCGACGACCCCAGCGCGGCGCGTCCTCGCCGCGCCGCGACCTGGCGCCGTCGCCGGGTCAGCGGCGGGACTGGCGTAGCCGGCGGACCGCCAGCGCGGCACTGGTCACCAGGGCGACGAACAGGGCGAGCCCGGGCCAGAGCCGCTCCCGCGCCGAGTCGGCGACCTGGCCGGCCGGGTGGGCCGCCCACGGGGTCTGCTGCTCCGGTGCGGCGACACTGAAGGGATCGCCGCCCGCCCCGGCGGCGGCCCTGGTGTCCGGACCCAGGCCGGGCGCCCAGCCGAAGCCCACGGTGCCAGGGGTGTCGTTGTCGTCGAGCGGGTTGCGCTGCACGGGGGGCACGTCGGAGGTCAGCGCCGCCACCGGATCCACCATGCCGTAGCCGAACCGGTCGTCGCGGCCGGTGGGCCCGAGGTCCCGGGCGGTCGTGATGATCCGGTTGACCACGTCCGCGGCCGACATCTGCGGGTACTTCGCTCGGATGAGGGCCGCCGTCGCCGCGACCAGCGGAGCCGCGAAGCTCGTGCCCTGCACCAGCCAGTAGCCGCCGGGGCGGGCCCCGTTGATCGCGGTGGCCGGGGCGCTGAGCACCGTCTCGTGACCGGTGATGGCGCCGGACCACAGGTTGTCGTTCCCGTCCAGCCCCGTGACCGCCAGGACCCCCGGCTCACGGGCCGGGTACCAGACCTCGCGGCTCTTCGAGGTGGCCAGGTTGCCCGAGCAGGCGACCACCACGACGTTGCGGGCGAAGGCGTAGTCGATGGCGGCGGCAAGGGAGTCGCTGGTGTCGCTGCCACCCAGGGAAAGGTTGATCACACGAGCGCCGTGGTCGACCGCCCAGCGCACCCCGTCGGCGACGGTGCCCGCGTCGTCGTAGCGGTTCTCCTGGTCGAGCACCCGGACCGGAAGGATCTTGGCGTCCGGCGCCAGCCCGACCGCGCCGCGGTCGTCGTCCCGGCGCCCGGCGATGAGGCCGGCCACCGTGGTGCCGTGCCCCACCGGGTCGGGCCCGTCGGCGCCGCCGGAGACCAGGTCGACGCCGGGCAGCACCTGGCCGGCCAGGTCGGGGTGGGAACCGTCCACCCCGGAGTCGACCACCGCGACGATGACACCGCGACCGGTGGAGGTCTGCCACGCCGCCTGTGCCCGCAACGCGGCGAGTTGCCACTGGCCGTCGCGGGTCGGGTCGGCCCCCGTGAACTCGTCCGCCGGCGCCAGCCGGGCGGCTTCCGGCACGGTGGTGGCCGGCGCGGCGTGGGCGGGCGGGGCGAGTGGACCGGCCACGGCGGCCGCGACCGCCACCGCGGCGAGCAGCCCGCGGCCGGCGAGACGCCGGGGAGGCGCGGTGGGAACTCCCTGCCGATCCCTGGTCACATTCCCCAGCCATTTCATCGCGTCAGACACATGCTGCTCGGAGATTACCGGTTTTCCCGCGCGCCACGGTGCAACTCCGGTCACCCCGATGGGAGATGAGCCAACTGGACCAGGCGTACGCCCTCGCGCCGGGTCACCAGCCGGCCGCGGCCCGGTGGCAGCGGGCCGGCCTTCACCTGACCGACGAGCGGTCCCTCCTCGGGGCCGCCCGACATCACCAGCCCGGCCGTGGACAGCTCCCGCAGCCGCTGGATGATCGGCTCGAACGAGGTCCGGCCCGCGCCCCCGGAGCGGCGGGCCAGCACCAGGTGCAGGCCCACGTCCCGGGCGTGCGGCAGGTGCTCCTCCAGCGCCCGCAACGGGTTGGTCGGCCCGCCGGCCACCAGGTCGTAGTCGTCCACCAGGACGAACAGCTCCGGCCCGGTCCACCACGACCGGGTACGCAGCTCGGCCGGGGTGACATGCGGCCCCGGCAGCCGTCCCTGGAGGTAACTGGCCGCCGACTCGACCAGCTCGGCCGTGTGCGGCGCGGCGGTCCCGTAACCGATCAGGTGCGCCGTCTCGATCGTGCCCATCAGGCTGCGCCGATAGTCGACAAGGATCACCCGGGCCTGCTCCGGGGTGAACCGCTGGACGATCGAGGTGGCCAGCGCGCGCAGGAACGAGGACTTGCCGCACTCGGCGTCGCCGAAGACCACGAAGTTGGGCTCGGTGGCGAAGTCCAGCACCACCGGGCGCAGGTCCGCCTCGGCCACGCCGATCGGGAAGGCCAGCCCGGTCGTCGCCGCCTGGTCCAGCTCGGCGTAGGGCAGCACCGGCGGCAGCAGCCGCACCCGGGGCGCGGCCGGCCCCGCCCAGGCCCCCGCGACCGCCTTGACCAGGTCCCCGGTCTCGTCGCCGAGGCCGGCGACCCGGGGCGCGGCGGCGAGGAAGTGCAACCCGCCCGCGGTGATCCCCCGCCCCGGCCGCTCCTCCGGCACGGTCGCCGCGAGGGCGCGCTTGACCACCACCGAGTCGGCCGGGTCGCCGAGGCGCAGCTCCAGCCGGGAGCCGAAGAGGTCGCGGATCGCCGGCCGGAAGTCCGACCACCGGAGCGCGCTCGCCACCACGTGCACCCCGTACGCCAGGCCCCGGGTGGCCAGCTCGGTGACCAGCGGTTCCAGGTCCTCGTACTCGCCGCGCAGGGTGTTCCAGCCGTCGACCACCAGGAACACGTCGCCGAACGGGTCGGTGGCCGGGTGGCCCCCGGCCGGCGCCGCGGCCCGTCGCCGCCGCCAGGCCGCCATCGACTCCACCCCCGCCTCGGCGAACCGCCGCTCCCGTTCGGCCAGCAGGGTGGCGATCTCGCCGACGGTCCGGCGTACCGCGGTGTCGTCGGTCCGGCCGCTGACCCCGCCGACGTGCGGCAGGTCGCGCAGCGCGCCGAGCGTTCCGCCGCCGAGGTCCAGGCAGTAGACCTGCACCTCCGCCGGGGTGTGGGTGAGCGCCAGCGCGCAGACCAGGGTGCGGAGCAGGGTGGACCGGCCGCTGCGCGTGGTGCCGACCACCGCGACGTGCCCGGCCGCCCCGTCCAGGGCCAGCCAGAGCAGGTCACGGCGCTGCTCGAACGGCTTGTCCACCACGGCCACCGGCACCTGGAGGGCGCCGTGCAGCTCCGGGTTGGCCACGGTGAGCCCGCGCGCCGGGTCGGCGCCGACCGGGCCGAGCAGCTCGTCGAGCGAGGGCGCGGAGTCCAGCGGGGGCAGCCACACCTGGTGCGCCGGCGGCCCCTGCCCGGCCAGCCGCCCCACCATCAGGTCGAGCAGGGTCTCGCCGGTCTCCTCCTCGGCGGGCAGGGCCGGGGTGACCGGCTCGGGCACCGGCACGAGGTGGGTGGAGAAGGCGAGCAGCCGGGGGCCGGCGGCGCCGGCCGCGCCCGCCTGGCCGCCGCGCCGGCGCACCGCCCCGGAGACGTACGCGGCCTTGAACCGGACCAGCGGGTCGGTGCCCGAGCGCAGGTAGCCGTGCCCCGGGCTGCGGGGCAGCTCGTGCGCGTCCGGCACGCCGAGCACCGTCCGGGACTCCAGCGCCGAGAAGGTGCGCAACCCGATCCGGTACGACAGGTGCGTGTCCAGCCCGCGCAGCCGGCCCTCCTCCAGCCGCTGTGAGGCGAGCAGCAGGTGCACGCCGAGCGAGCGGCCCAGCCGGCCGATCTGCACGAAGAGGTCGATGAAGTCGGGCTTGGCGGAGAGCAGCTCGGAGAACTCGTCGCAGATCAGCAGCAGCGACGGCAGGGGAGCGAGCGGGGTGCCGGCCGCCCGGGCCCGCTCGTAGTCGCGCACGCTCGCGAAGTTGCCGGCCCGCCGCAGCAGCTCCTGCCGGCGCATCAGCTCGCCGTTGATCGCGTCGACCATCCGGTCGACCAGCGGCAGCGCGTCCGCCAGGTTGGTGATCACCGCAGCCGTGTGCGGCAACCGTCCGAACGGCGCGAAGGTGGCGCCGCCCTTGAAGTCGACGAGCACGAAGTTGAGCTGCTCCGAGCTGTGTGTCGCGGCGAGCCCGAGCACCAGCGTGCGGAGCAGCTCCGACTTGCCCGACCCGGTGGCGCCGATGAGCAGCCCGTGCGGGCCCATCCCGTCCTGCGCCGACTCCTTGAGGTCCAGCTCGATCGCCCCGCCGTCGGCGCCCACCCCGATCGGCACCCGGAGCCGGTCCCGGGCCGCGCGGGGCGTCCAGCCCTGCTCGGCGGTGAAGCTCTCCGGCTCGCCGAGGCCGAGCAGCTCGGGCAGGCCGAGCTCGGCGCCGGGCGGGGCGTCGGGTCCGCGTGCCGTGCCGGCCAACCGCAGCGGGGCGAGCCGGCGGGCGACCGCCTCGGCGTCGGCCGGCTCCAGCGCGTCGGCCGCGCCCACCTCGGCGTGCCCGTCGGCGGAGTGCGAGTGCAGCCGGCCGTCGACCAGGTCGAGCAGGAGGGCGTACCGGTCGAGCAGGCGCGGTGGCGGGCTGTCCAGGTCGAGCACGGTGACCGCGTCGATCCCGCCGTCGCCGGCCAGGTCGGTGGCGCCGGTCAGGTCGCCGCCGTCGAGCACCACCACCACGTGCGGCCCGTCGGTGGCCGGACCGGCCGGGCTGAACCGGGACCGGCTGCCCAGCACGTCGTCGAGGAGCCGTTCCAGCTCGGCGGCGGAGCTGGTGACCAGCCGGGCCGGGCCGAGCGCGTCGGTGCGCGCCGGGTGGTGGGCGTGCGGCAGCCACTTGACCCACTCCCATCCCGTCCGGCGTTCCGGCCCGGCGCAGACCGCGACGAGCAGCTCGTCCGGGGCGTGGAAGACGGCGAGCTGGGTGAGCACCGCCCGGGCCAGCGCCTGGGCGGCCGGGGAGCCGGCCCCGCGCACGTCGCCGGCCGGGCCGCGGACGAAGACCCGGGCGAAGCTGCGCAGCGAGAGCGCCACGGGCAGGTCCGGCACCACCGAGTACGCGTCCAGGAAACGCCGCAGCGCCCCCGCGGTCATCGGCTCCAGCTCGTCGAGCGGCCGGGTGACCGGCGGGAGCAGCGGGGTGGCCAGCGTCTGCGGCCCGACCCCCACCCGGACCACGGCGAAGTCCGGGTCGCCCGGCCGGCGCTCCCAGACCCGGTGGCTGTCCACCGTCGACCAGAGCCGCCCCGGGTCGGGGTGCCGGTAGTAGAGCCCGGCCCGCTGCGCCCCGGCGGTCTCCCGGACCCGGCGGCGCAGCGCGGCGAGGTGCCGGAGGTATTCCCGGCGGGCGGCCATCATCTCCGACTTCCTGGGGCCGGCGCCGCCCCACGAGGTCACCAGCATCGCCACCGAGGAGAGGCCGAACATGCCGCCCACCACGTACGAGTAGGCCCCGCCGCCCCGGCCGAACATCATGGCCATGGCCACCGTCCCGCCGAGCATCGGCAGCACCATCAGCGCCTGCTGCCAGCGCCCGCCCGCCACCGCGGGGATCTCCGGCGGCGCCTCCACGGGCAGCTCACCGGCCGGGATCTCCGGCGCCGGGCGGCGCGGCGGCCGCTTGATGACGACAGTGGACACTCGGCCTCCCCATGGCTCTCGGTAACCCGAGCCTGGCTCATCGTAGGTAAAGTCCACTCGTCCGTCAGCCACCGTTCCCGCTCGATATGGAGAAACATCGATGACAAGCGGGCTGGCCCGGGTCACGATCAGCGCCCCCCGACGGCGGGTCGACGTGGCCCTGCCGGAGCAGGTTCCCCTCGCCGAGCTGCTGCCCGAGGTGCTCCGGCACGCCGGGGAAGGGCTGGCCGACGACGGCGAACGGCACGGCGGCTGGGTGCTGCGGCGGACCGACGGCGCGGTGCTGGCCACCGCGCAGGCGCTGCTGCCCCAGGGCGTCCGCGACGGCGAGGTGCTGCACCTCGTCCCGGCCCGCGCCCAGTGGCCCGAGCTGGAGTACGACGACGTGATCGAGGCCATCGCCGACGCCGCCCGCCGGCGCGGCGCCGCCTGGTCGCCCCGGGCCACCCGGGCCGCCGCCCTGGCCGGCGCGGGGGTGCCGCTGGCCGTCGGACTGCTCGCCGTGCTGGCCGCCGGCCCCGGGCCGGGCGGCGGCTGGCCGGTCGCGGCCGTGGTGGCCCTCCTCCTGGTGCTCGCCGCCACCGCCGCCTCCCGGGCCTACGGCGACGGGCCGATCGGTGCCACGCTCGGCGGGTACGCGCTGCCCTGGGCCGCCGCGGCCGGCGCCCTGGCGGTCGGCTCCGGCGACCCGGTCGGCCCGTTCGGTCCGCTGCCCTGGGTCGGCGCGCCCGAACTGCTCGCCGGCGCGGCGGCGCTGCTGCTGGTGTCGGTGCTCGGCCTGCTCGGGGTGGCCAGCCGGTCCCGGGTCTTCCTGGCCGGCGCGACCACCGGCGCGGCCGGCGCGGCGGCCGGCCTCGGCGGGCTGTTCCTCGACCCGGCCGGCACCGCCGCCGTGCTGCTGTGCGCGCTGGTCTTCGCGCTCGGCGGGCTGCCGTTGCTGGCCATCCGGCTCGGCAAGGTGCCGCTGCCGCCGATCACCCTGCCCGCGCCGGCCGGCAACCCGCCCGGCGTCCGGGACCTGCCCGACCGGGGCCGGGTGCACGCGGCCGTGGCCCGTACCGAGGAGATGCTGACCGGGATGCTGCTCGGGCACGCGGTGCTGGCCGTCGCGGCCACCGCGGTGCTCGCCGCCACCGGCGGGCTCGCCGGTCGGCTGCTGGTGGCGGTGGGCTGCGGGGTGCTGCTGCTGCGCTCCCGGCTCTTCGTGGCGGTCCGCCACCGGGTGCCCGCCGTCGCCGCCGGGCTGGCCGGGTACGCCCTGCTCGGGGCGGTGCTCGCCGACCGGGCCGGTCCCGCCGGCCGGCTGGCGTTGACCGTCGGCGGGCTGGTCCTGGCCCTGGTCGCCGTCGCGGCCGGCGCCACGTACGCCCGGCGGCCGGTGTCCCCGTACCTCGGCCGGCTGGCCGACCTGACCGACACCGCGCTGGTGGTGGCGGTGGTCCCGGTGGCCTGCGCGGTGCTCGACCTCTACGACCGGGCCCGCGGCCTGCTCGGCTGACCCGCACGCACGCGGGCCCGGGTCGCTCGGTGGAGCGGCCCGGGCCCGTCGGCGCGGATCAGGTCAGTGCAGGGTCTCGCCGCGCTCGGCGGCCTCCTTGGCGCGCTGGTACGAGGCCACGATCTCGGCCTCGGCCTCGGTGCGACCCACCCAGGTCGCGCCCTCGACCGACTTGCCCGGCTCCAGGTCCTTGTAGACCTCGAAGAAGTGCTGGATCTCCAGCCGGTCGAACTCGCCCAGGTGGTGGATGTCCCGCAGGTGCTCCTGGCGCGGGTCCTCGTAGGGCACGCAGAGGACCTTGTCGTCGCCGCCCTTCTCGTCGGTCATCCGGAACATGCCGATGGTGCGGCAGCGGATCAGGCAGCCCGGGAAGGTCGGCTCGGGGACCAGCACCAGCGCGTCGAGCGGGTCGCCGTCCTCGCCCAGGGTGCCCTCGATGAAGCCGTAGTCGGCCGGGTACTGCGTGGAGGTGAAGAGGGTGCGGTCCAGCCGGATCCGGCCGGTCGCGTGGTCCACCTCGTACTTGTTGCGGTGACCCTTGGGGATCTCAACCGTGACGTCGAAATCCATCTTCCACGCTCCCTCGTTTGCCCACGCTGGCTGACGGAAACCAGTGGCGCCGCCCACCGGACGGGGTGAACGCCCCCCGCCGGCTCCGGCCGCCGCATAGTGTTCGGACCGAAGTAGTGTCACCCAAGGCGCTTTTGAGCGGGGGAGGAGGGGGTCGTGGGGAGGGAAGATTCACACTACCGCCCCGACGGAGTTGACGGGCGCGCATCCGCCGGTTCCGCCTCCGGCGGGGCCACCGGCCGCGTCTCGGTCCCCGGCACCAACCCCGCCCACCGCCCCGGGCCCGCCGCCGGGTCCGCCCCGGTCGGCCGCGCCAACCCCGGCGAGTACGGCCGCCCCGGCCCGGCAGAATACGGCCGCGCCGCGCCGCGGGACCACGGTCACGCCGACCCCCGCCAGTACGGCCAGGCCGAACCCCGGCAGTACGGTCACGCCGACCCTCGGCAGTACGGCCAGGCCGCCCCACGGGAGTACGGCCGCGCCGCCCCGCGCGACCACGGGCAGGCCGGCCCGCAGGACCACGGCCCGGGTCCGGCCGCACCGGTGAGCTGGCCCGGGTACGACGCGCCCGGCGGCATCCCGGTGAGCCCGCCGGTGCCCCCGATCGGCGCGGCCCCGCTGCCGCCGTCGCCCCCGCCACCACGCCGGCGCCGGCCCCCGCTGATCGCGGTGCTGGCCGGCGTGCTGGTCCTCGCCCTGGCCGTGGTCGGGCTGGCTGTCGTCCGTCCCGGCCCGGTGGCCGGCTGGCTGGGCGGCGGAGATTCGCCGACCGCCGCCGCGCAGTCGCCCGAGCCGGCGCCGCCCGCCGTGCTGGCCGGCGCGGACGGCAACGCGCCGCTGCCCACCCCCGAGGGCGTACGCGCCGCGCTCGAACCTCTGGTCCGCGCCGCCGCGCTCGGCGACCGGGTGAACGTCTCGGTGGCCGACGTGGCCACCGGCCAGGCGCTCTACGGCAGCGGGCAGGACAGCCCGACCGTGCCCGCCTCGGTGACGAAGCTGGCGACCGGGGTCGCCGTGCTGGCGGCCCGCGGCCCGGCGTACCGGATCCCCACCCGGGCGGTCGCCGGCGCGGCCCCCGGCGAGGTGGTCCTGGTCGGCGGCGGCGACCCGACCCTCGCGGTCGACAAGAACGGCTTCTATCCCGGCGCGGCCCGGCTGGACGACCTCGCCGCGCAGGTGCGCAAGGCGCTCGGTGGCACCGCCCCGACCAAGGTCACGGTCGACTCGTCGCTGTTCAGCGGCCCGGTGTACGAGCCGGGCTGGGACTCCGACATCCCCACCGGCGGGTTCGGCGCGGCGATCACCGCGCTGATGACCGACGGCGCGCGGCGGGACGCGGCGGAGGCCCGGCGCACCGAGGAGGCCATGAACCACGCGGCCGAGCGGGTGCCCCAGCCGGACCTCACGGCCGGCCGGCAGTTCGCCAAGCTCCTGGGGCTCTCCGGCGCCGCCGCCGAGGTGAAGCGGGGCACCGCGCCCGCCGACACGGGTGCGACGGCGACCGGCACGCCCGCCCCCGGCTCCGAGCTGGGCAAGGTCCAGTCGCTGCCGATGGTCCGACTGGTCGACATCATGATCAGCGACAGCGACAACGTGATCGCCGAGGCGATGGCCCGCCAGGTCGCGCTCGCCAAGGGCAAGCCCGGCTCGTTCGCCGGCGGCGCGGCCGCCACCGACCAGGTGCTCGGCGAGCTGGGCCTGCCGGCCGACGAGATCAGCCTGGCCGACGGCAGCGGGCTGTCTCGCACCAACCGGATCAGCCCGTCCCTGCTCACCGACCTGATCACGCTCGCCGGCAACGGCAGCCATCCCGACCTGGCCGCGATCTTCGGCGGCCTGCCGGTGGGCGGCTGGTCCGGCACCCTGGACGAGCGCTACCAGGCGGCGGCGACGAAGGCCGGCGCCGGCGTGGTCCGGGCCAAGACCGGGACGCTCAGCGGGGTGAACGCCATCGCCGGGCTGGTCAGCACGGCCGACGGCCGGCTGCTCACCTTCGCCGTCCTCACCGACCGCACGCCGGACACCCTCGACGAGACCCGGCAGGCCCTCGACCGGATCTCCTCCGCGCTGGCCGGCTGCGGCTGCCGCTGACCGTCCCGCCCGCTGCGACCGGCGTCGATCGGCGCTCGTGAGCCCGGGTGGGGGTGTCGCGGCGCGGGTACGGTGGGTTCATGGCGCAGTTCGTGGACTGGGATCTGGCCGCCGCGACCGCGGGGGCACTGGGCAAGTCGGGCCCCCGGGTGTCGTACGCCGAGGCCACCGACGTGGTGGGCGAGCTGCGCCGGCTGACCGAGGAGGCCGCCGGCCACGTCGCCGACTACACCGGCCTGCGCTCCCAGGTCAGCCACCCGCCGGTCCGCGTGGTCGACCGCCGGGACTGGGCGGCCGCCAACATCGCCGGCCTCCGCGAGGTGATCACCCCGCTGGTGGACCGGCTCTCCGGCGACAAGCGGCCCGGGCCGCTCACCGAGGCGATCGGTTCCCGGCTCACCGGGGTGCAGGCCGGCACGGTGCTGGCATACCTGTCCGGCCGGGTGCTCGGCCAGTACGAGGTCTTTGCCGGTGACCCCGGCCAGCTGCTGCTGGTCGCGCCGAACATCGTCGAGGTGGAACGCAAGCTGGGGGCCGATCCCCGGGACTTCCGGCTCTGGGTCTGCCTGCACGAGGTGACCCACCGCACCCAGTTCACCGCCGTGCCGTGGATGCGGGCGTACTTCCTCAGCGAGGTGCAGGCGTTCGTGGACGCGTCGCAGGGCGGCGAGCACCTGCTGGAGCGGCTGCGCCGGGGGGTGGCCACGCTCTCCGACGCGGTGAAGGACCCGGACAGCCGGGCCAGCGTGCTGGACATTGTGCAGACCCCGGCACAGCGGGCCGTGCTGGACCGGCTCACCGCGCTCATGACCCTGCTGGAGGGGCACGCCGAGTTCGTCATGGACGGCGTCGGCCCGCAGGTCATCCCCAGCGTCGAGTCGATCCGGGCGGCGTTCAACCGCCGCCGCGAGTCCGGCAACCCGCTGGAGAAGGCGATCCGCCGGGTGCTCGGCATCGAGGTCAAGATGCGCCAGTACGCCGAGGGCCGCAAGTTCGTGCACGGGGTGGTGGACCGGGTCGGCATGGCCGGCTTCAACAAGATCTTCTCCTCGCCGCTGACCCTGCCCCGGCTCGACGAGCTGGGCGACCCGGACGCCTGGGTGGCCCGGGTGCACGGCGGGCCCGCGAACATCCCCCCGGCCGGCTGAGCCTGGTGGCCGCGCTGGCCCCGGCGGTGGCCGCGGTGCGGCTGGCCGTACGCCGGGCGCTGACCGGGCTGCCCGGAACCGGGCCGGTGCTGGTCGCCTGCTCGGGCGGCGCCGACTCGCTGGCCCTGGCCGCCGCCACGGCCTTCGTGGCGCCCCGGCTCGACCGCCGGGCCGGCCTGGTGACCGTCGACCACGGCCTGCAACCCGGCTCGGCCGAGCGCGCCGAGCGGGTGGCCCGCTGGGCGTGCGAGGCCGGTCTCGACCCCGTCGAGGTGGTTCCGGTGACCGTCGCCGGCCGGCCCGGCGGCCCGGAGGCGGCCGCCCGCGAGGCCCGGTACGACGCCCTGCTGGCCACCGCCCGCCGGCACGGCGCGGCCGGGGTGCTGCTCGGGCACACCCGGGACGACCAGGCCGAGACGGTGCTGCTCGCGCTGGCCCGGGGCGCCGGCCCGCGCGGCCTGTCCGGCATGCCGCCCCGCCGGGAGTGGGACGGCGTGCCGCTGCTGCGCCCGCTGCTCGACGTCTCCCGCGACGACACCCGCGGGGCGTGCGCCGCGCTCGGGCTCACGCCCTGGGCGGACCCGCACAACGTCGACCCGGCGTACGCCCGTTCGCGGGTCCGCGCCGACGTGCTGCCGGCCCTGGTCGAGGCGCTCGGTCCCGGGGTGGTGGGCAACCTGGCCCGGACCGCCCGTCTGCTGGCCGCCGACACCGCCGCGCTGGACGATCTCGCCGCCGCCGCGCTCGCCGAGGTCCGGGCGGCCGAGGGCGGGCTCTCGGTCGACGGCCTGGCCGCGCTGCCGGCGGCGGTACGCACCCGGGTGCTGCACGCGTGGGCCCGGGAGCTGGGCGCCTCGCCGGCCGCCCTGTCGCACCGGCACGTGGCGGCGCTGGATGCCCTCGTCACGGACTGGCACGGGCAGGGCCCGGCGCACCTGCCGGGCGGCCTCCCGGTCCGCCGCCGGGACGGCCGCCTCACCACCTGACCCCCGGTGGCCCCGCGTCGAATCGCCAGCTCGCCGGGATGGCGGTGCCGGCCGCGCGGGATGCCGCCATATCGCCGGGCTGGCGTTGCCCGCCACCACTTCGCCGAGGTGGCGGCATCCGACAGCACGGGTTGCCGCCAGGTCGCCGAGCCGGCGGCAGGGGGAGGGCCGAGGGTCGCCGGGAGCCGCCGGAGGCGGTAGACAGGGCTCATGGCGTACCCCCGACAGCCGTTGCTGGCCCCCCACGGCGCCGTCGCGACCAGCCAGCCGCTCGCGGCGGCCGCGGGCCTGGCCGTGCTGCGGCGCGGCGGCAACGCCGTCGACGCGGCGCTGGCCACCGCGATCACCCTGACCGTGGTGCAGCCGCCGTCCAACGACATCGGCGGCGACCTGTTCGCCATCGTCTGGGACGGCGAGCGGCTGCACGGGTTGAACGCCTCCGGCCGCTCCCCGGCGGCGCTCACGCGCGAGCTGGTGCTGGCCGCGACGGGCGGGCGCGGCGCGGCGCCGGTCGACGCGCTCGGCGGGGCGCAGGGCCGGGGGCCCGCCGTGCCGGCCCGGGGCTGGCTGCCGGTGACCGTGCCGGGCGCCCCGGCCGGCTGGCGCGACCTGCACGAGCGGTTCGGCTCGCTGCCCTTCGCCGAGCTGTTCGCCGACGCGATCGGCTACGCCGAGCACGGCTACCCGGTGGCCCCCGGCACGGCCGCCGCCTGGGCCCGTGGTGTCGCCGCCCACGACGGGCTGGCCGGGGCGGAGCACGCCGAGTTCCGCCGGGCGTTCACGGTGGACGGGCGCGCGCCGGGGCCCGGCGAGTGGTGGCGCAACCCGGCGGCCGCCGGCACGCTGCGGCGGATCGCGGAGAGCGGGGCGGCGGACTTCTACCGGGGGCGGATCGCGGCGGCGATCGACGGCCACGCGGCCCGGACCGGCGGGTTCCTGACCGGCGACGACCTGGCCCGGCACGCCTCGACCTGGGTGGACCCGGTCCCCGTGCGCTACCGGGGGCACGAGGTGTGGGAGCTGCCGCCCAACGGTCAGGGGATCGCCGCGCTGCTGGCGCTCCAGGTGCTCGACGGGGTGGACCTGGCCGCGCTGTCACCCGAGGAGCGGGTGCACTGGCAGATCGAGGCGGTGAAGCTCGGCTTCGCCGACGCGCACGCCCACGTTGCCGACCCGGAGCGTGCCGACGTACCCACGGCGGCGCTGCTCGACCCGGGCTACGCGGCGGCCCGCCGGGCGCTGGTCACCGGGCGCGCGGGCGAGCCGGTGGCCGGCGAGCCGGAGCGCGGCGGCACCGTCTACCTCTGCACCGCCGACGCCGGCGGCATGATGGTCAGCCTGATCCAGTCGACCTACCTGGCGTTCGGCTCGCACGTGGTGGTCCCCGGGCACGGCTTCGCGTTGCAGAACCGCGGCCTCGGCTTCCGGCTCGACCCGGACCACCCCAACGTGGTGGGGCCGGCGAAGCGGCCGTTCCACACGATCATCCCGGGGTTCCTGACCCGGGACGGGGCGCCCATCGGCCCGTTCGGGGTGATGGGCGGGCACATGCAGCCGCAGGGGCACGTGCAGCTCGTCTCGGCCACCGTCGACGCCGGGCGCGACCCGCAGGCGGCCCTGGACACCCCGCGCTGGTACTGGCACGCCGGCCGGACGGTGCTGGTCGAGCCGGATCTGGACCCGGACCTGGTCGCGGGGTTGCGCTCGCGCGGGCACGAGATCACCGTCGCGGCCGAGCCGTCGGTCTTCGGGTACGGCCAGGCGATCTGGCGGGCGCCCGGCGGCGGCTACATGGCCGGGTCGGAGTCCCGGGTCGACGGGGCGATGCTGGGTTGGTGATCAGGCGTCGACCCGCTCCCGGAACGTGGTCCGGTAGGCGAGCGGGGTGGTGCCGACCCGGCGGGTGAAGTGGTGCCGCAGCGCCGCCGCGTCGCCGAATCCGGCCCGGTCGGCGACGCTCTCCACGCTCAGCCGGGTCTCCTCCAGCAGCCGCCGCGCGAGCAGCACCCGCTGGTTGGTCAGCCAGTCGTGCGGCGTCGTGCCGGTCTCGGCCCGGAACCGGCGGGCGAAGGTCCGTGGCGCCATCCCGGCCCGCGCCGCCAGTTCGTCGACGCTCACGGTCCGGTCCAGGTGTCCCATGAGCCACTCCAGCACCGGCTCCAGGGTGGGCGCCTCGGGCGCCTTCGGAATGGGTGCCTCGACGTACTGGGCCTGGCCGCCGTCGCGGTGCGGCGGCACGACCATCCGGCGGGCCAGCCGCGTGGCCGTGGCGGAGCCGTGCGCCTGGCGGACCAGGTGCAGGCAGGCGTCGATGCCGGCCGCGGTGCCGGCGCTCGTGAGCAGCCGCCCGTCCTGCACGTAGAGCGAGTTGCACTGCACCCGGGCCGCCGGGAACCGCTCCTGGAGGTCGTCGACGTGCCGCCAGTGGGTGGTGCAGTCGCGCCCGTCGAGCAGCCCCGCCTCACCGAGCACGTACGCACCGGAGCAGACGCTGAGCAGCCAGGCGCCCCGGCCGGCGGCCCGGCGCAGCGCGGCCAGCACCGGCTCGGGGACCGGCGTCGTCCCGTCGCCGTGTGCGGGCACGGCCACCAGGTCGGCGTCCTCGATGGGGGCCAGGTCGGCGGTGGGGGTGATCAGGAAGCCGGAGCGGCTGCGGACCGGCCCGCCGTCCACCGTGCAGACGTCGAACCGGTAGCCGGGGAAGCCGTCGGCCGTGCGGTCGGTGCCGAACACCTCGGCGACCACACCGAGTTCGAACGCCGCGACCTCCTGGAGGGCCACGACGGCGACGGATCGAAGCATGTGACGAGGGTAACCCGACAGGTGGCAGGAAATCGAGGCCCACTGGCATTCCTGCCACTGTCCGAACCGTACGGCGGGTCGCAAACTTGATGGTGTCCGGTGCGCACCGGCGGCGAAAACCGCATCAACCACGCGAAAGCGAGCGCCGCCATGACCGTTCTGCTGCTCCTGCTCTTCCTGCTCCTCCTCGTCGGCGCCAGCGCCTTCGGGCTGACCGCCGACACCCGGGACTCGGCCGACTGGAAGCCGACCGAGGACGGGCGCCGCTGGCACTCCCGTACCTGCTGAGGTGATTTGCTCCGTCTGCGCCGTTAATCCTCGGCGGGACCGCGCCAAAAGGGGCGGCCCCGCCGACGGAGGCCATCCGGCGTACGGCAGGCTAGGAGCATGGCTGACGGCTCCTGGTACGACGCCGACATCGACCACGTGATCATTTCCGAGGCGCAGATCCGTGAGAAGACCGCGGAACTGGCCAAGCAGGTCTCGGCGGACTACGCCCACGTCGACGACGGTCTCCTGCTCGTCTGCGTGCTCAAGGGCGCGGTCATGTTCATGGCCGACTTCGCCCGGGCCCTGGGCCGCCAGGGCCCGCCCGCCGAGCTGGACTTCATGGCCATCTCGTCGTACGGCCAGGGCACCACTTCCTCCGGCGTGGTGCGGATCCTCAAGGACCTGGACCGGGACATCGCCGGCCGGCACGTCGTGGTCGTCGAGGACATCGTCGACTCCGGTCTGACCCTCTCCTGGCTGCTGCGCTACCTGGAGTCGCGCTCCGCGGCCAGCGTCGAGGTGGTCGCCCTGTTCCGCAAGCCGGACGCGGTCAAGGTGCCGGTCCCGGTGAAGTACGTCGGCTTCGACATCCCGACCGAATTCGTGGTCGGCTACGGCCTCGACTTCGGTGAGCGCTACCGCGAGGTGCCCTACGTCGGGGTGCTCAAGCCCGAGGTCTACGCCCGGGCCTGACCCCGGCGCCCGGCCGGTCGTCAGCCGACGTTCAGCGGGCTCTCAGCCTTCCGGTCTACGGTAGAGGCCGGTGACGTGGAGGCACTCTCCACGCCCGACCCCTCGAACCGCGTGACCGGGCGGTCGGGTGGCCGGGTGGGGAGCTCCCCGCCACGCCGGCTCAAACCCGGGTTCGCCGTACGCGTAAGTGCCGGGCTCGCAAGCTCACATCTGGCGCGAACGGTGTACCGTCGAATGACCGCGGCGCGGCAGTTGAGGCGCCTCGGGGTCGGGGCCGGCCCGCACGGCGGCTGCGGCCGCCGCCCGAGGCGGCGACACCAATCAGACGGTCAGGACGTCGATCAGGAGGATGCGGGCGCCTCGGTGCCCGACAACAGTATGGAACGTACGCGTTTCTTCCGCCGACCGGTGGTCTGGATCATCCTGGTCATCCTCGGCGCCGTTGTGCTCAGTCAACTCTTCACGGCTGGCCCGAGCTACCACCGCGTGGACACGTCGGTGGCGCTCGACCAGCTCCACACCGCAAAGATCAACAAGGCGGTCTTCCAGGACAAGGAGCAGACGCTCCAGCTCGACCTGGCCCAGAAGACGAAGTTCGGCGACACGACCACCGACCGGATCGAGGCCCAGTTCCCCTACGAGGTGGGCGGCCAGGTCTGGAACGAGGTCCTGGACGCCAAGGCGGCCAACCGGGTCACCGGTCCGGCCGACACCAAGGTCTCCTCGGACAGCATCTGGGTGAGCCTGCTGGTCAACCTCCTGCCCATCGCGCTGCTCGTGCTCCTGCTGCTGTTCTTCATGTCGCAGATGCAGGGCGGCGGCTCGCGGGTGCTCAACTTCGGCAAGTCCAAGGCGAAGATGATCACCAAGGACACGCCGAAGACGACCTTCGCGGACGTGGCCGGGGCGGACGAGGCCGTCGAGGAACTGCACGAGATCAAGGACTTCCTGCAGAACCCGGCGAAGTACCAGGCTCTGGGCGCCAAGATCCCGAAGGGCGTGCTGCTCTTCGGCCCGCCCGGCACCGGTAAGACCCTGCTCGCCCGCGCGGTCGCCGGCGAGGCCGGCGTGCCGTTCTACTCGATCTCCGGCTCGGACTTCGTGGAGATGTTCGTCGGTGTCGGCGCCAGCCGGGTCCGCGACCTCTTCGAGCAGGCCAAGTCGAACGCGCCGGCGATCGTCTTCGTCGACGAGATCGACGCGGTCGGCCGGCACCGCGGCGCCGGCATGGGCGGCGGGCACGACGAGCGGGAGCAGACCCTCAACCAGCTGCTGGTCGAGATGGACGGCTTCGACACCAAGGGCGGCGTCATCCTGATCGCCGCCACCAACCGGCCGGACATCCTCGACCCGGCGCTGCTGCGCCCGGGCCGCTTCGACCGGCAGATCCCGGTCGACGCCCCCGACATGGAGGGCCGCAAGGCCATCCTGCGGGTGCACGCCAAGGGCAAGCCGTTCACGCCCGACGTCGACCTCGACTCGGTCGCCCGGCGCACCCCCGGCTTCAGCGGCGCCGACCTGGCCAACGTGATCAACGAGTCCGCGCTGCTCACCGCCCGCAAGGACCAGCGGGCGATCACCAACGACTCCCTGGAGGAGTCGATCGACCGGGTGATCGCCGGTCCGCAGCGCCGGACCCGGGTGATGAGCGACCAGGAGAAGAAGATCACCGCGTACCACGAGGGTGGGCACGCGCTGGTCGCCTGGGCGCTGCCGCACGCCGCGCCGGTGCACAAGGTGACCATCCTGTCCCGGGGCCGGTCGCTGGGCCACACCCTGGTCCTGCCGACCGAGGACAAGTACACCCAGACCCGGGCCGAGATGATCGACACCCTGGCGTACGCGCTGGGCGGCCGGGCCGCCGAGGAGCTTGTCTTCCACGAGCCCACCACGGGCGCCGGCAACGACATCGAGAAGGCCACCCAGCTGGCCCGCGCGATGATCACCCAGTACGGCATGAGCTCCAAGCTCGGCGCGATCAAGTACGGCACCAGCGGCGACGAGCCGTTCCTCGGCCGCAACATGGGCCACGAGCGGGACTACTCGGACGCGGTGGCCGCCGAGATCGACGGCGAGATGCGGGCACTGATCGAGCTGGCCCATGACGAGGCCTGGGAGATCCTGGTGGAATACCGGGACGTCCTGGACAACATCGTGCTCGAGCTGATGGAGAAGGAGACCCTCTCCACGGCCGACATGGCCCGGATCTGCGCCCGGGTGGCGAAGCGCCCGCCGATGGCCCCCTACCACGGCTTCGGCAAGCGTCAGCCCTCCACCGAGCCGCCCGTGCTCACGCCCGCCGAGAAGGAGACCCTCAAGGCGCAGGCCCAGGCCGACGGCGCCTCGGTCGGCGGGTCCCCCTCGAACAACTCGGACGGTACCCACTGACCACCGACCCGACGGCCAGCTCCCGCGACCGGGAGCTGGCCGTCTCCGCGACCGAGCCCGACGGGGACGACGCGCTCGACTACGTCGCCGCGCGCCTGATCAGCGGCAAGCTGACCGGGCGGCCGGTGGAGGAGAGCGTCGACCTGGCCCGCATCGAGAAGGCGGTCCGGGAGATCCTCATCGCGGTCGGGGAGAACCCGGACCGGGACGGCCTCCAGCAGACGCCGGCCCGGGTCGCCCGCGCGTACGCCGAACTCTTCGCGGGCCTGCGGGTGGACCCGGCGCAGGTGCTCAGCACCACCTTCGAGGCCAACCACGAGGAGTTGGTGCTCGTCCGGGACATCGACGTGATGAGCCTCTGCGAGCACCACCTGCTCCCGTTCCGGGGCAGCGCGCACATCGGCTACATCCCCGGGCCGGATGGCCGGATCACCGGCCTGTCCAAGCTGGCCCGGCTGGTCGAGGTGTTCGCCCGGCGCCCCCAGGTGCAGGAGCGGCTCACCTCCCAGGTCGCCGACCTGCTCATGGACAAGCTGGCGCCGCGCGGCGTCGTCGTGGTGCTCGAGTGCGAGCACATGTGCATGGCGATGCGCGGCATCCAGAAGTCCGGCGCCAAGACGATCACCTCGGCGGTCCGGGGCACCCTCCAGCACGACCCCAAGTCGCGCGCCGAGGCGATGGCCCTGATCATCCCGCGCTGACCACACCGCCACCGGGCCCTTCCCTCACGGGAGGGGCCCGGTGGCGTGTCCGGTCGCTCAGTCCGCCAGCATGGCCAGCAGCAGGCCGGCCGTGGTCAGCACCGCCGGCACCAGGCAGACCAGCGCGCCGAAGCGGGGCGTCCGGTCCACCCGGTCGGCCGGGCGCGGCCGGAACAGCCGCCCCACCGCGAGCCAGCCCAGCATGAACGCGACCGCCGGCAGCGGCAGCCCCACCACCAGCGCGACCACCGTCACCGGGCCGGTGCCCGTGGCGAGGAGGAGCGCGAGCTGGATGAGCGGCACCACCAGCGCCAGCGGCCCGTAGACCAGCAGATTGCGGGGGTACGCCGGCCAGCGGGCCAGCCGGGGCAGGCCGCGCGCGGCGAGGCTGTCGTCCGCCGCGTCCGCCCAACCCCGGGCGGTCCGCAGGGCCGCCAGCACCGCCGCCGGCCCGGCCGCCATCGGCCGGGCCGCCTCGGACACCTCCGGGGGCGTCGGCACCAGCGAGATCGCCGGCACACCCAGCTCCCGGAGCCGGGACTGCTGCGGGGCGAGCCGTTCGCGAACCGCGGTCAGCTCCTCCCGGGCGGCCGCCACGGACCGGGCCTGCTCACCGGCGGCGGTCGCCGCGGCCCGGCGTACGCCGTCGAGCTGCCGGGCGGCGGCCACGTAGTCCGCCCAGGCGGCGCCGGCCGGATCCGCGTCGACCGTCGGGCCGCCGGACCGGGGCGCGGGCACAGCCGTGCCGGCTTCGCTCATGCTGCCTCCCCGGTTGGCGACTGCGGGGCTCGCAAGACCGGCTCACCCCTCACGGGTCCTCCCCGAACGGCACCAGCACCGTGCCCTGCTCGCCCGGGCCGTCCCAGAGCACGGCCCGGCCCGGCCGGGGCCGCCAGAGCACCGGCCGGTCGAAGAGCTGCTCCAGACGGCCGCCGGGCACGTCGGTGACCACCACGGCGGTCAGCTTGTCCACCTCGCCCTCCGGGCCGAGCAGCCCGGCCAGCGGCGCCACCGTGCGCCACCAGCCGAGCAGGTGCCGGCCGGCCGGCGGACCCTCCAGCAGCAGCGCGCGCAGCAGCTCGGGCGGCAGCTCGGTCCCGTCCGGCACGTCCAACCCGAACACCACGAGGTAGCCCGGCTCGTCCGCCGCCATCGCCGCCCGCAGCCCGGTCACGTCGACGGTCTCCACCCGGTGCCGCCCGGCCAGTTCGGCGGCGAGCACACCCGCCGGCTCGGCCGACCCGTTGGCCAGCGGCGCCAGCACGAACCGCGCCGTGCCGGGATGGGCCGCCGCCGCGCTGCGGACCGCCGTGACCAGCAGCCGCTCGGCCTCCTCGTCCCGGCCCAGCACCGCGAGATTCCGGCCGGCGGCCGGCCCGAGCGGCACGGCCACCGTGGAGCGCCGGACGTCCACCGCCCGGCCGAGCAGCGCGGCCGGCGCGTGCGCCCGGCCGGCCAGCGCCGCCCGGTGCCGAGGATCGTTGGCGAGCAGCGGGCGGGCGAACCCGGCGAAGACCACCGGCGGGCCGGCGCCCTCGGGCCGGGCCGACCAGAGCCGGTGCCGCAGGTCGGCGAGGACCGCGGGGTCCTCGTGCGGGTCGGGGAACCGGATCATCCGCTCGTGGCCCCGGGTCGCGCCACGCGGGCCGCCCAACCCGCCGGCGGTGTTCACCACGGCGCTGCCCACCGGCAGGCCGGCGGCCGCGTCGTTCGTGGGCTCCAGCACGGCCGAACCGCCCGGCAGCGCCACCCGGACCGGGAACTGGCCGAGCAGCGGGTCGCGCGGGCCGCCGATGCCGAGGTCGCCCTCGCCGGCCAGGACCAGGTGGATCCCGTACGACCGGGCGGCGCGGGCCAGCCCGTCGAGCCGGGCCAGCAGGTCGGCGGCGAGCCGGTCCCGCTCGCGCAGCAGCAGCGGGAAGTTGTCGATGACACAGACGATCCGGGGCAGCGACTGGTGCTGGCGCAGCTCGGCGTAGCGCTGGCCGCCGGCCCGCCGGGCCGCCTCCTCCCGGCGGTGCAGCTCGGCCTCCAACTCGCCGAGCAGGTCCGCCACGTACTCCCGGTCGGCGGCCATCCCGGCGGCCCGGACCTGCGGCACCCAGGACCGGTCCCGCTCGGTCTGGAGGAACTCCACGAAGGACTCGCCGTCGTCGAGGTCGGCCAGGTAGAGGACCAGCTCGTCCGGGCCGTAGCGGGCGGCCAGGCCGAAGAGCGCGTCGGTGAGGAACGCCGACCGCCCCGCCTGCGACCGCCCACTGACCAGCCAGTGCGGGGTCAGCTCGGTGAAGCCCAGGCTGACCGGCCGGCCGGCGGCGTCACCGACCGTCGTGGTGAGCCCGTCGACCGAACCCTCCGCCCAGAGGTCACCCTCGGGCAGCAGGTCGGTGAGGGCCAGCCGGGAGCCGTCCTCGATCTGCCGGACCAACCGCCGGCACACCCCGGCGACCAGCTCGGCGGGCGGATCCTCGTCGAGGAAGACCGGGCAGTTCAACCCGCCCGGCGACTCCGCCCCGGGGCTGCTGAACCCGGCGGCGGGCGGGTCGCCGACCAGCGCGTACGCGGTCCGCACGGCGAGCGGGGTGGCCTGCGGCAGCGGCGAACCGGCGGGCCAGCCAGCCAGCACCAGGTGCAGCCCGGCCCGGGGCCCCTGGGCGGCCAACTCGGCGAGCCGGTCCAGATCGGACCGGGTGGCGCCGTCGGGTAGGGCGGCCACCATGAGCAGCAGTGTGCGGTCGTGCCCGCGCTGGCGCGCGGTGCCGGCGGCCACCCACTGCTCGGCCTCGGCCAGCACCGCCCGGAGCCCGCCCAGGTCGGTGGCGGGCGGCGGCAGCAGACCCGCGTCGGCCAGCGCCGCGTAACCGGCGAAGGCGTCGCCCGGGCCGCCGTCGACGGCGCGGGCCAGCAGGGCGCCGGCCGGGCTGGCCGCGAACAGCCGCAGCAGCAGGGCCCGGAGCAGCCCGGCGACCCGCGGGTCGCCGGCGTCGGCGTCGATGCTCAGATGTCCACTGCCGAGCAGCGGCACCAGCGCGGGGAACCGGGCGTCGTCCAGCGGCGCGGCGGCACCCACCCGGACGAAGGCGGGCGGGCCGTCGCCGGGCGGGGCCGTCGGGGCCAACGTCTCGATGGGCTCGCCGGCCCAGCCCGGCGCCGCGACCGCCGCGGCGGCACGGAGCCGCTCGGCCAGCTCGTACTGCCGGTGGTGGTCGGCGGGGGCGGGCCGGATCTCGTCGAGGATCCCGGCCGCCGCGGTAGCGGTGGCCTCGGCCCTGCGTTGCAGCGCGGCGGCCCGGCCGGCGCGCGCCTTCGGACTCGCCACCCGTCCACCTCTCTTCCCGAGGCTGACATCTCCTCCCCGGTGGTGACGGTATCCCAGCCGGGGGCCGTCCTCCGGGATGTCGGTCGGCGCGGTGACCGGCTCAGCGGTGAGCAGCCTCACCGGCCGGCGGTTCGCCACGGCCTCCGTTCGGACCGAGCGCCGCCCGGCGCCGGAGAGGCCGAATTATGCCGCAGATCCGCCAGTTCTGAGGCATTGGGTACGCGGCGCGCAGCCGATAGCCTCAGGAGGTGGAATCAGTGCAGCCCCCCGCCGGTTCCCAGGTCTCCCGCGTACCGGCGCAGCGGACCCCGCCCGAGCAGTTGGCGCCGCCCGCGCCCGCTCCGGCGCCGGTACGCCCGAAGCGGCGGCTGCGGACCGTCCTCGCGGTGGTCGCCGGGGTGCTGGCACTTGTCTGTGCGGGCGGCGGCATCGTCGGATTCGTGCTGTACGACCGCGCCACCGCTCCCGACCGCAGCGCGCCGGACGTGGTGGTAGCCAACTACATCCAAGCATTCATGGCCGACCGCAACGACACAAAGGCGCAGGAGTTCACTTGCGAGGGCAAGACCGATCTCGCCAGCTTGCAAGCGCTGCGCGATGATCTTGTCGCGCGCGAGAAGAAGTTCGACACGACGATCTCGGTGAGCTGGGGCGCGTTGAGCACCGAGAAGTCAGGTGATGAGGCCCTCGTCCAAGTCGACCTCATCATTTCGGCCTACGTCGACGGGATCTCCCAGAGCGATCGGCAGGCCTGGCGGTTCAACACAAGAAGAAGCGACGGCTGGGGGGTCTGCACGGCCGAGCGCGTCGGGTGAAGTCCTACTCCAGCCAGAGCAGGTGCACCGGCACCTCCATGGTGGTCGGCGCTTGGCCGCGCCAGGCCCAGCGGTACCACTCCAGTTCCGGGGCCACCCGGACGCAGATGTCCCCGTCCGTGCCGGAGTAGGTTTCGGTGACCGCGCGCAGGTCGCGCTGCTCGGTCGACCCGTTCACATGCACCACGCGCCGGCCGGTGACGGAGTCGGCCTCGAAGACCGGAGTCGGCGGGCGGCAGGTGGGCGCGTCGAGCGAGACCAGCCGGATGCCCGACTCGGTCGGCCCGGCCGGCGGCCGTCGCTCGCCCACGGTCTCCACCCAGACCCGCTCCACCGGCACCAGCGGTGCGAAGACCTCCACCTGCTCGGACTCGGCGCGGTACCACTCGTGCTCCGGGATGACCGGCACGTAGGTCCGGCTGCCCTGCACCACCCGCTCGTCGGCGCGCAGGTCACCGCGCCAACCGAGTCCGGGCAGGCCGACCAGCACGCGGCGGCCGCGCAGCTCGATCCGGCCGGTGGCCGGCACGATCTCGACCGGGCGGGGTGGCTGCGGGGCCCAGTCGGGCCGGTCCGCGAAGGGGTCGGGCAGCGGGTCGCTCATGGGCCGGTGCGCCTCACGCGGTCCCGTCCACGGGCGCACCCCGCTCGCGCATGAACGGCACCGGGTTGATCGCGCCCCGGCTGGACCGGTCGCTGTCCACATGCACCTCGAAGTGCAGGTGCGGGCCGGAGGAGTTGCCACTGGTGCCGGAGAGTCCGATCACCTCGCCCGCCTCCACGGACTGGCCGGGCACCACCCGGGGGCGCTCGATCATGTGGCAGTAACGGGTGATGTAGCCGCCCGCGTGCAGGATGTCCACGAACCAACCGCAGCCGCCCTTGTCCGGCCAACCGTCACGGTCGCAGTCGCGCTTCCCCGAGTGGTCGGGGTCGCAGCGGGCCACCAGCACGCGGCCCGCCGAGGCGGCGTGGATCGGGGTGCGCTTGTCCGCGGCGAGGTCGACCCCGTTGTGGCTGGGCCGCTGGGTGGTGCGGAAGCCGGAGACGACGCCGCCGGGAAGCGGGGCGGTCCAGCCGGAGGCGGCGATCCTGGCACCGGCGGCGGCGTCGCAGACCGCCTTGCCGGCGATCTCGACGGTCCGGGCGGCCCCGCCGGCGAGCGTGTCCACGATCCGGCCGGCCAGGTCCTCGTGCTTGGCGTAGGCGTCCGGGAAGGCGCTGACCTGCACCCGCTGGGCCACCACGGTCAGCGGCCGGTCCTGCCAGTTCCGCACCTTGACCATTTTCTCGTAGAACTTCCGGGCCGTGTACGAGGGCGTCATCCGCTGCTCGACGCTGCCCCACCCCGGCCGCTGCTGGAACAGCCCGAGCGAGTCGTGGTCGGCGCCGACGCCCTCGTGCGGCAGGGCCAGCGACGCCGGCACCTTGCTGTTGGCGAGGTTGCGCAGCCCGGACTCCTGCATCGCGGTGGCCAGCGCGATCACCCAGCCGCGGGCGGGCACCTTCAGGTCCTGGCCGACCTTGATGATGACGGCGGCGTTGCGGAGCTGGCCGTCGCCGTACTCGGTGAAGCGCGGCATGTCCCCGGTGAGGTTGACCTGGTAGGCCGGGTCACAGTTGAGGCCGGCGAGCGCGCCGTCCTTCTGGTCGCCGCCCAGTTCGGTGAGGAGGAACGCGCCCGCGCCGCCGACGCAGCAGAGCAGGGTGAGCACCGTGGTGACCGCGGTGAGCAGCACGCCGACCCGCAGCTTGCGACGGACCGGCGCGATGACGCCGGAGCCGGCGCTCACTGCCGCTCCCAGTCGACCGCGTCCACCAGCCACCGGCCGTCGGTGGCCACCAGTTCGAGCCGGAGGCGGCCGTCGTCGAGCGGGACCAGCACCTCCACGAAGGACTCCGTCCGGGGGCGGAGGGTCACCGCGCCGGCCACCCGGCCGGCGGGCACGCTCTCCGGGTCGGCGCCGGTCATCTTCTCGACGAGGGCGGGTGTGGAGAGCGGCCGCAGGCGCGACAACCACGCCTCGCCGCTGCTGCCCGGGCCGGTCAGCCAGGCGGTGGTGAACCGGCTGGCGGTCTGCTCCGGGGTGGCCTCGCCCGGCCGGGTCTTCGGTGAGACCGCCGCCGGAGGGCTCGACAGCATCCCGTCCTCACCGGCGTGCGGGTCCACCGTGCTGATCGGCTGGCTCGGGCGGGTGCTCAGACCGAGAGTCGAGTCGACCGGGCCGGAGACCAGCCGGGCCGCGCCGATCACGCCGAAGACCAGGACGGCGATCACCAGCGCGACACCGAGGCGGGACCGCAGTACGCGGGTGACGAGGAATTCCAGTGCCCGCCGCACCGGCCTCACCGTGCCTCGGAGCGGATCCGCGGCGCCGGCTTCGGCGCGGCGGTGCGCTCGGCCGAGTCCGGCCGGTAGACGGCGAAGGAGGGCGCCTCCTCGGGCACCTCCGGCCCGGTCCAGCTCCCCGGCGCGCGGCGGGGTCGGGGCGCGGCCGTGCGGCCGGACCCGCGCTCGGCCGGTGGGGCGTCCTCGGGCCGAACCCGCCCGTCGGGCCGCTCCCGCTCGACCACCGTGACGGTGTGCGCCGGATCCTCGTGCCGGGCCTCCGGCCGCAGGCTGCGCTGGTCGGCCGTCACGCCGCGCCGCCGCCCCATCGCCGGCTCGGCGGTGCCACCCGGCTCGGCCACGTCGAGGCGGGCCGCGACCCGCATGTCGCGGAAGAACCGCCGGTGCCAGGAGCCGGCCGAGCTGACCGCCTCGCTGCTGTCCTTTCCGCCGAGCTGAGTGATCCGCCGGTACGGGCGGAGCAGCAGCCAGCCCACCACGCCGCAGAGCCAGACCAGGACCACCTGGAGCCAGCCGGGCAGGGTCGGCGTGTTCATGATCAGATCCACGGCGAACAGGTAGATGGCCGCGCCGGTGCCGAAGATGGCGATGTTGAACACCGCGGCCACCACGGCGTTGGCCAGCCGCCGGAGGCCGGCGCTCGCGGGGCGCATCAGCCCGACCGTGCCCAGGATCGGCGCGGCGATCACCGCCCAGCGGAAGATCAGGAAGCCGAGCAGCACCAGCACCGACGCGGTCAGGTCGAACATCGCGAAGAGCAGCGAGGCCAGCACCGCGATGAACCCGGCCCCGATCCGATCCATGTCGCGGACGCCCTGGAGGTACTCGTACGCCTCCGGGTCCTCCGACTTGATCTGCTCGGCCACCCGGGCCCACTGCTGCTGCTTGGCCTTGATGACCACATCACGGGTGCCGGGGTTTGCGCGGATTGATTCAGCCTCGTCCCAGGTCAGCGACTTGGCGTCGTAGAGCGCCGGGCCGTACTTCTTGGCGGTCTCGCTGTCGGCGGAGCCGAGCACGCCGCGCAGCCAGTTGCGGTAGAGCATTGTCTCGGTCGCCGTGTCGCTGGCCCGCACGGCCGGCGGGCGCTTGTCGACACAGGCGTTCGGATTCGGCAGAGCGCACCTGTCCGGGGGGATGTCCTTGGAAGCCGGGCCGACGGCGTCGTGCACCACGCCGAGGGTGGTGATCAGGGTGCTGTCGGCGATGTTCGCCGACTTGACCGGCCACGCGGCCAGGGCGGTCACCGCCACCATCACCAGGATCGCCCAGCCGGCCGTGGTCATGGCGTTGCTCATGTCCGACTGGCGCGAGCGCCAGAGCAGGTAGAGGCCGACCACGCAGATGGTGATGATGCCGAAGACGCTGAACACCTTCTGGTAGACGGCCTTGGTGGCCTGCTCCACCAGCGGGTCGGCCCAGCGCCACATCGTCCGCGGATCCCAGGCGCGCTCGCGCAGGGCGTTCGACGCGCCGATGATCGCGTTGGCGAACATGAACTCGCCGTTCGCGACCATCGTGGTGAACCGGTAGTCCGGATGCAGCACCGAGGACGCGCAGCCGCCGTCGACGTCGTACGTGGTGTAGCTGTATCCGGCGTAGCCGTAGTCGCTGTAGAGGCCCTTGGGGCCGGGCTCCTTGGCGGAGTCGGGGCGGGACGCGAACCAGCCGGCCAGTCCGGAGTCCGGTGCGCCGGGGACCGGCGCGTTGCGGCACTCGACCTGGTCCTCGCTCACGGCCTTGAGCTTGGCGACGCAGGCGCGGAAGTCGGCCTGCCACTGCTTGGTGCTGCACAGCTCGGCCCGGGCCTGGGCGGCCGGCACGGCGGCGTACGCGGGTGTCGCCCCGACCAGCGGCCAGGCGATGGTGGCCCCGGCCAGTAGGCCGAGTGCGAGGAGGAGCGCCGCGATCCGTGCCCGGGCCCTCGCCATGTCACGCCTCCAGATCAGCCAGGACGGTCGGCAGTTGCCCGGCGGCCTGGGCGACCGCGGCGGGGGTGGTGTCCAGGTGCTCCAGCAGCCCGTCGACGTACGACACGTCGACCCGGACCTTCTGCACGCGGCCGTCGACGTCGCGCATGACGAACTCGCGGAAGCCGAGCCGGGCGGCCGAGCCGCTGTCGGCCTGGGACAGCGAGGCGAGGGTGGCCTCGTAGCCGTCGTTGACCGGCACCCGGAGCAGCCGCAGCGCCTCGGAGGCGATCTCGGTGTCCTCGGCGATCCGGCCGACGAAGACGGTGGAGACCAGGTTCTGCACGTCGAGCCCGAGGATGTCCTTCGGGTTCTGCGAGGCGACGAGCGCGGCCAGGTTCCACTTGCGGGAGTCGCGGGCGAGGCGGACCAGGAACGACCGGCCGGAGCGCCAGCCCTCCATGAAGTGCGCCTCGTCCAGGCCGACCAGCTTGCGGGAGGACATCGAGCCGCCGTAGCAGCGGCGGACGGCCAGCCGGTGCGCGGTGTGCAGCATCGGCAGGGCCAGCGCCTCCTCGGCCGACCAGTACTCCCGCTCGATCTTGAGGTCGGGCAGCCGGAGCCCGGCCATGGTGATCACGGTGAGCGCCGCGTCGGCGCCGAGCAGCCCCTCCGGCGGCCGGCCGAAGAAGAGCATGGCCAGCGGCATCTCGGCGGTGTCGAGGAGCAGGTTGGCCAGCTCCCGGCCGGCGTCGTCGTCGAGCCCCTGGAGGCAGGCGACCACGTCGTCCAGCGTGGAGGTCTCCTCGGCCGGCACCTGGCGTACGGCGTGCCGGAACAGGGTGGCCGTGGACGCCTCCCGGGCGACCTGTGGCGGCACCAGCATCATGCAGATGTCCTGCACCAGCATCCGGCGCTCGGCGCGGGCGTTGGAGACCGCGATCTCGAACTCCCGGTCGCCGGCCGCTCCGGCGCCGAACTCGCTGCGCAGCGGCGTGGGGATCAGCGCGTACGGTGCCAGGGTGCCCTGCTCCGAGCCGGTCAGGTTGAGCACCCGCGAGTACGGCGCCAGCTCCGGCATGGCGCAGAGCCGGGCGAGCGGGCCGGACGGGTCGAGCAGGGTCACCTGCACGCCGCGCCGGGCTGACAGGTAGCCGAGCGCGCCGAGCAGGGTGGACTTGCCGCCGCCCGGCTCGGCCACGAAGACGGCGAGGCCGGAGCGCTCGCGGACCTCCATGGGGAAGTGCAGGTCGAGGAAGACCGGGCGGCGGCAGGTGCCGGCGGTCCGGCCGATCAGGTCGCCGCGCCGGTCGCCGACCGTGGAGGCGGCCTGGGGCAGCGCGGCGGCGAGCAGGTTGACCGGCATCCGCCGGACGTAGCCGGTGTTGGCGATCGGCTCGCCGGGGATGAACTCGCGGGCCAGCCAGTCCTGGTTCTTCGGGTGCTGGAGCGAGATGCGCAGCTCACGCGAGTAGAGCTGGATGAGCCGGCGGGCCCGTTCCAGGCACTCCTCGCGGGTGCGGCCGCCGACGGCGATCCGGTGCCAGCCGTGCGCGCGGGCCGAGTCGACCGGCAGGCCGGTGGTCATCTCGTCGCCGATGACCAGTGCCCGCTTGGCCAGCCGCTCCAGCTCGGGTGGGGCGTCGATGCCGTGCTCGGCGTAGTCGAGCTGCTGGGAGCGGATCATCCGGAGCCGGTGTTCGAGGTTCCGGAAGGAGTCGCCGGGGCCGAGGATGTCGACCCGGGTGGAGAGTTCCATCGGCCACGGCAGCCGCTCGTGGAAGTGCAGCCAGGGCTCGTGCCGTTCGGGGATCTCCAGCGGTTCCATCCGGCCGACCGCGAGCACGGCCACGTGCCGCTCCTCGCCGGTCATCCGGTTGACCAGCTTGACCGTCGAGCCGTACGGGGTGCGGTAGCGCTCGACCTGCTCGGTGAGGGCCAGCAGATCGCCGCGTTCCCACCGCCCGTTGGTGATCGGGGACAGCACGCCGGGCGGCGCCATGCAGAGCGCCACCGAGCGGTAGAGGAGCCACTCCAACTCCTGCGCGGTGACCCGGCGGCCGCGCATGCCGAACGCGCCGAGCACCTCGTCGAACTGCTCGACGGTGCGGCCCAGCCGGCGCCGCTCGCCGTCGGCGGTGCCCCGGCCGAAGGTGCGCAGCAGCCGCTCGGTGAGCGAGTCGCCGAGCGATCGGCGGGCGAAGGTGACGCCGAGGTAGGTCTGCCCCTCGGCGTGGTTGACCGCCATGAGGTGCCGCTGCGCCGCGACCAGATGGTCGGCCCAGCCGGTGGTGCCGGGCACGTCGGGCAGCGGCGCGGCGGTGTGCGCGTCGATGGTGCGGGCCCACTCGTCGGCCGGGAACGGCCGGGTGGTGCGGCGCAGGTGCAGCCGGAAGCCGGCCAGGCCGGCGTACTGCTCGGAGATCGCCGAGAGCAGCGCCTCGCGCTCGGCGTCGGGGCGGAACGCCCAGCGCACCTCGGGCAGCCAGTACCACGCGGTGACCGTGTTGGGGGTGAAGGTGAGGTGGCCGGCGATCTCGGTGATGGCCAGCTCCACCGCGGGGTCCCGATCCCCGAACTTGATCTTCGGGGCCCGGACCCGGACCGGCTTCGCGGGCTTGCCGCCGCGCTCCGGCGACCGCTGCCGGGGCGCGGCCACCTCCCGGCCGGACGGGGTGGCCAGCTCGCGCGTCTCCGGCCGGGGCTCCGCCGGCCGCCGGTCGCGCCGGCGGGCAGGGCGCTCGACCGGGGCCTCGGGCTCGGCCGGCTCGGGCTCGGACCGGAGCGCCGGGAGCCGGTCGCCGACCTGGTGCGGCACCCGGGTACGGGTGGCCGGCGGCGGTTCGAGGGCGGGCTGCTCCGGCGCTTCGGGGACGACGTGCGCCGCCGGGCGGGCGGCCTCGACCGCCTCGCGGGGCCGGCCCACGGGGCGGACGCCGGGCGCGCTCTCCCGGAATCGGGCGGCCGGCGGCTCGTCCTCGGGCCGGGCGGGCAGGGCCGGTGGCGGCAGGGGCCGCTCGACCGGCTCCACCGCAGCGGCGTGCTGGTGCGGGATCGGCAGGGGCGGCTCGACCGGAGCGGCGTGCTGCGGCGGGACAGCCCCGGGCGGCTCGACCGGCTCGACCGGGCCGGTGTGCTGGGACGGGACCGTCCGAGGCGGCAGGGCCGGCTCGACCGGAGCCGCGTGCTGGTGCGGGATCGGCGGCGCCTCGCGGCCGATGCCGCGCCGGGGCGGCGCCACCACGGGCTCCACCGGGACGGGCGGGCCGGCAGGCGGGCTCGCCGGCCGGCGGACCCGGGGCTGCGCGCCGCCGAAGAGGTCGAGGAAGGGAGAGTCGATGTCGCCGCCGTCGGCGACCACCGGCTCCCGCTGCTCGGTGCTGCCGCGGGGAGCCAGCGGCCGGGGCGGCTGGAAGACCCCGACGCGACCGTGCTGGGGGCTGGTCACCAGGGCCGGGTCGAGGGTGGCCTCGTCCAGCTCCTCGTCCGGTGGGTAGTCGAACGATCGCGCACGGTTACCGTGGGGTCCGGCCGGGCGCCCGGCCGGGGAACCCGGCGTGGAAGAGCGACTCATGCGACCGCCTCACCCGCGTCGTTCGTCTGCGCCGTCTGCGTACGCCCGGTCATGCCAGTTCCTCCCGGATCCTGATCCGGCTCGCGACGAGGCGCGGGTCGCGCAGCTCGGCGGCCGGCTCCCGGGTGCGTCGCCAGTCCGTCAGCGCGGTCCGGATGACCATGCGCGCCGGCCGGTCCGGGTCGACGTACCGGAAGATGAACGAGGTCGTCACGATGGCGAGCGAGATCTCCCAGGCGGGAAAGAGCTCGACCTGGAGCGTGAACAACCAGTGGATGAACATGTAGAGGGGTACGAGCAGCATGAACAGGCCGTACTGGGCGTACGGCAGGTGGACGGGAAGGGTGTACCCGGGCGGCCCCAGGTAGACGAGGCGTGCCCGGTAGATGTCGTCGTCGGTGCGCAGCCGCATCGTCGCCCAACGCCTATTCGAAGATCAGGTTGATCAGGTAGTCGCCGACGAAGAAGAGTGTGGCCGCGCCGGCGATGAAGGCCAGCCCGATGATCGCGATGGCCGAGCTGGTCAGCACCTTGGAGATCTCACCCCGGCTGGCTCGGCCGATGAAGATCACGCCAAGCACCGCGAGCAGGATCGGCGCGATCTTGCTGGCGAAGAAGGAGACGACATTGTTGGTGTCGATGCCCTTCGGAGCCGGCTCGGCGAGTGGAGTCGACGCCAGGGTGTGGAGCGCGTGGTCGACAGCGGCGGACGCCGTCCCCATGAGCTCGATGGCGATCACTGGAAAACCTCCCCAAGGTCGCGGCCGGCGGCGCCGCGGTGGTGCATGTGGGCAAAGCCTGGCGGGATTGGTGCTCGCTGCACACAGCGTCGGCGACGCTGCGTTCGTCACCCACCACGGAGGGTGGTGAGCTTTGGGAGGATCTGTCCCGCTTCGGCCCTCCCTCCAGGCTTCGCCATCTCGATGCTGGGCAATTCCAAAGCGTACGGCCCGGCCACCTTTGCGACAACCCGCGAAGAGTCGACCCGGAACGGGCCCGAAGACCGATCGTACACCTGTTCCAATCGGCACGTCAGGGCCGTCGTCCGGTGGGGTCGCCCGGGCCGCCGGAAGCCCTGCTGGCGACCGGTACTGTCGGGTCCGTGACCGATCTGGTACGGGCGGAGGCCCCGGTGGTGATGGGCGTCCTCAACGTCACGCCCGACTCCTTCTCCGACGGCGGCAGATACGCCGACCTGGACGCCGCAGTCGCACACGGAGTGCGACTGCGGGCGGCCGGCGCGGACCTGGTCGACGTCGGCGGCGAGTCGACCCGGCCGGGCGCCGACCGGATCGACGCCGAGACCGAGATCGCCCGGGTGCTGCCGGTGATCCGCGAGCTGAGCGCCGCCGGCATCCCGGTCAGCATCGACACCAGCCGGGCCAGGGTGGCCGAGGCGGTCCTCGCCGCCGGCGCGGACGTGGTCAACGACGTCTCCGCGGGCCTCGCCGACCCGGACATGGCCCGGGTGGTCCGCGACGCCGGCTGCCCCTGGGTGCTGATGCACTGGCGGGGACACTCGCGCGAGATGCGGGACCTGGCCCGGTACGCCGACGTGGTGTCCGACGTGCGCGCCGAGCTGAGCCGGCGCGTCGACGAGGCCCTGGCCGCCGGGGTGGCCGCCGACCGGATCATCGTCGACCCGGGGCTGGGCTTCGCCAAGACCGCCGCGCACAACTGGGAGCTGAGCGCCCGCCTGCCCGAGCTGGTCGACCTCGGCTTCCCGCTGCTGTTCGGGTCGAGCCGCAAGTCCTACCTGGGCCGGCTGCTGGCCGACCACGAGGGCAACCCCCGCCCGACCGCGGAGCGGGAGGCCGCCACCGTCGCCACCAGCGTGCTCGCCGTGGCCGCCGGCGCCTGGGGGGTCCGCGTGCACGACGTCCGGGGCACCGCCGACGCGCTCGCCGTCTGGCGGGCCACCGGCCGCCCTCGCCTGGCCCGGCCCACCACGCACGAGGGAGAGCAATGACCGACCGGATCGAGCTGACCGGCCTGCGCGCGCACGGCCGGCACGGCGTCTACGACTTCGAACGCGCCCAGGGGCAGGAGTTCGTGGTCGACGCCGTGCTCGAACTCGACCTGGCCCCGGCCGCCCGCTCGGACGAGGTGACCGACACCGTGCACTACGGCGAGCTGGCGGAGAAGCTGGTCGCGGTGGTCACCGGCGAGCCGGTCAACCTCATCGAGACGCTCGCCGACCGGCTGCTCGCGGTCTGCCTGGCCGAGCCGCTGGTCACCGCCGCGACGGTCACCGTGCACAAGCCGGAGGCCCCGATCCCGCACACCTTCCGGGACGTGGCCGTGACCATGCGGCGTACCCGATGAGCCGGGCCGTCCTGTCGATCGGCAGCAACCTGGGCGACCGCCTCGCCCACCTGCGCGCCGCGGTGGCCTCGTTCGGCGACACCGTGCTGGTGGTCTCCGGCGTCTACGAGACTCCACCGTGGGGGGACGCCGACCAGCCCGCGTACCTCAACGCCGCGGTGCTGGTGCGGGACGCGGCGGCGACCCCGCGCGACTGGCTGGCGCGGGCCCGGGCCGCCGAGGCGGCGGCCGGGCGCACGCGCGACCCGGAGCGGCGGTACGGGCCGCGCACCCTGGACGTGGACGTGATCGCGGTCTGGGACGCGGCCGGTGAGCCGGTGCTCAGCGCGGATCCGGAGCTGACGCTGCCGCACCCCCGGGCCCACCTGCGCGCCTTCGTGCTGCGGCCGTGGATCGACATCGAGCCGCACGGCCGGCTGCCCGGGCACGGCTGGCTGACCGACCTGCTGAACGCCGAGCCGCTGGCCTCCGACGCGCTGGAACTCGGTCCGCGCCCCGATCTGGCGTTAGAGTCGGACACATGACCCTGTGGAGCCGGACGGCATGAGCCAGGCGCAGCCCCCGCGCGACCCCGACCGTTTCCGGATGGGTCCGACCCGGATCTCCACGCTGGTGGTGGCCGCGCTGGCCGCCGCCGCGCTGGCCTGGCTGCTGATCAGCAGTTTCTACGGGGCGGCCCCCGACCTGCCCTGGCTGCCGGTGGTCACCCTGGCGGGCCTGGCGGTGCTGGAGGGGTACGCGGCGGTCAACACCCGGGGGCGGATCGAGCGGCGCCCCGGCCGGGACCCGGTGAACCCGCTGCTGGTCGCCCGGTTCGTGGCGCTGGCCAAGGCGTCCGCGCTGGCCGGGGCCATCTTCGCCGGCTTCTACGCCGGGCTGACCGGCTGGCTCTTCCTGGAGCCGACCAACGCCGCCATGGACGACCGGCCGGCCGCCGGGGCGGGCCTGCTCGCCTCGCTCGCCCTGGTCGCGGCGGCGCTGTGGTTGGAGCGGGCCTGCCGGGTTCCCGAGCAGGAGGACGACGAGGACCGCGAGCCCGGCGACCGGGAGACTCCGCGCGGCCGCCTCTGATCAGGGGGTTCCCAGCACCTCCCCCCGCAGGTACCGTGCCTGGCGACCGGAGAGCAACGGCCGCCGCCGGTCCGCCCGCGCGTCGGACCACACGGCCGGCCATGTGGGAGGCGCGGGCCATGGGGTACGACGAGACGGGCCGGACTGCGCCGGTGGAGACGTCGTCCGGGGTGCCCGCGGCCGTGCTGGAGAACGTCTTCGACGACCCCTCCCACGGCGAGCCCGGCCGGGACCGGATCGCCGTTCACGTGGTCTGGGAGTTCCTGCTGCTGCTCGGGCTGGGCGCGGTGACCTGGCTGCTCTGGCGCGAGGACGCGGACGCGCTGCGCGGCGCCGCGCTGAAGACGCTGTTGGTCGACGTGGCCGGGCTCGGGCTGCTCACCCTGGCCGCCGGGCTCAGCATGCGGACCGCCGCCGTGAACCTGGCGGTCGGGCCGGTGGCGCTGGCCGCCGCGCTGCACTTCGCCGAGCAGGGCGACCGCGGCGTACGGGAGGCGCTGCTCCCGGCGCTGGCGGTGGCGGCGCTCGGCGGGCTGGCGCTCGCGCTGGCCGTGGTGGTGCTGCACGTGCCCGCCTGGGCGGCCAGCCTGGCCGGTGCGGCCGGCGTGATCGTGTACATCGAGCGGCGGACCACCCCGGTCGTGGTGCAGGGCGGCTACGACCCCCGGGGCACCGCCCTCTACCTCTTCGTCGGGTTCGCCGCCGTCGCCGTCCTCGGCGGGCTCTTCGGCGCGATCAAACCGGTCCGCCGGCTGGTCGGGCGGTTCCGGCCGATCGCCGACCCGGCCCGGCGGCGGGGTGCCGCGGCCGCCACGGTGGCCGCGCTGGCGCTGGTCGGCTCGACGGTCCTGGCCGTCCTCGGCGGCGTGCTCATCGCCGCCAACGGGGACGGCCCGGTGGCACCCAGCACGGGCTTCGACTGGTCGGTGCTGGCGATCGGCGCGGTCATGCTCGGCGGCACCAGCGCGTACGGGCGGCGGGGCGGGATCTTCGGCACCCTGCTGGCGGTCTGCACCGTGGAGGTCTTCCTGGCCTGGGCCGTGGCACAGGACTGGACGATCAGCCGGTGGGCCGTCGGCGGGGCCACCCTCGGCGCCGGGCTGCTGGTCACCCGGCTGGTCGAGACGTTCGGCCGGCCCCGGCCGGCGCCACCGAACGCGCTCCCGGCCGGCCCGACCGGTCCCGGCGGCGACGGCGCGACCAGCACCGGCTGGGCGCTGACCCCGTCGCCCGAGCCGGCCGACGCCTGGCCGTCGGTGCTGCCCGTGCGGAACACCGACACCGTCGACTCGTGGGAGTCGCCGCGCTGGGAGAGCGAGCCGCGCGGCTGGGACGCCGGAGACCGCTGATCGGCCCGACCGGCGCCTGCGCCGCGTCCGTCCGGCCGGAGCTGATCTCGCCGGTTAGGCTCGGCGGCATGACGGACACTCCTGCCCCCGGCGGCCGTACCTTCGACGAGCTGGACAAGCTCTCCACCGAGGACCTGCGCGAGCAGGCGTTCCACCTGGCCCGGGAGCGCCGCGACGTCGAGTTCTTCTGGTCGGTGCTGCGCCACATGCCCAACGCGGACGAGGCCGCGATCCTGGACGGCGCCCCCAACTCGATCGGGCCGATCGTCGACGAGGCCAACGCCCTGTGGCGGGAGATGACCGGGCACGGCTACGAGGAGCCGGAGTCCACGCCGCTTCTGCGGGCCGCCTTCATCGACTACCTGATGAAGCACTGAGCGATGCCCGCCCGCCGGCCCTCGGCGGTGGACCGGGTACGCAGGTTTGCCCGGCGCGGTGGGCCGGGAACTGACCGCTCCATGGCCCTCACCAACCGCCCCCGCACCGTCGCCTCGTACGGCACGGCCGCCGGCACCGGCACGCTCGCCGTGCTCCTGCTCGTCGCGGTCTGCGGCAGCCCCATGTACGTGGGCTGGGTGCAGGACCACACCGACCCGACCGGGGCCGGTGGTTGGTTCCTCCGGCTGCTCGCCTGGCCGGCCTGGCGGCTGCACGCCGACGACCCGTCGCAGGGCGTGCTCGCCACCAACCTGCGGGCGATCCTGCTCATCGTGCTGGCCGCCGCGCTGCTCTACCTGCTGCCCGGCCCGCAGGTGGCCCGGGTGGAGAGCTCGGGCAGCCAGTTCTTCTCCGGCTGGGGCGCGTACGCCCTGGCCGCCGGGTGCACGGCCCTGCTGGCCACCCTCCTCGGGCCGCACGGCTCGCTCTTCGCCGCCTTCCAGTCCGCCAGCACCGGCGTCACCTACGGCTTCTTCGCCGGCTGGATCGTCGGCCTGGCCAGCCTGGGGGGACGGGCCTGACCGCGGCCGGATCGCCGGCCTGGCCAGTCCGGTCCGCCCCGCGGCCGGGCCGCACCGCTCAGTCGAGCACGCCGAGGCCGAGCACCCGGGCCCGGCTGAGCAGCCCCACCGGCCGGCCGTCCTCGGTGACCACCGCGTGCTCGGCGCGCGAGGTGAGCAGCCCGCCCAGCGCGTCGTACGCCGAGCCGCCCAGCGGCACGGTCGGCAGGCCGGCCCCGCCGTCGGCCGGGAGCGGGTCGAGCACCTCGCGGGTCACCGGGGTGACCGCCAGCCGGCGGATGCCCCGGTCGGCGCCGACGAACTCGCGGACGAACGGCGAGGCGGGCGACCCGAGCAGGGCGGCCGGGACGTCGTACTGCTCCAGGCGGCCGCCCTCGGAGAGCACCGCGATCCGGTCGCCCAGCCGGACCGCCTCGTCGAGGTCGTGGGTGACCAGCACGATGGTCTTGCGGACCTCGGCCTGGAGCCGGAGGAACTCCTCCTGGAGGCGGGTCCGGACGATCGGGTCGACGGCCGAGAAGGGCTCGTCCATGAGCAGCACCACCGGGTCGGCGGCGAGCGCGCGGGCCACGCCGACCCGCTGCCGCTGGCCGCCGGAGAGCTCGTGCGGGTAGCGGCGGCCGAACTGCCCGGGGTCGAGGCCGACCAGCTCCAGCAGCTCGTCCACCCGGGCCCGGGTCCGCTCCCGGGACCAGCCGAGCAGCCCCGGCACGGTGGCCACGTTGGCGGCGACCGTCTGGTGCGGGAAGAGGCCGACGTTCTGGATGACGTACCCGATGCGGCGGCGCAGCGTCACCGGGTCGACCTGGGTGACGTCCTCGTCGCCGAGCAGGATCCGCCCGTCGGTGGGCTGGATCAGCCGGTTGATCATGCGCAGCACGGTGGACTTGCCGCAGCCGGACGGGCCGATGAGCACCACCAGTTCGCCGGCCTTCACCTCCAGGCTCAGCTCCCGCACCGCCTCGGTGCCGTCCGGGTAGCGCTTGCGGATGCGCTCCAGGGTGATCGAGGCCGCGCCGTGTCCGGCAGCCGGGGTAACGTCCACGTGTGTCCCTCCACCTGAGCTACCGGGCCGCGCCCGGTAACCCGTGGTTCTCCTGGCAGTACGTGCGGGACAACTCTGACACGATCCTGGCCGCGCTGCGTGAGCACACCTGGCTCACCGCCCGGGCCGTGCTGATCGCGGCGCTCGTGGCGCTGCCGCTGGCGGTGGCCGCGTACTGGTTCCGCTCGCTGGCCGGGCCGATCCTGGCGCTGACCGGGGTGCTCTACACGGTCCCCTCGCTGGCGCTGTTCGCCTTCCTCGCGCCCTACCTGGGCATCGGCGCGATCACCGTGCTCACCGTGGTGGCGCTCTACGCGCTGCTGGTCATCGTGCGCAACGCGCTGGCCGGCCTGAACCAGGTGCCTCCCGAGGTGCGGGAGGCCGCCGAGGGCATGGGCTACGGCCGCTGGGGCCGCCTGTTCCGGATCGAGCTGCCGCTGGCGCTGCCCGGCATCCTCACCGGCCTCCGGCTGGCCACGGTCTCCACGGTCGCGCTGGTCACGGTCGGCGTGGTGGTCGGCCGTGGCGGCCTCGGCCAGCTCATCTTCGCCGGCTTCCAGAACAACTTCTACAAGGCCCAGATCATGACCGGCACGGTGCTCTGCGTGCTGCTGGCGCTGGTGCTCGACCTGATCCTGGCGGGCATCGGCCGGGTGCTCACCCCCTGGCTGCGGGGGCGGAGCTCATGAACCCGGTGCAGCAGGCGGTCGTCTGGCTGAACGATCCGCTCAACTGGACGAACCCGGGCGGCATCCTGGACCGGCTGGGCGAGCACCTGAGCCTGTCCGGGCTGGCGGTGCTGCTCGGCTGCCTGGTGGCCTGGCCCATCGGGCTCTGGCTCGGGCACACCGGCCGGGGCGGCGGCCTGGTGCTGCTGGTGTCCAACGTCACTCTCGCCATCCCGACCCTGGCCCTGCTGACCATCCTGCCGCTGACCTTCCTGGGCTTCGGGCGGCCGGCCGTGGTGGTCGCGCTTGCCGTCTTCGCGGTGCCGCCGCTGCTCGCCACCGCGTACACCGGGGTGCGGCAGGCCGATCCGGAGGCCCGGGACGCGGCGCGCGGCATGGGGCTCTCCGGCAGGCAGGTGCTGCGCCGGGTGGAGCTGCCGCTCGCGGTGCCGTACCTGGCAGCCGGGTTCCGCACCGCCGCCGTGCAGGTAGTGGCCACCGCGGCGCTGGCCTCGTTCGTCAACGGCGGCGGGCTCGGGCAGATCATCCGGGCCGGTTTCGGGCTGGACATCGCGGCCGGCGGCGGCCAGATCATCGCCGGCGGCGTCCTGGTGGCCGGGCTGGCGCTGCTCGTCGAGGGGGTGCTGGCGCTGGTCGAGCGGGCGGTCACGCCGCGCCCGCTGCGCCGGGCCCGGCGGGCGGCGAATCGCCGCGCGGCCGACGCCACGGCGGGCACCTGAGTCCCACCGATGACGATCCGGTGACGAATCTCGCTCGGAGTTTGTCGGTCGGGTCCGGAAGATATTGGCTGGAAGTCGCGGGCGTTCGATCGGATCGCCCGTCGGACACGCGGCCGGCCCGACACGGGTCGCGCCGGGACACGGAAGGCGGGCACTGATGCACGCACGTTCACGTTTGGCCGTGGGGGCGCTCGGCGCGCTCGCCGCGGCGAGTCTCCTCACCGGTTGCGGTGGCGCCGGTTCCTCCGGCACCGACGCGCCCCAGCAGGGCGCCTCCGGGGCCGGTTGCGCCCCGGTGGCCGGCGACAAGCTGGTCGTCCTCACCGACGACAAGAAGCTCCAGAACACCGACAACGTCATCCCCGCGGTCAACGCGAAGGCGGCCACGCCGCAGCTCGTCGCCGCGCTCGACAAGGTCTCCGCGAAGCTCGACACGCCCAAGCTGATCGAGCTGAACCGGGCGGTCGACGTCGACCGGAAGACCCCGCAGGTCGCGGCGAAGGAGTTCGCCGACGCCAACGGTGTGACCGACGGCGTCGAGAAGGGCCCCGGCGGCCAGGTGACGGTCGGCGCCGGCAACTTCAGCGAGAGCCAGACCATCGCCGAGCTCTACAAGATCGCGCTCACCGCGGCCGGCTACCAGGTCAAGGTGCAGACCATCGGCAACCGCGAGCTCTACGAGCCGGCCCTGGAGAAGGGCCAGGTCCAGGTCGTTCCCGAATACGCGGCGACGATGGCCGAGTTCCTCAACACCAAGGCCAACGGCAAGGACGCCCAGCCGGTCTCCTCGCCGGAGCTGGACAAGACGGTCGGCGCGCTGAAGGCGGCCGGCGACAAGGTCGGCATCAGCTTCGGCCAGCCCGCCCAGGCGCAGGACCAGAACGCCTTCGCGGTCACCACGGCGTTCGCCGACAAGTACCAGGTCGCCAGCCTCTCCGACCTGGCGGCCAAGTGCTCCGGCACGGCCACCGTGCTGGCCGGCCCGCCCGAGTGCCCGCAGCGGCCGAAGTGCCAGGCCGGCCTCGTCGAGGTCTACGACTTCAAGGCCGGCTCGTTCAGCTCGCTCGACGCGGGCGGCCCGCAGACCAAGAACGCCCTGAAGACCGGCGCGGCCAGCGTCGGCCTGGTGTTCTCGTCGGACGCCGCGCTCGCCGCGAGCTGACCACCGCCGCCGCGCCGGCGGACCCCCGGGTCCGCCGGCGCTTCGGGGGCAGCCGCCGTGGCCGGGAGGGAAGCCCTGGTCACCGGCTCTATATCGATGCTTTCGGCCCGTTCCCTACCGGGACAACTCTCGGTAGTCTGCTCAGCCATGCCCGCCTCGGTCGCCCCCGCCGAAAAACGCAGTCCGCAACTGCTGACCGTCCTGTTCTGGATCGGAGTGGCGCTCGCGCCCCTGGCGGCACTCATCCTGCTGGTCGCCGACGGCAACGGCCCGCTCCGGTTCGGCGCCGTGCTGGCCATCCTGGCCGTGGTGCTGATCGGCCTCTCCGTGGCGCTGCGTGCGGAGAGCGGCGGCAGGGCGGCCGGCGCCGAGGAGTTGCGTGACGAGATCGAGCAGCTCCGCCGGGAGCTGCGCGGCGAGATCGTGGCCGCCGCCCAGCGCGGCAACCAGGCGCTCGACCAGGCCCAACGGACCCAGGAGTCGGTCGCCGCGATGCGCCGACGGCTCGACGCCGCGGCCGCCGGCATCGCCGCCGCGGCGGGCCTGACCACGGCCGCCGCCGAGGAGCCGGCCGGCGGCCGCGCCCGGGTGCCGGCCACCGAGCCCTACGACGAGGGGCGCGCCCGCACCGAGCCGGGTCGGGCGCAGCCCGCCCGGGACGAGGACGAGGCGGTCCGCCGCCCGCAGCCCGCCGCCCGCTACGCCGCCGACCCCGCCGACGACCACCCCGGCCCTGCCGCCGACCGCCCACAGGCGGGTGTCTACGGAGCCGACCGCCCGCAGGCGGGTGTCTACGGCGCGGACCGCCCGCAGGCCGGGGCCTACGGCGCCGATCGTCCCCAAGCGGGTGTCTACGGCGCCGATCGTCCCCAGGCCGGGGTCTACGGTGCGCCCCGCGCTCCCGAGCCGGAGGTCCGGGCGGAGAGCCGGCAGGTCGGGGTGGTGCACCACACCGAGACCGTGCACGTCACCACCCGCCACACCATCGTCGACGGTGGCGCCGACCCGGCCGGCACCCGCTACGGCGGCTACGCCGGCCGCTGGAATCCGGCGCCGGAGGAGCGTTCGTGGAGCGGGGCGGAGCCGGAGGAGCGCCCCCGCGCCGGGTACCGGAACGCCGACGACGAACACATCCGGCCCGGTCGGGACGAGCGCTCCCGATCCGGGCAGGCCGGCGCCGGCTGGTCCGGGCCGACCGGCTCCCGGGACGACGCCTCCTGGCCCGGGACGCCGGGCGGCGAGCACCCGTGGGCGGGTGTCGGCCGCGCATCCGGCGACGACCGTGGCTGGTCCGCGCGGGAGGACGACTCCCGGGGCCGGTCCGCCCGCGAGGGCGACGACCGTGGCCGGTCCGCCCGCGAGGGCGACGACCGTGGCTGGTCCGCGCTGGAGGGCGAGGACCGGGGCTGGTCCGCGCGGGAAGCCGGCGACCGGGGCTGGTCCGGTGACCCGGCCGACGACCGGTCCTGGTCGGCAGGCCCGGGCGAGCAGCGATCCGGACCGGCCGGTGACCGGTCCTGGCGACCGGGCCAGGAGGGGCCGGCCGGCGACCGGTCCTGGCCGCCGGGACCCGGCGGTCGCGAGGAGGCGGGCTGGGCCGCCGCTCCGCGCGACGAAGCAGTCCGCAGCGGCCAGGTCGGCTGGGCGGGCCAGAGCGACCGGACCGGGCCGGGCGCCTGGGCCGATCGGGGCGACCGGAGCGGCTACGGCGAGCGGTCGGCCGACGGCTGGGCGGGGACCGATGCGGGCCGGGCGCCGGAGCAGCCCGGCCGGGCGGTGGCCGACGACCCGGACGGTGACTACTGGTCCGAGCTGCGCACCGGCAACCGGTGGGCCGCGGTCCGCGACGACGAGCACGGCCGGGAGATCCGGGTCGGGGAGCGCCGGGCCGCGGTGCACGCCGACGGCGGCGGCACCGAGTACCGGATCGAGGACCGCTGGGCGTCCGTCCGCGGCGGGGCCGGTGGCGAGGTGGGCGGCGGCTGGGCGGAGGAGGGCCGGCCGGCGCTTCCGGCCGGCGGGGTGCCGGTGCCGGACGAGTGGCGGCCCCCGACGCAGCGCAGCGGCCAGCCGGAGTGGCGCCAGGTCGAGCCCGAGCCGGCCCGCTACGGCTACCCGCCGCGCGACGACGTCCCCCGGGCCGGGGGCGCCGGGGCCACCGACCGCTGGCGCTGAGCCGCGGGCTACTTGTCGATGTCGCCGACCACGAAGAACATCGAGCCGAGGATGGCGATCAGGTCCGGCACCAGGCAGCCCGGGAGCAGGGTCGCCAGTGCCTGCACGTTGGCGTACGAGGCGGTGCGCAGCTTGAGCCGCCACGGGGTCTTCTCGCCCCGCGACACCAGGTAGTAGCCGTTGATGCCGAGAGGGTTCTCGGTCCAGGCGTAGGTGTGCCCCTCGGGCGCCTTGACCACCTTGGGCAGCCGGGTGTTCACCGGCCCGCTGAGGCGGTCCACCCGGTCCAGGCACTGCTCGGCGAGGTCGAGCGAGGCGTACACCTGGTCGAGCAGCACCTCGAAGCGGGCGTGGCAGTCCCCGGCGGTCTTGGTGACCACGGGCACGTCGAGCTGGTCGTACGCCAGGTAGGGCTCGTCCCGGCGCAGGTCCAGGTCGAGCCCGGAGGCCCGGGCGACCGGCCCGGAGGCGCCGAACGCGGCGGCGTCGGCCGCGGACAGGACGCCCACGCCGACGGTGCGGGCCAGGAAGATCTCGTTGCGCCGGATCAGGTTGTCCAGGTCGGGCATCCGGCGGCGGACCTCGCCGATCGCGGCCCGGGCCCGCCCGGTCCAGCCGGCCGGCACCTCCTCCTTGAGCCCGCCGACCCGGTTGAACATGTAGTGGATCCGGCCGCCGGAGACCTCCTCCATGACCGCCTGGATGGTCTCCCGCTCCCGGAACGCGTAGAACATCGGCGTGATCGCGCCGATCTCCAGCGGGTAGGAGCCGAGGAACATCAGGTGGTTGAGCACCCGGTTCAGCTCGGCGAGCGCCATCCGCAGCCAGACCGCGCGCTCCGGCACCTCCATGCCCATCAGCCGTTCGACGGCGAGCACCACGCCCAGCTCGTTGGAGAACGCGGAGAGCCAGTCGTGCCGGTTGGCCAGCACGATGATCTGCCGGTAGTCGCGTACCTCGAAGAGCTTCTCCGCGCCCCGGTGCATGTAGCCGACGATCGGTTCGGCCGAGACGACCCGTTCGCCGTCGAGCACCAGCTTCAGCCGGAGCACGCCGTGCGTCGACGGGTGCTGCGGCCCGATGTTGAGCACCATGTCGGTGCCGAGCTGCTCCCCGCCGGCCCCGGTGCCGACGGTCAGTTCGCGGAGGTCGCCGGCGTCGGTGGTCATGTCCGTCATCGTGCCACGGGCGGCGATCGCGCCGGCAGGCCCAGCGGTGATCGTTGGCAGCCCAGCGGCTCGACACGCCGGGTGAGCCGCAGCCGGTCCGTCAACGATCACGGCCCCACATCGACCGGCTGCAGCAGCCACCAGTGCCCGCCGAGGCCGGCCGGGTCGGTCAGCTCGGCCACCGCCGACGCGGCGGCGAGCGCCCGCACGTAGCCGGCCGGGTCCCGGGAGGCCAGGCTCAGCGGCGGTCGCCCGCCGTCGGCCCCGAGCTCCCGCAGCCCCTCCCGCTGCGACACCAGGGTGTACGCACACCGCCCGGTCCGCTCACCGGCAGAGGCGACCGAGTCCATGGCCACGTGCGCCGTCACGTCACACGACCCGTCCGGCACCGGCGGCACCTGCCGCCCGTCCCGATACCCGGTCAACGTCCCGCCGACCGGCCGGTCCGCCCGCAGGTGCCCGTAGTCCACGGCCAACGCGAGCCCTCGGTCGAGGTGTCCCACGGCCTCCGCCCAGGCGTCGTCGCGGGTCCGGCCGATCTCGGCTCTCGCGCCGGTGGGGGGTTCCGGGCGGCCCGACCGGCTCCGGGCGGTCAGGCGTGATCCCTCCGCCGGCCGGACGGCCCGTAACCCCTCGGTGGTCGCCTCTGGATCGGCAGGAGACCACCACCGGGCCAGCCACTCGGCGTCCTCGTCGCACACCGGCTCACCGGTCGACTCCTCACCCGTCGCCGGGTCCACCAGCACGTACCGCCAGCCCGCGGGGGTGTACTCCGCAAGGTCCAGTGGGACGTTGTCCAGCCACTCGGTGCCCACCAGCAGCCCCGTGACGCCCTGGGGGATCTCGTCCACCCACCCGATCTCCGTCGGCAGGTCATCCGGCCGGGGCGCCTTCTCGACCGCGATGAGGCGTACCCGCTCGGCCAGCGGAACCGGCGACGGGCGGGCGGCGGCCGTGGTGGTCAGGGTCTCGGGGGAGCCCGGCCGCGGAGGGATTAAGCCTGACCGCCCGGAGCGGGCGGGCTCCCCCGAAACGCCCACGGCGGCCGAGAACGACCGCAACAGCTCACCCCGACCGGCGCCGACGTCCACCACGTCGAGCCGGGCGGGATGGCCGAGGGCGGCATCGAGAGAAGACAGCAGCCGAAGCAGGCACGACGCGAAGACCGGGGAGGCGTGGACGCTCGTGCGGAAGTGGGCGGCCGGCCCCGGGCCGGAGACGAAAAAGCCGGCCGGGCCGTAGAGGGCCGAAGACATGGCCTCGCGCCAGCGGAGCGGACGGTCAGGGGACGTCACCGTGCCGACCCTACGGTCGGCACTCCGGTGACATGCGCCGGCGTACCAGAAGGGGCCGTTCGGCGCCGCCGGAGCGACCCCTTCGCGCCGTCGGTGAAGGTTTTCACACATCCTTGTTTCGGCTCTGTGGCCCCGGCGCATACTTGCGATCGACCGGTACCCCCTTCGAGGACTGGATCGATTGCCATGAGCGCACCCCTGCGTTCGCGTCCGGCAGCCCCGCCCCGGGCCGCCGACGCCCCGCTCGTCTTCCCGCGCACCCTCACGGTCGGCGTGCTCGGCGCCGGCCGAGTCGGCGCCGTGCTCGGCGCGGCCCTCGCCGCCGCCGGCCACCGGGTGGTCGCCGCCGCCGGCGCCTCCGGTGCGACCAGGGCCCGGATGGCCCTGCTGCTGCCGCAGACCCCGACCCGCTCCGCCGCCGCCGTGGCCCGCGCGGCCACCGACCTGCTGGTCGTGGCGGTCCCCGACGACGCCCTCGCCGGCGTGGTGGCCGGCCTGGCCGAGGCCGGCGCGCTGCGCCCCGGCCAGGTGGTCGCGCACACGTCCGGCGCGCACGGGCTGGCCGTCCTGGCGCCGGCCGCGGCCGCCGGCGCCCGGCCGCTCGCGCTGCACCCGGCCATGACCTTCACGGGTACGCCGGACGACCTGACCCGCCTCGCCGGCATCTCTTACGGGGTGACCGCCCCGGCCGAGCTGCGCGCGTTCGCCGCCCGGCTGGTGGCCGACCTGGGCGGCGTGCCGGAGTGGGTGGCGGAGGGCGACCGGCCGCTCTACCACGCGGCCCTGGCCCACGGCGCGAACCACCTGGTGACCCTGGTCAACGAGGCCGCCGACCGGCTGCGCGACGCCGGGGTGGACCGGCCGGAGAAGGTGCTGGCCCCGCTGCTCCGGGCCGCCCTGGAGAACGCGCTGCACCTCGGCGACGACGCGCTCACCGGCCCGGTCTCCCGGGGCGACGCGGGCACCGTACGCCGGCACCTGGAGCGGCTGGCCGCGACCGCCCCGGAATCCGTACCCCCCTACCTGGCGTTGGCCCGACGGACGGCGGACCGGGCGATCGCGTCGGGCCGGCTGCGGCCGGCCGACGCGGCGCCGCTGCTGGACGTGCTGGAGGGGATGCGGGTGTCCGCGTGAGGGCGAGGAGTGAGCCGATTTCGGGAGCCCCGCAGTCCCGAACTGAGGAGGCACTGATGACGGAGCTGGTGCACACCCGCAAGGAGCTGGCGGCGGCCCGCGAGGGTCTCACCGGCACGGTGGGTGTGGTGATGACCATGGGCGCGTTGCACTCGGGGCACGAGACCCTGCTGCGGGCCGCCCGGGAGCGGGCCGACCACGTGCTCGTGACGATCTTCGTGAACCCGCTTCAGTTCGGCCCGAACGAGGACTTCGACCGCTACCCGCGCACGCTGGACGCCGACCTGGAGATCTGCCGGCGGGCCGGCGCGGACGTGGTCTTCGCCCCCGCCGTGGAGGACATGTACCCGGAGGGTCAGCCGAAGGTGCGGCTGAACCCCGGCCCGCTCGGCGAGGACCTGGAGGGGTTGAGCCGGCCCGGCTTCTTCCACGGCGTCCTGACCGTGGTCATGAAGCTGCTCCAGCTCACCCGCCCCGACCTGGCCTTCTTCGGCGAGAAGGACTACCAGCAGCTCACCCTGGTCCGGCGGATGGTCCGTGACCTGGACGTGCCGACGGAGATCGTCGGCGTCCCGACCGTACGCGAACCGGACGGGCTGGCCCTGTCCAGCCGCAACCGCTACCTGTCGGCGGAGGAGCGGCGGGCCGCGCTGAGCCTCTCCGCCGCGCTGCGGGCCGGCGTCGAGGCCGCCGACCGGGGCGCGGACGCCGGCGCGGTGCTGGCCGCCGCCCACCGGGCCTTCGACTCGGGTACGCCCGGCGCCCGCCTGGACTACCTGGTGCTCACCGACGCCGACCTGGAGCCCGGCCCGGTCTCCGGCGCGGCGCGGCTGCTGGTCGCCGCCTGGGTGGGTGCCACCCGCCTGATCGACAACACGGCGATCCACCTCGCCCCGCGTTCCTGACCCGACCAGATCCCTCGGAAAGGCACCCCGATGCTCCGCACCATGCTCAAGTCGAAGATCCACCGGGCCACGGTGACCCAGGCCGACCTGCACTACGTCGGCTCGGTGACCGTGGACGAGGACCTGCTCGACGCGGCCGACCTCATCCCCGGCGAGCAGGTCGCGATCGTGGACATCACCAACGGCGCCCGGCTGGAGACGTACGTGATCCCGGGGCAGCGGGGCAGCGGCGTGATCGGCATCAACGGCGCCGCGGCGCATCTCGTGCACCCGGGTGACCTGGTCATCCTCATCTCGTACGGGCAGATGGACGACGCCGAGGCGCGCGCCTACCAGCCCCGGGTGGTGCACGTCGACGCCGACAACCGGGTCATCGACCTGAACGCGGACCCGACGACGGCCGTCCCGGGCACCGCCGGCGACCCCGTCCCCAACCCGCTGGCCGCCGCCCTCAACTGACCCCGGGCCGCACGTACGGTCTGTCACCGGAAGGTCATTTCCCGCTACCCTGGTCGGACCGTCGGAATCGACGGTCGTCGGGCTGGGGGAGGCGCGATGGGCCGGGCGATGCGGAGCCTCGTCGCCGCGTTGGTCGCGGGGGCGGCGCTGGTCGGGTGTGCCCCGCCGGGCGGGCTGGACGGGGATCTCACCGACGACTGGGGCGCCCTGCCACCGGCCGGCGCGTTCACCCCGGCCGCCGGGGTCTGCCAGGTCGCCGACTTCACCCCCACCGTGGGCCTCTCCGGCTACGACCCGGTCGGCTGCGACCTGCCGCACCGGGTGGAGACCGTGCACGTGGGGACGTTCGCCGTGGAGCGGTCGACCCCGCCGGCGCTCGGTTCGCCCGAGCTGCGGACCGCGTTCGGCGACTGCGACACCCGGGCCGGGGGCTACGTCGGCGACAACTGGCGGGCCGGCCGGCTGCGGCTGGCCGTGGCGCTGCCCACCGGGCCCGGCTGGGTGGCCGGTTCCCGCTGGTACCGCTGTGACCTGACCGAGGTGACCACGGTCGAGGCGGCGGCGACCGTGGTGACCCGGACGGGCAGCCTGCGCGACGCGCTCAAGGGCCCGTCCCCGCTGCGGCTGGGCTGCCAGCGCACCGGCCGGGACGCGCGCCGGGTGCAGACGCTCACCCCGGTCGACTGCCGCACCGCGCACGACGCCGAGTTCGTCGGGGTGTGGGCGGCGCCGGACCGCCCGTACCCCCGGAAGGACGCCGACTGGGCGCCCCTCTACACCGGCTGCAACACGGTGCTGGCGGCGTACGCCGGCGTGCCCGACGACCCGACGCTGCGGTTCCGCAGCGGCGTGGTGGTCCGCCCGCCCGGTGCCGGCCGGTGGGCGGTCGGCGACCGGGGCGTGCGCTGCTACCTCTGGCTCAGCGACCGCACGGTGACCGCCTCGCTCAAGGGGGCCGGCCCGAAGGGCCTCCCGGTCCGGACGAGGTAGCCGAAACCACTCGTCCCGCCCCCGCTGCCCGGGACGAGAGCCCTTCGGGTTGACTGTGCTCATGGACCTTCCGACCCTCGACCTGCCGGCCCTGCCGAGGCTGCTCGCCGCGCCCGCACCCGGCTGGGTGGAGACCACCGACGTGATCGTCGTCGGCTCCGGGGTCGCCGGGCTGACCGCCGCGCTCCACCTGCGCGAGGCCGGCCTGCACGTCACCGTGGTCACCAAGGTCAACATCGACGAGGGTTCGACCCGCTGGGCGCAGGGCGGCATCGCGGCCGTGCTCGACCCGGCGGACACGCCGGCCGCGCACGCGTACGACACCGAGGTGGCCGGCGTCGGCCTCTGCGACCCGGCAGCGGTCCGGGTGCTGGTGGAGGAGGGGCCGACCCGGCTGCGCGAGCTCATGCGGATCGGGGCGGAGTTCGACCGCAACCTCGACGGCTCGCTGATGCTCACCCGGGAGGGCGGTCACCGGGCCGACCGGATCGTGCACGCCGGCGGCGACGCCACCGGGGCCGAGGTGCAGCGGGCGCTGCACGCCGCGGTGCAGCGCGACCCGTGGATCCGGCTGGTCGAGCACGCCCTGGTGCTGGACCTGCTGCGCGCCCCCGGTGACGGGCCGGACGGGCTCGGCCCGGCCTGCGGGATCACCCTGCACGTGCTCGGTGAGGGCAGCGAGGACGGAGTGGGGGCCATCCTGGGCCGGGCCGTGGTGCTGGCCACCGGCGGGATGGGGCAGATCTTCGCGGCCACCACCAACCCGGCGGTCTCCACCGGCGACGGCGTGGCGCTCGCGCTGCGGGCCGGCGCGGCGGTCACCGACCTGGAGTTCGTGCAGTTCCACCCGACCGCGCTGATCGTGCCGGCGGGTGAGCCGGGCGCGGGCCTCGCCCAGCAGCCGCTGGTCTCCGAGGCGCTGCGCGGCGAGGGCGCGTACCTGGTCGACGGCGACGGCAAGCGGTTCATGGTGGGCCAGCACGAGCTGGCCGAGCTGGCTCCCCGCGATGTGGTGGCCAAGGGCATCCACCGGGTGCTGCTGGCCACCGGCGCCGATCACGTCTGGCTGGACGCCCGCCACCTCGGCGGCGACTTCCTGGCCCGGCGTTTCCCGACCATTGTGGCCTCCTGCCTGGCCATCGGGGTGGATCCGGCCACCGACCTGATCCCGGTCGCCCCGGCCGCTCACTACGCCTCCGGCGGCGTCCGGACCGACCTGCGCGGGCGCACCTCGATCCCCGGCCTGTACGCCTGCGGCGAGGTCGCCTGCACCGGCGTGCACGGCGCCAACCGGCTGGCCAGCAACTCGCTGCTGGAGGGGCTGGTCTTCTCCCGCCGGATCGCCGAGGACATCGCCGCCGGGCTGCCCGAGCAGGCGAAGCCGGCCGAGGTCGGCGCGTGGGTGGGCGGCCAGGGCTGGCTGGTGCCGGCCGGGGTCACGCCGACCCTGCAGCGGGCCATGACCCGGGGCGCGGGCGTGCTCCGGTCGGCGCCGACCCTCGCCGGGGCCGCCGGCGCCCTCATCGAGCTGGCCCAGGCCCGGGGCGTGCCGCGGACCGCAGACTGGGAGGCGACGAACCTGATCACCGTGGCGTCGACGCTGGTCGCCGCCGCGTACGCCCGCCGGGAGACCCGGGGCTGCCACTGGCGGGAGGACTTCCCGACGGCCGACGAGCGGTGGCGGGGCCACCTCGTGGCGGCGGTCGGGGCGGAGGGTTTGCTTACCGAGCGCTGGGAGGAACAGCAGTGAGCGCGAGGAGTGAGCCGGTTCTGCGAGCCCCGCAGTCGCGAACGAAGGAGGACCAGTGAGGGAGTCGACGGAGCGGGTGCTGCGGGACGGTGGCCTGGACCCGGAGCAGGTCCGGCGGGTGATCATCGACGCGTTCACCGAGGACCTGGGCCCGGACTTCCTCGACGTGACGAGTGTGGCCACCATCCCGGACGCGCAGAACGACACCGCCGACCTGGTCGCCCGCGCCGACGGCGTGGTGGCCGGGCTGCCGGTGGCCGCCGCCGTGTTCGAGCTGGTGGGCGAGGTGACCGGGGCGGGCCGTACCGTCGAGGTGTCGCTGGTGGCCCACGACGGGCAGCGGGTGGCGCGCGGCGACGTGCTGGCCACGGTGACCGGCCCGACCCGGCTGCTGCTCACCGCCGAGCGGACGGCGCTGAACCTGCTCTCCCGGATGTCCGGGGTCGCCACCCACACGCGGGCCTGGGCGGACGCGCTGGCCGGCACCAAGGCGACAGTGCTCGACACCCGCAAGACCACCCCCGGCCTGCGCGCGCTGGAAAAGTACGCGGTCCGCGCCGGCGGCGGCACCAACAAGCGGATGGGCCTGCACGACGTCGCCATGATCAAGGACAACCACAAGGTGGCCGCGGGCGGGATCGGGGCCGCCTTCCGCCGGGTCCGGGAGGCGTTCCCGGACGTGCCGGTCCAGGTGGAGGTGGACACCCTGGCCGAGGCGGTGGAGGCGGTCGAGGCGGGCGCCGTGTTCCTGCTGCTGGACAACATGACCCCGGCGCAGCTGCGCGAGGTGGTGGCCGCGGTGGGCGACCGGGCGGAGCTGGAGGCGACCGGCGGGCTGACCCTGCCGGTGGCCGCCGAGTACGGGGCGACCGGCGTCGACTTCCTCTCGGTCGGCGCGCTGACCCACTCCTCGCCGATCCTGGATGTCGCGCTGGACCTGCGGGAGGAGTGACGGTCAGGCCAGCCGGGCGGTGAGCGCGGTGGCCGGCACCAGGTTGAAGATGACCTGGCTCTCGGTGTCGTCCCGGGCGTCCAGCCCGTACTTGGCGCGGAAGAGCTGGAGCGCCCGGTGGTAGATCTCGGCCTCCAGTTCGTCGGCCTCGGCGAGGGCGAACGCCTGGCCGGCCGTCTCCGGCCGGTCCAGCAGCACCACGGTCAGCCCGGCCAGCCCGTGCCGGGCGACGTTGCGGACCAGGTCGCCGCCGGCGATGTACCAGGTGCCGTCCAGCCGGACGTAGCGGGCGTCGCAGGACTCCAGCTCGGTGTCGCCGCGGCGGAGGCAGACGTTGAGCGTGAGGCAGGCGTCGAGGTCGCGTACGGGGGCGGTCTCCCACAGCTCGCCGAACCGGTCGTCGACGAACTCCCCGAGCGGGGTGGAGACGAAGGCCTCCAGCTGCTGCGCGTCGAAGGTCTTGCCGTGCACGGGGAAGAACGAGATGAACGCCTTGTCGTCCCAGCGGTACATCTGGACCGACGGGGCGGTGGCGTAGATCCGTACCCGGAGGCGCGAGCGGGCGGCCGGCGCGAGCTGCTGCTGGAGCCGGCCGAAATGGTAGAGGTTGTTCATGATCGCGACGGCCGTGTCGGCGCGGCGGAGTTCCTCGGCGCGTAGCCGGACGGCGGGGGAGTCCGGATCGAGCAGCAGCACCTTGACCGTGGCGCCGTTGGCCAGGGCGAAGCGCAGCGCGGCGAGGAACCGGGTGGTGTACGGGCCCTCCAGCATGCTGGTGAAGGTTTCCAGGATGGCGACCACCTCGCGGGACTGCGCCACCCGCTGGATGAGCGCGTCCCGGTCCAGCCGCGGGTGCTCGATGATGGTGGCGGTCCTGAGCTCCCGGAAGAGCGGGTTGAGCACCAGATAGGTCAGGAGCGTCATGATCAGGGCGGCGCCGATGTTGAGGTAGAGGTCGCCGCGGAAGGTCTGCCCGTGGCGTTGCCACGACAGCCTGGCCTGGACGATCATCCAGAGCGCCCCACCCGCCAGCACCGCGAGCACCAGCACGTGCCGGCGTCGTCGCAGCAGGGCGCTGCGTTGACGGACCCACCACGTCCTCGACATGTCCGCTCCCCGTCCGGCCGTGCCGTGGATAGAACCATGTTCATGCCGCGATGTGTTCAGGATACGGTTCGGCCGCCGCTGCGCGCCCGCCCGCACGGCGGTTGTCTAGGCTGCGATCGTGCTGCTCTGCATCGACATCGGGAACACCAACACCGTGCTGGCGACCTTCGACGGCGACAAGCTGGTGCACAACTGGCGGATCAAGACCGACGCCCGGTCCACCGCGGACGAGCTGGGCCTCATGTTCCGCGGGTTGCTGGCCGGCGACGCCGTGGAGATCACCGGGGTGGCCGCCTGCTCGACCGTGCCGGCCGCGCTGCGCTCGCTGCGTACCATGCTGGCCCGCTACTACGCCGACCTGCCCAGCGTGATCGTCGAGCCCGGCGTGCGCACCGGCGTGCAGCTCGCCATCGACAACCCCAAGGAGGTCGGCGCGGACCGGGTGGTCAACACCCTGGCCGCGTACACCCTCTACGGCGGGCCGTCGATCGTGGTGGACTTCGGCACCACCACCAACTTCGACGTGATCAGCGACCGGGGCGAGTTCCTCGGCGGCGCCTTCGCGCCGGGCATCGAGATCTCCTTCGACGCGCTCGCCGCCCGCGCCGCCCAGCTCCGGAAGGTGGAGGCCACCCGGCCCCGCTCGGTGATCGGCAAGAACACCGTCGAGTGCCTCCAGGCCGGCCTCTACTTCGGCTTCGCCGGTCAGGTGGACCGGATCGTCGAGCGGATGACCGAGGAGCTGGGCGAGGTGAAGGCCGTGATCGCCACCGGCGGCCTTGCCTCGCTGGTGCTCAGCGAGTGCCACACCATCACCCACCACGAGCCGATGATCACCCTGATCGGCCTGCGGATGGTCTACGAGCGCAACACCTGAGCCTCAGCGTCGCCGGGAGCGCAGGACGAAGGTGCGGTAGGGCAGCTCGACCGTGGCCCGGCCGGCCAGCTCGGGGTGGGTGGCGAAGAGTTCGCCCAGCTCACCGTCGATCCGCGCCCGCTCGTCCGGCGTGGCGGTCAGCCAGTACGAGCGGGTGTGCAGCATGCCGATGACCTCGTCGGGCGTGAGCGTGGTCGCGTGGGCGAACTCGCCCAGCTCGACCGGCGCGAAGGTGGGGCCGAAGTCGCCGTACTTCTCGGTCACGTCGCCGGCGTTGTCCCCGAGGCGGGCGATGCGGGTCAGCTCCGCCACCCAGGCCACCCGCTCGTCGCGGACGTTCCAGATCGGCGCGAACGTGCCGCCCGGCCGCAGCACCCGGGCGATCTCGGCGTGCGCCGGCTCCCGGTCGAACCAGTGGTAGGCCTGGCCCACGAGCACCGCGTCGGCCGACCCGTCCGGAAGCGGCAGCGACTCGGCGCTGCCGGCCAGCGCCGTCGTGCCCGGGGTGGCGGCCGCCAGTTGCGCCCGCATCCCCGGATCCGGCTCCACGGGTACGACCTGACATCCGAGCGCGAGCACCCCGCGGGTGAGGATGCCGGTGCCCGCGCCCAGGTCCACCACCCGGGCCGGGGCGACCAGCCCATCCAGGGCCCAGCGCAGCGCCTCCTGCGGATAGCGGGGACGGAACCGGTCGTAGTCGGCGGCGGCGCTGCCGAAGGAGAGTGCCGGGATGACGTCGGCCATGAGGTGAGGCTAGTGCGGCGGCTGGCCGCGCGGGGGGCCGGCAGCGCCCCACCGGGCGGACCAGGGTGCACGTGCTCCTGCCCGTTCCGCTGGCGCGGCGGCGGCCCGGTCGCGCGAGGGGTCAGCTACGTCGCGCCCGGGCGACCAGCGTGCGGTAGGGGAGGGCGATCGTGTCCCGGCCGGCCAGGTCCGGGTGGCCGGCGAGGAGGTCGCGCAGCTCCGCGTCGACCTCGCGGCGGCGGTCCGGCCCGGCGGTCAGGTAGTGCGAGCGGGTGCGCACCATGCCGAGCAGCTCGTCCGGGGTCAGCGGCGTGGCGTGGTCGAACTCGGCCCACTCGGGCGCCGCGAACCGGGTACCGAAGCCGGTCACGCTCTCGCGCAGGTGGTCGACGGTGTCGCCGATCTCGGCGATCCGGTTCAGCTCGGTCACCCAGCCGACCCGGTCGTCCCGGAGGTTCCACACCGCCGCGAAGATCCCGCCGGCCCGCAGCACCCGGGCCAGCTCCGGGTGCGCCCGCTCCCGGTCGAACCAGTGGTACGCCTGGCCGACCAGCACCGCGTCCGCGTACCCGTCGGGCAGCGGGACCGACTCGGCGCTGCCGGCCCGGGCGGCGACGCCGGGCGTGGCTGCCTCGAACTGGGCGCGCATCCCCGGGTCGGGCTCGACGGCGGTCACCTCGTGCCCGAGGGCGAGCAGGCCGCGGCTGGCGATCCCGGTGCCGGCGCCCAGGTCGACGGTGCGGGCCGGCGGGGTGAGGTCGTCGAGCGCCCAGCGCAGCGCGGCCCCCGGATAGCGGGGCCGGTAGCGGTCGTAGTCGGCGGCGGCCGCGCCGAACGAGAGGGCCTCAGTGGGGTCGGTCATGGCGGGCAGGTTATCCCGTAACGCCTCGGCAGCCCCTTGAGTACGCTCGGGGCCTGACCCCGCCCGAATTCTCCTTCTGAGGAAGCGTGCCGTGACCGAGCAGAACGCCCTGCCAGTAGACCCCGCCGACGACCTTCCGGAGCAGATGAAGGTCCGCCGGGAGAAGCGGGACCGGATGCTCGCCGAGGGCGTCGAGCCGTATCCGATCGGTTTTCCGCGGACCAGCACGCTGGCGAAGATCCGCGAGCGGTACGCCGAGCTGCCCACCGACACGGCCACCGGCGACCGGGTCTCGGTCACCGGCCGGGTGATCTTCGTGCGCAACACCGGCAAGCTCTGCTTCGCCACCCTGCGGGACGGCGACGGCACCGAACTCCAGGCGATGCTCTCGCTGGACCGGGTCGGCGCGGAGCGGCTGGACGACTGGAAGCGCCTGGTCGACCTCGGCGACCACGTCGGGGTGACCGGTGAGGTGATCACCAGCCGGCGCGGCGAGCTGTCGGTGCTCGTCGAGGAGTGGGCGGTCACCGCGAAGGCGCTGCGCCCGCTGCCGGTGGCGCACAAGCCGCTGAGCGAGGAGGCGCGGGTCCGCCAGCGCTACGTGGACCTGGTGGTCCGCCCGCAGGCCCGGCAGATGGTCCGCACCCGGGCCGCCGCCGTGCGGAGCCTCCGGGACACCCTGCACGGGCAGGACTTCATCGAGGTCGAGACGCCGATGCTCCAGTTGCTGCACGGCGGCGCGGCGGCCCGCCCATTCGTGACCCACAGCAATGCGTTGAACACCGATCTGTATCTGCGAATCGCGCCGGAACTGTTTCTCAAGCGCGCCGTCGTCGGCGGCGTCGACCGGGTCTTCGAGATCAACCGCAACTTCCGGAATGAGGGCATCGACTCCTCGCACTCGCCGGAGTTCGCGATGCTCGAGACCTACCAGGCGTACGGCGACTACAACACCATGGCCGAGCTGACCCGAAATCTCGTCCAGCAGGCCGCTCTCGCGGTCGCCGGCTCGACGGTGGTCACGCACGCCGACGGCCGCGAGTTCGATCTGGGCGGCGAGTGGCGCTCGGTGACGCTGTTCGGTGTTCTTTCCGAAGCGCTCGGTGAGGAGGTCACCGTCCGCACCGAAAGGTCACGCCTGGTCGAGTACGCGGACAAGGTCGGCCTCTCCGTCGACCCGAAGTGGGGTCCGGGCAAGCTGGCCGAGGAGTTGTTCGAGGAGTTGGTGGTCCCGTCGCTCCAGGCGCCCACCTTCGTCCGCGACTACCCGGAGGAGACCAGCCCGCTGACCCGGGGCCACCGCAGCGAGCCGGGCCTGGCCGAGAAGTGGGACCTCTACGTGCTCGGTTTCGAGTTGGGCACCGCGTACTCGGAGCTGGTCGACCCGGTGGTGCAGCGGGAGCGGCTGGTGGCCCAGGCGCAGCTCGCGGCGCGGGGCGACGACGAGGCCATGCGGCTGGACGAGGACTTTCTCCGGGCGATGGAGTACGGAATGCCGCCGGCCGGCGGTATGGGAATGGGAATCGACCGGCTCCTGATGGCGTTGACCGGCCTGGGAATTCGGGAAACCATCCTGTTCCCGTTGGTCCGGCCCGAGTAGCACACAAGCTTCTCCGGGTCGTTACCGCGTCCTATTGACGGAGCGAGCGGCGGGCGGGCTATTGTGCTCTTGTATTGCAGGAGCACAACCCTGCTCGAAAGGAATGTGGGACGTGGCCAAGCAGATCATTCACAAGCTGGTCGATGACCTGGACGGCGGGGACGCTGACGAGACCGTCAAGTTCGCGCTCGACGGTGTGCAGTACGAGATCGACCTCTCGGCTTCCAACGCTGAAAAATTGCGCGACGTATTCGCGCAGTACATCGCCCACGGCACGAAGGTCGGCCGTGGCGGTGTGGTCGTGGGTGGCCGGGCGGCCCGGGGTCGCGGCGGCGCGACCGCCGACCGCGAGCAGAACAAGGCCATCCGGACCTGGGCCAAGAACAACGGCAAGGACATCTCCGACCGGGGGCGCATCCCGCAGGAGATCGTGGACGAGTACCACGCGAAGGCGGGGCACTGACCCCGACGAACCCCGCAGCGGGCGACACGACGCCGGACCGGAGTGCCACTCCGGGCCGGCGTCGCCGTTTCCGCCCGCCTGCGACGTCTGTCCGGTCCGCGTCGGGGCGCGGCGCGGCGCCGCCGGGCGCGGGAAGAAACCGGCGCCCGGGGCCGTTGTCCACAGGCGGTGGAGATTCTGTCCACAGGTTGTGGAAGACCGCGGCCGGGCGCCGACGCCCCCGCTCCAGCCCCTCGACCGGGCTTTTCCACCGGCGGTCGAATTTCGCTCTGCGCGTACAGGCAGGGGTACCGGAACACCTCCTGAGCGCGGACGGTTGTCAGAAACGACGCGTGAACGGCCATTCGCGGGGACACACGACCTCAGCGGAGTCGGTCCGCGGCGATAGAGTAAGGAGGCACGGACGCCCGTCCCGGACGTCCGCGCACCGGCCCCGCCGAGATCTGACCATCAAGGCGCACGGCACGTGAGGAGCACGAGGGCATGTTCGAGCGGTTCACCGACCGAGCGCGACGGGTTGTCGTCCTGGCCCAAGAAGAGGCCCGGATGCTCAACCACAACTACATCGGTACGGAGCACATCCTGCTGGGCCTGATCCACGAGGGTGAGGGTGTCGCGGCAAAGGCCCTGGAGAGCCTCGGCATCTCCCTCGAGGGCGTCCGTCAGCAGGTCGAGGAGATCATCGGCCAGGGCCAGCAGGCGCCGAGCGGGCACATCCCGTTCACGCCGCGGGCCAAGAAGGTGCTGGAGCTGTCGCTGCGCGAGGCGCTGCAGCTCGGCCACAACTACATCGGCACGGAGCACATCCTGCTCGGCCTGATCCGTGAGGGCGAGGGCGTCGCCGCCCAGGTGCTGGTCAAGCTCGGCGCCGACCTCAACCGGGTCCGCCAGCAGGTGATCCAGCTGCTCTCCGGCTACCAGGGCAAGGAGCCGGCCGCGGCGGGCGCCGCGCCGGGCGAGGCCGCGCCGTCGACCAGCCTCGTGCTGGACCAGTTCGGCCGGAACCTGACCCAGGCCGCCCGCGAGGGCAAGCTCGACCCGGTCATCGGGCGCGAGAAGGAGATCGAGCGGGTCATGCAGGTGCTGTCCCGCCGCACCAAGAACAACCCGGTCCTGATCGGTGAGCCCGGCGTCGGCAAGACCGCCGTGGTGGAGGGGCTGTCCCAGAAGATCATCAAGGGCGAGGTGCCCGAGACGCTGAAGGACAAGCAGCTCTACACGCTCGACCTCGGTGCCCTGGTCGCCGGTTCCCGCTACCGCGGTGACTTCGAGGAGCGCCTCAAGAAGGTGCTCAAGGAGATCCGCACCCGCGGCGACATCATCCTGTTCATCGACGAGATCCACACCCTGGTGGGTGCGGGTGCCGCCGAGGGCGCGATCGACGCCGCCAGCATCCTCAAGCCGATGCTGGCCCGCGGCGAGCTGCAGACCATCGGCGCCACCACCCTCGACGAATACCGCAAGCACCTGGAGAAGGACGCCGCTCTCGAGCGCCGCTTCCAGCCGATCCAGGTGGGTGAGCCCTCGCTGGCCCACACCATCGAGATCCTCAAGGGCCTGCGGGACCGCTACGAGGCGCACCACCGGGTGAGCATCACCGACGCGGCTCTCGTGGCTGCCGCCACCCTGGCCGACCGCTACATCTCCGACCGCTTCCTGCCGGACAAGGCGATCGACCTGATCGACGAGGCCGGTGCCCGGATGCGCATCCGCCGGATGACCGCGCCGCCAGACCTGCGTGACTTCGACGAGCGGATCGCCCAGGTCCGCCGCGACAAGGAGTCCGCGATCGACGCGCAGGACTTCGAGCGGGCCGCGCAGCTCCGTGACAAGGAGAAGCAGCTCCTCGGGCAGAAGGCCCAGCGGGAGAAGGAGTGGAAGGCCGGTGACCTGGACGTCGTCAGCGAGGTCGACGACGAGCAGATCGCCGAGGTGCTCGGCAACTGGACCGGCATCCCGGTCTACAAACTGACCGAGGAGGAGACCTCGCGCCTGCTGCGCATGGAGGACGAGCTGCACAAGCGCGTCATCGGCCAGGAGGACGCGGTCAAGGCGGTCTCGAAGGCGATCCGGCGTACCCGGGCCGGCCTGAAGGACCCGAAGCGCCCGTCGGGCTCGTTCATCTTCGCCGGCCCGTCCGGCGTCGGTAAGACCGAGCTCTCCAAGGCGCTCGCCGAGTTCCTGTTCGGCAGCGAGGACGCCCTCATCCAGCTCGACATGTCCGAGTTCCACGACCGGTACACGGTGTCCCGGCTGGTGGGTGCCCCTCCCGGCTACGTCGGCTACGACGAGGGCGGGCAGCTGACCGAGAAGGTGCGCCGTCGGCCGTTCTCGGTGGTCCTCTTCGACGAGATCGAGAAGGCCCACCCGGACGTGTTCAACACGCTCCTCCAGATCCTGGAGGACGGGCGGCTCACCGACGGCCAGGGCCGGATCGTGGACTTCAAGAACACGGTCATCATCCTGACCACCAACCTCGGCACGCGGGACGTCGCCAAGGCGGTGTCGCTGGGCTTCCAGGCCTCTGACGACTCCGAGTCGAACTACGACCGGATGAAGCAGAAGGTCAACGACGAGCTCAAGCAGCACTTCCGGCCCGAGTTCCTCAACCGGATCGACGACACCATCGTCTTCCACCAGCTGCGCGAGAACGAGATCCTCCAGATCGTGGACATCATGATCGCCCGGATCGAGACGCAGCTGAGGAACAAGGACATGGGCCTGGAGCTGACCGACAACGCCAAGAAGTACCTGGCGAAGAAGGGCTTCGACCCGGTGCTGGGCGCGCGGCCGCTGCGTCGCACGATCCAGCGCGACATCGAGGACAACCTGTCCGAGCGGATCCTCTTCAACGAGCTGACCCCGGGTCAGATCGTGGTGGTGGACTGCGAGGGCGACCCGAGCGACATCGACAAGTCCAAGCTCGTCTTCCGGGGCGCCGACCGGCCGGTGGCCGTGCCGGACGCGGTCCCGGCGGACCTCGGCGGCACCGCCGCCACGGGCGCGGACGACGCGGCGTAGGTTCGGGCAACAGATCGAGGGCGACGGCCCCGGCAGGCGAGAGCCGCCGGGGCCGTCGCCTTTCCCGTGCAGGATCGACTCCAGCTCGCCGGGCCGCAGGCCCGCCCCGGTTGATCGACTCCGCCTCGGCGAAGTGGCGGTATCCGAGCGGCCGGGATACCGCCAGGTCGGCGAGCTGGCAACCGCCTCGGTGAGCTGGTGCCCAGCGGGGCCGGGTCAGGGGCGGGGGAGCGGGACCGGAGGGCCGTCGCCCGCGAGCCGGAACGACTCCTCGCCGACCGGCTCGACAAGGCCGTCGGTGACCAGCCCGGCGAGCGCCCGGGCCCGCTGCACGTCGTCGTGCCAGACCTGGTCCAGCCGCTGGTGCGGCACCGGCCCGGTGGCGTCGCGGAGCACCGCGAGGAGCAGGCCGCGCACCTGACGGTCGGTGCCGGCGTAGCGCTGGGGCCGGCGGGTCGGGCCGGCCGGGGCCGCCTGGCCGGAGGCCCGCCAGGCGCAGCTCGACTCGACGGGGCACACCCCGCAGCGCGGGGCCCGGGCGGTGCAGACCACCGCGCCGAGTTCCATGAACGCCGCACTGGCCAGGGCCGCCGCGGCCGGCTCGATCGGCAGCAGTTCCTCGGTGGCGACCAGGTCGGCGGGGCGGGTGGCGGGCCCGGCGTCGGGCTCGCCGGCGATCGCCCGGCACACCACCCGCCGGACGTTGGTGTCGACCACCGGGTGCCGCTGCCCGTACGCGAAGGCCGCCACCGCCCGGGCCGTGTACGTGCCGACCCCGGGCAGCGCCAACAGCTGGTCGAGCCGCTCCGGCACCTCGCCGCCGTGCCGTTCCACGACGGCCACCGCGCAGTCGCGCAGGCGTACGGCCCGGCGCGGGTAGCCGAGCCGGCCCCACATCCGGATCGCCTCGGCGGGCGTGTCCTCCGCCAGCGCGGCCGGCGTCGGCCAGCGGGACAGCCACGCCTCCCAGGCCGGCAGCACCCGGACCACGGGTGTCTGCTGGAGCATGACCTCGCTGACCAGGATCGCCCAGGCGCCGATCCCCGGCTGGCGCCAGGGCAGGTCGCGGGCGTTGCGCTCGTACCACCGGCTGACCTGGGTGGCGAAGGTGGGCTCAGACATCGCGCCGCCAAGGATGTCACGGGCGGCTTTCCCGCGGGTTGGGCGGGGCGGGCGGGCCGTCGCGGCCGGCCGGCGGTGACGGGGCAGAATGTCCGGATGAACGAGCTCGCGATCACCGTCATCGGCCGGGACCGGCCGGGCATCGTGGCCGACGTCGCCGAGGTCCTCGCGCGGCTCGGCGCGAACCTCACCGACTCGACGATGACCCGGTTGCGGGGACACTTCGCGATGACCCTGATCTGCGTGGGCCCGGCCGCCGCCGACGTCGAGGCCGCGCTGGCCCCGCTCGCCGCCGAGGGGCAGCTCCTGGCCACCGTACGCGCGGTCACCCCCGACGGGCAGGCCGCGCCCGGCGGCGAGCCCTACGTGATGGCGGTGCACGGCGCGGACCGGATGGGCATCGTCGCGGCGATGACCCGGGTGCTGACCGACTCGGGCGGCAACGTGACCGACCTGAGCACCCGCTTGACCGGCTCGCTGTACGTGGTGGTCGCCGAGGTCGAGTTGCCGCCGGGCAGCGCCGACGAGGTGGCCGGCCGGCTCGCCCGTACCGCCGCGGAGTTGGGCGTGGGGGTCAGCCTCCGCCCGGCGGACACGGACCTGCTGTGACGGCGGAGGAGTACGCCGGCCTGGGCGGCTGGACGCCGGAGAAGCTCGGCCTCCCCGGGGCGGTACGCCCGGTCGTGGCCGCGCCCGACCCGGTGCTCAGCCGGCCCGGTCCGGCCGTCGACCCGACCTCGGCCGAGGTGGTCCAGCTGGCCGCCGATCTGGTCGCCACCATGCGGGTGTCGCCGGGCTGTGTCGGTCTGGCCGCGCCGCAGGTCGGGGTGAGCGCCCAGGTGTTCGCGGTGGACGTGACCGGGCACCCGAAGGCGGTCACCGTGCACGGCGCCTTCGTGCTCTGCAACGCCACGGTGGTGGAGTCGAGCCGCTGGAAGGCCGGGCGGGAGGGCTGCATGTCGGTACCCGACCTGACCGGTGACGTGAAGCGGGCCGGCCGCCTGGTGGTCGAGGGTGTGCTGCCGGGCAGCGGGGACCCGGTGCGGCTGGTGACCGACGGGTTCGAGGCGCGGGCGCTCCAGCACGAGATCGACCACTGCGCCGGCCTGCTCTTCCTCGACCGGGTGGCCGGGGCGCACGCCGTCTACCAGCGCAAGGTCTACCTCTGACGGGCAGTGGTCCGGCGGTGCCGTTCGGTGGTCGGGGCCGTCCACTGTGGATCGGCGGGACGGCGGGGCGAAGGACCCTCGGCGCGTCGGACGGGCGGGCCGGGCGTCGCGCCGTTACGGTGAACGCATCATGCGTATGACGGTCGGCCCGCTGCCTCCCGCCGTGTACTGGCGGCGTCGAGCCGTCGTCTTCGGAGCCGGGCTGCTTTTCCTGATTGTCCTGCTCTATTCGTGCACCGGCACGGACCGCAACGACAACCCGTCGGGCAAGTCGGGGGGCAATGCGGGCGGCTCGCCGTCGGCGGCCGCTCCCGGCCCGACCGGTTCGCTGCTGACTCCGCGGTCCACCAGCCCGTCGCCCACCCCGGGTGACTCGGGTGGGGGCAGCGGGACGAGCGACGGCGGCGGCACGGGCACCGACAACGGCGGCGGCCAGAACGGCGGCGGCACGAACGACGGTGGCGCGCCGGTCAACCCGGTCGTCGACGAGGGCACCTGCGCCGATTCGGAGCTCCAGGTGACCCCGGTGGCGTTGCCGGCCTCCGCGCAGCGGGGCACGGTGGTCACCCTGCGTCTCAAGGTCAAGAACATCTCGGAGCGCACGTGCACCCGGGACGTCGGGGCCGACCTGCAGGAGCTCTACATCAAGGCCGGGGCGGCGAAGGTCTGGTCCTCGGACACCTGCGGCACCGGCAAGGGCTCCGACCCGCAGTCGTTCACGCCGGACTTCGAGCGCTCCTACGAGCTGGGCTGGAACGGGCGGGACGTGAGCCGCTGCGCCAACGGCGTGGCCGCCGGCCCGTACGCCCCGATCGGCACGTACCAGCTCTTCGCCCGGGTGGGCACCAAGCTCAGCGAGCCGGTGAAGCTCACCATCACCGGCTGACCGCGGTCAGACGTAGCGCTCCAGGATGGACGCCTCGGCGAGCCGGGACAGCCCCTCGCGGACGCCCCGGGCGCGGGCGTCGCCCACCCCCTCGACCGCCTGGAGGTCCTCCACGGTCGCGCCCAGCAGCCGCTGGAGGCTGCCGAAGTGCACCACCAGCCGGTCGACCACGGCCGCGGGGAGCCTCGGCACCTTGGCCAGCAGGCGGAAGCCGCGCGGGCTCACGGCGGCGTCGAGCGCGTCGGAGGCGGACGGGTAGCCGATCGCCTTGGCCACCGCGACCAGGTCGATCAGCTCGGTGGCGCTGAGCAGGTCCAGCTCGACCAGCGCCTCGTCGAGGGTGCGGGACTTCCGGCCCACCGGCAGGTAGTCCCGGATGACCAGGGTGCGGTCGGCGTCGACGCCCGCCATCAGCTCGTCCAGCTGGAGGGCGAGCAGGCGGCCGTCGGTGCCCAGCTCCACGACGTAGCCGGCGATCTCGTCGGCGATCCGGCGGACCATCTCCAGCCGCTGCACCACGGCCACGGCGTCGCGGACGGTGACCAGGTCCTCGATCTCCAGGGCGGAGAGCGTGCCCGAGACCTCGTCCAGCCGGAGCTTGTAACGCTCGAGGGTGGCCAGCGCCTGGTTGGCCCGGGAGAGGATCGCCGCCGAGTCGTCCAGCACGTGCCGCTGGCCGTTGACGTAGAGGCTGATGATCCGCATGGACTGGCTGACCGAGATCACCGGGTAGCCGGTCTGCCGGGCCACCCGCTCGGCGGTGCGGTGCCGGGTGCCGGACTCCTCGGTGGGGATCGACGGGTCGGGCATGAGGTGCACCGCCGCCCGGACGATCCGGGTGCCGTCGCTGGAGAGCACCACGGCGCCGTCCATCTTGCACAGCTCACGGACCCGCGTCGCGGAGAACTCGACGTCGAGCGGGAAGCCGCCGGTGCAGATCTGCTCGACGATCTTGTCGTAGCCGAGCACGATCAGCGCGCCGGTGCGGCCGCGCAGGATCCGCTCCAGGCCGTCGCGCAGCGCGGTGCCCGGCGCCATGAGGGCGAGGTTGGCCCGCAACGGGTCGCCGCCGGCCCCGCCGACGCTTCCGGTGACGCTCACGCTGATGGCACGGGCGGGGGAGCCCACGGCGCCGGTGCGGGCGTGCGGCGTCGTCGCGGCGGGCTTGGTGGCATCGCGGTCGATCGGCACGGGCACAGTCTACGGACTGCGGTGCGGTGGGTGCTCTCGTGGTTACTGTGATGTGTCACGATGTCCGGCTCCCCCGATCGGCGACCGGTTGCGCCGGCTGTCCGGAATCGCCCGGCCGGTCCCGCCCCACGCCTACGGACCGTCACTCCGCCGACGCGCGCGCGGCAGCCTGGAGGGCCGCCCGCACGTCGGTGACCTCGGTCACCCGCATGTTCTCCGGGGCGCCCACTCCACTGCTGCCCGGGCCGCAGCCGGGCGGCACGAGGGCCACCCGGAAGCCGAGCCGGGCCGCCTCGGCCAGCCGGCGGGGCACCGCCCCGACCCGGCGCACCTCGCCGGTGAGGCCGACCTCGCCGATGGCCACCAGCTGCGGGTTGAGGGCCAGGTTGAGCCCGCCGGAGGCGACCGCCAGCGCCACGGCCAGGTCGGCCGCGGGCTCGACCACCCGGATGCCGCCCACCGTGGCGGCGAAGACCTCGCGGTCGTGCAGGGTCAGCCGCTCGGTGCGCCGCTGGAGCACCGCGAGCACCATGGCCAGCCGGGCGCCGTCCAGCCCGGAGACGGTGCGCCGGGGGGAGCCGGCGACCGTGGCGCCGATCAGCGCCTGCACCTCGGTGACCAGGGCGCGCCGCCCCTCCATGGCCACCGTCACGCAGGTGCCCGGCACCGGCTCGGAGTAGCGGGTCAGGAAGAGGCCGGACGGGTCGGCCAGGCTGCTGATGCCACCCTCGTGCATCTCGAAGCAGCCCACCTCGTCGGCCGCGCCGAACCGGTTCTTCACCCCGCGGACCATGCGCAGCGAGGAGTGCTTGTCGCCCTCGAAGTGCAGCACCACGTCGACCAGGTGCTCCAGCACCCGGGGGCCGGCGACCTGGCCGTCCTTGGTGACGTGCCCGACCAGCACGGTGGCCACGCCGCGCTCCTTGGCGACCGCGACCAGCGCCGCGGTGACCGCCCGGACCTGGGTGACCCCGCCGGGAACGCCCTCGGTGCCGGTCGTCGAGATGGTCTGCACCGAGTCGAGGACCAGCAGACCCGGCTTGACCGCGTCGAGGTGGCCGAGCACCGCCGACAGGTCGCTCTCGGCGGCGAGGTAGAGCTGGTCGTGCAGGGTGCCCATCCGCTCGGCGCGCAGCCGCACCTGGCTGACCGACTCCTCACCGCTGACCACCAGCGACGGGCTGCCCGCGTTGGCCGCCCACTGCTGGGCGACGTCGAGCAGCAGGGTGGACTTGCCGACCCCCGGCTCGCCGGCGAGCAGCACCACGGCGCCGGGGACCAGGCCGCCGCCGAGCACCCGGTCGAGCTCGCTGACCCCGGTGGCCCGGGCCCGGGCGGGCGCGGCGCTGATGGTGGCGATCGGGCGGGCCGGCTCGGCGGGCATCCGGGAGCTGACCACCCGGCCGGAGACCAGCGGGCCGCTCACGGTGCACTCGACCACCGAGCCCCACTCGCCGCACTCGGGGCAGCGGCCGACCCACTTGGGGGGCTGGTGGCCGCAGGCGTCGCACTCGTAGGCCGGGCGGGGCTCACGGGCGGCGGCGCGGCCGCGGCCGGCAGCGGCGCGGGGCGAGGTCGATCGGGGCGTGCTCACCCCAGGACGCTAACCGGACGGTACGACGAAAGCCCACCCGGAAACGGCGACACCGCCGGCGTGGCGCTGGCCACGGCGGCGGTGTCGACGACGATCGCGGGGTCGGTCAGCTGTGGCCGCCGCCCTCGTTGCCGCCCTCCTCGAGGCCACCGGGGTGCCCGGCGCCACCCTCCTCGCGCGGCTGGACCACCGGCGAGGGCGGCGCGGCCGGGGTCAGCGGGACGCCGACGGCCGCACCGGTCTTGATCACCTTGCCGTCGCCGAAGTCGAAGGTCAGGTTGACCGGCTCGCCGACCCGCAGGTCCTGGTTCAGGCCGACGAGCTGGAGGAACCGCGGGCTGGAGCCGGTGAGCTGCACGTAGCCCAGGGCCGGGATCTCGAACCGCGCCGGCTGACCGGCCGGGGCCGAGCTGGCGGACGGCGACGGGTTGGCCGAGGCGGAGCCGCTGGCCGAGGCGGAGCCGCTGGCGGACGGCGACTCCCCGGTGCCGAGCGACTGGCTCGGCGAGGCGCTCGGGTCGGTCGCGGTGGGCGACGCGGAGGCCGGCTCGGTCGGCGAGCCGGTCGGGGTGGCCCCGTCGCTGCCCGCACCGGCGCCGCTGAGCAGGACCTCGCGGGCGCTGTCGGTGGTGACGGTCACGGTCACGGGCTGCTGGCTGTCGTTGTAGAGCACGACGTTGACCCGCGCGTCGGCGCCCGCCTTGTAGCCCTCCGGGCCGGGGAACTCCAGGTAGAGGCCGCGCACCTTGTAGAGGTTGTCGGGGGTCTGGACGTTGATGCCCTGCACCGACGGGATCTTGTTGGCGGTCTCGGCCACCTGGCCGGCGCCACACCCGCTCAGCAGCAGGCCCGCCGCCGCCGTACCGGCCAGCAACAGGGCCGCCCGCCGGGAACCCCTGATCGAGCGCGTCACGTCGGTCCTCCTCGTCACGATCCCCACCCGGCCGGACGCCGGACACGGGGTGGCCATACCCGCGCAGACCGCGCTCCAGGGTAGTTGGAGCTGATCGAGGGCCGCACGCCGACCCGGTAATGCCACCTACGAGGGGACCGGTCAGACCACCCGACCGCTCGCCACCAGCAGCACCACATCGATCAGCGCCACGACCATCACCGCCCGGAAGGCGGCCACCGGCCGGGCGGCGGCCCGGGTCGCGGCGCGGCCGGCGTACCAACCCAGGGCCGGCACCGCGACGGCGGCGGCGATCGCCGACAGGCCGGCCCACGACGGCGGCCCGGGCGGCCCGACCACCAGGGCGACGGTGGCCGCGAGGAGCAGCCCGGCGGCCGCCACCCGGCTGCCCGGCGCCCCCAGCCGGTGGGGCAGGCCCCGCACCCCGGTCCGCGCGTCGTCGGCCAGGTCCGGCAGCACGTTGGCGAAGTGCGCCCCGGCGCCCAGCAGCGCGGCGGCCGCGACCAGCCACACCGGGGGCGCGGGCGCGCCCGGCAGCGCCAGCACCACGAAGGCCGGCAGGGCGCCGAACGAGACCGCGTAGGGCAGCACCGAGACCGGGGTCGACTTCAACGGCCAGTTGTAGAGCAGTGCCGAGACCAGGCCGAGCGTGGCGCAGAGCGCCGCCGCCGGACCGGCGGTCAGCGCCAGCAGGGGAGTGGCCGCGGCGGCCGGCACGGTGGCGCGGGCCAGGACCCGCCGCGAGACCGCGCCGGTGGTCAGCGGCTTGTCGGTACGCCCCACCGTGGCGTCCCGGTCGGCGTCGATCAGGTCGTTGCTCCAGCCCACGGCGAGCTGGCTGGCCAGCACCGTGAGCGACACGGCGGCGATCCCGCCCGGACCGTGGCCGACGGCCCGGGCGAGCAGTCCGGCCACCACGGTCACCGCGGCGGCCGGTTCCGGGTGGCTCGCCCTGACCAGCCCTAACACCGACATCGACATAAGGGAAGTCTGGTCGTTACCGGGGAGTCGTGCCACGCTCGGTCCATGCGAGACGCGGCAGCGGTGTCCACCCCGCCCCGGGTGCTGCCGCCCAACGATCCCCGCCAGTACGACGACCTGGCCGGCGAGTGGTGGCGACCGGACGGCGCCTTCGCGATGCTGCACTGGTTGGCCCGGGCCCGTGCGGCCCTGGTGCCAGCGGCGTCCGAACCGGACGCACTGCTGGTCGACCTGGGCTGTGGCGCCGGGCTGCTCGCCCCGCACCTGGCCGGCAAGGGCTACCGGCACGTCGGGGTGGACCTGACCCGCTCGGCCCTCGACCAGGCCGCCGGCCACGGCGTGACGGTGGTCCAGGGCGACGCCACGGCGGTCCCGCTCGCGGACGGCTGCGCCGCCGTGGTCTCGGCCGGTGAGCTGCTGGAACACGTGCCGGACTGGCGGCGCGCGGTGGCCGAGGCGTGCCGGCTGCTGCGGCCCGGCGGCCTGCTGGTGCTCGACACCCTCAACGACACCCTGCTGGCCCGGCTGATCGCCGTGGAGCTCGGCGAGCGGCTGCCCACCGTGCCGCGCGGCATCCACGATCCACGGTTGTTCGTGGACGCCCGCGCGCTGGTGGCCGAGTGCGCCCGCCACGGCGTGGCGCTGCGGCTTCGCGGGATCCGCCCCGAGCTGGGTGGGACGCTGACGTGGCTGCTGCGTCGGCTGCGCGGCGGTGACCGTCCCGTGGGGGCGGAACCGCGCATCGTGCCGACCTGGTCGACCGCGGTGCTCTACCAGGGCCGCGGGCACCGGAGCGGGTAGCGGGGGCCGCCCGGGGTAAAGGGGACGCCGAGAAGGGGGCTACATGACTGTGCACGCGCTGGAGGCGGCCCGCAGGCTGGCGCCGCGACTGGCCGCCCGCGCGGCCGACCACGACCGGGACGGCTCGTTCCCGGTCGACGACTTCGCCGACCTCCGGGAGGCCGGCCTCTTCGGGCTGATGGTGCCGCGCGAGCTGGGCGGCCTGGGCGCCACCTTCGCCGAGTACGCGGCGGTCGCCACCGAGCTGGCCCGGGGCAACGGCGCGACGGCACTGGTGTTCAACATGCACGCCTCGGTCACCGGCGCGCTGGGCGCGGTGACCGAGGAACTGGCCGAGGCTCTGGGCGTACCGGACGAGGCGCTGACCGCCCGGGACCGGCTGCTCCGCGCGGCGGCCGAGGGCGCCTGGTACGCGGTGGCCATGAGCGAACGCGGCGCCGGCGCACGGCTGTCGCAGCTCAGCACGGTCTACGAGGCGGCCGAGGGCGGCTGGCATCTCAAGGGCAGCAAGACGTTCTGCTCCGGCGCGGGCCACCCGGACGGCTACCTGGTGGCCGCCCGCAGCGCCACCGACCAGTCGGTGGTCTCCCAGTTCCTGGTCCCGGCGGGGGAGGGGATCACGGTCGAGCCCACCTGGGACTCGCTGGGCATGCGCGCCACCTCCTCGCACGACCTGCACCTGGACGTGACCGTGCCGGCCGACCGGCTGCTCGGCGGGGTGGAGGGGCTGGCCCTGGTGGTCGCCCAGCTCATGCCGCACTGGCTGGTGGCCAGCTACGCGGCCGTCTACGTCGGGGTGGCCCGGGCCTCGATCGACGCCGCCGCCGAGCACCTGAACGCCCGCAACCTGGCCGGCCTGCCGGCGGTCCGGGCGAGGCTGGGCCGGGCCGACGCGGCCGTCGCGGCGGCCGAGCTGGTGGTGGCCGAGGCGGCGCGCCGGGTCGACGAGGCGCCCGGCGACGCGGAGACGAACCGCTGGGTGTGGCGCGCCAAGCTGCTCGCCGGCACCACCGCGGCCGATGTGGCGGCGTCCATGCTGGAGGCCGCCGGCACCTCCGCCACCCGGCGGGGGCATCCGCTGGAGCGGCTCTACCGGGACGCCCGGTGCGGCTCGCTGCACCCGGCCACCTCCGACGTCTGCGCCGACTGGCTCGGCATCGCCGCGCTCGGCGGCGACCCGGACCGCGACGGCTCGACGCCTCGTTGGTGAGTGCGAGAAGTGAGCCGGTCTTGCGAGCCCCGCTGTCGCGAACGACGGGCGGTTTGGTGAATCGGCTTACGAGCCCCGCAGTCGCGAACGGACGGTGCTCGTTGGTGAAGCGTGGGGTTGGGGACGAGAGGTGGGGGACATGGGCGTGCCGGTGATCGCGGGCCTGGGTACGGCGCAGCCGCCGTCCGCCGCGCAGGACGAGCTGTGGGCGGGCTTCTTCGCGAAGCACTTCTCGGGGACCACCCGGGCGTTGGCCGAGCGGATCTTCGCCAACTCCGGCGTGTCCCGGCGCCAGGCGGCGGTGAACCCGCTGCTGGAGGACGTCTCCGAGTGGCCCACCGAACGCCGGATGCGGCGCTACCAGGTCGAGGCGCTGCCGCTCGGCAAGGAGGCGGTCGGCCGGGCGCTGACGGCCGCCGGCCTGGACGCCGGTGACGTCGGCCTCTTCGTGGTCTGCTCCTGCACCGGGTACGCCACCCCGGGGTTGGACATCCTGCTCGCCCGGGACCTGGGCATGGCCCCGGACACCCAGCGCATGTTCGTCGGGCACATGGGCTGCTACGCGGCCCTGCCGGGGCTGGGCGCGGCGAGCGACTTCGTCACGGCCCGGGGCCGCCCCGCGCTGCTGCTCTGCGCGGAGCTGACCAGCCTGCACATTCAGCCGCCCGGCTCCCGGGTGGACACCCAGCAGATCGTCTCGCACGCGCTCTTCTCGGACGCCGCGGTCGCCGCCGTGGTCGTCCCCGGCGGCCGGGGGTACGCGCTGCGCGAGGTCACCTCCGTCACCGACACCTCCACGGCCGACCACATGACCTGGGACGTCACCGACACCGGCTTCCGGATGGGCCTGTCGCCGAAGGTGCCGCAGGTGCTCTCGCACCACGTCCGGGGCCTGGTGGACGACCTGCTGACCCGGCACGGGTGGCACCGCGACGAGGTGGACGGCTGGGCGGTGCACCCGGGCGGCCCCCGCATCCTCAACGTGGTGGAGCGGGAGCTGGCCCTGCCGCCGGCGGCGCTCGCGGCGTCCCGCGCCACGCTGGACGAGCACGGCAACTGCTCGTCGCCGACGGTGCTGCTGATCCTGGACCGGCTGCACCGGGCGGAGACGCCCCCGGAGCGGGTGGTGATGCTGGCCTTCGGGCCGGGCCTCACCCTCTACGCGGCCCTGCTGGAGCGCACCGCCTGACGGGACGGTGGCCGCCGCCCCGCGCCGATACGCTCTGCGCGTGGCTCCCGACGAGCGGATCCGGCGCACGGTCCTGGCCGGCCTGACGGTGGTGGTGCTGGCGGCCGGCGTGGGCTGGTGGCAGGCGGCGGCGCCGGCGCTGGGGCGGACCGGGCCTGACCCTGCCCCGTCCACCGGCGCTTTCCGTCAACCCGGCCTCCGGGTGACGCTCGACGCGGAGACCGGGCGGGTGCTGCCGGGGCCCGAGGCGGATCCGGACGCGCCGGTGGTCGTCCACGAGGATCCCGGCGGCGTGGCGCGGCGTCTCGAGGTCTGGCAGACGGTGTGGCGGGAAAAGTCCCTCCTGATGCCGGACGGCGCACCGGTGACGCGCCGCGCGAGCGCCTCGGACGGCGCCCAGTTCCTGCTCGTGGTCCGCTGCTCCGGCTCGGGCGCGGTCGCCGTCCGGTTCACCGGCTCGTCCGACGACGAGACGGAGCGGATGCTGAACTGCGAGGGGCCGGACGCCGTCTCGTTCTCGGTGGTGGACGCCCGCGGCGGGCCCCTCCTGGTGCGCTTTGTCGCCGTCCGCGACCAGGTCGACCTCGACGCCCGGCTGGACGCGCTGGGCTGAACGGCGGTCAGCCCGCCAACCGGGCGAGGTCGTCGCGATAGTCCGTCACCGGCCCCAGCTCGGGCACCACCCGCACCAGGGCGCCCTGCCGGTCCACCAGCAGGGCGGCGGCCGTGCCGGGATGGGCGGACAGGTGCACGTAGGAGCGGAGGCCGCCGGCCGGGTCGGCGAGCGGGCGTACCCCCGGTGCGGCGGCGGCCCCGGCGGCGCGGTCCTCGGTGACGGTGACCACGGTCACGCCCGGCGGCGCGGCGGCCGCCGCGGTGCTGACCTGCTCCGGGCAGGCGCACGCGTCCACCAGGATGATCATGGCGGGCAGCAGGCTGCGCAGCGGCACCGGTGCGTCGTCGGCGCCGACCAGGTCGAGCGCGGGCAGCGGCCCGACGGGGGCCGTCGGGTACGGCAGCACGGTGGGCGCGCCCCCGGAGCGGCTCGCCCGGGGCCAGGTGACGGCGGCCAGCCCGGTGAGAGTGATCAGCACGGCGACCAGGAGGGCCAGCACCGGCAGCCCGACCGACGGCCGGACGGCCGGACCGAGACGTGGCCCCTGGCTGCCCCGGCGGTCCGCCCGGCGCAGCTCGCGGCGGACCTGGCGGGCCTCCTCGGCCAGCGCCGAGGCGTCGTCGGGTACGACCACCCGGCCCCACTCCGGAGGCAGGTCGGGAAGCCCTTCCGGTGGCCCGTGGCCCTCAGCGTCAGGCATGCCCATCGGACCCCCAGGAACCGTCTCGGTGAGCGGACGTCAGTCCACTCCAAGGGTCCCGCACCGGTCGTCGTACCGCCACACCTGGGCGGAGGTGGAATTCCGGAGCTACCATGGAAGGAGCGCATAGCCCTAGATATGAACGCTTCCGTCACTCTTACCGGGTTGTCATCCGATGGTCACGGAGCGTGTCGAAACCATCGGCTTGACCGCCTGTCAAGCTGAAGAAATACCTCTCACAGGGCCCCTGAGCTGCGCCAACGGTCAGGACAGCGGTGAGACATCGGTGCCTGAGCGTGTTACCCTAGACACAGCGAAAGGGGTTTCGAACCTATGGTTTTCAGTGTCGGCGAGACCGTTGTTTACCCCCACCACGGGGCCGCACTCATCGAGGCAATCGAGACTCGGGTCATCAAGGGCGAGCCTAAGCAGTACCTCGTCCTGAGGGTCGCGCAGGGTGACCTGACGGTCCGGGTGCCCGCCGAGAACGCCGAGATCGTGGGTGTGCGAGAGGTGGTCGGCGAAGAGGGCCTGGGCAAGGTCTTCGACGTGCTCCGTGCACCGCACACCGAGGAGCCGACCAACTGGTCGCGGCGTTACAAGGCGAATCTGGAGAAGCTGGCCTCCGGTAACCCGCTGAAGGTGGCCGAGGTCGTCCGCGACCTGTGGCGCCGGGAGCGGGAGCGGGGTCTCTCCGCGGGTGAGAAGCGCATGCTGGCCAAGGCACGCGACATTCTCGTCGGCGAGGTCGCGCTGGCCGAGAAGAGCACGAAGGACGAGGCGGAGACGCTGCTCGACAAGGTGCTGACCGAGGCCTGATCCACAGCAGTCGTCGTACCCACCCCGTAGCAAACGAATCCGAGGACCGCGACGTGACCGCGCAGCTCAACCCGCGCGGTGACGTCGCGGTCCTCGTTCCTGCGGCCGGAGCCGGGGTACGCCTCGGCCCGGGTGCTCCCAAGGCCCTCCGGCTGCTCGCCGGGGAGCCGCTGCTGGTGCACACGGTCCGCCGGGTCGCCGCCGCACGCTCGGTGCACACGATCGTGGTGGCCGCCCCGGCCGCCGACGTCGAGTCGGTCCGGCTGCTGCTCGCGCCGGTTGCCCCGGTGACCGTCGTCCCCGGCGGCGCCGAGCGCCAGGCCTCGGTGGCGGCCGCGCTGGCCGCCGTCCCCGCCGGGCCGGAGATCGTCCTCGTGCACGATGCGGCGCGGGCGCTCACCCCACCCGAGCTGGTCGAGTCGGTGGCCGCGGCGGTCCGCGGCGGCCACGACGGGGTGATCCCGGTGCTGCCGGTGGTCGACACCGTCAAGGAGGTCGACGCGGGCGAGCGGGTCCTCGGCACGGTCGACCGGGCCGCCCTGCGCGCCGTGCAGACCCCGCAGGGCTTCCGCCGGTCGGTGCTGACCGCCGCCCACGAGGCGGCCGGTGACCCGCTCACCGACGACGCCGGCCTCGTCGAGAAGCTGGGCGTCCCGGTGGTCTGCGTACCCGGGTCGGAGCTGGCCCTGAAGATCACCCGCCCGTTCGACCTGGCCCTGGCCGAGCACCTGCTGGCCACCGGCGCCTGACGCGTACCCGGGCGTTCACAGGTCGGCTGTCGACGACGCCCGGCGCAGCCGGTCCCGGACGACGTAGCGCTGCCCCTGCGTGAAGGCGCTGCCCCTGCCTCGCGCGTGGTGTGGGACCGGTGCGGGCAGGGTGAGATGGCCGGCCGAGCCTGGCGCGCTGAGTCCGAACACCTGGTACCGGCCCTCGGTCCAACCATGCTTCCAGCTGGTTTCGATGATGTCGGCCAACTGCGCGTCCCGGGTCAACCCGGTGGTGCGTAGCCGGTTCACCTCACCGGCCGTCCAGTCGACGTTGTCCAACCGGAAGAGGATCTTCGGAACCTCGGGGTGGATCTGTCGCTGCGAGTAGAACGCCAGGTGGTCGACCGGCTGGAACGACCGACCCGGCTGGCAGACGTAGGCGCGTGCCGACTGGTAGAGGCCCCAGGCGTCCCGGGCGGGCACCACGACGGTGTCGTTCCGCGCGGCGGGTCGGCGGCCGTGCACCTCGGTGACCCGCTCGTTCGCCGCCAGCCAGGCGGCGGCATCCGGGTCGGCCCAGCGCACCACGTCGAGCATCTGGGTCAGGCGGAACGGTACGTCCGTCGCCAGGAGCGAGTCATGGTGTGCGAGCCGGTTGCGGAACACCCGGAGGGCGTTCAGCGCGCTGGCGACGTCGTGTCGCTTGCCGGAGGAGTGGGGAAACGCGCGGTGCAGCGCGTCGCGCCACAACTGTTCGTGCTCCGAGCCGAAGAGGCCGACCCAGAATCCGAAGCTCAGCCCCGCGATGATCTGGTCGCGGGTCTCCTTCCTGGGATGTTCCCGGCGGAGCCGGGTGCGGACCTCGCTCACGTTCCGATCGATGCGCTCCTGCGTCTCCTTTCTGCCGCCCATCGGCAGAAGGAACCATGGGATGCCGCGCTCGGCCTCGTTCAGGTGCTCCCGCAGCACCCGGTCGATCGTGTTGCGGGTGACCACCTCGACGTAGTGGAAGGCCTCGAAGGAAGCGGCGGTCAGGGCGGCGCTCCACTCGTAGAGCTCGCAGGCCTTGCTGTCGTCGCCGCCCGCGGCTGCCAGGTAGGTCTGGAAGCGCCCCGGCGAGAGCCAGTGGCGGATCGTTCGTGCGTAGGGGTGGAGCGTCACGGAGGGATGCTAGGCGCAGCCGGAGCGTGATGGCGGCAGCACACGCCGCAACGAAAGGAGCCCCAGGCGCGTGCACGAGGCAGAGGCGACACTGGGGCGTACGACAGAAAGTTAGCTCGGCTCGACCGGGCAGTCAAGGACGCGGCACGACTCCGACAGCCTCGTGCCGCGTACCCTCGGGCCATGATCGTTCCTCGGGTGGCCATCGGCACCGACGTGCACGCCTTCGCGGCCGGGCGGCCCTGCTGGGTGGCCGGCCTGCACTGGCCCGACCAGGACGGCCTGGCCGGCCACTCGGACGCCGACGTGGCGGCGCACGCCGCCTGCAACGCCCTGCTCTCCGCGGCCGGCCTCGGCGACCTGGGCGCCAACTTCGGGGTGGACCAGCCGGAGTGGGCGGGTGCGTCCGGGGTGGCCCTGCTGACCGAGAGCGCCCGGCGGGTCCGGGCGGCCGGTTTCGAGATCGGCAACGTGTCGGTCCAGGTGGTCGGCAACCGGCCCAAGATCGGCCCGCGCCGGGAGGAGGCGCAGCGGGTGCTCTCCGCGGCGGTCGGGGCACCGGTCACCGTCTCCGCCGCCACCACCGACGGCCTGGGTTTCACCGGACGCGGCGAGGGGCTCACCGGCATCGCGGTGGCGCTGGTGTACGAGGCGCCGGCGGTGTGACGCGGCGACCGGGGTGGCCCGGTCGCCGCGCCCGATCAGTCGACGTCCGTGCAGACGTTGTGGGTCGTGCCGTGAAGCATCGTGATGGTCTTCTCGAAGGTGGGCGTGAACTCCACGGCGAACTGGCCGTCGACGATCCACAGCCCCTTCGGCAGCGAACCCGCGTTCTCCCGGAAGCCGAGCAGCACCGGCCCGGTCACGTACCAGGTCATCGAGCCGTCCGTGCCGTAGACGACCAGCGACGTGCCGCTCGCGTCCGCCGTGGACGTGGCTCCGGTCTCCAGGTTGGTCACCCGGTCGATCAGGGCCCCGGTGAACAGCTCCCGCTTCGGTGAGCCGTCGGGGTAGGTCGCCAGGGTCAGCTTCCGGACCTCGTCGACGATCGGTTCGACCCGCACCGCGAAGTCGCACCGGGCTCCGGCGGGCAGCTCGAACGCCTCCTGCGGGGCGGGTTCCCAGGCGCCGGGGGCGCTGCCGCCGCTCGCGGCGGACGCCGAGCCCGGCAGGGCCGTGACGATCGCGGCCACGACCGACGCCACCGCGACGCTCATCTTGAAACGCATGGTCACTCCATCCGTGCTTCTGGTCAGGGCGGGACCAGGATCGCCGGCCGCGCTCACCACGGACTCACCACGCGTCCTGCTCCGGCGGGCCCGAGCCCGCCCGGGCGCCGGGCCGGTCGCCGGGGCACTCACCATCCGCTCACCCCCGGATGACAACCGGCGGCCCGCGCCAGGCTGTCTGTTCGGTATGGAGTTTCGCCTGCTCGGACCCTTCGAGGCCCGCCACCAGGGCCGGCCGGTCGAGGTCGGCAGCCGCCGCCAGGAGCGCTGCCTGCTCGGTGTGCTGCTGCTCGACGCGGGACGGGTGGTCCGCACCGACCGCCTCATCGACCTTCTGTGGAACGGGCGGCCGCCGGTGTCGGCGCGCGGTGCCGTGCAGACGTACATCGGTCGGTTGCGGGGGGCGTTGACGCCCTACGGGGTGCGGATCAGCACCCGGGGGGAGGGTTACCTCGTCGAGGCGGACGGGCACCGCGTCGACGTCGACGATTTCGGCGAGCTGGTGCGGGCTGCCGGCGCCGCCGCCGACCCCGCCGAGCGGGTGCGGCTGCTCGACCGGGGGCTGGCCCTCTGGCGGGGGCCGCTGCTCGCCGACGCGGCGGACGGCGAACTGCGGGACCGGCTGCACGGCACCGTCGAGGAGCTCCGGCTGGTCGCTGTCGAGCTGCGCGCCGAGGCGCAGCTCGCGCTGGGCCAGCACGCCCGGGCGATCGCCGAGCTGATGCCCCTGGCCGCCCGGCATCCGGCCCGGGAACAGCTCGTCGCCGTGCTGATGACCGCGCTGTACCGGGGTGCCCGCCAGGCCGACGCGCTGCGCCTGTACGGGACCACCCGGGAGTTGCTCGTGGACGAGCTGGGCGTCGAACCGGGGCCGCGCCTGCGGGAGGTGCACCGCCGCATCCTGCGGGGCGACGACCGGCTGGACCGGCCCGGGCGGCCCGTCTACGAGGTCCGGGTGCGCGACGAGTGCCTGCCCTGGAGCGTCGGGGGTCACCCGGCGTTGGACTTCTGCAACACCTTCGCCGGGTGGGGGCACGAACCGCCGTTGCCGGGCGCCGAGTGGCTGCGCGGCTACCGCACCCTGGCCGTGTGGGCCGGGCACGTGGGGCTTGTCGACGACGTCTCGGTGAGCCGGCTGCTGCACCTGGGCCGGCGGCGCCCCGGCGAGGCCGAGGCGGTGCTCGCCGAGGCCCGGGGCCTGCGACAGGCGCTGTACGGATGCCTGACCGACCCGGACGACCGGCCCGCGTTCGAGGTGGTCGCCCGGCACGCGGAGGCCGCCGCGAAGGAGCTGGCGTTCCGGCGCGAGACCGACGGTCGCGGGCGCTGGTGGCCGGAGCTCGCGGCCGGGCTCCGGATGCCCCTGCACGCGGTCGCGTGGAGCGCCGCCCAACTGCTCGCCGATCCGCGCCGGCTCACCCTGCGGACCTGCCCGGACGAGCGGTGCGGCTGGCTGTTCCTGGACGAGAGCGGGCTGCGGCGCTGGTGCAGCCTGGGGACCTGCGGACGGTCGCTGGACCGGTCCCGCTGCCACAGCGCCTGACCGGCGTTCGCGCCAGGCGGCGGGGGCGGCGGCCGGCGGTTACGCTCGCCGGGATGCCGAACGACGCCGCCCCCGACCAGTCCGCCGCCGACGGCTACGTCCAGCGCGCGCAGCTCCTCGCCGAGCTGGGCCGGTACGACGAGGCCGCCGAGGAGCTCGACGGCGCGCTCGCCACCGATCCGGGCAACGCCGAGGCGTTGACCATGCTGGCCCGGGTGCACCTCGCCGCCGGCCGCCCGGCGGAGGCGCTGCCGGTCGCCGAGGCCGCCGTGGCCGCCGCCCCCGGGGCGCTGTCGCCGCTGGTGGCGCGCGGTTTCGCCCTGACCGACCTGGGGCGGTGGAAGGCGGCCGCGAGCGCCGGGGACGACATCCTGGCGCGCGGCCCCGACGACGCGTACGCCCAGCGGAGCGCCGCCGCGATCCTGGCCGGCGCGCGCAACGGGCAGCCGGCGCTCAACGCCGCCTGGCGCGGTGTGGAACTGGCTCCGGAGACCGCCCAGGCGCATCTGGTGCTCGGCCTGGTCGCGGCCCGGTTGGAGCTGTACGACCTGGCCGAGCGGGCCTACCGGGAGGCGTTGCGGCTGGACCCGGAGCTGGCCGGGGCGCGGCACGACATGGGCGTGATCCGGCTGGAGCAGCGCCGCTACGCGGCGGCGCTGGAGCAGCTGGTCGAGTCGGCGGCCCTGGACCCGGCGGGCGGCGGCACCCGCCGGACCGTCGGCGACGGGTTGCGCGAGCTGGTCGTCCACGGGGCGGGCTGGTCGCTGGTGGCCACCGTGCTGGTCGCCTTCCTGGCCCCGGTCGCGCCGGGCCCGTCCCGGGTCCTCGCCGTGCTGGCCGCGCTCGGCGGGGCTCTGCTGGCCTGGCGGCGGGCGGCCCGGCTGCCCGGCCTGCTGGACACCGTCCTGCCCGGGCTGTTCCGCACCGACCGCGGGCTGGCCCTGGCGGTGTGCGCGGTGGCCGTCGCCCCGGCGCTGCTGGTGTTCTACGCGCTGGCCGGCGGCCCGTGGCCGCTGGTCGCCGGGATCACCGTGACGGTGGTGGCCGAGTTCATCGTGCTCGCCCGGACCGGCCACCACCCCCGGCGTTAGGCGCGGCGCGCCCAGGTCCAGGCGTACGCGTCGTCCTCGCAGGCGGTCGCCGCGTCGCAGAGGTCCAGGGGGCGGAAGGTGTCCACCATGACCGCCAGCTCGTCGAAGAACTCCGCCCCGATCGACCGCTCCGCGGCGCCCGGCTGGGGGCCGTGGGTGAAGCCGGACGGGTGCAGCGAGATCGAGCCCTGCTCGATGCCGGAGCCGCGCCGGGCCTCGTAGTTGCCGCCCGTGTAGAAGAGCATCTCGTCGGAGTCGACGTTGTGGTGGTTGTAGGGCACCGGGATGGCGCCCGGGTGGTAGTCCACCTTGCGCGGCACGAACGAGCAGATCACGAAGTTCGGGCCCTGGAAGGTCTGGTGCACGGGTGGCGGCTGGTGGATCCGGCCGGTGATCGGCTCGAAGTCGTGGATGGAGAACGCCCACGGGTACATGTGCCCGTCCCAGCCGACCACGTCGAACGGGTGGTTGGCGTACACGTACCTGGTCCAGCCCCGCCGGTGCCGGACCAGCACCTCGACGTCGGTCTCGTCGACCAGCAGCGGGCTGTCCGGCCCGCGGACGTCCCGCTCGCAGTAGGGGGAGTGCTCCAGGAACTGCCCGCGTACCGAGAGGTAGCGCTTGGGCGGGCCGACGTGGCCGGCGGCCTCGATGGCGAGCAGCCGGGTCGGTTCGTCGCCGGTGGGCACGAGGCGGTGGATGGTCGAGGTGGGGATGACGACGTAGTCGCCGGCCACCGCCTCCAGCACGCCGAACGGGGACTCCACCCGCAGCGTCCCGGACTCGACGTAGAGGCAGTGGTCGCCGGTGGCGTCCCGGAACAGCGGCGACGGCCGGTCGGCCAGCACGTAGGCGATCCGGACGTCGTCGTTGGCGAGCAGGTACTGCCGGCCGAGCACGGGGTCGGCGCCGGGCCCGTCGAGCTTGTGGGTGCGCAGGTGCCGCGGCTTGAGCGGCAGGTTGGGCACCCGGGTGAAGGCTGGTGGGGCGAATTCTTCGGCGGCCACGATCGCGGTGGGCGCGTGCCGGTGGTAGAGCAGCGACGAGTCGGAGGAGAAGCCCTCCTGTCCGACCAGTTCCTCGGCGTAGAGGCTGCCGTCGGGCTGGCGGAACTGGGTGTGGCGCTTGCGGGGCACCTCGCCGACCCTGCGGTAGTACGGCATCTCGCCTCCCGTTATGTCCCGTTCTCCGGCCGGTGACGTCCGATAATCGGACGCTGTTGTCCGTTCCTTGTAGCGTCCCGTAGATTCTTGTCTCGTGTCAACGCAGGTGCCTCGTCTCTTCGCCGGCCTGGTCGACGACGCGGCGGTCTTCCCGCCCGGCAGCGCCGCGCTGCCGGACGCCGTGACCGCGCATCACCAGCACCGGACCGGGTGGTACGCCGACCTGGTCGGCCCGCTGCTGCTGCCCGCCTCGACCCTGCCCGACCTGCCCGACCTGCTCGCCCCGGAGGCGACCCTGGCGGTCGGCGTGATCGGCGACGTGCCGGTCGGCCGGCTGGAGGCGGCCCTCGCCGAGGCGGACGCCCGGCTGGCCGTCCGCCAGGTCGAGGCGCCCGTCGCCAAGCGCGGCGAGGACCCGCGGCCCGGCCTGGCCGACCTGCTCAAGCTCGCCGAGCGCCTCGGCGGTACCACGGTCTACGCCGAGATCCCGCTGACCTTCGGGCTGATGGGCGCGCTCGACACCCTCGCCGAGGCGCGGGCCGGCGGGCTGCCGGTGGCCGCCAAGTTCCGCACCGGCGGGCTGGCCGCCGAACTCTTCCCGACCCCGGTCGAGCTGGCCGCGGTGATCTGCGCCTGCCGGGACCGGGAGCTGCCGTTCAAGCTGACCGCCGGGCTGCACCAGGCGATCCGGCACCGGGACCCGGAGACCGGCTTCACCCACCACGGGTTCGTCAACGTGCTGGCGGCGACGCTGGCCGCGACCGGGGGCGCCGAGGTCGACGGGGTGGCCGAGCTGCTCGCCGCCACGGACCCGCTCCGGCTGGTCGAGCCGGCCCGGTCGCACCAGGAGGCCGAGCGTCCGCTCTGGGTCGGCTACGGCTCGTGCAGCATCTCCGAACCACTGACCGATCTGATCCGGCTGGGGCTGGTGAACGGGGGCTTTGAGGAATGAGTTGGGTGACGGGTGCGGCGGGCTCCGCGTACGGGGTGACCAACCTGCCGTACGGGGTGTTCCGGCAGGGCGACCGCGAGCCGCGGATCGGCGTACGCATCGGCGACTTCGTGCTGGACCTGGCCGGCGCGGAGGCCGCCGGGCTGGTGCTGGCCGCCGGCGCGCTCGGCCGGCACACCCTCAACGACTTCATGGCGCTCGGCCGTCCGCAGTGGACCGCCGTGCGGCAGCGGGTCACCGAGCTGCTCTCCGACCCGGCGCACCGGCCGGCCGTGGAGCCGCTGCTGGTGCCGCTGCGCGAGGTGGAGCTGCAGCTCCCGTTCGAGGTCGCCGACTACGTCGACTTCTACTCGTCCGAGCACCACGCGTCGAACGTCGGGCAGATCTTCCGCCCCGGTCAGCCGCCGCTGCTGCCGAACTGGAAGCACGTGCCGATCGGCTACCACGGCCGGGCCGGCACGGTCGTCGTCTCGGGCACCCCCGTCGTGCGCCCCACCGGCCAGCGGGCCACCGCGCAGGGCCCGACCACGGGCGCCTCCGTCCGGCTGGACATCGAGGCCGAGGTCGGCTTCGTGGTCGGGGTGCCGAGCCGGCTCGGTGACCGGGTGCCGATCGCGGACTTCGCCGACCACGTCTTCGGCGTGGTGCTGGTCAACGACTGGTCGGCGCGGGACATCCAGGCCTGGGAGTACCAGCCGCTCGGGCCGTTCCTGGGCAAGTCCTTCGCCACCTCGGTCTCGGCCTGGGTCACCCCGCTGGACGCGCTGGCCGACGCCTTCGTGCCCGCGCCCGACCAGGATCCGCCGGTCCAGGACTACCTGCGCGACACCCCGCACCTCGGGCTCGACCTGACCCTGTCGGTCGAGTGGAACGGCGAGCGGGTCGCCGAACCGCCCTTCGCCACCATGTACTGGACCCCGGCCCAGCAGCTCGCCCACCTCACCGTCAACGGCGCCTCGCTGCGGACCGGCGACCTCTACGCCTCGGGCACCGTCTCCGGTCGGGAGCGCGGGCAGGTCGGCTCGTTCCTGGAGCTGACCTGGGGCGGGGCCGAGCCGGTCAAGTTCGCCGACGGCGCCGCCCGCACCTTCCTGGAGGACGGCGACACGGTGACGATCACCGCCACCGCGCCCGGCCCGGACGGCACCACGGTCGCCCTCGGCGAGGTCACCGGCACCATCCTGCCGGCGCGCTGAGTCGCTTCTGCTCACTCTCCGTCCCCGGTCGCACCCGCTGTGCGACCGGGGACGTTTCCTTGGCCGTTGATCGTCGCGGATTGCGTACGCCCCGGCGGTGCGGGCCGGGGCGCACCCGAGTGGAACAGGAAGGACCGCGAGGATGACCGAGTTGACCGGCGCCGTCTGGCGCACCAGCAGCCGCTCCAACGATCAGGGCCTCTGCGTCGAGGTGGCGACCAACGTGGTCGCCGCGCACGGCGTGGTGGGCGTACGCGACTCGAAGGACCCACAGGGTCCGGCGCTCGCGGTCAGCCCACCGGGCTGGACGGCGTTCGTCGCCGCGATCCGGGGTGACGCCTTCCGCTCCTGACCGCTCACCGGGCGCCCGGTGCCCCGTTCGGGGCACCGGTGGTGGAAATGTCACCGCAAGGCTCCCCTTACCCCGTGACGGCCCGTACCGTGGACGACACGGGAGGTGCCCATGTCGACGGTGACGGTTTCCGCATTCATCGAAGCGCAGGACGTCGACGTCTGGCGGCTCCTCACCGACCTCCCGGCGCGGGCCGACTGGCTCTCCGCGGTCGGCACGGTCGACGTTCTCAGCCCGGGCGACTTCGGGCCCGGCACCGCCTGGCGGGAGACCCGGGTCCGGCCCGACGGCGTCGCCGAGCCGGAGGAGTTCCTGGTGGTCGAGGCGGCCGTCCCGGCCCGGCTGGTGCTCAGTTCGCGGGGCGCGGGTGCGGACTACCGGATCACCTGGACGCTGCGCACCGTCGAGCGCCGGCGGCGCGGCTGCACCGAGGTCACGGTCGAGCACGAGGCCGCGCCGACCCGCCCGTACGGCCGGGTGCTGGCCCTGATTCTCGGCGGCCTGGCCGCCCGTGCGGTGGAGGGCGCCATCCGCCGCGACCTGGCCGACCTGGCGCTGGCCGTCGGGCCCACCCGGTCCGCCGAGGCCGCCTGAGCCGATCCGGGCAGCGGGAGCGGGGCCTCGTCCGTCGGCGCCTCCGCAGGCCGCCGCAACTCCACCCCGACGCGGCTGACGCCGCGCGGTCGACGGGGGCCGCCGCTGGGTAGGGTGCCGGGCGGAGGTGCGGCATGGGCAAGCCCGCGGGGCGGCGGATCCTGGTGGCGGTCGTGGCGGTGCTGGCCGTCGCGGCGTCGGTCGCCGTGGTCCTCCGGGTCCTCGCGCCCGCCGAGGTCGAGACCGTCGCCCGGGGCGCGTACCCGGCCGCGCCGACCCCGCCTGTCGGCGTGATCGGCCGGCTGCCGGTGGCGCCGCTGGTCGTGGACGGCCGCCTCCGCGTCTACGCGGGCGCCCGCCAGGTGTACGCGGACCAGCCCGTCTCCGGGAAGCACCGGGTCACCCCGTTCTGGTCGTACCGCCGCTGGCCGGCCAGGCTGGTCGGGGTGCTCGCCGAGGGGACCACGGTGGTCAGCCGCTGGTCGGACGGGAAGCTGGTGGCGCTGGACGCGCGTACCGGACGGGTCGCCTGGCGGGCCGAGGGCCCGGAGCCGGGCGCGGTGCCGAAGCCCCGCCGCACCTACGCCGCCACGGTCTGGGATCCGGCGGGCCTGCACGTCACCCGGGCCGCCGACGGCCGTGCCGTCCTGGTCGCGGTGGGCGCCGACGCGATCGGCGGGTACGCGCTGGCGGACGGCCGCCGGCTGTGGCGGGCGGAGGTGGCCGGGGACTGCCGTGCCGACCTGGGCACCACGGCCGCCGGCGAACTGGTCGGGGTGGACTCCTGCGCCGGGCCGGCCACGGTCGAGTTCCGGGACGCCGCGACCGGCGCGGTACGGACCCGCTGGCGACCGCCGGACGCCCCGGAGCAGCTCGTGGTGACCCCGGTCGGCTGCCGGGACGGCCACTCGGCCTGCCGTGGGCTGCGTACGTCGGGGCGGGGCGACGAGACGGGCCGGGGCTGGCTGGTCCCGAGCGAGGGTGAGCCGGTGGCCGCCCCCGCGCTGGACGGCCCGGACGCCGAGCTGGACGGCGAGCACGCGGTGTCCACCGCCGGCGGTGTCGTCACCGGACGGTCCGCCCGGACGGGCGCCGAGCTGTGGCGCCGGGCCGACCTCGGTGCGGTCCGGATCCTGGCGGTCGAGCCGGGCCGGGTGTACCTGCTGACCGAGGGACGGGCTCTGATCACGCTGGACCCGGCCACCGGCGCGGAGCGGTCCCGGTTCGTCCTGGACATCGGCCGGGACGGGGTCGGCTGGCAACCCGGCCGGGCGCACGCGGCGGACGGTTACGTGGCGGTGGAACGGCTGCGCGAGGGGGCCCGCGCGGACGACGACGACCAGGGGTACTTCCTGATGGCCGAGTCGGTGCTCCTCGCGCATACCTGACCGGCAAACAGGCCATAAAACGGACAAAACGGTATTAGAGTGACCATATCACCGAAGGGTGAGGTGTCCGGGACCGGTCCGTAGGGGGTTGACGGACCGGCCCCGGACCTGCGCCGTCAGGCCAGCGCGGCCTCGGCGGCGGCCAGGAAGGCGTCGTTCTCGGCCGGCGTGCCGATGGTGACCCGCACCCCGTCGCCGGGGAACGGCCGCACGATCACGCCGCGCGCCTCGCACGCCCGGCCGAACTCGACGGCCCGGTCGCCCAGCGGCAGCCAGACGAAGTTGGCCTGGCTGTCCGGCACGTCCGGGACGAACTTGCGCAGGGCCTCGGTGACCCGGTCCCGCTCGGCGACGACCAGCGCGCAGCGCCGCTCGACCTCGTCGGCCTGTGCGAGCGCGGCCAGCGCGCCCGCCTGGGCGGCCATGCTGGTGGAGAAGGGCGTGACCACCTTGCGCACGGCGGCGGCCACGGTCGGCTCGGCGACCAGCCAGCCGATCCGCAGGCCGGCCAGACCCCACGCCTTGGACAGGGTGCGCAGCACCGCCACGTTCGGCCGGTCCAGGTAGCTCAGGCCGTCCGGCACCTCGGGGTCGGTGACGAACTCCCGGTACGCCTCGTCGATCACCACGAGCACGTCGTCCGGCACCGCGTCGAGGAAGCGGTCCAGCTCGGCCTTCCGGACCGCGGTGCCGGTCGGGTTGTTCGGGTTGCAGACCAGGATCATCCGGGTCCGGTCGGTCACCGCCGCCGCCATCGAGGCCAGGTCGTGGCCGTGGCCGGCGTCGTTCGGCACCCGCACGCTGGTCGCGCCGCTGGTCGCCGCGATGATCGGGTACGCCTCGAAGGACCGCCACGAGTAGAGCAGCTCGTCGCCGGGCAGGCACGTGGCCCGCACCAGGTGCTCGGCCAGCGCCACCGAGCCGCAGCCGGTGGCGATCCGGTCGGCGTCCACGCCGTACCGCTCGGCGAGGGCCTGCCGCAGCGCCACCACGCCCATGTCGGGGTAGCGGTGCGAACCGGCGACCGCCTCGGCGACCGCCTCCACGACGCCGGGCAGCGGGCCGTACGGGACCTCGTTGCTGGCCAGCTTGATCGCCTCGGGCAGGCCCAGCTCACGGGCCAGGTCGGCCGGGCTGCGTCCGGGTACGTAGTTGGGCAGCGCGTCCAGGTCGGCGCGGGTGAGCCGCAGCGGAGGCTGGTGACGTCCGGTGTCGGTCATGGGGTGTCTCCCGGGGGGTTGGCGCGGTCGCGCGTGGTGGTACGGGTGTCGGGCCGGACGCGGGGGAGCTGGACCACCACGGTCTGCGCCCGCTTGTCGTGCAGAGCCTGGCGCAGCGGTTGGTCGAAGAGCGGTGAGACCGCGTCCACGAACTGGAGCAGCAGGCCCAGGCCGCAGCAGTACCAGAGCAGGGTGGGCAGGCCGAGGGTGCTCCAGCGCCGGGTGGCTCGGCCGAAGCCGAGCGGCTGGTCCGCCTCGACCGGCAGGGCGCGGATGCCGACGAGCCGCTTGCCGAAGGTCTGCCCGCGGGCGGCCATCGAGGGCACCTCGTAGGCGAACCAGAGCGCGGTGGCGATGAGCAGGATGGCGATCTGGAGCCCGGCGGCCTGCTCGCCCGGCTGGGGCAGCCCCTCGGTGGAGGTGTCCCCGGCCAGCGACCGGCGCAGCGACTCGCGCAGGTACGGCGAGATCTCCTCGACGTAGCGCCAGACGAACCAGCCGTTGACCACGGCGTTGAGCAGGAACACGACGCCGAAGTCGATCAGGCGGGCGACCAGCCGGGCGCCGTACGACGCGAGCGGCAGCCCGTGCGGGCGCGGCGCCGGCGGCCGCCCCGGCCAGCCGGGGTACGGCCAGCCCGGCGGCGGTCCCTGCGGGCCCGGTTGGCCCGGCTGTCCCGCCCACGGGGCGGGCTGTCCCGGCTGTCCGGGCTGTCCCGGCTGTCCGGGCCACGGGCCGCCCTGCCCCGGCCACACCTGTCCCGGGCCACCGGCCGGCGGGCCCGGGTACGGCCCGGGGGCCGGCACGCCGGGGTGCGTGCCCGGCGCCGGGGCCGGCTGGCCCGACTGCGGCGCGGCCGCGGTGGCGGCCGGTGCGGAGACGGGGGCCGGCTCGGGCGGCGGTGGTCCGTCGGGTGGGGTGGCGTCGACCGGGATCGGCGCGCCGATCCACCCCTCGCCGTCCCAGTACCGGCGGGTCTCGGTGTCGGCGGGGTCGACGTACCAGCCGGGTTGCACACTCACGGCCGTGCCTCGCTGTGCTTCACGGTGCAACCTTAACGACGACCGTTCCGGCGACCTTGTCGTGCAGGGTCTGCTGCCAGGGCTTGTCCCAGAGCTGCCAGAACCCGTCGAGGTAGTTGGCGAAGGGCACCAGGGAGCCGGCGACGAACTCCACGAGGTACCGCCGGCCGAGCACGCCCCGGGTCAGGGGCGCGGTCGGGTCGAGCGGGACGATGCGCAGCTTCATCACCTTCTTGCCGAGCGTCTGGCCGGTCCGGCGGGCGTACTCGACGTGGTAGAGCCAGTAGAAGACGAACATCAGCAGCAACAGCCCGGCCTCGGCGAGCAGCAGGGGCAGGAAGAAGTCGGTCAGCACGGTGGCCGGGTCGGGCTCGGGCACCGTCCCGTCCGGGGCGACCGCCATCAGGTCGCTGAACATCCGGAACCAGAGCCAGAGGAAGACCGGCAGGAACAGCACCATGGCCACCGCGCTCGCCACCGCGGTGTCGATCAGCCAGGCCACCAGCCGCTCGCCGAAACCGGCCAGGGGCTGGCCGTTGGGGGCCAGGGTGGGCGGCACGAAGGCGGCGCGCGGGGCGTGCCCCGCAGGTGGCGGCGGATAGCTCGGCGGCCCGGCGTACGCGGGCGGGGTGCGCTGCGGCGGCGGCAGGTACGGCCCGGACGGCGGCGCGAAGCCGCCGCCCGCGGGCGGGGGCCCGGCGGGCGGCGGAGACGCTGGTTGAGGCTCGGTCACGCGGACAGTGTTACAGGTTCCCGCGCTTCTCCTGCTCCCGCTCGATGGCCTCGAACAGGGCCTTGAAGTTGCCCTTGCCGAAGCCCAGCGAGCCGTGCCGCTCGATCAGCTCGAAGAAGACGGTCGGGCGGTCCTGCACCGGCTTCGTGAAGATCTGGAGCAGGTAGCCGTCCTCGTCCCGGTCGACAAGGATCTTGCGGGACTTCAGCTCCTCGATGGGCACCCGCACCTGGCCGATCCGGGCGCGCAGCTCCGGGTCCTCGTAGTAGGAGTCCGGGGTGTCGAGGAACTCGACTCCGGCGGCCCGCATGGCGTCGACGCTGGCCAGGATGTCGTTGGTGGCCACGGCGATGTGCTGGGCGCCCGGGCCCTGGTAGAACTCCAGGTACTCGTCGATCTGCGACTTCTTGCGGGCGACGGCCGGCTCGTTGAGCGGGAACTTCACCTTGCGGGTGCCGTTCGCGACCACCTTGCTCATCAGCGCCGAGTAGTCGGTGGCGATGTCGTCGCCGATGAACTCGGCCATGTTGCTGAAGCCCATGACCCGCTTGTAGAACTCGACCCACTCGTCCATCCGGCCCAGCTCCACGTTGCCGACCACGTGGTCGACGGCCTGGAAGAAGCGCTTCGGCTGGATGCCGGCGTCGATCATCGGCTGCCGGTCCACGATCGGGCCGCGGGCCACGAAGCCGGGCAGGAACGGGCCGGTGTAGCGGGAGCGGTCGACCAGCGTGTGCCGGGTGTCGCCGTACGCGGCGATGGCCGCCATCCGGACGGTGCCGTGCTCGTCGCTCACATCGTGCGGCTCGACCAGGCCGGTCGCGCCCTGCGCGGTGGCGTGGGCGTACGCGGCGTCCACGTCCGGCACCTCCAGCGCGATGTCGGAGACGCCGTCGCTGTGCTTCGCCACGTGCTCGGCGCCGTCGGCGTCCGGGCGGACCGCGCCGGTCAGCACGAACCGGGCGGAGCCGCTGGTCAGCACGTACTGGGCGTGGTCCCGGTAGCCCTGCTCAGGGCCGCGGTAAGCCACGCAGGTCATGCCGAAGGCGGTGGAGTAGTAGTGGGCGGCCTGCTTGGCGTTGCCCACCAGGAAGTGCACGTGGTCGAGGCCCTTGACCGGGAACGGGTCGCGGGTGATGTCGTGGTCGACGGCGCCGACGAGCGCGTCGACGTCGACCTCCTCGGTCGACTGGGGTCGGTCGATCGCCTGGGTCATGAGGGCCTCCCTTGCGTACCGGCCGGCCTCGTGGGCCGCCGTTGCTCTGCTGTTGTGGCGAGGATCGCTGCGCCGCCGCCGGTTGGGCAATAGTCGGCGGAAACTCTGGTCAGGTTGTGCATTCGGTAATATGAAACCCCATGAACACTGGTCAGGATGTACAGCTCGACGCGCTGGACGCTCGCTTGATCGATCTGCTCGCCGAGGAACCCCGGATCGGGGTGCTGGAGTGCTCGCGGCGGCTCGGCGTGGCCCGGGGCACCGTCCAGGCCCGGCTCGACAAGCTGGTCGAGCGGGGCGTGGTCGCCGGGTTCGGGCCGGACATCTCGCCGGCCGCCATCGGCTTCGGGGTCACCAGCTTCGTGACCCTGGAGATCAGCCAGCGGCACGGCCACGACCCGGTGACCGCGCACCTGGCCGCCATCCCGGAGGTGCTGGAGGCGCACACGATCACCGGCTCCAGCGACCTGCTCTGCCGCATCGTGGCCCGGTCGAACACCGACCTCCAGCGGGTCATCGACCAGATCGTCGCCTCGGAGGGCATCCGCCGCGCCTCCACGATCATCGCCCTCGCCGAGCAGATCCCCTACCGCACCCTGCCCCTGGTCCGCTCCGCCGCCCGCGGCGCATAACACGGCGGCCAGCCGAGAAAGCGGCGCGACACGGCCGTTCGGGGGGCCGGCGCACCGGTGATCGTCGCTACCGTGTGCGGTGTGAAGGGCCTTGGCGTACGCGGCTGGTTGCTGCTGGGGCTCATCACCGTGGTCGTGCTCGCCGCCACCGGCGTGTGGAACCCGTTCCCCGCCGTGTGGGACTGGGTCGACCGGAGCAAACCGATCTCCGAGCCGGACGTGGTCTGGCAGCAGCGGGTCGGCGGCACCCCGAAGAGCGTCACCATCGCCGGCGACACCGTGATCGTCGAGCAGCGCACCCGGGTCGAGGCCCGCAGCCTGGCCAACGGCGCGCAGCTCTGGGAGCGCAAGGCCGACTGGGCGGCGGTGGCCGGCGGCGACCGCGACCCGGTCGTCGCCGTGGGCAAGCTCCTGCACAAGGGCTACGAGGTGCTCGACCCCACCACCGGTGTGGTGCGCCGCCGCGACGAGCGGGCGGTGGCCGTCTGGACCTACCGCAACCTGCTGCTCGACGCCTACTGCGTGCAGTCCACCGACTGCACCCTGCGCGCCTGGGAGCCGCGCGGCACCGCGCCGCGCTGGAGCGCCTTCCTGCCCGGGGTGAACAGCGGGGTGCTCGCCGACAACCCCGAGCTGCTGGGCACCCGGCGGCTCGGCGCGCCGCGGATCGACGGCGGGGTGGCCGGGCCGGAGTCGGTCCCGCCGCTGCTCGGCTTCCCGGTCGACGGCCGGGTCCACGTGGTGGACACCGCCACCGGCCGGGTGCTCCAGAACGTCGAGCCCGGCCGCGAGGAGCGGCTCGCCGTGGTCGGCGGGCGGCTGCTCCGGATCGCCGCCACCTCCCGCGACGGGACCTGCTACTTCGCCCTCACCGCCGTCGACCCGGCCACCGGGCAGCAGGTGTGGCGGCGCAACGGGGTGAACCTGCGGACCGCCGACTACGCCGGCTGCGTGCAGCGGGAGGACCCGCAGGGCGCCCGGAACGTGCTGATCGGGGTCGCGCCGGACGGGCGCGAGGCGGTGCTCGACGGGTACGACGGCCGGCTGCTCCAGGTCGGCGCCGAGGGCGAGAAGCTGCTCGCCGTCGACGACCGCTACGCGCTGGTGCGCAGCGCCGACAAGGGCTCGCTCCTCGGCCGGGAGCTGTCGGTCGACCGCACCCGCTGGACCCGCCCGGCCGGCGGGAAGACCGGCGCGGCGCTCACCCCGTACGCCGCGCTGATCGCCGAGGAGAAGCCGTCCCGGCTCATCGCGGTCGAGCCGCGGAGCGGTCGGGAGCTGGTGCTGTTGCGGACCTCCGCGAACGCCCTGGCGGTCGGTCCGAACGGCATGATCATCGGAGAGGGCCGGGAGATCGGGTACGTCCGCTGGGGCGCCGGCGCCGCCGGGGTGCCCCCGCCGGACGAGGGCGCGGTGCCCGCGCCGGACCCGGGCGACACCTGGCGACCCCCGAACGACCAGGGCAGTTGCGGTCCGAAGAACGAACTCTGTGCCGGCGGCAAGTGACGCCGGGTGAGAGCGGCGTCCCAGGACGCACCCGGCGGGTGCCACCGATCGAAGGCTCTGCCCTAGGCTTTTCGGTCATGAGCAGTGCCGCCGCCTTCTCGTACGCCCCCCTGCTGCCGACCGGACCCGACCAGACGGACTACCGCCTGGTCACCGATGAGGGCGTCGACGTCGTCGACGGCCCGGGTGGCCGTCGGTTCCTCACCGTGGAGCCGGCCGCGCTGACCGCGCTGACCGCCGAGGCGATGCACGACATCGCCCACTTCCTGCGCCCGGCCCACCTGGCCCAGCTCCGGTCGATCATCGACGACCCGGCGGCCTCGCCGAACGACCGGTTCGTCGCGCTGGACCTGCTGCGCAACGCCAACATCGCCGCCGGTGGCGTGCTGCCGATGTGCCAGGACACCGGCACCGCGATCGTCATGGGCAAGCGCGGCCGGCACGTGCTCACCGACGGCACCGACGCCGAGGCGATCTCGCGCGGCGTCTACCAGGCCTACACCCGGCTCAACCTGCGCTACTCGCAGCTCGCCCCGCTGACCATGTGGGACGAGCGGAACACCGGCAGCAACCTGCCCGCCCAGGTCGAGCTCTACGCCGAGGACCCGGACGGGCACCCCGACGCGTACAAGTTCCTCTTCATGGCCAAGGGCGGTGGCTCGGCCAACAAGTCCTACCTCTACCAGGAGACCAAGGCGCTGCTGAACCCCACGCGGATGATGCAGTTCCTGGAGGAGAAGCTGCGCCTCATCGGCACCGCGGCCTGCCCGCCCTACCACCTGGCCATCGTCATCGGCGGCACCTCCGCCGAGTACGCGCTCAAGACCGCCAAGTACGCCTCCGCGAAGTACCTGGACGCCCTCCCCATGCAGGGCTCGATGAGCGCGCACGGCTTCCGCGACCTCGAGCTGGAGGCCGAGGTGCTGGAGCTGACCCGCAACTTCGGCATCGGCGCGCAGTTCGGCGGGCGCTACTTCTGCCACGACGTGCGGGTGGTCCGGCTGCCCCGGCACGGCGCGTCCTGCCCGGTGGCCATCGCGGTCTCCTGCTCGGCCGACCGCCAGGCGGTCGCCAAGATCACGCCGTCGGGCGTCTGGCTGGAGCGCCTGGAGACCGACCCGGCGCGCTACCTGCCCGACGTCACCGACGCCCAGCTCGACAGCTCCGAGGTGGTCCGGGTCGACCTCAACCGGCCGATGGACGAGATCCGCGCCGAGCTCTCGAAATACCCGGTGAAGACCCGGCTGTCGCTGACCGGCCCGCTGGTGGTGGCCCGGGACATCGCGCACGCCAAGATCGCCGAGCGGCTGGACGCCAGCGAGCCGATGCCGCAGTACCTGCGCGACCACGCCGTCTACTACGCCGGCCCGGCCAAGACCCCCGAGGGCTACGCCTCGGGCTCGTTCGGCCCGACCACGGCCGGCCGGATGGACGCCTACGTGGAGAAGTTCCAGGCGGCCGGCGGCTCGATGGTGATGCTGGCCAAGGGCAACCGCTCCGCCCAGGTCACCCGCTCCTGCCAGACCCACGGCGGCTTCTACCTCGGCTCGATCGGCGGCCCGGCCGCCCGCCTCGCCCAGGACTGCATCAAGCACGTCGAGGTGCTCGAATACCCCGAGCTGGGCATGGAGGCGGTCTGGAAGATCCAGGTGGAGGACTTCCCCGCCTTCATCGTGGTCGACGACAAGGGCGAGGACTTCTTCGCCGAGGTCACCAAGCCGGTGCTCACCGTCGGGCGGCGCTGACCCTCGACGTACGCGAAAAAGGGCGCCGGGTGGGATCGCACCCGGCGCCCTTGTCGGTGTCCTCGGTCAGGTCGGGTCGGCCACCGGGAACCAGTACACGCCCTCTCCGGAGGTGATGCCGGACTCCGTCCGGCTGAAGAGGTACAGGTAGTTGTCGCCCGCCTCGGTCGGGGTGAGGGTGATCGTGGCGGTGCCGTCCGGGCCTGCCGGGACCGTCTTCTCCTCGGTGCCGAAGCGGTAGACGAACTCGGTGCTGCCGGGTACGTGGGCGGTCAACGTGAAGGCGCCGGCGATCCCCGGGCCGCCCGCACCGCCGCCCGACGGGTAGTCGTCGCTGGTCACCGTGGGGGCGAGCCGGCCGATGACCAGGGCGTACTCCGTCTCGTCGGAGACAACGTCACCGATCTTCTCGCGCACCTTGAGCCGCACCCAGCCGCTGGTGTCGCCCGGGTACGACCGCGGCGTCCAGTTGACGGTGGCGGTGCCGTCGGCCGCCGCCGCCACCGTCTGCGGGCCGTCCCCGAAGTCGTAGACGTAACCGGTGACGCCGTCGCGGGCGGGGTGGAAGCTGAACTGGCCGGTCACGCCCGGACCGCCGGCCTCCTGGTACATGGGGTAGTCGGTGGAGCTGACCTCCGGCGCGTGTGAGAAGACGACGAAGTACGCGGAGGCGGTCTCCGACTCGATGCCGTCGGCGGTCCGGCTGAACACCTCGATCCACTGGAACCCGGCTTCGCTCGGGGTGTACGTGACCGTGGCCGTCCCGTCCTCCCTCGCGGCCGCCGTGTGCTGCTCGCCGCCGTTGACCGACCAGACGTACCCGGTCACGCCCGGCATGCCGGGGCTGAAGGTGAAGGTGCCGGACGTGCCGGCGAGCGGGCCGTCCCCGCCGTCGAGTGGGAAGTCCGTCGAGGAGATGGCCGGTGCGCTGGCCAGGTAGAAGTGGTACTCGCCGGTGCCGCTGGGCAGGTCGTCCGAGGTGCGGCTGGTGACGGTGACCTTGTTGGAGCCACCCTTGCGCGGGGTGATCGTCACCGTCGCGGTGCCGTCCGCGCCGGCCCGCACGGTCGCCGGCTCCCCGTCGTTGAGGCGCCAGGTGTACTCGACCACGTTCTCCATGCCGGGCGCGAAGGTCAGCTCACGCGGCTCACCGAGGCCGCCGGTCGGGTTCCCGTCGGTGACCGTCGGCGCGGTGTTGCGCACCCGGAACTCGTAGCTGGTCTGCGGGGAGCGGTTGCCGGTCCGGTCCACCGCCTGGACGTACAGCTGGTTGGTGCCGTAGCTGGTCGGCGTGGCCGAGATGGTCGCCGTGCCGGCGGCGTCGGCGCTCACGTAGGTGAGCGCGCCGAAAAGGCCGTACCGGAAACCGACGACGTCATCGGCGCCCGGTGCGCTCAAGGTGAACCGGCCGGGGACGCCCGGCCCGCCGTGACCCGGCCAGCCCCCTTCGGACGGGTAGTCGGTGGAGGTCACCGTGGGCGCAGGCGGCACCTTCGTGTCCACGGTGAACCGGCACTCCGGCGACCAGGCCGAGCTGTCGCCGTCCTGGTCGGTGGCGCGGACGCTGAACGCGTACGTGCCGCCGTCCGTCATCACGCCGTCCGGGACGGTGTACTGGAACCGGGACCCGGAGGGCAGCGTGTAGGAGAACTCGAACTCGGTCCGCTCGCCGGGCCGGTCGGCCGGCCACCAGGCGAAGGCCGCCTTCAGCCTATCGCCGCTGCCGGTGTCGTTGACGTCCGGGTCGGTCACGACGGCCTGGAGCTCCGGCCGGGTGGTGCCGATGAAGAGGTCGTCCCGGCAGGCGACGCCACCGGCCGCGAGCCGGGTGGGGACGTCCGGCGCCCGGTTGTGCTCCAGCGAGACGCCGAGGGTCGTCACCCGCCGGCTCCAGTGGAGGCCGTTCTCGTGCTCGCCGATGCGGAGCATGAGCGTGAGCCTGTCCTGCTTGGCCGCGACCGCCTCGCTCACCGCGTCGGTGATCGCCGTGCTCAGGTAGCTGGCGGGGCAGGCCGGGCCGGACACGGTGAGGTCGGCGAGCTTCTCGACGGCCCTGGGCGCGGTCTTCCAGGTGGGTGCGGCGGTCGGGTTGTCGGTCCGCCAGAGCTGGAGCTCGCGCGGCTTGTCGCAGTCGGCGACCGACCGCTCGCCGGTCACCGTGCGGGCGCTGATGATCCGCTGCCCGTGATAGGGCGTGAGGTCGAAGGTGAAGTACGCCCGCGAGGTGTGCTTGTCGCCCGAGGCGCCCTGCCACGTGCCGACCGGCAGGGTGCCGTCCTCGGGCGGGAAGGAGCGGGTCGGCTCGGCGTTGTCGGTCCAGGCAGCCTGGACGGGCTGGACGAAGTCCTGCACGGCTGACGCCGGCTGGGCGGCGACCGTCAGGGCGCCGGTGGTGGTGAGCAGGGCCGCCAGGCCCGTGCCGAGAAGACGGCGCGGTACGCGCCTCCGGCGTGCCGTGGACACGCCGGTGGTACCCCCGTTGAGATGCAAGGTGGCTGCCTCCGATGAAGGTGGTCGGACTCATGCAGCTCAGCGAAGGCCGGCCCGCGGACGTTACGCCGTTTCCGCGCTCGGCGGCTCGATCGACATCGGTGCGCCCGCCCGGGCGCGGAGCCCGGGCGGGCGCACCGCCCCCGTCGGATGTCGTCATCGACAACCACGGTCAGTCTCCGGGCCGGTGCTGTCGATCCGCTATCAGATCGCTATCGTCTGCCCGAGGCGATCCGTGACCGTCGGGTTACGCTGCTGGAAGTTGCACAGGAAGGCGTGCGGGGGCGTAGATGCGGTTCGCGATTCTGGGGCCGCTGCGGGTCGGCGGTGGCGAGGCAACCATCACCGCTGGTCGGGATCGGACGGTCCTCGCCGTGCTGCTGCTGCGCGCGGGCCGGGTGGTGCCCGTCGAGGAGCTGATCGACGCGGTCTGGGAGGACCGCCCGCCGGCCACCGCGCGCACCCAGCTCCAGATCTGCGTGTCCCGCCTGCGACATCGGCTGGCGACGCTCGGGCCACCGGCGGAGATCATCATCACCGACCCGGTCGGCTACGGCGTCCGGATCGAGCCGGACGACCTCGACGCCGAGGTCTTCGCCCGCGGCGTGGAGGCGGGCCGGGTGGCGGCCGCCGCGCTGGAGGAGTGCGTCGACGTCGAGCTGCGCCTGCGCCGGGCGGCCGACGTCATCGACGAGCTGACCGAGAACGTCGAACGGCATCCGCTCCGCGAGCGGCTGCGCGGCCAGCTCATGCTCGCCCTGTCCGCGGTGGGCCGGCAGGCGGACGCGCTCGCCGTCTACCGGGAGGGCCGCCGCATCTACGCCCAGGAGCTGGGCATCGAGCCCGGTGCGGCGCTGCAGGAGCTGCACCAACGGGTCCTGGCCGGCGACCTGGCGCTCGCCGGTGCGGACAACCGGACGATCGTGCCGGTCCGCTCGCTGCCCCGGGCGATCAGCGACTTCACCGGCCGCCAGGAGACGGTGGCCCGCCTCGTCAAGGAGATCGAGGGGGACGGCGTCCGGATCCAGCTCGTCGACGGGATGCCGGGAAGCGGCAAGACGACCCTCGCCGTGTATGTGGCGACCGCCCTCGGCGAGCGCTTTCCGGACGCGCACCTGTTCGTCGACCTGCACGGCCACAGCGAGCGCACGCCGCTCACGCCGGCGGCGGCGATGGCCACCCTGCTGCGCCAGCTCGGGGTGCCGCCGGAGCGGGTGCCGCTGGACGTGGACGACCGGTTGGCCCTGTGGCGCACGGAACTGGCCGGCCGGCGGGCGGTGGTGGTGTTCGACAACGCGGCGAGCACCGCGCAGGTGGCGCCGCTGCTGCCCAACGGGCCGGACAACGTCGTCCTCATCACGAGCCGGCGTCGGCTGGTGGGGCTCGACGACGGCCGGCCCTCCTCACTGACCGTGTTGGAGCGGGACGAGGCGGTCGAACTCCTGGGGCGGGTCGCGGGCGCGGGCCGGATCGAGGCGGAACCCGTGGCGGCCGCCGAGGTGGCACGCCGCTGCGGCTACCTGCCCCTGGCCCTGCGACTGGCGGGCGCCCGGCTGGCGCACCGCCCCGGCTGGCGCGTCTCCGACCTGGCCGAGCGGCTGGCGACCGGCAGCGACCCGCTCGCCGAGCTGGCGGCGGGGCAGCGGTCGGTGGGGCAGGCGTTCGCCCTGTCGTACGCGCAGCTTCCGCCGCCCGCCCAGCGACTGTTCCGGCTCCTCGGCCTCCACCCCGGCGCCCGGTTCGACAACGGGGTGGCGGCCGCCCTCCTCGGCGTGCCGATGCCCGCGAGCCAGCACCTGCTCGACGAGCTTGTCGACGCACACCTGGCGGAGGAGGTGCAGCCGGGGCGGTACCGGCTGCACGACCTGATCCGGGAGTACTCCCGCACCATCTCGGGCCAGCCGGAGCACGCGACGGAGCGCCGGCTGGCACTCGAGCGACTGCTGGATCACCACATGCACGTGGCCGCCGCCATCGCCCGCACGATCGAGCTCGTGGGGAGCCCGTCACTCTCCCGGCTGCCCGAGCCGACCCGCCTCGACCTGGTGACCGCGACCGCCGCCCAGGGCCGCTCGTGGTTCGACGAGAACCGCGCCGCGCTCACCGCCCTGGTCCGGCTGGCCGAGGCGGAGGGTCTTCTCCGGCACTGCTGGCAGCTGGCCCGGGCCACCTGGCGGGCCAACTTCGACGGCGGGCACCTCGACGAACTGCTGGAGACCCACACCATCGCCCTGCGCGCCGCCGAGGCGCTCGGCGACGACGAGGCGATCGCCACGACCCTGAACTACCTGGCCTCCGCGCACTACCGGTTGGCCCGGTTCACCGAGGCGATCCGACTCATGGAGGTCGCGCTCGTCCACCGGCGCCGGCTCGGGCGTGCGGCCGAGATCGGCTCGACCCTGGGCAACCTCGGCGTGGCAGCCCTGACCAACGGCGACTACCGGCGCGGCAAGGAGTATCTCGATGAGGCCCTCGCCCTCAAGCAGCACTCGAACGGCGCGCACGCGAGCTTCCTGAACAACCTTGCCTACGGCCTGCTCTGCTGGGGCCGCTATCCGGAGGGTCTGCGGGTGGCGCGGCACCACCTGTTCCTGGCGCAGCAGCATCGGGACACCCGCCACGTGGCCCTGGCGATGGGCCACATCGGGATGATCCGGCACCGGCTGGGGCACACCGAGCCGGCCCGCCGGCTGTTGCGGGTCGCCCTGCGCTTCAAGCGCCAGGCCGCCAACCGCTTCGGTGAGGCCGAACTGCTCAACGAGCTGGGGATGATCGAGCAGGAGACCGGCCGTCCCGAGCGAGCCGCGGAGATGCACCGCGAGGCGCTGCTGATCATGATCGAGGCGGCGGATCGGATCGGGCAGTGTTCGTCCCGGAACCTGCTGGCCCGGGCGATCCTCCAGCAGGGCGATGTCGCGAGCGCGCTCGATCTGCACCGCCGGGTGCTCGAGGACGCCACCCGCCTGGGTTCCCGCCACGAGCAGGCCCGCGCACTGGACGGGATGGCCCGCTGCGTGCGCGGCAGCGATCCGGGCAGGGCGCGGACGTACGCCAGCCGGGCTCTGGCGCTCTTCCGGCAGATCGAGTCACCCGATCAGCACCCGACCGCGGCGCTGCTCGCCGAGCTGGGCTGAGCGGGGCGGCCGGCAGCGCTTTCCGCTGCGTGCCGGCGACCAGCGCGGCAGGATGGTACGCGTGACGACTCCAGAGGCGACCGGTTACCGGATCGAACGCGACTCGATGGGTGAGGTGGAGGTGCCCACCGAGGCGCTGTGGCGGGCGCAGACCCAGCGCGCGGTGCAGAACTTCCCGATCTCCGGGCGGGGCCTCGAACCGGCCCAGATCAAGGCCCTGGCGCAGATCAAGGGGGCGGCCGCCCAGGTCAACGCCGAGCTGGGTGTGATCGGCTCGGACGTGGGTGAGGCGATCGCCACGGCCGCCGCGCACGTCGCCGACGGCGGATACGACGACCAGTTCCCGGTCGACGTCTTCCAGACCGGCTCCGGCACCTCGTCCAACATGAACACCAACGAGGTGATCGCCACCCTGGCCGGCCGGGAGCTGGGCCGCAACGTGCACCCGAACGACGACGTCAACGCCTCCCAGTCCAGCAACGACGTCTTCCCGTCCTCGATCCACCTGGCCGCCACCCAGGCGGTCGTGGAGGACCTGCTGCCCGCGCTGAAGCACCTGGCCGGCGCGCTGGAGGAGAAGGCCGCCGAGTTCGAGACCGTGGTGAAGGCCGGGCGTACGCACCTCATGGACGCCACCCCGGTCACCCTCGGCCAGGAGTTCGGCGGCTACGCCGCCCAGGTCCGCTACGGCGTCGAGCGGCTGGAGGGGGCGCTGCCCCGGCTGGCCGAGCTGCCCCTCGGCGGCACCGCCGTGGGCACCGGCATCAACACCCCGCTCGGCTTCGCCGCGAGGGTGATCGAGAAGCTGCGCGCCTCGACCGGGCTGCCGTTGACCGAGGCCCGCAACCACTTCGAGGCGCAGGGTGCCCGGGACGCGCTGGTGGAGACCTCCGGCCAGCTCCGCACCGTCGCCGTCGGGCTCTACAAGATGGCCAACGACATCCGCTGGATGGGGTCCGGCCCCCGCGCCGGCCTGCGCGAGCTGCGCATCCCCGACCTCCAGCCCGGCTCCTCGATCATGCCCGGCAAGGTGAACCCGGTGGTCGCCGAGGCGATGCGGCAGGTGTGCGCGCAGGTGATCGGCAACGACGCCGCGGTGGCGTTCGCCGGCTCGCAGGGCGACTTCGAGCTGAACGTGATGCTTCCGGTGATGGGCCGCAACCTGCTGGAGTCCATCCGGCTGATCTCCGCGGCGAGCCGGCTCTTCGCCGACCGCCTCGTGGTCGGCCTGGTCGCGGACGCCGAGGTCTGTCTCGCGTACGCCGAGGGCTCGCCGTCGATCGTCACCCCGCTCAACCGCCACCTCGGGTACGACGAGGCCGCCTCGATCGCCAAGGAGGCGCTGGCCAGGCAGGTCTCCATCCGTGAGGTGGTGATCTCCCGCGGGCACGTCGACTCGGGCAAGCTCAGCGAGACCCAGCTCGACGAGGCCCTGGACCTGCTCCGGATGACCCACCCCTGAGCGGCCCCGCCGCGCGGATATCCGCTCGACCCGGGCGCGGGCGGGCCGGCATCATCCGCCCATGGCCGGAGATGACGAGGTGTTCCTGCGGACCGCGCGGCTGCGGCTGCGCCGGGTCACCATGGACGATGTCGACCACCTGGTCGAGCTGGACGGCGACCCGGAGGTCATGCGGTTCCTGACCAACGGCCGCCCGACCCCGGCCGAGGTGGTCCGCGGCGAGCACCTGCCCCTGCTGCTGAGCCAGTACACCCGGCATCCGGGCCTCGGCCGGTGGGCGGCGCTCGACCGGATGACCGACGAGTTCCTCGGCTGGCTCGCGCTCGATCCCTCGGCGGACGGCGCCGAGGCGGAGCTGGGCTACCGGCTGCGCCGCGCCGCGTGGGGGCACGGGCTGGCCACCGAGGGCGCGCGGGCGCTGGTGCGGCACGCCTTCGACACGGTCGGCGTCCGGCGGGTGTGGGCCCAGACGATGGCGGTCAACGACCGCTCGCGCGCGGTCATGGCCCGGGCGGGGCTGCGCTACGTCCGCACCTTCCACCTGACCTTCGACGACCCGATCCCGGGCACCGAGCACGGCGAGGTGGAGTACGAGCTGCGCCGCGAGGACTGGCCCGGGGTGCGTCAGGAGTGGGACGCGGCCTTGCGGGCCCGGTAGGCGCTGACGGCGGCCCGGTTGCCGCAGCCGGCGTCGCAGAACCGGCGGGACCGGTTCTTGGACAGGTCGACCAGCACGTTCTCGCAGTCGGGGTGGTCGCAGAGACGCAGCCGGCTCAGCTCGTCCGTGCGGACCAGGTCGGCCAGCGCCATGGCGGCCTCGACCGCCATCCGGGTGGCCAGCGGCGCGTCCCGGGGCACGGCGTGCAGGTGGTACGGCTCGTCGTCGTGCCGGACGAGCTGCGGCAGCGCCTGCGACTCCCGGAGCAGCCCGTTGACCACGGCCACCACCTCGTCGATGTCGGCGTACCAGATCCGACGGAGCCGGGGCCGGAGCGCGCGGACCTCGCGCAGCTCCGCCTCGGTGTGCTCGTGCCGGCCGGTCCACCCGTACGCGGTGAAGAACTCGTCGAGGGCGGCCACGTCGGGCAGCCCCTCCCGGTCCGGGCCGGCCGTGTTGACCAGTGCCGCGGACGCGATCAGGCCGCATTCGGTGTCATGAGCAAACAGCAACTTGACTCCTGTCGGGGTGTCGGCCTAGCGTCATCAGCATAACCCCGTTTGACTCATGTCCGGCCGATCCAAGGAGCTGTCGATGCGTGAACGGCCCGGCGTCGGCCTCGGCCTGGCGCTGCTCTCCGCGCTCACCTTCGCCACCTCGGGCACCTTCGCCCGACCGCTGATCACCGGCGAGTGGTCCGCCGAGGCGGTGGTGCTCGCCCGGGTCGGCATCGCCGCGCTGGTGCTCGCCGTGCCCGCCCTGCTGGCACTGCGCGGCCGGTGGCCGGTGCTGCGCCGCAACGCCGGCACGCTCGTGGTGTTCGGGCTGCTCGGAGTGGCCCTGGCCCAGGCGTGCTTCTTCAACGCGGTCCGCTACCTGCCGGTCGGCGTCGCGCTCCTGCTCGAATACCTGGGCATCGTGCTGGTGGTCGGCTGGATGTGGCTGGTCCACGGCCAACGGCCCCGGCTGCTCACCGTGGCCGGTTCTCTGGCCGCCCTGTGCGGCCTGGTGTTCGTGCTGGACCTGACCGGCGCCGGCAGCCTCGACCCGGTCGGCGTCCTCTGGGGGCTCGGCGCCGGGGTGGGGCTGGCCGGCTACTTCGTCATCGCCGGACGGGTCGATCCCGCGCTGCCGTCGGTGGTGATGGCCAGCGGTGGCATGGCCGTCGGCGCCGTGGTGCTGCTCCTGCTCGGGCTGGTCGGGGCGCTCCCGCTGCACGCCGGCACGGCCGACGTGAGCTTCGCCGGGCACGAGATGAGCTGGCTGGTGCCGATCGCCGGCCTGTCGCTGATCGCCGCGGTGGTCGCCTACCTCACCGGCGTCGCCGGGGCCCGGCTGCTCGGCGCGCGGCTCTCCTCCTTCGTCGGGCTGACCGAGGTGATGTTCGCCGTGCTGATCGCCTGGCTGGTGCTGGACGAGCTGCCGAGCACCGTGCAACTGCTCGGCGGGGCGCTCATCGTGGCCGGTGTGGCCCTGGTCCGGGTGGACGAGCTGCGCTCCGCGCCGGAAGCCGTCCCGCCGGCCCCGGCCGAGCCGGCCCTGACCGCCGAGCGATGAGCGGACCGCCCCGCGCCGTCGTCTTCGACGCCGACGAGACCCTGGTCGACCTGCGTCCGGCGGTCACCGGTGCGCTGGCGGCCGTGCTCGACGAGATGCGGCGGCGGACCCCGGCGGCGGCCGGGGTGTCGCTCGCGGACCTGGAGGCCGACTGGGGCGCGGTCTTCGGGGCGCTGAGCGCCGCGCCCGTGCAGGAGATCCGGCGGGCGGCGCTGGCCCGGTCGCTGGCCCGCGCCGGGCTGGACGCCCACCTGGACGAGTTCGCCGCGCTCTTCTTCGCCCGCCGGTTCGCCCTGACCCGGCCGTTCCCGGATGCGCTGCCCGCGCTGGCCGCGCTGCGCCCCCACCACCTTCTGGGCCTCGCCACCAACGGCAACAGCCGCGCCGAGCGCTGCGGACTCGCCGGCGAGTTCGCCTTCGAGCTGTACGCGCACGAGAACGGCCTGCCCAAGAAGCCGGCGCCGGACTTCTACGCCGCCGTGGTGGCGGCCGCCGGGCTCCCCGCCGAGCACGTCGTGTACGTGGGGGACTCGCCGGAGCACGACGTGCTCGCGGCCCAGCGCGCCGGGCTGCCGGCGATCTGGCTGAACCGGGGCCGCCTGCCCCGCCCGCGGGGGCTCGCTCCCGACGCCGAAGTGTCCACTCTGGCCGACCTGCCCGACGCGCTCGCCCGTCTCGGAACGGCGAAAGCCTGATTGCGGTCTATACCGGACGGTCGTCTGGCGAGACCTCCTCCCGTGCTGTGGGATGACTGCCACGTCCCTCAACGAGAGGATCTGATGTGGTGAGAAAGCGCTTCACCGCCAGCGCGACCGCAGCCGCGCTGGCACTCACGGTGACCGGACTGGCCGTGCCGGCGCGGCGTGGCGGCGTCTGGAGTTCCCGGAGCCGCCATGTCGGCGTCGGGCCGGGCCTCACGGCCGCCAGCCCCGGGCCACCAGTGCTGCGCGGATCTCGCGGACCAGGGCCGGGAACTCCCGGTGCAGACGGCGACCGGTCACGTGCAGCACCAGCCAGCCCGCCGCGACGAGCTGGTTGCGCCGGTAGCGGTCCCGAGTCAGCTGATCCGAGTCGGCGTGCCACTGGCCGTCGTGCTCCACGGCGACACGGAACTGCGGCCAGGCCAGGTCGGGGTGCAGGACGGTCCCCGAAAGACCGCGCACCGGGTGCTGCGCCACCGGGCGGGGCAGGCCGGCCAGCACGAGCCGGACCCGCAGGTGCGACTCGGGCGGGGACTGCGCCCCCGGGTCGGCCAGGCCGAACACCCACCGTGCCCGCCGGCCCCCCGGTCGTCCGGCGCTCCGGTCGGCCACCTCGGCGAGATCCGTCCGGCTGACCAAGCCCATCCGAAGCAGGGCGTCGATGATCCCCACGGCCCGCACCGGGTCGGACCAGACCGCCGTCTCCCAGGCGCAGGCAGCCGGCGCGCTGCGGAGCAACCTGCCTGCCCCGCTCGGTAGGCCGGACCCACCGCCCACCCCCACGGGACCACGGGCCGCCGATCCGGCAACCGCCTTACCCAGCCCGGCGGCCCTGCCGTCCCGGCCGGGCGTGGTGCTCCACAGGCCGATTTCGTGGCCGTCTCGACCCGGCGTGGTGTTTGCCGAGGACACCCGCAACGAGCTGGCCGTGCTCGCCGGGCCGGTGGCGGGGCGGTCCGGGCCAGGGATGGTGCCGACCGCGCCGGCCGGGCCGCTCGGGCCGAGGCCGGCGCTGGCCGAGCATGCTGCGACGGCGGCCTGGGGCGACGACGGGGCCTGGTGCACCCGGACGCCGGGCTGGGCATCGGCCCGGACCGTCGCCGGCAGCAGGACGTGCACGTCGTCCCGGAAGCCGGCGGCGTGCTCGACCCCGAGCAGGTACGCCGCCGACGGCCCGGCGAGCAGTGTGCCTGGCGGCAGGCGGAGCAGCGCCCCGCGACAGGCCAGCGCGTGGTCGCGGTCGAGACGGGCGTCGGCGTAGACGTCCTGCCGGAGCCGGATCCAAGAGGCGCCCCGGAGTTGGTGGCGGGTCAGCAGGCCGCGCCGGATCACATCCGAGCCGCGGAAGACCTGCCAGGCCAGTTCGGGCGGTCGATGAGGATGAGGTGGCATGCCGACCAGCCTGGCTGCGACGGACTGGCACCGGGCACCCCTGTGGACAACCCACAGGTGCCCACGACCGATGGCCTGTGGACAACCACCACCGCCCTCGACCGCTGTGCTAACGGTAGGCGGCTGACGAACGAGCGCTGCCGCCACCCCAGGGCATCGCCACCGTGCACCTGGCCAGTTGTCGGGCCAGGGGGCGGAGATCCCAACCACCGCCACAACGACGAGCGCCCTTGCTCGGGCGTCGTCTCCAGCTCGCCGATCTGGCGGTATCCGCTGCCCGCCGACACCGCCACCTCGCCGTGCTGGCGAGGTGACCCGCCGACCGCCGGCGGCCGCCTCAGGACAGCGCCGCGGTGATCGACTCGGCGGCGGCGGCAACCTGGGTGCCGACCTCGGTGACGTCGAGCGGGGTCAGCGAAACCACCCCGACGCTCGCCTCCAGGCCCGGCACGCCGAGCACCGGCGCGGCCACCCCGTACGCCCCGGACTGCAGCTCGCCGCTGGTGCTCACCGGGGCGGTGGCGCCCGCGCGGCCGGCCAGGATGGCCCGTCCGGCCGCGCCCCGCTCCAGCGGGTGCCGCGATCCGGTCCGGTACGCCACGTGGAACGAGGTCCAGCTCGGCTCGACCACCGCGAGGGCCACCCCCTCGCCGCCCTCGACCACGGTCAGGTGGGCGGTCGCCCCGGCCTGCTCGGCGAGCCGGCGCAGCGCGGGCAGCGCCCCCTCGGCGAGCAGCGGCTGGGCCCGCCGGGCCAGGTGCAGCACGCCGGCGCCGAGCCGGAGCCGGCCCTCGCCGTCGCGGCGCAGCATGCCGTGGTCGGTCAGCGCGCCGACCAGCCGGTAGACGGCCGCCCGGCCGATGCCCAGCCGGTTCGCCGCCTCGGTGACGGTCAGCCCGCCCGGCGCGTCGGCGACCAGGTGCAGCAGGCGCAGCCCCCGGTCCAGGGTCTGCGCCGTCTCTCCCGCACGTGCCGCCGTGTCCACAGCACGCAGCGTACGACCGGCTCCGGGATACCTCGAAATGCGCGGACGGCTACCCTTGTACGGTGACGCTACGCCTGTATGACACCGCCACCCGTTCGGTGCGGGACTTCGTCCCGCGGGAAGCCGGCAAGGTGGGGGTCTACCTGTGTGGTCTCACCCTCCAAGCCCCGCCGCACATCGGCCACCTTCGTTCCGGTGTCAACTACGACGTGCTGCGCCGCTGGCTCACCGCCTCCGGTTTCGAGGTCACCTTCATCCGCAACCTGACCGACATCGACGACAAGATCCTGGTCAAGGCGATGGAGCAGGGGCGGTCGTTCTGGTCGATCGCCTACGCCAACGAGCAGATCCTCACCAACTCCTACCGGGCGCTGAACGTGCTGCCCCCGACCTACGAGCCGCGGGCCACCGGTCACATCCCGGAGATGCACGAGCTGATCGCCCGGCTCGTCGAGACCGGGCACGCCTACCCGGCCACCGACGGCTCCGGCGACGTCTACTTCGACGTGGCCTCCTGGCCGGCCTACGGGTCGCTGTCGGGCCAGTCGCCGGAGGACATGCAGTCCGCCGGGGACGCCCCGGAGCGGGGCAAGCGCGACCCGCGTGACTTCGCGCTCTGGAAGGGCGCCAAGCCGGACGAGCCGGCCGACGCCTACTGGCCCTCGCCGTGGGGCCGGGGGCGGCCGGGGTGGCACATCGAGTGCTCGGCGATGTGCTGGCGCTACCTGGGGCCCGAGTTCGACATCCACGGCGGCGGCCTCGACCTGACGTTCCCGCACCACGAGAACGAGATCGCCCAGTCGCAGGCCGCCGACCTGCCGTTCGCCCGCTACTGGGTCCACCACGGCCTGCTCGGCATCGGCGGCACCAAGATGGGCAAGTCGCTGGGTAACACCCTCGACCTCGACTACGTGGCGTCCCTCGGGGTGCGCCCGGTGGAGCTGCGCTACTACTACGCCGCCGCCCACTACCGGTCCCGCATCGACTACTCGGAGGACGCGCTGCGCGAGGCCGCGGTCGCCTACCGGCGGATCGAGGGCTTCGTGCAGCGGGCCACCGAGCGGGTCGGCGCGGGCCAGCTCGGCGAGCTGCCCGCCGGCTTCGTGGCGGCGATGGACGACGACCTCAACACGTCGGCCGCCCTGGCCGTGCTGCACGAGGTGGTCCGGGACGGCAACACCGCCCTGACCGGCGGCGACGATGTGACGGTTCGCACCACGCTGGCCGCCACCCGGGCGATGCTGGATATCCTCGGCGTCGACCCCCTGGACCCGGCCTGGACCGGCGGCGGCCGCGCGGACGACCTGCGCGGCGTGGTGGACTCCCTGGTCGCGCTCGCTCTGGAGCAGCGTGCCCAGGCCCGCAGCCGCAAGGACTGGGCCGCCGCCGACGCCGTACGCGACCAGCTCAAGCAGGCCGGCGTGGTCGTCGAGGACACCGCCCAGGGCCCGCGTTGGACTATTGGAGAGCAGGACTGATGGCCGGCAACTCGCAGCGCCGTGGCCGGCGACTGACGCCGAAGGCGGGTGCCCAGAAGGGCTCCGGCGGCAAGAACAAGGACTCCCTCGCAGGTCGGGGCCGCACCCTCCCCGCCGACGAGCGGCCCTGGCACAAGGCCTACTCGGGCACCGAGAAGCTGCCCCAGCGCACCGCCTGGAAGCAGGACAAGGAGCGCCGCGCGGCGGCCGAGGAGGGGCGTGCCCCCAAGATCGGTCAGCCGGGCACCAAGGACACCACCTGGGGCAAGGGTGGCGGCCGGGGCGTCCCCGCCGCCGCGAAGGGCCGTGGCGGCAAGCCTGCCGGCCGGTCCGGGCCGCGGGTCGCACCCGGCCGCAAGTCGAACCCGGTCAAGGACAGCCCGGAGCTGCTGGTCGGGCGGAACCCGGTGCTGGAGTCGCTGCGCGCCCAGGTGCCGGCGACCGCTCTCTACACGGCCCAGGGCATCGACATCGACGACCGGGTCAACGAGATCATCCGCACCGCCGCCGACCGGGGCATCGCGATCCTCGAAATCAGCCGGGCCGAGCTGGACCGGATGACCGGCGGCGTGCTGCACCAGGGCGTCGGCCTCCAGGTGCCGCCGTTCGCCTACGAGCCGTTCGAGGACCTCATGGCGGCGTCGCTGGAGCAGGCCGCCCCGCTGCTGGTCGCGCTGGACGGGGTCACCGACCCCCGTAACCTCGGCGCGGTCATCCGGTCGGCCGCCGCGTTCGGTGCGCAGGGCGTCTTCGTACCCGAGCGGCGGGCCGCCGGGATCACGGCGACCGCCTGGCGGACCAGCGCCGGCGCGGCCGCGCGGGTGCCGGTGGCCCAGGTCACCAACCTGACCCGCTCGCTGAAGGCGTGCAAGGACGCCGGCTTCATCGTGGTCGGCCTGGACGCCGACGGGCAGACCGACCTCTACGACCTGGAGGCCGCGGTCGGCCCGCTGGTCGTGGTGGTCGGCTCGGAGGGGCGCGGGCTGTCCCGCCTGGTCGGGGAGACCTGCGACCTGACCGTGAGCATCCCGATGGTCTCCGACGTCGAGTCGCTCAACGCCAGCGTCGCCGCGGCGGTCACCCTCGCCGAGGTCGCCCGCCGCCGCTCCGTCGAGGCGTAACGACAGCACGAGAAAGGGGCGGTCCGCCGTGGCGGGCCGCCCCTTTCTTTCGCGTACGTCAGATCCGGTTGCCGGTGGCGGCGTGGAAGACGTGGCTGCGGCCGGTGCGCGGCTTGACGAACACGGTGTCGCCCATGTTCGGCATCGAGCGCCGGTCGGTGCGGACCACGAACCGCTCGTTGTGGCCCTCCAGCGCGGCGTGGCCGTAGACGTTGGCGTCGGAGCCCAGGTCCTCGACCAGCTCGACCACGACCGGCATGCCGCCCTCGGTCGGGCTGACCAGGTCGCAGTCCTCCGGACGGAAGCCGACGGTCACCTTGCCGTCGCCGCCCTCGCCCCGGGCCGCCTCGACCTGCTCGCGGGTCAGCGGCACGTTCAGCTCGGCGAACGCGGCGCCGCTGTCGGTCAGCGGCACGGTCTTGATGTTCATGGCCGGGGAGCCCATGAAGCCCGCGACGAAGACGTTGGCCGGGGTGTCGTAGAGCGCCCGCGGGGTGTCCACCTGCTGCAGGACGCCGTCGAGCATGACCGCGACCCGGTGACCCATGGTCATGGCCTCGACCTGGTCGTGGGTGACGTAGACCGTGGTGACGCCCAGCTTGGCCTGGAGCGACGCGATCTGCGTGCGGGTCTGCACCCGGAGCTTGGCGTCGAGGTTCGACAGCGGCTCGTCCATGAGGAAGACCTGCGGCTCGCGGACGATCGCGCGACCCATGGCGACACGCTGGCGCTGACCACCGGAGAGCGCCTTCGGCTTGCGGCTGAGGAACTCCTCCAGCTGGAGCAGCCCGGCTGCCTCCTTGACCCGCCGGTCGATCTCCGACTTCGAGGTCTTGCGCAGCTTGAGGGCGAACGCCATGTTCTCGTACACCGTCATGTGCGGGTAGAGGGCGTAGTTCTGGAAGACCATCGCGATGTCGCGGGCCTTCGGCGGGAGGTGGGTGACGTCCCGGTCGTCGATGTAGATCGCGCCGTCGTCGACGTCCTCCAGGCCGGCGAGCATCCGGAGGCTGGTGGACTTGCCGCAACCCGACGGGCCGACCAGGACGAGGAACTCCCCGTCGCCGATCTGGAGGTCGAGCTGGTTGACCGCGGGGCGTTCGGTGCCCGGGTAGATCCGGGACGCCTTCGCGTAGGTGACCGTAGCCATGGTGAAGCGCTTCCTTTCACCGGCAGGAACGTGCCGGACGATCCGAGTGGAAGGAGCGACCGGCACCCGAGGTGCCGGCCAACGGGCGGTCGACCGGGCAGCCGAGGCCAGCCGGAGTGTCGTCCGTGTCACTGCACCGTAAACGGGTTTCGCGAGCCTGCCAAGACGGGATGCGGCCGGTGGGACCGAGGGCATAACGCATAACGGTCAGGCGGGCACGGGGAGGCATCAATCTCCACGGTCCCCGGCCGGCATCGGTGTCGATCCGGTGGTGTCGAGGTCGGGAAATTGACGTTTTCCGTGCTCGGGAGGCCTGCGGAACGGGATTTCCGCCCCCCAGTCGCTATGCTGACCCCGAACCACACGCCCCTGTAGCTCAGCTGGCCAGAGCACTCGCCTTGTAAGCGAGATGTCGCCGGTTCGATCCCGGCCGGGGGCTCCATTTCCACCAGCGTTTCGCGGCGGCGTTCAGCCGTGGAGGCGACCGCGGATGTCGCGGGCGACGGCTTCCTGGCTGTCGTCGTCGACCTCCAGGACGCCGTTCTCCGCCATCACCGCGTGGAACTGCTGCCGGTCGTAGGGAATCCCCGGGGGCAGCGGTGCGAGGTGCCAGTGCAGGTGGGCGTTGCCCTGCTGGCTGCCGAGGCTCATCGAGTACATCCGCTCGGTCGGCAGTGTCGCCGCGATGGCCCGCGCGACCCGGTGCACGACGCCCTGGAAGCGGAGGAACTCGGGCGACTCCATGTCGTGCACCCAGCTCTCCAGGTGGCGCTTCGGCGCAACGAGGCAGTAACCCAGCAGCGTCGGGTAGCGGGCGAGGAAGGCGACGGTGTCGTCGTTCTCGTAGACCACGTGGTGGTGGTAGTCAGGCTCGCCGGCCACGAAGGCGCAGACGAAGCAGGGCCCTCCGCTCACCCGGCGGGCGTACTGCTCGACGTCGAACGGGGCCTTCCCGGGCTGGTTCGTCATGCGGGACGGCTAGGTCGGTTCGGGAACGTGACGTGGCAGGCGGCAGGGTGGCTGCTCCGGAAGTGCGCCGGCGTTCGGCACGTGCAGCCCGTCGAGGGCCAGTTCGAGGTAGCGGCGCCAGGCCTGCGGCTGTGCGGCCAGCAGAGGCGCCGCCGTCTGGTGGATCCCGCCGAGGAGCAGCACGACGTCCGTCCCCGTGACGTCGTCGCGGACGGCGCCCCGCTCCCGTGCCCGAGCCGTAAGGGCCTCGGCGACGTCGCAGAGGTGGTTGATCGCGTCCCGTACCTCGGGGTGTTGCAGTGACGGGCGCCCGACCACCTCGCAGAACGCGCGGTCGGCGGCGAGTGCCTCGACGCCGGTGGTCATGAACTCGCGAAGCGCCGCCGCCGCGTCGTCGGCGTGGAGGAGCCGGTCGGCCGTGCTGGTGAGCCGGTCGAGCAGTTGGAGCATGATCGCCGCGAGCAGGTCCTCCTTGGAGGCGAAGTGCCGGAACACCGTCCCCTTGGCGAGGCCGGCGCGTTGGGCGATCTCGCCCATCGACACCTCCACCCCGAGCTCGGCGAAGGCCGCGGTCGCGGCTCCGAGCAGGAGGCGCCGGTTGCGCACCATGTCCGCCCGCTGGCCCGCGCCGGCTGCTGTCCCGGTCATCAACCCCTCCCTCCCTGTGGACCCTAGCACAACATGACCGGCTGGTCAGGTTAGCTGCTACGGTTAACCTGACCGGCCGGTCACCTTCGGCTCCACCCGCGCCGTCGAAGCGGGTCGCGCAACGAATCCTGGAGGAACACGTGGGCACCACTCTGGAAGGAAAGATCGTCCTGGTCACGGGCGCGTCCTCGGGCATCGGCCGGGCCACCGCGCTCGCCCTGTCGGAGGCGGGCGCCCGGGTTGCCGTCGGCGCTCGGCGCGTCGACCGGCTGCGGTCCCTCACGCAGGACGCCCCGGGCGAGATGCTGGCCCTTGAGCTGGACGTCACCGACCGCCGGTCGGTGGGTGACGCGGTCGCGGCTACTGTGGCGCGCTTCGGCGCCCTCGACGTGCTCGTGAACAACGCGGGCGTCATGCTCAGCGGCCCGATCCTCGGGGCGGACACCGCGGAGTGGACGCGCATGGTCGAGACCAACCTGCTCGGATCGATGTACGCGGTCCACGCCGCCCTGCCGCACCTGCTCGCGTCCAGGGGCGCGGTGGTGCAGATCTCGTCCACCTCGGGCCGTACGGCATCGGCGGCGAGCGGTGTCTACGCGGCCACCAAGTTCGGCGTCAACGCCTTCGCGGAGGCGCTGCGGCAGGAGGTCACCGCGCAGGGGGTGCGGGTCGTCGTCATCGAGCCCGGATTCGTCGCGACCGAGCTGACCAGCCACCTCACCGACCCGGCCATGCGGGCCGCGGCGCGGACCATGGCGGACTCCATGCGGACCCTGCGGGCCGAGGACGTCGCCGCCGCGGTCCGGTACGCGGTCACCCAGCCCGAGCACGTCGCCGTCAACGAGATCCTGATCCGGCCGACGGACCAGACCCGCTGAGCGAGCCCGGGACGGGGACGTTTCGGTGATCGATCCCGCCCACGGTCCCCTCGCTGTTAGCGTGCGGCAGTGTCCGCAGGTCCCGAGCAGGCTCAGCCGAGCGGCCCCGCTCGCCTGGCCGACATCAACCGGCTGGCGGCGTTCAGCGACGGTGTCTTCGCCATCGTCATCACCCTGCTCGTGTTGGACCTGCGGGTGCCGGAATACCACCAGGGCGAGCTGCTCGCGTCGCTCCTCAGGGAGGGCCCGTCCTACCTGGCGTTCGTGGTGTCGTTCGTCTACATCGGCGTCCTCTGGCTCAACCACCACGCACTGCTGCGGTTGGTCCGCGGCACCACCCTCGCGCTCAGCTGGATCAATATCGCCATCCTCTTCGGCGTGGTGATCATCCCGTTTCCGACCGCGGTTCTGGCGTCGGCGCTCGTCGACGGCGACACCGACGACCTGCGGGTGGCTGTCGTCATGTACGCGCTCGCGGCGGCGCTGATGTCGGCGCCCTGGTTGGTGTTCTTCGCCTATTTGCGCCGCCACCCGACGCTGCGCGCCGGCCACGTCGACCAGGACCACGTGCACGCGCAGGAGGCTCGCCCGATCACCGGCCTCCTGCTCTACGGACTGGCCGGGCTGCTCGGCTGGATCGTGAACCCGCTACTCGGACTGCTCGGCATCATTGTCATGATCATCTATCACGGTCTCACCAGCGAAGGTCTCCGCACCGGACCGTTGCGATGGGCTCGGATCGGCCGCCGAGGCTGAGGCGCCGCCGGCCCACCATGGGTTCGGCCGCGTGCTGAACCCGATGCGGGGCGGAGGTGCGCACACCTCCGCCCCGCGCAGGTCCTCGGTCAGCCCCAGTTCTGCGGGGCAGGCTGCCGGGTGGCGGCGTTGATCCGGTTGAAGAAGTTGGTGGTGGCGATCCAGAGCACCAGCGCCGCCAGTTCCTTCTCCCCGAAGTGCCGGGCCGCTTCGTCCCACACGGCGTCCGGCACCGCGTCGGGCCGGTCAGCGAGCCGGGTCGCGTGCTCGGCCAGGGCGAGCGCGGCCCGCTCGGCGTCGGTGAAGTACGGCGTCTCCCGCCACACGGCCACCGCGAAGAGTCGCTCCTCCGTCTCGCCGTTCTTCCGGGCGTTGCGCGCCCCGGAGTCGACGCAGGCGCTGCACCCGTTGATCTGGCTGGCCCGCAGGTGGACCAGCTCCAGGGTGGTTGCCGGCACGCCGGCCGAGTGCGCCGCCTTGTAGAGGAAATTGACCGCCTTCACGGCGTCGGGGAGGAGAGCCGCCGGGTTCTGGATGCGAGCCTCGAGAGACATGTCCGTCCGTCCTGTCCTGTTACGCTGGCCGGCGTTCGCCGCGCGGCCGCTGTCGTCGTCCGTCATCCGGTTGTCGGCGCCCGGACCGGCGGCGTGACAGATGTGACCGCGGTCACCAGAGGCCGCGGGGAATGGCGAGGCCGTGAGCGACACCGACCTGTTGGTCCGCAGCTTCGAGGAGCAGCGCCCACGGCTGCGCGCGGTGGCCCACCGGATGCTCGGTTCGGCCGCCGAGGCCGACGATGCCGTGCAGGACACCTGGCTCCGGCTGAGCCGAGCCGACGTCGACGCCATCGACAACCTGCCCGGGTGGCTGACCACCACGGTCGGCCGGGTCTGCCTGGACCGGCTGCGGTCGGCCAGCGCACGACACGAGGAGGCCACCGAAGAGGCGGCGGAACCGGCCGGCGGGCGCGACCCGGAGCAGGAGGCGCTGCTCGCCGAGTCGGTCGGCCGGGCGCTGGAGGTGGTGCTGACCACTCTCGGCCCCACCGAGCGGCTGGTGTTCGTGCTGCACGACATGTTCGCCGTCTCCTTCGAGGAGATCGCGCCGGTGGTGGACCGCACCGCTCCCGCGGTGCGGCAGATCGCCAGCCGTGCCCGCCGCCGGGTGCAGGCCCGCTCGGCCGACCCGGTCACCGATCCCGCCCGGCAGCGCCGGGTGGTCGAGGCGTTCCTCGCCGCGTCCCGGGAGGGTCGCTTCGACGACCTGGTCAGCCTCCTCGATCCGTACGTGGTGATGCGCGCCGACGCCGCCGCCGTGCGGTTGGGCGGGACCGCCGAGTCGCGGGGCTCCTCGGTGGTGGCGGACTTCTTCAACGGCCGGGCCCGGGGCGCGGTCCCCGCCTTCGTCGACGGGCTGCCGGGTGCGCTGGTCGTCGTCGACGGCCGGACCCGGCTCGTGCTCAGCTTCACGATCACCGACCGGATCATCGGCATCGAGGTGGTGGCCGACCCCGAGCAGCTCCGCGAGCTGGATCTGGTGGTCGGGTGAGCCGGGCCGTCGAGGAGTCGAACCGGGCGATGCTGCGCGCCCGGGACGCCATGGACCGGGCGTACGCGGAGCCGCTCGACGTGCCGGCGCTGGCCCGGATCGCGCACGTCTCGCCGGCGCACTTCATCCGTACGTTCCGGGCCACCTTCGGCGAGACACCGCACCGCTACCTGCAACGGCGGCGCGTCGAGCGGGCCATGTACCTGCTCGTGCAGACCGACGAGCCGGTCACCGAGATCTGCCATCTGGTCGGCTTCGGCAGCCTCGGCACGTTCAGCCGGACGTTCCGCGACATCGTCGGCGAGCCACCGTCGGCCTACCGGCGACGCAAGGCGGCGGCGGTGAACGTGCCGAGTTGTTTCACCAAGGCGTGGATGCGGCCGAGCGCGGCCGCCGGAGAACCCGTCAGTTTTGGATAAGCAGCACGTCAACGGGCTGCCCTAACGTTCCAGGCATGACGATGACCTCGATTTCCCGCTCCCAGATCTACGTCCTCGACCAGGACGAGGCGCTCGACTTCTACGTCGGCAAGCTCGGCCTCGAGGTGAACACCGACCAGGACCTCGGCTTCATGCGGTGGCTCACGGTCAACGTGCCGGGCGACCCGGAGCACGAGATCCTGCTGGAGAAGCCCGGTCCGCCGGCCCTCGACCCGGCCACCGCCGAGCGGGTCCGGGAGCTGCTGACCAAGGGCGCGATGAGCGGCTGGCTCTGCCTGACCACCGACGACGCGCGCAAGACGTACGAGGACCTGGTGGCGAAGGGTGTGGACGTCACCGACGAGCCGACCGAGCGGCCGTACGGGATCGACTTCGGGATCCGCGACCCGTTCGGCAACCGCATCCGCATCGGCCAGATGAACCCCCGCGCCTGACCGGCGGGCCCCCCGGGTCGGGAGCGGAGGGCTAGTCTCGCCTTTCGTTCCGACCCCGGAGGTGCCCCGGATGCCCAGCCGCCTGCTCTATCTGGTCCGCCACGGCGAACAGGACCGGCCGGAGGAGGAGGCGGACACCGGCCTGTCGGCGCGTGGCCGCCGGCAGGCGACGCTGCTGGGCGAGCGTCTGCGCGGCACCGATTTCGCCGCCGTCCACCACGGGCCGGCCCGCCGCGCCGCGGAGACCGCCGCGCTGGTCGCCGCCGCACTGCCGGGTGTCCCGGTGTACGAGGACGACCGGGCCGGGGACCACATGCCGCACGACACCGACCCGGCCGGCCTGCCCGAGCGGTACGCGGCCTTCCTCACCGGGTTCACCGAGCGGGACCGACTCGACGGGCCGCGCGTGACGGCGGAGGCCGCGGCCCGCTTCGCGACCGCGCCCGCCGAGGGCGACGTACGCGAGCTGGTCATCACCCACAACTTCCTGGTCGCCTGGCTGGTGCGGCACGCGCTGGAGGCCCCGGAACGCCGCTGGATCGGCCTGAACCACCAGAACGCCGGCCTGACCGTCATCCGCTACGCCCCCGCTGTGCCGCCGGCCCTGGTCGCCCTCAACGACGTCGCCCACCTGACCCCGGACCTGCGCGCCACCGGCCTTCCGGAGCACTACCGCCTCTGACCCGCACCGTGCGGCCGATCGTGAGGTTGGCGGCGCGGAAGCGGACTTTTCGCGCCGCCAGCCTCATGATCGCCGAGGAGGCGTGCGTCAGCCGGTGACGCGGGTGAGCAGGTCGACCACGGCCGCGGTGGCGGGCGGCGGGGTCGCCTCGGGCGGGCAGTCCACGTAGCCGGTGGTGGTGGCGCCGACGGTCAGCCGGTAGCTGAACGCGTCCGCGCAAATGGTCGCCGGCACGGTGGCGGTGGCCTCGGCGGTCAGCCGCGAGTCGGTGGCGAGCTGCCGCAGGCGGTCGAGGTCGGCGTCGCTGAGCCGGCCGGTGCGGGAGGCGCCGGCCCGGTCGACCCGGGTCCACCGGCCGTCGGGCTGCACCGTGACGGTGTCCTCGAGCCCGACGAAGCCGCCGGACTTCGTGAGCACCACCGGCACGTCGATGGCCGGTGCCGGGCTGTCGGACGCGGGCGCGTCGCCGGCCTGGGCGCAGCCGGCCAGTGGGGTGAGAAGCGCGGCGAGGAGGGTCGCCGCGACGGGGGTGGCTCTCATGGGGATCGGACGCACGGCGGGGCCACCCGGTTCCGACACGCTGCGCCGCCTCATCCGAACGGTCAGTGTCGCCGGCAGGAAAGCGCCGCCCTCTTTCACGTTCTTCGATGTATCGCTATATCTACATCAGTGACTACCCCCGTCACAACTCCCCCCTTCAGGAGGGCCCGTGAAAAGATCTCTCGCCGCCGTCAGCGCAGCGCTGCTCACCAGCGGCGTGCTGGCCTGCGTCACCACCACGGCGCACGCGGCAACCCCGAGCGCCCCGTCCCCCGAGTCCGCCGCCGCCGCCCGGGCGGAGAGCCTGCTCCGCGCCAACCCCGGTGCCGTCCAGGGTGCCGCCGGTGAGGCGTACCAGGTCGTCCGCACGAAGGTCGACGCCTCCGGGGCCACCCACACCCGCTACGCCCGGACCTACCACGGCCTGCGCGTCTACGGCGGGGACTTCGTCATCCACACCGCCCCGAACGGGACGATGGCCGGGACGTCGGTCGGCCTGGCCGCGCCGCTCACGCTGGGCACCACCGCCAAGGTGGGCGCGGCCGCGGCCAAGGCCAGCGCGCGCAAGGCGTTCGCCGGCACGCTCACCTCGGTGGGCACCCCGGAGCTCTTCGTCGACGCCAGCTCCGGCAAGGGCCGGCTGGCCTGGGAGACCGTCGCCACCGGCTGGCAGGCGGACAAGCAGACGCCGTCCAAGCTGCACGTCGTCACGGACGCGACCACCGGCAAGGTGATCGGCTCCTACGACGAGATCGAGATGGTGGTCGGCAGCGGCCAGGGCATCTACACCGGCACGGTCAGCATCGACACGACGCTCTCCGGCAGCACCTACCAGATGGTGGACCCGTCGCACGGCAACGGCCGCACCTGCGACATGAACAACAGCACGGGCGGCACCTGCACCACCTTCACCGACCCCGACAACAACTGGGGCAACGGCACCAACTCGAACCGGCAGTCCGCCGGGGTCGACGCCCACTTCGGCGCCGCGAAGACCTTCGACTACTTCAAGAACATCCACGGCCGCAACGGCATCTTCGGCAACGGCGCGGGCGTGCCGAGCCGGGTGCACTACGGCAGCAACTACGTCAACGCCTTCTGGGACGGCGCCCAGATGACCTACGGCGACGGCTCGGGCAACTCCCGCCCGCTGGTCTCGCTCGACGTCGCCGGGCACGAGATGAGCCACGGTGTCACGGAGGCCCTCTCCGGTCTCGTCTACTCCGGTGAGCCCGGCGGTCTCAACGAGGCCACCAGCGACATCTTCGGCAACATGGTGGAGTTCTACGCCGCCGCGCCGAGCGACCCGGGTGACTACCAGGTCGGCGAGAAGATCAACATCAACGGCAACGGTACGCCGCTGCGCTACATGTACAACCCGTCGCTGGACGGCTCGTCCGACTCCTGCTGGAGCACCAGCACGAAGAACAAGGACGTGCACTACTCCTCCGGCGTGGCCAACCACTTCTACTTCAACCTCGCCGAGGGCACCGGCTCCACCGCGTACGGCACGTCGCCGGTCTGCGGCTCGGCGCCGGCGGTGACCGGCATCGGTCGCGCCAAGGCGGAGAAGATCTGGTACCGGGCGCTCGACGTGTACTTCACCTCGAACACCTCGTACGTCAACACCACCACCCCGTCGAACACCGCCCGCGCCTACACCCTCCGGGCGGCGACCGACCTGTACGGCAACTGCTCCACCGAGTACAAGACCGTCCAGGCGGCGTGGACCGCGGTGAACGTGGCCGGCAACGACGCGCCCTGCAGCTCCACCGGCAACGACTTCTCCGTCTCGCTCTCCCCGACCTCCGGCTCGGTGACCGCGGGCGGTTCCACCTCCACCACCGTCGCCACCGCCACCACCAGCGGGACCGCGCAGACCGTGACGTTCTCCGCCTCGGGCCTGCCGAGCGGCGCGACCGCGTCGTTCAGCCCGTCCTCGGTGACCTCGGGCGGCTCGTCCACGCTCACCATCGCCACCTCGGCGAGCACCCCGGCCGGCACCTACTCGGTGTCGGTGAGCGGCAGCGCGACGTCGGGCACGAAGACGGCGACGTACACGCTGACCGTGAACGGCACCGGCGGTGGCTGCACCGGGGCCGGCCAGAAGCTCGGCAACCCGGGCTTCGAGTCGGGCCGGACGGTCTGGACGTCCAGCTCGGGCGTCATCGGCCAGTACGGCTCCAGCGGCCAGCCGCCGCGTACCGGCACCTGGAACGCCTGGCTGGACGGCTACGGCAGCACCCACACCGACACGCTCTCCCAGTCGGTGAGCCTGCCGAGCGGCTGCACCTCCTACAACTTCACCTTCTGGCTGCACATCGACTCGGCCGAGACCACCACCAGCGTGCAGTACGACAAGCTGACCGTGCAGGTGCTCAACTCGTCCGGCAGCGTGCTGGCGACCCTGGCGACCTACTCGAACCTGAACAAGGCCACCGGGTACAGCCAGAAGTCCTTCTCGCTGGCCTCGTACGCCGGCCAGACCGTCACCCTGAAGTTCACCGGCACCGAGGACGTCTCGCTGCAGACCTCCTTCGTGATCGACGACACCGCGGTCAACGTCTCCTGACCTGACCGCCCGACCCCGAGGCCCGGCGGCCACCCCACGCGGGTGGTCGCCGGGCCTCGCCCGTTACGGTCGCGGCAGGACCGGCGGCGAGGGGGAGACATGTCGGACGCGGAGCTGACCGTCACGGTGAGCGGACCTGTGGCGACCGTGGTGATCCGGAACCCGGCCCGCCGCAACGCCATGACGCCGGCCATGTGGCGGCAGCTCCCGGTGCTGCTCGACGGCCTGGAGGCGGACCCGGCGGTGCGTGTGCTGGTGCTCACCGGCGCGGGCGGCACCTTCTGCGCCGGAGCCGACCTGGGTGACCTGGACGAGCTGCTGGAGGCCGGTGACGGCAGCATCGCGGTGGCCGCCGAGGAGCGGCTGGCCGCGTTCGGCCGGCCCACCGTGGCCGCGATCGAGGGCGCCTGCGTGGGCGGTGGCTGCCAGCTCGCCGCCGCCTGCGACCTGCGCCTCGCCGCGGCGGACGCCCGGTTCGGCGTACCCCCGGCGCGGCTGGGTCTGGTCTATCCGGCGCCGACCACCCGGCGGCTGGCCCGGCTGGTCGGGCCGTCCGCGGCCAAGCACCTGCTCTTCACCGGCGAGCTGGTCGACGCCGAGCGGGCGCTGCGGATCGGGCTCGTCGACGAGGTGCTGCCGGCCGACGGGCTCCCGGCGCGGGTGGCGGCGCTGACCGCCACCATCGCCGAGCGTTCCCGGCTCACCGTGGCGGCGGCCAAGGAGATCGTCGACGGGCGCGCCGACGACGATCGCATCGCCTGGTGGCACGGGCAGGTCCGGGAGAGCGGCGAGGCCCGCGAGGGGATCGCGGCGGTCACCGAACGCCGGCCGCCGCGCTTCGACTGGACCCCACCGGGGGTTGGCTGACGGGGGACCGGCGGGCGCCGCGCCGGAGGCGTACCTCCGACGCGACCCCCTGTGCCCGCCGGCCGTCCGTCACCGCGCCAGCGAGGCCCAGCTCGGCGTCACCGGCTCCCGCCGCAGCGGCATGCCCGCCTCGGCCGGGGTCCGGTCGCCCTTGCGCTGGTTGCACCCGTAGCAGGCGGCGGTGGTGTTCCCCCAGGTGTTCCGGCCTCCGCGCGAGCGGGGCAGGATGTGGTCGATCGTGCTGGCCGGCCCGTCGCAGTAGGCGCACCGCCGGCCGTCGCGGCGCAGCACCCCGCCCCGGGACCAGGCCGGGCCGGCGCTGAACCGCCAGCGGGTCACCACGTACCGGACGAGGCGGACCACCCGCGGCATCGGGAAGACCCCGATGACCTGGTCCGGCTCGGCCTCGTGGATCTCGGCGACCCGCCGGCAGAGCATCCGGATCGCGTGCTGGACGGTGACCCGGTGCAGCGGGCCGAGGTCGGCGTTAATGACGAGGACGGCGTCCACCGGGCTCTCCCTTCCCGATCGGTGGCTACGGCATCGGTGGTACGGCAGCAAAAAGCCGCCCGGTCCGGTGTGGACGGGCGGCGGCGACGCGGACGCGCAGGCGCGTTCAGTCGGGCCACCCGGCACGGGGACCTTCGGCTCGGCAACCGTTGCTGAGCAGCCACGACGGCATCGTGGTGGCGTGTCGCAGCGACATCGACGGCTCCCGGAGCGGTGGTTGACCTTGCGCGCTCACGGTAGATCCACGCCGGAAAGTCGGGCAACGCATTTCGATCCCTCCGGCGCTGCCCGAAACTGCGAGAGTGCCCTTCCTTACCGCCCGGCCAGCAGGCCGCGCGGGCGGACCGAGTGGACCGGCTCGGCCGCCGCACCCTCCGCCCGCAGGATGTGGTTGGCCGCCACGATCCCGGTGGCCGCCGACCGTTCCATGAGCGCGCTCGGGAACGCCGTGCGGATCCCGTCGCCGGCCAGGTAGAGGCCGTCCGCGTCGGTGCGCACCCCCGGCCGGTCCGCGTGGCTGCCCGGAGTGAACGCGGGGGCCTGCGCCTCGACCCGGGCACGCAGCTCGCGTACGCGCAGGCCGGCCGCTTCCGGCCAGAGCCCGATCAACTCGGTCCGCATCCGCTCGGCCAGCTCGCCGGCCGGCACGTCCGGCTCGCAGGCGTACGCGTGCAGCTCGACCACCGAGCCGCCAATCCGCTGCGCCCAGCGTCGCGGCTCGTCCTCCAGCCGGTGGTAGAGGGTCACCGAGTCCAGGGTGGGCTGCCGGGACACCCCGCTGAAGACGGCCCGGTCCGGCCGCACGTCGCCGTCCATCCAGTAGCGCGCCACGGCGTACGGGGGACCGGGCCGGCCGAACGCGGGCATCCGCGCCACCAGCCCGGGCGCCGCCGCGAGCAGGCCGGGAGAGGCGGCGACCAGCGCGGCGAGCGCGGGCGGGTCGACGGCCAGCACCACGTGACCGGCCTCGTGGGCGTCACCGCCGGCGGTGATCACCCGCCAGCCGTCCGGCGTCCGGTCCAGCCGGGCGGCGGCCGTGCCGGTGCGGACGCGGGCGCCGTGCCGCTCGACGTGCCGGGTGAGCGGCTCCCAGATCGCGGTCGCGTAGTCCCGGTCCGGGCAGTCGAAGGCCAGCCCCTCCGGGTTGCCGAGCAGGTAGAAGTGGAACTGGGCGATCATCTCGGCGGCCGACATCTCGGCCTCGTGGTTGAAGAACGAGTGCGAGAAGACCTCGAAGAGCATGGCCCGGGCCCGGTCCGGCAGCCGCAGCGAGGTGAGCAGCTCGTCGGCGGTCCGGGTGTCGAACTCGGCGTAGGTGCGCACCGGGTCGTAGGCCAGCAGCGGCAACGCCGCGTCCCGGTCCATCGCCCGCAGGTCGGTCAGGCGCACGCTCGGGCTGCGCAGCAGCAGGGCGAGCAGGTTGGCCGGCGGCGCGGGCGGGAGCCGCCCGAACTCCTCGGCCGGCCACTGCGCGGAGAGGATCGGGTAGCCGGGCACCGGCTTGAGGAAGCCCAGGGTGGGGTCGGCCCGGCGCAGGATGTTCCGCCAGTTCCAGTACTGCCGGAAGAAGGCGTGGAAGCCGTGCTCGTTGCGCTGGGCGCCGTCCGGCAGCTCCTCCGGCCAGGCGCCGAGCCGGCCGCCCAGGTGCGGCGCGGCCTCCAGCACGGTCACCCCGACGCCGCGTTCGGCCAGCACCACGGCCGCCGACATGCCGGCGATGCCGCCGCCGACCACCACCGCCCGCACCGGCCGCGGCACGCGCGGGGCGCCACCGCCGCCGGGGTCCACCAGGTGCCGGCGTACGCCGATGAGCCGGCCGACCACTCGCGACAGTGCCACGCGCACCTCCGACCTGACGGGAGCCTCCAGTCTGCCCGGTCACCCGGCGGGCGGCAGCAGACAGCGGCGCGGCCGGTCCGACGCCGGCCAGACGTACTCCAGGTCGGGCGGGACGTCGCCGAACTGCGGGCCGTAGTGCGCCGGGTCCTTGCGCAGCAGCGACGACCGGTGGCTGAGGTGCAGGTCGTCCCGGCCCAGCCAGGGCGGCAGCTCGCCGGCCTCGGCCAGCTCGGCCTGGGTGCGGATGAGGGTGATGGCGCAGGCGGAGGCCAGGTCGGTGGCCATGGTGGCCGCGCAGGTGTCCGCCCGTCCCGGCTCGCACCACACGGCGCACATGTCCAGGCCGTACCGGGTGAGCGCCTCCTCGTACCCGGCCCACATCTTCACCGCCGGGTGGTTGCGCCAGCCGTAGTCCGGCCGGGTCAGCCCGCGCAGCACCTGGATGGTCTCCACCCGCTGCTTGCCCAGCCGCTTCTGGTCCAGCGTCCGGGCGCTGGCCAGGAAGTCCGGATACGGCAGGAACGTCTGCATGCCGGTGCTCTACCCGTACTGGCGGGCGCCATGCGTTCATGATCGAGGGGGCTGCGCGCACTGCGAGCGACTGACTACGATCCGGGCATGGCCGAGCCCCTCCGCGACCGCGCGCGCCGGGCGACCGGATGGCGGCTCAAGATGAACGGTGACGTCCGTCCGCACTACGTGGTCTGCGGCTCGGACCCGTTGGCCTACTGGGTGGTCCGGTCCCTGCTCGCCACCGACCCGCCGGCGGGCCGGGTCCGGGTGACCCTGGTCGTGCCCGAGCGCCGCCGCTCCGAGGGGCCGGACGGGCGGGACCTCCCGGGCGTCCAGGTCGTCCGGGCCGACCGGCTCGACGAGGCCACCTTTCGCCGGGCCGGGCTGGCCGGGGCGGACGGGCTGGCCCTGCTGCACCAGGACGACGTGGGCAACATGCACGCCGCGCTCTGCGCCCAGGAGGTCGAGCCCCGGCTGCGCCTGGTGGTCCGGATGTTCAACACCAGCCTGGCCAACGGCGTGCGGCAGCTCTTCCCCGACTCGGCGGTGCTCTCCGACGCCTCGATCTCCGCCCCGGCCTTCGTGGCCGCCGCCCTGGGTGAGCTGGCCCCGACGCACTTTCGGCACGCCGGCCGCACCCTCTACGTGGCCCGCCGAACCGACGTACGCCCGCAGGACGTGGTCAGCGGGCTGGCCGTCACAGGCGACCCGGACCTCGTCCGGGTGCTGCCCGCCGACGAGGCCTCCGCCGACGTGGTGCTGGCCGAGGCGACCGGCCGGCCCCCCGGCACCGAGCTGGCCGCCCGCCGGCTGGTCCGGGCCCGCCGTCGCCGGCAGCCGGTCGCGGTGCTGCTCCGGGCGCTCCGCAGCTTCGCCACCCGCAAGATCGGCGTGGCCGTCCTGGTGCTGCTGGCGGTGATCGCCGTGCTCGGCTGGCTCAACGCCCGGGCGGCCGACGTGACCTGGTCCGAGGCGCTGTACCTGACGCTCGTCACCACCCTCAGCGGGCAGGACCCGGACGTCAACAAGCCGCTCGCCGCCCAGATCATGCAGGTGGTGCTCAACCTGGCCGGGCTGGCGCTGATCCCGCTGATCACGGCCGCCGTGGTCGACGGCATCGTCAACGCCCGGCTCGCCCTGCACGCCGGCCGGATCCAGCCCGACCGCTCCGGGCACGTGGTGGTGGTGGGGCTGGGCAACATCGGCACCCGGGTGATGGCCCAGCTGCACGACTTCGGGGTCGAGGTGGTGGCCATCGACAAGAATCCGGACGCGCGCGGCGCGCCGCTGGCGCACCGGCTCGGCGTGCCGCTGATCGTCGGGGACGCCGGTCAGGAGGAGACCCTGCGGGCCGCCTCCGTCGACACCAGCCAGGCGCTCGTGGTCGTCTCCACCGACGACGGGATCAACCTCCGCGCCGCGCTCAACGCCCGCTCCCTCGACCCCGACCTGCGGGTGGTGCTGCGCCTCTTCGACGGCGACTTCGCCGAGCGCATCCAGCAGGCGTTCGGCATCGGCATCTCGCGCAGCGTGTCGTACCTGGCCGCGCCGGCGTTCGCGGCGGCCATGCTGGACCGCGCGGTGATCGCCACCATCCCGGTCGACCGGCACGCGCTGCTGGTCACCGAGGTGCCGGTGGTGGCCGGCTCCCCGCTCGACGGCCGGCCGCTCGCCGCGGTGGCCCGCCCCGGCGAGGTCCGCCTGCTGGCACACACCAGGGCCGGGCAGAAGACGGAGTGGTCGACCGACCCGCGCATGGTGATCCACTCGGGGGACCGGCTGACCGTGGTGGCCCGGCGGGCCGGGCTGACCGCCCTGCTCCGGGAGACCACGCCGGTGCCGCCGCCCGCCCCGGCCGGCGCGCCCGCCCCCCGCCAGCCGGACGAGTGACCCGGGTCAGGTCGTGCGGGTGGCGTGGCGGAGGGCGTACCAGAGCGCGCCGAGGGCGAGCACGCCGAAGCCGCTGAGCACGCTGGCGACCGGCAGGTTGACCGCGAGCAGCAGGCAGCCGACCAGCCCCAGCACGGCGAGGAGCTGCACCGGCAGCTTCCGGGCCGGATCCCGGCCCAGGCTGAGCGCCGAGGCGTTGGCGATCGCGTAGTAGACCAGCACCGTGCAGCTGGAGAAGCCGATGGCGCCCCGCACGTCGGCCAGGGCCACCACGACGATCACCACGGCGGCCACGGCCAGCTCGGCCCGGTGTGGCACGCGGTGGCGCGGGTGCACGGCGGCCAGCGCGACCGGCAGGTCCCGGCGGCGGGCCATCGCCAGCGTGGTCCGGCCGATCCCGGCGAGCAGGGAGAGCAGCACTCCGGTCACCGCCACGGTCGCCCCGGCCCGGACCAGCCAGGCCAGGCCGGGCAACCCGGCGGCGGTCACCACCTCGGCCAGCGGCGCGGTGGAGGCGGCCAGCCGCTGCTGGCCCAGCACCCCGAGGGCCACCACGGCCAGCACCAGGTAGATCGCCAGCACCACGCCGAGCGCCAGCGGCACCGCTCGCGGGACGGTGCGTTCCGGGTCGCGGACCTCCTCGCCGAGGGTGGCGATCCGGGCGTAACCGGCGAAGGCGAAGAAGAGCAGGCCGGCGGCCGTGAGCACGCCCCGGACGCCGGTGTCGGCGAAGCCCGCCAGCCGGGCCGCCTCCACGTGCGGCGTGCCGGTCACCGCCACCACGGCCAGCACGGTGAGCACCACGCCGACCAGCACCCGCGTGGCCGTCGCGGTCTTGCCCACCCCGCGCAGGTTCACGGCGGTCACCGCCACCACCGCGAGGACGGCGACGAGCCGCGCCCGCCCCGGCCAGAGGTACGCCCCGATGGTCAGCGCCATGGCCGCGCAGCTCGCGGTCTTGCCGATCACGAACCCCCAGCCGGCGAGGAACCCGGCGAACGGGTGCAGCCGCTCCCGGCCGTAGACGTAGGTGCCGCCGGACTCCGGGTAGCGGGCGGCGAGGCGGGCCGAGCTGGTCGCGTTGCAGAAGGCGATGAAGCCCGCGACGGCCAGCGCGGCCAGCAGGCCGGCGCCCCCGGCCGCCGCCGCGGCGGGGGCGAAGACCACGAAGACGCCCGCGCCGAGCATCGACCCCAGCCCGATGACGACCGCGTCGCGTACGCCCAGCCGGCGCGCCAGTTCAGCCACGAGCGCAGGTTAGGGGATGGAGGTGAACGGGCGGTCCCGATGGCGCAGCGGGCCGGGCAACGGCAGGTCGTCCCAGGGCACCCGGCGCAGCAGCCGGTCCAGCAGCAGGCCGAGCATCAGCCCGGCGACCGAGTCGGTCAGCCAGTGCCAGCCCAGGTAGATGGTGGTGCAGAAGACCACGAGGGGCGGCACCACCCGGACCACGGTGACCAGCCGGGGCGGCATGGTCCGGCCGAAGGTGCGCAGCAGCGGGGCCAGCAGCAGGGCGAGCACGCCGTACCAGACGATCGCGTTGGCCACGTGCCCCGACGGGTAGGACTGGGCGAAGCGCACCGGCAGGTCCTGCTGGAACAGCGGCAGGGTCTGGTCGGGCGCCAGGAACGGCTCCTTCACGCTGGCGCTCGGCGCCGGCCGCGCGGTCCACACCTTCAACGGCCCGATGGTCAGGTAGGTGAGCACGAACGCGGTCACCGGCGGCAGCACCGGGCGGACCGAGCGGAGCCGGACCGCCAGCAGCACGCCGAGCCCGGCCGCGAGCAGGGTCAGCGGGGTGCCCTGGCCGAGCAGGTTGAGCCCCATGGCGGCCCACCGGGCGGCCGTCGGCCGGTGCGCGGCGGACCAGTCGGCGACGGGCCGGTCGAGCCCGAAGAGGTGCCCCTCGGCCAGCGCCACGGTGAGCGCCACCAGGGCGGCGAGCAGCAGCCCGTCCCACCACCAGCCGGCCGGCCGGACGGGCCGGAGCCGCGGCTTCCGGCGTACCCCCGTGGTCTCCCGCACGCGACCACGCTACCGGCCGCCCGCGGCGCCGGGCCGGTGCGGGCGTCGGCGGCTGTGTGCCGGCCCACGAAGGGAAGCGCTCCGCCGGGTGAGCGGTCACACTTGTGGCCGTGCGGATCACCTCGGCCCTCGTCGACCCGGCGCTGCTCGACCTTCCCTGGTCGACCCCGCTGGAGGAGTGGCCTGCCGAACACCTGGTGGCGCTGCCCCAGGGCATTTCGCGGCACATCGTGCGTTTCGTCCGGCTCGGCGGCTACGTCTACGCGGTCAAGGAGACCGGCGAGCGGGTCGCCGAACGGGAGTACGACCTGCTCCGGGCGTTGGAGCGGATCGACTTCCCCTCGGTGGAGGCGATCGCGATCGTGGCCGACCGGCAGACCGACGACGGCGAGCCTCTCGACCCGGTGCTGATCACCCGGCACCTCCAGTTCTCGCTGCCCTACCGGGCGCTGTTCTCCAACACGTTGCGCCCGGAGACGATGAACCGGCTGCTGGACGCGCTGGCCGCGTTGATCGTGCGGATGCACCTGACCGGTTTCTTCTGGGGCGACTGCTCGCTGTCGAACACGCTGTTCCGGCGGGACGCGGGCGCCTTCGCCGCCTACCTGGTCGACGCGGAGACCGGGGCGCTGCACCCGTCGCTCTCCAACGGGCAGCGCGGCGAGGACCTGGAGATCGCCCGGGTCAACATCTTCGGCGAGGCGCTGGACCTCCAGGCCGCCGGCCTGCTGCACGAGTCGATCGACCCCGAGGTGGTGTGCGAGGAGGTCGTGCGGCGCTACGAGCGGCTCTGGCACGAGATCACCTACGAGCAGCAGATCGAGCGGGAGGCCCGGCACGACATCGAGGGCCGCATCCGCCGCCTCAACGAGCTGGGCTTCGACGTCGCCGAGGTGGCCATGTCGACCGTCGACAACGGGCGCTACCTGGTCCGGCCCAAGGTGGTCGACGCCGGCTACCACACGCGGCGGCTGCTCCGGCTCACCGGCCTGGACGCCGAGGAGAACCAGGCCCGCAAGCTCCTCAACGACCTGGACGCGTACCGGGTGGAGAGCGACCTGACCGACGAGCAGCAGGCCGCGCACCGCTGGCTGACCGAGGTGTTCGAGCCGGTGGTCCGGGCGGTGCCGGCGCACCTGCGCCGCAAGTTGGAGCCGCAGGAGCTGTTCGCCCAGATCATCGAGCACAAGTGGCTGCTCTCCGAGCGGGCCGGCCGGGACGTCGGGATGCGCCAGGCGGTGCAGTCCTACCTGGCCGACGTGCTGGTGCACCGCCCCGACGAGCAGGCGGTGCTCGGCGTCGAGGTGCCGGCCGCCGGCTAGGCCGCCCGAGCGACCGGCGGTAGGTCACCCGCCCTTCGGCGAGGTGACCTACCGCAGGCGCAACGTGGTCGACCGCTGCTTCCACAGGGCCGAGCCGTGTTGCACCCCCCCCGTTCCGGTCCAGCTCAGTCGAACGATGGCCAGAGATCGGTGTCGGGCGTCCAGAGCCCGTAACGGTGGTAGTACCCCGTGTACTGGTAGGGGGTGCCAGACCAGGCCTCGCCCTGGTCGACGTCGAGGGCCCAGATGTCGGAGGGCGCGCTGACCTGGACGCCGTAGTAGCAGTCGGCGCGGTCCTTGAAGTAGCCGAGATCCTTGCTGGAGTTGCTGCCGTACTTGACCATCAACCGGAGGACGACGCCCCGGCCGTTGGCGAGTTCGTCGTGGACGCAGAGGTTGGTCACGTGCATGATGCGCGGGGTGGAAACCTCGGCCCACAGCTCGTACGAGCCGATGACCTGGCCGCTGGAGTTCTTGACCGAGCGGTTTCCGGTTCCCGGCGGTTGGTTCTCCAGATATCGGCGCTGGAGATAGTCGCCCGACTTCAGGGTGGGCAGCGCGGCGTAGGCGGTCGGTGCGAGCAGGGCCAGGACGGCGAGGTACACGCCTCCGGCCACTGTGGCGCGCAGCAGGGTCTTCATAGCCGTCGATGTTGACGGTGGCCGATCACGGGCGGCAATGTCTTTGCCCTCTGCGGAAAACACCCTGGTCCGATGGTGGCCCCGGAGCCAGCCGTCATGATCCGGTCGGCGGAACCGGGACGGTTGGACGATCGCCAGACTGGACGCACGTCCAGCCGACCCGGGGACCCGTCATGCTTCGGATCCACTTCACCGCTGCCGACCTCGCCCGCACCCGGATCGCGCCGGCACCTGATCCGCTGTGGGAGAGCATGCTCAGCATGCACTGGCTGCGGGGCCGGTGCCCGGATCCGCTGCTGGCCGGGTGGCGGCGACGGATGGTGGGGTTGCTGCACGCGCGCCACGGCCACCGGGCCGAGCTGGGGTTGCCGCTGTCGATCAACCCGCCGCTGGGCTACTTTCCGGACTTCCTGACCCCCATCGAGGCCGGCGGCGGGTTCGAGCCCGGGCTGGACGCCCTGCTGCGCACGCCCAGGGCCAGACTCGCGGCCGACCTGGCGACGCTCCGCTCGACGGGGATCCGCCCACCGTCGGCCGTCGCCGACCTGGCCGCCGGTGACGTGACCGCCCTGCGCCAGCTCGGGGCGGGCCTCCAGCTCTACCACCGGCTCGCGATCCGGCCCCTGTGGCACGCGATCCGCTCCGCGTTCGACGCCGATCGCGCGTTGCGGTCCCGGCGGCTGCTGAACCAGGGACTGTCGGTGCTGCTGAACGATCTGCACCCGAGTGCCAGGTTCGACGGCGGCGTCCTGACGATCACCGGCTACATCGCCGAGCGTGACCTCCACCTGGACGGTCGGGGGCTGCTGCTCGTGCCGTGCTATTTCAAACAGCACGCGAAGCCGATGGTGCTCGCCGATCCGCTGCTGCCGCCGGTGCTGGTCTACCCCATCCACCCGCACGCCCGCGTGGTGTCCACGGCGGCCGCGGCGGGATCCCTGTCGGCCCTGCTGGGCGGCACCCGGGCCGCCATCCTCGTGCTGGCCGCCGAAGGTGGGACCACCTCCGAGGTCGCCCACCGGCTCGACATCAGCGTCCCGTCGGCGAGCAGGCACCTGGCCGTGCTGCGCTCCTCGGGACTGGTCACGAGTGCCCGCGACCGCAACGCGGTGCACCACACGCTCACCCCGCTGGGCCTGGCGCTGCTCAACCGCGGTTGACCCGGGCCCCTACCGGGCCAGCTAAGCCCGGGGCGGCGTCACTCCACCCAGGCGCCGGCGCGCATCACCCGGAGCACGTTGAGGTCGTCGTCGAGGACGACCAGGTCCGCCCGGAGGCCGGTCTGGAGCGCGCCCACCCGGTCGCCCAGCCCGATGGCCCGGGCCGGGGTGGTGGCGACCATCCGGCAGGCGTCCGGCAGGGCGATCCCCGCGGCGACGGCGTGCCGCAACGCGGCGTCCATGGTCAGCGTGCTGCCGGCGATCGCGCCGTCCCGGCTGAGCCGGGCCACCCCGTCGGCCACCGTGACGGCCTGGCCGCCCAGCTCGTACTCGCCGTCGGGCATGCCGGCGGCGGCCATCGCGTCGGTGATCAGGGCGGCCCGCTCCGGGCCGGCCACCGAGGTGGCGAAGCCGAGCATGCCGTCGTGCAGGTGAACGCCGTCGGCGACCAGCTCGCAGACCACGTTCGGGGCGTCCAGCAGGGCCACCACCGGCCCCGGCTCGCGGTGGTGCACCGGGCGCATCCCGTTGAACAGGTGGGTGCCGACGCTCGCGCCGGCCGCCACGGCCGCCCGGGTCTGCTCCCAGGTGGCGTCGGTGTGCCCGACGGCCGCCACCACGCCCTGGCCGACCAGCAGCTTGATCGCCTCCAGCGCGCCGTCGCGCTCCGGGGCCAGGGTGACCATCCGGACCGCGCCGCCGCCCAGCTCGATCAGCTCGGCCAGCTCCTCGGTGGACGGGTCGCGGAGGAACTCCGGGTTCTGCGCGCCGCACCGCGCCGCGGACAGGTAGGGCCCCTCGAAGTGGACGCCGGCCAGCACCCCGGACTCGACGAGCGGCCGGTAGGCGGCGGTGGCCTCGCGCATCAGCGGGAACGGGGAGCTGACCAGGCTGGCCAGCAGCGTGGTGGTGCCGTGCCCGAGGTGGAAGTCGGCGGCCTGCCGCGCCGACTCCGGGTCGCCGGTGGTGAAGGTGTGCCCGCCCCCGCCGTGGGTGTGCATGTCCACGAAGCCCGGCACGATCCAGTGCCCGTCGCGCACCGTCGGGTACTCGGCGACGGCCCGGATCCGGTCGCCGGCGATCTCCACGCAACCCTGCCGGATCACGCCGGCCGGGGTCACCACCTTGCCGGTCACGCGCAGGGTCATCGGCTCTCCTTCGCCAAAGTGTCCAGGGCCAGCAGGGCGGCGCCGAGGCAGCCGGCCTCGTCGCCGAGGGCCGCCGCGACCAGGCGCGGCTCCCGGTGGAACGTCAGGCGCTCGCGCAGCGCCGCGCGCAGCGGGTCGAACAGCCGGGGGCCGGCCTGGGCCAGCCCGCCGCCGATCACGATGGTCGCCACGTCGAACAACGCCTGACCGGTGGCCAGGCCGTCGGCGAGCGCCTCGACGGCCTCCCGCCAGACCCGGCCGGCCAGCGGCTCACCCGCCGCCGCCCGGTCGGCCACCTGGGCGGCGGTGGCCGGGGCGCCGGACAGCTCGGCGTACCGGCGGCCGATCGCCGAGGCCGACGCCACCGCCTCGAGGCAGCCGGGGCGGCCGCAGCCGCAGTGCGGGCCGTCGGGGCGTACCAGGATGTGGCCGATCTCCCCGGCGGCGCCGTGCGCGCCGACGGCGGCCGATCCGTCGACCACGTGGGCGGCGGCGATGCCGGTGCCGATCGCCACGAAGAGCACGTGGCCGGCGTCCCGCCCGGCACCGAGCCGCGCCTCGGCCAGGCCGCCCACCCGCACGTCGTGGCCGAGCGCCGTGGGCAGGCCGAGCCGCGTCCGCGCCAGCTCCCGCAGGGGTACGTCCCGGAAGCCCACGTTCGCCGACCAGACCGCGACCCCGCGGGCCTCGTCGACCACCCCGGGCACGGCGATGCCGCACGCCACCGGGGTGAGGCCGTCGGCGCGGGCCTTGCCGGCGAGCCCCTCGGCCACGTCGAGGATCGTGCCGACCACCGCCTCCGGGCCGCGCGCCGCGTCGGTGGCGTGCCGCTCGGCGTGCACGGTCGTGCCGTCCGGGCGGACCAGGGCGCACTTCATCCCGGTGCCGCCCACGTCCAGCGCGACGACGACATCGCCGCCTGGGGTCATGCGAGCACCACGGAGCGGGTCAGGTGCCGGGGCGCGTCGGGGTCGAGGCCGCGGCTGGTGGCCAGGGCGACGGCGAAGCGCTGGGCGAGGATGAGGTCGGCCATCGGGTCGACCGGGTTGCGCCCGGCCGCCCAGCTCGTCAGGACGGTGTGGCAGCCGTGTGTGCGGCTGTGCACGAAGGCGGCGCCGGTCGCGGCCACGTCCTCCGGCAGCCCCTCCGGGATGCCGCCGAACGCCCAGACCAGCCGCCCGGGGGCGGCGATCGAGATGGGGCCGTGCCGGTAGTCCATGGCCGGGTACGCCTCGGCCCAGAAGGTGGCCGCCTCCCGGCACTTCAGCGCGGCCTCCTGGGCCAGCCCGACCGTCCAGCCGCGGCCGAGGAACGTGACCTGCTCGATGGTGGCCGGGTCGATCGGCAGCGGGGCCCGGACGGCCACCTCCGCGTCGGCGGCGAGCCGGCCCAGGTCCTCGCTGAGGTGGGCGCGGAGCAGCGCGAGCGCCGTGGTGGCGAAGCGGGTCTGCACCACCGAGCGCTCGTCGGCGAAGGGCAGCGGCACCGCCGCGTCGGCAAGCTCGACGGCCGGTGAGGCCGGGTCGCCCACGAGGACCGTCGTGGGCAGCTGCCCGCGCAGCGCGGCGAGCAGGTCGAGCACCTCGGTGGTGGTGCCGGAGCGGGTGATGGCGATGACCCGGTCGTAGCGGCGGCCGGTGGGGAACTCGCTGGCCTGGAAGGCGTCCGTCTCGCCCTGGCCGGCGCGCTCGCGCAGGCCGGCGTACGCGGCCGCCATGAACCAGGACGTGCCGCACCCGACGACGGCGACCCGCTCGCCGGGGCGCGGCAGGCGGTCGGCGACGGCCGGGGCGAGCCGCGCCGCCTCCCGCCAGCAGTCGGGCTGGCTCGCGATCTCCGCGTGCACGTACGCCATGACAACTCCTCGGCAGGGGGAGACCTTGCGCAATACGGCGCGATACGGCCGCCTTTCGCGCGTCATTCTGCGCGATTCGGGGTGGCCGTGGCAACCGGCTCCCAGATCGCGCAGGACAGGGTTTTGCGCCTTGCCAGTTTCGCGCACTACTGTGCACGCAATCAATCACCGTTCGTGCAGAGTCAGTGGAGGCCCCGCGGTGGACCGCTACGCCCGATGGAACGCGCTGCTCGAGATGCTGACCAACAGCGGCCGGGTCAGCGTCGAGGAGGCGGCCGAGCGCCTGGACGTCTCCCAGGCCACCATCCGGCGTGACTTCGACCAGCTCGCCCAGCAGCAGATGATCACGCGGACCCGGGGCGGCGCGGTCGCCAACGGCGTCTCCTACGACCTGCCGCTGCGCTACAAGACGGCCAAGCACTCGGCGGAGAAGCAGCGGATCGGCGCGGCCGCCGCCGCGCTGGTCTCCCCGGGCACGGTGGTGGGTCTGAACGGCGGAACGACCAGCACCGAGGTGGCCCGGGCGCTGGCCGTGCGCCCCGACCTGAACACCAGCGCCGAGGGCGCCCAGCTCACCGTGGTCACCAACGCCCTGAACATCGCCAACGAGTTGCTGGTGCGCTCGCGGATGAAGGTGGTGGTGGCCGGCGGCGTGGTCCGGCCCAAGTCGTTCGAGCTGGTCGGCCCGCTGGGCGGGGCGCTGCTGCGCGAGGTCACCCTGGACGTGGCGCTGCTCGGCGTGGACGCCATCGACCCGCAGCTCGGCGCGGCCGCCCACCACGAGGGCGAGGCGGCCATGAACAGCCTCATGGTGGCCCGGGCCAAGCGGGTCGTGGTCATCGCCGACTCGTCCAAGCTGGGCGGACACGCGTTCGCCCGGATCTGCCCGGTGGACCGGGTGGAGACGCTGGTGACCGACTCGGGCGCGTCCCCCGCCGTGGTGCAGGCGTTCCGCGACGCGGGCGTGCACGTCGTCTGCGCCTGACCGGCCTCCTCGGCGCGCCTGACGCGGCTCGCCGGCGCGCCTGACGCGAATCCGGGAAAACCCCGATGCATACCGGGTATTGTCTGCGGCTGCATACCGCGTATGGTGTCGAGCTGACACCTACTTATCGGGGGAGGTCAGCTTGTCGGCTGTCCTGGAGATCGAAGGTCTCCGCAAGACGTACCGGAGCCGGAAACGCGGGGTCCGCCACGCGCTCGACGGCTTCGACATGCGGGTCGAGGCCGGCCAGGTGCACGGCTTCCTCGGCCCCAACGGCTCGGGCAAGACCACCACGCTGCGTACGCTGCTCGGCCTGATCCGGCCCAACGGCGGCCGCATGGCCATCCTCGGCCAGGAGCTGCCGCAGGCGCTGCCCGCGGTCGCCGGCCAGGTCGGTGCCATCGTGGAGAGCCCGCAGTTCTTCCCGCACTTCTCCGCCCGGGACACCCTCGGGCTGCTCGCCCAGGCCGGTGAGCTGCCGCGGCAGCGGGTCGACGAGGTGCTGGAGTTGGTCGGGCTGCGCGACCGGGCCGGCGAGCGGGTGAAGACCTACTCGCTCGGCATGAAGCAGCGGCTCGCGGTCGCCTCCGCGCTGCTGAAGAACCCGAAGCTGCTGATCCTGGACGAGCCGGCCAACGGCCTCGACCCGGGCGGCATCCGGGAGATGCGCGGGCTGATGCGCGACCTCGCCGCCGTCGGGATGACCGTGGTGCTCTCCAGCCACATCCTCGGCGAGATCCAGCTCATCTGCGACTCGGTCACCATCATCTCGCTGGGCCGGCGGGTCGCGTACGGGCCGGTCGACGAGGTGCTCGCCGCACACTCGCAGGGCGCGGTGCGGGTCCGCCTGGAGGCGGTCACCGACCTGCCGCAGGCGGCCGAGACCCTGACCCGGGCCGGGATCCGGGTCGCCGCCGAGCCCGACCACCTGATGCTCGCAGGCGTCGACAAGCCGGCCGCGGTCAGCCGCGTCCTGGCCGAGCAGGGCCTCTACGTCAGCGAGCTGACCCCGGTCGCGGTCGACCTGGAGAGCGTCTTCCTCGAACTGACCGCCACCGCGCCGGTTCCCGGCCAGCACCGGCAGGTCGACCAGTCCACGAAGGTCGGTGAGCCGGGCAGCGGCGCCACCACGGGAGGTTGGGGCGCATGAGCCTGTACGTGACCGAACTGCGCCGGCTCAGCAAGCGCCGGCTCACCCGGCTGCTGCTGGTCCTGCTGCTGCTCGGGCTTGCAACGGTGGCCACCGCGTTCAGCTTCTCCAGCCACCAGCTCTCGAAGGAGACGGTGGCGGCCGCCCAGGTCGAGTCCGACGCCCAGTACCAGCGGGCGCTCGGAGACTGGAAGAAGAGCGTCGCCGACTGCGACGCCGCCAAGGCCAGGGGCGACCAGGACACCGAGGACCGGTACGGCCCGAACTGCGGCCGGGACTGGCAGCCGCAGCCGGAGATGTTCGACCCGAAGTGGAACCTGCCCTACCAGTTCGACTTCCGGGCCGAGTTCCCCATGTTCATCGCGGTCTTCGCCGGGGCGGTGGCGCTCTTCGCGTTCATCGTCGGCGCCTCCTACGTGGGCGCCGAGTGGAGCACCGGCGGGATGATGAACCTGCTGCTCTGGCGGCCGAAACGGCTCGCCGTGCTGGGCACCAAGCTGGCCGCGCTGCTCACCACGGTGCTCGGCGTGAGCCTGGTGCTCGGCGCCTTCTGGACGCTCGCCTTCTGGCTCATCGGCCGCTACCGGGGGACCACCGCCAAGGTGACCTCCGGGGTGTGGCAGTCCATCGGCCTCGACGGCCTGCGGGCGGTCGGGCTCATCCTGCTGGTCGGCGCGGTCGCCTTCGCGCTCGCCTCACTGGGGCGGCACACCGCGATGGCGCTCGGCGCGGCCGTGGCGGTCTTCGCGATCAGCGAGATCGGCATCCGGATCGCGGTCGCCGTGCTCTCCGTGCCGTTCGGCGACCGCTACGTCCTGTCCACGTACGCCCAGTCGTGGTTCATGAAGAAGGTGGAACTCTTCGACTACGACACCTGCCAGTTCGCCAAGGGCGCGTGTGAACCGGCCAAGCTGGTGGTCACCTGGCAGCAGTCCGCGCTGGTGCTCGGGGTGGGCGCCGCCGCGGCGCTCCTCGCCTCGTTCTGGTCGATGCGCCGGCGGGACATCGCCTGACCGGCGCGGACCCCGCGTCCGATGCGGGCCGGGCGGACCCTGGTTAGGCTGGGGTCCCCCGGCCGGCGTCGTCGCGCCGGCCGCCCCGTCCCGCTGAGGAGCGCCATTGCCCGCCGACGCCACGGAGCGGGCCGCCACCGACCGGCCCGAGCCGTCGGGGACCACCGACGTCGCCCGCCGGGAGGCCGGCCGCACCGTCCCGCCACCCCGCTCCGCACCCGCGGTCGAGGCCGCACCGCCGGACGACGGACCGGCGGATCAGGCTCCGGAGGCGCCCGGTGAGACCGACGGGCTGACCGAGCGGGAGCGGCAGATCCTCGCCTTCGAGCAGCAGTGGTGGAAGCACGCGGGCGCCAAGGAACAGGCCATCCGGGACACCTTCGGGCTCTCCGCGACCCGCTACTACCAGCTGCTCAACGCGCTGCTGGACCAGCCGGCCGCGCTCGCCGCGGAGCCGGTGCTGGTCGGCCGGCTGCGCCGGCTGCGCTCGTCCCGGGCCCGGAACCGGAGACGCTGACCGGCGGCGCCGCCCCCGGTTCCGGCCGCACCGGCATGGGCTCCGGCGCTCCGGGTAGGCGGCGGACGGCGACGGAGGGAGCAGACGGATGGGGGCACCAGACCGCCGGTACCCGATCGGCAGCCGGCCGGCCCGGCCGGTCGGGACGGCGCCGATGATGCGGGTACGCTCCGCCTCCGATCCGGCCCCGGACCGGCTGGAGAACGAGGACCTGGTCTTCCGGTTCGGCCCGCTGGTCGGCGTCCTCGACGGGGCGACGGTGCCGGAGGGGTTCGACACCGGGTGCGTGCACGGCCCGGCCTGGTACGTCCGGCACCTGGCCGCCCGGATCGGCCTGGCCGTCGCGGCCCGCCCGGCGGCCACGCTGATGAGCAGCCTGGCCGCGGCGATCCTGGCCGTGCGGGCCGACCACGGCGGCGACTGCGACCTGGACCACCCGGGCACCCCGTCCTCCACGGTCTGCCTCCTCCGGGAGGGTGGCGACCAGGTGGACTACCTGGTCCTCTGCGACAGCCCGCTGGTGCTCGACAGCGGGGACCGGATCGATGTGGTCTCCGACGACCGGCTGGACACGGCGCTGGAGGACCTGCGCCGCACCGCCGCCGCCCTGCCGGACGGGGGCGTCGACGCGGCGACCCGGTTCCACCGGGCGGTGACCGTGCAGCGCACCCTGATGAACCGGACGCACGGCTACTGGGCGGCCGCCAGCGACCCGGACGCGGCGTACCACGCGGTGACCGGCACGCTGCCGCTGCGTGGGGCGGGTGCGCTGCGACGGGCCGCGCTGCTCACCGACGGCGCCTCCTGCGCGGTCGAGCAGTTCGGCCTCTTCGACTGGGCCGGCCTGCTCGACGTGACGGCGGCCGAGGGCCCGGAGGGGCTGATCGACCGGGTCCGGGCGGCCGAGCGGGACCATCCGGACCGGTTGCGCCGGCACAAGCGCAGCGACGACGCGTCGGTGGCGCTCTGCGAGTTCGCCCCGGCGGAGTGAGCACCCTCACCGCCGAAACGGACCGGTCGGCTGACAACGGAGCGTGAGGCGGAACACCCGGGGGGTACGACCGGCCGACCCCCTCCGCCGGACCGGCAGTCCGGGCCCAAAGGGGTGGACTTGGGCCGGTACGACCGGCAGACTGCGCCTCGTGAAGGGTGCCGTACGACTGGAGCCGGTGGACGAGCGAAACCTGGAGCCGTTGCTCTCCGTAGCGGCTGCCGAGGCGGAGCCGGAGGACGTCATGCCCCCGGTCCAAGCCCCGGCCGGGTGGTCGCTGGCCCGCCGGGAGGCCTTTCGCGAGTTCCACCGGGCGAGCTTCGGCGGCCTGGACGGCCCGACCCGCACCCTTATGTACGCGATCGTGGCCGGCGGCGAGGTGGTCGGCATGGTTCGGATGACCCGCTGCGGCGAGCCGGGGACGGTGGAGACCGGGATGTGGCTGGGCCGCTCGGCGCGCGGCCAGGGGCTCGGCGCGGCGGCCCTGCGGGAGCTGCTCCACGCCGCCGCGGCGGCCGGCATGCGCACCGTCGTGGCCGAGACGACACCGGACAACCACGGCGCTGTCTCGGTCCTTCGTAAATGTGGCGCGGAATTGCGCGAGAAGGACGGCAAGCTCCGCGCGGAAATGTGTCTCGATTCGGCTTTGCCGACGCACTGAATTGCTGATTGCCCTCAGTCAAGCGATTTGACTTCTCCCTGGTCAGCTCGGCCCGTCTGCCCGTTTTGCGCGGTCTGACCGTCACGCTGCCGGTTATCCAATTCTCCAGTTACACGCGTCTCCCTGACCCTGCCGGAATGTTTTGCCGGTGGGGTGACGGGTACTGCCCGCCGGGTCCGCTGATACGGAACTCGGTCGCAGGCCCGTTTCCGCTGATCCCCGGCAGCTGTCATTCCGGGCCTGCTCCAGACGAGGTGTCCGCTTCCGCCGGGGAGCGAAGGAGAACAGATGAAGAGCGGAGCACGGGTGGCGCTGGCGGTGGGCTTCGGCTACCTCCTCGGGCGCCGGAAGAAGATGCGTACGGCCCTCACCCTCGCAGCCGCCGTGGCGGCTGGGCGGGCCAGCCAGCGGCCGGGCGGGCTGAAGCAGCTCGGCGCGGACCTGATGAACGTGAACCCCCAGCTCGGCGGCCTCGGCAAGCTGGGCGGCCCGCTGGCCACCGCCGGCAAGGCCGCGGCGACCGCGGCCGCGGGCAGTGGCATCGACGCGCTCAGCGGCAAGCTCCGCGGCAGCGCCGACGCGCTGCGGCGGAAGACGGCCGGTGACGGCGGCGGCCGCGCCGACGAGGAGCCGACGGACGGCGAGCGCTCGGCCGCCGACGACGAGGAGGAGTTGGACGAGCAGCCCGCCGCGGAGGACGAGACGGACCGGGGCGGGCGCCCGGTCGTCGCACGACGGCAGCGGGGGCGGTGACCATGGCGACCAGCAACCTCACGGACCGGGCCCGGGAGCAACTCGGCAGCGAACTGCGCAACCTCGCCTCGGCCATCGGTGAGCGTGCCGTGCACGCGGTTACCGAGCGGATCACCGGCGCCACTGGGCGGCTCAGCGACTACGCCAAGGAGGGCGGTGGCCCCGGCCTGGTCGCGGCCGCCACCGGCGCCCAGAAGCTCGCCGAGGGCAACTCCCCGGTCAAGGCCATGTTCCATGCCGGCCTGGCCGGCGGTAAGGAGAAGTTGATGGCGGCATTCGGCGGTGGCAAGGGCGGCAAGGGCGGCGGCAAGAAGCTCAAGGTCACCAACATCGTCGAGACCATCGAGGTCGGCGTGCCGGTCCGGGTGGCCTACAACCAGTGGACGCAGTTCGGCGACTTCCCGAGCTTCATGAAGAAGGTCGAGCAGGCCGACTGGGACTCGGACGGGAAGATGACCTGGAAGGCGCAGGTCTTCTGGTCGCACCGGACCTGGGAGTCGACCATCGTCCGGCAGATCCCGGACCGGCTCATCCACTGGCGGTCCAAGGGCGAGAAGGGCTCCGTCGACGGCACGGTCAGCTTCCACGAGGTCGGCCCGGAGCTGACCAGGATCCTGGTCGTGCTGGAGTACCACCCGCAGGGTCTCTTCGAGCACACCGGCAACCTGTGGCGCGCCCAGGGCCGCCGGGTCCGGCTGGAGCTGAAGCACTTCGTCCGGCACGTGATGACGCAGACCGTGCTCGACCCCGACTCGGTCGAGGGCTGGCGCGGTGAGATCGAGGACTCCCAGGTGGTCAAGGACCACGAGACCGCGCTCCGCGAGGAGCAGGAGGGCCGCGAGGAGCAGGAGGGCCGCGAGGAGCGGCCGGGCCGCGAGAAGCAGCGGGGCCGCGCCGGGGAACCCGAGGAGGAGCCGGAGGAGGAGGCCGAGGAGGAGCCGGAGGAGGAGCGCCGGCCCGCCGGACGCGGCCGCCGCCGGCCACCGCCGCCGCGCCGCCGGCCCAGCCCCGAAGAGGAGGAGTACGCGGACTACGACGAGGGCGACGACTTCGACGACGACGAGTACGCCGAGGAGCCCGAGGAGGAGGAGCCGCCGCGCCGCCGCGCCCCCGAGCGGGCGCGCCGCCCCCAGCCGCGCGAGGAGCGGGAGGCGCGCCCCGAGCGGCCGCGCCCGGTCCGGCGGGCTCCCGAGACACCACGACGGCCGGTGGTGCGCCGCCGGCGAGAGGAGCGTGACGAATGACCGTGTCCACCACGACGGGACAGTCGGGCAGCGCCCTGGAACGCACCAGCGGCGGCGGTGGGGGCACCCTCGCCGACGTCGTGGAGACCGTGCTCGACAAGGGCGTGGTGATCGACGCCCAGGTGTCGGTCGCCGTGGTCGGCATCCAGCTCCTGGAGATCAACGCCCGGATCGTCATCGCCAGTGTCGAGACGTACCTGCGGTTCGCCGAGGCGGTCGACCGGCTGAGCATCGTGCCGAAGGACCAGAAGGGCCTGCCGGACCTGGTCGGTGACGCGGCCGGCGCGGCCACCAAGGGCAAGGCGGTCTCCGGGCTCGGCAAGGCGGCCCAGGAGATCAGCGGCGCGGTGGCCGATTCGCTCCGCGACCGGGGCGACGAGCGGGAGCGGGAGCGGCCGCGCCGGCGGCGGGACGAGGAGCGCTGAGATGGCTGAGGAGAACGGGCTGTTCATTTACGGCATCGTGCCCTCCGACGTGGAGCCGACCCCCGAGGCCGAGGGGGTCGGCTCCCCGCCGGGCGAGGTGACCGCGATCCGGCACGGTGAGCTGGCGGCGCTGGTCAGCGAGGTCGGGCTGGAGGAGCCGCTGGGCCGGCCGGCCGACCTGACCGCGTACGAGCGGCTGTTGGACGGGACGGCGGTGGTCGCGCCGGTGCTGCCGGTGCGGTTCGGCACGGTGGTGACCGGCGAGGACGCGGTCGAGGACCTGCTCGCGGCGCACCACGACCGGTTCGCCGCCGCCCTCGACGAGTTCGAGGGCCGGCTCCAGTACACCGTGCACGGGCGCTTCGACGAGCAGGAGTTCATCAGCGGCTTCCTGGCGGAGAACGCCGCCGCCGGTGCCCTCGCCGACGAGGTGCGCGGCCGGCCGGAGGTCGAGAGCCGGGAGCAGCGGATCCGGCTCGGCGAGATGATCAGCCAGGCGGTGGAGCTGCGCCGGGAGGCGGAGAACCGCGACCTGATCGACGCGGTGGGCCGGTACGTGGTGGCCGACGTGCCACTCCCGCCCAGCAACGAGCTGGACGCGGTGCGCGTCTCCTTCCTGGTGGAGGGCGACGACGAGGACGAGTTCGTCCAGGCCGTGGAGGACTTCGCCGAGCAGCGGCGGGACCTGATCCGGATGCGGCTCATCGGACCGCTCGCCCCGTACGACTTCGTCAGCGCGCACCAGCTGGTGGAGTGACACGTGGACATCCTGTGGACGCTGCTGACCCTGCCGTACGCGCCGGTGCGGGGGCTCACCGCGCTGGTCAAGGTGGTGGCGCGGGAGGCGGAGTCGCAGCAGTACAACCCGGTCAACATCCGGCGTGAGCTGGAGGAGCTGGACCGGGCGGCGGCGGCCGGCGACATCACGCCGGAGGAGCGGGACCGGGGGCAGCAGCAGGTGCTGGACCGGTTGACGAGGCCGGCCGCCGGCGCCGGCCGTACCCCGCCGGGGCGTAACGGCGCGCCCCGGCGGCCGGCGCCCGCCCGGCGGGGGACCGGCGGCCGCCGCGGCGAGCCGCGTGGCGGACGAGGGGGAGGGCGATGACAGCACGGATCCGGGGTGACGGCGACCGCGAGCGGTGGCGGGACCGGGGCGGTCGGGCCGAGGAGCGGTACCTCGACGAGGACGACGAGGAGGCGGTCGGCGCGGCCGAGGCGGCCCAGGAGGGGCTGCGCCTGATCGTCGCGCTGACCGGCAAGGACCCGCTCGGGATCACCTCGATCCAGCCCACCGACGACGGGTGGCGGGTCGGGGTGGAGGTGGTCGAGGACCACCGCATCCCGGCGTCGACCGACCTGCTCGGCCTCTACGAGGTCGAGCTGGACATGACCGGCAGCCTGCTCGGCTACCGGCGGACGCGCCGCTACCAGCGCGGCAAGGGGGACTGAGATGACCATTGGGCGGGCGCCGTCGGTCGTGCAGAACTCCGGTCAGGTGCTGCCGGCCGGCCACGAGCCGGCGAACCTCGGCGACATCCTGGAACGGGTGCTCGACCGCGGCATCGTGATCGCCGGTGACATCCGGGTCAGCCTGCTCGACATCGAGCTGCTGACGCTGAAGCTGCGGCTGGTCATCGCCTCGGTGGACACCGCGCGGCAGATCGGCATCGACTGGTGGGAGCACGACCCGTGGCTGAGCTCCAAGGCTCGGCCGCCGGTCGAGCCGGGCCCGCGTGACCCGGAGGAGGTCGAGGCGTCCCGCCGGCCGCGGGTGGCCGCCCGGGCCGAGCGGGACGAGCGGGAGGGCTGGCATGACCACGACCTCTGACCCCACCCCGGACACCGGGACCGCGGTCTGGCTGCACGGCGTGGTCGCCGGCACGGCCACGCCCGCCGGGCTGCCCGGCATCGCCGGCACGCCGGTCCGGGCGGTGGCCGCCGCCGGCCTGGTCGCCGTGGTCAGCGACGCCCCGCTCAGCGAGTACGGCGAGGCGGCGCTGCGCCGCAACCTGGAGGACCTGGCCTGGCTGGAGCGGGCCGCCCGGGCCCATCACGCCGTGGTGGACGCGCTGTCCCGGTCCGGCACGGTGGTGCCCGCCCGGCTCGCCACCGTCCACCGGGACGACGACCGGGTGGCCCGGGTGCTGGTCGAGCGGCACGACGAGCTGGCCGGCACGCTGGCCCGGCTCGACGGCCGCGCGGAGTGGGGAGTCAAGGGCTACGTGGTGCCCGGGGCGACCCCGACGGCCGAGGAACCCGTCGACGGGGGCGGGGCCGGCGCGGCGTACCTGCGGCGGCGCCGGGCCCAGCTCACCGCCCGGGAGGAGGGGCAGCGGGTCGCCGCCGACGGGGCCGCCGCCGTGCACACCGCCCTCGCCGGGTACGCGGTCGCCGCCCGCCGGCACGCCCCGCAGGACCGGCGGCTCTCCGGCGCGCCCACCGCCATGGTGCTCAACGGGGCGTACCTGGTCGACCGGGACCGCTGGGACGGCTTCGCGGGGCTGGCCCGGGAGCTGGCGGAACGGCACCCGGAGCTGCGGCTGGAGCTGACCGGCCCCTGGCCGCCGTACTCCTTCGTGGCGGAACCGGAGGCGGAGCCGGCATGGGCGTGAGCACGCTGGCGCCCAGCAGCGCCGACGATCCGCTGACCTACCGGCCGGTGGCGCTGGTCGACCTGCTCGACCGGGTGCTCGCCACCGGCGTGGTGATCACCGGGGACATCACCCTGGCCATCGCGGACATCGACCTGGTCCGCGTCTCGCTGCGGGCGCTCATCGCCTCGGTCGGCGCGCTCGCCCCGCCCGAGCCGGAGGTCGCGCCGTGACCGGCCGGGACGAGGCGGCCGACCTGGCGGCGGCGCTGGGCGAGCCGCGGTGGACGGCGCCCCGGGTCCGGCCGCTGGACCGCAGGCTGGCCGTGGACCAGGACTCGGTCGAGCGCGGGCTGGCCAGCCTGGTGCTCACCGTGATCGAGCTGCTCCGGCAGCTCATGGAACGGCAGGCGCTGCGCCGGGTCGACCTGGGCGACCTGACCGAGGAGCAGGTCGAACGGGTCGGCGCCACGCTGATGGCGCTGGAGGAGCAGATGACCCAGCTCCGCGAGTACTTCGGCCTGGCCCCCGAGGACCTCAACCTCGACCTCGGCCCGCTCGGCCCGCTGCTGCCCACCGACTGAGCCGGCTCAGCGCCGGGTGGCGGCGTAGGCCTCCAGGAGGGCGAGCTGGATCGGGTCCAGCGAGGGGCGTACGCGGGTGCGGGCCGCCTCGACGTGCGCGGCGGTGACCGTGCTGGCCGCCAGCGACTCGCGCATCGCGGCGAGCGCCGCCTCCCGGATCAGCGCGGCGCAGTCGGCCGCGGAGAAGCCGTCCAGCTCCGCGCCCAGCGCGGTGAGGTCCACGTCGGGTGCGAGCGGGACGTGCCGGGCGGCCGCGTGGAGGATCTCGGCGCGGGCCGGGCCGTCCGGCGGCGGCACGTACACCAGGCGCTCCAGCCGCCCGGGGCGGAGCAGCGCCGGGTCGACCAGCTCGGGACGGTTCGTCGCGCCGACCACCACGACGTTGCGCAGCGCCTCCACCCCGTCCAGCTCGGTGAGCAGGGCGGCGACCACCCGGTCGGTGGTGCCCCCGTCGCTGGCCTGGCCGCGGACCGGGGCGAGGGCGTCCACCTCGTCGAGGAAGACCAGCGTGGGGGCCGCCTCGCGGGCCCGGCGGAACAGCTCGCGGACCGCGCGCTCGCTCTCACCGACCCACTTGGAGAGCAGCTCCGCGCCCTTCACCGACAGCACGTTGGCCCGGCCCGAGCCGGCCAGCGCGGTGACCAGGTAGGTCTTGCCGCAGCCGGGCGGCCCGTAGAGCAGCACCCCGCGCGGCGGCGTCACGCCCAGCCGGGCGAACGTGTCCGGGTAGGTCAGCGGCCAGAGCACCGATTCGGTCAGCGTCTGCTTGACCTCGTGCAGGCCGCCGACGTCGTCCAGGGTCACCGAGGCCAGCTCCAGGGTGGACGCGGCCATCGTGGTCGGCCGGACCACCTCCAGGGCGGCGGCGAAGTCGGCCATCGCCACGGTCGGCGTCTCCGCCGCCTTCTGCCGCAGCGCGGCCCGCACCCCGGCCTCGCGGACCAGCGCGGCCAGGTCGGCGGCCACGAATCCCGGCGTACGGGCGGCCACCTCGTCCAGCCGGACGTCCTCGGCCAGCGGCACCTGCCGGGTGAGCACGGTCAGCTGCTCCCGGCGCAGCGCCGCGTCGGGCAGCGGCACGGTGATCCGCAGCGAGAGCAGGTCCGGGGCGCGCAGCGCCGGGTCCACCGCCTCGGGGCGCCCGGTCGTGCAGACCACCGCCGCCCCCGATTGGACCGTCTCGGCGACCACCTGCCGGAACACCGTGGCCAGCGGGCCGGGCTCGTCGGCCGGGGCGACCGCCTCCACGTCGGTGACCAGCAGCACGGCCGGCCCGTTGGCCCGGACCTCCGCGGCGGCCTCGCGCAGCCGGCGGGCGGCGGCGTCGTTGCCCAGCGCGGCCAGTTCCGGGCCCCACAGCGGGCGGACCCGGGCGCGGACCCGGGCGGCGACCGCGCGGACCAGCGCCGACTTGCCCGAGCCGGCCGGGCCGCCGACGAGGACGCCGAGCGAGACGGTGGTGCCGAGCCGGCCCAGCACCTCCCCGTGGTGGAAGCCCAGGTCGAGCAGTTCGGTCAGCTCCTCGGCCTGGGCCCGCAGCCCGGGCAGCTCGTCCACGTCGGGAGCGTCCTCGGGGCCGAGCAGGCCGTCGGCCGGTGCGGGGGCGGCCGGGGTCGCCGGGCCCGTCCCGCCGGCCGGGCCGGAGCCGCGGGTGGCCGCGCCGTGCTCCCAGCCGACCACGGTGTCCATGGTGACCAGCGCGCCGGTCGCCGGCTCGGCCGCCACCACGGTGAGCAGGGTGCTGGTCCAGGCGTACCCGACGGTGGTGGCCAGGCTGCGGCGGGCGGCCTCGACCAGGCCGCGGAGCGCGGCGTCGGGGAGCACGTCCTGGGGCAGCAGCGAGACATCGTCCCCGGCGGTGACCACCTTGCCGAGCAGGGCGAGCCGGAGCATCTCCGGGGAGACGGCGGCGACGACGCCGACCGGGCCGGCGAGGGTGAGCCGGCGGGCCGGGACCGCCGGCAGCGGGCTCACCGTGACCTGCCCGCCGTCGCGCAGGCCCAGGTTGCCCAGCAGCAGGTCGTCGGCGTAGAGCAGGGCGCTGCTCGCGCCCGGGTCCGCTGGCGCGGCGATGCCGGCGGTCACCCGCCGGCCGGCCAGCCGCACCGGGTCGCCGGGGCGCAGCGCCAGCGCCGTCAGCACCTCGGGGTGCAGGCGGACGACGCCGCGCCGGGCGTCCAGCGCCGCCGGCCGCAGGATCGCGGTCAGGGTCAGGTCGGGTTCCGCCACCCGCCCGACAGTAGCCGCCGGCACCACGTCGTGCCGGCGGGCCTCTACAGCGGGCCGGTGTCGTCCAGCAGGGAGGGATCGCGCCGGATCATCTCGGCGAGCCGGGCCGCCGGGTCGGCGACCATCCCGTCCTGCCCGGGGGCCGGCACCGTCTTCACCGACATGGGCCAGGCCGGCGGGGGCGCGGGCGCGGCAGCGGCACCGACCGTCACCTCCGGGCCGGACCAGGCGACCCGCAACGGGTACGCCTGCCCGCCCAGTTCCACCCGCACGACGACGGCCAGGCCGGGGTGCTCGGCGACCACCCGGCGGACCGCCTCGGCCACCTCCTCGACCGGGTCCCGCCGCTCCGGCCGGTCGCCCCCACGCAACCGGTACGCGCCGTGCCCCGCCCGCTCGTCCGCCGACCCGTCGCGCGCGGCCTCCTCGGCCGGCTCGCCGGGCAGTGGCGCCCGGCGGCGCAGCGCCTCATCGCGCCGCGCCAGCCGGGCCAGGGTCTCGTCCAGATCGCCTCTCATCACGTGCACCCCTTCCGTGACACGGGTCGAACCGGCGGCCGGTTCAGGCCCCTTTCTCCCGAGTCGCCCGGTAGAGCGCCCGGTCCAGGACCACCAGCAGTGCGTCCCGTGCGGAGAGCCGGTCCCGGGCGTCGAACTGCACCAGCGGCACGTGTTCGCCGATCGCCAGCGCCCAGCGGATCGAGGGTAGGTCGAGGGCCAGCCGGCCGTCGAAGGCGTTCACCCCCACCGCGAACGGCAGCCCGGCCCGCTCGAAGAAGTCGATCGCCGGATAGCAGTCGTCGAGCCGGGCGCTGTCCACCACCACGAGCGCGCCGAGCGCGCCCCGGGCCAGGTCGTCCCACATGAACCCGAAGCGGGCCTGGCCGGGCGTGCCGAAGAGGTAGAGCTTGAGGCTGCGGTCGATGGTGACGCAGCCGAAATCCATGGCGACCGTGGTGGTGGTCTTGTCCGAGACCGCGCCCGGGTCGTCGACGCCGATCCCGGCGGTGGTCATCTCCGCCTCGGTGGTCAGCGGCGCGATCTCGGAGATCGCGCCCACCGTGGTGGTCTTGCCCACCCCGAAGCCACCGGCGATGAGGATCTTCACCGGGATCGGCGGGCGCGGCGCGGGCACCGGGCTGACCGTCGGGGCGGCCATCTCCGGCGGCCGGTACGGCGGCGGCGGAGCCGGTGTGGCGGTCCGCCCGGCCGGCGGGGCGGCGGCCGGCCCGGCGCCGGTGGGCGGGGCGGCGTACCGGGTGGCGGCGCTGTTCGCGGCGGGACCGCCCGCGGCGGCCGCCGGCCATTCAGGAGATCGCACGGAGTCCATCAATCACTCGCAGGATGAGGTCGGGGTCGAGGGCGTCGTCGGCGTCCCCGACGTGCACGTCGAGGTGCCCGGCGGCGCGGAGGTCGCCGACGAGCACCCGGGTCACGCCGAAGTGCATCCGCGCCCGGGCGGAGATCTCGGCGACCGAGATCGGTTCGGCGCAGAGCGCCACGATCGTCGCCAGTTCCGGGGCGAGCTGGGCGATGACCGCCCAGGAGCCGCTCTCCGGCCGGGCGGTCACCTGGGTCTCCAGGCCGATCGCCGGATCGCCGTCCACCCGGCCGGCGGTCAGTACGAACGGGCGCGGGCCGGCCGGCTCCCCGCCGCCCGCGTCCGACCCCGGGCCGGGGGAGGGCGCGTGCAGGAAGGGACGGATCCGGGTGCCGGGCTCCGGCTCCGGGTCCTCACCGGCCGCCTCCGGGGTCATTGCTGGACGGCGTTCTTCAGTTCGGCGATCAGGCGGGGGGTCAGGGCGCCGCCGGCGCGGCCGGCGAAGAGCGTCATCTCGTACGCCACGGTGCCCAGGTTGGCGGAGCGGTCGGCGACCACGCCGAGCACCGAGCCGCTGCTGATCGCGCTGATCAGGAGGTAGCCCTCGGCCATGTCCACGATCACCCGGTTCAACCCGCCGAGCGCGTACCAGCTGGCCGCGCCCCCGGCGAGGCTGGTCATGCCGGAGACGACCGCGGCCAGCCGCTCCGCGTTGGACCGGTCCTTGATGGCGGACATGGCCATCAGCAGTCCGTCCGAGGAGACCGCGATCGCCTCCATGACCCCGGCCGTGCTGGAGGTGAACGAGTCGAGCAACCAGTTGAAGGTGCGCGCCTCGGGGCTGAGGCCGCCGGTGGTGGTCTGGTCGGCGTTGTCGTGCAGGAACGGGCTGGTCACCGTGATGCGTCCTCTTCGTAGCGTCGGTCTGGACTGACTTCGCGCAGAGCACGGGCGACGCCCGCCTCGAAATCGGTGATGAGGTCGCGGACCTCGGCCGGGTCCCCCGGCGGCGGGCTGGCCGGCGGGGCGGGCCGCACCGGCGACACGGCCAGGTTCGCCCCGGGCACCCGCCGGCTGAGCAGGGGCCGGCCGGGGGTGGGCACGGCCGGGGCGGTGTCGTCCTCGGCCCGGCGTACGCCGTCCTGGAACGCCTCGACCAGGGCCCGGACGGCGGCCGGGTCGGCGGTGGTGGCGGTGACCGGCCCCGGCGCCGGCCCGGCGGCGGGCAGGCTCGCCCCGGGCACCCGCTGCCGGATCAGCGGGCCTGTCCCGGCCGGACCGGCGGTCGGCGGCGCGAGCATCGGCCCGGCGGGGCCGGGGGACGGCGGCGCGGGGGCCGGTCGCGCGGGCAGGGGTGCGAGGGCCGGCCCGGCCGGCGGGAGGCCGGTCGCCGGCCCAGCGGCCGGGGGAGCGGCCGGTGCCGGGCCGACGACCGGGGTCGGCGGGTCGGAAAGGCCCGGGCCGGGGGTGGCCGGCGCCGGGGTGGCGGGCGCCACGGCGGGCGGCCAGGCGAGCGGCGGTCCGCCGGCGGGCGTCCTGGGCGCGACGGCGGGCGCCCAGGGCTCGATGGCGGGCGTCCCGGGCTCGATGGCGGGCGTCCCGGGCTCGATGGCGGGCGTCCCGGGTGCGACGGCGGGCGTCCCGGGTGCGGCCGGGTTGCCGAAGGCGTTCCAGGACTGGCCGGCCTCCAGGCTGCGGGTGGCGCGGCTCAGCAGCGCCGCGTCGAAGCTGGCGGGCTCGCCGGCGGTCGGCGTCCGGGCGGGTTCGGGCAGCGCCCGCCGCTCCCGGGACGGCACGGAGGCCCGCGCCACGGTCGCACCGGCGCGCTCGGGGCGGCGGACCACCAGCAGGGCGGCCGGGATCTCCAGGTGGGCGGTCACGCCGCCACCGGCGGTCGCGGCCAACCGGACGCTCCAGCCGTGCCGGCGGGCCAGCCGGCCCACCACGAAGAGCCCGAGCACCTCGGTCGGCGCCAGGTCGAGCCGCTCCCGGCGGGTGAGCCGGGCGTTCTCGGCGGCGAGGCGCTCCTCGGTCATGCCGATGCCCCGGTCCACCACGGTGAGCCGGGCGCCGCCGTCGGTCTGCTCGCCGGCCACCAGCACCCGCGTGTGCGGCGGGGAGAAGCTGGTGGCGTTCTCCATCAGCTCGGCCAGCGCGAGCACCAGGTCGCCGGCGGTCGCGGGCCCCGCCGACACCCCGGACGGGACCTGCACGTCCACCCGGGTGTAGTCCTCGATCTCACCGAGCGCGAGCCGGACGAGGTCGGCGAGCGGGACCGGCGCGACGTGCCCGTCCGATCCGGTCGCGCCGGAGAGCACCACGAGGCTGCCGGCGTTGCGGCGCAGCCGGCTGGAGATGTGGTCGAGGCGGTACAGGTGCTCCAGCCGTCCCGGGTCGGTCTCCTGCCGCTCCAGCCGGTCGATCAGGGCGATCTGCCGGCCGACCAGGTTCTGCGTACGCCGGCCGACGTGGCCGAACATCTGCGCCACGTTGCGGCGGCCGGCCACCTGCCGTTCGACCAGCCGGGCGGCGGTGCGCTGCACCCGCTCGAACGCCCGGGCCAGGTCGCCGATCTCGTCGCGGGCGCCGACGTCGATCGGGTCGAGGCGGACCGGCGCGACGGTTTCGGCCTCGTCGTCGACCACCCGGGTTAGCTCCGCCTCGGCGACCCGGGCGACCCGGTCCGCGGAGCGGGTGAGCCGGGTCAGTGGCCGGGCCACGGTCCGGGCCACCGCCATGCCGAGCAGCACCACGCTCAGCAGGATGAGGGCGGCCGCCGCGCTGACCAGCCAGGCGGCGACGAGCGCGCCCCGCTGCTCGCTCCGGGTCTCGGCGATGACGTCCGCGACGATCTTCTTCTCGACGAACTGGCCGAGGGTGATCATCGAGCGGACCGAGGGGAACAGCGCGTCGATCGGCACGGCCGCGATCGCCGCCACCGGGTCCTTGACGCTGTCGACCAGGAAGGTGGGGCTCGTGCGCGCGGCGACCGCAGCGTCGTCCAGCATGGCCAGCCGGTACTGCTCCGGCGTGATGAGGCTGCGGAACCGCTGGTTGTCCACCTGGAGCGCGGCCATGCAGGCGATGTACGAGCCCGCCACCTTCGGGTCGCCGGTGGCCTTGACGAGCACGATCAGCGTGGCGCAGGCGCCCAGCCCCTCGTCCGCGCGGAGCAGCGCGTCCAGCGCCAGCACCTGCCGCCCGGCCGAGGTGCCGGTGTCCACCTGGAACGGCAGCCGCAGCGCCTCGATCAGCGCCATGTCGACCGTGCGGAACGCACCCATGATCTCGTCCGGCGTGGCCTTCCCGGCGAGCACGGCGGTACGCAGGTCGGCCAGCGTGCGTACCCCGTCGAGGGCCGCCCGGACCGGCGCCGGCAGCGACTCGGCGCGCAGGTCGGCGACCCGGTCGTCCACGGTGGCGGATTTCTGGATCAGCTCGGAGCGGGTCACCCGGCCGAGCAGCGACCCCACCGAGAGCAGCCGTTCCTGCTGTAGATCCTGCACGAGACTGCCGATGCGGCTGGCCGCCCGGACGGTGTCGGCGATCTCGGCGGCCCGCTGGGCGGCGGCGACCCGGTCGAGGACGACCGGCACGGCCAGCCCGACCATGCTGAGCAGCGGGATGATCACCAACAGGGCGAGCCGGCCCCGGATCCGGAGCCTACCGAGCAGCATCGAACGGCCTCCACCGCTCGGATTCGCCGGCCCGTCCGCCGCCGACCGCCAGGAGTTCGCCGTTCCCGGGCGACAGCGGCGGGTCCGGACGGGTGGCCGCCGGGTACGCGGCGGCGTCGGCCGGTTCGCGGTCCGCCTCGGCGGCCCGGCGGCGGGCTCGCCGCAGCGCGGAGAGCAGCACCCCGGCCAGCACGGCGAGCAGCACCCCGGCCGCCGCGACGGCGCCCCGGGCCAGCCAGCGGTCCCGGTCGAGCCGGTCGAGCCGATCCGCCAGCAGCGCGTCGAGCTGGTCGAGGATGACCTGCCGGAGCTGGGTGGCGGCCGACTGCGCGCCCCGCCGCGCGGCGCCGAGCTGGACGGGATCGGGCCCGGCCGCACCGGCGGGCGCCGAGAACGCGGCCAGCGCCTCCACCGCGCGCTGGTAGGTGTCCAGCGGGGTGAGCACGGTCGGGCCGAGGTCGGTGCTCTCCGAGCTGTCCACGGCCGCCCGCAGGTCGTCCACCAGGTCGGTGGCGGGCCCGAGCGCGGCGACCCGGAGTTCGGCCAGCTCGGCGATCGTCCTCGGGCGGTCCGCCGCGGGCCGGTTCGGGGCGAGGGTGGCCACGTCGGCGAGGCGGCCGGCGGCGACCATGGCCGCGGGCAGGTCCGCGCCGATGGCGTCCTGCACGAAGAACGAGTCGGAGCGCGGGTCGCGGACCAGGCCGGAGGCTTCCCGGACCTTCCGGTGCAGGGCCAGCAGCAGGTCGGTGACCTCGCCGTACGCCTGGAAGGCCGCCTCCGGGTCGGCGAGCCCGCGCTCGGGCAGCGCCTCCAGCTTGGCGCGTACCCCCGCCCAGCGTTCCCGGGTGCGGAGCTGGTCGCCGATCGCGCCGTCCACCTGGGCCGCCTGCTCGACGGCGGCGGTGAGCGCCGCCCGGGTGACCGGCCGGCCGGCGACCGCCGTGGTCTGCGCGTCGGTCAGCGCGTCGGTGACCGGCCCGAGCGCGCGCAGGTAGCGGACGCCGAGCCGTTCCCGGGCGGCCAGGTCGCGGTCGTCGCCGGTGTGCCCGTCGGTCTGGGCGAAGAGCAGTCCCAGCGGGGCCAGCAACGCCAGCACGAGCAGCAGGGGCAGGGTGCGGCCCGGTGCGGAGGGCCGCCGGCGGACCCGCGGCGCGGGGACGGTCATGGTCTGTCTCCTCCGGCGACGGCGGGGGACGGTCCGGAGCCGGGGGTCGCCGTTCACGCAGTCCCGTGCACCGGACCGGAAAAGTAATCGAACCGGGCGCGGGTGGCAGCGTGGTCCGCGAGTCGGCTTCACGTCACTTGGGGTCCCGTCACGTGCGGTTGACCTTGCACCTACGGAGCGTCCGATATGACCGGGGGGAAGGTGGCATCGGCGGCATTTGCGAGCGTAGATGTGAATTCACGGAATCAGAATTCATCCCGCTGGGACGCTCTGGACCTTCCACGGTCGACGGGACCCGGACAACGAACGGCCCAGCCGGACGGACGTACGGCGGATCTCAGGGAACGCTCAGCCGGCGGCCCGTACCGTGTGCCGCATGAGATCACCGCTGCCCGTCGCGCGGATCCGGCGCGCCCTGGCCGGCCGCCCTCGCCGGCTCGTCGCCGCGGTGGTGGTGCTCCTCCTGGTCGCCGCCGCCGTGGTCTGGGCGGCCCGCCCGGGCCGCCCCGGCTTCCGCACCGAGTCGGCCCTGGTGACCGTCCGTTCCGGACCGGCCGGCGACCAGCCGGTCGACCTGGACACCACGCTCTACCTCCCCGGCGACGCCTCGGCCCGGCACCGGGTCCCGGCGGTGCTGCTGGCGCACGGTTTCGGCGGCACCAAGGAGTCGGTCCGCTCCGACGCCGAGGACCTGGCCGACCGGGGGTACGCGGTGCTCACCTGGACGGCCCGCGGGTTCGGCCGCAGCGGCGGCGAGATCCACCTGGACAGTCCCGACTACGAGGTGCGGGACGCGCAGCGCCTGCTGGACCGGCTCGCCGCCCGCCCGGACATCCGCCTCGACGCGGCCGGTGACCCCCGGGTCGGCGTGGTCGGCGGCTCGTACGGCGGCGGTCTGGCCCTGCTGCTGGCCGCGCAGGACCGCCGGGTCGACGCGATCGTCCCGATGATCACCTGGAACGACCTGTCCCGCGCCTTCCTGCCGGAGAGCACCGGCAGGGCGCCCACCGAGGGCGTGTTCAAGAAGGGCTGGGCCGGCATCTTCTTCGGCGGCGGCGGCAACGCCGGTTCCGGCCCGGCCGGGCTCTCCGGGACCACCGCGGCCCAGCCGGAGGGCGCCCCGGCGTCGGCCGGCGCGCCCAGCCCGCAGCCCGGCTCCGGTCCGGGCTCCGGCCCCGGTCGCGCCCCGGCCGGCGCCGCCGACCCGTCCTGCGGCCGGTTCGCCGCCGACGTCTGCGCCGCGTACCTGCGGATCGCCACCACCGGGCGGGCCGACGGCCCGGCGGTCGACCTGCTGCGCCGCTCCTCGCCGGCCGGGGTGCTCGACCGGATCACGGCACCCACCCTGCTGGTGCAGGGCGAGGCCGACACCCTCTTCCCGCTCACCGAGGCCGACGCCAACGCCCGGGGCATCGCCGCCGCCGGCACCCCGGTGCGGGTCGCCTGGTTCACCGGCGGCCACGACGGCGGCGCGGGCCCGACCTCCGACTCCGACCGGGTGAAGTTCCTGACCGCGCAGTGGCTCGACCACTACGTCAAGGGCGAGGGGGAGGCGCCCGGCGACAGCTTCACCTTCTCCCGGATCGCCGGGTTCGACGCGCTCGACCGGGGCCTCGTGGCCACCGGCTACCGCACCGCCGACTACCCGGGCGTGACCGGGCAGGGCCGCCGCGAGGTGACGCTGGCCGGGCCGGCGCAGCCCGTCGCCAACCCGCCCAACGGCAACCCGGCGGCGATCTCGTCGGTGCCGTTCGCCGGGGCGCTCGGCTCGCTGCTGGACGGGGTGGCCGGCGACATCCCCGGCCAGCACGCCCGGTTCGAGTCCGCGCCGCTGGCCGACCCGGTCGACGTGGTCGGCGCGCCGGCCGTGCGGATCCGGGCCGCGTCCGCGACCGGCGAGGCGGTGCTCTTCGTCAAGCTCTACGACGTCGACCCGCAGGGCGGGGCCACCCTGCCGGACGGTCTGGTGGCGCCGGTCCGGCTGACCGGCCTGCCGCGGACCGTCGAGGAGTCCCGGCCGGTCACGGTCACCCTGCCGGCGATCGTCCGCCGGGTCGAGGCCGGCCACCGGCTGCGGGTCGTCGTGGCCACCTCCGACCAGGCGTACGCCACCCCGGCCGAGCCGGCCGTGCACACCGTGACGCTCGGTGACGGCCCGCTGGTGCTGCCCACGGTCGACGCCACGCCCATCCCCACCACCGCCACGGTCTGGCGCTGGGTGCTGGCCGGCCTGCTCGCCGCGATCGCGGTCGGGCTCGTCGTGGTCGTCCTGGTCGCCCGCCGCCGGCACCGCCGCCAGGACAGCTCGATCCACCCGGCGTACGCGGGCGTCCCGCTCGCCGTCCGCAACCTGCGCAAGGAGTACGCGGACGGCTTCGTCGCCGTCTCCGACGTGGACTTCGAGGTGCACCCGGGCCAGGTGGTCGGCCTGCTCGGGCCGAACGGCGCCGGCAAGACCACCACGTTGCGGGTGCTCATGGGGCTGACCCAGCCCACCGCCGGCGAGATCTACGTCTTCGGGCACCGGCTGGTGCCCGGCTCGCCGGTGCTCTCCCGGATCGGCGCGCTGGTCGAGGGGCCGGGCTTCCTGCCGCACCTGTCCGGCATCGAGAACCTGCGGGCGTACTGGCGGGCGACCGGCCGGCCGTGGGCGGACGCGCACTTCGACGAGGCGCTGGAGATCGCCGGGCTGGGCGACTCGGTGCACCGGCGGACGAAGAACTACAGCCACGGCATGCGCCAGCGGCTGGCCATCGCGCAGGCCATGCTGGGCCTGCCCGAACTGCTGGTGCTCGACGAGCCGACGGACGGGCTGGACCCGCCGCAGATCGCCGAGATGCGCCGGGTGCTCCAGCGCTACGCCACCGACGGCCGGGCCGTCCTGGTCTCCAGCCACCTGCTCGCCGAGGTGGAGCAGACCTGCACCCACGCGGTGGTGGTGAACAAGGGGCGGATCGTGGCGTCCGGCCCGGTCGAGGAGATCGTCGGCGAGTCGCCGAGCGTCCTGTTCGACGTGAGCGACCCGGACGCGGCGCGTGGCGTGCTCGACCGGCTGGCCGGCGTACGGGTGCTGCCCGACGGCGACGGCGGGCTGGTCGTGGACACCAACGGCACGGCCCGCAGCGAGGTGGTGGCCGAGCTGGTGCGGGCCGGCATCGGGGTGGACCGGGTGGTGCCCCGGCGGCGCCTGGAGGACGCGTTCCTCGCCCTGGTCGGCGAGAACTCTCGGGGAAGCGGGGACCGGTGATGGCTCAGTCGTCTTCTGTGGGGCCGGTCGGGGCGGCGACCGGTTACCGGCCGTCGGCCACCCTGCCGTTCCTGGCGGAGTTCCGCCGGCAGGCGGCGCGCCGGCGTACCCAGCTCGCGCTGGGGTTCATGGTGCTGCTGCCGCTGATCATCCTGATCGCGTTCCAGTTCGACTCGGGCGGTGACGACGACAACGGCCGGGGCGAGTTCGCCAGCCTGGTCGACCTGGCCACCTCGGGCGGGCTGAACTTCACCCTCTTCTCGATCTTCGTGTCGTCGTCCTTCCTGCTCGTCGTGGTGGTGGCGCTGTTCTGCGGTGACACGGTGGCCAGCGAGGCGAGCTGGGGCAGCCTGCGTTACCTGCTGGCCGTGCCGGTGCCCCGGGCCCGGCTGCTCACGGTCAAGCTGGTGGTCGCGCTCGTGTACTCGGCGCTGGCGCTCGTGCTGCTCGCCGGCACCGCCCTGCTCGCCGGCACCCTCCGGTACGGCTGGTCCCCGCTGCGCAGCCAGGTCGCCGCCGAGTTGGCCCCGGCCGAGGGCCTGGTCCGCCTGCTCGGCGTGCTGGGTTACCTGGCGGTCGTCCTGCTGGTGGTGGCCGGCCTGGCGTTCCTGCTCTCGGTGACCACGGACGCCGCGCTCGGCGCGGTCGGCGGCGCCGTGCTGCTCTGGATCCTCTCCAGCATCCTCGACCAGATCACCGCGCTGGGTGGGCTGCGCGCGTTCCTGCCCACCCACTACAGCAGCGCCTGGCTCGGACTGCTGTCCACCCCGGTGCAGACCGACGACGTGGTACGCGGCGCCATCTCGGCGATCGCCTACGCGACCCTGTTCTGGGGGCTGGCCTACTGGCGGTTCACTCGCAAGGACGTCACGAGCTGAGCGGGCCAGGTAGTATGGGAGCGTTCCCAAAAAGTCTTCTCACCCACAAGGAATAGCTAACCATCGATAGAACGGTGCCTCATGCTGGGGATATCCATCCCTATCTATGGAGGCTTCGATGGTCCCGGCGCAACTGAACGGTCCCGTGCTCTCCCTGTTCCGCATGGTCACCGGCCTGCTCTTCCTCTGCCACGGCGCGGCGTCCCTCTTCGGCGTCCTCGGCGGCAACCCGATGACCGGCGAGGCGCTGCCGGTCGGCGAGTGGCCGGGCTGGTGGGCCGCGCTGATCCAGCTCGTCTGCGGCGCGCTGGTGCTCGTCGGCCTGCTCACCCGGCCCGCCGCGCTGCTCGCCTCCGGTTCGATGGCGTACGCGTACTTCGTGGTGCACCAGCCGGACGGCCCGCTGCCGCTGCGCAACGGCGGCGAGCCGGCCGCGCTCTTCTGCTGGTCGTTCCTGCTCGTCGCGGTCCTCGGCCCGGGCACCTGGGCCCTGGACGCGCTGCTTGCCCGCCGCCGCGCACCGGTCACCACCGCGACGACGCGCCCCTCGGTCCCCGCCTGACCGGATCCGTCCCGAGATCTTGGTAGGAAGTGGCCCTCCCAGGGGCCGTTTCCTACCAAGATCTGATGTCGGGACGACCCTCAGAGGCGGCTGTCGGGGGTGGGTGCGGTGGAGGGTGGGCCGCTCGGGGCGGGTGGTTGCGTCGACGTTGCGCCGTTGTACCGCTTCCAGGCGCTCACGCCGAGCCGGCCCGTGTTGCCGAGGTCGATGGGTCCGTCCAGCTCGACCGGGTGCGCGGGCCGGCCCGGCAGCGGGGCGACGTCGAGGTAGGCGCCGTTGCTCGCCACCACCGTGGCGTCGGTGACCAGATTGCGCCAGAGCAGCGCGGCGCTGGCCCGCTCGCCGGGGCGCAGGACGATCCGCGTGGGCGGCTGGTCGAAGCCGGAGGTGATCGGGCGCGCGCCGGGGATGATCTGGACCGCCAGCGGGTCCCGGTCGGCGTCCCGGAGGCTCGGCACGGGATAGCCGCGCAGCACGTATGGGCGGTCGCCGCAGTTGACCAGCTCCAGGCCCATGGCCCGCAGGCCCATGGCGGCACTCACCCCGAGTTCGGTGATGCGGATCCCCTCAGGCGAGCAGGCCGGCGGGGGCGGCGACGTGCTGGCGGCCGGGGTCGGCCGGGCCGGCGTGCCGGGGCGGCCGGACGCGCTCTCGGGTGTCGGCCCGGGGGCGCAGGCGGCGAGCGCCGTGACGCCCGCGAGGACTCCGATCCGCGCCGCCGCTGTCCGCATCCGGCCGATCATTCCAGCCCGCGGCCGTCCGGCGCTGCCCGGGGCGCGGGGGTCAGGCGCGGGCGGGCGCGGCGAGGACCGCGTCGAGCAGCCCCGGGTAGAGGCGCTCCAGCTCCTCGCGGCGCAACCGGACGTAGCGGCTGGTGCCGGCGACCCGGGTCCGGGTGATGCCGGCCTCGCGCAGCACCTTGAGGTGGTGGCTGCGGGTCGCCTTGGAGACGCCGAACTCGAAGGTGCCGCAGGCGTACTCGCCGCCCTCGGCCAGGGCGCGCACGATCTGCAGCCGGACGTCGTCGGCCAGGGCGGCCAGCACGGCGGTGACGGGCACCTCGCGCAGCTCGGGTTCGTGCAGCTCCATGTGACCAGCGTAACCCATGTTCGACAACCGTCGAACAACCTCCTAGAGTCGGCTCCGCTGGTTCGACGATACTCGAACATTGGAGTCGCGATGCGTTCCCGTTCCGCCGCCTTCCCGCTCTTCGCCGTGGTGAGCTGGGGCGTCATGTTCCCCGTGCTGGCCAGCGCGCTCACCCGGGTGGACGCGCTCAACCTGACCACCGCCCGGTACGTGCTCGCCACCGCCGTGCTGGTGGCCCTGCTCCTGGCCCGGGAAGGAGTGGCCGCACTGGGCACCGCGCGGCGCGGGACGGAGGTGCTGCTGCTCGGCGCGCTCGGCTTCGCCGGCTTCAACACGCTCACCAACCTCGCGCTCGGGATGGCCGCCCCGCAGCAGGTCGCCCTGTTCGCCGCCACCGTGCCGGTGGTCACCCAACTGGTCCGCTGGGCGCGGGACGGCGTACGGCCCCGGCCCGCGCTGCTCGGCCTCTCCCTGGTCGCGCTCGTCGGCGTCGGCCTGGTGATCACCCGCGGCCGGCTCGACGGGCTGGGCGAGTTCGGCCTGGGCGGGCTGCTCATGGTCGGCGCGGTGCTCGGCTGGGCGTTCTACACCCACGGGGCGAGCCGGTTCCCCGAGTGGTCGCCGCTGCGCTACACCACGCTGACCTCCGTCGCCGGCGCGCTCGCCCTGCTCGCCGTCAGCGCGGTCGCCGACCTCACCGGGCTCCAGCACGCGCCGGCCGCCGCCGATCTCGTCGCGGTCTCGCCCCAGCTCGCGTACGCGGTGCTGATCGCCGCCGTCGTCGCGGGCCTGGCCTGGAACACCGGCGTGCGCCGGCTCGGGCCCGCCGACGCCGCGCTGTTCATGAACCTGGTGCCGGTGACCACGTTCGCGGTCCAGCTCCTGCGCGGCTACCGGCCGGGCGCGGTGGAGCTGGTCGGCGCCGGGCTGACCGTGGCCGCCCTGGTGGCCGCGAACCTCGTCACCCGTACCCGGAAGGCTCCCGCGGCCCCGGCGGCGGTCGCGGTGACCGACCGCGTCGCGGTGATCGAGCCGGTCGCGGTCGTCGCGCGCTGATCCGCGGGGCCGGCGGGGCCGGGGCTCACACCGTGGGAACCCGGCTCCGCCGCGCCCCGGCACCCGCATAGACTCGGCGGCACAACTGCATACCTCATCCAGAGGGGCTGAGGGATACGGCCCGATGACGCCCCGGCAACCACCCGCGCGCTCGACGACGAGCGACCGCGGGCAGGTGCCAATTCCGTCCCCGCCGCACCCGGCGATGCGGGGAAAGATGAGAGGAAACCCTCGACATGACGTCGACGATTCCCGCCGCCTCCGGCATCGACACCAGCCTCAGCCCGGCCCGCGCCCTGGTCTGCCGCGCCTGTTCCGCGCGCTACCCGCTGGCCGCCCAGCACGCCTGTTACGAGTGCTTCGGCCCGCTGGAGGTCGACTACGACACCGCGGCCCTGTCCGCCGTGACCCGCGAGCAGATCGAGGCCGGCCCGAAGAACCTCTGGCGGTACGCCGCCCTGCTCCCCGCCGGCCAGGACCCGGCCACCCGGGTCACCCTCGACCCGGGGCTGACCCCGCTGGTCGCCGCCCCGCACCTCGCCGCCGAGCTGGGCGTCACCGGCCCGCTCTGGGTCAAGGACGACAGCGGCAACCCGACCCACTCGTTCAAGGACCGCGTGGTCTCCGTGGCGCTGACCGCGGCCCGCGCGCTCGGCTTCACCCGCTACGCCTGCGCCTCCACCGGCAACCTGGCCAACTCGGTGGCCGCCCACGCGGCCCGGGCCGGGGTGCCCTCGGTGGTCTTCATCCCCGGTGACCTGGAGCAGGGCAAGGTGGTGACCACCGCCGTCTACGGCGGCGAGCTGGTCGCCATCGACGGCTCGTACGACGACGTGAACCGGCTCTGCGGCGAGCTGGTGGAGACCGACGAGTTCGAGGACACCGCGTTCGTCAACGTGAACGTGCGGCCCTACTACGCGGAGGGCTCGAAGACCCTCGGCTACGAGGTGGCCGAGCAGCTCGGCTGGCGGATCCCGGCCCAGGTGGTGATCCCGATGGCCAGCGGCGAGCTGCTCACCAAGATCGACAAGGCGTTCCAGGAGCTGGTCGAGATCGGGCTGGTCGAGGCGCCGGCCGGCGGCTGGAAGGTGTTCGGCGCGCAGTCCGCCGGCTGCAACCCGATCGCCACCGCGCTGCACGCCGGCACCGACACGATCGTCCCGGTCAAGCCGACCGGCATCGCCAAGTCGTTGAACATCGGCGACCCTGCCGCCGGCCTCTACGCGCTGGAGGCGGTGCGCCGCACCGGCGGCTGGATGGAGTACGCCGACGACGACGAGATCCGCGCCGGCATCCGGCTGCTCGCCCGCACCGCCGGCGTCTTCGCCGAGACGGCCGGCGGCGTCACCGTGGCGGTGCTGCGCAAGCTGGTCGAGTCCGGCCGGCTCGACCCGGCGGCCGAGACGGTCGTCTTCAACACCGGCGAGGGCCTCAAGACCCTCGACGCGGTCGCCCCCGAGGTCGGACCCACCCACCGCATCCGGCCCAGCCTCCGCGCCGCCCGCGACGCGGGCCTCCTGTCCTGACCCCGGCCCCGGACTCATCCGGGCGGGGGATGGGCGGATCGCCCGGGCGGGGGATTGGGGTGATCCGTTGGGTAACTGGCTTTTCGCTGTGAGTGTGGAAAACGCGCCGACAAGGACTTGACGGCAGGAATTGGACGGCGCAAGATGCTCCGTGCGGGAGGGCATCCGCCGGAGACTTTTCAAGTTCTTGCGACCCAACGCCGGAGGCGTTGTGCGGACGTCCCTCCCGACCAACGTCCGAAGGGGCCAGCGGAAAACCGCTGGCCCCTTCGCTGTGCGGGGGCCACGCTCGGGGCATGGGCATCTCCGTCTCCCCCCTCGATCCGGCCGACCAGGCGACCCTCGACGCGGTCCACCGGACGGCGGTCGCGGCCCAGGCCGTTGACGAGCCGGACCTCCCGCCGCTGTGCCGGCGGCGGTTCGAGGCGCCGCTGCGGCACCCCATGCCCGGCGTCGACACCCACTGGTGGGTGGCCCGCCTCGACGGGGTGCCCGCCGGCTGGGCCCGGCTGTATCTGCACACGCTGGACAACACCGAGAACGCCAGCGTCGAGCTGATGGTGGACCCCGCGTACCGGCGGCGCGGGGTCGGGCGCGCCCTGCACGAGCACGGGCTGCGGCTGCTGCGCGAGCACGGCGGCAAGCGGCTCGTCGGTTCGACCGTCACCGCGCTGCCCGGGGATGAGGGCCGGGAGTTGCCCGGAGCCGCCTTCGCGGCGGCCGTCGGCGCGAAGCCGGCGCTCGCCGATGTCCGCCGCCGGCTGGACGTCACCGCGCTCGACCGGCCCCGGCTGGCCGGCCTGCTGGCCGAGGCCCGGGAGGCGTCCGCGGGCTATCGCGGCGTCCGCTGGTCGGACCACACCCCCGAGGAGTACGTCGCCGACGTCGCCTACCTGGAGGGCCGGCTGCTGCTGGACGCGCCCCTCGGTGACCTCGAATGGGAGCAGGAGAAGGTCGACGCCGAGCGGATCCGGGGCACCGAGCGGGCGCTCGACGCGCGCGGGGTCCGCCGGTACAGCGCCGGGGCGGTGCACGAGGCGTCCGGCCGGCTGGTGGCCTGGAGCATGGTCAGCCTCGACGCGAGCAGCACCTGGCACGCCTGGCAGCAGATCACCATCGTCGACCCGGACCACCGCGGCCACCGGCTCGGCCTGCTCACCAAGATCGAGAATCTGGAGCACGCGCTCGCCCATGAGCCGGAGCTGCGCGTGATCGACACCTACAACGCGGCGGCGAACACCCACATGATCGCGATCAACGAGCAACTCGGCTACCGGCCGGCGGCCGGCTCGACCGACTGGCAGCTGACGATCTGACTTGTGACACGCCACTACTGATCTGGTGGCTCGCTGTTGCATGATGGCGGGCATGACGGAGACCCCGCACCCCCTGTACGACAGGCACGCCGAGACCCTCAACCGGGCGCTGACCGCGATCACGGAGCGCGGGTACTGGTCCGCCTATCCCGAGTCGCCCAGCCCCCGGGTGTACGGCGAGACCGCCGCCGCCGACGGCAAGGCCGCCTTCGAGGCGTACCTGGGTGGCGACTTCCCGCTCGACCAGCCGGGCGACGGCGGCACGGTCGCCACCGAGGTCAGCCCGTTCGGCCTGGCGCTCGACGTGCGCTACCCGCACGCCACGGCCGACCAGCTCGTGACCGCCGCCACCGCCGCGCTGCCGGCCTGGCGCGACGCCGGCCCGCAGGCCCGGGTGGGCGTCTGCCTGGAGATCCTCGACCGGCTGCACAAGAACATCTTCGAGCTGGCCAACGCGGTGCAGTTCACCAGCGGCCAGGCCTTCGTGATGGCCTTCCAGGCCGGCGGCGCGCACGCGCTGGACCGGGCGCTGGAGGCGATCGCCTACGCGTACGCCGAGATGACCCGGCACCCGGGCACGGCCGGCTGGGAGAAGGCCGCCGGCAAGGGTGACCCGCTGCGGATGAGCAAGACCTTCCACGTGGTGCCTCGCGGCGTGGCCCTGGTGATCGGCTGCAACACCTTCCCGACCTGGAACTCCTACCCGGGGCTGTTCGCCTCGCTGGCCACCGGCAACCCGGTGGTCGTCAAGCCGCACCCGCGCGCGGTGCTGCCGCTCGCCATCACCGTGAAGTACGCCCGCCAGGTGCTCGCCGAGGCCGGCTTCGACCCCAACCTGGTGCAGCTCGCCCCCGAGGCGGCCGGCGAGAAGCTCGCCTCGACCCTGGCCCTGCACCCGGCCGTCAAGATCGTCGACTTCACCGGCTCCACCGAGTACGGCGACTGGCTGGAGGCCAACGCCCGGCAGGCCGCCGTCTACACCGAGAAGGCCGGCCTGAACACGGTGGTGATCGACTCCACCGACGACTTCGCCGGGCTGTGCCGCAACCTGGGCTTCACGCTGACCCTGTACAGCGGCCAGATGTGCACCACCTCGCAGAACCTGCTGATCCCCCGGGACGGCATCGAGACCGACCAGGGGCACAAGAGCTTCGAGGAGGTGGCCGCCGGCATCGCCGGTGCGGTCGCCAAGCTCACCGCCGACCCGGCCCGGGGCGTCGAGCTGACCGGCGCGATCGTCAACGACGGCGTGCTGGAGCGGCTGGAGGAGGTCACCAAGGTCGGCGAGCCGGTGCTGGAGTCGCGGACCGTGGCGCACCCGTCCTTCCCGGACGCCGTGGTGCGGACGCCGACCGTGGTGAAGCTCGACGCGGCCGACACCGCGACCTACTCCCGCGAGTGGTTCGGCCCGATCTCGTTCGCCATCGCGACCGACTCGACCGCGCACAGCCTGGAGATCCTCCGCTCGACCGTCGGCGAGAAGGGGGCCCTGACCGCCGGCGTCTACTCGACCGACGAGGCGGTGCTGGACGCGGCCGAGGCGGCCGCTGTCGACGCCGGCGTGCACCTCTCCTGCAACCTGACCGGCGGGGTGTTCGTCAACCAGTCCGCGGCGTTCTCCGACTTCCACGGCTCGGGGGCGAACCCGGCGGCGAACTCGGCGCTGACCGACGGCGCGTACGTGGCGAACCGGTTCCGCATCGTGCAGAGCCGCCGGCACGTCTGACGCTCGCCGCGTCCGGGTGCGTCTGTTGTCGCCGGAGCGACGACAGGCGCACCCGAACCGTCAGGCGGGACGGCGCATCTGGAGTTCGCGGAGCGTCGGGATCCTCGGGTGCGGGACGCGCACGCCGGTGTCCACGAAGCCCAGCTTCTCGTACGCCCGGCAGGCGCGGTCGTTGCCGACCACCACCTCCAGCATCAGCTCGGGCCGGCCGCACGCCCTGGACCAGGCCGCCACCTCGTCCACCAGCGCGCCGAGCAGCCCCCTGCCCCGCCAGGCCGGCGTCACGTAGACGGCGTAGATCACGGTCAGCCCCGGTTCCCCCGGATCGACCGTGCCGCCGGCGTGGCCGACCAGCCGGCCGCCCGGGTCGGCCACGAACTGGGCGTTCTGCTCGCCCTGCGAGACGGCGGCGATCCGGGCCGCGTACTCGGCGTGCGGCCGGGCGGCGGCCTCGGCCACGGTCTCCAGGAAGGCCAGCGGGGAGTCGGCCAGCATCTCCAGCCGGAGCGCCCGCATCCGGGCGGCGTCCGCCGGGCGGACCCGCCGGACGGTGGTGGTCGTGGTGGGCGCGCTGGTCATGTCGCATGCATACCGGAAGGGCCGCCACCCGCGCCCGGCCGGGCCCGGACTGCGACCGGAATATGCCCGATTTGTGGTCGTGCGCGGTCGTCACGCCTCGTGTAGCGTGCGATTTCGGTCACACGATTCAGCGGCCGTCGCCGATCGCTGAGCCGGTGGCCCACCGGTGCCGGTCCGCCGGTTCCCGGGGTCGTGGAACGCCGCGCAGAGTGAGGAAGTGCACCGTGGCACAGGGCACCGTGAAGTGGTTCAACTCCGAAAAGGGCTACGGCTTCATCGCCGTCGACGGCGGGCAGGACGTCTTCGTCCACTTCTCCGCGATCGAGATGGACGGCTACAAGGCGTTGGACGACGGCCAGCGGGTCGAGTTCGAGATCGCCCAGGGCCAGAAGGGCCCGCAGGCCGAGCGGGTTCGCGTCATCGCCTGATCCTCCGTGGCCGCCGCCCGATCGGCGGCCGCGTCACCCCGACGAGGGGGCTGCGGCGCAGGCCCGCGCCGTGGAAGATCATGGACCGTTCCAGCCGCCGCTGCTGAGGAGGGTTCATGTCCGACCTGCCCCCGTCGGGTTCCACCGAGCCGGTGCCCCCGGCGTCGCCCGGTGTCCCGGTCGACCCGACCCGGTCCACGCCGCCGGCCGCCGCGCCGGCCCCGGCGTCGGGGCATGCGGTCGACCCCACCGCGCCCGGCTCGACCACCCCGACCGATCCGGCCAGCCCCGCGACGCCGGCTGATCTGATCCGGCCCGCCACTCCGGCCGGCCCCGCCGTGCCGGCGCAACCCGGCCCGTCGACCGACCCTGCGGCTCCCGCCCAGGCCGGCCCGTCGACCGACTCTGCGGCTCCCGCCCAGGCCGGCCCGTCGACCGACCCTGCGGCTCCCGTCCAGGCCGGCCCGTCCGGCGATGCCGTCGCGCCCGCCCAGCCCGCCTCGCCGGCCAGCCCGGGCGGGTTCGCCGTTCCGGGGCAGCCAGGGCCCGAGGGGTGGGGCGGCGTCGCCGGCCAGCCGGGAGTCGGCGGGCAACCCTGGGACGCGGACCCGGCCGGGCCGCCGCAGGGCTGGGCCTGGCCGGCCGGTGGCCCTCCGCAGCCCGGGGCGCCCTACCCCGGCTACCCGCTTCCCGGGGCGGCCTACCCCGGCCACCCGCTGCCCGGGGCGGCCTACCCCGGCTACCCGCTGCCCGGCCAGCCGTACGGCTGGCACCCGGGTCTCGACCCGCAGGATCCGCTGGTCACCCCGCCGCACGCGGGCGTCGGCGGCTGGTTCAGTCGGTGCGGGGGCGCGCTGCGGCGCGGCTGGCGGCAACTCCTGCCGATCATGCTGCTCACCCAGACCGTTCCGGCGGCCGTGATCGCGGTGATCTCGCTCGCCCTCGCACCGACCGAGCAGCCGGTCACCGGCGCGGACGGCGCCCCGGTGCTGCCGAGCGGCTACTTCGAGCACGTGTTCGCCTTCTACGGCGCCGTGCTCCTCGCCGCGCTGATCTTCGGCCCACTGCAGAGCGCCGGCTGGGCCGCCGGCACCTGGGTGGTCGCCCGCCAGGCGGCCGGTGAGCCGGTCGGGGTCGGGGCGGCGCTCCGCTACGGGCTGCGCCGCGCCCTCGGCCTCTGGGGCTGGACCATCGTGGCCTCGTTGCTCATCACGGTCGGCGCCTGCTTCTGCCTGCTGCCCGGCCTGTACGCGGCGTTCGCATTTGCCCTGTTCGGCCCGATCTACCTGTTCGAGCGGCAGGAGCCGATCGGCCGGGCCTGGCGGATGTTCCACCAGCGGTTCGGCATGGTGCTCGGCCGGGTGGCGCTGGTCATCGGCGTGCTGATCGCCGCCGCGGTGCTGGACGGCGCGCTCGGGCTGGTCAACCAGCTCGTCTTCGGGGTGGACCCGATGGCCGCTCCGGGCACGGCCGCGGGCGCCGTGACGCTGGCCGTGGTGGGCGCGGTGCTGGCGACCCCGGCCTATCTGGCGCAGCTCGTCGGGCTGGTCGCCACGTACGCCGAACAGCGGGCCCACGAAGGCCCGGTGAAGGCCGCCCGACTGGCCGCGGAACTCGGCTGAGCGGGGGCAGCGTGCTTGCACTCGGCTAGGGAGAGTGCTAAACAAGTCATTGGCACTCGCGTACGGTGAGTGCCAATGGTCGGGACGGTAGGGCCACGGTCGTGCCGGTGTCGAGATGGCGCCGGAGCGGCACGGGCCGGTCGTCGCGGGCTGTCCGGCCCGACCGAGGAGACGTCGTCGTCGCCAGGTGGCGACGTCCCCAAGGTGCGTACACCAGACGGCCCATCCGGGGAATCCCCGGGTGGCCCGTGAGTGTCCAGGAGGACAACGCCGTATGGCCAAGATGATCGCGTTCGACGAAGAGGCGCGCCGCGGCCTCGAGCGGGGCATGAACCAGCTCGCCGACGCCGTGAAGGTGACCCTCGGCCCCAAGGGCCGCAACGTCGTGCTCGAGAAGAAGTGGGGTGCCCCCACCATCACCAACGATGGTGTGAGCATCGCCAAGGAGATCGAGCTCGAGGACCCCTACGAGAAGATCGGCGCCGAGCTGGTCAAGGAGGTCGCGAAGAAGACCGACGACGTGGCCGGTGACGGCACGACGACGGCGACCGTCCTGGCCCAGGCCCTGGTCCGTGAGGGCCTGCGCAACGTGGCCGCCGGCGCCAACCCGATGGCCCTGAAGCGGGGCATCGAGGCGGCCGTGGCCAACGTCTCGGAGGAGCTGCTGAAGCTCGCCAAGGACGTGGAGACCAAGGAGCAGATCGCCTCCACCGCCTCCATCTCCGCCGCTGACCCCAGCGTCGGTGAGATCATCGCCGAGGCGATGGACAAGGTGGGCAAGGAAGGCGTCATCACCGTCGAGGAGAGCAACACCTTCGGCCTCGAGCTCGAGCTCACCGAGGGCATGCGCTTCGACAAGGGCTACATCTCCGCCTACTTCATGACCGACCCGGAGCGTATGGAGGCCGTCTTCGACGACCCGTACCTCCTGATCGTCAACAGCAAGATCTCCTCGGTGAAGGACCTGCTCCCGATCCTGGAGAAGGTCATGCAGTCGGGCAAGCCGCTGCTGATCATCTCCGAGGACATCGAGGGTGAGGCCCTGGCGACCCTGGTGGTCAACAAGGTCCGTGGCACCTTCAAGTCGGTCGCCGTCAAGGCGCCGGGCTTCGGTGACCGCCGCAAGGCCATGCTGGCCGACATCGCCATCCTCACCGGTGGTCAGGTCATCAGCGAGGAGGTCGGCCTCAAGCTCGACGCCGTCAGCCTCGACATGCTGGGCCGCGCCCGCAAGGTCGTGGTGACCAAGGACGAGACCACCATCGTCGACGGTGCCGGCGACGCCGACCAGATCCAGGGCCGGGTCAACCAGATCCGGGCCGAGATCGAGAAGAGCGACTCCGACTACGACCGCGAGAAGCTGCAGGAGCGCCTGGCCAAGCTGGCCGGCGGTGTTGCGGTGATCAAGGTTGGCGCGGCCACCGAGGTCGAGCTGAAGGAGCGCAAGCACCGCATCGAGGACGCCGTCCGCAACGCGAAGGCCGCCGTCGAGGAGGGCATCGTCCCGGGTGGTGGCGTCGCGCTGGTGCAGGCCGGCAAGACCGCCTTCGACAAGCTGGACCTGGCCGGCGACGAGGCGACCGGCGCGCAGATCGTCAAGATCGCGCTGGACGCCCCGCTGCGGCAGATCGCCGTCAACGCCGGCCTCGAGGGTGGCGTCGTCGTCGAGCGCGTCCGCAACCTCGACCCGGGTCACGGCCTCAACGCCGCGACCGGCGAGTACGTGGACCTGCTGGCCGCGGGCATCATCGACCCGGCCAAGGTGACGCGTTCCGCCCTGCAGAACGCCGCCTCGATCGCCGCGCTGTTCCTCACCACCGAGGCCGTCGTGGCGGACAAGCCGGAGAAGACCCCGGCCGCCCCGGCTGGCCCGGGTGGCGGGGAGATGGACTTCTGAGTCCAGCTTCACCAGCACGCCGAAAGGGGGCGGGCCGCGTCAGCGGTCCGCCCCCTTTCCGTCTGTCTCAGGTCGGCAGTCGGCGCTGGTTGCGCCGCTTGTGCGCCCGGTCGTAGGGCGGCGTGAGCCGGATCGGTTCGTCCACCGGTTGCAGTGGTTCCTCGGCGGAGGGTCCATCCGCCGCGGTCATTTCCGCGAGCTGTTCGGCGTCGCCGAAGTCGAGCCGGTCGAACGGCAGTTGGCCGGGAAGCTCGCCGACCGGTCGCCAGCTCGCCGGCTGGTCGTCGGTCCGTTCGTCGTCCGTGGTCATGCCCGCCTCCTCTAATTCCCGACCGTAGGGGCCGGTCGATGGCCGAGGAGGCCGAACGGCATTATTGCCGTCTATGTCACTTTAGTTACTTCTGTCCGTTCAGTGCCTTCCGGTACAGGAAGAACACCCGCTCGATCCGCGCGCCCGCCGCCCCCGAGTAGAACGGCACCGGGCCCACCCAGCCGATCTGCGCCGCCCCGATCCCGGCCGCCGCCTGGTCGCGCAGGCAGCGCCGCAGCAGCACCCCGCCGATCCCCGAACCCTCGGCCGCCGGCGCGGTTCCCATCGGGCCGAACCAGCTCGGCCGCGACGAGCCGTAGGCGGCGAAGCCAAGGATCTCGCCGTCCCGCTCGGCCAGGTGCGCGCCGGCGTCCGGCCGCCCGACCGAGCCGGCCAGCTCGCCGTCCCAGGCGCCGCCGAAGGTGGCGCGGGCGAACTCCGCCAGCGCCGGCAGGTCCGCCGGCTCGGCCCGGCGTACGGTCACGCCCCGCCCGGCCAGCCGCCGCTCGGCAGCCTCGGTGGAGCGCAGTGCCGCCGAGCCCTCGCCCAGGTCGGCGGTCATGTTCCAGGCCGTCCGGTCCTGGCGGTAGCCGAGCCGCAGCGCGGCGCAGACCGCCGGGGTGTAGCGCACGTCGATGCCGGGCCAGGCGTAGTGCGGGGGGTTCCCGGCCAGCAGCAGCTCGGCGGCACCGAGCCCGGCGAGCCGGGCCTCCGCCCCGGCCAGCAGCGACCCGCCGATCCCCTGTCGGCGCTCCTCCGGCGCCACCGCCACCAGGTCGACGTGACCGACCCGCGGATCCCGCGCGGACAGCGAGCCGACCAACACCCCGACCAGCGTGCCGCCGCGGACCGCGCCGAGCCGCAGCACCGACCGGTCGGCCGCCGCGCGGTCGGCCAGGGTGGCCACGATCGCCGGCGCCTCGGCGGCGTCCTCCGGCAGGTCCAGGGCGCGCCGGCAGAGGTCGACGACCTCGGGCAGGCGGTCCGGGCCCAGCTCGATGATCTCCACGTCCATGGACGCCGACCCTAGGCCATCCGCCGGGCAATGGACAGGGTTGTTAACCGAGGTCGGCGGCGCGGGCGGCGCGGACCGCCGCGTACGCGTCGACCAGCCCCGCACCGGCGAGGTTCCGGGTGCCGCCGCAGGGCGCGTCCGCGGGTGTCACGGCCGGCGTGGCGGTGTCGGTCAGGATGCGCCGGGTGCGGTCCAGGTCGCCGACCAGCGCCGGGTTGGCCGACCACATGAGCGCCACCACGCCGGCCACCTGCGGGGTCGCCATCGAGGTGCCGTCCAGGGTGGCGTAACCACCCCCGGGGTACGCCGACGGCACCCCGGCTCCCGGCGCGACCAGGTCCGGCTTGGCGGCACCCCCGGCCACCGGCCCCCGGCTGGAGAACTCGGTGAGCCGGCGGGCCCGGTCGACCGCGCCGACCGTGAGCACGTCCGGGTACGGCGCCGGCGGGTCGGCGATGGAGCCGCAGTACGGGCCGGTGTTGCCGGCGGCGGCCACCACCAGGATGCCGGCCGCGGCCAGCGCGGCGGTCGCCGGGCGCAGCGCCCCCGGGTCGCAGCCCTCGACCGGCGGGCAGCCCCACGAGTTGGTCAGCACCTCCGGGGCCCGTTGCGGCCGCCCGTCGGTGAGCGGATTCCCGCCGGGCGGGAACGGGGCCAGCATGAACTGCAGGCAGTCCAGGTAGCGCGCCGGGCTGCCCAGGTTGCGGTCGAGGTTGACGCAGCCGACCCAGCTCGCGCCGGGAGCCACCCCGATCCCGTTGCGGCCCACCGCGCTGCCCACCGTGTGCGTGCCGTGGCCACCCCGGTCGGCCGGCGTGGGGCGGTGCTCCCAGGGGTCGTACCAGGAGTCGTCGCCGCCCCGGAAGCCGGCGGCCAGGGCCGGGTGCCGGCCGTCCACTCCGGAGTCCGAGCTGCCCACCACCACGCCGGCGCCGGTCACACCCAGCTCCGACCAGACCCGGTCCGCGCCGATTAGCGAGACGTTCCAGGCCGGACCGGTCGGCGCCGGCACGTCGCCCCGGGTCGGCGGCGCCGCCGCGGGCAGCGGGCGCAGCCGCTGGCTGACCAGCACCCGCGCCACCTCCGGTCGACCGGCGAGCCAGGCCCGGACCGCCGGCCCACCGTCCGTCTCGATGGCGTTGACCAGGTAGTACGGCGTCGGGTGCAGGCGCAGCCGGTCCAGCTCGCGGCGCAGGTCGCCCTGGCTACGTTCGGCCGTGGCCACCAACCGCCGGTAGACCTCGGCCGCCCGGGCGTCCCGGCCGGCCCGGCCGGGCGCCCCCGCGGGGATGCCGGACAGATCGGCCTGCTCGCGGAGCACCACCAGAAGCCGTTCCCCGTGCAGGCCGGGTTGCCCGGGGACGGCGTACACCACGACGAGGGCGGCGAGCAGGGATGCCGCGGCGAGCCCGGCCAGGCCGCGCCGGGGCGCGCGGGCGCGGGGCCGGGCGAGCAGCACGCCGTACCCGACGGCGAGCAGGACCGCGACGGCGAACGCCGCGCCGGCCGCGACCGCGACCCAGAACGGGACGTCGCGGGTGGTCGCCAGCAGGACGGTGACCTCCTCCGGGTCGGTGAACGCCAGCGGCCCGAGCAGCGCGAGCCCGACCAGCCAGCGCACCGGCCCGCGCCCGGCCGGACGGCCGGCGTGCCGGGCCGCCGCGTCCAGCGCGCCCAGCACGAAGCCGAGCGGCGGCAGCAGGAGCAGCCCCGGCAGTTGGGCGCCGGACTGACCGGCCCCGGCACCCAGGAGCGCCAGGGTCACCCCGGCGACCAGCCCGCCGACCAGCACGAGCCGGGCCGGCCGGGGCGGCGCGCCGACCGCGAAGGCCGCCCAGAACGTGGGGCCGAGGAGCACGCCGGCGAGCGCGCCGAGCGCGGCCGCGGCCAGCCCGGCGAGCAGGGTCTCCAGCGCGCCGCCCAGCGCACCCACCCAGGCCCACGGCAGCAGCGACGCCAGCCCGGCGGCCACCGCCAACAGCGTCACCGGCCCGAACCGCCCACCCCGTCCACCGGGACCGGCCGCGCCGCTACCGGGACCGGCCGGCGTGCCGCCCGGCACCGGCGCCCCCTCGGGCGCCGACGGGACGGACGGCGCCGGGCCGCCGCCGGGTGCCGGCGGGACGGACGGCGCCGGGCCACCGCTACGCGCTGGCGGGATGGACGGCGCCGGGCCACCGCCGGGCGCCGGCGGGGTGGACCTCCGGCGGGTCAACCAGGCGAGGACCAGCGCGAGCAGCGCGGCGGTCGCGGCCAGCGCCGCCAGGTACGCCTCGTGGTGCACCGGCGGCAGCGCCCGGAGCAGGGTCAGCGCCCCGAGCGCGAGCGTGCCGGCCAGCCAGGCGCGGCCGGTCGCCCGGATCGCGGGGGAGCGCGGGAGCAGCGCGAGCGCCAGTGTGGGCGCGCCCACCAGCAGCACGGTGACCAGCGCGACCACCGGCCAGACGGCCACCGTGCGGTCCAGGCCGGAGACGAGGACCAGCTGGTCGAACACCCAGCCGACGAGCTGGCCCGGCACGGTGACCAGCACGGCCCAGACGCCGGTCACCACCGCGGCGACCACCGGCCACGGCCCGGCGCCCGGGCGAGGGGGATGGGACGGAGGGACGGGAGCGGTGGGTGGGCCGGCCTGCATGGCCCTCACCGTACGGCCCGGCGGGTACCTGCCGCCGGAGTGCGGCGCCGGTTACGGTGGACACGTGCGCGACCCCAACGTGTCCCGATCCGCGGCCGGTCAGCTCTCCGCCGAGCGCCGCGCCGACGACCTGCGCCGACTCCGCGCCGAGCGGTTCGACGTGCTGGTCATCGGCGGTGGCGTGACCGGTGCGGGCGCCGCGCTCGACGCCGCGTCCCGCGGCCTGAAGGTGGCTCTGGTGGAGGCGCGCGACCACGCCGCCGGCACCTCCAGCCGGTCCAGCAAGCTGATCCACGGCGGCCTTCGCTACCTGGAACAGCTGGAGTTCCACCTGGTGCACGAGGCGCTGACCGAGCGCGGGCTGCTCGCCACCCGGCTCGCCCCGCACCTGGTGCGCCCGGTGCCGATCCTGGTTCCGCTCCCCGCCGAGGGCGGGCTGCGCGACCTGCCCCGCCGGTTCTTCCGCCGCTCCTACTACGGCGCCGGCGTGGCCGCGTACGACGTCTTCGCCGGGCTGTTCGGGGGCGGGCGCGGCATGCCGCTGCACCGGCACCTGAGCCGGGAGGGCGCCCACCGGATCTTCCCGAGCCTGCGGCCCGACCGTCTGGCCGGGGCGATCCGCTACTACGACGGCCAGGTCGACGACGCCCGCCTGGTGGTGACCCTGGCCCGCACCGCGGCGAGCCTCGGCGCGACCGTGGTGACCAGCGCCCGGGCGGTCGGCCTGGTCCGGCAGGCCCGGGAGGTCACCGGGGTCCGGGTCCGTGACCTGGAGGCGCCCGCCGGCTCGCCGGACGCCGAGTTCGAGGTACGCGCCCGCACGGTGATCGCCGCGACCGGCGTGTGGAGCGACGACATGTCCCGGATGCTCAATGACGTCGGGCTGCGCCCCGGCTTCCGGGTCCGGGCCTCCAAGGGCGTGCACCTGGTGGTGCCCCGCTCGGCGATCACCGGTGAGGCCGGCCTCATCCTGCGCACCGCCACCAGCGTGCTGTTCGTCATCCCGTGGGGCGGCCACTGGATCATCGGCACCACCGACACCGACTGGCGGCTGGACCGGTCCCACCCGGCGGCCACCGCGAAGGACATCGACTACCTGCTGGAGCAGGTCAACGCGGTGCTGGACCGCCCGCTCACCACGGCCGACATCGAGGGTGTCTACGCCGGGTTGCGCCCGCTGCTGGCCGGCGAGGCGGATTCCACCTCCAAGCTCTCGCGGGAGCACGCGGTCATCGAGCCGATGCTCGGGCTGCTGCTGGTGGCCGGCGGCAAGTACACGACGTACCGGGTGATGGCCTCCGACGTGGTCGACCGGGCGGTGCACCGGCTGGGCTGGACCCGGCCGTCGCGCACGGCCGACCTGCCGCTGCTCGGCGCCGACGGGTACGCGGCCATGTGGCGGGACCGGGCCGACCTGGCCCGCCGGCACGGGGTGCCGGTCGGGGTGGTGGAGCACCTGCTGGAGCGCTACGGCACCCTCACCCTCGACCTGCTCGCCCTGGTCAACGCCGATCCGCTGCTCGGCTCCCCGCTGGCCGGCGCACCGGAATACCTGGCCGCCGAGGTGACCTATGCGGCCCGCGCCGAGGGGGCGCTGCACCTGGAGGACGTGCTGACCCGGCGTACCCGGATCTCCATCGAGACCAGTCACCGCGGCCTGGAGTCGGCGGAGCACGCCGCGGAGCTGATGGGTGCGGTGCTCGGCTGGGACGAGGCGACCCGCGCCCGCGAGGTGGCCAACTACCGGGCCCGGGTGGAGGCCGAGCGGCAGTCGCAGCTGATGGCGGACGATGTGGCGGCCGACGCGGCCCGGCTGGGCGCGCCGGACGTGCGCGGGTTCGCGGCGGATCGGGGCGGCGACGGCGACAGCGTCGGACTGCCCTCGCGGTGACCCGCCGGTAACGTCGTTCCGGAGGGTTCCGGGCTTACCTACGGAAGTGTAGGTTTCCCCGCGTGGTTCGCCCATCCTGGTCGCGCGTCCGTTCTTTGTCCGTCGGCGTCCTGTTGGCGGTCGCCCTGTCCGGCTGCTCGCTCTTCGGTCGGGCCGAGGGCGCCACCACACCGGGCAAGGCGGACGCCCCCTCGCCGACACCCGAGGGGCGGCGGGTCTCCCTGGTGCAGCAGGTCGGGTCGGGCGGGCCGCCGCGCACCCTGGAGGTGGAGCCGACCGGGCGGTGGCAGTGCCGCGACTGCGCGGGCGACGGTGTCGACTCGACCGGGGCGTTCACCCCCGATCAGACGCAGCGGTTGCAGCGGATGCTCGCCGATCCGGCCCTGGCGCAGGAGACCGACGAGGCCCGGCACTACAAGCAGGGCTGCATCGACGCGCTGACCTCGACGCTGCTGATCCCGCCGGGGCTGACCGTCACCATCCAGGACTGCCCGGGCGAGCCCAAGCCGCCGGTGGCCTACCAGGTCCTGCTGCTGATCACCCAGTCCACCCCGGCCGAGGACAAGGGCTGAGCCTCAGCAGACCTTGCCGGGGTTGAACAGCCCCGCCGGGTCCAGCGCGGCCCTGATCGCCTGGTGCACCCGGACGCCGACCGGGCCGATCTCCCGGGCCAGCCAGTCCCGCTTGAGCAGGCCCACGCCGTGCTCGCCGGTGCAGGTGCCGCCCAGCTCCAGCCCGAGCCGCATGATCTCGTCGAACGCCCGCCGCCCGCGCGCCAGGCTGGCCGGGTCGGCCCGGTCGACCACGATGTTCGGGTGCATGTTGCCGTCGCCGGCGTGTCCCACCACGCCGATCGGCACGGCGCACTCCTCGGCGATGCGGGCCACCCCGTCCAGCAGCGCCGCGAGCGCGCCCCGCGGCACCGCCACGTCGTCGATGACCAGGCCGCCGTTGCCGCCGGGGAAGGCGTCCGCGGCGAACTTCTCCATGGCCGGGTGGGCCAGCCGCCGGGCCTGGAGCAGGGCGGCCGCCTCGGCCGCGTCGGTGGCGGCGTAGACCTCGTCGGCCCCCGCCGCCGTGCACACCTCGGCGAGCCGGGCCAGGTCGTCGGCCGCCCGGGAGCCGGTGTCCACGGCCGCCAGCAGCAGCGCCTGGGCGTCGGTGCGCAGCCCCATCGGCCGGTACGCCTCGATGGCCCGCAGGTGGGTGCGGTCGAGCAGTTCCAGCAGGCTGGGGGTGAGCCCGCGCGCGGCGATCCCGGCCACCGCCGTGCCGGCCGCGGCCGTGGTGGGGAAGACCGCGACCAGGGTCAGCGACTCCTCGGGCGCCGGGCGCAGCGCCACGGTCACCTCGGTGATCACGCCGAGGGTGCCCTCCGAGCCGACGAAGAGCCGGGTCAGGTCGTAGCCGGCGACGCCCTTGGCGGTGCGCCGGCCGGTGCGCAGCACCTCGCCGGAGGCGAGCACCACCTCCAGCCCGAGCACGTACTCGGTGGTCACGCCGTACTTCACGCAGCACATGCCGCCGGCGTTCGTGGCCACGTTGCCGCCGATGGTGGACGACTCCCAGGAGCCGGGGTCGGGCGGATACCAGAGGCCGTGCTCCCGGACCGCCCCGGCCAGGGTCGCGTTGACCACGCCGGGCTGCACGACGGCGATCCGGCTGACCGGGTCGACCTCCAGGATCCGGTCCATTGCCACGGTGCTCAGCACCACCGCGCCGTCCACCGCGTTCGCCGCGCCGGCCAGCCCGGTCCGCGCCCCCTGCGGCACCACGGGTACGCCGTGCCGGGCCGCCGCGCGGACCACCGCCACCACCCCCGCGGTGTCGCGCGGGCGGACCACCACGAGCGGGGTGCCCGCCTCGCACAGGTCGGCCTCGTCCCGCGCGTGGGTCGCCAACAGGTCGGGGTCGGTCAGCACGGCGGCGTCGCCGAGAGCGGTCCGCAGGTCGTCGAGGAGGGGATGGCCGGCCATGCCGGGAAGGCTAGGTCGTGCCGGCGGGGATGACCAACCGGCGTACCGTTGGTCGCCATGCTCTACCTCGACCCGCCCTCGGTGCCCTCGCGGGGGCGGCTCTGGTCGCACCTCGTGAGCGATGTCTCGTACGCCGAGCTGCACGCCTTCGCCGAGGCGCTGGGCCTGCCCCGGCGCGGCTTCGACCGGGACCACTACGACCTGCCGGCCGAACGCGTCCCGGTGGCCGTCTGGCTGGGCGCCCGGCTCGTCCCGTCCCGCGAGATCGTCCGCCTTCTCCGCGCCGCCGACCTGCGCCGCCCCAAGCCCCGCGCGGTCCCCGAGCCCCCTGCGGTCCCCGCTCCGGCCGGGCCGCGGGACGCCGGGATCAGTTCAGGGTCGCGAGTTCCCGGGTGAGGTTGGCGCGGGCGCGGGGCTCCCAGCGGGTGTGCGGCTCGGGCAGCCGGTAGAGCGCGGGCAGGGCCAGCAGGCCGGTCAGCACGGCGGCCCGGCCGGCGCGGAAGTCCGGGTCGGGGACGTGGGCGTACTCGCGGCGGACCGCGGCGGCGTAGCTGTCGTAGTCGGCGGGCGGGGCGGCCAGGACCGCCAGGTCGGCATCGCAGAGCAGGGCCCCGTCCGGGTCGTCCCGCCCGACCGCGTGGCCGGCCGTGAGCAGCACCAGCCGGCGTACCCCGGTCACCGCGTCCGCCGGCAGCCCGGCGGCGGCGAGCAGGTCCCCGGCCAGCTCGGCGCTGGCCCGCTCGTTGGCGTCACCGCCGGCCCGCGGGTCGTAGACCGCGTCGTGGCACCACGCCGCCAGCCGGACCAGGTCCGGGCGGCGGGCCGACCCGGCGTACGCGTCGACCACGTCGAGCACCGCCCGCAGGTGCGTCACCGTGTGGTAGTGCCGGTGCGGCTCCCGCCAGCCGGCCAGCAACCGCGCCCCGGCCCGCTCGACGCCGGCCGGGTCGGTCGCACCCGCCGCCCGGGCCGCGTCCCGCCACCGTTCGATCAGCTCGTCCACCCGGTGCAGTCTGCCCCACCGTGGCCGGTGCGCAGGATTCACCGGGGGTGGGACGGGTAGTCCCGGCCATGGCCGTGGCCCGGGACCGACGACCGCCGTTCTTCCGGCGTACCGCGCTGCGCCAGGGACTGGTCGACGTCGACGGGGCCCGGATCTCCGAGGCCGTCGAGCAGCTCCGGCACCGGAGCAGGGCCACCCTGCACGACCGGCTGCACCGGGTGCGCACGGCGGGCGGCCTGGCGGTCCAGGCGGGTCTCGCGGCCGGCCTGGCCTACCTGATCTCCCATGTGGTGCTGAAGAATCCGCAGCCGGTGTTCGCGCCGATCTCGGCGGTGGGCACCCTGGCCGCCTCGGTCGGCCAGCGGTTCCGCCGCACCGTCGAGCTGATCCTCGGGGTGGCGGTCGGGGTCGCCGTCGGCGACCTGCTCATCTACTTCCTCGGCACCGGCGCCTGGCAGCTCGGCCTGGTGGTCACCGCGGCGATCCTGCTGACCGTCTTCGCCGGGGCCAGCGTCGCCATCGTGATCCAGGCGGCGGCCACCGCCGTGCTGATCGTGACGCTCAGCCCGTCGACGCAGAACCTGGAGATACCCCGCTTCGTCGACGCCTTCATCGGCGGCGGCATCGCGCTGCTGGTCACCGCGATCCTGCTGCCGCTCAACCCGCTACGCGTGATCAACCGGGCGGCCCGGCCGGCGCTGGACCTGCTCGCCGGGCAGCTGGACATCTGCGCGGAGGCGCTGCGTAGCAGGGACCGGGGCACGGCCCAGCAGGCGCTGTTCCGGCTCCGGGAGAACAAGGACGAGCTGGCCGCGCTCTCCGAGGCCATCGAGGGCGCCAAGGAGACCATCACCATCTCGCCGGCGCGCTGGCACCGGCGGGACGAGCTGACCCACTACGCCGAGGCGGCGGACCCGATCGACCGGGCCATGCGGAACAGCGGCACGCTGATCCGCCGCTCGGTCACCATGATCGAGGACGAGGAACCCGTGCCGGAGCCGATGCCCGACTCGATCGCCCACCTGGCCGAGTCGGTACGCCTGCTGCGGCACGAGTTCGCCGCCGGGGAGGAGCCGGAGAAGGCCCGGGAGCGGTCACTGCGCGCCGTCAGCGAGGCCGGCCGGGCGTACGCCGAGGGGGTGGGTTTCTCCGGCAGCGTGGTGATCGCCCAGGTGCGGACCACGGCGAGCGACCTCCTGGTCGCCTCCGGCGTCGACCAGGAGGACGCGAACCGCCTGGTCCGCGAGGCGTTCGGCGACCGCGAGCAGCGTTCGGGCGAGACCACCGAGCAGAACGGCGATGCCAAACCCCCCACGGCGCCCCCGGTCGGCTGACCTCGACTCAGGGGAGGGTCGCCAGGGCGGTCAGGAGGGTGTCGACGTCGGCGCGGGTGGTGCCCAGGCCGAGGCTGGCGCGGAGAGCGGTGGGGGGCAGGTCACCGCGGCCGCTGCGGGTTGCCGCCTCGGTCAGCAGGCGGCGGGCGAGCGGGTGGGCGCAGAACAGGCCGTCCCGGACGCCGATCCGGTGCGCGGTCGCCAGATGGGCGGCCACCTCGGCGGAGTCCCGGCCGGCGACCACGAAGCTGACGATGCCCACCCGGGGTGCGTCCGGGCCGAAGGTGCGCAGCTCCACCACGTGCGGCAGGGCGGCGATGCCCGCCCGGAGCCGGGCCAGCAGCGCCTGCTCGCGGGCGTGCAGGGCGTCCCGGTCGGCGTCGGCCAGCGCCGCGCAGACCGCCGCCAGGGCCACCGCGCCGAGCAGGTTCGGGGTGCCCGCCTCGTGCCGGGCCGGGCCGGTCGCCCACCGCACCTCGTGGGTGGCCGCCCCGACGTGGCTGGTGGCCCCGCCGCCGGCCAGGTACGGCGGTGCCGCGTCCAGCCAGTCGGAACAGCCGACCAGCACGCCGGCGCCGAACGGGGCGTACAGCTTGTGGCCGGAGAGTGCCAGGTAGTCGACGTCCAGCGCGGCCAGGTCCACGGGGGCGTGCGGGGCGAGCTGCGCGGCGTCGACCAGGATCCGGGCGCCGTGCCGGCGGGCCACCCGGGCCAGGTCGGCCACCGGCCAGCGCTCCCCGGTCACGTTGCTCGCGCCGGTCACCGCGACCAGCACCGGCAGCCCGGGCCGGGCGTCGCGGGACAGTTCACTCAGGGCGGCGTCGAGGGAGCGGACCGCACCGCCCGGGCCGTCCGGCACCGGGAGCCGGACCGAGCCGCGCGGCCAGGGGAGCAGGTTCGCGTGGTGCTCGCCCGCGAAGGTGACCACCGTGGTGCCGGCGGGCAGGGCCCGGGCCAGCAGGTTCAGCGCGTCGGTGGTGTTGCGGGTGAAGATCACGTGATCGTCGGGGCGGGCGCCGAGAAAGTCGGCGACCGTCTCCCGGGCCCGCTCGTAGGCCAGTGTGCAGCGCCGCGACAGCGCGCCGGCGCCGCGGTGCACGCTCGCGTACCAGGGCAGCAGCTCGGCCACCGCGTCGGCCGCGGCCCGCGCGCACGGCGCGCTGGCCGCGTGGTCCAGGTTGATCTCCCCGGGTACGCCGAGCACGCCGAGCGGGTCCGGCCGGCTCGGCGTCGAGATGGTGGGCAGCGACGGTGCGAGGGTGACGGTCATGCCGGAGCCTCCCGGGTCCAGGGGGACCCCGGGTGGGTGGGCACCGGGACGGGGTCCGCGCTTGCCCAGCACGCGGTTCGGGCTGGGCCCGGTCATCACCCGGGGCACCCCACCGCGAACTCGACGAGGGTTGCCGGCCAGCAAGCCGGGGCTTGACGCTGGCACTCGTGACCTGTCCGGGAGCATAGCGGCCGCGATGCGACCGGACCAGTGGGTCCCGGGTGACTACGCTGACCGCATGGCCGTCACCCCGCCCGGCGGAGCCCTGCCGCCGCCGCCGACCGCGCCCGCCGTCCCGCCCGGGTCGCCGGCCCCCCGGATGCCGCTGCGCCGGCTCGGCTGGCGGCGGTTCCTGGCGCTGGCCGGTGTGGTGCTGCTGATCGCCGCGGGCGCGGTCTTCATGGTCTTCACGCTGGGCGAGAGCCTCGGCGCGGAGGCGCTGCTGGTCGGCGTCATCGCGGCGATCCTGCCGGTGCCGGTGCTGGTCTCCTGCTTCCTCTGGCTCGACCGCTACGAGCCGGAGCCGCTGAAGTACCTGATCTTCTGCTTCGCCTGGGGCGCGTTCGTCTCCACCGCCATCTCGCTGCTGGTCAACGAGACCGGCGCCCGGCTGTTCGACAGCTGGGGGCTGCCCTCGGCGCTGACCGCCGTGCTGGTCGCCCCGTTCATCGAGGAGCTGACCAAGGCCGCCGGCCCGCTGCTGCTGCTGATCTTCCGGCGCCGGGAGTTCTCCGGGATCACCGACGGCCTGGTCTACTGCGGGCTCTCCGCGGTCGGCTTCGCCATGGTGGAGAACATCCTCTACCTGGGCGGCTACGGCTACCGCACGGGCGTCGAGGAATACGGCCCGGCGACCGGCGCGCGCCAGGTGATCGCCATCTTCATCGTGCGGATCCTGCTCTTCGGCTTCGCCCACCCGCTGTTCACCTCGATGACCGGTGTGGGCCTGGGCGTCGCCGCGCGGACCGCCGACCGGCGGGTGCGGATCCTCGCCCCGATCGCCGGTCTGCTGCTGGCCATGATGCTGCACGGCACCTGGAACCTGCTGCCCTCGCTGGCCGCCGCCACCGGGCAGCCGCTGATCGCCCTCTACGGCTACATCGGCGTGATGGTGCCGATCTTCTTCGGCATGGTCGGGCTGGCCATCTGGCTGCGCGCCTGGGAGGGGCGGCTCACCGAGCGCACCCTGCCGGACTACGTCCGGGCCGGCTGGCTCACCCCGCCGGAGGTGGCCGCACTGGGCAGCCTGGGCCGGCGACACGCCGCGCGCACCTGGGCCCGGCGGGTGGCCGGGGACGGCGGGGTCAAGGCGATGCGCGGCTACCAGTTCGCCGCCACCCGGCTGGCCCTGCTGCGCGACGGGATGCGCCGGGGCCTGGACCGCAAGCCGGCCGAGCGGGACCGGACGGCGCGGGAGGAGCGGGAGCTGCTGGACGCTATCGGGGCGTACCGGGCGTTCTTCGTGGGTCGGGACCCGCAGGCGCCGGTCGGGGTCTGGGACGGGCAGCGCTACCACCTGCGCTTCCCGGACGGGTCGCGGCGCGCGGTCGAGGCTCCCGACGAGCCGGTGGTGCCGATCCCGGTGGTGCTGGCCCCGCCGCCACCGCCGGCCTTCCCGCCCGGCTACGGCCCGTCCGGCTGGCACGGCCACCGGTCGGCCGCCCCCTGGCCCCCGGCCTGACCTCGCCGTGCGCGGGGTGCGTCAGGTCATCAGGCCGGTGAGGAAGTCGCCGAGGCCCTGTGCGATGGCCATGAGGGCCACCCCGATCCCCTTGAACAGCTGGGCCGCGCCGTCCGGCCGGAAGGCCATGAAGTAGATCAGGAACGCGAGGAATCCCCAGGCGAGAATCTTCTTCACGACTACCGGCATGGTCCCTCCCCAGGGCGCGGTCGTGCCTGGGGCTTCCCGCCGGGCGGCGGCGCAAACGGCGGGGCCGCGCCTACAGGTAGAGGCCGGTCGAGCCGGTCGGCTCCCGCTCCACCCGCTCGGCCGCCACGGCGTGCACGTCCCGCTCGCGGAGCAGGACGTACGCGCGGCCGTGCAGTTCGACCTCCGAGCGGTCGTCGGGGTCGAAGAGCACCCGGTCCCCGGAGACGATGGAGCGGACGTGCGGCCCGACGCCCACGGCGGTGGCCCAGGCCAGCCGCTTGCCGACCGCCGCGGTGGCCGGGATCACGATGCCGGCGGTGGAACGGCGTTCCCCCTCGCCGTTCTCGGTACGCACCAGCACGCGGTCGTGCAGCAGGCGGATCGGCAGGCCGGCGTCGAGATTCTGGTCGGCGGTCACGCGAAGACGCTACCGCGTGCCCGAGGGTCGATCCCGGTGTGGTTGGGCCGGGCGACAGGGGGCAATGTGTGGCGGAGTCGCCCTAGGGTGGGGCGGACGGACGTATCCTGTCCACCCTGTGCCCCGGGGTGGACCAGTTGCGGGAGGTGCGCTTGAGCCGCTTCGAGCGGATGCGTGGACGGCTCCGCCGCGCGTACGAGTCCGGCCGCGAGTCGGCGCGGGCCCGGCGGACCGACCCGGACGAGCGCGTGGCCTCGCCCGCCTCGCCCGGCCCGGTGGCGCCCCCGACGGCGACCGTGGTGGCCGCGGAGCCCTCCGCCCCCGTGTTCGCCTCGACGAACAGCCAGGACGACGGGGAGGTGCCGCACGCGCTGCGGCTCGCCGCGGCCTGGTGCTGGCGGCTCATCGTCATCGGCATCGTCACCTGGTCACTGCTCAAGATCGTCGGCACGATCCGCATCGTGATCATCCCGCTGGCGGTCGCGCTGCTGCTCTCCGCGCTGCTCGCCCCGGCGGTCGGCTGGCTGCTCAGGGCCCGCCTGCCGCGCTCGCTGGCCACCGGCGTGGTGCTGGTCGGCGGCCTGGCCGCGGTGATCGGCACGCTGACCCTGGTGGTGAACGAGTTCATCCAGGGCGTGCCGGAGCTGAGCGAGAAGTCGTCGCAGGGCGTCCGGCAGATCCAGGACTGGCTCAAGACCGGGCCGCTGCACCTCTCCGACGGCCAGCTCAACCGCTACATCGACGAGGCGCAGAGCTGGATCAACGGCAACACCGAGAAGTTCACCAGCGGGGCGCTCAACACGGCGGCCACCCTGGCCGAGGTGCTCACCGGCACGGTGCTGGTGCTCTTCGCGACCTTCTTCTTCCTCCGGGACGGCAGCAACATCTGGCGGTTCCTGGTCCGGCTGCTGCCGGTGAACGCCCGCTGGAAGGTGGACGACGCCGGCCGGGCCTCCTGGGCGACGCTCGGCGCCTACGTCCGGGCCACCGTGCTGGTCGCCTTCATCGACGCCGTGGGCATCGGCATCTTCCTGGTCATCTTCGACATCCCGTTCGCGTTCCCGCTGGCCGCGCTGGTCTTCCTGGGCGCGTTCATCCCGATCGTCGGCGCCTTCCTGTCCGGCGTGGTGGCCGTTCTGGTGGCGCTGGTCGACAGCGGCCCGGTGACCGCGCTGATCATCCTGGGCGTGGTGATCGGCGTGCAGCAGGTCGAGGGGCACGTGCTCCAGCCGCTGATCATGGGCCGGGCGGTGGCCATCCACCCGCTCGCCGTGATCATCGGGATCGCCGCGGGGGTGGTGCTGGCCGGCATCGCGGGCGCGCTGGTCGCGGTGCCGCTGATCGCCGTGCTCAACACCGCGGTCCGCCGGCTCGCCGCGCGGACCGTGCCGGACACCCCGCCCGACGCCGTGGTGGTCGCCTCCCAGGCGCCCTGACCCGAGCTAGCCCTGGACGCCCGCGTCGCCCCCGCCCGGGGGAGGCGCGGGCGTCAGCTCTTTCCGAGCCGCTCCAGCGCGCCCCGGGCCACGTCGGGGCGGGTGGTGTACCAGAACGGGGGCAGCGAGCGGCGCAGGAACGGGCCGTAGCCCCGGGCGGTCTCCAACCGGGAGTCGAGCACCGCCACCACGCCCCGGTCGCCGGTGGCCCGGATCAACCGGCCGACCCCCTGGGCCAGCCGGACGGCCGCGATCGGCACGCTCACCGCCGCGAAACCGGAGCCGCCGCCGGCGTCGACGGCCGCCGCCCGGGCCGCCGCGAGTGGCTCGTCGGGCCGGGGGAAGGGCAGCCGGTCGATCACGACGAGCTGGCAGGAGTCGCCCGGCACGTCCACCCCCTGCCAGAGCGACATCACCCCGAACAGGCAGCTCTCCCGCTCCTCCCGGAACCGGCGGACCAGCAGCGGCAACGCCTCCTCGCCCTGGAGCAGCACCGGCAGGTCGGTGCGCGCGCGGAGCAGCTCCGCCGCCTGCTGCGCGGCCCGGCGGGAGGAGAAGAGCCCGAGGGTACGCCCACCGAGCGCTCCGACCAGCGCCAGCAGCTCCTCGCCCGCCGCCTCGGGCAGCCCCGAGACGCTGGGCCGGGGCAGGTGCGCGGCGACGTACAGGATGCCCTGCCGGGCGTAGTCGAAGGGCGAGCCGACGTCGAGCGACGTCCAGCCGGGCCCCTCGGTGGCCGGGACGGTGCCGGTCGCCGCCCGGCTGCCGTCGGTGCTCGCCACCGGCGGCGTGGTGCCGGCGCGGCCGGCGGCGGACGCGGTGGCCAGCGCGGCGGCGGCCGGGGACGGCGGGGCGGGCGGCGGCGCGTCCAGCCCCAGCGCCCGGGCCACCGTGTCGAACCGGCCGCCCAGCGCCAGGGTGGCCGAGGTGGCGACCACGGTGCGTTCGTCGTAGAGGTGGGTGGCGAGGGTGCCGGCGACCGAGAGCGGCGCCACCACGAGCGCCCGGCGGCTGCCGTTCTCCGGCTTCTCCACCCAGGCCACGTCGTGGTCGGCCTCCTCCAGCAGCCGCTGGGCGGTGGTGGAGAGCTCGTCCAGCACGGACTTGGCCTGCTGCTTGCGCACCGGGTCCGGGTCGTCGGCCTTGATGTCGCCGATCGCCTCCAGCGCGGCCCGGGTGGCGCCGTCGAGCAGGGTGCACGCCTCGCGCAGCGCGGGCGGCAGGCCGGCGGTGAGCCGCCCGGCCGGCGCCTCGGCCAGCCCCACGGCGAGCGCGTCGCCGGCCTCGGTGAGGCGTTCGGCCACCTCGGGGCGGAGCAGCGGCCGGGCCCGACGGGCGGACCGGTCGATGAGCTGGGGCTCCAGCTCGGCCTGCGCCGCCGACGAGACCCGGTCGGCCAGCTCGTGCGCCTCGTCGACCACGAGGAGCTTGTGCGGCGGCACGATGTGCCGGCCGGCGAGCATGTCGACGGCGAGCAGGCTGTGGTTGGTCACCACGATGTCGGCCTCGCGGGCGCGCGCCCGGGACGCCTCGGCGAAGCACTCCTGGCCGAACGGGCAGCGGGTGGCGCCCACGCACTCCCGGGCCGGCATCGAGATGCTCCGCCACACCTGGTCGTCCACGCCCGGGTCCAGCTCGTCGCGGTCGCCGGTGGCGGTCTCCTCCGCCCAGTCGCGCAGTCGCTGCATCTGCTTGCCGAGCCGGCCCGCCTCGCCGAGCCACTTCGTGCCGCCGGTGGGGCGCGGCGTGTCGAAGAGGGTGTCCTCCGGTTCCTCCTCGACCGAGCTGTCCAGCCGGGCCAGGCAGAGGTAGTGGTGCCGCCCCTTGAGCACGGCGAAGGTCGGGCGGCGTTTGAGCACCGGCTCGACGGCGTCGGCCAGCCGGGGCAGGTCGTGGTCGACCAGCTGGGACTGCAGCGCCAGGGTGGCGGTGGAGACCACCACGGGGCCGTCCACGGTGAGCGCCGGGGCCAGGTAGGCGAGCGACTTGCCGGTGCCGGTGCCGGCCTGCACCAGCAGGTGCTCGCCCGAGGCGATGCTCCGCTCGATCGCCTCGGCCATCTGCTGCTGGCCGGGGCGGGCCGCGCCGCCGGGGACCGCGCCGACCGCGGCGGCCAGCAGCTCGCCGCCGCCGGGCCGGCCGCCCCGGCGCTTCTTGGGAACGGGGCCGGTGGCGGTGCGGGGCGCGGTCACCGTGCGACCGTACCCGCCTCGGCCGACAGGGGGTGGGTCGCTCCGCCGCGTGGCGTGGGCGGCAGGTCGCGACCGGTTACCTGCCGATCGCGTCGCGTGGCCGGAATCGGTTAGGGTGCCAGTCATGCCGAGCGACGTGGTCCGCGTGATCTACCGCAAGTACGACGGCAGCGCACACCGCGACTACCCGGCCCGCCGCCTCGCCGAGGACGATCTCGGTGTCTGGCTCGGCGTCCCGGCCGGCACCGAATCGGTCTACCACGGCCGGCCCTCCGTCGAGCGGATCCCCTTCGTCCTGCTGGTGCCCCGGCAGGGCTGGTGGACCGGCATGTTCAACCCGCCCCCGCGCACCAGCGAGGTCTACTGCGACATCGCCACCCCGGCCCGCTGGGAGGGCGAGGAGACGGTCCACCTGGTCGACCTCGACCTGGACGTGGTGCGCCGGCGGGAGACCGGCCTGGTCGAGCTGCGCGACGAGGACGAGTTCGCCGAGCACCGGGCCCGCTGGGGCTACCCCGACGACGTGGTGGCCGAGGCCGAGGCCGCGGCCCGTTGGCTGCTCGGCGCGCTCGACGACGGCACCGAGCCCTTCGCCACCTCCTACCGGAAGTGGCTGGCCCTGGTGGTCTGAGCCGGGCCTTCACAAGCGCGGCGGCCAGTCCTCGCCCTCGATGCCGCTCAGGTGTGTCACCTTCTCCGGGTTGAGCTGGTTGAACACGCCGGTGACCCGCCCCTCGTGCACGGCGAACGAGGTGACCATCCGCAGCGGCCGCCCGTCCCGGAACACCGTCTCCGCCTGCCAGCCCAGCGTGCCGTCGACCAGCACCGGCCGGGCGTGCAGGGGGCCGCCCCAGCGGGCGGCCTGGCCGAAGAGGCCGAGGATGAACCGGCCGGCCAGCTCGGCGCCGACCACCGGCCGGCGGGCGGCCGGGAAGTGGCCGCCGCTGTCGCCGACCACCACCACGTCCGGTGCGAGCACCTCGACCAGCCGGTCCAGCTCCCCGGACTCGACCGCCGCCACGAACGCGGCGAGCACCTTGTGCTGCTCGGCCAGGTCGGCCGTGTGCCGGGGGACGTCCGGCGCGGTGACCGCGCGGCGGCCCCGGGAGGCGAGCTGCCGGGCCGCCGCGGGGCTCGTGCCGAGCACCTCGGCGACCGTCGCGAACGGCACGGCGAAGACGTCGTGCAGCACGAACGCCACCCGCTGCTCGGGGGTCAGCCGCTCCAGCACCACCAGGAGGGCGGTGCCGAGCTGGTCGGCCCGGACCGCCCGCTCGGCCGGGTCGGGGGCGAACCCGTCCGCGGTCGGCGCCGCGCTCACCACCGGCTCCGGCAGCCACTGACCGGGGTACGCCTCACGGCGCACCCGGGCGGACCGGAGCACGTCGAGGCAGATCCGCGAGCACGTGGTGGTGAGCCAGCCGCGCAGGTCACGGACCTGTTCGCGGGCGGCGGGGTCGGCGAGCGCGCCCGCGTAGCGCAGCCAGGTCTCCTGGACCGCGTCCTCGGCCTCGCTCCGGCTGCCCAGCATCCGCTGCGCCACCGCCAGGAGGTGCCCACGTTCCGCCTCGAACTCCGCCGCCCGCTCGTGCACGTCGCGCTCCTCCCGCCCGGAGTTCCCATTCTCCCCGTACCCCTGGATGCGCCGCCGCCCCCGGGTGTGACATCGCTCGGGAGGCGGGGGCGGGCGGGGTGGGTGAGGATCGTGGGATGAGCGGTGTCGACGAGGTGGTGCGACCCGAGGGCGGGTCGATGCGGGAGCTGCTCCGGGCCGGCCCGGGCGCGGTGGACCTGGCGGCGATCGACCCCCGGTCGACGCCGGGACTGCCCGCGGCGGCCGGGCGCGGCAAGGCGCGCAAGGAGTGGGCGCGCGGGCAGGTCGAGCTGCTCGGCGCGGAGCTCGGCCGGCAGCAGGAGATGCTGTACGCGTCCGCGAAGGTCGCGGCCGGCCCGGACAGCGCGACCAGCGCGCCCACCCAGGCCGGCGCCCACCTGTCCGGTGACCGCCCGCGCCGGGTGCTGCTGGTGCTCCAGGCCATGGACTGCGGTGGCAAGGACGGCACGGTCAAGCGGGTGGCCGGGGCCATGAACCCGCTCGGGCTGCACATCCGCTCGTTCGGCCCGCCCACGGAGGAGGAGCGGCGGCACGACTTCCTCTGGCGGATCCGCCGGGCCCTGCCGCCTCCCGGCTACGTGGGCGTCTTCAACCGCTCGCACTACGAGGACGTGCTCATCGCCCGGGTCGAGGGCCTGGTCGACGAGGCCACCTGGCGGGGCCGCTACGACCTGATCAACGACTTCGAGCGCGAGCTGGCCGGCAACGCGGTCACCGTGGTGAAGGTCATGCTGCACATCTCGCACGCCGAGCAGGGTGAGCGGCTGATGGAGCGGCTCACCGACCCGACGAAATACTGGAAGTACAACCCGAGCGACCTGGACACCCGGGCACGCTGGGACGAATACCAGGCCGCGTACGCCGAGGCGATCGAGCGGTGCGGCCCGGACGCCGCGCCCTGGTTCGTGGTCCCGGCGGACCGGAAGTGGTACCGCGACTGGGCGGTGGCGCACCTGCTCAGGGAGACGTTCGACGGGTTGGATCTGGGGTATCCGCCTGCCGATTTCGACCTCGCCCGGGAGCGGGACCGGCTGCGGAGCGAGGGCGGGACGGGGCAAGGTGAACAGCAGGTGAACGAGCGGTGAATCGGGCCTGACCAGGGGTGGGCCGGGCGTTGCCCGGTTCCACGGGGTACCTAGCATGCGCAGAGCAGACGCCTTCCGGGGCGACGGCCACCCTTCCACCGACACGACGAGGTCCGTGCTGTGAAGTTTTCCTTCCGTCCCACCGAGGGCGCCTTCTACGAGCTCTTCACCAGGGCCGCGCAGAACCTGGTGAAGGGGACCGAGCTGCTCAACGAGCTGGGCCTGCCGGATGTTGAGATCCAGTCGGTGAGCGAGCGGCTCACCGAGGTCGAGCACGACAGCGACCAGATCACCCACGCGCTCTACAAGAAGATCAACTCTACCTTCATCACCCCGTTCGACCGGGAGGACATCTACCGTCTGGGCTCGCTGCTCGACGACGTGATGGACCACCTGGAGGCGGTGGGCAACCTGCTCTACCTCTACGGCCTCACCAAGCTGCCCTCGCTGCCCCGCGAGATGCACGAGCTGGTGAACGTCCTCGACCAGCAGGCCAAGCTGACCGCCGAGGCGATGCCCCGGCTGAAGTCGATGAAGGATCTCGAGGACTACTGGATCGAGTGCAACCGGCTCGAGAACGACGGTGACCAGGCGTACCGGATGCTGCTGGTCCGCCTCTTCAGCGGTGAGTACGACGCGCTCACGGTGCTGAAGATGAAGGAGGTGGCCGACGAGCTGGAGGCCGCCTGCGACGCCTTCGAGCACGTGGCCAACACCGTCGAGACCATCGCGGTCAAGGAGTCCTGATCCCGTGACCCCCGAACTCATCGCCGTGCTGGCGGTGATCGTGGTCGCCATGGCGTTCGACTACACGAACGGCTTCCATGACGCGGCGAACGCGATCGCCACCAGCGTGTCCACCCGGGCGCTGACCCCCCGGGTCGCCCTCGCGCTGGCCGCCGTGGGCAACTTCGTCGGCGCGCACTTCGGCGCCGGGGTGGCCAAGACGGTCGGCGACGGCCTGGTGACCCTGCCGCCCGGGGTGGCCAGCCTCGGGGTGGTCTTCGCCGGCGTGCTCGGCGCGATCGCCTGGAACCTGATCACCTGGTACTTCGGCCTGCCGTCGTCCTCCTCGCACGCCCTCTTCGGCGGCCTGGTCGGCGCCACCCTCTTCGCCTCCGACGGCGTCGTGCAGTGGGGCAACATCCTCGAGAAGGTCATCATCCCGATGGTGCTCTCGCCGGTGGTCGGCCTGGTGCTCGGCTTCCTGCTGATGCTGGCGATCCTGTGGCTGTTCCGGAAGGGGCAGCCCGGCAAGCTCAACCGGGGCTTCCGCTGGGCGCAGACCCTCTCGGCCGCCGCCATGTCGGTCGGCCACGGCATGCAGGACGCCGCGAAGACCATGGGCATCATCGTGCTGGCCCTCTACACCGGCGGTTTCCAGGAATCCAAGACGCACATCCCGCAGTGGGTGTTCTGGACCTCGGCGGCCATGCTGGCGGCCGGCACCTACGCGGGCGGCTGGCGGATCATCCGGACCCTGGGCCGGAAGATCATCGACCTGGGCCCGCCGGAGGGCTTCGCGGCCGAGACCGTGGCCAGCGCCGTGCTCTACTTCAACGCCCTGGTGCTCAAGGCCCCCATCTCCACCACCCACACGATCACCTCGGCGATCATGGGTGTCGGCGCGACCAAGCGGCTCTCCGCGGTCCGCTGGAACGTGGCCGGCAACATCGTCATCGCCTGGATCATCACGTTCCCGGCCGCCGCGGCCATCGCCTGCCTGGCGTACCTGCTGGTCCGCCCGCTGTTCTGAGCGACCGGCGTCGAGGGGTTCCCCGCCGTGGCGGGGGACCCCTCACGCGTAGGAGACGCCGATCCGGGCCTTGATGTCGTCCAGCAGGCCCATCACCTCCAGGGTGGCGGCGTGCGGCACCAGCGGGCTCTCGATGAGCCCGGCCGCCAGGCAGCGCTGCACCTCGACGGCCTCGTGCTGATAGCCGCCGCCGGTCAGGTCGGCCGGGATGGTCTCCGGCTCGGCGCCGAGCCGGTGCAGCACCGCGGCGCCGGGCCGGTAGAACGGCTCCGGCAGGTCGATCCGCCCGGTCGTGCCGGTGATCGCGGCGGTGATCGCGGTGGCCCCGACCATCCCGCAGCTCAGCGTCGCCACCGCCCCCGAGTCCCAGCCCAGGACGATGCCCGTGTTCTCGTCCACGTCCTCCGGGCTCAGCTTCGCCCAGGCGTGCACCTGCTGCGGCACGCCGAGCACCAGGTGGGCCAGGCTCAGCGGGTAGACGCCGAGGTCGAGCAGGGCGCCGCCGCCCAGCGTGCGAGCCCGCATCCGGTGCTCCGGCGGGAACGGGCCGGCCGCGCCGAAGTCCGCCCGGACGTGGGTCACCGCACCGATCGCGCCGTCCCTGATCAGCTCCAGCACCCGCAGGATCAGCGGGTTGGTGCGCATCCACATGGCCTCCATGAGGAAGAGACCCCGGGCGCGGGCCGTCTCGACCAGCTCGGTGGTGGTGGCCAGGTCGAGCGTGCAGGGCTTCTCCACCAGCACGGCCTTGTCGCCGGCCAGGCAGGTGAGGGCCGCCTCGTGGTGGGCGGCGTGCGGGGTGGCGACGTAGACGACGTCCAGGTCCGGGTCCGCGGCCAGTTCCGCCCAGGAGGCGTACGCCCGGGGGATGTCGTGGCGCCGGGCGAACAGCTCGGCGCTCTCCCGGGTACGCGAGCCCACCGCCACCAGCTCGGCCCCCGGCGCCAGTCGCAGGTCCTCGGCGAAGCGGGCGGCGATGTTTCCGGTGGCCAGGATTCCCCAACGCGTCATGCCGGCACGCTATCCCGCGCCGTCGCGCCGCCGGGAAGAAGATCCACCCGTCGGGAAGCTCAGTGCGGTGCGCCGGCGGCGGCTGCTCTGGCGGCCCGCTCGATCGCCGCACACCGTGCCGCCCGGGTCGCCTCGTCGGGTTCCAGGTGCGCGTACTCGGCTGCCGCCCCGGTGGAGCCGTCGAGCTGTTCGCGCAGGATGTCGGCGTGTCCGGCGTGCCGGCTCGTCTCGGCGAGCACGTGCACCAGGATGTTGAACAGCTTCACGTTCGGGCGCGGCCACCAGGGCACATGGCCGGGCGAGTCGATGGCGAGGGCGGCGATCGTCGCGTCCGAGTGCTCCCACACCCGCCGGTAGCGGTCGATGATCTCCTCGCGTGTCTCGTGCTCGCTCGCCCACATGTCGGTGCCGTCGTCGGCGGCGTCCCACCGGGGCAGGGGCTCGGGGAACGGCCGGTCGAAGACGTCGCCGAAGTACCTGGCCTCCGTGATCGACAGGTGCTTGACCAGGCCGAGAAGGTTGGTTCCCGTGGCGGTCAGGGGGCGGCGGACGTCGTACTCGGGCAGCCCGTCGAGCTTCCACAGCATCGTCTCGCGGATATCCCGCAGGTCGTGGTGCAGGTAGTCCTTCGCGAACTCATCGATCATGGGCCCCGACCCTGCCACGCGCCGTCGATGAGCGCAGCCCCGCGAGCCCGCTCACCGAGCAGCGCCAGAGCCGGCGAGATCTTGGACAGTTGCCGTTCGTCACGAACGGAAACTGTCCAAGATCGGGTTGCGGTGAGGGGGTGGCGGTGGCCGGTCGGCCTCGTCGTGGCCGTCCTGCCGGGCTGATGATCGACTGGTCGGGAACTAGGCTCGGGGCATGACGATCGACGGCTTCGCCGCACCCCCCGCCCTGGTGGAGCACGCGCGCCGGTTCCGCGCCGAGGGCGGTGTGCCGGCCGTGCCGCGGGTAGCCGCCACCGTGCTGCTGCTCCGCCCGGCCGACGCGGAGTTCGAGGTGTACCTGATCCGCCGGGTGGCCGCCATGACCTTCGGCGGGATGTACGCCTTCCCCGGCGGCGGCGTGGACCGCTCCGACTCGCAGGCCCACCTGGACTGGGCCGGCCCGGCGCCCGCCGGGTGGGGCGAGCGGCTCCGCCTCGACCCGGCCGCCGCGCAGGCGGTGGTCTGCGCCGCCGCCCGGGAGGTCTTCGAGGAGGCGGGCGTGCTGCTGGCCGGCCCGGACGGCGGGACCGTGGTGGGCGACGTGAGCGGGGACGACTGGGAGGCGGCCCGGCAGGACCTGGTGGCCCGGCGGACCGGCTTCGCCGACCTGCTGGCCGGTAAGGGCCTCACCCTCCGGTCCGACCTGCTGCTGCCGTGGAGCCGGTGGATCACCCCGGAGTTCGAGCCGCGTCGCTTCGACACGTACTTCTTCGTCGCCCTGCTGCCAGAGGGGCAGCGGACCCGGGACGTCTCCGGCGAGGCCGACCACACGCTGTGGCTGCGACCGGCGGACGCCCTGGCCCGGGCGGAGGCCGGCGAGCTCACCATGCTCCCGCCCACGATGGTCACCCTCGGCGAGGTGGCCGCGGCCGGCGACCTGGCCGGCGTGGCCGGCGCTTCGGCGAAGCGCGACCCCGGCACCCCGGTCACGCCGCACCTCGACCTCTCCGACGCCGAGGCGCCCCGCTTCCGCTTGTCCTGAGGCCCCGCTGGCCGCGGCGGGGACGACGACCTCCGTCGTGACCCGGACCGGTCAGCCGGTGGCGCGGAGGTAGCGGGCCGCCAGGGCGCGCAGGAGGTCGGCCAGTTCGGGCGGGTCCTCGACGGTGAAGTCGAGGTCGAGCAGGCCGAGCCAGACCGCGATCGTCTCCAGCCGGTCGGCGCCGGTGTGCAGGAGGCAGGTCCCGTCGCCGGCCGGCTCGACCGTGCCGACGGCGGCGTTGATCCGGTCGGCCACCACCTCGGCGGGGGCGTGCACCCGGACGCGCGCCCGGTGCCGCCAGGCGGCGGAGGAGACCCCGTGCCGGACCCGGTCCACGACGTCCCCGGGCAGCTCGCGCGCCGCGAACCGGGGGCCGGTCGGGGTACGCGGCGTGATCCGGTCCACCCGGAAGGTGCGCCAGTCGTCCCGCGCCGGGTCGAAGGCCACGAGATACCAGCGCCGGCCCCAGTTGACCAGGCGGTACGGCTCGACGTCCCGCCGGTCCGCGGTCCCGTCGTGGCGGACGTAGTCGAACCGCAGCCGCTCCCGGTCGCGGCAGGCGGCGCTGAGCACGCTGAGCGTTTCGGCGTCCACGGTCGGGCCGGGCTGGTCGTGCGGCACCCGGACGGTGTGCGTGTGCAGGGCCGTGACCCGGCGGCGCAGCCGGTGGGGGAGCACCTGCTCCAACTTGGCCAGCGCCCGCAGCGAGGTCTCCTCGATGCCGGCGACGCTGCCGCCCGCGGCGGTGCGCAGCCCGACCGCCACGGCCACCGCCTCCTCGTCGTCGAGGAGCAGCGGGGGCAGGGCCGCTCCGGCGCCCAGCCGGTAGCCGCCGACCGCGCCCCGCGTCCCGTGCACCGGGTAGCCCAGCTCGCGCAGCCGCTCCACGTCGTTGCGCACGGTCCGGGTGCTCACCGCGAGGCGCTCGGCCAGCTCGGCGCCGGTCCAGTCGCGCGGGGTCTGCAACAGCGACAGCAGGCGCAGCAGCCGCGCCGAGGTCTCCAACATTTCCCGGATTCTGCCAGCGTATTAGGAACGGAACGTTCCTAATCCCTTCCTAGGCTCATGGTCATGGCAGACAACACCGCGATCGTCCCGTTCCGTATCGACGTCCCACAGGCCGACCTGGACGACCTCGCCGACCGGCTGGCCCGGACCCGCTGGGCCGAGGAGCTGCCCGCCGACCCGGACCCGGCCGCCCCCGCCGGCCCGATCCCGCCCGGCTGGGAGTACGGCGTCCCGCTGAGCTGGGTGCGGCGGCTGGCCGAGCGCTGGCGAACCACCTACGACTGGCGGGAGTGGGAGGCGCGGCTCAACGCGTACCCGCAGTTCACCACCGAGATCGACGGGCAGCGGGTCCACTTCCTGCACGTCCGCTCGCCCGAGCCGGACGCCACCCCGCTGATCCTCACCCACGGCTGGCCCGGCACCGTCGCCGAGTGGCTGGACGTGATCGGTCCGCTGACCGACCCGCGGGCGCACGGCGGCGACCCGGCCGACGCCTTCCACCTGGTCATCCCGTCGGTGCCCGGGTACGGCTTCTCCGGGCCGACCCGGGAGCGCGGCTGGAACCGCCACCGGGTGGCCCGCGCCTGGGCCGAGCTGATGCGCCGCCTCGGCTACGAGCGGTACGGCGCGGCCGGCAACGACCTGGGTGCGTTCGTGTCGCCCGAGGTGGGCCGGGCCGACCCGGAGCACGTGCTGGGGGTGCACGTCACGCAGGTCTTCTCCCTGCCGTCCGGTGATCCCGCCGAGCTGGCCGCGCTCAGCGAGGAGGAGCGGGGCAAGGTGGCGTTCGCCGACTGGTTCGTGCAGCGGCGGGGCGGCTACGACAAGCTGCACTCGACCGAGCCGCAGAACGTCGCGCACGCGCTGGCCGACTCGCCGGTGGGCCTGCTCGGCTGGCTGGGCCAGCTCATGGGGGATCAGATCGACGTCGACCACGTGCTCACCAACACGACCATCTACTGGCTGACCAACACGGCCGCCTCGGCGGCCCGCTACTACTACGAGGACGCCGAGGCGGTGCACCCGACGCAGAAGGTCAACGGGCGGGGCACGGAGGTGCCGGAGCCGACCACGGTGCCGCTCGGCCTGGCCAACTTCGCCTGGGACTTCCAGTCGATCCGCACCCTCGCCGAGCGCGACCACAAGAACATCGTCTCCTGGCACACGTACGACCGGGGCGGGCACTTCGCCGCCCACCAGGCGCCCGACCTGCTGGTGGCGGACCTGCGGGAGTTCTTCGCCGCGCTGCGCTGAGCGGAGCCGGTACGCGGACACGCCGAGGGCCCCGGTCGGGATCGACCGGGGCCCTCGCGGACCGGCTTGTCAGCGGCTCAGCCGAAGCGGCCGGTGATGTAGTCCTCGGTCTTCTTCTGGCTCGGGTTGCTGAAGATCTTCTGGGTGTTGTCGTACTCGATGAGCCGGCCCGGGTCGCCGGTCTTCTCGATGGAGAAGAAGGCGGTCCGGTCCGACACCCGGGCGGCCTGCTGCATGTTGTGCGTGACGATGATGATCGTGAACTTGTCCTTGAGCTGGAACATCAGGTCCTCGATGGCCAGCGTGGAGATCGGGTCCAGCGCCGAGCAGGGCTCGTCCATGAGCACCACCTGCGGCTCGACCGCGATGGTGCGGGCGATGCAGAGCCGCTGCTGCTGACCGCCGGAGAGGCCCGCGCCCGGCTTACCGAGCCGGTCCTTCACCTCGTCCCACAGGTTCGCCGAGCGGAGCGCCTTCTCGGCGGCCTCCTCCAGGATCGGCTTGCGCCGCACGCCGTTGAGCCGCAGGCCGGCCACCACGTTCTCGAAGATGCTCATGGTGGGGAACGGGTTCGGCCGCTGGAAGACCATGCCGATCATCCGGCGGACGGCGGTGACGTCGACGTCCCGGTCGTAGATGTCCTGGTTGTCGATGGTCAGGCTGCCCTCGACCCGGGCGCCCGGGAGCACCTCGTGCATCCGGTTGACCGATCGCAGGAAGGTGGACTTGCCGCAGCCGGACGGCCCGATGAGGGCGGTCACGGTCTTCGGCTCGACGGTCAGGTTGATGTTCTCGATCGCCTTGAACCCGCCGTAGTAGGCGGTGACGTCGGTGGCTTCGATGCGCTTGGCCATGGTGGTGGTACCTCCGGGGTTCATCGGCCGAGCCGGTTGCGACGGGCCAGCAACTTCGCCGCGACGGTCAGGACGAGGACGAGGGCGACCAGGGTCAGCGCCGCGGTCCACGCCCGTGCCGGCGAGTACTTCGAGGCCTCGCCGGCCTGCTGGTAGACGAAGAGGGCCAGCGACGACTGGTTGTTCTCGAACGGGTTGAAGTTGATCGCGGCGCCGCCGCCGGCCACGAGCAGCACAGGCGCGGTCTCGCCGGCCGCCCGCGCGATGGCGAGCATGATGCCGGTGACGATGCCGGGCAGCGCGGTCGGCAGCACGACCCGCAGGATGGTCTTCCACTTCGGTACGCCGAGGGCGTAGGCGCCCTCGCGCAGGGGGGCCGGCACGAGGCGGAGCATCTCCTCGGTGGACCGGACCACGGTCGGCAGCATGAGCACGCTCAGGGCCAGCGCGGCGGCGAAGCCGGAGAAGCCCGGCCGGCCGTCGTTGAACCACGGCGACACGATCAGCACCCAGAAGGCCAGCACGAACAGGCCCGTGACGATCGACGGGATGCCGGTCATCACGTCCACGAAGAAGCGGATCGTGAAGGCGAACCGGCCCCGGCCGTACTCGACCACGTAGATCGCGCAGAGCACGCCGAGCGGGACGGTGATCAGCGTGGCGATGCCGACCTGCTCCAGGGTCCCGATGATGGCGTGGTACGCGCCGCCGTTGGCGTCCCGGGCCCCGATGTTGTTCATCGAGGTGCCGAAGAAGTTGCCGTCCAGCCGCTCGGAGCCCTTGCTGACCAGGGTCCAGACCACCGAGGCCAGCGGCAGCACCGCCAGCACGAAGGCGGAGTGGATGAGCGCGCTCCAGGTCCGGTTGCGGGCCGCCCGGCGGCCCTCCACCGCGTTCGCGGCGGCGTAGAGGCCGGCCAGGTAGAGCAGCGCGCCGACGACCACGACCAGGACCGGGCCGCCGATGCCGGCGCCGTAGACGACGCCGGCCGAGACCAGCAGCGCCACGACGGCGATGACGGGCGCGGCGTACGCGGGAAGTCGCCGGGCCCGCAGCGTGAGCGGCTGGGTCGGCGGCTGGGGGCGGTGAGAGGTGACGGTGGTGGTCATGCGGCCGACTCCGTGAACTCGCGGCGGCGGTAGATGATCGCGCGCGCGGTGATGTTGACGATCAGCGTGATCGCGAAGAGCACCAGGCCGGAGGCGATCAGGGCGCCCCGGCCGGTGTCGTTCGCCTCGGCGAACCGGTTCGCGATGTTCGCGGCGATCGAGTTCCCGCCGCTCTGCAGGACGTTGAACGAGATGGCGTACGTGGAGCCGAGGGTCAGCGCCAGGGCGATGGTCTCGCCGAGCGCCCGGCCCAGGCCCAGCATCACCGCGGCGATCACGCCGGGCCGGCCGTAGGGCAGGACGGCGGTGCGGACCATCTCCCAGCGGGTGGCGCCGAGGGCGAGGGCGGCCTCCTCGTTGGCGGTCGGGGTCTGCCGGAACACCTCGCGGGACAGCGAGGTGACGATGGGCAGCACCATGATCGCCAGCACCACCGAGCCGAGCAGGATCGAGTTCCCGTACGGGCCGTCGCCGAAGATCGGGATCCAGCCGAAGTACCGGTGCAGCCAGGCCGACAGGTCGGCGACCGGCTGGGCGAAGTAGTCGCGGCCCCAGAGCCCGAAGACCACGCTGGGCACGGCGGCCAGCAGGTCGATCAGGAAGCCGAGGGCGTTGCCCAGCCGGCGCGGGGCGTAGTGCGACAGGTAGAGGGCGATGCCCAGCGCCACCGGCACCGCCATGAGCAGGGCGAGCAGCGCGGTGAGCACGGTGCCGAAGGCGAGCGCCCCGATGCCGAACTTCGGCGGGTCGTCGTTCGGGAACCAGCCCTCGAAGGTCCAGAAGGACTCGGTGTTGTCCCGCAGCGCAGGCACGGCCTTGGCGATCAGGAAGATCGCGATGGCCGCGATGACCACCAGGACGGTGGTGCCGGCGGCCAGGGTCAGGCCGCGGAACGCGCGTTCCGCGCCGAAGGCCCGGGCCCGGGGCAGCCCGCCGCCGCCACCCAGGCCGTTGTCGGGGATGCCAGGGATGCCGGAGGGCTCGGCCACAGGCGCCGAGGCACCGGCGGGCCACTCGTGGCTCGTGGCCACGCGGGTCCCGCCGGTGCCGGCGTGCGCCGAGCGGTGAGGGGTGTCACCCATCTGCTCGCTCGCTTCGGTAGAGGAGGTGTGTGGTCAGTGCGTCAGGAGAGGCTCTTGACCGCGGTCTCGACCTTGGCGCGGACGGTCTCGGGCAGCGGGGCGTAGCCCAGCTCGACCAGGTCCTGCTGGCCCTCGGCGCTGGCGGCGTGGCTCAGCAGGCCCTTGACCAGCGGCAGCTTGTCGGCCGCGAGGCCCTTGCTGCAGACGATCTCGTAGGTCGCCAGGACGATCGGGTACGCCCCGGCCTCCTTGGTGTTGTAGTCGATCGACATCTTGAGGTCGTTGCCCTGGCCCTCGATCTTGGCCCCGGCGATGGTCTTGCCGGCCGACTCGGCGGTCAGCTCGGCGAACTCACCCGCGCCGTTCTTGACCTTCGCCTTCTTCAGGCCGCCGTTCTCGGCGTAGGACCACTCGACGTAGCTGATGGTGCCGTCGGTGCTCTTGACCTTGCTGGCCACACCGTCGGACTTGGCCGCGCCGACGCCGCCCGGGGCCTTCCAGGCCTTGGCGTTGCCGAAGGTCCAGTCGGTCTCGGCGGTCTTCGACAGGTACTTGGTGAAGTTGTCGGTGGTGCCCGACTCGTCGGAGCGGTGCACCGCCTGGATCGCGGTGGACGGCAGCTTGGCGTCCGGGTTGTCGGCCTTGATGGCCGGGTCGTCCCACTTGGTCACCTTGCCGGCGAAGATCTTCGCCAGGGTGGCCGGGGTGAACTGGAGGTCGTCCGCGCCGGTGACGTTGTAGACGACGGCGACCGGGCCGATCACCATCGGCAGGTTGAGGGCCTGGCCACCGCTGCACTTGGCGTCCGCCTGGGGCTGCTCCTCCGGCTTGAGCGCGGAGTCGGAGCCGGCGAAGTCGGCGGTGCCGGCGATGAACGCCTGGATGCCGGCGCCCGAGCCGGTGGGCTCGTAGTTGATCGTCGTGCCGGCGCACTTCTGCTGGTACGCCTTGATCCACTCGGACATGGCGTTCTTCTGCGCGGAGGAGCCCTGCGCGTTCAGCGTGCCCTTGCCGCAGTCGACCGCGGCGGCGGAGCCGGAGGCGGAGGTGCCGGTCGGCTCGTTGTTGTCCGAGCCGCAGGCGCTGAGACCGAGCACCGCGGTAAGAGCGAGGCAGGCAATGGCGCCGTGCCGCTGGAGCTTCACCTGAGGGGTTTCCCTTCACGTCTTTGTCAGGTCGCCCGGTCTCCCGGGTGCCGGCGCTGACCGGCTGAAAGGAAAGGTAGAAGTGCCAGGTAGACGGTTCGCCGGTCGGAAGTGAACGACAGATGAACAGGCGCGGCCGGCCCGGTGGCCGTAGCCTGAGGGCGCGTTGTCCATTTCGTGAACGGGCGCGCCACTATCGCTAATAGTACGATTTTTCCGGGCACCCGTTATCCGGTCGAGTCCACCGCGTGACGCGGCCGTGACCGCCGTCCCGGGGCGGGGAGGTGGCGTCGAGCGGTCAGCCGAGGTGGTAGTTGACGTGCGCCGACCAGCGCGCGAAGCCGAGCCGCTCGTAGAGGGCCACCGCGGCGGCGTTGGAGTCGTCCACGTAGAGCATCACCCGGTCGAGCCCGCGCTGGTCGCGCAGGTAGGACAGGCCCGCCGTGGTGAGCGCCCGGCCGAGGCCGCCGCGGTGCGCGGACGGGTCCACCCCGAGCACGTAGACCTCGCCGATCCGCGCCGAGCCCGGACGCTCGTGCACCTTGGTCCAGTGGAAGCCGAGCAGCCGGCCGGTGGCCGAGTCCTCCGCGAGCAGGAATCCGGCCGGGTCGAACCACGGCTCGGCGAGGCGTACCCGCAGGTCGTCCGGGGTCCACCGGCCCTGCTCGGGGTGCTGGGCGAACGCGGCGTTGTTGACCGCCAGCCAGGCGTCGTCGTCCTCGCCCGGGCGGAACGCGCGCAACCGCACCCCCTCGGGCAGGGCGGGCTCCGACAGCGCGGCGGTCAGCGGCCGGCGCAGCTGCCAGAGCACGCGGGCACGGGTGAAGCCCAGGTCGACCGCGAGCGCGGCGGCCGACGGGTGGTCGCCGTGCGCCCAGGCCCGCAGCGGTCCGGAGGCGGCGGCCAGCACGCCCCGGGCGAGGGCCCGGCCGGTGCCGCGCCGCCGGTACGCCGGGTGCACCACCAGCTCCACCCCGATCCCCTCCGCCGGGTCGGTGGTGTCGAGGTGGGCGTACCCGGTCAGGGTCTCGTCGGCGGCCCGGGCCGTGAGGTGCACGGCGGGCGCCTCGGGGTCGCGCAGCCGGAGCAGCACGTGCTCGTCGAGCGGGTCCGCGCCGTCGGCGTCGCCGGCCGTGCGGGCCAGCGCCAGCACCTCGGCGACCTCGACCGGCGCCAGCCGGTCGGCGCGGGCGACACGGTCGGCGGTCGGCGTGGTGCTGCTCATCCCGCCACCGTAGCGGCCGGCGGGCCGCCGATCATGCCGGACGCGGGCACCGGGCGGTGGCGGTGGTCACGTGGTGCCGGTGGGCAGCGCCTCAAGCTGGAAGCGGTGCAGCAGCTCGGGGAGCAGGCGCTGCAACGCGTCGACCGTGCCGGAGCGGTCGCCGCCCGCGTCGTGCATGAGCACGATCGAGCCCTGCCGGGTCTCGGTCAGCACCGTCTCGACGATCTTGTCGGCGCCGGGCACCTGCCAGTCCGTCGGGTCCACCGCCCAGTGCAGTGGCGTCATGCCCATCTCCTCGCAGACCGACACCACCGGATAGGTCCAGGCGCCACCCGGCTGCCGGAAGTACGCGATCCGCGCGTCCGGCGCCGCCGCCAGGATCGCGTCGTTGGTGCGCGTCAGGTCGTCCCGGATCGCCTCGGCCGAGCGTTTGCCCAGGGTGACGTCGTGGTTCCAGGAGTGGTTGCAGATGCTGTGCCCGTCGGCCACGATCGACCGGACCAGGTCCGGGTGGGCCTCCGCGTTCTCGCCGACCACGCAGAAGGTGGCCCGCACGCCGTACTCCTTGAGCAGGGCGAGCACCTGCGGTGTCCACTGTGGGTCGGGACCGTCGTCGAAGGTCAGCGCGATCCGGGCGGAGCCGGTGCTGACCAGCGCGCCGTACGGGCCCTCGCTGTCGTCGGCCTGGGGGCCGTGGCCCGAGGCGCTCGGGCTGGCGGAGGGGCTCGGCTCGCCGTGGTCGCCGGCCGGCGGGCCGGGGAACTCGGTGCTGGGTGGCTGGTCGCCGTAGTGCGGAGCGTGGACGCTGGCCGCCATCCCGGAGCCCCGGTGCGGGTGCTCGGGCATCAGGCTGCGCCCGAGCGCGAACGCGGAGCCGAGCAGCGCGGCCACCACCACCGTCACCAACACGGCCGCGCGTAGCGTCGACGCCGACATCAGCCGGCCCGGCCGTTCTTCGCCCCCGCGGTCAGCACGCGCACGTCGCCCCCTTCGCCCGGCAGATCCGGCAGTCAGAGTAGGTCTGACTGAGTGGGCAAAAAGGGCAAAACCGGGTAAGCCTCCCCAATGGGGGACGAGGCAGAATTTGTTGGATCAGACGGGCAGCGGGGCGGGCTCCGACTCCGGCAGCGAGCGCGACGGCGGCACGACGAACTTGTAACCCACCTGGCGCACCGTGCCGATCATCGACTCGTACTCCGAGCCGAGCTTGGCGCGCAGCCGCCGGACGTGCACGTCGACCGTGCGGGTGCCGCCGAAGTAGTCGTAGCCCCAGACCTCGCGGAGCAACTGGTCCCGGGTGAACACCCGACCCGGGTGCTGGGCGAGGAACTTCAGCAGCTCGAACTCCTTGTAGGTGAGGTCGAGCGGGCGGCCCTTCAGCTTGGCCGCGTAGGTGTCCGGGTCGATGGTCAGCTCGCCGGCCCGGATCGAACCGCCGGCGCCCGCCGTCGCGTTGCTCAGCCGGCCGACCGCGAGCCGCAGCCGGGCCTCCACCTCGGCGGGACCGGCGCCGGCGAGGATCACGTCGTCCACGCCCCAGTCGGCGTTGAGCGCGATCAGCCCGGCCTCGGTGACCACCGCGACCAGCGGAACGCCCAGCCCGGTGGCGTGCAGCATCCGGCAGGTCGCGCGGGCCTCGCTCAGCTCGGCGCGGGCGTCCACCAGGACGGCGTCCGGGGTCGGGCCGGAGACCAGCGTGCGCACGTCGCGCGGCGCGGTGCGGACCGAGTGCGGCAGCAGGTCGAGCGCCGGCAGCACCGCCGATGGTTCACCTGCGCGCGCGGTCACCAGCAGCAGGAGCTCCACACGATCACCTCCGTCCCGGCGGCGCTCAAGGCCGCGCGCGACCAGCGGCACTCCGTCGAGGGAGGCGCTGAGAACTTGCGTGGGTCCCGGCGTCGCTGACGGGCGGGTAACGGCTTGAGCGTAACCGATCGCCCGGCCGTCACCTCCGTACCCTTTCCTGTTTGTCTGGTCTGCCCCTGATCGGGGCTCAGGTTTTAACGTTGCCGAAACCGTGACTCCGCCCGGCCGGCCGGGTCTGGCACGATCGGGGCGTGTTTCCCTCCACCTCGCCCGAGACCGGCCGTGAACCGTGGTCCGACGACGCCGCCTCCGGGCCCGCCCGTGGCTACCCGCCGGCCCCGCGCACCGGCCCCGCCGACGCCGACGGGGGCGGGCGGGAGCGGAAGGGCCCCCGCCGGCTCCGCAAGGGCGGGCCGGGCCGGCGCCCCGACGACGAGGCCGACGAGGCGCCCGAGGAGGAGGTGCCTCCGGTCCCGGTGCGCCGCCCGCTCGCGCTGACCGTCGCGGGCTTCGCCGCGCTGCTCGGCGTGGGCCTGGTGCTCGGCGCGCAGACCGCCGGTCCCGGGCACCGGCTGCCCTTCGCGTTCATCATCTTCGGCGTCCAGCTGCTCTTCGTGCTGGCCTGGACGATGGCCATGCGGCCGCCCGCGCTGCTGGTCGTCGCGCTGGTCAGCGCCGCTACGGCCGGGATCGCCGACGCTGCCGCCGTGCAGTCGGACATCGCCGGCCTGGCCCCCCTCGGCTACGCGGCCGCCGCCGGCTTCGTGCTCGCCGTGCTCGGCCAGCTCTTCCGCCGGGTGGACCGGGTCCGGGTGACCGACTCGCTGGGCAGCACCCTGCTGATCGTCGTGGGGGTGGTCGCGTTCGCCACGCTGATCGTGCTCAGCCGGATCCCCAAGGGCACCCAGGCGATCACCGTCTGCCTCACCGCCGCCGGGGTGGCCCTGCTGGTGGCCCGGCTGACCGACGCGGTGGCCCCCTGGCCGCGGCTCGCCCCGCAGGTGCCCCGGGGCGCCTCCGGCGTGGTCGCCGGCGCCATGCTCGGCACCCTGACCAGCGCCGTGCTCGGCATCTACCTGGTCGGCTTCACCCCGACCAGCGCCGCGCTGGTCGGCCTCGTCACCGCGGGCACCGCCGTCCTGGCCGACCTCGCCGTGGGGTACGCCGAGGCGGGCCGGCTGATGGCCGGCGAACCGCCGACCATGTGGGTGGCCCGGCACATGCAGGGCCCGCTCGGCGGCTTCGCGCTCGCCGCGCCGGCCGCGTACGCCATGTGCGTGCTCTTCCTCTGAGCGCGCGGTTGGGGAATCGGCGCTCCGGGTAAGTACGGTTGCGGCGATCAGCGGCGAGGGCAGGAGGCGGCGTGGCAGAGGCGTACCCGGCAAACGAGGGCCGTCCCCGGCGGCGGGGCCGGAAGGTGCTGGTCGGTTTCGTCGTCCTGCTGCTGGTCCTGGCCGGCCTCCTGGTCGTCGCCGACCGGGTGGCCGCCGGCGTCGCCGAGCGCGCCATCGCCGACCAGGTGAAGAAAGAGGTCGCCAAGCAGGACGCGCAGTCCGCCGCGCCCCAGGTCGAGGTCGGTGGCTTCCCGTTCCTCACCCAGGTGCTCGCCGGGAAGTACGAGCGCATCTCCATCGTGCTGACCGACGTGCAGGGCAACGTGCAGGGCGGTGCCGTCAGCGTGCCGCGGCTGGACGTGGACGCCCGCAACGTCAAGGCGTCCCTGGACACCCTCCGCTCCGGCCAGGGCGACGTGGTGGCCGAGACCGTCGACGGCCGGGGCACGGTGACCTACGACAGCCTGGCGAAGCTGCTCGACCGCCCCGGGCTCACCCTCGGCGAGCGGAACGGCAAGCTCGCGGTCACCGCGCCGGTGGACATCCTCGGCGCCAAGCTCACCGTGAACGGCACCGCCGACGTGACCGTCGCAGGCGGCAAGGTGGCCCTGCGCTTCAACGACGTGACCGCCGAGGGCCTGCCCAACCTGCCGCTCGCCAAGACGCTGCTGGCCAACTACGCCAAGGGCATCTCCGTCGACGTGCCCCTGCCGGAGCTGCCCTTCCAGCTCAACGTGCGCAAGGTGCAGCCGACGCCGGAGGGCCTCGTGGTCGACGCCGACGCGCGGAACGTGCCCATCAACTCGGCCCGCTGACGCCCCGCCCGTGTCCCGGATGCTGGTCGGCCCGGTGGCAGCCACCGGGCCGGCTGGTAGTCTCCCTCTCCATGGGGACGCTCCTCACCAAACGGCGCGCGGTCGACCTGTGCCGCGTGGCCACCTGCCTGTGTCGCCCCGTCATCTGACGGCGGGGCTGTCCTCGGCCGCTTAGCGGCCACCGGCACACAGGGTCCGCGTTACCCTCCGGTTTCCCCCCTGATCGCCCGGCAGCGGCGCCGTCGCACGTACCCGTGATCCGTTCCTAGCTCTGGGTCCCGCGCGTGGTGCGACAATCACCGACTTCGATCTCCGCGCGCTGGCTCACCATCCATCCTCACAGGGAGTGATCTGATGAGTCGCGACACCGCACTCGTCTCGGCCGAGTGGGCCGAGAAGAACATCGACGCCCCGGGCGTCGTCTTCGTCGAGGTCGACGAGGACACCTCGGCCTACGACACCGGCCACCTCGCGGGCGCCGTGAAGCTCGACTGGCGCACCGACCTCCAGGACCCGGTGCGCCGGGACTTCGTCAACCAGGACCAGTTCGCGGCGCTGCTCTCCGAGCGGGGCATCGGCAACGACGACACCGTCATCCTCTACGGCGGCAACAACAACTGGTTCGCCGCGTACGCGTACTGGTACTTCAAGCTCTACGGCCACCGCGACGTCAAGCTGCTCGACGGCGGCCGCAAGAAGTGGGAGCTGGACGCCCGTCCGCTCGTCACCGACGCGGTGCGGCGCCCGGCGACGCAGTACGTCGCGCAGGCGCCGGACACCTCGATCCGTGCCTTCCGCGACGAGGTGGTCGACGCCATCGGCACCAAGAACCTGGTCGACGTGCGCAGCCCCGACGAGTACGCCGGCCGGCTGCTCGCCCCCGCCCACCTCCCGCAGGAGCAGGCCCAGCGGGCCGGCCACGTGCCGACCGCGATCAGCGTCCCGTGGTCCAAGGCGGCCAACGAGGACGGCACGTTCAAGTCCGACGACGAGCTGCGCAAGATCTACGCCGACGCGGGGCTGGACGACAGCCGGGAGACCATCGCCTACTGCCGGATCGGCGAGCGTTCCTCGCACACCTGGTTCGTGCTCCAGGAGCTGCTCGGCCACCGCAACGTGAAGAACTACGACGGCTCCTGGACCGAGTACGGCTCGCTGGTCGGCGTGCCGGTCGCGCTCGGCGACACTCCCGGCGAAGCCGGGTCGGACAGCTCTGTCGGGGAGGCCTGATCTTTATGACTGCTCCCACCGCCGCCGGCTGCGCCGCTCCGGACCAGGCCGCCCCCCTCCCGGCCAGCCTGGACCTGGAGAAGGAGACCGTCATCACCGGCCTCGTCACGGCCGAGTCCGGCGAGGCAGTGCCGGGCGCGTACGTCCGGCTGCTCGACTCGACGGGCGAGTTCACCGCCGAGGTGGTGACCTCCCCGGCCGGCCAGTTCCGGTTCTTCGCCGCGCCGGGCAACTGGACCCTGCGGGCGCTCTCCCGGCACGGCAACGGCGACACCGCCGTCACCGCCGCTCGCGGGATCAACGAGGTGACCGTCACGGTCGCCGCCTGACCCACGCTCTGACCGTGGCCCGTCGCCCTCAGGGGGCGACGGGCCACGAGCCGTTTCCGGCGGTCCGTCACGGCGGATCGACGGGCGGGCCGAGGTGCGGCCCGGCCGGTCGTCACGGCGTGACACCATGGCCCGGTGAGTGAGGCCGTCCAGGCGGGATACGCCCCGCCGACCCGTCCCGACCAGCCGGGCCCCGGCCGGCGTCGGCTGCGCTGGCTGGTGGCCGCCACGGCGGCGTGGGCGGTGCTGCTCGCCGGCCTGACCTGGTGGTCGGTGCGGCACGACCCGCCGACCGTCAAGGAGCAGCGCTCGCTGGACCAGGCCGGCCCCGTGGTGGACCGGGCGCTCGGCCGGCTGACCGCCGCGGTCGGCCGGGACGGGGTGCCGGCGCTGCTGCCGGACCGGATCGAGCGGGGCTGCCGGGTCACCCCGCTGGACGACGGCATCGAGCTGGAACGCGGCGTGGCGGTCGCCGTGGCCGGCGACGACGTACGCCAACTGCTCCAGCGGGTGGCCGACCGGTTGCCGGCCGACTGGCGCGCGGGCGTCTCGTCGTTCGGCGGCGAGCCGCGGCTGCGCGCCGACGCCGGGGAGTTCGTCGCGGTCGAGGGCCGGTCCGCCGGGCCCGGCCGGGTGCTGCTGACCGCCACCACCGGCTGCCGGCCGGTGGGGGCGGGCTACCGGCCTCCGGCGGCCGACGCCGCAGCCGAGACCGCCGAGGCGGACCGGGCCGTGCGCCGCTGGGGCGGCGCGGCCGGGCCCGTCCAGGTGCTCGCGGCGCCCTGCCCCGGGGGCGGAACCGCACGCACGGCCCGCGCCGAGACGGCCGCCGGGCCGGCCGGGACCCCGCTCGCGGCGGCCTTCCGGGAGGCCGCCGGCGGCTCCCCGGTGCTCCGTGACTCCGCCGAGGAGTACGCCCTGCGCGGCAGCTTCGCGGTGCTGGCCGAGCGGGTCGACGACCGGGTCCGGGTGGCCGTCACCACCCCCTGCCCGGCCTGACCCGGCCGGTCAGTGCCCGTGGCGCTGGTCGTGCGGCTCGCGACTGCGCCCCAGGGCGTCCACCCGGCCCCAGCGGCCCGGGATGTCCAGCAGTTCCACCCGGCCCATCCCGGTCGGAACGGCGGGATCGATGATCAGGTGCTCGCCCTGCGGCTCCAGGCCGAGCATCACCCGCAGCAGCAGCAGCGGGGTGCCGGCCGACCAGGCCTGCGGGCTGCACGCGGTCGGGTACTCCACGGGATAGTCGGTGAGGTCGCGCTCGTAGCCGGCGAACGACTCGGGTAGCCGCCCGTTGAAGTAGCGGGACGCGCTCAGCATCGCGTCGCAGATCTGCCCGGCCTCCTCCCGGAAGCCGTACTTCCACAGGCCCCAGGCGATGATCGAGTTGTCGAACGGCCAGACCGTGCCCACGTGGTAGCCGATCGGGTTGTAGCGGCTCTGGTCGTCGGCGAGGGTCCGCACCCCCCAGCCGGAGAAGAGCCGCGGCCCGAGCAGGTGCCCGGCGACGGTCGCCGCGCGGGACTCGTCGACGATGCCGCTCCAGAGCAGGTGACCGATGTTGGAGCTGAGCGTGTCCACGTGCCGCCCGTCCGGGTCCAGGGCGAGCGCGTAGTACTCCCGCCCGGGGATCCAGAAGTCCCGGTTGAACCGCTCCTTCAGCGCCGCCGCCTCCCGCTCCAGCCGGTCCGCGTACGCCGGGTCGTTCCAGAACGTCCGGGCCAGCCGGGCGCCCCGCAGCTTGGCGTCGTACGCGTAGCCCTGCAGTTCGCAGGTGGCCCGGGGGAAGCCCGGCAGTCGGCCGTCGGAGTAGGAGATCGAGTCCCAGGAGTCCTTCCAGCACTGGTTCGCCAGGCCGGTCTCCGGGTTGCGGGTCATGTACCAGATGTAGCCCGTGCCGAGCAGGTCCCCGTACGTGTCGAGCCAGGCCAGCGCCGCCCGGGTCTCCTGCTCCAACTGCCTGACCAGCTTCGTGTCCCCGGTCCACCGCTCGTACTCGTCGAGCAGGATCACGAACAGCGCCGTGGTGTCGGCCGAGCCGAAGTACGGCGAGTGCGGCTGCTCCTCGAAGCCGGCGGTCTCGCCGTAGCGCAGCTCGTGCAGGATCTTGCCGGGCTCCTCGTCCCGGAAGTCGTCCACCCGGCTGCCCTGGAGGCCGGCCAGCATGAGGATGGTCGGCGGGACCAGCTCCGGCAGGAACGGCAGCACCTGGAGCGAGGTGAAGATGCTGTCCCGCCCGAACAGGGTCATGAACCAGGGCAGGCCGGCGGCGAGCAGCCGTACGCCCAGCGCGATCGACTCGTACCGGAGGGCGGCCAGGTCGTTCAGGCTGCGCCGGTACGCCCCGGCCAGCGGCTGACAGTCGCAGCCGAGCTTCGGAGCCCGCTCGATCAGCTCGTTCTGCTCGGCGTGGATGGCCTGCACCGAGCGCTGCCCGCCGAGCGGCAGGGTGGCCCGGATGTCCTCCCCCCGGGCCCCGTAGATCTTCGTCTCCACGTGCAGCCGGGTGGTCCACTCGCCGTGCGGCCCCACCCGGACCCGGAAGGTCAGCCCCTCCCGGTCGACCTCGGCGGGCTCGCTGCTGGTCACCACCGCCTCCCGGTGGAATCCCTCCCGCCGGTAGGTGAGCCGCAGCTGGTTCTCGCTGACCGTGGGCCTGGTGTGCCCCTTCTTCTGCCGCTGGTGCTTGATTTCGAACAGGTCGGCGAAGTCGGAGCCGATGTCCAGCCGGAGCATGAACTCCACCTCCTGACCGGAGTGGTTGAGCAGCGTCAGCTCCTCGTCGAAGCTGCCACCGATCGACCGGCTGCGGATCAGCGAGACCTTGGCGTCCAGGTAGTGCGTCGGCTCCCCCGGCACCAGGAAGAACCGGGTCCGGTACGACAGCGAGTCGTCGATCGAGAGCGCGTGCAGCCGCTGCCCGTTCAGGGTGAGCAGCCAGGTCGAGATGAACCGGGTGTCGAAGGAGAAGAGCCCGGTGGGGAAGTCGAACGACGGCTCGATGTCGCCGCGCCGGTCGCTGACCAGGAAGGTGTTGCCGTCCAGGATGCTGACGCGTTCCCTCATGCCGACCGCCGGATGTGTTCGCGGGCGCTCTCCCGGGGATCCCGGACGCCGGGCGGGTCGGGGAAGAACCGGCGGAACATCAGGAAGAGCACCACGTTGCCGCTGAACGTGGCCTCGTTGCGCAGCACCGCCGCCATGGCGGCCTCCCGGCCGGTGACCAGCTCCTCGAACAGCTCGGCGCTGATCGTGAAGACGGCGTCGGCCGGCAACTGCTCCCGGGACACCTGGATGGTCCCCGGCGCGATCTCCAGAAGCCAGTGCTCGGTGCGGTTTCCGGTGGTCAGGTCCAGCTGGAGGCGGCCGCGGGTGGGCCCGCGCAGCACCGCCGGGGCACGCGCCGGCAGGGATGCGAAGAACCGCTCGATCGCCTCGCCCACATCAGGATCGTAGGCAGTGGCCGGACATGTCGGGCCAGGATCGGCAGTCCGCGCGTAACGGACATTCGCCGCGCGGCCGGGTCGGTCAGTAGACCAGGGCCTGGGCGCCCTCGGCCATCGCCTCCTCGACGAAGACCGCCGCCCCGGCGATCCGCACGCCGGGGATGACGTCGTCCTGGCCGATGTCGCGGCGGGCCGCGCACTGGGTGCAGGCGGTCACCCTGCCGGTGGTCAGGATGACGTGCAGCAGTTCGGCCAGCGGCGCGGAGTGCGGCAGGTCGAAGGTCTGCGCCCGCCCGGGCAGCGCGAACCAGGTCGACTCCCCGGTGAGCCAGAGCGACACGTCCACCCCGGCGGCGGCCGCCGTGGCGGCCACGGTGAAGGCCTGGGCGCAACGCTCGGGGGCGTCGGCTCCGGCGGTGGCCTTGACGACGAGAGTGCGGGCCATGACGCCCAGCATAGGATGGCCGGGATGGTTACCGAGATCGGGTTCGTCAGCCTGCTGGTCGCCGGCCTGGGCGCGCTCGCCGGTGGCCTGGTCTACCTGGCCGTACGCATTTCGAGAGGAAAATGGTGAGCGCGAGGAGTGAGCCGGGTTTGCGAGCCCCGCAGTCGCGAACGAAGGTGGCGCGGTGAGCGCGAGGAGTGAGCCGGGTTTGCGAGCCCCGCAGTCGCGAACGAAGGTGGCGCGGTGAGTGAGAACCCGCTTCAGCCGCCGTGGCTGAACGCGCCGCCGGTCGACCCGTATCCGTACGAGGAGAGCCACGACCTGCGCGTCGGCCCGAAGCTGCACCGGAGCCTGGACGGCCTGCTGCCGTACATCGGGGTGTGGCGCGGGCGGGGTCGCGGCGGGTTCCCCACCATCGAGGACTTCGACTTCGCGCAGGAGATCCGGATCAGCCACGACGGCCGGCCGTTCCTGTTCTACGAGTCCCGCGCCTGGATCCTCGACGAGCAGAGCCGCCCGGTCCGCCCGGCCGGCCGTGAGGTGGGCTGGTGGCGTCCGGTGCTGGACGGGGACCGGGTGACCGACGAGCTGGAAGCGCTCATGACCACGCCCACCGGCGTGATGGAGCTGCACATCGGCAAGCGCAAGGGCACCCAGATCGAGTTCGTCACCGACGCGGTGGTCCGCACGGCCACGGCGAAGGAGGTCACGGCGGGTGCCCGCCTCTTCGGCATCGTCGAGGGCGCCCTCCTCTACGCCCAGGAAATGGCCGCCGTGGGCCACCCCCTGAGCCCTCACCTGTCGGCCCGCCTGACCCGCGTAGCCGGCTAACCCCACCCCACCCACCCCACCTCACCCGTTGATCATGAAGTTATTGCCCGCAGCAGCGGCGTGTCGGCGCAATAACTTCATGATCAACGCTGCCAGAGGCCGGGAGGCCGGGAGGCCGGGAGGCCGGGAGGCCGGGAGGCCGGGAGGCCGGGAGGCCGGGGGGCCGGGAGGCCGGTCAGGGGTGTGGGTGACCCAGGAGGGACTGGGCTGTGGCGGTGTGGGGGGACAGGGGGCGGGGGGTTTTGTCGAGCGAGCGCACCTCGGCCAGGCCGCGGAGTGATGACGTGAGCCAGATGGCGTCGGCCCCGTGCAGGTCGGCCAGGGTGGGCAGGCGTTCGTCGGCACGGAAGCCCAGCTCGTCGGCATGGTCGAGAAGCCAGCCTGCGGTGACGCCGGGGAGGATGCCGGTGGCCGCGGCCGGGACCGTGCACAGGGTGGCGTCGGTCAGCCAGACCACGTTGGCGGTCGGCGCCTCCAGCACGTAGCCGTCGGTGGAGACCCAGAGCACGTCGTCCACCCCGGCCCGCTCGGCCCAGCGGCGGGCGGCGGTGCTCAGCGCGTACGAGGTGGACTTCACACCGTTGGGGAGCCACCCCAGTTCGGGCCGGGACCGGGCGGCCACCCCGAGCGGCAGGGTGGCGACCGTCACCCCGTCGCGCCGGGCCCGCCGCGCGGCGGCCGGCACCTCGCCCAGCGTGGCGTAGACCGTCGGCGCCCCGCCGCCCTCCGGCCCCCGGGTGCAGACGAGCCGCACCGCGCCCTCGACCTCCGGCGGCCAGCCCGCGCGGACCGTGTCCAGCAGCTCGACCAGCACGTCGGTGGGCGGCAGCGCCAGCCCGATGGCCGCCGCGCCGCCCCGCAGCCGGGCCAGGTGGGCGTCCCGCAGCCACGGCTCCCCACCGCGCAGGTGCATCGTCTCGAACAGGCCGTCGCCGTGCAGCACACCCCGGTCGTCGCCGCGCAGCACCGCCTCACCGGCCGGCACGACGCCCCGGCCCGGCACGGCCACCCGCGTCGCCACCACGAGCGCAGCGTAGTGGCGTACCCCGCCGGCGGGCGGACCGGCGCGGCGGCCGAACTATGATCGGACGGTGTCCGAATCCTCCCTGGCGGAACTGCTCCGCTCCCGTGGGCTGCGGCTGACGGCGCAGCGGCAGTTGGTCCTCCAGGCTGTCCTGGACCTGGGGCACGCCACGCCGGAGCAGGTCCACACGGCGGTGCGCGAGGTGGCCGCCGGTGTCAACATCACGACGATCTACCGGACGCTGGAGCTGCTGGAGCGCCTCGGTCTGGTGACACACACCCACCTTTCGCACGGCTCGCCGACCTACCACGCGGCCGGTGAGCACCAGCACGTCCACCTGGTCTGCCGGGAGTGCGGTGCGATCGACGAGATAGACCCCGAGCTGCTCCGGCCGCTGGCCGACCAGTTGGCCGCGCAGCGGGGATTCCAGGTCGACATCGGGCACGTGGCGCTGTTCGGCGTCTGCGGCCAGTGCGAGGACGGGGAACGCAAATGATCGACATCGCGGGCGCGGTGACCGCCGAGGCCATCGACGAGGAGACCCGGGAGCAGCCCGAGCCGGCCCACCGGGCGGCCGGGGTCGGCCCGGTGGCCGCCCACTACGGCGACCCGATGCGCGAGCAGCGCACCCTGGCCACCGGCGTCGGCCTGGTGGACCGCTCGCACCGGGGCGTGATCGCGGTCCCCGGCGAGGAGCGGATGACCTGGCTGCACACGCTGACCAGCCAGCACCTGGCCGCGCTGCGCCCGTGGCAGGGCAGCGAGCTGCTGGTGCTCTCCCCGCACGGGCACGTCGAGCAGCACGCCCTGGTCGCCGAGGACGGCGAGACCACCTGGCTGGACACCGAGCCCGGGATGACCGGCGGCCTCCTGTCCTATCTGGAGCGGATGCGGTTCTTCAGCAAGGTCGACCCGCGCGACGTCACGGCCGACCACGCGCTGCTCTCGCTGGTCGGGCCGGAGGCCGCCGGCGCGCTCGGCACCCTCGGGGTCACCGGGCTGGCCGCGCCCGACGTGGTCGCGGTGCCGGGTCCGAAGTTCCGCTCCGGCGAGCTGCCGTCCCGGCCCTCCGTCGTGTACGACGTGAAGCCGCTGCCCGTCGGCGGCTGGGCCCGGCGGGTGCCGCTCGGCGTCGACCTGCTGGTGCCCCGCGCGGCGATGACCCAGGTTGTCGACGAGCTGCGCGGCGCCGGTGTGCCGGTGGCCGGGCTGTGGGCGTACGAGGCGCTGCGGGTGGCCGCCCGGCAGGCCCGGGCCGGGGTGGACACCGACCACCGGACCATTCCCGCCGAGGTGGGCCTGATCGGGTCGGCCGTGCACCTGGACAAGGGCTGCTATCGCGGCCAGGAGACGGTGGCCCGGGTGCACAACCTGGGCAAGCCGCCGCGCCGGCTCGTCCTGCTGCACCTGGACGGGGTGACCACGGACCAGCCGCCGGCCGTCGGCACGCCGGTGACGCTGGACGGCCGGGCGGTCGGCTTCGTGGGCACCGCGGTGCACCACTTCGAGCTGGGCCAGATCGCCCTCGCCGTGGTCAAGCGGAACGTGGCCGACGACGCTCGGCTGATGGTGGGGGAGACGGCCGCCGCCATCGATCCGGCGTAAGGGATGCCGCCCAGGCGGCGCTGAAGCGGAAAATCTTCTGCTTCCGGCGGCCATGGCGGCCGATTCTGCTGCTTCCGGCTGTCGACCGGAAGGGAGTCGGCGGTTTAGGATCCCGACATGACCACAGGGACGTTGATCACGGTTGCCCCCACCGGCGCGGAGTCGGCCAAGGCGGAGGTGCCGGCGTTGCCGGTGACCCTCGACGAGCTGCTGCTGACCGCCAAGGAGTGCGAGGCGCTCGGCGCTGCCGTGATCCACGTCCACATCCGTGACGACGAGGCGAGGCCCACCCTCGACCAGGGCCGGCTGCGGGAGACCGTGGCGGCGCTGCGGCAGAGCACCGATCTGATCGTGCAGCTCTCCTCCGGCGGCGCGGTGACCGACCCGGAGGCCGCCCGGCTGGCCGTGCTCGACGCCGCCCCGGACATGGCCTCCTGCACCATGGGCACGGTCAACTTCGGCGACGACGTGTTCCTCAACCGCTGGGAGTTCATCGTCGACCTGCACACCCGGATGCAGGAGCGGGGCGTCGTCCCCGAGTACGAGATCTTCGAGCTCGGCCACCTCACGGCGCTCCAGCGCCTGCTCGGCAAGTACGGGCTGCCGCACGGCGGGCACGTGCACGTCGACTTCGTGATGGGGGTGCCGGGCGGCATGCCGGGCACCACGGCCACGCTGGTGGCCGCCCACCAGATGCTGCGCGACCTCCCCGAGGGCACCACCTTCTCGGCCACCGGCATCGGGCGCACCACCATCCCCGTGATGCTGGCCTCGCTCTCGGCCGGCGGTCACCTCCGGGTCGGCATGGAGGACACGGTCACCTACGCCAAGGGCCGGCCGGTCGAGTCCAACATGCAGCTGGTCGCCCGCGCCGTCGGCTTCGCCCAGCTCGCCCAGCGCCCTCCGCTGACTACCGCCGAGGCCCGGGCGCTGCTCGGCCTTTAAGCGACGGCCGGCCCGCCGTCCCTGTACGCCGAGCGCCGACGTCCCTGGTCACCCCGGTGCCGGCCCCGTCGAGCCCGTCGGTACCGTCCACTGCGTGGGAAAGACGTACGAGGGCGGCGTGCCGCTCGCCGAGGTGGTCCGGTCCGGGTTCGTGGAGGGCTTCCACCGTGGGTCCGTGGCGGTGCTCGACGCTGCCGGCGCGCCGGTGGCCGGGGCGGGTGACGCCACCTCGCCGGTCTTCCCCCGGTCCTCGAACAAGCCGATGCAGGCGATCGGGATGCTCCGGGCCGGTCTGCCGCTGACCGACCCGGCCGACGTGGCGCTGGTCTCGGCGAGCCACGCCGGCGAGGAGTTCCACATCGAGCGCGTCCGCGCCCTGCTGCGCGGCGCCGGCCTCGCCGAGGAGGCGCTGCACTGCCCGCCGGACCTGCCGGTCGGCGAGGCGGCCCGGGAGGCGGTGCTGCGCGCCGGAGGCGCCCCGTCCCGAATCCAGATGAACTGCTCCGGTAAGCACACGGGCATGCTGCTCACCTGCCTGGCCGCCGGCTGGCCGCTGGACGGCTACTGGCGCCCCGAGCACCCACTCCAGCAGCGGCTCACCGCCGCGATCGAGGAGTTCACCGGGGAGAAGGCGGCGGCCGTCGGGGTGGACGGCTGCGGGGCGCCGGTGCTCGCCGTCTCGCTGACCGGGCTGGCGCGGGCCTTCCTGCGGCTGGTCTCCGCCGAGCCGGGCACCGTCGAGCGGACCGTGGCCGACGCCATGCGGGCGTACCCGGAACTGGTCGGGGGCACCCAGGCCGACGACACCCGGCTGATGCGCGGCGTACCCGGACTGCTGGCCAAGGTCGGCGCGGAGGGTGTGATCGCGGCGGCGGTGCCGGAGGTCGGCGCGGTGGCCCTCAAGGTCGACGACGGCGCCGGGCGGGCCCGGATGCCGGTGCTGGTGTCGGCGCTGCGCCGGCTCGGCGTCGAGGCCCCGGTGCTGACCGAGTACGCCGAGATCCCGCTGCTCGGCGGCGGCCTGCCGGTCGGGGCGGTCCGTCCGGTCTGGTAGCCCGGTCGGTCAGCGGAGGAAGTCGAGCAGCGCGGCGTTGACCGGCTCGGGGCGCTCCAGCGGCAGCAGGTGACCGGCGTCCGGCACGTCCGGCATCCGCACGCCCCGGGGGGCCTCGGCGGCGATCCGGTCGGCCAGCCGGCGGATGTCGGCCAGGTCGTCCGCGCCCGCGCCGGCCAGCACCGGCATCCCCAGCTCGGCCAGCCGGTCGATCGCCGGCGGGTCCAGCTCGCCCGCCTCGACCGCGCTGAGCGCCTGCTCGGCGGCGAGCGCCCGGCGGTCCATCTCCTCGGCGAACCGGATCAGCTCCGGGTCGACGCCGGCCGGCTCGCGGGTCGGGCCGACCACCCAGAACCGCACCTCGCCGGCCGCCGTCGCGGCGAAGTCCTCCGGGTCGACGTCGCCGACCAGCTCGTCCCAGAGCTGCTCGGTCTCCTCGGACCACTCGTTGCCGGAGACCGGTGCGCCGAAGAGGGCCAGCGCGGCGACCCGCTCCGGGTACGCCAGCGCGGTGTCCACCGCGACCTTGCCGCCGAAGGAGCAGCCCACCAGCGCGGCCTGTGTCACGCCCAGCGCGTCGAGCAGCCCGATCACGTCGTCGTGGTGCGCGAAGGGAGAGGGTGGCAGCTCGGAGTCGCCGTAGCCGCGCAGGTCCACGGCGATGACCCGGTGCCGGGCGGCGAGCGCGGGCACCTGCCCTCGCCACATCCGCCGGTCGGCGATGCCGGCGTGCAGCAGCACCACCGGGCTACCGCTGCCCATCTCGTCGTACGTGAGCAGGGCACCGTTGACTTCGATCTTCGCCACGGGGGCACCGTACGGATCCGGCACCCGGCACGCAACCGGCTATCCGTGACATCGCTAACTCTGGCAAGCATTTTGCTTGCAGCAGCTAGCAGCGCGAGCTAGCGTGGAGTCATGGCCACCAGCAAGGACCTTCCCGACGTCGGCGGGTTCATTCGCGACCTGCGCCGCAACGCGAAGATCTCGCTGCGGCAGCTCGCCGAGCAGGCCGGCGTCAGCAACCCGTACCTGAGCCAGATCGAGCGCGGCCTGCGCAAGCCGAGCGCCGAGGTGCTCCAGCAGCTCGCCAGCGCCCTGCGCGTCTCCACCCCGGCCATGTACCTGCGGGCCGGGCTGCTGGACGACAAGGAGGGGCAGGGCGTGCTCGCGGCGATCGCCGTCGACCCCGAGCTGACCATGGCCCAGAAGCAGTCGCTCACCCAGATCTACGAGACGTTCCGCCGGGAGAACGCGCGTCTCGCCGAGGCGACCGCGACGGCCGCCGAGGCGACCGCGACGGCCCAGGCGGCCACCGAGCCGGCCACTGCGCCGGAGGCCCCGGCCACCGTCGCGCCGGCCGCGACCGGCCCCACGACACCGGACGGCACCCCGACCGAGGCGGTCCTCGAGTCGGTCGCCGTCACCGAGGCGGGCCACGCGCCCGCCCCGACCACCGCCGTCCCCCAGAAGAAGACCGCCCGCAGGGTGGTCCGGAAGGCCGCCGGTGCGGCCGAAGAGGAGCAGTCATGACCCAGCCGAAGACCAACCGCATCCCGGCCCCCGTCTACGCGGCCGCCGGCGCCGGCGAGCTCGCCCTCCAGCAGCTGCGCAAGCTGCCCACCGTGGTCGGTGGCCTCGGCACCCGCGTCGTCGCCGACCTGGGCGGCAAGGCCGTCCTCACCGGCTTCGAGCTGCGCCAGAAGGCGACCGAGACGCTGAAGACCGCCAACCTGACCGCGACGGGGCTGCGGGAGAAGGCCGGCTCGGCCGACCTCGACCTCGACAGGCTGCGCGAGGCCGCCAACCTGGACAAGCTGCGCGAGGCCGCGAACCTGGACAAGCTGCGGGAGGCCGCCGGCCGCAACGCCGCCGCCGTGCTGGCCGGCGCGCAGGCCGCGCAGGAGCGCGCCCTGGCCGCGTACGCCGAGCTGGTCGCCCGCGGTGAGCGGGTCGTCGGCGCGGGCGTGCTGGAGGCCGCCGACACGGTGAACGCCGACATCGAGGCGACCGAGGCCGACACCACCCCGGCCGCGCCGGCCGCCCAGCCGGCCGAGGTGCCGACCCCGGCCGAGGTGGCCGAGGTCGTCGAGGCCAAGCCGGCCGCCGTGAAGCGGACCCGGGCCACCAAGGCGACCGCCGCCAAGGCCACCCCGTCGGCGAAGCTGCCGAGGACCACGAAGCGGACCCGCCCGGCCGCCGAGTGAGTCGAAGCTGGACCGAGACCCCGGACAGCGTCCTGTCGGACGTTTCCGGGGTCTCGGCATAAGCTTGCCGACATGGCCTACGCCGCGCCGCTCTTCTTCGACGACGTCCGCCTCGTGATCGAGCTGATCCTGCTCGTCTTCGCTCTGGTCATCGAGGCTGTCTCCCTGGTGCACGCGATCACCCAACGCTCCGACGCCTTCGCGGCCATCGGCACCCTTCCCAAGGGCGGGTGGATCGCCATCCTGGCGGTCTGCATGGTGCTGACCCTGCTCGGTGTCGGGGGTGGTGTGCTGAGCATCTTCGGCCTGATCGGCGTCGCGGCGGCCCTGATCTACCTGCTCGACGTCCGGGTCGGGCTGCGCGACCTGCACGACGGCCGAGGCTCCTGGTGAGAGGTTTCCGCTGGCCACCGCCGCCCGACGGCGGCCCCCGCACCTGGGGCCCCGGGCCCGGCGCGCCCCGCACCGGCCGGCCGGCCCTGCCGGAGCCGGAAACCGAGCTGGTCACCACGCCCCACGGCGTACGCCTGGAGCGGCTGGTCACCGGCACCGGTGACCCGGTCACCGTGTTCGCGCACGGGCTGGGCAACGGCATCGCCACCACCCGGCCGTTCGGCAGCGGGGTCACCGGCCGGCGGATCTTCTTCCAGTTCCGCGGGCACGGCCGCTCCGACTCGCCGCCCGGCCCGTGGAGCTACCTGGACCTGGCCCGTGACCTCCGCGCCGTCGCCGACCTCGGCGGCGCCACCCGGGCCTTCGGGGCCAGCCTCGGCGCCGGGGCGCTGTGCCGGCTGCTCGTCGAGAGCCCGGAACGCTTCGAGAAGCTCGTCTTCTTCCTGCCGGCCGTGCTGGACACCCCGCGCGGCGAGGTGGCCCGGGCCCGGCTCACCGACCTGCTCGACGCCGTGGCCGACGGGGACGCCTCCGCCCTGGCCGACGTGGTGTCGCTGGAGCTGCCGCCCTCGGTCCGCAACACCCCGGCCGGCTGGGCCTACCTGCGGCAGCGGCTCGACCAACTGCTCCGCGACGGGCTCGCGCCGGGCCTGGCCGGCCTGCCCGAGCAGGCCCCGCTGCGCGACGCCGGGGTGCTCGCCGGGGTCACGGCGCCGGCCCTGGTGATCGGCTGCGCGGGCGACGACCTGCACCCGGTCACCGTCGCCGAGCAGTTGGCCGCCGCGCTGCCCCAGGCCACCCTGCACGTGTACGACCGGCCGGGCGTGCTCTGGACGGAACGCGCCGACCTGCGGGAGCGGATCTCGACGTTCCTCAACGGGTAACGTCGCGGGTCATGGGCGTCACACACCACGGCCGCACCCACCGCCTCGACCTCGCCGACCCCACCCTGCGGGAGTGGCGGTGCACGGTGCTGGCGGCCGATCCCGAGCAGGGCATCGTGCTGGACCGGTCGGCCTTCTATCCGGGCGGCGGCGGGCAGCCGCCGGACCACGGCGTGCTGCTCTGGCAGGGGGTGCGGACCCGGATCGTGGGCACCCGCAAGGGTGACGACCTCTGGCTCGTCCCGGCCGAGGGTGACCCGGTGCCGCCGGTCGGCACGGCCGTCACGGGCGCGGTCGAGGACACCCGGCGGACCATGCTGATGCGCACCCACTCCGGCCTGCACGTGCTCTGCGGTGTGGTGTTCCGTGACTTCGGGGCGCTGGTCACCGGCGGGAACATGGAGCCGGGCGAGGCCCGGATGGACTTCAACCTCCCCGAGGTGCCGCCGGACTTCAAGGCCCGCATCGAGGACCTGGTCAACGCCGAGGTGGCCGCCGACCGGTCGGTCGCCGTCCGGGTGCTGCCCCGGGCGGAGGCGCTGGCCCTGCCGGACATCATCCGTACCCAGTCCAACCTGATCCCGCCGGAGGAGCAGGAGGTGCGGATCGTCGACATCGTCGGGCTGGACGTGCAGGCCGACGGCGGCACCCACGTCGCCTCCACCGCCCAGATCGGCAAGGTCCAGGTGGTCAAGGTGGAGAGCAAGGGCCGCGCCAACCGCCGGGTGCGGGTGCGCCTGGTCGGCTGAGCCCGCCGGCCGGCGCGGTTCGCGTGACGCCGCCGAATCCGGACCTCCGCTGTCAGGTATCGGTGCCACGGTGGTCCCATGACGACACCGCTGACAGGGAAGATCGCGCTCGTCGCCGGCGCGACCCGGGGTGCCGGGCGGCAGATCGCCGTCCAGCTCGGCGCCGCCGGGGCCACCGTCTACGCCACCGGCCGTTCCACCCGCGAGCGACGCTCCGAGATGGGCCGGCCGGAGACCATCGAGGAGACCGCAGAGCTGGTGACCGCCGCGGGCGGCACCGGCATCGGCGTCGCCGTCGACCACCTCGACCCCGAGCAGGTCCGCCGCCTCGTCGCACGGATCGACGCCGAGCAGGGCCGCCTCGACGTGCTGGTCAACGACATCTGGGGCGCCGACCCGCTGATCACCTGGGAGAAGCCGGTCTGGGAGCAACCCCTGGACGCCGGCTTCCGCACCCTCCGGCTGGCCGTGGACACCCACATCATCACGAGCCACTTCGCCCTGCCCCTGCTGATCCGCAACCCCGGTGGCCTGGTCGTGGAGATCGGCGACGGGACCAAGGAGTACAACGACACCGAGTACCGGCTCTCGGTCTTCTACGACCTGGCCAAGGTGTCGGTGAACCGGCTCGCCTTCAGCCAGGCGCACGAGTTGGCGCCGCACGGTGCCACGGCGGTCGCGCTCACCCCCGGCTGGCTGCGCTCGGAGGCGATGCTGGAGCACTTCGGCGTCACCGAGGCGACCTGGCGTGACGGCGCGGCGACCGACCCGCACTTCGTCATGTCGGAGACGCCGGCCTTCGTCGGGCGCGCCGTGGCCGCCCTGGCCGCCGACCCGGACCGGGCCCGGTGGAACGGGAAGTCCGTGGACAGCGGCGGGCTCGCCCAGGTGTACGGCTTCACCGACCTCGACGGCACCCGCCCGCACTGGGCGCGCTACTACGAGGAGGTGGTCCGGCCGGGCAAGCCGGCGAACGACGCCGGCTACCGCTGACCGGTTCCGTCCCCGGCGTAGAGCGCGGCCGCGCGGCAGGCCGCCTCGGCGCAGCGGGCCCGCAGCTCGGGCGGGTCGAGCACCTCCACCTCGGGGCCGAGGGACAGCAGCTGGGCGTACGCCACCTCGACCGACTCGACGGGCAACCGGAGCACCACCCGGCCCTGCCCGTCGGGCCGGCCGGCGGCGGCGACCGCCTCGGCGTGGACGAACGGGGCGTCGACCAGGTGCCGCAGCGCGCGCAGCCCGGCCGGGCTGAGCCGCACGGTGACCTCGGCCCGGAGGATGTCCCGCAGGAACGCCTCGGCCTGCTCCCGCCAGTACGCCCCCAGGTCGAAGCCCTCGTCCCGCTCGAAGCCCTCCCCGCCGACCTCGACGCCGACCACCCGGTCCACCCGGTACGTCCGCCACCCGGCACCGACCCGCCCGACCAGGTACCAGACGCCGTTCTTCAGCACCAGCCCGTACGGCGCGACCGACCGGGTCACCTCCCGGTCGCCGCGCCGGTAGCGCAGCTCGACCTGCCGGTCCCGCCAGACCGCCCGGGCCAGCTCGGCCAGCCACGGCGGCGGGTCGGACTCCCGGAACCAGCCCGGCACGTCCAGATGGAACCGCTGGCCCGTGCGGGCCGGCGCGTCCCGCAGGCTCGGCGGCAGCGCGGCGAGCACCTTCAGCTCGGCGCCGGCCACCGCGTCGGCCAGCCCCATGTCGCCGGCCGGGCCGGGCAGCCCGGCCAGGAAGAGCGCCTCCGCCTCGTCCCGCGTCAGCCCGGTCAGCCGGGTCCGGTAGCCGCCGAGCAGGCGGTAGCCGCCGGCCCGGCCGCGGTCGGCGTAGACCGGCACCCCGGCGGCGGAGAGCGCCAGCACGTCCCGGTAGACCGTGCGCTCGGAGACCTCCAGCTCGCGGGCCAGCTCGGCCGCGGTCATCGTCTCCCGCGCCTGAAGCAGCAGCACCAACGAGATCAACCGGGACGCGCGCACCCACCCATCCTGCCCTCCGGCGCGGGACCGGACCGGAATGCGATCGGCCACTAGGCTGTGCCGTCGTGGACGCACCCCGCCTCGCCGCGCCCGTGACCGGCGCCGTCACCCGTTTCCTCGCCGGCGCCGGCCTGCTGCTGCGCGGTCTCGGCCTCTACGTCCGCAGCCCCGGCCTGATGCTGCTCGGGATCGTGCCGGCGCTGATCACCGGCGCGCTGTTCGTGGCCCTGTTCGCCACCCTGCTGTACTTCGTGGACGACCTGGCCGCGCTGGTCACCCCGTTCGCGGACGACTGGTCGGAGACCTGGCGCAGCCTCATCCGGGTGGTGGCCGGGCTCGCCGTCGTCGGGCTGGCCGGCCTGCTCGGGGTGCTCACCTTCACGGCGGTCACCCTGGCCGTGGGCGACCCGTTCTACGAGAAGATCTCCGAGCGGGTGGAGGACCGCCTCGGCGGCACGCCCGGGGCGGTCGAGGTGCCGTTCTGGGCGTCGCTGCGGCGCAGCATCCTCGACTCGTTGCGCCTGGTCGCCATCTCCGCGCTGGTCGGCGTACCCCTCTTCGCGGCCGGCTTCATCCCGGTGGTCGGTCAGACGGTGGTCCCGGTGGTCGGCGCCCTGGTGGGCGGCTGGTTCCTCGCCCTGGAGCTGGTCGGCGCGCCGTTCTACCGGCGCGGCATGCGACTGCCGGAGCGGCGGTCGTTGCTCAGGGCGGACCGGCCGACCACCCTGGGCTTCGGGGTGGCGGTCTTCGTCTGCTTCCTGATCCCGCTCGGCGCGGTGCTGGTCATGCCGGCCGCCGTGGCCGGGGCCACCCTGCTGGCCCGCCGGTCGCTCGGGCAGTCCGTCGTCGAGGAGGGGTGACATGGAGACGGTCCTGATCGAGGGGGACATCACCACGCAGCAGGTCGACGCCATCGTCAACGCGGCCAACTCCTCGCTGCTCGGCGGCGGGGGAGTGGACGGCGCGATCCACCGCGCAGGCGGGCCGGCCATCCTCAAGGAGTGCCGGGCGCTGCGCGCCTCCCGCTACCCGGACGGCCTGCCGACCGGTCAGGCAGTCGCCACCACCGGCGGTCACCTGCCGGCCCGCTGGGTGGTGCACACCGTCGGGCCGGTCTTCTCCCCGCGCGAGGACCGGTCGGTGCTGCTGCGCGACTGCTACGCCAGCAGCCTCCGGATCGCCGACGACCTGGGCGCGGCGCGCGTCGCCTTCCCGCTGATCTCCGCCGGCATCTACGGCTGGCCGGTCGAGGACGCGGTCGCGCAGGCGCTGGCCGCGCTGCACGCGGCCACCCCGGCGTATGTCGTCGAGGCCCGGCTCGTGCTCTTCGGCGCGGACACCTACGCGACCGCCGTCCGGGTCGCCGCCGGGCGCTAGTCGAGGTCGCGCAGGCAGGACCACTGGCTGCCCACCGGCCGGTAGCCGAGCCGGGCGTTGATGGCCAGCATCGGCCCGTTCGCCTCGTCGTTCGAGGTGTACGCGGTGCGTACCCCGGAGGTGGCGGCCCGATGCAGCGCCGCCTGCTTCGCCAGCCGGGCCAGGCCGCGCCCGCGGTGTGCGGGGACCGTGCCGGTGAAGTCCGACCACATCCGGTCGCCGTCCCGCTTGACCAGGCTGACGGTGGCCAACGTGCCGTCCACCTCGACCAGCGTGCTGGCGGCCCGGTCCAGGCCCACGTTCTCCCAGACCTCGTGGTGCCAGATGTCATAGCCGAGCGCGTCGGTCGGTACGTCGCCCGGCTCGTCCAGCGAGGCCTCGGCGTCCACCCGGTGGATCCGGCGCGGGTCAACCTCGGCGGCCGACAGCAGCCGAACGCCGGGCGGCGGCTCGGGCATCGGTGGGGCCGGCTGGAGGTCGAGCGCGGAGTAGCGCAGCTCGCGGCTGGGCGTGAAGCCGTGCCGGCGGGCGAACGCCAGCGACCCGGGCTGGGACCAGGTGAGCAGCCGCTTCACGTCGAGCAGGCGCAGGTGGTCGAGCGCGGCGTCCAGGAGGGCCGTGCCGATTCCCCGGAGCCGGTGCGCCGGATGGACGTGCAGGGTCGCGACCTCCCCGACGCCCGCCGTTGAGGTCTGGGTGTTCCGGTACGCCGACACCCAGCCCACCACCTGCCCGTCCACCTCGGCCACCCAGGCGGCCCAGTCCTCACCGGGCGGCGGCTGGGCGATCATGCGTCGGGTCGACTCGACGCCGCGCACCAGGTAGGGGTGGACGAGGGCGCGCAGCGCCACCACACCGGGCGCGTCCTCGGGGCGGGCAGGTCGGATCAGGTCGTCGGTCATCCGGCCGACCCTAGAGCGGTCGCCCGCCACCGGCGAGGGGTTTACCGGACGGCGGCGACCGCCTCGACCTCCACGAGCTGGTCCGGGTAGCCCAGCACGGCCACCCCGAGCAGGGTGCTGGGTGGATCGTGGTCGCCGAAGGCGTCCCGGACGACCTGCCAGACGGACACCAGGTCGCTGCGGTCACCGCTGGCCACGTACACCGTGGTCTTGACGACGTCGGCGAGCCCGGCGCCGGCCGCGACCAGCGCCGTCTCCAGGTTGGCCAGCACCTGCCGGGCCTGGCCCGCGGGGTCGCCGGGCGCGACGGTCCGCCCGTCGGCGTCCAGCGGGCAGGCCCCGGCCGTGAAGATCAGCCGCGCGGGCGGCGCGACCTCGGCCGCGTACGCGTACTCGGCGACGTCGGAGAGCTGGGGCGCACGGATCAGACGCACGATGCCGGTCACCGGGCGACCGTAGCGCCCGGCTGCCGCCGCCCGCGACGGGTTAAGCGGGGTCGGTCCGCTCAGGCCGAGTCGCGGACCACCAGCTCGGTGGGGAGCAGCAGCGCCTGCTCGACGTGCTCGCCCGCGGCGATCCGGAGCAGTTGCCGGGTCATGGCCCGCCCCAGCTCCACTATCGGCTGCTTCACCGTTGTCAGCGGCGGCTCGGTGTACGCCGCCGTCTCGATGTCGTCGAACCCGATCACCGCCACGTCGTCCGGCACCCGCCGGCCCGCCGCCCGCAGGGTGCGCAGCGCGGCGTGCGCCATCAGGTCGGACGCCGCGAACACCGCGTCCAGCCGGGGGTCGGCGGCGAGCAGTTGCCGCATGGCCGCCGTGCCGGACTCCCGGGTGAAGTCCCCGTACGCGATCAGCTCCGGCAGGCCGGCCGCGGCGACCGTGTCCCGGTAGCCGATCAGCCGCTCGATGCCGGCGACCATGTCCTGCGGCCCGGCGATGGTGGCGATCCGCCGCCGACCGTTCGCGATCAGGTGGCGGACCGCCTCGGCCACACCGCCCACGTGGTCGACGTCGACGTACGGCACCTCGGCGCCGTCCAGCGGGCGACCGCTGCACACCACCGGGATGCCGAGCTGGGCCAGCCGCCCGGGGAGCGGGTCCTCGCCGTGCAGGGAGGCGAACAGCACGCCGTCGACGTGCCGCCCGGTGGTGTAGCGCTCGACCCGCTCGTGCCCGGCCGGCGAGCCGGCCAGCATCAGCACGAGCTGCTTGTCGGCCGCCTCCAGTTCCTGGGCGGCGCCCCGGATGATCCCGGGAAAGACCTGGTCGTCGGAGAAGACGCGGGTGGCCGCCTCGGGCAGGACCAGGGCGATCGAGTCGGTGCGCTGGGTGACCAGGCTGCGGGCGGCGAGGTTCGGGACGTACCCCAGTTCCTCGACGGCCCGGCGGACCGCCTGCTGGATGGGCTCGGCCACGGTGGTGGAGCCGTTGACCACGCGGGAGACCGTGGCCCGGGACACCCCCGCCCGTCTGGCCACGGCCTCCAGGGTCGGTCGCTGTGCCGTCGTCATCCCCGTCACCACCACTTCGTCACAGCCCGTTCCGGGAGATCACCTCCTGGTACCACCGGGCACTCTCCTTCGGTGTGCGCCGCTGGGTCAGGTAGTCGACGTGGACGATCCCGAACCGCTTCCGGTAGCCCTCGGCCCATTCGAAGTTGTCCAGCAACGACCATACGAGATAACCGCGCAGGTCGACCCCGCGGGCGACCGCGTCGTGCGCGGCGCGCAGGTGCCCGTCGAGGTAGGCGATCCGGTCGGCGTCGGCCACCCGGCCGGTCCCGTCGGTGTCCCGGTCGGGGAAGGCCCCGCCGTTCTCCGTGATGATCAGCGGTAGCCCCGGGTGGTCGGCGGACACCCGTTCCAGCAGCCGGGTGAGGCCGGCCGGCTCGATCCTCCAGCCCATGTCGGTGAGCGGCCCGGCCGGCGGCAGGAACTCGACGCTGCCCTCGGTGCCCGGGTACGCGGTGTTCCCGGCGCCGCCCGCCCGGCCGGCCACGTAGGTGGGCGAGTAGTAGTTGATCCCGAGCAGGTCGAGCGGAGCGGCGATCAGTTTCTCGTCCCCGTCCCGGAGGTAGTCCGGTTCGACGATGCGGCTCAGGTGGGCCAGCACGTCGTCGGGGTAGCCGGCGCCGGTCAGCGGGTCCAGGAAGATCCGGTTCTGCAGACCGTCGACCAGCCGCGGCGGCGGCGTCCGCCGCGCTCCCGGCGGCCGCCGGCCGCACGTCGGCCAGGTTGAGGGTGATCCCGACGACCTCCGCGCCGGCCGCGCGCAGCGCCCGGGCCGCCAGGCCGTGCCCGAGCAGCAGATGGTGTACGGCCCGGAAGGCCGCCCCCGCGTCCCGCCCGCCGGGCGCGTGCACCCCGTTGCCGTAGCCGAGGTAGGCCGAGCACCACGGCTCGTTCAGCGTGGTCCAGGTGCGGACCCGGTCGCCGAGGCGGTGGTGCACGGCCAGGGCGTAATCGGCGAAGTGCTCGGCGGTCTCCCGGACGGTCCAGCCGCCCCGGTCCTCCAGCGCCTGCGGGAGGTCCCAGTGGTAGAGCGTGACGAACGGGTCGATGCCCCGGGCCAGCAGGGTGTCCACCAGCCGGTCGTAGAAGTCCAGGCCGCGCGGGTTGACCGGGCCGGTGCCGTCGGGCCGGACCCGGGGCCAGGCGACCGAGAAGCGGTAGGCCCGAAGCCCCAGCTCCGCCATCAGCGCCACGTCCTCGGCGTACCGGTGGTAGTGGTCGCAGGCCACGTCGCCGGTGTGCCCCTGGAACACCCGGCCCGGCGTACGGCTGAAGGTGTCCCAGATGGACTCGCCGCGCCCGTCCTCCCGGGCGGCGCCCTCGATCTGGTACGCGGCGGTGGCCGCCCCCCAGACGAAGCCCTCGGGGAACCGCAGCTCGGTCATGCCTTCACCGCGCCTTCCATGATGCCGCCGATGATCTGGCGGCCGAACGCGACGAACACCAGCAGCAGGGGCAGGGTGGCGATGGCGGTCCCGGTGAACACCTGGGACATGTCCTGGTAGTAGCCGTCGGACAGGGCCCGCAGCGACAGCTGCACGGTCGGGTTCTCCGGATCGTTCAGCACCGCGTACGGCCACAGGAAGTCGTTCCAGGTGGTCATGAAGGTGAGCAGGCCCAGCACGGCGGCGGCCGGGCGCAGGGCGGGCAGCACCACGTTCCAGTAGATCCGCGCGGTGTTGCAGCCGTCCATCCGCGCGGCCTCGATCAGCTCGGTGCTCACCGCCTGGCCGGCGTACTGCCGCATCATGAACACGCCGAATCCGGTGACCAGGGCCGGCACGATGACCGCCGGCAGCCGGTCGTTCCAGTTCAGTTTCGTCATGAGCAGGTACAGCGGGATCACGCCGAGCTGGGTGGGCACCATCATGGTGGCCACGATGACCAGCAGCAGCGCGTTGCGCCCGCGGAAGCGCAGCTTGGCGAAGGCGAACCCGGCCAGGGTGGAGAAGAAGACCACGGAGACGGTGACCGTGCCGGCCACGATCGCCGAGTTGATCAGCCCGGTGAGGAAGTACGCGTCGGTGTTGGTGAACAGCCGGGCGATGTTGGCGCCGAGGTTGCCGCCCGGGGTGAGCGGGGGCGGGACCTGACCCATCGCGTCGCTGGTCCGGCTGGCCACCACGAACATCCAGTAGATCGGGAAGATCGACATCAGGGCCGTGACGGCCAGCGCCAGGTAGGTGAGCCGGCCGGCGGACCAGAGGCGGGTCATCGGGGGTCCTCCTTGCGCGCGCCGCCGCCCAGCCGGCGGAGGAGCAGGACGTTGACGGCCGCGACCACCGCGATGAGCGCGAAGAGCAGCCAGGCGATCGCCGAGCCGTAGCCGAAGTTGTAGTGCGGCGCGAAGGCGTTCTCGAACATGTACATGGTCACCGTCTGCGACTCGCGCAGCGGCCCGCCGCGGATGGCGTTGGTGCCCGAGTTGAACAGGCGGGGCTCGGTGAAGAGCTGGAGGCCGCCGATGGTGGAGATGATGACCGCGAAAATGATCGTCGGCTTGAGCAGCGGCACGGTGATCGACCAGAACTGCCGGGCCCGGCCGGCCCCGTCGATGGCCGCGGACTCGTAGAGGTCGCGCGGGATGGCCTGCATGGCGGCCAGGAAGATCAGGGCGTTGTAGCCGGTCCACCGCCAGTCCACCATGGCGGAGATGGCCACCCAGGAGGCGAGCCGGTTGGCCTTCCAGTCGATCGCGTCGACGCCGACGTGGTCGAGCAGCCAGTTGATCATCCCGAAGTCGCGGCCGAAGAGCACCGCGAAGACGATCGCCACCGCGGCGGTCGAGGTGACGTTCGGGATGAGCACCGCCATCCGCCAGGTGGTCCGGGCCCGGAGCTGCCGGTTGAGCAGGTTGGCCAGCCAGAGCGCGAGCAGCAGCTGGGGGACCGTGGAGATGACGAAGATGCCGAGGGTGTTGACGACCGAGTGCCAGAAGTCCGGGTCGGCCAGCAGCTCGCTGTAGTTGTCGAGCCCGACGAACGGGTGGTCGGCGCCGAGCAGGTCCCAGTCGTGCAGCGAGACCCAGAAGGTGTAGGCCAGCGGATAGATCCCGAAGACCCCGAAGAGCAGGAAGAACGGGGCGATGTACAGGTAGGGCGAGTACCTCGTGTCGAACCGGCTGAGCCGGACGCCCCTCCAGGGGCGGGTGGTGCCGGGCGTCGGTGCGACCGGCGGGCGGGCGTCGAGCTGGACTGCCATGGCCCGGGACTCCTTTCCGCCGTGCGGGCGGCACCCGTCGACCGGGGACCGCCCGCACGCCTGGCTCGGGTTACTTGGCAGCGGCCTTCGTGGCGTTACCGACCGCGTCGGTCCAGCCCTGCTCCGGGCTGCGCTTGCCCAGCTCCACCGAGCGGACCGCGTTCTCCACCTCGGTGCGGACGGCCTGGTTCTTCGGGCCCATGTAGACCGGCTTCAGGTTCTTGGCGCCCTCGGCGAAGATCCGGCCGACCGGTGCCGTCGAGAAGTACGCGTTCGTCGAGTCGACGATGGCCGGGTCCGCCAGCGCCTGCGGCGAGGAGGGCAGCGGGCCCTTGGCCTTGAACGCGCCGATCTGGCCCTTGGCGCTGGTCAGGAACTTCGCCAGCTCGATCGCCTCGGCCTGGTGCTTGCTCTGCTTCGGCACCGCGAGGAAGGAGCCGCCCCAGTTGCCGCCGTTGCCGGGGACCTGGGCGATGTCCCATTTGCCCTTGGCGCCCGGGCCGGCGTTGCCCTCGATGACACCGGTCATCCAGGCCGGGCAGGCGATGGTGGCGAACTTCGACTGCTTGAACGCGGAGACCCACTCCTCCGACCACGACCCGTAGCGGCCGGACAGGCCGGAGTCGATGATGTCCATGGTGGTGTCGTACGCCTGCCGGACCGCCGGGTTGCTGTCGACGACCAGCTTGTCGCCGGTGTCGTAGTAGCTGTAGCCGGTGGTGTTGCCGGCGGTCTGGAGCAGGATGGTGTTGAACGTGTTGGTCGCCGCGTCGAGGAACGACGCGCCGGTGTTCTTCGCCTTGAACTGCTCGCCGACCCTGATGTAGTCCGACCAGGTGGGCCAGAGCTTCGAGACGGCCTCGCGGTCGGTGGGCAGCCCGGCCTTGGCGAACAGGTCCTTGCGGTAGCACATGGCCATGCCTCCGACGTCGGTGCCGAGGCCGATGAGCTGCTTGCCGTCGGCGGTGAGCCCCTGGTTCCACTTCCAGTCCAGGAAGTTGCCCTTCAGGTCGGCGGCGCCGTGGTCGAGCAGGTTGACGAAGTTCTGCGGGTTGGCCTTGTACTCGACCAGCAGACCCTCCTCGATGGCGACGATGTCGCCCGCGCCCTTGCCCGCGGCGAGCCACTGGGTGAGCTTCGGCGAGTACTCGTCCAGGTTGCTGCCGGTGCCCCGCTCGACGATCTTCACGTCGGGGTGGCTGGCCATGTACTCCTTGTAGAGCTCCTCGTAGCCGAACTGGCCGAAGACGTCGACGGTGAGCGTGACCGGGCCACCGGCGGCGGCCTCGTCGTCACCGCCCCCGCAGGCGGTGGCGCCCAGCAGCGCGGTGGTGGCGACCAGGGCCACCGCAGCCAGGCGGCGGCGCGTGAAGGTGACCATCTCTTATCTGACCCCTCTAGGTGTATCGGGTGGTGGCGGGCGGTTCCGGTACTCAGAGAGCGCTCTCACGACAGGGTGGTGGCTACCTCCGACCGTGTCAAGAGAGCGCTCTCAGAGCGTCCGGAAAAAGGCGGAGAGTGGCGCTCCGGTCGGAAACGCCGCTCTCCGCCCGATGTCCCGCACGACCCCCCGGTGGGGTCAGCCCACCCGCAGACCGTCGAGCAGGCGGCGGTCGCCGGCCACCCCGAGGGCGTCGAAGCTGATCCGGCCCATCACCGCCAGCAGCAGGTCACTGGCCGTGCCGGTGACCTGCGCGCGGGCGTGGTGCTCGTCGTGGTCGAGAATCGTCGCGGTGTCCAGCAGGGCCATCCCCTCGCCGCGCAGCCGCAGGTACCACTCCTGGGCGGCGTCGGTCGCGGTCAGCTGGACCACCCCGTGCCACTGGCCGGGCTGGATCCGCCGGCCCGCCGGCAGCCAGGTGTCCAGCACCTCGCTCACCCCGTCGGCCGCGAGCTTGGCCTCGATGGGCTCACCCGCGCCGATGGCGAGCTGGGCGTCCCAGCGGTGCACCGCGGTCTCGTGCGCCGCCCGGCGCGGCCAGAAGGCCGCCTTCTTCGGCTGCGGGGCGAAGTTCCACGCCGGGGCCTCCGGGTCCAGCCCCTCGAAGAGCGCCATGAGCCGCTCGTACTCCTGGCCGTACCACTGCGCCGGGGTGAGGCCGGCCGGCGGCTCCGGGTCGTGCCGCTCCGGGCGGCTGGCCGTCCCGGCGGTCAGCACCGTGCGGGCCCAGACGTACATCCGGGTGAGGTGGTGGGCGAGGTCGGAGACCGTCCAGCCGGGACAGGACAGCACCGGTGTCTCGGGGGGCGCCTCCGCGACGGCGGCGGCGAAGGCGGGACCCTCCGTCCGCAACGCGCCGATCCAGAAGTCCTTCGTGCCGTGCAGTCTGCTCATCGCAATCCTCCCGGGGGTGACCGGGCCACCAGTGGGTGCCGCGGCTACCCCTCAGCCTAGGGTGAGAGGCGTGTCAGACGTCTACGCCGAACCGACGACCGGAGCCGACCCGACCGACCCGGCCACCCTGGCGCGCTACACCACGCTGCGCCTCGGCGGCCCCGCCGGGCGGCTGGAGATCGCCACCAGCGCCGACGAGATCGTCCGGAAGGTCCAGGAGGCGGAGGCCCGGGAGCAGGCCGTCCTGCTGCTGGCCGGCGGCAGCAACGTGGTGATCGGCGACCAGGGCTTCCCCGGCGCCGTCGTGCTGATCCGCTCCCGGGGCTTCCAGGTGGTCGCCGAGGACGCCGACACCGTCACCGTACGTGTCGAGGCCGGCGAGCCCTGGGACGACCTGGTCGCCGCCACCGTCGAGCGCGGCTGGTCCGGGCTGGAGTGCCTCTCCGGCATCCCCGGCTCCGCCGGCGCCACCCCGATCCAGAACGTCGGCGCGTACGGCCAGGAGGTGGCCGAGACGATCACCGCCGTGGAGGCGTACGACCGCACCCGGCGCGCCGTGGTCCGGATCCCGGCGGCGGACTGCGGGTTCGCCTACCGGGGCAGCATCTTCAAGTACAGCGACCGCTGGGTGGTGCTCTCGGTCGACTTCCGGCTCACCCGCTCCCCGCTCTCCGGCCCGGTGCGCTACGCCGAGCTGGCCCGCGCGCTCGGCGTCGAGGTGGGCGACCGGGTGCCGCTGGCGGACGCCCGGGCCACCGTGCGGCGGCTGCGCGCCGGCAAGGGCATGGTGCTCGACGCGGAGGACCCGGACACCTGGTCGGTGGGCTCGTTCTTCACCAACCCCGTGCTGGAGCGGGAGGCGTACGAGCGGCTGCGGGAGCGTGCCGCCGACCTGGGCGAACCGCCGTCCTGGCCGTGCCCGGGGGACACGGTCAAGCTGAGCGCCGCCTGGCTGATCGACAAGGCCGGCTTCGGCAAGGGCCACACCGGCCCCGAGGGCGTCGCCATCTCCAGCAAGCACACCCTGGCCCTCACCAACCACACGGGCGCCGCCAGCACGGCAGCCCTGATCACCCTGGCCCGGGAGATCCGCGACGGCGTCCAGGCCCGCTTCGCGGTAACCCTCCACCCCGAACCCGTCCTGATCAACTGCGCCATCTGACCCCCTCCCCGGGCTGGCCCCACCCCGTCCCTCGGTCCGGTGATCATGAAGTTAGCGGCGACAAACAGGACAGAAAATGCCGCTAACTTCATGATCGCCGGTGCGGGCGCGGGCGGTGCGGGCGCGGGCGGCGCGGGCGCGGGCGGGCGTCGGGGGCGGCGCGGGCGTCGGGGCGCGGGGGCCGGCGAGGGCGCGGGGTCAGGTGGGCGCGATGGTGGGCCAGGGGACTGTGAGTTCGCCCAGGCGCCAGCGGCGGGGGCGGTCCAGGACCGGCCAGCCGGCCGCCCGCACCGCGGCTACCGTTCGGGTCCAGCGGTCGCGGGGGCCGAAGGGGGCGTAGCCGGCGGTGGAGTGCCAGGCGCTCTCCAAGGCCTGGATCAGGTCGTGGATCGGCTCGCCGGGAACGTTGCGGTGGATCAGCGCCTTGGGCAGCCGCTCGGCGAGCTGGGCCGGGCTCTCCAGGGTGGTGAGCTTCGCGGCCAGGGTCAGCGTGCGCGGGCCGGTGGCGTCGAGCAGCACCCAGGCGCCGAGCCGCCCCAACTCGTCGCAGGTGCCCTCGACCAGCAGCCCGCCCGGCGCGAGCCGTCCGGTCACCGCGCGCCAGGCGTCGGCCACCTGGCTCTCGTCGTACTGGCGCAGCACGTTGAACGCGCGCACCAGGGCGGGGCGCAACCCGGCCAGCTCGAAGCCGCCCCGGGCGAAGGTGAGCCCGGGCGGGTCGGCGGCCGGTTGGGCGGCGGCCACGCGTACCGGATCGATCTCCAGCCCGACCACCCGGACGTCGGCGCGGACGGCGGCGGCCAGCCGGGCCCGCAGCTCGACGGCGGTCACCGGGGTGGCGCCGTAGCCCAGGTCGACCACGAGGGGGTCGGCGGCGGAGCGCAGCGCGTCGCCGCAGGTCGCGGCGATCCAGTTGTCGACCCGCCGGAGCCGGTTCGGATTCGTCGTGCCCCGGGTGACAGCCCCGAGCGGCCGGACCATCAGCACCTCCCCGTTCGCGACTGCGGGGCTCGCAGGCCCGGCTCACTCCTCGCGCTTCACGCGGTCCGGTGCACCTTGTGCTGGGCGGCCTGGGCCAGCGGGCGGACCACGAGCTGGTCGATGTTGACGTGGTGCGGTCGGGTGGCGCACCAGGCGACGCAGTCGGCCACGTCCTCGGCGACCAGCGGTTCGGCCACCCCGGCGTAGACGGCGTCGGCCCGATCGGCGTCGCCGCCGAAGCGGACCAGGCCGAACTCCTCGGTCCTGACCATGCCCGGGTCGATCTCGATCACCCGGACCGGGCGGCCGCACAGCTCCAGCCGGAGGGTGCCGGCGATCGCGGTCTGCGCGTGCTTGGCCGCCGTGTAGCCGCCGCCGCCCTCATAGACGACGTGCCCGGCGGTGGAGCTGACGATCACGATGGTGCCGGCGCCGGACTCCTCCAGCGCCGGCAGCAGCGCCTTGGTGACGCGGAGCGTGCCCAGCACGTTGACGTCGTACATCCACTGCCAGTCGCCGACGTCGGCGGACTCCACCGGGTCCAGGCCGCGCGCCCCACCGGCGTTGTTCACCAGCAGGGTGACCGGGCCGGGCGCGGCGGCGGCCGCGGCGGCGAGGCCGGCGACCGACCCGTCGGAGGTCACGTCGCACTCCACCGCGGTGGCCGCGCCGCCGGCCGCCTCGATCTCGGCGACCAGGCCGGCCAGCCGGTCGGTACGCCGCGCGGCGGCGAGCACGTGGAAACCCTCGGCGGCCAGCCGGCGGGCGGTGGCCGCGCCGATCCCGCTGGACGCGCCGGTGACGATGGCGACTGAGGTCATCCGGTCATTCTCACCCGGCGCACCGCTCCGCGCGGTGATGAGGTCCGTCACGCCCGGGACCCGCCGCGACGCATTTCCGAAGCCCGATGGGGAAGATGACATCCGGCGCGGAGGTTGACCGAGAAGCGCCGGTCGTGCGGGACGGCATCAACCGTGACAGAGGGAGCGGACGTGGCGGAATTGCACACCGGTATCGGTCGTCAGCGAGGTGCCCTGCCGTGGCCGCGGCCGCGCCGGATCGCCACCCTCTCCGTGCACACCTCGCCGCTGCACCAGCCCGGCACGGGCGATGCCGGCGGCATGAACGTCTACATCCTTGAGGTCGCCCGGCGGCTGGCCGAGGCGGACGTCGAGGTGGAGATCTTCACCCGGGCCACCTCCGGCGACCTGCCGCCGGTGGTCGAGATGGCGCCCGGGGTGAGCGTCCGGCACGTCACCGCCGGCCCCCTGGAGGGGCTGACCAAGGAGGAGCTGCCCGGCCAGCTCTGCGCCTTCACCGCCGGGGTGCTCCGCGCCGAGGCGGCCCGCCCGCCGGGCCACTACGACCTGATCCACTCGCACTACTGGCTCTCCGGGCAGGTGGGCTGGCTGGCCAAGGAGCGTTGGGGCGTGCCGCTGGTGCACACCGCGCACACCCTGGCCAAGGTCAAGAACGCCCGGCTCGCCGCCGGGGACCGGCCCGAGCCCAAGGCGCGCGTCATCGGCGAGGAGCAGGTGGTCGCCGAGTCCGACCGGCTGATCGCCAACACCCGGGTCGAGGCCCGCGACCTCATCGACCGGTACGACGCCGAGCCGGCCCGGGTGACCGTGGTGGAGCCCGGCGTGGACCTGGACCGGTTCCGCCCGGCCCCGGGCGACCGGGATGCGGCGATGCTGGCGGCCCGCCGCCGCCTCGGCCTGCCGACCGGCGGCTACGTGGTGGCCTTCGTCGGCCGGATCCAGCCGCTCAAGGCCCCGGACGTGCTGATCCGGGCGGTCGCGGCACTGCGCGAGCGGGAGCCCGCACTCGCCGACGAGGTGACCGTGGTGATCTGCGGCGGCCCGAGCGGCACGGGGCTGGACCGGCCCACCGCGCTCATCGAGCTGGCCGGCTCGCTCGGCGTCGCCGACCGGGTGCGGTTCCTCCCGCCGCAGACCGGCGACGACCTGCCCTCCCTCTACCGCGCGGCCGACCTGGTCGCGGTGCCCTCGCACAACGAGTCGTTCGGGCTGGTCGCCCTGGAGGCCCAGGCGTGTGGCACGCCGGTGCTGGCCGCCGCCGTGGGCGGGCTGGTCACCGCCGTCCGGGACGGCGTCAGCGGAGTCCTCATCGACGGCCACGACCCGGTCGACTGGGCCCGTACGCTGGCCCGCCTGCTGCCCGAGCGGCTGCGCCGGGCCACCCTGGCCCGGGGCGCCCAGCGGCACGCCCGCGACTTCTCCTGGCAGCGCACGGTCTCCGGCCTGCTCGCCGTCTACGGCGAGGCGATGGCCGAGCACCGGGTGCGGCTGGCCGGCCGGCTCGGCGATCCCGCCCTCACCTGTTCCTGGTGAGCGTCGCCGTGCCCGGCGGCCTCCGGTGGCCGGCCGTAGAGTGGGTGCGATGAGCCGCAGGAGTGAGGTCGCCGCGCTGATCGAGGCCGTCTGCGCCGAACGCGAGCTGGAGTGGGAGTCCACCGGCGAGACGTCGTACGCGGTCACCCTGCCGGGCACCCACAAGCTCAAGACGATCTGCAACCTGATCGTCGGCGAGCACGCCCTGCGGGTCGAGGCGTTCGTGATGCGCCAGCCCGACGAGCGCCGCGAGGAGCTGTGGGCCTGGCTGCTCCAGCGCAACGCCCGGATGTACGGGGTGTCCTTCTCCATCGACGCGGTCGGCGACGTCTACCTGACCGGGCGGGTCAACCTCACCGGGATCGACGAGGACGAGCTGGACCGCCTGCTCGGGGCCGTGCTGACCTACGCCGACGAGTCCTTCGACAGCATGCTGGAGATCGGCTTCGGCACCGCCATCCGCCGGGAGTGGGAGTGGCGGGTCAAGCGGGGCGAGTCGACGGCCAACCTGGCCGCGTTCGCCCACCTCTTCGAGCCCTCGGCCCCGGCCGGCTCGGCCGCCGGAGGTTCGGACCCGTCCTGACGGGTATGCCGCACCGCGCGGTGCGGCACTTGGGACCCACCGCGTGCCGAGGACGGACTGTCGAGGAGCGTGTCCCATGGCTCAGCGCAACAGCTCAAGTCGCGGCACGACTGCGACCAAACGCAAGCCGGGCAACCAGACGGCGAACACCCCGGGCATCAACGAATCCGAGATCTCCCGGATGAAGGTCGACGACATCCGGGGCCAGCTGCGTCGGCGCGGGGTCTCGGGGATCTCCGCCATGCGCAAGCCGGACCTGGTGAAGACCATGGTCCGGACGCTACGGTCCGAACAGGGCGGGGCGGCCCGGAAGAGCACCGGCCCGGCCGGCCGGCCGGCGGCCAGGAAGAAGACGGCCGCGGCGAAGAAGACGACCGCGGCGCGCCGGACCGCACCGTCGCGGGCCAAGGCGGCACCGGCCGCGAAGGCCACCGGCGCCCGCGCGAAGGCGGCGCCCGCGAAGAAGGCAGCGGGCGCTCGGGCGAAGGCGGCGCCGGCGAAGAAGGCGGCGGGCGCCCGGGCGAAGGCGGCGCCGGCGAAGAAGACCGTAGGCGCGCGGGCGAAGGCGGCCCCGGCGAAGAAGGCGGCGGGTGCCCGCGCGAAGGCGGCCCCGGCGAAGAAGACCGTAGGCGCGCGGGCGAAGGCGGCGCCGGCGAAGAAGGCGGCGGGCGCCCGCGCGAAGGCGGCCCCGGCGAAGAAGACCGTAGGCGCCCGGGCGAAGGCGGCCCCGGCGAAGAAGACGGCGGGCGGCCGCGCGAAGGCGGCGCCGGCGAGGAAGGCGGCCGTTGCTCCCGGGCCGGCCCTGGCACGGGGTACGGCCGCAGCGGCCACCCAGATCCGGAGTGGCCGGTCGGCGTCGCGATCGGTGGGTTCGTCCCAGCAGATCATGTCGCTGGACGATCGCCCCGAGCGTCCCGGGCGGAGCCTGGTGACGACCAACCACGAGGTCATCCAGCGCTGGGCCCGGGCCCGCAACGCGAAGCCGGCCACGATCGCCGGTACCGAGCGTGGCGACCGCCCCGGCGTGCTGACGTTCAACATCCCGGGATACCGGGAGAGCAGCCGGATCCGCGAGGTGAGCTGGGACGACTGGTTCCGGACGTTCGACCTGCGCGGCCTGAACCTGATCTACCAGGAGCAGCTGCGAGACGGCCGGCAGAGCAACTTCTTCCGGACCGAGAACCCGAATCGCGAGGACGGCTGAGGTTTAGGGGAATGGCCGGCGGGGATTCGCTTGTTGGCCATGGAAGAGACCGGAGCAGGGACAGCCGGATTTCCGACACGGGTGCTGTGACGGGCAAGACAGCAATCGAGGTTGAATCCGGAATCCGGGCGAACTAACTTTATTGCACCGCGCCACGCTTGGAATCGTTCGGGGGAGCGGCGGATCGATCAGATCCGCGCAAGCGAGGTGCGAGGGATCGGGTGGAGCCCACCGTTGGGGGACGGTGCCACCCGAGGAACCGGCGGCGCGAGCGGGCGACGCTTACGGGGGTGAGGGTCGCCCGCCGCCGCCGGGCGTACGGTGCGAGCGCCCATCACGACGGGGGTCGTGGTGGGCGCTCGAGCCGTTTCCGGGGACGCTCAGCGCCCCGCCGACACCGCCTCCGACCGTTCCGCCGCGGCCCGCAGCGCGGCGACCCGGCGTTCCCGCGGCGGCCCGGCCAGCAGGTGACCGGCCGCCGCGACCAGGCCCAGGGCGCCCACCACCAGCCAGTGCCGCTCACCGAGGTGCTGGAGGCTGAGCCCGCCCAGCGCCGGCGCCACGAAGGACGCGGCCGGGAAGGTCAGGTAGAACACCGACTGGTAGCGGGCGCGCAGCTCGGGCGGGGCGAGATCCGCGTTGATCTGCGCGTTCGGCGGCGCGGCGAGCATCTGGCCGACCGTCCACACCACTGCCGCGCCCAGGTAGAGCGACAGGCCGTCGGCGACGGTCAGCGCCCCGAAGCCGAGCGCCATCAGGCCGGTGGAGACCGCCAGGACGGTCGACTTCCGGTAGGGCTCGATGAGCCGGGGCACGAAGAGCTGCCCGACCACGATCAGCGCCCCGCCGACAGCCACCACCAGCCCGTACGCCGAGGGGCGCAGGCCGTCGGCCCGCATCGCCAGCGGCATGATCGTCGAGGTCTGCATGGTGAGCACGGCCAGCAGGAAGGTCAGCCCGACGAAGGCGAGGAAGGTGCGGTCGGTCAGCGCGGTGTGCAGCCCGGGCCGCCGGCCCGCCACCGCGCGCAGGGTGACCGCCGGGCGGCGGCTCAGGGTCTCCGGGACCTTCAGCGCGATGACCACGGCCGCCGCCAGGGTCGCCGCCGCGTCGACCAGGAACAGCGCCACGAAGCTGGCCTCGGCGAGCACCCCGGCCAGCAGCGAGGCCACCGCCATGCCCAGGTTGAACGCCCAGAACTGCAGGTTGAACGCGCGGGAGCGGCGAGCCTCGGGCACCACGTCCACGATGGCGGCGACGAACGCCGGGCTGGGCATCGAGTGCACCATCCCGACCAGCGCGGCCAGCACGGCGATCACCGCCAGGTCCCGGCTGAACGCCAGCGCCACCATGAGCCCGGCCGCGGCGAGGTGAGCGGCGAGCAGGGTGGCCCGCCGGCCCCACCGGTCGGCCAGCACCCCGCCGAGCAGGGTGCCGGCCGCGCCACCGGCCCCGTACGCACCGACGACCAGGCCGGCGAGCGACGCCGAGGCGCCCCGCGCGGCGGTCAGGTAGAGCGACAGGAAGAGCATGGCGAACGCGCCGGCCCGGTTGATCAGCAGGCCGGACCAGAGGTACCAGAAGGTGGCGGGGAGCCCGCCGGCCGTGTCGTCCCACCAGCGCCGCAGGCCGCGCACCCGTCCTCCTGGGAAAGTTTGTTAACCGATCCGCCCTGCTGACCGTAGTGGCCCGCCCCGGCGTTCGCCTGGTGGCGCTGGTCACCACCGCCGGATGGCGTACCTCAGGAGGCGGCGCGGACCGGCTCGGCGGGCGCGGTGGCCGCGGCCTCGGCCGCCTCCGGCACCGGGGTCCGGACCACGGTGACCGGCGTGACGAGGGTGCCCGCGGTGCGGAGCCGCGCCGCGCGCCGCTCCCGGGCCGGACCGGAGATCAGGTGGGCCACCGCCATGACGGCGCCGATCACGGCGCAGCCGAGCCAGAGCGCGGTGTTGCCGGCGTGCTCCCGGACCAGGCCGCCGAGGATCGGCGCGGTGGCGCCGGCGAGCTGCCAGGAGAGCGAGAAGGCGCCCTGGTAGCGGCCGCGCAGCGCGGCGGGGGACAGTTCGGCGATGAGGGTGGCGTTGGACGGCGAGTTGAGCATCTCGCCCACCGTCCAGATCAGCACGGTGAGGCCGTAGAGCCAGGCCGTCTCGGCGAACGCGGTCAGCCCGAACCCGGCGCCCATCACCAGCGCGGCGAGCGCCAGCACGTGCGACCGGCTCCGGCCCTTGATCAGCTTGGGTACGAAGAGCTGGCCGACCACGATGAGCACCCCGTTGAGCGCGATCACCGAGCCGTACGTGGCCGGGCTCAGCCCGGAGTCGCCCATGGCGATCGGCAGCATCGAGATGTGCTGGAGGAAGACCAGCGCGCCGAACAGGTTGAGCGCCACGAAGCCCAGGAACACCCGGTCGCCGAGGATCGTGCGCAGGGCGCCCGGGGGAGCCGCCGCGCCCTTGCTCACCGGGCCCGCCTGCGGCGACCTGGTCTCACCGACCCGGGTGAAGATGATCAGCGCGGTGACCAGCGTGGTCGCCGCGTCGACCAGGAAGAGCAGCAGGTAGCCGGACTGGGCGGCGATGCCGGCCAGCACCGCGGCGCAGGCGAAGCCCAGGTTGATGGCCCAGTAGTTGAGCGAGAAGGCGCGCAGGCGGTCCTTCTCCGGCACGACGTCGACCATCATGGCGCCGAACGCGGGCCGGGCGGCCTCGGCGAAGGTGCCCAGCAGCAGCGCCCCGAGCGCCACCGCCCAGAGCGGCCGGGCCAGACCGAGCGCCACCATCATGGTGGCCGCGCCGAGGTGCGCCGTGAGCAGCGTGGGACGGCGTCCCCACCGGTCGGTCAGGGTGCCGCCGACCGTGGTGCCGACCGCGCCGCCCACGCCCCAGAGCCCGATGACCAGGCCGGCCTGCGAGGCGGAGAAGTCGCGCTCCTGGGTGAGGTAGATGGCCAGGAAGACAAGGACGAACGAGCCGAGGCGGTTGATCAGGGTGCCGGTCCAGAGGTACCAGAAGGTCCTCGGCAGCCCGCCTGTGGTGTCCCCGAACCAGCCCCGCACCGACCGCATCCCCGCGCCCCCGTTTAGGTAATGACCGATCTATCTCCAGCGCCTTACAACCTAGTGCCGCCCCGGAACGCCGGTCATCAGCTTTTCCACGTGGCGGTCGTCACGACCCGTCCCCGCGTGTCCGCCGGCGAGGTACGGCAGGATGATCCGCATGACTGCGAGCGAAGGGCCCACCGTCGGGACGCTGGTCCTGCTGCGGCACGGCGAGAGCGACTGGAACGCCAAGAACCTCTTCACCGGCTGGGTCGACGTCGACCTGACCGCCAAGGGCGAGACCGAGGCGCGGCGCGGCGGCGAGCTGCTCCGCGAGCACGGCCTGCTGCCCGACGTCGTGCACACGAGCGTCATGCGCCGCGCCATCCGCACGGCCGAGCTGGCGCTGAACGCCGCCGACCGGCACTGGATCGCGGTGCGCCGGTCGTGGCGGCTCAACGAGCGGCACTACGGCGCCCTGCAGGGCAAGAACAAGAAGCAGACCCTGGACGAGTACGGCGAGGAGCAGTTCATGCTCTGGCGCCGGTCCTACGACACCCCGCCGCCGCCGATCGACGACGCCGACGAGTGGTCGCAGGTGGGCGACCCCCGCTACGCGCTGCTGCCGACCGAGCTGATGCCGCGTACGGAGTGCCTCAAGGACGTCGTCGACCGGATGCTGCCCTACTGGTACGACTCGATCGTGCCGGACATCCTGGCCGGCCGGACCGTGCTGGTGGCGGCGCACGGCAACTCGCTCCGCGCCCTGGTCAAGCACCTCGACGAGATCTCCGACGAGGCGATCGCCAAGCTGAACATCCCCACCGGCATCCCGCTGCGCTACGACCTGAACGCGAACCTGCGCCCGCAGGTCCTCGGCGGGACCTACTTGGACCCGGACGCGGCCAAGGAAGCCGCTGCCGCGGTCGCCAACCAGGGCCGCTGAACCGACGACGAAGGCCCCCGGGCGACCGGGGGCCTTCGTCGTGTCCAGCTCAGCTCGCCGAGGGCGCCGTCTCGCCGGTGATCAGGTAGACCACGTGCTCGCCGGCGTTCACCGCGTGGTCGGCGAAGCGCTCGTAGAAGCGGCCCAGCAGGGTCGCGTCGATCGCGGTCTCCACCCCGTACGGCCAGTCGTCGCCGAGCAGCACGCCGAAGAGGCTCTTGTGCAGGTCGTCCATGGTGTCGTCGTCGCGGTCCAGCTCGGCGGCCAGGTCGGCGTCGGGCTTCGCCAGCACCGAGGCGATCTTCTCGGCCATCCGGTCGGCGATGGCAGCCATGTCGGTGAAGACCGGGCGCAGCTCGGCCGGCACCGCCGGCGAGGGGTGCCGGCGCAGCGCCGTCTTCGCGACGTGGTCGGCGAGGTCGCCCATCCGCTCCAGGTCGGCGGCCACGTGCAGAGCGGTGATCATGGCGCGAAGGTCGGAGGCGACCGGCGCCTGCCGGGCCAGCAGGTCGCAGACCCGCTCCTCCACGTGCCGGTACAGCTCGTCGATCTCGGCGTCCCGCGCGATCACCGTCTCGGACGCGGAGCGGTCCGCGGTGAGCAGGCCCCGGGTGGCCTGTCGCATGGCCGCCCGCACCCCCTCGGCCATGTCCACCAGCAGCTGGCTGACAATCTGCAGGTCGGCCCGGAACTCGTCGCGCATCGTCACTTCCTGGGGTCGGTGTTCGCCGCTCCGACCGGATGGGCGGATACGGCGTGAGCAGGTGCGCGACCCACGGTAGGCCCGGGGAACCGGCGTCAAGATGAACGCGGGTGAACGACGCGGGACCCGCGAGTGAACATTCCCGAAAGTGAGAGTGGTTCGTCCTGTTATGCCCGATCGCCGGGTTAACAATGACCCTACGATCGCCGGGTGGAATGGGCGGTGGCGGTCGCGGTGGCCGTGGCGCTGGTGACCGGGCTGGTCGCCGGCCTGCTGCTGTCCGGACGCGTCCAGGAATGGCGACGCCGGTCGGCGCCGCCGGGAGGCCAGACCTCCCGTCGCAGTTCAGGGAGGCTCGCGATTCCCGACGACCAGCAGGGCGGGCTCTCCGGGCTCGGCCGCAAGACGGTCGACGCGCTGCGCGCCGGCGTGGTGGTGCTCGACCCGGACGACATGCCGGTGCTGGTGAACCCGGCCGCCCGGGCGATGGGCCTGCTCCGCACCGGGGCCACACCCGGCTCCATCGCCGCGCACCCGTTGATCCGTACCCTCGCCGGGCAGGTCCGCCGCACGGGCGTGCGCCGCGAGATCGAGCTGGACCTGCCGCGTGGCCGCGACAGCGCGGGGGACAACCCGCTCGGCGTGCACCTGCGTGCCATGGGACTGGGTGCCGGCTACATCTCGATCGAGGCGGCCGACGTCACCGAGTCACACCGGCTGGCCCGGGTCCGGCGCGACTTCGTGGCCAACGTGAGTCACGAGCTCAAAACCCCGATCGGCGCCCTCCAACTGCTCGCCGAGGCGCTGGTGGACGCCACCGAGCCGGCCGGCGACGGACCGGCCGAGCTGTCCGAGGACATGATCGCCGCCCGGCGGTTCGCCGAGCGGATCCAGCACGAGTCGACCCGGCTCGGCCGCCTGGTGCAGGAGCTGCTGGAACTGACCCGGCTCCAGGGCGCCGAGCCGCAGCCCGCGCCCGAGCCCGTCTCGCTGGACTGGGTGATCGCCGAGGTCGTCGACCGGACCCGCACCGCGGCCACCGCCCGGCACGTGGAGATCGTCGTCGACGGGCAGCGCGGGCTCACCGCGTACGGCAGCGACAGCCAGCTCGCCACCGCCGTGGCGAACCTGGTGGAGAACGCCGTCAACTACTCGGCCGAGGACACCACAGTCCGGGTGACCGCCCGGGCCACCGACGAGCACGTCGAGATCGCCGTCGCCGACCAGGGCATCGGCATCGCCCCGAACGAGGTCGACCGGATCTTCGAGCGGTTCTACCGGGCCGACCAGGCCCGCTCCCGGGCCACCGGGGGCACCGGCCTCGGCCTGGCCATCGTCAAACACATCGCCAGCAACCATGGCGGCCGGGTGGATGTGTCGAGCACTCTTGGTGGGGGGTCGACGTTCACCCTCCGGCTGCCCGCCCGCCCACCGGACGACCTGGAGGCGACACTCTCCTCCGCTGAGATCGAGGCCGGCCCGGCCGAGCTCCGGCAGGTCTGACCGACAGGAAAGGAAACACCCCGTTGAGCCGCGTACTGGTGGTGGAGGACGAGGAATCGTTCTCCGACGCCCTGTCCTACATGCTCCGCAAGGAGGGTTTCGAGGTCTCCGTCGCCGCGACGGGCACTTCCGCCCTCACCGAGTTCGACCGGACCGGCGCCGACATCGTGCTGCTCGACCTGATGCTGCCGGAGATGTCGGGCACCGAGGTCTGCCGCCAGCTCCGGCAGCGGTCCCACGTGCCGATCATCATGGTCACCGCCCGGGACAGTGAGATCGACAAGGTGGTCGGCCTGGAGATCGGGGCCGACGACTACGTCACGAAGCCGTACTCGCCCCGCGAGCTGGTCGCCCGGATCCGGGCCGTCCTGCGCCGGCAGAGCGCCGACGCGACCGAATCGGGTGCGCCGACCCTGGCCGCCGGGCCGGTCCGGATGGACATCGAGCGGCACGTGGTGACCGTCGACGGCGCCGCCGTGCAGCTCCCGCTCAAGGAGTTCGAGCTGCTGGAGCTGCTGCTCCGCAACGCCGGCCGGGTGCTCACCCGCGGGCAGCTCATCGACCGGGTCTGGGGCGCCGACTACGTGGGCGACACCAAGACGCTGGACGTGCACGTCAAGCGGCTGCGCTCCAAGGTCGAGCCGGAGCCGTCCGCCCCGCGCTACATCGTCACGGTCCGCGGCCTCGGCTACAAGTTCGAGCCGTGACCGCCGCTCCCTGACCGCACGGCAGAGGCCGCGTGCGTCTCCCGGCACCGGCCGGCGGAGCGGAACGCCCCGTGCGTCTCCCGGCCCCGGCCGGCGGAGCGGAACGCCCGTGCGTCTCCCGGCCCCGGCCGGCGGAGCGGAACGCCCGTGCGTCTCCCGGCCCCGGCCGGCAGAGCGGAACGCCCCGTGCGTCTCCCAGTCCCGGGAGACGACCATGCCGTCCCCTTGGCCACGCCTGCGTGGCGGATTGTCCGGTTCGCGACGGCCACGGTCCGACGGGTGAAGCGCGATGCCTGTCTCCCGGGGCCCGGATGACCTCCATACCGTTCCGCCGACCGCCGCCGGCGCGGCAGAACGTCCGGTTCGCGCATGGCCCCGGCCTGCTGAGTGGAACCTCATGCATGTCTCCGGGGCCGGGATACCTCCATACCGTTCCACCGACCGTCCGCGTCTGGGCGCGGTGTCCGTTTCGCGGGTGACGGGCGGCATCCCGGCGGCGGAATGGCGGGCGGGCTGGGGTCGTTGTATCCGGGTGAACGACCGAGGACCACGCCCCGCCCGGCGGGGTGACCGGCCCGCGCGAGAGGGCCCCGCCCGACGGGGTGACCGGGCCGCGTGACAGCCCGCCCCCGCGTAACAGGCCCGCCGAGGCGGGACCGCCCGGCCGGGAATGATGGTGGCCCGCCGGTCGTTGTACATGGTCCCGGCGCGACGAAGAGGCTCCGCCCCGCGCGCCGGAGGATCCCCCAAGACTTTCCTTGAGCGCCTGACGGTGCTTGCGCACGCCAGTTAGAGCCGACCCCCGTCGGCGTGTGCGCCGACCCCCGAATGGAGCTACCCCCATGAACACGATGCTGCGTAAGAGTGTGCTGGGTATTGCTGGTCTGGCCTTCACCGGTGGGATCTTCGCCGGTCCGGTCGCCGCCCACGCCGACGCTGCCCCCGTGCAGGACACCAAGCCGGTGGCGGTGAGCGTGCAGGGCGCTCAGTCGAAGATTGAGCTCAACGGTGAGCAGCTGGCCAACGCCAAGGCGATCATCGCCGCGACGAAGAAGGCCGGCCTGCCGGAGCGGGCCGCGGTCATCTCGATCGCCACGAGCCTGCAGGAGTCGAAGCTGGAGAACCTGGGCCACCTCGGCGACGCCAACGACCACGACTCGCTGGGCCTGTTCCAGCAGCGCCCGAGCTCGGGTTGGGGCACGCCGGAGCAGATCACCGACCCCGAGTACTCCACCCTGTCCTTCCTCAAGGGCCTCAAGCAGGTCGACGGCTGGGACAAGATGCCCCTGACCGACGCCGCGCAGACCGTGCAGGTCTCGGCCTACCCCGACGCCTACGCCCAGTGGGAGCAGCAGGCCACCGACATCGTCACCCACAACTGGAACAGCTGAGCCGATCCGCTGGCCGGTACCCCGCGAACGGGGTGCCGGCCAGCGGCGTATCCGGATCTTGGACAGTTTCCGTTCGAGGCGAACGGAAACTGTCCAAGATCTCGGGTCGCAGGATGGGGGCGTCAGCGGACGACCTTGACGTTGAAGAGGGCGGTGCCGAGCCGGCCGTACAGGCGCAGCCAGATCGGCAGCAGCATCTCGGTGCCCCGGGCGGTGGTGATGTCGCCCAGGTCGATCACGTCGGTGTGGCCGAAGCTGGTCAGCAGTTCGGTGACCACCTTCTTGGCCTCCGCGTCGTCGCCGGAGACGAAGACGCTGTGGTCGCCGTCGGCGAGCTGCCGGGGGTACGCCATCAGATCGGCGGTGAGCGTGTTGAGCGCCTTCACCACCCGGGTGCGGGGGAACGCCCGCTGGATCTGCTCGCCGAGCGAGTCGTCGTTGAGCACCGACAGGGTGGGCGGGAAGCCCTTGCTGAAGTCGAGCGGGTTGGCGATGTCGAGCAGGACCTTGCCGGCCAGGTTCTCCTCGCCTGTCGCGGTGAGGGCGGGGAGTGCCCCGTCGCCGCTGGTCGCGTTGACCACCAGGTCGGCGTCGGCGGCGACGTCCGGATAGCTGGCGAGTGCCACGCCGGGGTGGGCGCTGGCCCAGCCGGCCCAGTCGCCGGCGCTGGTGGCCGCCACGTCGCGGGTGCCGACGGTGACCTCGTGCCCGAGCTCGGCTGCCCGGGCGGCGATCGTCCGGCCGACCATGCCGGTGCCCAGTACTGCGATGCGCATGTCGTTCCGTCCTCCGGTGATCGCGCGACGCCGATGCTCCGCGCTCGATGCGGGGAGACTAACAGACAGGTCTGTCTACTGCACCCGAGCGCGGCCCGACAAGCGCGGTCCCGCGCTCCCCGGGCGGTGGACGGACCAGTCTGTAGACTCTGCTGGTCACGAGGGAGGGACTGATGTCGCGTACGGCCCCTGGATCCGCCCGGGAGCGCATCCTGGACACCGCGTTCCGGCTCTTCTACGCCCACGGGCCGCGCGGGGTCGGGGTGGACACCGTCATCGCCGAGTCGGGCGTCGCCAAGGCCACCCTGTACAAGCACTTCCCGAGCAAGGACGACCTCGTGCTGGCGTACCTGGACAAGGTCGACCAGGCGTGGTTCGGTGCGCTGCGGGCCGCCGCCCGGGAGGCCGGCGACGATCCCCTGGAGCAGCTCGTCGGCATGTTCGACGCGCTGGTCGGGGCCTGCCGCCGGGAGGGGTACCACGGCTGCGCGTTCATCAACACCGCCGCCGAGTCACCGACCGGCAGCCCGGTGCACGCCCGTACGGTCGAGCACAAGAACGTGGTCCGGGCGTGGGTGACCGACCTGGCCCGGCGGGCCGGGGCGGCCGAGCCCGAACTGCTGGCCCGCCAGCTCACCCTGCTGCTCGACGGCGGCCTGGCCAGTGGGGTGCTGGACGCCGACCCGGCGGTCGCCGAGGCGGCCAAGCGCACCGCCCGCGCCCTGGTCGACGCCGCCACCGGCTGACGCGGCCGGCGTCAGCTCGGACCGGGGTCAGGCCAGCCAGGTGTAGCGGCGCTCGGGGCGGCCGGCGGCGCCGTACTTGAGGGTCACCTCGGCCCGTCCGCTGCCGGCGTAGTGCTCCAGGTAGCGGCGGGCGCTGACCCGGGAGATGCCGACCCGGTCGGCGCACTCGCTGGCCGAGAGCGTCCCCGCGTGCTCGCGCAGGGCGCGTTCCACCAGCTCGGCGGTCTCCGGGCTGAGGCCCCGGGGCAGGCTCGCGATGGCGGCCGGCGAGCCGCTGCGGGACAGCACCCGGTCGACGTCGGCCTGGTCGGCGACGACCGCCGCGCGCAGCGCGGTACGGCGGGCCGCGTACTGCTCCAGCCGGGTGCGCAGCTCGTCGAAGCCGAACGGCTTGAGCAGGTAGTTGACCGCGCCGTAGCGGACCGCCCGGCGGACCGCCTCCGCCTCCCGGGCGGCGCTGATCACGAGCACGTCGCAGTCGTGCCGGGCGGCCCGGAGCCGGGTCACCACGTCGAGGCCGAACATGTCGGGCAGGTAGAGGTCGAGCAGGACCAGGTCGGGGCGGAGCCGGTCGACCGCGGCGACCGCCTCCTCACCGGTGCTGGCCGTGCCCACCACCTGGAAGCCGGCGATCCGCTCCACGAAGCCGCGGTGGATCCGGGCGACCATGAAGTCGTCGTCGACGACGAGTACGTCGATCATCGCGCCCCCTCCGGCACGCTGCTCAGCCCCGACATCCGGGCGGTGAACATCGCGCCCTCGTCGGTGTTGGTCACCGCGACCTCGCCCCCGCGACGGTGGCAGACCAGCCGGGTGAGCGCCAGGCCGATGCCGCGCTCGCCGCCCTCGGCCGCCTTGGTGGTGAAACCGTGGGTGAAGACCTCCTGGGCCAGCTCCGGTGCGACCCCCGGTCCGGAGTCGCGGACCACGATCTCCACCGAGGCGGCGTCCTGGCGCAGCTCGACCTCGACCCAGGCGGGGCGGTCGGACAGGTCGCCACCCACCGCCTCGACGGCGTTGTCCAGCAGGTTGCCGAGCACGGTGGCCACGTCCGCGGCCAGCTCCGGCGGCAGCCGGTCCAGCCCGGTCCGTTCAGAGACCCGCAACTCCACCCGGCGCTCGGCGGCCAGCGCCGACTTGGCCATGAGCAGCGCCGCCACCGCCGTGTCGTGGATCCGGCTGGTCACCGTGAGGTCGAGCGAGGCGCGGTGCCGGCTCAGCGCGTCGACGTACCGGACCACCTCGTCGTGCTCGCCGATCTGGATCAGCCCGGAGATGGTGTGCAACTGGTTGGCGAATTCGTGGGTCTGCGCCCGGAGCAGCTCCGTGGTGCTGCGGAAGCCACCGATCTCCTGCTCCAGGCGGGCCAGCTCGGTCCGGTCCCGCAACGTGGTGACGGAACCGAGCCGGCGACCGTCCTTGCGGACCGTCATCCGGTTCATCACGAGCACCCGGCCGCCCCGGACCACCACCTGGTCCCGGGCCTCGGGCCCGCTGCCCGCCCCGGCCAGCACGTCCCGCAGCCGACCGTTGATCCGTAGCTCGGCGAGACTGCGGCCGAGGCAGTGTTCGGGCAGGTCGAGCAGGCGCCGACCGACCGCGTTGACCAGGGTGATCCGGTGCTGCGGGTCCAGCGCGATCACCCCTTCGGCGATGCCGTGCAGCAACGCCTCCCGGTGCTCGGCCAGGCCGGCGATCTCCCGGGGCTCCAGCCCGAGGGTCTGCCGCTTGATCCGGCGGGCCAGCAGCCACGACCCGACCACCCCGAGGCCGCAGGCGATGCCCAGGTAGGTGAGCAGGTAGGACGAGGCTCCCACCAGCCGCTCCGACCAGGTCGGTGCCACCTCGCCGACCACCACCACGCCGAGGTACCGGCCGAGGTTCTTCTTCGTCTTCGGGTCGTCGCCGAGCACCGGCACCTGAGCCACCAGCTCCCGCGACCCGTCGATCTCCAGCTCGCCGTACCAGCTCCGGCCCTGCGCCACCTGGGGGTCGCCGAGCTCCACCAGGCTGCCCACCAGGGTCGGGTTCGTCGAGGCGACCACCCGGCCCCGCGCGTTCGCGACGGTCACCGACGTGACGCCGTACTGGTCGAGGATGTTCCGGACCAGCGGGGCGATCGCCTCGCCGGGTGCGGGCTGGTCGAGCTGGTCGCGGAGCAGGGGGCTGCCGCCGAGCCGTTCGCCCAGGTTGGCGACGCGGCGTCCCTCGACCCGGTTGAAGGTCGCCGCCGACTGCGCCAGCGACACGGCGGCCACCGCCACCAGCACCACGACGATGATCGCGAGCTGGAGGATCAGCAGCTGCCCGGCGAGCGTACGGCGCCGGGACGTGACCGCGACCACAAAGACCTCAACTTCCGCTGGTGACACAACGCAGACGGGCGACCCGCCTGAAGGCCATCATCTTGCCGCCGGACTCATTCGAAACGGAAGAGAAACATGATGGCAACTAGGAGAAACCTGCTGGCCATGGGCGTGGCCGCCGCGACGGCCCTCGCCCTGGGAGCCTGTGGTGCCACGGCCGACAAGGACGAGGCCGGCTCCGGAAGCGACGGCAAGCCGGTCAGCGGACTGCGGATCATGGTCCCGAACACCCCCGGTGGCGGGTACGACACCACCGCCCGGACCGCCGCGAAGGTCATGGAGGACGCCAAGATCGCTACCGGCGTGCAGGTGTTCAACCTGCCCGGCGCGGGCGGCACGGTCGGCCTCCAGCGGACCGTGAACGAGAAGGGCAACGGCAAGCTGGCCATGCAGATGGGCCTGGGCGTGGTCGGTGCCTCGTACACCTCCAAGTCGTCGGCGACGCTGACCCAGACCACCCCGCTGGCCAAGATGATCGAGGAAGCCGGCGCCATCGTGGTGCCGAAGGACTCCCCGTACAAGACCATCAACGACCTGGTCGCGGCCTGGAAGGCCAACCCCAAGGGCATCGCGGTCGGCGGCGGCTCCTCGCCCGGCGGCCCGGACCACCTGCTGCCCATGCAGCTCGCCAAGACCGTCGGCATCGACCCCCGCCAGGTCAACTTCGTCTCGTACGACGGCGGCGGCGAACTGTTGCCCGCCGTCCTCGGTGGCAAGGTCGCCTTCGCCGCCAGCGGGTTCGGCGAGTTCCTCGACCAGGTCGAGGCCGGCCAGATCCGGGTCCTCGCGGTCACCAGCGAGGCGCCGATCGAGGCGCTCAAGGACGTGCCGACCCTGAAGTCCGCCGGCATCGACCTGGTCTTCACCAACTGGCGGGGCATCGTGGCGCCGCCCGGCATCAGCGACGCCGACAAGAAGGTCTGGATCGACGTGCTGACCAGGATGCACGAGTCGGAGGAGTGGAAGGCCGAGCTCAAGAAGCGCGGCTGGACCGACGCGTTCGTCACCGGCGACGAGTTCGGCAGCTTCCTCACCGAGCAGGACAAGGCCGTGGCCGACGTACTCAAGCAGCTCGGGTTGGCATGAGCGACCTGACGACGCGTCCGGACCGGGACGGCGACCTGCCGTCCCGGCCCCCGGCCGTACCGGACATCCCGGCGCAGCCGGGCCCGGAGGCCGCCGCCGACGGAGCGGAGCCGGCGCCGCGGCCCGACCGGGCCCAGTACGGCGTCTGTGCGTTTCTCGCCCTGGTCGGCGCGTTGGTCATCGTCGACGCCACGACCCGGATCGGGAGCGCGATCAACACGGCCGACCCGATCGGCCCCAAGCCGGTGCCGATCCTGCTCGGCGTGCTGCTGCTCGTCATCGCGACGATCTACGCGGTGGACGTGGCGCGCGGCGGCGCCGGCGAGCCGGAGGCCGGCGAGGACGTCGACCTGAGCCTTCCGATCGACTGGCGCACCGTGCTGCTGCTGGTCGGCGCGTTCCTGGTCAACGCCGTGCTCATCGAACGGCTCGGCTGGGTGATCAGCGGGACGATCCTCTTCTGGGGATCCGCGTACGCGCTGGGCAACCGGCACTACGTGCGCAACCTGCTGATCGCCGTCGCGCTGTCCTTGATCACGTTCTACACCTTCGCCATCGGGCTCGGCGTCGACCTGCCCGCCGGCGTGCTGCAAGGGATCCTGTAGATGGACAACTTCGCCAACCTGCTCGACGGGTTCGCCAACGTGCTGACCCCGATGAACCTGCTGTTCGCGCTGATCGGGGTGACCATCGGCACCGCCGTCGGCGTGCTGCCCGGCATCGGCCCGGCGATGACCGTGGCGCTGCTCCTGCCGGTCACCTACGGCATGGAGCCGGCCCAGGCCTTCATCATGTTCGCCGGCATCTTCTACGGCGGCATGTACGGCGGCTCGACCACCTCGATCCTGCTGAACACCCCCGGCGAGTCCTCGTCGGTGGTGACCGCGATCGAGGGCAACAAGATGGCGAAGGCGGGTCGCGCCGCACAGGCCCTGGCCACCGCCGCAATCGGCTCGTTCGTCGCCGGCACCATCGCCACCGTGCTGCTGGTGGTGGTCACCCCGCCGGTGGTGCAGTTCGCGATCAGCCTCGGCGCACCCGACTACTTCGCGCTGATGCTGCTGGCGTTCGTGTCCGTCACCGCGGTGCTCGGCGCGTCCCGGGTACGCGGCTTCGCCTCGCTGCTGCTCGGCCTGGTGATCGGCGTGATCGGCATCGACCAGTCCGGCCAGCAGCGGCTCACCTTCGGCGTGCCGCAGCTCGCCGACGGCATCGACGTGGTCGTGGTGGCGGTCGGCATCTTCGCCGTGGGCGAGGCGCTCTGGATCGCCGCGCACCTGCGCCGCAGGTCCGGCGAGGTGATCCCCGTCGGCCAGCCGTGGATGGGCAGGCAGGACTGGAAGCGGTCCTGGAAGCCGTGGCTGCGCGGTACGGCGTTCGGGTTCCCGTTCGGCGCGGTGCCGGCGGGCGGGGCGGAGATCCCCACCTTCCTGTCGTACGTCACCGAGAAGAAGCTGACGAAGCACCCGGAGGAGTTCGGTCGGGGGGCGATCGAGGGCGTCGCCGGGCCGGAGGCCGCGAACAACGCGTCGGCCGCCGGCACCCTGGTGCCGATGCTGGCGATCGGCCTGCCGACCAACGCCACCGCCGCGGTGATGCTGGCCGCCTTCGAGGGGTACGGCATCCAGCCCGGCCCGCTGCTCTTCACGCGGGAGTCCAGCCTGGTCTGGACGCTGATCGCCAGCCTCTTCGTGGGCAACCTGCTGCTGCTGGTGCTCAACCTGCCGCTCGCCCCGGCCTGGGCGCGGCTGCTGCGGATCCCGCGCCCCTACCTCTACGCCGGGATCCTCTTCTTCGCCTCGATGGGCGCGTACGCGGTCAACGCGCAGCCGTTCGACCTGTACCTGCTGCTCGCCCTCGGCCTGCTCGGCTTCGGGATGCGCCGCTTCGGGCTGCCGATCCTGCCGCTGATCGTCGGGATCATCCTCGGCCCGCGTGCCGAGCTGCAGGGCCGGCGCGCGTTGCAGCTCTCCGGCGGTGAGCTGCACGGGCTGGTCGGCGGCTGGGTGTCCTGGCTGATCTACGCCACGATCGCCGTGGTGCTCCTCTGGCCGCTGATCGGCCGGTTCGTGGTCCGACCGCTGCGCGGAAGGTTGGTGACGGCATGACGGTGCTGGTGGGGTACGTCCCCTCGCCGCTGGGCGAGGCGGCCCTGCGGGCCGCGATCGAGCAGGCCCGGTTCCGCGACGAGCCGGTGCTGGTCGTGAACACCTCGCGCGGCGACGCGTACGTCGACCCGCGGCTCGCTCAGGAGCCGGACCTGGACCGGGTGGTCCGCGAGCTGGTCGCCGCCGGGGTGCCGCACAACGTCCGGCAGCTCATGCGGGGGCGGGACGCGGCGGAGGAGATCGCCGAGATCGCCGAGCGGGAGGACGTGTCGCTGGTCGTGATCGGCATCCGGCACCGCACCCCGGTCGGCAAGCTGATCATGGGTTCGACCGCGCAGGAGATCCTGCTCCGGGTGCCCTGCCCGGTGCTCGCCGTGAAGGCCGACTGAGTGGCGCCCGGGGTCCCCGGGCGCGCCCAGACCGGCCTTCTGCTCACGCACACCGTCGCGGTGCAGGCGGTCACCTTCATGCTCCGGCCGGCGTCCGCGTACCGGGCGTTGGAGCTGGACGTGCCGGGGGCGTGGCTGGGCGTGCTCGGGGCCAGCTTCGCCGTCGTACCCCTGGTGCTGGCCGTGCCCTCCGGGCACGCCGTGGACCGGCTCGGCGAGCGCCGCGTCGCGCTCGCCGGGTCGGCCCTGCTGGTCGCCGCCGGCCTCGGCTTCGTGCTGCTCGCCGGCTCGGTGGCCGGCCTGGTCCTGGCCAGCATGGCGCTCGGCACCGCGCACCTCTGCGCGGTGGTCGCCCAGCAGGCGCTGGTCGCCAACCGCACGCCGGCTCACCGGTACGACGCCGCGTTCGGCTACTACACCTTCGCGGCCTCGCTGGGGCAGGCGCTCGGCCCCGGCCTGATCGTGCTCTTCGGCGGGGACCGCACGATCCCCGACACCCGGGCCATCTTCCTCGGCGCCACGGTGGTGGCGCTGCCACTGCTGGTCGTCGCGCTGTTCCTGCGCCCGTCCGGGCACCACCGGCAGGCCGCCGACGGCCCCGGCGCCGGTGGGCTGCGCGACCTGCTCCGCGAGCCCGGCCTGGTCCGCGCCCTCACGGTGAGCTGCGTCGTCCTGGCGGCCGTCGACATCACCCTGGTCTACCTGCCCGCGCTCGGCGCGGAACGCGGCATCGCCGCCGGTGCGATCGGCATCCTGCTCGGGGTCCGGGCGGTCGCCTCGATGGCGTCCCGGCTGCTGCTCGGCCGGCTGGTGGCGGCCCTCGGCCGGCGGGTCGTGCTGGTCGGCACCGTGGTGCTCTCCGCCGTCGGGCTGGCCCTGCTGCTGCCACCGCTGCCGTTCGCGGTCCTGGTGGTCGTGGTCGCGGTGGCCGGGCTCGGGCTGGGTGCGGGCCAGCCGCTGACCATGTCGTTCCTGGCCGAGGTGGCCCCGCCCGGGCTGCGCGGCCGTGCGATGTCGCTGCGGCTCACCGGCAACCGGCTCGGTCAGGTTGTCATCCCCAGCGCGGCCGGCGCGCTCGCCGCCGGCACCGGTGCGGCCGGCGTCCTCGGCTGCACCGCGGCCGGCCTGGCCGGCGCGGCCGTCGCCGCCACCCGCCTGCACCGGCCCGCGGATCCGAATCCCTGAGTGAAAGAAGGTACGACCATGGAGACCCCCACGACCGCCGACCTCTACGACCGGCACGGCGACGCCCTCGGCTCGTGCGACACCCAGCTACGCCAGTTCGGCGGTGTCCGGGCCTTCGCGGGCCGGGCCGTCACGGTGCGCTGCTTCCAGGACAACGCCCTGGTCAAGTCGATCGTGGCCGAACCCGGGGAGGGTCGGGTGCTCGTAGTGGACGGCGGCGGCTCGCTGCACACCGCCCTCATGGGTGACCTCATCGCCGGCACGGCCGCGGAGAACGGCTGGGCCGGCGTGGTGATCAACGGCGCGGTCCGCGACGTCGTCGCCCTCGGTGCCCTGCCCATCGGCATCAAGGCGCTCGGCACGAACCCGCGCAAGAGCGCCAAGACCGGTGCCGGCGAGCGGGACGTGCCGGTCTCGTTCGGCAACTGCGTCTTCCCGCCCGGAGCCGAGGTGCACAGTGACGACGACGGCGTCGTCGTGCTGCCGGTCGCCTGACTAGCCCTCGGTGGCCGGGTGCGGGGCGACCTGGCCCTGGCGGAGCCGGGCCGCGCAGAGTTCGGCCAGCTTCGCGTACGCGGGAGCGCCGATCAGCGCGGTCAGCTCGGGGCCGTACGAGATGTACATGGGCTCGGCCCCGACGTGCGCGTCGGTGGAGGAGGTGCACCACCAGTCCAGGTCGTGACCGCCCGCGCCCCAGCCGCGCCGGTCGAACTCGGCGAGCGTGGAGATCAGCACCTTGGTGTTGTCGGGGCGCTTGTGCCAGTCCTGGTCGCGGCGGATCGGCAGCTGCCAGCAGACGTCCGGCTTGTATTCCAGCGGGTGCACCCCGTCGCGCAGCGCCTGGGCGTGCAGCGCGCAGCCGCCCCCGCCCGGGAAGTCGGCGTCGTTGAGGAAGACGCATGGCGCGTCGACGGCGCGGGTGGCCGTCCGCCGGGCGGGGTTCTTCCCGTCGATGGTGTCGTTCTCGGTCCAGTTCTTGAAGCCCCGGCGGAAGTGCTGCCAGGTCTCCGGGGTGAGCCGCTTGACCGCCGCCCGGACCCGCTTCTCGTCGTCGCCGTCGGTGAAGAACGCGCCGTGCGAGCAGCAGCCGTCCGCGGCGCGGCCCGCGACGATGCCGTGGCAGCCCCGGCCGAAGATGCACGTCCAGCGGGAGAGCAGCCAGGTCAGGTCGGCCCGCACCAGGTGCTTGGCGTCGGCGGGGTCGACGAACTCGATCCACTCCCGGGGGAAGTCCAGCCCGACCTCCCGGCTGCGCGGGTCGTCGGGGTCGTCCACCAGCACGTGAAGCTCGATCTGCCCAGTCACCCGGACCAGCGTACGCGGGGTGACCCCGCCCGGCTGGCGAGCCGGCGAAACGTGTTGGCCCTAGGGTCGTCACCATGCGACTGGGTGTTCTCGACGTCGGCTCCAACACCGTGCACCTGCTGGTGGTCGACGCCCATCACGGCGCCCACCCCTGGCCCGCGCACTCGGAGAAGGTGGTGCTCCGGCTGGCCGAGCAGATCGGCCCGGACGGCGCGCTGACCGACGTGGGCGCGGACGGGCTGGTCAAGGCCGTCAGCATGGCCCGGGCGGCGGCGGACGGGCTGGAGGCCGACGACCTGCTGGCCTTCGCCACCAGCGCGGTCCGCGACGCCACCAACGCCGGCGAGGTGCTGGCCCGGGTCCGGGACGAGTCCGGCGTACGCCTGGAGGTGCTCTCCGGCGCGGACGAGGCGCGGATGACCTTCCTGGCGGTGCGGCGCTGGTTCGGGTGGTCCGCCGGCCGGCTGCTCGTCATGGACATCGGCGGCGGCTCGCTGGAGCTGGCGGCCGGCATCGACGAGGGCCCGGACGTGGCGGTCTCGCTGCCGCTGGGCGCGGGGCGGCTGAGCCGGGAGCGGCTGAAGATCGACGCGTCCGGCACCGTCCCGCCGTCCCCCGAGGCCGTCGAGGAGCTGCGGGAGTACGTCGACGCCCAGCTCGATCCGGTGGTCGAGCAGCTCACCGAGGTCGGTTGGGAGCGTCCGGTGGCCACCTCGAAGACGTTCCGGACGCTGGCCCGGCTGGCCGGCGCGGCACCCTCCGGAGCCGGGCTCTGGGCGCGGCGCAGCCTCACCCGCACCGGGCTGCGGCAGGTGCTCGGGTTCATCCGGCACATCCCGCCGGCCCAACTGCCCGAGCTGGAGGGGGTCAGCGCCCAGCGGGCCCACCAGCTCCTCGCCGGAGCCGTGGTGGCCGAGGCGGTGCTGCGCCGGCTCGACGTGGACAGCGTGGACATCTGCCCGTGGGCGCTGCGGGAGGGGGTCATCCTGCGCCGGCTTGATCAGCTGGCGCCGGTGTGATCTCGGCGGCCGTTTTACGTCTTTCGCGGCTGCTCGTCCCGATGCGCGGTGGCGGGTGCGGCTACCCTGAGGGGTGTGACTTCCCGCGTTCCGGTGCTCCTGTCCACGTCCTCGGTCTTCCCTGAGCGGACCGCGGCGGCGTTCCAGCTGGCCTCGACGCTCGGATACGACGGCATCGAGGTGATGGTCTGGACGGACCCGGTCAGCCAGGACCCGGGCGCGCTGCGCGGCCTCGCCGACCACTACGGCGTCCCGGTCCTGTCGGTGCACGCGCCCTGCCTGCTGGTCACCCAGCGGGTGTGGAGCCCCGACCCGTGGGAGCGGCTGCGCAAGGCCGCCGAGCTGGCCGAGACGCTGGAGGCGCCCACCGTCGTGGTGCACCCGCCGTTCACCTGGCAGCGCGACTACGCCCGCAACTTCGCCGACGGCCTCGACCGGATCGCCGGCCGGTTCGGCGGCCTGCGCTTCGCCGTCGAGAACATGTACCCGGTGCGGATGGCCGGCCGCCAGTTCGTCCCGTACGTCCCGGGCTGGGACCCGACCGACACGGGCTACGCCGCGTACACGCTGGACCTGTCGCACTGCGCGGCCTCACACACGGACGCCCTGGCCATGGCCGACCGGATGGGGCCCGCGCTGGCCCACGTGCACCTGGGCGACGGCACCGGCGAGGGGCGCGACGAGCACCTGGTGCCCGGGCGCGGCGGCCAGCCCTGCGGGGAGCTGCTCCGCTCGCTGGCGGGCCGGGGCTTCGCCGGCTCGGTGGCGGTCGAGGTCACCACCCGGGGCGCGAAGAGCCGCGCGGTCCGCGAGGCGGACCTGCGCGAGTCCCTCGAGTTCGCCCGGGCCAACCTGACCGCCCCCTCCCCGGTCGACGCCTGACGCCGGGGAGCGTCGGAGGTCAGCTGACCGGGGTGAGTGGTTCCGGCTGGGTCGGAACGGTCACCTGGTCGCCCACGGCCGCCCGCTTGCGGGCCCGGTGCGCGGCCACGTGCGAGCGGGTGGCGCAGCGCTCCGAGCAGAACCGCCGGCAGCAGTTCGACGAGGTGTCCAGGTAGACGTTGCCGCAGCGCTCGTCGGCGCACACCCCGAACCGGGCGCTGCCGTACTCGCAGAGCCAGACCGACAGCCCCCAGACCGCGCCGGCCAGGTATTCGGAGCTGACCGAGGCGCCCCGGCTGGTCACGTGCATGTGCCAGTCGGAGGAGTCGTGGCCGGAGATGCGCGGCTGGACGGGGAACGCCTCCAGCAGCGTGTTCAGCTCCGTCACCGCCTCCGCGTCCCGGCCCGAGGTGCCGTACTCGAAGACGTCGCGCAGGCGCTTCTGCGCCCGCCGGAAGATTGCCAGGTCCCGGTCGGCGACCTCGTCGCGCATCCACGCGTTGTCGTCGGGGAAGATGGCCCGCAGGTCGTCGAGGTCGTCCAGGCGGGCGTTGACGAGATCAACACCGGTCCGGGCGTACGCGTCGAAGTTCACGGCACCAACGGTAGACGACTCACGGGGTACGCGGCGCGTCGATGTAGTGGGGCAGGAACCGCGCGTAACCGTCCGTGATGAGGCTCTCGCTCTCCCGGAGGCCCGCCCCGGCCGACTCGCCGTCCACGATCCAGCTGCCCAGGACCATCCGGCTGCCCGCGAACTCGGGCAGCGCCCGGAACTCCTGGTAGCAGAAGCCCTCGTCGCCGTAGATCCCCGGATTGGTGATCTCGGTGCCGCCGGTGACGATGCGCACCGAGCCGCCCTCCCGCCCGAGCAGCGGCTTGGCCACGTACCCGGTCATCCCGCGGGGCGAGTCCAGGTAGGCGGGGAGCAGGTACTCGTGCCCCGGGTAGAGCTCCCACAGCACCGCCAGCAGCGCCTTGTTCGACAGCAGCAGCTTCCAGGCCGGCTCGATCCAGGTGGTCGGGGTGCCCGGCGCCAGCGCCGGCGGCCCGTACGGCTCGGCCAGCATCCACTCCCAGGGGTAGAGCTTGAAGCAGGTGCTGATCGGCCGGTCGGCGGCGTCGACGAAGCGCCGCCCGTCCCAGCCGACCCGCTGGATCGGCAGGAGCGTGACGTCCAGCCCCGCCTGGCGGGCGGTCTCGGCCAGGTAGCCGGCGGTGATCTGGTCCTCGCCCGACTCCTCCTCCGCGGACCACACCACGTGCACCCGCGGGTCGTGCAGGCCGGCGCCGATCTTCGCCCAGGCGCCGACCAGCCGCTCGTGCAGGCTGTTCCACTGGTCCGCGTCCGGCCGGGTGTGCTCCAGCCAGTACCACTGCACGATGCTCGCCTCGACCAGCGCTGTCGGGGTGTCGGCGTTGTACTCGAGCAGCTTCGGCGGCCAGCTGCCGTCGTACCAGAGGTCGAAGCGGCCGTAGAGGGTCGGCGGGCCCTCCCGCAGCGACCGGGCGACCGCCTCGGCGGCCCACTCCGGGATGCCGAACTCGGCGTATCGGTTGCGGGCCACCACGTGCTCGGCGGCGGCCACCGACATCCGGTGCAGTTCCTCGGTGGCCTCCTCCAGCCGGAGCACCTCGTCCAGCTCGAAGGCGTACGCGGCGGTCTCGTCCCAGTACGACATGACCCCGCCGTCGGGCAGCTCGGTGTCGACGTACACCAGGCCCTGGGCCCGGACGGTGGCGTCCCAGTCCGGGCGCGGCGTGCTGGCCTCCCGCCGCACGTCAGCCCCCGCAGGAGGCGAGGTGGGTGCCGAAGCCGCCGCGCTCGGGCAGCGCCGCGCCGACCGGCGCCGCGATGTCCCGGGCGGCGGTGACCGGCGCGGGGACCCGCAGGGTGACGGCGACCGTGTCGCCGCCCCCGCCCGCCGGACCCAGGGCGCAGTCGTCATCGTCGTCGTAACCGTTGTTGCAGCCGGACAGGGCGAGGGCCAGGGCGGTCAGGGCGCCGAGCTGCACGGTGGCCGACCGGAGCCGGCGTCGGGGGCGTCGTTCCACGTGATCGTTTGTAACGGATCGCCGCCAGCCGGGCCGCCCCGCGGCCCCGCCGGAACGCTGCGTGACGTTGCCCGCCGCCCCCCGGCGCGGGCCCACCGCCGGGCGTTACGCTCGGCTCATGCTCCGTTCCGTCATCCTCGCCGCCTCCCGGTCATCCCAGGTCGAGCGGCTCGTCGCGACGGCCCCGTTCACCCGGGACGTCGTCCGCCGGTTCGTCGCCGGCGCCGGCACCGACGACGCGCTGCGCGCGACCCGCGCGCTCGTCGCCGACGGCCAAGCGGTCACCCTCGACAACCTCGGTGAGGACACCGTCACCCCGGAGCAGGCGAACGCCACCCGGGACGAATACCTCAAGCTGCTGCGACTGCTGGGTGCCGCCGGGCTCACCCCGGCCGCCGAGGTCAGCGTCAAGCTCTCCGCGCTCGGGCAGATGTTCGACGAGCAGCTCGCGTACGACAACGCACGGGCGATCTGCGCGGCGGCCGACGCGGCGGGCACCACGGTCACTCTGGACATGGAGGACCACACCACCACCGACTCGACCCTGGACATCCTGGCCAAGCTGCGCAAGGACTACCCGTCGACCGGCGCGGTGCTCCAGGCGTACCTGCGGCGGACCGAGTCGGACTGCCGTGAGCTGTCCGGCGCCGGTTCCCGGGTGCGGCTCTGCAAGGGCGCGTACAAGGAGCCCGAGTCGGTGGCGTACCAGTCCGCCCGCGAGGTCGACAAGTCGTACGTGCGCTGCATGAACGTGCTGATGTCCGGCGACGGCTACCCGATGCTGGCCACCCACGACCCGCGCCTGATCGCCATCGGCGAGGACCGGGCCCGCTGGTTCGACCGGGGCCCGGAGCGGTTCGAGTTCCAGATGCTCTTCGGCATCCGCCCCGAGGAGCAGAAGCGCCTCGTCGGCGACGGCTACACCGTGCGCACCTACGTCCCCTACGGCGACCAGTGGTACGGCTACCTCATGCGCCGGCTGGCCGAGCGCCCGGCCAACATGGTGTTCTTCGGCCGGGCGCTGATGTCGAAGAAGTGAGTCAGTCGTTCGACCAGGTCCGGGTGCAGAGCACCAGCCGGTAGCCGTCCGGATCGGCGAACGTCACCCCCCACAGGTCCCAGTACGGGCCGGCGGAGACCCTGGTCCCGCCGGCCCGTTCCAGTCGGTCGGCCAGTTCGTCGTCGACCGGCCCGTCGAGGTAGAGCACGAACAGGTCCTCCTCGGTGGGGCGCGGCGCGACGGCCGGCTGGGCGCCGCCGACCAGTTCCAGGTGCCAGCCCGCGCCCGGCCAGCCGAGCATCACGAGGTCGTGCGTGCCGGGCCCGTCGGCGGTGCTCCGGTAGAGCACGTCCAGGCCGAGGCCGTCGGCCCAGAACCGTTCGGCGGCGGCCAGGTCGCGGCTGGGGCGGGCAAGGCGTACGTGGGTGTCTGCGGAGAGCGGCATGGGCGAGATCCTCTGACCTCCACCCGACTTGAGGTCAATCCTTGACAGCCAAAGCTAATGCCATTAGCTTTATGGCTATGACGATTAGCCAGGTGGCGCGGGACGGCGGAACCATCGCGTACGAGGTGCACGGCGACGGGCCGCTCGTGGTCCTCTCGCACGGCATGGGGGAGAACCGGGCGACCTTCCGGCACCTGGTGCCCCGGCTGGTGTCGGCCGGCTACCGGGTCGCGTCCGTCGACGTGCGCGGGCACGGCGACTCCAGCCCGCACTGGCCCAGCTATGCCCCGGCCCAGGTGAGCGGCGACCTGCTCGCCGTGGTCCGGGCGCTCGGCGGCGGCCCGGCCACCCTGGTCGGCAGCTCGTCCAGCGCCGCGCCCGTGGTCTTCGCCGCCGCCGACGCCCCCGAGCTGGTCAACGGCATCGTGCAGATCAGCCCGTTCGTCGCCCCGCCGAAGCCGAACCCGGTGCTGCGGGCGGCCCAGGCGGTCGTGCTGCGCAGCCCGCGGCTGTTCGGGATGTTCCACCGCACCCTGTTCCCGTGCGGCCGGCCGGCCGACGACGCCGCGTACCGGAAGGAGATGGTCGCCAGGCTGCGCGGCCGCATGGACGCGGTGCGCGGCGTGGTGGCGCCGGTCGACCCGCACTGGACCGCGCGGGCGCGGGAGGTGCGGCAGCCGGTGCTGGTCCTCATGGGCACGAAGGACCCGGACTTCCCGGACCCGGGCGCCGAGGCGCGGGCCGCCCGCCGGCAGTTCACCACCGCCGAGGCGCGCATGATCGCCGACTCCGGTCACTACCCGCACGCCGACCAGCCCGAGGCCACCGCCGGTGACCTGCTGGAGTTCCTGGCGGTGACCACCCGTGCCTAGGGCCGGCCTGACCCCGCAGACCGTGGTCCGCGAGGCGGCCGTGCTCGCCGACGAGGTCGGTTACGACCGGCTCACCCTGGCCGCGCTCGCCGCCCGGCTGGGCGTCGCGCTGCCCAGCCTCTACAAGCACGTCAGGGGCGTGGACGCACTGCACCAGAAGCTGGCCGTGCTGGCGACCGCGGAGGTCGCCACGGAGCTGACCACCGCCGCCGCGGGCCGGGCCGGCGGCGACGCCCTGCGCGCCACCGCCGCCGCCTTCCGGGAGTACGCCCGCCGGCACCCCGGCCGCTACCCGGCCACCCAGCGGGCCCCGGACCCCGACGACCCCGAACACCTCGCCGCCGCCGAACGGGCCGTCGGCGCCATCTACGCGATCCTGCGCGGGTACGACCTCAGCGGCGACGCCGCGGTCGACGCCACCCGGATGTTCCGGGCCGCCGTGCACGGCTTCATCACCCTCGAGGCTGCCGGCGGGTTCGGGCTGCCCCGGGACATCGACCGTTCCTTCGACGAGATGGTGGCGGCGCTGGACACCGCGTACCGCAACTGGAGGTCCCGGTGAAGGCAGCCCTGGCCGCGCTCATCTTCCTGCTGGAGTTGGCCCTGCTCGCGGCGGCCGGCTGGTGGGGCTTCACCCTCGACGCCGGCTGGCCGGTGCGACTGCTCGCCGGGCTCGGCGCGCCGCTGGCGATCACCGTCGTCTGGGGGCTGTTCTGCTCGCCCCGGGCCAGCGTGGCGCTGCCCGCGCCGGCCAAGCTGGGCGTGCAGGCCGCCTGCTTCGTCACCGGCGGGGTGCTGCTCGCCCTGGCCGGGCGGCCGGTGCCGGGCGCGATCCTGGTGGCCCTCTGGGCCCTGGACAAGGCCCTCCTCACCCTCTCCGGCGAAAAGATCTGACCCGCCCCGGCCGCGGGATCTTGGACGATTTCGGCCCCCATCGGGGCCACTTCCTACCAAGATCTCCCGCGGCGACCGGGGTGGCGCGCGGGGCGCTTCCCGGATCGCCCGATTGGTCGTACCCTTCGCCGGTGACCGACGGTGACGAGCAGCCCGCCGGGCCGGCGGCGAGCGGCGACGACCAGCCGGCCACCGCGCCGCGGGACGGTGACCGTTCGGCGGAGCAGCCGACCGCTGTCGAGGCCGGCGATGCCGCCACCGGGACGCGCCCGACCGATGACCTGCCCACGGCGGCCGGCGTCCACCCGCTCGTCGGCGGTGACGGGCCACCGCCGGAGACCGTGCCGCAGCTTCCGGCCACGCGAGGCCGGCGGTGGCGGCTCTGGGCCGCCGTCGGGCTGGTTCTCGTGCTGGTGGCGTGCGGCGTTCCCGGCGTACTCCTGCTCGGGCTGGTGCGGGACGCGGCCGGGCGGCCGGCGGCGGAGCGGGACGGCCGCGGCACAGCGGCCGAGCGCCGCCTCGGCGAGCGGATGGCCGCCCAGCTCGACCGGCAGGCCGCCGCGCTGCTCGACGGTGACCGGGCCGGCTTCCTCGCCGTCGCCGAGCCCGCCGCCCGACCCGCGCTGACCCGCCGGTACGCGGCGCTGCGCGCGCTCTGGGTCACCGCGTGGCGGCCGGCGGCCGACGGGGTGCCGGTCGCGGTGGACCGGCGGCCGGGGGAGTGGCGGCTGGCGGTGACGGTCGGCTACTGCTTCGTGGTGCCGGGCTGCACGCCGGGCAGCGTCGAGCTGGGCACCCGGTGGCGGGTGACGGGCGACGAGGCGGAGCCCCGGCTGGTCGCCGTCGAGGAGTCCGGGGCGACCCCGGCCGGCGCGCGGCCCTGGGAGGTCAGCGACCTGGCCGTGGCGGTCGGGAAGCGGGCCGTGGTCGCCACCACCCCGGCGCTGCGGGCCAAGCTGCCCGGCCTGCTCGCCCAGGCCGAGGCCGCCGCCAAGGTCGCCGACCTCTACGCGGTGGCCGGCGCGCCCCCGGACCGCTACCTCGTCTACTACGCCGGCCGGGCCGAGTGGCAGCGGTGGTACGGCGGTGGCCGGCCGAAGTGGACCGCCGGCTACGCGGTCGGTGTCGGGGGCGGGCACCACGACGTCGTGCTCAACGCGCAGAGCCTGACCCCGACCGGCGTCGACGACCTGCTCCGGCACGAGCTGACCCACGCCGCCTCGCTGCCCGACCGGGGCTACGCGGACCGGTCGAGCTGGTGGCTCGTGGAGGGGCTGGCCGAGTACGCGGGCGCGGACGGCCAGCTGGTCGACCGCTACGAGGGCCTGGCCGAGGTCCGCAAGCTCGTCCGCGGCGGGTGGAACGGCCGGCTCGACGCCCTCGCCCCGGCCGACGACGCCGCCGACGACCGGGTCGGCGGGGCCTACGGCATCGGCTACCTGGCGGTGCGCCACCTGGTCGACCGGTACGGGGAGCAGCGGGTCCTGGACTTCTTCCGGGCCGTGGTGCACGAGCGGCGGTCGATGGCCGAGGCCGCCGACGAGGTGTTCGGCGACCCCTGGTCCGGGCTGCACGACGACTGCGTCGCCTACCTCCGCGCGGCCGCCGGCTGAGACGTCGACGCTGGTCGACGGGTCGTAGCATGGGCCGGGTGGCCCGCACCCCCTCGCCGCGGCTGCCCGCGGCCCGCCGCCCGCGCCTCCTCGTCGCCCTGCTCGCCGTCGTCGCGCTGACCGGCACCACCGCCGCCTCGTGCGCCGACGACCCGCCCGCGGTCACCGTGGCCGAGGTGGGCCGCTCCCCGGTTGCCGAGGTCATCGACGCGCCGGCCACGGTGACCGCCCGCGCCGCCGCCACCCTCACCGCTCCCGCCGACGGCACCCTGGCCAGCCTGCGCGTCCAGCCCGGACAGCGGGTCACCCGGGGGCAGGTGCTCGCCGTGATCGACTCCCCGGCCGCGCGGGACCGGCTGAAGCAGGCCCGCGAGGCGCTGCGCGCGGCGAAGCGGGCCGGCCGGGGTGTCGGCGCCGGCGACCTGGGCGGGAGCCGGCGGGACACCGACCGGGCCGCCGACGAGGCGTTCGCCGCCGCCCGCAAGGCGGCCGGGAAGGTCGGCGATCCCCAGCTGCGGTCCGCGCTGCTGCTCCAGGTCGAGTCGGCGCAGCAGCAGTACGCGTCGGCCGCCCGCGCCGCCGACCGGGCGGTCAGCGCCGTGCAGCGCGGGGTGGCCGGGCTGAACAGCGCCGTCGGCGCGCTGTCGACCGCGCAGCGCCTCCAGGCCCAGCAGGCGTACGACCTGGCGAAGGCGACGGTGGACGCGTTGACCCTGCGCGCCCCGGTCGCCGGGGTGGTGCAGCCGGGCGGGACCCGGGCGGCCACTCCGACCGACCTCAGCGGGCTGCTCGGCGCGGCCGGGGGCGGGGTGCCCGGTCTCGACCCGTCGGCCCTGGGCGCGGCCGGGCAGGGCGGCCCGCCGGCCGGGGTGGACGACGCGGTGCCGGCCGGTGGCCGGGTGACCGCCGGCACGCCGGTGCTGACCGTGGTGGATACCGGGCAGCTGGGCCTGCTCGCCGAGGTGGACGAGACCGACGTGCTGCTGGTCCGCGCCGGGCTGACCGCATCGGTGGAGCTGGACGCGGTGACCGGCGCGACGTACGACGCCACGGTCCGCTCGGTGGACGTGCTGCCGACCAGCTCGGCCCGGGGCGGGGTCACCTACCGCGTGCGCCTCGGGCTGGGCGCCGGGCGGCTCGGTGAGGGGGAGGCCGCCCCGACGCCCCGCCCCGGCATGAACGCCGTGGTCCACCTCCGGGTCCGTGAGGCGGCCGACGCGGTGGCCGTGCCCGCCTCGGCGGTCTTCTCGGCCGACGGGCGGGACGCGGTCTGGCTGCTGCGGGACGGGAAGGCCGACCGGGTGCCGGTGACCGTGGGCGTGCAGGGGCAGGATCTCGTGCAGATCGTCAGCGGCGTGCGGGCCGGTGACCGGATCGTGGTGCGCGGCGCCGACCAGGTCCACGTCGGCCAGGAACTCCGGTGACCGTCGCCGCGGTCGAGGCGGTCGACGTGTCCCGCACGTACGAGCTGGACGGGGTGTCGGTGCCCGCGCTGCGCGGGGTGTCGCTCACCATCGGGCCGGGCGAGTACGTGGCGGTGATCGGGCCCTCCGGCTCGGGCAAGTCCACGCTCATGCACCTGCTGGGCGGGCTGGACCGGCCCACCGGCGGCCGGCTCGTGATCGGGGGCCGGGACGTGGCCACCCTGACCGCGCCGGAGCTGGCGACACTGCGCAACGAGACCATCGGCTTCGTGTTCCAGGCGTTCCACCTGCTGCCCCGCACGTCCGCGGTGGACAACGTGGCGCTGCCCCTGGTCTACCGGGGCGTCGGGGCGCGGCAGCGGCGGGAACGGGCCGCGGCGATGCTCGGCCGGGTCGGGCTGGGGCACCGGCTGGGCCACCGCCCCAACCAGCTCTCCGGCGGCGAGCAGCAGCGGGTGGCGATCGCCCGGGCCCTGGTCACCGATCCAGCGGTGCTGCTCGCCGACGAGCCCACCGGCAACCTGGACAGCGCCACCGGCGAGGCGGTGCTGGAGCTGCTGGAACAGCTCAACGCCGAGTCCGGTGTGGCCCTCGTGATGGTGACCCACGACCCGGAGGTGGCGGCGCGGGCCCGCCGGCGGATCGCCGTCCGGGACGGGCTGATCCGCTCCGACACCGTTCATGATCGACCGCTGTCGGGCGGCGACGGTCGACCTGCGACACTGGACGCCGCTCCCAGCGCGGAGCCCCGGTCCGCGTCCGGAAGCGGCCCGGGGCACCCGTCCGGTGGCTCCGGTGGCGCCACCGGAGCCACCGGACGCCTTCCGCGGGACGGCGGGCCGGGCGCGCCCGGGGGTGCCGCGTGAGGCTGGCCGAGGCCTGGCGGGTGGCGCTGGACGCGCTGCGGGCCAACCGCATGCGCAGCGCCCTGACCATGCTCGGCGTGATCATCGGGGTCGCCTCGGTGGTGCTCCTGGTGGCCATCGGCACCGGCACCAAGCAGAAGGTCGAACAGCAGGTGGAGGGCCTCGGCTCGAACCTGCTCCTCGTGGTGCCCGGCAAGCTCGACGTCGGCACCGCGCCGGTGGTGTCGCCGCTGGACCTCAAGGACGTGGACGCCGTCTCCCGGGTGGTCGGCGACCCCGGCCGGGTGGCCGTCACCATCGCCTCCGGCGCGACCGCCCGGGCCGGCACCCGGTCCGACTTCACCACCGTGCAGGGCGTGCTGGAGACCACCCCCGCGGTCTTCACCCGCTCGCTGGCCCGCGGCCGCTACCTGACCGGGGCGGACGTGGACACCAGCCGCCGGGTGGCGGTGCTCGGCGCGTCCGTGGCCCGGGCGCTCTTCCCCGACCGGGATCCGCTCGGCCAGCAGGTCACCCTGGCCGGGGTCCGGTTCCGGGTGATCGGCGTCTTCACCCCGCTGGGCCAGAGCCTCGGCGTGGACCGGGACGACGAGGTGCACATCCCGGTGACCGCCGCGCAGCGGCTCTGGGGCACCCAGCGGATCGACGGCATCGCGGTCAAGGCGCCCGACCGGGAGCGGATCGACCAGCTCGGCGACCGGATCGTCGCCGAGCTGTCCCGCCGGCACCCGGACACCGAGTTCAGCGCGGTCACCCAGCAGCAGATCCTCGGCGTGCTCGGCGACATCCTCGGCGTGCTCACCGGGGTGCTGGCCGCCATCGCCGGCATCTCGCTGCTGGTCGGTGGCGTCGGCGTCTCCAACATCATGCTGGTCTCGGTGCGCGAGCGGACCCGCGAGATCGGCCTGCGCAAGGCGGTCGGCGCGCGCCCCCGGGACATCGGCGTCCAGTTCCTGCTGGAGGCGGTGCTGCTCACCTCGATCGGCGGGCTGACCGGGATGGCGCTCGGCGTGGGCACCGCGCTGCTGGTGGACGCGGTCTCGCCGATCCCGGCGGCCATCACCTGGTGGTCGCTGGCGCTCGCCTTCGGGGTCTCGGCGGCCGTCGGGATCGTCTTCGGCGTGGTGCCCGCCCAGCGCGCCGGCCGGCTCGACCCGGTGGTGGCGCTGCGCGCCGAGTGAACGGGACGGGCCACCCGTCCGGGCGAAAAAGACCAGCTCAACACGGGGTGAACGGGGCACCTTCCATGATCAAAGGGAGGAAGGGATCGCGCCGGTCACAGCCGTCCCGCTACCGTACTGGTAACACGCGCGTCGCTCGTCGTGGCGGGAGCAACCTGTCCGGCGGCACGCGCCGGGCATGGGAATGGGTCGGTGAGCCATGGCCGGGTCGCAGTCCGACGCTCGACTGTCGGATGTCAGGTTCCTGACCGTCGCCGAGGTGGCGACGGTCATGCGGGTGTCGAAGATGACGGTCTACCGTCTCGTGCACAGCGGTGAGCTGACCGCCGTGCGGGTCGGCCGGTCGTTCCGGGTGCCCGAGCACGCCGTGCACGAATACCTCCGGGGCGCCTTCCAGGAGACCGCCTGACACGTCGCCGGCCAGGCCGGCGAGTGCGACGTAACGGGCATCGACGGGGGCGCGTTGGTCCTGCTGACGCACTCCGGCTACCCTGGACCCCGACCGTGACCGCACCCTGGTGTGCCCTGCCCACTACGCTGGTCCGGTCCGTTGTCCGCAAGCGGTCACCGACACCACCCCCCGTGGTGTCTTCCGGTCCGCCCCGCACGTTGCATCGAAAGGCTGTCGTATGGGCTCGGTGGTCAAGAAGCGCCGCAAGCGCATGGCTAAGAAGAAGCACCGCAAGCTGCTGCGCAAGACCCGCGTCCAGCGTCGCCGTCTCGGCAAGTGACCGGGGCCGGGCCTCGGCCCGGCAACCGGCACCACTTGCCTTCTGTCGACCCCCGGAGGCTCAGGTGATCAGGCCGCGGACGTCCCGGCTCGATCCGGCCTGCCGGCCAAGGCGCACGGCATGACCCCCGGTGGCACCCCAGGTGCTCCGGGGGTCGTCGTCGTGACCGGGGTCGGCCGCTATCTCGGCGCGCACGTTGCCGCCCGGCTCGCCGCCGACCCGCGCATCGACCGCGTCATCGGGGTCGACCCGGCCACCCCCAACCCCGAGCTCGCCGACCTGCTGTCCGGGGTCGAGCGGGTCCGCCTCGACCTCGACTCGCTCGGCGGTCTCCTGGCCGACCTCGACGTCGACGCCGTGGTGCACCTGGCGCTGGTCACCGCCCCCGACCCCCAGCAGGGCGGCCGGGCGGCCATGAAGGAACAGAACGTCATCGGCACCATGCAGCTCCTCGCCGCCTGCCAGCGGGCGCCCCGGCTGCGCAAGCTCGTGGTCCGCTCGTCGACCGCCGCGTACGGGGTGTCGTTCCGGGATCCGGCCGTCTTCACCGAGGAGACCGAGCCACGCGAGGTGCCGCGCGGCGGTTTCGGCCGCGACATCCTCGACATCGAGGGGTACGTCCGCGGGTTCCGCCGCCGCCGGGCCGACGTCACCGCGACCGTGCTGCGCTTCGCGCCGTTCATCGGCTCGACCGCCGACACGACGCTCACCCGATACTTCGCCCAGCCGGTGGTGCCCACCGTCTTCGGCCGTGACCCGCGCCTGCAGTTCGTCCACTTCGACGACGCCCTGGAGGTGCTGCACCGGTCGGTCGCCGAGGAGCACGCCGGCACCTACAACGTCGCCGGGCCGGGGGTGCTCTCGCTGTCCCAGGCCATCCGCCGGTCCGGCCGGGTGGCCCTGCCGGTGCTGGAGCCGGGCCTCGCCGGGGTGGCCGCGATCGCCCGCAGCATGGGCTTCGGCCGCTACGGGCTGGACCAGGTCGACCTCTTCGTGCACGGTCGGGTGGTGGACACCACCAGACTCGAGCGCGAGTACGGCTTCACGCCCCGCTCGACCGCGGCCGCCTTCGACGACTTCATCCGTGCGCACCACGGCGGCGTGGTCGTGACCCGGGACCAGCTCGCCACCGCCGAGCAGTTGGTGCTGGAGGGCATCCGGCAGGTCCGGGCGGCCGTGCGGGAGCGCCCGTGAGCGCGGCCGAGGAGCGGGGCGACGCGCGCTACGACGTACCGCTGACCGTGCCCGGGCCGGACGCGGAGCCGGCGCGGCGCAACGGGCACCGGCGGGCCGCGGCGGCCGCCGCCGAGCCGGCGATGACGGCGGCGCCGGCGGCCGGCGACGAGCCGGACACCTCCACCGACGAGCCGGCGCCGGCCCCGAGGGCGGGCGATGCCGCCCCGACGAAGCCGGTCGCGAAAAAGGCCGTCGCCAAGAAGGCCGTCGCGAAGAAGGCAGCCGGCGAGAAGCCGGCGGACGGGCCGGCCGAATCGGAGGCGGGCGATCCGGCCCCGCCCGGGCCGGCGGTGGCCGACCGGCCGGGGGACCACTGGGACCGGAAGGTCGCCAAGGGGCTCGCCTTCCTGCGGCGGCGGCTGGCCGGCGACTACGAGGTGGACGAGTTCGGCTTCGACCCGGATCTGACCGACGCCGTGGTCCACCCGCTCGTCCGGCTGCTCTACCGGGACTGGTTCCGCACCGAGGTCGGCGGTGTCGAGCACGTGCCCGCCGAGGGGGCCGGCCTCGTGGTCGGCAACCACTCCGGCACGGTGGCGCTCGACGCGCTGGTGCTCGCCACGGCGCTGCACGACCAGCACCCGGCGCGCCGCTACCTGCGGTTGCTCGGCGCCGACCTGGTCTTCCGGATGCCGGTCGTCTCCGAGATCGCCCGCAAGACCGGCGGGACGGTGGCCTGCAATCCCGACGCGGAACGGCTGCTCGGCAACGGTGAGCTGGTCGGCGTCTTCCCCGAGGGCTTCAAGGGGGTCGGCAAGCTCTACGCCGACCGCTACAAGCTCCAGCGCTTCGGGCGGGGCGGCTTCGTCTCGGCGGCGCTGCGCACCGGCACGCCGATCGTGCCGGTGGCGATCGTCGGCGGCGAGGAGATCTATCCGATGCTCGCCGACATCAAGCCGCTGGCCCGGCTGCTCAAGCTGCCCTACTTCCCGGTCACGCCGACCTTCCCGTGGCTGGGGCCGCTGGGCATGGTGCCGCTGCCGAGCAAGTGGCTGATCGAGTTCTGCCCGCCGATCCCGACCGCACACCTGCGCGACTCGGCCGACGATCCGCTGGTCGTTTTCAACCTCGCCGACCAGGTGCGGGAGACCATCCAGCAGACCCTGCACCGGCTGCTCGAACGCCGCCCGGACCCGTTCGGCCCCTGACCCGCGCGCCGGGGCCGGCGTCAGTCGACGCGCTGGCGGCGGCGGTGCAGGGCCAGGCCGGCGGTGACCGCGCCGGCGAGCAGCCCCGCGGCGGCCGTGGATGGCACGGCGATCTTCACGGCCCGACGCCCGGTGCGGAAGTCGCGGACGTCCCAGCCCCGCTCGCGGGCCTGCCGGAGCAGCGCCGGATCCGGATTGACCGCCACCGGGCGCCCCACCGTGGAGAGCATCGGCAGGTCGTTGGCGGAGTCGCTGTAGGCCGCGCAACGGCTCAGCTCCAGCCCCTCCACCGCGGCGAGCTGGGTGATCGCCTCGGCCTTGGCCGGCCCGTGCATCAGCTCACCGACCAGCCGGCCGGTGTAGGCGCCGTCGACCACCTCGGCCACCGTGCCGATCGCCCCGGTCAGGCCGAGCCGGGTGGCGATGACCCGGCCGATCTCCACCGGTGCGGCGCTGACCAGCCACACCCGCTCACCCGCGTCGAGGTGGCGCTGGGCCAGCTTGCGCGTGCCGGCCCAGATGCGCGGGGCCATCAGCTCGTCGAAGATCTCCTCGGTGAGGCGTTCCACGTCGTCCACCCGCCAGCCCTGGACGAACGCGAGCGCCGCCTCCTTGGCCTGCGACATGTCCCCGGCGTGCTCGGTGGCGAGCAGCCGGAACTTCGCCTGCTGCCAGGCGAACCGGGCCAGGTCACCGGTGGTGAAGTATTTCCGGGCGGCCAGCCCGCGGGCGAACCAGTAGATCGACGCGCCCTGCATCATCGTGTTGTCCACGTCGAAGAACGCGGCGGCCGTCGGGTCGGGCGTGGCGGTGGCCGGGGGCGCCTCGGGAGTCTCCGCCCAGCCGGCGGTGTGCCCGTGGACGTCGGTGCTGACCGTCACCTTCCGGTCCCGGGTCACGACGACCTCCCCTCGACGACCACGTACGCCAGATCCGAGCCTATCCGGCGGGATGTGACGGACGGGTGTCCGGCGGGAGAAGTGTGGCGTGGACGGCTCTTCCGCCCGGATTCAGCGGTCGACGGGGCAGGCGGCCGGCGCGGGCCCGAGCGCGTCGCTGGCCGTCGGGGCCGGCAGCCCGCAGGCGATCGCCTCGCGGAGCGCGTCCGCGCGCCGGCCGGCCGCGTCGAGCAGGGCGAGCGAGCGGCGGGTGCGGTCCCGGTCGGCGTGGTCGGACCGGTCGAGCAGCCCGCTGACCGCCCGGCGCTGGCCGCCGAGGAACGTGTCGACGGCGTCCAGCGCCGCCGGGTCGGTGCGCTGCGCGGCCACGGTGGTCAGCAGGCGTACGCCCTGGCGGGTGTCGGCGTCCATGTCGTCGAGCACGGCGCTGAAGCCCAGCCGGTCGTCGCGGACCGTGGCGGCCTCGTCGAGCCGGGTGCGGGCGAAGTCGAGGAAGAGCTGCCCCCGGCTGATGTCGGAGCTGGTCAGGGCGAGCTGGGCGCGCTCGGTCGAGCGCTTCATGCCGTAGAGGGCGTCGCCGGGCAGCGCGTTCTCGCTGGCGGCGGAGATGCCGGAGAGGGCGATCGCGCCGGCGGCCACGCCGACCAGGATCGCGCCCCGGGCCCGGGCCCGTCGCCCGGTCATCGCCGGCAGCAGCGAAGCGCGGACGCCGGTGGCGGTGCCGGTCTTCGCCGGTGCGCCGACGCCCTCGCGCTCGGCGGTGGCCACGAGCATCGCCCGCAGCCCGGTGCGGAACTCGCCGTCCACCTCGACGTCGGGCCGGTCGGCGGTGAGTCGCCGGCTCACCGCGACGAGCGCCGTGAGTTCGTCGTCGGCCCGGGAACGGACGTGGTGCCGCCGGCCGCCGTTGGCCTCGTCGAGGAGCTGCGCGAAGCGCTCGGCACGCCGACGGGAGAAGAGGTCGCTGTCCACCGCAGGCACCCCCTCTCGCTGGTCACGGCCGCGCTGGCCGTCGTCGTCACCAGCGACCGGTGGCAGCGTGAGGCCGAGGGTCGACCGGGACGGCCGACCTGACCCGCCGGACCGGGTGGCCCGGGGGACGCCGGGACAACCACTGGTCGCACCCGGAGAAACGGTTCGCGACGGTCGCCGGTTACGGCCCGGTCGGTGGCGAAATCACCAAGAGTGATCGCGGTCACGAGCTGCGGAGGGCGCGTTCGTCCGCGCCCGGACGGGGTCGCCGGGCGGGTGGGACGGGTCGGGTCAGGGCTGGAAGCCGTCGGGCAGCAGCCGGGCCAGGGCCCGTACCGCCCGGTACTGGAGGGCCTTGATGGCGCCCTCGTTCTTGCCCATGGTGCGGGCCGTCTCGGCCACCGAGAAGCCCTGCAGGAAGCGGAGCACGATGCACTCCTGCTGCTCCGGGTTGAGCTGCTTCACCGCGGTGAGCAGGGCGACGTTGGTGATGTGCTCGACCACGGCGGCCTCGGGGCTGCCCTCGGGCCCCCGGTCCTCCCGGTCGGCGTCGAGCACGTCGCCGGTGGTCACCTCCAGCCGGTAGCGGCCGGACTTGAAGTGGTCGGCGACCAGGTTGCGGGCGATGGTGACCAGCCAGGCGCCCAGGTCGCGGCCCTGCCAGGTGAAGCTGCCGATCCGCTTGAGCGCCCGGAGGAAGGTGTCCGAGGTGAGGTCCTCGGCGAGCTGCCGGTTGCCGACCCGGAAGTAGACGAACCGGAAGACGGTGTCGACGTAGCGGTCGTAGATCAGGCCGAACGCCTCGGCCTCGCCGGCCTGCGCCCGCTCGACCAGCGCCCAGACCTCGGTGGCCGGGTCGGACGGGTCGGGGCGGCTCGGGAAGCCGGTGGCCGGGACGGCGGTGGCCGGGACGGCCGGCAGCACGGCCGTGTCGCCGGCGGTCACCGCGGGCAGCACGGCGGTCTCGGCGGCCGAGGGTTCGCTGTTCGCCGCGGCCTCGCCGCGCCGGCCCTGGGCCGGCATGGTCGGCCGGGACGGGGCGCCGAGGCGGCCGGCGGCGGGCTTCGCGTTGCCGCCGGGCACCGCCGGGCGCGGGGGCGCCTCGTTGTGGTGCGTGCGGTTGCGGACACGCCGTCCCTCACCGCGTACGGCGAGACCGCGGGTGCCGTCGGCGGCCGCCCGTGGAGCGGGCTCCAGGCGCTCGTTGAGGGGTGTTCGCTGGGTCGGGCCGGTCACTCCGGCCGGCCGCTCCGCGTAACCGAAGGTGGTCACCGCGCCTCCCCGATCCAGACGGGGCAGGGCCGCACCGGCCGCCGCGGCGTCGCGGCGGGACCGGGTACGCCCCGGCCGGGCGCGGCGGTTCCGGGACGTGCCGACGGGCGGCACGTCCGCTTGAGGTGCTGGTCCAATGCGCTCACAGGCACGGGGGCCTCCTCGGGCTGAGGGGTGTCGACTCACGGCAAATGGGGTGAGCCGACCCGAGTGATGATAGGGCCAACGTCACCCGCGCGTGGCAAGTCCGTTACACAGAGCGGAAGTATTTCCGGTCCCGTCGCACAGATGGCGGACGCCTTGTCCGTCGTGTGTGGTTGACTTTCGCGCCGATTCCTGGTCCGGAGTGGAAAGTCCTGGTCGGAGCCAACTTTCTTGCGCCCTCGGCGTGTCGTGGCGGCGGCCCGGCCGGGGCGGTTCCGGCTGCCCGGGGGACCCCCTCGGCCGACCGGTGGAGGCCACCTTCCCACATTCGGGAATCCCGAGTGCCGGGGTGGACAGTCCCGTGCAGGGGACGCGTGTCCGGCGTGTCCGGCGGGCGGGTGCGCCGCCACGCGGCACCGGCCCGCCGTTCGGGCGTGGCCGGGCGGACGCGGCTGTGCCAGACTCAGCCACCGTGCAGGACGCAGCCGACAGCTCCGCGCCGAACCTCGCCGACCGGCTCCGCCGGGCGGCCGCCGCCCACGGTGACCGTCCCGCGCTGCACTGGCGCGACCGGACGCTGACCTGGTCGGCCCTGGACACCTCGGTCACCGCGACCGCCCGGGCGCTGGCCGCGGCGGCGCCGCCGTCCGCTCCGGACGGCCGGCCGGCCCGGGTGGCGATCGCCTTCGGCAACACCCCGGACTTCGTGATCACCTACCTGGCCGTGCTCCGGGCCGGCCTGGTGGCGGTGCCGGTCAACCCGGGCTTCACGGCCCGGGAGCTGCGGCACGTGCTCGCCGACTCCGGAGCCGCCGTGCTGGTCGCCGCCCCGGAGGTGGCCGGCCGGGTGGCCGCCGGCGACCTGCCCGCCCTCACCGCCGTGCACACCACCCCGCCGGTCGCCGACGGTGACGGGGCGGCCGGGTTCCCGGCCCGGGGCGGCGACGACCTCGCCGTCCTGCTCTACACCTCCGGCACCGAGGGCCGGCCCAAGGGCGCCATGCTGTCGCACCGGGCCCTGGCCGCCAACCACACCCAGGTCGACCGGATCGACCCGCCGGCGGTCGGCCCCGACGACACCGTGCTGCTCGCCCTGCCGCTCTTCCACGCGTACGGGCTGAACTCCGGGCTCGGGGCCGTCGTGCACCACGGCGCGACCGGGGTGCTCGTTGACGAGCCGGGCCCGACCGGGGCGCTCGACGAGATCGCCCGGCACCGGGTCAGCGTGCTCGTCGGCGTACCGTCGATGTTCCTGGCCTGGGCCGACACGGCGGGCGACCGGCCCGCGGCGCTGGATACGGTGCGGGTGGCGGTGTGCGGCGCGGCGCCGCTGCCGCCGGCCGTCGGGGCACGCTTCACCGAGATGACCGGGCACCCGGTGCACGTCGGCTACGGGCTCACCGAGACCGCCCCGGTGCTCACCTCCACCCTGGTCGGCGGCGAGCCGAAGCCGGGTTCCATCGGCCGCCCGCTGCCCGGCGTCGAGCTGCGCCTGGTCGGCGCCGACGGCGCGGAGCTGTGGCGCGACGGGGTACCCGCGGCCGAGGAGGACGACGACGAGCTGGACCTCTCCGACGACCCGGCCGGCACCGACCCGGGGCAGATCGTGGTGCGCGGCGCCAACCTCTTCGACGGCTACTGGCCGGACGGGCGCGGCGGCCCCGACCCCGACGGCTGGTGGCCCACCGGCGACGTGGCGTACGCCGACTCCGACGGGGACCTCTTCCTGGTCGACCGGCTCGGCGAGCTGATCCTGGTCAACGGCTTCAACGTCTACCCGCACGAGGTGGAACAGGTGCTCCAGGCGCATCCCGGGGTGGCCGAGTCGGCCGTCCTGGGGGTGCCGCACCCGCGGACCGGCGAGACTGTCCGGGCGTACGTGGTGCGGGCGGCCGGCTCGACGGTGACGACGGAGGAGCTGCTCGGCCACTGCGCGCGTAACCTGGCCCGGTTCAAGTGCCCGACCGCCGTCGAGTTCGTCGACGACCTGCCCCACTCGGCGATCGGCAAGGTACGCAAGACCGAGCTCCGCACGGCGGCGCGTCCGGTGCCCGCGCCCGCGTCGCCGACCCAGATCCGCACGGAGGTATCCGATGTCCAGTGACCCCCGGCTCACCCTCATCACCCGGCCCGGCTGCCACCTCTGCGAGGACGCGAAGGCGGCGCTCGACCGGGTGGTGGCGGTGACCGGCGACCGCTGGGTCGAGAAGGACGTGACGGGCGACCTCGAACTGGAGCGGGACTACGGCGACCGGCTGCCCGTGGTGCTGCTCGACGGCAAGGAGCACGGCTACTGGCGTGTGGAGGAGGAGCGGCTGCTGCGGGACCTGACCACCCCGCAGCTCTGAACGGCCCCTTACAGTGCACCGATGACCGCTGCGCGCCGCCACCTGGTGTGGGACTGGAACGGAACCCTCCTCGACGACCTCGACCTGGTGGTGCGGGCCACCAACGTCGCCTTCGCCAGTGCCGGTGGCCCGGCGGTCACGGCCGACGAGCACCGGGTGCGGTTCCGCCGCCCGATCGCCGACTACTACGCCGAGATGCTCGGCCAGGTCATCGACGACGACGCGTTCGGCCGGCTCGACCGGGTCTTCCACGAGGCGTACCGGGCCGGGTTGACGAGCTGCGCGCTGGCCGCCGACGCCACCGCCGCGATCGCCTCCTGGCCGGGCAGCCAGTCGCTGCTGTCCATGTGGTTCCACGACGAGCTGGTGCCCACGGTGCGGACCTACGGGCTGACCCCGCACTTCACCCGGGTGGACGGTCTGCGCGCCGCGGTCGGCGGCGGCCCGAAGGCGGAGTGGCTGGAGAAGCACCTCGCGGAGCTGGGTCTCGACGGCCGGCACGTGGTGCTCATCGGCGACTCGCTCGACGACGCCGACGCCGCGCTGTCCGTCGGCGCCCGCTGCGTCCTCTACACCGGCGGCCTCTCCGACCCGGCCCGCCTGCGCACCTCCGGCCACCCGGTGGCCGACACGCTCACCGAGGCGGTCACCCTCGCCCGGGCGCTCTGATCGGCGCGGGCGGCCTCAGGCGCGCAGGTGGGTGAGGACCGCCAGGACCCGGCGGTGGTGGTTGGTGGCGTCCGGCGGCAGGTCCAGCTTGGTGAAGATGTTGCGCACGTGCTTCTCGACGGCCCCGTCGCTGACCACCAGGGCGCGGGCGATCGCGGTGTTGGAGCGGCCCTCGGCCATCAGGGCGAGCACCTCGCGTTCGCGCGGGGTCAGCTCGGCCAGCGGGTCGTTCCGGCGGCGCCGGACCAGGAGCTGGCTGATCACCTCCGGGTCCAGCACCGTGCCGCCGCCCGCCACCCGGGCCAGCGCGTCCAGGAACTCGTCGATCGCGGCCACCCGGTCCTTGAGCAGGTAGCCGATCCCGCCCCCGCCGGCCCCGCCGCCGGTGGTGGCGAGCAGGTCGTCGGCGTACGACACCTCGACGTACTGGGAGAGCACCAGGACCGGCGTACGCGGCACCCGCCGGCGGGCCTCCACTGCCGCCCGCAGCCCCTCGTCGGTGTGCGACGGCGGCATCCGCACGTCCACCACCGAGATGTCCGGCCGGTGTGTCACCACCGCCTCGACCAGGGCGTCCCCGTCACCGACGGCGGCCACCACCTCATGTCCCGACTCGGTCAGCAGCCGGACCAGCCCCTCCCGGAGCAGCACGGCGTCGTCCGCGATCACCACCCGCATGGGTCCGGTGTCTATCACGTCCTGGATCCACGAGGCGGCCCTTAACGGGTCCGGAGCGCCGTACGGCGGCGCGGCGGCCGGGTTTCGGCCGTCCGGCGTCACCGGGGCAGTTCCGCGTGGATCCGGGTCGGCCCGCCGGTCGGGCTGGCCACCTCAAGGGTCCCGCCGGCGGCCCGGACCCGGTCGGCGATGCCGCTCAGTCCGTGCCCCTTGGCCAGGTGGGCGCCGCCGATCCCGTCGTCGACCACGGTGATCTCCAGCCGGCCCACCTTCCGGGTCACCTCGACCCGGCAGGCGTCCGCCCGGCTGTGCTTGGCGACGTTGGTCAGCGCCTCGGCCACCACGAAGTAGGCGGTGCTCTCCAGCGCCGGGTCGAGCCGCCCGCCGCTGGTGCCCAGCTCGTCGTCGACCAGCAGCTCCGTGGGGACCAGGGCGCGGGCGGCGAGCGCGGCCAGCGCGCTGGGCAGGCCCCGGTCGACCAGGATCGGCGGGGCGATGCCCCGGGACAGGGCGCGCAGCTCGTCGAGGGTGTCCCGGGTCTGGCTGACCGCCTCGTCCAGGGTCCGCCGGGCCGCCTCCGGGTCGGCGGCGAGCTGCTGGCGGGCCCGGCTGAGGTCCATGGCGAGGCGGACCAGGCGCTGCTGCGGCCCGTCGTGGATGTCCCGCTCCAGCCGGCGCAGGGCGGACGCCTCGGCGGACGCGGCGGCCCGCTTCTGCTCCTCCAGCGTGGTGATCCGCTGCCGCATCTCAGCCACCCCGGTCAGCAGCGAGTACGCCACGGCGCCCTGGATCCGGGCGCAGGCCCGGGCCACCAGGGGCAGGGTGAACAGGGCGAACAGCCCGATCGCGGTGTTCAGGGCGATCCGTGCCCCGGCCCCGTCGCCCATCCCGAGGAGCTGGCTCAGGTCCTGGTCGCCGGGGCCGCGCGGGATGGCCCAGTCGTACGCGCCGTAGAGCGTGCCGGTCAGCGCCAGCGCCCACCAGACCAGCACCACCACGAAGGTGGGCAGGGTCACCAGCAGCCGGACGAAGGCGTGCAGCAGGTCGAGCCAGGACTGCGTGTCGCGCATCGGAGTGAGGACCCGCCGCCAGAAGCCGGCGCCCCGCTCCGGCGTCAGGTAGACCGGGCGGACCCGGGGCTGGCGCAGCACGGCGCGCAGGCGCAGCCGCTCCAGGTCGGCCAGCCCCCGGGCCACGTACAGGGTGCCGGCGAGGACCGGCAGGCCGAGCGTGGTGACCAGCAGGCCGGCGGTGAGCGAGATCCCCGTCACGGCCAGCACGAAGCCGACGAGCGCCAGCGGGAGGCTGAAGAGCACGTAGCCGGAGTCGCGCAGGAGTTGGCCGACGAGGCCCCGGACGGGTGTGGTGGGGGTGGGCGCGGCGCCCAGCGGTACGGCGGTCATGCTCCGAGGCTATGAGCCCGGGGCGGCCCGACCCATCCCGTGCGCGGGTCTCTCCGGGGTGGGGTTCTCCCTACCGTCCGAGTGATGCGCGCCTCTCCCCGGCGGTGACACAGCGCTACCGGGCGCGCGCGATTGGTCAGAGAAGTCGGGATTGAGTAATAATCGCCACGCGGTGCCGAGGGAGCTCCGTCTATCGATCTTGCGGGAATGGAGTGGCAGGTGGAGGCGCGTCGCGAGCTAGCAAGATCGCGATTTGTGCACCTCTTCACAAGCGCCTACTCTGTAGTTCCGACGCGCCCTGCTAGCACAGCCGGCAACAACGGTCGCCAGCGGGAGTCCCGGAACGACCGGTCACCGTCGCTGGTCGAGGATCGCACCGCACGGAGTCTCATGAGTCAGCACCGTCACCCAGGCGCGCCCGGCCGCGCCGGTGCCGTACCGGCGCTCCCGGACCTGCCCGAGGCGACCGTCGCGCGGCTTCCGGAATACCTCCGCGCCCTGCACGCGCTCGCCGACACCGGCCACGAGACGGTGTCCAGCGAGGGGCTGGCCAACGTCGCCGGGGTCAACTCGGCGAAGCTCCGCAAGGACCTCTCCCACCTCGGCTCGTACGGCACCCGGGGCGTCGGCTACGACGTCACGCTGCTGATCGAGCAGATCGAGTCGGTGCTCGGCCTCACCCAGTGCCGCGCGGTCGCGCTGGTCGGCGTGGGTAACCTCGGTCACGCCCTGGCCGGCTACGACGGCTTCGCCAGCCGTGGCTTCCGGATCGCCGCGCTCCTCGACGCCGACCCGTCGCGCGTCGGCGAGGAGATCAACGGGCTGGTCGTCCGGCATGTCGACGAGCTGCCCCGGGTCGCCGTCGAGGAGTCGATCTCGATCGGCGTGATCGCCACCCCGGCGCCGGCCGCCCAGGCGGTCGCGGATCAGCTCGTCGCCGTCGGCGTGACGAGCATCCTCAACTTCGCACCCTGCGTACTCTCGGTTCCGGAGGGGGTCGACGTGCGCAAGGTCGACCTCGCGATCGAGCTGCAGATCCTGTCCTTCCACGAGCACCGCAAGGCGTCGCTGACCGCGCTACCCGGCGGGCTCGCGGCCACCGACACCCAGGAGGCGATCGGCACGTGAAACTGCTCGTCGTCGGCGCGTCCTACCGCACCGCCCCGGTCGCCACGCTGGAGCAGCTGGCGGTCCCGCCCGCGGACCTCACCCGCACCCTGGACCGCCTGGTCGCCCAGCCGTACGTCGCCGAGGCCGTGCTGGTCTCCACCTGCAACCGCGTCGAGGTGTACGCGGCCGTCACCGGCTTCCACGGCGGCCTCGGTGACATCTGCGCGGTCCTGGCCGACCAGGCCGGCGCCCCGCCAGCGGCGCTCGCCCCCTACCTCTACGTGCACTACGACGCCGCCGCCGTGGACCACGCCTTCCGGGTGGCCACCGGGCTGGACTCGATGGTGGTCGGCGAGGCGCAGATTCTCGGCCAGCTCCGCGACGCCTACCACTCGGCCAGCGGCGCCGACTCCGCCGGGCGGCTGCTGCACGAGCTGATGCAGCAGGCGCTGCGCGTGGGCAAGCGCGCGCACGCCGAGACCAACATCGACCGGGCCGGGCAGAGCGTGGTCACCGCCGCCCTCGACCTGGCCGCCGACCTGCTCGACGGCGACCTGACCGGCCGGCCCGCCATGGTGGTCGGTGCGGGGGCGATGGGCTCGCTGGGCGTCGCCACCCTCTCCCGGCTGGGCGCCGGCCCGCTCACCGTCACCAACCGGGGCGCCGACCGGGCCGTCCGGCTGGCCGAGTCCTACGGCGCGTCCGCCGTGCCCATGGCCGGGCTGGTCGACGCGCTCACCACAGTGGACATCGTGGTGGCCGCCACCGCGGCCACCGAGCCGGTCCTCACCCGCGAGGTGGTGACCCGGGCGCTGGCCCGCCGGGACGTCGCCCGGGGCCCGCTGGTCCTGCTCGACCTGGCCGTCCCGCGCGACGTCGAGGAGGGCGTGGCCGAGCTGCCCGGCGTCGAGGTGATCGACATCGACCGGATGGCGGGGATCCTCGCCGACGGCCCGGCCGCCGCCGACGCCGCCGAGGTGGCCCGGATCGTGGCCGGTGAGGTCGAGGCGTTCCTGAGCTGGCTGCGCGGCGCCGACGTCGCGCCCACCGTGGCGGCCCTGCGCGGGCGCGCCGACGACGTGGTCGCCGCCGAGCTGCGCCGGCTGGCCCAGCGCCGCCCCGACCTCACCGACGACCAGCGCGCCGAGGTCGCCCGCACCGTGCACCGGGTGGTCCAGCGGCTGCTGCACCAGCCCACCGTCCGGGTCCGCCAGCTCGCGGCCGAGCCCGGCGGCGACCAGTACGCGGCCCTGCTGCGTGAGCTGTTCGACCTCGAGGTGCCGCAGACCTCCCCGGTCGACACCGTCCCCGACGTGGTGGAGGCGGAGATCGTCCTGCCGGCCGACACCACCCCGCCCACCGGAGGTGCGCGATGACCGCCCCCCTGCGCCTCGGCACCCGGGGCAGCGCCCTGGCAACGGCCCAGTCCGGCCACGTCGCCGAGGCGCTCACCGCGGCCACCGGCCGCCCGGTCGAGCTGGTCGAGGTGGTAACCGCCGGCGACCGCTCCACGGCCCCGGTGCACCGGCTCGGCGTCGGCGTCTTCGTCTCCGCGCTGCGGGACGCGCTGACCGCCCGGGAGATCGACTTCGCCGTCCACTCGTACAAGGACCTGCCCACCGCGGGAGCGCCCGGCCTGCACATCGCCGCCGTGCCCGTCCGGCAGGACCCGCGGGACGCGCTGATCGCCAAGGACGGCCGCACCCTCGCCGAGCTGCCGCCCGGCGCGCGGGTCGGCACCGGCGCGCTGCGCCGCATCGCCCAGCTGCACGCCCTCGGCCTGCAACTGGAGGTCACCCCGATCCGGGGCAACATCGACACCCGCCTCGGCCGGGTGCTCGGCCCGGACGCCGACCTCGACGCCGTCGTGCTGGCCCGGGCGGGGCTCGCCCGCATCGGCCGGACCGACGCCATCACCGAGACGCTCGATCCGATGCTGATGCTGCCGGCGCCCGCCCAGGGCGCGCTGGCCGTCGAGTGCCGGATCGACGATCAGGACCTGGTCGAGCTGCTCGGCGTGCTCGACCACGCACCGTCCCGCGCCGCGGTCGTCGCGGAGCGGGCACTGCTGGCCACCCTGGAGGCCGGGTGCAGCGCACCCGTCGCCGCCTACGGCGAACTCGCCGAGGGGGACGCCGGTGAAGAGATCTACCTGCGCGGGGCGGTGATCAGCCCGGACGGCACCCGTGACCTCCGGCTGTCCCGCACCGGAACGCCCGCCGACGCGGCGGAGATCGGCAAGGCACTCGCAGCCGAACTCCTCGAACTCGGCGCCGACTCGATCCTCGGCCAAGAAGGACACGCCGGCCCGGGGACCCAGCAATTTGGGAGCACAGAATGACCCGCACCCGTAAGCCCGTAGGCCGGATCGCGTTCGTCGGGGCCGGTCCCGGCGACCCGGGCCTGCTGACCCGCCGGGCGCTGGACGCCCTGGTCGACGCCGACCAGGTGGTGTACGACCGGGGAGTCCCCGAGTCGCTGCTCGAGCACGTCCGCGCCCAGGCCAGGCCCGACGCCGAGTTCAGCCCCGCCGAGGGTGTGCCGGGGGATGTGGCGAAGGTGCTGATCTCGGCGGCCCGGTCCGGCCAGAACGCCGTGCACCTGGTCGCCGGTGACCCGTTCGGCCACGACTCGGTGGTCAAGGAGGTACAGGCGGTCGCGCGTACCGCCGCGCACTTCGAGGTGGTGCCGGGCGTCGGCCAGGCCGAGGGTGTGGCCACCTACGCCGGTGTGCCGCTGCCCGGGGTGCGCACCGCCGCCGACGTCGAGGACGTCACCACGCTGGACTTCGACGCGCTGGCCGCCGCCGTGGCCCGGGGCTCCCTGGCCGTCGCCGTGGACGCCGGTGACCTGGCCGCCATCCGGGACGGCCTGCTGGCCGCCGGGGTGGAGGGCACCACCGCCGTCGGGGTGACCGGTGACGGCACCGGCGAGACGCAGTACACCACCACGTCGACCGTCGACTCCTTCGTCGCGGCGGCGCTCGGCTTCACCGGCCGGGTCGTGCTCACCGTCGGCGCGGGCGTCTCCGAGCGGGACAAGCTGAGCTGGTGGGAGAACCGGCCGCTGTACGGCTGGAAGGTGCTCGTCCCACGCACCAAGGAGCAGGCCGGCGCCATGAGCGCGCGGCTGCGCGCGTACGGGGCGATCCCGTGCGAGGTGCCGACCATCGCGGTCGAGCCGCCGCGCACCCCGGCCCAGATGGAGCGGGCGGTCAAGGGCCTGGTCGACGGCCGGTACGCCTGGGTGATCTTCACCTCGGTGAACGCGGTCCGGGCGGTCTGGGAGAAGTTCGCCGAGCACGGCCTGGACGCCCGCCACTTCGGCGGCGTCAAGATCGCCTGCATCGGCGAGGCCACCGCCGAGGCGGTCCGCGCCTTCGGCATCCAGCCGGAGCTGATCCCCTCCGGGGAGCAGTCCTCCGAGGGCCTGCTGGCCGAGTTCTCGCCGCACGACGAGATCCTCGACCCGGTCGGCCGGGTGCTGCTGCCGCGCGCCGACATCGCCACCGAGACCCTGGCCGCCGGGCTCACCGAGCGGGGCTGGGAGGTCGACGACGTGACCGCGTACCGGACCGTCCGGGCCGCGCCGCCGCCCGCCGAGATCCGCGACGCGATCAAGTCGGGCGGTTTCGACGCGGTGCTCTTCACCTCGTCCTCGACCGTCCGGAACCTGGTCGGCATCGCCGGGAAGCCGCACGCGCGTGCCGTTGTTGCGGTTATCGGGCCCAAGACGGCGGAGACCGCGACGGAGTTCGGCCTGCGGGTCGACGTGCAGCCGCCGCACGCCTCGGTTCCCGACCTGGTGGAGGCGCTCGCCGCCTACGCCGTCGAGCTGCGCGAGAAGCTCGCCGCCATGCCGGCCAAGCAGCGCCGGGGCTCGAAGGTGCAGGGCCCGACCGCCCTGAGGTTCCGCTGACAGGAGGCTCCTCATGTCGTACCCCGAGATCCGGCCCCGCCGGCTGCGCCGTAACGCGGCCGTGCGGCGGCTGGTCTCCGAGACCCGCGTCGACCCGGCCGAGCTGGTCGTGCCGATGTTCGTCAAGGAGGGGCTGACCGAGCCGCGTGCCGTGGCGTCGCTCCCGGGGGTGCTCCAGCACTCCCGGGACTCGCTGCGCAAGGCCGCCGTCGAGGCGGTCCAGGCCGGGGTCGGCGGGATCATGCTCTTCGGGGTGCCGGCGACGCGGGACGAGACCGGGTCGGGCGGCATCGACCCGGACGGCATCCTCAACGTGGCCATCCGGGACGTGATCGCCGAGGTCGGCGACGCCACCGTGGTGATGAGCGACCTCTGCCTGGACGAGTTCACCTCGCACGGGCACTGCGGCGTGCTCACCCCCGACGGCGCCGTGGACAACGACGCCACCCTCACCGAGTACGCCCGGATGGCGGTCGCCCAGGCCGACGCCGGGGTCCACGTGGTCGGGCCGTCCGGGATGATGGACGGCCAGGTCGGCGTCGTCCGCCGGGCCCTGGACGCCGCCGGGCACCAGGACGTCTCGGTGCTCGCGTACGCCGTCAAGTACGCCTCCGCGTTCTTCGGGCCGTTCCGCGACGCCGTCGAGTCGGCCCTCGAGGGCGACCGGCGCACCTACCAGCAGGACCCGGCGAACCTGCGGGAGTCGCTGCGCGAGGTCGAGCTGGACGTCGCCGAGGGCGCCGACATGGTGATGGTCAAGCCGGCCCTGCCCTACCTCGACGTGGTGGCGGCCGTCCGGGCCGCGGTCGACGTCCCGGTCGCCGCCTACCAGGTCTCCGGCGAGTACGCGATGGTCGAGGCGGCCGCCGCGAACGGCTGGATCGACCGCGAGCGGACGATCCTGGAGACGCTCACCTCGATCCGCCGGGCCGGCGCGCAGATCATCCTCACCTACTGGGCGGTCGAGGCGGCCCAGCTGCTCCGCCAGCGCTACTGAACGCTGACGGTCACCACCCGGGCCAGCTCCGCCACGCGGTAGACCTTCCGGGGCGGGTCCGGTAGCTGCGCCCACACCACACGCACCGTGGTGTCGTCGACCCAGGCGGCGCCCCAGGTCCCGCCGCCCGTCAGGCCGTAGGTCGGGCTGGCCGTTCCGAGTGGCTGGTCGGCCCGGCGCTGACCGGTAGCCGTGTCCAGGATCGCCAGCCGGTAATCGAGGTTCCGGCCGTTCGGGCGGCGGTAGGGGACCGCGACGAGGCTGCCGTCCGGGGAGAGCCGGACCGACGGGGCACACTCGCCGGCCACCGTCAGCCGCGACATCCGGCTCCCACCGGCCAGCCGGCGTACGTCGAGCTGGCAGCGGGTCATGTCGGCTGGCCCGGTCACCGACACCACGCGGCCGGCCGCCACGTCGGCCTCGCGGAACGGCAGCTCGCCGTCGACCTTCCTCGGCACCCGGATCAGGGTCTTCTCTCGGCCGGTGGCCAGCTCGTGGGACACCAGGCCCACCTCGTCCCGGACCAGGTAGGCGTACCGTGCGTCGGCGCCGGCCAGTCCGAGGGCCTGGCCCCTGACCCGGACCTCCCGGCTGACCTCGGCGCGTCCGTCGGCGGTGAGCACCACGAGCTTGATGGAGAGGCCGGCCACGCCCGGGCCGTCCGTCCGCCGTACGCCGGGCATGAGGTCGGTGAGCTTGAGGCCGACCAGCCGTCCGTCGGGCAGTGCCACGGTCTCCTCCCAGCCGGCGGGCACCCGGTGCCGTACCACCGAGCCGTCGCCGCGCAGCTCGTCCGCGACGCCGGGGACCAGGCCGATCTCCGGGGTGGCCCGGTGCGGTCCCACGGTGCCGCCATCGCCGCTGAGCAGCAGCCGCTGCGCCGGCCTGGAGGCCGGCGGCGGCGAGCCGGAGACGGTGGGCGACGGCGCGCCGGGAACGGCCGGCGACGGGGACGGCGCGGCCAGGGGTGCGGCCGCCCGGTGCCCGCCGGCAAGCAGCGGCACGGCGCCGCCGGTGAGCGCGACCAGGACCACCAGGCCCGCCACGGCCGTCGCGGTCCGCCGGCGCCGGCGGACCCGCGCCCGCTGGCGCAGCGCCGCCAGATCCGCGGGGTACGGCGCGGTCGCGCGAGCGGCGCGGTGGACCAGCTCGGCCAGGTCCTCGGGTACGACGTCCACGGTCACTCCTCCTCGGCCAGCGCGGCCCGCAGCTCGGCCAGCCCACGGGAGAGGCGGCTGCGGACGGTGCCCTCGGTCAGGTCCAGCACGGCGGCGGTCTCGGCGGTGGAGAGGTCCAGCAGCACGCGGCAGACGACCACGGTGCGCTGGCCGACGGGCAGCCGCTCCAGGGCCGACCGGGCGGCAAGCCCGGCCGGGTCCGGCGCCGCCGTCGCCGGGTGCCGGTCCTCGGCCGGCGGCCGTTCCCGGCGCACCTTCCGCCACCACGAGGTGGCCCAGTTGAGCCCGACCCGGAAGACCCAGCCGCCCGGGTTGTCCAGCCGGCGCACCCGGTCCCACCGGGCGTACGCCCGAACCATCGCCTCGTCGGTCGCCTCCCGGGCCACCGCGGTGTCCCCGACGGCCAGCGCGAGCGCGCGGTGGATCCGGTCCACGTGGTCCCGGTAGAACTGCTCGAACGGCAGGTGCGGGGACGTGTCGCGGTCGCGCGGCAGCACGTCCGGCGGACCGGGCGGGGCCGAGAGGTGGCTTCCCATGTCCGGTACACGCTCCGGAGGCGGATTTCGTTCCCGGGTTGTCGCACGGAGGGATCGGCCGGTGCCCGTATCCGAGCCGGTTCGCTCGGCGCCGCCGCGCGCCATTGTCACTGTGCGTACCGAGCCTGCGCGACCCCGACCGCCCACCGATGCCGGCTTTGCTCTGCAGCCACGGGCGCAGCAGCAACCGTCCGTGTCCGGTGCCTATATGGCTGCAGAGCAAAGCGGGGTGGAGGGGGTGCGGCCGCCGCGGCGCCCGTGCCTCCTTTGTCCGTAGAGAGGGCTTTTCTTCGCCGGGGCTGCGCCGACCGGCAGCGAGGTCGAGTTACGTTGAGTGACGCGCCGCTCCCCTTACGCTCGGTCACGGCATCCGGCCTCGCCAGAGGAGCCGGGACTACTGGCGCCCGCCGGCCCGCCCGCCTCGCGCGGCCACGCGAATGAGCATGCGTACCGGCAGGGGACGGCACAGACCGCCGGCGAGGCGCGACCTGTCCACAGGCGCCTCGGCTGTCCACAGCCGGGCCGGTCGGGGTTGCCGCGTTCAGGCGCGTGGAAAGAGCCTGGGTCCATGAGCGCCCCGGCCACCCCTGACGAACCGGCGGTCACGACCGATGAACCTGTCGAGCCGCCCACGATGCTCACCGAGCCCTTCAACATCCCGTGGCCCGCGTCGGGCATCGTCCGCGCGGTCCGCCGCCGGGCCGACGTCAGCCAGCGGGAACTCGCCCGGGTCGCCCGGGTGCATCCCACGACCATCGGGCGGATCGAGGCCGGCACGCTGACCCCGAGCATCGCCATGCTGCGCCGGATCATCGGCGTGGCCGGGTTCCGGCTCGCCGTGGTCGACGAGTTCGGCCGTGTGCTCAGCCCGATGCGCGACCGCGACGACCTGCGAGACGGCGCCGAGCGCCGGTACCCGTCCCACCTGGACGTGATCGCCGATCCGGAGCCGGGGGAGTGGTGGGCCGACCGGTACGGGCTGGCCCGGCCACCGGAAACCTTCTACCGGGACCGGGCGCACCGCGACGACCTCCGCCGGCGGAGCCAGTGGGAGGTGCGGGTGGCCAAGTACCGGGGCGTGCCGCCGCCGCCCGACCGGCAGCGGTGCGGCTACCGCAACGGCCCGCCGCCCGGCTGGTGAGCCGGGCGACGGGCCGCTTCGCGATACCGCCGTCAGTCGTCGTTGCGGATGGTGCCGACGCCGGTCACGTCGGCGAGCCGGAGCCCCGGCACGCCCGCCACGTACAGCTTGAGCTGCTCGTCCGCCTCGCGCTTCCGGTCACCGCGGACGGTCACCGGGAAGGTCAGCGACGTCTGGCCGGCGGCCAGCACCTTGCAGCCCACGTACGGGTCGTAGTCCGACCCGGCCTGCGCCGTCGTGCCGTAGGTGGTGGCGCAGATCAGGGCCGGCGCCGAGAGCGGGCGGGAGACGGTCACCGTGAACGTCATGGTGGTGTCGCCCTTGTCGCCCTCGGCCACCGCCGCGTCGGAGACGCGCAGCGACGCGCGGGAGCGGAACCTTGCCACCTGCGGGTCGTGGTCGCTGGCACCTCGGTCACCCAGGCCCTCGGCGTCGGTGGGGTAGTCGGCGTTGATGTGGGCCGTGCGGACCTGGACCAGGTCCTCGTGCAGCGGGCCGTTGACGAAGAGGTTGTCCAGCGTCTGGGCCTGCCCGTCGAAGGTGTACGAGTACGCCGCCGCCGGCACGTCCGCCACCAGGTCGTCCCACAGGTTGTGCAGGCCGGCCTGGTACAGCGGAGCGAGCTGGTCCGACGGCGTCGGGTTCGCCGCCGTGGCGATCGGGTCGTCCGGGCGCGGGAAGACGTTCAGGTCACCGCCGTAGATCACCCGTGCGTTCGGGTCGGCCGCCTCGACGGCCTGCACCAGCGCCGCGCCGTACGCGGCCTGCTCCCGCCGCTGCCCGACCCGGCTGTCCGGCCCGGACGAGAAGTGGTTGGTGGCCGCCCAGAGCGTGAAGTGCTCCGCCGAGCCGGGCGCTGCCGCCACGGTGAACCTGGCCAGCTGGACGGCCCGGGTGTAGACGTTGTTGCCGTCCACCCCGGTCGAGCGGTCGACGTCGGCCGGCAGCACGGCGTTGAACCCCTTCGGGTTCTGCACGTCGGTGTTCGACGGCAGGGCCGCCGAGCGGTACTGCACGGTCGGCGTCGAGCCCAGCAGCGGGTCCGCGGCGCTCGCCTGGTCGAGCGTCAGCCGATCGGTGCGGTAGAGGAACGCCGAGGCGATGCCCCGGGCGTCCGCGCCCGTCCGGTCGTACGCCGCCGCGTAGGCGGGGCCGCCGGCGGCCGCGATGGCCAGCGCCAGCTCCTGGACGGTGTCCGGCGCGCCGTCGGCGTTGTTCGTGTCGCCGCAGACCAGCTTGCCGTCGGTCACCGTGCAGATGTCCTGGTCCTCGGCCTCCTGCACGAGCACCAGGTCCGGGCTGTGCAGGGCGCCGGTGATCTGCCGCGCCTGCACACCCAGCTTCTCGGTGTACGCCGCCTCGCTGGCCGGGACGTAGTCGAACGGCGGGTTGACCCCGGTGCAGCCCGAGTTGCCGGCGAAGTCGCAGCCGTCGAACGGGTCGTCCCGGTAGTCGTACAGGTTCTCCACGTTGTAGGTGGCGACCGCGACCTCGCTGCCCCGGTCGGCCGGCCGCGGCGGGTTGTTCTCCGCCGGGTCCGCGCCGCCGGTCAGCGTGAGCTGCTCGGGCTGCACGCTGTACTTGCTGAACGCGTACGAGATGGCGCCGTAGGCGTCCTCGGTCAGCGTGTCGTAGGTGCGTGCCTCGGGCAGCAGCGCGGTCGACTCCCCGGCGGTCGCCTTCACCCCGCCGGCGCCCAGCAGGATCCGCTGGTTGTTGCCGTTGTCGAAGAGCGTGCCCGGGATGTCGTCCAGCGGGTGCGCGTCCCGGAACACCCGGCGGGCGTACGGGTCGGACCGCTTCATGATCGGATCCTCGCGGTCCAGCACGTAGATCTCGGAGTCCAGGGTGGACGCGAAGATGTGCCGCGGGGCGGACACCCCGCTGCCGGAACGGACGCGCATCCGCTCGCCCTCGTGCCGCTCCCAGAACAGCCCGGCGGCGGCAGCGTCGGCCGGCGGCCGGGCGTCGTCCACCCGTACGGCGCTGTCCACGTCCAGCCCGGAGTCGAGCTTGCGCACCAGCGAGGCGCTGGAGAGCTGGGTCTGGTTGAAGTACTCGGAGACCCGGCCGCGCAGCACCACCTCGTCGCCGACGGTCGGGGCGTAGCCGCCGATCAGCGTGGTGAACGAGCCCATGAAGACGAAGATGGCGTCCGAGGTGAGCGCGTCGCCGTCCTCGGTGCCGGTGCGGCTCTGCAGGTAGAAGCCCCACTGGTCGGCCCCCGCGGAGGTGCGGGTCAGCGACTTCTGGCTGATGACGCCGCGGACGTCGTAGAGCGTGGAGCTGGTGCCGTTGCCGCTGGCCGGGGCGAGCGGCGACCGGTCGGTGCGGCCGTCCTCGTCGTCACCGGTGCGGCCCTGCACCTCGCCCACCGACAGCACGGTGGTGGCCTGCACGGTCAGCGTGCAGGTCGCGGTGCCGCCCTCGGCGTCCGTCGAGGTCACGGTGACCGAGTAGGCGCCGGCCGGGAGGCCGGTGGCGGTCAGCGTGGCGGTGGCCGAGCCGCCGGCCGCGGCGGCCGGCGTGAACGCGGTACGACTGATCGAACCGCTCGCCGGCGCCGGGTCGACCGCGGTGACCGCGAGGTCGGTGACGGTGTCGTCGGCGTCGGTGGCGGTGACCTGGCGGGTCGCGGTGGCGCCCGCCTCCAGGACCAGCGTGCCGCCGCAGTTCAGCGTCGGCGCCTGGTCGACCGGGCCGCCGTCGTCGATGCGGTGGCTGCCCAGCCCGTCGAAGGTGTCGGTGGCGAAGCCCTCCCACTGCACGGCCGGGTCGAACGCGTTCGACGGGTCGGTGTCGCCGGCGCTCACCGAGGGCAGCCGGCGCAGCGTGTTGTCGGCGGTGCTCGTGAGCCCGGTGCCCCACTCGCTGCCCGGGTCGACGCCGACCTGGCCGATCGAGTCGACCACCGTCGTGCCCTTGCGCAGCACGATCGCGTCGTCGCCATTGTAGAGCGAGCCGCTGTAGGTCTGGTCGGCCTGGGCGAGGATCGCCGGCACGGCCGCCGAGGCGGCGAAGACGAAGACGTCGCCGGTGGCGACCGTGCCGGTCAGCGGCACGTTGGTCGACGTGGTGGCGCCGTTGAAGAAGAGCTGGAGCTGGTAGCCGGCGGCGGCCAGGTCGATCGGTGCGCCGGTGCCGTTGTAGAGCTCGACGGCCTTGTTGTTGGACGAGCCCTCGACGTACTCGGAGATGAACAGGTCGGTGGGCGCGGCGCTGGCCGCGGGGGGTGCGATCCCGATGGCCGTGACGGAGACGGCGGCGGTGGTCGCGAGCGCGGCGAGGGTGCGGCGCGGGCGCATGGAGCCTCCACGATGGGTGGACAGGAACTAACGCACGTTAAGTGCCCTCCCGGTCCGCCGTCCATCCCCCGGGCAGCCGTTTGATGAATATCCGTCAGCGCTGGCTGTCGAGCCGGTGCACCAGCTCGGCCACGTCCACGCTGTATTCGCACCAGTCCCGGTCGGGGCGGTAGCCCAGCTCCGCGTTGACCTTCAGCATCGCCTCGTTGGCCTGCGCGTTCCAGGTCTGCACCTCGGCCAGCTCCGACTCGGCGGAACGCAGCTCCAGCAGCATCCGGGCCTTGATGGCCCGGTCGATGCCGTAGCCCCGGTGATCGCGGACCACGATGGTGTCGTACTGGTCGGCCCGCGTCGGGTGCTGCGCCGGCACCACCACCTCGGTCAGCCCGGCCACCTCGCCGGTCTGCTCGTGCAGGGCCAGCACGATGTACGGCTTCATGCCCCGCCGGTGCAGCGTGTCGAGGCTGTCCCGCAGCCGCTGGGGGTCGTAGGAGCTGGGCCGCAGCTCGCCGTCGTCCACGTCGCGCACCTCGGCCTTGGCCCGCGCGTACGCCTCGATGAGGTCGTCCGGCGGCCCGCCCGGGCAGAACTGGACGTGGTAGCCGGCGCCCACCTCGGTGGCCATCTCGGCCAACACCGGCCACTCCACCGCGCCCAGGTCGAGCACGCTGCGGGTCTCGACGTATTCCCTGGTGAAGCCGAGTGCCTCGTAGAACGCCACGGCCGGGGTGTCGCCGACCACCTCGACGCCGATCGACTGGAAGCCCTCGTCCCAGACCCGGCGGGCGGCCACCCGCACCAGCTCACGGCCGAGCCCGGTGCGCCGCAGGGCGGGGTGCACCAGCACCTCCAGCACGCCGATGCCGCCGAGCAGCAGCACGTGCACGTGGCCCAGGATCGCGCCCGGCGTGCCGTCGGGGGCCGGATCGCCCTGGTAGACCCAGGAGATCCGTCGCTCACCCGGCATCACCTCGGAGAGATATTCCCGCATGGAACTCTCCCGCCAGGGCGGATCCTGCGGCAGGTCGGTCGCCAACACCGCGTTCAGCGTGTCCAGGAGCGACGCGATCTCGGCGGACGACGCGGTCCGAGGGTCCCACTCGCGCACCATCACCCGTCTAGCTTGCCGTCAACGGCAGCCCGGGGGAAGGGTTCAGTCCGCGAATGTATGCAACCGGTCACGTCACGTACCGCTCAGCCGTCCGTACTCGTCGGCCTTGTTGAACACGTCCTGGGCGTAGCGGCGTACATCGTTGTAGGAGAGGATGGCGCCCCACCAGTCGCCCGGGATGGTCATGTTCCGGCCGCCCTTGCACAGGTAACGGCCGGCGGCCAGGGCCGCGTCGTCGATGTCGTGCGGGTTCTTGACGCCGTCGTTGTCGGCGTCCGCGCCGATCTCCTGCCAGGTGCTCGGGATGAACTGCATGGGGCCGAGCGCCTTGTCGTAGACCGGGTCGTGGTCGAGCTGCCCCTGGTCGGTGTCGAGGATCCGGGAGCGGCCGCCCTGCCCGTCCAGCGGGGCGCCGACGATCTCCGGCGCGGCGACGCCGTCGGGCCGGAGGGTGGCCTTGTTGGCCGCCCCGTGCCGGGACTCGACGTAGCCGATCGCGGCCAGCGTGGTCCAGCTCAGCTGGCAGCTGCGCTGCGTCTGGGCCAGCACCAGCTCGGCGTAGCCGTACGCCTGCATGGCGACCGGCGGGATCCCGGTGGTCGCGCTGACCTGCTGCGCCCAGCCGGCCAGCGCGTCGGCCGGGCGGGCGGGGACTGCCGGGCCCACCGGGCCGGTCGGCGTGCCGCCGGGTACGCCCGTGCCGGTCGGGCCGAGGGTGCCCGGCACGCCGGTCGCGCCCGGGCCCACCGGCACGCCGGTCGCCCCGGGCACCACGCCGGCCTGCGGCACGCCCTGGACCGGCGCGTTCGTGGTGACATCGACGGCCACCGGCTGCGGCTTGCGGACCGCCGCGGGCACCAGCAGAGCGCCGGCCGCGGCGGTGGCCGCGACCAGAACGAGCAGGAAGAGACCGGGCAGGGTCGTGCGCCCGCTGGGACGGCGCGACCAGGCGCGGGTGGCCCGGGCCGCGCCGACGGCGAGCTGCCGGGGCGGCGGCATCCGGACCGCGTGCGCAAACGGCACCCGCCGCCGCCGACCCGCCGCCGGCTCAACCGCCGCGTCCGCGCCGCCCGACTTCGCCTCCGCGCCGCCCGGCTCCGCCTTCGCGTCGCCCGGCCCCGCTTTCGGGTCGCCCGGCTCCGGCTTCGCGTCGACCGGCCCCGGCTTCGCCTTCGGATCACCGGGCTCCGCCTTCGCGTCGACCGGCCTCGGCTTCGGGTCGGTCGGCTCGGCCCTCGGGGCGGCGGCCGGGTCGGGGGCGGCGTCGCGGCGGGGGCGGGGGACGGGTCCGGCGCCGCCGTCGGGCGGCGCGGCCGGTCGCAGGGGTCGAACCGTCGATCGCTGCTCGCCGTCCACCACCCGTCGAGTATCACCCATGACTGCCGTGGAGTCAGGCCCGGCCGTACGCTGACGGCATGCCCCGCTACGAGTTCCGCTGCCGCGCCTGCGGCGACACCTTCGAGGTCAACCGCCCCATGGCCGACGCCGGCCAGCCGGCCTCCTGCCCGCAGGGACACGCCGACACGGTGAAGCTGCTGTCCACCGTCGCGGTCACCGGCCGGGGCGGATCCGGTCCGGTGGGCGGGGCGTCCGCCCCGGCCGGTGGTGGCTGCTGCGGCGGCGCCTGCGGCTGCTGACCGGCCGCCCGGCCTCGGCCCGCCGGGTGATCCGGCTTGCCGCCCGTGTGATCCTTTGCCACCTTGGGTCGGAATCTGCCCGGCCGTTCTCACGATGCGTGACCGCGTGACCATAGGGCAGCATGAAGCCGACGTCACGGGGCGGAGGTTCCACGCATGTCGCCACGGATCCACCTCCCGAGCGGCTGGGTGACCTTCGTCTTCACCGACATCGAGGGCTCCACGCGACTGGCCCAGCTGCTCGGTCCGGGCTACCGCCCGGTTCTGCGGGAACACCGCCGGTTGCTGCGCCACACGCTGGCCGGCACCGACGGCGCTGAGCTGCTGACCGAGGGCGACTCGTTCTTCCTCGCCTTCCCGGACGCGGGCGCCGCGGTGCACGCCTGCCTCACGGCGCAACGCGCGCTGACCGACCACGACTGGCCCACCCCGGATGCCGCGCCGCGGGTCCGGATGGGCCTGCACACCGGCTACGCCGAGCCCCGCGACGGCGAGTACGCCAGCCCCGAGGTGCACCGGGCCGCCAGGGTGGCCGCCGCCGCCCACGGTGGACAGGTGCTCTGCTCGGCGGCGACGGCCCGGCACGCCGACCCGCTGCCCGACGGAGCGTCCCTGTTGGACCTCGGGCTGCACCGGCTGCGGGGCTTCGACGACCGGGAACGGCTGTTCCAGCTCGTCGCGCCCGGTCTGGAGCGGAGCTTTCCGCGGCCGCGTACCGCCGACGCGGTGGCGCACAACCTGCCCACCCAGGTCACCTCGTTCGTCGGCCGGCAGGCCGAGCGGGCCGAGCTGCGGCGGCTGGTCGAGACGTACCGGCTGGTGACCGTGCTGGGGGCGGGCGGGGCCGGCAAGACCCGGCTGGCCGTGGAGCTGGCCTCCGGGGTGGTCGAGGCGTACCCGGACGGGGTGTGGTTCGTCGACGTCGCCGCCGTGACCGACCCGGGGCTGGTGGCGTTCGAGATCGCCGCCGTGCTCGGGCTCCGCCCGGAGCCCGGCCGTCCCATGGTGGACACCCTTGTGGAGTACGCGGCGGCCCGGCGGATGCTGGTCGTGCTGGACACCTGCGACGCCCAGCCGGCCGCCTCGGCCGAGGTGATCTCCCGGCTGCTGGCCGGTGGCCGGGGTGTGCGGGTGCTGGCCACCAGCCGCGAGTCGTTCGGTGTGCCCGGCGAGGTGGTGTGGCGGATCCCGCCGCTGTCGGTGGACCCAGGCCCGGACGGTGGGGCGAGCGACGCCGTGGCCCTGCTGCTGGACCGCACCGCGGCGGCCCGCGGCGGCCGGGCGCCGGAGCCCGCCGAGCAGGCCGACCTGCGCCGGGTGGTCCGCCGGCTGGACGGGCTGCCGCTCGCCATCGAGCTGGCCGCCGCGCGGCTGCGGGTGCTGTCGGCCGGGCAGCTCGCCGAGCGTCTCGACGACATGCTGGGCACGCTGGACGCCGGGCGGGAGGAACTGGAGCCGCCCGTGGTGGAGGTCGGGTGGACCGGCAACCAGCAGGACACCGTCGACCTGGTGGCCGCCGCCACCGGGGCCGCTCCGGCCACCCCGGCCAGCCGCGCCGTGCAGCGCTCGGCGAACGAGCGGCACCTGACCATGCAGGCCACCGTCACCTGGTCCTACCGGACGTTGGGGGCGCGCTCGGCCCGGCTGCTGCGCTGGCTGGCCGTCTTCGCCGGCCCGGTGGACCTGCGGACCGTGCAGTGGCTGCTCGACGACGACCCGCTCGACCCGCTGTCGGTGCTCGTGGACAAGTCGATGGTGCTGGCCGAGCCGCACGTCTCGGGCAGCACCTACCGGATGCTGGACCCGATCCGGGCGTACGCGGCCCGGCGGCTCATCGAGGCCGGCGAGGAGCAGACCGCCCGGGACCGGCACGTCGCCTGGTCCCGGCACGCCCTGGAGCGCGCCCACCTGGGCCCGGACGGCCGCCCGGTCACCCTCTCCCTGTACGCGCTCGACCCGCTCGCCGGTGAGCTGCGGGCCGCGCTGCGCTGGTGTGCCACCGGTGGCAGCGCGCGGTCCGGCCTGCGGCTGGCCGGCGGGCTGGACCAGTGGTGGCGGGAGCGGGGGCTGGCCCGGGAGGGGCGGCTCTGGCTGTTCCGGCTCTACGGCCGGATCGCCGAGACTGGGGAGTCGATCCCCGAGGCCGAGCTGGCGGCGGCGTACCACATGCACTCGTTGCACGCCGGTGCGGACGGCGAGTTCGCCGAGGAGCTGCGCTACTCGCAGCGGGCCGAGGCGGCCGCCCGGCAGGCCGGCGACCTGGGGTTGCTCGCCCGGGTGCTGGCGGGCCGGGCCGCGCCGCTGGTCGACATGGGACAGTTCGTCGAGGCGGAACGGGTCTGCCGGGAGGTCATCGACTGGGCGTACGCCCAGGACGTGGTCTCCGACGCGCTGCTCGCCGTCTACAACCTCGCCGAGCTGCTCTGGCGGCGGGGCGCGCTGGACGAGGCGGCCGAGGTGCTCGGCGCGGCCCGCCCGGTGGAGGCGGCCCGCCCGGTCGAGCGGGGCCGCCGCTCGGTGGACATGCTGCTCGGCCTGGTCGCGCTGGCCCGGGGTGACCTGGTGGCCGCGCACGAGCACCTGCTGGTGGCGCTCCGCTCCCGGATGAGCCACGGCTACCTGGGCCGGGCCTGCGACACGTTGAACGCGATCGCGGTGCGTTGCGCGCTGGGCGGCGAGCCGGTGACGGCGGCCCGGCTCTTCGGCGCGGCCCAGGCCACCCGGGCGAGCCTGCGCGCCACCCCGGGCATCTACGGCCCCTACTGGCTGGCCCGCCAGGTGGACCTGCGCCGGGCCCTCGGCGACGCCGCGTTCGACGCCGCCTACGCCACGGGTGCGGCCCTCCGCCTGGAGGAGGCCGCCGCCCTGGCCCTCGACCTGGAACACCCCGATCTGACGACCCCCGATTCCCCTCGCTTCACGGCGCCCGCGCCGCGCCGCTCCACGGCGAGTTGACCAGGAGGTTCGCGTCGGGGTCCGGGCTCGCCGGCGACGGGAACCTCCTGGTCGGCGAGGGGTAGGGGGTCAGTGCCGGGCGGCCGCGCGTTCGGCGTTCGCCTTCATCCGGGCGGCGCGGTCCAGGTCGGACTGTTGGACGGCGGCGACCGAGCCGAAGACGCTCACCGCCTGGTAGTAGGTCCAGGCCAGGCTGTAGCAGGCCGGCCGCACCACGCTGTTGTAGGTGGTGCAGACCCGCTTCAGGTCCTCGTAGAAGGCGCTGTCGAGCCGGGACTTGTTGGCCGGGAACACCCCCATCGCCTTGTGGTTGCGGTAGCCGAAGTCGTGCCGGTAGCAGGAGAGGCTGAAGTTGAAGCCGAGCGGGTTGTCCGGGCTGGAGGAGCAGTAGTCGGTCGACCAGTCGAAGGCGTACTCGGTCCAGGGGGACCTGTTCACCCGGGCGGAGTTCCAGGCGTTGTAGCTGCTGGCGCTGGTCTGGGTCCAGCTGGAGAGCACGGCGAGCTTTTGCTCGCGGCTCACCGCGGCGGCGGCGGGGGTGGCCACGCCGATGGCGGTGAGCAGGGCGATCGTGCCGGCGGCGAGCAGGGTGGTGAGACGTCGGGACACGGATACCTCCCCGGGGATGTGGGGCTAGATGTCGATGATTTTCGATCGCTCACCGAGCCGGGGGCGATGCCTCGGGCGACGTGTTGGTGACATGCGTCGAAACAGACGAATGCCGTCGGCGGCGCCGCGGTCGACCGGGACGGGCTGATCGGGCTGGAGGTGCGGCCGCGCAGGACCGCCCGAAGACGCCGGGACGCCCGGGGCGTGAGCCCCGGGCGTCCCCTGTCGTGACGGGTCAGCGCACGAAGCGCGGCGGGCTCGCCGGGCTCTCGTTCCAGAGCCGGTCCAGCGCGGTCACGTAGTAGGTGTACCGCGCGCCGGACTCCGCCGTGGTGTCCACCCAGGACTGCACGTCGCCGTCCGCCCGGACGGTGGCGACCAGGTGGGACGCGTCGGCGAAGTCGCACCGGCCGGCCAGGCCGGCGCCGTCGAACCGGTAGATCGCGTACGACGTGGCCTTGCCGAACGGGCCCTTGCCGTCGGCCGGCTGCCGCCAGCTCAGCCGCACCCCGTCGGCCTGCCGCTTGGCGCCGGTCACCACCGGGAAGAGCAGCGGCTTGGCCGGGAGCTGCGACATGGTCGGCACCAGCGCCGGCCGGGAGTAGTGCTCGGCCGCGTAGATGTCGGTGGCGCCGAGCCGGTTCGCCCGCACCTGGACGGCGGAGAAGTGCACGTTGCCGAGCACCTCCGGGTACGACCGGTTGAGCGTCAGGTGGTTCGACAGCTCCTGCGGGTTCATCCAGAACGAGCCGTACACCGGGTCACCGCTCTTGTAGTCGGCCTGGCCGATGTAGAGCTGGACGTTGGTGCCCCGCACGGTATCCGCCCACCACGGCACGAGCCGGGCGTAGTCGGCGGCCGGGTACTGGCCGATGTACCAGTAGAGCTGCGGCACGATGTAGTCGATCCACTCCTCCTTGACCCACTTGCGGGTGTCGGCGGAGATGATGTCGTACGACTGCGAGCCGGTGGTGTCCGAGCCGTTCGGGTCGGCCGACTTGTTGCGCCAGATGCCGAACGGGCTGACGCCGAACTTCACCCACGGCTTCTCCGCCTTGATCTTGGCGTTCATCTCCTGGATCAGCAGGTTGATGTTGTCCCGCCGCCAGTCGGCCTTGTCCGTGAAGCCCCGGTTGTACTGGGCGAACGTGGCGTCGTCCGGGTACTGGTAGGTGCCGCTCGGGTACGGGTAGAAGTAGTCGTCGAAGTGCACGCCGTCGATGTCGTACTTCTTGACCGCGTCCATCATCGCGGTCTGCACGAACTCGCGGACCTCGGGAATGCCGGGGTTGTAGTAGAGCCGGCTGCCGGCGACCCCGGCCGGCGGGTAGGCGAACACCCAGTCGGGGTGCCGGCGCACCGGGTGGTTCGGGGCGAGCTTCGAGATGTCGGCGCCCGCGCCGCCGGGGGCCGGCATGGAGACCCGGTACGGGTTCATCCAGGCGTGGAACTCAAGGTTCCGCTTGTGCGACTCCTCGACGAGGAAGGCCAGCGGGTCCCAGCCCGGGTCCTGGCCGCGGACCCCGGTCAGGTACTCCGACCAGGGCTCGACGGGCGAGGGCCAGAACGCGTCGGCGGTCGGGCGGACCTGGACCACGACGGCGTTGTGGTTGAGCTTCTGGGCCAGGTCGAGCCAGGCCAGGTATTCGGCCTTCTGCTTGGCGACCTGGTCCGGTGCGGTCCAGGAGTCCTTGCTGGGCCAGTCGATGTTCGTCACCGAGGCGATCCACATGGCCCGGAACTGCCGCTTCGGCACGGCCGGGTCGGTGACGCAGGTGGTCGCGGTGGAGTCGGTCGCCGTGTTGCTCTCCGCGGCGCTGGCGGGGGCGCCGGCGACGAGCGCGCCGAGCAGCGCCACGGCCAGCCCGGCGGCTCCGAGCCGAGTTGCCTTCATGCGGTGCGGTCCCTTCGTTGGGGCTCACGTCGGATGGCGGCGGACGTGCGGCGCGTCTGGCAAGATTCGCCGCACATTATCTGTCCCCGGTAGAAAACTTTCATCAATCCGGATACGGCGCAAGACCTGCGGACGGATCGATGCGCAGGTGGGGCCGAACGTCCGAGGGTGAGCCGGACCACAGTCCGGTGCGTGACCTTCCCGACACGTGCCGTACCGGATTACGGGGGTGGTGGCCTGGGTAGCTTGCCCGGTCACGGACCGCCGCCGTGGTGGTCGCACGGTGGGAGGTGATCATGTCCGTCCTGCGGACGAAACCGATCCGGGACGTGCTCGCCCAAGGGGAGGCCGACGGCGAGGACGGGCGGCCCGGGCTGCGCCGCCGCCTCGGCGCGATCGACCTGATGGGCTTCGGCATCGGCATCGTGATCGGCACCGGCATCTTCACGCTGACCGGCATCGAGGCGAAGAACCACGCCGGCCCCGGCGTGGTGATCTCGTTCGCGATCGCCGGCGTGGTCGCGCTGCTCGCCGCCCTTTGCTACGCGGAGCTGGCGTCCAGCGTGCCGACCGCCGGCAGCGCCTACACCTACGCGTACGCGACCATGGGGGAGATCGTCGCCTGGATCATCGGCTGGGACCTGCTGCTGGAGTTCGCGCTCGGCTCGGCGGTGGTCGCCCGCGGCTGGTCCGGTTACCTCGCCGAACTCTTCAACCTGCCCAGCGCCTGGTTCGCCGAGGAGGGCAGCGTGGTCAACCTCGGCGCGATCGCCATCGTGCTGATCCTCGGGGCGATCGGCATCGTCGGCATCCGCGAGTCGGCCCGGGTGACCAACCTGCTGGTCCTGGTCAAGGTCGCCATCTGCGTGTTCATCGTGGTCGCCGGGGCGTTCTTCGTGAAGGCCGCCAATCTCAGCCCGTTCATCCCGACCGCCGAGCCGGCCGGGAGTGGCGAGGACGGCATCCGGCAGCCGGTCACCCAGGCCGTCTTCGGTCTGGAGCCGTCGATCTTCGGCTTCGCCGGGGTGCTGACCGCCGCCGCGGTGGTGTTCTTCGCGTACACCGGTTTCGAGGCCGTGGCGAACCTCGGCGAGGAGACCCGCAAGCCGCGCCGCGACCTGCCGCTGGGCCTGCTCGGCACGCTGGGCATCTCCACCGTGCTGTACATCGGCGTCTCTCTGGTGCTGGTCGGCATGGTGCGCTACACCGACATCGACGAGGGCGCCCCGATCGCCTCGGCCTTCGAGGCGGTCGGCGCGGGCTGGGCCGCCATCCTGGTCTCGATCGCCGCCGTCGCCGGCCTGACCAGCGTCATCCTGGTCGACCTGGTGGCCATGGGCCGGATCGGCTTCGCCATCGGGCGGGACGGGCTGATCCCGCCGTCCATCGCCAAGATCCACCCGCGCTGGGGCACCCCGTACCGGATCTCGGCGATCATGACGGTCGGCGTGGCCCTGCTCGCCGGCTTCCTGCCGCTGTCCGCGCTGGCCGATCTGGTCAGCATCGGCGCGCTCTGCGCGTTCGTGCTGGTCTCGATCGCGGTGCCGATCCTGCGCCGGCGGCGCCCGGAGCTGGAGCGGCCGTTCAAGGTGCCGTTCTCGCCGGTGCTGCCGATCGTGTCCGCGCTGGCCTGCCTCTACCTGATGTTGAACCTGTCCGTGGAGACCTGGCTCCGGTTCCTCGCCTGGATGCTGCTGGGCGGGCTCATCTACTTCGGCTACGGCCACCGGAAGAACCGCCTGGCCCGCCGCGAGCAGCAGGCGGACGCAGAGCCGGCCGTGACGAGCTGACCGACCGCCGAAAGACGACATCGCGGTATCCCGGCACCCGGGATACCGCGATGTCGCGTCTACCGGCTCAGGGGCGCGGCTGGGGCTCCGCCGTCGGGCCCTTCACCACGGGCCGGCCGTCGGTCCAGACCACCTCGTCGAGCCAGACCTGGCGGCCCGGGTCGGTGCTGCCCTCCTGGCCGGGCGGCCAGGCGTGGTACAGCAGCCAGGTGCGGCCGTCCTTGGAGACCATCGACGCGTGACCCGGCCCGGAGGCGACCGCGTTCGACTTCAGGATCGGGTTCTCGGCGGCCTTCACGCACGGCCCCGTGGGGCTCTCGCAGACCGCGTAGCCCTCGGCGTAGGTGTCCCGGTCGTAGGCGTTGGCGGCGAAGAAGAGCAGCAGCTTCCCGTCGTGCCGGTGGAAGAACGGCCCCTCGATCAGCGTGCCCTCCCAGGGCTCGGTCTGCTTGAGCAGCTTCGTCGGCGCGCCGACCAGCCGGAGCCCGTCGGGCGAGAGGCGCTGCGACCAGAGCCAGGTGTCCACCCCGATGGCGTTGCCGTCGTTCTTCCAGAGCAGCCAGAGGCTCCCGTCGGTGTCCCGGTACGGGCTGGCGTCGATCGAGCCGCCCAGCTCCGCCTGGCAGACCAGCGGCCCGTCCGCGTCGTCCCGGTACGGCCCGAGCGGGGTGGTCGCCACCGCCCGGCCGAGGCACTGCCGGCCGGAGTCACGGTCGGCCACCGTGTAGTAGAGGACGAACCGGTCCGCCGCGAGCTGGATGACCTCCGGCGCCCAGGTCTTCCCGGCGTCGGCCCAGGCCGGCAGCTCCGGCAGGGCGTCACCGGCCTCGGTCCACCCGACCAGGTCGGGCGAGGTGAGCACCGGGACGTTCCGGCCGCCCGAGTTGGTGTGGAACAGGTACCAGGTGTCGCCGACCCGGATCGCCTGCGGGTCGGGGGCGTCGGTCCTGATGACCGGGTTGGTGTACACGCGTGCGCCCTCCGGCGTACTCGACGGGGTTTCTCCGCTGCCGCAACCGGCGACGAGCAGCGCGGCGGCCAGGGCCGCCGCGCCGCGTCGGCGTATCCGCCGGCCGGTCATCCCTTCAGACCGCTGCGCGACACGCCCTGGATGACGTGCCGCTGGGCGAGCACGAAGAGGATCAGCACCGGCACGCTGGCCAGCACCGCCCCCGCCATGATCACCGGGTAGTCGGTCACGTAGGCGCCCTGGAGCAGGCCCAGGCCGGCCGGCAGGGTCAGCCGCTCCGGGCTGAACAGCACGTAGACCGGCCACAGGAAGTCGTTCCAGTTGGTCAGGAACGACAGCACCGCCAGGGTGGCCAGCGCCGGCTTCGACAGCGGCAGCAGCACCCGGGAGAAGACCTGCCAGTGGTTCGCCCCGTCCAGCACCGCCGCCTCCTCCAGCTCGGCCGGGACGGAGAGGAAGAACTGGCGCAGGAAGAAGACCCCGAACGCGCTTGCCGCGCCCGGTACGACGATCACCGTCAGGGTGTCGATCCAGCCGAGGCGATCGGCGATCACGAAGTTCGGAATGATCAACGAGGTGGGCGGCAGGAACAGCGTCCCGACGATCAGCGCGAAGCTCACCTTCCGGCCCCGGAACCGCAGCCGGGCCAGGGCGTACGCGGCCATCGACGCGGTGGCCAGCACCAGCAGCGTGTGCAGGCTGGCGGCGAGCATGCTGTTGAGGAACCAGCGCAGCACCGGGTTGGCGGTGTTGTTGAGGATCTGGTCGAAGCCGTACGTGGAGAACGGGTGCGGCAGCCAGCTCGGCGGGTCCTGCTGCGCGTCCTCGTACGTCTTCAGCGAGGTGAGGGCCATCCAGACCAGCGGGGTCACGAACACCGCGGTGATCAGGAGCAGCGCGCCGTAGCGCGCCACCCGACGCACGTTCGTCATGGTCGTCCCCTCAGTCTTCCCGGTAGCGGAACAGCCGGAAGTTGACGATGCTGACCACCGCCAGCAGCAGCGCGAAGAGCACGCTCATCGCGGACGCTTGGCCGACGTCGTAGTTGCGCAGCCCCTCGTCGACGATCCGCCAGACCACGGTCCGGGTCTGCTCGCCCGGCGCCCCCTGGGTGATCAGGAAGGACTGCCCGAAGACGTTCGCCGAGGCGAGGATCGTCGTGGTGAGCACGAAGAGCAGCACCGGGCGCAGCCCGGGCAGGGTGACGTGGCGGAACCGGTCCCAGGCGCTCGCGCCGTCGACCTTCGCCGCCTCGTACAGCTCGGCCGGGATGTCCTGGAGCCCGGCCAGGTAGATCACCGCGTTGAAGCCGCAGGTCCACCACACCGTCACGCCGACCAGGGAGACCCAGGCCCACGGCACGTCGGTCACCCAGGGGGTGTCCGCGGGCAGCCCGACCGCGCCGAGCAGCCGGTTGACCAGGCCGAGGTTCGCGTCCAGCAGGAAGCGCCAGAGCAGGCCGATCACCGCGACGCCGAGCACGTACGGGGCGAAGAAGGCGGCCCGGAAGAACGTCCGGCCGGGGAACTTCTCGTTCAGCAGCAGGGCCAGGCCCAGCGGGACGACCACCAGCAGCGGCACCGACAGCACGGTGAAGATCGCGGTCGCCCGGACGCTGGACCACCAGTCCGCGTAGTCGGCCGAGTCACTGGAGAACAGGTCCCGGTAGTTCTCCAGCCCGATGAACGGCCGGTTCGGCAGCTGGAGGTCCCACTGGTGCAGGCTGATCCAGACGCCGAACACGATCGGCGCCAGGCCGAAGACCAGGAAGAGAACCAGGTACGGCGCGAGGAAGAGGTACGGCGTCGCCCGGTGCCCCCGTTCCGTCGCGCCCCGACGGCGGGCGCGGCCCGCCGGGGGCGGCGCGTCACCACGCGCCGCCCCGACCTCGATCACGTCCGCCACGGCGGATCAGCTCCCGTACTTCTTGCGGTTGTCCTCGAGCTGCTTGTTCGCCTTGGCCACCCCGTCGTCCAGCGCCTGCTTCGGCGACTTCTTGCTGAGCGCCGCCTCGTTGAAGGCGTTGTAGAAGGTGGTCATGACCTCGCCGAGGCCGGGCGCGGCCGGCGGGAAGGCCGCGTACTCCAGCTCCGGGGCGAGCGCGCTGATCTCCGGCAGAGCCTTGAACTCGGCGCCCTCCCGGACCTCCTTGCGGGCCGGGATCTGGCCACCCTTGGCCCAGTCGAGCGAGTGCTGGCTCAGCCAGTTGATGAAGACCTTCGCCCCGGAGACCTTGTTGTTGTCGGCGCTGCGCTGCTTGACGATCGTGAAGTTGTGCGAGTTCGCCCAGGTCGCCTTCTGGCTGCCGATCTGCGGCAGGGGCGCGACGCCCCACTGCACCTGGGGGCTCTTCTTCAGGTCGTTGATCTGCCAGATGCCGTTGAAGTTGAACGCGTTCTTGCCGCTCTTGAGCGCCAGGTAGTCGGCGTCCTGGCCGACGTTGGCGGGGGAGAAGCCCTGCTTGATCATGTCGACCAGCCAGGTGCACGCCTCGACGGCCGGGTCCGAGTTGAAGGTCGCCTTCGCCACCTCGGCGTCGAAGAGCGTCCCGCCCCACTGGTGCAGCAGGCTGTAGAAGGTCATGCCGCCGGTGAACTGGAACGGGCTGACCCAGAAGCCCTGCACGCCGGCCTTCTTCAGCTCGGTCAGCGCCGCCGTGTACTCGTCCTTGGTCGTCGGCGGCTTGTTCGGGTCGAGGCCGCCCTTCTGCATGACGGCCTTGTTGTAGTAGAAGCCCATCGGGTGCATGTCCAGCGGGATGCCGTACCGCTTGTCGTGGTAGATGCCGCCCTTCCACACCGTCGGGGCGAAGTCGCCCTCGCTCAGCCCCAGGGCCTTGGCCACGTCGTCCAGCTCGGTGATCACGCCGCGGGCGGCGAAGGTGGCGAGCTGGTCCATGTGCATGACCGCGATGTCCGGGCCGTTGCCGCTGGTCACCGCGCCGGGCAGCTTGCTGTAGTAGTCCTGCCACTCGTACGTGATCACGCTGACGGCGATGTTCTGGTGCTCGCTGTTGAACTGCTCGACCAGTTTCTTGAAGATGTCGCCGTCGCCGCCGGTGAAGCCGTTCCAGAGCTTCAGGTCGACCTTCGGGCCGGTGTAGTCCTTGCCGCCGTTGCCGGCCGCGGTGGAGCCCTTGGTGCTGCTGCCGCCGCCGCAGCCGGCCAGCGTCAGCGTGGCCGCCGCGCCGAGCCCGACACCGAGGCCGAGCAGGCGGCGCCGGCTCATCTCGTTCTGGATCATGCTCACTCCTTGGGGGACGGGATGCAGTATTGCCTGGTCACGGCTGAGTCGCGAAGCGCAGCAGGTTCCAGGAGCAGGCGGGCAGTGCCACGGAGCACCGGCCGCCGTCGAGGGTGGGGGTGGTGATCTCCCGAGGCGTCACCCGCTCGGGCTCCGCCTCGGTGTTCGTGGCGGCCGGGTCGGCGCCGGCCGCGAGGGTGGTGTGTCCGACGGCGCGCAGGCCGGGCAGCCCGCGCAGGTCCAGGTCGAGGGCGAGGCCGTTCGGACCCCGGTTGACCGCGAAGACGGCCAGCCCACCGGTCTCCTCGTCGTGCACGGCGACGGTGTCGAGCACCGGCACCTCGCCGTACCGCTTCGTCTCGTACGTGGGACCGACCGGCTCGGTGCGCAGCACGGTGCCCCGGGCGTGCCGGGCGGTCAGGGCGAACGGGTGGAAGATGCTCTGCCGCCAGGCCGGCCCGCCGTTGCGGGTGCGGATCGGGGCGATCACGTTGGCGAGCTGCGCCTGGCAGGCCACCCCGACCCGGTCGGCGTGGCGGAGCAGGGTGATCAGCAGGTCGCCGACCACCACGGCGTCGACGGCGTTGTAGTCGTCCTCGATGAGGGCCGGCGCCTCGACCCAGCCGCGCCGGTCGAGGTCGGCCTGGAGGCGGGACTGGTACCAGACGTTCCACTCGTCGAAGGAGATCTTCAGCTTGCGCTTCTGCCGCTGCTTCGCGGCCACGTGGTCGGCGGTGGCGACGACCTCGCGGATGAAGTTGTCCATGTCCACGGCCGAGGCCAGGATGCTGGCCCGGTCGCCGTCGGACGGGTCGTAGTAGGTGTGGGCCGAGATGTAGTCGACGTGCTCGTAGGTGTGCTCCAGCACGGTCGCCTCCCAGGAGGCGAAGGTCGGCATCCCCCGGTTGGAGCTGCCGCAGGCGACCAGGCTGATCGAGGGGTCGATCATCTTCATGGCGCGGGCGGTCTCGGCGGCGAGCCGGCCGTACTCGTCGGCGGTCTTGTGGCCGACCTGCCACGGCCCGTCCAGTTCGTTGCCGAGGCACCAGAGCCGGACCCCGTACGGGTCCTCGGCGCCGTGCTTGCGGCGCAGGTCGGACAGCTGGGTGCCGCCCGGGTGGTTGGTGTACTCCAGCAGGTCGCAGGCTTCCTGGACGCCACGGCTGCCGAGGTTGACCGCCATCATCGGCTCGACGCCGGCCTCGGCCGCCCAGGTCATGAACTCGTCCAGGCCGAACGCGTTGGTCTCGATGGTCTTCCAGGCCAGGTCGAGCCGGCGCGGACGGTCGCCGACCGGGCCCACGCCGTCCTCCCAGCGGTAGCCGGAGACGAAGTTGCCACCCGGGTAGCGGACCACCGACACACCCAGCTCGCGGGTCAGCTCCAGCACGTCGCGCCGGAAGCCGCGCGGGTCGGCGTTCGGGTGGCCGGGTTCATAGACACCGCCGTAGACGCAGCGGCCCATGTGCTCGACGAACGAACCGAAGAGGCGCCGGTCGGCCGCGCCGATGGTGAAGGTCGGGTCGATCGTGAGCTGCGCGTTCGGCACGGGTGCCACCCTTTCCTCGGTGCTGTCCCGGGTGACCTCGGTCACCCGTGTCCCTGGTTTGTACAACGTTGTAACCAACGATGTAAAGGGGTCGTTACGTCGTCGTGACGCGGTAGAGTGCGCCCCAGCAGCCACCGGGAGGAAGCGCAGTGCGGCACAGGCTCAAGGACGTGGCGGAACGGGCCGGCGTGTCGGTGAAGACCGTCTCCAACGTGGTCAACGGCTACCAGCACGTCCGCGCCGACACCCGGGCCCGGGTCGAGGCGGCCATCGTCGAGCTCAACTACCGCCCCAACCTCTCGGCCCGCAACCTCCGCAAGGGCCGCACCGGGGTGATCGCCCTGGCCGTGCCCGAGCTGGACATCCCCTACTTCGCCGAGCTGGCCCGGCACGTGGTCACCGCCGCCGCCGAACACGGCTGGACGGTGCTGATCGACCAGACCGGCGGCGGCCCGGAGCAGGAACGCAAGGCGGCCAGCGGCATCGGCGACCACATGATCGACGGGCTGATCTTCAGCCCGCTCGCACTCACCGCCGACGACCTCGCCGGCCTCGACGGCATGCCCATGGTGCTGCTCGGCGAGCGGGTCGACCACGGCCCCGCCGACCACGTCGTGGTCGACAACGTGGCCGCCGCCCGGGAGATCACCGCCCACCTGGTCGGGCTCGGCCGCCGCCGGATCGCCGCCATCGGCTCGCAGCGCACCCCCGAGGGCGCCAGCGCGCGCCTGCGCCTCACCGGCTACACCGCCGCGCTGGCCGAGGCCGGCATCGCCTACGACGACCGCCTGGTGGCGCCCGCGCCGGCCTGGCACCGCGCGGACGGCGCGGCCGCCATGCGGCACCTGCTCTCCGCCGGGGTACGCCCCGACGCCGTCTTCTGCTTCAACGACACCCTGGCCCTCGGCGCGCTACGCGCCCTGCACGAGTCCGGCCTGCGGGTGCCCGACGACGTCGCGGTGGCCGGCTTCGACGACATCGAGGACGGCCGCTTCTCCATCCCGACCCTGAGCACCGTCGCCCCCGACAAGGAGCGCATCGCCCGCCTGGCGGTCGAACTCCTGGCCGACCGCCTGACCGCCGACCGGGACGCCCCGCCCCGCGAGTTGGTCGCCCCCCACCGCCTGGCCCTCCGCGAATCCGCCCCCTGACCCCCACCTGGCCCCGCGCCGCCCCGGCGCGCCCTCGGCGGTCGATCATGAGGTTGACGGCGAAGTCGATCTCCTGGAGTGCCGCCAACTTCATGATCGACTGCGCGACCCATGGCGGGGGTCAGTCGAAGAAGCGGGCCAGGTGGGAACTGGACGGGGGTGGCGCGTCCGGGGGGAGCGGAGTCAGGTCGGCGAAGATCGAGGCGCCGTCGCAGCCAACGTGCAGCGGATACCAGCGCGGGGTCCCGGGCGGGCGCTGACCGCAGATGCCCTTGAAGGTCTGCACGTCCAGCAGGCGGACGTGGGTCGGGTCGGCCACCGCGTTCACGTGCCGCCACCAGGGGCTCATCACGTGCAGCACGCCGCCCGGGCGCAGCGCCCGGTGGCACTCGTCGAGCAGCGGCAGGAAGTCGATCAGGTGCTCCAGGATGTGCACCGCGAAGAGCACGTCCACCGAGTCGTCGGCCAGCGGGAGCGAGGCGGACAGGTCGGCCACCGCGTTCACCCCGGGCGCCGGATAGATGTCCAGGCCCAGGTTGCCCGGCCACTGCTTGGTCGCCCCGCAGCCCAGGTCCACCACGACCGGCGCCCGGCCGGCGACGCTCACCCGGCACCAGACGCCCAGCACCCCGTCGAGCCGGCCCACCAGGTCCCGGACCAGCCGCAGCTGCGCCGGGTCGGCCACCGCGCCGTCGAGGTGGGCCACCCCCCGGTCGAAGCGCACCTCCACGGTCAGCCCGCGCAGCCGCTCGTCGTGGCGGGCCTGATCGGCCCACGCCTCGGCGAGGAAGCCGTCGACCTCCCGCAGCCGCTCACCCGAGAGTGCGGATTGCCCCACCGCCACCATGCGCCCACCTCCGGGCGGCGCGATACCCGCATCCCCGCCCGGTATGCCTGACCTGCCCCAGAAGCCGGCACCCGGCGGTTGATCCACTTCACCTCGCCGAGCTGGCGGTATTCGGCACCCGTCGATGGCGCCACATCGGCGAGCTGGAGTGGATCAAGGAATCAGCCGGCGATGGTGCGGCGTGCGCCGCGGGAGCCCCGCATCCGCTGGCGCGGCTGCGGCGCGGCCGCCTTCGGCCGTTTCAGGTGGTAGCGGTGCAACTCGTTGTTGCCCGGCAGGGACGGGTCCTCGCTCATCGCGACCAGTTCCCAGCCCTGGTCACCGGCCCGGTTCAGGTGGGCCAGCGCGGTGTCGCCGTACGGCGTGACGTCGATCATGGAGCCGTCCGGGCCGTACCAGATGAAGACGACCTCCCACCCGATGTCGGTGGTGGCGGCCTGCCGCCGGCGGACCAGCAGCGCGTACTCCCACTTGAGCATGGAGTCATTCTCACCCCGCGCGACCGGGTCGGCACGGATCAGTCTTCGACGATCCGTCCGTCCGCCACCCGCAGCCGCCGGTTCACGCTCACCGCGTCCAGCATCCGCCGGTCGTGGGTCACCAGCAGCAGCGTCCCCGGATAGCCCGCCAGGGCCGATTCGAGCTGCTCGATCGCCGCCAGGTCCAGGTGGTTCGTCGGCTCGTCGAGCACCAGCAGGTTCACCCCGCGCCCCTGCAGCAGGGCCAGCGCGGCCCGGGTGCGCTCGCCGGGGGAGAGGGTGGCCGCCGGCCGCAGCACGTGATCGGCCCGGAGGCCGAACTTGGCCAGCAGCGTCCGCACGTCCGCCGGGCTCAGCTCGGGTACGGCGGCGCCGAACGCGTCCAGCAGGGGCTGGTCGCCGAGGAAGAGCCCCCGGGCCTGGTCCACCTCGCCCACCACCACGCCCGGGCCGAGCGCGGCGTGCCCCTCGTCCAGCGGCAGCCGGCCGAGCAGCGCGGCCAGCAGCGTGCTCTTGCCGGAGCCGTTCGCCCCGGTGATCGCCACCCGGTCGGCCCAGTCGATCTGGAGGTCCACCGGGCCGAGGGTGAAGTCGCCCCGGCGTACCCGGGCGTTTCGGAGCGAGGCCACCACGGCGCCGGCGCGGGGCGCGGCGGCGATCTCCATCCGCAGCTCCCACTCCTTGCGCGGCTCGTCGACCACCTCCAGCCGCTCGATCAGCCGCTCGGTCTGCCGGGCCTTGGCGGCCTGCTTCTCGCTGGACTCGGAGCGGAACTTCCGGCCGATCTTGTCGTTGTCGGTGGCCTTGCGGCGGGCGTTCTTCACGCCCTTCTCCATCCAGGACCGCTGCGTCCGGGCCCGCGCCTCCAACTGGGCCCGGGTGCCGGCGTACTCCTCGTACTCCTCGCGGGCGTGCCGGCGGGCCACCTCGCGCTCCTCCAGGTAGGCCGCGTAGCCGCCGCCGAAGTGGTTGACCTGGCCCTGGTGCAGGTCCAGCTCCACCACCCGGGTGACTGTCCGGGTGAGGAACTCCCGGTCGTGGCTGACCACCACGGTGCCGGCGCGCAGCCCGGTGACGAAGCGTTCCAGCCGGTCCAGGCCGGCCAGGTCCAGGTCATTGGTGGGCTCGTCGAGCAGGAAGACGTCGTAGCGGCTGAGCAGCAGCGAGGCCAGCCCCGCCCGGGCCGCCTGGCCGCCGGACAGGCCGGTCATCGGGTGGTCGAGGTCGACGCGGAGCCCCAGCTCGGCGGCGACCTGCTCGGCCCGCTCGTCCAGGTCCGCCCCGCCCAGGTCGAGCCAGCGCTCCAGCGCCGTGGCGTACGCGTCGTCCGCGCCCGGAGCCCCGGCCGTCAGCGCCTCGGTGGCGGTGTCCAGCGCCGCCTGCGCCGCCGTCACCCCGGTGCGCCGGGCCAGGAAGTCGCGGACCGTCTCGCCCGGCCGGCGCTCCGGCTCCTGCGGCAGGTAGCCCACGGTGGCGGTGGGCGGGCTCGACACCACCGACCCCTGCTCCAGCGGCTGGAGCCCGGCGAGGGTACGCAGCAGCGTGGACTTGCCGGCGCCGTTCACCCCGACGAGCCCGACCACGTCGCCCGGTGCGACCACCAGGTCCAGGTCGGTGAAGAGGAGACGGTCGCCGTGCCCGGCGGTGAGGTCCTTGGCGATCAACGTGGCGCTCATGAGGAGATCGAGCCTACCGGCGCGCCGAATCGGTTGACCCGGGCTCGGGGCCCGACCGAGGTGAGGGAGACTCACAGCCGTGGTGACCACTCTGGCGATCGACTGCGGGGGCGGTGGGATCAAGGCCTCCGTGCTGGACGCGGCGGGGACCATGCGGGCCCGGCCGCTGCGCGTCCCCACGCCGTACCCGCTGCCGCCCGCCCTGTTCGTCAAGACGCTGCTGGACCTCGGCGGCCGGCTGCCCCCGGCGGACCGGCTCACCGTCGGGATGCCCGGCATGATCCGGCACGGCGTGGTGGTGGCCACCCCGCACTACGTGACCCGCTCCGGCCCGCGCAGCCGGGTCGACCCCGACCTGGTCGCCGAATGGTCCGGGTACGACGCGCGCAGCGCCCTGGCCGAGGCGTTCGGCGTGCCGGCCCTGGTGCTCAACGACGCCGAGGTGCACGGCGCGGGCGTCGTCGCCGGGACCGGCTGCGAGCTGGTGCTGACCCTCGGCACCGGGCTGGGCAGCGCGCTCTTCGACGGCGGGGTGCTCGCACCGCACCTGGAGCTGTCGCACGCGCCGGTGCGCTGGAACACCACCTACGACACGTACGTCGGAGAGCCGGAACGGCGGCGCCTCGGCGACGCGTTCTGGTCCCGGCGGATCCGCCAGGTGGTGGACGGCCTGCGGCCGGTCTTCCGCTGGGACCGGCTCTACCTGGGCGGCGGCAACTCCCGCCTGATCCGCCCGGACCAGCTGGCCCGGATGGGCGACGACGTCGTGGTCGTCCCGAACACGGCCGGAATCGTCGGCGGTGTCCGCGCCTGGGAGCTGGTCGGAGACCGGTACGACCCGACCTCCTGAGCACGATCTTCCCCGAAGGAACACTCGCGGTACGGCTGGTGTTGTGCCAGCGTCGGAGAAAGGGCTGGCGCGACACGAGGAGGTGGGTCGAGTGGATCTTCTGGCGGAGTACCGGCGGGCGACCATGTTCTTCGAAGCGGGTGACCCGACCGGAGCGGCCCGGCTGCTCGAACCGATCGTCGAGGCCGAGCCCGGCAACTCCTCGGTCCGGCAGTTGCTGGCCCGGGCGTACTTCCAGTCGGCCCAGCTGAACCGGGCCGAGGAGCAGTTGCGCGAGCTGGTCGACCGGGACCCGAGCGACCACTACGCGCACCACGTGCTGGGCCGGACGCTGGAGCGGATGAACCGCCCCGTCGACGCGCTGCGGCACCTGCGCATCGCGGCGGCCATGTACTCGACCAACGCCGACTACACCACGGCGCTGCGCCGGGTGGAGGGCAAGGTCGGCGGTCGCTGACGGTTGACCACGAAGGGCAGCCCCTCGGGGCTGCCCTTCGGCGTACCTAGGATGGGCTGGTGAAGCTCAAGCTCGACCTCCACGACATCTACAACCGGGGCCACGACATCGACCGGGCCCTGCGCGGGATCATGGACGAGGCGGTGGCGAAGAAGGCCACCCTGGTGGAGATCATCCCTGGGAAGGGCTCCGGCCAGCTGAAGAAGAAGGTGCTGCGCTTCCTCGACCAGAAGGACGTCAAGCAGCTCTACCACCGCGTCGAGAAGGACTCGAAGAACTTCGGCCGCCTCTTCGTGCATTTCCGCTGGAAGTAGAGCCTGCGGAATAGTTCCGGCCGCTTTGGTGATCCTGCTCACCCCGGCTGGATCGGGTATTGGCCGACCGGCAGCCTGGCCAGGTGTCAACCACGGTGATGCCGGAGAGCCCTGCGGTCGCTGTCGCGCCCATCAGGCGTGACCCGTACATCGACAACGTCAAAGGGCTGTTGATCGTCCTGGTCGTGCTTGGCCACTTGCTGGCTCAGACGCTCGGCTCCTCGCCAGGTGGCAAGACGATCTACACATTCATCTACCTGTGCCACATGCCGGCCTTCGTCATGCTTTCGGGGATGCTCTCGTCAGCGGAACTCACCGGCCGTCGCGCCGCGTCGCTGATCCGGGACCTGCTCGTGCCGTACGTGGTGTTTCAGCTGCTCTACATGACCTTCTACACCGTCATGGACAAGCCGATGCACTGGACGGTCAACGGGTTCCTCTCCCCGATCTATCACCTGTGGTTCCTGCCCGCTCTGTTCATCTGGCGGATGCTCGCTCCGCTCTTCGCCCAACTCCGTGGAGCGGTCGTCATCGCGATCGTGGTGTCCCTCGCCGCCGGAGCCGCCACGGTGCTCGGTCGCGCCCTGGCCTTGGACCGGGTGGCAGGAATGCTGCCCTTCTTCGTCCTCGGTGTCTGGCTCGGTCGCGGCCGGCTCGCGTACCGCCCATCTCCGCGTGTGCGGCTGGCCGCGATCGCCGTGCTCGTCGCTGCCGCGCCGCTCGCCTATCTGGTCGCCTCGCGCCTGTCGGGCCTCTGGGTGTACTGGAACCGCGCTTACCAGCAGCTCGGGGTGGGGCTGACCGAAGGCGTCCTGATCCGGCTTGGACTGCTGGCCGTCGGGTTGGCGATGACCTGGGCGATCATGATGCTCGCTCCGCGCCGCCAGACGTTCTTCACGGGTTGGGGAGTCAACTCCATGTACCCGTATCTGCTGCACGTGTTCGTCGTGATGGCCCTCGCGTGGTCACCCCTCGCCGACCAGGTCGACAACATCCCGGCCTTGCTGGTGCTCGTCGTCGCGGCCGTCGCGCTGGTCTGGCTCACCGCCAGCCGGCCCGTGGTGTGGGCGTTGCGTCCGCTGGTCAGCCCTCCGGTCCGCTGGCTGCTCAGGGACGTCGTCCCAGCGGGGAGTCACCAGTCCACGACGGGCCGGCGCCCGCTGCGGTGAGTTCCGTATCCTGCCGCAATGCGTCAGACGTGGCGGGTGTCGTTGCTGGGGCGGGTTTTCGGCATCGCCGTTCTCGTGGTGGCGGGCCTCGTCGCCCTGGCCATCGTCGTCAGCCGGCTCGATCTCGCCTCGAAGGTTCTTTCTGTGGTGCTGCTCGGCGGCCTGGCGGCGTTCGTCTACGCGAACGCGCTGCGCCCGTCGATCACGTTGACCGACTCTGAGCTGGTGATCCGGAACAGGTTCGGGACGTACCGGATCGATCTTTACACGATCGTGCGGGTGGACGCCGGCTATCACGGCATAGGCGTGCGGACGAGGCGCGGTCAGGTGGTCCACGGTTGGGCTGTCCAGAAGTCGAACCTCGCCCGCTGGCTCGGCCGGCTCACCCGCGCGGACCTCGTGGTCGAGGCCATCGAGAAGCAGGTGAAGGCGCGCGTGGGACGGGCCGTGCCTCCGATCGCGCGGCGGCGCCCCCGATGGTCAGACGGCGGCGCTCCGGGCGGGCCGGGCGCTGGCGGCGGTGACCATTCCCGCGGTGACCGGGGAGGGCCGGAAGCCTTTGACGATCAGGTAGACGCCCAGCGAGAACTCCCACACGGCGATGGGGATGGCCGCGATCGCCGCCACCGGGGACAGGCGGTCCCAGAGGCCGAACAGTGTGCCGGCGTCGGAAACGACGAGCAGGGGCGCCCCGAGCAGGCCGAGCACCGGAAGAACCCGCGGTACGAGGCGTGACTGGTACAGCAGGGAACCCAGCAGCAGGGCGTTCACGGCCGGAAGGAAGCCCTGGCTGATCAGGAAGATCGAGTCGTAGAAGGCGACCAGCGCCTGACCGGTGACCAGGGCATCTGTTCCGGCTTCGGCCCGCCGCAGGGCCACGACCGTCAGGAGGCTCGCGACGCCGACGAAGATGCCGGCGGCTTCGAGAACCCGGGCGCCGATGAAGCCCAGCGCGCGGGCCTCCCCCTGCCGTTTGACCACCGGGTACAGCGCGACGGCGGTGCCGATGCAGGCGAGGGCAACGATCACCTCGAGGACGCCGCCGATGACGACCGGGGTTTCCGACGTGGTGCCGACGATGTAGTCCGCGTCGTGCACCGCACCGTACAGGCCGACGGTCGGGATCGAGACAAAGGTCAGCACGTAGAACCCGCCCGCGACCAGCGAGGTCCTCCTCAGTGAGTCCATCGGGGCTCCTTTCGTTGCTGGCGTTCAGTCGACGGTGGTCATGAGGTCACCCTCCTGCCGATCGGTGCGACGGCGAATCGGCCGCTCGGGCAATCCTCGCGGCGTCGGCCCGGTGCCCCGGTTGGTGCACTTCCGCGGGAAGCGGCCCGGCGGAGCCGCGCTGCCCGGACAATTGCCGGAAAGGCAGCGGCCCGGGGCGGCGGGAGGCCCGGCATGACGACCGGAGGCGGCAGCGAGCTGGTGCGCCCGCCGGGAGGCTCGACCCGCGCCACCCTGCTGGAGTTGCTCTTCGACGTCGTCTTCGTGGCCGCGCTGGCGTTGGTTTCGATGCTGATCGCGGACCGGGCCTCGTGGACCGGCGTCGCGCCGGTCGTGATCATGCTGATGGCGGTGTGGTGGACCTGGTCGATCACCTCGACGACCACCGACTTCTACGACCCGGACCAGCGACCCATCCAGACCATCCTCATGGTGACCATGTTCGGTGCCGTGGTGACGGCGGCGGGGCTGGCCGTCGATTCGCACGCGCTGGTCTTCGCGATCGGCTACGTGACCCCGCACCTGGTGCGCGGGGTGGTGCTGGTGGCCGTGCTGCACCCGCGCCAGCGCATGGCCGAGCAGCGGGCCGCCCGCTTCCTCTTCTGGTTCGTGGTCTCCGGCTTCTTCTGGATCGGCGGGGCGCTGCTGCCGGACGGGTGGGCGTGGGCGCTGTGGGTCGTCGCCGTGACGATCGACTACGTCTCGGCCGGCGCGCGTTACCCGACGCCCGGTCTCGGCCGGGTGCCGCTCGCCCAGTACGAGAAGACGACCGAGCACCTGGGCGAGCGCTACCAGCAGTTCGTCATCCTGGCGCTCGGCGACGTCATCCTGGTGCCGACCCTGGAGATCAGCCGGTCCGACTTCACCCTGGCCCGGTCGGCCGCCTTCGTGACCGCTTTCTGCACCATGCTGCTGCTCTGGCAGATCTACGTTCTGGGTGCCGGTTCGATCGTGCGGACCACCGCCCCGCAGGTGCTCCGGCGCGCGACCCGGCTGGCGCCGTACACCCACCTCGTCATGCTGGCCGGCATCGTCTGCACGGCCGCCGCGTTCGACCTGGTCCTCGAACGTCCCACCGGCGACACGCCGCGACGGTGGATCGCGCTGATCTTCGGCGGTCCCGCCCTCTTCCTGGTGGGCCGCACCCTGTTCACCTACAAGATCATCGGCACGGTCCCGTGGCGTCGGGTGTTCTGGCTGGCGGTGATGCTGGCCGTGATGCCCTGGGTGGGCGGGTGGCACCCGGTGCTGGTCGCCGCCCTCATCGTGCTGGTGCTGTCCGGGGTGGTGGTCACCGACACCATGAGCCGGCGGTCGAGCCGCCCACTGCTGCGGGGGCGGCCCGGTTGATCATGCTCAGCCGAGCGGTGGGGCTCCGATCAGCCAATTAGTTGCTTCGAGTAACTGGTTGTCCGGAGGCAATCACCGGGCTGGTTGATCTTGCGGGGGCCTCGGCTGTGCCACTCTCTGCCGGGCGCCGCTTCCGTTCCGGATCGTCGCCATGACCTGCGAAAACAAGCACAGGCGGGCCGCCGGCGGGAACGACCGCCGGCGGTCTCGCGATCATCGATGAAAGGCACAACGAAATGTCGCAGCCGACCCCGCCCCCGCCTCCGGGATACGCCCCCGCGCCCCCGCCGAAGAAGGGGATGTCGACGGGGCTGAAGGTCTTCCTCATCATCGCCGGCCTGGCCGTCGTGCTCTGCGGCGGCGGCCTCGTGGCGTGCACCGCGCTGGTCGGCAAGGCGGCCGACGACATCAGCAAGAGCCAGGATGCGAAGGCCGGGCACGTCGAGCTCAAGTCGTGCGAGGCCGAGTCGGCCGGCGACGAGTTCCTGGCGAACGTGAAGTTCGACGTCGAGGTGAACAACACCAGCAAGGACCAGAACACGTACCTGGTCGACGTGTTCGTGCTCGACGCCAAGGGCACCCGGGTGGGCAACACCACCGCCATCGTCTCCGACGTGCGGCCCGGCCAGAAGGCCGTCGAGGAGGGCATGGTCGTCCTGAGCCAGAAGGTGACCGGTGACGTCACCTGCAAGATCGACAAGGTCTCCTGACCTAGTCGCCGTGGCCCCCGGGCGATCCCCCGGGGGCCACACGGCTCACCAACGGGATGCCGTCGCCGAGCAGGACCGGGACGAGATCGCGGGCTACAGGGGATAGGTCCGGGCCACCGCCAGCATCTCCGAGCTGTGCGAGCCGACCACGCCGACGTCCGCGGGCCGGGCCCGGAACCCGGGCAGCCCGCCCAGGCCGTCGCTGGCGTCCATCGCCCGCAGGTTCACCTGCCCGGCCTTCGGCACCAGCGTCAGGGTGACCTCGACACCCTCCGGCGGCGGGGCGTGGAAGACGACGCCGAAGCCCCACCGGCCGTCGCGCGCCTTGACCGGCACGTCCCGCCCGGCCACCGTCGCCGACCGCACCTCGGCGGTCGAGGTGTCCACGTGCAGGGAGAGCAGCCGGACCGGCCGCTGGGGCAGCACCCGCACCCGCAGCACCCGCTGGTCGCCCGAGCGGGTGTCGGAGAGGGTCTCCAGCTTCGGGGCGGGCAGGTTCGCCGCCTGGGCCGCTCCGGCCCGCAGCTCCGCGTCACCCAGCCCCGGGAAGTCGTCGGCCACGGAGACGGCGCGGTCCACGTACCCGTCGGTCCAGGGCTGCGGGTCGTCCTCGTGACTGAGCCACTGCGCCTTCCCGGTGCCCGCGTCGAGGGCGTACATGAGGTGGGTCGGCACGGGGTGCGCGGCGTCGAAGCGGTCCACGGCCAGGCCGACCCCGGCGAGCACCACGGCCGCGAGCGCGGCGGCGCCGGCCGGCAGCGCGCCGAGCCGGCGGGCCCGGAGCGCGAGCAGGCCGCGCTGGCCGCCGGCCTGCGGGTGCAGCAGGTCCACGACGGGCAGCGCGGCCAGGCCGAGCAGCACCGCGAAGAGCGCCGCCACGCCACCCATGCCCATGCCGAGCGCCGGGAAGAGCAGCACCACGGTGGGCAGCAGGATCACCACGGCCACCGCGCCGGCCAGGGTCACGGCGACCACCGGCCAGGGGCCGTCGCGGCGGGTGGCCAGCGCTGCCAGGCCGGCCAGCGCGCCGGCGAGGGCGGGCAGGGTGGTGAGGTACGCGCCACCGGGCACCAGCACGGCGAGGAGCACCCCGAAGAGGGCCAGCCACACCAGGCCACCGAACGCCAGGGCGGCCGGGCCGGCCCAGCGGCGGGTCAGCGCGTACCAGGCGAACAGGATCGCGGCGGCGAGCGCCACCACGGCCAGCCGGTACCAGACCGGGCGGTACGGGTCGAGCAGCTCGGCGTAGCCGGGGCGGACGGTGGTGACCGCGGTCCAGAGCAGCCACGCGCCGAGCGGGGCGGCGACGACCGGCACGAGGGCCAGGCCGGCGCCGGCCACGAGCCGCCCGGTGGTGGCCCGGCCGCGCCGGCGCAGCAGAGCGCCGAGCACGCCGACCGCGAGCAGCGCGGCCAGCGCCAGCGGCAGCGTCAGCCAGCCGGGATAGCGGACCAGCCCGCCGGGCACCGGGAAGTAGGTGTCGTCGTGGCCGGAACGCAGGTCGCGCAGGTCCGTCCGGCCGAACTCGCGGGCCAGGCCGAGCGCGTTGTCCCCGTGCATCTGGAGGCTGCCCCGGTCCATCGCCGCCGGCACGTCGAGCGGGGTGTGGTAGACCGCGCCCCCGTCGATGTACGCCGAGTTCAGCCCGACGAACCGGTGGTCGAGGAAGGCGGTGAAGTCGGTGTCGTTGGGCAGCGCCCGGTAGATCTCCACCGCGAACGAGGTGCCCACCGGGTGCGGGGCGGCCCGGCCGAACGCCTCCACGAGCTTCGCGTTGTTCCGGGACGTCTCGAACATGATCACCGGGCCGGTGGAGCCGCGCGCCTCCAGGTTGAGGACCACGCCGCCGTCGGCGGCCAGCGGGTGGTCGGCGGCGAAGCCGGCGGCCCCGCACAGGCACGCCTCCTCCGCGTCGGTGAGCACCAGGACCACGTCGTTGCGGGGACGCGGGCCGGCGCTCAGCGCCCGGGCCACCTCCAGGATGGTGGAGGTGCCGGCGGCGTCGTCGTTGCCGCCGGGCCCGGACTGCACCGAGTCGTAGTGGGCCACCAGGAAGACCCGCCCGGTCGGGTCGGTGCCGGGCAGCCGGGCCACCACGTTGCGGACCCGGGCCAGGGTCGCGCCGCCGGCCGCCCCGCTGAGCTGCCCGGCCTCCGGGGCCACCGTGTCCTGCACCTCGGTCTCCAGGCCCAGCCCGCGCAGCACGCCCACGACGTGCTCCCGGACCTGGTCGTTGGCGGCGCTGCCGGCCACGTGCGGCCGCGCCGCGATGACCTTGACCTGCTGGTACGCCCGCTCGGCGCTGAACGCGTCCGCCGGCGCGTCGGCGGGGCGGGGCGCCGGGGTGGCCAGGTCGACAAGGACGCCGGCGCCGACGGCGAGCAGCGCGGCGAGCGCGGCCAGCGCGGCGGGCAGCCGCCGGCGCGGCCGGGCCAGCGCCCGGTCGGCCGGTCGGGTGGGAGGCGGGCCCGGCCGGGCCGGCGCGCGGTCGGCGGGGCGGGTAGGGGGTACGCCCACGGGTACTCCTCGGGGTGCTTCGGGGGTGGGCATCATCCTGCACCCCCGCGGCCTGCGGCGGCACTCCCACCGGCCGGTGCGCTCCCGGCCGGAGCACCGTCGCGGCGTAACATCGGGCGTCAGCCGTGCCGCTGTTCGTCGGGTGGATCCGCTCGCCCCGCCCGCGCCGACTCCGGTCGTGTTGTGTGCGACCGTTGTCTGATACAGGATCAGCAGCGCACTCGGAAGGAGCCCCGACATCACCAGCGAACTCCCGCGTCTCGCGGCGGTGACCCGGCCGCACCGGGGCACCGGTCTGCCCGGTGTCCCCGTCGCGCCGCAGGTCGGGCTCGGGCACTACGGCCGTGTGCCCCCGGGCGAGCGGCTGCGGGTTCTGCTGGTCGAGGACGACGAGGGTGACGCCTTCCTGGTCGGCGAGCTGCTCGCCGAGACCAACTCGATGATCGACCTGCTGGTCGCCACCAGTCTCAGCGAGGCCCGGCAGCGGGTGATGGGGGTCGACTGCGTCCTGCTCGACCTGGGCCTGCCCGACGCGCAGGGCCTGGACGGGCTGCGCCAGGTGCTGGAGATGGCCAGCGGGGCGGCGGTCTGCGTGCTCACCGGCCGCTCCGACGAGCACCTGGGCATCGTCGCGGTCGCCGAGGGCGCGCAGGACTACCTGGTCAAGGGGCAGGTCGACGGCGTCCTGCTGACCCGTGCCCTGCGCTACGCGGTGGAGCGCAAGCGCGCCGACGAGAACGCCCGCCGGCTGCGTGAGGTGGAGCTGCGCCAGGCCGAGTCGGCCCGCCTGGAGCGCGGCCTGCTGCCCCAGCCGCTGATGACCACCGACCAGGTGGCGGTGCACACCTTCTACCGCCCCGGCCGGCACGCCGCGCTGATCGGCGGCGACTTCTACGACGTGGTGCAGACCCGGCCGGACCGGATCGACCTGATCGTCGGTGACGTCTGCGGCCACGGCGTGGACGAGGCGGCTCTCGGGGTCGAGCTGCGGGTGGCCTGGCGGGCCCTGGTCCTGGCCGGGGTGCCGGACGACGAGGTGCTGCCCGCGCTGGAGCAGGTGCTGATGAGCGAGCGCCGGCTTCAGGAGATCTTCGCCACGGTGGCCACCGCCCGGCTCGACCTGGCGGCCAACCGGGCCACCGTGCGACTCGCCGGCCATCCGCCGCCGTTGCTGCTCAGCGGGGGTAAGGTCGCCCCGGTGCCGGCCCGGGGCGGTCTGCTTCTGGGCGTACGGCCGCGCCGACCCGTTGCCTTCGACCTGGAGTTCGACACCGATGACTGGTCCCTGCTGATGTACACCGACGGCCTCATCGAGGGTCGGGTGGACAGCGGTGACGACCGGCTGGACGTGCCGGGGCTGACCGACCTGCTCGCCGACCCCGCCAACCGCGCGGTGTCCCTTGCCGAGCTGCCCGCCTGGCTGGTCGGCCGGGCCGAGCAGCTCAACGGCGGCCCGCTCGCCGACGACGTCGCCATGCTGCTGGTCACCCGGGGTAGTGGCCGATGAAGGCGTACCAGCAGGGTTGGACCCTGCGGCGGCGCGTCGGCGCGCTGCTCGGCGTGGTCCTGGTGCTGCTGCTCGGGCTTGCCGCGGCCGAGGCGACCCTCGCCGCCAAGAACCGGCAGAACATCGACGCCGTGCTGCTCAAGACCGGCCCGTTGCGGGTGCAGGCGCAGGAGCTGATGAGCGCCCTGCTCGACCAGGAGACCGCGGTCCGCGGCTACGCGGTGAACGCCGACCGCAACGACCTGGAGCCCTACCAGGACGGCCTGCGGCGGGAGCAGGACACGGTCGTCGAGATGCGGAAGCTGGCCGTCGACTATCCGGACGTGCTGCGCGAGGTCGGCGTCGTCGAGCAGCGGGCCGCCGAGTGGCGGGCCGCCGTCGCCGAGCCGGTGATCACCACGACCGAGCGCAGCGGCCCGTCCGCCGGCCAGGCGCTGATCACCGACCAGACCCGGCAGCAGTTCGACAGCATCCGGTCCGCGGTGGACGCCCTCCAGGGCGAGATCCTGGAGGTCCGGAAGGAGACCGCCGACAAGGTCAACGCGACGAGCAACGTGCTGGTGGTGCTCCTGATCATCGCGGCCCTGGTGGTGGCGGTGGCCGGCGCGGTCATGCTGCTCTCGCTCGACCGGATCCTGATCCGGCCGCTGGCCGGCCTCGTCAGTCAGGTGCGCGAGGTGGCCGAGGGCGACTACCGGCACCACATCGAGGGGTCCGGCCCGCCGGAGTTCCGGCTGCTCGCCGACGACATCGACCTCATGCGGCAGAAGATCGCCCGGGAGCTCGACGAGGTACGCGAGGCACGTGAGCGCATCGAGTGGGTCAACAGCCAGCTCCAGAAGCAGGCCGAGGAACTCACCCGGTCCAACCGTGACCTGGAGCAGTTCGCGTACGTCGCCTCGCACGACCTCCAGGAGCCGCTGCGCAAGGTGGCCAGCTTCTGCCAGCTCCTCCAGCGGCGTTACGCGGGCCAGCTCGACGAGCGGGCCGACCAGTACATCGCCTTCGCGGTTGACGGCGCGCAGCGGATGCAGCGGTTGATCAACGACCTGCTGGCGTTCTCCCGCATCGGCCGGCTCACCACCGGTTTCACCGAGGTCGACCTCAACAAGGTGATGGGCGACGTGGCCGGGCAGACCGAGGCGGCCCGGCAGTACGCCGACGCCGAGCTGACCTGGGACAGGCTGCCGGTGATCCGCGGCGAGGAGCCGCTGCTGACCAACCTGCTGGCCAACCTGGTCAGCAACTCGATCAAGTTCCGCCGGCCCGACCTGCCGCCGAAGGTGCACGTCTCGGCCCGCCTGGTCGACGACGAGTGGGAGATCAGCTGCCGGGACAACGGCATCGGGATCGAGCCGGAGTTCGCCGACAAGATCTTCGTGATCTTCCAGCGGCTGCACTCCAAGGACGCCTACCCGGGCACCGGCATCGGGCTGGCCATCGTCAAGAAAATCGTCGAATACCACGGCGGCCGGGTCTGGGTGGACACCGACACCGCGGAGGGGACCACCATCCGGTTCACGCTCCCGGCCCTGCCCGAGGACGTCGCGGCGGCGCGGGCGGCGGAGCCGGCCGGGGTCGAGGAGTCGACCGGGGACGGGACGGCGGCCGGGGACGGCGCCGAGGACGCCGCGGTGAGCGTGGCCCGGCAGCCGGACGGCACGGCCCGGGAAGAGACGCCCGAGGGGGCGGCCCGAGACACTGAGACGGGTGGCATGAAGGAGACCGTGGGATGACCGCGCCGGCGGACGGCAAGAGCCCGATCGAGGTCCTGCTCGTCGAGGACGACCCGGGCGACGTGCTGATGACCCAGGAGGCGTTCGAGGAGCACAAGCTCCGCAACCGCCTCACCGTGGTCTCGGACGGCGCCGAGGCGCTGGCCTACCTGCGTCGCGAGGGCCCGTACGGGGACGCCGTCACCCCCGACCTGATCCTGCTCGACCTGAACCTGCCCCGCCGGGACGGCCGGGAGGTGCTGGAGGAGATCAAGAAGGACGAGCAGCTCTGCCGGATCCCGGTCGTGGTGCTCACCACCTCCCAGGCCGACGAGGACATCCTGCGCAGCTACCAGCTGCACGCCAACGCCTACGTGACCAAGCCGGTGGACTTCGAGCGCTTCATCTCGGTGGTCCGCCAGATCGACGAGTTCTTCGTCAGCGTGGTCAAGCTGCCGCCGCGTGGCTGACCCGTTGCTGGAGGAGGTCGGCGCGCTGCTGCGGGAGGCCGCGGCCGACATCGTGGTGCCGCTGTTCCGCCGCCTCGACGACTCCGACATCTCCGAGAAGGCCCCCGGCGAGGTGGTCACCGTCGCCGACCGGAAGGCCGAGGCGCTGATCTCCGCCGGGCTGCGGCGGCTGCGCCCCGGCTCGGTGGTCGTCGGTGAGGAGGCGGTCGCCGACGACCCGTCCCTGCTGCGGCACCTGCGCGGCGCCGGTGACGTCTGGCTGGTCGACCCGGTGGACGGCACCTCCAACTTCGCCGCCGGCCGGCGCCCCTTCGCCCTGATGGTGGCGCTGCTGACCGACGGGGTGCCGGTCGCCTCCTGGGTCTACGACCCGCTGGACGGCGCGCTGGCCAGCTGCCGGGTGGGCGACGGCACCCGGCTGGACGGCACGACGGTGCGCACCGCCGGGCGGGTGCCCGAGGTCGGCGCGCTGCGCGGCACGGCGATGACCCGCTTCCTGCCCCCGGACTTCCGGCGGAGCGTCGAGGCGGGCGGCGAGCGGCTCGGCGAGCTGCTGCCCGGCCAGCACTGCGCCGGCCGGGAATACCTGGACGTGCTCACCGGCGCGCAGCAGTTCGTGCTCTTCTGGCGCACCCTGCCCTGGGACCATGCCCCCGGCACCCTGCTGGTCCGGGAGGCCGGCGGGGTGGCCCGCCGCTTCGACGGCACCGACTACCACCCGGCCGACGAGGGCAAAGGCCTGCTGGTCGCGGCCAGCGAGGAGAGCTGGGAAGAGGTCCGGGCGGCCCTGCTGGGCGGCTGAGCGAGCGGTCCGCGACGGCCCCGGCACGCTCCGTCGACGATCCGCGTCGTCCGAGGTCGGGGGCGTGGCGCGCGGCCGGTGGTCCGGTATCGTGACCGGCGGTCTCCGCCAGCAGGCCGCCGCCCGGCGCCGGTGGAGCCGCCGCCGCGCAAGGTCGACTCGGGGGCCGGCGGTCGACGGAAGGACCCTCACGTGCCCAGGACCAGGCTCACCCGCCGGCCCGTCCGCCGGTCGCTGCTAGCCCTGCTCGCCGCGACGGCCCTGCTGCTGGGCGCCAGCCTCGCCCCCGCCGGGGCGGCCGCCGCCGCACCCACGCCGAACGCACCGGACGAGGGCGGCACCAAGCAGCTCCGCGCGGCCCTGGACGCGGCGGCGAGGGGCCACATCGAGGCCAAGAACCGGCTCGACAACTCCAAGCGCCGGCAGGTGGCGCTGACCGCCCAGCTCAAGCAGGTCGAGGCACGCCTGGTCGAGCTGTCCGCGCAGGTCGGCGAGGTGGCCGCGCAGTCCTACCGGCTGGGCCGGTTGACCCCGGTGTCGATGCTGCTGGGCAGCTCCGACCCCGACGCGTTCCTCAAGCGGGCCGCCGAGCTGGACGTGATGGCGCAGCGGGACAGCAAGCGGCTGCACGACCTCAACGAGGCGAAGGCGCAGGCCGCCGAGGCGAAGGTGGCCATCGACACCGAGGTGCGGGAGCAGCAGAAGCAGCTCGCCGTGCTGGCCAGGAAGAAGCGGGACGCCGAGGTGGCGCTCGCCAAGGTCAGCTCCGGTGCCGGCTCCGGGTTCAGCGGCGGCTCGTCGTCGGCCAAGCCGGCGCCGCGCAACTCGGACGGCTCGTGGCCGTCGGAGTCCTGCTCGGTGAACGACCCGACCCCGGCCTCCGGCTGCATCACCCCGCGCACGCTGCACATGCTCGAGCAGGCCAAGGCCGCCGGCTACAAGCGCTACGCCTCCTGCCACCGCAGCGGTGGCGGTGGCGAGCACCCCAAGGGCCGGGCCTGCGACTTCGCCGCCGCCACCGGCGGCTTCGAGGACAAGTCCGCTACCGGCGGCGACAAGGCGTACGGGGACAGCCTCGCGAGCTGGGCCAAGAACAACGCCAGCCGGCTCGGCATCATGTACGTCATCTGGTACCGGCAGATCTGGATGCCGAACACCGGGTGGCGGGCGTACAGCGGGGGCGGCAGTCCCGCCGCGGACCACACAAACCATGTTCACATCTCGATGTATTGACCTCCCGCGCCGGGAACGCTGCGTAGCATCGCCACGGTGAGCAGCACATCGTCCGACGTCGTCGCGGAGCCGGCGCCGAGCGCGCCGGTCCCGCCCCGGGCCCTGCCGAACGGGCTCGCCGCGTTCCTGGTCTTCCTCTCCAGCGGTGCGGTGCTGGTGCTGGAGACGGTCTCGCTGCGCCTGGTCGGCCCGTACGTCGGGGTGACCCTCCAGGTGACCAGCTCGGTGATCGGCATGGCCCTGGGCGCCATCGCGTACGGGGCGTGGATGGGTGGCTGGCTGGCCGACCGGCGGGACCCCCGCACCCTGCTCGCCCCGGCCCTGGTGCTGGCCGGCATCGCCACCGCGGTCACCCTGCCGGTGGTCCGGTACGCCGGTGAGGCGCTGCGTGGCGGCGCGGCGAGCGCCGTGCTGCTGCTGACCGCGCTGGCGGTGCTGCTGCCGGCGGCGTTGCTGGCCGGGGTCACTCCGCTGGTGGTGAAGCTCCAGCTCGCCGACCTGCGCCGCACCGGGCAGGTGGTCGGGCGGCTGTCCGGCATCGGCACCCTGGGCGGCATCACGGCCACGCTGGCCACCGGCTTCGTGCTGGTGGCGGCCCTGCCCAGCACGGTGATCGTGCTGGCGCTGGCCGGCGTGCTGGGGGTGACCGGGCTGGTGCTCGGGGCGTACCTGCGCCGGCAGGCGGGGGCGGCGCTGCCCGGTCCGGCCCGGGCCAGGGCCGCCCTGGCGGTGCTCGGCCTGGCGGCGGCCGGCCTCTCCGCGGTCGCCCCGAACCCGTGCGACGTGGAGACCGCCTACCACTGCGCCCGCGTCGAGGTCGACGCGCAGCGGGCCCAGGGGCGGACGCTCTACCTGAACTCCGCCGAGCACTCCTACGTGGACCTGGCCGACCCGACCCACCTGAAGTACGCGTACACCCAGTGGATCGGCCTGGTCGCGGACCTGGCGCGGCCGGCGAAGCAGCGGATGGACGCGCTGCATCTGGGCGGTGGTGGCTTCACCGTGCCGCGCTACCTGGCCGCGACCCGGCCGGGCAGCGACAACCTGGTCTTCGAGATCGACGGCGGGCTGGTCGACCTGGACCGGCGGGAGCTGGGCGTGCGCACCGGGCCGCAGCTGCGCGCCCGGGTGGGGGACGCGCGGGTGCTGCTCGGCGACGAGCCCACCGACAGCCGGGACTTCATCGTCGGCGACGCCTTCGGTCACCTCGTGGTGCCCTGGCACCTGGCCACCCGGGAGATGGCCGCCGACATCCGCCGGGTGCTCCGCCCGGACGGGATCTACGTGCAGAACGTCATCGACTATCCGCCGGACCGGTTCATCCGGGCCGAGCTGGCCACCGTGGCGGCCGAGTTCCGCCACGTCGCGCTGATCGCCCCGCCCGGCGCGATCGCCGGCCAGCACGGCGCGAACTTCCTCATCGTGGCCTCGGACGCGCCGCTGCCGCTGGCCGACGTGCCGGCGCGGCTGCGCCGGCTTGCCGAGCCGGCGAAGCTGCTGGACGGCGGGAAGGTGACCGCGTTCGTCGGGGACGCGCTGGTGCTCACCGACGACTACGCGCCGGTGGACCAGCTCCTCGCGACCGCCTGATCGGGTGACTTCCCTGACCGATTTCGACCCATGAGGTGTACGGGGGCCGCCCACGGGCAACTGGACCGACCATGGGTGCAGCGGTCAGGAAGGGCGCGCAGCTGGTCGGCGAGCGGTATCGGCTGATCGAGCAGCTGGGCGCGGGGGGCATGTCGGTCGTCTGGCGCGGCTACGACGAGGTGCTGGGTCGGCAGGTGGCGATCAAGGTGCTGGCGTCGCGGCTGGCCAGCGACAAGGCGTTCCGCCACCGCATCCGGGTCGAGGCGCAGGCCGCCGCGCGGCTCTGCCACCCCAACATCACCAACGTGTACGACTACGGGGAGTCCGAGCAGGTCGGGCTGACCGTCCCGTACGTCGTCATGGAGCTGGTCGACGGCGGGCCGCTCAGCAGCCGGCTCGGCCGGGGCGGGCAGCTGCCCTGGCGGGAGGCGTTGACGATCGGCGCGGAGGTGGCCTCGGCGCTGGCCGCCGCGCACGCCCGGGGCGTGGTGCACCGCGACGTCACGCCCGGCAACGTCATGCTCACCTCGACCGGCGTGAAAGTCGTCGACTTCGGCATCTCGGCGCTGGTGGGGGAGAGCGAGAAGGGCCCGGACGGCGCGCTGCTCGGCACGCCCGCGTACCTGGCGCCGGAGCGGCTGGACAACGGCCAGGTGTCGCCGGCCACCGACGTCTACGCGGTCGGCCTGCTGCTCTACCGGATGCTCACCGGCCGGCTGCCCTGGCAGGCCAGCACGACCACCCAGATGCTCCGCGCCCACATGTACAACGAGCCGGACCCCATGCCGCCGGTGGTGGGTCTTCCCGACGAGGTCGCCGAGCTGGTCCGGCGCTGCCTGGCGAAGCGCCCGGAGGACCGCCCGGCCACCGCCGAGGTGGCCCGTACGCTCGCCGAGGCCGCCGGGATCGCGCCGATCGTGCCGGTCTCCCCGGCGCTCGGCCAGTTCGACCCCGCGCTCATGGAGAACGCCGGCACCACCATCCTGCCCTGGTCGGCGGCGACCGACGCGCTGCCCTTCTCGGCGATCCGCACGAAGACCCGCCGAGCGGCCGCCCGCCGGCGCAGGGTGGAGGCCGGGGTGGCCGCCGCCGGCCTGATCGCGGTCACCGCCACCCTGTGGGGGGTCACCTCGAAGAGCCCGGCCAGCGGCGGGGTGGAGCCCACCGAGGCCCGGATGGCCCTGCCCGAGCCGACCCCCTGCGCGGTCGACTACGTGCTGCGCCGCGACTCCGGCAAGGACTTCACCGCGGACCTGACCCTCACCAACACCGGCACCCGCGAGCTGGGTGACTGGACCATGAGCTTCACCTTCCCCGGCAGGCAGACGGTCAGCGCGGCCCAGCCGGCGGTGCGCCAGCAGGGCAAGACGGTGCTCGTCAAGGCCGCGGCCACCGACGCCGCGCTGGCGCCGGGCGCCTCGAAGAAGGTCTCGCTGACGGGCAGCTACACCGGGGGCAACCCGCTGCCGGTGGAGTTCAAGGTCGACGGGAGCACCTGCGGCGTGCAGGTGTCCGGCGTCGCCGGGTCCGTGCCGACCACGGCGCCGCCGCCCGCCGCACCGCCCGCGAAGCCGCCGGCCGCCAAGGCTCCGGCGAAGGCGCCCGCGAAGGCCGCCCCGAAGACCGCCGGCAAGCCCAAGCCGCCCAAGTCCGGCAAGGGCAAGGAGAGTGGCAAGGGAAAAGCAAGGTAGACCGGCCGAAGGGGGGTGGGCACGGCAAGGGCAAGAAGAAGTGACGGTCAGCCCAGGGCGGCGAACTGCTGCACCCGGTCGATCGGCCCTTCCACGATGAGCACGCTGCCGGGCTGGAGGACGGTGTCCGGGTCGGCGTAGCGGAACGGCTCGTCGGGGAGCTTCGCGCCGACCACCATCACCCCGTACCGGTCGATCGGGGCCAGCTCGCGCAGCGCCCGGCCGACCAGCGACGCGGGCACCCGGACCTTGGCGATCGCGAAGTCGTCGCCGAACTCCATGAAGTCGAGCATCCGGCTGACGATCAGGTGCGCCACCCGTTCGCCGGTCTCCGCCTCGGGGAAGATGACGTGGTGCACGCCCACCGAGCGCAGGATCTTGGCGTGCTTCTCCGAGGTGGCCCGCGCCCAGATCTGGGGGATCCCCAACTCGGTCAGGGCCAGCACGGTGAGCACGCTCGCCTCGACCGACGCGCCGATGGCCACCACCACCCGGCGGAAGTCCGCGACGCCCAGCTGGCGCAGCACGTTCTCCTCGGTGGTGTCCGCCTGCACGACCCGGTCCAGCCGGGATGCCCAGCGCTGCACCCGATCCTGCTCGTGGTCGATGGCGAGCACGTCGTGGTCGAGTTGCAGCAGCGAGCCGGCCAGCCGGGAGCCGAACCGGCCCAGGCCGATCACCACGACGCTGCTGTCGTCCGTCCTCCTAGCCGACAACGGGTTGCTCCTCCGGGTAGCGGTACAGGTGTCGCCGGGTGTTCAACGCGATCGCGGACCCGAGGGTGAGCGGGCCGACCCGGCCGATGAACATCAGCACGATGAGCACGTACTGGCCGGGTCTCGACAGCTCCGGGGCGAGGCCGGTGGAGAGGCCCGTGGTGCTGAACGCCGAGGTCACCTCGAAGAGCGCGGCGAAGTTGCGCAGGTGGTCGGTGAACACGATCAGCAGGATCGTGCCGAGGACCACCAGCGCCACGCTGAGCAGTGTCACGGTGAGCGCCTGGCGCTGGCTGGCGGTGGCGACCCGCCGGCCGCCCACGTTGACGTCCGGCTCGCCGCGCAGCTCGGCCCAGATCACGAAGCCGAGCAGGAAGAAGGTGGAGACCTTGATGCCGCCCGCGGTGCTCGCGCTGCCGCCGCCGATGAACATGAGCACGATGAGCAGCGGATAGCTCTCCTCGCTGAGCCGGTCGACGTTGATCACGTCGAAGCCTCCGGTGCGGCTCAGCGCGATCTGGGTGAACGACGCCAGCACCTTGCCGGGCGCGTCGTAGGTGCCGATGGTGGCCGGGTTGGTCCATTCGGCGAGCAGCAGGAACCCGAAGCCGGACCCGATGAGCACAACGCTGCCCCAGATGGTCAGCTTGGTGGCGACCGCCCAGCGGCGCGGCCGCCGCCAGAGCCGGACGGCCTCGAACAGCGCCGGGAAGCCGAGACCGCCGATGATCGCGCCGAGGCCCAGCGGCAGCGACACCCACGGGTCGCGGGAGAAGGCGACCAGCCCGTCGGAGTAGAGGGTGAAGCCACCGTTGTTGAACGCCTGGATCGCGTGGAAGACGGCGGTCCACAGCGCCCGCCCCGGGTCGTAGTCGTAGACCAGCCAGAGCCGGCCGGTGATCACCGCGGTCATCACCGCTTCGGTGGCGAAGACGGTCGTGACGATCCGGACCAGCAGCCAGCGCACGTCGCCGATGCCGAACTCGGCGGTCTCGGCCTGCACGAGCAGCCGGTTGCGCAGGCCGAGCTGCCGGGAGACCACCAGGATCACCAGGGCCGCGACGGTCAGGATGCCCAGGCCGCCGAGCTGGGTGAGCACCGTGATCATGACCAGGCCGAAGTCGTTCCAGTAGTTCGGCGTGTCGTTGACGGCGAGGCCGGTGACCGAGACCGCCGAGGTCGAGGTGAACAGCGCCGTGACGAACGGGGTGTAGCGGCTCTCGCTGGTGGCCCAGGGCAGCATCAGCAGGCCGGTGCCGAGCAGGATCACCGCCAGGAACCCGAACGGCACCAGCCGTACGGGGTTCCGGAGCAGACGGCGCACCAGGTCATCTTCCGTCCGGAGATTCACCGGCAGGCCAGGAACCGACCAACTGGCGGCCAACCGGAACCGGTCTGCTGTGCGTACCCCCTCGACGACAGGAGACGGCGTTGCGACGTACCCTTTCCGCCCTCGGCGTGGCCGGCGCGCTGCTCGCGGCGGCCGTGGTGGCCCCGGCGGTGGCCGCCCAGGCCGACCCGGAGCCTCACGCCGAGCGCTCCCGCGCGGTCCAGCGGCCCATCGTGATCGGGCACCGCGGCGCCAGCGGCTACCGTCCGGAGCACACCCTGGAGGCCTACCGGCTGGCCATCCGCCAGGGCGCCGACTTCATCGAGCCGGACCTGGTCTCGACGAAGGACGGTGTGCTGGTCGCCCGGCACGAGAACGAGATCTCGGGCACGACCGACGTCGCCGCCCACCCGGAGTTCGCCGCCCGGAAGGCGACGAAGACCATCGACGGGGTCAGGGTCACCGGCTGGTTCACCGAGGACTTCACCCTGGCCGAGCTGCGGACGCTGCGCGCCAAGGAGCGGCTGCCCCAGGTGCGGGTGACCAACACGGCCTTCGACGGCAGGTTCCAGGTGCCGACCTTCCAGGAGGTCATCGACCTGGCCCGCGCCGAGTCGAAGGCCCGGGGCCGCACCATCGGCGTCTACCCGGAGACCAAGCACCCCAGCTACTTCGCCTCGATCGGGCTGGCGCTGGAGGAGCCGCTGGTCGCCACGCTCAAGGCCAACAAGCTGACCCACCGCGACGACCCGGTCTTCGTGCAGAGCTTCGAGACCGCCAACCTGCGCAAGCTGGACCGGATGATCGACGTGCGGCTCGTCCAGCTCATGGACGCCACGGGCGCCCCCTACGACTTCACCGCCACCGGCGACCCGCGCGGCTACGCCGACCTGGCCACCGCCGCCGGCCTGGCCTGGGTGGCGCGGTACGCCGACGGCGTCGGCCTCAACAAGAACCTGATCGTGCCCCGGGACGCCGCCGGCAAGCTGCTCGCGCCCACCTCGGTGATCCGGGACGCGCACCGGGTGAAGCTGCTGGTGCACGCCTGGACCTTCCGCGCCGAGAACCAGTTCCTGCCGGCCGACTTCCGGATCGGCGCCGACCCGAACGCCCGCGGCGACATCACCGCCGAGTACGAGCTCTTCTACGGCCTGGGCCTCGACGGTGCCTTCGCCGACCAGCCCGACACGGCCGTGGCGGCGCGCGCGGGACGCTGACCGGCGTCCGCGCCGGGGCGGCTCGGGGCCCCGGCGCGGACGCCGTCCTCGTGTGGGGTGACCGGTCGCGGCCGGTCACCCCACCGGCTTTTCCCGGAGTACGCGGCCCTGGGCGGGCCCTCCGCCGCCCTCCGCCGATCGGCCGGCCGGGGGTGCTGCTGCCGGGGGTCGGCGGTGGGTGCTCCACGGCTTCGCGGAGCCAGGGCGCCGAGGCGTTGCGCCGCCGGGGGGTCGGGGCGTCGGGTCGTTGGGCTGCTGGGCTGCTGGGCTGCTGTGCCGCTGTGCCGCTGTGCCGCTGGGGCGTCGGGGCGTCGGGTCGTTGGGCCGCTGTGCCGCTGTGCCGCTGTGCCGCTGTGCCGTCGGGCCGCTGGGGCGTCGGGCCGCTGGGGCGTCGGGGCGTTGGGCCGTCCCCGCGACGGCCCGAGATGTTGGTGTGAGCCGCTACAAACTTGATGACGTGGATGGATCGGACGGACTGCCCGTGCCGATGCCGGCCTCGCTGCGGGTGACGGCGGCCGTGTCCCTGCGGGTGCCCGCCGAGCTGATGTCGGAAACGACTCAAGACGAGCTGATGTCGGAAATGACTCAAGAACGGACGGCTGAGTCTGTCGACCGAGCCGACCGGGCGGGCCCCGCTGTGCGAGAACGCCTGCTCGCGGCGGCCGTCAGCGGCAGGCCGAGTGGGGCAAGGACGGGCGTGAGTCGTTCACGACATCAAGTTTGTAGCGGCTCGGGGACTAGTGCCCGGGTCGCTCGGCCACGTAGGTACCGCGTCCCGGCTGGCCGGTGATCAGCTCGCGATCGTGCAGCAACGACAGGGCGCGCGAGGCCGTGTTCATGTGGACGCCGTAGGTCTCGGCCAACTCCCGGGTGGAGGGCAGCTTGTCACCCGGCTTGAGCTCACCGCTTCTGATCTTCGCGGCTAGGTCGTTGGCGATCCGGCGGTATGGAGCTTCGGCTGTGGGCATGGTGAGGACTCCGGTTGGTTCGGCTCCTCGATCATGCCGGGCCTACACCAGTAACTGCAACAGGTCTTGGTGTCGCGCTGCTGAGGGTCGACCTACACAAGCATTTGGTGTAGCTTCGATGTGTCCGGCTCCGGTTGGTTCGGCAAGCCGCGGGGCCGGACCTCGACGGATCCCGGTGGGAGGGCATCGTGGACAAGGAGCGCTTCGTCGTGCACCTGCCGGTGCTCGCGACGGACCTCGACCGGGCGCGGCGTTTCGCGCGGGTCATCTGCCGGTCGCTCGGCTTCCTCGCCGACGTGGACCGGCTGGGCACGACGGTGTCGGCCGAGGACGCGCAGTGCGTACGCCACTGGGTATGGTGCGATCGGCTGCTCGACGGGGGCCGGCGGTGCCCGCTCCCGGCGGAACACGACGGCGAGTGCGCAACGGCCCGTCTCCGGTGAGAATCCGAGGACGTTCCATCGTCCGAGGGATTCGTGTCCGCTATGCGTAACATGTCCTATTAGCGGTCGTTTCGTCCCGTGTCAAGGATCCACGACACGGGGGATGTACATGAGAAGGACCTCTGCGCCGAGCAGGCGAATGAGCATCGGCGTGCGGTTGGCGGCCTTCGGGTTGCTGACCGGCGCTCTGGTGCTGGGTGGCACGCCGGCCCTGGCCGCCCAGACGATCAGCATCGATCCGGACGACGTGCCGACCAGGGCGGAGGACGCGCCCCAGTTCTGCTACCCGGGCGGCGGGCCCTTCCCGGACGAGGAAACCTGGGTGTTCGACCTGTCCGGCGACCCGCAGACCAGCGGCGTCTTCCAGTCGCTGTCGACGACCTTCAGCACGTCCGGCGGCACCGTCACGCGGCCGATCCCCGGCACGGCGAACAGCGAGATCGTCGACTTCGAGGGCGTGAGCCGGGCGTTCATCCGGCTGCCGGCCGGCTGGACGCTCACCGGCGCCACCGCGGTGATCTCCGGGACGGCCGAGAACTTCGTGCTCGCCCACACCTGCGCCGCCTCCGACACCCCGGGCGACCCGGGCGACCCGGGCGACCCGGGCGACCCGGGCGACCCAGGGGATCCGGGCGACCCGGGGGATCCGGGAGATCCGGGAGATCCGGGAGATCCGGGCGACCCAGGGGATCCGGGAGATCCGGGCGACCCAGGGAACCCAGGGGACCCAGGCGACCCGGGCGACCCGGGGAACCCGGGATACCCCGGCGGTCCGGGATACCCGGGGTACCCGGGAGAGCCGCAGGTCGGCCTGTCGATCGACAAGAAGGCCCGGGTCGAGTCGGACTGCCGCGAGCATTGTGAGAACGACGGCTACGCCGCCGAGGGCGACAAGATCTTCTACACCTACCGGGTCGCCAACACCGGAACCGTGCGGATCACCGACGTCTCGGTCGACGACCCGACCGCCGGGTACGTGGTCTGCAACAACACCACGCTCGCCCCGCGCACCAGCACGGACTGTCACGCCGTGCATCCGCACGAGGTGGACTGGCGCGACGTCAAGGAGGGCAAGGTGGTGAACACCGCCCGTGCTGTCGGCAAGTACCGCTACCGGACCGTGGTCTCCGACCCGGCCACCGTCACGATCTGCATCCGGGACGGCAAGTACGACCACCGCAAGGACGACAAGGACTGGCAGGACGGCAAGGACGGCAAGGACTGGCAGGGCGGCAAGGACGGCGAGGACTGGCGGAAGGGCAAGGACGACAAGCTGCCGGTCACCGGCAGCAGCTCGATCCAGGCCGCCTCGCTGGGTGGCGGCCTGCTGGCCGCCGGCGGCCTCCTGGTCGGCCTGAGCCGGCTGCGGCGGAGGATGCGCGTCAACGTCTGACTCGTACCTCCGAAACGCTCCGGGCACCGCACGTGGTGCCCGGAGCGTTCCGTGTTTCGGGCAGTTTCGATGGCGGGGCGCGACACAGTGGCGCCCCGCCCGGTGGTGCCGGCGGCCACCGCGTTCGGGGCGACGATCCACGGGCTGGAGGCAGTTGTTACGGTCGGCCACCCCACCCTGGTTACTTGTGTGTTTCGGCCACATAGCCCGTGCGTGACGTCACTTCTAGCGTGAGCCGACAACTGACACTTCCCCCTGTCCCCACCTGGAGTCGCAATGACGATCCGGCACACGCGACGGGTGTTCCTTTCCGCCGCCACGGTGATGGCGGCCGCGCTCGCGGCCACGGCCTGTGGCAGCCCGCAGGACACCGCCTCCGGCGGCGGCGACGCCGCACCGGTCAAGGTCGGCCTCGTGTATTCCCAGTCCGGCCCGCTGGCCAGCTACGGCAAGCAGTACATCGAGGGCTTCAAGGCCGGCCTCGACTTCGCCACCAAGGGCACCGGCAAGGTCGGCGACCGGAAGGTCGAGCTGACCGAGGTCGACGACGCCGGCGATCCGGCGAAGGCGGTCTCCGCGGCCAAGGACCTCATCGGCAAGGGCACGAAGATCATCGCCGGGTCAACCTCGTCCGGCGTGGCCCTCCAGGTCGCCCCGATCGCGGCGCAGAACAAGGTGCTGTTCATCTCCGGTCCGGCCGCCACCGACGCGGTGACCGGCGCGAACAAGTACACCTTCCGCTCCGGCCGGCAGTCGTACCAGGACGTGGTGACCGCCAAGTCGTTCATCGGTGACGCCGCCGGCAAGAAGGTGGTCGTCTTCGCCCAGGACGGCGCCTTCGGTGACGCGAACGAGGCCGCCGTCAAGGCCGTCATCGGTGGCGCCGGCGCGACCGTGAGCAGCGTCCGGGCCCCGGCCAGCGCGACCGAGTTCACCCCGTTCGCCAGCCAGATCAAGGCCGCCAAGCCGGACCTGCTCTTCGTCGCCTGGGCCGGCACCACCGCCCCGGCCATGTGGCAGACCCTCGACCAGCAGGGCGTGCTCTCCTCCACCACGGTCGTCACCGGCCTGGACATCCGCGCCTCCTGGGCCACCTTCGGCGCGGCCGGCAGCAAGATCTCCTTCCTGTCGCACTACTTCGACGGGGCCAGCGACACCGAGGCCGCCAAGGCCGCCAAGGCGAAGATCCCGGGCGGCACGCTCGACCTGTTCCACCCGGACGGCTTCGCGGCCGCCCAGATGGTCGTCCGCGCCGTGCAGGAGGGTGGCGACGACGTGGACAAGATGGTCAAGGCGCTGGAGGGCTGGCAGTTCGACGGCGTCAAGGGCAAGATGACCATCCGCGCCGAGGACCACGCGCTGCTCCAGCCGATGTACCAGGCGAAGCTCTCCGGCAGCGGCACCGCCTTCACGGCGGCCGCGCAGAAGACCCTGACCGGTGACGAGTCCGCGCCGCCGGTCGCGCAGATGAAGGGCTGACCAGTGCTCGCCACCCGCGGTCTGACCTGGCGGATCGGTGAGGTCGCCATCGTCGACTCCGTCTACCTCGACCTCGCGCCCGGGGAGTTCCTCGGCGTGATCGGGCCGAACGGCGCCGGCAAGACCTCTCTGTTCAACCTGATCACCGGCCTGCGCCGGCCCACCGAGGGGCGGATCCTGCTGGACGGGGCGGACGTCACCGACCTCCCCCCGCACCGGCGGGCCCGCCTCGGGCTGGGGCGCACCTTCCAGGCGTCCTCGGTCTTCGGGTCGCTGACGGTCCGGGAGAACGTCCGGCTCGCCGTACAGGCGCACCGGGGTGGCTCGATGAAGCTGTGGCGGCGGGCGGCGGCCGACCGGGAGGTGGCCGCCGCCGCCGACGCGGCGCTCGACCGGGTGGGCCTCGCCCACCGGGGTACGGCGCTGGCCGGCAACCTGGCCCACGGCGAGAAGCGCAAGCTGGAGATCGCTCTGCTGCTCGCCGGTGAGCCCCGGGTGATGCTGCTGGACGAGCCGATGGCCGGGGTCAGCGCCGAGGATGTGCCCGAACTGGTCAGCGTGATCAAGTCGCTGACCGGGGACAGCGGCCGGTCGGTGCTCATGGTGGAGCACCACATGGACGTGATCCTGGAGCTGGCCGACCGCATCGCCGTGATGCACCACGGCGCGCTGCTCGCCTGCGACACCCCGGACACGGTGATGGCCAACGCCACCGTGCAGGAGGCATACCTGGGGGAGTCGCTGTGAGTGTCGAACCTGTTCTGAGCGTCGAGAACCTGTCGGTGCGGATCGCCGGGCTGCACATCCTCCAGGGGGTGTCCTTCGAGGTGGCGCCGACCGGGGTGACCGTGCTGCTCGGCCGCAACGGCGTCGGCAAGACCACCACGCTGCGCGCCGTCGTCGGGCTCACGCCGCGCAACGGCGAGGTGCGCGGCACCGTCCGGATGGGGGCGCAGAGCCTGCTGGCCCGCCCCACCCACCGGCTGGTCCGCGGCGGGCTCGGCTACGTGCCGGAGGACCGCTGCGTCTTCGCCGGACTCACCGTCACGGAGAACCTGCGGCTGGCCGAGCGGCGGGGGACCACCCCCGCGTACGACAAGGTCTATGCCCTTTTCCCCGAGCTGGACCGGCGCGGACGGCAACGGGCCGGCTCGCTCTCCGGCGGGCAGCAGCAGATGCTCGCGATCGGCCGGGTGCTGCTCAACGACAACCGGCTGCTGCTGGTCGACGAGCCGACCAAGGGGTTGGCGCCGAAGGTGGTGACCGAGGTGGCCGAGGTGCTGGAACGGGTCGCGGAATCCGTGCCGGTGCTGCTGGTCGAGCAGAACCTGGCCGTGGTGCGGCGACTGGCGAAGGATGCCGTGGTGCTCTCCGCCGGCCGGGTCGCCTGGACCGGCAACGCGCAGGACCTGCTCCTGGAGACCGCGCTGACGAAGTCGCTGCTGGGCGTGGGCGCGGAGGTCAAGGCATGAGCACGGTGATCCTGTTGACGCTGACCGGGCTGGGCCTGGCGGCGCTCTACTTCCTGGTCGCCTCCGGCCTCTCCCTGGTCTTCGGCCTGGCCGACGTGCTCAACTTCGCGCACGGCCTCTTCCTCGGCGTCGGCGCGTACGCGACGTGGTGGGCGGCGGGCAACCTGCCCGGGGCGGGCTCCGACGGGCTCGGGTTCGTGGTGGCCGCCGCGTTCGGCGTGCTCGCCGGGTCGGCCGTGGCCGTGCTGGTCGAGCTGGTGCTGATCCGCCCGCTCTACTCCCGCACCATCGAGCAGGTGCTGGTCACCGTCGGCCTGTCGCTGGCCGGGGTGGCGCTGCTCCAGGCCACCTGGGGCGCCGACGCGCGGCCGTTCCCGCGCCCCGGCTGGACCCGGGACGTGACCTCGGTGCTCGGCGCCCAGGTGCCGAACGCCGGGCTCCTGCTGATCGTCGCCGCCGCGGTGGTGCTCGGCGCGCTGCTCGCGTTCCTGCGGTTCACCCGGTACGGCCTGATCATCCGGGCCGGCGTGGAGAACCGGGAGATGGTGACCGCGCTCGGCATCGACGTGCGCAAGGCGTTCACGCTGGTCTTCGCGATCGGCGGGGCGGCCGCCGCGCTGGCCGGCGCGCTCGGCTCGGTCTACTTCGGCACCGTCTCGCCCGGGCAGGGCGGCTCGCTGCTGATCTTCGCGTTCATCGTGGTGGTGATCGGCGGCATGGGCTCGGTCGTCGGGTCCGCGTACGCGGCGGTCGCGGTGGGGCTGCTGCAACAGTTCGTCAACTACTACGGCACGTCCGGGCTGGGTGACCTCTGCGTGGTCGGCCTGCTCGCCGTGGTGCTGCTGCTGCGTCCGCAGGGCCTGGCCGGAAAGGTGGCTCACGCATGACCGAGGTCAAGAGTGCCGAGGTGGCGGCGCCGCCCGCCGCGGTGCCCGACGAGCTGACCCCCGGCCACGCCCGCTGGCACGGCCTGCGCCCGTACGTGCCCCTGGCCGCCCTGGTGGTGGCGGCGGTCCTGCCGTACTCCACGGTCAACCTGCCGGGCATCTTCGAGGGGCCGCTGAACTCGCCGGGCACCCTGCAGCTGCTCGCCATCTGCCTGGTCTTCGGCGGCCTGGCGGCCGGCTACGACCTGCTCTTCGGGCGGACCGGGATGCTCTCCTTCGGGCACGCCCTCTACTTCGCCGCCGGCGTCTACGGCACCGACGTGCTGGTCACCCGGGCCGGGCTGCCGCTCTGGCAGGCCGCGCTGCTGACCGTCACCAGCGGGACGATCCTCGCCGCGCTGCTCGGCGCGGTCGCGCTGCGCACGGTCGGCATCGCGTTCGCCATGGTGACGCTCGCCTTCGCCCAGGTCGGGGCGATTTTGGTGGCCCGGGACTTCGGCGGGCTCACCGGCGGCGAGGAGGGGCTGCCGCTGGACGTCTCCGGGCTGCCGGCCGCCCTGGTCGGGGTCACCAACACGGTGAACCTCTACTGGCTGGCGCTGGCGTACCTGGCCCTGGTGGTCCTCGTGGTGCACCGGGTGAGCGGCTCGCCGACCGGGCGGGTGCTGGCCGGCCTGCGCGACGACGAGCGGCGGATCGGGGTGCTGGGGCTCGACCCGTACCGGTTCAAGCTTGTCGCGTTCACCCTCTCCGGCGGCCTGGCGGCAGCGGGTGGGGTGGTCTACTGCCTGATCGTCGGCGGCGCCAGCCCGCACATCACGTCGTCCGAGCTGACCCTTTCGCTGCTGGTCATGGTGGTGCTCGGCGGCCCCGGCACCCGCTGGGGCCCGGTGCTCGGCGGCGTCCTGTACATGTACCTCGACCACCGCCTCACCGCCTTCGGCACCAGCGACGCGGTCAACAGCCTCCCGGCGTTCCTCAGCCACCCGCTGTCCCAGCCGCTGTTCGTCCTCGGCACGGTGTTCATCCTGGCGGTGTACTTCTTCCCCGGCGGCCTGGCGAGCCTCCGCACCCGCCTGCACCCCCTCCTGACGGCCCTCCCCCGCCGCCGCCCCTGAACCGCGCCACCCCCCGCGTTCCCCTCGCCCTCGTTGCCTCGACCCCGTTGATCATGAAGTTATTGTCACGACGCGCCGTGCTCGATGGCGATAAGTTCATGATCGACGGGGTCTGAGCGCAGGGGGGAGCGGGCATGGGGGAGAGCAGGTTTGCCGTTGTCAGTGGGGGCGGGACCGGCATCGGGGCCGCCGTCGCCCGGGGGCTCGTGCTCGACGGGTTCGAGGTACTGATCGTGGGGCGGCGCGCGGACGTGCTGCTGGACACCGCGTCGCGGATCTCGGCGGAGTGTGGACTTCCGTCGGCGGTCAGCGCGGTGACCGCCGACCTGACCGACCCGGCGCAGCTCGCCGGGGTCGTCTCGGCGGTCGGGGAGCGGACCGTCGACGCGGTGGTCAACAACGCCGGGGGCTACCTCGGCGGGCCGACCGACACCCTCGCCGACGTGGCGGGCTGGTGGCGGGCCAACCTGGACGCCAACGTGCTCACCGCGGTCCTGCTCACCGAGGCGCTGCTGCCCGCCCTGCGCCGCCCCGGCGGCCGGGTGGTGCTGCTCAGTTCGATCGCCGCCCAGCGGGGCGGGGCCGGGCCCTACTCGGCGGCGAAGGCCGCGCTGCACGGCTGGGCGTACGACCTGGCCGGCCAGCTCGGTCCGGATCAGATCACGGTCAACGTGGTCAGCCCCGGGTACGTGGCCGAGACCGAGTTCTTCGGCGACCGGATGACCCCGGAGGGGCACGCCAAGCGGGTGGCCGCCACCCTGGTGGGCCGGGCCGGCGTGCCGGACGACATCGCGGCGGCGGTCCGCTATCTGGTCGGCCCGTCCGCCGGCTACGTCACCGGGCAGGTGCTCGGCGTCAACGGCGGCTCGGTCCTCGGCCGCTGAGCCGCTGAGCCGCGGAGACGCGGACAACGCGGAGACGGGAGAAGGGGCGGCGGCCCCCCGTGTGGCCGCCGCCCCTTATCGCATCGTTGGATCAGCCGTTCAGCACCTCGTACGCCGACGGGGGCGCCTTCTGCACCTGGTTCCCGGTGGGCGCGGTGAGCTTCGGCGCCTTGCCGAAGTCGTAGTACCGGGTGACCAGCTTCATGGCCTTCTGCTTGCCGCCGGCGGGGACGTCCAGCGTCAGCGAGGCGAGGTTGCCGTCCGGCCCGACCACCGCGGTGAACGGCACTTTCTTCGCCGCCTCGCCCAGCGCCGCCACGTCCACCCCGTCGAAGGCACTCTGCACGTCGGCGTTGGCGGTCAGGTCGGCGACGCCGGTGTACGTCCCGTTGCCCTTGTCCGCCACCGTGTCCGCGGTCCGGATGATCGCGGCGGTGTTCGCCGGGTCGGCGTTCTGGTAGACCGGCGCCTCCGTCTCGTCGTCGAGCTTGGTCCGGTCCACCGCCATCCAGCGCTTCGGCAGCTTCAGCATGTCGTGCAGGCCGGGGATGCCGGTCAGCTTGACCCGCATCCACAGGTCCTTGTCGATCACGCGGAACGTCATGTCCATGGTGAACTCGGGGTCGTCGTTCTTCTCGGTCATCCCCAGCTCCATGGCCTGCGCGGCCGGGTCGACCACGCCGACGAACCTGTCGGTGCCGTCGAGGGTGGAGAACCGGAAGGCCGGGTCCTTCTCGTCCGGCACGGCGGCCAGCAGCGCGGCCTTCGGGTCGGCCGACGGGGCCGCGGTGGGATCGGATCCGGTGCTCCCACCGGTGCCGCATCCCGCGGACAGGGCGGTGGCGGCCAGCACGGCGGTCGCGAGGGCCGCGACCCGCCGGAACGTCGCGGCGGTGCCGGTACGCTGCGTCATCTCGTTTGACTCACTTTCCCAGGTGACTGTTGCAGCGAGATATTCGCAGGCCGCCACAGCCGTTCCGCTGCCGTTATGCTGCCGTCCGACTGCCGTGGGGCGCCGCGGTGGGCGGCCAGGGGGTACAGGAGCGGAAACTCGCATGTCAGAGGCGTTGCGCTTCGAGATCCTCGGCCCGCAACGGGCCTGGTACGCGGACCGCCCGCTCGACCTCGGCCCCGGCAAGCAGCGGGCCGTGCTGGCCGTACTGCTGCTCGCCGGTGGCCGTCCCGTCCCGACCGGGCAGATCGTCGACGCGGTCTGGCCCGAGGAGCCCCCGGCGAACGGCCCGAACGTCGTGCAGAAATACGTGGCGGGGCTGCGGCGGGTGCTCGAACCCGACCGGTCGCCGCGTACGCCGGCGCAGGTGCTCGCCCTCACCGACGCCGGGTACCTGCTGCGGATCCCACCCGACGCGGTGGACGCCGTCCGCTTCGAGCGCGGCGTGCAGCGGGCCCGGCAGTGGCACACGGCCGGGCGTATCGAGGACGCCCTGGCCGAGGTGACCACCGCCCTGGAGCGGTGGCAGGGGGAGCCGTTCACCGGGTTCGGCGGCCCGTACTTCGACGCGGCCCGGCACCGGCTGGTGGAGCTGCGGGCCGTGGCCCTGGAGACGCGCACCGAGCTGGAGCTGGCCGGCGGCCGCCACGGCGAGCTGGTCGGCCGGCTGGTCGAGCAGGTGGCCGAGTTCCCGGTCCGGGAGCGGCTGCGCCACCAGCTCATGCTGGCACTGCACCGCAGCGGCCGGCAGGCCGAGGCGCTGGCCGCCTACCGCGACTTCGCCGACCTGCTCCGCGAGGAGTACGGCATCGAGCCGGGCGAGGCCCTCCAGAACCTGCACCGGCGCATCCTCCGCGCCGACCCGGCGCTCCTCCCACCGTCCCCACCCGCGCCCACCGCGCCCTCGCCCGCGCCCGCCGCGCCCTCGCCCGCGCCCGCCGCGCCCTCGCCCGCCGCGCCTTCGCCCTCGCCCGCCGCGCCTTCGCCCGCGCCCGCCGCCGCCTACGCGCCCCCCACCGTCTCCGCGCCGCCCGCCGCGCCCGCCGCTCCGACACCTGTCCAGCCGGATGCTCTGCCCACCGAGCCCACCTCGCCCACTGCAACACCGGCCGCCATGCCGTCCGCGTCGGAGGCGGTGCCGTCCGTGTCGGCGGTTGTGCCGTCCGCGCCGGAGGCTGTGCCATCCGCGCCGGACGCTGTGCTGGCTCCCCGTGTCGGCGGCGTCGGCGGGACGGGCCTGCCGCACGCGCCGACGGCCGCTGAGCCGGAAGGCGTCGCCACCCGCCCAGCGTCCGCCGCCACCGGACCGGTCCCCGCTCCCGCCCCGATCCCGCCGGCCGCACCACCCTGGGGCGGGTCGGCGATCCCGCACGCCCTCCTGGTCGCCATGAGCGCGCCGCCCGAGGCTGCGGGGGCCCGCCGTTCGCCCGGGTGGGTCCGGATCACTGCGACCCTCGTCGGCACGGCCACCGCGCTGCTGTCGTTCGGGTCGCTCACCTGGGCGGTGATCCTCGGGTACGCGCTGTGGCGGCGGAGCTGGCGGCTGGCGGTGGCCGGCCTCGGCTACTTCCTGCTCGTTCTCAGCGTGTTCGTCCTCGCGGTCAGCGCTCCGGAGAGCGAGGAGCCGACCGACGGGGAGACGTTGTACTTCGTCGTCGTGCTGGGCATCTGCTGGCTGCTCGGCGCGGTGCACGTGCTCCTGCTCAACCCCACGGTCTGGGCGGCCGTCGGCGGGCTGTTCTGGAGTGGCCGGCAGCGCACCGCCGAGCAGCGGCGGCTGCGCCGGGAGCAGGCCCGCTACCTGCTGCACCACTATCCGGCCGCCCGGGCGGAGTTGCGTATCGGCCGTCCGGACTTGCTCCGCAGCTACGACGACGGTGGCCTGGTGGACGTCAACGCGGTGCCCGATCCGGTGTTGGCGTCGCTGCCCGGGCTGACCGCCGACCAGCGCCGCCAGATCGCGGTCGACCGCTGGCTGCGTGGCCCGTACGGGTCGATCGAGGAGTTGGCCGCGCGGTGCGCGCTGCCGCTCGCGGCCGCCGAACCCCTCCGCGACGTGCTGCTCTTCCTGCCGCCCGAACCGCCGGCCGCCCGGCCGTCGTAACTCGGCCCGAACCGCGGACCGCCGACCCTCGTGACTCGGCCCGAGCCGCCGGCCGCCGGCGGTCGTGACTCGGACTGCCGACCCTCGTGACTCGGCCCGAGCCGCCGGCCGCCGGCCGTCATGACTCGGACCGCCGACCCTCGTGACTCGGCCCGAGCCGCCGGCCGCCGGCCGTCGTCACTCGGACCGCCGGCCCTCGTGACGCGGGCCTCACGGCGGTCGCCTGGTAGAAATGCCGGATGGGTCAGGATCGGATGGCCGTCCGGGAACGGGCCGAGGCGGTGCTGCGGCGGCTGGCGGGTGAGCACGCCCGGCTTCGCGAGGACCAGTGGCGGGCCATCGAGGCGCTGGTGGTCGACCGGCGGCGGGTGCTCTGCGTGCAGCGGACCGGCTGGGGCAAGTCGGCCGTCTACTTCGTGGCCACCGCGCTGCTGCGCGAGAGCGGCGAGCACGGCCCCACGGTGATCGTCTCGCCGCTGCTGGCGCTCATGCGCAACCAGGTCGAGTCGGCCGCGCGGGCCGGCATCCGGGCCCGCACCATCAACTCGGCCAACCTCGACGAGTGGGACGAGATCACCGCCGAGATCCACGCCGGGGCGGTGGACGTGCTGCTCATCAGCCCGGAACGCCTCAACAACCCCGACTTCCGCGACGGCGTGCTACCGAAGCTCGCGGCCACCACCGGGCTGCTCGTGGTCGACGAGGCGCACTGCGTCTCCGACTGGGGCCACGACTTCCGCCCCGACTACCGCCGCCTGCGCACCTTCCTCGCCAACCTGCCCGAGCGGACCCCGGTGCTCGCCACCACGGCCACCGCCAACGCCCGGGTCACCCAGGATGTCGCGGAGCAACTCGGCGACGCCCTGGTGCTGCGCGGCACCCTCGACCGGGAGTCGCTGCGGCTCGGCGTACTGGATCTGCCGAGCCCGGCGCACCGGCTGGCGTGGCTCGCCGACCACCTGGACCGCCTCCCCGGCTCGGGGATCATCTACACGCTGACCGTGGCGGCGGCCGGCGAGACGGCCGAGTTCCTGCGCGCCCGCGGCTGGTCGGTGGCCGCCTACACGGGCCAGGCCGAGGACGCCGACCGGCGGGCCGCCGAGCAGGACCTGCTCGACAACAAGATCAAGGCGCTGGTGGCGACCAGCGCGCTCGGCATGGGCTTCGACAAGCCCGACCTCGGCTTCGTGGTGCACCTGGGCGCGCCGCCGTCGCCGATCGCCTACTACCAGCAGGTCGGCCGGGCCGGCCGGGCTGTCGAGCACGCCGAGGTGCTGCTGCTCCCCGGCGTCGAGGACGCGGCCATCTGGCGGTACTTCGCCTCGCTCGCCTTCCCGCCCGAGGAACAGGTCCGGGCCGTGCTCGCCGCCCTTTCCACCGAACGGCCGATCTCCACCCAGGCCCTCGAACCGGTGGTCGACCTGCGCCGGGCCCGGCTGGAGCTGATGCTCAAGGTGCTCGACGTGGATGGCGCGGTCCGCCGGGTGCGCGGCGGCTGGCTCGCCACCGGCGAGCCCTGGGTCTACGACGAGGCCCGGTTGCGCCGCGTCGCCCAGGCGCGCACCGCCGAGCAGCAGGCCATGCGGGAGTACGCGGCCACGACCGGCTGCCGGATGCGCTACCTGCGGGAGTGCCTCGACGACGCCGGGGCGGGGGACTGCGGCCGGTGCGACACCTGCGCGGCCCCGCTGTTCGGGGCGGAGGTCTCCGACGCGGCGCTCACCGCCGCGCAGACCTTCCTGGGCCGCCCCGGCGTGGAGATCGCGCCCAAGAAGCTCTGGCCGACCGGGTTGGAGGCGGTCGGCGTACCCCTGAAGGGGCGGATCCCCCCGGCGGAGCAGGCGCTGCCCGGCCGGGCCGTGGGACGCCTCTCCGACCTGGGCTGGGGTGGGCGGCTGCGCGGCCTGGTCGGGCCGGACGCGGCGGACGGCCCGGTCCCCGACGACGTGGCGGCGGCGGTGGTCGAGGTGCTGAAGGCGTGGGCGCACGGCGACGACCCGTGGCCGCGCCGCCCCGCCGGGGTGGTCGCGGTCGGCTCCCGCACCCGGCCGCTGCTGGTCGGCTCGCTCGCCGAGCGGATCGCGGCGGTGGGCCGGCTGCCGCTGCTCGGCCGGGTCGACCCCACTGGCCCGTCCGGGGCCGGCGGACCGCGCGGCAACAGCGCCCAGCGGGTACGCGCGCTGCACGACGCCTTCGCGGTGCCCGCCGACCTGGCCGGCGCGCTGCCCGGGCTGGACGGGCCGGTGCTGCTCGTCGACGACCTGGTCGACTCGGGCTGGACCATGAGCATGGTGGCCCGCCTGCTGCGCCGGGCCGGCGCGCCCGACGTGCTGCCGCTGGCCCTCGCGGTGGCCGGTTGAACCGTCGCTCCCCGGGGACGGAAAGTTCCCGGCCGCTGGGGAATGCGAGCGTCGCCACCGTCCGCGGACCGTCGGCGGGCCGGGCGCCCGACGGCGGTACCGTGGGCGCATGACCGAGCAGCGACCCGTCGTCCAGACGTACGCCGTCACCGGGATGACCTGCGAACACTGCGTCCGGGCGGTCACCGAGGAACTGTCCGCCCTGCCGGGCGTCGAGGAGGTGCGGATCGACCTCGCCGCCGGCACGGCCACGGTCACCAGTACCGCCGCGCTGCCCGTCGAATCCGTCCGCGCCGCCGTCGACGAGGCGGGTTACGAGCTGGCCTCCGGCGTTGCCTGAGTCACCGCCCCTCGCCGGCCCCGAAGCGCCCCCGCCCGGGACCGACCTGGCCGGGTCCACGGCCCCTGCCGGCGCGCCCGCCCCGGCCGGGCCCGTCGAGGTGGACCGGGCGACGCTGCGGCTCGCCCTGGTGGTGGGCGGGCTGGTGCTCGCCGTGCTGCTCGGCTTCGGTCTCGGCCGGCTGAACCCGCCGCCGGTTCCGGCCCGCACCGGGGCCGCGGCGGTGGCCGGCGAGCACACCCACGCACCCGGCACCGGGGCGCACTCGCACGGCGGGGCCACCGTCACCCAGGGCGGCGACGCCGACGCGGCCGGGCTGTCGATCACCTCGGCCGGCTACACGCTCGCCCCGTCGACCGTGGAGTTCACCCCCGGCAAGGCCGGTGAGCTGCGGTTCCAGATCAGGGACGAGCGGCGGCGGGCGGTCACCCGGTTCGCCGTCGTGCACGACAAGCCGATGCACCTCGTCGTCGTGCGCCGCGACCTCACCGGATTCCAGCACCTGCACCCGACCATGGCCGCCGACGGCACCTGGTCGGTGCCGCTGACCCTGCCCGAGCCGGGCGCCTGGCGGGCGTACGCGGACTTCACCGCTGTCGCCGACGACGGCCGGCAGACCGCCGTGATCCTCGGCGCCGACCTGGTCGCGCCCGGCGGGTACGCGCCCCGGCCGCTGCCCGCGCCGGCCACCTCGACCACGGTCGGCGGGTTCACCGTCGGCTACACGGGCACCCCGGCGGTGGGCCAGTCGGTGCCGCTGCGGTTCCGGGTCACCGGGGCCGACGGCGCGGCCGCGCCGCTGGAGCCCTACCTCGGCGCGTACGGCCACCTGGTCGCGCTCCGCGAGGGCGACCTCGGCTACCTGCACGTGCACCCCGAGCCGGTGCGGGACGGGGACGCCGTGACCTTCTGGCTGACCGCGCCCGGGCCGGGCCGCTACCGGATGTTCCTGGACTTCCAGGTCGGCGGCGTGGTGCGCACGGCCGCGTTCAGCGTGACGGTGGCCTGAGCGGCCGATCAACCCGCCCGGCGGACCGGCCGGCGGGCCAGGTAGCGGAGCAGGTCGCGGATGTGGTGCTTCTCCTCGGCGGGGACGTTCGGGTCGGCCAGGCGTTCCAGGATCACCCGCACGTCGGCCTCCACCGGGCCGTCCTCGGCGCCGCGGCGGCGGGGCACGGCGCCGGCGTCGGGCAGGCCCAGCGCGCGGAACGCGGCCGCCACCGGCAGGTCGAGGGCGGCACAGAAGCCGCGCACCTTGGCCAGCTCGGGATAGTCCTGCCAGTCACCGGCCAGCCAGCGGAACACGGTCGACCGCCCCACCCCGGTGTGCGTGGCGAGATCGGTCACCGTCCAGCCGCGCTCCTCGCGGGCGTCATCGATGGCACGTCGCACGAAGCGCGCGAAGGCCATCTGCGGCGATACCTCTGCGGAGCCCATCCCCGGGGTCTGTCCCTTTCCGCCGGAGCACCCGACTCTGGGCACCGAGCCTAGTACGGCCGCACGCATAAGTAACTGACTGATCGGTCGGAAGGTCCCATGGGCGGGACCGCCACGGGGCATCGACAGTTGTGAGCTGTCAATTAAACTCGACCGACCCGCTGAGCAGTGCATAGTCGACGACGAGGAGCAGCATGGCCGAGCCGGACCGTCCCGTGCCCCACCGCCCGGGCGCGATCAGCCTCTTCTTCGTGGCCAAGGCCGGCGTCTTCGCCCTCGGCTTCTGGATCTGGCTGCTGGTGCTGGCGGTGCTCGGCGGCCCGGCGACCGGGGTGCACCTCATCGCCGCGACCGGGGCGGCCACCACGACGCTGGTCGGCGTGGTGCTGGGCGCCCGGATGGCGCTCCAGCGCGACGCCGCCGTCCGGCACGCCGAGCTGAAGCGGCTGCTGGTCGACATCTCGTGGAACGCGTTCGCCGCCGCCGGCAACGCCGACGAGTCGGGGAAGGTGGTGCCGTTCCCGACCCCGTCGCCGGAGGGCGACCGGTCCACCAACCGGGGGCCCGGCGACCGGGTGCCCGCGGTCGAGCGGGGGGAGCGCAACCGGGGCGACCGCCGCCGCTAGGAGCGGCCGGCGAGCAGCGTCTCCAGCCGGGGCGTGACGCCCCACTGGTCGACGAGCTGACGGTATTCGGCGCGCTGGTCGCCGGTCGGCGCGCTCCCGGTGCGCCGGGCCCGGATCAGCAGGTTGCGCGGGGTGTGCCGGGAGTCGACGAACTCCACCACCTCGGCGCGGTAGCCGTGCAGCCGGAGCAGGCCGGCGCGCAGCGCGTCGGTGAGCACGTCGGCGAACCGCTCGCGCAGGATGCCCTGCCGGGTGAGCAGCTCGTACGGCGCCGGCGCGGGTCGGGCCCGCAGCTGGGCGGCCACGTCGTGGTGGCAGCACGGCGCGGCGAGCACCCAGCGGGCGTCCCAGCGCAGCGCGCGGGCCAGGGCCTCGTCGGTCGCCGTGTCGCAGGCGTGCAGCGCCAGCACCAGGTCCGGGGCCGGCTCGACCTGAGCGTCGGCGATGGTGCCGGCCACGAAGCTCACCCGGTCGGCCCAGCCCAGCCGCTCGGCCAGCTCGGTGTTCCGCCGGCGCTGGTCCTCGCGGACGTCCACCCCGACCAGCGTCACGTCCAACCCCCGCTGCGTCAGGTAGCGGTGCGCCGCGAAGGTCAGGTAGGCGTTGCCGCAGCCCAGGTCGACCACGCGCAGCGGCCCGGTGAGGTCGTCCGGCAGGGTGGCCGCCAGCGCCCGGAGGAACGCGTCGACCTGGCGGCGCTTGGCCGCCGAGCCGCCGATCTCGGCGAAGATCGGGTCGCCCGGGTCGAGCAGCCAGTCCTTGGCCCGGTCGTGGCCGCCCGGCTCCGGGGCCGGCCGGCTGGCCGCCGCCCGGTGCACCTGCGCCTCGCCCGACTTGGTCACCCGGAGCTGGAGCGTGCTGCCGGCGGTCTCCACGTGCCAGTTGCCGAAGGGCTCGGCCAGCAGCGCGTCGACCGCCACGTCGGCCTCCGCGCCCGGTGCCACGTTCCGGGTGTACGGCCGCGCGCCGTCGGAGGTCGAGATCTGGAGCCGCGGGCCGCCCTTGAGGGTGACCGGGCGCAGCTCGGCGCGGACCACGGAGGGGCGCTGGCCGCGGCGGCGTCCCGCGGCGACCGCCCGGGTCAGGGCGGGGTCGAGCAGCAGGGCCCGCACCTCGCTCAGCGCGGCGTCCAGCGGTTCCGGCATGGCTTCCTCTTCCTCGACGGGCTCGGCCCAGCGGCCGTGGTGGAACGGGGACGTCCCCCGCACCGGATGACCGGTACGGGGGACGTCGGATGTCTCGCGGGTCAGTCGGCGGTCGCCTCGGCCGGCGTACCGGTGCCCCCGCCACCGCCACCACGGCGGCGCCGGCGGCGGCGCGGCTTGCCGGCCGACTCGCCCTCGGCGGCCGCGGCGACCGGCTCGGCGCCACCCTCGGTGGAGATCACCGCGGTGGGCTCGCCGGCGACCGACTCGCCGGCCCGGCGGCGCCGGCGGCGACGCGGGCTACGGGTGCCCTCCTCGGCGGAGGCCTCGGCGGACGCCTCGGTGGGCGCGCCCTCGGCGGGGGTGTCGCTGTCGCCGCCGCGACCCCGGCGGCGCTCCCGGCCCCGGCCGTCGCCCCGGCCCTCGCCCCGGCCGTCGCCGCGCCGCGAGCCGCGCTCGCCGCGCCGCGACCGGCCACCGCCCAGGTCCTCCTCGACCTCGGCCGACAGGCCGGCGCGGGTGCGGTCGGCGGTCGGCAGCGTGCCGCTGACGTCCCGGGAGATGTCCAGGTCGGTGTAGAGGTGCGCGGAGGTGTGGTAGGTCTCCGGCGGCTCGGGCATGTCGAGCCCGAGGGTCTTGTCGATGATCCGCCAGCGGGGCATGTCGTCCCAGTCGACGAAGGTCACCGCGACACCGGACGCCCCGGCGCGGCCGGTGCGGCCGATCCGGTGGGTGTAGGTGTCCTGGTCCTCGGGGCAGTCGTAGTTGATGACGTGGGTGACGCCGGTGACGTCGAGCCCGCGGGCCGCCACGTCGGTGGCGACCAGGATGTCGATCTTGCCGGCCCGGAACGCCCGCAGCGCCCGCTCCCGCGCGCCCTGACCCAGGTCGCCGTGGACGGCGGCGACCGCGAAACCGCGGAAGTCGAGGTCCTCGGCCACCCGGTCGGCGGCCCGCTTGGTGCGGGTGAAGATCATGGTCAGCCCGCGACCCTCCGCCTGGAGGATGCGCGCCACGATCTCGACCTTGTTCATCGAGTGGGTGCGGTAGACCAGCTGCTGGGTCTGCGGCGACGGGCCGGTCTCGGCGGTGTGCCCGGCGTGGATCGTCACCGGCCGGCGCAGGAAGCGCCGGGACAGCGCGACGATCGGGTCCGGCATGGTGGCCGAGAAGAGCATGGTCTGCCGGTCCTCCGGCAGCATCGCCAGGATCTTCTCGACGTCGTCGAGGAAGCCCAGGTCGAGCATCCGGTCGGCCTCGTCGAGCACCAGCGCGTGCACCCGGTCGAGCCGGAGGTGCTTCTGCTTGGCGAGGTCCAGCAGGCGGCCGGGGGTGCCGACCAGGATCTCGACGCCCTTGCGCAGCGCGTCGATCTGCGGCTCGTACGCGACGCCGCCGTAGATCGGCAGCACCCGGACACCCCGGGTGCGGCCCGCGGCGTCGAGGTCCTTGGCGACCTGGAGGCCCAGCTCGCGGGTGGGGACGACGACCAGCGCCTGCGGCACGCCGTCGCTGCCCTCGGAGGGCGCGAAGACGCGCTCCAGCAGCGGGATGCCGAAGCCGAGGGTCTTGCCGGTGCCGGTCGGCGCCTGACCGATCAGGTCGACGCCGCGCAGCCCGATCGGCAGCGCGTACTCCTGGATGGCGAAGGCGCGGGTGATGCCGGCGGCGGCCAGCGCCTCGACGGTCTCCTGGCGGGCGCCGAGTTCGGCGAAGGTGGGAGCCTCCGGACGGACCGGAGCGGTGGGGGCCAGTTCGTGGCCCTGGATCTGCTCGCTCATATGGATTTGGGGGTGCCCTCTCGTGGTGCGCCCCGTCATGTCCTCAGGGCGCGAACGGTATGGCGCGGGCCACACGGTCGGCGGCGGTTTTCGCCGAGCCGGACCGGGCCGCACGCGCGCCGGGGACCGGTGCTGATCAGCTGAGCTGACCGAATCGGTGCCCACGGCAACTGTCTCATCCTACCTGAACTGCCTCGGAGCCGTCCTGATTCCGGGTGACGGTGCCGCGCCCGGGGGTGATCGGTGTGACCCGGGTCACCTTAAGGCGTCCTTGCGTGCGGGCGGTAGCCTGCGCTCGTGTCCGCCCCCGACCCCGCCCTGGTCGACCTGCTCGGCCTCGTCGCCTACGGCGAACTGCTCGCCTTCGACCGGCTGGCCGCCGACGCCCGCCTCGCCCCCGACCTGCGCCGCCGGGCCGCGCTGAGCGAGATGGCCGCCGCCGAGATCGCGCACTACCGGTGGATCGCCGACCGGATCACCGCGCTCGGCGTGACCCCCGACGAGGCCATGGGGCCCTACGTCGAGGCGTTGCAGGCCTACCACGACTCGACCGAGCCGAAGGACTGGCTGGAGGCGGTGACCAAGGCGTACGTGGGCGACGCCATCAGCGACGACTTCCTGCGCGGGATCGCCGGCGGCCTCGACGGGCCGGACCAGCGCCTGATCCTCGACGTGCTGCACGACTCGCGGTACGCCGGGTTCGCCGCCGCCGAGATCCGGGCCGCCATCGAGGCCGAACCCCGGGTGGCCAACCGGCTCTCCATGTGGGCCCGGCGGCTGGTCGGCGAGGCGCTCTCCCAGGCGGGCCGGGTCGCGGCCGCCGACCGGGGCGCGCTCACCGCGCTGATCTCCCGGGAGGGCGTGGACGTGCCGGCGCTCTTCCGCCGGCTGACCGACGCGCACACCGCCCGGATGACCGCCGCGGGGCTGAACAACTGAACGCCGGGCGCCGCCGTGACGGGCTTCCCGCCACGGCGGGCCGGCCGGGGATGGCGGCCCGCGGAGGCGGGCCGACCGGTATCAGCGGACGGTGAACCCGACCGCGCGGGGCGAGGCCTCCGCGATCTCGACGTAGGCGACCTTCGTGACCGGCACGATGACCCGCCGGCCCTTCTCGTCGGTCAGGGAGAGGGTGCCCTCACCCTTGGCGACGGCGTCGGTCACGATCTGCTCGATCTCGGCCGGCGACTGAGCGCTCTCCAGGACCAGCTCCCGCGGCGCGTACTGCACGCCGATCTTGACCTCCACTGTGCCTCCTCAACTGGGGCGAAAAAGCCACCGTGGGAAGGCTATCCGATCTGGCGGCCCGATGTTCAGGCTGACTCACCTTGCAGCGGGAAGCTGGCGATGCCCCGCCAGGACAGGGCCGCGACCAGCGCCTCGGCCTCGGCCTTGGGCACCTGACGGCCGCCGGCCAGCCAGAACTGGGCGGCGGTCTCGGCGGCGCCGACCAGGCCGGAGGCGAGCAGCTCGGCGTGCGCCCGGCTCACCCCGGTGTCCGAGATGATGGTGTCGGTGATCGCCGCGATGCAGCCCTGCTCGACCCGCTCCACGCGCTGCCGCACGGCCGGGTCGTTGCGCAGGTCCGACTCGAAGACGAGCCGGAACGCCTCGCTCTCGTGGTCGACGAAGTCGAAGTACGCGCGCACCGAGGCGCCGACCCGTTCCTTGTTGTCGTTGGTGCCGCGCATCGCGTCGTGCACCTTCGCCACGATGGCGTCACAGTGCGTGTCCAGCAGCGCCAGGTAGAGCTCCATCTTGCCCGGGAAGTGCTGGTAGAGCACAGGCTTGGAGACACCCGCCCGCTCGGCGATGTCGTCCATCGCGGCGGCGTGGTAGCCCTGCGCGACGAACACCTGCTGAGCTGCGGCGAGCAGCTGCTTGCGCCGCGCCGAGCGGGGCAGGCGGGTGGGCCGGCCGGCGGTCTGCGCACCGTTCCCCACAGCGGTCATGGGAACCTCCGAGTTTCTCTGTACGAGCCGGCACTTATCACCCGAACCGGTCCGGGTTGGTGAACCCGTCGCGGAATTGGCCCGCCGCTGTAACTTATCGCCACTGTCACCACACGGTAGCCTCAGCGGGGGCGACCAAGGAGCGCGCGGTGAGTGAATCAGGGCAACCCGGAGCCGCCACCCCGGGAGAGCACGGCGACGGCACGGGTCAGCAGGACGACCTGGCCCGCGCCGGCAGCGGGTGGGCGCCCCCGGCGACCGGCTGGGCCCGCGGCGCTCCGGCGCCCGGCAGCTGGCCCCGCGCCGACCTCACCACCGGCTGGGGCGCCTCGTCCCCCCGGCACGGCGACCTCCCGGCCCCACTGCCCGGGCTGACCGCCGAGGAGCCGCCCGGGCGGGTCAACGGCCGCCACGTCAACGGCGTGCACCACGCCGGGGAGGAGCCGCCCGTGACCCGCGAGGCGCCGGTGAGTGCCCCGCCCGCGGACGAGCCCCGCCGGGAGACCGGCGCCGACCGGCTCATCGTGCCGGCCCAGCGGCCCGCGCCCGCGGTCGAGCAGCCGACCGCCGAGGCGGATCCCGGTGCCTCCCGGCACGCCCCCGACGACCCGCCGCCGGGGCGCGCCGCGCGCTGGGCGGAGAGCGGCCCGACCTCCGGGCCGCCGGCCCTCCAGGTGCCCCCGGTCGGCGCCACCGCCTCCGGCTTCGAGGTGCCCCCCGGCTTCCACGCGCCGACCGCCGAACGGTCCGAATCCGCACCGTCGCTCTCCCGCGGCTGGGCTGACCGCCGTCCGCCGGAGCGGCCTCCAGCTGAGGCGCCGCCAGTCGCCGGCCGGGCCGACCACTTCCCGGCGGAACAGCCCCCGGCCGAGGCGCCGTCGCTTTCCCGCGGCTGGGCCGACCGGCCGACCTCGGCCCCGCCCGCGGGCCCGGACGCCGGTGCCGCGCCGGAGCGACGGCCCGCCGCCGAGCAGCCGCGCGCCGCGGCCGACGAGCGGGGCGCCGGGCCGGCCGGGGAACCGCCGTGGTCCGGCCCGGCCTGGAACCGCCAGAGCTGGGGCGGGGGCTGGGCCCCGCCGTGGGCGCGCGAGGACGAGTCGACCGGCCGCCCGGCCGGCGAGGAGGAGCCCGCCGGCCGCCGCGCCGCCCGCGAGGACGAGCCGGTCGGCCGCCGGGCCGCCCGCGAGGAGTGGGCGCCCGAGCCGGTCCGGCCCTACGAGCCGGCCCGGGTCGAGCCGCCCGCCGGCTACGACCCGCCCCGACCGGAGCCGGTCCGCCCCTTCGAGCCGGTCCGGGCCGAGTCGCCCGCGGGCTACGAGGCGCCGCGCTCCGAGCCGTCCCGGCCGTCCGAGGTGCCCGAGTCCCGCCCTGGGCACGAGCCGGCCGCCCGGGAGATCCCCGACCGGCCTACCTGGGCCGGGCCGCCCGTGCCCGTGGCCCCGTTCAGCGCACCCCCGCACACCACCCCGACCAGCGCGCCGCCCGTGCCCCACGAGGCGCCCACCGGCCCGCCACCCACCGGCTACCCGCCCGCGCCGCCCGTCCGCGCCGCCGAGGAGCGGGAGGCCAGGCCGGACCGGCTGCCGGGCGGCGCGGAGTGGTTGCCGGCCGGCCCACCGCCCGCCCCTGTCGACCGCGCGCCCGCGCCCACCCCGACGAGCGCACCTCCCTACGCGGCCCGCCGGTCCGCCCCGGAGCCGCCGCCGGCCGCCGAGGCGGCCGAGCTCACTCCGGTGCTGCCGCAGCGCGTCCCCGCCGAGCCGGATGTGCCCGTCGTGCCGGAGCCACCCGCCGTGGAACCACCCGCCGAGACCCCGGAACTCGCCCGCATCGCCACCCACCTGCGCCGGGACGACGAACCCGCGCCGCTGCGCGAGCGGCCGGAGGGCTTCGACGTCAACGCGATCCTCGACGCCGTCCGCGAGGTGGCCGGCGTCCGGGACGCGGCGCTGCGCCGCACCCCGGCCGGGGCGCACAGCCTCCGGCTGGACCTCGCCGACGGCGCGGACCCGGCCGAGGTGAGCAGGGTGGTCGCCCGTCTGCTCCAGGAGCGCATGGGGTTGGCCGCCGCCCCGCAGAACCTGCCCGGCGCCCCGGCGACCCCGCCGCCCCCGGTGCGCCGCCGGTCGGCCCAGCCGCGCGCCGACCGTCCCGCCGAGCCCCGCCCGGCCGAGGACCTGCCCGGCCCGGCCCGGTCCGGCCCGCAGTCCCGCCCGGCCGAGGAGGTGCCGGCCCCCGCCTGGTCGGCTCCGCAGTCCCGCCCGGCCGAGGAGGTGCCGGCCGCGGCCTGGTCCGCCTCCCAGTCCCGTCCGGCGGAGGACGTGGCCGGCCGCCAGTCCCGTCCGGCGGAGGACGTGGCCGGCCTTGAGCCCCGTCCGGCCCAGGACGTGACCGGCGCGCGGTCCGGCCCGGCGGAGGACCTGACCGGCCCGCGGTCCCGACCGGCCGGGGACCCGGCCGGTCCGAGGTCCGGCCCGAACCGGCCGGCGGAGAACCGGTCCGGCGAGGGTCGGTTCGCGGCGCCCGAGGCGCGCGCCGGCCGGCTCGCCGAGGCGCCGGCCGAGGGCGCCGACCCGGGGGCCGAGCCGCCGCGCCGCCGCCGGCAGGCCGGCGGCCACCGGGGCCGGGCCGCCGTGGAGGAGTCCTCGCTCGCCACCGCCCCGGCCGGCACGGCCACCGGCAGCCCGGCCACGCTCGGCACCTCGTACTCGGGCGGGCAGATGAGCACGACGGAGACCGCGCCGTCGCGACCGCTGGACACCGGCGGGCTGCCGGGGCCCCGGGTGGTGATCGACCACGTCCAGGTGAGCACCTTCGGCCTCGACGCCACCGTGGAGGTCCGCCTGCTCGCCGGGGACCGGACGGCGGAGGGGCACTCCACCGGGCCGGCCGTCGACGGCTACGTGCTGCGGCTCTGCGCGGTGGCCGCGGCCGCCGCGGTGGACGAACTGCTCGGCCAGGCCGCGTCGCCCGGGGACCGGGGGCGGTGCTTCGTCGAGCACACCGCCGTGGTGCCGTTCGGCAACTGCGAGGTGGCGACCGTGGTGGTGCTGCTGGTCTGTGACGGCTGGGTGGAGCAGCTGGCCGGGTCCGCCCTGGTCGCCGGGGATCCCCGGCAGGCCGTGGTCCGGGCCACCCTGGCCGCGGTGAACCGCCGGCTGGAGGCGCTGCTCGCCTGAGCCGGTGTCGGGCCGCGCCGGTCCGGGAAGACTGGAGCCATGAAGCCCGCCGCCCTCTGGCCGGAGCACCTCCTGCCCGCGCACCACGTCCCGCCGCCCTGGCCCGGCCGCAACGTCCGTCTCGACGGCACGGTGACGTACGTGCGCGACACCCCGGCCACCGCCCGCGGCGCGGAGCCGGCGCTGTACGTGCACGGCCTCGGCGGCTCGTCACAGAACTGGACGGATCTGGCCGGCCTGCTCGCCGACCGGCTCGACGGCCAGGCGATCGACCTGCCGGGTTTCGGGCGCAGCGAGCCGGGCCGGCGCTACACGGTGCCGTCGTTCGCCGACCGGGTGGTGCGGTGGATCGAGCACAGCGACCGGGGGCCGGTGCACCTGTTCGGCAACTCGCTCGGCGGCGCCGTCTGTGTCCGGGTGGCGGCGCTGCGTCCGGACCTGGTCCGGACGCTGACCCTGATCTCCCCGGCCCTGCCGTTCCTGGATTTCCGGCGCTCGCTGCAGGGCCGGATGCTGCCGCTGCTGGCGATCCCCCGGGGCGAGCGGCTGGCCGCCTGGCGGCTGGCCCAGGTCGCCCCCGAGGTGATGGCTGAGCAGGTGATGGAGGCGTGCATCGCCGACCTGACCCGGATCAGCGAGCAGCGCCGGCAGGAGGCGATCGAGGAGATTCGGATCCGCTACGAGGCGGCCCACTACGCCGCCGCCTACGTCCGCACCTTCCGTGGCCTGGTCTCCAGCTTCCTGCGGTCGTACCTGCCCGGGTCGGGGTCGCTGTGGCGGCTGGCGGCGCGGGTGCGGGTGCCGACGCTCGTGGTGGGTGGGCGGCAGGACCGCCTCGTCGACGTGCGGGTGGCGCCGCAGGCCGCCCGGGTGATCCCGGACAGCCGCCTGCTGTCGCTCGACGGCGTTGGGCACGTGGCCCAGTTGGAGGTGCCCCGGACCGTGGCGCGGGCGGTGCTGGCGCTGCTGGCCGAGGCGTCCCCCGACGGGTCGCCGCCGGGTGGGGAACGGCCGGATGCGCAGGCCAGGGCACTGATCACCGAAACGGGGGAGAGCGGGCGGCGCCGCGACATGGCAGGCTGAGCCGGATGCCCACCTCCGTCCGTCCGCGTGCCGCGCGGCCCACCGCCCCGCCCGCCGGCCGCTGGCGGTCCGCCGTGGTGGTCTGCGCCTTCCTCGTCGCCGCCGCGGTCGGCATCGGGGTCGCTCTGCAACATCCGTTGGTCGGGGCCGAGGCGCTCGTCAGTTCCGGCGCGGCGACCGAGCCACCTCAGCCGGCCGGGGGGCCGGCGCCGTCGAGCGCGTCGCCGTCGCCCTCACCGTCGCCGGATCCGGTGCCGAGCACGCCGGTGCTGCGGATGCCCGGTCCGGTGCCCGCGCACGGCCGGGGGAGCTTCGGCTACGACGACCGGACCGGCGGGGTGCTGGGTCGGGCCGGCGTGCTGCGCCGGTTCCGGGTGGCGGTGGAGAACGGCTCCGGGGAGGACGCGCACGCCTTCGGTGACGCCGTGCAGCGGGCGCTGGCGGGGCCGGGGAGCTGGGTGGACAGTGGTCGGCTGCGGCTGCAGCGGGTCGGGCCGGGCAGCCGGTCGGACTTCACGATCTACCTGGCGACCCGGGACACCGCGGGCCGCCTCTGCCGCGCCGGCGGCATCGACATCCGGGTGGGCGGCGTGCCGTACACGTCCTGCCGGGTCACCGGCAAGGTGGTGATCAACCTGGACCGGTGGCGGATCTCGGTGCCGCACCTGGTCGCGGCGAAGCTCCCGCTGGACACCTACCGGCTCTACGTCATCAACCACGAGGTCGGTCACCAGTTGGGGCACCACCACGAGGCCTGCCCGGGGAAGGGCCGGGTGGCGCCGGTGATGCAGCAGCAGACGCTCTTCCTGAACGGCTGCCGGCCGAATCCGTGGCCGTACGTGGACGGGAAGCGGTACACCGGTCCGCCGGTCTGAAAGACCTGATCGTGGCGATGAGAAGTATTCCGTGGGAGAAGCAGCAAAAAGGGCTAATTGCCCGAATTTACGTGGCACGCTGAGGGCATGACGTCGTCGTCCCCTTACGACCCGCCTGACGATCCCCGCCCGCCCCGGCTCGACTTCGCCCGCCCGCCGGCCCACCCGGGAACCGCCCCGCCGGCCCGTCCCGGCCTGCGCCGGATGCGGCGGCGCCGCCGGCGGGCCGTGCTGCTCCTGGTGGCGCTGCTCGTCGCGGTGGCCGGCGCGGCCGGGGTGACCCGGCTGGCCGGGCCCGGCGCGCTGGTGCACCTGTCCGGCCGGCATCCGCTGTCCGCAGCCAACCCCTCCCTGGCCAACGGCGCCGGCGACGGGCCCCGGTCCGAGCCGGGCGGATACCCCACCGCCGGCCCGGGCAGCTTCGCCGCCGCCGACGGCCGCTCGCCGGTACGCGGTTACGACGGCCCGCTGCGCCGCTACCGGGTCGAGGTCGAGCAGGACGCCGGGCAGGACGTGGACGAGTTCGCCGCCACCGTGGACGCGGTGCTCGGCGACCCGCGCAGCTGGATCGCCTCGGGCGAGCTGCGGGTGCAGCGGGTGCCCGAGGCGGCGGTCGCCGACTTCACCATCTACCTGGCCACCCCGGCCACCTCGGAGCGGATGTGCGCCGAGGGCGGGCTGAGCACCGAGCGGTACACCTCCTGCCGGCTGCCCGGCCGGGTCGTCATCAACCTGGCCCGGTGGATGGAGGCGGTGCCCGACTACGGCGCCCCGCTGGACGTCTACCGGACGTACGTGGTGAACCACGAGGTCGGGCACGAGTTCGGCGAGCTGCACCAGGCCTGCCCCGAGCCCGGCGCCGCCGCCCCGGTGATGCAGCAGCAGACGTACGGGCTGGACGGCTGCGTGGCGAACGCCTGGCCGTACGTCGACGGCGTTCGCTACTCCGGCGAGCCGACCGACGGGGTCTGAGTTATTCCCGCTCCCGCATGTCGGGCGACGTGGCCCTCATCATGGCCGATCCCCACCGGGGCGAGCGACAATGGCGCGGTCCCACCGCCGATCCCGGGGAGTCCACCGTGTCGTTGCCCCCGCTCGTCGAGCCCGCCGCCGAGCTGACCGTAGACGAGATCCGCCGCTACTCCCGCCACCTGATCATCCCGGACGTCGGGGTCGAGGGGCAGAAGCGGCTGAAGAACGCCCGGGTGCTCTGCGTCGGCGCCGGTGGTCTCGGCTCGCCGGCCCTGATGTACCTCGCCGCCGCCGGTGTCGGCACCCTCGGCATCATCGACTTCGACACCGTCGACGAGTCCAACCTCCAGCGCCAGATCATCCACGGCGTGTCCGACGTCGGCCGGTCCAAGGCCGAGTCCGCCGCCGCCTCGATCCGCGAGATCAACCCGCTGGTCAACGTGGAGATCCACAACACCGCGCTGGACCGGGACAACGTCCGGGAGATCTTCTCCGGCTACGACCTGATCGTCGACGGCACCGACAACTTCGCCACCCGCTACATGGTCAACGACGCGGCGGTGCTGCTCGGCAAGCCGTACGTCTGGGGTTCGATCTACCGGTTCGACGGCCAGGCGTCGGTGTTCTGGGCCGAGCACGGTCCCTGCTACCGCTGCCTCTACCCGGAGCCGCCGCCGCCCGGCATGGTCCCGTCCTGCGCCGAGGGTGGCGTGCTGGGCGTGCTCTGCGCGTCCATCGGGTCGATCCAGGTCAACGAGGCGATCAAGCTGCTCGCCGGCATCGGCGAGCCGCTGGTCGGCCGGCTGATGGTCTACGACGCCCTGGAGATGAGCTACCGCAAGATCAAGGTCCGCAAGGACCCGAACTGCGTGCTCTGCGGCGAGAACCCGACGGTCACCGATCTGCTGGAGGACTACGAGGACTTCTGCGGCGCGGTCTCCGACGAGGCGCAGGAGGCGGTGGTCGACTCGACCATCACCGCCCTGGAGCTGAAGGAGTGGCAGGACGCCGGCAAGGACTTCTTCCTGGTCGACGTCCGCGAGCCGGCCGAGTACGAGATCGTCCGGATCCCCGGCGCCACCCTGATCCCCAAGGGCGAGATCATCTCGGGCGAGGCGCTGGCGAGGCTCCCGCAGGACAAGCAGATCGTGCTGCACTGCAAGTCCGGTGTCCGCTCCGCCGAGGCGCTCGCCGCGCTCAAGGCGGCCGGCTTCAAGGACGCCGTGCACGTCCAGGGCGGCGTGCTCTCCTGGATCAAGCAGATCGACCCGGCGCTGCCGGCCTACTGAGGTCGCGTCGAAGGGCCCTCCCGGGTGTGCCGGGAGGGCCCTTCGCGTACCGCCGGTGGGCCGGGCCACCCCTGGCCGAGCTACCGAGGCGTAACCACGTTTGCGCCGGTAGCGTGACTGCCGTGGTGGATCTGGACGCGGCGATCGGCTTCGTCGTGGCGCACGGCGACGCGGTGGACCGCGCCCGCCTCTCCCGGCTGCGCACCGGCGCCCCGGTGCCGCCCGACCTGCTCGACGCGGCCGAGGCCGGGCAGGCATCCGGCGGTGGGTGGCCGGCCGTGCTCGACGGCGAGGTCGCCTCGGTCGACGCCACCTGCTACCGCCTGTCCGAGCTGGACGACCTCGGGGCGCTGGGCCGCCCGGCCGCCCGGCACGCCCTGGACTGGCTGGCCGCCCGCCAGCTCGCCGACGGCGGCTGGGACGAGGACCCGTCGCTGGCCGGGTTCGCCCCCGAGTGGGCCACCCCGGGCGACCCGGAGGCCCGGCTCTTCCTCACCGCCAACGCCGGGTTCTGGCTCACCGTGGCCGGGCTGGACGCCCGCGCCGCCGGGCCGCTCGACCACCGGGTCGGCGGGGCGTACGCCGGTGTGGTGCAGGCGGCGGCCCACGCGCTCGCCGCGCAGCTCGCACCGGACGGCAGCTGGCCGTCGTTCCTCCCGGCCGGCTGGCTCGCCGCGGCCGTGCTGCACCGCCAGCAGCTCTACTACGAGTCCGCCCGGATCCAGGCCGTGCTGGCCGAGCGGATCCCGCAGATGTCCCCGGCCGACGTGGCCTGGCTCGCCGCCACGCTGCGCCGGGTCGACGTGGGCGAGGAGCAGTGGCTGCTCGTCTCGGCCCGGCGGCGGCTGGCCGAGACCCAGCGCAGCGACGGCGGCTGGGACAGCGACGACGGCCACCAGTTCGACGTGCACACCACGCTGCGGGCGATCCGGGCCTGCCGCCCCACCACCCCGGAGGCCCCGGTCTCCGGCGCGCCGTTCGTCGCGCCGCAGCCGGCCGCGCCGCCGCTGGTGCCCGCGCCACGCCCGGCGCCCTCGGGCGACCTGGTCCTGCCGCCCGTCGTGCCGCTGCCGAGGCCGGCCCCGCCGTCCGCTCCGCCACCGGAGTCGGCGCCACCGGAGCCGGCCGCGCCCACCCCCTGAGCCGGCCCGCTCAGCGCAGGTGGCCGTCGCCGGTGACGACGTACTTGGTGCTGGTCAGCTCGGGCAGCCCCATCGGGCCGCGGGCGTGCAGCTTCTGCGTGGAGATACCGATCTCGGCGCCGAAGCCGAACTCGCCCCCGTCGGTGAACCGGGTGGAGGCGTTCACCATCACCGCGGCCGCGTCCACCCGGGCCACGAACTCGCGGGCCGCCGGCTGGGAGTCGGTGACGATCGCCTCGGTGTGGCCGGTGCCGTGCCGCCGGATGTGCGCGACCGCCGCGTCCAGCGAGTCGACAACGGCGACCGAGATGTCGGCGGAGAGGTATTCGGTGTCGAAGTCCTCGTCGGTGGCCGGCACCACCGCGTCGGAGTAGGTGGCGACCCGCGCGTCGCCGTGCACGGTCACCCCGGCGTCGGCGAAGGCGGCCAGCACGGCCGGCAGGAATGCGTCCGCGACGCCCGCGTGCACCAGCAGGGACTCGGCCGTGTTGCAGGTGGACAGGCGCTGGGTCTTGGAGTTCAGGGTGACCGCCACGGCCTTGGCCAGGTCGGCGGCGGCGTCCACGTAGACGTGGCAGTTGCCCACCCCGGTCTCGATCACCGGCACGGTCGACTCCTCGACCACGGTCCGGATGAGCGACGCGCCGCCGCGCGGGATCAGCACGTCGACGAGGCCCCGGGCGCCCATCAGCTCCTTGACCGAGTCGCGGGTGCTGGCGTCGAGGAGCTGCACCGCGTCGGCCGGCAGGCCGGCCCCGGCGACCGCGTCGCGGAGCACCGCGACCAGGGCGGCGTTGGAGTGCGCCGCCGAGGAGGAACCGCGCAGGAGCGCGGCGTTGCCGGACTTCAGGCAGATCCCGGCCGCGTCGACGGTCACGTTGGGGCGGCCCTCGTAGATGATGCCGACCACCCCGAACGGCACCCGGACCTGGCGCAGCTCCAGCCCGTTGGGCAGGGTCGCGCCGCGGACCACCTCGCCGACCGGGTCGGGCAGCGCGGCCATCTGCCGCAGCGCGTCGGCGATGCCGGCGACCCGGGCCTCGTCGAGGGCCAGCCGGTCCAGCACGGCCGCGCTCAGCCCGGCCTCCCGGCCGGCCGCCAGGTCCGCCGCGTTCGCGGTCAGGATCTCGGGGGTACGCGCCACCAGCGCGTCGGCCATCGCGTGCAGCGCGGCGTCCTTGACCGTACGGGTGGCGACCGCGAGGGCCTCCGCCGCGCCCCGGGCCCGGCGGGCCTGCTCGACCACACTCATCGCGTACTCCTCACAGCAGGACGAGGTCGTCGCGGTGGACGACCTCCCGTTCGTACGCCGGGCCGAGCGCCGCGGCGAGTTCCGAGGTGGAGCGGCCGAGCAGCCCGGGCAGCTCGACCGCGTCGTAGTTGACCAGCCCGCGGGCGACCGGCGCGCCCTCGGTGTCGACCAGGTCCACCGGGTCCCCAGCGGTGAACGCGCCGTCGACCGCGGTGATCCCGGCCGGGAGCAGGGACTTGCGCCGCCCGACCACGGCCTGCACCGCGCCGGGGTCGAGGTGCAGCCGGCCGCGCGGCGCGGTGGCGTGCGCCAGCCAGAAGAGCCGGGCGGCCGGGCGTCGGCTGCTCGGGTGGAAGAAGGTGCCGACCGGCTCGCCGGCCAGCGCCGGCCCGGCCAGGGGCGCGGCGGTGAGCACCACGGGTACGCCGAAGCCGGTGGCGATCCGGGCCGCCTCGACCTTGGTGACCATGCCGCCGGTGCCCACCCCGGCCCGCCCGGCGCCGCCGATGTCGACGCCGGCCAGGTCGCCCTCGCCGTGCACCTCGCTGATCCGGGTGCTGCCGGCGCGGGTCGGGTCACCGGTCCACAGCGCGTCCACGTCCGACAGCAGCACCAGCAGGTCGGCGTCGACCAGGGCGGCCACCAGCGCGGCGAGCCGGTCGTTGTCGCCGAACCGGATCTCCTCGGTGGCGACCGTGTCGTTCTCGTTGACGATCGGCACGGCCCGCAGGTCGAGCAGCTTGCGCAGGGTCCGGTACGCGTTGCGGTAGTGCGCCCGGCGGGTCACGTCGTCGACGGTGAGCAGCACCTGCCCGACGGTCAGCCGGCGCCGGGCGAAGGCCGCCGCGTACCGGCCGATGAGCAGGCCCTGCCCGACGCTGGCGGCGGCCTGCTGGGTGGCCAGGTCGCGGGGGCGCCGGGGCAGCCCGAGCGGGGCCAGGCCGGCGGCGATCGCGCCGGAGGAGACCAGTACGACCTCGCGCCCCGCGGCGGCGAGCGCGCCGAGCGTGTCGACCAGCCCGTCGACGCGGGTGTCGTCCAGGCCGCCCGCCGGGGTGGTCAGCGAGGACGAGCCGATCTTGACGACGATCCGGCGGGCCGAGGTGACTGCTTCGCGCACCGGACCATTCTGCGCGCTGCGGTCCGCCGCACCCCGGCGCGTTCCCATATCGTGGCAGCCCGTGACACCTGACGAGTACGTCGAGGCGGTGCTGGACCTGGTCGAGCGGATCCCACCGGGCCGGGTGATGTCGTACGGGGCGGTGGCCGATGCCCTCGCCGAGCGGTCGGGGCGGGCGTCGGCCCGGCTGGTCGGTTCGATCATGGCCCGGCACGGTGGCGGGGTGCCGTGGCACCGGGTGGTGAACTCGGCCGGCCGGCTGCCGCCGGGGCACGAGGTGGAGGCCCGGGCCCGGCTGCGTGCCGAGGGCTGCCCCCTGCGCCCCTCGGGAGTGGACATGGCGGCGGCCTGGTCGCCCGACGAGGGGATGTGACCGCCGACATAACGTGAGTAGCATTCGGCTCCATGACAGGAACGGGCGGGAGCCTGCCTCGCCGGGTGCACGCCGGATACGCGCTGGGCTCGCTGGTCACCGGCGCGTTCGGCACGGTGCCCGGGCTGCTCCTGCTGCCGTACCTCACCGACACGCTGGGCGTCGCGGCCGGGGTGGCCGCCCTGCTGGTGCTCCTGCCGAAGGCGTGGGACGTGCTCGTCAACCCGGTCGCCGGGCGGATCTCCGACCGGACCCGGTCCCGCTGGGGCGCACGCCGGCCCTGGCTGCTCGGCGGCGGGCTGGCGCTGGCCGCGCTCTTCGCGTCGATCTTCGCGGCGCCGTTCGGGTCCGGCCCGGCCGCCGGGACGTACGTGGCCGTGGCGTTCCTGGCCACCGCGACCGCGTTCGCCTTCTTTCAGGTGCCCTACGTGGCCATGCCCGCCGAGCTGACCGACGACCCGGCGGAGCGTACCCGGCTGATGAGCTGGCGGATCGCGGTGCTGGCGCTGGCCATCCTGGTCTCCGGGGCGGTGGCCCCGGCCGTGGTGACCGCCGGCGGCGACGGCGTGCCCGGGCACCGCTGGATGGGCCTGTTCGTGGCGGCGCTCATCGTGGCCGGCACGATCGGCGCGTTCCTCGGCACCCGGTCCGCGCCGGCCGGCACGGTGGGGGAGAGCGAGCCGAGCCTGCGCGCCCAGCTCGCGGTCGCCGGCCGGAACCGGCCGTTCCGCGTGCTGCTGGTCTGCTTCGTGATCCAGTCCGCCGGCGTGGCGACCGTGCTGGCCGGGGTGAAGTACTTCGCCGGCCAGGTGCTCCGCGCCCCGGACAGCGGCCCGACCCTGCTCTTCGCCTGCTTCGTCGGCCCGGCGCTGCTGGTCATGCCGCTGTGGACCCGGGCCGGCGCCCGGCTGGGCAAGCCCGCCTCGCTGGTCGCCGCCTCGCTGATCTTCGCGGCCGGCGCGCTGGCCCTGGTCGCGGCCCCCGCAATCCCGCCCGCCGGGGTGTACGCCGTGGTCGCCCTCATCGGCGTCGGCTACGCCGGCCAGCAGGTCTTCGCGCTGGCCATGCTGCCCGACTGCATCGCCTACGACACCGCCCGCACCGGCCGGCGGCAGGCCGGCGTGTTCACCGGGTTGTGGACCGCCGGGGAGACCTTCGGCCTGGCCCTCGGCCCCGGCATCTACGGCCTGGTCCTCCAGCTTTCCGGCTACGTCTCCTCGTCGACCGGGGTCGCGGCGGCCCAGTCGGCGACCGCCCGGCTCGGCGTGCTGCTCGGCTTCACCGTGCTGCCGGCCCTGCTGGTCGCCGCCCCGGTGGTGCTGCTGCGCGGCTACACCCTGACCCCGGCCCACCTGGCCGCCGCGTCCGCACCCGGCGGGGTCGCGCCGGCGGCGCGGGCCTGAGGCACGCGCGTCCGTCCGCCCGGACCGTCACGAGAGGAAACCCCGAGCACGATGACCGACACGGCAGGTACGGGCGCGCTGCCCGTCGAGGGGGTGCCCGCGGCGCGGGTGCTCGACGAGATCCGGGCCCTCCGGGCGGCCGACCGCCCGACGCACGGCGGGCGGCTGTTCGCCTACGTCTACGACCCCGGAGTGGCCGGGCTGGACGAGCTGGCGCAGGCCGCACACGCCGAGAGCGCCCACGTCAACGGCCTGGACCCGACCGCCTTCCCGTCCCTGCTGGCCATGGAGAACGCGGTCGTCGGCGCGGCCGCCCGGCTGCTCGGCGGGGGCCCCGGCACGTCCGCGCCGGACGTGGTCGGCAGCGTCACCAGCGGCGGCACGGAGTCGCTGATCCTGGCCGTCAAGGCGGCCCGGGACGCCCGGCCCGACCTCGCGGAGCCGCGCATCGTGGTGCCGGTCAGCGGGCACGCCGCGTTCGCCAAGGCGGCCCACTACCTGCGGGTGGCCCTCGACCCGGTGCCCGTGGACCCGGTGACCCTGCGCCCGGCGGTCGCCGACGTGGCCGCCGCGATCCGGCCCGAGACCGTGCTCGTGGTCGCCTCCGCGCCGTCGTACGCGCACGGCGTCGTCGACCCGGTGGCGGAGATCGCGGCCGTGGCGGCGGCGGCCGGGGTGCGGTGCCACGTGGACGCCTGCTTCGGGGGCTGGACGCTGCCCTGGCTGCGCCGGCTCGGCACCTCGGTGCCCCCGTTCGACTTCGCCGTGCCCGGGGTCACCTCGATCTCCGTCGACCTGCACAAGTACGCGTACGCCCCGAAGGGCGTGTCGGTGCTGCTGCACCGGGACGCGGGGCTGCGCGCGCCCCAGTTCTTCGCGTACGCCGACTGGCCCGGCTACACGATGGTCAACCCCGTGATCGCCTCGACCCGATCGGGTGGGCCGATCGCCGCCGCGTACGCCACCCTGCGGCACCTCGGCGAGGACGGCTACCTGCGGCTGGCCGCGCTGACCCGGGACGCGGTCGCCGGGCTGGCCGATGCGGTCCGCGCGGTCGACGGGCTGCGGCTGCTGGCCGAGCCGGAGTCGACGGTGGTCTGCTTCACCGCCGACGACCCGGGGCTGGACCTGTTCGTGCTGGTCGACGAGCTGACCGCCCGGGGCTGGCACACCCAGCCGCAGCTCGCGTACGCCGGCCTGCCGGCCAGCGTGCACCTCACGGTGACCGCCGCGGTGGCCCCGCGGGTCGCCGAGTTCGGCCCGGCGCTGGCCGAGGCCGTGGTGGCCGCCCGGGCCGCGGGACCGGTGCAGCTGCCGCCGGAGCTGCTGGCGCTGGCCGGCAGCCTCACCCCGGAGGCGCTCACCCCCGACCTGATCGCCGGGCTCGCCGCCGGCCTGGGGCTGGGCGCCGGGCCGGCGGACCGGATGGCGGCCGTGAACACCCTGCTCGAGGCGGCCCCGGTCCGGCTGCGGGAGCGGCTGCTCGTGGAGTTCGTCGGGCTGCTGCAACGACCGACCTGGTGAGGCCACCTTCGTGCTGTGATTGACTGTCACGTCAGGGGGATCTGCGAGGGAGGCCCGAGGTGCAGGTGCCGGCCGTGCTCGGCGAGCCGATCCGGTTCGTGCTGAACTGGGGCCGCCGCTACTCGCTCTGGGTGTTCAACTTCGGGCTGGCCTGCTGTGCCATCGAGTTCATCGCCACCAGCATGGGCCGGCACGACTTCATGCGGCTCGGCGTGATCCCGTTCGCCCACGGCCCCCGCCAGGCCGACCTCATGGTGGTCTCCGGCACGGTCACCGACAAGATGGCCCCGGCCGTCAAGCGGCTCTACGACCAGATGCCCGAGCCGAAGTACGTGATCTCGTTCGGCGCCTGCTCGAACTGCGGCGGACCGTACTGGGACTCCTACTCGGTGACCAAGGGTGTCGACCAGCTCATCCCGGTCGACGTCTACGTGCCCGGGTGCCCGCCCCGCCCGGAGGCGCTGCTGCACGGCATCCTCCGCCTCCAGGAGAAGATCGCCGCCGAGCAGTCCGGCGTCGGCGGCGTGCCGCGACCGGACCGGCTCGCCCCACCGGTCGACCCCCGGCCCGCGGAGAGCACCCCCCGGCCGGTGGAATCCCTCACCACGCCACCGGTACGTCCCCCGGCCGGCTGAGCCGCGGGGTGGCGGCGCGGGGCTAGCCTGCGATCATGACCCAGTCCGCGGACAAGCGTTCCGCCTTCATCGTCGACGTGCTCTCCGCGGAGTTCGGCGCGTCGATGGCGATCGACCCGGCGGCGTTCCGCCGCAAGTTCCGCAAGATGGCCGCCTCCCCGTTCGCCTTCTACCGGGGCAGCGCCTCGCTCTTCTACGCCGACCAGCGCGGCGACTTCGCCAGCGACCGGTTCCTCGACGACCGGACCAGCCGGGTGTGGATCCACGGCGACCTGCACGCGGAGAACTTCGGCACCTACATGAACGGCTCCGGGCAGCTCGTGTTCAACGTCAACGACTTCGACGAGGCGTACGTCGGGCCGTTCTCCTGGGACCTGAAGCGCTTCGCCGCCAGCGTGGCCCTGCTCGGCTACGCCAAGGCGCTCTCCGACCGGGTGATCGGGGAGCTGGTGGCCGGCTTCGCCCGGTCGTACCTGGCCGAGCTGCGGGCCATCGCGGCCGGCGGCGACGACGCCATCGGCTCGATCACCCTGGAGAACGCCGACGGGGTGCTGCGCCGGGTGCTCCAGCAGGCCCGGCTGAACACCCGGGTCGACCTGCTCGCCACGCAGACCACCATCGACAACTACGAGCGCCGGTTCTCCCTCGTCGACGGGGTCTTCGAGGTCGACGCCGCGACCCGGGAGCAGGTCTGCGCCGCGTTCCAGGACTACCTGGGCACCCTGCCGACGGCCACCGCCCGGCTCCGCCCGCTCGCCGCGAACATCAAGGACGTCGTGCTGCGCAAGGGGGTGGGCATCGGCTCCGCCGGGCTGCCCTCGTACAACCTGCTGCTGGAGGGGCACACCCAGGCGCTGGAGAACGACGTCGTCATCTACATGAAGCAGGCGCAGGTGCCGGCGGTGGCGCGGCACATCGACGACGAGCGGGTCCGCTCGTACTTCCGGCACCAGGGGCACCGGACCGCCGAGTCGCAGCGGGCGTTGCAGGCGCACGCCGACCCGTGGCTGGGCTTCACCGAGCTGGACGGGACCGGCCAGCTCGTCGCCGAGGTCTCCCCATACGCGGCCGACCTCAACTGGGCCGACGTCAACGAGCCCGAGGAGCTCGCCGGGGTGCTCACCGACCTGGGCCGGGCGGTGGCCCGGATGCACTCGGTGGCCGACGACGAGTCCAGCCACGACCTGGTGGACTACTCCACCGAGGAGGCGATCGTCGCGGTCGTGGACGCCGACGCGGAGCGCTTCGTCGACTACCTGATCGACTTCGCGCACACCTACGGCATCCGGGCCCGCGAGGACCACCAGCTCTTCGTGGACCTGTTCCGCAACGGCCGGCTGCCCGGCATCTGAGGTCGCGGGGCGCCGGAGCCCGCGCTCCGGCGCCCCGCCTCACTGCTCGAAGTCGAGCACCACCTTGATGTCTTCGCCCGTGGAGGCGTAGGCGTCGGCGTACGAGGAGAGCGGCACCCGGCGGGTGATCAGCGAGCTGAGCCAGGACTGGTCGGCGCGGGCGAGCGCCTCCGCCGCCAGCTCCCAGTGCCGCCGGTTGGCGTTCACCGAGCCGAAGACCACGTTGTTCTCCAGCACCAGCTCCCGATTCAGCGCCCCCGCGTCGAGTTCGATGGTCCGGCCGCCGCTGGACACCCCGGTCAGGCAGACGATGCCGTTGGTCCCGGCCTTGGTCATCGCGTCCAGCACCACCACCGGGGCGCCGGTGCACTCCACCACCACGTCCGGCGCGAAGTCCAGCTCCGCGACCGTCGTGGTGTGGTAGGTCGCGCCGAGCGCACGGACCAGCTCCGGCTTCGGACCGGTCTTGTTCCGGTCCAGCACGTGCACCGACAGCCCGCGCTGGATGCCCAGCAGGGCGGCCAGCAGCCCGATCGGGCCGGCCCCGGTGACCAGCACGCTCTGCGGCTGCCACACGGCCCGGCTGCCGATGCGCTCGATGTGGTTCCACGCCTTCGCCAGTACGCTGGTCGGCTCCAGCAGCATCCCGACCGGGGCGAGCGCCGGGTCCAGGCGTACGGCGAACCTCGGCTGCACCCGCCAGCGCTCCCGGGCGAAGCCGGGCAGCCCCTTGATCCCGTGCTCGGTGTAGCGGCCGTTGCGGCACATGTCCCACTCGCCGACGGCACAGTTCGGGCAGGGCACCGGGTCGGGGTGCCGGACGATTCCCGCCACGAGGTCACCGGGCTGGAGGGTGCCCGACGGGTCCTCCAGCACCCGGCCGAGCGACTCGTGCCCGAGCACCAGCCGCTCCTGGCCGGGCGGGGCCTCGCCGTACTCGCCCGCGATGATCTCCTGGTCGGTCCCGCAGATGCCGACCGCGACGGCCTGGACCAGGATCGCGCCCTCCTCCGCGGCCGGCTCGGGCCAGTCGTCGTCGAGGCGCAGCGAGTCGCGAACTCCGGGAGCCACAGTGACAGCGCGCACGATGTTCATCCTTCCCCGCCGCGGGCCCGCTCGCCCGGCAAAGCGGCGGATCCGGCCCGGGGGAGCGCGGACGGCCCGACACGCCTCCCGGCCGGCGGCCCTAGGATCAGCGGCATGACTCCGGAAGAGGTCGGCCAGCGGGTGGTCGCGCTGCTCGTGCCCGTGGCGGCCACCGTGTCGGTCTCCGGCGGTCAGGGCCACGCCCGCGCCACCGTCGACGTACCCCTGGCGAGCTGGCGCGACGCGGTGCGCGCGGCGCGCGACGACGCCGAGCTGGACTGCGACTTCTTCGACTGGCTGTCGGCCGTCGACGAGCTGGCCGACGGCTTCGACGTGGTGGCCCACCTCTGGTCGATCCGCCACCGGCACGGGTTGCTGCTGCGCACCCGGGTGCCGCGGGAGACGCCGGTCGTGGCCTCCGTGGTCGACGTCTTCCCCGGCGCGGCCTGGCACGAGCGGGAGACCCACGAGATGTTCGGCATCGGCTTCGACGGGCACGGCGAGCTGCGGCCGCTGCTGCTGCCGCCGGAGTTCGAGGGTCACCCGCTGCGCAAGGAGTTCGTCCTCGCCTCCCGGGTCGCCAAGCCGTGGCCGGGCGCCAAGGAACCCGGCGAGTCGGAGGCCGGCGGCGGCCGCCGGCCGATCCGGCCGCCGGGCGTCCCGGCGCCGGGGGAGTGGGGGACGACGCCCACGCCGGCCGGCGCGGCCGGGGTGGGCGAGGGCCCCCGCGGGGGTACGCCGGCCCGCCCCACCCGGGAACGCCCGGCGCGCCCCGCACCGGGCGAGCGTCCGGCCCGTCCCACGAGCGAGCGTCCCGCGCGTCCGGGACCGGGCGAGCGTCCCGCGCCGGGAGAGCGTCCCGCGCGTCCGGGACCGGACGAACCCGCCGCGAGCCGGCCGACCGGTCCGGCCCGCCGGGAGCCCGCCCCTCCGCCGCAGGAGCCCGGCCCGCTCGGGCGTCCGGTGCCCGGCGAGCGGCCGGCGGGTCCCGCGCGGCAGGAGCCGGCGGGGGAGCGGCCCACCGGGGCCGACCGGCCGGCGCCGGGCACCGACGCCGAGGAGGGGAAGGCCTGATGCCGGACTGGTTGGAGCTGGTCCTCCGGGTGGTGGGCGTGCTCGTCGCGTTCCTCACCCTGCCGCTGATCGTGGGCCAGGCCGAGCACAAGGTGATGGCCCACATGCAGGGCCGGCTCGGCCCGATGTACGCGGGCGGCTTCCACGGCTGGGCGCAGCTCGTCGCCGACGGCATCAAGTTCGTGCAGAAGGAGGACGTCACCCCGCGCGAGGCGGACCGGCCGGTGTTCCGGCTGGCCCCGGCCGTGGCCCTGGTGCCCTACCTGCTCGCCCTGCTGGTCATCCCGCTCGGTCCGGGCGACCTGGTCGGGCAGCCGCTGGACATCGGCCTGTTCTTCGTGCTGGCCGTGGTCGGCATCGGGGTGCTCGCGGTGCTCATGTCGGCCTGGGCCTCGGCCAACAAGTACAGCCTCCTCGGCGGCCTGCGCGGGGCGGCCCAGCTGCTCGGCTACGAGCTGCCGCTGGTGCTGGCCGCCGCCTCGGTGGCGATGGCGGCCGGCACGCTCAGCCTGCCCGGCATCGTGGAGGCGTGGCGCCCCTGGTGGCTGCTCTGGCAGGCGCCGGCCATGGTGATCTTCTTCGTGGCGGGGCTGGCCGAGATCCGCCGGCCCCCGTTCGACATGCCGGTGGCCGACTCCGAGCTGGTCTTCGGCTACATGACCGAATACACCGGCCTGCGCTTCGCGTTCTTCCTGCTCGCCGAGTACGTGGGCATCGTGGTGATCGCCGCGCTGACCACGGTGCTCTTCCTCGGCGGCTGGCAGGGTCCGTTCGCCGACGCCCAGCTCGGCTGGCTGTGGACCCTGCTCAAGGTGTTCGCCGTCGCGTTCGTGATCATCTGGCTCCGGGTGAGCTACCCGCGGCTGCGCGAGGACCAGCTCCAGCGCCTGTGCTGGCTGGTGCTCGTCCCCCTGGCCCTGGCCCAGCTCGTGCTGACCGCCGCCGTCCGCCTGGCGATCTGAGGACGGGCGGGTTCAGGCGGCGTCGCGCAGCGGGGTGTGGTCGGGGTCGACCCGCTCGTCCGGCGGTGCGGGCAGCGGCGGCGTGCCGTCGCCGAACGGGCGGCCGCCGAGCTGCTCCCGCCCGTGCGGGGTGAGCCAGTTCGCCAGGTCCGGGCCGAGCGGCACCACCCCGGTCGGGTTGATGTCCAGGTGCACCTCGTAGTAGTGCCGCTTGATGTGGTCGAAGTCGACGGTGTCACCGAAGCCCGGGGTCTGGAACAGGTCCCGCGCGTACGCCCAGAGCACCGGCATCTCGGTCAGCTTCTGCCGGTTGCACTTGAAGTGGCCGTGGTAGACCGGGTCGAAGCGGACCAGCGTGGTGAACAGCCGGACGTCCGCCTCGGTGATCGTGTCACCGACCAGGTAGCGCTGCCCGGTCAGCCGCTCGGTCAGCCAGTCCAGTCGGTCGAAGAGCCGGTGGTACGCCCGCTCGTACGCCTCCTGGCTGCCGGCGAAGCCGCAGCGGTAGACGCCGTTGTTCACGTCCGCGAAGACCGCCGCGTTGACCTCGTCGATCTCGCCGCGCAGCCGCTCCGGGTAGAGCTCCGGCGCCCCCGGCCGGTGGTGGGCGGTCCACTCCGTCGACAGGTCCAGGCTCATCTGCGCGTAGTCGTTGGTGACCACCTGACCGGTCGGCACGTCGACCATGGCCGGCACGGTGATGCCCCGCTCGTAGCCGGGGAAGCGCGCGAAGTAGGCGTCGGCCAGCCGCTCGATGCCGAGCACCGGGTCCCGGCCGCCCGGGTCGAGGTCGAAGGTCCAGCTGCGCTTGTCGTGGGTGGGCCCGGCCACCGCCATCGAGATGGCGTCCTCCAGCCCGAGCAGCCGCCGGACGATGATCAGCCGGTTCGCCCACGGGCAGGCCCGGCTGACCGCCAGCCGGTAGCGGCCCGGCTCCACCGGCCAGCCGCTCGAACCGTCCGCGGTGATCCGGGTGGCGATGTACCGCTGGTCCCGGGTGAACTCGCCGCCCGGCTCGACGTACTTGCCGCCGGTCCGGTCGAGGATCTCGTCGCCGTTGCCGCCCACGCCGCCTCCCGAGGATGTCGCTGTCCGGTCCCATCATGGTCGCTCCGCCGGCTTCCGGCAGGCCGAGTCGGCACGACCGGGGCTAGGCTGCCGCGGTGACGGATGTGGAGGCGGCGGCCCGACGCTTCATCGCCGACGTGTGGAACGCCGGCCGCGAGGAGAGCGCGTACGACCTCGTCGCCGAGGCCTGCCCGGGGCTGGGCGGGACCGGCCCGGAGGCCACGCTGGCCTGGCACCGCGACCGGCGGGCGTCCTTCCCGGACCTGCGTTACAAGGTCGTCGAGGTGGTGGCCGCCGGCAACCGGGTGGCCGTGCACTGGCGGGCCGCCGGCACCCAGGCCGGGCAGTTCGGTCCGGTGCCGCCGACCGGCCGGGTGGTCAGCTACTCGGGGGCGAGCTTCCTCCGCTTCGACGAGACCGGCCGGATCGCCGACGTGTGGAGCGTGAACGAGCTGTTCCAGCTCCTCCAGCAACTCGGCGTCGAGATGCTCCCGCCGCTGCCGGCCACCGACGCCTGACCGGCCCGGCGGTGTGCCGGCGGGCGATCGGCCGGGTGGTGGTCGCGCGCGCGTGGGGCACAGGGCAGGATGGGCGGCATGAGTGAGCGCAGCGGCGTGCCCGGCGAGGGGCTGGTGAAGGGCCTGGCGGTCACGCTGAAGACGATGACCCGCCGCTCGACCACGCAGCAGTACCCGGACGTCGTCCCCGAACTGCCGCCCCGCTCCCGCGGCGTGATCGCGCTGCTGGAGGAGAACTGCACGGTCTGCATGCTCTGCGCCCGCGAGTGCCCGGACTGGTGCATCTACATCGACTCGCACAAGGAGGAGGTGGCGGTGCCCGGCGCCGCCCGCCCCCGCCAGCGCAACGTGCTCGACAAGTTCGACATCGACTTCTCGCTCTGCATGTACTGCGGCATCTGCATCGAGGTCTGCCCGTTCGACGCGCTCTACTGGTCGCCCGAGTTCGAGTACGCCGAGTACGACATCAAGGACCTGCTGCACGACAAGGACCATCTCGGCGAATGGATGGTCACCGTCCCGCCGCCGCCGGCCCACGACCCGCACGGCGACCCCTCGAAGGAGGAGACCACCGCCGCCCGCAAGGCCGCGGCCCCCGCCGCGCGTCCGGCCCCGGCCCGCCCGGAACCCGGCGCCGAGCAGGGCGGAGGCGACCCGTCATGACGGGTGCGGACGTGCTGCTCCTCGCCCTCGGCGCGGTGGCCGTGGGCGCGGGCGCGCTGGTGGTGGGCACCCGGCACCTGGTCCGGGCCGGGCTCTGGCTGGTGGTCTGCCTGGGCGCGCTGGCCGGGGACTATCTCGTGCTGAGCGCCGAGCTGGTGGCCTGGGTGCAGGTGCTCATCTACGTCGGCGCGGTGGTGGTGCTGCTGCTGTTCGCGGTGATGCTGACCCGGGCCCCGATCGGCCCCTCCGACGACCTCGACCGGCCCGGCTGGCCGGCCGCGCTGATCGGCGCCGGCAGCGGTCTGGGGCTGGCCGTGCTGCTGGTCGACGCGTTTCGCTGGTCCCGGGTGGACCTGCCCGCCGCGGGCACCGCCGAGCGCCTCGGTGAGCAGGTGTTCCGCTCCTGGGTGCTGCCCTTCGAGGTGCTGTCGGTGCTGCTGCTCGCCGCCCTGGTCGGCGCGATCGTGCTCTCCCGACCCGACATCGGCCGCCCCGGCGCGGCCCCGGCCGCCGGGCCGGCCGGGGGCGTCGAGCCGGCCCGCCCGGTCGTCGCCGCCGACGAGGGCGGGCGCGCGTGAGGCCGGTCATCCCGTACGTCACCGCCGCGTTGCTGTTCGGCCTCGGCGTCTACGGCGTGCTGCGCCGCCGCAACGCCGTCCTCGTGCTGATGGCCGTCGAGCTGATGCTCAACGCGGTCAACCTGATCCTGGTCACCGCCGACACCACGGTCCGGGCCGCCCTGCCGCACTCCGGCCAGGTCTTCGCGCTCTTCGTGATCGTGCTCGCCGCCGCCGAGATCGGCGTGGGGCTGGCCATCGTGCTCCAGCTCTACCGGCTGCGGGCCAGCGTCACGGTGGACGACGTGCCGCTGACCGAGGCGCCCGCCGGGGTCGCCGCCGACCGGGGCGAGGGGGACACGTGACCGGACTGCTCGCGGTGGCGCTGCCCGGCGTACCCCTGGTCGCCGGCCTGCTCGGGCTCCTGCTGCCGCCGTCGCCGCGCGGGGCGGCCACCGGGGAGGGCCCGGCCCGGCGGGCGGCCGTCGCGCTCGGCGTGGCCGGCGCGGCGCTCGCGCTGCTGGCGGCGGTGGGCCTGCTGCTCCGGGTGGACGGGCCGGTCGAGGGCGGCACCGACTGGGTCGACCTGGGCGGGCTGCGGGTCACCCTCGGCTACCGGCTGGACGGCGTGGCCGTGCTGGTCGCCGTGGCGGTGGCCGCGGTGGCCCTGGCCGTGCAGGTCTACTCGATCGGCTACCTGCGGCGCGGCCCGCACGACGACGTCGAGGTGGACCACCGCTACCCGCCCTACGCGGCCCAGATCAGCCTGTTCACGGCCGCGATGCTGACCGTGGTGGTCTCCGGCGACCTGATCCTGCTGCTGGTCGGCTGGGAGGTGATGGGCATCTGCTCCTACCTGCTCATCGCCCACGACCGGCGGCTGCCCGAGGCGCCGGCCGCCGCCGTGAAGGCGTTCCTGGTCACCCGGGTGGGTGACGTCGGCTTCCTGCTCGGCATCGCGCTGCTCGGCGTCGGCGCGGGCAGCTTCCGGATCGCCGACGTGCTGGCCCACGACTACTCCACCGGCACGTTCACGGCGGCCTGCCTGCTGCTGCTCGCCGGGGTGGCCGGCAAGAGCGCGCAGTTCCCGCTGCACACCTGGCTCCCGGACGCCATGGCCGGCCCCACCCCGATCTCCGCGCTCATCCACGCGGCCACCATGGTCGCCGCCGGGGTCTACGCGGTGGCCCGGCTCTTCCCGCTGTTCGCGCAGGCCCCGGCTGCCTTGGCCGTGCTCGGGGTGATGGCGGCGGTCACCCTGCTGCTCGGCGCGTTCGCGGCCACCGCACAGGACGACATCAAGCGGGTGCTGGCCTGGTCGACGGTCTCCCAGATCGGCTACATGACCGGCGCGCTCGCCATCGGCGCCCCCGCGGCGGCCCTGTTCCACCTGCTCACCCACGCCGCCTTCAAGGCGCTGCTGTTTCTCGCGGCCGGCGTGGTCATCCACGCCGTCGGGACCACCCTGATGTCGCGGATGGGCGGGCTGCGCGCCGCCATGCCGGTGACCTTCTGGTGCATGCTGATCGGCCTCGGCGCGCTGGCCGGGGTGCCGCCGCTGTCCGGCTTCTGGAGCAAGGACGGGGTGCTCGCCGCCGCGCAGGCCGCCGCGCTGGACGGCGCCGGCCCGGCCCCGGCCTGGGTGGGCTGGCTGGTCTGGCTGGCCGGGCTGCTCGGCGTCGCGGTCACCGCCTGGTACGCGACCCGCCTGCTCCTGCGGACCTTCTTCGGCGCGACCCGCATCCCGCTGGCGCATCCGCACGACCCGCCGGCCGTGCTGCGCTGGCCGGTGCTGCTGCTCGCGGTGCCCGCCGCCCTGCTCGGCCTGGCCGCCTTCGCGCCGTGGTTCGCCGACCGGCTGCGGGTGCCCGCCGACTCCTCCGGCGAGGCGGTCGAGCTGGTCCACCTGGCGCCGAACCTGGTCCTGCCGTTCCTGCTGCTGCTGGCCGGCGCGGGCGTCGCCTGGGCCGGCTGGCGCCGCGACCCGGCCGCCGACCCGGCGCGCTACCTGGGTCCGCTGCGGCCGGTCTTCGCCCGGGCGTTCCGGCTCGACGACGTCCAGCAGGCCCTCGTCGTACGCCCGACCACCGCCCTGGCCCGGGTCGTGCGGACCGGTGACGAGCTGGGGGTGGACGGCCTCGTGGAGGGCAGCGGCCGGGCCGCGGTCGAGCTGGGCGGCGGGCTGGCCGCGCTGCACCGGGCCGCGCTGCCCCGGGCGGCGGCCGGGGTGCTGGCCGGCGCGCTGCTGATCGGCCTCGCGGTCGCCCTGATCGGAGTGACCTCATGACGTTCGGGCAGTTCCTGCTGGTCGCGGTCCTCGCGATCCCCGCACTGGGGGCGGTCGCGGCCGCCGCCGTCCCCGGCGACCGGGCCGGCCGGGTGGTCGGCACGGCCGCCGCCGCACTGACCCTGCTCGCCACGCTGCCGCTGGTCGGCGGCGACCACGGCTGGTTCGGCTACGGCCCCCGGCCGGCCGTGCAGGCCTGGCACCAGGTGGACGTGTCCTGGGTGCCCGGCCTCGACCTGCGCTTCCACCTCGGGGTGGACGGCATCTCCTGGCCGCTGGTGGTGCTCACCGCGCTGCTCACCCTGCTCTGCTGCGGCTACACGCTCTGGCGGGTGCCCGCCGGGGGCGGCAGCGGGCGGGCCCTGGTGGCGCTGCTGCTGGTGGTCGAGGTGGGCATCCTGGGCACCTTCCTCGCCCTCGACCTGGTGCTGTTCTTCCTGTTCTTCGAGGTCGTCCTGCTGCCCATGTACGCGATCATCGCTGGCTGGGGCGGCGAGGACCGGCGCCGGGCGGCCCGCAAGTTCGCCCTCTACACCCTCTTCGGCTCGGTCCTGCTGCTGGTGGGCGTCTACGTGGTGGTCGCCGCCGCGGGCACCGCCGACCTGGTGACGCTGACCGGTGGCGCCGGGCTGTCCCGGGGCACCCAGCTCGCCGCGTTCACCCTGCTGGCGCTGGCCTTCGCCGTGAAGAGCCCGCTCTGGCCACTGCACTCCTGGCTGCCCGACGCGCACACCCAGGCCCCCACGGTCGGCAGCGTGATCCTGGCCGGGGTGCTGCTCAAGATGGGCACGTACGGGCTCATCCGGGTGGCGGTCGGGGTGGCCCCGGAGGGCGCCCGCTGGGCCGCGCCGGTGCTCGGCGTGCTCGCCGTCGCGGCGATCGGCGTCGGCGGCCTGGTCTGCCTCGCCCAGGACGAGCTGAAGCGGCTCATCGCCTACTCCAGCGTCGGGCACATGGGCTTCGTGCTGCTCGGGGTCGCCACGCTCACCGCCACCGGCCTCCAGGCCGCGCTGATCGGCAACATCGCCCACGGCGTGATCACCGGGCTGCTGTTCTTCCTGGCCGGGGCCGTCAAGGACCGGACGCACACCGGGTCGCTGGCCGAGCTGTCGGGGCTGCGGGAGACCGCGCCCCGGCTGGCCGGGTTGCTCGGCTTCGCGGCGGTCGCCTCGCTCGGGCTGCCCGGGCTGGCCGGCTTCTGGGGCGAGGCGTTCGCCGTGGTGGCCGCCGTCCGGCGGGGCGGCGGGCTGTGGACCACCCTCGCGGTGCTGGCCGCGCTGGGCGGGGCGCTGACCGCCGCGTACCTCCTGCGGTTGCTGCGCCGGGTCACCCACGGGCGGCCCAGCCCGGCGGTGGCCCCGCTCGCGCCGGGCCTGGCCGGGGCGGAGCTGACCGCCTGGGCGCCTCTGGTTCTGCTCGCCCTCGCCGTCGGCCTGGCCCCGGCACTGGTCCTGTCCTATGCGTCCGGCCCGGTCGAGGCCCTCGTGGGAGTGGTGACCAGATGAGCGTCGTGCAGAGCGTGGACAACGTGGCGCTGCTGCCGGCCTACCTGGCCGCCGGCACGGCCGTGCTGGTGCTCCTGGTCGACCTGCTGGCCGCGCGGGCCGCCGCCACGGTGACCGTGGCCGCCCTCGGCGCGGCGGGCACGGCGCTCGGCGCGGCGCTGGTCGGCGCGGCCGGCGAGCGCAGCACGTTCTGCGTCGGGGCGGCCTGCTCCTGGCTCTGGACCGGGCGGGCCGCGCTGGTCGCGGTGGTCATCGCGCTGCTCACCCTCGGCGTGCTCGCGCTCTCCGGCCCGCTGCTGCGCGCCGGCGGCGTCCCGGTCGGGGAATACTGCTTCCTGCTCGCCTGCGCGATGACCGGCGGCGTGGTGCTCGGCGCGGCCGGTGACCTGATCACCCTGGTCGTGGCGCTGGAGACGCTCACCCTGCCGCTCTACGTGCTGGTCGGGCTGCGCCGGGGCAGCCTGGCCGGTGCCGAGGCGGCGGTGACCTTCTTCGTGGTCAGCGTGGTGGCCACCACCGTCACCCTGCTCGGCGCGGCGCTGCTCTACGCGGTGACCGGCACCGTCCACCTCGACCGGCTCGGCGCGGCCTTCGCCGCCGACCGGGGCGGCCTGCTCGACCTGCCGCTCACCACGGTCGCCGTGGCGCTGGTGGTGGCCGGGCTGGCGTTCAAGGTCGCCGCGGTGCCGTTCCACGCCTGGGCGCCGGCCACCTACGACGGCGCGCCCATGCCCGTGGCGGCATACCTGTCGACCGCCTCGAAGCTGGGTGGCGTGGTGGCGCTGCTCGCCGTGGTGCAGCGGGCGCTGCCGGCCACCGTGACCGGCCCGGTCCTGGCCCTGCTGGCGGTGCTCACCATGACCGTGGGCAACCTCGTGGCGCTGCGCCAGCGGCGTACGGTCCGGCTGCTCGCCTGGTCGTCGGTGGCCCAGGCCGGCTACATCCTCGCCCCGCTGGGCGCGCTCGCGCTGGCCGCCGGGCGCACCGCCGATGCCCGGACCGGGGCGTACGCCGCGGCCGTCGCGTACACCGTCTTCTTCGTGCTGCTGGAGCTTGCCGCGTTCGCCGCGGTGGTGGCGCTGCGGCCGGCGGACGGTGACGGCGGCACCCTGGCCGACCTGCGCGGTGCGGCGCGCCGGCATCCGTGGGTGGGCGGCGCGTTCGCGCTGGCCCTCATCGGGCTGGCGGGGCTGCCACCCGGCCTGGCCGGCCTGTTCGCCAAGGTGACCGTGGTCCGCGCGCTGCTGGCCGGGCACGCCGGCTGGCTGGCCCTCGTGGTGGCGCTGAACGCGGTGCTCGGCCTGGCCTACTACCTGCGCCTGGCCGCCACCCTCTACGCCGCTCCCGGCGGGGTCGCGGTCCGCCCGGCCCGGATCGTGGTCGTCGCGCTCGGGGTCGCCACCGCGCTGGCCGTGGTGCTCGGGTTCGCCCCGCAGCTGGTGCTCGACGTGGCGGCCCGCTGACGGGTTCGTCCCCTGGTGGGCGTCCGGCACAGCGCGCTCACAGGAATCCCCAGCCAACTTTCAGCCATGAGCAGGATGGTTGGCGGGTACCGGTGTTGTTGAACCGGTCAGCGGGCCCGCGCGGTCCGCGGCACCGAAGGAGCGATCGTGCATCACAACCGTCTCAAGACCGTAGCGCTGCTCGGCCTGTTGACCTCGCTGATCCTCGCGGTCGGCTACTGGTTCGGCGGTAGCGGCGGTCTCGTCATCGCCGTCGTCGTCTCGTTGCTGATGAACGGCGTGACCTACTTCTACTCCGACAAGCTCGCGTTGCGCTCGATGCGGGCGCAACCGGTCAGCGAGGCACAGTTCCCCGACCTGTACCGGATGGTCCGTGAGCTCTCCACCCAGGCGGGCAAGCCGATGCCCCGGCTCTACGTGAGCCCGACGGCACAGCCCAACGCGTTCGCCACCGGGCGTAACCCGGAGCACGCGGCGGTCTGCGTCACCCAGGGGATCGTCGAGATCCTCGACTACCGCGAGCTGCGGGGCGTGATCGGCCACGAGCTGTCGCACGTCTACAACCGGGACATCCTGATCTCCAGCGTGGCGGCCGGCCTGGCCGGCATCATCACCGCGCTGGCGAACATCGCCTGGTTCATCCCGTTGGGCTCCTCCGACGACGAGGACGGCCCGAACCCCGCGGTGCTGCTGCTCACCCTGATCCTCGGCCCGATCGCGGCCACCCTGATCCAGCTCGCGATCAGCCGCAGCCGGGAGTTCCAGGCCGACCAGTCCGGCGCCGAGCTGAGCCGGGACCCGCTGGCCCTGGCCAGCGCCCTCCGCAAGATCCACCTGGGTACGCAGGCCCGCCCGCTGCCGCCGCAGGGCCAGCTCGCCAGCACCGCGCACCTGATGATCGACAACCCGTTCAAGCGGGGCGGCGGCATCGCCGCCATGTTCGCCACCCACCCGCCCATGGAGCAGCGGGTGGCCCGGCTGGAGCAGTTGGCCCGCAACTCCGGGCCGGTGCAGTTCCAGCGCTGACCCGCTCCGACCGCCTCCGCCCGCGTCCAGCCGGACGCGGGCGGACGCGTCTCAGGAGGTGGCCTCGGGCAGCCGGTCGGGCCGGGCGAAGAACACGACCCCGAGCAGCAGCACCCCGGCGACCAGGTAGGCGGTGGCCGGACCGAACAGCTCGGCGGTGGTGCCGAGCAGGAAGATCCCGCAGCCGGAGACGACGATGTTCCCGGCCACGATGGTCGCCTCCACCTGCCCCATCCGCTCCCTGGGCGCCAGCCGGGCGAAGGTCGCCTGCGCCCCGATGAGCCAGCCGCCACCCGCGCCGATCAGCGCGTTCGCCCCCGCCAGCGCCCAGGCCGGGGCGTGGACCGCGGCGAGCAGGCCGGCGAGCAGCAACGCGCCGGCCAGCGCGGCGGCCGCCGCCACCTGACCGGCCACCCGGGCCAGCCAGGCCCGCCGCGCCGCCACCAGCACGAAGACCGCGCCGCCGAGCGCCGAGGCGGCCAGCACGACCGGTCGCCACCCGCCGCCGGCCAGGTCGGGAGCCAGGGTCTCCGGCAACGCCCCGGAGAGCACCGTGCCCAGGGTGAGCAGAGCCACGCCGCGCAGCACCGGGTGGCCGGCGATGATGCGTACGCCGGCGGTGGCCGGCGGGCGGGCCTTCCGGCGCTCCCCGCGGCCGCCCGGAAGCCCGGCCAGGACGACCGCGGCCAGCAGGAACGACCCCAGGTCGATCAGGAGCGCCGCCCGCGGGCCGAGCGCCACGGTCACGCTGGCCCCCGCGAGCAGGCCGGTCACCTGGCCGAGCTGGTTCGCGAAGGCGGAGAGACCGAACAGCGGCAGCCGCAGCGGGCCGTCCACCGCCTCGGCGGCGATCGCCACGTTGACGCTGGAGTACGCGGCCCGGACCGCACCCAGGAGGCCGGCCGCGACGATCGCCGGCAGCGGCCGGGGCGCGGCGGTCGGCACCGCGATCAGCGCCGCGCCTGCCAGCGACAGCCCGACCAGCATGGTGCGCCGAGCCGGCACGTCCAGCCAGCCGCTGAACACGGTGGCGACCAGCAGGGCGGGCAGCGTCCGGGCGGCGTACACGGCGGCCGGGCCGAGCACCGACTGGGTCTGGTCGTACGCGAGCAGCAGCAGCGCGGCCAGCCCGACGAAGTCACCCAGCTCGGAGATGCCGCGGGCGATGACGAGCCGGGAGGCGACCGGATGGCGGAACAGGGCTCGGTAGCCGGGCGGGGGCGCGAGCCGTTCGTCGGCGTCGGTCATCAGCTTGGCCGGTCCCCTTCGTCCACCCCGATCGGCTGGTAGGTGGCGTGCTCGCGCAACCGGCGCGCCTGCTCTCGGCGGTAGCTGCTGCGGATCTCCGGGTCCTGGCGGCGGCGGCGCAACGCCACGAAGTCCTCCCACACGTCGTCCGGCCACTCGCCGAGGCCCTGCCCGGTCACCAGCTCGGCCCGGCCGGCGGCCTCCAGCACCGAGCGGTGCACCGGCTGCAGGCACATCAGCGGGAGCCTGCGGTAGAAGCGCACCACCCGGCCGGGTTCGGTCAGCCGCAGGATGGTGGGCAGGAGCGACGTGTACCAGTCGGTCTCCACCACGCCCTCGTAGACCTGAAGCCCGGCCGGAGCGGGCCAGTTCGGCGCACCGCGGGCCAGCAGGCACCAACCCGGCGACGTCCGGGCCACCACGCCGGTCACCAGCTCGACCATGTTCGCCGCCCGCGGGTCGACGTCGACGAACGGGATCTCCCCGCCGTACCTGTCGAAGATGTCCAGGCCGTCGCGGAACTTCTCGGGCGCCTTCGCGAGGTGGGCGGCGGCGTCCGGCAGCTTGCCGTCGTATCCACCGGCCAGCGAACGCCAGCGGACCGGCTCGTTCTCCTCCAGCAGGCTCCACTCGGTCTCGTGCCCGTCCCAGCGCAGGGCGAAGTCGGCGGGCGGGTGGACGTACCAGCCGAGACCGGACCCGACGGCCACCGGCGGGCACTGCCGCACGGCCCGCACCGGGAGCGAGCCCCCCAGGCTGGGCGAGGCGGCCTCGGCGGGGCGGGCGTCGGCGTACAGCGAGTAGATCTCGACCCGCAGCGGTTCCACGGTGCCGGTCATCGGCCCTCCGTACGGCGATGGGCGGAGTCCGCGAGAGACATGGACCTGATTCGATCAGCAACCTACCCGTTCTTCGCCGGCCGGTCAGCCCCGCCCGGCCGCTCCTGTGTGAGCGAGGCGACCACCCCCACGGCGGCCTGCGGCGTTAGGGTCGGAGGGGAATTCACTCGTTACCTTTCCCGTACCCGGAGGTGCACCCTTGGCCGCACTGCGCCAGTACCTGGGCGTCTGGCGGATCCCCGGCGCCCCGATGCTGCTGATCCTCGGCGTCATCGGCCGGCTCGGGATCGGCATGACGCCGCTGGCGCTGCTGCTGGTGGTCGCCGAGGTCACCGGCCGGTACTCGCTCGCCGCCGTCGCGGGCGGCATCTACGCGCTCTCCGGCGCCGCGCTCAGCCCGATCGCCGGGCGTGTCGCCGACCGGGTCGGCCCCACCCCGGTGCTGCTGGCCACCGCCGTGGCCCATCCGCTCGCCCTCTTCGGGCTGCTCGGCGCCAGCCGGTCGGGCTCCGGCAGCCTCGCCCTGATCTACCTGGCCGCCGGCGTCGCCGGTGCCACGTACCCGCCGCTCACGGCCGCCATCCGGGGCGCCTGGAACGACCTCACGGCCCCCGCCACCGGCCGGGCGCACCTGCGCAACACCGCGCTCGCCGCCGAGACCTCCCTCTTCGAGGTCGTCTTCGTGCTCGGCCCGCTGCTGGTGGCCGGCTTCGTCCTGGTCGCCGACGCCGCCGCCGCGCTGGTGGGCGCCGCCGTGGTCACCCTGGCCGGCACCACCGCCGTGGCACTCGGCCGGGTCATGCGCGGCTGGCGGCCGCACCCCCGCGAGCACCACGCCAAGGGTCTCGGCCCGCTGCGGGTCGGCGGCTTCCCGGCCCTGCTGTTCTGCGTCGCCAGCATCGGCATCGCCTTCGGCGCCGCCGGCGTGATCGTGCCGGCCTTCGCCGGGAACGCCACCGCCGACGACCCGGAGAGCCTCGCCGGCGTGCTGCTCGCCGTGTGGGGCATCGGCAGCGCCCTCGGCGGGTTCTGGTTCGGGGTACGCAAGCCCGCCGCCAACATGACCCGCCAGTTCGCCTGGCTGCTCGGCGCGGTCGCGGCCAGCTTCGCCGTCTTCGCCGTGATGCCCACCCCGGCCGCGCTCGGCGTCGCGCTGGTGCTCGGCGGCGCCACCATCGCCCCCGCGCTGACGCTGGAGAACACCCTGGTCGGCCGGATCGCCCCGGCCGGCATGCTGAACGAGGCGTACACCTGGGTGGTGACCATGTCGGTGGCGGCGAGCGCCGCCGGGGGAGCGGTGGCCGGGCTCATCGTCGACCACGCCGGCGGCGTGCCGTGGGCCTTCCTCTTCGCCGGGGCGGCGGTCGCCGTCGGTGCCGCGGTCGCCGCGCCGCCGGCCGGGCCGATCGCCCGCGCCGAAGCCACCGCGGTACGCGCCGAGCAGTCGCTCGTGGCCTGAGCCGCGGGGATCAAACCGGCGGGGGCGGGTAAAGCCCCCGAATGTTCCTCTTCTTCTCGAACCGGGTCGGCTGTCTCGGCTCGATCCTGGTCAGCGCGGTCGTGACCGTGATCCTGCTGCTGATCTTCGCGCGCTGACCGCGACCGGCGCTCAGACGCCGAGCCCGCCGACCACCGTGAGTTCCTGACTGGTGAACTCGCCGGTGAGCATCGGCATGGCCCGGCCGATGGCGGCCCTCGTCTCGGGAAGCCGCAGGGAGGCGTCGTGGTGTTCCTTGCTCCGCCACACCTCGGTGACCCAGATGGTGACGTCGTCCTGGTCGGAGACGCCCACCACGTACAGCTCGCAGCCGACCTCGCGCAGCCCGTCGACGCCGCTCAACAGGATCGCCACCACGTCGTCCCGGCAACCCGCCCGGGTCTTCATCGACCCGAGGTAGCCGTAGGGCATCTCCGCTCCCCGCTCTCGGTGCGTCGGACCGCCGCCGGACGTGGATCCCCGCGGCGGCCCGGCGTGTGTCCTACCGGTAGTTGGTGAACTGGAGGGCGACGCCGAAGTCCTCGCCCTTGAGCAGCGCGATGACGGCCTGCAGGTCGTCCTTCTTCTTACCGGTGACCCGGAGCTGGTCGCCCTGGATCTGCGCCTGGACGCCCTTCGGGCCCTCGTCGCGGATCTTCTTGCTGATCGCCTTGGCCTTGTCCGAGTCGATGCCCTGGATCACCTTGGCGTCGATCTTGAAGACCTTGCCCGACGAACGCGGATCCCCGGCGTCGAGCGACTTCAGCGAGATGTTCCGCTTGATCAGCTTCTCCTTGAAGACGTCCAGCGCTGCCCGGACCCGCTCCTCGGTTTCCGCCTGGAGGCTGATCGCCTCCTCGCCCGACCAGGAGATCTCGGTGCCGGTGCCGCGGAAGTCGAACCGCGTCGAGAGCTCCTTCTCCGCCTGGCGGAGGGCGTTGTCGACCTCCTGCCGGTCGACCTTGCTCACGATGTCGAACGACGGGTTCGCTGCCATGATCATGCTCCTGCTGTCCGGCGGTCTGTCCTGATCCGTCCCTCACTGACCAGCGTGGGACCCCCTGACGGTACCCGCTTGCGGCGGCCCGGGGGACAACCGCTATCCTTGCTTCCGCCGCCGCGTCGCGACGCGGTGGGGTGCCCTGGCGGGTTGCCCGAGCGGCCAATGGGAGCGGACTGTAAATCCGTCGCGAAAGCTACAGAGGTTCGAATCCTCTACCCGCCACCAGGGAATGGCAAGGCCCTTGACCTGCGGAAACGTGGATCGAGGGCCTTTGTCGTTCCGGCTGCCGTTGACCGCCGTTGCCCCTGATCGACTGCGTCATCGGGCACGCAACGGGCACGCCTGGAGGTCCCGATGGCCCGTTGGTGGGAACTTTCGATCCCGGTTGCCGGCACGTTGGCCGGCGGCGGTCTCGGTGCATGGCTGCAAGGCCGCAACAGTCATCGGATCTTCAAGGCTCAGGCCGAGCGTGAGGACGCGCATCGGGCCGAGGAGGCTCGCAGGGCTGCCTATGGCCAATTCCGGTTCAAGGCTGTCGAGGCAATGCACGCGGCGCAGGACCACGCAGAGAGCCCTGACGGCGGTGAGCGGGCCCGTTTGGCGAAGAAAGCACAGGGTCTGGTCGCCGAGTGTTTCGAGATACATGCCGCCCTGGTGTTCCTGTCGCCACCAGAGGTCGTGCGCGCAGCTGCCAAGGTGGGCGCTGGCCTTGAGGCGAACCCCTTTGACATGGAGGAGGTGAAGGCCGCCATACGCGCGTTTTCCGCGGCTGCCCGCGAGGACCTGGGCCTGCCGGAGCTTGAGCACGAGGACGAGACGGATCTCGATCAGCACAGCGACGCCTCGGGATGATCGCCGGTCCGCCCCCATCCCCCGTATAGATGCAAGGACTGCGGCGCCGCGGTCGGGGTCAAGGGTGGCCGGGGCCTGACGACCGTCCCATCCATGGTCATCCGTCTCGTCGGGCACGTGCCGGACACGCATCGAGGCTAGGGTGGGCGGCCAGCACGGTGAGGCCCTTCGCGCCGGTTCGACGCCACGGGTCCAGGGCTTCCCGGAGGCGAGGAGGCGTACGTGCACGACAACGATCTGACCCACCGGTCTTCGGCCGTCGCCGAGGGCGATCCGACCGGCCGGTTCGAGCGGCTCTACGCCGACGCCGAGCGGGGCGAGGCTGTCGTCCCGTGGGACCTCGACCGGGCGCACTCCCTGCTCAGCGAGTGGACCGACCGGACCCGGCCGGACGGAGCCGGCCGGCGCGCCGTGGTCGTGGGGTGCGGCTTCGGCCGCGACGCCGAACATCTGGCCCGCCTCGGCTTCGCCACCGTCGCCTTCGACATCTCGCCCACGGCCGTGCGGGCGGCGCGCCGCCGCCACCCGGACTCCCCGGTCCGGTATGAGACCGCCGACCTGCTCGACCCGCCGCACGAGTGGCTGGGCGGGTTCGATTTCGTGCTGGAGAGCATGAACGTGCAGGCGCTGCCGGCCGAGCTGCGGCAGCGGGCGATCCCGGCGGTCGGCCGGCTGGTCGCGCCGGGCGGGACGCTGCTGGCGATCGCGGCCGGCCGGCGGGACGACGAGGTCGTCGAGGGGCCGCCCTGGCCGCTGGCCCGGGCCGAGGTCGACGCCTTCGCGGCCGGCCCGCTGACCCCGGCCCGGATCGAGGAGATCGTGGCCCCGGACGGTGGCCTCCGCTGGCGCGCGGAGTTCCACCGCGCCTGAGGCCGGCGACGCCTATGCGGTTGTCTCACGCTCGGCGTCGCTGCGCAGCACGCAGAACTCGTTGCCCTCCGGGTCGGCCAGCACCACCCAGCCGCTGCCGTCCGGTTCGCGCCGGTCGGCGACGACGGTGGCGCCGAGGGCGCGGACACGCTCGACCTCCTGGTCGCGGAGCACTTCAGGCTGCAGGCAGATGTGCACACGGTTCTTGACGGTCTTCGGCTCCGGTACCCGCTGGAAGTAGAGCCTGGCGCCGGCGGGCGGCTCGATGGCCACCTCCTCGTCGTCGGGCTTGAACTGCGCGTCGACCGGGCAGTCGAAGACCTTGCCCCAGAAGTGCGCCAGTTCGTACGGGTCGGCGCAGTCGAACGCGATGTTGCGGATGGCAGTCCCCATCCGGTCAGCCTTGTGCCCGCGCGACGAGCAGGTCAACTCATATCGACAGGCGAAGGCCCACGCCTGGGCTGCCCCGCGCAGCTGGGCCGAGGCGGTCTATCCCGGCCTCACGTACTTTAACGAGGTTGACAAGGGTGGCCACTTCGCCGCCTGGGAGGAGCCCGACCTGTTCGCGGCCGAGGTGCGGGCCGCGTTCCGGCCGCTGCGCGAGTCCTGACCCGACCACCTGGCCCGCTGCGGGGCCGGACGCCGCCGCCACCGGACGGGCGCGTCGGATGCCCGACCGATCGCCCGGGACGGCTCGCCATTTCGATGGAATTGACCTGGATCATCCTCTGGCGTTCCGGCGGGAGAAAGGTATGGTGGTCTATGCCCCGGGGTGGATGCCGTCCTCCGGGCGTACCGAGTGGTGTCGTGGCGTCGCAGCGGGTGAACGGGGCTTTCGGGGTGGCTTGATCGGTTCGCGGTGAAGGTCGGAATCCGCAGTGGACGGAGTGGTCGACTGTCTGTCACACCTCTGATCTGGCTAGGCGTCCCCCGCGGTCTGGACCGAACGGCGGAACCTTGGCGACGGTCGGATCTGGGCTGCTCCCGCGACTTTTCTGGGTGCCGGCCCTGTGGCACGATCGTGGAACCTCCACCATCCCTGTGAACGATCCCCGACAGGAGAGCGGACATGTCTGGTCGAAAGCTGGGCCGGCTGCTTGGCTCATTGCTGGCAATCGCCGCCGTGGCGAGCGGCATCCTCATCGGCGCTGGCCCTGAGCTGGGAGACGCGCAGACCGCCGACGTCATCTGGAACATGCCCGCCGCCCGCTGACGGTCACGGTCCGAGCTGAGCCGGACGACGGGTCGACGGAAGGGGCGGCATGTCGGGACAGCCCCCCAAGGGCTCGCGCTCGAACGACCACGCCTGGCTGATCACAGCTCCGCTGGTTCTCTTCGCCGTCGTCTGCTCGACGGTCACCGGGCTGGCCAACGACCAGCCGTTCGGCGGCTGGCCGCTGGCGATCCTGCTGCTGATGGCCATGGTGGCCGCCGGGCTGCCGGTGCTCAACTTCACCGTCCGGCGCCAGTCACTCGGCGTCACCCTCACCGAGATCCCGCTGGTTCTCGCGTTCTACCTGACCCGCCCGTTGACGGTCGTGATCATCTACACCGTGGCGGCGGCTCTCACCCATCTGTGGCACCGGATGGGCATGACCAAACTCTGGTTCAACGTCGCCCGCGCGGCCGCGGGCTCGTCGCTCGCCGTGCTGGTGCTGCAGGCCCTCCCGCCGGTCGAGGGGATCGGGCCCCGCACCTGGCTGACGCTCTTCACCGTCGCGATCATGGTGAATCTGGTCAGCATCACCTCGGTGGCCGGCGTCTACACGCTGCTGCAGGGGTGGCAGACCGGCCGGGACGCGTTCCGCAGGTCGCCGTCGGCGCTCCTCTCCGCGTCCATCAACATCGTCGCGGGTCTGATCATCCTGATCCTGATCACCTCCACCTGGTGGTCGCTGCTTCTGCTCGCGGCGCTGATCACCGCGCTGACGCTGGTCTACCGGGCGTACACGCAGTTCTTCCGGCAGCACCGGACCCTCGCCGACATGTACGAGCTGAGCCGGGCGGTCAGCGGCAGCGGGCAGGACGGCACGCTCGCCGACGCCCTGCTCGGCCGGGTCCGGGCCCTGCTCCAGGCGGAATACGCGACCCTCTGGCTGCCCGCCCAGGGCCGGCACCCGGAGGTCCTGCTGACCTCCCGGATCGCTGACTCGGGGCTGCTCGACGTGGCTCCCACCCCGCCGGCGCTGCGGGAGCGGGTCCGGCGGGAGGGTCACACGCTCGTCCTCGGCCGGGGCCCGGTGCCCGACGCGGAGCTGCGCACCGCCCTCTCCGAGCAGCGGGTGAAGGACGTCATCGCGGTCCCGCTGCGCTCGGGTCCCGTGGTCATCGGCACCCTGGAGGTGGCCAACCGGCTCGGTGCCAGCAACTCCTTCGGCCGCACCGACGTTCCGCTGCTGGAGACCGTCGCCGCGCACGCCGCCGTCGCCCTGGAGAACTCCCGGCTGGTCGACCGGCTGCGGCACGACGCCGAGCACGACACGCTCACCAAGCTGCCCAACCGCCGGCGGATCACCGCGGCGGTGGCCGAGGCGGTCCGGATCGCGGCGCCCGGCGAGGTGGTGGCACTGCTGCTCTTCGACGTCGACCGGCTGCGCCAGGTCAACGAGTCGCTCGGCCACGCGGCCGGCGACAAGGTCCTGGTCGAGGTGGCCGAGCGGCTGCGCGCCAGCGCGCCCTCCTCCGCCCTGGTCGGCCGGGCCGGTGGCGACGAGTTCCTGGTGACGTTGCGGCTGGAGAGCACCGAGGCGGCGCTGGAGCTGGCCGGTCAGCTGCGCGAGCAGATCCGCGACGAGATGGTCTTCGACGCGCTCACCCTCGACGTCGACACCGCCGTCGGGGTGGCCGTCCACCCCGACCACGGCAGCGACGCGGTGACCCTGCTCCAGCGGGTCGACCTGGCCGCCACGGCCGCCAAGTCGGTGCCGGGCAGCGTCCAGCTCTACAGCCCGGTCCTGGAGTCCCGATCACTGCGCCTGCTGGGCCTCGCCGGCGACCTGCGCCGGGCGCTGGACGACGGCGAGCTGGAGGTCTACTTCCAGCCCAAGGTCACGCTGCGGGACCGGCGTCTCGTCGGGGTGGAGTGCCTGGCCCGCTGGGAGCACCCGGCGCACGGGACGGTGGTCCCGGACGACTTCGTGGCGGTGGCCGAGCACACCGGCCAGCTCGGCCGCCTCACCGAGTTCGTGCTGCGGGAGAGCCTGCGGCGCAGCCGCGACTGGAGCCACGGCGAGCAGGCGCTCGCCATCTCGGTCAACCTGGCCGCCCGGACGCTCACCGACCAGCACTTCCCGGCCCTGGTGCGGGACCTGCTCGAGGAATACGGTGTGCCGCCGCAGCGGCTCACCCTGGAGATCACCGAGGCCGGTGTGCTGGACGGCACCGAACGTCCCATTCCGACCCTGAAGCGCCTCGGCGAGCTCGGTGTCCGGCTCTCGGTGGACGACTTCGGCACGGGCAACTCGTCCCTCGCCCAGCTGCGCCGGCTGCCCGTGCACGAGGTCAAGGTCGACCGCTCGTTCGTGCAGGGGATGGCGACCGACCCGGGTGACCTGGCCATCGTCAACGCGGTGGTGACGCTCTCGCAGCAGTTCGGCCTGACCGTGGTGGCCGAGGGTGTGGAGAGCGAGCTCACGCTGGAGCTGCTCCAGGACATCGGCTGTGAGATCGGCCAGGGCTTCCTGTTCAGCCGGCCCCTGCCGTACGAGCGGCTGGAGGCGTGGTTCGGCGCCCAGGTCGACCCGGAGACGATCGTGGCGGGTGAGCTGCCGCGCCTGCGCGTCGTACCCTGAGCTGCGGGAACGCGACAACCGGGGATCCGATTTCACCTCGACGGCGGGGTCGTGTACTGTTTCCTCTGCGCGACACCCCACGGGGTGATCGGGTAGGCCCCCTTAGCTCAGTCGGCAGAGCGTCTCCATGGTAAGGAGAAGGTCTACGGTTCGATTCCGTAAGGGGGCTCAGAGGGTCCGGCTGGACCCGCCACGGCGGTGTAGCTCAGATGGCAGAGCAAGCGGCTCATAATCGCTGTGTCGCCGGTTCAAGTCCGGCCACCGCTACTCTCGTCCTCCGGGCCCGCCCGGTGGTCGGTGGGATGGGCGCCGTAGGCGCCCACTTTGCATGTCCGCGTATTCAGCGCGTAGTCTGATGCGCCGTAGTTGTTACCCGTGAGCGAGGAAGGCACTCCGCCGTGGCGAAGGCGACCGATGTCCGGCCGAAGATCACTTTGGCGTGTGTGGAGTGCAAGGAGCGCAACTACATCACGCGCAAGAACCGCCGCAACGACCCGGACCGCATCGAGCTGAAGAAGTTCTGCCCCCGGGACGGCAAGCACACCATCCACCGCGAGACCCGCTGACCCGCGGCCGGCCCGGCCGGTCCGCAGACAGCTTCCGAACGCCGATCCGCACGGACGGCGGCCTCCGAGCCGCCCGACCGTACGGATCGGCGTTCGTGCTTTCCGTGTAGGTTCGCGGCATGTCCCTGGACCCGTCCTTCGTCGGCCGGAGCTATCCGCCGACCGCCCCCTACCAGGTGGGCCGAGAAAAGATCCGTGAGTTCGCCGCCGCCATCGGCGCGACCGATCCGGCGCACCACGATCCGGCGGCCGCCCGGGCGCTCGGCCATCCCGACGTGGTGGCCCCGCCGACCTTTCCGGTGATCGTGACCATGGCTGCCAGCCAGCAGATCGTCGAGGACCCGGCGCTGGGCGTCGACTACAGCCGGGTGGTGCACGGCGACCAGCGCTTCGCGTACACCCGGCCGGTGGTGGCCGGGGACGAGCTGGTCTGTGTGAACACCATCGAGGAGGTCACGAACCGGGGCGGGCACGGCTTCCTCACCACCCGCACCGACGTGAGCACTGTCGCCGGCGAGCCGGTGGTCGCGGTCTGGTCCAAGATCGTCGTACGCGGGGAGGCCTGAGAGATGGAACTGCCCACCCAGACGTTCCGGGTGACCCGCGCGGACCTGGTCCGCTACGCGGGCGCCTCGGGCGACTTCAACCCGATCCACTGGAGCGACCGGACGGCCACCAAGGTCGGCCTGCCCGGGGTGATCGCCCACGGCATGTTCACCATGGCCCTGGTCGGGCGGGCGGTGACCACCTGGGCCGGTGCGCCGGACGCGGTGGTCGACTTCAACGTCCGCTTCACCCGTCCGGTGGTCGTGCCGGACACCGACGAGGGCACTGAGGTCGAGGTCGCCGCGGTGGTCAAGGAGGTCACCGAGGACGGCCTGACCAGGCTCGACATCACCGCGACCTGCCTGGGGGAGAAGGTGCTGTCGCAGGCCCGGGCCGTCATCCGGACGCCTCGCTGAGGATCCGTTCGACGCGCGAGGGGTGGACCGGTTGGGAAAGTCGCACGACTACCCGTACACTGGTCCGCCGTGGGGCAAGTGACCCCTGCTCGGCACATCGTGTCCGCGTGGGGGTGAGTTGCCGCACAGGGGTGTAGCTCAATTGGCAGAGCAGCGGTCTCCAAAACCGCAGGCTGCAGGTTCAAGTCCTGTCACCCCTGCGCCTCAGGCCTGACCGTTCCCGTGGGTCGCGCCGCCGCACGGCGGCGCCCGGCCCGTGGTGGTGGCATCGGCGGGGTTGGTTCCGAGGCATTCGGGGCCCTCCCGGTCGGTCCGCCGGCCGCGGCCCGTCGCGGGACGGTTGGTCCGGCCGGCGTGACCACACGCCGCGCACGCCGCCCGGCGTGCGACCCGATATCCCGCACGGAGGGCGAAGTGGCCGAGAGCAAGCGGCGCGGCGAGGACGACGGCGACGAGCGTCTGAACGACGACGCTACTGTCGACGGCGTGGCCGACGACGACGCCACCGACGCGGACGAGCCGGTCTCCCGGGGCGGCACCGCCACCCGCAAGCGGGCCCGCGCCGATTCGACCGAGGGCCGGAAGACCCGGAAGGACTCCGAGCGGATCGGGCTGTTCGCCCGCATCGCGCGGTTCTTCCGCGAGGTCGTGGCCGAACTGCGTAAGGTCATCTGGCCGACCCGCAAGGAGCTGCTGACCTACACGGCCGTGGTGGTCACCTTCGTCGCGGTGATGTTGGCGATCGTGGCCGGCCTGGACTACGGCTTCGCGAAGGCGGTGCTGTGGGTCTTCGGCAACCCCAGCTGACCTGCGGACAGCGATAGTGACGGAAGTGAGCGAGCGTGCCTGAGTACGACGAGACCGCCGAGACCACGGACGAGCAGTCCACGGTCGCGACGGCGGCCAACGATGAGTCGGTCGAGGCCGCCAGCGAGCCGGAGTTCCCGACCACCGAGCCCGCCCCGGACGAGGACTTCGACCCGGTCGCCGAGCTGCGCCAGAAGCTGCGCTACGCCCCCGGCGACTGGTACGTGGTGCACTCCTACGCCGGCTACGAGAACAAGGTCAAGACCAACCTCGAGACCCGGATCACCTCCCTCGACATGGAGGACTTCATCTACCAGGTCGAGGTGCCGACCCGGGAAGAGGTCGAGGTCAAGAACGGCAAGCGGTCGCAGGTCCAGGCGAAGGTCTTCCCGGGCTACATCCTGGTCCGGATGGAGCTGACCGCCGAGTCCTACTCCTGCGTTCGGAACACCCCGGGGGTCACCGGCTTCGTCGGCGCGACCGACCGGGCCGACCGTCCGGCGCCGCTGAGCCTCGACGAGGTGCTCAAGTGGCTGGCCCCGGCGGTCGAGACCGAGCAGAAGAAGGCCAAGCCCGAGGTCAGGGTCCTCGACTTCGAGGTCGGCGACTCGGTCACCGTCACCGACGGCGCCTTCGCCTCGCTGCCTGCGACGATCAGCGAGATCAACGCCGACCAGCAGAAGCTCAAGGTCCTGGTGTCGATCTTCGGCCGGGAGACCCCGGTCGAGCTCAACTTCAACCAGGTCGCCAAGATCTGACGCACGTCCGCACCGGCGGTGGGCCTTCCGGCCGGCCGCCGGTGCGCCTTTTTCGCCGTCCGCCGGACCTCGGCGGGGAGGGTGGCGCAAGGCTGCGCTACCCTAGAACGTCGGCTGTCCGCACCGCGCTGACCGTGCGCGCCCGCGGGCCGGCGAAAATCCCAGTTCCAAGCCCCAGGAAGAGACATGCCTCCGAAGAAGAAGCTCGTCAAGACGTTCACGCTTCAGCTGCCGGCTGGCCAGGCCACCCCGGCGCCGCCGGTCGGCCCCGCGCTCGGCCAGCACGGCGTGAACATCATGGAGTTCTGCAAGTCCTACAACGCGCAGACCGAGTCGCAGCGGGGCGACATCGTCCCCGCCGAGATCAGCGTCTACGAGGACCGCACCTTCACCTTCGTGCTGAAGACCCCGCCCGCCGCCCGGCTGCTGATCAAGGCCGCCGGCGTGCAGAAGGGCTCGGGCGTCCCGCACACCCAGAAGGTCGGCTCGGTGACCCGTGCCCAGCTGCGCGAGATCGCCGAGAAGAAGATGGCGGACCTCAACGCCAACGACATCGACCAGGCTGAGAAGATCATCGCCGGCACCGCCCGGTCGATGGGCCTGACCGTCGCCGACTGACCTCGGTCAACCGCTCCACCCGGATCAGTTCGTGGGAGGGCCGCGCAGGACGCGGGCCCGCCATAGACCACAGGAGTTACGAGAAATGCAGCGCAGCAAGAGCTACCGCAAGGCCGCCGAGGTCATCGACCGGTCGAAGCTCTACTCTCCCGCCGAGGCCGTGAAGCTGGCCAAGGAGACCACCAACGTCAAGTTCGACGCCACGGTCGAGGTCGCCATGCGCCTCGGCGTCGACCCCCGCAAGGCGGACCAGATGGTCCGCGGCACGGTCAACCTGCCGCACGGCACCGGTAAGACCGCCCGCGTGATCGTCTTCGCCGCCGGCGCGAAGGCCGAAGAGGCCGCCGCCGCGGGTGCGGACGAGGTGGGCACCGACGAGCTGGTCGCCCGCATCCAGGGCGGTTGGCTGGACTTCGACGCGGCGATCGCCACCCCGGACCAGATGGCCAAGATCGGCCGGATCGCGCGGATCCTGGGCCCGCGCGGCCTCATGCCGAACCCGAAGACCGGCACGGTGACCATGGACGTCACCAAGGCCGTCTCGGACATCAAGGGCGGTAAGATCACCTTCCGGGTGGACAAGCACTCCAACCTCCACCTGATCATCGGCAAGGCCTCGTTCTCCGAGACCCAGCTGATCGACAACTACGCGGCGGTGCTGGACGAGGTGCTGCGCTCGAAGCCGTCCGCGGCCAAGGGCACGTACCTGAAGAAGGTCACCCTCACCACCACCATGGGCCCGGGTGTCCCGGTCGACCCGAAGCTGGTGAAGAACCTCAGCGAGGCCCCGACCGAGGCCTGAGCACTGCTGCCCTGACGGGGCCCCGCCACCACCGGTGGCGGGGCCCCGTCCGTCTGTCCGGTGTGGCAGGCTCGGCGCATGCGGCTGGAAGGCGTCTGGCTGCGGTACCACCGGCGGGGCCCGTGGGTGCTGCGGCAGACCGACGTGGCGATCGGCCCCGGCGAGGTGGCGGTGGTGCTCGGGCGCAACGGGGTGGGCAAGTCCACCCTGCTCCAGCTCGCCGCCGGCGTGCTCCGGCCGACCCGGGGCCGGGTGGTCGACCGACCCGCGGCCGTCGGCTGGGTGCCCGAGCGCTTCCCCGCCGACCAGCCCTTCACCGTGGGGGCCTACCTCGCCGCGATGGCCCGCGTGGCCGGCCTCCGGGGCGCGGAGGCCGACGGGGCGGTGCGGCGCTGGGTCGACCGGCTCGGTCTGGCGCGCTTCCACGGGGTGCGGCTGCCCCAGCTGTCCAAGGGCACCGCGCAGAAGGTCGGGCTGGCCCAGGCGCTGCTCCGCCCGCCCGGCCTGCTCGTCCTCGACGAGCCCTGGGAGGGGCTGGACGCCGCCGCCCGTGAGCTGGTGCCCGAGGTGATCGACGAGGTGCTGGCCGAGGGCGGCGCCGTGCTGGTCAGCGACCACCGCGGCGAGACGGTCCGGCTCCCCGGCGCCCGGCACTGGTCGGTCGCTGACGGCATGGTCACCGAGTCGGCGCCGTCCGGGGCCGCGGCCACCGTCGTGGTGGAGCTGTCGGTCCCGGCCGCCGGGGTCGCGGCCGCCGTCGCCCGGTTGCGCGCCGACGGCCACCACGTCCTCCGGATACGCGACCACGCCGCCCCGCCCTCCACCACGCGACCCGGTTCCGACTCCCCGTCCGCCGCCGCGGTCCCGCTGCCCGGAGAACCCGGTCTCGCTCCGGACGGTGCCGCGGCGCCCGGTGTGCCCGGCCGCCCTCCGGACCCGGCTCCGCTGCCCGGAGCGTCCGGTCTCGCTCCGGACGGAGCTGTGGTGCACGGTGTGCCCGACACCGGTCCGGACCCGGCCCCGCTGCCCGGAGCGTCCGGTCTCGCTCCCGACGACGCCCCGGTGCCCGGCGTGGCCGGTCCCGCTCCTGAGGTGGCCCGGTGACCGCCCTGGTCCGGCTGCGGCTGGCCGGCTTCCTGCGTACCGGGCGGGCGCTGGCCCCGGTGCTGGCCGGCCTGCTGGCCCTCGGGGTCCTCTACGGCGGCGGCCGGGCCCACCCGGCGGAGGCCTACGGCGTCTCGGCGGTGGTGCTCTTCCCGGTGCTGGCCTGGCAGACCAAGATCCTGCTCGACGTCGAGCCCGACGTGCAGCGCCGGCTGGCCCGGGTGGTGGTCGGCCCGGCCCGGGAGCGGGCCGCCGGCCTGCTCGCGGCGGCCGTGGCGGGCCTCGGCACGATCGCCGTCGCGCTGGTCTTCCCCTGGCTGGTCGGCGGGGTGACCGGTCCGACCGGGCCGGGGGACCGTCCGCTGGCCGAGGGGCTGGCGCTCGGCCTCTGGGCCCACCTGCTGGCCCTGCCGGCGGCGGTGGCGCTGGGCGCCCTGGCCAGCCGGGCGATCACCCGCAGCGCCGGCTACGGCGTCGCCGTGCTCACCCTCGGCGCGGTGGCCGCGCTGGTCCTCGGGCTCTCCCGCTCGGTGGCGCCCTGGCTGGTGCCGCCGGTGCTGCCCACCGCGCGGGCGCTGGCCGGCCCGCTGGCGGCGTCCACCGGCCTGTTCCTGACGGCCTGGGCGCTGGCCTGGGCGGCCGTGGCGCTCGCCGGCTATGCCTGGGGGCGCCGGAGCCGCGCGTGAGTGACCGGGCGCACTCCGGGGGCGATTTGGCGGTTCGGGACGGGTCGCGTAACCTAGGCGCGTAGTTCCACCCAAAGACCGCTGGTCACCGTGCCCTGGCACGGTCGAAGGTCCCGCGACAACGGGCGACCCGCGCAGGGCGGCAAGCGAAAATCGGTGCAGTGCGTGGTCCGCCGACCGCGTCCCTCGCGCCGGCCCTCGCCCCGTGCGCCCTGCGCCGGGGCTTTTCTCGTTGTCGTGATGCCTCCGCCGCCGTCGCGAGCCCTGCTCGTCGCCGGCGTACCAGCTCCGAGCAACGAGAGAGGAGGGACATGGCGGACAAGCCGATCCGGGCCGACAAGGCCACGGCCGTCGCCGAGCTGACCGAGAGCTTCCGCAACGCGGGAGCGACCGTGCTGACCGAGTACCGCGGGCTCACGGTTTCGCAGCTCACCCAGCTGCGGCGCTCGCTCGGCAAGGAGACCAGCTACACGGTCGCGAAGAACACGCTGGCCAAGCGTGCCGCGACCGAGGCGGGCATCTCCGGCCTCGACGAGCTGTTCACCGGTCCTACCGCGCTGACTTTCGTTTCGGGCGACGTCGTCGAGGCGGCGAAGGGGCTTCGCGAGTTCGCGAAGGCCAACCCGAAGCTCGTCATCAAGGGCGGTGTCTTCGAGGGCAAGGCCATTTCCGCGGCCGAGGTCACGAAGCTCGCCGACCTGGAGTCCCGCGAGGTGCTGCTGGCGAAGCTGGCCGGCGCCATGAAGGGCAACCTGAGCAAGGCCGCGGCCCTGTTCCAGGCTCCGCTCGCCAAGACCGCGCGTCTGGCGGCCGCTCTGCAGGACAAGCGCGAGAAGGAGGGCGCCGAGGCGGCCTGAGGCCACCCGGCGCACCCACGTTCTTAGTTTTCACTTTCAGAAAGGACGCCAGACATGGCGAAGCTCAGCACCGACGAGCTGCTCGACGCGTTCAAGGAGATGACGCTGATCGAGCTCTCCGAGTTCGTGAAGCAGTTCGAGGAGACCTTCGAGGTCACCGCGGCGGCTCCGGTCGCCGTCGCCGCCGCCGGCGGCACCGCGGGCCCGGCCGCCGAGGCCGAGCCGGAGAAGGACGAGTTCGACGTCATCCTCGACGCCGACGGTGGCAAGAAGATCCAGGTCATCAAGGTCGTGCGCGAGCTGACCGGCCTGGGCCTCAAGGAGGCCAAGGACCTGGTCGAGGCCGCTCCGAAGGCCGTCCTGGAGAAGGCCAACAAGGAGACCGCCGAGAAGGCCAAGGCCAAGCTCGAGGGCGAGGGCGCCAAGGTCACCCTCAAGTGACCTTGCGCTTGACCTGACGCGCGTCCGGCTCACGTGAGCCGGGGCACACGGCGTTCGCAGCGGGCGGTGATCCGGGAACGGATCGCCGCCCGCTGTGGTTGGTGCCAACGGTGGCAGCGGCCTGAGCAGGGCGTCCAGGCTGCTCGTACCGGCTTCACAGCAACGCCTGTCGGTAGCCCGTCGGTGGGAAAGACACCCCGAGCGGTAACCGGCCCTTGACGCGACACCCGGCTGACAGGCACGCTGACACCAGCAAGACCTTCCGCGCTTGCAACGGCCACCTCTCGGGTAAGGCAACGGCAGCACCACCGCCGCTGCACCCGAGCGGACCGGCAGGGACATCGCGTTCCGAGCAGCCCGGTTGACCCGGTTTTCCGAGGTCCCGAGGCAAGTTCCGCGATGACCTGCGGGGTGGGCTGGACAGCGGTTAGCCTCTCGGCTACACTGCTAGTTTGCGCTGCCTTCCGACTTGACCCCTGCTCGGAAATGTCCGTTTACGGATAATTCTGGTGGGGTCATTGGAGTGCACGCGTACCAGCCGTTCTGCAGCACCGGTCCTCGGAAGGACGCATCTTGGCAGCTTCCCGCCCTGCGAAGACCAGTCGTACGTCGAGCGCTTTCGCGCCCCGCCGAGTTTCTTTCGGTCGGATTACCGAACACCTCGAGGTCCCCAACCTCCTCGCCATCCAGAACGAGTCCTTCGACTGGCTCGTCGGCAACGAGGCTTGGCAGGGCCGGTCGTCGGACGACCCGCACGCACGCTCGGGTCTCGCGGAGATCCTCGAGGAGATCAGTCCCATTGAGGACTTCTCCGGCACCATGTCGCTCTCCTTCTCGGCTCCGCGCTTCGACGAGGTCAAGGCCTCGATCGAGGAGTGCAAGGAGAAGGACCTGACCTACTGCGCCCCGCTGTTCGTGACCGCGGAGTTCACCAACAACACCACCGGCGAGATCAAGAGCCAGACGGTGTTCATGGGTGACTTCCCGATGATGACGCCGAAGGGCACCTTCATCATCAACGGCACCGAGCGCGTCGTGGTCAGCCAGCTCGTCCGCTCGCCGGGCGTCTACTTCGACAAGCAGCCGGACAAGACCTCCGACCGCGACCTCTCCAGCGTCAAGGTGATCCCGAGCCGGGGTGCCTGGCTGGAGTTCGACATCGACAAGCGCGACACGGTCGGCGTTCGCATCGACCGCAAGCGCCGGCAGGCCGTCACCGTCCTGCTCAAGGCCATCGGGTGGTCCGCGGAGCAGATCCGCGAGAAGTTCGGCTGGTCCGAGCTGATGATGACCACGCTCGAGAAGGACCACATCGCCGGGCAGGACGAGGCGCTTCTCGACATCTACCGGAAGCTCCGCCCTGGCGAGCCGCCGACCCGTGAGAACGCCCAGACCCTGCTCGACAACCTCTTCTTCAACCCGAAGCGGTACGACGTCGCCAAGGTCGGTCGTTACAAGTTCAACAAGAAGCTCGAGCTGGACGTGCCGATCACCACCGGCACGCTGACCGAGGACGACATCGTCGCCACCGTGGAATACCTCTGCCGGCTGCACGCCGGTGAGGACGGCTACGAGGCCGACGACATCGACCACTTCGGCAACCGGCGCCTGCGCACCGTGGGCGAGCTGATCCAGAACCAGGTCCGGGTGGGTCTCTCCCGGATGGAGCGGGTCGTCCGCGAGCGGATGACCACGCAGGACGTCGAGGCGATCACGCCGCAGACCCTGATCAACATCCGCCCGGTGGTGGCGGCGATCAAGGAGTTCTTCGGCACGTCTCAGCTGTCCCAGTTCATGGACCAGACCAACCCGCTGGCGGGCCTGACCCACCGGCGCCGGCTGAGCGCGCTCGGCCCGGGTGGTCTGTCCCGGGAGCGGGCCGGCTTCGAGGTCCGTGACGTGCACCCGTCCCACTACGGCCGGATGTGCCCGATCGAGACGCCGGAAGGCCCGAACATCGGCCTGATCGGCGCGCTGTCCACCTTCGCCCGGGTCAACCCGTTCGGCTTCATCGAGACGCCGTACCGGAAGGTCATCGACGGTCGGGTCACCGACCAGATCGACTACCTGACCGCGGACGAGGAGGACCGGTTCGTCAAGGCGCAGGCCAACGCCCCGCTGAAGTCGGACGGTTCGTTCGCCGAGGACCGCGTCCTGGTCCGCCGTAAGGGCGGCGAGACCGAGGACGTGGCGCCGGGTGCCGTCGACTACATGGACGTGTCGCCGCGGCAGATGACCTCGGTCGCGACCGCGATGATCCCGTTCCTCGAGCACGACGACGCCAACCGCGCGCTCATGGGCGCGAACATGCAGCGCCAGGCGGTGCCGCTGGTCAAGGCCGAGGCGCCGCTGGTCGGCACGGGCATGGAGTACCGCGCGGCCGTGGACGCCGGTGACGTCGTCGTCGCCGAGGTCGGCGGTGTGGTCGAGGACCTCTGCGCGGACTACATCACGGTCCACCAGGACGACGGCCACCGCCGGACCTACCTGCTGCACAAGTTCCGCCGCTCCAACGCCGGCTCCTGCGTCAACCAGAAGCCGGTCGTCTTCGAGGGCGACCGCGTCGAGGCCGGCCAGGTCATCGCCGACGGTCCGTGCACCGACGAGGGCGAGATGGCACTCGGGCGCAACCTGCTGGTGGCGTTCATGTGCTGGGAGGGCCACAACTACGAGGACGCGATCATCCTGTCGCAGCGCCTCGTGCAGCAGGACGTGCTCACCTCGATCCACATCGAGGAGCACGAGGTCGACGCCCGGGACACCAAGCTCGGCCCGGAGGAGATCACCCGCGACATCCCGAATGTCAGCGAGGAGATGCTCGCCGACCTCGACGAGCGCGGCATCATCCGGATCGGCGCCGAGGTCGTCCCCGGCGACATCCTGGTCGGCAAGGTCACGCCGAAGGGCGAGACCGAGCTGACCCCCGAGGAGCGGCTGCTCCGCGCGATCTTCGGTGAGAAGGCGCGCGAGGTCCGGGACACCTCGCTGAAGGTGCCGCACGGCGAGACCGGCACGGTCATCGGTGTGCGTACCTTCTCGCGCGAGGACGGCGACGAGCTGCCCCCGGGCGTGAACGAGCTGGTCCGGGTCTACGTGGCCCAGAAGCGCAAGATCCAGGACGGTGACAAGCTCGCGGGCCGCCACGGCAACAAGGGCGTCATCTCCAAGATCCTGCCGATCGAGGACATGCCGTTCCTGGAGGACGGCACCCCGGTCGACATCGTGCTGAACCCGCTCGGTGTGCCGTCCCGGATGAACATCGGCCAGGTCCTGGAGACCCACCTCGGGTGGGTGGCCAAGACCGGCTGGAGCGTGGACGGCGACGACGAAGAGTGGAAGCGCCAGCTCCGCTCGATCGAGGCGCACGAGTCCGAGCCCGACACCAACGTGGCCACTCCGGTCTTCGACGGTGCCCGCGAGGAGGAGATCTCCGGTCTGCTGTCGTCGACCCTGCCCAACCGGGACGGCAAGCAGCTGATCGGCGCCACCGGCAAGGCGCAGCTGTTCGACGGTCGCTCCGGCGAGCCGCTGCCGGACCCGATCGCGGTCGGCTACGTCTACATCCTCAAGCTCAACCACCTGGTCGACGACAAGATCCACGCCCGGTCGACCGGCCCGTACTCGATGATCACGCAGCAGCCGCTGGGTGGTAAGGCGCAGTTCGGTGGCCAGCGCTTCGGTGAGATGGAGTGCTGGGCCATGCAGGCGTACGGCGCCGCCTACGCCCTGCAGGAGCTGCTGACCATCAAGTCCGACGACGTCCTCGGCCGGGTGAAGGTCTACGAGGCGATCGTCAAGGGCGAGAACATCCCCGAGCCGGGCATCCCGGAGTCGTTCAAGGTGCTGCTCAAGGAGCTGCAGTCGCTGTGCCTCAACGTCGAGGTGCTCTCCAGCGACGGCGTTGCCCTGGAGATGCGTGAGACCGACGACGAGGTGTTCCGGGCCGCGGAGGAGCTGGGCATCGACCTGTCCCGGCGCGAGCCGAGCTCGGTCGAAGAGGTCTGAGGTGAGCGGTCGGGAGCCGGTTCGCCGGCTCCCGATCTCACCCGTTAGCTAAGCAGTACAGACGACGACATAGGGGACATAGTGCTCGACGTCAACTTCTTCGACGAGCTGCGCATCGGTCTCGCCACCGCCGACGACATCCGTCAGTGGTCCCACGGCGAGGTCAAGAAGCCCGAGACCATCAACTACCGCACCCTGAAGCCGGAAAAGGACGGGCTCTTCTGCGAGAAGATCTTCGGTCCGCAGCGGGACTGGGAGTGCTACTGCGGTAAGTACAAGCGGGTTCGCTTCAAGGGCATCATCTGCGAGCGCTGCGGCGTCGAGGTGACCCGCTCCAAGGTCCGCCGGGAGCGGATGGGTCACATCGAGCTGGCCGCTCCGGTGACCCACATCTGGTACTTCAAGGGCGTGCCGAGCCGGCTGGGCTACCTGCTGGACCTCGCCCCGAAGGACCTCGAAAAGATCATCTACTTCGCCTCGTACGTCGTGACGAGCGTGGACGCCGAAGCGCGTCACCGCGACCTCTCGACCATCGAGAACGAGATCCTGGCCGAGAAGCGGCAGGCCGAGAACAGCCGCGACTCGGAGATCGAGAAGCGGGCCGCCAAGCTCGAGGCCGACCTGGCCGAGCTGGAGGCCGAGGGCGCGAAGGCGGACGTCCGGCGCAAGGTCAAGGAGGGCGGAGAGCGCGAGATGCGCCAGATCCGCGACCGGGCCCAGCGCGAGATCGACCGCCTCGACGAGGTCCTCGACACCTTCCGCAAGCTCGAGCCGAAGCAGCTGGTCACCGACGAGCTGCTCTACCGCGAGCTGCGCGACCGCTTCGGTGAGTACTTCACCGGCAGCATGGGCGCCGAGGCCATCAAGGCACTGGTCCAGAACATGGACCTGGAGGCCGAGGCCGAGAACCTGCGCGAGACCATCCGCTCCGGCAAGGGCCAGCGGAAGATCCGGGCGCTCAAGCGGCTCAAGGTCGTGGCGGCGTTCCAGAACACCCGCAACTCGCCGCTCGGCATGGTGCTGGACTGCGTCCCGGTCATCCCGCCGGACCTGCGTCCGATGGTGCAGCTGGACGGTGGCCGCTTCGCGACCTCCGACCTGAACGACCTGTACCGCCGGGTGATCAACCGGAACAACCGCCTCAAGCGGCTGATCGACCTCGGCGCGCCCGAGATCATCGTCAACAACGAGAAGCGGATGCTCCAGGAGGCCGTCGACGCGCTGTTCGACAACGGCCGTCGCGGCCGGCCGGTCACCGGTCCGGGCAACCGCCCCCTGAAGTCGCTCTCCGACATGCTCAAGGGCAAGCAGGGCCGGTTCCGCCAGAACCTGCTCGGCAAGCGCGTCGACTACTCCGGCCGTTCGGTCATCGTGGTCGGCCCGAAGCTCAAGCTGCACCAGTGCGGCCTGCCCAAGCAGATGGCGCTGGAGCTGTTCAAGCCGTTCGTGATGAAGCGGCTCGTGGACCTCAACCACGCGCAGAACATCAAGTCCGCCAAGCGGATGGTCGAGCGGCAGCGGCCGGTCGTGTGGGACGTGCTGGAAGAGGTCATCGGCGAGCACCCGGTCCTGCTGAACCGGGCGCCGACCCTGCACCGCCTGGGCATCCAGGCATTCGAGCCGCAGCTGGTCGAGGGCAAGGCCATCCAGATCCACCCGCTGGTCTGCACCGCGTTCAACGCCGACTTCGACGGTGACCAGATGGCGGTCCACGTGCCGCTGTCCGCCGAGGCCCAGGCCGAGGCGCGGATCCTGATGCTGTCGTCGAACAACATCCTCAAGCCGGCCGACGGCAAGCCGGTCACCATGCCCACCCAGGACATGGTCATCGGTCTCTACCACCTCACCCACCTCACCCCCGGTGGGCAGGGCGAGGGCCGGGCGTTCAGCTCGGACGCCGAGGCGCGGATGGCGTACGACAACCGTGAGCTGCACCTGCAGACCCCGGTCAAGATCCGTCTGCGCGGCATCGTCGGGGTCGACAACGGCGCCGGCGCCGAGCCGTGGGTCGCGCCCGAGGGCTGGGTCGAGGGCGAGCCGGTGACGGTGGAGACCACGCTGGGCCGGGTCCTGTTCAACGAGACGCTGCCGCAGGGCTACCGCTTCGTGAACTACGAGATCCGCAAGGGCCAGCTCTCCGCGATCGTCAACGACCTCGCCGAGCGCTTCCCGAAGGTGGCCCTGGCGGCCACCCTCGACGGGCTCAAGGAGGCCGGTTTCCACTGGGCCACCTGGTCCGGCGTGACGATCGGCATGGAGGACGTCATCGCGCCGCCGCGCAAGGCGGAGATCCTGGCCCGGTACGAGAAGGAAGCCGACCAGATCGACAAGCAGTACCAGCGTGGTCTGATGACCCCGGAGGAGCGCCGCGGCGAGCTCATCCAGATCTGGACGCGGGCGACCAACGAGGTCGCCAAGGAGATGGACACCGCGCTGCCGCAGGAGAACCCGCTGTGGAAGATGATCAACTCGGGTGCCCGCGGTAACCTGCTCCAGCTCCGGCAGATCGCGGCGATCCGTGGTCTGGTGGCCAACCCCAAGGGTGAGATCATCCCGCGGCCGATCAAGGCCTCCTACCGGGAGGGTCTGTCCGTGCTGGAGTACTTCATCTCCACGCACGGCGCCCGCAAGGGTCTCGCGGACACCGCCCTGCGTACCGCCGACTCGGGTTACCTGACCCGTCGTCTCGTGGACGTGTCGCAGGACGTCATCATCCGCGAGGAGGACTGCGGCACCGACCGCGCCATCCCGATGCAGGTCGGCGAGCGGCTCGACGGCAAGCTGGTCGTGCACGAGCACGCCGAGACCAGCGTGCACGCGCGGACCCTGGCCGACGACATCAAGGGGCCGGACGGCACCGTGGTGGCCCACCGTGGGCAGGACATCAACTCCATCCTGGTCGACGCGATCGTCGCGGCCGGGGTGGAGACGGTGCGGGTGCGCAGCGTGCTCACCTGCGAGTCGAAGCTGGGCGTCTGCGGTGCGTGCTACGGCCGCTCGCTGCCGACCGGCAAGACCGTGGACGTCGGCGAGGCGGTCGGCATCATCGCCGCCCAGTCGATCGGTGAGCCGGGTACGCAGCTGACGATGCGTACCTTCCACACCGGTGGTGTCGCGGGTGAGGACATCACCCAGGGTCTGCCCCGTGTCCAGGAGATCTTCGAGGCCCGGGTCCCGAAGGGTAAGGCGCCCATCGCCGACACCCCGGGTCGGATCCGGATCGAGGACGGCGAGCGGTCCCGCAAGATCGTCGTCATCCCGGACGACGGCAGCGACGAGATCGTCTACGACAAGATCTCGAAGCGGGTCCGGCTCCGGGCGCACGACGGCGACCACGTCGAGGTCGGCGAGAAGCTCACCGAGGGCACCATCGACCCGCACGAGCTGCTGCGCATCCTCGGCCCGCGCGCGGTCCAGGTCCACCTGACCCAGGAGGTCCAGGAGGTCTACCGCTCGCAGGGTGTGCTCATCCACGACAAGCACATCGAGATCATCATCCGCCAGATGCTCAAGCGGGTGACGGTCATCGACTCCGGCTCGACCGAGTTCCTGCCGGGCGTGCTGGTCGACCGCGCGCTGTTCGAGTCGGAGAACCGCCGGCTCGTCGGCGAGGGTGGCGAGCCCGCCGCCGGTCGTCCGGTCCTGATGGGTATCACCAAGGCCTCGCTGGCCACGGACTCCTGGCTCTCGGCGGCCTCCTTCCAGGAGACCACCCGGGTGCTGACCGACGCGGCGATCAACTCGCGCAGCGACTCGCTGGTCGGCCTCAAGGAGAACGTGATCATCGGTAAGCTCATCCCGGCCGGTACGGGCATCAGCAAGTACCGCAACGTCCGGGTCGAGCCGACCGAGGAGGCGAAGGCCAAGGTCTACTCGATGACCGGCTACCCGGAGACCGACTACGGCTTCGGGCCGGCCAGCGGCCAGGCCGTGCCGCTGGACGACTTCGACTTCGGGTCGTACCGCTAAGCAGTAGTGACGATGAGGCCCCCGGCATCCGCCGGGGGCCTCATCGCGTCCACGGGCGGGTCGAGCGGCCGTGGAACCCTCGGGCGGCGCGGCGGGGCATGATGGTGGGCATGACGACCGTGCCCGGGCAGGTGCCCGTCATCCAGCAGGGGCACCGCCATCCGCTCGACCCCGAGCCGGTCCGCTCGACCAAGGCCCGCGCGGTCTTCGCCCTCGGGCTGATCGGGGCGCTCACCGGCTTCTTCGTCGGCGGGGTGGTGCCCGCGACCATCGCGCTCATCCTCGCCCGGCAGGCCCGCCGCGAGGCCTACGTCTCGGGTGGTTTCCTGACCGGCGCCGGCTGGCTGCGCCGGGGGGAGCAGCTGGCCTGGACGGGCCTGCTGCTCGCGGCCGTCGCGATCGTGGCAGCCGTGGTGATCGGCCTGGTCCGGCTGGCGGGAACCCCGTTCGGGCACGACTTCGCCCCGAACGTCGACTGACCGGGCGGGGGAGCGGCCTCGCGCCCGACCCCGCCGGCGGGACGCGCGACGGTAGCCTGGCCGGTGTCCGCCGCGCGGCGGGCGAGCCACGTCGACAGGAGGACCCCGTGACGGAACCGGCCTCGCCGCCGGGAGGCGACCCGGCCCGCCCCGGCGCCGGGCCGGACGCCGGCGGGCCGCCGCAGCCGGCCGCGCCCGGGGCCTGGCCGCCCGCCGGGCCGTATCCGCCCGCGCCGCCCGGCTCCCCGTCACCCCACGCCGGGCATCCCGCTCCTCCCGCCGCCGGACCGTCGGTTCCGCCCGGCTCGCCGTCGCACCACGCGGGGTACGCCGCCGGCCCGTCCGGCTCGCCGTCGTATCACGCCGGGTACCCGGCTCCTGGCGCCCCGGGACCGTCGAACCCGGCCGGCTGGCCGGCGTCCGGGGCGTACCCGGGGAACCAGCCGGCGACCGGCGGTGGGTGGGCGGCGCCGGGAAGCGCGCCGGCCGGCGGTGGCTGGGGTCCGGTGCCCCCGGCGTCGGTGCCACCGCCCCCGCGCGAGGCGCCGCGCCCGCCGAAGCGCGTCGACGCGGTCGCGGGCACCCCGTTCGGGGTGGTCCACCTGGACGTGCCGCCGGTCACGTCGGGGCTCGCCATCGGCTCCCTGGTGATCGGGATCGCCTCGATCCTGGTGTCGCTGCTGGTCCTCTGCTTCGGCGTCGCCGGGCCCAACTACGGCGGCGCCTGGGCCGCCGGGGCGTTCACCGTGCTGGGCGTGATCGCCGGCACGGCGGCCGTCGTGGCGGGGCTGCTGGCCCGGCGGCAGATCCGGCGGCCGGCGCCGCCGCCGGCCGTCCGGTTCACGGGGCGCGGCCTGGCTGTCGCCGGGCTCAGCTGCGGGGGAGTGGGCCTGCTGGTGAGCCTGGCCGGCCTGGTGCTGGCCCTGGTGGTGCAGATCACGTGACCCGGTGCGCCCGGTGGCCCCGCGCATTGACCAGTTACGACCGGTTTGCCGGGAACTCCGGTGCGCGGGTGGAACCGGGGCCGCCGGGCCGACTGCTGCGGAAGCCGGTACACTTGTCACCGTAGGTGCCCATGACGGGCGCGCGGGCACGATGCGATCGGCCGGCGGACCGCGACGCGGTTCTCCCGGACCGCTCCGTTTTGACCTGCGCGGCTGTGGTAGGTACTCTTTCCCCTTGTGCCCGGGCCAGCCCGGGCAATGCGTGCGTGCGCCGGAACCGGTTGACCCGGTGATCGCGCGGCCGCACGACTAGAGCCGCAAGACCTGGCGTCGGGAGTTTCCTGCGCCGGTGACAAAAACCCCGGTGGGACACGCGAGTGACCGGGCCGGGACCGTGACTCGGGCGACACGCCCGACCGCGGGTGCTGGGACCCCCGTCAGGTGGCCCTGGTTGGAATGTAGGAGAGCCGTCCATCAGGCCGGCTGGAGCAGACAGCGCGGTCGCCTCGCAGCGGCCGAAGGGAGCGGAGAAACCCGGTGCCCACCATTCAGCAGTTGGTCCGAAAGGGCCGTCAGGCCAAGACGACCAAGACCAAGACCCCGGCGCTCAAGGGGTCTCCCCAGCGGCGCGGCGTGTGCACCCGCGTGTACACCACCACCCCCAAGAAGCCGAACTCGGCGCTGCGCAAGGTCGCTCGTGTCAAGCTCAGCAGCCAGATCGAGGTGACCGCCTACATCCCGGGCGTCGGCCACAACCTGCAGGAGCACTCGATCGTGCTCGTCCGCGGCGGCCGTGTGAAGGACCTCCCCGGCGTGCGGTACAAGATCGTTCGCGGCTCGCTGGACACCCAGGGTGTCCGCAACCGCAAGCAGGCTCGCAGCCGTTACGGCGCGAAGAAGGAGAAGAGCTGACATGCCGCGTAAGGGACCCGCTCCGCGGAAGCCGCTGGTCGCTGACCCGGTGTACAACTCGCCCCTGGTCACCCAGCTGGTGAACAAGATCCTCATGCGCGGCAAGCGTCAGCTCGCCGAGCGCATCGTGTACGCCGCCCTGGAGGGGTGCCGCGAGAAGAGCGGCACCGACCCGGTCGTCACGCTCAAGCGCGCCATGGACAACGTGAAGCCCACCCTCGAGGTGCGCAGCCGCCGGGTCGGTGGCGCCACCTACCAGGTGCCGGTCGAGGTTCGTCCGGCCCGCGCGACCACCCTCGGCCTGCGCTGGCTGGTGACGTACTCCAAGGCCCGTCGCGAGAAGACCATGGTCGAGCGGCTGATGAACGAGCTGCTGGACGCGAGCAACGGCCTCGGTGCCGCCGTCAAGCGGCGCGAGGACACGCACAAGATGGCCGAGTCCAACAAGGCCTTCGCGCACTACCGCTGGTAACACCCTGGTTCCGGCGCCCACGAGGCGCCGGAACCGCCACCAGTTGTGTCTAGACGACGATAAGTAGGGATTGAAGTGGCCGCCGCAGACGCGCTCGCCAACGTACGCAACATCGGCATCATGGCGCACATCGATGCCGGTAAGACCACGACCACCGAGCGGATCCTGTTCTACACCGGTATCACGTACAAGATCGGTGAGGTCCACGAGGGCGCTGCCGTCATGGACTGGATGGAGCAGGAGCAGGAGCGTGGCATCACCATCACCTCCGCTGCTACCAAGTGTGAGTGGAAGGGCCACACGATCCAGATCATCGACACGCCCGGTCACGTCGACTTCACGGTCGAGGTCGAGCGGTCGCTGCGGGTGCTGGACGGTGCGGTCGCGGTCTACGACGGTGTCGCCGGCGTCGAGCCGCAGACGGAGAACGTCTGGCGGCAGGCCGACAAGTACCACGTCCCGCGGATGTGCTTCGTCAACAAGCTCGACCGGACCGGTGCCGACTTCTTCCGCTGCGTGCAGATGATGATCGACCGGCTCAACGCCACCCCGCTGGTGCTCCAGATCCCGATCGGGCTCGAGGGCGACCACATCGGTGTCGTCGACCTGGTCAACATGCGCGCGCTCACCTGGCGCGGGGAGACCCAGAAGGGTGAGGACTACGCGATCGAGGAGATCCCGGCCGACCTGGCCGACTCCGCGGCCGAGTGGCGCGAGAAGCTGATGGAGACCCTGGCCGACGTCGACGACTCGGTGATGGAGAAGTACCTGGAGGGCGACGAGATCTCCGTCGAGGAGATCAAGGCCGCCATCCGGCGCGCCACCATCGCCAGCAAGGCCAACCCGGTGCTGTGCGGCTCGGCGTTCAAGAACAAGGGCGTGCAGCCCATGCTCGACGCCGTGGTCGACTACCTGCCGTCGCCGCTGGACGTCCCGGCCATCGAGGGCACCGCCACCGACGGCGAGACGCCGATGCAGCGGAAGCCGTCGAAGGCCGAGCCGTTCTCGGGCCTGGCCTTCAAGATCCAGACCGACAAGCACCTCGGCAAGCTCACCTACGTCCGGGTCTACTCCGGTGTGGTCGAGACCGGTACCCAGGTGGTCAACTCCACCAAGGACCGCAAGGAGCGGATCGGCAAGATCTACCAGATGCACGCCAACAAGCGGGAAGAGCGCGGCTCGGCCCAGGCTGGCGACATCATCGCGGTGCAGGGTCTCAAGCAGACCACCACCGGCGACACGCTCTGCGACCCGGCCAACCCGGTCATCCTGGAGTCGATGACCTTCCCGGAGCCGGTCATCGAGGTCGCGATCGAGCCGAAGACCAAGGCCGACCAGGAGAAGCTCAGCACCGCCATCCAGCGGCTGGCCGAGGAGGACCCGACCTTCCGCGTCAAGCTGGACGAGGAGACCGGTCAGACGGTCATCTCCGGCATGGGCGAGCTGCACCTGGACATCCTGGTCGACCGGATGCGCCGCGAGTTCAACGTCGAGGCGAACATCGGTAAGCCGCAGGTGGCGTACCGCGAGACGATCCGCCGCAAGGTGGAGAAGATCGAGTACACCCACAAGAAGCAGACCGGTGGCTCCGGCCAGTACGCCCGGGTGATCGTGAGCATCGAGCCGCTGCCGCTGGACAACGACTCGCCGACCTACGAGTTCGCGAACGCCGTCACCGGCGGCCGCATCCCCCGGGAGTTCATCCCGTCGGTGGACGCGGGCGCCCAGGACGCCATGCAGTACGGCATTCTCGCCGGCTTCCCGCTGGTGGGTGTCAAGCTGACGCTGCTGGACGGCCAGTACCACGAGGTCGACTCGTCGGAAATGGCATTCAAGATCGCCGGCTCGATGGTGATGAAGGAGGCGGCCCGCAAGGCCGACCCCGCACTGCTCGAGCCGATGATGGCCGTTGAGGTCACCACCCCTGAGGAGAACATGGGTGACGTCATCGGCGACCTCAACTCCCGGCGGGGCATCATCCAGGCGATGGAGGAGCGCAGCGGCGCTCGCATCGTCCGGGCCCTGGTGCCGCTGTCGGAGATGTTCGGCTACGTCGGCGACCTGCGGTCGAAGACCCAGGGCCGGGCTAGCTACAGCATGCAGTTCGACTCCTACGCGGAGGTTCCGCAGAGCGTCGCGAAGGAGATCATCGCCAAGGCTACGGGTGAGTGACGCTCACCTGAGCTGATCCGTTGATCCGGGGCGGTCGCGGGAGGGTTCTCCCGCCCCGCGGCCACCTCGGTCGGATTGTGTGATTCCGGGCCTGTAGGCTTCATCGCCGCAGAACCCACCAAGGCTCTCCGGCCGTCAGGTCGGAAAGGCTGTCGACAGAGTCCTAAGCGCCGACCGGCGCACCGGGGCGAACGAACCAAGAAAGTCCACAGGAGGACACCAGTGGCGAAGGCGAAGTTCGAGCGGACTAAGCCGCACGTCAACATCGGCACCATTGGTCACATCGACCACGGTAAGACGACGCTGACGGCGGCCATCACCAAGGTCCTGCACGACCAGTACCCGGACCTCAACCCGTACACGCCGTTCGACGAGATCGACAAGGCGCCGGAGGAGAAGGCCCGCGGCATCACGATCTCGATCGCGCACGTCGAGTACCAGACCGAGGCGCGTCACTACGCGCACGTCGACTGCCCCGGTCACGCCGACTACATCAAGAACATGATCACCGGTGCCGCGCAGATGGACGGCGCGATCCTGGTGGTGGCGGCGACCGACGGCCCGATGCCGCAGACCCGCGAGCACGTGCTGCTGGCCCGTCAGGTCGGTGTGCCGTACATCGTCGTGGCGCTCAACAAGAGCGACATGGTCGACGACGAGGAGCTCCTGGAGCTCGTCGAGCTCGAGGTCCGCGAGCTGCTCTCGTCGCAGGAGTACCCGGGTGACGACCTGCCGGTCGTCCGGGTCTCGGCGCTGAAGGCCCTCGAGGGCGACCCCGAGTGGACCGGCAAGCTCATGGACCTCATGAACGCTGTCGACACCGCGATCCCGCAGCCGGAGCGCGAGACCGAGAAGCCGTTCCTGATGCCGATCGAGGACGTGTTCACGATCACCGGTCGTGGCACCGTCGTCACCGGTCGCGCCGAGCGCGGCATCCTCAAGCCGAACGAGGAGGTGGAGATCGTCGGCATCCGCGAGAAGTCGATGAAGACCACCTGCACCGGCATCGAGATGTTCCGCAAGCTGCTCGACGAGGCCCGGGCCGGCGAGAACGTCGGTCTGCTCCTCCGCGGCATCAAGCGCGAGGACGTCGAGCGCGGCATGGTCGTCATCAAGCCGGGCACCACGACCCCGCACACGGAGTTCGAGGCGACGGTCTACATCCTCTCCAAGGAGGAGGGCGGCCGGCACACCCCGTTCTTCCAGAACTACCGTCCGCAGTTCTACTTCCGGACCACGGACGTTACCGGCGTCGTCACGCTGCCCGAGGGCACCGAGATGGTCATGCCGGGCGACAACACCACGATGTCCGTGAAGCTGATCCAGCCCATCGCGATGGAGGAAAACCTCAAGTTCGCGATCCGGGAGGGTGGCCGCACGGTCGGCGCTGGTCGCGTCACCAAGATCGTCAAGTGAGCTGGGTAACCCCGATTAGCGTCGCCGCCGGTCGTGCGGCATACTAGTCAGGTTGCGTAACGACGGTCAGTCGCCTGCGTCCGGTTAACGCTGGACCTCCGGGTGTCAGACAGTCTCGCGTGGGGTGGTTGATCGCCACTGGCGGTCAACCACCCTCGCGCGGCGTCCAGGTCGCGGTCACCGCGATCGGCGCCATGACCCACCGCGTGGTCGGAAATCGCTCCGGAGTCCCGGGGCGGAGCCCGGCCCACGGGCGCGACACGCCCGACCGCGGGGGTCGGCGAAGTGGGCCTGTACCAGCCGGTACAGGCGCCCGCAACACAGCGGCATCGAGAGAAGGAACAGAAGCCACCATGGCGGGACAGAAGATCCGCATCCGGCTCAAGGCCTATGACCACGAGGTCGTCGACTCCTCGGCTCGGAAGATCGTCGAGACGGTGACGCGTACCGGGGCGCAGGTCGCTGGCCCGGTGCCGCTGCCCACGGAGATCAACCGTTTCTGCGTCATCCGCTCGCCGCACAAGTACAAGGACTCGCGCGAGCACTTCGAGATGCGCACGCACAAGCGTCTGATCGACATCATCGACCCGACCCCGAAGACGGTCGACTCGCTCATGCGCCTCGACCTGCCGGCTGGCGTCGACATCGAGATCAAGCTGTAGGGACCGGACAAATGGACAGGCAAGTCAAGGGGATCCTGGGCGCAAAGCTCGGCATGACCCAGGTCTGGGACAACAACCGCGTTGTTCCCGTGACCGTGGTTCAGGCCGGCCCGTGCGTCGTGAGCCAGGTTCGTAGCGCCGACAAGGACGGTTACTCCGCGGTCCAGCTGGCGTACGGGGCCATCGACCCGCGCAAGGTCAAGAAGCCGATCGCCGGGCACTACGCCAAGGCGGACGTCGCGCCGCGCCGGCACATCGTCGAGCTGCGCACCGTCGACGCCGCGGACTACTCGCCGGGCCAGGAGGTCACGGTCGAGGAGTTCCCGGTCGGCGTGACCATCGACGTCACCGGCAAGACCAAGGGCAAGGGCTACGCCGGCCCGATGAAGCGGCACGGCTTCCACGGTCTGCGCGCCAGCCACGGTGTGGAGCGCAAGCACCGCTCGCCGGGCTCGATCGGCGCCTGCGCGACCCCGGGTCGCGTCTTCAAGGGCACCCGGATGGCGGGTCGGATGGGTGGCGTTCGCTACACCGTCCAGAACCTGACCGTCCAGGCGGTGGACACCGACAACAACCTCCTGCTCGTCCGCGGCGCCATTCCGGGCCCGAAGGGCGCGCTGGTCCTGGTCCGCACCGCGGCCAAGACCAAGGTGAAGAAGGGCGGTGCGGCCAAGTGACCACCGTTGACGTCCTCAACGTCGAAGGCAACAAGGCCGGCTCCGTCGAGCTGCCCGCCGACATCTTCGACGCCCAGGCCAACATCCCGCTGATGCACCAGGTCGTGGTGGCTCAGCTGGCGGCGGCCCGGCAGGGCACGCACAAGGTCAAGACCCGCGGCGAGGTCTCCGGTGGAGGCAAGAAGCCGTACAAGCAGAAGGGCACCGGTCGTGCCCGCCAGGGCTCGATCCGCGCGCCGCAGTTCGCCGGCGGTGGCGTGGTCCACGGCCCGGTGCCGCGCGACTACAGCCAGCGCACCCCGAAGAAGATGAAGGCCGCCGCCCTGCGTGGCGCCCTCTCCGACCGGGCCCGCGCCGGCCAGGTGCACGTCGTCGAGGCGTTCGTCTCGGGCGAGAAGCCGTCGACCAAGGCCGCGCTGGCCACGCTGGCGAAGCTGACCGAGGCCCGTCGGGTCCTGGTCGTGCTGAGCAGCACCGACGAGCTGAACTGGGTGTCGCTGCGCAACGAGCCGCGGGTGCACCTGATCGAGGCCGGCCAGCTCAACACGTACGACGTGCTGGTGGCCGACGACGTGGTCTTCACGAAGGAGGCCCTGGACGAGTTCCTGGGCGTTCCCGCCGAGACCACCGAGGAGGGTGGCAAGTGAGCACGATCGCCGATCCGCGCGACATCATCGTCGCTCCGGTCGTCTCGGAGAAGAGCTACAGCGAGCTGAACCGGAACTGGTACACCTTCCTGGTGCACCCGGACGCCAACAAGACCGAGATCAAGATCGCTATCCAGCAGATCTTCAACGTCCGCGTCCTGACGGTCAACACGCTCAACCGCGAGGGCAAGCGCAAGCGCACCAAGACCGGCTTCGGTCAGCGCAAGTCGACCAAGCGGGCGATCGTGAAGCTGGCTGACGGTGACCGTATCGAGGCCTTCGGCGGCCCGGTCAGCTGAGGGGTGTAGACAATGGCTATCCGTAAGTACAAGCCGACGACGCCGGGCCGGCGTGGCTCGAGCGTCGCCGACTTCGCCGAGATCACCCGGTCGACGCCGGAGAAGTCGCTGCTGGCTCCGCTGCCGAAGAAGGGCGGACGCAACGCCCACGGCCGGATCACCACCCGGCACCACGGTGGCGGACACAAGCGGCAGTACCGTCTGATCGACTTCAAGCGGGTCGACAAGGACGGCGTGCCGGCGAAGGTCGCGCACATCGAGTACGACCCGAACCGCACCGCGCGCATCGCGCTGCTGCACTACGCCGACGGCGAGAAGCGCTACATCATCGCGCCGAAGGACCTGAAGCAGGGCGACCGGGTGGAGTCGGGGCCGAGCGCCGACATCAAGCCGGGCAACAACCTGCCGCTGCGCAACATCCCGGTCGGTACCACCATCCACAACGTGGAGCTGCGTCCGGGCGGCGGCGCCAAGCTGGCCCGCTCGGCCGGCGTCGGCATCCAGCTGCTCGGTCGTGAGGGCGCGTACGCGACCCTCCGCATGCCGTCCGGCGAGATCCGGCGGGTGGACGTGCGCTGCCGCGCCAGCATCGGCGAGATCGGCAACGCCGACCAGTCGAACATCAACTGGGGTAAGGCCGGCCGGATGCGGTGGAAGGGCAAGCGCCCGACCGTCCGTGGTGTCGCCATGAACCCGGTGGACCACCCGCACGGTGGTGGTGAGGGTAAGACCTCCGGTGGTCGCCACCCGGTCAACCCGCAGGGTAAGCCCGAGGGCCGCACCCGTCGTAAGGGCCAGCCGAGCGACCGGCTGATCGTCCGCCGCCGCTACGCCACGCGTAAGCGCGGCTGAGGGAGATAAGACATGCCTCGCAGCCTGAAGAAGGGCCCGTTCGTCGACGACCACCTGCTCAAGAAGGTGGAGACGCAGAACGACAAGGGCTCGAAGAACGTCATCAAGACCTGGTCGCGGCGCTCGACGATCATCCCGGAGATGCTGGGTCACACGATCGCCGTGCACGACGGACGCAAGCACGTCCCGGTCTTCGTGACCGAGGCCATGGTCGGGCACAAGCTCGGCGAGTTCGCGCTGACCCGCACGTTCAAGGGTCACGAGAAGGACGACCGGAAGAGCCGCCGGCGCTGACGCCGCGGGCATACGGATAGAGGAACAAGGGGTTACAGCGATGCCAGGAAAGGGCGACGCTCCGGTGCTTCCGGGCGCGCGGGCGGTTGCGCGGCACGTGCGCATCTCGCCGATGAAGGCGCGCCGGGTGGTCAACCTCGTCCGCGGCCTGCCCGCGAAGGAGGCGCTCACGGTGCTGCAGTTCGCGCCGCAGGCTGCGAGCGAGCAGGTGTACAAGGTGCTCGCGAGCGCGATCGCCAACGCGGAGAACAACGAGCGGCTGGACCCCGACGCGCTGCTCGTCAGCGAGGCGTTCGTCGACGAGGGCCCGACGATGAAGCGGTTCCGGCCGCGGGCGCAGGGCCGGGCGTACCGGATCCGCAAGCGGACCTGCCACATCACCGTGGCGGTCGAGGCGGTCGCGCCGGCCGCGCCGAAGAAGTCGGCGAAGAAGGCCGCCCCGGCCAAGCAGGCCGAGGCCGCTGAGGGGCAGAGCACGACGGAAGGTGCCGAGTAATGGGTCAGAAGGTTCACCCCACTGGGTTCCGGCTCGGCATCTCGACCGACTGGAAGTCCCGCTGGTTCGCGGACAAGCTCTACAAGGACTACATCGGCGAGGACGTCAAGATCCGCCGGATGATGTCCAAGGGCCTCGAGCGCGCCGGGATCTCCAAGGTCGACATCGAGCGCACCCGGGACCGGGTCCGCGTCGACATCCACACCGCCCGGCCGGGCATCGTCATCGGCCGTAAGGGTGCGGAGGCCGACCGGATCCGCGGCGAGCTGGAGAAGCTCACCGGCAAGCAGGTTCAGCTGAACATCATCGAGGTGAAGAGCCCCGAGTCGGACGCGCAGCTGGTCGCCCAGGGCGTCGCCGAGCAGCTGTCCAGCCGGGTCAGCTTCCGTCGGGCCATGCGCAAGGCGATGCAGTCCGCGATGAAGAACCCGGTCTGCAAGGGCATCCGGGTCCAGGTCTCGGGTCGCCTCGGCGGCGCCGAGATGAGCCGGACCGAGTTCTACCGCGAGGGCCGGGTCCCGCTGCACACGCTGCGGGCCAACATCGAGTACGGCTTCTTCGAGGCCCGTACCACCTTCGGCCGGATCGGCGTGAAGGTGTGGATCTACAAGGGCGACGCCGTCCCGGGCCGTGAGGCCCCGGCCGAGGCCGCCCCGTCGCGCGGCCCGCGCCGCGACCGTGGCGACCGGCCGGAGCGGCCGCGCCGTGGCCGGTCGGGTTCGTCGGGCACGACCGCCGGTGGCACCGAGGCCGGCCGGGCTGCCGCGACCACCATCGCGCAGCAGGCGGAGACGCCGGCCGGTGAGCCGGTCGACGCCGGAGCCGTGGCCGCGGCCGCGACCCAGCCGGCAGAAACGCAGCAGGAGGGCTGACAGATGCTGATGCCGCGCAAGCCCCCGAAGGGCTTCCGCAAGCCGCACCACCCGGACCGCCACGGCGCGTCCAAGGGTGGTAACCGGGTGGTGTTCGGCGAGTTCGGGATCCAGGCTCTCGAGCCGGCGTACGTGACCAACCGCCAGATCGAGTCGGCGCGTATCGCGATGACCCGTCACATCAAGCGTGGCGGCAAGGTCTGGATCACGATCTTCCCGGACCAGGCCCTCACCAAGAAGCCGGCCGAGACCCGGATGGGTTCCGGTAAGGGTTCGCCCGAGTGGTGGGTCGCCAACGTCAAGCCGGGGCGGGTTCTCTTCGAGATGTCCTTCCCCAACGAGCAGATCGCGCGAGAGGCGATGCGTCGCGCGATCCACAAGCTCCCGATGAAGTGCCGCATTGTTACGCGCGAAGTGGGTGAATCCTGATGGCAGCTGGCGTCAAGCCTTCCGAGCTGCGTGAGCTCTCCGAGGAGGAGCTGGTCACGAAGCTGCGCGAGGCCAAGGCGGAGCTGTTCAACCTCCGCGTGCAGGCCGCAACCGGGCAGCTGGACAACAACCGGCGGCTGCAGGTCATCCGTCGGGAGATCGCCCGGATCTACACGATCATGCGTGAGCGTGAGCTGGGTCTCTCGGCCGCGCCGACTGAGGTGACTGCATCATGAGTGAGAACACGACCGCCGCCGCGCGGGCCCGTCGCAAGGTTCGCGAGGGTCTCGTGGTCAGCGACAAGATGGAAAAGACCGTCGTGGTCGAGGTCGAGGACCGGGTCAAGCACGCGCTGTACGGCAAGATCATGCGCCGGACCAGCAAGCTGAAGGTCCACGACGAGCAGAACTCGGCCGGCATCGGCGACCGGGTCCTGATCATGGAGACCCGGCCGCTGTCCGCCACCAAGCGGTGGCGGCTCGTGGAGATCCTCGAGAAGGCCAAGTAGCGAAGGCTCGAGCTCGGCCGGCTTTCGGTCGGGCGCAGGTTCCGCCAGGCTCCGGCCGCCCCCGGCGGCCGGAGAACCGGCAGACATAGGAGATAGACGTGATTCAGCAGGAGTCGCGACTGCGCGTCGCCGACAACACGGGTGCCCGGGAGATCCTGTGCATCCGGGTTCTCGGTGGCTCCGGTCGGCGCTACGCGAGCATCGGCGACGTCATCGTGGCCACGGTCAAGGACGCGATCCCCGGTGCCGGTGTGAAGAAGGGCGACGTCGTCAAGGCCGTCGTCGTTCGCACCGCCAAGGAGAAGCGGCGGCCGGACGGCTCGTACATCCGCTTCGACGAGAACGCCGCCGTCATCATCAAGGACGGTGGGGACCCGCGCGGTACCCGCATCTTCGGCCCGGTGGGCCGCGAGCTGCGGGACAAGCGGTTCATGAAGATCATCTCTCTCGCGCCGGAGGTGTTGTGACCGTGAAGGTCAAGAAGGGCGACACGGTCGTCGTCATCGCCGGCAAGGACAAGGGTGCCAAGGGCAAGGTCATCGCGGCCTACCCGCGGCAGGACAAGGTCCTGGTCGAGGGCGTGAACCGGGTCAAGAAGCACACCCGCATCAGCACCACCCAGCGTGGCGCCAAGACCGGCGGCATCGTCACCCAGGAGGCCCCGATCCACGTCTCGAACGTGCAGGTCCTGGACTCCGACGGCAAGCCGACCCGCGTCGGTTACCGGGTCGACGACAACGGCCAGAAGGTCCGCATCGCGCGTAGCACCGGTAAGGACCTCTGATGACCACGGCTACCGAAACCAAGACCCTGCCGCGCCTCAAGGAGCGGTACCGCAACGAGATCGTGGCGAAGCTGCAGGAGCAGTACAACTACGGCAACCCCATGCAGGTCCCGGGGCTCGTCAAGATCGTCGTGAACATGGGCGTCGGCGAGGCCGCTCGGGACGCCAAGCTGATCGACGGCGCCGTCCGCGACCTGGCCACCATCACCGGCCAGAAGCCGCTGGTGCGGCGGGCGACCAAGTCCATCGCGCAGTTCAAGCTGCGTGAGGGCATGCCGATCGGCGCGAAGGTCACCCTGCGGGGCGACCGCATGTGGGAGTTCCTGGACCGGCTGCTCTCCATCGCGCTGCCGCGTATCCGCGACTTCCGCGGCCTGGACGGGCGCAAGCTCGACGGCCACGGCAACTACACGTTCGGTCTGACCGAGCAGTCGGTGTTCCACGAGATCGACCAGGACAAGATCGATCGCCAGCGGGGCATGGACATCACGGTGGTCACGACCGCCACGACCGACGACGAGGGCCGGGCGCTGCTCAAGCTCCTGGGCTTCCCGTTCAAGGAGAACTGAGATGGCCAAGAAGGCGCTGATCCTCAAGGCGGCCGCGAAGCCGAAGTTCTCGGTTCGCGCGTACACCCGCTGCCAGCGGTGCGGGCGTCCGAAGGCGGTCTACCGCAAGTTCGGTCTCTGCCGGGTGTGCATCCGGGAGATGGCCCACCGCGGTGAGCTGCCCGGCGTGTCCAAGGCTTCCTGGTAATAGCCCGGCGCGCTTCGCGCGTCAGCTGAACTGTCTCTTCGCCGTAGGCCCCGGGCCTGGCCCGGGGAACCCCGGCGAGAAAGGTTGACGAATTTCATGACGATGACCGACCCGATCGCAGACATGCTCACGCGTCTGCGTAACGCCAACCAGGCGTACCACGACCGGGTGACGATGCCCTACTCGAAGATCAAGGCGAACATCGCCGAGGTCCTCAAGGCCGAGGGTTACATCGCCACCTGGTCGGTCGAGGAGCCCGAGGAGGGCGCCGTCGGCAAGCGACTGGTCGTCGAGCTGAAGTACGGCCAGAACCGGGAGCGGAGCCTGGCCGGCATCAAGCGCGTGTCCAAGCCCGGTCTCCGGGTGTACGCCAAGTCGGACGGGCTCCCGCGGGTGCTCGGCGGGCTGGGCGTGGCGATCATTTCGACGTCCCAGGGGCTGCTCACCGACCGGCAGGCCCGCAAGCGGAGCGTTGGCGGGGAAGTCCTCGCCTTCGTCTGGTAACGGGAGACAGGTAGAAATGTCGCGTATTGGACGTAAGTCGATCCCGGTGCCAGCCGGCGTCGACATCACCATCGACGGCCAGACCGTCAAGGTCAAGGGCCCCAAGGGCGAGCTGAGCCACGTACTGGCCGAGCCGATCACGGCGGAGCGGGGCGAGGGCGGCGAGCTGCACGTCAACCGGCCCAACGACGAGCGCAAGGCCAAGGAGCTGCACGGCCTGAGCCGTACGCTGGTGGCCAACATGATCGTCGGCGTGACCGAGGGCTACCGCAAGAGCCTCGAGATCGCCGGTACCGGTTACCGCGTGACCGCCAAGGGCAAGGACCTCGAGTTCGCGCTCGGGTTCTCGCACCCGGTGCTGGTTCCGGCCCCGGAGGGCATCACCTTCACGGTGGAGCGGCCGACGCTGTTCCACGTGGCCGGCATCGACAAGCAGCAGGTCGGCGAGGTCGCCGCCAACATCCGGAAGATCCGCCCGCCGGAGCCCTACAAGGGCAAGGGCGTGAAGTACCAGGGCGAGGTCATCCGCCGCAAGGCTGGAAAGGCAGGTAAGAAGTGAGCGCCACGCTGCTCAAGCGCCGCCGCGGCGTCGCCGCCAAGCGGGCCGTCGGGCGTGCGCGCCGGCACTTCCGGGTCCGCAAGAACGTCAGCGGCACCACCGAGCGTCCCCGCCTGGTCGTCACCCGGTCCCTGCGGCACATCGTCGCCCAGATCGTGGACGACACCAAGGGTCACACCCTGGCGTCGGCCTCGACCATGGACGCCTCGCTGCGCGGCGCCGAGGGCGACAAGAGCGCCCTGGCCGGCAAGGTCGGCGCCCTGCTCGCCGAGCGCGCCAAGGCCGCCGGCGTCTCGAAGGTCGTCTTCGACCGCGGTGGCAACCGGTACGCGGGGCGGGTCGCCGCGCTTGCCGCAGCCGCCCGCGAAGCCGGGCTCGAGTTCTAGAAACCCCGTCACGAGAGAGAAGGAAGGCTGCTGATGCCAGGTCAACAGCGCCGTGGCGGCGGGTCCGGTGGCAACGAGGGTGGTCGCCGCGACAACCGCCGTGAGGGCGGCCGCGGAAACGCGCCCGTCGAGAAGACCCCGCACCTCGAGCGGGTCGTCGCGATCAACCGCGTCGCCAAGGTCGTGAAGGGTGGTCGTCGCTTCAGCTTCACCGCCCTGGTGATCGTGGGCGACGGCGACGGCACCGTCGGTGTGGGCTACGGAAAGGCCAAGGAGGTGCCCGCGGCTATCGCCAAGGGTGTCGAGGAGGCCAAGAAGCACTTCTTCAAGGTGCCGCGGATCGGCCAGTCGATCCCGCACCCGGTGCAGGGCGAGGACGCGGCCGGTGTGGTGCTGCTCAAGCCGGCCTCGGCCGGTACGGGTGTCATCGCCGGCGGTCCGGTCCGTGCCGTGCTGGAGTGCGCGGGCATCCACGACGTGCTCTCCAAGAGCCTCGGCTCGTCGAACCCGATCAACATCGTGCACGCCACGGTGGCGGCCCTGAAGGCGCTCGAGTCGCCGGAGCAGGTCGCGGCCCGTCGTGGTCTGCCGGTCGAGGACGTCGCGCCGGCCGCCATGCTGGCGTCGCGGGCGGGGGTGGCGTCCTGATGGCACGCCTGAAGGTCACCCAGGTCCGGTCCGAGATCGGGACCAAGAAGAACCAGCGTGACTCGCTGCGTTCGCTCGGTCTCAAGCGGATCAACGACGTGGTGGTCAAGGAGGATCGGCCGGAGATCCGGGGCATGATCTTCACGGTCAACCACCTCGTGAAGGTCGAGGAGGTCGAGTAATGACGATCAAGGTGCACCACCTGCGCCCGGCGCCCGGAGCCAAGACCGACAAGACCCGTGTGGGTCGCGGTGAGGGCTCGAAGGGCAAGACCGCCGGTCGCGGTACCAAGGGTTCCAAGGCCCGGAAGAACATCTCGGCGGCGTTCGAGGGTGGGCAGATGCCCATCCACATGCGCCTGCCGAAGCTGAAGGGCTTCAAGAACAAGTTCAAGGTCGTCTTCCAGGTGGTCAACCTGGACCGGCTCGCCGAGCTCTTCCCGAACGGCGGCCAGGTCGGCCCCGTCGAGCTGGTCGAGGCCGGCGCGGTCCGCAAGGGCCACCCGGTCAAGGTGCTCGGCACCGGCGACCTCGGCGGTGTGGCGCTCCAGGTGTCGGCGCACGCGTTCAGCGCGTCGGCCAAGGAGAAGATCACCGCGGCCGGCGGCTCGGTCACCGAGCTGTAAGGCACGCTCGTGGCGCCCGCTCAGTTGTCCGCAACTGGGCGGGCGTCATGCTCTACCGGGCGAAACTGCGCCGGGTAACATCGGATTCGTTTTATGTAGCCGGGCACATCTGCCCGGACCCGGGTCGGGCTGTTAGAGTCCCTTCCCAGCTATGGATATCGGGCGGTCCGCCCGGCACCCACCCCGCTCCGCCAGGGATAATCACCGGCGGCCCGCGTCGCGCAGGAGGAAGAAGTTGCTGTCCGCCTTTCTCAGTGCGTTCCGTACGCCTGACCTGCGCAAGAAGCTGCTGTTCACAGTAGGCATCATCGCGGTCTACCGGCTGGGCGCCACGCTGCCCAGCCCAGGTGTCTCGTACGGCAACGTGCAGAAGTGCCTCGACACCGTCCAAGGCGGGACCGGTGTGCTGGGCCTGCTGGACCTCTTCTCCGGTGGGGCGCTGCTCCAGCTGTCGGTCTTCGCGCTGGGCATCATGCCCTACATCACCGCGTCGATCATCCTGCAGCTGCTGACCGTGGTCATTCCGCGTCTGGAGCAGCTCCGCAAGGAGGGGCAGGCCGGCCAGGCGAAGATCACCCAGTACACCCGCTACCTCACGCTGGGCCTGGGCATCCTCCAGTCCTCGGCGTTCGTGGCGCTGGCGCGCTCGGGTCAGCTCTTCAACAACCAGTGCGACCAGTTCCCGATCGTCCCGCGGGGCACCGGCATCCCGGACTGGCTGACGCTGACCATCCTGGTCATGACGATGACCGCCGGCACCGGCATGGTGATGTGGCTCGGTGAGCTGATCACCGACCGGGGCGTCGGCAACGGCATGTCCGTGCTGATCTTCACCTCGATCGCGGCCCGGCTCCCCAGCGAGGGCTGGAAGATCAAGACCACCAAGGGCTGGGGGATGTTCCTCCTCGTCATCGCCCTGGTTCTGCTGGTCATCACCGCGGTCACCTTCATCGAGCAGGCCCAGCGCCGGATCCCGGTGCAGTACGCCAAGCGCATGATCGGCCGGCGGATGTACGGCGGCACCTCCACCTACATCCCGCTCAAGGTGAACCAGGCCGGCGTCATCCCGGTCATCTTCGCCTCGTCGCTGCTCTACCTGCCGCAGCTCGCGCTCCAGTTCTTCGACCAGAACAACCCGGGGAAGACCCAGGCCTGGATCCAGAACCACATCGTGAAGGCCGCCGCGCCGGAGCACATCGCGATCTACTTCCTGCTGATCATCTTCTTCACGTACTTCTACGTGTCGATCACGTTCAACCCGACCGAGGTCGCGGACAACATGAAGAAGTACGGCGGCTTCGTGCCGGGCATCCGCCCCGGCAAGCCGACCGCCGAGTACCTCGACTTCATCCTCAGCCGGATCACCCTGCCGGGCGCGCTCTACCTGGGCATCGTCGCGATCCTGCCGAACTTCTTCTTCATCTGGCTCGACAACCAGCAGTTCCAGAACTTCCCGTTCGGCGGCACCGCTGTGCTCATCATGGTCGGCGTCGGTCTGGAGACCGTGAAGCAGATCGAGAGCCAACTCATGCAGCGGAACTACGAAGGGTTCCTGCGGTAGATGCGACTCGTTCTGGTTGGCCCGCCGGGCGCGGGCAAGGGCACACAGGCGGAGTTCATCGCCGCTCACCTCTCGGTGCCGAAGATCTCCACCGGGGACATCTTCCGGGCCAACGTCACCCAGGGCACGCCGCTGGGGGTCGAGGCGAAGCGCTACATGGACGCCGGCAAGCTGGTCCCGGACGACGTCACCATCAACATGGTCAGGGACCGGCTCGCCGAGCCGGACGCCGGTGAGGGTTTCCTCCTCGACGGCTTCCCGCGGACCACGCCGCAGGCCGCCGAGCTGGACAAGCTCCTGGCCGACCTGGGCACCGCGCTGGACCTGGTGCTGGAGCTGGTCGTCGACGACGACGAGGTCATCCGGCGGCTCTCCGGCCGGCGCACCTGCCGTGGCTGCGGCAAGATCTGGCACGTCGAGTTCGACGCGACCACCCGGGACGGCATCTGCGACCGCTGCGGCGCGGAGCTGTTCCAGCGGGACGACGACAAGCCGGAGACCATCGCCGCCCGGCTCCGGGAGTACGCCGAGAAGACCGCGCCGCTGGTCGACTACTACGGCGCCCAGGGCAAGCTCGTCGGCATCGACGCGACCGGCCCGGTGGAGGACGTCACCGTCCGCGCCATCGACGCCCTCCGCTCGTACGGCGGCTGACGTCCCGCCGGAGCTCCGGCGGATAGAGTGCGAACAGCGGGGTACGTGCGACGTGCCCCGCTGTTCCGCGCAACGAAAGGTATCGCCTCCATGCGTCGTCCCCAGCTGGACATCCAGCTGAAGACCCCCGAGCAGATCGAGCTGATGCGGGCCGCCGGTCTGGTGGTCGCCCGCGCGCTGCACCGGATGCGGGAGGCGGTCGCCCCCGGCGTGAGCACCGCCGATCTCGACGCGATCGCCGAGGCCACCATCCGGGAGGCCGGCGCCGTCCCGTCGTTCAAGGGCTACCACGGCTTCCCGGCGTCGATCTGCTCGTCGGTCAACGAGCAGGTGGTGCACGCCATCCCGTCGCCGGAGCAGGTGCTCCGCGAGGGCGACCTCATCTCGATCGACTGCGGCGCGGTGCTCGACGGTTGGCACGGCGACGCGGCCATCACAGTCGGCGTCGGTGAGGTCGAGCCCGCCCTGCTGAAGATGGCCGCGGTCGCCGAGGACGCCATGTGGGCGGGCATCGCGGCCGCCGCCCGGGGCGCGGCGAGCGGCAAGGGCCGGCTCACCGACATCTCCCACGCGGTGGAGACCGCGGTCCGCAAGGGCGGCCGGTACGGCATCGTCGACGGCTACGGCGGGCACGGCATCGGCACGGAGATGCACCAGGATCCGCACGTGCTGAACCACGGACGCCCGGGCAAGGGCCCGCGTCTGGTGCCGGGCCTGGCGCTGGCCATCGAGCCGATGATCACCATGGGTTCCGCGCGCACCGAGGAGCTGGCCGACGGCTGGACCGTGGTGACCCGCGACCGCTCGATGGCGGTGCACGTTGAGCACTCGATGGCGCTGCTCGACGACGGCGTCTGGGTGCTGACCGCCGAGGACGGCGGCCGGGCCCGGCTCGGCGATCTGGTCACGTCCCGCCAGACGGCCGGTTCCCCGGCGGTCTGACCGGTCCGTGCCCGTTTCGGCGCGGCGCGGCGATTTCCGGCCCTACGCGGGCAGCACGGGCCGGGGCGTGGCGCTGCTCGCCGGGGCGTCTCCGGCAGCCGCCCGTCGCCGTAGGCGGGGGGCAGGGGTTACCGGGCGGTGGCACACCGGTGGCATGCTTGCCGTCATGGACGGGCGGAGCGGGATGCGGGCGGCCGACGCCGACCGGGAGGCCACGGCGGAGCGGCTCCGGGTGGCGCTGGAGGAGGGCCGGCTCGGCCTGCACGAGTACGACGAGCGGCTGGGCCGCGCGTACGGGGCGAAGACCTACGCCGACCTGGACGAGGTGGTGGCCGACCTGCCTGGGACGACGCCCGCCCAGCGCGCCGCGGTGGCACCGGCGACGCCGCCCGCCGCGCCCGAGGCCGGCGCCCCGGTGGTGGACAGCGGGCGCGGCAGCGGCCGGCTGCTCGCGATCTGGTCGCCGTGGCTGCGGGTCGCCGCGATTCTCACCGCGATCTGGCTGTTCGCCTCGCTCGGCTCCGGGCACCTCGGGCACTACTGGCCGGTCTGGGCGATCGGCCCGTGGGGCTTCTTCCTGCTGATGCGCACCGTGGGCGGCCACGACCACGGGTGGCGCCCGGCCGAGCGGCGTGTCCGCGCCCGGCGGGACCGGGCCCGGCGGGACCGGCGCCGGCACCGCTGATCCACCGCCGACCGGCTGTGGTCGGCGTCACAGCCGGCCGCCGAGGCGTGCGAATTTCCTCCGTCACGGTGACCGGCCCGGTGGTCGGTTTGGCGACGGCCCGCAGGCGGGCGTACACTTTCAGATCGGCGCACAGCGTCCACTCCGGCATGCCCACCCTGCGCTTCGGTGGGAGTTCGGAGCCGCGGCTGGCTCGGGCTCGGCGATCTCCGCCGGAGCCCGTGTAAGACGTTGTGGGCCGTCCGGAGCAACCGACGTCAGGACAGCGGAGTACATGCCGAAAAAAGACGGAGCCATCGAGATCGAGGGTCGGGTCATCGAGCCCCTGCCGAACGCCATGTTCCGGGTGGAGCTCGCGAACGGCCACAAGGTGCTGGCTCACATCAGCGGCAAGATGCGGCAGCACTACATCCGCATCCTGCCGGAGGACCGGGTCGTCGTCGAGCTCTCGCCGTACGACCTGACCCGCGGGCGCATCGTCTACCGCTACAAGTAAGCCTGACGACGGCCGGGACGTCCCCGTGTCCGTCTTCGACGTCCGGGTCGCGCACCGTCGCGTCTCCGGGCCAGATGGGAAGTAAGGCAACCGTGAAGGTCAAGCCGAGCGTCAAGAGGATCTGCAACAAGTGCCGGGTGATCCGCCGGCACGGCCGGGTCATGGTCATTTGCTCTGACCCGCGCCACAAGCAGCGCCAGGGCTGATCCGTTCCCGCCGACCGTGACGAGCGGCGGCGGAACCGGCCCGGGTGGCAGATCCCGCACACACATCACCAGCTCGTCCCAGCCGCGAGCGGTACGCAGCGCGTACTTCCTCGTGGTTGACCCCCGGTCGGAGGCCGGGGCCCGCTCGGGCAGCGACCGATCCCGGTCGCCGGCGCTGAACGCGCCGGAAGGACAGGGACGGTCGGTAGCGGGGTGGGACGGGTCCACACCTCCGCACAACATCACGAGGAGTACGCCCGCACATGGCACGTCTAGTCGGCGTCGACCTCCCCCGCGACAAGCGGATGGAGATCGCGCTCACCTACATCTTCGGGGTCGGTCGCACCCGCGCCCTGGAGACGCTCGCCGCCACCGGCATCTCGCCGGAGAAGCGCGCTCGGGACCTCACGGACGAGGAGCTCGTGCAGCTCCGCGACCACATCGAGGCCAACTACCAGGTTGAAGGTGACCTTCGCCGCGAGGTCGCCGCAGACATCCGCCGCAAGGTCGAGATCGGCTGCTACGCGGGTATCCGGCACCGCCGGGGCCTGCCCGTCCGTGGCCAGCGGACCAAGACCAACGCGCGGACCCGGAAGGGCCCGAAGCGGACCGTCGCCGGCAAGAAGAAGCCCGGCAAGAAGTAACTAGGAGCGCACAGACTTATGCCACCGAAGGCTCGTGCCGGAGCCGCTGTCAAGAAGGTCCGGCGCAAGGAACGCAAGAACGTCGCCCACGGGCAGGCGCACATCAAGAGCACCTTCAACAACACCATCGTGTCCATCACGGACCCGACCGGTGCCGTCATCTCCTGGGCCTCCTCGGGCCAGGTGGGCTTCAAGGGCTCGCGCAAGTCGACCCCGTTCGCCGCTCAGCTGGCCGCCGAGGCCGCCGCGCGCCGGGCCATGGATCACGGCATGCGCAAGGTCGACGTGTTCGTCAAGGGCCCCGGCTCCGGCCGGGAGACCGCCATCCGTTCGCTGCAGGCCGCCGGGCTGGAGGTCGGGCAGATCTCCGACGTCACCCCGCAGCCGCACAACGGGTGCCGTCCGCCGAAGCGTCGTCGGGTCTGAGAGGTAGAGAGAGATGGCTCGTTACACCGGTGCTGACTGCCGCCGTTGCCGGCGGGAGAAGATGAAGCTGTTCCTCAAGGGCAGCAAGTGCGATGGCCCGAAGTGCCCGTTCGAGTCCCGGCCGTTCCCGCCCGGGCAGCACGGCCGCGGCCGCACCAAGGAGACGGAGTACCTGCTCCAGCTCCGTGAGAAGCAGAAGGCTCGCCGGGTCTACGGCGTGCTGGAGAAGCAGTTCCGCGGTTACTACGAGGAGGCCGTGGGCAAGCAGGCGAAGACCGGTGAGGTCCTCCTGCAGATCCTCGAGTCGCGGCTGGACAACGTGGTCTACCGGGCCGGCTACGCCGGTTCCCGGGACATGGCCCGCCAGCTGGTCAAGCACGGTCACTTCACGGTGAACGGCAAGAAGGTCGACATCCCGTCGTACCGCGTCAAGGAGCACGACATCATCGAGGTCCGGGAGAAGAGCAAGCAGCTCACCCCGTTCGTGGTGGCGCAGGCTCAGGCCGGTTCGCGGTCGGTTCCGGCCTGGCTCGAGGCGATCCCCAGCCAGATGAAGATCCTCGTGCACTCGCTCCCGGCCCGCCAGGTGATCGACACCCAGGTCCAGGAGCAGCTGATCGTCGAGCTCTACTCCAAGTAAGGGCTCGTTGCGGTGGCCCGCCCTCCGGGGCGGGCCACCGGAACAGTTTGTGTCGTGGGCGTCAAATAGCGGGCGCCCCGGAAGAGAAGAGAAAAGATGCTCATCAGCCAGCGACCGTCTCTCTCCGAAGAGTCGATCAACGAGACCCGCTCCCGGTTCACCATCGAGCCGCTGGAGCCGGGCTTCGGCTACACCCTGGGCAACTCGCTGCGGCGCACGCTGCTGTCGTCCATCCCGGGTGCGGCGGTCACCTCGATCAAGATCGACGGTGTCCTGCACGAGTTCACCACCATCCCCGGTGTCAAGGAGGACGTGGTCGAGCTCGTCATGAACATCAAGGAGCTGTGCGTCAGCTCCGAGCACGACGAGCCGGTCAGCATGTACCTGCGCAAGCAGGGCCCGGGCGACGTGACCGCCGGTGACATCCAGCCCCCGGCCGGTGTCTCGGTGCACAACCCGGACCTGAAGCTCGCCACCCTGAACGGCAAGGGCCGGCTCGACATGGAGCTGACCGTCGAGCGGGGTCGCGGCTACGTCACCGCGGCGCAGAACAAGCAGGCGGGCGCCGAGATCGGCCGGATCCCGGTCGACTCGATCTACTCGCCCGTGCTCAAGGTGACCTACCGGGTCGAGGCGACCCGTGTCGAGCAGCGGACCGACTTCGACCGGCTGATCATCGACGTCGAGACCAAGCCGTCGATGGGCCCGCGTACCGCGCTGGCCTCGGCCGGCTCGACGCTGGTGGAGCTGTTCGGGCTCGCCCGGGAGCTGGACGAGACCGCCGAGGGCATCGACATCGGGCCGTCCCCGCAGGACGCCCAGCTGGCGGCCGACCTGGCCCTGCCGATCGAGGAGCTGGACCTGACCGTCCGCTCCTACAACTGCCTCAAGCGCGAGGGCATCAACTCCGTTGGTGAGCTCATCGGGCGTACCGAGGCCGACCTCCTCGACATCCGCAACTTCGGTCAGAAGTCGATCGACGAGGTCAAGATGAAGCTCGCCGGGATGGGCCTGGGGCTGAAGGACTCGGCTCCGAACTTCGACCCGGCGCACGTCGTGGACGCCTTCGGCGAGGCCGACTACGACACCGACGACTACCGCGAGACCGAGCAGCTCTAGTCCGCGCTGCCGCCACACCTGAGGAGCACCAAGCATGCCCACGCCCACCAAGGGCCCCCGCCTCGGCGGCAGCCCCGCGCACGAGCGGCTGATGCTGGCCAACCTGGCCACTGCGCTGTTCCAGCACGGCAAGATCAAGACCACCGAGACGAAGGCCCGGCGGCTGCGTCCGCTGGCCGAGCAGCTCATCACCAAGGCCAAGCGCGGCGACCTCGCCGCGCGGCGCCGGGTGCTGGGCGTCGTCAAGGACAAGGACGTGGTCTACGCCCTGTTCGACCAGATCGCGCCCCGGTACGCCAACCGCAACGGTGGCTACACCCGGATCGTGAAGACCGGTCCGCGCAAGGGTGACGCCGCTCCGATGGCGATCATCGAGCTGGTGGAGGAGCTTCAGGTCGCCGAGCCGAAGGCGAACAAGAAGACCGCCGCCCGCAAGGCCGCGCAGCAGGACAAGGTCGAGGCCCTGGCCCCGGCCGAGGAGACCCCGCGCTCCAGCGAGGCCGCCGACCAGGACGCCGAGGCTCCGGTCTCGGCCTCCGGTGACACCGCCGAGGCCCGCGAGGACAGCGACCTCGCGACCGAGGAGAACGGCAAGGCCTGATCATCGGGCTTGGCCGGGCCCGGCACCCCTCGGGGTGCCGGGCCCGTTCCGTCACAGGAGGTACGAGGTGGACGAGCGGACCCGGCTGCGGCTGGACGTCTCGTACGACGGCACCGATTTCTCCGGCTGGGCCGCCCAGCCCGCCCGGCGCACGGTCGCCGGGGTGCTCATGGAGGCCCTGGACCTGGTCCTCGGCGCGGGCACCGCGACCGGGCTGACCGTGGCCGGCCGCACCGACGCCGGCGTGCACGCCACCGGGCAGGTCTGCCACCTCGACCTGCCGACCGAGGTGTGGCGGCAGCACGACGGCAGGCTGCTGCGCCGGCTGGCCCGGCTGCTCCCGCCCGACGTGCGGGTACGGGCCATGACCGAGGTGCCGGCCGACTTCGACGCGCGCTTCTCGGCCACCTTCCGCCGCTACGAGTACCGGGTGACCGACGCGCCGTGGGGCGCCGAGCCGCTGCGCCGCACCGACACCCTGGCCTGGCCGAAGCCGCTGGACCTGGCGGCGCTGAACGCCGCGGCGGCCGGCCTCGTGGGGGAGCACGACTTCGCCGCGTACTGCCGGCGCAAGGAGAACGCCACCACGCTGCGCGAGGTGACCCGGCTGGACTGGCGGCGCGAGCCGGACGGCATCCTGGTCGCCACGGTGCGGGCCGACGCGTTCTGCCAGAACATGGTCCGCAGCCTGGTCGGCGCCATGCTGGTGGCCGGGGACGGCCGCCGGCCGGTCGAGTGGCCCGCGGGCCTGCTGAGCCGCCGGGAACGCGCCAGCGAGGTGACCGTGGCGCCCGCGCACGGGCTGGCCCTCGTCGAGGTCGGCTACCCGGCCGACCCCGCCGAGTACGCCCGCCGCGCCGACCTCACCCGCCGGCTCCGGGTGCCGGTCGCCGAGGGCTGAGCACAAGGGAACGGCCCGCCGCCCCGGTGTGGGAGTGACGGACCGTGGTGGCCGATCTCAGTTGCGGGTGCCGTCCTGGCCGGCGCTGCCGTCGGTCGGGCCGTCGGTGGGCTGGCTGGCCACCCCGCCGCTGGCCCGGCGCTCCAGCACGCCCCGGTTCAGGTAGACCTCGATCATGTCGTACAGGATGTCCCGGGCCTTCGTGTCGCCGGAGCTGATCCGTTCCCCGTCGGCGCGGGTGACCACGCAGTAGGCGAGGTAGTGGCCGCGGACCTGCCAGCCGACCCGGGCGGCGGCCGTCGCCACCGCCTCGGTGTCCTCGCTCGCCGCCATGCCGCGGAACCGACCCTGCCGTTCGTCCAGCATCGGCCGGATCCGGTCGCGCGCCCGCTGGGCGCTGGCCACGTCGGTCAGGTTGAACAAACCCGCGGTGAGCAGGTGGTCGCCGTCGGGGGAGCGGAGGGTCGCCCGGACCACCTGGTTGCAGCCGAGGCGGACCAGCAGGTCGGCGATCTCGCCGGTGGCCGCGACCGCGCAGCTCGCGCTGGAGTGCGTCTTCAGCACCCGGTACGCCGGTTGCCCGTCGGCCACCACCACCTGCTGGCCGGGGAAGACCTCCTTGGCGGTGAGCGCCGCCTGGTCGGTGTCCCGGGAGTCCAGGTCGTGTCCGTCGGCCGCGGGGGACTGCTCCACCACCGGCTGGCTGCTCTGCTGGCTGGCCGGTGGCGTGGCGGTCCGGTCCTCCAGGAGGGCGGCGACGGCCAGCCCGGTGAGGGCGAGCAGCATCAGCACGGCGGCGCCGCCGATCAGCACCTGCCAGGCCCGGCCGCCGCCGCGCCGGCGTTCGGCGTGGCGGGACCGGGCCAGGTCCAGCGGATCGGTGGTCCGGACGACGGGGTCGGCCGGGGCCGACATTTCGGGTCGGGGCGTCGAAGGGGCCGACATCTCCGGTCGGGGCGCGGCGGCGGGCGTCGGCTGCGGCACCGGTGGTGCGGGCGGCGCCACCGGCGTGGGCTGCGGCACCGGGGCGGGCTCCCGGGGCGGGGCGGGCCGGCTGGGCGCCGGTGCCGGGGCCGGGGGCGGCGGGGCCGGCGCCCGGGCGGCCTCGACCGCCGGGGCGGGCCGGACCGGTGGCGGCAGCGACGGGGTGGGGAAGCGGGACGGCGAGGGACCCGCCGGCGGAGCCGCCACGTCCCCGGGCACGGACGGGTCCGACCCGGGCCGCGGGTACTCCAGGAAGGCGTCCTCATCGGACTCGTACCGATACACCATGTTGGCTACAGTAGGGGCCATTGTCCCTTTCGTGGGTAATATCGGCAAAATCCGGCGGAGTGGCGTTCCGTCCTGCCCGCCGCACCGTCGCGGGCGCCGCTCCCGGGCGGTGCGACAATGCCCGACGTGACCGGCGACCACTACTTCACCGCTGAACCCGCGACCCCCGCCCAGCCGCGCGAGGTCGAGTTCTCCGTCGCCGGGCGCGACTACACCCTCGCCTCCGCCGCCGGCGTCTTCTCCGCCGCCCGGCTGGACCCCGGCACGGCGGTGCTGCTGCGCAAGGCCGAACTGCCGGCGCACGACGCCACCGGCCCGCTCCTCGACATCGGGTGCGGCTTCGGGCCGATCACCTGCGTGCTGGCCGGCACCGCCCCGGCCGCCACCGTCTGGGCGGTCGACGTCAACCAGCGGGCCCGCGACCTCACCGCCGCCAACGCCGCCCGGGTCGGGGCCGCCGACCGGGTCCGGGTGGCCGCGCCGGACGACGTACCCGCCGACCTCGCCTTCACCCAGATCTGGTCCAACCCGCCCATCCACATCGGCAAGCCGGAGCTGCACGAGCTGCTGCGGCGCTGGCTGCCCCGGCTCACCCCGGACGGGGTGGCCTGGCTGGTCGTCGCCCGGCACCTCGGCGGCGACTCGCTGCACCGCTGGCTGGTCGAACAGGGCTGGCAGGTCGAGCGGCACGCCAGCCAGAAGGGCTACCGGGTGCTCCGGGTCACCCGGTAATCGGGTGTCGCCCGCGCCCGCCCCTCGGGCAGGATGCCCGCGTGGGATACGTGGACGTGGCAGGTGTCGGGCACATCCTCCCGGACGGCCGGGAACTCTTCGCCGAGGTGTCGTTCCGGGTCGGTGAGGGCGCCAAGGTGGCCCTCGTCGGCCCCAACGGCGCCGGCAAGACCACCCTGCTGCGCATGGTCGCCGGCGACCTGCCGGTGAAGACCGGCGCCGTCGCCCGCTCCGGCGGGCTCGGCGTGATGCGGCAGTTCATCGGCATGATCGGCGACGAGTCGACCCTCGCCGACCTGGCGCTGTCGCTCGCCCCGCCCGCGCTGCGCGACGCCGGTCGCCGCCTCGCCGACACCGAGGCGGCCATGCGGGCGGCCGAGGTCCGCGGCAAGTACAGCAGCGCCGCCGGCAAGGCCCAGCTCGCGTACGCGGACGCGCTGGCCGCCTGGGGCGAGACCGGCGGGTACGACGCCGAGGTGCTCTTCGACACCGTCGCCACCATCGTCCTCGACCTGCCGTGGGACGCCGCCCGGGAGCGCCCGGTGCGGACCCTCTCCGGCGGCCAGCAGAAGCGGTTCGCCCTGGAACTGCTGCTCCGCGGCCCGGACGAGGTGCTCCTTCTCGACGAGCCCGACAACTTCCTCGACGTGCCCGGCAAGCGCTGGCTGGAGGCCCGGCTGCGCGAGTCCGGCAAGTCCGTGCTCTACGTCTCGCACGACCGGGAGCTGCTCGCCCAGACCGCCGACCGGGTGGTCGCCGTCGAGGGCGGCAGCGCGTGGGTGCACCCCGGCGGCTTCGCCAGCTGGCACGAGGCCCGGGTGGCCCGGCACGCCCGCCTCGACGAGCTGCGCCGCCGCTGGGACGAGGAGCACCAGAAGCTGCGCGAGCTGGTGCTCATGTACAAGCAGAAGGCCGCGTACAACGACGGGATGGCCTCCCGCTACCAGGCCGCGCAGACCCGGCTGCGCAAGTTCGAGGAGGCCGGGCCCCCGCCCGTACCCCCGAAGGAGCAGGACATCCGGATGCGCCTGACCGGCGGGCGGACCGGCAAGCGGGCGGTGATCGCCGAGCAGCTCGAACTGGACGGCCTGACCTACCCCTTCGACCTGGAACTCTGGTACGGCGACCGGCTCGCGGTGCTCGGCGCGAACGGGACCGGGAAGTCGCACTTCCTGCGCCTGCTGGCCCGCGGCGGCACCGACCCCGACCCGGCCAACACCCCGGTCGACGGCGCGGCGGCGCTCACCCCCGTCGCGCACGGCGGCCAGGTACGCCTCGGCGCCCGGGTCCGGCCCGGCCACTTCTCCCAGACCCACGACCGGCCCGAGCTGATGGCGAAGACGCTTGTCGACATCCTGTGGCGGGGCGACGAACACCGGGCCGGCATGGACCGGCACGCCGCCATGGCGGCGCTGTCCCGGTACGAGCTGGCCGGGCAGGGCGACCAGCGGTTCGGCACCCTGTCCGGCGGCCAGCAGGCACGCTTCCTCGTGCTGCTGCTGGAGCTGTCCGGGGCGACCCTGCTGCTGCTCGACGAGCCGACCGACAACCTCGACCTGGCCTCCGCCGAGGCCCTCGAAGCGGGCCTGGACGCGTTCGCCGGGACGGTCGTCGCGGTCACCCACGACCGGTGGTTCACCCGCTCGTTCGACCGGTTCGTGCTGTTCCGCGGCGACGGCGAGGTGGTGGAGACCCCGGAGCCGGTCTGGGACGTCAGGTGACGCCGGGCGCGGCGGCATAGGGTGGATCTCGTGACTGAGATGACCTACCGCCGGCTCGGCGACTCCGGACTCGTGGTGTCCGTCGTCGGCATCGGCTGCAACAACTTCGGCCGCAAGCTCGACCTCGACGGCACCCGCGCCGTCGTCGACGCTGCGCTCGACGCCGGAATCAACTTCTTCGACACCGCCGACATCTACGGTGAGCCGCAGGGCGGCTCCGAGGAACTCCTCGGGCAGGCGCTCAAGGGGCGCCGGGACGACGTGGTGGTCGCCACCAAGTTCGGCATGGACATGCACGGGCTCAACGGGCCGGACCACGGCGCCCGGGGCGCCCGCCGCTACATCGCCCGGGCGGTCGAGGCCTCGCTGCGCCGCCTCGACACCGACCACATCGACCTCTACCAGATGCACGAGCCCGACCCGGGCACCCCGATCGACGAGACCCTCGCCGCGCTGGACGACCTGGTCACCGCCGGCAAGGTGCGCTACCTCGGCAACTCGAACTTCGCCGGCTGGCAGATCGCCGACGCCGACTGGACCGCCTCCTCCCAGGGCCGCACGCGTTTCATCTCCGCGCAGAACCACTACTCGCTGCTGGAACGGTCCGTCGAGGCCGAGGTGATCCCGGCGTGCGAGCGGTTCGGCCTCGGCATGCTGCCGTTCTTCCCGCTGGCCAACGGCCTGCTCACCGGCAAGTACAAGCGGGACGAGACCCCGCCCGCCGGCAGCCGGCTCTCCGGCGGCGGCCGGTACGCCGAGCGCCTCGCCGCCGCCGACTGGGACACCATCGAGGCCATCGAGGCGTACGCGGCCGAGCGCGGGATCAGCATGCTCCAGGTGGCCATCGGCGGGCTCGCCGCCCGCCCGGCCGTGACCTCGGTGATCGCCGGCGCCACCACGCCCGAGCAGGTACGCGCCAACGCCGAGGCGGGCACCTGGCAGCCCACCGACGAGGACCTCGACACCCTCGACGCGATCCTCTGACCGACCCGCTCGCTGCCCCGGCCCGCCTGCCCGGCCGCCGGGGCAGCATGCTGTCCGCGCCGCGCCGCGCCGCGCCGTCCGCCCCCGGCAGGCGTAACGCCACGGCGTCGCACCACATGCGATGGTCGTCCGGGCGGTGGCCGTCGCGGTGCACGTACACGTCGGGCAGGAGGCGGCACCAGGCTGGGCCCTGCAGCATCGCCCAGGTCAGGAGGCCCTCGGCGACTGCGGCGCTGCCTCGGAACGGTAGGAAGGCCAGCCGGCGGGGAACGTGGGCGGACGAGGGCATCCCGACAGCATGACGTGACCGGGAGATCACGTGCTGTCTCCGTCCTCCACTCGGGACGGTCGGTGGGAAATTCCCCACGTGCCCCTTGGCGGATGCGCGCGCACGTCGTACGGTAGGCCCGCAAGTGACCCACGGGAGCCCGGTGCCACCGGGCTGAGAGGGGGGCTGGAAGCCCCCGACCGTCGAACCTGATCCGGGTAATGCCGGCGCAGGGAGGAGAGTTGCCGTGCCGTCCCTGGGACGACTGCATCTGATCACCGACACCCGGCCGGGGCGGGACCCGCTCGCCGTGCTGCGTGCCGCCCTGCCGGTGGCCCGCGCCGAGCTGGTCGTCCAGGTCCGGGTCGAAGACGACGCCAGCGACCGGGAGGCGTACGAGCTGGCCCGGCGGGTGGTCGGCCTGTGCCGGCCGTACGGGGCGACGTGCCTGGTCAACGACCGGCTGCATGTGGCGCTGGCGGTCGACGCCGACGGCGGGCACGTCGGCGCGGAGGACCTGCCCGTAGCGGCCGCCCGCCGGGTGCTCGGCGCCGGCGCCGTGCTCGGCGCGACCGCACGGGAGCCGGGCGGCGCCGTCGCGGCGGTCGCCGCCGGGGCGAGCTACCTGGGCGTGGGCCCCTGCCACGCCACCACCACCAAGTCGGGCCTCCCCGATCCGATCGGCCCCGCCGGGCTGCGCGCGGTGGCCGGTGCCGTGGACGTGCCGGTGATCGCGATCGGCGGGGTGACCGCCGCGTCGGTGCCGGCGCTGCGAGCCGCTGGGGCGTACGGGGTGGCGGTGGTGGGTGCGCTGTCCGCCAGCCCCGATCCCGCCCGCACGACCGCCGAGCTGATCGCGGCGCTGACGTGCTGACCCGACCGGACGTCGCCATCGTGGGGGCGGGACCGGTCGGGCTGGCGATCGCGTGGCGGTGCGCCTCCCGCGGGCTGCGCGTGACCGTCCACGATCCCGCTCCCGGCTCCGGGGCCTCGCACGTCGCCGCCGGGATGCTCTCCCCGGTCGCCGAGGCCTACTTCGGCGAGCACGAGCTGACCGGCCTGCTCGCCGAGTCCGCCGCCCGCTGGCCCGGCTTCGCCGCCGACCTGGCCGAGGCGGCCGGCGCCGACGTCGGGTACCGGGCCGACGGCACCCTGGTGGTCGGGCTCACCGCGGACGACCTGGCCGAGGCGCGGCGGCTCTGGTCGTACCAGCGGGGGTTGGGACTGCCGATCACGCCGCTGCGCCCCTCGGAGCTGCGCGACCGCGAGCCGGCGCTGGCCCCGCGGGTGCGCGGCGGCGCGGTCGCCCCCGGCGACCACCAGGTCGACCCGCGCCGGCTGGTCCCCGCGCTGCGGGCGGCGGCCGGGCGGGCCGGCGCGGTGCTGAACCCGGCCCGGGTCGGCGCGCTGTCCGAGGTGGACGCCAAGGTCACCGTGGTGGCGGCCGGCTGCGGCGCCGCCGCGCTGACCGGGCTGCCGGTCCGGCCGGTCAAGGGCCAGGTGCTCCGGCTCCGCGCGCCCGGTCGCGGCGCGCCGGACTTCCGGCACGTGATCCGGGGGTACGCCGACGGCGAGTCGATCTATCTGGTGCCCCGGGACAGCGGCGAGGTGGTGGTCGGGGCGACCGTCGAGGAGCGCGCCGACACCGAGGTGACCGCCGGGGCGGTGCTCCGGCTGCTCCGCGCCGCCGTGGACCTGGTGCCGGAGCTGGCCGAGTACGACCTGGTCGAGGCGACCGCGGGGCTGCGCCCCGGCACCCCGGACAACGCGCCGATCATCGGGCGGCTGCCCGGCCGGCCCGGCGTGCTCGTCGCCACCGGGCACCACCGGCACGGCATCGTCCTCACCCCGGTCACCGCCGACCTGGTCACCGAGTGGATCGTCACCGGCGAGCCGGATCCGCTGCTCGCCCCCTTCACCCCGGACCGGTTCGGGAAGGAGCCCAGGTGGAACTGATCGTCAACGGCGCGGGACGGGAGCTGCCCGGCGGCTCGACCGTCGCCGACGTGGTCCGCGCGGTCACCGCCCAGGAGCGCGGCCTCGCGGTCGCGGTGAACGGCGAGGTGGTGCCGCGCGGCGGCTGGTCGGCGACCGTGCTGCGCGCCGGCGACCGGGTCGAGGTGCTCAGCGCCGCCCAGGGCGGGTGAGCCGGATGTCCTTCGAGATCGGCGGGGTCGGCTTCGGCTCCCGGCTCATCCTCGGCACCGGCGGCGCGGCCAACCTGCACGTGCTGGAGCAGGCCATCCGCGCCTCCGGCACCGAACTGGTCACCCTGGCGCTGCGCCGGGTGGACACCGCACCGGCCGCCGCCGGCGGCCTGCTCGACCTGCTGGACCGGTGCGGGGTACGGCTGCTGCCGAACACGGCGGGCTGCTACACCGCGTCCGAGGCGGTGAAGGTGGCCCAGCTGGCCCGGGAGGCGTTCGACACCGACTGGGTGAAGCTGGAGGTGATCGGCGACGAGCGCACGCTGCTGCCCGACGGGGTGGAGCTGCTGCGCGCCGCCGAGGAACTGGTGGCCGACGGGTTCACCGTGCTGCCGTACACGTCAGACGACCCGATCCTGGCCCGGCGGCTGGCCGACGTGGGCTGTGCGGCCGTGATGCCGGCCGGCGCGCCGATCGGCTCCGGGCTGGGGGTGACCAACCCGCACCACATCCGGCTGATCCGGCAGGGCGTGGACGTGCCGGTGATCCTCGACGCGGGGATCGGCACCGCGTCCGACGCCGCGCTCGCCATGGAGCTGGGCTGCGACGCCGTGCTGCTGGCCAGCGCGGTCACCCGGGCCGCCGACCCGGTGGCGATGGCCACCGCCATGCGGCACGCGGTCGAGGCCGGGCGGCTGGCGTACGGGGCCGGCCGGATCGCCCGCCGCTTCCACGCCCTCGCCTCCACCCCCGACGAGGGAAGGCCCGAGCTGTGACGGCGGGCTCCCCGGTCGATCTCAGCACGAGAACGCCGGCCGAAGCGCCGCCCAGCACCGGGATCGCGGTCTGCTCCGCAGCTCTTGGCGCGGAATGGCCCGTGGAGGGGCCGGAACCTTGCACGATCTCCGGCAAGGCCGTGCCGTCGGGCGTGGTTCTGCTGACCGACCGGCGGGTGGCGCGGCGACCTCTGGTCGAGGTCGTGGAGGCGGCCGTGGCCGGGGGAGTGCGCTGGGTGGTGCTGCGGGAGAAGGACCTGTCCCGGGCCGAGCGCGCCGCCCTGGCCACCGAGCTGCGCGCGATCCTCGCCGAGGCCGGCGGCACCCTGGTCGTGGCCGGGCCCGACCCGCTCGGCGGGGACGCCGTCCACCTGCCGGCCGCCGGCCCGTACCCGCCGCCGGCCGCCGGGCTGGTCGGCCGTTCCTGCCACGACGCCACGGAGCTGGCCCGGCTCACGACGGAGGACTACGCGACCCTGTCGCCGGTCTTCCCGACGAGGACCAAACCCGGCTACGGCCCACCCCTGCACCCCGACGGGCTGCGCGAGCTGATCGCGGCCAGCCCCGTGCCGGTGCTCGCGCTCGGCGGCATCGAGACCCCGGAACAGCTGGCGGCCTGCGTCGCGGCGGGAGTGGCCGGGGTGGCCGTGCTCGGCGCCCTGATGCGCGCCGAGGACCCCACCGAGGTCGCCGCCACGCTGACGGCGGCCCACCAGCCCTCAACCGCAACCAGGAAAAAGCCATGACGCCGAAAACACTCCTCACGATCGCCGGATCCGATTCGGGCGGCGGCGCCGGCATCCAGGCCGACCTCAAGGTCTTCGCCGCCCTCGGCGCCTACGGCACCAGCGTGATCACCGCGGTCACCGCGCAGAACACGCGGGGCGTGGACGCCGTGCTGCCCCTGCCCCCGCAGACCGTGCGCGACCAGCTCGACAGCGTGCTCGGCGACTTCGACGTACGGGCCGTGAAGACCGGCATGCTCGGCACCCCCGCAGTCGCCGAAGCGGTGGCCGAGGCGGCGAAGGCGGGCCGGCTGCCCCATCTGGTCGTCGACCCGGTGCTGGTCGCCACCAGCGGGCACCGGCTCGGCGTGGCGCCGGCGGTCGAGCGGCTGCTCCCGTACGCCGAGGTGGCGACGCCGAACTGCGCGGAGGCCGCGGCCCTCACCGGGCGCCCGGTGACCACGGTCGAGGAGATGGTCGCGGCGGCCGAGGCGCTGGCGGCCGCCGGCCCGGCGTACGTGGTGGTGACCGGCGGCGACGTGGACGCGGCCGGCGAGTCGGTGGACGTGCTGGCCGGCGGCGGCGCGACCACGCTGCTGCGCGCGCCCCGGGTGCCGACCCGGCACAACCACGGCACCGGCTGCTCGTTCTCGGCGGCGATCGCCGTCCGGCTGGCGGCGGGCGACCCGGTGCCGGTCGCGGTGGCCGCCGCCAAGGAGTACGTGACCCGCGCGCTGACCGGCGCGCGGCACTGGGAGATGGGGGCGGGACGCGGCCCGCTGGACCACTTCGGCTGGTCCGCTTGAGCGACAGGGAGGCTGTCATGCACGCACGTCGCAAGGTCTGGGTCGAGGGATCCCGCCCGGACATCCGGGTGCCGTTCGCCGAGGTCGAGTTGACCGGGGACAACCCGCCGGTCCGGCTCTACGACACGTCCGGTCCCGGCTCGGAGCCGGAGGTGGGGCTGCCGCCGCTGCGCGGGCCGTGGATCGCGGCGCGCGGGGACGTCGCCCCGGTGCGCGGCGCCGGCACCCCGCTGGCCGGCGTGGACGGTCGCCGGCCCACGCAGCTCGCGTACGCCCGGGCCGGGACCGTCACGCCGGAGATGGAGTTCGTGGCGATCCGGGAGGGGGTCGCGCCGGAATTCGTCCGGGACGAGATCGCGGCCGGGCGGGCCGTGCTGCCGCTCAACGTCAACCACCCGGAGTGCGAGCCGGCCATCATCGGCAAGGCGTTCCTGGTCAAGGTCAACGCCAACATCGGCACCTCGGCCGTGACCTCCTCGGTCGCCGAGGAGGTGGAGAAGCTGACCTGGGCCACCCGGTGGGGCGCGGACACCGTCATGGACCTGTCCACCGGGAAGCGGATCCACGAGACCCGCGAGGCGATCGTGCGGAACTCGCCGGTGCCGATCGGCACCGTCCCCATCTATCAGGCGCTGGAGAAGGTCGGCGGCGACCCGGTGAAGCTGAGCTGGGAGGTGTTCCGCGAGACGGTGGTCGAGCAGGCCGAGCAGGGCGTCGACTACATGACGGTGCACGCCGGGGTGCTGCTGCCGTACGTGCCCCTCGCCGTGGACCGGGTGACCGGGATCGTCTCCCGCGGCGGCTCGATCATGGCGGCCTGGTGCCTGGCGCACCACGAGGAGAACTTCCTCTACACCCACTTCGAGGAGCTGTGCGCGCTGCTCGCGTGCTACGACGTGACGTTCTCGCTCGGCGACGGGCTGCGGCCCGGCTCGATCGCGGACGCCAACGACGAGGCGCAGTTCGCCGAGCTGCGTACCCTCGGCGAGCTGACGAAGGTCGCCTGGGCGCACGACGTACAGGTGATGATCGAGGGTCCCGGCCACGTGCCCATGCACAAGATCAAGGAGAACGTGGACCTCCAGCAGGAGTGGTGCCACGAGGCGCCGTTCTACACGCTCGGCCCGCTGACCACCGACATCGCGCCCGCGTACGACCACATCACCTCGGCCATCGGCGCCGCGATGATCGGCATGTTCGGCACGGCGATGCTCTGTTACGTCACCCCGAAGGAGCACCTCGGTCTGCCCGACCGGGACGACGTGAAGGCGGGCGTGATCGCGTACAAGATCGCGGCGCACGCGGCCGACCTGGCCAAGGGGCACCCGGGGGCGCAGGCCTGGGACGACGCGCTCTCCAAGGCGCGGTTCGAGTTCCGCTGGGAGGACCAGTTCAACCTCGCGCTGGACCCGGAGACGGCCCGGTCGTACCACGACGCGACGCTGCCGGCGGAGCCGGCGAAGACCGCGCACTTCTGCTCGATGTGCGGGCCGAAGTTCTGCTCCATGAAGATCACCCAGGAGCTGAAGGAGTACGCGGCGCGCGGCATGAAGGACAAGTCCGAGGAGTTCGTGGCCGGCGGCTCGCGGGTCTACCTGCCACTCGCCTGAGCGCCGCCGCGGGCCGGGCCGCTGGTCGGCCCGGCCCCGCGGGGCTCAGTCGCGGTGGTGCCGGCCGGTACGCAGCGACCGGGCGTCGTCCGCGTTGTCGTCGGAGGCGAGGCCGGCGACCCAGTCGACGTACTCCTCGTCCTGCGCGGCGAGCGGCTCGGACTCGCGGTCGACCTCGGCCGCCTCGCTGCCCTTGCCCCGGTTACGCCGGAACAGGCTGCGCCGGGCCTTGGACTTCCCGCCGGCGGCCTCGGTGCTCCCGTCCGCCCCGGACACGTCGGCGTGCCGTCCGCCGGTCGCGCTGCCGGCGGCCCCCGTGGTCGGACCGTCCCAGGCCGCGAGTATCGAACGGGTGACCTCCGGTGTCCGGTCGGCCGCGCCGGTGCTCTCCGGTGCCGTACCGGGGGATTCCGGTGCCGTGCCGGTGGTCTCCGGTGCTGTGCCGGTGGTCTCCGAGGCCGTGCCGGTGGTCTCCGGGGCCGTGCCGGTGTGGGCGGCGGCTGCCGGGAGCCGGCCGGTGTTTTCCGGGGTGCGGCCGGTGGTGTCGCTGTTCTTCGGGGTCCGGCCGGTGGTGTCGGTGACCTCCCGGACCGGGCCGGTGGGGGCGGTGTGGTCCGCGGTCCGGCCGGTGGGCGGTGGAGCGGGCGGGTCGGCGGGGCGGGCGTTGGCAAGGGCGTCCCAGCCGGTGCTCCGGCCCAGGTCGGGCAGGGCGCGGTGCCGGGGGCGCGGTGCCGGCTCGGGCCGGGTGGCGCCGCCCGTCGTGGTGCCCTCGGGGTCGGCGTCCCGGCCGGCGGTCGGGCCGTCCGGCGCGGCCGGCCCGGTGCCACCGCGCGGGGTGACCGGCCAGTTCGCGGCGGGGGCGACCGGCCAGGCCGGCCGGACGTTCCCCGGCGCCGTGTCCTCGAAGATCGGGATCCGGGGCCGGGGCGACGCCGGGGGCTCGGGCAGGTGGGCCGGCGCCGGCTCCGGATCGAAGAAGAATCTCCGCCGCTCGCCGGCGGTCGGCGTGCCGCCGCCCGGGCCGGCCTCGGCCGGAGCCGGTGCTTCCGAGGCCCGCGTCTCGCCGGCCGGCTCGGCGCCCTTCGGCGGGAGGTGCGGAGTGGCCTCCGGGCCGGTGGCCGGGATGCTCCCGGCCGGCGCGGAGGCACCGTCCGGCGTGCTCCCGGCGGCAGGCGCGGAGGCGCCGTCCGGTGTGCTCCCGGCCGGCCCGGAGGTGTTGTCCCGCGTGGTTCCGGCTCGCACGGAGGTGCCGTCCGGCGTGGTGGCGGCGGCCTCCGCCGTGGTGGCCGCTCTGGTCGCGGCCGGCTCGGCGGTGCTGTCCGGTGTGGTGCCGGTCGGCTGGTCCGGGGTGGCCCGGGTGGCCCGGGACTTGCGGGTGCGCTTGGCGCGGCCGGCCGGAGCCGGCGGGGCCGGGGTGGATCCACCCGTCTCGGCCGCTGCCTCCGCGGCGGTGTCGTCCGCCGGTCGACCCGCCGACGGAGCGTCGTCCACCGGTCGGGTCGTCGGGAGCGCACCGTCGAGCGTCCGGGCCTGCGAGGGCTCCTCCTCCGCCGAGCGCATCTTCGGGCGCGTGTCCTCCGTCGGGCGGGGCTTCGGGGATGCGTCGTCTGCCGGCCGGGGCGTGGGCGTCGAGGCGGCGGCGCGGCTCCGCCTGGATCGCGTCGGCCGCGTCGCAGCGGCCTCCGTCTCAGGCTCGGTGGGGGAGGCTTCGGCCACCGCGCGTTCCGCCGCCGCCGCCGGGGCCGACGCTTCCGCCCGGTCCAGCGCGGGCCGCGGCATGGCCGACTGCGCTTCCGCCCGGCCGGTGACCCTCGTAGCCTCGGTATCCGCTGCCGCCGGCTTCGCCACCGGGTCGGGGCGCGTGACCGGGAGCGGCGCAACGGGCGCGGCTTCGGTCCGGCCGGTCGTCTTCGGGGCCCCGGCGCGCGGTGCCACCGGGTGAGCCGGCTCGGTCGTCGGGGCGGGGCGCGTGACCGGCTCCGGCGCGACGGACCCCGCTTCCGCCCGGCCGGTGGTCCTCGTGGCCTCGGCGTGCGATGCGGTCGGGTGCGTCGGCTCCGCCGCCGGGGCAGCGCGCGTCGCCCGCTCCGGCTCGGCCGGCGGGGTCGGGCGGCCGGCGGCGAGCACGTCGATGGCCGAGGTCCGCCGCCCCGGGGGAGGCGACCCGGGAAGCTGACCGAGGCTCGTCTCGTCGGACGGCCGGTCCGGAGGTGCGACGTCCGGGCCCGGCTCCGGGGTGAAGACCGACCTCGGCGGGTCGAACCCCTCGCTGTCCTCGGGGGCGACGCCCGGTGCCGCGCCGGCCGTCGCGGGCCGGCCGTCCGGGTCCGGGGCCAGGTGCCGCGCCGTGATCCCGTCGGCCGTGCCGGGCCTCGCCGTGGTACCCGGGGCGGCCGGCAGTTCCGCACCGTGCGCGTCCGGGGCCGGATCGGTCGCTTCGCCGGCGACGACGGTGGAGGGCGCCGCGTCGGACCGGTGCCCGAGGAAGCCGGGCCGGGTCGCCTCGCGCTCGCCGGTGGGGCCCGACCCGTGCGCCGGGATCGGCTCGTCCCGGTCCGCCGGCCGCTCGGGGGCCGGGCGACCGGGGGACCGGCGGGTGAGCCCGGCTGGCACGGGCGCGGGGGTGACCCCTCCGGCGGCCGGCCAGTCCCAGTGGGCCGGGCTGGGCGCCCCGGCGGGGCGCAGGGCCACCGGTGCGGTGGGGACCGGGTCGGCCGTGCCGGGGGTGGCCGGCGACGACGGCAGGGGCTGGAGGATGTCGGTGGGTTCGATGGCGTCCGGCCCGGTGGCCGTGGTCACCGGTCGGGGCAGCACCGTGGTGGCGGTCGAGCCGAGCGCTCCGGCGGCGACCGCGATGAGCGCGCCGTAGTAGGGCGCGAGCTGGTAGCGGTCGGCCGCCGTGCCGGGGCCGGCCGTCAGGTAGGCGAAGGCCAGCAGGACCGGGCCGGCCGCGCCGGCCGCGCCGCCGACCAGCGGCAGGTAGCCGGCCCGGCGGGCCAGCACGCCGACGGCTGCGCCGGCCAGCAGGGCCAGGGTGGGCAGCAGCAGCATGGCGAGGCGCTGGGCCGCGGCCGGGTCCAGCCAGGACGGTTCGAGGACCCCGAGGCGTACGGTCGGCAGCGTGCCGGTCGACGCGACCGACGGCGCGACGGAGATCAGGGCGAGCAGCCAGACGGCCGCGGCGCTGAGCGCGATGCTCCACCCGAACGGCGGCTTGAGCAGCACGGCGATCGCCGTGCCCGCCCCGACCACCGCCCCGAGGACGGCGCAGATGCCGACCGCCCACACCGGGTCGACGGTGCCACCCAGCTCGGCGGCGCGGGCCGGCTGCATGCAGAGCGGGGCGACCACGATGGCGCCCAGCCCGCTGACGCCGGCGATGGAGAGCAGCTCGGTGGTGCCGGCCGGGGAGGCGTCCCGGCGGGCGAGGCGTTCGGTGAGGACGGCCCCGGCGACCGTGGCGACCGCGGCGAACCAGCCGACCCAGGCGAGCTGGGCGGGCCACCGGTTCACCGAGTCGTCGACGAACGCGCCGTCGAGGCGTACGACGCCGAAGCCGTACGCGATGCCCAGCTGGCCGGCCCCGGCCAGCACGCTCACGCCGAGCGCCGTGAGCAGCAGCCTGCCCCACGTCCGAAAGGCCATGTCGGGCACGTTACGGCCCGGTGCACCCGATCGCCACCTTGCCACCCGTGGCGCGGCGAGATGGCGTCGGCGTGGCTACTTCAGCTCGACGAGCCGGGCCAGGTAGGTGGTGTCACCGACGTTGGTCAGCATGTGCACGGCGCCGGGGTCGCGGTAGACCACCCCGCCGGTCGGCTCGTCGGCGTCGATGGTGGTGCCGTCGATGGTCTGCACCACGTTCTTCGCGCCCTGGACCGCCACCACGAGGTAGGGGTGGTCGTGCCGGTGCAGCGGCTGCCGCTCGCCCGGCTCCAGGCGGATGTGCCAGACGCGTACCCGGTCGTTCTCGAAGACGATCTCCTGGCCCACTGGGCCGAGTTCGAGGTCGGCGGAGAGTTCGGTCATCGTGGCCCGTCCAGTTGGGGGAGCACCTCGGCGGCGATGAGCTCCACGTGGTCGAGGTCGTCGAAGTCGATCAGCCGCAGGTGCACCCGGGTGGCCCCGATGGCGGCGAACTCGCCGAGCCGGTCGACGAGCTGGGTGGGGGAGCCGACCACCGGGTCCTCCGGCGGGAGCGCGCTCTTGACGTGCAGCGGCGCGGCCCGGCGCTGCGCCTCGGCGTCGGTGCGCCCGATGGCCACCACGATGCCCGCGGAGAGCACGAGCGGCGCCCGCCCGGACGCGGTGCGGCCGGTCCGGTCGCACGCCTCGGCGACCCGCTCGTACGCGGCGGCCGTCTCGGCGACGGTCTTGAACGGCATGTTGAACTCGTCGGCGTACCGGGCGGCCAGTTCGGGGGTGCGCTTCGGGCCCCGGCCGCCGACGATCACGGGCGGGCCGGGCTGCTGGACCGGCTTGGGCAGCGCGGGCGCGTCGACCAGCCGGTAGTGGTCCCCGGTGAAGCTGTAGGTCTCGCCGGGCGGGGTGCGCCACAGCCCGGTGATGATCTCCAGCTGCTCGGCCAGCCGGTCGAACCGTTCGGTGACCGCCGGGAACGGGATGCCGTAGGCGGTGTGCTCGCGCTCGTACCAGCCGGCGCCGATGCCGAGCTCGACCCGGCCGCCGCTCATCTGGTCGACCTGGGCGACCATCACGGCCAGAGGTCCGGGCAGCCGGAAGGTGGCCGAGGTGACCAGGGTGCCGAGCCGGATCCGGGAGGTCTCCCGGGCCAGCGCGGCGAGCGTCAGCCAGGCGTCGGTGGGGCCGGGCAGACCGGGCTTATCACCCATGGCGCGGTAGTGGTCGGCCCGGAAGAAGCCGTCGAAGCCGGTCTCCTCCACCAGCCGGGCGAACCGGAGCTGGTCGTCGTAGCTCGCCCCGCGGTGCGGCTCGGTGAAGACGGACACCCGCATGGTCAGAGTCCTCCCGCGACGACGCCGCCGGCGTCGCGCTCCATGAGTAGTTCGTGCAGTTCGGCGCTGATCCGGGCCACCTCGGCCAGGTGCGCGTGGCGGCCCAGGGTGCGAGGCCGGGGCACGGCCACCTCGACCACCTCGCGGATTCGGCCGGGGCGCGGGCTGAGCACGACGACCCGGTCGGCGAGCAGCACCGCCTCGTCGATCGAGTGGGTGACGAAGACGATGGTCGCCTTCGTCTCCATGTGCACCCGCTGGAGCTCACCGGAGAGCTCCTCGCGGGTGAGCGCGTCGAGCGCGGAGAAGGGTTCGTCCATGAGCATCACCCGCGGCTCGCCGATGAGCGACCGGCAGAGCGAGACCCGCTGCTGCATGCCGCCGGAGAGCTCGTGCGGGAGGCGCTTCTCGAAGCCGCCAAGCCCGGCCATCTCCAGCAGCTCGCGGGCCCGGTCGCGGTGCTTGGCCCGGCTCCAGCCGAAGATCTCCACCGGAAGCAGGACGTTGTCCAGCACCGTGCGCCAGGGCAGCAGGGCGGGCCGCTGGAACAGCATGGCGATGTCCTGGCGGGGCTTCGTGATCGGCGTGCCGGCCACGGTGATCTCGCCCTCGGTGACCGGGAGCAGCCCGGCGACCATGCGGAGCAGGGTGGACTTGCCGCACCCGGAGCGGCCGAGGATAGCGACGAACTCACCCTCGGCGACGTCGAGGTCGATGCCGCGCAGCGCCTCGACCCGCCCCGAGCGGCCGTCGAAGGTGCGGGACACCCCGGACAGTCGGATCATCGCCCGCCGGCTCCCTTCCACAGTCGCGATCGTGAGCCGGGCTAGCGTAGCGGGCGGCCGTCCTTATAGCACCATCCAGGGTGGACGTCAGTCTCCTTTCCGTCAGGCAACTTCGTTTCCGTTCCGCAACCCGTACGCCCGCCGGACGTCATCGGCCTTCTCGTACGCTGTTGCGCGCGAAGAGTCCCCTCACGACGGTCCTGTCGGCTTCCCCCTCCTGCCGACACCGTCGGACCCACGACCCGACCGGGCGAACATGCCCTGGTCGGAAAGGACATGGTGCACTGATGAGAAGGCTGACCCGTACGGTCGCCGCCGCAGCGCTGGCCACCGCCCTCGCCCTCGTCGGCGGTTGCAGCAGCGACTCGGACAAGTCGGACGATGCCAAGGGCGGCAACGGCGCGGCGCTGGAGAAGGTGACCTACCTCACCTCGTTCGGCAACTTCGGCCGTGACTCCTACGCCTGGGTGGCGAAGGACAAGGGCTTCTTCAAGGAGGCCGGCTTCGACGTCGACATCAAGCCCGGCCAGGGCACCGGTGGGGTGGTCCAGGTCGCCGGTGGGCAGGCGGACTTCGCCCCGGTCGACCTGACCGGCGCCATCCTCCTCCTCGCCAACGGGCAGGCCAAGGACTTCGTCGCCGTCGCCGCGATCCAGCAGCGCACCATGGCCGCCATCGCCACGGTCGAGGGCAAGAACATCGCCACCCCGAAGGACCTCGAGGGCAAGAAGCTCGCCGACACCCCCACCTCCGTCGTGCGCATGCTCTTCCCGACGTACGCCAAGCTGGCCGGCATCGACGCCAGCAAGGTGACCTGGGTCAACGGTGACGCGCAGGGCCTGATCGGGTTGCTCGGCTCGGGCGCGGTGGACGGCATCGGCCAGTTCGTGGTCGGCCAGCCCACCATCCAGACGGTGACCAAGAAGACGCCGGTCGTGCTGCCCTACAGCAACGTGATGCAGGACCTCTACGGCAACGTGCTGGTCACGTCCAGCAAGATCGCCAAGGAGAAGCCGGAGATGGTCAAGCGCTTCACCACGGCGCTGCTGAAGGGCCTCGAATACTCGCTGGCCCACCCGGACGAGGCGGGCGAGATCCTGAAGAAGAACGTGCCGGCCGCCAACCCGGCCGCGGCCGCCGCCGAGCTGCAGCTGATGGCCGCGTACGTCCGTTCCAACAACTCCGGCACCGCCATCGGCACCGTGGACAACGAGCGGGTCGCCAAGACCATCGCCCTGCTCCAGGGCGCGGGCGCGCTCAAGCAGAACCTCACCCCCGACCAGATCATCGACTTCAACCTCGCGCCGAAGGCCTGACGGTCGGCTCGGGCAACGGGGGTGCGGCCCGCCGGGACACCCGGTGGGGCGCACCCCCTTCGCGTGCCGGTCGTCGCGCCGGCCCAGAGAGGAGGACACGTTGACGCAGTTGACCGGGACCCGGGCCGAGGCGCCGGCCACCGTGGAGGCCGCCGCGGATGCCCGCCGGCTCGTCGTACGCCCGGCGGCGGTGGGTCTGCCGGCGCTCGGGCTGGTCATCGCGGTGGCCGCCTGGTGGCTGGTCACGTCGGGGCTGCACCTGGTCCACCCGGCCGCGCTGCCCCCGCCGCAGGCGGTGTGGCGTTCGCTGGTCGACACCACCGACGTGCTGCTGCCGGCACTGGGCATCACCACCTGGATGACGCTGCTCGGCTTCCTGCTCTCGTCGCTCGCCGGTGTGCTGATCGGCATGGCGCTGGCCGCGTCCGGCCGGGTGGAGCGGATGTTCGCCCCGCTGCTCGTGGCGGTCAACGCGGTGCCGAAGATCGCCTTCGGCCCGCTGTTGGTGATCTCGGTGGGCTGGGGACAGAAGCCCATCCTGACCATGGTGTTCCTGCTCTGCTTCTTCCCGATCGTGCTCTCCACGGCGACCGGGCTGACCACCACGCCGGCGGACCTGGCCGAGCTGGGCCGCTCGCTGAACGCGTCCTGGTGGCAGGCGTTCCGGAAGGTCCGCTTCCCGGCCGCGCTTCCGCAGATCTTCGTCGGGTTGAAGGTGGCCATGCCGCTGGCCGCGATCGGCGGGGTGATCGGGGAGTTCTACTCGGACCAGCCGGGGCTGGGCTACCAGATCCTGCAGTACAACGGCGCCGGCGACACCCCGACCGCGTGGGCGGCGATCGTGCTGGTGGCGCTGATGAGCATCGTGCTCTACTCGGCCCTCAGCCTGGTCGAGCGCCTGGCCCTGCCGTGGGTCCGCGCCACCACCTCGGCCCGCTGACGGCTGCTCCCGGCAGGAGACGTCTCCCGCCTCCCGCCGGGAGCAGCCGCGACCACTAACCGGCCAGGCGCCAGCGGCCGCCGCGCGCCACGAGCGTGGTCAGCGCCTGCGGCATCAGGCCGGAGTGGTTGTCCGGGGTCATCCGGATCGGCCCGGAGAGGCCGTCGAGCTGCGCGGTCTCCAGGACCTCGCGCAGGGCGCCCCGGTCCACCTCGCCCGGCTTGCCGCCGGCCCGCAGCTCGGCGTCGGCGATGAGCTGGACGGCGTCGGCGGCGAACGAGGAGAAGCCGTTGTAGCCGCCGAACCGGGCCGTGTACTCCTGGAACCACTGCCGCCGGGCGGCCTTGGCCGGGGTGGTGGCGATGACGTCGTCGATCACCATGGTCTGGGTGAAGATCAGCGTGGTCTGCTCGGTGGATCGGGCGGAGGCGCCCAGGAAGAGGTCACCGGCCGCCGAGGCGTCGAAGAAGAGCGCGCCCGTGTAGCGGCTCTGCCGGGCCGTGGCGGCCGCCAGCGACGCCTGCTCCGGCGGGGTCCAGACGACCATCGCGTCGGGCTTCTTGGCGACCAGGCTGCCGATCTGGGTGCTGACCTCCGTGTCGGTGGTCCGCACCGACTCGGCACGGGTCAGCTTGATGTCGGCCTTGGCGAACTGGCTGACCAACGCGGCCAGCCCCTCCTCGCCGTACTTGTCGGCGCTGTGCAGCACGGCCACCTTGCGGATGTTGCGGCGGACCATCTCGGCGGTGAGGGCCGCGGCGCTGTCCGCCGCATTCGGTGCCAGCTTGAAGACATAGCGGCGTTCGGCGACGGGTTCCGTGACCTCCCCGGAGGAGGCGAGCGCGATGGTGGGAATGCGCTTCTCACCGATCGTGCGAGCGGCGCCGATCGCACATTCGTTGCAACCGCCCATGATGATGGCGCTGACCCGTGAGTCAGCGCTGAAATCGTTGATGTTCCGCAACGATTCAGCGGCGTCGGAGCGGTTGTCCTTCACCTTCAGTTCGATCTTCCGGCCACCCAGTGCGCCGGAGGCGTTCAACTGCTCCTTCTTCAGTTCCAGGGCCCGCTGGTAGACCTTCCCGATCGACGCGGAGGCACCGGACAGTTCGAGGTCCGCGGCGATCACGATCGGACTGGTGTCCTGCGGTTCCCCGCCGATCCCGCAGCCGGTGAGCGTGGTGGCCAGCACGGCCGATGCGAGCACCGCGATGCTCGCGGAGCGGATGGGGCTCAACTCAGTCCTCCAGGTGCGGCGCGGGCCAGCGCCCGACCACCGCCGCTCGTCCGTCCTCAGTAGAGGATCGGGATTGGTGTGCCGTACGGTGTGCGCGAAGCCTGCAAAACCTTGCCAATGCCGGGCCCTGTGGTCAAGCGCGGATGTCGGGAGTCGTTTCGGGACAGCCGTCCCACATGCTGGGGACACAGAACGTTAACCGACAATTACTGCGCAGATACGTCCGACCACTCTGGAGTCACATGCCCTGTTCAGGGGGCTGGAGAAAAGAAGGTATTAGGTGATCGGATCACGGGTTCCGTCGGCCCCGACCGTTTTCTGCCTCACTGCCGCTTCCCAAACAGGATCTCGTCTGATGAAATCGCGGCCGTGCCGCGCGTGGCGCTGGCCGCTGCACCAGGCACGGGTCGGCGGGTCAAGCGTGGAAGAAACGACGGAGGCGATGTCGTGAGCACCGGACCTACGACCCTGCCCGAGAGCCCCGACGCCGATCAGCGGAACCGGCGACGGCGACTGCCTCGGCTGCGTGACGCGCGGATCCGCTCCAAGCTCGCCCTCATCCTCGTCGTTCCGGTGGCGGCCGTCATCGCACTGGCAACTATCCGACTCGTCTCGGTCGGCGAGGGCGCGTACGAGGCCAACCGGATCCGGTCGCTGACCGCGCTGTCGATCGACGTCTCGGCGCTCACCCAGGACCTGCACAAGGAGCGGATGGCGGCGGCGTCCTTTCTGGTCGCGCCCAACCAGAAGCCGGACGCCTACAACCTGCGGGTCCGGAGCACGGACGAGCGGATCGCCGCGTACCAGGAGGAGCGGGGCAAGCTCGGCGACGTGCCGGCCTCGGTGCGCGACCGGCTCAAGGTGATCGACGATCACCTGGGAACGCTCAACGGGACCCGCCAGGAGGTGCTGGACCGGCAGCAGATGCCGGTCTCCGAGGCGAGCCTGCGCTACGGCATCATCCTCGACGACCTCGTCGCGTACGGCGACACGCTGGCCCAGCAGCCCGGTGCGGAGGCCCTTGCCGACGCCCGCCGCGCGGTGGCCGCCTTCGCCCACGCCAAGGCGGAGGTGGCCGAGGAGGAGGCGGTCGCCTTCACCGCGCTCTCCACCGGCCGGATCGACGAGGAGCAGTTCTCCTCCTTCGTGGCCACTTTGACCGGCCAGCAGGAGGCCCTGCTGTCCTTCTCGCGGGCCGCCGAGCCGGCCCAGCGGTCCCTGGTGGACCGCACCGTCTCCGGCGACGCCGTGCAGCTCTCCGACCGGGTCGCCAACGACATCTCCCGCTCGGTCGGGCAGGCTCCGCTGGTCAACCAGAACGAGGCCGCCGCGGCCGTCGGCGCGGTCGGCGACCTGATGCGGTGGGCTGAGATCGAGCTGCTGAACCAGCTGCTCGCCGACGCCGACGCGGTGCGCACCGACGTCATCCGGCAGGCCGTCGTGGAGAGCCTGCTGGTGCTGCTCACCCTGGCCATCGCCGTGACGCTTGCCGTGGTGCTGGCCCGCTCCCTCAACGACTCGCTGCGCCGGCTGCGCGAGGGCGCGCTGGCGGTGGCGAACCACGACCTGCCCGACGCGGTGAGCCGGTTGCAGAACGTCAACGCCATCGGCGACGGCGGCGTCGACGAGATCGTCCAGCAGGTCCGGGACCCGATCAAGCTGACCAACCGCGACGAGGTCGGCCAGGTGGCGTCGGCCTTCAACGTGGTCCACCGGGAGGCGGTCCGGGTGGCGGCCGAACAGGCCGCGCTGCGGACCAGCGTCTCGGCGATGTTCCTCAACCTGGCCCGCCGCTCGCAGAGCCTGGTCGACCGGATGATCGGCGAGCTGGACGCGATCGAGCGCAGCGAGGAGGACCCGAAGCGGCTGGCCCAGCTCTTCGAGCTGGACCACCTGGCCACCCGGATGCGCCGCAACGACGAGAACCTGCTGGTGCTGGCCGGCGCCGACTCGGCCGTGCCGCGCCGCGACGACGCGCTCCTGGTCGACGTGCTGCGCGCCGCCCAGTCCGAGGTGGAGCTCTACAACCGGATCGAGTTCGGCACGGTCGACACCGACATCTCGGTCGCCGCGCACGCGGTCAACGACGTGGTCCGGCTGGTCGCCGAGCTGCTGGACAACGCCACGCGGTTCTCGCCGCCGAACACCATCGTGGTGGCCGACGGCCGCCGGATCCGCGACTACGTGCTCATCCAGGTCGAGGACCGCGGCCTCGGGCTCAGCGACGAGCAGCTCGACTCGCTCAACCGCCGGCTGGCCGCCCCGCCCACGGTCGACGTGGCCGCGTTCCGGCTCATGGGCCTGGCCGTGGTCAGCCGGCTCGCCTCCCGCTACGGGATCCGGGTCGAGCTGCGCCGCAACGTCGAGGGCGGCACCGTCGCCCAGGTCACCCTGCCGAACGCCACCGTGGTGCTGCCGGCGAACCGGGGCCAGGCCCCGCTGACCCGCCCGCGCCAGCCGCTCGCCGTCGAGCAGTCCCCGCTCAGCCAGCTGGGCGCCGCCGACGCGCTCGCCGGCGCGGGCCGGGCCGGCACGGCCACCCTGGCCGACCAGTGGCGCAGCGCCGCCACCCCGCCGCCCGCCCGCTGGCAGGCGCCCGCCGAGGCCCGGGACACCACCCCGGCCGTGCAGTTCGGCGCGACCGGCGCGCTGCCCACCGTGCCGGCTCCCGCGCCGGTCGCCGCCGCGCCGCCCGTCCCCGTCGCCCCGGCCCCGGTCTCCGGCGCCGGCTGGTCGGCGGGTGGGCAGACGGTCGGCCAACCCGCCCTCGATCCGCTGCCGCACCGGACCCCGGGCGGCGAGGCGGCGACGGCTGCCCCGGTGGCGCCGCCGGCCTACCAGCCGGCCGCGCCGGCGGTCGAGCCCGCCCCGGCCGCCCCGGTGGTGGCCCGGTCGGCCCGCCCGGCCGAGGCGCCGATCTTCCGGGAGATGGAGGCGGTCTGGTTCCGCTCGCACGGCGAGGACGAGACCACCATCTTCACCCGGCCCCGGTTCGACGAAGAGCCACCGGCCCCGGCCCAGCCCGCCGCGACCGCGCAGCCCGTCGGCGCGCCGCCGCTGCCGCCGCTGCCGACCCGGACCCCGGGCGCCCGGGCGGCGGGGTTGACCACACCTCCGCCGTACACCCCGCCGGCGGTCCCGTCCCCGGCGCCCGCCGCGGCCGTGCCCGAGCCGGCGCCGGCACCGCCGCCGATCGACCCGGAGGCCTGGCGCACGGCGGCCGACGAGGGGTGGTCGCGGGCCAGCAAGGCCGCGGAGCCCAGCAACGCCGGCACCACCCGTTCCGGCCTGCCCAAGCGGGTGCCGCAGGCCCAGCTCGTGCCCGGCGGCATCGAGCCGAAGGGCAGCCGGGCGGCCGCCCGGCGCACCCCGGACGAAGTACGCGGCCTGTTGTCGGCCTACCACCGCGGTGTGCAGCGGGGTCGGACGGCCGGCGCGGACCTGAACAGCACCTCGACCAAGGAGACGAACCGATGAACAGGCCAGCGGCCATGCAGGACATGGGTTGGCTGCTCACCAACTTCGCCGACAGCGTGGCGGGCATCGCCCACGTGGTGGCGGTGTCCGCGGACGGGCTGCTGCTCGCCTCCTCCCGCGACCTGCCGACGGATCGGGCCGACCAGCTCGCCGCGATCACCTCCGGCGTGGTGAGCCTGACCGAGGGCGCCGCCCGGATGTTCAGCGCCGGCGGGGTGCTCCAGACCGTCATCGAGATGGACAGCGGATACCTCTTCCTCATGTCGATCAGCGACGGCTCGTCGATGGCCGTGCTGGCCGCGCGGAGCTGCGACGTCGGACAGGTGGGCTACGAGATGGCGCTGCTGGTGGAACGGGTCGGCCAGGCGCTGGTCCCGCTTCCGAGGGACGCCGTCCGGCCCTGACCGGCCGTCCGGTGACCTGGTGACCCGGAGCCCGTCCGGCTCCGTACGAGGGGAGGTGATCGCGAGATGGAACCACGACGAGACCCGCGTGGCGCGCTGGTGCGGCCGTACGCGGTCACCCGCGGCCGCACCGAGCCGTTGCAGAACATCGCGCTCGAGGCGGTGCTGTCGTGCACGCCCACCCAGTCGGCCGAGGCGCGGTTCGCCGGGCACGACAAGTACCGCATCGCCTCGGTCTGTGAGGGCCGGGCACAGTCGCTGGCGGAGATCGCCGCTTACACCCGGATGCCGCTGGGCGTCACCCGGGTGCTGGTCGCCGACATGGTGGCCGACGGCCTGCTGACGCTACACACCGCCGCTCCCGCCACAGGGTTCGCGGCGCGGATGAACCTGCTTGGAAGGGTGCTAAGTGGACTTCGCGAACTATGACCCCGCGGGGGCGAACCGCAGCCGGGAGATCATCTCCGCGAAGATCGTCATCGCGGGCGGCTTCGGGGTGGGCAAGACCACCCTGGTCGGCGCTATCTCCGAAATCCAGCCGCTGACCACCGAGGCGCTGATGACGGCGGCCGGCGTCGGCATCGACGACCCGTCGAAGGTGCCCGGCAAGGAGACCACCACGGTCGCCATGGACTTCGGCCGGATCACCATGGCCGAGGACCTGATCCTCTATCTCTTCGGCACACCGGGCCAGACCCGCTTCTGGTTCATGTGGGACGAGATCATCCGGGGCGCGGTGGGCGCCGCCGTGCTGGTGGACACCCGCCGGATCACCGACGCCTTCGCGCCGCTGGACTACTTCGAGAACCGCAACCTGCCGTACGTGGTGGCGCTGAACCGGTTCGACGACGCGCCGCAGTACGAGCTGGAGGAGGTCCGCGAGGCGCTGGCCATCTCGCCGGACGTGCCGCTGGTGATGTGCGACGCGCGGCGGCGCGAGTCGGTCAAGCAGGTGCTCGTGACGGTGGTCGAGCACGCCATGCTCCGGCTCCAGGCCGAGCACGGCTTCGCGGCCCCGGTCGGCTGACTCCCGGCCCGGCGGCGGGTCAGTCGACCCGCAGCCGGTAGCCGCGCTTCACCACGGTCTGCACCACGCGGGGGGCGTCGAGCCCGACCCGCAGGCGGGCGACCGCCATCTCCACCGCGTGCTCGTCCGCGCCCCGGGGCAGGGTACGCAGCAGGGCGGTGCGGGACAGCACCTTCCCGGGCGCGGCCGCGAGCGCCCGCAGCACCGCCATCGGGGCCGGCGCGAGCGGGCGCAGGTCGCCGTCCACCACCGCGGCGTGCCCGCGCAGGGTCAGCAGGTGACCGCCGGCCTTCACGGTCACCGTCCGGCGGGGCAACTCGTCGACGATCGTCCGCACGAGGGCGCCGAGCCGGGCCCGGGTCGGGGCGCTCACCGGCACCCCCCGCCGCACCAGCGGCTCGGCCGTCACCGCACCGACGCACCCGGCCAGCACGTCCCCGCGCAGCGCCGCCAGCACCGTCTCGGTCCGGTCCCCGGCCGCCCGCAGCAGCGCCTCGGCCGCCGGGGCGGAGGTGAACGTGACCGCGTCGACCATCCGCCCGGCGACCAGGTCGATCAGCCGGTGCAGCGGCGCCGGGTCGGTCGGCGGCGCCCAGCGGTAGACCGGCACCTCGATCACCGTGGCCCCGGCCGACTCCAGCGCCTCGGTGCACTCCGGCTGCCGCTCGCCGTGCAGTTGCAGCGCGACGACCAGGCCGGCCACCCCGCGCCGGACCAGGTGCTCGACCACCTCGTCGCAGCTCTCCGAGGCGGGGGACCAGTGCTCGCGCAGCCCGGCCGCGCGGATCGCCCCGGTGGCCTTGGGACCGCGGGCCACCACGTACGACCGGGACAGCACGCCGCGCAGCGGCTCGGCGAGCCCCCAGCCCTCGGCCGCCTCCAGCCAGCCGCGCATCCCGATGCCGGTGTTGGCCATCAGCACGTCCGGCGGGCGCTCCAGGCAGGCCCGGGTGGCCTCGCGCAGGTCGGTGTCGTCGGCCAGCGGCACGATCCGCAGCGCCGGGGCGAGCACCACCCGCGCGCCGCGCCGCTGGAGCAGCGCGGCCAGCTCGTCGCGCCGCCGGTCCGCGGTGACCCCGATGGTGAAGCCGGCCAGTTCCTCCCGCATCACCCCTCCTGTCGTACCCGCACCTCGACGAGGCCGTCCCGGCAGCGCACCTCGTGCCGCCGCAGCGCCACGTCCGGGAGGTCCAGGCACCGCCCGGTGGTCAGGTCGTAGACCTGCTTGTGCAGCGGGGAGGCGAGCGTCGGCAGGCCGCCGCGGCTGCCCACGATCCCCCGGGACATCACCTGCGCGCCGCCGACCGGGTCGAGGTTGTCGACCGCGTACAGCTCGCCGCCGGTCCGGAAGAGGGCCACCTGCACCCCGTCGACCAGGGCGGCCACGCCCCGGTCCGGGTCCAGCCGGTCGAGCGGGCAGACGGCCGTCCAGGCCAGCATCGTCGGGGCGCTCATCGCCGTACCTCCGGAACGCCCAGCGCGACCGGCGGGCGGCGACCGTCGGCCCCGCGGGCGGGCACCGGCTGGCCGCGTTCGACGGCGAACGTGATGGACGGGTCGGGCACGTCGGGGGCGTTCACGAAGGAGGTGAAGCGGCGCAGCCGCTCCGGGTCCTCCAGCACGTCCCGCCACTCGTCGGAATATCCGGCGACGTGCCGGGCCATGGCCGCGTCGAGGTCGGCGCAGAGCCCCAGCGCGTCGTCCACGAGCACCGAACGGAGGTGGTCCAGGCCGCCGTCCATCGCCTCGATCCAGGCGGCGGTGCGCTGCAGCCGGTCGGCCGTGCGGACGTAGAACATCAGGAACCGGTCGATGAGGGTGACCAGCTCGGCGGTGCTCAGGTCGGTGGCGAACAGGTCGGCGTGCCGGGGCCGGAAGCCGCCGTTGCCGCCGACGTAGAGGTTCCAGCCGCTCTCGGTGGCGATGACGCCGAAGTCCTTGCTCCGGGCCTCGGCGCACTCCCGGGCGCAGCCGGAGACCGCGGACTTCAGCTTGTGCGGGGCGCGCAGCCCCCGGTAGCGCAGCTCCAGCGCGACGGCCAGGCCGACCGAGTCCTGCACCCCGTACCGGCACCAGGTCTCGCCGACGCAGGACTTCACCGTGCGCAGCGCCTTGCCGTACGCGTGGCCGGACTCGAAGCCCGCGTCCACCAGCCGGCGCCAGATCTGCGGGAGCTGTTCGACGCGGGCGCCGAACAGGTCGATCCGCTGCCCGCCGGTGATCTTGGTGTAGAGCCGGAAGTCCCGGGCCACCTCGCCGATCACGATGAGCTTCTCCGGCGTGATCTCGCCGCCGGGGATCCGCGGCACCACCGAGTAGCTGCCGTCGCGTTGCAGGTTGGCCAGGAAGTGGTCGTTGGTGTCCTGAAGGGACGCCTGCTCGCCGTCGAGCACGTGCCCGGTGCCGAGCGAGGCGAGGATCGAGGCCACCACCGGCTTGCAGATGTCGCAGCCGCGCCCGCGCCCGTGCTCGGCGATGAGCTGGGAGAAGGTGCGGATGCCCCGGACCCGGACGATGTCGAACAGCTCCTGCCGGCCGGCGTCGAAGTGCTCGCAGAGCGCGCGGGACTGCCGCACGCCGGCCGCGTCGAGCAGTTGCTTGAGCATCGGTACGCAGGAGCCACAGCTCGTCCCGGCCCGGGTGCACGCCTTGAGCGCCGGCACGTCCGTGGCCCCGCCGGCGATCGCCGCGTCGAGGTCGGCCCGGGTCACCGCGTTGCAGGAACAGACCTGCGTGGCGGCCGGCAGCGCGCCGGCCCCGGCGCCCGCGCCGCCCGCCGGGGCCAGCAGCGCCAGCGGGGGAGCGGGCAGCGGCCCGCCGACACTCGCCCGCAGCGTGGGGTACGCGCTCGCGTCGCCCACCAGCACGCCGCCGAGCAGCGTCCGCGCGTCGTCGGAGAGGACCAGCTTCGCGTACGCGCGGGTGGCCGGGTCGGTGAAGGTGACGTCCAGGCAGCCCGGGGTAACGCCGTGGGCGTCGCCGAACGAGGCCACGTCCACCCCGAGCAGCTTGAGCTTGGTGGCGGTGTCCGCGCCGGGGAAGGTGGCCGCCCCGCCCAGCAGCCGGTCGGCGACCACCTCGGCGGTCGCGTAGCCGGGGGCGACCAGGCCGTGGCAGGCGCCGTCCACGGCGGCGCACTCGCCGACCGCCCAGATCCGCTCGTCCACCGTCCGGCAGCCCGCGTCGACCAGCACCCCGCCGCGCGGCCCGAGCGGCAGCCCGGCCGCCCGGGCCAGCTCGTCCCGCGGCCGGATGCCGGCGGCCACCACGACCAGGTCCGCCGCGACGGTGCGCCCGTCGGAGAGTTCCAGCGTGCCGACCGCCCCGTCCGCGCCGGGGCGCAGCGCGCGGGTGGCCACCCCGAGGTACGTGGTGACGCCCAGTTCCTCGACGTAGCGGCGGAGCATCGCCCCGCCCGCCTCGTCCACCTGCGCCGGCATGAGCCGGGGCGCGAACTCGACCACGCTGGTGGAAAGGCCCAGCAGGCGCAGCGCGTTCGCCGCCTCCAGGCCGAGCAGCCCGCCCCCGATCACGGCACCGGTGCGGCGGCCCCCGGCGTGCGCCCGGATCGCCGCCAGGTCGTCCAGCGTCCGGTAGACGAAGACGCCCGGCAGGTCCGTGCCGTCGACCGGGGGTACGAACGCCGACGAGCCGGTCGCCAGCACCAGCGCGTCGTACGGGTGCTCGCCGGCCGCGGTCCGCACCACCCGACGCGCCCGGTCGAGCGCCAGCGCCGGATCGCCCAGCCGCAGCTCCACCCCGTCGTCGGGGGTGTGCAGGTTCAGCTCCTTGGCGCCCACCCCGTCGAAGAAGGCGGAGAGCCGCACCCGGTCGTACGCCGGCCGCCGCTCCTCGGCGAGCACCGTGACCCGCCAGCGCCGCTCCCGGTCCCGGGCCCGCAATGCCTCGACGAAGCGCTGCCCGACCATGCCGTTGCCGACGACCACCAGCCTGTCGCCGCTCATGCCGGCACTCCGCTTCGCTGCGTGCCGTCATGAGGCACCGTCGCACTGAGCTTCCTGATTCGCTCGCTCATCGCGTCACCTCCACCGTGTCGCGGTCCATCCCCGCGTCCCGTTCCTGGTGTCCCGCCGCCGGATCGACCTCGGCCAGCCATCCCGCGATCCCGGCCACCGCGTCCCGGCAGCCGCCGCAGCCGGTCGCGGCCCGGGTCGCCGCGGACAGCTCCGCGACGGTCCGGGCGCCGGCGCGCCAGCACGCCACCAGGGCGCCCTTGCTGACGTCGTTGCACTGGCACACCGTGGCCGCGTCCGGCATCAGCGCCGGGGACGCGGCGGGGGTGGCCGGGGCGGCCCCGAACGCCCGCCCGAGCAGCAGCGAGCGCCGGTCCGCCGGCACCGGCGCGCCCCGGTCGAAGAGCTGCACCACGGTGCCGACCGCCGGGTTGTCGCCGAGCAGGATCGCCCCGGTCAGGCGCTCGTCGCGGATCCGCAGCCGGGCGTACGTGCCCCGGGCCGGGTCGGCGAAGGTCAGCTCCTCGATCGGCCCGCCCCCGGCCGGCGCGCCGGCGGCGTCGCCCATGGCGGCCAGGTCGATCCCGGCCGCCTTGAGCCGGGTCACCACGGGACGCGGCCGGTAGCGGACCAGCGGGTCGTCGCCGGTCAGCACCTCGGCGACCACCCGGGCCTGCGCCCAGGCCGGGGCGACCAGCCCGGTCAGCGTCCCGTCGTGCTGGGCGCAGTCGCCGACGGCCGAGATGCGCCGGTCGCTGGTGCGCATCCGGTCGTCCACCACCACGCCCCGGTCGACGGCCAGCCCGGCGGCGGAGGCCAGCGCGGTGTCCGGGCGTACGCCGCAGGAGAGGACCAGCAGGTCGGCCGCGAGCGGGTCGCCGTCGCCGAGGTCGAGGCGGACGCCGTGCGCGTCGGCGGTCACTCCGGTCGCCGTGACCCCGAGCCGGGTGCGTACCCCGAGCCCGGCGAGGGTGCCGGCGAGGACCGCACCGGCCGGCTCGTCGAGCTGCCGTTCCATCAGGTGCCCGACCGGGTGGACCACGGTCACGTCGAGGCCCCGGGCGGCGAGCCCGCGGGCCGCCTCCAGCCCGAGCAGCCCCCCGCCGAGCACCAGCGCGCTGCGGGCGCCCCGGGCGGCGGCGAGGATCCGCCGGCAGTCGTCCAGGGTGCGGAACGGGACCACCCGGTCGGGGAGCGGGTCGAGCTCGGGCAGCGGCGGCACCAGGGCCCGGCTGCCGGTGGCGAGCACCAGATGGTCGTAGGCGTGCCGGTCGCCGTCGGCGGTGCGTACCTCCCGGGTCGCCCGGTCGACGGCGGTGACCTCGGCGCCGATGCGCACGTCCGCGCCCTGCCCGGCGACCTCGACCAGCTCCACGTCCGGTTCGTCGATCTTCCCGGCGAGCAGGGTGGAGAGCAGGATCCGGTTGTACGCCCGGTGCGGCTCCGCCCCGAGCACGGTCACCTTCCGGTCCCCGCCCCGGGCGTGCAGCTCGGCGGCGAGGCGGGCGCCCGCCATGCCGTATCCCACGATGACGATGCGCTCGGTCATGCCCTCTCCACCCGGACGGCGCAGATCTTGAACTCGGGCATCCCGGAGACCGGGTCGACGGCGTCGTTGGTCACCGAGTTGGCCCGCGCCGCGCCGGGCCAGTGGAACGGCGCGAAGACGGTGTCCGGCCGGATCGCCGGGCTGAGCCGGGCCGGTGCGCGCAGCTCGCCCCGGCGGGAGACCACCCGGACCTCCTCGCCCTCGGCCACGCCGAGCCGGCCGGCCAGGTCGGGGTGCAGCTCGACGAAGGCGCCGGGGGCGGCCCGGCGCAGGGCGGCGACCCGCCGGGTCTGCGCGCCGGACTGGTAGTGGGCGAGCACCCGGCCGGTGGTGAGGTGCAGCGGGTAGTCGGCGCAGACCGGCTCGGCGGCCGGCCGGTGGGTCACCGCACGGAATCGGGCGCGGCCGTCCGGGGTGGGGAACCGGTGGGCGAAGAGGTGCGGGGTGTCCGGCCCGTCCTCGTCCGGGCAGGGCCAGAAGACGCCCGTGTCGGCGTCGATCCGGTCCCAGCTGACCCCGGCGTAGTCGGCCGGCCCGCCGGCCGAGGCGCGGCGCAGCTCCTCGAACACCGCCGCCGGGTCGGCGGGGAATGCGCCGGGGGCGTCGAGGCGGGCCGCGAGGGCGGCGAGGACCGCCAGGTCGGTGCGGACGCCGGGGGGTGGTTCGCGCAGCGCGCGGCGGCGCAGCACCCGGCCCTCCAGGTTGGTCATGGTGCCGTCCTCCTCGGCCCACTGGGCGACGGGCAGCACCACGTCGGCCAGGTCGGCGGTCTCGGAGCGCAGGAAGTCGGCCACCACCAGCAGGTCCAGGTCGCGCAGGCGGGACTCGACCCGGGCCGCGCGGGGCGCGGACACCACCGGGTTGGACCCGAACACCAGCAGCGCCCGCGGGCCGTGCGTGGTGCCGAGCGAGTCGAGGAGCTGATAGGCCGGTACGCCCGGACCGGGCAACACCGCCGGGTCGACGCCCCAGACCGTGGCCACGTGCTCCCGGGCGGCCGGGTCGTCGATCCGCCGGTAGCCGGGGAGCTGGTCGGCCTTCTGCCCGTGCTCCCGGCCGCCCTGCCCGTTGCCCTGCCCGGTGAGGCAGCCGTATCCGGATCCGGGGCGACCGGGCAGGCCCAGGGCGAGCGCCAGGTTGATGAACGCGGTGACCGTGTCGACGCCCTTGGCGTGCTGCTCGGCGCCCCGGGCGGTGAGGATGACCGCGCGGTCCACGGTGGCCAGAGCCCAGGCAGTCGCCTCCAGGTCGGCCACCGGCACCCCGGAGAGCCGTTCCGCCTCGGCCGGCCAGCAGCCCGCAACGGTCCGCCGGACCTCGTCGAAGCCGGTGGTCCGGTCGGCCACGTACGCCCGGTCGATCCAGCCCTCGGTGAGGGCGATGTGCAACAGCGCGTTGGCCACCGCCAGGTCGGTGCCGGGCAGCGGTTGCAGGTGCAGGTCCGCCTGGCGGGCGGTGGCGGTGAGCCGGGGGTCGACCACGATCAGCCGGCCGCCCCGCGCACGCTGGTCGGCGAGGTGGCGCATGAGCGGCGGCATGGTCTCGGCGGGGTTGGCGCCGACCAGTAGCAGGGTGTCCGCCCGGCCCAGGTCGGCGAGGGGGAAGGGGAGCCCCCGGTCGACGCCGAAGGCGCGCATCCCGGCCGCGGCGGCCGAGGACATGCACCAGCGTCCGTTGTAGTCGATGTGCCGGGTGCCCAGCGCCACCCGGGCGAACTTGCCCAGCGCGTACGCCTTCTCGTTGGTCAGCCCGCCGCCGCCGAAGACCGCGACGGCGTCCCGCCCGTGCCGCTCCTGGATCGCCCGCAGCCCGCCGGCGACCCGGTCGAGCGCCGCGTCCCAGCTCGCCGGGCGCAGCTCACCGCCGGGCCGGTCGCGCAGCAGCGGGGTGGTCAGCCGGTCCGGGTGGTCGAGCAGGTCGGCGGCTGTCCAGCCCTTCTGGCACAGCCCGCCGCGGTTCGTGGGGAAGTCCCGGGGCGTGACCTCGACGCGTCCCGCGGTCTCCCGCAGCACCATGCCGCACTGGAGCGCGCAGTACGGGCAGTGCGTGGCCGCCTCCCGAGGCCGTACCCCCGGTTGCGTCGCCAGGCGTGCACCGTCTGTCATGTTCGGGAAGCGTGCCGGCCGGCGGTTTCCGCTCCGGGTCCCCTCTGTTTCGGTCCTGTCAAGAGCACCTCACACCGCGCGGGAGTGACGAGCCGGTCGCCAGGATCTAGAATGTGAGACAAGATTCTCGGATAATGGGAGGCGCGATGAGTGTGGCGGACGCTTTCGACGCGGTGGCGGGGAGCTACGACGCGGCCCGGCGTCGGCTGGTGCCCTGCTTCGACGCCTTCTACGGCACGGCCGTCGAGGTGGCCGCCCCGCCGCTGCGGGCGGCGCTCGCCGCGGGGCGTACCCCCGAGGTGCTGGACCTGGGCGCGGGCACCGGCCTGCTCTCCCTGCTGCTGGCCGCGGCGGTGCCCGGGGTCCGGCTGACCCTGGTCGACGGCGCGCCCGGCATGCTCGCGGTGGCCGCCGGCCACCTGGCCGCGCGCGGGGTGCCGCACCGCACCGTGCTCGCCGACCTGGCCGATCCGCTGCCCGCCGGCCGCTACGACGCGGTGGTCTCCGCGCTGGCCATCCACCACCTGGACGACGACGGCAAGCGGGCGCTCTACCGGCGGGCGGCCGAGGCGCTGGTGCCGGGCGGCGTCTTCGTCAACGCCGAGCAGGTGGCCGGCCCGACCCCGGCCCTGGACCGGCGCTACGACGAGGTCTGGACGGCCCGGATCACCGAGCTGGGCTCGGACGCCGCGGAGATCGCCGGGGCCCGGGAGCGCATGCGGCACGACCGGCCGGCGCCGGTGTCCGACCAGTGCCGCTGGCTCGCCGACGCCGGCCTGGCCGACGTGGACTGCTTCTTCAAGGAGTGGCGGTTCGCGGTGTTCGGGGGGCGCCGTCCCTGAGCGTGACCGGGTGTCCGGTTCAGCGACCGGTGCGAGCGGGGATGACTGGCGGTCATACCAGTGGGTAATCTCTCCGGCATGACCGCCAAGGTGACACTGTCGTTCTCCGACGAGACGATCGAGGAGGCGCGCCGGTTCGCCAAGCGGGAAGGGCTCTCCCTCTCCGCCTGGATGGACCAGGCCGCCCGGGAGAAGGCGCTGCGCGAGGTCTTCACCGCGCACGCCGAGGCGGTCGCCCGCGCCGGCCTCGACCTGGAGTCCGCCGCGCTGGCCGACGCCCAGGAAGCCGCGCTCGTCGACGACGCGTTGTTCGGCGGCGGGCGCCCGCGTGTTGCGTAGGGGAGAGGTCTGGCGCATCTCCGGCGCCCGGGAACGGCTCGGCCTGGTCATCAGCTCCGACGTCTACAACTCCACCGCCGTGCCGATCGTGATCGTGGTCGAGGTGGTCGAGGAGTCGCTGCTGCGCGACTCGCCCCTGGCCGTGTCGATGGGCGGCTACGTGGTGATGCCCGACCGGCTCTCCTCGCCCATGAAGAAGTGGTTCACCGAGTGCGTCGACGTGGCCGACACCGAGACCATGCAGCGGGTCGGCCGCGCGCTGCGCATCCTCCAGGAGATCTGAGCCGGCGGCGCCGCCAGCAGGTCGCCACACCGGTGGGTATTTCCGTTGCGTGGGCGCGGCGCCGGGACTTGACTGATCGCCATGTCCGCCCCCTCGCCGGTCTTCGTAGCGGGTACCGGCCGTTCGGGAACGTCGCAGCTCGCGGACATTCTCGGGGAGCACCCGCAGATCCACCGGATTCCGATGGAGACGCGGTTCATCGTCGATCCGGGTGGCCTGCGGGACCTGGCGGACGCACTCACGGTCCGGTGTGACCCGATCGTGGGGGAGGACGCCCTGCGCAGGCTGAGCGACCTCCTGACGGTGCGGGTGCCCGGCAGGCGCGACGATCGGGGCAGGACCGTGCCCGAGGTCGTCGGCGAGCGGCGCTACCGGGACGCGGTGGGACGGCTGTGGCCGCAGCTCGTGGCGTGCGCGTTCGACGAGTCCGCGCCCGCGGCAGGGGCCGGGCATTCCGACTGGCCGGCCGGGCCGTTCGAGCCGCGGAGCCACCGGCGGGTGATTCCGAGGTATTTCAGCGATCGGCGCGAACTGCTCGAGATCCTTCGTCGCGTGGTCGACACGATGTTCGGTGGAGCCGCCGCCGACGCGGGAAAGCCGACCTGGTGCGAGAAGACACCGTTCAACCTTCTGTGCATGGACTTCCTCTGGGAGCTCGTCCCCGAGGCCACCATCGTCCACATCAAGCGCCACCCGGTCGCGGTGGTCGCGTCACACGTCGACCAGCCGTGGGCCCCGCCCACGGTCGACGGCGCGCTCGCCTGGCTCAGACCGGTCTATGAGCGATGGCTCGCCTGGAAGGCCACGGCCGATCTCACGGACAGGCGGTATGTGGAGGTGCGCGCCGAGGATCTCGCCGCCGACTGGCCCGAGCAGCGCCGCGCTCTGTTCGAACTGCTCGGTGTCGACGACTTCGCGACCAGGTCGACGTTCCAGTCACACCGGGTGGAACATCGCAACGACCAGTTCGACCCCGGGACCCGCGACTTCGTCGAGCGGGCGCTCGACGGTGTCATCCCCGCCATGGGATACGTCTAGCGGCCGCCAGATCCCGACCTCTTCACACGCGCACCGAAACGGCCGTGCGATCTTCGTTCCCCCACCGACGCGCGGCGGGCACGGCGGGGAAACCGCCCGTTCCTAGCGTCCCCCTCGTCACCGACGAGGAGGAGTCCCCGTGAGCACGCTCGCTTCCCCCACCGCCCTGGCGCCGGCCGCTGCCGGGCGCCCGGGACGGATCACCGAATGGCGCCCGGAGGACCCGGAGTTCTGGGCCACGACCGGGGCGCCGGTCGCCCGCCGCAACCTGTACGTCTCGATCTTCGCCGAGCACGTCGGTTTCTCCGTGTGGAGCCTCTGGTCGGTCATGGTGCTCTTCCTGGGCCCCGAGTACGGCATCGACCCGGCCGGGAAGTTCCTGCTCACCGCCGTGCCGGCCGCCCTGGGGGCGGTGCTGCGGCTGCCGTACACCCTGGCGGTGGCCCGGTTCGGTGGGCGGAACTGGACCGTGGTGAGCGCGCTGCTGCTGCTGGTGCCGGCGGTGCCCATGGCGGTGCTGATCGAGCCCGGCGTGTCGTACGCCACGCTCATGGTGCTGGCCTGCCTGACCGGCGTGGGCGGCGGCAACTTCGCCTCCTCCATGGCGAACATCAACCTGTTCTTCCCCGAGCGGCTCAAGGGCCGGGCGCTCGGGCTCAACGCCGGCGGCGGGAACCTGGGCGTGCCGGCCGTGCAGCTCGTCGGCCTGGCGGTGCTGGCCACCGCCGGAGCGGTGTACCCCCGGCTGGTGCCGGCCGTCTACCTGCCGCTCATCGTGCTCGCGGCGCTGGTCGCGGCGCGCCGGCTGGACAACCTCCCCGGTGCGCGCAACGAGCCGGGCGCGCTGCGCGCGGCGGCCCGCGACCCGCACACCTGGGTGATGTCCCTGCTCTACATCGGCACCTTCGGCTCGTTCATCGGCTTCGGCTTCGCCTTCGGGCAGGTGCTCCAGCTCCAGTTCCACGACCGGTTCCCGACCCCGGTCGACGCCGCCTGGCTGACCTTCCTCGGGCCGCTGATCGGCTCGCTGGTCCGGCCGTTCGGCGGCCAGCTCGCCGACCGGCTCGGCGGGGCCCGCGTCACGTTCGGGAACTTCGTGGCGATGGCCGCCGGCGCCGGTCTGGTGCTGTACGCCGCCCGGGACCGGTCCTTCCCGCTCTACCTGGCCGGGTTCCTGGCGCTCTTCGTCTTCTCCGGCATCGGCAACGGGTCGACGTACAAGATGATCCCGGCGATCTTCCGGGCCCGGGCCGCCGCCGAGGCGGAGCTGACCGGGGACCGGGAGGCGGCCGAGCGGCGGGCCCGGCGGCTCTCCGGGGCGCTCATCGGGATCGCCGGGGCGGTCGGCGCCTCGGGCGGGGTGCTGGTGAACGTGGCGTTCCGGCAGTCGTTCCTGGCCGCCGGCACCGCCGACGCCGCCTACCTGGCCTTCGTCGGCTGGTACGCGCTCTGTTTCGTGGTCACCTGGGCGGTGTACCTGCGGCCGGGGCCGCGTAAGCTGTCCGGCGTGTGACCCGCGCCATGGGAAAGGCGCAGGCCACGCGGGGCGAGACCCCGTTTTGACCTGCCGCCGCACGGCCGGGTATCGTTGCCTGCTGTTGTACGACATTCTTAGGCGTGCCGCATCAGGTACGCTTGGTCGTTCGTGCGCGCCTGGTCACCTCGGCGCGCGACCCCAGACCGACGACGAGACAAGGTAGACCTGTGCGTACGTACAGCCCGAAGCCGGGTGAGATCGAGCGTCAGTGGCACGTCATCGACGCCTCTGATGTCGTGCTGGGCCGCCTCGCGACCCACGCCGCCACGCTGCTGCGTGGTAAGCACAAGCCGACTTTCGCGCCGCACGTCGACACGGGCGACTTCGTCGTCATCGTGAACGCGGGCAAGGTCGCGCTGACCGGCAACAAGCGGCAGACCAAGATCGCTTACCGCCACTCCGGCTACCCGGGTGGTCTGAAGCGGGTCGGCTACGACGAGCTGCTGACCAAGCGGCCCGAGCGGGCCATCGAGCTGGCCGTGAAGGGCATGCTTCCGCACAACAAGCTGGGCCGTCAGGTTCTCAAGAAGCTGAAGGTCTACGCCGGTGCCGAGCACCCGCACGGCGCGCAGCAGCCGGTGCCGTTCGAGATCAAGCAGATCGCGCAGTGAGCGCGGGCGAAGGAAGCAGCATGACCGACATCACCGCCACCGAGGTCGCCCCCGAGGCCACCGAGGCGCCGGCGCCCGTCGCGCGCGCGCCTCGTGGCGACCGCCCGATCCAGACCGTGGGTCGGCGCAAGGAAGCCATCGTCCGGGTCCGCATCGTTCCGGGCAGCGGCAAGATCACCTGCAACGGCCGCGACCTCGAGGCCTACTTCCCGAGCAAGGTGCACCAGCAGCTCATCAAGGACCCGCTGGTCACCGCCGAGAAGCCCGAGGCGTTCGACGTGATCGCCAACCTGCGGGGCGGCGGCACCACCGGCCAGGCCGGCGCGCTGCGGCTCGCCATCGCCCGGGCGCTGATCGTCAGCGAGCCCGACGACCGCCCGGCCCTGAAGAAGGCCGGCTTCCTGACCCGTGACGCCCGGGTCAAGGAGAGCAAGAAGTACGGCCTCAAGAAGGCCCGTAAGGCTCCCCAGTACTCGAAGCGCTGATCACCACCAGCGCCTTGTACTTCTGACGGACGGCCGGGTCCGCCTCCCACTCCGGGAGGTGGCCCGGCCGTTCCGCTTTCTCCTCTCAACGGCAGTTCCATCGGAGGTTGGCGGGTATGGGCCGGTTGTTCGGCACGGACGGTGTACGCGGGCGGGCGAACGCGGATCTCACCCCGGAGTTGGCGCTCGCGGTGGCGGTGGCCGCCGCCCACACGCTGGCCGAGACCGACAAGAGCCATCCGCCGCTCGCCGTGGTGGGCCGGGACACCCGGGCCAGCGGCGAGATGCTGGAAGCCGCCGTGGTCGCCGGGCTGACCAGCGCCGGCGCCAACGTGGTCCGGGTCGGCGTGCTGCCCACCCCCGCGGTGGCGTTCCTCACCGCCGAGGCCAAGGCCGACCTGGGCGTCATGCTCTCCGCCTCGCACAACCCGATGCCGGACAACGGCATCAAGCTCTTCGCCGCCGGAGGGCACAAGCTGCCCGACGAGATCGAGATGCGGATCGAGGCCGCCGTCGAGGCGAACGCCACCACCGCCTGGGAGCGCCCGATCGGCGCCGGGGTGGGCCGGGTGCACGACCTGCTCGACGGCGCCGACCACTACGTCCAGCACCTGGTGGGCACCGTGCCGCACCGGCTGGACGGGATCAAGGTCGTGGTCGACTGCGCCAACGGCGCGGCCGCCGAGGTCGCCCCGGTGGCCTACCGGGAGGCCGGCGCCGAGGTGATCGCCATCTACGCCGAGCCGGACGGCCTGAACATCAACGACGAGTGCGGCTCCAACCACATCGAGGCGCTGCGCGCCGCCGTGGTCGAGCACGGCGCGCACCTCGGCATCGCCCACGACGGCGACGCCGACCGCTGCGTCGCGGTCACCGCCGACGGCGAGGAGGTCGACGGCGACCAGGTCATGGCGATCCTCGCCCTGGCCATGCGCGAGGCCGGTGAGCTGACCCAGGACACCCTGGTCGCCACCGTGATGAGCAACCTCGGCCTGCGGTTGGCCATGTCGGCGCAGGGCATCCGGCTGGTCGAGACCAAGGTCGGCGACCGGTACGTGCTGGAGGAGCTGCGGGCCTCCGGCCTGGCGCTCGGCGGCGAGCAGAGTGGACACATCGTGATGCCGGCGTACGCGACCACCGGCGACGGTGTGCTCACCGGCCTGCACCTCATGTCGCGGATGGCCGCCACCGGCACGTCCCTCGCCGACCTGGCCGCCGTGGTCACCAAGCTGCCGCAGGTGCTGATCAACGTGCCGGTCGGTGACCGCACCGTCGGCGCCGCCGCGCCGGCCGTCCGCGCCGAGGTGGACCGGGCCGAGGCCGAGCTGGGCGAGACCGGCCGCGTGCTGCTCCGCCCGTCGGGCACCGAGCCGCTGGTCCGCGTCATGGTCGAGGCGGCCACCGAGTCGACCGCCCGCTCGGTGGCCGAGCGCATCGCCGAGCAGGTGCGCACGGCCAGCCCGGTCGCCTGATCCGGCCGCTCGCGCGGCCGTCACCCGCCCGGCCCGGCCGGGCACCCGGTGAATCCGGGTTCACAGGCGCAGCGTGCTGGCCCGGGCGTACGTGGTGGACGGGTCCTCGCCGTCGGTGAGGTCGACGTCCTCCACCACCAGGCCGTCGCCGAGCCGGATCAACCGGTCGCAGCGGGCGGCGACGGCCCGCTCGTGGGTCGCCAGCAGGATCGTCATCCCGTGCCGGTCGCGGAGGCCGAGCAGCAGGTCGAGGATCTGGGCGCCGGTGGCCGAGTCCAGGTTGCCGGTGGGCTCGTCGGCGAGCAGCAGGCCGGGCGAGCCCATCAGGGCCCGGGCGATCGCCACCCGCTGCTGCTGGCCGCCGGACAGCTGCGCCGGCAGCGCCCGTTCCCGGCCGGCCAGGCCGACGGCGTCGAGCAGCTCCCGGGCCCGGCTCACGTGATCGGCGCGGCCCCGGCTCGGCAGGACCGGCGCGATCACGTTGTCCAGCACGGTGAGCGCGGGCAGCAGGTGGTAGCGCTGGAAGACGAACCCGACGCGCTGCCGGTAGCGGGCGAGCGCGGCCCGGCGCAGGCCGGTCACGTCCACCCCGTCGACCGTCACGGTGCCGTCGTCGGCCTGCTCGATCGCGCCGATCAGGTGCAGCAGCGTCGACTTGCCCGAACCGCTCGGCCCGGTCAGCGCCACCACCGAGCCGGCGGTGATCTCCAGCGCGACCCCGTCGACCGCGGTGATCCGTTCCGCGCCGGCTCCGAACCGTTTCACCAGGCCCGCGACCTCGACGCGGCTACCGGCGGTGCTCTCGTCCATGGCTCTCACTCCTCTGCCAGCAGTCGTGCGGTGGGTAGCCGGCGCAGTAGCGCGGCCGGCGCCAGGGCCGCGCCGGCGGTGAGCAGCACGCCGCCCGCCGCCGTCAGCGCGGCGACCAGCACCAGCGCGCCCGGGACGTCCCCGACCAGCCAGGCCGCCCCGCCCGTGCCCAGCCCCGCGCCGGCGAGCGCGCCGAGCCCGCCGAGCAGCAGCCCTTCGTAGCCGACCAGCCGGCCGAGCGCGAGGTCGGTCCAGCCGGTGGCGCGCAGGGTGGCCAGCTCGGCCGCCCGGTCCCGGATGTTGAGGTAGAGCACGTCCGCGACCGCGGCGGCGCCGAGCAGCACGGTCGCGCCGGCGGCCAGCGCGTCGGCGCCGCGCACGCTCAGCGCGACCGTGTCACCGAGCAGGGTCCCGACGATCGCGCCCCGGAACGCGTACCCGACGGCGGCCACCAGGGTCAGCGCCGCCACACCGATGGCCAGGGCGCCGGCGCCGAGCAGAGTCCGCCCGGGGGTGCGGACCAGGTTGGCCAGGGCCAGCCCGAACAGGGTGCGGGGCCGGCGTATCCACCGGGCGGTGGCGACCTGCGGGCGGAGCGCGGCGGCCGGGTGGGAGCGCGCCGCCCGCAGCGCGGGCGCCAGGCCGGCGGCCAGCGCGAGCAGCAGCGCCACCGGTACGGCGAGCGACGCCCGCCGCCAGTCGACGCCGATGCCGAGGGCGGCGCCGAGCGGTACGGCGAGCCCGAGCGACAGCAGCCCGGCGGCGAGGCCGAGCAGGGCGACCTCGCCGAGGACGAGTGCCCCGATCCGGCGGGCCGGCCACCCGAGGCAGGACAGCACCGCCAGTTCGGAGCGGCGGTCCCGGACGGCGGCGGAGACGGCGTTGCCGAGGAAGAGCACACAGACCACCAGCACGAGCAGGAACAGCACGGCGCTCTTGCGGTCCACCGCCTGGACGATGGTCGAGGCGACACCCAGCGCCGACCAGTTCTCGGTCAGCCGCAGGTCGGGGCGGCCGAACGCGCCGCCCGGCAGCTCCACGGTCCGCGGGGCGGCGGACGAGCCCAGCGTGATGTCGACGTCCAGGCCGCTCGCCCGGTTGATCTGCTCGGCGATCAGCCGGACCCGCTCGGCGGCGCGCTCGCTGTAGCCGTCCACACCGGCGACCCGGACCCGGATCGCGCTGATCGGCGCGCTGCGTTGCGGGCTGTTGCTGCCCTCCAGCAGCTTCGGCACGCTGGCGAGGTTGGTGAGCACCAGCGGCGGCACCGAGAGGTAGCCGGCCGGATTGCCGCTCGGCTCCAGGGGCCGTCCGCCGAGCGCGGCACGGCTGCGGTCGTCCGCGCCCTCGGCGCGCGGCGCCGCGTACGTCTCCAGCGGGACCGTGCCCGCGTCGCCGAAGCCGGCCAGCTTCTCCGGGTCGAACACCCCGACGGCCTGCCACTGGTGGAGTTGCGTGGCCGCGCCACCTTCCTTCCCGGCGAGGGCCCGGACCGGCCGGGAGCCGGTGTCGTCGGCCAGCCAGGGCCGGGGCAGGTAGTTGTAGGTGGCCCGGTTGCCGTACACCTCGGGGTCCGCGGGCGGCACCGCGTCGGCACGCAGGGTGCCGTCGGGCAGCTCGTGGTAGGTCACCGGCCCCGCCTGGATGACCCGCTGGAACTGGCCGCGGCAGCAGTTCTCCTCGTCGATCCCCTTCGTCAGCTGGGCGCGGTAGCCGGCGCCCGCGTCGACCTCGGCGGAGCCGGCCGGGATCCCGGTCGCGCCGCCCAAGGTCTGCTCGAGGTCGATGGCCGGCACCGTGGCCGGCCGGGCCGTGGGCAGCCGGGTGAACCGGACGCGCATCGTGCTGTCGAAGAAGGGACGGTTGGTGAGGAGCGCCGGTGCGGTCCGCATGATCATGGTGCCGCCGCGGCGCTCGGTCACCGCGTCGTCGGCCCGGACCGGCCGCCCGCTGACCACGGCGGCGTCCAGCCCCACGAGCCGGTCCTCAGCGGCGGGGTCGACGGCGGCGATCAGCAACGGCACGGTCAGCTGGTAGGTGAGCACCAGGCGGTCGGTGGTGCTGGGGGCGGTGCCCGGCGTGAGCAAGCCGTTGGCCGCCTCGAACCGGCCGTCCGGCAGCAGCCGCACCGTGTCCAGGCTCCACACCTCCCGTTCGGAGAGGGTGGCGGGGCTGCCCTGCAGGCCGCCGAACATCGGATCGCAGATCGGGCGGCTCGCCCCGCCCGGGAACACCTCCCGCGGGACGGGCCCGCACACGTCGTCCCAGGCGTACGAACTGCCGTCGGTGTAGGGCACCTGCTCGGACAGCTGGCCGTCGAAGCGGGGGTAGATGAGGCGGTGTTTCGTCACGTACACGTAGCGCGGCTTGGCCGGCGCGGTGGAGAGGCCGCGTTCGGCCACGAAGGTGGGGTCGACGCGGATCACCTGCCGGTCCAGACTCCGGTCGACGGCGTCGGTGACGTCGAACGACATGGGCACCGGTGCGGTGGAGTGGCCCAGCATCGCGATGGGCGCGGCCACGTCGACGCCGTCCACCGCCTTGACCTGCTCGTACTGGGCCGTGGTGATGCCACCGAAGAGACCGGAGAGGTAGTTGGGGCGGACCAGCCGGCGCTCGACCTCCAGCGGGGTGCGCGTCCCCTTCGGACGGACGAGGATCTGGTACGCCGCCTCGGTGTTCCGCTCGACGGTGCCGGTGACGTCCAGTCGGGAGGTTGTGGTGGCCCCGGTCAGGACGACGAACCCGGTGGTCGCCACCAGTACGCCGACCAGCAGGGCCACCGACCGCCCCGCACGGCCGCGAAGCTGCCCCCAGATGACGTGGAACATTCGCGCCTCCCCGTGTGCTGACTCACACTGTGCGCGATACATTGTGACAATGCAAGGCCCCTCCGGGGCGCCTGTCCGGAACCGGATCGGAGGAGACGGTGGCGATCCAGCACGCGGTCCTGGCCCTGCTCGCCCGCGGCCCCAGCTACGGCTACGAGCTCAAGAGCGCCTTCGAGGCGGCGGTCGGCCCGCAGTGGGGGCCGCTCAACATCGGGCACCTCTACCAGATCCTCGACCGGCTGTCCCGGGACGGGCTGGTGGTCGCCGAGCGGCACGCCCAGCCGGTTAAGCCGGACCGGGTGGTCTACGAGATCACCCAGGCCGGCCGGACCGACCTCGATCGCTGGCTCGCCGAACCCAGCCCGCGCAGCGGCGGCTTCCGGGACGACTTCTTCCTCAAGGTGACCGCCGCCGCCCGGTCGGGCGAGGCCACCACCGTCCGCACCGTGCTGGCCAACCAGCGCGGCCACCTCATGCGGGAGCTGCGCAACCTCGACGGGTTGCGCCGCCGCTCCGAGGACCCGGTGGTCCGGCTGCTGCTCTCCGCCGCCGCCCGGCACGTCGAGGCGGACCTCGCCTTCGTCGACGACGCCGAGTCGGCGCTGCTCGCGGACGGGGGTGCCGCGCTCCGGGCCCTGGCGGCAGACCGGCCGGGCCCGGCGACGCCGGCAGCCGACGCCGGCCCGGCCCGTTCCGCGGGGTGACCCGCCGGGCGGCGGCGCTCCGCCGAACCGGGGCGCCGCCCGACTCGCAGGGTGCGCCGGCGGGCGTCACGGGCCAGGCGCTGCCCGGCGCCGTAGGTGAGGCGCGTCCGGGGTCAGGCGCTTCCCGGCCCCGCAGGTGGGCCGGCGGGCCGTCAGGCCGGCGTCAGCGGCGCGCCACCCGGCGCAGGAACCGGTCGGCCAGGTCGAGGACCTGGTCGCGGCCCAGCTCCAGGGCCGGGCCGGCCACCGTCACCTCGGTCAGCGCCAGGCCGGGCACCTCGGTGTCCCGCCAGCCGCCGGCGAACCACGCCTTCTCCTCCTCGGCGAGCGCGAGGTTGGCGGCGTCCAGCGCTTCCGCCGGGTGCGGCAGCCAGAGCCGGAACTGATGGGTGTGCGGCGGGGCCGGGTGGACCCGGGCGCCCGGCAGGGCGGCCAGCGCCTCGGCCACCACCTTCGCGTGCGCCACGTAGCCGGCCAGCCGCGGCAGCTCCCCCTCCAGCCCAGCGAGCGCGGCGAGGGCCGCCGGCCACTGCTGGAAAAGGGTGCCGCCGTAACGGTGCCGCCAGGCGCGGGCGTACCGCACCAGCTCGGCGTCGCCGGCCAGCGCCGCGCCGGAGTGGCCGCCCAGGGACTTGTAGAACGAGACGTACGTGCTGTCCGCCAGAGCCGCGATCTCGGCCGCCGAGTGCCCGAGGTGGACGGTGGACTCCCAGAGCCGGGCCCCGTCCAGGTGCACCCGGGCGCCCCGCTGCCGGGCCGCGCCGGCCACCGCCACCAGCTCGTCCCAGGCCGGCAGCACGAACCCGGCGTCCCGCAGCGGCAGCTCCAGGAAGAGCGTGCCGATCGGCTCGTCGAGCGCGGCCACCTCCTCGGCCGTCGGGTTGCGCGGCGCCGCCGTGGTGCGCACCGCCCGCAGGCCACCCAGCACCGCGTACGCGTCGCGCTCGTGCACCAGCGGGTGGCTGAGCGGGTGCAGGCCGACGGCGTCCCGACCGGTCAGCTCGGCGCCGTAGCGCATCGCGACCTGCTGGGCCATGGTGCCGGTGGGGAAGAAGGCCGCCGCCTCGACGCCGAGCAGCTCGGCGACCCGCCGTTCGAGCTGCTCCACCGCCCCGCCCTCGCCGTAGAAGTCCGGCAGCAGGTCGTCGGGGACGGCCGCACCGAGCGCCGCGAGCTGCTCCCGCACCGAAGCCGGCCGGACGCCGGAGAGCACCGTGTCGCAGTCGCGCTGGGCGGCGAGCCGGCGCATCCGCTCGGCGTACGCGTCGGTCATGCGTCCTCCTTGAGCCGGCGCAGCCGGGTGACCGCCTCGGTGAGCACCTCGGGCCGCTTGCAGAACGCGAACCGGACCAGCCGCCGGCCCGCCTCCGCGTCGTCGTAGAAGACCTGGGTCGGCACCGCCACCACGCCGCAGCGTTCCGGCAGCGAGCGGCAGAACTCCACCCCGTCCCGCCCGCCGAGCGGGGTGACGTCGGCGGTGACGAAGTACGTCCCCTCGGGCGCCAGCACCCCGAACCCGGCGTCGGTGAGCCCGGCGACGAGCTGGTCCCTCCGCCGCTGCATCCCGTCCCGGAAGCCGGCGAAGTACGCGTCCGGCAGGCCGAGCGCGACCGCCACGGCCGGTTGCAGCGGCCCGGCGTTGACGAAGGTGAGGAACTGCTTCACCCGCAGCACGGCGGCGACCAGCGGCGCCGGGCCGCTCACCCAGCCGACCTTCCAGCCGGTGCAGGAGAACGTCTTGCCCGCCGAGGAGATGCGCAGCGTCCGCTCGCGCATGCCGGGAAGCGTCGCCAGCGGCAGGTGCGGGGCGGCGGCGTCGGTGAAGACCAGGTGCTCGTAGACCTCGTCGGTCACCGCGTACGCGCCGTGCTCCTGGCACAGCTCGGCGACCAGGGCCAGCTCGTCGGCGGTGAACACCTTGCCGGTCGGGTTGTGCGGAGTGTTCAGCAGCACGAGCCGGGTACGCGGCCCGAACGCGGCGCGCAGCTCCGCCGGGTCGAAGGCGTACCGGCCGTCGGCGCCGGGACGCAGGGTCACCGGGCGGCGGACCGCGCCGGCCAGGGCGATCGAGGCCGCGTACGAGTCGTAGTAGGGCTCGAAGCAGACCACCTCGTCGCCCGGCTCGCAGAGGGCGAGGATGCTCGCCGCGATCGCCTCGGTGGCGCCCGCCGTCACCACGATCTCGCCGTCCGGGTCGTACTCCAGGCCCCAGAACCGGCGCTGGTGTGCCGCGACGGCCGCGCGCAGCGCCGGGATGCCCGGGCCCGGCGGGTACTGGTTGTGGCCGGAGAGCAGCGCCTCGGCGGCCGCGGCGAGCATCTCCGGCGGGCCGTCGGTGTCGGGGAAGCCCTGCCCGAGGTTGACCGCGCCGGTGCGCACGGCCAGCGCGGACATCTCGGCGAAGATGGTGGTGCCGAACGGCCGCATCCGGGCCACCAGCGGATCGGTCGTCGTCACGCCGGCCAGCCTACGGCCCGGTGCTGGCGCCGCAAGACCACCGCCCACCCGCCGCCGGTGTCACCACCCGAAGCAGGTCGCGATCCCTCCCGTGGCGCTCGAATCCCGGGAGACGACCTTCCCGTCGATGGTGATCCGGCAGGTCAGCCCGTCGCGACGTTGGTCGTCGGGCAGGGCGACGATCTGCACCCGCTTCCGGTCGTCGGCGGTGAACGCCAGCCGCCACGGTGGCTGCATCCCGTCGACGTGGAGGAAGTCGCGGTTGGCGTCGTAGAAGTCGACGTTCGCCGCGCCCGTGCCGGTGACCTCGTACACCACGGTGAAGCGGCCCCGCCCGCCCGAGGGGGTGGTGGCGGGGACCGGCGGCGCGGCCTCCGTGGGCGTGGGTTCCCCGCCGGGGCCGAATCCCGGCTCGCCGAATCCCGGCTCGTCGAAGTCGGGCTCGTAGGGCTGGCCCGAGGTGGCCGAGTCGTCGACGAAGCTGCCGAGCACGCCGAGGCCGACGCAGCCGCAGAAGGCGAGCACCAGGGCGATGACCACGGTCACCACGACGGCCACGATCCACCCGCCGGGCGACCGGCGTGGCGCCCCCGTCGGGTACGCGTACGGCGGCGGGTAGCCGGCCGGCGGCCATCCCGACCCGGGAGAGCCGCCGGGCCAGGGCGGTGCGGGCGCCGCCCCCGGGGCGCCGGCCGGATGCCCCGGCGGGGCGGGCAGGCGCACCGTGCCGCCCGGGGCGTGCGGACCGGGGAACGGCGGCTCTGCTCCCGGGGTGGCCCAGCCGGCCGGGCCCGGCGTTGCTCCCGGCGTCGTGCCACCAGCCGGGCCCGGCGCTGTCGTCGGGTCCGCACCCGGCCCCGGGGGAGCGGGTGCCCCGGCGGCGCCCGGCGCGGCGTACCCGGGCTGGGACCACGGGCCCGGCGGCCCGCCCGGCGGAGCGGATCCGGGCGCGGCCCACGGGCTGGGGGTCCAGGGCTCGGGGGCCCAGGGGGCGGGTGGCGCCCAGGGCTGCGGAGCGGCGAGCGGGTCCGGCGGGCTCCAGGTCGTGGGCTCCGGAGCGGTCGGGTCGCTCGGGCCGCCGCTGTGCCCCGGTTCGGGGGTGGGGGTCGTCTCGGACATCGTTCAGCTCGCAGGGGCCGGCGCGGACGACCGCGGGACGGGCGTGGTCGGAGGCGTCGCACCGACCGGGGGCCCTCAATGTACGGCCCGACGACCAGACCCGGCGTCCCCCGTGCGCGCGGTCCTCCCGGACCCGTGCATCGATGGGCCAGGGTGGCCGCGGCCGATGCGAGGTTTGTCCGATCCTCGCCATCCGCTCACCGGTTCGCTCAAATTCAGTGATCGTTTACCCGGCTTCCGAGCACACGTGGTGAGCGAAACTGGGTTAGGCTGCGGACCATGTGTGGAATCGTGGGTTACGCCGGTGCGCGCCCGGCGCTCGGCATCGTGCTGGACGGACTGCGGCGGCTGGAGTACCGCGGCTACGACTCGGCGGGCGTCGCCGTCGTCTGCGACGACGAGCTGCTGATCGAGAAGAAGGCCGGCAAGCTGGCGAACCTGGAGAAGGTTCTCGCCGAGCGCGCCGCGGCCGACCCCGAGTCCTGCGCCGCCAGCCCGATCGGCATCGGCGACGGCACCACCAGCATCGGCCACACCCGGTGGGCCACCCACGGCGGCCCGACCGACCGCAACGCCCACCCGCACCTCTCCCCGGACGGCCGTGTCGCCGTGATCCACAACGGCATCATCGAGAACTTCGCGAAGCTCCGCGCCGAGCTGGAGGCCGACGGCGTCGAGTTCACCAGCGACACCGACACCGAGTGCGCCGCGCACCTGCTCGCCCGTTCGCTGGCCGACCTGCGCTCGGCCGGCGAGGTCGACAGCCCGCAGCTGCTCGCCTCCGCCATGCGGCTGGTCTGCCAGCGGCTGGAGGGCGCCTTCACGCTGCTCGCCGTCGACGCCGGCATCCCCGGCGCGGTCGTCGGCGCCCGGCGCAACTCGCCCCTCGTGGTCGGCCGCGGTGACGGCGAGAACTACCTGGCCAGCGACGTGGCCGCGTTCATCGAGCACACCCGCGACGCGGTCGAGCTGGGCCAGGACCAGATCGTCCTGATCACCCCGGAGAGCATCGAGATCACCGACTTCGCCGGCCAGCCCGCGACCGGCAAGGACTTCCACATCGACTGGGACTCGTCGGCCGCCGAGAAGGGTGGCTACGACTGGTTCATGCTCAAGGAGATCGAGGAGCAGCCCCAGGCCATCGCCGACACGCTGCTCGGCCGGCTCACCGAGAGCGGTGAGATCGCCCTCGACGAGGTCCGCCTCAGCGAGCAGGACCTGCGCGACGTCGACAAGATCTTCATCGTGGCCTGCGGCACCGCCTACCACTCCGGGCTGGTCGCCAAGTACGCCATCGAGCACTGGACCCGGATCCCCTGCGAGGTGGAGCTGGCCAGCGAGTTCCGCTACCGCGACCCGGTGCTGGACCGGTCCACGCTGATCGTGGTGATCTCGCAGTCCGGCGAGACCATGGACACCCTCATGGCGCTGCGCCACGCCAAGGAGCAGAAGGCCCGGGTGCTGGCCATCTGCAACACCAACGGCTCGACCATCCCGCGCGAGTCCGACGCCGTGCTCTACACCCACGGCGGCCCGGAGATCGCGGTCGCCTCCACCAAGGCGTTCCTCACCCAGCTCGTCGCCTGCTACCTGATCGGCCTGCACCTGGCCCAGGTGCGCGGGATCAAGTTCGCCGACGAGGTAGGCGCGGTGGTGTCCCAGCTCCAGGAGATGCCGGGCAAGCTGCGCGAGCTGCTCGACCGCATCGAGCCGGTCCGCGAGCTGGCCCGCGACCTGAAGTCGGAGCCGACCGTGCTGTTCATCGGCCGGCACGTCGGCTACCCGGTGGCCCTCGAAGGCGCGCTGAAGCTCAAGGAGCTGGCGTACATGCACGCCGAGGGCTTCGCCGCCGGCGAGCTCAAGCACGGCCCCATCGCGCTGATCGACAAGGGCACCCCGGTCATCTGCATCGTGCCGTCGCCGGTCGGTCGGGGCATGCTGCACGACAAGGTCGTCTCCAACATCCAGGAGGTGCGCGCCCGCGGCGCCCGCACCATCGTGATCGCGGAGGAGGGCGACGAGGCGGTGGTCCGCTACGCCGACCACCTGATCTACGTGCCGCGCACGCCGACGCTGCTGGCGCCGCTGGTGACCACCGTGCCGCTCCAGGTGCTCGCCGCGGAGATCGCCGCCGCCCGCGGTCACGACGTCGACCAGCCCCGGAACCTGGCCAAGTCGGTCACCGTCGAGTAGTCGACCCGATCGCGGCCCCTCCGTCCCACGGCGGAGGGGCCACGCCGTTTCCGGCCCCGGTGCGGTCATCGGCCCAGCACGATCCGGGCCATGCCGTCCAGCGCGGGGTTGCCGGGGTCCCAGTAGCCGGCGTGCCCGTGGCGGCCGCTGGGGAAGCGCCGGCCGCCGAAGCCGGGAGAGCTCGGGTCCTCGCCGAACCAGAGCCGGTCGTCGTGCGGGTCGAGCAGCGCGGCCGCCGGGCCGAGCGGCGTGCCGGCCAGCACCGCCCGGCGGGCCAGCTCGTCGGGCGGCCGGGCCAGCCGGATGACGTCGTCCGGCGCGGTGGCGGCCCACACCTGGCCGGGCGGCATTCGCAGCTCGGCCGCGTGGTCGACGCCCACTCCGGGAGAGCCCACGAAGACCAGGGCGTCGGCGCTCAGCCCGTGGTCACGGGCCGCCGTGCCGACCACCACCGAGCCGTAGCTGTGCCCCAGCACGGTCTGCCGGGCGGGCGGCCCCTCGTGCGAGGCACGCAGCCCCTCCTGGAACCGGTGCAGGGCCGGCCCGGCGTCCTCGGCCTGCCGCCCGCGCGCCGCCTCGGGCAGGAAGTCCGGCGCGTCGTAGTCCAGCCAGAGCACGGCCGCCGCCTCCGTGCCCGGGTCGAGCGCTGCGCACCGGTCCAGCACCCGGGCGGCCCGGCCCAGCTCGCCCGGGGCGTCGGCGAGGTCCGCGGTCATCCCCGGCACGTAGGTCAGCACCGCGCCGGCCCGGTCCGGGTTGCCGAGCGCCACCACGGCCCGCCCGTCCCCGGCCGGATCCAACCCCAGGAGGTACGCCCGCGGCGCCCCGGGCGCGGCCAGCCGCTCGCCGAGCCCGTCGAGGCCGCGCAGCGCCGCCTCCACCGCGGCGAGCCGGGCCAGCCGGGCCAGTTCGAGCGGCCCGGCCGGCCGCGCGCGCAGCAGCCCGGCGCGCCGCTCCACGAGCTCCGCCCGGCGCCGGGCCAGCACCAGCCGGTTGGCCTGGTCGCGGGCCGCCACGGGCACCCCGTCGAGGCGGCCGACCCGGTCCGGTTCGCGGCTCACCAGCCACCGGCGCTCGGCCGGGGTGAGGCCGGCCCACCAGCGGCGCACCTCGGCCGGCCCGGCCCCGGCCGACGGTCGCCAGGCCGGCGGGACGCTCACCCAGCCGGTCACGGCCCCCGCCGCCAGCTCCGCCAGCCGGCCGGCCGCCTCCCGGTCGGCCGCCCCGGCCAGCGCCAGCGCCCCCCGGATCTCGGCGCCCACCTGCGCCACCGCCGGACCGACCAGCCAGGCGGGCCGGGGTCGGGCCGGATCCGGCCGGACCGCCCCGGCCCGGTCCACGAGCAGGCCGCCGGCATCGGCGTGCGCCACGGCGGCGCCGAGCCGGGCCCGGGCCGCGGCCACCCGGGCGGCGAACTCGGCGAGCACCTGGTCGACCTCGATGAGCGCGGGCAGCACGTCGGTCAGCGCGGTGCGCAGCTCGCCGATCCGCCCCTGCGCGGTGCCCGAGGCCGCGCCCGACCAGCCGGTCCGCAGCGCGCCGAGCCGGGCGCTCAGCCCGTCGGCCCGCCGCCGGACCGGGCCGGTCAGCCCTCGCCACGCCGCACCCGCCGCGGCCCAGGCCCCCGGGTCGGCCCGCCAGAGCTGCGCGTAGCCGACGGGGTCCTCCGCGGCCCGCTGGCGGAGCCCGGTCGACGGCACCTGCGCCGCCTGCCGACCGAGTCCGGCAGGCGGGCGCGGTCGCCCAGCCGGGGGCGCGATGGTGCCGGCCGGGGAGCGCGGCGGAGCCGCCACGGTCCCGCGCGGCGTTCGGCCGCCCCGCCCCGCCGCCCGGGAGCCGGCCGCGGTGCTCATCGGGGGAGCCCGGCGAGGCGGCGGGCGGCCCGCTCGTCGACCGCCTCGTAGCCGTCGGCGGCGGCCCGGAGCGCCTCGGCGGTGGCCGCCACCCGCGCGGCGAGCGACCCGCACCAGCGCTGCACCGCCGCCTCCAGCTCGGCCAGCGTCACCCCGGCCCGCCAGCCGTCGGCCGGCACCACCAGGCCCGGCTCGGTGGCCGGCCCGCGGGCCAGCCGGTAGGCGTCGTCGGCCAGCTCCCGGGCCACCCCGCGCAACAGCTCCGGCTCGACGCTGAACGGCTCCTCGCCCATCGGCGACCTCCCTGCGACCTGGCGGACGGACAGCCGGGACGCTACGGATCGGCGGACCCCCCGCGCCGGCCCTGTGGACAACGGGCGGTCGGGCGTATCGCGGGTTTTCCACAGGGGTTGTCCACGACCGATCCACGGCCCGGCGCGCCGGTAGGGTGAGTCCATGATCGTGGCTGTCGGCATCGACGTCGTGCTGGTGGACCGGTTCGCCCGGTCGCTGGCGCGCACGCCGTCGCTCGCCGGCCGCCTCTTCACGGACGCCGAGCGGTCCACCCGCTCCGGCGGTCCGCGCTCGCCCGAGTCCCTGGCGGCCCGGTTCGCGGCCAAGGAGGCGGTGGCCAAGGCGCTCGGCGCGCCGGCCGGGCTCCAGTGGCACGACTGTGAGGTCGCCTCCGATCCGGAGGGCCGCCCCTGGCTGACCGTGTCCGGCACGGTGGCCGCCGCGGCGGCCGAGCGCGGGATCAACCGCTGGCACCTGTCGTTGTCGCATGACGGCGGGATCGCGTCGGCCATGGTGGTCGCGGAACAGTGAGCCGACCCGGCGGGTCGGTCGGCCGGTCCGGGACGAACGGGACAGACGGACGGGACGGGGTGGCATGAGACCGGTGTGGCGGGTCGCGGACGTACGCGCGGCGGAGGCGGGCCTGATGGCCACCCTGCCGCCCGGGGCGCTCATGCAGCGGGCCGCCGCCGGGCTGGCCCGCCGGTGCGCGCTGCTGCTCGGCGAGCGGGGCGGCGTCTACGGCGCCGGGGTGCTGCTGCTGATCGGCTCCGGCGACAACGGCGGCGACGCCCTCTACGCGGGCGCGCACCTGGCCCGCCGGGGAGCGGCGGTCGCCGCCCTGCTGCTCACCCCCGGCCGGGCGCACGCCGAGGGGCTGGCCGCGCTGCGGGCCGCCGGCGGGCGCGTCGTCGACCGGCCACCGGCCGTGGTCGACCTGGTGCTCGACGGGATCGTCGGGATCGGCGGCACCGGCGGGCTCCGGGAGACCGCCGACCAGCTCGCCGCGAGCCTGGCCGAGCGGATCGGGCGGGACGGCACGCGGGCCACCGTGGTCGCGGTGGACGTGCCGAGCGGCGTCGCCGTGGACACCGGGCATGTGCCGCTCACCGCCTCCGGCCGGCCCTGCGCGGTGCGCGCCGACGTGACGGTCGCCTTCGGCGCGCTGAAGCCGGCCCTGGTGGTCGGCCCGGCCGCGCCGCTCGCCGGGCACGTCGAGCTGGTCGACATCGGGCTGGGGCCGTGGCTGCGCGGCACCCCGGCGCTGCGCGTCACCGAGTGGTCCGACCTGGTCGACTGGTGGCCCCGGCTCGGCCCGTCCTCGGAGAAGTACAGCCGGGGCGTGGTCGGGGTGGCGACCGGCTCGGCCACCTACCCGGGCGCGGCGGTGCTGTCGGTCAGCGGCGCGCTGGCCGGCCCCACCGGCATGGTCCGCTACGCGGGTGGCGCCCGCGCGGAGGTGCTGCACCAGCACCCGTCGGTGATCGCCACCGACCGGGTCGCCGACGCCGGCCGGGTGCAGGCCTGGATCTGCGGCTCGGGGCTGGGCACCGGCGAGGAGTCCGCCGCCGCACTGCGCGCGGTGCTCGCCGCGCCGGTGCCGGCGGTCCTCGACGCCGACGCGCTCACCCTGCTGGTCGACGGCAAACTGGCGGACCGGCTGCGCGGGCGGGACGCGCCGATCGTGGTGACCCCGCACGACCGCGAGTACGCCCGGCTGTGCGGCGAGACCCCGGGTTCGGACCGGGTCGGGGCGGCGCTGCGGCTGGCCGCCTGGATGAACGCGGTGGTGCTGCTCAAGGGCGACCGCACGATCATCGGCACCCCCGACGGCCGCGCGTACGTCAACCCGACCGGCACCCCGGTGCTGGCCACCGGGGGGACCGGGGACGTGCTGGCCGGGCTGCTCGGCTCGCTGCTCGCCGCCGGGCTGGCCCCGGAGCGGGCGGCCGCCGCGGCGGCGTACCTGCACGGGCTGGCCGGCCGGGAGGCGGCGCGGGGCGGTCCGGTGACCGCACCCGACGTGGCTACCGCGCTGCGACCGGTGCTGGCCCGACTGCCCTGACCGGGGCGGCGGCCGACGGCCGGTCGCGCGGCTCGCGACCATGGTGATCACCGGCGGAAGTAGGCTGAGGGCATGTGGCAGTCGGAGGTACGCGTCGACCTGGACGCGATCCGGGAGAACGTGGCCCGGCTCAAGTCGGGCACCAGCGCCGAGCTGATGGCGGTGGTCAAGGCCGACGGCTACGGCCACGGCATGGTTCCGGCGGCCCGCGCGGCGCTCGACGCCGGGGCGGACTGGCTCGGCGTCTGCACCCTCGACGAGGCGCTCCTGCTGCGGCAGGAGGGGGTCACGGCGCCCGTGCTGGCCTGGCTCCTCGACCCGGGGCTGCCCCTGCACGACGGGGTCGCGGTCGGCGTCGACCTGGGCTGCGCGAGCCTCATCCAGCTCGACGAGATGATCGAGGCGGGCCGGCGGGCGGACCGTCCGGCCCGGCTGCACCTCAAGATCGACACCGGGCTGTCCCGCGGCGGGGCCACCGTGGCCGACTGGCCGGCGCTGCTGGAGGCCGCCGCGAAGGCTCAGGCCGACGGCCTGGTCGAGGTGGTCGGCGTGTGGAGCCACTTCGTCTACGCGGACTCGCCCGGCCACCCCACCACCGACCGGCAGCTGGCGGTGTTCCACGAGGGGCTGGAGATGGTGGAGCGGGCCGGGTTGCGCCCCCGCTACCGGCACCTCGCCAACTCGGCGGCCACGCTCACCCGCCCGGACACCCACTTCGACCTGGTCCGGCCCGGCCTGGCCGTCTACGGCCTCTCGCCGATCGAGGGGGAGCAGTTCGGCCTGCGCCCGGCGATGACCGCCCGGGCCCGGGTCATGCTGACCAAGCGCGTCCCGGCCGGCACCGGCGTCTCCTACGGCCACACCTACCTCACCGAGCAGGAGGCGAACCTGGCGGTCGTCCCGCTCGGCTACGCCGACGGGGTGCCCCGGCACGCCTCGAACACCGGCCCGGTGCAGCTCGGCGGCAAGCGGCGGACGATCTCGGGGCGGGTCTGCATGGACCAGTTCGTCGTCGACTGCGGCGAGGACGAGGTGGCCGCCGGGGACGTGGCGACCCTCTTCGGCAGCGGCGCGGACGGCGAGCCCACCGCCGACGACTGGGCCGAGGCGGTCGGCACCATCAACTACGAGATCGTGACCCGGTTCGGCGGCGTCCGGGTGCCGCGCGTCTACGACGGCGAGCGGCCGTGAGCGCGAGGAGTGAGCCGGGGCTGCGAGCCCCGCAGTCGCGAACCGAGGCTGCACTGTGAGCGCGAGGAGTGAGCCGGGGTTGCGAGCCCCGCAGTCGCGAACCGAGGCTGCACTGTGAGCGCGAGGACGCGCATTCCGCGGCGGCTCGCGTGGGACGCGGCCGAGCCGGAATGCGCGCACGAGCCGGGGTTGCGAGCCCCGCAGTCGCGAACCGAGGCTGGACAGTGAGTCAGCGGTTCCGGATTCCCCGGCCGCGGACCGCCGCCGGCCGGGTCGCCGGGGTGGTCGGCGCCGCGCTCGGTGTGGCCGCCGCCGGGCTCGCCGCCGGGGTGGTGAGCGAGCGGGTCCTGGTCCGCCGCCTCAAGTCCGACCCCGCGGATCCCTGCGCCGACGAGGTCTTCGGCGATCTGCGCCACGACGCCGCGTACCTGCTGGAGATGCCGGACGGCACCGACATCCACGTGGAGGTGGTCGAGCCGACCCCCCCGGTCGCCGGGCACCCGACCGTGGTGCTGGTGCACGGCTTCTGCCTGGACATGGGCACGTTCCACTTCCAGCGCAAGATGCTCGCCGCGCGTGGCGACTACCGGATCGTCGCGTACGACCAGCCCGGGCACGGCCGCTCCGGGAAGCTGGAGGGCGGCGACTACGACCTGGCCGCGCTGGGCCACACCCTGCGGCGGGTGATCGACGAGGTGGCCCCGGAGGGGCCGCTGGTGCTGGTCGGCCACTCGATGGGCGGCATGACGATCATGGCGCTGGCCGAGCTCTATCCGGAGCTGTTCGGCGACCGCGTGGTCGGCACGGTGCTGATGGCCACCTCGGGTGGGCTGCTCGCGGAGACGAAGCTGGTGGCGCCCGCGCTGCTCGGCCGGGTCGGCGCGCCGGTGATCTACATGATGAGCAACGCCACCCGGTACGGCGGCACGGTGATCGACAAGGCCCGCAAGTCGACGTCCAACGTCGCCTGGCTGCTCACCCGCCGGTACGGCTTCGGCACTCCGAAGCCCAGCCCGGCCCTGGTGTCGTACGTCGAGACGATGAACTCCCGCACCTCGGCCGACACGGTCACCCGCTACCTGCGCACCCTGGCCACCCACTCCCGGTTCCCGGCGCTGGCGGCGCTGGCCGGCACGCCGGTGCTGGTGATCGTGGGGGACAAGGACATGATCACGCCGGTGACCCACTCCGAGGAGATCGTGCGGCGGCTGCCGCACGCCGAGTTCGTGAAGATCCACGACAGCGGGCACGTGGTGATGCTGGAGCACGCCGACGAGGTGAACGCGGCGCTGGAGAGGTTCCTGGAGGCGCTGTGAGCGCGAGGAGTGAGCCGGGTGACGCGGTGAGCGTGGTGGTGGAGCTGAAGACGATCGACGACACCCACGAGTTCGGCCGCCGGCTGGCCGGTGTGCTGCGCGCCGGTGACCTGCTGCTGCTCAGCGGCCCGCTGGGCGCCGGCAAGACGGCGCTGACCCAGGGCATCGGCGCCGGTCTCGGGGTGCGCGGCGACATCACCTCGCCGACCTTCGTGATCGCCCGGGTGCACCGGCCGGATCCGGCGCGGGGCGGCCGGGTGTCGCTGGTGCACGCCGACGCGTACCGGCTGGGGGAGTCGGCCGATCCGCGCGCCGAGATCGACGACCTGGACCTGGACGCCTCGGTGGACGAGGCGGTCACCGTGGTCGAGTGGGGCGAGGGGATGGTCGAGCAGCTGGTCGACGCCCACCTGCGGGTGCGCATCGACCGGCGGGACGACGACACCCGGGTGGTCAGCCTGGAGCCGGTCGGCGGTGACTGGGCCCGGCGGCTGGCCACCCTGGACTGACCGGCTGTCACACCCGCTGCCTACAGTGCCGGGGACCGATCCGACGCGGTGAAAGGTTGCCGATGCCCGACGACGCTCCGACCCTCGACCTGCTGGCGCTCCTGCCGGACGCCTGGCGGGCGGCGCTCACTCCGCACCTCGACCCGGCCCGCACCGCGGCGCTGGCCGAGTTCGTCGCCGGGGAATACGCCGCCCGCACCGTCTTCCCGCCGGTCGAGGACCTGTTCTCCGCCTACCGGCTGTGCGGGCCGGCGGAGACCCGGGTGCTGATCCTCGGGCAGGACCCCTACCACCGGGTGGGGCAGGCGCACGGGCTGAGCTTCAGCGTGCGCGAGGGGGTCACGGTGCCGCCGTCGCTGCGCAACGTCTTCAAGGAGCTGGGCGAGGACCTGGGCGTGCCGAAGCCGGCCGGCGGCAACCTGAGCGGCTGGGCGGCGCAGGGCGTGCTGCTGCTCAACGCGGTGCTGACCGTCCGGCAGGCCACCCCGGGCTCGCACGCCAATCGGGGCTGGGAGGAGTTCACCGACGCCACCATCCGGGCCCTGGACGCGCTCGACCGGCGGGTGGTCTTCCTGCTCTGGGGCGGCTACGCGCGCAAGAAGGCGGCCCTCGTCACCAACCCGCACCACGTGGTGCTGGAGGCCGGCCACCCGAGCCCGATGAACCCGCGCGGCTTCCTGGGCAGCCGCCCGTTCAGCGCGGCCAACAAGGCCCTCGCCGACGCCGGCCTGCCCACCGTCGACTGGGAGCGCACCGCCGGCTGACCGTCGGCGCGGTGCTCGCCGGCCGGGCCCGCGGCGCAGTCCTGCCGTCCTGGCGGGAGAGCGGCTGACCGTCGGCGCGGTGCTCGCCGGCCGGGCCGGCGGCGCAGTCCTGCCGTCCTGGCGGGAGAGCGGCCGGACGGCGACCGAGCCGAGTCGCGAGGCGGGAGGGGCGTCACCGCCGGTAACCGGGGCGGCGACTAGGCTGGCATACCGTGCTCGTACTCGTGGTGGACTCCTCGACGCCCGCGGTGACCGCGGCGCTGGTCGAGGTCTCGGCGGACGGCGTCGCGGCCCGCGCGCAGCGGTGCACGGTCGACGCGCGGGCCCACGGCGAGCTGCTCGCCCCGCAGGTCGACGCGGTGCTGGCCGACGTCGACGCCCGCCCTGCCGACCTGGCCGCGATCGTCGCCGGGCTCGGCCCCGGGCCGTTCACCGGGCTGCGGGTCGGCCTCGTCACGGCCGCCACCATGGGCCAGGTGCTCGGCATCCCCACCTACGGGGTCTGCTCGCTGGACGGGATCGGTCATCCGGCGGCGGCCGGCGAGCCGGTCCTGGCGGCCAGCGACGCCCGGCGCCGGGAGGTCTACTGGGCCGTCTACGACGGCGCCGGCCAGCGCATCGCCGGGCCGAACGTGGACACCCCGGCGGTCGCCGCCGAGCGGGCCCGGGACCTGGCCGTCACGGTGGCCGTCGGTGACGGCGCGCACCGGTACGCCGACGTCCTCGGCCTGCCGGTGCGGGAGGAGCCCCGGTACCCGGACGCCGTGGCGCTGGCCCGCCTGGCCGCCGAGCGGATCCGCGCGGGCGCCCCCGGCGAGCCGCTCACCCCGCTCTACCTGCGCCGCCCGGACGCGGTCGCGGCCACCGGCCACAAGCCGGTGCTGCAATGAGCCAGGTTCGCCTGGGCCGGTTCCGCTGGTGGCACGTCGATGAGGTGCTGCCCCTGGAGGCGGACCTGTTCGGCGCCGAGCGGTGGTCCCCGGCGATGTTCTGGAACGAGCTGGCCAACGGCCATCACTACCTGGTCGCCACCGACGACGACGGCACGGTGCTCGGCTACGCCGGGCTGATGGTGGCCCCGCCCGACGAGGCCTGGGTGCAGAACATCGCGGTCCGCCGCGACGCGCAGCGCCGGGGGATCGGCCGGCTGCTGCTGGAGGCGCTGCTCGCCGAGGCGGCCCGGCGCGGGGTGCGCAGCACGCTGCTGGAGGTCGCCGCCGACAACGCCCCCGCCCAGCGGCTCTACGCGATGTACGGCTTCGAGCCGATCGGCGTGCGCCGCGGCTACTACCAACCGAGCAACACCGACGCGCTGGTCATGCAGCGCAACGAGGATTGACGCGCATGGCTGACGAACCACTGATCCTCGGCATCGAGACCTCCTGCGACGAGACCGGGGTGGGCATCGTCCGCGGGCACACCCTGCTGGCGGACGCGCTCGCCTCCAGCGTCGAGGAGCACGCCCGGTTCGGTGGCGTGGTGCCCGAGGTGGCGAGCCGCGCCCACTTGGAGGCCATCGTGCCGACCATGGACCGGGCGCTGCGCGAGGCCGGGGTGACGATCGCCGACATCGACGCGATCGCCGTGACCTCCGGGCCGGGCCTGGCCGGCGCGCTGCTCGTCGGGGTCGCCGCCGCCAAGGGGTACGCGGTGGCCGCCGAGAAGCCGGTGTACGGGGTGAACCACCTCGCCGCGCACGTGGCCGTGGACACCCTGGAGCACGGCCCGCTGCCCGAGCCGGCCATCGCCCTGCTGGTCTCCGGCGGGCACTCCTCGCTGCTGCGCGTCGACGACCTGGCCCGGGAGGTCACGCCGCTCGGCGCGACCATCGACGACGCGGCCGGTGAGGCGTTCGACAAGGTGGCCCGGCTGCTCGGGCTGCCCTTCCCGGGCGGCCCGTTCATCGACCGGGAGGCGCGGGCCGGTGACCCGGCGGCGATCGCGTTCCCGCGCGGGCTGACCGCGCCCAAGGACCTGGCCGGGCACCGTTTCGACTTCTCCTTCTCGGGCCTGAAGACGGCGGTGGCCCGCTGGGTGGAGGCGCGGCAGCGGGCCGGCGAGCCGGTGCCGGTGGCCGACGTGGCCGCGTCCTTCCAGGAGGCGGTCTGCGACGTGCTGGTCGGCAAGGCCCTGGACGCCTGCCGCAGCAGCGGCATCGACACGTTGGTGATCGGCGGCGGGGTGGCGGCCAACTCGCGGCTGCGGGCGATGGCCGAGCACCGGGCGGCGAAGCACAGCGTCCGGGTGCGTACGCCCCGGCCGAAGCTCTGCACCGACAACGGCGCCATGGTGGCCGCGCTCGGCTCGCACCTGGTCGCCGCGGGCGTCGCCCCGAGCCGGCTGGACCTGCCGGCCGACTCCGCCATGCCGCTGACCGTGGTCAGCGTCTGAGGCGGGAGGGGACCGACGTGATCGTCCGGATGTGGGAGGCGAAGGCGGAGCCGTACGGGTTCGCCGACCTGATCACCTGGGTGTGCGAGACCGCGCTGCCCGAGTTCGAGCATGAACCGCTGCACCTGTCCAGCGAGGTGTTCTCCTCGACGGACCACCGGGTGGTGGTGATCTCGAAGTGGCGGAGCAGCCCGCGGGAGCTGCCCGAGCCGCCCATGCGGCTGGTCGCCCGGCCCCCGCACAGCTGGGACTTCACGCAGGTCGATCGCTGACCCGGCGGGCCGCCTGACCGGCGGGAAACTGGTTGGCGTCCACCCCGGCGCGGCACTTAGCGTCGGGTGGTCATGCGTTTCTCACCCGCCGGCGATCCCGGCGCCCCCGACACCCGGTCCGCCACCCGTTACCTGGTCTGGCTCGCCGGTCGGCACCCCCTGCTCTTCGGCGGCGCCATCGCCCTCGGCGTCACCTGGATGGTGGCCCAGGCGCTGATGCCGGCCGCCGTCGGCCGGGCCATCGACGCCGGCCTGGCCCACCGCGACCCGGACGCCCTGCTCCGCTGGGGTCTCGTCCTGCTCGGGCTGGGTGTCGTCCAGGCGACGACGGGCATCCTGCGGCACCGCTGCGCGGTGCACAACTGGCTCGGCGCCGCCTACCGGACCGTGCAGGTCACCGTGGACGCCACCAACCGGCTCGGCGCCGCGCTGCCCCGCCGGGTCGCCGCGGGTGAGGTGGTGAGCATCGGTACGGCCGACATCGAGCACATCGGCAGCGCGGTCGACATCACCGCCCGGGGCACCGGCGCGGTGGTCGCCATCGCCACCGTGTCGGTGATCCTGCTCACCGCCTCCGTGCCGCTCGGCCTCGTGGTGGTGCTCGGGGTGCCGCTGCTCATGGGGCTGGTGGCGCTGCTCATCCGGCCGCTGCACCGGCAGCAGGCGGCGTACCGGGAGTCGACCGGTGAGCTGACCGCCCGGGCCGGCGACATCGTGTCCGGGCTGCGGGTGCTGCGCGGGGTGGGCGGCGAGCCGGTGCTGGGCGCCCGCTACCGGGAGCAGTCCCAGGCGTTGCGGGCCGACGGCCTGCGGGTGGCCCGGGTCGAGTCGCTCATCCAGGCCGCGCAGATCCTGCTGCCCGGCGTCTTCGTGGTGCTGGTGACCTGGCTCGGGGCGCGGTTCGCGCTGCGCGGCGAGATCAGCGCCGGCCAGTTGGTCTCCTTCTACGGCTACACGGCGTTCCTGGTCAGCCCGCTGCGCAACCTCACCGAGGCGGCCGACAAGCTGACCCGGGGGCACGTGGCGGCCCGGCGGGTGGTGCGGCTGCTCCGCCTCGCCCCCGAGTTCACCGACCCGGCGCGCCCGGTGCCGGTGCCCGAGGGGCCGGGCGAGCTGGTGGACGTGCGCTCCGGGCTGGTGCTGCGGCCGGGCCGGCTCACCGCGCTGGCCGCCACCGCGCCCGAGGACGCCACTGAGATCGCCGACCGGCTCGGCCGGTACGTCGACGGGGACGTGACGCTGCACGGCGTACCGCTGCGGGACGTGGCGCTGGCGACGGTGCGCGAGCGGATCCTGGTGGCCGACAACGACGCGCAGCTGTTCAGCGGCGCGCTCCGCACCGAGCTGGACCCGCACGACCGGGCGGACTCCCGCGCGGTCGAGGCGGCGCTCGTCGCGGCGAGCGCGACGGACATCGTCGAGGCGCTGCCCGGCGGCCTGGACGGCCCGGTCGCCGAGCGCGGCCGCGAGTTCTCCGGCGGGCAGCGGCAGCGGTTGCGGCTGGCCCGGGCGCTGGTCGCCGACCCGGAGACGCTGATCCTGGTCGAGCCGACCAGCGCGGTGGACGCGCACACCGAGGCGCGCATCGCCGACCGGCTGGCCGCCGCGCGACGCGGCCGGACGACGCTGGTCTGCACCACCAGCCCGCTGGTGCTCGGCCGCGCCGAGCACGTGGTCTTCGTGGAGGACGGCAAGGTGGTCGCCGAGGGCCGCCACGACGAGTTGCTCGCCGCCGAGCCCCGGTACCGGGCCACGGTGAGCCGGGAGGAGGACCGGTGAGCAACGCCCTGCCCGTCGCCGACGCGCAGCAGGTCCGCCGGTACGCGCGGGAGCTGTTCCGCCGCCACCCGCGCGGCCTGGCCGCCGCGCTCGGCCTGCACGCGCTCGCCGCGGCCGCCGGCCTGGTCGCGCCCCGGCTCCTCGGCGACCTGGTCGAGGGGATCTCGCGCGGGGTCGGCGCGGTGACCGTCGACCGGATCGCCCTGGCCATCGCCGGCTTCGTGGTCGCCCAGTCGGTGCTGGTCCGCTTCGCCCACCTGGCCTCGGCCCGGCTGGGCGAGCGGGTCCTCGCCGAGCTGCGCGAGGAGTTCGTCGACCGGGTGCTGGCCCTGCCGCTGTCCACGGTGGAGCGCGCCGGCACCGGCGACCTGCTCACCCGCACGTCCCGGGACGTCGCCGCGCTGTCCCGGACGGTCCGGTTCGCCGCACCGGAGACGCTGATCGCGGCGGTCACCGTGCTGCTGATCCTGGGCGCGCTGGTGCTGACCGGCCCGCTGCTGGTGCTGCCCTGTCTGCTCGCGGTGCCGATGCTGGTCGCCGGCACCCGCTGGTACCTGCGCCGGGCGCCCGCCGGCTACCTGCGGGAGAACGCCGCGTACTCCGACATCACCGACGGGATCAGCGAGACGGTCGAGGGCGCGCGGACCACCGAGGCGCTGCGCCAGGCGGCCCGCCGCCGGGCCCGCACCGACACCGACATCCGCCGGTCGTACGCGGCCGAGTACTACACCCTGAACCTGCGGACGGTGTTCTTCCCGATCGCCGAGATCGGCTACGTGCTGCCGGTGGCCGGCACGCTGCTGCTCGGCGGCTGGTTCTACCTGAAGGGCTGGGCCAGCCTCGGGCAGGTCACCGCGGCCACCCTCTACGCCCAGCAGCTGGTGGACCCGGTCGACCGGCTGCTCTCCTGGCTGGACGAGTTCCAGGTCGGCGGCGCCTCGCTGGCCCGGCTGCTCGGCGTGGCCGCCGAGCCCGCCGACCGGCCGGCCGGGGGCGCGTCGCCCGACCGGCGGCCGGTCAGCGACGACGGGCGGCTCGCCGCCCACGACGTCCGGTACGCGTACCGCGCCGGCCACGACGTGCTGCACGGGGTGACCCTGGTGCCCCGGCCGGGGGAGAAGCTGGCCATGGTCGGCCCGTCCGGCGCGGGCAAGTCCACGCTGGGCCGGCTGCTGGCCGGGGTGCACGAGCCGCGCGCCGGGACGGTGACCGTGGACGGCCGGCCCCTGTCCGGGTTGCCCCTGGCCGAGCTGCGCACCCACGTCGCGCTGGTCAGCCAGGAGCACCACGTCTTCATCGGCACGCTCGCCGACAACGTGGCGATGGTCCGCCCGGACGCCGGGCCCAACGAGGTGCGGGCGGCGCTGGCCGCGGTCGACGCGCGGGACTGGGCCGAGGCGCTGCCGGACGGGCTGGACACCCGCGTCGGCGCGGGCGGGCACCCGCTCTCGCCGGCCCAGGCGCAGCAGGTCGCGCTGGCCCGGCTGGTGCTCGCCGACCCGCACACCCTGGTGCTGGACGAGGCCACCTCGCTGATCGACCCGCGGGCGGCCCGGGCGCTGGAACGCTCGCTGGCCGCGGTGCTCCAGGGCCGGACCGTCATCGCCATCGCGCACCGGCTCTTCTCCGCCCACGACGCGGACCGGGTGGCGGTGGTCGAGGACGGCCGGATCACCGAGCTGGGTTCGCACGACGAGCTGGTCGCGGCGGGGGGCTCCTACGCGGCCCTCTGGCGGTCCTGGCACGGCTGAGCGGAAGGCCCCCACCGGCACACCGGTGGGGGCCCCGTGCGGGCGGCGCGGTCAGGAGCGGCGCAGCAGCCGCCAGGTCGCGTAGCCGCCGGTGGTCAGGGCGAGCAGGAAGACGGCCCACACGACGGTGGTGCTGACCTGGATCCCGCCGTTGCTGCCGACGTTGGCCCCGGCCGCGGCGATCAGCGAATCGCTCTGCGCCGGGGGCATCGCGGGAGGCGGGAGCTGCTGCCAGCGGACCAGCCCGGTGCTCTCCAGCATCAGCATGTGGTTGGTGACGAAGGTGTTCGTCTGGTCGGCGAGCTTGCGCACGATCGGATCCCGGGTGCTGGCCCGGACGGCGCCGATCACCGGGAAGATGTTGCCGTGCGCGACCCGCAGCCGGGTCACGAAGATCTGGTCGAACTGGGCGCCGGTGGCGTTCTGCATCTCGGTCAGCCAGCCCTGCTGCTGGGTGGTCGGTGTGGTCGGCAGGGTGGCGCCCAGCTTGTTCGCGGCCTCGACCACGAGCTGGTCCAGGACGCCGTGCTGTCGCGCGATCTCCGCGCCGATCTCCCGTACCCGCTTCGACTGGCCCTTCTCGGCGGCCATCTGCCCGGCCGGCATCTCCCAGAGCCCGGCCAGTCGTACGCCGTTGAGCAGCGTCATGTCGGCGGCGTTGAGCTGGACAACGGGGTTGGGTGCGGCCTGTGCCGCGCCGGGAAGGACGCCGATCCCCGCGCCGAGCGCGACGAGCAGCAGGATCACCCGGTGCGCCAGCCGGCGGCGTGCGGATTCCAGCGGTGCCATGGTTGCGGTGCCTCCTCGGTCCGGACCGGTACGCGGGATGGCGCGGACGGCCGCCCCCGCGGCCGTCCGTCCGACCACTGGTACGGATCACGAGCCCTTTCAGTTCACCGGTTCCGGCAGGCGGTCAGCCGACGTCGAGCGGGTCGGCGAGGAGGCGTTCGAAGGCCAGCTCGGCGGCGCCGATCAGCGCCGCGTCGTCGCCGAGCTTCGGGGTGCGCAGCCGCACGTGCTCCAGGCAGGCGGGCAGCCCGTTGGAGTTGAGCCGGCTGCGCACCTGGGCGGCGGCGGCCAGGTAGAGGTCGCGCATGGTGCCGCCGAAGATGACCATCTCGGGGTTGAAGATGTTGACCAGGTTGGCCACGCCGAAGCCGAGCCAGTCGCCGGCCTGCCGCACGGCGGTTTGGGCCCGCGCGTCGCCCCGGTCGGCGGCGTCGAAGACGGCCAGCAGCGCCTCCCGGCCCCGGGCGTCGGAGCGGCCGGCGGCGCGGAGCAGCCCGTGCTCGCCGATCTCGGTCTCCCAGCAGCCGCGCCGCCCGCAGTCGCAGCGCATCCCGTCGCGGACCACCACCATGTGGCCGACCTCGCCGCTGTAGCCGCCGTGCCCGGTGAGCCGCCGCCCGCCCGCGATGATGCCGGCACCGACACCGACGTCCCCGTAGAGGTAGATGACGTTGTCGCAGCCCGCGGCGACACCCCGGGCGTGCTCGGCGAAGGCGGCCACGTCGGCCACGTTGCCCACGGTGATGGGCACGTCGACGCCCAGCTCGGTGGCGAGCGCCGCGCCGATCGGCTCGTCCACCCAGCCGGTGGTGGGGCTGAGCCGGACCAGCCCGTCCTCGCGGCGGACCATGCCGCAGACCGCCAGGCCGACCCCGACGCACATCGAGTCGGGCGGCACCGCCCGGTGCATCTCCCGGACCGCGTCGGCCAGCAGCGGCGCGGCATCGCCGGCAACCAGGTTCCGCGGCCGTTCCAGCTCCCGGCGGTCGAGCACCTCACCACCGAGCCCGACCCGCGCGGCCCGAAGCCGGTCCACCTCGACGCTGTACGCGTACGCGTAGACGCGCGCCGACTCGGGCCGGACGACCAGCGACGGTCGTCCGGCCCGGCCGGTCTCCTTCGGCGTCCCCTCGCTGACCAGACCGGCGCCGGCCAGGTCGGCGGTCAGCGCGCCGATGGTGCTGCGGTTGAGGCCGAGCGCGGTGGTCAGCTCCGCGCGGCTGGTGGCGCCGCGCACGTGCACGTACCGGAGCAGTGCGCCCAGGTTCTGCCGGCGGATCTCGTCCTGGCTCGGTCCCGCGCGCATCGCCACCGTCATGTTCCGTGCCGGGTTCAGCGGGTGCCGGTCGCGGCGGCCCGCCGGCGGGACAGCGCGTCGATGGTGGCGGCGGCGAGCAGCACCACGCCGGTGACCACGTACTTCACGCCCGAGCTGTAACCCATCAGTCCCATACCGTTGTCGATGACCGCGACCACCGCGCCGCCGAGCACGGCGTCGAGGACCCGGCCCTTGCCGCCGAAGAGGCTGGTGCCGCCGATCACCGCCGCGCCGACGGCGTAGAGCAGTACGTTACTGCCACCGGTGTTGGGGTCGACCGAGTTGGCCCGGCTGGCCGCCACGATGCCGCCGATCGCCGCCATCGTGGAGCAGATGACGAAGACGGAGATGCGGATCCGGTCGACGTTGATGCCGGCCCGGCGGGCCGCCTCGGCGTTGCCGCCGACCGCGTAGACGTGCCGGCCGTAGCTGGTGCGCTGGAGCACGAAGGTCCAGACGACCAGCAGCACCGCGATGATCGGCACCACGATCGGCACGCCCTTGAGCGAGACGACCAGCACGTTGCGGCTGCGCTCCAGGTTGAGCACGTAGACCGCGGCGCCGAGGATGACCGCGAGGCCGGCGATCCGGGCCACCACCACCGCGAACGGGTCGGTGAGCAGGCCGCGGGCGGCCCGGTTGCGGTGGCGGAGCAGTTGCACGGCCGCGTACCCGGCGACGGCCACCGCGGCCAGCGCCCAGCCGAGCGCGGTGGGAAGGTTGCGGTTGGCGATGGCGAGGAGGACGTCGTCCCGCACCGAGATGTTGGAGCCCTCCTTCATGAGCATCAGCACGATGCCCTGGAAGGCGAGGAAGCCGGCCAGGGTGACCACGAAGGAGGGAATGCCCACCTTCGCGACCAGCAGGCCGAGCCCGATGCCGATCGCCAGGCCGGTGGCGACGGCGGCGAGCACCGCGACGTACCACGGGTAGCCGAGCTCGGTCACCACGTTGGCCAGGATGGCGGCGCAGACGCCGCTCGCGAAGCCGGCGGAGAGGTCGATCTCGCCGAGCAGCAGGACGAAGACCAGGCCCATCGCGATCAGGGTGACCGCGGCGCCCTGGGTGAACAGGTTGGCGAAGTTGCCGGCCGTGAAGAACGTCGGGCGGGCGATCGAGAAGCCGGCGGCGAGCGCAAGGAGCATGAACACGGCGGGCAGCGCGCCGATGTCGCCACCGCGTACCCGGCGCCAGTAGTTGCTGAGGTGGGTGCCGACGGTGGGCGCTGGCGTGACCGCGGCGGGGCCCTCCCTCTTGACGGCGGTGGTGGTCATCGGACGGCTCCTGGAGTCGTGTCGGCGGGCGCGGCGCCGGTGCCGTTGCTGCCCGAATCGGCGAGGCCGAGGTCGCCGGAGCGACCGGCGGTGATCAGCTCGACCACCTGCGCGTGCGTGATGTCGCTGGTTTTCACCTGGGCGACCATCTGGCCGAGGTAGAGCGCGGCGATGCGGTCGGAGACCGCGAAGACGTCGTTCATGTTGTGCGAGATGAGCACCACGGCCAGGCCGTTGTCGGCGAGCCGGCGGACCAGCTCCAGCACCTGGGCGGTCTGCGCGACGCCGAGGGCGGCGGTCGGCTCGTCCAGGATGACCAGCCGGCTGTTCCAGAGCACCGCCTTGGCGATGGCCACGGTCTGGCGCTGGCCGCCGGAGAGGCTGGACACGTGCTGGCGCAGCGACTTGACGGTCCGCACGCTCAGCCCGGCCAGGGTCTCGGCGGCCATCTGCTCCATGGTCGGCTCGTCGAGCACGATGCCGCTGCGCTTCTCCCGGCCGAGGAACATGTTCTGCACGATGTCGAGGTTGTCGCAGAGCGCGAGGTCCTGGTAGACGACCTCGATGCCCAGCGCGGCGGCGTCCCGGGGGCTGTTGATGCTCACCGGCCGGCCGTCGAAGTGGAACTCGCCGCCGTCGGTGGGATGGATGCCGCTGATGCACTTGACCAGGGTCGACTTGCCGGCGCCGTTGTCGCCGACCAGCGCGGTCACCTCGCCGGGGTACGCGGCGAAGGCCACGTCGCGCAGCACCTGGACGGGACCGAAGCTCTTGTCGATCCCGCGTAGCTCCAGCAGGGGGGTTGCGGACACGGGGTTCTCCTTGGGAACGGAGGGGAGGTCTCGGATCCCGTCCGGCGTGGGCGCCGCCCGGCACGGGTGTCCGTGCCGGGCGGCGCCGCCTGGTGCGGGGGGATGGGTCAGCTGATGCCGGCGTCGGTGCAGAGCTTGGCGAAGTTGCCGGTGCAGAGCTCGTCCTTGGTGACGTAGCCGTCCGTCACGACGTCCTTCACGTTGTCCTTGTAGATCGCCTTCGGCTCCAGCAGCACGGCCGGGACGTCCCGTCCGCCCTCCGGGTCCTTGACGGTCTGGCCGGTGTCCTTCTTCTGGCCCTTGGCCAGCCCGATGGCCAGCTCGGCGGCGGCGTCCGCCTCCTTCTTGACCGCCTTGTAGACCGTCATGCACTGGTCGCCCAGGAGGATGTTCTGCAGGCCCTCCTTGGTGGCGTCCTGACCGGTCACCGGGACCTTGCCGTTGAGCTTGTTCTTCTTCAGCACCGAGATGGCCGCGTTGCCGAGGCCGTCGTTAGCGGCCAGCACCCCGTCGATCTTGCCGCCGGCCTTGGTGAGCTGCTGCTCGAAGATCGTGGCGGCCTGCGCGTTGTCCCAGGCCGGCACCGAGTCGTCGGCGACCTTGGTGTACTCCTTCGAGTCGAACTTCGGCTTGAGCACCGAGTCGTACCCGTTCTTGAACAGGGTCGCGTTGTTGTCGGTCGGCGAGCCGTTGAGGTAGGCGATCGACGGGTTCTTGGCGCCCTTGTCGGTCAGGCACTTGCTCAGGCCCTCGCCCTGGAGCTTGCCGACCGCCTCGTTGTCGAAGCTGACGTAGTACTGGGCGGAGCCGCCCAGGGTCAGCCGGTCGTAGTCGATGGTGGCGACGCCCTGCGACTTGGCCTTGTCGAGCACGGCCTTGCCGGTGCCGGAGTCCAGGTTGACGATCATCAGCACGTTGACGCCGTTGGTGATCATCTGGTCGGCGATGGTCTGGAAGGCGTTCTTGTCGTTCTGGGCGTTCTGGATGTCCGACTCCACGCCGGCCGCGTCGAACGCCTCCTTGAGGTACTTGCGGTCCGCGCCCTCCCACCGGGCGGAGGACTTGCTGTCGGGGAGGATCACGCCGATCTTCGGCTTCTTGTCGGTCGAGCCGCCGGACTGGTCGGAACCGCCGTTGTCACCACAGGCGGCCATGCTGCCGGTCGCGAGAAGACCGACGGCCGCGAAGGTGAGGAAGCCCTTGCGCATATGCATGGGTCCTTTCGGGGGTTGGGGGAGTTGTTGTCGGTGTTTTGTTGTGCCCGGCAACGTATTCCTCCCCGCCGAAGTCGCGCAAGGGAGCCGAGGTCAGAAGTTTGTTGGCGGCAGTAACAATTCAGCAACGCAAGTGACACCCCGCCGTCACCCTGTGGAGAGCGCTCCCTGGGGTGGCGTGCGGAAACGCTCCCAGCCGACCCGGGGGAAGGTGGCTCAGCGGGTGGCGATCGGCGCCGTGACGGCAGCGGTCAGCGCGACCAGGTCGGCGGGCGCGAGCTGCAGTTGCAGGCCGCGGCGCCCCGCCGAGACGTAGACCGTCGGATGCTCCAGCGCGGAGGCGTCGACGACCGTGGGCAGCCGCTTGCGCTGGCCGAGCGGGCTGATCCCGCCGCGGACGTACCCGGTGGCCCGCTCCGCCACCGTCCGGTCCGCCATGGCCGCCCGCTTGCCGCCGGCCGCCGCGGCCAGGGCCTTGAGGTCCAGCTCGCCGGTGACCGGCACGACCGCCACGGTCAACGCGCCGTCGACCTCGGTGACCAGCGACTTGAACACCTGGGCCGGTGGCACCCCGAGGGCCGCCGCGACCAGGGCGCCGTAGTTCGGGGCGTCCGGCGAGACGTCGTACGGGTGGGTGCTGTGCGCGATCTTCCGCTTGGTCAGCAGTGCCGTCGCCGGAGTGCCCTGTCCCGCCATGAGCGACAAACTAACCCGCGGCAGCCTGCCCGGTACGGTCGCCCGGCCTGCTGCCGTGCCCGGGGCGGCGGGTCAGCACCTGGGGGCCGGCCTCGGTGATCGCGACGGTGTGCTCGGAGTGGGCCGAGCGCGAGCCGTCCGCGGACCGGATAGTCCACCCGTCCTCGTCGAATCTGATCTTGTCGGTGCCGCGGCACAACCACGGCTCGATCGCGATCGTCAGGCCGGGCTTGAGCTTCATGCCCCGGCCGGAGCGGCCGGTGTTGGGCACGTGTGGGGCCTCGTGCATGGTGCGGCCGATGCCGTGGCCCCCGAACTCGTTGTTGACCTGGTAGCCGTAGCGGCCGGCGACCCCGGCGATGGCGGCGGAGATGTCGCCGATCCGGTTGCCCGCCTGCGCCGCGTCGATCCCGGCCTCCAGCGCGACCTCGGTGGCCTCGATCAGCTTCAGGTCGTCCGGGGCGGGAGTGCCGACGATGACGGACAGCGCGGAGTCGGCGACCCAGCCGTCGATCCCGACCGCCATGTCGATGCTCAGCAGGTCACCGTCGCGCAGGGCGTAGTGGTGCGGCAGGCCGTGCAGCACGGCGTCGTTGACCGAGAGGCACAGGACGTTGCGGAACGGGCCGCGGCCGAACGACGGCGTGTAGTCCCAGTAGCAGGACGCCGCGCCACGCTCCTTGATCCGGCGGCGGGCGTGGTGCTCGAGGTCCATCAGGTCGACCCCGACGGCGGCGACCTCACGCAGCTCCGCCAGCAGCTCGCCGACGAACTGGCCGGTCACGGCCATCCGGTCGATCTCCTCGGCGGACTTGAGTTCGATCACGATCAACCCTCCCCTTCTCTTGCGGTATTTTTATACCACGGCGCTCGGGGTCTATCCTGCTGGCATGGTTCGCCCACCGCTCACGCCGGAACAGATCGCAGCGGGGCAACGCCTCGGGGTGGCGCTTCGGGTCGCGCGAGGCGACCGCAGCCTCGTCGAGGTGGCCGTGGCGGCCGGCATCTCGCCGGAGACGCTGCGCAAGATCGAGGTGGGCCGGCTTCCGGCGCCCGCGTTCGGCACCGTGGTCTGCCTCAGCGAGGTCCTCGGCGTCGCGCTCAGCGACCTGGCCGAGGTGTGGCTGGCCGACCTGCGCGTCCGCGAGGCGTCCTGACTCAGCCGGGCACCGGGCGGCAGAGCAGCACGGTCGGCGCGCCGGCCACCCGGGTCAGCACCAGGCTGGCCGCCGCGTCGCCGGCCAGCCGCAGATCCCGGCGCAGCTTTTCCGGCTCCAGCGCCGAGCCGCGCTTGAGGATCTCCACGCGCCCGACCCGGCGCTCCCGCAGCAGGGCGCGCAGCCGCTTCAGCGAGAACGGCAGGACGTCGGTGACCTCCAGGCAGCGGGCGAACGGGGTCGGCCGGGCCTCGTCGCCGTACAGGTAGGCGATGCTCGGGTCGGCCAGCGTCGCGTCCAGCTCGCCGGCCAGCTCGGCGACCAGGTGCGCGCGCACCACCGCCGGGTCCGGGTCGTACAGGAAGCCGCGGGGCCGGCCCACCGGCGCCTCGGCGTCACCGGCGCCGGTGAGCTGGTAGGAGGCGACCCCTGCTCCGCCGGAGGCGTCGGGTGGGTGCCCGTCCTTCTCGCGGAGCACGGTGGCGCGGCGGGGCACCGCCGCCAGCGCGCCGCACCAGAGCGCCGCCTCGACCAGGTCGCCGTCGACGCTCACCCACTCCGCCTCCGCGCCCGCCGGGATCAGCGCATGGTCCAGTCCCGGGGCCACCTTCACCACCGTGTGCGGCACCCGCTCGGCCAGCCCGGTGACGAAGTCCCAGGGCGGCGAGTAGGCGTTCGGGTCGAAGATGCGCCGGCCGGTGCCGGCCTTCCGGCGGGCCGGGTCGCAGAAGACCCCGTCGACCCGGCCCACGTCGAACGCCGTGGCGTCCCCACACTCCACCGTGAACAGGTCGCCCAACCCGGCCGCCTCGGCGTTCGCGGCGGCCATCGCGGCGGTCACCGGGTCGGCCTCGACGCCGTACACCCGGATGCCGGCGCGGGCCGCGGCGAGCGCGTCCGCCCCGAGGCCGCACCCCAGGTCGGCGAGGGTGGCGATGCCCGCGGCGCGCAGGCGCTCCGCCCGGCGCCGCGCCACGACCCCCCGGGTGGCCTGCTCCAGGCCGGCCCGGGTGAGGAACATCCCGGCCGCCGCCGGGCCGAACTTGCCCACAGCACGGCGGCGCAGCTCGGCCTGGGTCAACGCCGCCGCCGCGAGCCCGGCCGGCACCCCGGCGGAGCGCAGCGCCGCCGCCGCCGTCAGCGGGTCGCCGCGGGCCACCCGCGCCGCCGCGTCGAGCGCGGCCGACCCCTCGGGGGTACGCAGGGCGGCGAACTGTTCCAGGTCCACCCGGGCATTCTCCCGGCCACCCCCGGCCGACCGCCCCGGACCCCTCGTGGCCCGTCGCCGTCGACTCCGGTCCGGCCGGATGATGCGACACGGGGCGCGGCGCGTTGGCACTCTCCTTGACGGAGTGCTAGCCGAGGAATAACCTGCGATTAGCACTCTCACCCTGAGGGTGCCAACGCCCGGGCCCTGGTGTCCGGGGGTTGAGCGCCAGGCGGACCGGCACCCGCGACGACGGCCCCGCCCGGTGGCATGTGGCAGATTGACGCTGGTCGGCGTGCCGACCGGCAACGACACCAAGTACCCCAGGAGGGTATGCCCGTGACTACCGCGACCAAGGTTGCGATCAAGCCGCTCGAGGACCGCATCGTGGTCCAGGCGAACGAGGCCGAGACCACCACCGCCTCGGGCATCGTGATCCCCGACACCGCCAAGGAGAAGCCGCAGGAGGGCACCGTCCTCGCTGTCGGCCCGGGCCGGATCGACGACAAGGGCAACCGCGTGCCGATCGACGTCAAGGTCGGCGACACCGTCCTCTACTCGAAGTACGGCGGCACCGAGGTCAAGTACGCCGGCGAGGAGTACCTGGTGCTCTCCGCCCGCGACGTCCTCGCGGTCATCGAGAAGTAAGCAACCGATCAGTGTCGTTGCCCCGGTCCGGCTCGCCGGGCCGGGGCAACGTCGCTTCGAAGGGATACAGATGGCGAAGATCCTGAGCTTCTCGGACGACGCCCGGCACCTGCTGGAGCACGGTGTCAACGCCCTCGCGGACGCGGTCAAGGTCACTCTCGGCCCGCGCGGGCGCAACGTCGTCCTGGACAAGAAGTTTGGTGCGCCCACGATCACCAATGACGGCGTGACGATCGCCAAGGAGATCGAGCTCACCAACCCGTACGAGAACCTCGGCGCGCAGCTGGTCAAGGAGGTGGCGACCAAGACCAACGACGTCGCCGGCGACGGGACCACCACCGCGACCGTGCTGGCCCAGGCCATGGTCCGCGAGGGCCTGCGCAACGTGGCCGCCGGGGCCAACCCGACCGGCCTCAAGCGGGGCGTCGACGCGGCGGCCGCCAAGGTCTCCGAGGCGCTGCTCGGCCGGGCCGTCGAGGTGGCCGACAAGGAGTCGATCGCGCACGTCGCGACGATCTCCGCGCAGGACAGCACCATCGGCGAGCTGATCGCCGAGGCGATGGAGCGGGTCGGCCGCGACGGTGTCATCACCGTCGAGGAGGGCTCTGCTCTGATCACCGAGCTGGAGGTGACCGAGGGTCTCCAGTTCGACAAGGGCTTCATCTCGCCGAATTTCGTCACCGACGTGGAGGGGCAGGAGTCGGTCCTGGAGGACCCGTACATCCTGATCACCACGCAGAAGATCTCGGCGATCGAGGAGCTGCTGCCGCTGCTGGAGAAGGTTCTCCAGAACAACAAGCCGCTGCTCATCATCGCCGAGGACGTCGAGGGCCAGGCCCTGTCCACGCTGGTGGTCAACGCGATCCGCAAGACCATCAAGGTCTGCGCCGTGAAGGCCCCCGGCTTCGGCGACCGCCGCAAGGCGATGCTCCAGGACATGGCGATCCTGACCGGCGCCGAGCTGGTCGCCCCGGAGCTGGGCTACAAGCTCGACCAGGTCGGCCTGGAGGTGCTCGGCACCGCCCGTCGCGTCGTGGTCGACAAGGAGAACACCACGGTCGTCGACGGTGGCGGCCAGGCCGCCGAGGTCGCCGACCGGGTCGCCCAGATCCGCAAGGAGATCGAGGCCTCCGACTCCGAGTGGGACCGGGAGAAGCTGGCCGAGCGGCTGGCGAAGCTCTCCGGTGGCATCGCGGTGATCAAGGTCGGCGCGGCCACCGAGGTCGAGATGAAGGAGCGCAAGCACCGCATCGAGGACGCCATCGCCGCGACCAAGGCCGCGGTCGAGGAGGGCACGGTCCCGGGTGGCGGCGCCGCCCTGGCCCAGATCCTGCCGGTGCTCGACGACGACCTGGGCTTCACCGGCGACGAGAAGGTCGGCGTCTCGATCGTGCGCAAGGCGCTGGTCGAGCCGCTGCGCTGGATCGCGCAGAACGCCGGCCACGATGGCTACGTCGTGGTGCAGAAGGTCGCCGGCAAGGAGTGGGGCAACGGCCTCGACGCCGCCACCGGCGAGTTCGTCGACCTGGTCAAGGCCGGCATCCTCGACCCGGTGAAGGTGACCCGCAACGCGGTGACCAACGCCGCCTCGATCGCCGGCCTGCTGCTCACCACCGAGAGCCTGGTGGTGGAGAAGCCGGAGAAGGCCGAGCCGGCCGACGCCGGTCACGGCCACGGCCACGGGCACGGCCACCAGCACGGCCCGGGCTTCTGATCCCGAGCCGTACGGCCTGACGTCAGGGCACACCGCCAGCCGGCGGTGTGCCCTGACCCGTATCTGCTTACGGAACGCTGACGAGGTTGGCGGTCGCCCGCTCCGACCGACGACACTGGTCGCCGTGAGCAACATGTCGCGCGGTCGAGCCGCGCTGGCCGGGGTGACCGCCGCGGCCGTCGCGATCGGCGTCGCCGAACCGGTGGCCGTCCTCACCGGCCCCCGGTCCGCCCCGCTCATCGCGGTCGGCGGGCTGGTCGTCGACGTGGTGCCGGAGCCGCTCAAGCAGTTCGCCATCGCGGTCTTCGGCACGTACGACAAGATCGCCCTCCTGGTCGGCTCGGCGGGGCTGCTGGCCGCGATCGCGGCGCTGATCGGCGTGCTGGCGGCCCGGCGGCTCCGGATCGGCCTGGCCGGCATCGCCGCGTTCGCCGCCCTCGGGGTGGCCGCCGCGCTCAGCCGGGCCGGCGCGAACGCCTTCGACGCGCTGCCTTCCCTGGTCGGCGGCCTGCTGGGGGCCCTGACGCTGTGGGCCTTCGTGGCGGGTCCGCTCGGAGAGGGCGCCGGGCCGCGGCCCTCGCCGGCCGCGCCGGAGCCAGGGCCGTCCGCATCCGCGCCGTCCGCACCCACGCCCTCCGCGCCGAAGCCACCCGCGCCCGAGCCGCCGCCGGCCGTCGCCGCGCTCGCGCGGGACGAGACTCCAGCCGGGTGGGAGCCGCTCGACGGCGGCGACCACGAGTCGCGCCGCCGGTTCCTGCGTGGCGTCGGCCTGCTGGCCGGCACGGCGGCGGTGGCCGGGCTCGGCGGGCACTGGCTGGCCGGGCGGCGGGGCGTCTCGGCGGCCCGCGAGGCGGTGCGGCTGCCCGCCCCGGCGGCGCCCGCCCCACCGGTGCCGGCGGGCGCCGACCTGTCCGTGAGCCGGCTCGCCCCCTTCGTCACCCCGAACCGGGAGTTCTACCGGATCGACACCGCGCTGGTGGTGCCGCAGGTCGACCCGGCGACCTGGCGGCTGCGCATCCACGGCCGGGTACGCAAACCGATCGAGCTGAGCTTCGACGACCTGCTCGCCCGGCCGATGGTCGAGCGCTACGTCACCCTGGCCTGCGTCTCCAACGAGGTGGGTGGGGACCTCATCGGCAACGCCCGCTGGCTGGGCGTGCCGATCCGAGAACTGCTGGACGAGGTCGAGCCGGAGGAGGGAGCGGACCAGGTGGTCGGCCGTTCGGTCGACGGCTGGACCTGCGGCACCCCCACGGCGGTGCTGCGGGACGGGCGGGACGCGCTGCTCGCGGTCGGGATGAACGGCGAGCCCCTGCCGGTCGAGCACGGCTTCCCGGCACGGGTGGTGGTGCCCGGCCTCTACGGGTACGTCTCGGCCTGCAAGTGGGTGACCGAACTGGAGCTGACCAGCTTCGCCGACTTCGACGCGTACTGGGTGCCGCGCGGGTGGTCGGCACAGGGGCCGATCAGGACGCAGTCCCGGATCGACACGCCGCGCCGGCGCAACCCGCTCACCGCCGGCCCGGTCACGGTCGCCGGGGTGGCCTGGGCGCAGCACCGGGGCATCCGCAAGGTCGAGGTACGCGTCGACGGCGGCCCCTGGCGGGAGGCCACCCTGGCCCCGACCGTCTCGGTGGACACCTGGGTGCAGTGGTCGTGGCGGTGGGACGCCACCCCGGGCGACCACACGCTCCAGGTCCGGGCCACTGACGCCTCCGGGGAGACGCAGCCGGAGCAGCGGCGCCCGGTCGCACCGGACGGCGCCACCGGCTGGCACACCGTCCCCGTCAAGGTCGGCTGATCCGCGCCCCCTCAACGCTGTGACAGGGCGGCCACGGTGAACCCGCCGACGCGCGGCCCCGCGGTCACCGCCCGACGGGTCGGCAGGGTCCTCGTCGCACGCTACGAACTTGATGTCGTGAACGACTCAGACGCGCGGACATCCACTCCACCGGCGGACTCATCGACGTCATCAGGTTCGTAGGACGGCGGGCGTGGTCGTCCCGGTCGGGCGAGTCACCTACGTCATCAAGTTCGTAGTCTCCGGCAGGTCCTCCGGGGCCGGCAGCGGGGCAGGGCGGATGACGCCGGCAGGACCGCTCGCCGGTGACGCGGCGACGCCGCGCCCCGGGAGAGGAGCGCGGCGTCGCGGTGGTCGGGGTCGCCGTCAGGCGATCTTGCGCTGGTCCGGGACGGCGGACTTGTGCGGCCGGCCGAGGCGGGCCTCCAGCCGGGCGACGTCCACCCGGGCCTGCCGGCGGTCGGCCAGGTCCTCCCAGCCGAGGGCCAGCAGCCGCAGCCGCTCCGACTCGCTGAAGCCGCCCCACACGCCGTAGGGCTCGCGGACCGAGAGGGCGTGCGCGGCGCACTCGGCGCGCACCGGGCAGGCGCGGCAGACGGCCTTGGCGCCGGACTCGCGGCGCAGCCGCGACGAGCCGCGCTCGCCGTCCGGGTGGAAGAACTGCGCGCTGTCCCGGCCGCGGCAGGCACCGAGCCGCTGCCAGTCCCAGAGGTCGACAATGGGTCCGGGCAGCCTGCGTACGTTCGACATCAGCACCCCTCCTCCCGCGCGGCACCGCGGAGAATCTTCGTGGCCAGCTCCTACCGGTGCGGTGGTCCGCGCGGGACACCGTCTCCGGAGTGACCCCTCGGTACCCGGGCTTTCCCGCGCTCACACATCTGTGATCGAAAACCTCGGACAGTTGGCGGCATATGCCCCATCTGCCGGAAAAGTTCGGATGATTGCCCGGAACCTCCTCCCGAGCACACCCCGTCGTGGTCTGCTCTGAGTCGGAGAGGAGACCACTGTGCGTAGCGTTCTCGTGTGCGTTCGGACACCACTCGCGGCCCAGCATTTGACCTCCGCGGCGGCGCGGCTCGGGCTGTCCGGCGTGCTCCGGACGGCCGTCTCCGATCCCGAGGTGATGCTGCGGCTCGCCGAGCGCCAGGTCGACGTGGTGCTCGCCGACACCGCCCTCACCCGGCCGGACAGCGCCGGCTTCGTCCGCCGGGTGCTCGCCCGCGCCCCGCAGGCCACCGTGCTGCTGCTCGGCGCCGAGGAGTCGGAGGCCGCCGCGGCCACCATCAGCGCCGGGGCGCGGGGCCTCATCCAGAATGCCGACCACGACCTGACCAGCGCGGTTGCCAAGGCGCTGCTGCTGCTCTCGGCCCCCGGGCGCACGAACCGGCACCGGGTCACCGACCCGGCCCGGGACGCCGCGGCGGTCGGTGGGCCGGCCCGGTCGGCCGCGCCGGGGCGTACTCCCGCGGGGGCCGCGTGGCCGGCGGGGTCGGCGGAGGGTCCCGGTGGAGGGCCCACGGTGGTCCCGGTGCAGCGCGGCGAGGACCCGGCCGACCCGGCGGCGGCCGAGGCGGAGCCCGCGCCGGCGGGTGGCCCGCAGCGACCGGCGCGCACCCCGCGCAGCGCCATCGGCCTCACGGAGCGTGAGCTTCAGGTGCTGCTCGGCATGGCCGAGGGGAAGAGCAACGCGGAGATCGGGCGGGAGCTGTTCGTCTCGGAGGACACCGTCAAGACGCACGCCCGCCGGCTGTTCCGCAAGCTCGGCGCGCGCGACCGGGCGCACGCCGTGGCCGCCGGCTTCCGGGCCGGCCTGGTCGCCTGAGCCGGCCGCTCACTCCTCGGCGGAGTCGTCGGTGCCCTCGGTGAGGGTGTCGTGCACGCCGTCGGCGTAGCCGCGGGCGTAGTCCCAGCTCACGTAGTGGTCGGGGTCGGGGTCGTAGGCCGGCTCGTGCACCCGGGGCCGCCCCGAGTCGAGCAGGTGGCGCAGGTTGCCGCGGAGGAGGTCCCAGTCGAAGTAGTGCGGCTCCCGACAGTCCTCGCACTCGATGACCAGGCCGCGGACACCGATCGGCTGCAGCAGGGCCTGGTAGATCTCCAGGTCGGCAAGATCCTCAAGGACGTCCTGCCGCTCGACCTCGGTCAGCGGGTCGAGCGCGTCGTCCTCGCGCGGGTCGTGCAGACCGGCAGCCGGATCGGCCGGGTCGCCGTTGAACGGGTCGATGGGCTCGTCGTGCACCCCCTCACCGTAGTCCCCGACCCACCGGAAAGTCCGCCCCCGGGACTCCCTGTGGCGCCGCCTACCCCGGCCCGCCGCTGCCGGGGGCGGACCAGCTCAATGGGTACGATGAAGCGACGCGCCGTCATGCCGGCGTGCGCCGGTGCCCGCGCGCGCCGCCTCGCTGCAGCCCGTCCGACCAGCTCAGGGGAGCAATCGTGGAGAATTCGCCCAGCACCGAGATCCCGGCCGGCCGCGACGGCGGTGAGCTGGGCGGTCACCTGCCCGAGCTGCCCGCCGGCTCGGCCCGGGTGGTGCCGCTCGGGTTGACCTTCGACGACGTGCTCCTCCAGCCGGGCGAGTCGGACGTGGTGCCGAGCCGGGTGAACACCCGCACCCGGCTCACCCGCAACGTCGAGCTGACCATCCCGTTGCTCTCCAGCGCCATGGACACGGTCACCGAGGCGCGCATGGCGATCGCCATGGCCCGGCAGGGCGGCATCGGCGTGCTGCACCGCAACCTCTCCGTCGAGGACCAGGCGCTCCAGGTCGACCTGGTCAAGCGCTCCGAGTCCGGCATGATCACCAACCCGGTGACCGCCAGCCCGGACGACACCCTGCGCGAGGTCGACGCGCTCTGCGGGCGCTACCGGATCTCGGGCGTCCCCGTGGTCGACGGGCAGGGCCAGCTGGTCGGCATCGTGACCAACCGCGACATGCGCTTCGTCTCCGACCCGGCCACGCCGGTCCGCGACATCATGACCCGGACCCCGCTGATCACCGCCCGGGTCGGGGTGAGCAAGGACGAGGCGCTGGGTCTGCTGCGCCAGCACAAGGTCGAGAAGCTGCCGATCGTCGACGAGTCCGGGAAGCTGCGCGGGCTCATCACGGTCAAGGACTTCACCAAGAGCGAGCAGTACCCGGACGCCACCAAGGACGACGCCGGCCGGCTCCGGGTGGCCGCCGCGATCGGCGTGGGCGAGGACGCGTACAAGCGGGCCCGGACCCTGGTCGACGCGGGTGTCGACGTGGTGATCGTGGATACCGCGCACGGCCACCAGCGAGCCGTGCTGGAGATGGTCGCCCGCCTCAAGAAGGACGTCGCCGTCGACATCGTCGGCGGCAACATCGCCACCTACGCCGGCGCGAAGGCGCTGGTCGACGCGGGCGCCGACGGCGTCAAGGTGGGCGTCGGCCCGGGCGCCATCTGCACCACCCGCATCGTCGCCGGGGTCGGCGTACCGCAGATCACGGCCATCATGGAGGCCGCCCGGGCGGCCCGTCCGGCCGGCGTCCCGGTGATCGGCGACGGCGGCATCCAGTACTCGGGCGACATCGCCAAGGCCATGGTGGCCGGCGCCGACACCGTGATGCTCGGCGGCCTGCTCGCCGGCTGCGAGGAGAGCCCCGGCGAGCTGCTCTTCATCAACGGCAAGCAGTACAAGGCGTACCGGGGGATGGGTTCGCTCGGCGCGATGCAGTCCCGCGGCCAGGCCAAGTCGTACTCCAAGGACCGCTACTTCCAGCAGGACGTGACCAGCGACGAGAAGCTGGTCCCGGAGGGCGTCGAGGGCCAGGTGCCGTACCGGGGGCCGCTCGCCCAGGTCGCCCACCAGCTCGTCGGCGGGTTGCGGCTGGCGATGGGGTACGCCGGTGCCGAGAGCATCCCCGAGCTGCACCAGCGCGGCCAGCTCATCCGGATCACCGCGGCCGGCCTCAAGGAGAGCCACCCGCACGACATCCAGATGACCGTCGAGGCGCCCAACTACCACTCCCGCTGACCCACCACCCCCAACCACCTGGAGTCCCCCATGCGTGACGTGGTCGAGATCGGGCTGGGCAAGACCGCGCAGCGCGGCTACCACCTGGACGACATCGCCATCGTGCCGAGCCGCCGCACCCGGGACGTCGACGACGTCTCCACGGCGTGGCAGCTCGACGCCTACCAGTTCGGCATCCCGTGCGTCGGGCACCCCTCCGACGCGACCATGAGCCCCGCCTCGGCGGTGCGGCTCGGCCAGCTCGGCGGCCTCGGCGTGCTCAACGTCGAGGGGCTCTGGACCCGCTACGAGAACCCGGCCAAGGTGCTGGAGGAACTGGCCGGCCTGGACGAGGACGCCCGGGCCACCAAGCGGCTCCAGGAGGTCTACGCGGAGCCGATCCGACCCGACCTGATCGCCGAGCGGGTCCGCGAGCTGCGCGACGGCGGCGGCACGGTGGCCGTCCGGGTCTCCCCGCAGCACACCCTGGCGCTCGCCCCGGTGATCCTCGACGCCGGCGTGGACATCCTGGTCATCCAGGGCACCATCGTCTCCGCCGAGCACGTCTCCACCACGGACGAGCCGCTGAACCTCAAGGAGTTCATCGCCGACCTCGACCTGCCGGTCATCGTCGGCGGCTGCACCGACTACAAGACGGCGCTGCACCTCATGCGCACCGGCGCGGCCGGCGTCATCGTCGGCATCGGCGGCGACGACTGGTCCACCACCGAGTCGGTGCTCGGCATCCGGGTGCCGATGGCCACCGCCATCGCCGACGCCGCGGCGGCCCGCCGCGACTACCTCGACGAGACCGGCGGCCGGTACGTGCACCTGATCGCCGACGGCGACATGCAGACCTCCGGCGACATCGCCAAGGCGCTCGGCTGCGGGGCGGACGCCGTGATGCTCGGCGAGCCGCTGTCGCTCTGCGAGGAGGCCCCGGCCGGCGGCGCCTGGTGGCACTCGGCCGCCAGCCACCCGTCGCTGCCGCGGGGCGCGTTCGAGGCGGCCGGTGAGCCGCTCGGCTCGATGGAGAAGCTGCTCTTCGGCCCGGCCGACGAGCCGGACGGCCAGCTCAACCTCTTCGGCGGGCTGCGCCGCGCGATGGCCAAGTGCGGCTACCGCGACCTCAAGGAGTTCCAGAAGGTGGGCCTCGTCCTCGACCGCTGACCTGGTGAGCGACGCGACGGCGCGGGTGGGCGTTCCGGTCCCACCCGCGCCGTCGCGCGTCTAGGCTCGGCGGATGACGCGGGGCCGGCGGTGGGGCGCGGCGGTGCTCGCCGTCGCGGTGCTGACCGGCGGCTGCACGGGGGACGACGACGGGCGGTTCCGCCCGGGCGCGGCGGACGTGGGCGACCCGTACGTGCCGGGGTCCGGCAACGGCGGCTACGACGTCGGGCACTACGCGCTGAAGGTGCGCTACGACCCGGCCGACGACCGGCTCACCGGCGAGGCCGTCCTGACCGCCACCGCCACCAGGGCCCTGTCCCGGTTCCAGCTCGACCTGGCCGGCCTGACCGTCGACCGGGTACGCGTCGACGGCGCCCCGGCGAAGCACCGGCGCGACGGCGCCGAGCTGGTCGTCACCCCGGCGCACGGCCTGCCCGCCGGGCAGCGGTTCAGCGTCGAGGTGACGTACGGCGGGGTGCCCGAGCCGCTGCCCAGCGCGGAGCTGGGCGACGGCGGCTTCCAGGCCACCGGGGACGGGGCGATCGCGCTGGGCCAGCCAGAGTCGGCGAGCACCTGGTACCCGGTCAACGACCACCCCTCCGACAAGGCCACCTACGAGATCGAGGTGACCGTCCCGGACGGGCTCGCCGCGCTGAGCAACGGGGTGCCGAGGGGGACCGCGAGCAGGGACGGCTGGACCACCTGGCGCTGGTCCGAGGCCAGCCCGATGGCCAGCTACCTGTCCACACTGGTGATCGGGAACTACCGGGTGGCGACGGGCACCCACGCCGGGAAACCGATGATCACGGCCGTCGCCGCCACGCTGCCGGCTGACGGGCCGGCCGCCGCGTCGGTGGCCCGCACCGGCGAGATCGCCGACTTCCTGGCCGGCCGTTTCGGGCCGTACCCGTTCGACGCGTACGGCGGGATCGTGGTGGCCGACGACCGCATCCGGTACGCGCTGGAGACCCAGTCCCGGCCGGTCTACGGGCCCGGCTTCTTCCGTGGCACCCGCCCGAACACGGAGGTCGTCGCGCACGAGCTGGCCCACCAGTGGTTCGGTGACAGCGTCTCGGTGGCCCGGTGGAGCGACCTCTGGCTCAACGAGGGCTTCGCCACGTACGCGGAATGGCTCTGGGTGGAGCACGACGGCGGGCGCGCCGTCGAGCGGGCCTTCACCGACCGGTACGCGGTCACCGACTGGAGCAAGCCCACGGTGGACCCGGGCCGCGCTGCGATGTTCGGCGACGCGGTCTACCAGCGTGGCGCGCTGGCCGTGCACGCGCTGCGCCGCGCGGTCGGCGACGCGACCTTCTTCCGCATCCTGCGCGGCTGGCTCGCCGAGCGCCGGAACGGCACCGCCACCACGGCCGACTTCATCGGGTACGCCGAGCGGACGGCCGGGAAGCCGTTGCGCCCCCTCTTCGACGCCTGGCTGATCGGCGCGAGCCCGCCGGCCCTGCCGTGACGCGGACGTGATCGATCCTGGGTAGGCTGCCGCGGGCGGAGCGGCCCCGGGCAGGGCCGCCACGGTACCTGCTCCGGGAGGGATCGAAGCGATGGCGCGGCGCGGCGGACGACGATGGCTCGGGCTGCTGCTCTGTGGAGCGTTGCTGCTCGCCGGCTGCGGTGCGACCGGATCGGACCGGGCGACGCCGGGGGTCACGGCGCCCAGCCCGACGGCCGAGCGCAGCTTCGCGCCCGGCGCGCCGGGCGCCGGCGACTCCTATTTCCCGAGCTACGGCAACGGCGGCTACGACGTCGCCCACTACACCGTCCAGGTGCGCTACGACCCGGCGACCGACCGGCTCACCGGCACCACCACGCTGCGGGCCACGGCGACCGCGAACCTGTCGGCGTTCAACCTGGACCTGGCCGGGCTGACGGTGCGGTCGGTCACCGTGGACGGAACCAGGGCCGGTCACAGCCGGTCCGGCGACGAGCTGGTCGTCACGCCGGCCACCGGCCTCACCTCCGGCAACGGGTTCGTCGCCGAGATCCGGTACGACGGCCAGCCGGCCGCCCTGGACAACGAGGTGCTCGGTGAGGGCGGCTGGCTGCACACCGCCGACGGCGCGATCGCGCTGGGCCAGCCGGAGTCGGCGAGCACCTGGTACCCGGTCAACGACCACCCCTCCGACAAGGCCACCTACGACTTCGAGATCACCGTGCCGAAGGGGCTCACCGCCGTCAGCAACGGGGTCCCGAAGGGGCGGAGCACCAAGGGCGGCTGGACGACCTGGCGTTGGTCCGAGGGCTCCCCGATGGCCAGTTACCTGACCATGGTGGCGATCGGGAAGTTCCGGGTCACCACCGGCGAGCACCGGGGACGGCCGGTGTACAGCGCGGTCACCACCCGGGTGGCGGAGGGCGCGCCGGACCGGTCGATCGCGCGGACCGTCGAGGTGGCCGACTACCTGGAGAGCATCTTCGGGCCGTACCCGTTCGACGCGTACGGCGGGGTGGTGGTCGCCGACGATCGGATCCGGTACGCGCTGGAGACGCAGGGCCGCCCCGTCTACTCGGCCGGGTTCTTCCGGCAGGGCGACAACACCGGCGTGGTCGCGCACGAGCTGGCCCACCAGTGGTACGGCGACAGCGTCTCCGTCCAGCGCTGGCAGGACATCTGGCTCAACGAGGGGCTGGCCACGTACGCCGAATGGCTCTGGGCCGAGCACGCCGGTGAGGCCACCGTCCAGCACACCTTCGAGCAGAAGTACGGGACCACGTCGAGCCAGGTCTGGCGTACGCCGCCGGGCAAGCCGGGGGTCGCGAACCTGTTCGGCCGGTCGGTCTACGAGCGGGGCGGGATGTCCGTGCACGCGCTGCGGGTGGCGGTCGGCGACAGCGCCTTCTTCACCATCCTGCGCACCTGGGCGGCGGAGAAGAAGAACGGCAACGCCACCACCGACGAGTTCGTGGCGCTGGCCGAGCGGGTCTCCGGCAAGAAGCTCGGCAAGCTCTTCGACGCCTGGCTCTACGGCACCGAGCGCCCGCCGACCCCGAAGCCGCTCTGAGTCAGTTCTTCACCCGCAGCGTGGGGTGCGCGGCCAGGAAGTCGTCGGCGCCGCCGCCCCGCAGCGCGGCGAGGAACTGCCGGCCCACCGGGCGCAGCTGCTCGCCTCGGTAGGACGCGCCGCTGCCCACCCCGTCGCCGGGGAGGCCGACCAGGACGAACTTCTCCGGCGGCAGGCCGCCCAGGGCGTACGCGAAGTCGACGAGCCGGCGGCCGCCGCCCACGTACACGAGGGTCTTGCCCAGCGCGGCGACCACCTGCTCGACCCGGTCCGGGTCGCGGGCCAGCCCCTGGTCGAGGATCTTCCGGGCCAGCGCCCGGATCAGCTGCTGCTGGTGCCGCTGCCGGGTGTAGTCGCCGCCGGCCGTGTAGCGCTGGCGGGCGTAGTCGAGCGCCTGCCAGCCGGTCAGGTGCCGGTTGCCGGGCTGGTAGACCATCTGCGGCCCGGTGTAGGTGCTGCCGGCCCGGTCCCGGTAGCGCCCGTCCGGCCGGCGGTGGATGGAGGCGACCCGCTGGTCGACGTAGAGGTCCACGCCGCCGAGGGTGTCGACCAGCTTGTCGAAACCGCCGAAGGTGATCACCGCGCCGGCGTCGATGCGCAGCCCGGTGTACCGGCTGACCGTGGTGCGCAGCAGCTCGTACCCCTGCGCCGTGCTGGGGTGCTTCTTGTCGCCGGGGACCCGGCTGCCGTAGCTCATGGCGTGCGTGAGCTTGGTGCGGCCGCCCCGGTAGCCGGCCTTCGGGTAGGCCGGGATGTCGACCACCAGGTCGCGGGGGAGCGAGAAGAGGTACGCGCGGTCCAGGCCGGCCGGCACGTGCAGCACCAGCACGGAGTCGGCGTGCGGCTCCCAGCCCGGCACGCTGATCCGGGTGTCCACCCCGACCAGCAGCAGGTTGAGCGGCCCCTTCAGGTCGGCGCCGGGCGGCGGGGTGGGGCTGGAGGTCACCGGGGTCGGGGTGGTCGGCGCGGCGGTGGAGGGGCTCGGGGTGCCCGGCCCGGCGACCGGGCCGGGCGACGGGCGGGAGACCAGCCGCGTGGTCACCACCGCGCCGGCGGCGACCAGCACCACGGCCACCAGGGCGGCCAATCCCAGCAGCAACCGTCGACGCGTCATCGTGGTCTCCTTCCCCCGTCTTCCACTCGACGCGCGACGGAGGGCTGTTGGTTGCGCGGGAATCCCGTGTCATCGAGCGCTCTGCATGATCTGCGAAAAACTCTCGCTGGCGCTATAGCTACCGGTCGGTAATGATGCGTGCATGCGGTACGACGTGGTCGTCATCGGGTCCGGTTTCGGCGGCAGCGTCACCGCGCTCCGGCTGGCCGAGAAGGGTTACACCGTCGGGGTCCTGGAGGCCGGCCGGCGCTTCGCCGACGAGGAGTTCCCCCGCACCTCCTGGCAGGCGCGGCGGTTCCTGTGGGCCCCGAAGCTCGGCTGTTACGGCCTCCAGCGCATCACCCTGCTCCGCTCGGCCGACCGGAAGGCCGGCGGCGGGGTGCTGGTGCTCGCCGGCGCCGGGGTGGGCGGCGGCTCGCTGGTCTACGCGAACACCCTCTACGAGCCGCTGGACGCCTTCTACGCCGACCCGCAGTGGCGGGACATCACCGACTGGCGCGACGAACTGGCCCGCCACTACGACCAGGCGAAGCGGATGCTCGGCGTCACCACGTACCCGGTGCACACCGCCGCGGACCGGGCCATGCGGGCGGTGGCCGAGCGGATGGGGGTGGGCCACACCTTCCACTCGACGCCGGTGGGCGTGCACATCGGCCGCCCCGGCGAGCGCGTGCCCGACCCGTACTTCGGCGGGGTCGGGCCGGACCGGACGGGGTGCAGCCACTGCGGCTCGTGCATGACCGGCTGCCGGCACGGCGCCAAGAACACCCTGGTCAAGAACTACCTCTGGCTGGCCGAGCGGCTCGGGGCACAGGTCCACCCGCTGACCACGGTGACCGCGGTACGCCCCGCCGGCGACGGCGGCTACGAGGTGCACACCGAGCGCACCGGCGCCTGGGCGCGCAAGCGCCGCCACGTGATCCACGCCGACCAGGTGGTCTTCGCGGCCGGCGCGCTGGGCACCCAGCGCCTGCTGCACGAGATGAAGGCGACCGGGGCGCTGCCCCACCTGTCGCCCCGGCTCGGCGAGCTGACCCGCACCAACTCGGAGGCCATCCTCGGCGCCTCGGTCGGGCCCGGCCAGGCCCGGCGGCGCGGTCTCGACTTCACCGAGGGGGTGGCGATCACCAGCTCGTTCCACCCCGATCCGCAGACCCACATCGAGCCGGTCCGCTACGGCCGGGGCTCCAACGCCATGGGGCTGCTCCAGTCGCTGCTCGTCGACGGCGGTCCGCGCCGGGTCCGGCGCTGGCTGGGCAGCATCGTCCGGCAACCCGGGCTGGCGGCCCGGATGCTCTCGGTGCGCGGCTGGTCCGAGCGCACCGTCATCGCCCTGGTCATGCAGTCGGCCGACAACTCGCTCACCACCCGCTACCGGCGGGGCCGGTTCGGCCGGCGGCTGGTCTCCGGCCCGGGGCACGGCGCGCCCAACCCGACCTGGATCCCGGCCGGCAACGAGGCGGTCCGGCTGCTCGCCGACGAGATCGACGGCACGCCCGGCGGGGCGGTCACCGAGCCGTTCAACATCCCGATGACCGCCCACATCCTGGGTGGCGCGGTGATCGGCGACGGCCCGGAGCGCGGGGTGATCGACCCGTACCACCGGGTGCACGGTCACCCGGGGCTGCACGTGGTGGACGGCGCGGCGGTTTCGGCGAACCTGGGCGTCAACCCGTCGCTGACGATCACCGCGCAGGCGGAGCGGGCCATGTCGTTCTGGCCCAACCGGGGGGAGGAGGACCCCCGGCCGCCGCTCGGCGCGCCCTACCGCCGGCTCGCCCCGGTGGCGCCGAAGCAGCCCGCCGTGCCGGCCCACGCCCCCGCCGCGCTGCGTCCCTGAGCGGTGCGGGACACGACACGGCGGGGCGCGGCCCGCCACGGCGGTGACTGTCGGTAGGGTTGCTGCACATGAGCACGCCTCGCCCCGTCCTCGTGGTGGACTTCGGAGCCCAGTACGCCCAGCTCATCGCGCGCCGCGTCCGCGAGGCGAAGGTCTACTCGGAGATCGTCCCGCATTCCATGCCGGTGTCCGAGATGCTGGCGAAGGACCCGGCCGCGATCATCCTGTCCGGCGGCCCGTCCAGCGTCTACGCGCCGGACGCCCCGCAGATCGACGCCGGGATGTTCGACGCCGGGGTGCCGGTCTTCGGCATCTGCTACGGCTTCCAGGCCATGGCGCAGGCGCTCGGCGGCACCGTGGCGCGCACCGGCAACCGCGAGTACGGCGGCACCCCGCTGCACGCCCGCCCCGAGGCCGGCGTGCTGCTCCGCGACCTCCCCGACGACCTGCCGGTGTGGATGAGCCACGGCGACTGCGTCACGGAGGCCCCGGTCGGCTTCGCGGTCACCGCCGAGTCGGCGGGCGCGCCCGTCGCCGCCTTCGAGGACCTGGCCGGCCGCCGGGCCGGGGTGCAGTTCCACCCGGAGGTCGGGCACACCGCGCACGGCCAGGAGATGCTGGCCCGCTTCCTGCACGACATCGCCGGCCTCGCGCCGACCTGGACGCCCGAGAACATCATCGACGAGCAGGTGGCCCGGATCCGGGCGCAGGTCGGCGACAAGGAGGTCATCTGCGGCCTGTCCGGCGGCGTCGACTCGGCGGTCGCCGCGGCGCTGGTGCACAAGGCCGTCGGCGACCAGCTCACCTGCGTCTTCGTGGACCACGGCCTGCTGCGCGCGGGTGAGGCCGAGCAGGTGGAGAAGGACTACGTCGCCGCCACCGGGATCAAGCTCAAGGTGGTCGACGCCCGCGAGCGGTTCCTCGGCGCGCTGGCCGGGGTGATCGACCCCGAGCAGAAGCGCAAGATCATCGGCCGGGAGTTCATCCGGGTCTTCGAGGCCGCCGCCCGGGAGATCGCCGCGCACGGCGACGTCGAGTTCCTGGTGCAGGGCACCCTCTACCCGGACGTCGTGGAGTCCGGCGGCGGCACCGGCACCGCCAACATCAAGAGCCACCACAACGTCGGCGGGCTGCCGGAGGACCTGAAGTTCGCCCTGGTCGAGCCGCTGCGCACGCTGTTCAAGGACGAGGTCCGCGCGCTCGGTCTGGAGCTGGGGCTGCCCGAGGCGATGGTCTGGCGGCACCCGTTCCCCGGCCCGGGCCTCGCCATCCGGATCATCGGCGCGGTCGACGAGGAGCGCCTCGCGGTGCTCCGCAAGGCCGACCTGATCGCCCGGCAGGAGCTCACCGCGGCCGGCCTCGACCGGGGCGTCTGGCAGTTCCCGGTGGTGCTCCTGGCCGACGTGCGCAGCGTCGGCGTGCAGGGCGACGGGCGCAGCTACGGGCATCCCGTGGTGCTGCGCCCGGTCTCCAGCGAGGACGCGATGACCGCCGACTGGTCCCGGCTGCCCTACGAGGTGGTGGCCCGGATCTCCACCCGGATCACCAACGAGGTCGCCGAGGTCAACCGGGTGGTCCTGGACGTGACCAGCAAGCCGCCGGGCACCATCGAGTGGGAGTGACGCCGGGTCAGGCCGCCGGCGGGACCGGCGGCATCGGCGGCATCGGCGGCTGAGGCGCCGGCCGGGGCGTCGGCGCCGGCGTGGCCGGCGCCGCGTGCGGCCCCGGGGCCGTCGGCGGGACGGGCGGCCAGCCGGGCGCGGTGCCCGGGGGGTGCGGCCACGCGGGCGCGCCCGCCGGCTCCTCGGGCATCAGGAACCACATGATCGGGTACGCCAGCGCGGCGATCCCGCCGGTGAGCACGGTGGCCACCGCGAAGGCCACCCGCACGAGGGTGGGGTCGACGGCGAAGTAGCGGCCGAGGCCGCTGGCCACGCCGGCCACCATGCGGTCGGTGACCGGCCGGCGGAGCTGCTTGTACGGGGCCTGGGAGGGGTTCGTGAAGGTCATGTGTCCACGGTCCCGCGCGGTCCGGCGGGCGACCTCGGTGACCGCCCGGACTCCTACCCTGACGCGTCCCTGAGGCGCCAGCCAAGAGTCAGGAATCTGACTCTTTTCGATGTCGGTCACGGCATCCGGGGAGAATTTCCTCCCGTGACCACCTTGCTGGAGCCGCTCCGCAGGATCGCGGCATACGCAGTTTGTGCTGATTCAGACGGCCGAGTGTTGCTGGTCCGCGCATCGGAGCGCTCCGGCACCCCCGGCACGTGGTCGCTGCCCGGCGGGGCGGTCGACCACGGTGAGGACCCCAAGCACACCGTCGTCCGGGAGACCGCCGCCGAGACCGGGCTCTCGGTCGCCGTCGCGGCCCTGCAGGACGTCCTCGCCGACATGCGGGCGCTGCCCGAGCGCGGCATCACGATCCACACCGACCGGCTGCTCTACACGGTGTCGGTGCGGGGCGGGACGCTCGCCGACCGGGTCGACCGCCCCACCGACCTGGCCCGCTGGTTCACCCTCGACGAGGCCCGGGAGCTGCCGCTGCGCTCGTTCGCCGCGCGCGCCCTGGGCCTGCCCACCTCCACCGACGACGTCGTGCCGGAGGAGGTCCCCGAGTTCCCCTCGTTCTACGCCGTCCCCGGCCCGGACGGGCTGCACCGGGCGCAGCGCTTCGCCGCGTACGCCGTGGTGACCGACCCGGAGGAGCGGGTGCTGCTCACCCGGGTCTCCGACGGCTACCCGGGCGCCGGCTGCTGGCACCTGCCCGGCGGCGGCACCGACTACGGCGAGCAGCCGGGCGCCGCGCTGATCCGGGAACTGGTCGAGGAGACCGGGCAGACCGGCCGCCTGGTCGAGCTGCTCGGGGTGGCCAGCCACCGCGACGCCGCCTCGCTCGGCCCGGAGGGTTACCCGATCGACTGGCACGGCGTACGCGCCTTCTACCGGGTGGTCGTCGACCAGCCCGCCCCGCCCACGGTGGCCGACGTCGGCGGCTCCACCTGCGAGGCCCGCTGGTTCCGCCGCGAGGAACTGGGCGCCCTCCCCACCGACCGCCTGACAGAGGTAACAGCCGAAGCCGTCCACGCGGCCCACCTCCTCTAACCCCACCCCACCCCCCCACCCACCCCCGGCCCCCCGGCCCCCGCTCGGTGATCATGAAGTTATTGCCAGGACACGCCGATCCGGCGGGCAATAAGTTCATGATCGACGGGGTGAGTGGACGAGGGGACGAGGGGAGCGGGTGCGGGTGCGGGAGCGGCGGCGGATCGGGGCTTACGGGGTGCTGCGTGACGGCGGCGGGCGGGTGTTGCTGGCGCGGGGGTCGGAACGCGGCCCGTACCCGGGGGTGTGGCAGTTGCCGGGGGGTGGGATCGAGCACGCCGAGCACCCGGCGCGGGCCGTCGAGCGCGAGTTCGCCGAGGAGACCGGGCTGGCCGTCGCGGCGGGCCGGGTCCGGGCGGCGGTCGCCGACGTGGCCGTCTTTCCGTCCGACGGTGTCGCGATGCACACCGACCGGCTGATCTTCGAGGTCGAGGTGCGCGGCGGTGACCTGCGACCGGAGGTGACCGGCGGCAGCGACGAGCTGGGCTGGTTCACCCCGGACGAGGCGGCGGCCGTGCCGCTGATGCCGTTCACCGCCGAGCTGCTCGGGGTGCCGGTGTCGCCCCTGCCCGCGGGCCTGCCCCGGGAGCTGCCCCCCGGTCCCGTCGCCCCGGACGCCGACCGGCGGCAGCGCTTCGCCGCGTACGGGCTGGTCACCGACCCGGCCGGGCGGGTGCTGCTCACCATGATCGCCGACGACTACCCGGGCGCCGGGAGCTGGCACCTGCCCGGCGGGGGGACCGACCACGGCGAGCAGCCGGCCGCCGGCCTGCTCCGCGAACTGGTCGAGGAGGCCGGCCAGCTCGGCCGGGTGGTCGACCTGCTGGCCGTCAACAACCTGCACAACCCGGCGGCGCTCGGTCCGGAGGGGCGGCCGCTGGACTGGCACGGCGTACGGGTGGTCTATCGCGTCCGGGTGGATGCTCCGACCGAGGCCGTGGTGACCGAGCTCGCGGGCGGCTCCACGGCGCGCGCCGCCTGGTTCGCGCCGGACCAGGTCAGCGGCCTGCGGATGACCGAGGTGGCCGCCCGGGCAACCGGACATCGGGGTAGGTGACACCCGCTCGCCGAGCCGCCGTGGGCCGCCTCCGGTACAGTCGGTGACAGGGAATGGCCGACGAAAACGGGCGATGAGGCCCGAGATGGGAATAACTGAGCGGTTCGCGCGGTTAAGAGAGTTATAAGTACCGCCGGCAGCTATCGCCAACCCCCTATCCCCTGTGCAATGGTGTACTCCGCAAATGGGCTGCCGGGCCCGAAAGGTCCGGCACGAGACAGCCGGACACCCGCCCGCGTGGCGGTCACCCGATCCGGTGATGGAGGAAACGTGCCGAGAGCCCCATGGCGCCGGCGTCGTACGACTGACAGTCCGCGCCCCGCAGGGCGTCGCTGGGCGGGCCGGTTGCGCCGCAGCAGCACGTTCGCCCGCCAGGTGCTGCTGGTCCGGGTGGGCCGCCGGGACGGCGCCGCCGTCACCGGGACCGACCTGGTCACCCCCGACCACCGCTGGTCCGACCGCCAGCGTCGCCGCTACGGCCGCTACGACGCCGAGGTCGAGGCCGTCCGCTACGACGCCGAGGTCGAGGCCGTGATGCCGGTCAGCCCGGCGCTCGGCCCGGCCACGCCGGTCGACGAGTCGCCGGCCATGTCGATCCCGCTGCTGCCGGGCGAGCGCACCGCCGCCCGCCGGGCGAAGTTCGCCCTGGTCAACGCCTGCACCCTGAGCAGCCTCATGCTCGGCATGCTGGCGATCTTCCTGGCCATGCAGAGCGAGGTCCGGGTCGCGGCGATCTGCCTGATCGCCTGTGTCGCGTTCGACGGCCTGGACGGGGCGCTGGCCCGCAAGCTCAACGTGGCCAGCCCGTTCGGCGCGCAGATGGACTCGCTGGCCGACATGTGCTCGTTCGGCCTCGCCGCACCGGTCGTGGTCTACGCGTCGCTGGCCGGCTCGGTGCCGGCGGCGGCCGCCGCGGTCGCCTGCGCCCTGGTCGCGGCCTGCGCCGCCATCCGGCTGGCCCGGTTCAACGTCTCGCCCAAGGACGGCCGCTTCTTCTGCGGCGTGCCGACCACCATGGCGGCCGCCGTGCTCGCCCTGACCGTGGCGATCGGGGTGCCGGTCTCCGGCCTGGTCATGGTCGCCGGCGTGGCGCTGCTCGCCTTCGCCATGGTCTCCAGCTTCCCCTACGCGAAGCTCGCCCGGCTGGTGAAGCTGCCGCCGTGGCTCTGGCTGGCCCCGGTGGTCGGCGCGCTGGTCGACATCCGGCTCACCTTCGCCCTCGTGGTGGTGGGCTACCTGGTCAGCGGCCCGGTTCTCTGGCTGCGCCAGCGCCGCACCGCCTGACCCGTACCACCGAAAAGGGGCGCCGCGAAAGCGGCGCCCCTTTTCGCGTCCGTGGGATCAGCTCCAGCGGGCGATGACCGTCGAACCGCCGACCACCTTGTCGCCCGGGCCGACCAGCGGCTCGGCGGCGTCGGCCGGCAGGTAGACGTCGGTGCGCGAGCCGAACCGGATCAGGCCGAACCGCTCGCCCCGGGCCAGCAGCGCGCCCACCGGCGCCCGCTGCACGATCCGGCGGGCGATGAGCCCGGTGCGCTGCGCCACCACGACCGTGCCGTGGTCGGTGTCCAGCACCGTGTACGCGGCCACGTTGTGCTCGGCGTCCGGCTTCATGGCGTTGACGAAGCCGCCGTCGGCCACGAAGTAGTCGACCACCTTGCCGGCCACCGGCGAGCGGTTGACGTGCACGTCCAGCACGGACAGGAAGACCGCGATCCGCAGCCACTCGCCGTCGCCGAAGCGCTCGTCGTGCAGCCGCTGCACCGAGAGGACCTGACCGTCCGCCGAGGCGACCACGGCCGACGGGTCCTCCGGCACATCCCGCTCCGGGTCCCGGAAGAACGCCGCCACCGGGGCGGCGGCCAGCGCGGGCAGCAGCCAGAGCTTGGACTTCGGCCGGGCGGCCCGGGCCAGCGCGGCCAGGCCGAGGGTGATGCCGGCGGCGGCCACGCCGTTGGAGTCGATGTGCATGCTCCGGGTCAGCGGCACGCTCGACGGCCGGTACGCCGGGGAGAGCGACGCGGCCAGCGCCGCCGGCGCCGGAGTGGAGCGCAGGTGGTGCACGCGTACCGGCGGGGAGTTGCGCAGCACCAGGTCGGTGCGGACGCCGTGCAGCACGCCCTGCCGGTCCAGCTCGGCGCCGGCGCCCTCGGTGCGGAACAGTGGCGCGGCCACGCTCAGCACGGCCCCCTCGGCGAGGTACTTCGCCAGCCCGTCGACGGCGGTGCGAGCCTCCTCGGCGGTGCCGGTGAACGGCTCGGCCGCGATCACCACCGCGGCGGCGTCCGCCTCGGCGAGGGTGTCGACCACGCGTACCCGGTCGGCCACCCAGCGGCCCTGGGCCGTCACGTGCGCGCGGAGCGCGGCCGCGGAGGCGCCCTCCGCCGGCACGACCGTGAGCCGGTCGCCGGGAAGCAGCGCCTCGATCGCCGCGGCCAGCACCGCGGACTCCGGGGTCGCGCCGACCAGCAGGCCGGCCTTCGCGTCGTTGCGCCGGGCGAACTCACTGACGAGGGTGCGGGCGGCGCGCTCGCCGACGCGGACCGCACCGGCGGGACCGGTGACGCGTACGGCGGGGGACTGGGTCATCTCGGACGGGCTCCTGACGAGGTAGAGACGGAAGGCGGCGGAACCGACCCGGGCGACCCGGCCGACCGGGCGCCCCGGCCGCGACCGGGGCGCCACGGTTGGGCCGGCCGGCGGAGGCGAGATCTCCACCAGCCAGCATAGGCGGCGCCGGCGACGGCCCGCACCGCCGCGGTCAGCCCGGTCCGTCCCCACCGGTACGCGGGCCGGCCCCCGGCCGGTCCGCCGCCTCGTCGACCACCGGCAGCTCCCGGGTGGCCGGCCCGGCCGTGCCGTCCCGGCCCTCGGCGGCGGACAGCTCGCGGGTCGTGCCGTCCCGTTCTTCGGCGGCGGGCAGCTCGCGGGTCGTGTCGTCGCGCTCCTCGGCGGCGGGCAGCTCGCGGGTTGCCGGCTCGGCGCGGTCCTGCGGCGCCGGCTCGACGGGGGGCAGCTCGCGGGTCACCGGACCGCTCCCGACCTCCGGCGCACCGGGCGACCAGCGTGGCTCCTCGTCGAACGGGCGGTCCTCCCGCGCCGCGAGCGGCGCGTCGGCCACGGCGTCCGTGGCCCACTCGTCCGCCTCCTCGCCGGTGGGGGCGACGGCCTCGCCGGCCGGTCCAGCACCGGCCGGCGTGCCGGTCTCGTAGGGGGCGGACACGGTCGACTCCGCCGGTGCCGCCTCGGTGTGCCGGCCCGAGCGCAGCGCGCCGACCAATCCGAGCAGTCCGATCAGGATCAGCGCGCCGGCCAGGAACCAACCCACCGGGGGCAGTGCCAGCCCGAGGATCCGGGCCAGCAGCCACCAGGCGGACAGCCCGAGGAAGGCCAGCCCGAAGGCGAACGACACGATGTCGGTGCGGTGAGCCTTCACCGGGTCACCTCCAGGTTTCCGGCGTTCACGTGGACCAGCAGGCGCAGCGTGCCGCCGCCGCGGCCGTCCGGCCCGAGGTCGGTGTTCTCCCACTGGCGGCCGTTCAGCCCGCCGGTCCGCCGGCCGAAGACGTTGGCGTCACCCGCGTTCACGTCGGCCACAGTGGTGACGTCGACGTTCGGCGGCACGACCACCGTGGCCTTGCCGAAGTTGACCTCGACGGTCACCTGGGTGTCCTTCTTGTCGAAGTCGACCGCGCGCAGGTCGAGCACGGCGTCGCCGAAGTTGTTCTCGTACCGGTCGGCCAGGTCGCGGTAGTCGGCCGGGGCCCACGTGACGTTTCCGTCGATCCCGCGGACCCGGTCGTAGGAATCGGCGACGGTGGCGATGCCGAGCGCCGCCGCGGTCACCAGGCCGAGTGCGATCAGCCAGCGGGCCCGGCCGAACCAGGTCCCCACGAGCAGTCCGAGCCCGATGGTGGCCAGCACCGCGGCGAAGTAGCCGGCCGCGCCGACCGGGAAGACGTCGAGCAGGTCGAGCATCGCGACCACGCCCAGCGCCAGGAAGATCAGCGAGAAGGTGACCGCGCCGAGCGCGGAGCGCTCCTTCGGCCGCTTCGGCGGCCGGGCCGGGCGCGCCGGCGCCGGCGGGGCGGGCGGGGTCGAGCCGGCGTACGGGCCGTGCGGGGCGAACGGTGGCCGGTAGCCACCCGGCGGCAGTGGCGCGCCCACCGGGGCGGGCGGCGGCACGGCGCCGGGCTCGCCGTAGGGACGGCCGGCCGTCGGCGCGGCGGACCACGCCGCGGTCGCCTCGGCGCCGGGCCACGCCTCGCCGGCCCGGCTGCCCGGGACGGCCGGCGGCCGCGCCGCGGTGGGCTCCGGCTCGGACCAGGCGGGCCGGGCGACGTTCGCCGTCGGCCAGCCCGCCGCGGACACCGGCGCGGGCGGGTACCCCGGCTCGGGGCGGGCGGCGGGCGGGGCGGTGACCGGCGGCTCGCCGGACCACGGCGACGCCCCGGCCGGCTCGTTCGACCACGGGGCCGGCGCGGCCGACGTCGGCGCGCCGGGCCAGGGTGCCGACGGGGCCGCGGGCGGCGGGACCGGTCCGGCGGCGGCCGGCACGTCGGGAGCGGGCGCGGCGGCCGGCGGCGCCGGCCAGGCCACCGGGGGAACCGGCCCCGGCGGCGGGCCGGGGGGTGCGCCGGGCGCCGCCATCCGGGTCGCCGGGCCGCGCTGGTCGCGGTTGAGCAGCAGCGCGCCGCCGATCAGGATCACCGCCCCGAGCAGGATCGCCCGGAACCCGTTGGTGACGACGTAGCCGAAGCCGACCGCGACCACGATGCTGAGCACGATCACGGTGATCGGGGACATGCTGGACCGGCCGCGGCCGAGCATCGACTCGACCGGTGAGGCGGTGTCGCCCTCGCCGGGGATGATCAGCCATGCGGTGACGTAGACCAGGATGCCGATGCCGCCGAAGAAGCCCAGCACGGCCAGGAGCACCCGCCACAGCACCGGGTCGGTATTGGTGGCTCGGCCGATCGCCGCGCAGACGCCGGCCAGGTAGCGGCCCTCGCGGGGGCGGACCAGCCCGTACCGCGAGGTGAAGCCGGCGGCGCCGGGCGGTGGGGCGTACCCGGTGGGTGGCGGGTCGGCGAACGGCGCGCCGCCGGTGGGCGGCGGGGTCGACCCGAACGGCGGGGACGCCGTGGCGCCGGCGGCGGTGGGCGCCGGCCCCGGCGGGGGTGGCGGTGGCCCGTCCTGTGCTGCCGCCCCGGGGCGGGGCGGACGGGCAGCTTCCTCGGTCATGCCTCCGATCCTGCTGCCCCGGCCGCCCGAGCGTCCTCAGGACCCGACCCTGACCCCACCCTGAGATCCCGGGGCCGAGGATGTCCGGGGCGTCCCCGTGGTCCCCGGCGGTCCGGCCGTGTGACGATCGGTTCGTCGGCCGCCGCCGGCACGCCGTCCGCGACCCGGGAGCCTCCGATCAGCAGCACCGTGACCCCGCACCCCCCGCGCCTCTACCGGGCCACCGAGCACCGGCTGGCCGCGGGGGTGGCCGCCGGGCTCGCCGAACACCTGGGCATCTCGGTGCTCCGGGTCCGGGTGGCCTTCATGGTGCTGCTCGGGCTGAGCGGGCTCGGGCTGCTGCTCTACGCGGCCTTCTGGGCGGTCGTCCCGCCCCGGCCCGGCGACACCGCCGTCCCGCCCCGCCGCGACCTCGCCCAGCTGCTGCCCTTCGTGGCGATCGGGCTGGGCGTGCTGCTGCTCCAGGTCGTCGCCTTCGACTCGGTCGGCGCGGCCGGCACCGCCGGTTGGCTGGTCGCCATCATCGCGGTCGGCGCCGGGGTGATCTGGCACCAGTCCGCGCCCGAGCGTCGCCGGCAGTGGGGCGGCTCGATGGCGGTGCCCTGGCTGGGCGCGGTGGTGGAGGAGAGCGACCGGCGCTCGTTCGTGCTGCGCTTCATCGGCGGCGGGGTGCTCGTCGCGGTCGGCATCATCGGCGTGGCGGCGGTCTACTCGCCGGCGCAGAACTTCGACGCGGTGCTCAACGGCATCATCTTCGCGCTCGTCGGCCTGGCCGGGGTGGGCGTGGTGACCGGCCCGGTGCTCTGGCGCACCTGGAACCAGCTCCGCTCGGAGCGCGAGGGGCGGATCCGGGAGCAGGAGCGGGCCGAGTTGGCCGCCATGGTGCACGACCAGGTGCTGCACACCCTCGCCCTGATCCAGCGCAACGCCACCGACGTCAAGACGGTGCAGCGGCTGGCCCGGGGCCAGGAGCGGTCGCTGCGGAACTGGCTCTACAAGCCGACCGCGTCACCGACCGAACGCTTCGCGGCCGCCCTGGAGCAGGCCGCCGCCGAGGTGGAGGACACGTTCGCCATCACCGTGGAGACGGTGGTGGTCGGCGACCGCGAGACCGACGAGCGCGTCGGTGCGCTGGTCGCCGCGGCCCGTGAGGCGCTGGTCAACGCGGCCCGGCACGCCGAGGTGACCACCGTGTCGCTCTACGCCGAGGTGGAGCCGGAGCAGGTGAGCGCCTTCGTGCGGGACCGGGGCAAGGGCTTCGACCCGGATACGGTGGAGGATCACCGGCACGGTGTCCGGGGTTCGATCATCGGACGGATGAAGCGGCACGGCGGCCGGGCGGAGATCCGGTCCGAGCCGGGAGAGGGGACCGAGGTCCGGCTGATCCTGCCGATCAGCGGCTCCGGCTCCACGGCGGAAAGGGACAGATGATCATGGCCGAGCAGGAACCGGTCGAGGGCGCGGCGCCCCGGGACGGGCGGCTGAGGGTGTTCCTCGTCGACGACCACGCGATGTTCCGGGCCGGCGTCCGCGCCGAGCTCGGCGCCCGCGTCGAGGTGGTCGGCGAGGCCAGCACGGTGGCGGAGGCGGTCAGCCGGATCGCCGCGATGCAGCCGGACGTGGTGCTGCTCGACGTGCACATGCCCGACGGCGGCGGCCGGGCGGTGCTGGAGGCGATGCGGCGTACGCACCCGCAGGTGCGGTTCCTCGCGCTGAGCGTGTCCGACGCCGCCGAGGACGTGATCGGGCTGATCCGGGCGGGCGCCCGGGGCTACGTCACGAAGACCATCTCGCCGGAGGAGCTGACCGACGCGATCCGGCGGGTGGCCGACGGGGACGCCGTGTTCAGCCCGCGGCTTGCCGGCTTCGTGCTGGACGCCTTCGCGGCCCGGCCGGACGCGCCGGTGGCCGACCCCGAGCTGGACCAGCTCACCAACCGGGAGCGCGAGGTGCTCCGGCTGCTCGCCCGGGGATACGCGTACAAGGAGATCGCCCGGGAGCTGTACATCTCGATCAAGACGGTCGAGACGCACGTCTCCAACGTGCTGCGCAAGCTGCAGATGTCCAACCGCTACGAGCTGTCCCGCTGGGCCGCCGACCGCCGCCTGGTCTGACCGTCGCGCCGGGCCGGGGCGTCACTCGGTGCGCAGCACCGTGAACGCCTCGGCCAGCCGGCCCGACGGGAGGCCGGCGTTGTCGGCCACGGTAGTGAGCCGGTCCCGGATCCAGGTCGGCACGTCCAGGTGGGCGGTCTGCGACCGGTGCGCCTCCATCGCGGCTGTCTTGCGGTCGATCCGGTCGGTCACGTCGACGGCGTGGTCCGGGTCGGGCCCGCCCGCGTACCAGATCTCCCGGACCACCCACGGTTCCAGCCCCTCGTCGAGCAGCTCCGGGAAGGCGAAGCGGTTGCGCGAGTCGGGATAGACCGCGCAGGTGGCCGCCTCGCCGACGGCCAGGTGGTCGGGGTGGCTCGGGCCGGTCAGGTGTTCCCAGCGCCGCAGCGGCGAGCTGGTCAGCACCCGGTCCGGCCGGAACCGGCGGATCGCGGCGCTGATCTGCCGGCGCAGCTCCAGGCTGGCGGTGAGGATGCCGTCGGTGTGGCCGTCGAGGAAGTCGACCCGGTGCACGCCGACCGCGGCGGCCGCGGCCCGCTGCTCCGCCTCCCGCCGGGCCGGCATCTCCGCGCGCGGCGTGTCGTCGAAGCCGCCGGAGTCACCCCGGGTGGCGATGAGGTACGCCACGTCGATACCCTCATCCACCCAGCCGGCTATGGTGCCCGCACAGCCGAAGTCGACATCATCCGGATGGGCAAAAACTGCGAGGACGCGACGGACGTCGGGCAGGGCCGGAGCGGACGCAGGGAAGCTCACAGCGCCGAGCCTACGCGGGTGGTCTCGCCCCGTCTGGCCGTGTCTTACCTGTTCAGAGCGGTCCGATCCACGCCTTTCATGATCTTTTCTCAAGTATCGGCAACGTGGCGACCAACTAACGGCTTGATAACGGCACCTTCACGCAAAGGGCCGGTGGGTGTCACAGTGGCAACACCTCACCCCCCGGTGTGAGGCACCCCGTCGGGCCCGCCGACCACGTGACGCCGCCTCCAGGCTCCGGCGCGTGGCTGTCGACTCTGCGCGGTGTCCTCGTCGAAGGGTGTGGCGCCCGGCGGATCGGTACCCCTGGGGTGTCCCGATTTCCTCTGCGGTAAACCGGCGACCTGTGGTTCGGGTCGTCGGCGGTGTCACCCCCCACACGTGCGTGAAACTCACGACGGAACCAGGTTAGAAAGAGGAGGCCCCTCGGAATGAGAGTCTCGAAGCGGGCGAGCGGCGCGCTCGCGGTGGGCGCGGCATTCGCGCTCGTCGCGTCCGGCTGCTCCAGCGGCAACGACGACGGCGGCGACGCCAGCGCCAGCAAGGACGGCGCGATCGTCATCGACGGCACCCAGCCGGAGAACCCCCTGGTTCCGGCGAACACCACCGAGACCGGTGGCGGCAAGATCATCGACTGGATGTGGAGCGGTCTGGTCGAGTACCCCAACAACGGTGGGGCGCCGCAGAACCTGCTGGCCGAGTCGATCGAGACGAGCGACTCCAAGGTCTTCAAGATCAAGATCAAGCAGAACACCAAGTTCCACGACGGCACCACCGTCAAGGCCGAGAGCTTCGTCAAGGCCTGGAACTGGGCGGCGTACGGCCCGAACGGCGCGCAGAACGCCTCCTTCTTCGCCGACATCCAGGGCTTCGGTGACACCTACACCGAGGACCCGGACGGCCCGGACGGCCCGAAGAAGGCCCCGGAGCCGAAGGCCAAGGAGCTGTCCGGCCTGAAGGTCGTCGACGACTGGAACTTCGAGGTCACGCTCTCCGCGCCGACCGCCGTGTTCCCGACCAAGCTCGGCTACAGCGCCTTCATGCCGCTGCCCGACGCCTTCTTCGCCACCACCCCGGCGGAGTTCGGCAAGAAGCCGATCGGTAACGGCCCGGTCAAGCTCGTCTCCTGGCAGGACGACGTCGAGCTGAAGCTCACCCGCTTCGACGACTACAGCCTGCGCGACAAGATGAAGATCAAGGACGTCACCGTCAAGATCTACCAGGACGACACCGCGGCCTACAACGACCTGGTGTCGGGCAACCTGGACTTCCAGCAGCAGGTCCCGGTCTCCTCGCTGGCCGGTGACAAGTGGAAGACCGACCTGGGCGAGCGGGCGATCGCGTCGACCACCCCGTCGACCGGCATCATCGCCTTCCCGATCTACGACGCGCGCTTCAAGAACGCCAAGCTGCGCAAGGCGATCTCGCTGTCGATCAACCGGCAGGAGATCACCGACAAGATCTTCTTCGGTAACCGGAAGCCGGCCGACAGCTGGGCCAACCCGCTGACCCCGGGCGCCGAGCCGGGCAACTGCACCTCCTGCAAGTTCGACCCGACGCAGGCCAAGCAGCTGCTCCAGGAGGCCGGTGGCTTCACGGGCAAGCTGACCCTGTCGTACAACGCGGACGCCAGCCACAAGGAGTGGATGGAGGCCGTCGCCCAGCAGATCAAGACCAACCTGAACATCGACGCGGTCGCCGTTGGTGTGCCGACCTTCGCGGTCTTCCGGGCGAACATCAACGCCTACAAGATGACCGGCATGTACCGCGCCGGCTGGCAGCAGGACTACCCGGACGTGGAGAACTGGATCAACCCGCTCTACGTGACCGGCGGTTCCTCGAACGACGGCAAGTACAGCAACCCGCAGGTGGACGCCCTCGCGAAGGAGGCCTCCGCGGCCCCCGACCTGAAGGCTGCCCACGCGAAGTTCGCCGAGGCCGTCAAGCTCATCGACAATGACGTGCCGACGGTGCCGATCTACTTCGGCGGCCAGCAGTCCGGCCACTCGGAGAAGATCAAGAAGATGGAGCTGACCAACGTCGGCGAGCTCGACATCACCTCGGTCGAGCTCTGATCCGAACGGTCTGACCCCGGGTCGGGCTCGCCTACCGGTGAGCCCGACCCGGGGCCGTTCCGCGAGGGGGTGTACAACAAACCCCTCGCACGTTGTCACCATCCGTGTCGGCCGTCCGACGCGCGCCCCCTGTCAGGAGGACCACCCCATGGGCCGTTATCTTGTGAGACGGCTGCTGCAACTCGTGCCGGTCTTCATCGGCACGACGTTCCTGATCTACTGGCTCGTCTGGTCGGTGCCCGGTGACCCCTTCGCCGGCAAGTGCGGCGACCGCGGTTGCCCCCCGAACTACCGGGCCATGATGACCGAGAAGTACCATCTCGACGATTCGATCTGGGTGCAGTACGCCAGCTACATGAAGAACCTTTTCCAGGGCGACTTCGGTATCACGTTCGGCGGTCGCGAGATCAGCGACATCATCGCCACGTCGTACCCGAACACCCTGAAGCTGGCGGTGGTCGCCCTCGCCATCGAGGCCGTCATCGGTCTCGGCGCGGGCGTCCTGACCGGTCTCCGGCGCAACGGTTTCCTGGACAACCTGGTCCTGATCTCCACCCTGTTCCTGATCGCGCTGCCGGTCTTCGTCATCGGCTTCGTGCTCCAGTGGCTCCTCGGTGTCAAGTGGGGCATCATCCACCCCACCGTCTCCAACGAGATGCGGTTCAGCGAGCTGATCGTGCCAGGCTTCGTGCTCGGTAGCGCCTCGATGGCGTACATCGCCCGGGTGGCGCGGACCAGCATCGCCGAGAACCGGCGGGCCGACTACGTCCGCACCGCCATCGCCAAGGGCCTCCCCATGCGCCGGGTCGTCGGCGTGCACCTGCTGCGCAACTCGCTCATCCCGGTCGTCACCCTGCTCGGCACCGACCTGGGCGCCCTGATGGGCGGCGCGATCGTGACCGAGGGCATCTTCGGCATCAACGGCATCGGCCGCCAGGTGCTCCGGGCGATCGTCACCAAGGAGAGCGCTACCGTTGTCGGCATCGTGGTGGTGCTGGTGGTCGTCTATCTCGTGATGAACCTGCTGGTGGACCTGCTCTACGCCGCCCTGGACCCGAGGATCCGCTATGAGTGACCCGAGTACCGCATCGATCGTCTCGACGCCGCCCGCGACCATGCCGACCGAGGCCGGGTCCGGCGCGCCCGTCAACGCCGGCCTTCCGGAGAGCGCGCAGAAGCGGGAGAAGCCGCGCGGCCTGCTCGGCGACGCCTGGCGCGACCTGCGCCGCAAGCCGCTGTTCTGGATCTCCGCCGCGTTCATCCTGCTCTTCGTGGTGATGGCGGCGTTCCCCTCGCTGTTCACGTCCGGCGACGCGGTCAACGGCGCACTGTCCCGCAGCCGGGTCGAGCCGTCGGCCGACGCCTGGTTCGGCTACGACGTGCAGGGCCGCGACGTGTACGCCCGGACCATCTACGGCGCCCGCGCCTCGATCGTGGTGGCGCTGCTGTCGACCATCGGCACCCTGCTGATCGGTGGTGCCATGGGCATCATCGCCGGCTACCGCGGCGGCTGGGTGGACGCGCTGCTCTCCCGGATCGCGGACATCTTCTTCGGCCTGCCGTTCGTGCTCGGCTCGATCGTCATCCTGACCACGTTCAACGGGTCCGGCACCGACAACGGCGAGTGGACGATCATGGGACTGGTGATCATGTCTCTGGTCGTGCTGAGCTGGCCGGTCGTGATGCGGCTGATGCGCTCCTCGGTGCTCGCCACCAAGGAGGCCGACTACATCGTGGCGGCGCGCGCGCTCGGCGCCGGCACCGGCCGGATCATCCTCAAGCACCTGCTGCCGAACTGCCTGGCCCCGCTGCTGGTCTACGGCACGATCATGGTCGGCTCGTTCATCGGCGCGGAGGCCACGCTGTCCTTCCTGGGCATCGGCCTGAAGACCCCGGTGGTCTCCTGGGGCATCATGATCAGCGAGGCGCAGAACTACATCCGCGTCTCGCCGTTCCTGCTGTTCTTCCCCTCCGCGTTCCTCGTCACCGCGGTGCTGAGCTTCGTCATGCTCGGCGAGGCGGTCCGCGAGGCCCTCGACCCGAAGCTTCGATAGGGGAACTGAGTTGTCCGACATTCTCGTGTCCGAGCAGTCCGCGCCGGGCGCCGACGGATCCGGCCGCCCCTCGGGCCGCCTGCTCGAGGTCGACGACCTGCGGGTGGAGTTCCGCACCCGGGACGGTGTCGCCAAGGTCATCAACGGGGTGACGTACCACGTCGACGCCGGTGAGACCCTTGCCGTGCTCGGCGAGTCCGGCTCCGGCAAGAGCGTCACCGCGCAGACCATCATGGGCATCCTCGACACCCCGCCCGGCTTCGTCACCGGGGGCCGGGTCCGCTTCCACGGCAAGGACATGCTCAAGATGTCCGCCGAGCAGCGGCGCCGGATCCGGGGTGAAGGCATTGCGATGATCTTCCAGGACTCGCTCTCCGCCCTCAACCCGGTTTTCACCGTCGGCTTCCAGATCGCCGAGCAGTTCCGCATCCGGCGCGGCATGAGCCGCTCGGACGCCAAGAAGCGCGCGATCGAGATGCTCGACCAGGTCAAGATCCCGAACGCCAAGGGCCGGTACAGCAACTACCCGCACCAGTTCTCCGGTGGTATGCGGCAGCGCGCCATGATCGCCATGTCGCTGGCGCTCGACCCCGAGGTGCTGATCGCCGACGAGCCCACCACCGCGCTGGACGTGACCGTGCAGGCCCAGATCATGGACCTGCTCGGCGAGCTCCAGCGGGAGCGGCAGATGGGCATGATCCTGATCACCCACGACCTCGGCGTGGTCGCCGACGTCGCGGACCGGATCGCGGTCATGTACGCCGGCCGGATCGTCGAGGAAGCCGACGTGTACGACCTGTACGCCAAGCCGGCGCACCCGTACACCCTCGGCCTGCTCAACTCGATCCCGCGGATGGACGAGAAGGGGCAGGAGCTCCGTACCATCAAGGGCCTCCCGCCGAACCTGATGAACATCCCGCCGGGCTGCGCCTTCAACCCGCGCTGCCCCATGGCGCAGCCGGTGTGCCGGGAGAAGGTGCCACCGCTGCTGCAGTTGGGCCGCGGGCGGGCCAGCGCCTGCCACTTCGCCGAGGAGCTCGTGAACCGTGACTGAGAACATCATCGAGGTCCGTGACCTGGTCAAGCACTACCCCGTGACCCGGGGTGTGGTGTTCAAGAAGACCATCGGTCAGGTCAAGGCGGTCGACGGCGTCTCCTTCGACCTGAAGGCCGGCGAGACCCTCGGCGTGGTCGGCGAGTCCGGCTGCGGCAAGTCGACGCTGGCCCGGGTGCTGATGAACCTGGAGAAGCCGACCGCCGGCCAGGTGCTCTACAAGGGCCAGGACATCTCCAAGCTCTCCGGCGGCGCGCTGCGGCGCCTGCGCCGGCAGATCCAGCTGGTGATGCAGGACCCGTACACCTCGCTGAACCCGCGCATGACGGTCGGTGACCTCATCGGCGAGCCGTTCGAGATCCACCCCGAGGTGGCCCCGAAGCGGTCCCGCCGGGACAAGGTCAAGGAGCTGCTCGACCTGGTCGGCCTCAACCCGGAGCACATCAACCGGTACCCGCACCAGTTCTCCGGCGGCCAGCGGCAGCGCATCGGCATCGCCCGGGCGCTGGCCCTGCGCCCCGAGGTCATCGTCTGCGACGAGCCGGTGTCGGCCCTGGACGTGTCGATCCAGGCGCAGGTGATGAACCTGCTGGAGAAGCTCCAGGGCGAGTTCGGCCTCTCGTACGTCTTCATCGCCCACGACCTGTCGGTCGTGCGTCACCTCTCCGACCGGGTCGCCGTGATGTACCTGGGCAAGATGGTGGAGGTCGGCACCGAGGACGAGATCTACGAGCGCCCGACCCACCCGTACACCCAGGCGCTGCTGTCGGCGGTGCCGGTGCCGGACCCGACCGTGCGGGAGAGCAAGGCGATCATCCGGCTCCAGGGTGACGTCCCCTCGCCGGTCAGCCCGCCCTCGGGCTGCCGGTTCCGCACCCGGTGCTGGAAGGCGCAGGACGTCTGCGCCCAGGAGGTGCCGCTGCTCCAGATCCGGCGCGGCTCGGACCACCCGAGCGCCTGCCACTTCGCGGAGAAGCGGGAGATCGTCGCCACCCACGAGGCGGCCTGACCCACCCCGGACCGCCTGCCGGCGTCAGCTCGACGCCGGCAGGCGGTTCGTCGTATCCGGCGACTCCGCGCCGCTGGGACCCCTCACAGCGGTCCGCGGCCGGCGCGCAGCAGCAGGAGCGCGAGCTGGGTGCCGTCCGCGCCGAGCGCCTCGCGGAACCGCTCCAGGATCTCCCGCTCCCGGGAGAGCACGAGCCGGGTGCCGCCGGAGGCCATCCGGGTGGCCCCGACCTCCTGGGAGAGCGCGGCCCGCTCCTGCCAGAGCGCGATGAGGGTGCGGTCGATCTCGTCGATCCGCTCCCGGATCTCGCTGATCCGCTCGGCCGCCGCCGAGTCGTCGGTGCCGGTCCGGGCCGCCGCGGCCCCGGTCGGGTCACCGCCGGCGGGCCGGTCGCGCGGCGCCAGGCTGCCGCTGGACTCCACCACGTCAGTCATCATCGTCGTACCCCTCGGGGCTCGGGCCCGGTACCCGGATCCCGGGGACGGAAAAGCCCCGGGCTCCAGGAGCCCGGGGCTTTCGTAGGTCTGTGATCAGGCGCGACCCACGGCTGCCGGACTCCCGGTGCCGTAGTAAAAGTAGAAGCGCTGACCGAACACGCCGTCGAGTATGCCGACCTCCGGGCCCGCGGCGCAAGGAAACCCGCCAACAGGTGGGACGTGACGCCGCCGTCCCGGCGGGGCCGCGCGGGCGGGAAGTGTCCGGCGGTCGGCATAGACTTCCGGTGCGATGCATCCTCTCTTCGACATCCCCGCGTCCCCGCCCGCGCCGGAGCCCGGGGCGACCCCGCCGCACCGGCCCGGGGCCCACGACGACTCCGGCCCGTCGCCGCGCCGCGCCCCGAGGCCGTCGGCCCGGCCGGACCCGCAGGCCCTCCTGGCCGGCCTGAACGGTCCTCAGCGGGACGCGGTCACCCACGCCGGTTCGCCGCTGCTCATCGTGGCCGGCGCCGGCTCCGGCAAGACCCGGGTGCTGACCAACCGGATCGCCTACCTGCTCGCCGCGCGGGACGTGCACCCCGGCGAGATCATCGCGATCACCTTCACCAACAAGGCCGCCGGTGAGATGAAGGAGCGGGTGGCCGCCCTGGTCGGCCCGCGTGCCCGGTTGATGTGGGTGTCGACCTTCCACTCGGCCTGCGTCCGGATCCTGCGCGCCGAGCACGAGCACGCCGGCCTCAAGTCCACCTTCTCGATCTACGACGCCGACGACTCCCGCCGGCTCATGCAGCTGGTCGCCCGCGAGCTGGACCTGGACCCGAAGCGCCATCCGGCCCGCGGCCTGGCCGCCCAGGTCTCCAACCTGAAGAACGAGCTGGTGGACCCGGAGGAGTTCGCCGGCCGGGCCAAGGGCCCCAACGAGCGGGCGCTGGCCGAGGCCTACACGCTCTACCAGCGGCGGCTGCGCGAGGCGCACGCGCTCGACTTCGACGACCTGATCATGACGACGGTGCACCTGCTCCAGTCGCACCCGCACGTCGCGGAGAGCTACCGGCGCCGGTTCCGGCACGTGCTGGTCGACGAGTACCAGGACACCAACCACGCCCAGTACGTGCTGATCAAGGAGCTCGTCTCCGGCACCGAGGGCATCCCGCCGGCCGAGCTCTGCGTGGTCGGTGACGCCGACCAGTCGATCTACGCGTTCCGTGGCGCCACGATCCGCAACATCCTGGAGTTCGAGCGCGACTTCACCGACGCCCGGACGATCCTGCTGGAGCAGAACTACCGCTCCACCCAGACCATCCTCAACGCCGCCAACGCCGTGATCGACCGGAACACCTCCCGCAAGCCCAAGCGGCTGTGGAGCGACGCCGGGGCCGGCGAACAGATCGTCGGCTACGTGGCCGACACCGAGCACGCTGAGGCGGACTGGGTGGCCCGGGAGATCGACCGGCTGGTCGACGCCGGCGACACCCGCCCGGGCGACGTGGCCGTCTTCTACCGCACCAACGCCATGTCCCGCGTCTTCGAGGAGGTGTTCATCCGGGTCGGCCTGCCCTACAAGGTGGTCGGCGGGGTGCGCTTCTACGAGCGCAAGGAGGTCCGCGACGCGCTGGCCTACCTGCGCGCGGTGGTCAACGACGACGACACGGTCAGCCTGCGCCGGATCCTCAACACCCCGCGGCGCGGCATCGGCGAGCGCGCCGAGGCGTGCGTGGAGGCGCTGGCCGGCCGCGACCGGATCTCCTTCGGCGCCGCGCTGCGCCGGGCCAAGGACGCCCCGGGCATCTCCACCCGGGCCGCCAACGGCATCGCCGAGTTCGTCGCGCTGCTCGACGAGGCGCGTGAGCTGGCCGCCACCGGCACCCCGGAGGAGGTGCTGGAGGCCGTGCTGACCCGTTCGGGCTACCTGGCCGAGCTGGAGGAGAGCCTCGACCCGCAGGACGCCGGCCGGGTGGACAACCTCCAGGAACTGGTCAGCGTCGCCCGCGAGTACACCGAGCGGATCGAGGCGTTGGGCGAGGAGGACGAGCGGGCCACCCTGGCCGGTTTCCTGGAGCAGGTGGCGCTCGTGGCCGATGCCGACCAGATCCCCTCCGACGACCCGGACCACCAGGGCGTGGTGACCCTGATGACGCTGCACACCGCCAAGGGGCTGGAGTTCCCGGTGGTGTTCCTGAGCGGCCTGGAGGACGGCGTCTTCCCGCACCTGCGCTCGCTGGGCGACACCCGCGAGCTGGAGGAGGAGCGGCGACTGGCCTACGTGGGCATCACCCGCGCCCGGCAGCGCCTCTACCTGTCCCGGGCGGTCACCCGTTCGGCCTGGGGTGCACCGGCCTACAACCCGCCGTCGCGCTTCCTCGAGGAGCTGCCGACCGAGTTGGTCCGCTGGGAGCGCACCGAGGGGTCGTACACCTCGTGGGGTGGCGGGGGCGGCGGCGTCGGCGGCCGGGCGGACCGCGCGCCCGGTGGGCGGGGCGGTTTCACCGGGGGGACGCCCAAGGCGACCCAGCTCGCCAATCGGCTCGGGGTGGACGCGAGCCGGCTGGCCACCGCGAGCGAGCTGAAGCAGGCGCCCAAGGTCTCGGTGGGCGACCGGGTCAACCACCAGCGCTACGGCCTCGGCCGGGTGCTGGCGGTGGAGGGGCACGGTCCGGGCGCGCGGGCGCAGATCGACTTCGGCGACCAGACCATGTGGCTGGTCCTCCGGCACGCCCCGATCGACAAGCTCTGAGCTGAGTGGGGCCCGGCCCGGCGACGTGCCGGACCGGGCCCCTCCCTCGTGCCGTGGCCCGTCAGCAGGCCACGCTGATGCCCCGGGCGCGCAGGAACGGCGCCGGGTCGATCTGGTTCCACATGGCGCCCTTGTGCACCTCGAAGTGCAGGTGCGGGCCGGTGGCGTCACCGGTGGCGCCCTCGTAGCCGATGACCTGGCCGGCCTTCACCTTGTCACCGACGCCGACGATCAGGCGTCGCTGGTGGGCGTAGTGGGTCAGGTAGCCGTTGGCGTGGTCGATGAACACCGAGTTGCCGTAGCCGTCCCCGACGTCGCCCGCCTTGACCACGGTGCCCGCCGCGGCGGCGTGGATCGGGGTGCCCGACGGCATGGCGAAGTCGATGCCGGCGTGCAGGGTGCCCCACCGCTGCCCGTAGCAGGAGGTGATCTCGGCGCCCTTCATCGGGATGACCCAGGCCGGCTTCGGCTTGGTGGTCTTCTTCGGCTTCGGCTTGGCCGGGGCGGCCTTCGTCGGCTTCGGGCTGGCCGCGCTCGGGCTCGGCGACGCGCTGGCCGAGGGGGTGACCGGGGCGGTCGACTCGCGGACCGAGCGATCGGCGCGGGCGGCGGCCTCAGCGCGCGCCTGGGCGTCGAAGTCGACCGCGGCGGGGGTCGGGGCACCGTGCCCGGCGGTGGCGACGGAGACGCCGCCGACGCCGAGGCCCAGCAGGGCCACCGCGCCGAGGACGAGATATGCGGTACGCCGGGCCGGGCGCTGGCGCCGGTGCCGGGCGGGAGCGATGTCCGGGGTGTTCTCGTTCTGGATGGAGCTGTCTTCCTGCACGGAAACCTTCATCAGTCGAGGGGCACGTGACCTCGAAATACTGGTGTCGGCCCGGGTCGCGCCGGGTACGGGGTTCCGGAGGACGGGCGAGGCGCGTGACCACACCTGCCCGGGTTTGCGCCGAGCTGGGCGATTTACCGCCAAAAAGGATCATGCGGCGCTGTGGCGCCGCCCACATTCTTCGCTGTGACCCAGCAGACTTCGGCGCAGACGAAACCGCCCGGATCAACTGATCCGGGCGGTCAACGGGCGATGCGGAGCGTCAGGAGGCGGCTACCTCGCTGTAGATTGCCTCGACTTCGAGCTGGATGTCCACTCCGCGCTCCTTGAGCCACGGCACCGGGTCCCGCGGCTCGCCGTTGACATGGATCTCCAGGTGCAGGTGCGAACCGTAGGAGTGGCCGGTGTTGCCGACCAGGCCGAGCTGGTCGCCCGCCTTCACCTGCTGGCCCTCCTTGACGCTCACCGCCGAGGAGTGGCCGTAGATGGCCTCGCTGCCGTCCGCGTGCTGGACGATCACCGCGTAGCCGTAGCCGCCGAACCAGCCGGCCTTGGTGACCTGGCCGTCGTGAATCGCCCGGTACGGCGTGCCCTCGGGCGCGACCAGGTCGATGCCGGTGTGCAGCTTGCCCCAGCGCATGCCGTAGGGCGACTGGAAGTCGTAGCCGTGCAGGGGGAGCAGCCAGGTGTCCTGCTCGGCGGCCGTCTTGCCGGCGCGCTCGTCACGGCTGGCGCGGTCCGCGCTGTCGGCCCGGGCCGCGGCGTCCTGGCTGGTGATCGAGGCCTGCTTGAGCTCGTCGAGGACCGACGGGCTGACGCTCTTGGCGTCGGGGAGGGCGTTCGCGCCGAGGGCGACGATGCCGGCTCCCACGAAGGCGGTGGTCACCACCGCCGCGTAGCGGCTCCGCGGGGGGGTGGGTACGCGGCGGCGGCCGCGATATCTATCGGGCTCAGACGACAGGCGCTGGCGCACGCACACCCTCCGTTGTCGGGGATCCGATGCGACCTCGGACCGTTCGGTGAAGCTCGGTCGAACCTCCGGTGTCGCGTCGTCACCCGTCCGTGGACCTGATGACAACCGTGGACACGTTAGCCAACTGCCACTCCCGTCACAAGCTGAAGCGCCGAATTGGCGTTTCGTTCTGTCCGTTTCCATCCCTTCTTGTCATAGCTCGTGCCGCCGGTCGGGTGGCCCGACAACCGCCCGTTCGTCGCGGACAGTGACCGTTCGGCGGAGGTGTCCGGCTTCCCGCGCGACGGGCCGGGCGGTAAGGCGCAGCCCGGGTTCCCGGCGCCGGGCGGGGCGGGTTACCGTTCGTTCAGGTCAGGAGTGCCGGAGCCGGTGAAAGGTGTGCGCTGATGAGCTCTCGTATCCGGGTCGTCGTCGCGAAGCCCGGCCTGGACGGCCACGACCGGGGCGCGAAGGTGGTCGCCCGTGCCCTGCGCGACGCGGGCATGGAGGTCATCTACACCGGCCTGCACCAGACCCCGGAGCAGATCGTGGAGACCGCGATCCAGGAGGACGCCGACGCGGTCGGCCTCTCGGTGCTCTCCGGCGCGCACATGACCCTCTTCAAGCGTGTCCTCGAGCTGCTCGCCGAGCGCGACGCGACTGACATCGTCGTCTTCGGCGGCGGCATCATCCCGGACGCGGACCTCCCGGAACTCCAGCGGCTCGGCGTCGCCAAGATCTTCACGCCGGGCGCCACCACCCAGTCGATCGTGGAGTGGGTCCGGGAGAACGTCGCCCAGCCGGTCGCCTGACCCTTTCGCCCGGACGCCCCCTGACGGTGTCCCCTCCCCGCGGGGCGTCTCCTCTCGGAGGTGGCGTCCCGCGTCTCCCGCCGGTGGCGTCTGCGTCCGCGCTGGCGTCCCCCGATGCCGGCGCCCGCGCGCGACGTCCGGACTGACCTGCTGCTCGGCCGACGACGGCCTGCCCAGGATGCTCGCCTTTCCTGCTGGCGTCCGGCGTCTGTACTGGCGTCTCCTGCTGGCGATGTCCCTCCCCAGCGGTGCGGATGCGGCTTCGGAGGAGTTGACTCCCCATCCCGCTGCCGCTGGGGTGCGTGCCCCTGCCCCTGCCGGCCCGGCAGGCCATGCCGTCGACCCGCTGCCGCTGGGGTGCGTGCCCCTGCCGGCCTGCCGGCCTGGCGGGCCATGCGGTCGGGTGCAGGCCGTCGGTCGGCCGCTGCCAACTTCAGGCCGTCGCTCGGCCGCTACAAACTTGATGACGTGAACGGATCGGGCGCGGTGGCTCTCCTTCGCGGCCTTTCGAGCTGACGTCATCGACGATTCAGGCGGTCCGCGGGCGATCCGCGCGTGAGCCGATGGGCCACCACGTGTGTCAACGGGCCTGAGCTGATGTCATTCGGCTCGGCTCGGCGCCGTCGGCGGGCGATCCAGGCGTGAGTCGTTTACGACATCAAGTTGGTAGCGGCTCAGGAGCTGATGCCGAAGCCGCCAGGCTCGGTGAGGCCCCACTTCGCGGCTGCGGTCGGCGATGTGCGGCGATGTGCGGCCGGGTCGGCGGTAATGCAGACAGGGGGAGGGGCCGGACGCACCCCTCACACGTCCGGCCCCTCTATGCACGATGCCCCGCCGCCACCCCTCGACCGACAGGGCATCGGCCGCTCCCGTCGTCGCGCCTTACCAGCGCTCCGACATCAGACTCAACGACGCCCTGAACAGGGGGTTACGCCCGTTCCCCAACATCCCCCGGACGGCTGACGGCCCGCGTTCCGGGGGCCGGCCCGCCACGGTCGACCACGCCGAACGGAGCCCGGACGAGCAACCACGCCGACCGGACCGAGGACGATGATGCGAGCCCTGGTCGGGTATCCGGCCGGTCGCTGCCGGGTGGGCTGACCCCGGTGCGAGGCAGTGGTGGTTGTGCATTACCGCACACCGTGCACCCGCTCGGTTGCCGCCGGTTCCCATCTCGTTAGGCTGCGGCAAATGGCCTGTCTCATCTGATGACAGGCGTCAAACTGATTTTCCAACGCTGGTGGCGGCGCGACGGCGCGCCGCGGAGACGGGACGGGACGCGCAATCGTGGACCTGTACGAGTACCAGGGGCGGGACCTGTTCGAGCGGCACGGCTTGCCCGTGCTCGCCGGCGGCGTCGCCACTACCCCGGAGGAGGCCCGCGCGATCGCCGAGCGCCTCGGCGGCCGGGTTGTCGTCAAGGCGCAGGTGAAGGTCGGCGGCCGCGGCAAGGCCGGCGGCGTGAAGCTGGCCGAGGGCGCGGAGGAGACGGTGGCCCGCGCCACCGACATCCTCGGCATGGACATCAAGGGTCACACGGTCCACAAGGTCATGATCACCGTGACCGCGGACGTGGCCGACGAGTACTACTTCTCGTACCTGCTCGACCGGGCGAACCGCACCTTCCTCTGCATCGCCAGCGTGGCCGGCGGCATGGACATCGAGCAGGTCGCCGCCGAGACCCCCGAGAAGGTCGTCAAGGCTCCGATCGACGCCAACACCGGCGTGGACGAGGCCAAGGCGCGCGAGATCGTCAGCGCGGCCGGCTTCCCGGCCGAGGTCGCCGACCAGGTGGTCGAGGTCGCGGTCAAGCTGTGGCAGGCGTTCGTCGCCGAGGACGCCACGCTGGTCGAGGTCAACCCGCTGGCCACGACCAAGGACGGCAAGCTGCTGCTGCTGGACGCCAAGGTCACCCTCGACGAGAACGCCGCGTTCCGGCACCCGGACCACGAGGCGCTGGTCGACCAGGCGTCGGTGGACCCGCTGGAGCAGGCCGCCAAGGAGAAGGACCTCAACTACGTCAAGCTCGACGGCGAGGTCGGCATCATCGGCAACGGCGCGGGCCTGGTCATGTCCACCCTCGACGTGGTCGCGTACGCCGGTGAGCGGCACGGCGGCGTCAAGCCGGCGAACTTCCTCGACATCGGCGGCGGCGCGAGCGCCGAGGTCATGGCGAACGGCCTGGAGATCGTCCTCTCCGACCCGTCGGTGAAGAGCGTCTTCGTCAACGTCTTCGGCGGCATCACCGCCTGCGACGCGGTCGCCAACGGCATCGTCCAGGCCCTGGCGCTGCTCGAGCAGCGCGGCGAGAAGGCCACCAAGCCGCTCGTCGTCCGCCTCGACGGCAACAACGCCGAGGCCGGTCGGGCGATCCTCGACGGCGCGAACAACCCGCTGATCCAGCGGGTCGACACCATGGACGGCGCGGCCGAGCGGGCCGCCGAGCTGGCAGCTGCGGGGGTCTGACAATGGCTATCTGGCTGACCAAGGACTCCAAGGTCATCGTGCAGGGGATGACCGGTTCCGAGGGTTCCAAGCACACCCGGCGGATGCTCGCCGCCGGCACCAACGTCGTCGGCGGCGTCAACCCGCGCAAGGCGGGCCAGAAGGTCGACTTCGACGGCGCCGAGCTGCCGGTCTTCGCGTCCGTCGCGGACGCCATGAAGGAGACCGGGGCCGACGTCACGGTCATCTTCGTGCCGCCGCAGTTCACCAAGGCCGCGGTGGTCGAGGCGATCGACGCCGGCATCGACCTGGCCGTGGTGATCACCGAGGGCGTGCCGGTGCACGACACCGCCGCGTTCTGGGCGTACAACGTGGCGCAGGGTGAGCGGACCCGGATCATCGGCCCGAACTGCCCGGGCATCGCCTCGCCGGGCGCGTCCAACGCCGGCATCATCCCGGCCGACATCACCGGCTCCGGCCGGATCGGCCTGGTCAGCAAGAGCGGCACGCTGACCTACCAGATGATGTACGAGCTGCGGGACATCGGCTTCTCCACCTGCGTCGGCATCGGTGGTGACCCGATCATCGGCACCACCCACATCGACGCGCTGGCCGCCTTCGAGGCGGACCCGGAGACCGACGCGATCGTCATGATCGGTGAGATCGGCGGCGACGCCGAGGAGCGGGCGGCCGAGTTCATCAAGGCCAACGTCACCAAGCCGGTGGTCGGCTACATCGCCGGCTTCACCGCCCCGCCCGGCAAGACCATGGGCCACGCCGGCGCCATCATCTCGGGCTCGGCGGGCACCGCCGACGCCAAGAAGGCGGCGCTGGAGGCGGTCGGCGTGAAGGTCGGCAAGACCCCGACCGAGACCGCCAAGCTGATGCGGGAGATCATGTCCGGCCGCTGAGCGGTCGCCTGACGTGCCGAGGGGGTCGACCGGGTCCGGTCGGCCCCCTCACGCTTCCTACCGGTACCAGTAGGGCGAGTAGTAGTTGCCCCGGGACCGGATGATGGCGCTGGCGATGAGGTTGATGACGCCGAAGGCGATGGCCAGCCAGCCGAGCAGCGGGGACTTGCCGAAGCGCTTCGCGTCCCGGATCGACAGGTAGCCGAAGACGATGCCCAGGATGCCGCAGCAGAGCAGGCCGGTGATGATCCCCAGGACGCCCCAGAGGGTGGTGCGGTCCCGGCCGGCGGCCGGTGGCGGCTGGGGCGGCGGATACGGAGCGTTCACGGCTTCCTCCGAGCGGTCTGTGCCGCGACAGGAAAGGTCGCGTCCTGGGCCGAGGCTAAACCGGATCGGCGCCGTCGAGCCGGTGGATCAGGGAACTCGCCGCGGTCCCGGGGCGGTATCGGACTGCCGTTGCCCGCGCGGCATGCCAGAGTAGAGCCGATGTCACGCGTCACCCCTGACCAGCCCCGCCACCCCGCCGACGAGGTCGTCGCCGGCGCCCGGCCGAGCGGCCGTGCCCGGCCGGCGCCGCGGGTGCCCGCGCCCCGGTCGGGGGAACCGCCGCGCGGCCGGGCCCCGCTGCCCGTCGCCGCCGGGGTGGCGGCCCTCTGGGCCGCCGTGACGTCGTGGCTGCCGGTCACCCTGGTGCTCGGCCTGGCCCAGCTCAGCGAGGACGCCGGCTCGCTGCCCGGCGCGCTGCGCGCCGGCCTGGTCGGCTGGCTGCTCGGGCACGGGGTGCCGCTGGAGACCTCCGCCGGGCCGCTCGGCCTGGCGCCGCTCGCCCTCACCGCGCTCGCCGTCTGGCGGCTCACCCGCGCCGGAGTGCACGTGAGCAGGGCCATCGGCGCGCGGGGTCACCGCTCGCCGGGCCGGGCGCTCACCGTCGCGGTCGCGGTCGGCATCGGGTACGGGGTGCTCGGCGCCCTCGCCGCGCTCGCGGTCGGCGCGGGCGGGCTGCGGGTGTCCCCGCTCCGGGCCGGGCTGACCTTCGCGGTCCTCGGCGGGCTCGCCGCCCTGGTCGGCGCGCTGCGGACCACCGGTGTCTGGGTGCTGCTGACCCGCCGGTCCCCGGCAGCGCTGCGCGACGGCGTGCGCACCGGCCTGGTCGCCGTCCTGCTGCTGCTCGGCGCGGGCGCCGGGGCGGCCGGGCTGGCCGTGGCCACCGGGGGCGGCGACGCCGCCGACATGATCGGGGCGTACCGGACCGGGGTGGCCGGCCAGGCGGGCATCACCCTGGTCAGCCTCGCCTATGCGCCGAACGCCACCGTCTGGTCGGTCAGTTACCTGCTCGGTCCCGGGTTCGCGGTCGGCACCGACACCGCCGTGCGCACCAGCGAGGTCTCCGTGGGCGCGCTGCCGGCCGTACCGTTGCTGGCCGGCCTGCCGCGCGGCCCGGTGGACGGGCTGGGCGCCGCGCTGCTCGCGGTGCCGGTGCTGGCGGCCATGGCGGCCGGCTGGCTGCTGGCCCGGCGGCTGCTGCGGCTCGCCGCCGAGGACCGCGCGCCGGTCCGGTGGTCCGCCCTGCTGGTTCCGGCGGCGCTCGCCGGCCCGGTCGCCGGGTTGCTGCTGGGCCTTGCCGCGGCGGCCTCCGGCGGCCCGCTCGGCGGCGGCCGGCTGGCCGAGATCGGTCCGGCGGCCTGGCCGGTGGCGGGCGTGGCCACCGTGGTGGTCGCCGTCGGCGCCCTCCTCGGCGCCGCGGCCGGCCGCAGCCTCACGCGCACCCCCGCCCCGCCGCGTCCGAAGGCGCCGCCCCGCCGCGACGAGCACTGACCGCGCCGGGAACGGCGAAGGGGCGACCGGCGGTGCCGGACGCCCCCTCGTGGAGCCGGTTCAGGAACCGAGGTTGCTCAGGTTGATCGCGGCGCCGGCGATGGCGTTGATGATGCCGATGATCACACCGATGCCACCGCAGATGAGGGCGGCCTTGGCCTGGCCGGCGTTGCTCGCCTCGCCCGCCTGGACCTTCTTCTGGCCCATCACGCCGAGCACGACGCCGGCGATGCCGGCCGGGATGCCGATGATCGGGCAGCAGAGGCCGAGCACGATCGAGGCGATACCGGCGATCATGCCGATCAGGCCGAGGGTGTTGTTCTGGCCGCCCTGGCCGGTCGGGTAGCCGGCCTGCGGGTACTGCGGCGCGGCGCCGTACGGCTGCTGCTGCTGCGCGTACGGGTCCTGCCCGTAGGGCTGGCCGGAGGTCGGCTGGCCGTAGGGCTGGCCCGAGGTCGGCTGCCCGTACTGCGGCGCCTGCGGCGGCTGGGCGTACGGGTCCTGCCCGTACGGCTGCCCCGAGGTGGGCTGCTGCCCGTACTGCGGGGCCTGCGGCTGCTGGCCGTACGGGTCGTACTGGGGGGAGGTCGGGTCCTGGTTCGGCTGCTGGCCGTGCGGGTCCTGACCGGGGTAACCGGGCTGCATGTGCGGAGCGCTCCTCAAACTGGGGGTCGACGGTCCATGGTCGGGTTGTAGCCGCTCATCATTCCGCCCGGACACGGGACGCCGCGGCACACGGGCCCGGGACCAGGGTCAGTCACGATGCCGACGCCCGGCCGGGCGTACGCACGGCACCGGGCGACGGCAGCGTATCGTGCCGGCGCCACGAGGGAGATCACCAGCGGCTGCGCCGCCCGAGCGTCGGACGCCCCCGCCTGCCCGATAGGGTTGCCGCGTGACCGAGCCCGCGTCCGTCGCCCGCCTCGTCGTCCTCGTCTCCGGCTCCGGCAGCAACCTCCAGGCGTTGCTGGACGCCGCCGCCGACCCCGCGTACGGGGCCCGGGTGGTCGCCGTGGGCGCCGACCGCGACGGGATCGCCGGTCTGGACCGGGCCGCCGCGGCCGGCGTGCCGACCTTCGTCGAGCGGCTGAAGGACCACCCGACCCGCGAGGACTGGGACAAGGCGCTGACCGCCCGGGTCGCCGAGCACCGGCCGGATCTGGTCATCAGCGCCGGCTTCCTCAAGCTCGTCGGCCCGCAGTTCCTGGCGGCGTTCGGGGACCGCTACCTCAACACGCACAACACCCTGCTGCCGGCGTTCCCCGGCATCCACGGCCCTCGGGACGCGCTCGCGTACGGCGTGAAGGTCACCGGGGCCACCCTGTTCTTCGTCGACGCCGGAATGGACACCGGCCCGATCGTCGCCCAGGTCGCCGTGCCGGTGCGGGACGACGACGACGAGGAGACGCTCACCGAGCGCATCAAGTCCGCCGAGCGGCGCCAGCTCGTCGAGCACGTTGGTCGGCTGGTCCGTGAAGGTTGGACGATCACCGGCAGAAAGGTCACGATCCCGTGAGTGCCACTGAGGACGTTCGGCGCCCGATCAGGCGGGCGCTGGTCAGCGTCTACGACAAGACCGGGCTGGTCGAGCTGGCCCGGGCCTTGCACGAGGCGGGGGTGGAGATCGTCTCGACCGGCAGCACCGCGTCGACGATCTCCGGCGCGGGCGTGCCGGTGACCCCGGTCGAGCAGGTGACCGGTTTCCCGGAGATCCTCGACGGCCGGGTGAAGACGCTGCACCCGAAGATCCACGGTGGCCTTCTCGCCGACCTGCGCAAGGACGCGCACGCCGCCCAGCTCGACGAGCACGGCATCGCCGGCATCGACCTGCTGGTCTCCAACCTCTACCCGTTCCAGGCCACGGTCGCGTCCGGCGCGAGCCAGGACGAGTGCGTCGAGCAGATCGACATCGGCGGTCCGGCGATGGTCCGGGCCGCGGCGAAGAACCACGCATCGGTGGCCGTCGTGACCGACCCGGCGGCGTACCCGGCGCTGCGGGCCGCGCTCGCCGACGGTGGCTTCACCCTGGCCCAGCGCCGGGCCCTCGCGGCCCGCGCGTTCGCCGACATCGCCGACTACGACGTGGCCGTCGCCGAGTGGTTCGCCCGGGATCTGGCGCCGGCCGCCGACGGGTGGCCGGCGTTCGCCGGGCTGGCGCTGCGCCGCCAGTCGGTGCTGCGCTACGGCGAGAACCCGCACCAGGCGGCCGCCCTCTACGCCGACCCGGCCAGCCCGGCCGGCCTCGCCCAGGCCGAGCAGCTGCACGGCAAGGAGATGTCCTACAACAACTACGTCGACGCCGACGCCGCCTGGCGGGCCGCGAACGACTTCCCCGAGCAGCCGGCGGTGGCGATCATCAAGCACGCCAACCCGTGCGGCATCGCGGTCGGGGCGGACGTGGCCGAGGCGCACCGCCGGGCGCACGCCTGCGACCCGGTGTCCGCGTACGGCGGCGTCATCGCGGTCAACCGGCCGGTCTCGGCGGAGCTGGCCCGGCAGGTCGCGGAGATCTTCACCGAGGTGCTGGTGGCGCCCGGCTTCGACGAGGGCGCCCTGGAGATCCTCCGGGCCAAGAAGAACATCCGCCTGCTGCGGGCCCCCGAGTTCGACCCGCTGCCGGCCGAGTGGCGGCAGGTCACCGGAGGGGTGCTGGTGCAGTTGCGGGACCGGATCGACGCCGCGGGCGACGACCCGGCGAACTGGACGCTGGCCACCGGCGAGGCGGCCGACGAGGCCACACTCCGCGACCTGGCGTTCGCCTGGCGGGCGGTCCGGGCGGTGAAGAGCAACGCGATCCTGCTGGCCCGGGAGGGCGCCACCGTCGGCGTCGGGATGGGCCAGGTCAACCGGGTCGACTCGGCGCAGCTCGCGGTGAGCCGGGCCGGCGCCGAGCGCGCCCGCGGCTCGGTCTGCGCCTCGGACGCGTTCTTCCCGTTCGCCGACGGCCCGAAGATCCTCATCGAGGCCGGCGTCCGGGCCATCGTCCAGCCCGGCGGCTCGATCCGCGACGAGGAGACCATCGCCGCCTGCAAGGAGGCCGGGGTGACCATGTACCTCACCGGCACCCGGCACTTCTTCCACTGATCTGCGACCCGGAACAGGGGCGCGGCCGGCCGCGCCCCTGTTTCATGTGTTGCCCGCCCCGGTCCGAGCGATGTCACGAGTGGACGGCTGACCAGCCGAAAGGACGACCGTCCACCGTTGCCGGGTGGTGAGAGTTGTTGCTAGCGTTGTCCCGCAGCAAGCGATCGATCCTTCCCGTTCTCTGCTCGATTCGCTCCCGCCCCGCGGCCGTCGCGCCGCCCGCTCGAGCGGCCTCCGCCTCGGACAGGTTTGCCCATGCGCGCACTCGACCGGTTGAGCACCGTCGTCGCCGCGTTGGCGTTCGTCCTGGCCGGTCTGGGCGCGCCCGCCTGCGCGGAGAGCCACCACCCCGGCGCGGTGGTCACCGCCGCGCACCGGTCGATCCACCACGGCGGCCACGCCGTCCTCCCACCGGACGGCCACGCTCCGTCGGAGCTGCGGACGGAGTTCTCCGGCGGACCCTGCGGTGACCACCGCGCCGGCGTCACCGCCGGCGACGGACCGGACGACGTCCTCCCGGCCGAGCCCCCGCGAGTCGGTGGCACGCCCGAGCGGGTGGCCGTCGCGATCGCCTGCCGCCAGCCGGCCCTCCCGTTGCCGCCGCGCGGCACCCTGGCCACCCGCGGCCCACCGGCTTCCGCCTGACCCTGCCCGCGCCGCCCACCGGACGTGACCCGAGGTCCGTCCGGGCGTTCCGCCGGGCCCGGGGTCCCTCGCGGACGCGACCGTCCGACCGCGGTAGGCGCCGGAGCGCGCCACCCATCCATCGTCTTCGGTCCCGGGCCGCCGGCCCGGCACCCCCCTCGAATCCGGGAGGATTCACATGTCCACATCCCGCTGGCGGAAGCCGGCGACAATAGCGGGCGCGCTGGTGCTCACCGCCGCGCTCGGTGGCGTGGTCGCCACCAACCACGAGGTGCAGGAGAAGCTGGGCCTGGCCGACGAGCCGGGCGCCAACATGCCCTGGCACCCCAGAGAGTTCATGGAGATGGCCGCCGGCGAGTCGTCGGAGGAGGCCGGCGAGGAGGCCTTCGAGGCCCGCACCATCGCCGAGCAGTTCGCCCAGGCCCGCTACGCCCCGGGCATCGTCGCGCCGGGGGCGTACGCCAACGCGTTGAGCCAGCTCAACGCGCTGCCCACCACAAAGGGCAGCTGGCGCGAGGTCACGAACATCAGGTACGACGGCGACGACCCGCGCTACCGCGACTACGCGTCCAACTCGTCCGGGGGCGCGGGCCTGGTCACCGGCCGGATCACCGGCCTCGCGTCGGACAACAGCGGCCACGTGTACGCGGCCGGCGCCGACGGTGGCGTGTGGCGTTCCTCGATCGGCGGCGGGAGCTGGACGCCGATCACGGACGCGCTGCCCACCCTGTCGAGCGGCGACATCGTGCTGGCCGGCGACGGCTCGCTCTGGTACGCGACCGGCGAGGGGAACACCGGCGGCACCTCGTACGTCGGTGCCGGCGTCTACCGGCTGGCCAACCCGAAGTCGGGCGCGTTCAAGGCGACCGACCGGGTCGGCGGGACCGAGCTGGAGAGCACGGTCATCAACAAGCTGCGCTTCTTCGACGGTAAGGTCTGGGTCGCCACCAACCGGGGCCTGTTCTCGCACGCGATGGGCAGCACGTCGGGCGCCTGGAAGCTGGAGTTCGCGCCGAACCCGAGCTACCTGCCGGGCGGGGCGAACGCGGGCGACGCGAACGCCGCGTACAAGAACATCGTCAACGACGTGGCCCAGGACCCGCGCAACCCGAAGCACGTGGTGGTCGCCTCGGCCTGGCGCTCCGGTGACACGTACAACGGCTTCTACGAGACCGCCGACTACACGGCGGGCGGCTGGGCGAAGGTCAACCCGACCGGCGCCATGCCGGCCGACGACATCGGCTACGTGACGTTCGCCTTCTCCGCCGACGGCGGCAAGCTCTACGCGATCAACCAGTCGCCGAAGCTGCTGAACAAGCCCGCCGGCAACGTGAACAGCTACCTCGACGGCATCTACGTCTCCAACACCGGCAACCCGGCCGGCCCGTGGAACAAGATCGCCGACTCGTCGAAGCTGGGCAACTCCGGTTCGGCGCTCAAGCAGACGGTGATGGGCAAGGGCTACGGCCCGGGCATCCAGGCCTGGTACAACCAGTTCCTCGCGGTGGACCCGGCCAACCCGAACCACCTCTGGGCGGGCCTGGAGGAGGTCTACGAGTCGACCGACGCCGGTGCCAACTGGAAGACGGTCGGCCCGTACTGGAACTTCAACTTCGCCTGCTGGAACATCCACGACGCCCAGAACACCTGCAGCGGGACCACCCACTCCGACCAGCACTCGGTGGCCGTGGGCAACGGCTTCGTCTACGTCGGCAACGACGGCGGCGTCTACCGGCGGCCGATCAACGGGAAGACCGACAAGGACGGGCACGCCACCGACTGGCAGAGCCTCAACGACGGCACCATCGACGCCCTCCAGTACTACTCGGTGGCGCTGGGCAGGGACCCGGCGAAGGCCGGCACCGTCGTCTCCGGCGGTCTCCAGGACAACGGCACCTCGATCCTGCGCCCCGGGGACACCGTGATGGGGTCGCACTTCGGTGGTGACGGCGGCGACTCCCAGGCCGACCCGGCGAACGGCTGCCGGCAGGTCCAGGAGTACACCAACCTGGCCATGCGGGTGACCGAGAACTGCAACGCCAACACGGGCTCGGGCACGCCGGCGGACTCCACCTCGCGGGACATCCAGCCGTACACCAACGCGCCCGGCGACGAGCTGGCCCGGTTCATCGCGCCGTTCGCGCCCGACGACCACGACGCGAACGTCTGGGTCGCCGGCGGCCAGCACGTCTGGGTCAACACCAAGGGCTACGCGATCCAGGACGGCAGGGGCTGGACCAACGTCTTCGACCTGGGCGCCGGCCACACCGCCACCTCGGTGGCGGTCTCCGGCGGCACGGCGTACGTCGGTTGGTGCGGCCCGTGCAACAACGCCGGCTTCGCCCGGGGCCTCGCGGTCGGCAGGGTCACCGACCCGGCGAGCTGGCACCAGGTCGCCCTGCCGGGTGACTTCCCCAACCGGTTCCTCCAGGGCGTCGGGATCGACCCGGCGAACCCGTCGCACGCCTACCTCGCGGTGAACGGCTTCTCCCGCCGGTTCACCGAGGGGCCGGGCGCCGGCATCGGCCACGTCTTCGAGACCACCGACGCGGGCGCGACCTGGAAGGACGTCTCGGCGAACCTGCCGGACGTGCCGGCCAGCTCGATCAAGGAGCTGTCCACCGGCGCGCTGGTGCTCGCCACCGACCTGGCCACCTTCTACCGCGCTCCCGGCGCCACCGGCTGGCAGCGGCTCGGCTCCGGCCTGCCGCTGACCGTCGGCATGGACGTCGAGTACAACGCGGCCGACAACTCGGTCTACGTCGCGACCCACGGCCGCGGCATCTGGACGTTCCCCCTCGCCCAGCTCTGACCGGGCACCCCGTGCGGAGGCCCCGTCCCCCCTTCCTCCGGGGGACGGGGCCTCCGTCGGGAGGGGAGCTCAGGCGCCGGGGCGTACCTCGGCGAAGTGGCAGGCCGACGGGTGCGGGTCGGCCGCGCGGCGCACCGTGAGCGGCTCCTGGGTGGCGCAGACCTCCTGCGCCTTCCAGCAACGGGTGCGGAACCGGCAGCCCGAGGGCGGGTCGGCCGGGCTGGGCACGTCGCCGGCGAGCCGGATGATGGTCCGTTCCTCGCGGGCGTCCGGGTCGGGCACCGGCACGGCGGAGAGCAGCGCCTGGGTGTACGGGTGGGTGGCCCGGTCGTAGATCTCCTCCTCGGTGCCGATCTCCACGATCTTCCCGAGGTACATGACCGCGACCCGGTCCGAGATGTGCCGGACCACCGACAGGTCGTGCGCGATGAAGATGTACGACAGCCCGAACTCGTCCTGGAGCTGCTCCAGCAGGTTGATGACCTGGGCCTGGATGGAGACGTCCAGGGCGGAGACCGGCTCGTCGCAGACGATCACCTCGGGGCGCAGGGCGAGCGCCCGGGCGATGCCGATGCGCTGCCGCTGGCCGCCCGAGAACTGGTGCGGGTAGCGGTTGACGTGCTCGGGGTTGAGCCCGACCACGTCCAGCAGCTCCTGCACCCGCTTCCGCTTGCTGCCCTTCGGCGCCGCGTCCGGGTGGATCTCGAACGGCTCGCCGATGATGTCGCCGACCGTCATCCGCGGGTTCAGCGAGGTGTACGGGTCCTGCATCACCATCTGCATGTTGCGGCGCAGCCGGCGCAGCTCCGAGCCGGACGCCTTGAACAGGTCCCGGCCCTCCAGGGTGGCCCGGCCCGACGTCGGCGTCTCCAGCCGCATGAGCAGCCGGGCCAGGGTGGACTTGCCGCAGCCGGACTCGCCGACCACGCCGAGCGTCTCGCCGCGGCGCAGCTCGAAGCTGACCCCGTCGACCGCCTTGACGGCGCCGATCTGCTTCTGGAACAGCACGCCCCGGCTGATCGGGAAGTGCTTCACCAGGTTGTCGACGGAGAGGATCGTTTCGCCGCGGACCTTGGTCGGGCTAGCGGGCGCTGTCATCACGGACCTCCTGCGCGAAGTGACACGCGCTGGTCCGGCCGTCGCCGAGGACCAGGTCGTGCGGCACCACGTCCAGGCAGACCTGCTGCACGTACGGGCACCGGGGGTGGAACGGGCAGCCGGAGGGGATCCGCATGAGGTTCGGCGGCAACCCCTTGATCGTCGACAGCGCCTGGCCGCGGACGTCCATGCGCGGGATCGACTCCAGCAACCCCTTGGTGTACGGGTGCGCCGGCGCCCGGTACAGCGAGCGCACGTCGGCGTGCTCGATGATCCGTCCGGCGTACATCACGGCGATCCGGTCCGCGACGCCGGCGACCACGCCGAGGTCGTGGGTGATCAGGATCATCGCCATGTTGAGGTCGCGGCGCAGGTCGGCCAGCAGGTCCATGATCTGGGCCTGCACGGTGACGTCGAGCGCCGTGGTCGGCTCGTCGGCGATCAGCACCTTCGGGTCCAGGGCGAGCGCCATGGCGATCATGACGCGCTGCCGCATGCCGCCGGAGAACTGGTGCGGGTAGTCGCCGAGGCGCTTCGCCGCGGCCGGGATCTTCACGAGGTCCATCAGCTCGACGGCCCGCCGCCGGGCGTCGCCCCGGGACATCCCCTCGCGCTGGCGCAGCGTCTCACCGATCTGCCAGCCGACCGGGAAGACCGGGTTCAACGCGGAGAGCGCGTCCTGGAAGATCATGGCGATCTCCTTGCCGCGCACCTGCCGGCGCTGCTCCTCGGACTGGGTCAGCAGGTCCCGGCCCTGGTAGAGGATCTGGCCGGAGCGGACGAACGCCGGGGGCGTGTCCAGGATGCCCATGATCGCCTGGGCGGTGACCGACTTGCCGGAGCCGGACTCGCCGAGCACGGCCAGGGTCTCGCCCGCGTCGAGGTGGTAGGTCACCCCGTTGATCACGTTGGCCACGCCCTCGGTCGTGCGGAACTCGACGTGCAGGTCCCGTACCTCGAGCAGGTGGCCACCGGGCGGGGTGGGGGAAGCCGGCGTGGGGTGGACAGCGGACTGGGTCATGAGGGTCTCACCGCAGCTTCGGGTCGAAGGCGTCGCGGATCGCGTCGCCCAGCATGATGAAGGCGAGCACGGTCAGCGCCAGGAAGGCCGAGGGAACGATCAGCGGGGTCGCCGCCTCCCGCATGTGGATGCGCCCGCCGTCGATGTCCTGGCCCCAGGAGATGGTCGGGGCCTTGAGGCCGATGCCGAGGAAGCTCAGCGTCGCCTCGGCGGCGATGAACGAGCCGAGCGCGATGGTGAGCACCACGATCGCCGGGGCGAGCGCGTTCGGCAGGATGTGCCGCCACATGATCCGGCCGTTGCCGGCGCCGAGCATCCGGGCCGCGGCCACGTAGTCCTGTTCCTTGGCCGTGATCACCGAGGAGCGGACCACCCGGGCCGCCGTGGTCCAGCCGAGCACCGCCAGCACGAAGATCACCGCGAACAGCCGGACGTTGTCGCTGCTGGTGCTCAGCCGCTTGAGCAGCACGATCGCGGCGAGCAGCAGCGGGATGCCGAGCACGATGTCGATCACGCGGGAGAGCACCGCGTCCACCCAGCCGCCGAAGTAGCCGGCGACCATGCCGACGACCAGCGCGATCACGCCGGTGGCCAGCGCGGCGAGGGCACCGACCAGCAGTGAGGCCCGGGTGCCGTAGACCGCCCGGGCGTAGACGTCGCAGCCCTGGAAGTCGTACCCGAAGATGGCCCCGCCGGACGGCCCGGCGTGCTGCCGGGAGAGCAGGCAGTCACGCGGGTCGTTGGCGGTGAACAGCGACGGCACGGCGGCCATCGCGGTGATCAGCACGACCAGGCCCAGGCTGATCCAGAAGATCGGCTTGCGGCGCAGGTCCCGCCAGGCGTCGCCGGCCAGGCTGCGCGGCTTCTGCGGCGCACCGACCTGGTTGGGCGCGCCCGGCTCGCCGGAGACGCCCCGCCGCGCGGCCTGGTTCTCCGTGGCCGCCACAGTCTCAAAATCACTCATAGCGGATCCTCGGGTCGAGTACGGCGTAGAGCACGTCCACCACCAGGTTGGAGATCAGGTAGACCACGACGAGCACGCTGACGATGCCGACCACCAGCGGGCCGTCCTCGGTGCGGATGCCGCGGAAGAGGTTGAAGCCCACGCCGGGGATGTTGAACACGCCCTCGGTGATGATCGCGCCGCTCATCAGGTTGCCCAGCTCGACGCCGAGGAAGGTCACCACCGGGATGAGCGAGTTGCGCAGCACGTGGACGCTGACGATGCGCCGCTTGACCAGGCCCTTCGAGCGGGCGGTCCGGACGTAGTCGGCGCGCAGGTTCTCCGCCACCGAGGTGCGCGTCAGCCGCAGGGCGGTGGCCAGCGACAGCGAGCCGAGCACGATGCCGGGCAGCAGCAGGGCGTAGAGGCTCGGTTGGGCCCCGGCGGTGGGCGGGAAGAGCTGCCACTTGACGCCGAGGAAGTACTGCGCGATCGGTGCCAGGACGATGGTCGGGATGCCCAGCACGAGCAGGGTGAGCACCAGCGTCGAGTTGTCGAAGATGCTTGCCCGCCGGATGCCGGCGACCACGCCGGCGGTGACGCCGAAGATGATGGCCACGCCGAGCGCGATGAGCGCCAGCCGCACGGTGACCGGCCAGGCCTGCTGAAGGATGTCGCCGATCTGCCGGCCGGTGAGCGACTGGCCCAGGTCGCCCTGGAGCAGGTTCTTGACGTAGTCGAGGTAGCGGTAGAAGAAGCCGCCCACGCCGGTCTGGTCCAGGTGGTACTTCTGCGTCAGGTATGCCCGCTGGGCCGCCGTCACCGGCCGCTCCCCGGCGAGGGCCTGGATCGGGTCGCCCTGCCCGGCGAACATCAGCGCATAGACGATCAGCGTGGTCCCGAAGAACGCGAGGACCATCTGCAGGAGGCGCCGCAGGATGAAGCGGAACATGCTTGCCAGTCTCTCCGGAAAAGCGCGAAAGGGGCGCAGGATGACATCTCTGGCGTACCGGAAGTTGGCGGCCGGTGCCCTCCGGCCCCGGCGGCCACGTGCTCGGGCCACCCGGATCGCTCCGGGTGGCCCGTGCCGTGGTCAGCTCAGCTGGCCGCCTCGATCTTGACGAGGTTGACCCGCTGGAACAGGTCCATCTGGACGTTCTGGACCTTGCTGGAGTGCCCGTACACGTTCTCGCCGAAGCGGAGCGGGATCACCGGCATGTCCTTGGCCAGGATGTCCTCGGCCTGCTGGTACTTCTTGATCGCCTCTGCCTGGGTGGGCGCGGCAGCGCCCTCCTTGACCAGGCGGTCGAACTCCGGGTTGCTGTAGCCGTAGTAGTTCGACGAACCGTTGGTGCTGTACAGCGGGCCGAGGTAGTCCTCCATGGACGGGTAGTCCATGACCCAGCCCATGCGGAACAGACCCACCGGCTGCTTCTTCTCGACCTTGGTCAGCAGGTCGGCGAACTTCGGCTCGGCCGAGCCGACGCAGTCGACGCCCAGGTTGGCCTTGAGCTGGTTGCAGGTCGCGTCGACCCAGTCCTTGTGACCGCCGTCCCCGTTGTAGGAGATGGTGATCTTCGACGGGCCGCCGGCGGCCTGGTAGAGCTTCTTGGCCTCGGTCGGGTTGAACTGACCCGCGGCACCGGTGGTGTTGTCCCGGTAGCCCGGCAGGACCGGCGAGACGAACGAGCGGGCCGACTGCTGCGAACCCTTGAAGATCGACTTGGTGATCTCGTCACGGTCGATCGCCATCGAGATCGCCTTGCGCACGTCCGGCTTGCTGTAGTCCTTCTCGAAGGTGGGGAAGGCCAGGAACTGGAACGACGACATCGGGCTGGTCTGGTAGTTGTCGCCCAGGTCGCTCTGCGCCGTGCTCAGGTTCTCGGTCGGGATCGTCGGCAGCACGTCGAGGTTGTCCGACTGCAGGTCCGAGTACGCCGCGGTGAGCTGCTGGTAGACCCGGAACTCGACGTCCTTGACCTTGGGCTTCTCGCCCGGGTACGCGTCGTAGCGCTCGACGTCGAGCTTGCTGTCGTGCTGCCAGGTGCCCTTCATCTTGAACGGGCCCTGGCCGATCGGCGCCTGCTCGTAGGAGTCCTTGAGCACGCCCGGCCCGGAGAACGCGGCCTCCGGCAGCGGGTAGAACGCGGTGTAGCCCAGCATGGACTTGAAGTCGATGTACGGCTCGGAGAGCGTCACCTGGAAGGTCAGGTCGTCGACCTTCTTCAGGCCGGACATCGTCTTGGCCTTCGGCTTGTCGCCCTGCAGGTCCTGGTAGCCGGCGATCTTCTCGAAGAAGTAGCTGGCGCCCTGACCGTTGGGCGCGTACGCGCCGTAGTTCCAGGCGTTGATGTAGTCGTCGGACGTGACCTTCTCGCCGTTGTGGAAGGTGAACCCGTCCTTGAGCTTGATCGTCCAGACCTTGTTGTTGTCGGACGGCGTCACCGACTCGGCCGCGACCTCGTACGGCTTGTTCTGCGCGTCGTAGTCGACGAGCGGGCTGAACAGACCGGCGAGCACCTGCGAGCCGGACGTTTCGGTGGTGTTGGTCGGAACCAGGTGCTGCGGCTCGGAAATCTGGATGCTGACCGCCGAATCCTGGCCGCTGCCGCTCGATCCGCCGTTCCCGCCGCTGCCGCAGGCCGCCAGGCCAAGCGTCACCGCGAGCGGGAGGGCTGCCCAGGCGGCGAGTCTACGAACACGCATGAACTCTCCTCATCTCCTCACGCTGCGCAGTCAGGCCCGGCGCTGGGTGACGCTGCGCAACGAGCGGTAACGGTAGGTCGCGATCGACCCGATCGACAACGAGAGCGTTGCGAACCGATAACAGAACGTGCGGGCGGGGGTTGTCGTCGGCGGACCGGCCTGCTACGCGATACCTCGCAGACCGGCTGCCAGGGCTTCTGCTGCCGCCCGGCCGCGCCGTCCGGTGCGGTCGCGGTGCGCTCAGGCGGATCCGCAGGCGCTGTCCGGGCCGTCCCGTCCGGTCCCGGCCGCCCGATCCGGCGTGTGGTGCGAACCACAATTGGTGACTGTCCGTGACTTAGCCCACGTCACAGTTCGTCACCCTTCGCTGTCGTCGGCCGGCCCGGGTGCGGGGCGTGAGACGATCCATTCGTGACGGCGACCATCCTGGACGGCAAGGCCACCGCGGCGGAGATCAAGGACGAACTGCGGGCACGGGTCAAGGCGCTGGCGGAGCGCGGCATCACCCCCGGGCTCGGCACGGTCCTGGTGGGCGAGGACCCCGGCTCCCAGGCGTACGTCAACGGCAAGCACCGCGACTGTGCCGAGGTGGGCATCGCCTCGATCCGTCGCGAGCTGCCCGCCGACGCCACCCAGGAGCAGCTCGACACGGTGCTCACCGAGCTGAACGCCGACCCGGGCTGCCACGGCTACATCGTCCAGCTGCCGCTCCCGGCCCACCTGGACACCCAGCGGGCGCTGGAGATGATCGACCCGGACAAGGACGCCGACGGCCTGCACCCGGTCAACCTGGGCCGGCTGGTGCTCGGCTACGACGCCCCGCTGCCCTGCACCCCGCGCGGCATCGTCGAGCTGCTCCGCCGGCACGACGTGCCGCTGCGCGGCGCGAAGGTCGCGCTGGTCGGCCGGGGCAACACCGTGGGCCGGCCGCTCGGCCTGCTGCTCACCCGGCGCAGCGAGAACGCCACCGTGACCCTCTGCCACACCGGCACCCTGGACCTCGCGGCGCAGACCCGCGAGGCCGACATCGTCATCGTCGCGGCCGGCGTGCCGGGGCTGCTCACCGCCGACATGGTCAACCCGGGCGCGACAGTGGTCGACGTGGGCATCACCCGGGTGATCGGGGCCGACGGCAAGGGCCGCTACACGGGCGACGTCGACCCCGAGGTGGCCGGGGTCGCCGGCAAGCTGGTGCCGATGCCCGGCGGGGTCGGCCCGATGACCCGGGCCATGCTGCTGACCAACGTCGTCGAGCGGGCCGAGCGGCAGGACTGAGCCGCCCAGGCACGTCATAACCGTCCGCCCCTGGCCCGATCGGTGCCAGGATGGCTGATACGGTCCGGAAAACCGACTGGTATCAGGGAGTGGGACGACCATGGGTAAGAAGGTCACTGTCGTCGGGGCCGGCTTCTACGGCTCCACCACCGCACAGCGCCTGGCCGAGTACGACGTCTTCGACACCGTCGTGATCACCGACATCGTGGAGGGCAAGCCGGCGGGTCTCGCGCTGGACCTCAACCAGTCGCGTGCCGTCGAGGGCTTCGAGACCAAGGTCGTCGGTGTCACCACCGGGCCGAACGGCGAGGGCTACGAGGCCATCGAGGGTTCCGACGTCGTCGTCATCACCGCCGGCCTGCCCCGCAAGCCGGGCATGAGCCGGATGGACCTGCTGGAGACCAACGCCAAGATCGTCCGTCAGGTCGCCGAGAACGTCGCCAAGTACGCCCCGAACGCCGTCGTCATCGTGGTCTCCAACCCGCTCGACGAGATGACCGCCCTGGCCCAGCTCGCCACCCAGTTCCCGAAGAACCGGGTGCTCGGCCAGGCCGGCATGCTGGACACCGCCCGGTTCACCAACTTCGTGGCCGAGGCGCTGAACGTACCGGTGAAGTCGGTGAAGACCCTGACCCTGGGCTCGCACGGCGACACCATGGTGCCGGTCCCGTCGAAGAGCACCGTGGACGGCAAGCCGCTGCGCGAGGCCATGCCGGCCGAGCAGATCGAGGAGCTGGTCGTCAAGACCCGCAACGGTGGCGCCGAGGTCGTCGCGCTGCTGAAGACCGGCTCGGCGTACTACGCCCCGTCGGCCGCCGCCGCCCGGATGGCCAAGGCCGTCGCCGAGGACTCCGGCGACGTCATGCCGGTCTGCGCCTGGGTCGACGGGCAGTACGGCATCTCCGGCGTCTACCTGGGCGTCGAGGCCCAGATCGGCGCCGAGGGTGTCAAGCGGGTCGTCGAGACCGACCTGGACGCCGACGAGCTGGCCGCCCTCAAGGAGGCCGCCGAGGCCGTCCGCGCGAAGCAGGCCGACGTAGCCAACATGTGACCCAGAACCACCGCCGAAGGGCGGGCCGGCTGACGCCGGCCCGCCCTTCCGCACATCCAGGCCGGCCCCCGCCCCACGGCGTTGATCATGAAGTTATTGCCGTCCGCACCGGCATGTCGCGGCAATAACTTCATGATCAACGCGGGCCGGGGTGGGCGGGCGGCGCGGGGACGGGGTGGGGGGTGAAGGGGGTGCCCAGGTGGGGGGTGGCCAGGGTTACCGGGGCCAGGGTGTTCAGGAGGTTCGTGCGAGAGGTGGCCGCCGTTGCGGGGTCCTCCTCGTGGGCGTACGCCAAGGTGGGGTCGATCAGTTGCAGGGTGTGGACCAGGAGGTCGCCGGTCACCAGGAGGCGGTCGTCGCCGTCGTCGACCAGCACCGACTGGTGGCCGGGGGTGTGCCCGGGGGTGCTCAGCACGCGTACCCCGGGGGTCAGGGTGGTGTCGCCGTCGACCACCCGGAGTTGGCCGGCGGCGCGCAACGGCCCCAGGAGCCGGGCCGGCAGCTCGGGGTGGAACAGCTCCAGCGCGGCCAGCTCGGCGCGCTGCACCAGGTGGTCCGCGTTCGAAAAGAGCGGGCCCGCCCAGCCGATGTGGTCGGTGTGCAGGTGGGTGAGCACCACGGTGCGGACGTCGGCCGGGTCGATGCCGGCGGCGGCCAGCTCGGCCGGCAGCCGGCCCGGCACCGGCGCCCAGCTCGCGGCGAGCGCGTCGGCCGGGCCGATCCCCGCGTCGACCAGGGTGACCGGCCCGTCCCCGGTACGCAGCGCGAACGCGCGGAACGGCAGCCACCAGCGACGGTCCGGGGTGACCGTGTCGGGGTCCCGCCGGTCGGCCTCGCGCCACTGCTCCGCGGTGGCGTCCGGGAACGCCTCGACGCGCGGCTGGAAGAAGGGACCCGCCCCGTCGACCAGGGCGGTGACCGTGATAGACCCGACCGTGTGAGTGAGCGGCATCCGGGAAGGATGTCACCGCGGCCCGTCCCGGGCGACCCCGTTCTCCGGCGGGGTGAGGCCGGCTGGGGAGCCCCGGTCAGTTTCCAGTACGCTCGTACTGCTTGAGCACGTGTCCCCCGAGAGGAGCGCCGGCCGATGGCGAAGATCAAGGTAAACAACCCGGTCGTGGAGATCGACGGCGACGAGATGACCCGGATCATCTGGAAGCAGATCCGGGAGCAGCTGATCCTGCCCTACCTCGACGTCGACCTGCACTACTACGACCTGTCGATCCAGCACCGCGACGAGACCGACGACCAGGTCACCGTCGACGCCGCCAACGCCATCAAGGAGCACGGCGTCGGCGTCAAGTGCGCCACCATCACCCCCGACGAGGCCCGGGTGGAGGAGTTCGGCCTCAAGAAGATGTGGCGGTCGCCGAACGGCACCATCCGCAACATCCTTGGTGGCGTGGTCTTCCGCGAGCCGATCATCATGTCGAACGTGCCGCGGCTCGTCCCGGGCTGGACCAAGCCGATCATCATCGGCCGGCACGCGCACGGCGACCAGTACAAGGCCACCGACTTCGTCGTGCCCGGCCCCGGCAAGGTGACCGTCACCTACACGCCGGCCGACGGCGGCGCGCCCATGGAGATGGAGGTCGCCAACTTCTCCGGCGGCGGCATCGCCATGGGCATGTACAACTTCGACGAGTCGATCCGGGACTTCGCCCGGGCCTCGTTCCGGTACGGCCTGGACCGCGGCTACCCGGTCTACCTGTCCACCAAGAACACCATCCTCAAGGCGTACGACGGCCGGTTCAAGGACATCTTCGCCGAGGTGTTCGAGAACGAGTTCAAGGCCGAGTTCGACGCCGCCGGCATCACCTACGAGCACCGGCTGATCGACGACATGGTCGCCGCCGCGCTCAAGTGGGAGGGCGGCTACGTCTGGGCCTGCAAGAACTACGACGGTGACGTGCAGTCCGACACCGTCGCGCAGGGCTTCGGCTCGCTGGGTCTGATGACCTCCGTCCTGCTCTCCCCGGACGGCCGCACCGTCGAGGCCGAGGCCGCGCACGGCACGGTCACCCGGCACTACCGGCAGTGGCAGAAGGGCGAGAAGACCTCGACCAACCCGATCGCCTCGATCTACGCCTGGACCCGGGGCCTGGCCCACCGGGGCAAGCTGGACGGCACCCCGGCGGTCACCGAGTTCGCCAACACCCTGGAGCAGGTCATCGTGGAGACCGTCGAGGGCGGCCAGATGACCAAGGACCTCGCGCTGCTCATCTCGCGGGACGCCCCGTGGCTGACCACCGACGAGTTCATGAACGCGCTCGACGAGAACCTGGCCCGCAAGCTGTCGGCCTGACCCGCACGCTCGCACCGGAGCCCGTCGGCACCTGCCGGCGGGCTCCGTCGTGTCCGTACGGTGGCGTCACCCGGGGCGGGCACGCCTCGTTGAGCAGGGTGGACGTGATGCCAGTCCCGTCCAGGAAGGTTGACCGCGGTCGCCTCGCGGCTTGAGCGCCGATCAGCCAGCCTTCCCGGCTGTCACGCACAGCCAGCCGTCCCTTCCCTTGCGGGGGGCCCTGTCCCGGGCCCCCCGCGCCCTGTTGTGGGGCGGGAAGTCAAGCGGCCCGGAGCAGTTCCGCGGCCCGCTCGGGGGCGATGTCGTTGATGAACACGCCCATCCCCGACTCGGAGCCGGCCAGATACTTCAGCTTGTCCTTGGCCCGCCGGATGCTGAACAGCTGCAGGTGCAGGTGCCCCAACTCCCGGTCGACGTGCACCGGGGCCTGGTGCCAGGCGGCGATGTAGGGCATCGGCAGGTCGAACAGCCCGTCGAAGCGGCGCAGCACGTCCAGGTAGAGCGGCCCGAAGGCGTCCCGCTCGGCGTCGTCCAGCGCCGGGATGTCCGGCACCGGGCGGTGCGGGGCCACGTGCACCTCGAACGGCCAGCGGGCCGCCGCGGGCACGTACGCCGTCCAGTGCTCGTTGCTCGCCACGACCCGGTCGCCGGCCGCGCGTTCGGCGGCGAGCACGTCGGCGTAGAGGTTGCCCCCGGTGCGCTCGAAGTGCCGGCGGGCGGCGGCCAGCATGGTCCGGGTCCGCGGCGTGACGAACGGGTACGCGTAGATCTGGCCGTGCGGGTGGTGCAGGGTCACGCCGATCTCCACGCCCCGGTTCTCGAACGGGAAGATCTGCTCCACCCCGGGCAGTTCGCCCAGCGCGGTGGTGCGGTCGGCGATGGCGTCGAGCACGGTCCGCACCCGGCCGGGGGAGAGGCTGGCGAACGAGGCGTTGTGGTCGTCGGTGAAGCAGACCACCTCGCACTTGCCGCGCCCGGGGCGGACCGGGGTGAACGGGGTGATCTCGGCCGGCTCCTCGGCGACCCGCTGGCTCAGCGACGGGAACCGGTTCTCGAAGACGACCACGTCGTAGTCGGGGGCGGGGATCTCGCTGAGCCGGTCGCCCCGGGACGGGCAGAGCGGGCACTGGTCGGCCGGCGGGAGGAAGGTGCGGGTCTGCCGGTGCACCGCGACCGCCACCCACTCGTCGGTCAGCGGGTCGTACCGGAGCTGCGACGCGTGCGGGGGCGGTGGCAGCTCGCGCCGATCCGGCTGGTCGCGGACCGCGTCGTCCCGCTCGTCGAAGTAGATCAACTCGCGGCCGTCGGCCAGCTCGATCTGCGTACGCTTCACTCCGCCCCCTCCATGCCCGGCACGATCACCAGTTCGCCCACCCTGTCCTCGAGTACCCGTCGCGCGTCGGTGCCCAACCGGTCGTCGGTGACCAGCACGTCCGCCGCGTCCAGGCCGACGATCGAGGAGATGCCGACCGTGCCCCACTTGGTGTGGTCGGCGAGCACCACCAGCCGGTCGGCGGCCGCCACCAGGGCCCGGTCCGTGTCCGCCTCCATGAGGTTGGGGGTGGTGAACCCGGCCCGCTCGCTGATGCCGTGCACGCCGAGGAACAGCAGGTCCAGGTGGAGCGCGCCGATCGCGGCCACGGCCAGCGGGCCGACCAGCGCGTCCGAAGGGGTGCGCACCCCGCCGGTGAGCACGACGGTCTGGTCCGGCCGGCCCCCGACGTGCAGGATCTCGGCCACCGGCAGGGAGTTGGTCACCACGGTCAGGCCGGGTACGTCCGTCAGGCGGCGGGCCAGCTCGGCGGTGGTGGTGCCGGCGGAGAGCGCGATCGCGGCGCCGGGGCGGACCAGCTCCGCGGCCCGGCCGGCGATGGCGGCCTTCTCGACGGACTGGCGGACCGACTTGGCACGGAAGCCGGGCTCGTCGGTCGAGCCGGGGCCGGCCAGCGTCGCCCCGCCGTGGACCTTGGCGAGCAGGCCCTGGTCGTGCAGCGTCTCCAGGTCGCGCCGGATGGTCATGTCCGAGACGCCGAACTCGGTGGCCAGCTCGGTGACCCGGACGCCTCCGGCGGCGCGGACCCGTTCCAGGATGACCGCCTGCCGCTGTCGCGCCAGCACCCCGCCGTCACCCCCCGAATCCCGACCCGTCTCCACGTGGTCGAACGTGTTCCAACAAAGACGAACACTACCGCGCAGCGGGGGACAACGGAAGCGAACGCCGAACCGCCGCCGTCCCGGGGCGGGACGGCGGCGGTCGGTCGGGCCGGATCAGGCCGGCTGGAGGCGGGGCTCCACCCAACCCGTCTCGGTGAGGTGCTCCATGACCCGCTGGACCGCCTCCTCGACGGTCATGTCGGTGGTGTCCACCACCAGGTCGGCGTCGGTCGGCTCCTCGTACGGGTCGTCGATTCCGGTCATCCCGGTGAGCAGGCCGGCCCGGGCCCGCGCGTACAGGCCCTTGCGGTCGCGCTGCTCGCAGACCTCCAGCGGGGTGGCCACGTGCACCAGCAGGAAGCCGGCCCCGGCGGCGTGCGCCATCTCCCGGGCGGTGGCCCGAGCGGCGGCGTAGGGGGCGATCGGGCAGCAGATGCCCACCCCCCGGTGCCGGGCGATCTCGGCGGCCACCCAGCCGATCCGGCGCACGTTGAGATCCCGGTCGGCCTTGCTGAAGCCCAGCCCCGCCGAGAGCTCCCGGCGCACCACGTCGCCGTCGAGCAGCGTGATGGTGCGGTCGCCGCCCTCGCGCAGATGGTCGGCCAGCCCGCGGGCGATGGTCGACTTGCCGGAGCCGGAGAGACCGGTCAGGAAGATCACCAGACCCCGGTGCCGCCGCGGCGGGCGGGCCCGGGCCAGCTCCTTGGCCACCGCCGGCGGGGTGTGCCACTCGGGCAGCGGGAAGCCCCGGTCCAGCAGGTCGTCGATCTCCGCCTGGCTGAGCGCCAGCTTCCGGTTGCGCGGCGGGATGTCCTCCCGCCAGCGCCACTGCCCGTCGCGGCTGTCGTAGGCCAGCTCACGGGGCACCAGCACCCGCAGGCCCGCCCCGGAGAGCATGCCCTCGGTGGAGAGCAGGTGGGTCACCCCGTAGGCGGCGGCGACCCGGGCCCGGAGCAGCGCGTCGCTGATCTCGTCGCGCCGCTTCGCCAGCGGCACCGCCACGAGGGTGGCCGGGGGCATCCGGTCCCGGGCGGCGAACACGCTGCGGACCAGCGCCTCGGCCGGCAGCCCTCCGGTCGCCTCCTCGCCCACCGGGATCAGCACCAGCAGGTGCGCGCCGAGCGTCCGGGCGGCGTGCGCGATCTGCGCGAGCTGCGGCCGGTGCAGCGGACGGTCGGCGAAGACGCCGAGCACCCGCCCCGGGGGCAGCAGCCCCCGGACCTCCTCCGGGCTGCGCCGCAGCCGCTGGAACGGCCCGTGACCACCGTCGCCCAGCCGGCGTACGGCGCCACCCACGCCGGCCGCGCCCTCGCGGACCGGCCAGACGTCGGTGACGTCCATGGCGGCCACCGGGGCGCCCTCGCCGTCGGTGAGCACCAACGCCCGGCGCAGCGGGTCGTCCAGCACCAGCCCGTCGGCGAGCGCGGCCGGCACCTGCAGCGTCACCGGCACCGGCCACGGCGTGCCGTCGGCGAGCCGGCCCCGCCGGCCCAGCGAGGCCAGGTCGGCCCGGCTCATGAAGCCGGCCAGCGGGGCGTACGCCCCGGTCAGCAGCAACTCCAGATCGGCCAGCTCACCGGGCCTTGGCGCGTACGCCGGCGCATCCCGCAGAACGTCCTCGGGCAGCACCCACCCGTTGCTCATGAAACCCCCAACTCACCGGCCGGCACACAGTTTCTCAGCCCACCGGCAATCGGTCGAGAGCGCCACTCCACCTCCCGGTCACCGGCCGGTAAACCGGCCGTCCCGGTGCGGTACCGGCGGCCGTCCTCGGCGCTCCGCCGGCCGGACGGACCGGTCCGTCCGGCCGGTCGGCCCCCGTCGGGGCGGAATCAGGGGCAACCCCGAGCGTTTCCCGATACCAGGAGGGCCGCGTGCTCCCTACGCTTGCCGGGTGACACTGCTCGCGACCGAGTCGCTGACCAAGACGTACGGAGGCCGGGTCACCGCGTTGGCCGACCTCACGGTGTCGGTCGAGCCGGGGATCATCGGGCTGGTGGGCGCGAACGGCGCCGGCAAGTCCACCCTGATCAAGATCCTCCTGGGCCTGCTCGCCCCGACCAGCGGTCGGGTCTCCGTGCTCGGCCTCGACCCCACCACCGACCCCGCGGCCGTCCGCGCCCGGGTCGGCTACATGCCCGAGCACGACGCCCTCCCGCCCGACCTCTCCGCCGCCGAACTGGTCACCCACCTCGGCCGGATCAGCGGGCTGCCCCGCACGGTCGCCCGCGAGCGGGCCTCCGAGGCGCTGCGCCACGTCGGGCTGCACGAGGAGCGGCACCGGGCCGTCGGTGGCTACTCCACCGGCATGAAGCAGCGGGTGAAGCTCGCCCAGGCCCTGGTGCACGACCCCGACCTGCTGCTGCTCGACGAGCCGACCAACGGCCTCGACCCGGCCGGCCGGGACGCCATGCTCGCCCTGATCCACCGGATCGGCACCGAGTTCGGCATCTCGGTGGTGGTCTGCTCGCACCTGCTCGGGGAGGTGGAGCGGATCTGCGACACCCTGGTCGCGATCGACGGCGGCCGGCTGCTGCGCGCCGACCGGATCTCCGCCATGACCACCGCCACCGACGTGCTCGCCGTCGAGGTGAGCGAGGGTACGGACGAACTGGCCGCCCGGCTCGCCGCGCTCGACCTGCCGGTGTCCCGGGAGGGGCGGCTGCTGCTCGTCCCGCTCGCCGACGACGCCACCTACGACCTGATCATCGGCGCGGTCGCCGAGCTGGACCTGCCGCTGCACCGGCTCGACCAGCGGCGGCACCGGGTGGCCGAACTCTTCGCCACGAGGGAGCCCAGCCATGTCTGAGCCGACCGGCGTCATCCACGACATCGGCTACCAGCGCTACACCGGCCCGCGGCTCGGCCGCCGGCACGTGTTCGGCGCGCTCTACCTGCACGGCCTGCGCACCGCCTTCGGGCTGGGCCGCTCCGCCAAGGCGAAGATCTTTCCCTGGCTGGTGATGGGCATCGTGCTGATCGTCGCCGCCGGGCTGACCGCCGTACGCACCCAGACCGGCCAGGTCGTCATGACGTACGCCCAGTTCGCCGACGCGATGAGCTGGCTGGTCATCTTCTTCGTCGCGGTGGTCGGGCCGGAGCTGGTCTCCCGCGACCTGCACAGCGGCGTGCTGCCGCTCTACTTCTCCCGCCCGCTGCCGCGCGGCGACTACGCCCTGGCCAAGCTCGGGTCGCTGGTCACCGCGCTCTGGCTGCTGCTCGGGGCGCCGCAGCTGGTGATGTTCCTGGGCGCCGCGTTCACCACCAAGGACGGGCTGGGCGGGGTCTGGGACGAGCTGCTCGACCTGCTGCCCGGCCTGCTCTACGCCGCCCTGTGGGCGGTGGTCTTCGCCTCGGTCGGGCTGCTCATCGCCTCGCTCACCGGCAAGCGGGCGTTCGCGGCCGGCGGCATCGTGGCCGTGTTCCTGATGACCGCCCCGATCGTCGGCATCCTGTCGATCATGCCGTCCCGCACGGTCAACGAGCTGTCCATGCTCGGCTCGCCCACCGCCCTGATCCACGCCGTCGGCGAGTACACCCTCGGCGACCTGCTCGTCCCCAACGGGGGGGCCGATTACAAGATCGGCGGCTTCGGGCCGGTCTACGTGGCCGCCGCCGTGCTGCTGGTGGCCGGCTGCGTCACCCTGCTGCTGCTGCGATACCGGAAGGTGGCCGCCCGATGACCACGATCAGCGCGGAGCCGGCGGCCCCGGCCACCCCCGCCTCCACCCTCGACCTGGCCGGCGTCTCCCGCTGGTACGGCAACGTGGTGGCGGTGAACGACGTCACCATGCGGCTCGGGCCCGGCGTGACCGGCCTGCTCGGCCCGAACGGCGCCGGCAAGACCACCCTGCTGCACATGATGGCCGGCTTCCTCTCCCCGTCCCGGGGCGAGGTCACCCTCGACGGCGCGCCGACCTGGCGCAACCCGGAGGTCTACCGGCGGCTCGGCCTGGTCAGCGAGCGGGAGGCGGTGCACAGCTTCCTCAGCGCGTACGAGTTCGTGCTGGCGAGCGCCAAACTGCACCGGCTGCCCGACCCGGAGGCAGCCGCCCGCCGGGCCATCGCGCTGGTCGAGATGGAGGCCGCGCAGGACCGGAAGATCGGCACCTACTCCAAGGGCATGCGGCAGCGCACCCGGGTGGCCGCCGCCCTCGTGCACGACCCGCAGGTGCTGCTGCTCGACGAGCCGTTCAACGGGATGGACCCGCGGCAGCGGCTGCACATGATGGCCCTGCTGCACCGGCTCGGCGACGCCGGCCGGACCATCCTGTTCAGCTCGCACATCCTGGAGGAGGTCGAGCAGGTCTCCGGCACCGTGCAGGTGATGGTCGCCGGCCGGCTGGCCGCCTCCGGCGACTACCGCACCATCCGCCGGCTGATGACCAACCGGCCGCACGTGTTCCGGGTCCGCTCCACCGACGACCGGGCCCTCGCGGTCGCGTTGATGGCCGAGGAGTCGGTGACCGGCGTGGAACTGGGCCGGGACGGGCTGACCGTACGGGCCGGCGACTACGGCGCCTTCACCCGGGCGCTGCCGAAGATCGCGCTGGCCCGGAGCCTCCGGGTCCGGTCGCTGACGCCCGAGGACGAATCGCTGGAGAGCGTCTTCTCCTACCTGGTGGGGAGCTGACCGGTGAGTGCGAGGAGTGAACGAGCGCAGCGAGTGAGCCCCGCAGTCACGAACGAAAGAGGCTGAGATGTCGACCGTTACCTGGATCACCGCGCGCGGCCTGTTCGGCCGGCGCCGGTTCCTGCTGCTCCTCCCGCTGCCCGCGCTGCTGCTGGCGCTGGCGATCCTCTCCCGCTCGCTCGGCGTCGACCCGGGCGAGTGGGGGCCGGCGGTGCTGGTCGGGCTCGGCCTGGCCGTCGTGCTGCCGGTCGTCGCGCTGATCGTCGGCACCGGTGTGCTCGGCGCGGAGATCGACGACGGCACGGTGGTGCACATCCTCACCAAGCCGCTGCCGCGCTGGCAGATCATCCTGCCGAAGCTGGCCGTGGCCGCCGGCGTCACGGCGGTCACCGTCGCCGTGCCGCTCTACGTCGCGGGCGTGCTCGCCCATTCGGTACGCCTCGGCCTGGCGCTCGCCGTCGCCGCGTCGATCGGGTCGCTGGCGTACTGCGCGTTCTTCGTCGCGCTCAGCCTGCTCACCCGGCGGCCGGTGCTGCTCGGCCTCGTCTACGTGCTGATCTGGGAGGGGCTGCTCGGCAACTTCGTGAGCGGCACGAAGGTGCTCTCCATCCAGCAGTACGTGATCGCCCTCGCCGACCGGATCGCGCCGAGCGAGATGCTCGCCACGGACGTGTCGGTGCCGGTCGCGGCCGTGATGAGCGCGCTCATCGCGGTCGGCTTCACCGCCCTTGCGGTGGACCGGCTCCGCTCGTTCAGCGTGGCCGGCGAGACGAGCTGACCCGCACGACGGGCCCCGCCCGACGCCGTCCACCCGGGCGCGTCGAGCGGGGCCCCGCCGTGTCGGCGTCCGAAGTGGACGCGGGTCGGCCGTCGATATCCCGCACCGCGACGACCTCGGCGTCTGGTAGCTTCCGGCGGGCGAAAGCACGAGACCAACGGGGAGAAACGAATGCGCTCAACTCGGTTCGCACTGCTGATTCCGGCCGCGGTGGCGGCGCTCGTCATGACCGGCTGCGACGACGGCGACAAGCCCGCGGCGTCCGGCGGCGCCGGCGCGGCGACCACGACGCCGGCCGCCGTGCCGAGCGCCACGGCGGCGGCGCCGGGCATGGACGCCGCCACGAAGGCCGCCTGCGCCGCCGTGGACAAGGACATCAAGGCCGCCCTGAAGAAGGTGGCCTCGGCCGAGAAGATCGGGCCGCCGGCCGGGCACTCCGCGGTCAGCGCGCAGTACTCCGCGGGCGCCGCGTCGCTCTATGCGAACGCCTTCACCACCAGCGACACGGTCAACGACGCCGTGAAGCAGGTCGCGACCGAGATGTCGGACCTGGCCGACACCTGGGCGAAGGCCCCCGGCAAGGCGCCGAGCAAGGCCCCGCTCACCACCGCCGTGAAGGAACTCGAAACCGCCTGCTCGGCCACCTGAGCCGGGTGTCGCCGGGACGGAGCGGCTGTTCGCGATGCGACAGCCGCTCCTTCCGGTCGTGCGGTCGGTGCGGCGGTTTCAGAACGCGCAGGCGATGACGAGTTCGGTTGTGCGGTCGGGGAGCATGTCGAGCTTGGCGATCCGGCCCGCCGCCCGCACGTCGTCGGCCACCAGGGTCAGCCGGTCGAGCAGGGCGGCCGGCCCGAGTGCCTCGGCCAGCGGCACCTCCGCCTTCATCGACAGCTTCCGCTCCGACTTGGCCCGGCGCACCTGGCCCAGCGCGTCCGCGGCCAGCCGCAGCAGTTCGGGGTCGCCCGGCCCCTGCACCGCCCGGCCCACCTCGTAGGTGGTCGGCCAGGGGGCCCGGTGCACCGAGCCGTAGCGCCACCACGACCAGACCTCCTCGGTGACGAACGGCAACACCGGGGCGAAGAGCCGCAACTGCACCGAGAGCGCGGTGGCCAGAGCGGCCCGGGCCGAGTCGGCCCCCGGCCCGGTGCCGTAGGCGCGCTCCTTCACCAGCTCGATGTAGTCGTCGCAGAACCGCCAGAAGAACGACTCCGTGGCGATCAGCGCGGCCGTGTGGTCGTACGCGTCGAAGGCGCTGGTCGCGGCGGCGACCACGCCGGACAGCTCGGTGAGCATGGCGGTGTCCAACGGAGAGGTCGCCGGGGCCCGCAGCGCGTCCGCCGCGCCCAGCCCGAGGGCGAACTTCGACGCGTTGAGCAGCTTCGTGGCGAGCCGCCGACCCACCTTGATCTGCGCCGGGTCGAACGCCAGGTCCATGCCGGGCTTGCCGTTGGCGGCCCAGTAGCGGACCGCGTCCGAGCCGTGCTGCTCCAGCAGGCCCATCGGGGTGACCACGTTCCCCTTGGACTTGGACATCTTCTTCCGGTCGGGGTCGAGGATCCAGCCGGAGAGCACCGCGTCCCGCCAGGGCAGCACGCCCTGCTCCTGGTGCGCCCGCACCACCGAGGCGAAGAGCCAGGTCCGGATGATCTCCTGGCCCTGGGGGCGCAGATCCATCGGGAAGACCCGCCGGAACAGGTCCTCGTCGGTCTCCCAGCCGCCGACGATCTGCGGGGTCAACGACGAGGTGGCCCAGGTGTCCAGCACGTCCGGGTCGCCGACGAAGCCGCCCGGCATCCCACGCTGCGCCTCCTCGTAGCCCGGCGGCGGGTCGCTCGACGGGTCGACCGGGAGCAGTGACTCATCCGGTGTGAGACGCTGGGACCAGTCCGGCTCGCCAGCGTCGTCGAGCCGGTACCACACCGGCACCGGCACGCCGAAGAAGCGCTGCCGACTGACCAGCCAGTCACCGGTGAGGCCCCCCACCCAGTGCTCGTAGCGGTGCCGCATGTGCTCCGGCACCCAGCGCAGCTCGCGCCCCCGGGCCAGCAGCTCCTCGCGCAGGTCCAGATCCCGGCCGCCGTTGCGCAGGTACCACTGCCGGGTGGAGACGATCTCCAACGGCCGGTCGCCGCGCTCGTAGAACTTCACCGGGTGGGTGATCGGCCGCGGCTCGCCCACCAGGTCGCCCGCGTCGGCCAGCAGCTCGACGATCGTGCGCCGCGCGCCGTTCACGGTCTGCCCCGCCAGCGCCGCGTAGGGCCCGGCCGGCACGCCGGCCGGCGGCTCCGGCAGCAGCCGCCCGTCCCGCCCGATCACCACCCGCGTGTCCAGCCGCAGCTCCCGCCACCAGGTCACGTCGGCCAGGTCGCCGAAGGTGCAGACCATCGCGATGCCCGTGCCCTTGGCCGGGTCGGCCAGCGGATGCGCGTGCACCGGCACCTCGACCCCGAAGACCGGGGTGCGCACCGAGCTGCCCACCAGGCCCGCGTAGCGCTCGTCGTCGGGGTGGCAGACCAGCGCCACGCAGGCCGGCAGCAGCTCCGGCCGGGTGGTGTCGATCAGCACCTCGTGACCGCCCGGGCCGTGGAAGCGCAGCCGGTGGTAGGCGCCGGGCCGCTCCCGGTCCTCCAGCTCGGCCTGGGCCACCGCGGTGGCGAAGCCGACGTCCCAGAGTGTCGGCGCCTCGGCCTGGTAGGCCTCGCCCCGGGCCAGGTTGCGCAGGAACGCCCGCTGGCTCGTCGCCCGCGCCAGCCGCCCGATCGTGGTGTAGGTCAGCGACCAGTCCACCGACAGCCCGAGCCGCCGCCACAGCGCCTCGAAGACCTTCTCGTCCTCCGCGGTGAGCACCTCGCACAGCTCGATGAAGTTGCGCCGGGAGATCGCCACCGGGTCCTTCCGGGCCGCCTCGCTCACCGGCGCGGCCGGCGGCCGCCAACCCGGGTCGTAGGGCAGCGCCGGGTCGGGGCGCACGCCGTAGACGTTCTGCACCCGCCGCTCGGTGGGCAGGCCGTTGTCGTCCCAGCCCATCGGGTAGAAGACCGTGCGGCCACGCATCCGCTGGAAGCGGGCCACCGTGTCGGTGTGCGTGTAGGAGAAGACATGCCCCATGTGCAGCTCGCCCGATACGGTCGGCGGCGGGGTGTCGATCGCGTAGACGTCCGATCGCTCCTTCGAGCGGTCGAACGCGTACGTCCCGTCCTCCTGCCAGCGGCGCGCCCAGGTCTCCTCGATGCCGTCCAGGGTCGGACGCTCGGGGACGCCGGCGCGGGCCGTCCTCGCCGTGTCGGTCATCCGCTGATCGTAGGCAGCCGGCCCGTGTCGCTCCACGACTTTCGCCCTCGTGGCGGTATCCGGCACCCCCGCTCCGAGGGGACAGCGGGCCGGCGCGGCGTGTGACAGCATCGGCCCCGTCCACGGACGCGGGGGAGGCATCGCCATGGACGACATCGCGCGCACACCGTCGGTGGTGCGGTCCACAGTGGCCGGCACGGTCGCGGCGGTCGCCGTCGGGGCCTTCTTCGGGACACGCGGGCTCGCCGTGGCCCGGCAGACCGGCTTCGCCGACCTGACCCAGGGCTTCCCGTTCGGGCCCTCGGCATTCACCGTGACGCTTGTCGCGCTGACCGGCGGCGCGCTGCTCGCCGTCGTGCTGGCCGGCGTCACCGTGTTCGACCGGCTGCCCGGCTGGCCGGTCGTCGCGGTCGGCCTGGCGCTCGACTACCTGGCCGGCGAGTTCGCCCTCGACCACGGCGTCGGGCTGGTGCCCCGCCAACCGCCCACCACCGGGCAGGTGCTGACCGTGCTGGCCGGCGCCGTCGGGGCCGGGCTGGCGCTGGGTGGGGCGCTGCTGGCGCTGTCCCGGCCCGCCCGGTCGCTGCGCTGGCCGCTCGCCGCCGGGTTGGCTGCCGGTCTGGTGCTGCACTCCGCCGTCGAGGACCTGTTCCGCCTCGTGGCCGGGGAGGGCCACCCGGACGGCGGCCGGGCCTGGCCGGCCCAGGTCGGGGTGACCGTGCTGATCGCGGTGGTCGCCGCGGTGCTCGCCCACCTCGACCGGCCCGGCGCGGGCGCGCCCCCCGGCCGCCCCCGGATCGGCCCGCTGGTGGCGACCGCCGTCGCGGCGCTCGTCACCCTGGGCGGGCTGGTGATCCGCTGGTGGGTGGTCGACGTGTTCCGGATCAGCCAGGACGGCCTGGTCGGGCCGCGCCGGGAGCAGTTCCTGGAATCCTTCGCCTACTTCTCGCCGGTGGCCGTCGCCGCCGTGGCCGCGCTGGTTCTGCTCGGCTACGCCTACCGGACCGGCCGGGCGGTGGCCGCCCGCTGGGTGGTGCTCGGCTTCGCCGCGGGACCGCTCCTGCTCTTCGGGCTGCGGCTCACCTTCGTCGGCGACCGGGCGCAGGCCTACCTCGTCGTGCTGGTCGGCCTGGTGGCGGTCGCCGCCGGCGCGGCGCTGGCCCGCTTCACGCCGGGCCTGCTGCCGTGGGACGCGGCCGGCCTGCTGCTGGCCGCGCTGGCGCTGCCGCTCGCCGCGCCGGTCGTCCGCGCCGAGCTGCCGGCCGCCGGGCAGGTGCCGTCGCTGCTCTCCGCGATCGGGCTCGGCCTGGCCCTCGGCTTCGGCCTGGTGCTCGCCGCCACCGCCACCAACGACGCCGCCACCAACGACGCCGCCGCCGAAGGCGTCACCGCCGCCACCCACAGTCACTCCGCACCGGCCGCAACCGCAGCACCTGCCGGCGTGGCGTCCGCTGCCGTGGAGGAGTCGGGGCGGGTGGCGGGGGTGCTGGCGCTCGGAATGGCCGCGCTGGTGCTGTCCGCCCTGGCGTTGGCGGCGCCGCTGCTCTGGGGCTGGGGCGCCACCCGGGGTGGCGGGCCACCACTGACCATCCCGGTGCTCACCGGGGTGGCCGCGCTGGTCCTGGTGCTGCTCTTCGGCTTCGGCCGGGCGGTCGACCGCATCCGCCGCGACCTGCGCGCCGAGGCCGCCCTGCTCACCGCCCACGCCCCGCTTCCGGCACCCGCCGCCCCGACTCCGGCCGGCGCACAACCCTCTCCCGGTCCGGCCCCCACCGGCCCGACGAAGCCACTTCCGGACACCACCGGCCCGACGAAGCCACTTCCGGACACCACCGGCCCGACGAAGCCAGGTCCGGATGCTGCTGGGGATTCCGCACCCGGCCGGGCGGCTGCCGGACCGGCGGAGCGAAAAGAACCCGACGCCGACTGACGGTCCGAACCCCACGTGCCGGCGAGACCCGCCGGCACCCGTCGAGATCTTGGAAGCTGGTGGCCCCTCCAGGGGCACTTTGCTTCCAAGATCTCTGCGGAAGCCGTCCCGTGGAGCGGGTTGGTCAGATCAGGGAGTCGCGCCACTGGCGGTGCAGGGCGGCGTAGCGGCCGCCGGCGGCGGCCAGCTCGGTGGGGGACCCGTCCTCCACGATCCGCCCGCCGTCGAGGACCAGCACCCGGTCGGCGATCTCCACGGTGGAGAGGCGGTGCGCGATCACCAGCGCGGTGCGGTCCCGCAGGACGCTGCGGAGCGCCCGCTGCACGAGGCGCTCGGTCGGCACGTCCAGCGACGAGGTGGCCTCGTCGAGGATCAGCACCCGGGGGTCGGCCAGGAACGCCCGGGCGAACGCGACGAGCTGCCGCTGCCCGGCGGAGAGCCGGCTGCCGCGCCGGTGCACGTCGGTGGCGTACCCGTCGGGGAGCGCGGCGATGAAGTCGTGCGCGCCGATGGCTCGGGCGGCGGCCTCCACGGTGGCGTCGTCGGCGTCCGGCCGGCCGAACCGGATGTTCTCGGCGATCGAGCCGCTGAACAGGTGGTTCTCCTGGGTGACCAGCACCACCGCCCGGCGCAGCTCGGCGTCGGCCAGGTGCCGCAGGTCCACCCCGTCCAGGCTGACGGCACCGGACGCCGGGTCGTGGAACCTGGCCAGCAGCTTGGCGATGGTGGACTTGCCGGCGCCGGTCGGCCCGATCAGCGCCACGGTCTGCCCGGCCGGCACGGTCAACTCCAGCCCGGACAGGATCGGCGCCTCGGGCCGGTAGCCGAAGTGGACGCAGCGGAACATTACGGCCCCCCGTCCCGGGCCGGCGGGCAGCGGCACCGGGAGCGCCGGCTCGGCCACGGCCGGCCGCTCGTCGAGGACACCGGCCAGCTTCTCCAGCGCGGCGGTGGCCGACTGCAACGCGTTGTAGAACTGGCTCAGCTCCTCCATCGGCTCGAAGAACCGGCGCAGGTAGAGCAGGAACGCGGCGAGCACCCCGACCTCGGTCCGCCCGCCCAGCACCCGCCAGCCGCCGTAGCCGAGCACCGCCGCGGCGGTCAGGTTGCCGATCAGCCGGATGCCCGGCGAGTAGACCGCGATGAGCCGGAACGCGCGGAGGCTGGCCTGCCGGTAGTCGTCGTTCACCGCCGCGAAGATGCGCTGGTTGCGGGGCTCCCGCCGGTAGGCCTGCACCGCCCGGATCCCGCGCAGCGACTCGACGAAGTGCACGATGACCAGCGCCACCGCCTCCCGGGTCCGCCGGTACGCCCCGGCGGAGGCGCGGGCGAACCAGCGGGACAGCCAGAACAGGAACGGGAAGGCGAGCAGGGTGACCGCGGCCAGCGGCAGGTCCAGCCAGAGCAGGATCCCCGCCACCGACAGCACCGACAGGGCGGCCATCACCAGTTTGTCGATCCCGCCGTCGACCAGTTCGGCGATCGAGTCGAGGTCGCTGGTCAGCCGGGACACCATCCGGCCCGAGGTGTAGCGCTCGTGGAAGCCGACGTCGAGGCGGAGGAAGTGCCCGTACACCCGTTTGCGCAGGTCGAGCAGGACGGCCTGGCCGATGCGGGCGGCGAGGGCGAGGAAGGCGCGCCGGGTCGCGTACTCGGTGGCGGTGGCGACGACGAACGCGGCGGCGACGGCGACCAGCGGGCCGGGTTCACCGGCGCGCAGCGGCCCGATGCCCCGGTCGATGCCGAGCATCACGAGGTACGGGCCGGCCATCGCGGCGGCGTTCTGGGCCAGCAGCAGGGACACCGCCAGCCCGAGCCGCGCCCGCTGCGGGCGGAGCAGGGCGCCCAGCAGGGCGCGGCTGCGGGCCCGGAGCCGGGCCACCGCCTCCGGCGACGACTCCTCGGCCCGGCTGCGGTCGGCGTCGGGGTCGACGGCCCGCCCGCGCCACCGGGCCAGGTCGGGGTCGCCGCGCCGCCGGGACGGGTCGGGGTCGGGGTCGCCGCGCTGCCGGGACGGGTCGGGGTCGGGGTCGCCGCGCTGCCGGGGCACCCGGGGGGCGGCCCCGGTCACGACCGCACCAGGCCGACACCGTCCGCCTGCCGCTCCGGCTCGGCGGACAGCACCGCCCGGTAGGCCGGGACCCCGGCCAGCAGCTCCGAGTGGGTGCCCACGGCGACGATCCGGCCACCGTCGAGCAGCGCCACCCGGTCGGCGAGCGCCACCGTGGACGGCCGGTGCACGACCAGCAGCGCCGTGGTGTCCCGCAGCACCCGGCGCAGGGCCGCCTCGACCAGGGCCTCGGTGTGCACGTCGAGCGCGGAGAGCGGGTCGTCGAGCACGAGCAGCGCGGGCCGGCCGAGCACGGCCCGGGCCAGCGCCAGCCGCTGCCGTTGCCCGCCGGAGAGGGAGAGCCCCTGCTCGCCGACGCGGGTGGCCAGCCCCCACGGCAGGTCGTACGCGAACTCCGCCTGGGCCAGCGCGAGCGCGGCCCGGACCTCCTCCTCGCCGGCCTCCGGCCGGCCCAGTGTCAGGTTCTCCCAGACCGACATGGAGAACAGGGTCGGCTCCTCGAAGGCCACCCCGACCAGCCGGCGCAGGGAGCCGAGCCGCAGGTCGCGCAGGTCGTGCCCGTCCAGGGTGATCCGGCCGCCGGTCACGTCGTGCAGCCGGGGGACCAGGGACAGCAGCGTGCTCTTGCCGCAGCCGGTCGCACCCACCAGGGCGAGCGTCTCGCCCGGCTCCACGGTCAGCTCGACCTCGCGCAGCACCGGCGCCGGGCTGCCGGGGTAGCGGAAGCTCACCCGCTCGAAGCGGAGCCGGCCGCGCACCTCGGTGCGGTCCAGCGCGCGGGCGTGCGGGGCATCCACGATGGCGGGCGGGGTGTCCAGCACCTCCTGGATCCGGTCGGCGGCGGTCGCCGCCTCCTGCCCGTTCGCGATGATCCAGCCGAGCGACTGCACCGGCCAGACCAGCATGAGCTGGAGGCTGACGAAGGCCACCAGCTCGCCGATGCTGAGCCCGCCCCGGGCGACGGCGGCGGCGCCGGCCACCAGCACCACCGCGAGGGTCAGGTTGGGCACCAGGTCGAACAGGGCCGAGGTGCGGGCCAGCAGGCGGGCCTTGCGGATCCCGGTGTCGTGCAGCCGGCGGGCGCCGGTCGCGAACCGGGCGGCCAGTTCGGGCCCCCGCCCGTAGGCCCGCATGGTGCGCAGGCCCTGCGCGGTCTCCTCGACCAGCGTGGCCACGTCGCCCTGCTGGTCCTGCATCCGGCGGGACGCCGCGTGGTAGTGCCGGGCGAAGCGGCGGCTGATCAGGAACAGCGGGACCGCGCTGGCCCCCACGAGCAGGCCGAGCCAGGGGTGCAGCCGGATCAGCAGCACCACCACGGCGGCGTAGGTGATCAGGTTGAGCACCAGGAAGAGCAGGCCGAAGGAGAGGAACCGGCGGATCACCGAGAGGTCGCTGGTGATCCGGGAGAGCAGTTGGCCGGACTGCCACCGGTCGTGGAAGTCGGTCGGGAGGCGTTGCAGGTGGGCGTAGATGTCGGCCCGGATGGCCGCCTCCATGCCGACCGAGGAGGAGGACTGGGTCCACCGCCGGATGAAGATCAGCACTGCCTCGGCCAGGCCGAGCAGCAGGGCGAGGGCGCCGAGCCGGAGCAGCCCGGCCACGTCGTGCCGGGCCACCGGCCCGTCCACCACCCGCTGCACCACCAGGGGAACGGCGAGGCTCGCCGCCGTGGCGGTCAGGGCGGCGAGCAGCAGCCAGGCGAACTCCGCCGCGTAGGGGCGCAGGTAGGGCCGCAGTCGCCAGAGGTTGCGCAGCGGGTGGGGACGGGCGTCGGGACACGCCACGCGGTTGCCGTCGCTCAGCGCAGGCACTACCCGACGGTAGCGTCAGGGGGCGACACCACCGCTGTCAGCTAGCCGTCACGCGTCCCTCATGCCCGAGAAGCCACTTCTTCACGTCCAGCCCCCACCGGTAGCCGCCGAGCGTGCCGTCGGTGCGCAGCACCCGGTGGCAGGGCACGAAGAGCGCGGCGGCGTTGCGGGCACAGGCCGCCGCGGCGGCGCGGACCGCCGCCGGCCGTCCGGCCAGCGCGGCGAAACCGGTGTACGTGACGGGGTCGCCCGGCTTGACGTCGCGCAGTACCTGCCAGGCCTGTGCCATGAAGGTGCCGCCGGTCCGCTGCTCGACCGGGACGGTGTCGATCGCGGTCAGGTCCCCGGCCAGGTAGGCGCGGACGGCCGCGGTCACCGGCCCGAGGTCGGCCCGCTCGCGCAGCGCGCCGCGCAGTGCGGGATGGACAAGGGGTACGAGGGTCGCCGGGTCGGCGGTGAAGCCGGCCGCGCGTACCGCCCCGTCGGGGCCGGCGAGCACGCTCAACGGGCCGGCGGGGGTGTCGATGACGGTGCTGTCCAGTGTGGTCATGCCGCTCTCCAGAGTCGGATCACCGCGTACGACCGCCAGGGGCGCCAGCGGTCCGCGTACGCGTTCAGGGTCTTCGGGTCGTCGGGCAGGCCGAGCGCGGCGGCGCCCCGGCGTACGCCCAGGTCGGTGGGGAGGAGGACGTCGGGGTCGCCGAGCGCGCGCATGGCCACGTAGCCCGCGGTCCACGGCCCGACCCCGGGCAGCGCGACCAGCCGCCGCACCGCCTCCTCCCGGTCCCCACCCGGTGCCAGGTCCAGGTCCCCGCCGGCGACGGCCCGCGCCACCGCCCGGATCGTCTCCCGCCGCGCGCCCGGCATCCGGAACGCGCTGTCGTCCACCGCGAGCACCTCCTCGGCGCTCGGGAAGGCCCGCAACCCCCACGGTCGATCATGAGGTTGGCCGCCGTGCAGGAGATCGACTTCGCCGTCAACCTCATGATCGGCGGGCGGGGTGGCGGCCGACAGGAGGTGGGTCAGGGTCGTTCGCGCCGACTGGAGGGAGATCTGCTGGGTCGTGATGGCGCGGACGGCCATCTCGAAGCCGTCCACGGCGTGCGGGAGGCGGACGCCGGGTTCGGCGGCCACCGCCGGGGCCAGGGCCGGGTCCGCCGCCAGGGTGGCGTCGACCGCGGCCGGGTCGGCGTCCAGGTCGAGCAGGCGGCGGCAGCGGGCCACCGCCGGTGCCAGGTCGCGCATGTCGGCCAGCCGCAGGGTGGCGGCCACATGCCCGTCGGCCGGGGCCAGCGAAACGGTGCCGGGCCCGTGCGGCAACCGCAACCCCCGGTGGTACGCCCCGTCGCGGACCTCCTCGACGCCGGGCAGCGCGCGCAGCGCCAGGAAGTCCAGCAGCGCCCCGGCGTGCAACGGCGGCCGGTACGCCAGCCGCAGCGTGATGGTGCCCGCCCCGCCGACCGCGCGCCGGCCGCCCCGGCTGGCCCGCAGGTCGGACGGGGTGGCCCCGTACACCTCGCGGACGGTGTCGTTGAACTGCCGGACGCTGCCGAACCCGGCGGCGAACGCCACCTCGGCCAGGCCGAGCCCGGTGGTCTCGATGAGGATGCGGGCGGTCTGCGCCCGCTGCGCCCGGGCCAGCGCGAGCGGACCGGCGCCCAGTTCGGCCCGGAGCATCCGGTGCAGGTGCCGCTCGGTGTAGCCGAGCCGAGCCGCCAGCCCCGGTACGCCGTCCCGGTCGACGACCCCGTCGGCGATCAGCCGCATCGCCCGCCCGACCACGTCGGCCCGGACGTCCCACTGGGGCGAGCCCGGGGCGGCGTCGGGGCGGCAGCGGCGGCACGCCCGCAGCCCGGCGCCCTGCGCGGCGGCGGCCGACGGGAAGAACCGGACGTTCTGCCGCTTCGGCGTCGTCGCCGGGCAGGACGGCCGGCAGTAGATCCCGGTCGACGTCACGCCGGTGTAGAACCAGCCGTCGAACCGCTGGTCGCGGCTGTCGACGGCCCGGTAGCACCGCTCGAAGTCGAGTTCCATGACACCGATCCTGCCTCGCAGGTCGGGGCCGCGGCTGGCGGGATTCGGACGCGGGCGTGCGCGACCGCCGCCGGCCCTCCGAACCGGGCCCGGAGAGACCGGCCCGGCCGCCTCCCGCCGCGACCGCACATGGTGGGTGGAACGCCATGGAGGTCACCGGGGCCCGGATACCTCCATGGCGTTCCACTCACCGGCGAGCGAGCGGCCGGACGGGGCCGGCGGGACGGTCCGGGACCTGTGACACGCGTCCGGACGGGGTGCGGAAGATCCGGCCGGCGCCGTCGGGGGCGGGGCGGCGACGGCGCCCGGCCAGGGTACGGGCGACCCGGCGGGAAGCCGTCGGGCGGGGCGGCGACGGCGTCCGGCCCGGTCGTCGGGTCAGCGGCTGGGGCTGGGGGACGGGGTGGGCCAGGGGCCGGGTACGCCCGGACCGCCGCCGGGGCCGGAGGGGGAGGGGACCACGGTGGGTTCGCCCGGCCGGCTCGGCACGGGCCGGCCCGGCCGTCCCGGCGGCGAGGCACTGGGCCGGCCGGGCGCGGCCGTCGCATCGCCGGACGGGCTGGGAACCGCGGTGGGCGGGCCGCTGGGTGACGGGACCACCGTGGGTTCGGCGGGGGACGGGGACGGGCCGACGGGGGTCGGCGGCGCCGACGGTGCCGCCGGGCGGGGGGCGTCCGCCCCGCCGGCCGCAAGCGCGAACGGTGCGCCGATGAGCACGGCGGCCACCACACCCGCCGCGCCGAGCGTCACGGTGGTCCGCCGGCGGTTCCGGAACCGGCGCTCCGCCGGGGTCAACTGGTCCTGCACTCTGGGTGCCTCCTCGGCAAGGTCGGAGAGGGTGGCGCGGATGAGGTCCTCGAAGGGCGTGTTCACCGCCGTACCTCCAGGAGTTCGACGTCCGGCATGAGCTGGCGCAGCCGGGTCACCGCCCGGTGGGTCCGGCTGCGGACCGTGCCGACCGTGCAGCCCAGCGCCTCGGCGACCTGGGTCTCGGTGAGGTCCTCGTAGTAGCGCAGGACCAGCACCGTGCGCTGCGCCGGCGGCAGCAGCCGCAGCGCCGCCCGCATGGCCAGGCGTACGTCGGTGCCGCCGCTCGGGTCCGGCTGGACCGCCTCGTCGGCTCCGGTGAGCGCCGTCTCCCGGCGCCGCCGCAGCCGCCGCCACCAGCTCACCTGCTCCCGGTACATGACCGCGCGCAGGTAGCCCTCGGGGTCGGCGTGCCGCAGTGTCCGCCACCTCGGGATGGTCTTGGCCAGCGCCGACTGGAACAGGTCCTCGGCCGCGTGCCGGTCGCCGGTGAGCAGGTACGCGACCCGCATCAGCGCCGGCGTGCGGCTGGTCACGAACTCGGCCAGTCGGGCCCGGTCGTCCTCCTCCACCCACCCTCCCGCTCGTCGTCGTCACCAATACAGACGCCCCAGCTCACGTCAGCTATCCCTGGCGTGGCAACGGATTCCGCCGGCGAAAGTGTCGGTAGTGGTCGGTACCGTCGCGCCACCAACTCAAGAAAAGGTGCAGGGGCATGGCGAGCGTGGCCGGGCGGGGTGTCCGCTGATGCGGTCGGGGCGGGCACGGCTGGACGCCGCGGTGGTGCAGGGCTTCTACGACCGGATGCGGGTGGTGGCCCCGGCAGCCTACGGGGCGATCGAGCGGGACCGGGCCGACGACCCGGCGCGGGCCTTCGCCGACACCGCGTGCGGCCGGCTGGTCGGCTCCCTCGACCCGGCCGGGCTTCGTGCGCTCGGCATGTGGGCCCACCACTGGTGCATGCGCTTCTACGACGACGACACCCGGGTCGGCCTGCGGCTGGTCCGGGAGCTCGCCGGCCGGGCCGGGCTGGGCTGGACGGTCGACGAGGTGCGCTGGCTGCTCGACCAGTCGCACGCGGCCGCGCCGTCCGCCGCGCACCGCTTCACCCTGCCGCTCGCGGCGGCGGCGGACCTGCCGTCCGGGGCGCTGCCCGAGGGCCTGGCCGCCGACGTCCCGCTCGACGACTGGCGCCGGCTGCGCGCCGGCTGACGCGCGCCTTCACCAGACGCGGCCGCTCGCGGCAGCCGGCTCGGCGGCGCCGGCTGAGGAGCGCCCGCACCGGGCGCGGCCGCTCGCGGTGGCTGGCCGGGCTCCGCCGGCTGATCGCCCCGCTCACCCGGGGTGGCTCGTCCGGGCAGCTGGCCGAGCACCATGGCGGCGACCGCCACCGCGAACCCGGCGAGCTGGGTCGGGCTGAGCGCCTGCCCGAGCACCAGCCAGCCGAGGGTCGCGGCGGTCAGCGGGCTGAGCGCGCCGAGCACCGACACCCGGGTCACCGGCAGCCGGGCCGCGCCCCGGAACCACAGCACGTACGCCAGCGCCGTGCCGACCAGCCCGAGCCACGCGTACCCGAGCAGGGCCGGCGCGTCCGGCGCGGGCGGCGCGCCCTCGACGGCGGCGGCGACCGGCACGACCAGCAGGCCCCCGGCGACGAGCTGCCAGCTGGTGGCGGCGAGGGTGCCCACCCCGGGCGGCCGGCCCCAGCGGCGGGTGAGCACCAGGCCGGCGGCCATCGCGGCGGTGCCGGCCAGGCCGGCGGCGACGCCCAGCGGGTCGAGGCCGGCGCCCGGCCGCAGCACCACGAGGGCGACCCCGGCCGGGGCGGCGAGCGCGGCGAGCAGGGCCGGCCGGCCGGGCCGGTCCCCCAGCAGGGCGACGGTGAGCGCGGCGACCAGCAGCGGCTGGGCGGCCCCGAGCACGGCCGCGGTGCCGCCGGGCAGCCGGTACGCGGCGACGAAGAGCAGCGGGAAGAACGCCCCGATGTTGAGCGCGCCGAGCAGGGCGGCCCGCCCCCACCAGGCGCCGTGTGGCCGGCGGCGGGTCAGCGCGAGCAGCAGCAGGCCGGCCGGCAGGGCGCGGATCGCTCCGGACCAGAGCGGCCGGCCGGCGGGGAGTAGCTCGGCGGTGACCAGGTAGGTGGTGCCCCACACGGTCGGGGCGGCGGCGGTGAGCGCGATGTCGGTCCAGCGGCGGGCCACGACGACCTCTTTTCCTCGGTGCTAAGTAGCTTAGCCCTAAGCTAATCAGTACCGAGTGAAAGTGGAAGTGGGAGATGGGGCACAATCGACAGCCGTGGCAACCGACGACGTGGACGTGATCGTCGAGCAGTGGCGCCGGGAGCGGGCCGGCATGCGACCCGAGCCGATGGCCGTCTTCGGCCGCATCTACCGGCTGGCCCGGCTGGTCGGCGACCGCCAGGAGAAGGTGTACGCCGGCTGGGGCATCGGCCGGGGCGACTTCGACGTGCTCGCCGCGCTGCGCCGGTCCGGCACGCCGTACACCCTGGCGCCCAAGGCGCTCGCCGCCTCGCTGATGCTCACCTCCGGCGGGATGACCGGCCGGCTCGACCGGCTGGAGCGGGCCGGGCTGGTCCGGCGCTCACCCGACCCCGCCGACCGGCGGGCGCTGCGGGTCAGCCTCACCGACACCGGCCGCCGGGTGGTCGAGGAGTCGGCCGAGGCCGGGCTGGAGGTGCAGCGGCGCATCCTCGACGCGCTGCCCCCCGCCGACCAGGACCGGCTGGCCGATCTGCTGCGCACGCTGCTCGCCGCGGTCGAGGCGGAGCCGCCGGATCGGGCAGGATGATCTCCATCAGCACCGACCGGAAGGACGAGCATGCCCGCCAGTGAACCGACCATCGTCGCCACCAGCATGGGTTTCTTCAGCCGGCACCGCGGCCCGTGGGACGCCCGGCCCAGCCAGCTCTTCGACCTCATGGCCGACCTGGCGCAGGCCGGCGACGCGCCCCGGGTCTGCTACCTCAACCAGGCGGTCGGCGACCAGCCCACCTCGTTCACCGTCTTCTACGGCGCGTTCGCCGGCACCCGGTTCCGCCCGTCCCACCTGGCGCTCTATCCGATGCCCAACGTCGAGGACATCCGCGCCCACCTGCTCGCCCAGGACATCATCTGGGTCGGCGGCGGCAGCGTCGCGAACCTGTGCGCGGTGTGGCGGGTGCACGGCCTGCCGGACATCCTGCACGAGTGCTGGGAGGCCGGCGTCGTGCTCGGCGGGGTCTCCGCCGGGTCGATCTGCTGGCACCTGGGCGGCGCCACCGACAGCTACGGCCCCACCCTGCGCCCGTTCACTGAGGGCCTCGGCTGGCTCCCGTACGGCAACGGCGTGCACTACGACAGCGAGGACCAGCGCCGGCCGCTCATGCACCGGCTGGTCGCCGACGGCACGCTGCCCACCAGCCACTGCACCGACGACGGGGTCGGGCTGATCTACCGGGGCACCCGGCTGGCCGAGGCCGTCGCCGACCGGGAGGGGGTGGCCGCGTACGAGCTGGCCCGCGCCGAGGACGGCACCGTGCGGGAGACCCGGATCGAACCCCGGCTGCTGCCCGCCCGGCCCGCCTGACCGGTACCGGCGGCGAACCGCGTAAGCTGGCTCGTCGTGAGTCTCACCATCGGCATCGTCGGCCTGCCCAACGTGGGCAAGAGCACCCTGTTCAACGCGCTGACCAAGAACGACGTGCTCGCGGCGAACTACCCGTTCGCCACCATCGAGCCGAACGTCGGCGTGGTCGGGCTCCCCGACGAGCGGTTGGCCACGCTCGCCGAGATCTTCTCCTCGCAGAAGGTGCTGCCCGCGCCGGTCTCGTTCGTCGACATCGCCGGCCTGGTCCGGGGCGCCTCCAAGGGGCAGGGCCGGGGCAACGCGTTCCTGGCCAACATCCGCGACGCCTCGGCGATCTGCCAGGTGGTGCGGGCCTTCTCCGACCCGAACGTGGTGCACGTCGACGGCAAGGTCTCCCCGGCCGACGACATCGAGACGATCAACACCGAGCTGATCCTGGCCGACATCCAGACCCTGGAGAAGGCGCTGCCCCGGCTGGAGAAGGAGGCCAAGCTTCGCAAGGACCGGGCCGCCGCCGTCGAGGCCGCCAAGAAGGCCGTCGAGGTCCTCGACGGCGGCACCACCCTGTACGCGGGCGCCGCCGCCGCCAAGATCGAGCTGGAGCACCTGCGCGAGCTGCACCTGCTCACCACGAAGCCGTTCCTCTACGTCTTCAACGTCGACGAGGCCGAGCTGGGCAACGCCGAGTTCCTCGACGAGCTGCGCGGTCTGGTCGCCCCGGCCGAGGCGGTCTTCATGGACGCCAAGATCGAGTCCGAGCTCGTGGACCTGCCCGAGGAGGAGGCCCGCGAGCTGCTGGAGTCGATCGGGCAGTCCGAGCCGGGGCTGGACCAGCTCGTCCGGGTGGGATTCCGCACGCTGGGGCTCCAGACGTACCTGACGGCCGGCCCCAAGGAGGCGCGGGCCTGGACCGTCCCGGTCGGCGCCACCGCGCCGGAGGCCGCCGGGGTCATCCACAGCGACTTCCAGCGCGGCTTCATCAAGGCCGAGGTGGTCTCCTACCACGACCTGGTCGAGGCCGGATCGATGGCGGCCGCGAAGGCCGCCGGCAAGGTCCGGATCGAGGGCAAGGAGTACGTCATGCAGGACGGCGACGTGGTGGAGTTCCGCTTCAACGTCTAGGTGGACCGCCTTTTCGCAGGTCAGGGGGCATCTCATGCCTCCCGAGTCCGCAGGTAGTCCGCAGAACTGTCAACCCCTGCCAGCGTCTCGGCCATCAACGCCGCCGCAGCCTTGCGGGTCTTGTCCTCCGCCGTCGGCCACAGGTGGCTGTACGTCTTCAACGTCACCGCCGGGTTGGCGTGGCCCAGCGCACGCTGCACGGTCACCACGTCGCACCCCTGGGCGATCAACCCGGAGGCGAAGTAGTGCCGGAGGTCGTGCAGAGTGAAGCCCGCGACACCGGCGTCCCGGCAAGCCTTGCGCCACCAGTAGCCGACAGTGTTCTGGTGCGGCGGGTTGCCCGCCTCGCCCTCGAACAACCATCGCTGCGGATCGCTGCCCGGTCGGTGCTGGGCTACGTGGTGCGAGAGGATCTCCACCAGGTCGGCGGCCAGGTAGATGGTGCGCTCGCTGCCGTACTTCGGCGGGGTGATCTCCACGCTGCCCCCCGAGCCGCGCTGCACCTGCCGCCTCACCCGGAGGCTGCGACCGAGGAAGTTCACGTCACCGACCTGGACTGCGGCCGCCTCACCGAGGCGTAGCCCGGCGAACGCGGCCAGGGCGACGAAGGCTACGAAGCGCGGACCGGCGGCGTCCAGCAGCGCCCGCACCTGCGCCGGGTTGGGGATCTCCATCGCCGCCTCGGCGCGCCGGGTCCGGGGCAGCGTCACACCCTCACTCGGGTCCGACGGAATCACCCGGTCGCGGACCGCTGCCCGAAGCACCGACCGGACGTTGTTGTACCGGGTCCGGATGGTGCCCGGCGCGAGCCCGCGCGGCTTGCCCTCACCCCGGTCGGCGGTCTGCATCGCCTTGACCCACTGCTCGATATGGGATCGGCGCAGCGCCCCGAGCTGAACGTCGGCGAAGGTCACGCACCGGGCGGCGAGCCGCATCGCCTTGTCGGTGCCCGTTGCCCACACCTGCCGCGACGCCCACTCATCGAAGTAGCGGGCGAAGGTGATCTTGCCCGCCTCGGGGGCGGCGAACTGGCCGGTGATGATCGCGGCGGTCTGCTCGTCCAACCATCGCTGCCCGTCAACGCGGCGGGTGAAGTGCTTCGCGTGCTCACGGCCGGTTTCGTCGCGGTACCTCGCCCGATACCTCCCGTCGGGCCGTTTCTTGATGCTCGCCATCGTGTTCTACTCCGTGGTCTTGGTCGCGCGGGGATCGGTGACGGTGAGGTAGCCCCGGTCGCGGGCTCGCGTTACCCACCTGCCTGCGGTCGAGCGGGGCACCTCCAGCGACTCGGCCACCCGTGCGGTTGGCGCGTCGCCGACTAGCAGCGCCAGCCGGTAGACGCGGGCGACGTGCCGCAGGGTGGAAACAGCCGGGCCGGGCTGTAGGACCTCGGCCTGATCAAGCGGCCCCTGGGATGCCGTTAGGAGTGGGACGACCTCGCGCGTCACCGCTCGGCGCACCATGCTGGCGACGGGGATGTTGCGGAGGCTCTCGCCGGTGACCTCATGCTCGCGGATGGCTCGCACCGACACCTCCCTGGCGATGTAGCGACCAACCCTGGCGTCGTACTCCGCTGTGAGGTCGACGTACTGGCCGTCGATGTCTTTCCATTCGGCGTGGATCTTCTCGGGGATCGTCAGGCCGTCATCGAGAACTACCTGACCACTGGTGCTAGAGGTCGCCGGGGCGCGGCTGCTGTCTGCCATGTCACCGATGGTGCCCGCTCTTGACCGGCTCCGTCAAGACGAGTGAGTCAGTGTTGACAGAGCCGATCCACACATTGATACTCGTCCCCGTGATACAGCTCCGACAAAGCTGACTCACTCTACATCGCGGCTATCCCCTGGAAGGGAAGAGTGATCATGGGCGAGGACTACCTGACCACCGTCGAGGTCGCCGAGATCGTGCGCACGTCGCCCGAGACGCTGCGGTACTGGCGCCACATCGGCACCGGGCCGACGTCCTTTCGCGTCGGGCGCCGGGTGCTGTATGCCCGCAGCGACGTCCAGAAGTTCATCGACGACGCTCGCGCTGCCGCCACCGCCCGAAAGGACGGCGGACGGTGATGCACAAAGAGCCGGACCGGCGGGTTATGAGCCGCTGCGCCCGTAACACCATCGACTTGAGCGGCAACGCGCCGGCGTATCCGCGCGGTGGGGACCCGCGCCGCCGCATGCGTCTGCATCACCTGCTCGTGAAGCGCCGCCGCTGGTCCAACGAGTTGGACGCCCTGTGATTGACGACGACGGTGTGGTGAACCTGGTGCTCGCGGCGGGGGCTGCTGTTCCTCAGGCTGGGGGTGAGGAACAGCGGAACGGGCTCTACCTCAACGTCGCCGCGTTACTGGACGGCGGGCTGCCGGAGCCACCGCAGCCGGTCCTGCTGCGTCGCGAGGACGGGAACGCCATCTTCTACAACCGCCAGGTCAACCTGATCTTCGGCGACCCCGAGAGCGGGAAGACCCTGGTGGCTCAAGCCGCAGCCAGCGAGGCCCTGAAGGACAGCCGGAAGGTGCTGTTCATCGACATCGACCACAACGGGCCGCAGGCCACGATCTCCCGGTTCCTCGACATGGACGTACCCGAGGAAGTCCTCCGGGACCCGGAGTTGTTCCGGTACGTCGAGCCCGAGGACAAGAACCACCTGATGGCGGTCGTCGCCGACGCCAAGCAGTGGCACCCGGCCGTGGCCGTCGTCGACTCGGTCGGGGAGTTGCTGCCGCTGCTGAGCCTCAGCAGCAACTCGCCGGACGACTTCACGCTCGCCCACAGCGGGGTGCTCAAGCCGCTGGCGCTCGCCGGCGCCGCCGTCCTGGCCATCGACCACTTGCCAAAGAACACCGACAGCCGCGCGGCGGGGCCGACCGGTACGGCAGCAAAGCGCCGAGCGGTCGGCGGGGTTTCTATCCGCGTCACCATCAAGGAGCCGTTCACGCCCGGCCGGGGCGGGTCGGCATACCTGAACATCAACAAAGACCGCCACGGCGGGCTGCGCCGGAACAGCCCCTTCGAGGGCAAGGAGCCGAGCGCCGGCACGTTCAAACTGCGCAGTGGCACCGACACCATCTCGTGGTCGGTCAGCGCACCGAAGCTCGGCGATGCCGCCGCCGCAGTGCGCGTCAGTGTCGACGACCTTGCGGCGCTGAACGACCTGGAACCGCCGCCGACCTCCGTCCGGGACGTCAAGACCCGGCTCGGCTGGAGCAGTGACCGGGCCACCGCCACGCTGAAGGAATGGCGTACCCGGCGTTCCCAGAGCGTTCCTGAGGAACAGGGAACAGGCAACGAACAAGTAGTTCTCCGTTCCTCCCCATAGGTGTGGCGGAACGCGGAACGCCACGTCGAACAGCTTCTACGTCACCCCAACCACCGGAAACGGAAGGTTCAACAAACATGCCCAAGATCAGTTCGGGTGACCTGTGTGAGGACTGCCCGGCCACCGGCACCGTGGCCCAGCACCGGGGAATCCTCGGTCCGGTGCTCGCCGTCACCGTGCTACACGACCACACATGCCCATGGCTCCGCCGAGTCGCCGGGGCCGCCGAAACCGCGCTGGTGCCAGGCCCCGGCGGCGTCGTCATCCATGGCAGGCGCGTGGAGTAGAAGATGGCTTTCCCGATCAGACGGGGCCAGACGAAAGGGCGTACTGAAGATCATTTTGCAGGGGGCTCGCGCAGGCGGGCGGCTAGGTTTTTCATCGGGGGTGGCCTCGGCCGGGGGCGGGGTCTGCGTGATGACGGGGGTGGGGTCGACCGGGGGCGGGTCTGCGCAAGCGACGGGGCGGGCCAAATCGGGGGGCCGCCCTGAGCGTCCACTCCAACCATGAGCCGCCAGGCGCACATCGCCACCACCCATCACCACCACGGCCCGCGCTTGGAGTTCGGGCATCCCCAGGCCGCCATCGATGCGGTGACCCAGACGTGAGCGGTTGGCGCCTTACCACCGACGCACGTACGCACAGGGTTGGGAGTACAGGGTTGGGAGGTGGGTGGCTGGTCGCCACCATCACGACGACCACGATGAACATCACGACGACCACGATGAACATCACGACGATGAACAGCAGGATCATGATCGAACATCACCATGAAGATCAGAGGGATGGGGGGGGGGTGATCACGCGAATGGCGTGATCACCGGACCCTCGCTGTCTTGAACTTGTTTATCCCCCCGGCACCCCCCACACCCCCCTTGCGGCCCGTTGAGCGGCCGGTTGGCGGGCCGTGGGTCACCGGTAACATCACTCCCCACGGTCTCGTGGTCGCCGCCCGTGAATTCGCCGATCTGCCGGTGCGACCAGCCCCGCCCGGCCACGGGGCAGGCTGACAACCACTGCCAGGGGCAGACCGGGCCGACACCATCATGGAGGGGTGGACCTTTGAGGATCGAAAACTTCGAATTCGCGGTAGAGGGTACATATTCCCGGACAGTAATCGGGCTGGTCTGCCCCGACCCGCACTGCGCGGAGCCGTGGATCGACGCCGGGTGGTTCATGGGCGCCGCGATGGAGGCGGCCCGGCGACACATCGAAGTGCTTCACGCCGATGCCGACGAGGGGCGCCGCGGTGACCGTCCGAAGGCGAGGATCCGGCGTAGCTGAGACGGCGCACTGGCGTCGAGTCCGGTAGTTTGTCGGCACACTGCTGAAGCACTCATCGATCGTGGGGGTTACGAGTGCAGGGGCCATGGCTGAACAACGCTGTCCGGGTCTTCGGCGAATCCTGCGCCGCAAAACTCGCTGGGCCAGGCGAGCGGGAAGCGGCGATCCGCACCCCCATCGAGATGCTTCTTGGTGCTGCTGGCAGACACCTGGGCGTACCAGCTGTCTTCCATGATGAGGTCCGCGACACCGAGCGTCAGGTCCGGCCGGACTACGGGGTCAGCGTAGCCGGGGCCATCACGGGCTATGTCGAGGTCAAGGCCCCCGGCAAGACGGTTGACCCGAACGGGCTGCGGGGTCACGACAAGACACAGTGGGAGCGCCAGCGCGATCTGCCGAACCTGCTCTACACCAACGGCACCGAGTGGCGGCTCTACAGGGATGGCGAGCTCGTCGACTCGCCTGTCTACTTCACCGGCGACCTGGACAGCGGCAGCGTCGTTGCCCCGGCGACCTTCGAGATGCTACTTACCACGTTCCTGACCTGGAAGCCGGCGCCGATCACCAGCGTCAACGCATTGGTTCGCGCCGTCGCCCCGCTCACTCGCCTACTGCGCGGCGACGTCCTGGATCAGCTTGCTGCGGAGCGCAAGGCCGTCCGGGGTGGCGCGGACCGCGACGTCCAGCCGTTCCTGGGACTGGCGCAGGACTGGCGCAAGATGCTGTTCCCTCAGGCCAACGACGCCACGTTCGCCGACGGCTATGCCCAGACCGTGACGTTCGCGTTGCTGTTGGCCCGCACCAACGACATCTCGGTGGCCGGGCGGTCGCTGCACACCATCGGTGAGGAGTTGGGTGCGGAGCACTCACTCATGGGCCGGGCGTTGCAGCTGCTCACCGACGACCTTGCGGCCGACTTCAAGGTCACCCTCGACCTGCTCGCCCGCATCGTCGACGCCGTTGACTGGCGGAGGGTGCGCCGAGGTCGGCGCGACACGTACCTGCACCTGTACGAGCATTTCCTCGACGAGTACGACGCCGAGCTGCGGAAGGCGTCCGGCTCGTACTACACACCGGCCGAGTTGGTCGAGGAGATGGTCCGACTAACGGAAGACGTGCTTGTCGCCCGGCTGGACAAGCCGCGAGGCTTCGCGGACCCCGACGTGGTCACCGTCGATCCCGCAATGGGCACCGGCACGTTCCTGCAAACCGTGCTCGAACGCGTTGCGAAGACGGCTGAGGCCCACGACGGGCCGGGCATGAAGGCAGGGGCAGTCACCCTGGCCGCCGAACGAACGATCGGCTTCGAACTCCAGATGGGCCCGTACGCGGTCGCCGAGCTACGCGCTGCGGACCTGCTCGCGCTGCACGGTGCCAACCCGCCGCCTGGGGGGTTGAAGCTTTTTGTGACCAACACGCTCGACGACCCGCACGGGGAGAATATTGAGCTCGGGAGGGGATTGCAGCTCCTCGCACGCGCCCGCCGCAGGGCCAACGAGATCAAAGCTCGTGCCAACGTCACCGTCGTCATTGGCAACCCGCCGTACGCGGAGCTTGCGAACGGCGACGGCGGGTGGGTGGAGAACGGCACCGTCGGTCTTGATGGCCAGCGCAAAGGTGCACCGGCGATCCTGGACGACTGGTACGTGCCCGGCATGGGCCGGTTCAAGGCGAAGTTGAAGAATCTCTACGTCTACTTCTGGCGCTGGGCCACCTGGAAGGTGTGGGGACCCAATCCTGAGCAGGTCGGCGGCGACGACACGGGAGTAGTTTGCTTCGTCACTACCTCCGGCTACCTGACCGGGCCGGCGTTCACCGGCATGCGCAAGTACCTGCGCCGGTACGCCTCCGAGGGGTGGATCATCGACCTGACGCCCGAGGGGCAGACGCCGGACATCCCGACTCGGATCTTCCCAGGCGTGCGGCAGCCGCTCGCGATCGGCATTTTCGTCCGTAGGGCCGACGCCACCCGCGACAAGCCGGCGCTCATCCATCACCGGAGCCTGACGGGACGCCGAGCGGACAAGCTGGCAGCGTTGGCCGAGGTCCAACTGGACGACGACGGCTGGCGGGAATGCCGCACGGAGTGGGATGCCCCGTTGACCCCGGCCGCCGAGAGTAGCTGGGACGCCTACCCCGCACTTGACGACCTGATGCCCTGGTATACCCCAGCGATCTTCCCCACGCGCACCTGGGTCTATGCCCCTAGCCAAGAGATTCTCATGCGGCGATGGGCGGCGCTGATCGGCGAAACGGACCGTGAGCGGAAGGCCAAGCTGTTCAAGGAAGGCAACGACGCGAACCTGGTCAAGGTGAAACCCCGTCTGCCAGGCGACGACACCCACCGGAACCCGGGCGTCAGGGTCATCGACGAAGCCGACCCCGCCACCGCCGTCGTGCGCGTCGGGTACCGGGCCTTCGATCGGCAGTGGCTGCTGGCCGACCCTCGCCTGATGGACAGACCCCGTCGCGAACTCTGGTCCGCCCGCCGGCCAGGCCAGGTGTTCGTCATCGAGCAGCACCGAAAGGTCATCCAGTCCGGCCCGGCGCTCGTTTTCACGGCCCTGATTCCCGACTTCGACTACTTCAAGGGATCGGAAGGCGGCCGGACGCTGCCTTATCTCCACCCCGGCGGAACACCGAATATCGCTCCGGGCCTGACCGCGGCGTTGTCGACGCGGCTCGGCGTCAATGTCACCGCAGCGGACGTACTCGCCTACGTGGCAGGGGTGACGGCTCATCCGGCGTTCACCGCCACCTTCACCGACGAGCTGACCACGCCTGGCGTCCGGGTGCCGATATCTAGCGATACCGCGTCCTGGCAGATCGGTGTCGAACTCGGCGAACAGGTGCTCTGGCTGCATAGCTACGGTGCTGCCTTCACCGCCTCCGACCGACCGGCCGGTTCCGTCCGCTTCCCCAGGGGCGACTCCCGGCAGCCGCTGTCCTTGACCCCGGTCACCTCGATGCCCGAGACGCTCACGTACGACGCGGAGCGCGGCGCCATCTTCCTCGGTGACGGGGAATTCGGGCCGGTGCCAGCGGCGGTCTGGGAGTACGCCGTTGGTGGGCGGAACGTCGTGAAGTCCTGGTTCAACTACCGCAAGAGGGAACCAGGCGGGCGGCGCGGCTCCCCGCTTGACGACATCCATGCAGACACGTGGCAGCCAAGCTGGACCAGCGAGTTCATCGATCTCCTGACGGTCCTCGCACGGTTGGTTGAGCTGGAGCCAGCCCAGGCGGAACTGCTCGCACTGGTCCTGTCGGGCGAGCTGATTACCCGCGACGAACTCACGGCTGATGGGGTCCGCTGGCCTGCCGGCCCATTGGACCGCAAACCCGTCTACAGCAACGAACTGCCCAATGACGGACGGGACATGGACTCCGAGGTGCCGACCCTGCCCTCGCTGTAGCCCCTCTGAAGCGCGCCATCGTATCGAAGATTGTCGTATGATCGACTAGCCACCGGGCTGCGCGTGGTGATAGGCGCGGGAGCCGCCGACAGGGCCTCTCTCGCAGCCGTCGCTAACCGGCACAGCATCCGACCTCGGGCCGCCCGACAGGGCCTCCTGCGGAGCAAACGGCAGCTTTCTATCCGTGTGCCTTCGCAAGGAGTAAATGATCATGGGCACGAACACGACCTGGCATGAGCGCCAGATGGAGATCGACCGGCTCGGCAAGAAGATGGCCAGCATCTCCGCCGAGATGGATCGGCTGGGCGAGCTGGACGAGCTAGACGAGGGACAGCAGGAACGCTTCGCCCGACTGGAGCGGGGCTTCACCAGGGCCGCTGCCGAGCGCCTGCGGCTCCAGGACGAGATCCGCTCCGAGGCAGTAAACGCCGGGCGTCCGGGCAGCCAGCTCATTGCTGTCCCCGGCACGCAGTACGGCTACGGCGGTTCAAGCAATCGCGGACCGCAGGTCAGCCGGAACCTCGACCCGTGGGACTTCGAGCGGCCGAGCGAAGGACGTAACGAGCTGCGTTCCCGCGCGTTGACCGCCATTGAACGGTGCGAGCGGCTGCCTGACGCCGCCCGCGAGGTCGCCGCCCGCAACGTCGAGCGGGACCCGGACCCGGACTCTCGGCTCGCCCGGTACACCGCCGTGGCATCCGACCCGGACTACTTCACCGCGTTCGCCGCGTGGTTCCGTGACCCGCTGTCCGGGCAGTACGAGTGGACCCCGCAGGAGCGAGCAGCGTTCATCCGGGTGCAGTCGATGACTCGCGCGATGGGGCTGGGCACCGGCAGCGCGGGTGGCTTCCTCGCACCGTACGAACTTGACCCATCGTTGATCATCTCTTCGGCTGGCTCGGTCGACCCCATGCGCGACGTGTGCCGGGTGACCCAGACCGCGTACAACGAGAAGCGGTTCATCACCACCGCTGGCGTGACGGCCTCGTGGGACGCGGAAGCCGCCGAAGTCTCGGACGACTCGCCGGCCCTCGCGCAGCCGCCCGTGGTGGCGTTCAAGGGCGCCGCCTACGTGCAGGCGTCGTACGAGCTGGACGAGGACACCGACATCGCCCGCGAGGTCGGCGCGCTGTTCGCCGACGCCAAGGCGCAGCTCGAATCGAACGCCTTCACTCTCGGAAGCGGCGTCGGCCAGCCCAAGGGCGTGATTACGAGTGTCTCTGCGGTCGGCGGCAGCGTCATTGCCACCGGCACCAACGTGCTGGCTCAGGCCGACCTGTTCAACAACCAGGCCGCCCTGCCCGCCCGGTGGCGTCCGCGTGCCCGCTTCATGATGAACCTGTCCATCCTGAACGGCTACCGGCAGCTTCCGCAGGCGACCGGCCTGAACTACAGCATCATCAATGACTCGACCACCCCGCCGACCGCCCTCGGGTGGCAGATCCGGGAGAACTCCGCGATGGACGGCACCCTCGGAGCCTCGGCAGCCGACTACACAGTGCTATCCGGTGACTTCAACCAGTACGTCATCGTTGATCGCGTCGGCACGATCGTCGTGCCGATCCCGGCCGTCATCGGCCCCAACCGGCGGCCGACCGGCGAGCGGGGCTGGTACCTCCACTGGCGGGCAGGCGGGGATGTCCTGGTTGCCGACGCATTCCGGCTCACGAACCACAGCGCGTGATCGGGGCGAGTGATGGCATCGAAGCCTGGGAGCGCGTTCGAGGTGCTGGTCGAGGCGGCCAACGGGCACCGCACGGTGTACCGGGTGACAGCCGCCGACGCCGCAGCGGCCAAGGTAGTCGTGACGGCGATGGTCGACGTCGGCAGCGCCGGGCTCGACGCCGCCGAGCCCGGCAACGGCATCGGTAGCAGCGACGGACGCTGACGACGATCTATATGATGCGGGCTGGCGCCGGCCGTGAATGCAGCGACACGGCCGGTGCCAGCCATCGATGCCTGCCTGCCCTGTCGCGGTCCGCAGCTAGTCCGCAGCTAGTCCGCAGGATAGGCGTCTGGCACCAACGGTTGCCAACGGTTGCCAACGGATAAAATCGCAGGTCAGAGGGCCTCCGGCGGCAGTTGGCGCAGGTCAGCGGCTTGCCCTCAGAAGTTCCGCTTCAACGTCTGAATCCGGCCCGTTTCCGCAGGCCGCCCGAGGAACGGTGGTCAGGCGATAACGACCCGCTCCGTCCAGTGGGGGCGGCGTGCCGGCCGGCTGCCGGCGATGCCGCATCTCAGGACGTGCGTGACAGTCCAGTCTCAGGACGTGGGTGGCACCTCCGGCTAGACGATCCTCTCCCGCGCCTAACCGGCGAGCGGGTGTTGCAGCCACCCCTGACCGGGTGGGTCGAACTGCAGACCGTTCTCGTCCAAGGCGTTGTAGACCGTCAGCTGCGCGCTGGTGAAGATGAAACGGATAGCGAGACTGCCGTCTGCCATGGTTCCCCCGACCCACTCAAGCAGTTCGACGTGGTCGAGCTGCTGGCCTGGAAGCGCAGCAAGCGTCGGCAGCGGCTCGGCACGCCAGGCGAGCGAGAAGCCGTCGGAGGTCGGCCAGACAACGGGCTGAGCAGGGTCGATCTGATTGAAGGTGACGGAGAGGTCGTCAAACTTCTGGTGGTTGATTTCCACCTGGTCGTCGTCGAAGGCGAGCAGGACTGGGCAGTCGGGAAACCACTCATCATCGTCGAGGTCCCAGACCAGCCAGACCTGATGCAGGGTCTGACCGGCCAGGGCTGCCGAGCGGCGCCCGTGGGCGGCGGCTATCGCACCGCGGTCGTGTAGCCAGTGCGGCTGGTAGCCCGAGATACCGAAGTCGAACACCGAGTGATTGTGTCTGCAAGCCTGCCTCCAGGCACCCACGTTTGCCGTGCCGTTCAGGCCGCTCTCGCTCGCCAGCCCCTCGAGGTGTCACGCAGGTCCTGGTGCCGATCCGTCAGGTGCCCATGGCCCGTGACGCTGGTGTGCCAGTCGTCCGCTCTGCCGAGAAGGGTTCACTCGGTCGTGCGATGGGCCTCCGATGCTTGGGAAACAGCCTGCGAGCGCGCACGGACTCACATGCGGCGGATGGGTGGGCGGGCGGCCGTCACACAGGCCGCAGCGCCCAGGTCAGGGTGGTAACCCTGGTTAGTCGCCGAGAGGGCGGTAACGGAGGTGAACGACGCCGTTTTGGAATCGGCGCTCGTCGAGGAGCGCGAAGTCGGTGCGCACGTCGGTGGGCAGCCCCGGCTTGCCACCTCCGACGGCCGTGGGCCAGACGAACAACTGACACTCGTCAACCAGTCCAGCCCGCATGGCTTGCGCCGCCAGGTTGGCGCCTCCAACGGTGATGTCACTGCCGGCCGTGGCCTTCAGCTGGTGTACGACGGCGGGGTCGAAACGGCGCTCCAAGCTGGTGAGGGCCGTTGACACCGCGGTGAGAGTCGTGGAGTAGACGACCTTGTCCGCCGCTTGCCAGGCGCTCGCGAAGTCAGCCATGAGGCCGGACTGGGCGGCTAGAGCAGGGTCGGTTTCCCAGACAGCCATCGATTCGTACAGGCGCCGCCCGTACAGGAACGTACCCACCGACTTCAGGAGGTTGGTGGTGAACGCGAATACCTCGTCGTCAGGCGGGAACCAGGCGAAGGCTCCGCTTTCGTCCTCGATGTAGCCGTCGAGCGACACATTGGTCACGTAGATCAGCTTTGCCATGCCTCTACCTCCGGTGCACGTAGGACCCGATTGGGATGTCACCCTCGCCGGCTAGCTGGTCGAGCAGCACGGGTCGGGCAGACGTCTCCGCCTCTCGCCCGTTCTACGAACGACTCGGCCCGGATCCGACACCATCCCGAGAGAAAGTTCCACGGGATCGTCGGCTGGTCGGCGCACGCCAGCGGTGTCGGCTTCTCAGGCTGGACGGTCGCGAAGGAACGACTGCGCCGCTGCCTTCAGGGCCGCTACCGCTTCCTCCGCCTGGTCATGCGTTGTGCCCCACCCGGCGTACAGCTCCAGGAAGCGATCGCCCACCGCTCGCAGCTCCGGCAATCCGGAGTAGCACGCCTGCCAGTAAATCTCGTGGGCCAGGTCCTCGGGGTCGCCCCTTCCCGCCACGATGTCCGCCGCCGCGGCACGCATGAGGTGTAGCCGGGCGCCACTCTCGTCCGGGACGGGACAGCCGAGATCGTTCATCGCCTGCCGGAACAGGTCGACGGCTTCTCGTGACTGGCCCTTCGAAAGGCCGGCGAGCTCACGCAAGCTCGGAGAGTCGACGCCTCGGGTCAGAGCGTGAGCAGCGGCCATCGGCAGGTCGTCGCCGACCGGCTCGTCCATCGCCAGCCGGATGGCGAGGTCGCGCAGCTGCTCCATGCCGAAGAGGCTAGGCGCTGCCGGATCGCCGGCCAAGGCGTCATAAGCAGGCGTCGAGGGCCGATCCCGCTGGTTGCGAGCTTGCGGCTTGTAGTTCGGCTTCAACGTCTGAGCCTGTCGATGCTGACCCTGCCGCCGGTCCGGAGAGGGTCAGGGCGCGTAGCCGGGGGCGGCGACGGTCTCGGCGATGCGGGTGAGCCAGTGCAGGTCGTTGGCGCGAGATTCCGGGCTGGCCCCGGAGTTGAGGATGCTGTCCAAGAACGCGACGACGTCGTCGAGGTGCCGTTCGCCGCGGTAGTAGCTCAGCACGGTCCGGTCCGGCTCCAGCGGCCCGTAGCCCCTGCGGAACAGCGCGGCGCGGTGCGCGTTGACCGGGTGGTCGCCGAAGTCCCGGCTGAAGACGAACATGAGATCCCGCTCGGGCGGCGCGAGGATCGGCGCGTCCCAGTCCACGACGTGCAGTGGACCGTCTCCCTCGGCGATCAGGTTGCCGGGATGGATGTCGGCGTGGCACACGACGTGTCGACCGGGCGTCACGCGGCCGGCGAGGTCGTCGACGGTTGCGGACAACCGCCGCAGCGCGGCGCCGTACCGGTCCCAGAACGTGCCGAGAAGCTCGCTCGCCGCGGCCTGCTCGCCGAGGGCCCGCAGCCGCTCGCCCGCGGTCGACCGCCAGGTCTCGACGGGCAGGACCGCGGCCATGTCGGCGCTCGGCGTGACCGCGTGCAGCCGGCCCAGGAACTCGCCGTACTCGATCCACTGGCGGTCGGTGAGGCCGCGGCCCCACAGGCTGCCGCCGTCGTGGAACGGGTAGAGCAGCAGCCGGTGGTCACCGAACCCGCGAACGGCCCCGCCGCCGGGCAGGTCGATCGGCGCGACGACCTGCCGGACGCCCTGCGCTCGGAGGAAGCCGGGCAGCAGGACGGCGGCGTGGGTGTAGTCGCCGCGGCGCAGCTTCAGGAAGTAGCGCTCGCCGTCGGCGGTGTCCACCCGGTACGCCCAGGCGTGCCCATCGAGCCCGACGGGCATGAAGACGAGGCCGGCGACGTCCACGCCCCAGGCGGCGGCGACCTCCGCCGCCAGCAACCGCTCGTCGACGCCCGGTTTGTCGATCACGGTCGGAGCGTCGCAGCCGGCGGTCCGCCCGGCAAGACCATTTCGCCTGCCGTCACGGCCCGCGCCGGGCCACGACAGCGGCGGGCGTGGCCACGCCTTCCGGACGCGAGTGTCGGGCGTCGCGGCTAACCTGCTCGCGTGGCTGAATTCACTGACGCCGATCTGCGCGGCTCCCGGTTCGAGCACGTGGACCTCACCGGCGCCGAGCTCCGCGACGTCGACCTGTCCGGCGCCCGGTTCCGTGGCGTCGACCTGAGCGGGGTCACCATGCGCGGCGTCGAGCTGGCCGGCGTCGACATCCATGGTGAGATCGAGGATCTCACGATCAACGGCGTCGACGTGGGGCCGCTGATCCAGGCGGAGCTGGAACGCCGGCATCCGGACCGGGCCAGGATGCGCCCGACCGACCCGGCCGGCTTCCGTGCGGCGTGGGACATCCTGGAGCGGCTCTGGGGCGGCACGGTCGAACGGGCCGGCCGGCTGCGCCCCGAGCTGCTGCACGAGTCGGTCGACGGTGAGTGGTCCTTCATCGAGACGCTGCGGCACCTGGTCTTCGCCACCGACTCGTGGGTCAGGCGGGCGATGCTGGGCGACCCGTCGCCGTGGGACGCCCTGGACCTGCCGTGGGACGAGATGCCCGACACGCCGGGTGTGCCGCGGGACCGGGAGGCCCGGCCCTCGCTCGACGTGGTGCTCGCGCTGCGCCATGACCGGATGTCCACGGTGCGCCAGGTCATCGAGGGGCTGACCCACGAGTCACTCGACGGCCACACCGAGCCGGTGGACGGCCCCGGCTGGCCGCGACCCCGCAACTACCCGGTCCGGGAGTGCCTGCTGGTCGTCCTCAACGAGGAGTGGGAGCACCGGCTCTACGCGGAGCGCGACCTGGCCGTGCTGGAGGCACGCGGCGCGGGTTCAGGCTGACCCGTTGACCAGCTTGCGGAGCGCGGCGACGGCGGCCCGGTCGCTGACCTCGGCGTAGATCTTCTTGTCCGGGCCGGCCAGCACGACGTACGGGCACGCCTGGTCGTCGCCGGTCATCGGCTTGTCGAGCAGCTTGCGGCCCGTCGACACCTCGTACACCCGAAGACGCCAGCTCGCCCGCAGCAGCGTCAACGTCAGCGGCTTCGGGTCGTCGTACTTGCAGCGGCGGATCGTCGTGCCGCTCTTGACCCGGTCCAGGCAGGCGACCATCTGCACCTTCGCGGGTGACTCCGGCGCCCAGGTCTGCTCCACCTTCTTCGACAGGCCCTGGGAGAAGTAGTAGGTGCCGTTCTGGTAGCGCAGGCCCGAGCCGTCGCCGATGAGCAGCACCAGCGGGTGCGGCGCCTTGCCGGCGCGTTTCGGCGACTGCGGGTAGTGGACGCCGTCGTCGCACACCCGGTTCAGGTCGGAGATCTCCTCGGCCGGGTACGCGCTGGCCTGCGGCCCCTCCTGCACCGGCTCCTCGCTGACCCCGGGTGCGGCGGTCGCGGCCGGGCTGCGGTCGGTGGCGGGCGTCGGGGCCGCCTCCCCCGCCGGTCCGGATGCGGTGGTCGTCGCGGAGCGCAGCAGGAGCACGCCGCCGGTCAGGCCGAGGCAGCCCACCAGCAGCACCACGCCCACGATCACGGCGGCGACCACGAGGGTGCGGTTGCGCGGGCCGGGCGGCGGCGCCCACGGCGCCGGCGGCTGCGGTGGGAAAGGCGCCTGCGGCTGCGGTGCGAACGGCACCGGCTGCTCCGGCGCGGGTGGCGGGTACGGCGGCGAGCCGTAGCTCGACGGGTGAGCCGCGGGAGGATCGGCTGGTCCGGTGCCCGGCGCCGGCTCCATCGCCGGTCCCACGCCCGATTCGGCCCCCGTGCCGGTCATGCGCAGGTCCTCTTTCCAACGAGGCGAAGCGCGAAATGTACCAGGACTTTCAGCTCGGGTGGGGGCGGGTGCGCGGCGCCTCGAGCGTGATCCAGTAACGCCGGGCGGCGCCCAGGTCGGTGTCCCGGATGCCCTCGAGGACGCCACCCTGGCGTTCGATGGTGCGCGCCGAGGCGGTGTTGCCGTCGGCGCAGACGAGCAGCACCCGCTCCAGGCCGAGCCCGCGCGCCTCGTCGAGCATCCGGCCCAGCGCCCAGGTGGCCAGGCCCCGCCGCCGCGCCGACGGCCGGATGCCGTAACCGATGTGGCCGGCGACCCGGAGCAGGAAGTCGTCGAGTTCGTGCCGCAGCGCGATCCCGCCGAGGACCGTCCCATCCTCGACGATCCACCGGTACGTGCACCGCACGCCGCCGTCGTCCGGCGCCCGCTCCGACTCCTCGGTCAGCCGGGCGACCCAGGCCGCGAACCCGGCAGGGGAGACCACCTCGTCGGTCGGGCGCAGCCCGAAACCGTCCTCGTGGCGGCCGGGACCCCACTCCCGGTGGGCCGCCAGCCAGGCGGGGTGCAGCCGGGTGGTGGGCGCGATCAGTTCGGGCATCCGGCGACGATAGCGGCCGCGGGCGACCGCCACGGAACCTTGGCCTCGGCTAGTCGGTCCCCTGCGGAACGAGGATCCGGTCGTGCAGGGCGTCCCGGCAGCGCAGGAGCCGCGCGGTGATCTCGTCGAACAGCGCCGGGTCGGTCCGGCCGCCGCGCCACACGGCGCGCAGCGCGGCCTGGCCCACGGCCAGCTGGGTGGCCGCCCCCTCGACCAGGCTGGCGTATTCCGCGCGGATCGCCGGCGGGGCGGACCGCGCCGCCTCGCGGGCCGCGAGCAGCGGCGCCCCGGCCCGCGCGAAGATCTCGTCGGCGTCCGCCTCACCCGCCCCGAGCCGGGACAGCACGTGCTCCAGTTCGGTCGCCGCGACGGTCATCCGACCGACCGCCGCCAGGGTCTCCTCGGCCAGCTTCACCACGCCGCGACCCTACCGCCGGCGGGCGGGCGGCACGTCATCCCGCGCGCAGGGCGTCGTCCACCCCGGTCTCCCGGCGGCCCAGGTGCACGGGGTCGCGGCCGGAGAACACGTCCACCGTGGCCTTGACGCAGGCGCCGTACTCCCGGGTGGCGCTGACCCGCCAGCGTTCCGCGTACCGGCGGGCGGTGTCGTCGCCCACACCGTTGGCGGCCACGCCGAGGTGCCGGCAGACCGACACGGCCCGGGGCAGGTGGAAGGACTGGGTCACCACGGTCGCCCGCTCCACCCCGAAGATGCGCCGGGCCCGGGCGCAGGAGTCGTAGGTGTCGAAGCCGGCGTGGTCGAGCACCACCTTCTCCGCCGGCACGCCCCGGTCGACCAGCCAGCGCCGCATCGCGTCGGGCTCGTCGTAGTCGTCGTTCATGTGGTCGCCGGAGACCAGGATGACCCGGACCTTGCCGGCGGCGAAGAGCCGCTGCGCGATCTCCAGCCGGGCGGCGAGGAACGGCGACGGGGTGCCGTCGGCCTCCACCTTGGTGCCCAGGACCAGGGCGACCGGGGCCTCCGGCACGTCGGCCTCGGTGAACAGGTGGCCGTCCGCGCCGCCGCGGACCCACGCCACGCTGGCCCCGGTGCCGGCGGCCAGCAGCGCCGCGCCGGCGACGAGCACCACCACGGTACGGCGGATCCGGCGTACGGTCGGCCTGCGGTCGGTGCGCCATCCCCTGACCCTCGCGAACAGCCCCCGCATGCGGGCGATTCTGTCAGGCGGCGGCGCCCACCGGGTTCCCGGCGGCAGGAGGAGGACACCATGGGGCAGCGGCATCCGGCGCTCGCGCGGCTCGACGTGCTGGTCGGACGGTGGACCGTGCAGCCGGAGGTCGAAGGGCTCGGCGCCGGCTGGACGGAGTTCGCCTGGGTGGAGGAGGGCCGGTTCCTCCGCCAGCACAGCGACGCCGATCCGGTGCCGGAGACGGCGCCGCCCGCCTGGCGGGAGAACAACCCGCTCCCGGCCACCCAGCTGATCGGCCTGGACGACACGGAAGAGGAGTTCGCGGTGCTCTACGCCGACGCGCGCGGCGTGCACCGGGTCTACCAGATGACGTTCGCCGACGGCGTCTGGCGGATGTGGCGGGAGGCGCCCGGCTTCCACCAGCGGTTCATCGGGACGCTGCGCGAGGACGGCACGGCGATCGACGGCCGCTGGGAGCGGTCCGCCGACGGCACGGACTGGGCGCTCGACTTCAAGCTGGCGTACCGGCGCTGACCACCGGCCGGGTCACCGTGCCGCGCGGGCGAGCACGATCAGCTCGCCGTCGTCGCTCCCGCCGACCGGCTCCCCGGCCCAGCCGCCGAGCACCCGCTCGACGGTGAAGCCGGCCCCGGCGAGGGCGGTCCGCAGCTCGGTCTCGGTGCGGAAGCGCAGCGTGCCCGGGGTGCGCAGCTCCGCACCGTCGGGCAGCAGGTAGTGGTGCCGGAAGCTGACCAGGCCGTCGCGCACGGCGGTCAGCTCGGTCCAGGCGTCCACCGTCGTGCCGTCCGGCAGGGTGAGCCGGCGGAGGGAGTCCGTCGGGTTCCAGCGCTCCCAGCGCCGCGCGGCCGGGTCGCGGGAGTCGAACGCCAGCCGGCCGCCGTCGACCAGGGCCCGCCGCAGGTGGTGGAGAGTGGCCGCCCACGCCCCGTCGTCACGGATCTCCTGCGCCACGTGGCTGGTCAGCACGGCCACGTCGTACGCCGCGTCGGGCAGGCCGGCGGCGGTGCCGGGGAGCCAGGTGACCCGGTCACCGCCGGGCTTGGCGCGCGCCGCCGCGAGCGACCCCGGCTCCGGGTCGACGCCGGTGACGCGGTGACCGGCGGCGGCCAGGGCCAGGGTGAGCCGGCCGGTGCCGCAGCCCAGGTCGAGGACCCGGGCCGGCGCCCGCCCGACGAGGCGCAGGAAGAAGTCGTCGTCGCGTCCCCACGCGTTGTCCGCGTCGTAGAGCGCCGCCGGCAGGCCGACCGGCACGTCAGGAGATGTGGTGGAGGATGACGTTGTGCACGTGGTGGCTCTTCTGCGCGCCCCGGAACTCCACCTCGTAGGTGTGCGTGCCGACGTGGATGGCGATGGCCCCGGTGGAGAAGAACGAGCCGCCCCACGACTTGTTGCTCACCACGCTCACGCTGGTGATCTTCGCATAGGGGATGCTGGTGATCGCGTACCGCTTCCCGACGAAGGAGCGGTCCTGGATGATGACCCGGCGGTCGGTCAGGCCGATGAACCCGGTGCCCGTGCCGACGGCGTCGTAGACGGCGATGACCTGCTCACCGGGCAGGAGCCCGCTCTGGATCTGCTGGAACTGTTCCCTGCGGTCGTACGTCGGATCGGCCATGCCCCCGACGGTAGGTGGGGCTCGCCAGCCGGCCGGAGCCCCGGATGGACGACGGCAGCCCCGTCCACGTGGACGGGGCTGCCTCGGTCCGGAGGGGTCAGTGGTCGACGCGCGGGTCGTGGTCGCGGCTGCGGCTGCCGGCCTTGGCCAGGCCCCGGCTGATCAGGTAGCCGACGGTCAGCAGGGTGATGTACCACCAGGCCTTGTCGGCGGCGAAGTAGTCGCCGCCGTTGTCCGCGGCGCCGTCGCCGACGGCGTTCGAGGCGATCAGGACGCCGATGACGGCGAGCAGGTAGACGGCCAGCTCGGTGGTCTTCCACGCCGGCTTGGTCTCCTCGCCGTGCCGGTGCAGGTGCCGGGCGTCGCGTTCGACGTGGCCGGTGTGCACGTGGTCGGTGGCCCGGTCGGCGGCCGTGGTGGGCGTCGTCATGGTCAGCTCCTCAGGGGGTTATCGCACATTCCGTCGCTTTCGGGAGCCTTGCGGTTCCCTGTCCACGGAAGTCCTACCCCGGAGGATTTGGGGGCTAACCAGAAACGTTCAGGTTTCTTTCAGGAGAGCGTTCAGGGCTCGGTGACCGCGCGGACCGCGTCCTCGATGCGCGCCGCCAGCAGGACCTCGCCCTCGGTGAGCGGCTCGCCGTCGCCGTGACCCACCCTGATCTGGGTGCGGTCGGCCCGGCGGCTGATCTCCGGCCGCAGGCGCAGCGCGTCGGCGACCACGGCGACGCGCTCGGTGAGCGCGGCGTGCTGGGTGTCGTCGATGACAAGCGTGCGGCGGATCTGTTCGCCCTCGCGGGTCCAGCCGGACAGCAGGGCGAGCGCGTCGCTGAGGTAGTCGTGTTTCGCCCGGCCGTTGAACAGCACGCGCATCACCGCACCTCCCAGGCGTCGTTGCCGGCTTGTGGCCTAATCGTCGCCATCCCGTGTCCGAGTCGACGCCCTCTAGTCTGTCGTCGCACAGATGGTGTGTCCACGCCCACACTTCCGTGTTCTGCTGACCTGACGGTCGACTCAGCTACCCAAACCGCCGATTGATCTGGCACGCTGGACGCCCGTGCGGACCGAACGGGTTAGCGGGAACGGGCAGGACCGGCGGGAGCCGAGGGTTGTCGTCGGGGCGGCGATCATCGTGGACGGCAGGGTCCTGGCCTGCGCGCGCTCCGCGCCACCCGAGGTGGCCGGGCGCTGGGAGTTCCCCGGCGGCAAGGTGGAGCCCGGGGAGACCGAGACCGACGCGCTGGTCCGCGAGTGCGCCGAGGAGCTCGGCGTCCGGGTGGAGATCGGCGCGCGGGTCGGCCGCGACGTGCGGATGGCCCACGGCCGGTCCGTCCTCCGGGTGTACGCGGCCCGCCTCCTCCACGGTGACCAGCCGAAGGCCCTGGAGCACCTGGAGCTGCGCTGGCTCGCGGCCGGCGAGCTCGACACCGTCCCCTGGTTGCCGGCCGACGTGCCGATCGTCGCGGCCCTGCCCCCGCTGCTCGCCGGCGCCTGACCGGCGGAAGCGGACCGGGGGAGTCGCGGCCCTGCCCCCGCTGCTCGCCGGCGCCTGAGCGGCGGAAGCGGACGCGGGGACGGAAACGGGACGGGGGCCGGCGGCATGTGCCGCGGCCCCCGTCGTCGTTGTCGGTGTGCTGCTCAGTGCTTCGGCTCGTCCTGCTGCGGGTGGGCGAAGTTCAGGTGCTCCGGCGGCAGCGGGAAGGTCACGTCGTCACCGAACGGCGACGGCGCGGCGGCCCGGTCGAAGGTCAGTTCGGTCAGCGGCAGCTTGCCGTTGACGTCGACCGCGGGGGCGGTCGGGTGCGGCACCTCGCGGTGCCAGTTGACGCCCTGCTGCGCCTGCCGCTCGGCCGCCGTGTCGTGCGAGCCGCCGGCGTGCGAGTGCACCCCGCCGTGCGCCGCGCCGGCGGTCACGGCGCCGCTCGAATGCCCGCTGGTCACGCTGGTCTGAGGCACCTGACCCCTCCGGAAGATCTTGCTACCAAGCCACACAAGGGGATCGTACCTGCGGTCGACGACCCGCTCCTTCATGGGGATGATCCCGTTGTCGGTGATCTTGATGTGCTCGGGGCAGACCTCGGTGCAGCACTTGGTGATGTTGCAGAAACCAAGCCCCATCTCGGACTGCGCGTACTCCTTGCGGTCGGTCTTCGCGTCGAGCGGGTGCATGTCCAGCTCGGCGGCCCGGATGAAGAACCGAGGACCGGAGAACGCCTGCTTGTTCTCCTCGTGGTCGCGAATCACGTGGCAGACGTTCTGGCAGAGGAAGCACTCGATGCACTTCCGGAACTCCTGCGAGCGCTCGACGTCGACCTGCTGCATCCGGTAGTCGCCCGGGGCCACGTCGACCGGCGGCGCGAACGCCGGCGTCTCCCGCGCCTTCTCGTAGTTGAACGAGACGTCGGTGACGAGGTCCCGGATGACCGGGAAGGTGCGCAGCGGGGTGACCGTGACGGTCTCCCCCTCCTCGAAGGTCGACATCCGGGTCATGCAGCTCAGCCGGGGCTTGCCGTTGATCTCCATGGAGCACGAGCCGCACTTGCCGGCCTTGCAGTTCCACCGGCACGCCAGGTCGGGCGCGTCGGTGGCCTGGAGGCGGTGGATCACGTCGAGGACGACCTCGCCCTCGTTCACCTCGACGGTGTAGTCGCGCAGCTCGCCGCCGTTCTCGTCGCCCCGCCAGATGCGGAATGGCCGCTTGGCGCCCGGCTTGCCGGTCGCCTGAGTCTTGTCAGTTCCCATTCCTCAGCGCTCCTCCTCGGTGAGGGCGTCGAACTCGGCGAGTTCCTCGTCGGTCAGGTACTTGGCCAGCTCGGCCCGGTCGAACAGGGAGATCAGCTCCGCCCGCATCTTCGGCAGCGGCTTCCGGGTCAGCCGGACCGTGTCGCCGTCCAGCGCGCAGACCAGGTTCACCCGCCGCCACTTCGGGTCCATGGCGGGGTGGTCCTCCCGGGTGTGCCCGCCGCGCGACTCCTGCCGCTCCAGGGCAGCCTTCGCGGTGCACTCGGAGACGACCAGCATGTTGCGCAGGTCGAGAGCCAGGTGCCAGCCCGGGTTGTAGCGCCGGCCGCCGGCCGCGCTCACCTTCGCCACCCGTTCGCGCAGCTCGGCCAGTCGGGCCAGCGCGTCGACCAGCTCACCCTCCCGGCGGATGATGCCGACCAGATCCCCCATCACCGCCTGGAGGTCCTGCTGGAGGGTGTAGGGGCTCTCGCCGGTGTCCCGCTGCAGCGGGGCCAGCGCCGTCTCCACCGCGGCCTCCACCGCCGCCACCGACACCGCCGGGCGCGCGGTGAGCTGGTCGGCGTACGAGGCGGCGTGGCCGCCCGCCCGCTTGCCGAAGACCAGCAGGTCCGACAGCGAGTTGCCGCCGAGCCGGTTGGAGCCGTGCATGCCGCCGGAGACCTCACCGGCGGCGAAGAGCCCGCGCACCGTGCCGTACGCCGCACCGGAGTCCGGGTCCACCTCGACGCCGCCCATCACGTAGTGGCAGGTCGGGCCGACCTCCATGGGCTCCTTGGTGATGTCGACGTCGGCCAGCTCCTTGAACTGGTGGTACATCGACGGCAGCCGGCGCCGGATCTCCTCGCCCGGCAGCCGGGAGGCGATGTCCAGGAAGACGCCGCCGGCCGGCGTGCCCCGACCGGCCTTGACCTCGCTGTTGATGGCCCGGGCGACCTCGTCGCGGGGGAGCAGCTCCGGTGGGCGCCGGTTGTTGTCCGGGTCCTTGTACCAGCGGTCCGCCTCGGCCTCGTTGTCCGCGTACTGCTTGCGGAACACGTCCGGGACGTAGTCGAACATGAAGCGCTTGCCCTCGGAGTTCTTGAGCACCCCGCCGTCGCCGCGGACCGACTCGGTGACCAGGATGCCCTTCACCGAGGGCGGCCAGACCATGCCGGTCGGGTGGAACTGGAGGAACTCCATGTTGATCAGGGTCGCCCCGGCGCGCAGCGCGAGGGCGTGACCGTCCCCCGTGTACTCCCAGGAGTTCGAGGTGACCTTGTAGGAGCGGCCGACGCCGCCGGTCGCGAGGACCACGGCCGGGGCCTCGAAGAGGACGAAGTCGCCGGACTCGCGGAAGTAGCCGAATGCGCCCGCGACCCGGTCGCCGTCGAGCAGCAGCTCGGTGATGGTGGTCTCGGAGAAGACCCTGATCCGGGCCTCGTAGTCGCCGTGCTCCCGCTTGTCCTCCTGCTGGAGGGAGACGATCTTCTGCTGGAGGGTGCGGATCAGCTCGAGGCCGGTCCGGTCGCCGACGTGCGCCAGCCGCGGGTACTCGTGGCCGCCGAAGTTGCGCTGGGAGATCTTCCCGTCCTTGGTGCGGTCGAAGAGCGCCCCGTACGTCTCCAGCTCCCAGATCCGCTGCGGCGACTCCTTCGCGTGCAGCTCGGCCATCCGGAAGTTGTTGAGGAACTTGCCGCCGCGCATGGTGTCCCGGAAGTGCACCTGCCAGTTGTCCCGGGAGTTCACGTTGCCCATGGCGGCCGCCGCGCCGCCCTCGGCCATCACCGTGTGCGCCTTGCCGAACAGCGACTTCGAGATGATCGCCGTCTTCTTGCCGGCCAGCCGGGCCTCGATCGCCGCGCGCAGGCCGGCGCCGCCGGCGCCGATCACGACGACGTCGTAGTGGTGTCGTTCGATTCGCGTCTCAGTCATGTCAGGGGCCTTCAGTTGATGAACCGCAGATCGGGGAACCACTCGGCCGCGACCGCCATGACGTAGAAGTCGGTCAGCGCCAGGGTGCCGAGGGTGATCCAGGCGAGCTGCATGTGCCGGACGTTCAGCCAGGACACCCCGGTCCACGCGCGGTAGCGCAGCGGGTGCTTGGAGAAGTGCTTGAGCCGCCCGCCGATGATGTGCCGGCAGGAGTGGCAGGAGATGGTGTACGCCCAGAGCATCACCACGTTGACCAGCAGGATGACGTTGCCCAGGCCGAAACCGAAGCCCTTCGGCGAGTGGAACGCGTAGATCGCGTCGTAGGTGTTGATCAGCGAGATGATCGCGGCGAGGTAGAAGAAGTAGCGGTGCAGGTTCTGGCCGAGCAGCGGGAACCGGGTCTCACCGCTGTACGCCTGGTGCCCGTCCGGTACGGCGCAGGCCGGCGGCGACAGCCAGAACGACCGGTAGTAGGCCTTGCGGTAGTAGTAGCAGGTGAGCCGGAACAGCAGCAGGAACGGCAGGGTCAGCGCCGCGTCCGGGATGATCCACCAGCCCGGCAGGAAGCTGCCGAAGTGCGAGGACCCCTCGACGCACCGCTCGGTGACGCAGGGGGAGTAGAACGGCGTCAGGTAGTGGTACTGGTCCACCCAGTACCACTTGTGCATGAAGACCCGGACCGTCGCGTAGATGACCCAGGCGCTGAGCCCGACGACGGTGATCAGTGGCGCGAACCACCAGCGGTCGGTCCGCAACGTCTTGGCCGCTATCGCGGCGCGTGCCCGCGCCCCTCGCGGCCTCGTTGCCGTTGATGTCATTCGAGTCGTCTCCCTGACGGCGCCCTTCGCGAGGGCGGCGGATCACACCTTCCGTACCGGTCAGCGGACCGGGCGAGACCGCGTCCACTGCCACGTCTTGCGCACGTACAGGCCGCACCGGCGAACCGGCGCAGCTAAGTGACACACGTTACGCCGATCTTCGCGGCCCGGCCGCGCAACGCAGTGTCCCGTGTGTCCGGGAGGTTGGAAAGACCCGAACCAAGATCAATATCTTGGACCGTCAGCCGGACGCGCCACCGGTGAAGTTCCAGGACGCCAGCCGCAGCGCCGGAGCCTCCCACCAGGAGCCGTCCATCCGGTCCGGCTGGCGGACCGGCGCCCGGCCGAGGCCGAGCACCCGATCCGGGCCCATCGCCCGCGGGTAGGACTCGGTGAACCGGAAGTCGCGCACCGCCCGGGTGGGCACGCCGTCCTCCACGAGCCAGACGCCGTTGCGGGTCAGGCCGGTGACGACCAGTTGCTTCGGGTCGAGCACCCGGGTGTACCAGAAGTCGCTGACCAGCAGGCCCCGCGCCATCCCGGCGACCAGGGCGGCGGTGTCCGGGTCGGCCACCGCGCCCGTCACCCCGGCGCTGAGCTGCCCTGCGGCCACCTCCGTCGGGCCGCCCGTCGGCAGCAGGCGGAGGTTGTGCGGGATCGGGCCGAACGTGGACGCCCCGGCCATCCCGTGCCCGGTGGACCCGGTGCCCGCCTCGGCGCCGCTGCGCCGGTCGTGCGCCACCGCCGCCGTGGTGCCCGCCTCGACCAGGGTCAGCACCCGCCGGGGCGTGCCCTCCAGGTCGTACGGCAGCCCGGAGGCGTGCAGCGGATCGTCCACGAGGGTCACCGCCGGGTCGAACTGGACGGTGCCCGGCTCGGCGAAGGACTGCCGCTCGGCGTGCCGCTTGCCGTTGAAGCCGTACCAGGCGAGATTCTGCAGGAGATCGGCCACGGCGGCCGGTTCGAGCACCACCTCGTAGCGCCCCGGCGGCAGCTCGACGGGGTCGGCCGCGGCCCGCGCCTTCGCCGCCGCCCGCGCGCCCAGGGCCCCGCCGTCCAGGTTGGCGAGGCGGTCGGCGGCCTGCCGGGCCACCCCGTCGGCGCCGCCCGTCCGGGCGATGCCGTCCATGGCCGCCTCGGCCGACCGCCCCACCGCCGACTGCCCGGCCGAGTTGGCGAACGCCCCGGACCGGTGGGCCGTCCGGCAGTAGCCCGCGGCCTCCAGCCCCTCGACCGCGTCCACGAAGGCGCGCACCCGGGCGGCCCGCTCGTCGGGCGAGGCGGCCGCGGTGGCCTCGTCGACGGGCGCTCCCGACGGGACCGGCGCGGGCGGGGTGAGGCCCGGCCAGGCCGGATCGGGCGGCGCGAGCCGGGTCGCGGCCAGGGTCCGCTCGACCAGCGCGGTCAACCCGTCGGGGTCGACCAGGCTGCCGCTGCCCGCGGCCGTCCGCCCGTCGGCGTGCACCCGCAGCCGGACCGTGGTGCCCGACTCGGCGACGTTCTGGTGGATGAACGAGTTGGCGAACCGGGTCAGCGCCAGGTCGGCGCGGGTCACCACCACCTCGGCCTGGGCCTCCGACCCGGCCAGCCGGCGGATCAGCTCGATCACCCGGCCGGCGAGATCCAGCTCGCTCATGCCCGCACCCCCACCCGGACGTTGCGGAAGCGGGCCGGTGCGGCCGGGTGGCCGGTGTGCCCGGTCTGGCCCGGTTGCCCCTTGCCGCAGTTGGGCGTGCCCCACGGCACGATCTCCGACGAGAGCATGTCCATCGAGCGCCAGAAGACCGGCCCGATCCCCGTGTAGGTGGGGTTGCGCAGCATCCGCCCCCGGCGGCCCTTCTTCACCTCCCAGCCGACCTCGCAGCCGAACTGGAAGTTGAGCCGTTTGTCGTCGATGGACCAGGAGCGGTTGAGGTCCATGAGCACCCCGTCGTCGGTGGCCGCGATGATCTCGTCGAGCGTGTGCGGGCCCGGTTCCAGGCCCACGTTGGTCATCCGCACCATCGGCAGCCGCGCCCAGCCGTCCGCCCGTACGCTGCCGCCGTAGTCCAGACCGGCGACGGCGGCCGAGTCCCGGCCGGCGAGCACACCCACCCAGCGACCCTCGCGGACCGCGTCCCGCCTGACCGCCGGCGAGCCCTCGTCGTCGAAGCCGAAGCTGCCCAGCGCGCCGGGGATGGTCGGGTCGATGGTGACGTTCATGAGCTCGGAGCCGTAGCGCAGCGAGCCGAGCCGGGTCAGGTCCAGCCAGGACGTGCCGGCGAACGCGGCCTCCCAGCCGAGGATCCGGTCCAGCTCGATGGCGTGCCCGACCGACTCGTGGATCTGCAGGGCGAGCTGCTCGCCGCCGAGGATCAGGTCGGTCTCGCCGGACGGGCACTCGGGGGCGGTCAGCAGCTCCCGGGACTCCTCGGCGATCCCGGCGGCGTGCGCGGCCAGGTCCAGCGACGTGACCAGCTCCCACCCGGTGGTGCCGTACTGGCCCCGGTAGCTCGGATAGGAGCGGCGCTGGGTCTCACCGTCGCCGATCGAGGTGGCCGAGATGCCGCCGCCGCACTCGCGGATGCGCTGGTCGATGCGGTGCCCCTCGCTGGAGACGAACCACTTGGCGGTGTCCCAGATCTGGTAGAGCCCCTCGGCCAGGTCGGCGCCGTGCTCCCGCATCGTCGCGGTGGCGCGGGTCAGCAGGTCGCCCTTGTCGGAGAGCGGCACGCCGAGCGGGTCGACCGCGCAGGCCGAGGCCCAGCTCGCCACCGTCGCGTCGACCGGGACGAGGTCGATGGGCGGGCCGGGGACCCGCGCGCTCGCCGTGGCGATCGCCGCGGCGCACCGGCCGGCGTCGCGGGCCGCGGCGTCCGACAGCTCGGGTACGGCGTGGAAGCCCCAACTCGACCCAACCAGGGCGCGGACGCCGAGCCCGATGCTCTCGTCCTGGGTCAGCTCCTCGATGTCCCCGTTGCGGGCCGACATCGACTCGTAGCGGCGGTGCATCACCCGGGCGTCCGCGTACCGGGCTCCCGCGTCGAGGGCGGCCTGGACGGCGGCGGTGGCCGCGTCGAACTCGGTCATGCGCCCGACCCTAGGCGACCCGACCGACATCCGTCAGGGGACGAGATCCTCCGGCCGGATCGTCGCCCGGACGGGCTCGGTCAGCATCAGCGCCTCACCCGGTTTGGTCACGGAGTGTTCGCTGTAGTGCTGGCCGTGCCGGCGGTAGAGGTGCAGGGTTCCGTTCTCTTGTTCGACCAGCAGATACCACTCGATGCCCGCGGCGGCGTAGTAGTGCATTTTGAGCACCTTGTCGGTGGCCGCGTTGCTCGGCGAGATGATCTCGCAGACCAGACGGACGTCCTGTGCCTCGACCATCGGTTCGTCGAAGTCGATCGGCTGGGTGACGACCAGGTCAGGGATGGGGATCCGGCCCGGTTTGAGCCGGACGTTGACCGTCTCCAGCAGTTCCAGCCCGGCGCTCCGCGCCGCCTCCTCGAGGAGGTTGCCGAGGTTTCGCTGGATGCGCTGGTGCCGTGGGGTGGGGGCTGGCGTCACGTGGAGGCTCCCGTCGAAGAGTTCGACGCGTTGCTGCGTCTCGCCGAGGGCGAGGTACTCCTCTTCGGTCCACGGGCCGTCGTGGCCGAACACCGCCGCGGTCATGGTCACCTCCACCTCGTGTCGGCGGGAATCTTCGCTTGGTCGCCACGGCCATGGTCGCACCTCGCGTGCGAGGGCGAGGCGGGCGATGCCCAGTCGCAACCATGAATGTCCAGGTGAGGGCTGTTCAGGTTGGAAACCCAGTCGTTACGCTCGGGCCGCTGACAGGCCGCGGTTTGTAGCTTATTTTCGCCTCCAGAAGTTTGTTGTAAGTTCTCTTCGTCACTGAGGGAGGCGGTCATGGGCAGGTCGGAGACGGTGCCGTCCGGGGAGCCGGACCGCCCCGAGGTGCCGGCGCAACGCACCGGCGAGGGCCCCTATCTGCAGGTCCGCGACCTGCGGGTGCGGTTCGACACCGAGGACGGCGTGGTGAAGGCCGTCGACGGGGTCTCGTTCGCCGTCGAGCGCGGTCGGACGCTGGGCATCGTGGGCGAGTCGGGGTCGGGGAAGAGCGTCACGTCGCTGGCGGTCCTCGGCCTGCACAACACCAAGCGGGCCACCATCACCGGGGAGATCTCGGTGGGTGGTCGTCAGCTGGTCGGGCTGCCCGAGGAGGAGGTGCGGCGGCTCCGGGGCCGGGACATGGCCATGATCTTCCAGGATCCGCTGTCGGCGCTGCACCCGTACTACACGGTCGGCAAGCAGATCGCCGAGGCGTACCGGGTGCACCATCCGCGGGCCGGGAAGCGGGAGGCGCGCACCCGGGCCGTGGACATGCTGGGCCGGGTCGGCATCCCGCAGCCGGCGAAGCGGTTCGACCAGTACCCGCACGAGTTCTCCGGTGGCATGCGGCAGCGGGCGATGATCGCCATGGCCCTGGTCAACGACCCGGACCTGCTGATCGCCGACGAGCCGACCACCGCCCTGGACGTGACGGTGCAGGCGCAGATCCTGGACCTGCTCAGCGACCTCCAGGAGGAGTTCCGCTCCGCGATCATCCTGATCACCCACGACCTGGGCGTGGTCAGCCAGGTGGCGGACGACGTCCTCGTCATGTACGGGGGGCGGGCGGTCGAGCACGGCAGCGTGGAGCAGGTGCTGCGGCGGCCGCAGCATCCGTACACCTGGGGGTTGTTGTCGAGCGTGCCCTCGCTGCACGGCGACGCGGACGCGGACCTGGTGCCGATCAAGGGCAACCCGCCGTCGCTGATCAACCTGCCGTCGGGGTGCGCGTTCCACCCGCGCTGCCGTTACGCCGACCGCAACGGCGACCGCTCCCGCACCGAGGTGCCCGAGCTCCGGGCGGCCGGGGAGGCGGGCCATCTGGTCGCCTGCCACCTGCCGGCCGAGGAGCGCACCCGGCTCTACCAGCAGGACATCGCCCAGGTGGGAGTGGCCCGATGAGCACCGAGACCGAGTCGCTGCTGCGCGTGCGGGGGCTGACGAAGCACTTCCCGGTGCGGGAGGGCTTCCGCGCCAAGGGCGCCGTCCGGGCGGTCGACGGCCTGGACTTCGACGTGCGGCCGGGGGAGACCCTGGGCCTGGTCGGGGAGTCCGGATGCGGGAAGACCACCACCGGGCGGATGCTGGTGCGGCTGCTGGAGCCCACCTCCGGCACCATCGAGTTCGCGGGCCGGGACATCACCCACGCCCGTCGCGGCGCGCTGCGGCCGCTGCGGCAGGACCTCCAGATCATCTTCCAGGACCCCTACGCCTCGCTGAACCCCCGGCACACGGTCGGGCGGATCGTGGCCATGCCGTTGCAGGTCAACGGCATCAACCCGCCGGGCGGCATCCGGAAGCGCGTGCAGGAACTGCTGGAACTGGTCGGGTTGAACCCGGAGCACTACAACCGCTACCCGCACGAGTTCTCCGGCGGGCAGCGCCAGCGCATCGGCATCGCCCGCGCCCTCGCGCTGCGCCCGAAGCTCATCGTCGCCGACGAGCCCGTCTCCGCCCTGGACGTCTCGATCCAGGCCCAGGTCATCAACCTGCTGCGTGACCTGCAACGCGACCTGGACCTGGCGTTCGTGTTCATCGCCCACGACCTCGCCGTGGTGCGGCACTTCTGCCACCGGGTCGCCGTCATGTACCTCGGCAAGATCGTCGAGATCGGTGACCGCGACGACATCTACCAGCGGCCGCAGCACCCGTACACGCGCGCGCTGCTGTCGGCCATCCCGGACGTCACGGCGCTCGGGCCGGCCGGGCGGATCCGGCTCACCGGCGACGTGCCCACCCCGCTCAACCCGCCGTCGGGCTGCCGCTTCCGCACCCGCTGCTGGAAGGCGCAGGAGCGGTGCGCCACCGAGGAGCCGGCGCTCGTTTCCCGGGACGGCGGCAACCAGGCCACCGCCTGCCACTTCCCGGAGACGGGAACGATCAGCCAGGGCGCCGGACCGGCCGCCGCGACCGCCGAGGAGGTGTCGAAATGAGCCTGTCCCCGGTCGAGGGCGTGGCGCTTGCCGAGATCGAGTCCACCGGTGCGGGCCCCGAGGAGAAGGGTCTCGTCGGGCGCTCGCCCGGCCAACTCGTCTGGAGCCGGCTGCGCCGGGACCGCACGGCCCTGGTCAGCGGCATCGTGCTGGCCGTGTTCATCCTGGCGGCACTGGCGGCGCCGCTGCTCCAGCGGCTCTACGGCATGTCGCCGAGCCAGCAGTTCGGCGACCTGCTGGACAGCACCGGCATGCCGCTCGGCTACGTGGGCGGGGTCAGCGGCGACCACTGGTTCGGGCTCGAACCGGGCCTGGGCCGGGACATCTTCATCCGGATGATCTACGGCATCCGCACCTCGCTGCTGATCGCCCTGGGGGCCGCGCTCGTCACCACCACGATCGGCGTGGTGCTCGGGATCGTCGCCGGCTACCTCGGTGGCGTGGTCGATTCCGTGATCATGTGGATCACCGACGTCGCCCTGGCGATGCCGTTCCTCATCTTCGCGCTGGCCGTGGTCCCGACGTTCTCCCTGCGCTTCTACGGCCCCCGGGACGCGGTGCCCACCTGGTTCGCGGTGACCACGTTGATCGTCGTGTTCGCCGCGTTCGGCTGGACCGGCACGGCGCGACTCGTCCGCGGGCAGGTGGTGTCGCTGCGCGAACGGGAGTTCGTCGAGGCGGCCCGGGCCAGCGGCGCCGGGCTGGGGCACATGCTCTTCCGGCAGCTGCTGCCGAACATCTGGGCGCCGATCCTTGTCGCGTTCTCGCTGGCGGTGCCGTCGTACGTCACCGGTGAGGCGGCACTGTCCTTCCTCGGCGTCGGGCTGCCCGAGTCGGTGCCGAGCTTCGGCCGGATGATCTACCGCAGCATCGACTACCTGCAGACCGACCCGGCGTACGTCTTCTTCCCGGGCATCACCATCTTCGCGCTCGTGCTGGCGTTCAACCTCTTCGGCGACGCGCTGCGCGACGCGCTCGATCCGAAGTCGTCACGGTAAGGGGTTCGGCGCCATGGTGCGGTTCCTGCTGAAGCGAGTGCTGCTTGCGGTCTCGGTGCTGCTCGCGGTGAGCATCGTCAGCTTCCTCATGTTCTTCGCGCTGCCCCGCGATCCGGTGACCGGCATGTGCCCGAAGAACTGCAACGCCGAGCGCCTGGAGCGGGTGCGGACGGAGCTGGGGCTCAACGACCCGAAGCCGACGCAGTACGCCAACTACATGAAGGGCATCTTCGTCGGCCGCGACCTGGGCAGCGCGCAGGGCGGCAAGTGCGAGGCGCCCTGCCTCGGCTACTCCTACGTCAACAGCGAGGCGGTCACCGACACGTTCGCCCGGGTGCTGCCCGTGACGTTGAACATCGTGCTCCCCGCGGCGGTGCTCTGGCTCGCGCTCGGGGTGGGGCTCGGCATGATATCGGCGCTACGGCGGGGCTCGCTGCTCGACCGGGTCTCGATCGGGCTCACGCTGACCTTCGCCTCGTTGCAGCTTTACTTCGTCGGCGCCGTGCTGTTGCTGATCTTCGTGTACTCGTTGAAGATCTTGCCGACGCCGCGGTACGTGCCCTTCCTCGAGAACCCGGTGGAGTGGGCGCGCGGGCTGGTGCTGGCCTGGGTGACCCTGGCCCTGCTCTTCTCCGCCATCTACGCCCGGCTGTCCCGGGCGCAGATGCTGGAGACGCTCTCCGAGGACTTCGTGCGGACCGCCCGGGCCAAGGGCGTGGCGAAGCGGAAGGTCTACGGGCGGCACGCCCTGCGGGCGGCGATCACCCCGATCGTGACCATCGCCGGCATCGACGTGGGCGCGGCACTGGGCGGGACGGTCATCACCGAGACGACCTTCGGCATCCAGGGGCTGGGGCGTACCGCCGTGGAGGCGGTCCGCCAGGGCGACCTGCCGACCATCATGGCCACCGTGCTGATCTCCGCGCTCTTCGTGGTCGTCGCGAACATCGTGGTCGACCTGCTCTACGCGTACATCGATCCGCGGGTGCGCCTCGGCTGACCTCGCGTTCGCCGTCTATTCGTTATCTGCTCGAAATTTACCGCGGATGAAAGCTGAGCGAAGCTTTCTTTCATCGGACCCGGAGGAGTGAGTATGCGAGCAAGACTCGCCACCGCCATGGGCGGTGCGATGGCACTGGTGGTCGCCCTCAGTGCATGCAGCAAGAACACCGGCGACAACGGCGACAAGGTGGACACCAACAAGCCCCGCAGCGGCGCCATCGCGACCGACCCCAAGGACTCGCTGGGTCCGGCGGCCGAGGTGCCCGGCGCGGCCAAGGGCGGGACCTTCTACATCCTGCGCGAGAACAAGATCTCCCACCTGGACCCGCAGCGGGTCTACTCGTTCGCCGGTTTGATGGGGAGCCAGCTCTACGCCCGCTTCCTCACCACGTTCAAGGACGACGGCAAGGGCAACGTGACCCTGGTCGGCGACCTGGCGGAGACCCCCGGCAAGAACGTCAACAACGACTGCAAGGTCTGGGAATTCAAGATCAAGCAGGGCGTCAAGTTCGAGGACGGCCGTCCGATCACCTCCAAGGAGATCGCGTACGGGATCGCCCGCTCGTTCGACCCCGACCTGACCGGCGGCCCCACCTACCTGCAGGAGTGGCTGGCCGACAGCCCGCAGTACGACACCAAGTGGAACTTCAAGGCGAACAAGACCTCGCTGCCGCCGGGCCTGAGCACCCCGGACGCGCAGACGCTGCGCTTCGAGTTCAACAAGCCGCGCTGTGACCTGCCGTTCGCCGTGTCGCTGCCGGCCACCGCGCCGCTGCCGGCCGACAAGGACACCGGCGTCAACCTGGACAACCAGCCGTTCTCGTCCGGGCCCTACAAGTTCACGAAGATCCAGCCCGGCGTGGAGATGGTGCTGGAGCGCAACCCGAACTGGGACCCGGCCACGGACCCGGTGCGGCACGCGTACCCGGACAAGTTCATCTGGTCGCTCGGCTCGGACCAGGCCACCCAGACCAACCGGGTCCTCGCCGGCACCGGCAACGACTCGGCGGCGGTGGCCACCGGCGGCGTGCCGTCCGAGCTGATCGCGAAGGTCACCGGCGACGCCAAGCTCAAGGAGCGGATGATCGTCGCCGCCACGCCGAACGCCTACCGGCTGAGCATCAACACGACGCGGGTCACCGACCTGGCCGTGCGGCAGGCGATCAACTACGCGATCGACCGCAGCAGCATCACCAAGAACCTCGGCGGACCGTACGGCGCCGTGCCGCTCACCACCCTGCTGCCGCCCACCACGCTCGGCTACAAGCAGTTCGACGCGTACCCGGCCGGCGAGAGCGGCAACCCGGCGAAGGCCAAGGAGCTGCTCGCCGGCAAGTCGGCGAACCTGGTGCTCGGCACCGGCGACGAGACCTGGCAGCAGGAGACCGCCACCCAGGTCAAGGCCGCCCTGGAGAAGGCCGGCTTCACCGTCACCATCAAGCCGATCCCCGCGGACGGCTACCTCGACTTCGTGAAGAAGAAGAGCAACCCGTGGGACCTCTGGGTCGACTCGTGGGCCGCCGACTGGCCCAGCGGCGCCGCGATCCTGCCGGTGCTCTTCGACGGTCGCGCCATCAAGGACGAGGGCAGCAACAACACCTCCCAGCTGAACAGCGCCGCCATCAACGCCGAGTTCGACCGGGTGCTCGCGGAGGACCCGGCCAAGCAGGCCGAGGAGTGGAGCGCGCTGGACGAGAAGCTCATGAAGGAGTCGGCGCCGGCGGTGCCGCTCTACAACGAGGTCATCTCCATCGCGCACGGCGAGAAGGCCGGTGGTGTCTTCATCGGCAGCATCTTCGGCTGGCCCAGCTTCGTGGACGCCTACGTGAAGCAGTGACAGCCTGACCCCGCGGGGGCCCCGGTCCGATCCGGCCGGGGCCCTCGCGCGTTCACAGGTGGCGGCGCGTTCACAGGTGGCGGCGGAGGAAGTCCAGCTCCAGCCGGAGCAGCCGCTCGGCCACCCCGCCGGCGGCCATGTGGCTCGCCCCGGTGAGCGGCAGCACCGCGTGCGGCCGGCCGGCGGCCAGCAGCGCCGCCGAGAGCCGCAGGGTGTGCGCGGCCAGCACGTTGTCGTCGACCAGGCCGTGCACCAGCAGCATGGGCCGGGCCTGCGCCGGGTCGCCGACCGGCTCGGCGGCCAGCTCGACCAGCGAGTGGTGGGCGTAGACGTCCATCCCGTCGTCCGGCATCCCCAGGTAGCGCTCGGTGTACGCGGTGTCGTACAGGGTCCAGTCGGTGACCGGGGCGCCGACGACCGCGCACCGGAACAGCTCCGGGTGGCGCAGCACCGCCAGCCCGGCCAGCCAGCCGCCGAACGACCAGCCGCGCACCGCCACCCGTTCCAGGTCCAGGTCCGGGTGCTTCCCGGCGAGCGCGGTCAGCGCGTCCACCTGGTCGGTCAGGATCACGTCGGCCATCCGCCGGTGGATCGCCTTCTCGAAGGACGGGGCGATGCCGGGGGTGCCCCGGTTGTCGATGGTCACCACGGCGAAGCCCTGCTCGGCCCACCACTGCCGTTCCAGCCAGGCCGCCCGCGCCGCGATCACCTCCTGGTGGCCCGGACCGCCGTAGATGTCGAGCAGCACCGGCAGCTTCGTGCCCTTCACGTGCTCGCCCGGGTAGAGCACCGCGCTCGGCAGCCGCCGGTCGGTCACCCGGACCAGCGTCGGCCTCGGCGCGTACGGCGGGGTCGCGGCGCGCGAGGCCAGCTCGCCCACCTCGCGGTCGCCGTGCCAGACGCGCCAGCGGGTGCCCGGATGCTCCAGCGAGGCCACCCCCACGGCCAGGGTGCTGCCACCGATCGCGGCCGTGTGCCAGCCGGGATCGGCGCCCATCCGGCGGGCGTCCACCCCACCGCCGATCGCCGTGCGCACCCGGTAGAGGTGGCGCTGGCTCGGCTCGCCCTCGCTCGCCTCGACCAGCAGGTCCGCGGCCGTGTTCGCCCCGGCCGGCAGCCGGCCCACCACCCGCCGCACGTAGAGCGAGGGCGGGGTGAGCAGGGTGCCGTCGGCGAACAGGCAGCGGGCGTCGTACCCGTCGTGGGCCAGCTCGCCGCCGACCAGCACCCGCCCGTCGGGCAGGTGCGCCGGGGTGCCCGGGATCGGCTCCACCCAGCGCGGGTCGGCCAGCTCCGCGTGCACCTGCGTCTCCCCGGTGCGCGGGTCGACCGCCAGCACCAGGCCGTGCTGCTGCGACCGGCGCAGCACGGTGATCAGCGGGCCGCCGTCCGCCCAGTCCACCGACGTCAGGTACCGGTAGGTCTCCCGGTCCCAGTGCACGTCGACCCAGCCGCCGTCGAGGTCCAGCAGGTGCAGGCTGACCTCCGCGTTCGGCCCGCCCGCCCGGGGGTACGCCACGGACGTCGGCGGGCTCGCCGGGTCTGCCGGGTCGTGCAGGTGCCAGCGGTCCAGCCGGGACTCGTCCACCCGGGCGGCCAGCACCGAGCGCCCGTCCGGGGACCACCAGTAGCCGCGGAACCGGTCGAACTCCTCCGCCGCGATGTGCTCGGCCAGCCCCCAGGTCACCCCGCTGTCCTCGCCGGCCAGGAGGTTGTCGGCGCCGTCCGGCTCGACCACCCGCAACTGGCCCCGGCGCACCCCCTCGGCGGCGTCGGTGACGTAGGCCAGCCGCTCGCCGGTGGGATCGGGACGCGGGTCGATCACCGGGCCGACGGCGGCCACCTCGACCACGTCGCCGTGCACCAGGTCCGCGCGGAACAGCCGGCCGGCCAGCGCGAAGGCGGCCACCCGGCCGGCGGCGTCCAGGGCGTACGACCCGATGCCGGCGGCGCTGAGCCGCAGCCGCTCCCGCAGCGCCCGCTCACCCGGCGCCAGCGCGGCGGGTTCGCCGTCCGCGCCGAGCAGCACCGCCGGGTCGGCGACGAGGTGCTCCTCGCCGGAGGCGACGTCGAGCAGCCAGAGCGCGTCGGCCGGGTCCTCCGGTCCCGACGAGCGCAGGAAGATGACCCGGGAGCCGTCGTCGGCGACGGAGACGGAGCGCGGCGCCCCGTGGCTGAACCGACGGGTGCGGGCGGCCAGCTCGGGAAAGTCCACGCCTGTAGAGAGTAGGCGCGGGCCGGGCGTGATGTGGCCGACCTGGGCGGACGCGTAAGCATCGGGCAGGCAGGACCGCCGGTTAGAGTGACGGGCGTGACGACCCTGCCCGACCGACGCCTGCTGCTGGTCCACGCGCACCCCGACGACGAGTCCATCGGCACCGGCGCGACCATGGCGCACTACGCCGCCGCCGGCGTCCACGTCACCCTGGTGACCTGCACGCTGGGCGAGGAGGGCGAGATCCACGTGCCGGAGCTGACCCAGCTCGGCGCGGCCGAGGCCGACCAGCTCGGCGGGTACCGGATCGGCGAGCTCTCGGCCGCCTGCGCGGCGCTCGGCGTCACCGACCACCGCTTCCTCGGCGGCGCGGGCCGCTACCGCGACTCCGGGATGATGGGGCTGGCCACCAACGAGCACCCCCGCGCGTTCTGGCAGGCCGACCTCGACGAGGCCGCCGGGCACCTCCTGGCGGTCATCCGCGAGGTCCGCCCGCAGGTGATGATCACGTACGACCCGAACGGCTTCTACGGCCATCCCGACCACATCCAGGCGCACCGGGTCGCGATGCGCGGCGTGGAGCTGGCCGCCGCCGAGGGGATCGCCCCGGCCAAGGTCTACTGGACGGCCATGCCGCGCGGCGTGCTGGAGGCCGGCCTGGACGCGTTCACCGAGTCGTCGGACAACCCGTTCGCCGGCATCGACAGCATCGACGAGCTGCCCTTCGGCACCCCCGACGAGGGGATCGCCGCGCGCGTCGACGCCACCGACCAGCACGCCGCCAAGGAGGCGGCCATGCGGGCGCACGCCACCCAGATCCCGGCCACGTCCTGGCTCTACTCGATCGCCGGCAACTTCGGCGCCGAGTTCATGGGCGTCGAATACTTCACCCTCGCCGTCGGTGAGAAGGGGCCGGGCACCGGCCCGTACGGCTGGGAGGACGACCTGTTCGCCGGGTTGGCGCCGGACGCGCCGGACCGGTCACCGGTCACGGCGGCGGCCGGCCTCCGGTGACGCTGCCCGCCGTACCCATGTCGGTCGCCCCCGAGCAGGAGCCCGCCGCGCCGCCCGAGCCGTCGGGCCGCGCGGTCGACGTCGCGCTGCGCGTCGCCGGCGGGGTGGTGGCGGTCTGGGCCGGCGTGCTCGTCGCGGTGCTCGACCTGCTCTACGCCACCTGGGCCTGGGAGGTGGTCAAGGGCCGTCCCGGCGGCGCCGCCGAGGCCCTGGTCGGCACCGCGCTCGCGCTGGGCGGGATCGCCGCGGTCGTGGCGCTCACAATGCTGGTGAGCGGGTTCGCCCACCGGGCGGTGGGCGCCCGCTGGGCGGTGGCGCTGGCCGCCCTGCCCTGGTTCGTGGTGATCGTCGCGGGCGGCTTCCGCACGGTCGAGGGCGATCTCGCGCTCAGCGGCGACAACGTGCTCGGCCTCGGGTTGATCGTCACCGGCGCCGTCACCTTCGCGGTGCTGGGCTTCCGGCAACTCGTGGTGCCGCCGGCCGTCCGCTGAGGGTGCAGACGCCGCCCAGGTTGCGGTGGTAAGTATTCCTGCCAGGAGCCCACCCGCGGGGGCGGGCGGTACGGCGGGAGGCGTGCGATGTTTCAGCGGTGGCGTGCGGTCGGCGTGCTGGTGGCCGCGCTGTTCGTGGTGAACGTGGTGGCCCGGTTGGTCATCCGGTTCGCCTACCCGGACGACGACACCGCCGCGGGCCGGGTCTCGCTGGTGATGTTCCTGGTCATCGGGCTGATCCTGGCCGGCACGGCGTTCCGTTGGGGCGCGGACCGGCCGGCCGCCCACTGGACCGGCGACCTGGCCGTCGCCCTGGTCGCGGCGCTGGCGCTGACCGTCTTCGTGGGCCCGCTGCTGGTGGGCGAGAACCCGTTCGAGGGGGGCGCCGGCCTCTTCTTCGCCCAGATCTGGCTCTACCTCGCGGCCACCCTGGCCGGCGTGCTGGTCGGCTACCTGATCCTCACGGCGCTGGGCCGCGACCACCGCTCCCGGCAGCTCAAGCGGTACGCCGAGCTGAAGGCGGCGAAGCCCCGCAAGATCGTCCGTCGCTGAGGCGGCTCGCGACCCCGCGGCGTGCCGGCGGCGGGTGACCCCGCCCGGGCGCCGTCCCTCGGGGAACGGCGCCCGGGCGGGACCGGCCCCGCTCGCGGTGGGCGCGGCCCTTCGCGGTCAGTCCCGGCCGGCCGGCTGCCCGGTGGCGGGCAGGGGCGGCGTGTCGACCGACTCGGCGCCTCCGCTGATCCTGGTGCCCTCCGGGGTGACCACCTCGTCCACCGCGTCCACCTGCGGTGGCACCATGGCGGCCACCACCCGGTCCGCCCGGTCGATGGTCAGCGTCCGGCCCGCGCGGGACTCGTCGGCGACCCGGACGGGCTGCGGGCCGCCGGCCTCCCCGGCACCGACGTGGGCGCCGGAGCGCTGCCGCGGGACCGTGCCGCCCGTGTCCCCGTCCGGCCGGGCCGGCGCCGCCGGCAGGGCGGGCAGCTCGCTCGACTCCGTGCCCGGCGCCTCCAGCTCCGCGGCCCGGCGCTCAACCTCCTCGACCTCCGGGGCCTGCGGTGCGACGTCGGCCAGCTCCGCGGCCTGTCGTTCCAGTTCCGCCAGCTCCGTCGCCGCGGGCTGCCGCCCGGTTGCCGGTCGCGAGCCGGCGGGCCGGCCACGGCCGGAGGCGGAGCCCTTCGTGTCGTCGCGCAGCGCGCGGATCAGGGCGTCGACCAGTTCGGGCTTGCGCATGCCGGCCGTGCCGGTGACGCCGCGCCGGCGGAGGCGGTCGCGGAGCTGGTCGACCTTGAGGCGGGCGATCTCGCTCTCGTTGACCTCGGGGGTGTCCGGAGTCTGGTTGCCGGGCTGCTCCGCACCCTTGCCGCGACTGCGGGGCGCGGAACCCGCGCCGGAGCGGCCGCCCGTGCCGCGTCGACCGGGTCCGGAGGTGGACGAGGCCCGGTCGCGCCCGGAACCCGAGCCAGCGCGTGAACGGGTGGTCTTCCGGCCCTCGCGCAGGGCCTGGATGAGCGCGTCGACCAGTTCGGGCTTGCGCATGTCCGCCGTGCCGGTGACGCCGCGCCGGCGGAGGCGGTCGCGGAGCTGGTCGACCTTCAGGCGGGCGATCTCGCTCTCGTTGATGTCGGGGGTGTTCGGCGTCTGGTTGCCGGGCTGGTTCTTCGTCGCCGCGCCGCTGCCGCGCCGCGCCGTGTGCTGCTTGGCCATCGAGCAGGTCCTTCCTCACCGGGTACGGATGTTTCCGTACCCCGGACGACCTGCCGGAATCCTCCGATCAGGCCGGGGCCACCCGGGTCAGGTAGGTGTGGTGGGTGGTGAAGCCGAGCCGCTGGTAGAGGGCCACCGCGGGGGCGTTGCGCTGCTCCACCTGGAGGAAGGCGTGCGTGGCGCCCTCCGCCCGGCCCCAGTCGGCCAGTGCCCGGACGACCGCGCCGGCGAACCCGCGCCGGCGGGCCTCCGGCAGCACCTCGATGAGGGTGAGCCCGAGCCGGCGGCCCTCGCCGGTGACCGTGCCCCGGCCCACCGCGAGCAGCTGTCCGTCGACGTGCAGGTGGGCGAAGCGGATCCGGTCCACGGCGGTGAGCACGTGCCGGGCCGCGTCCGGCAGCCCGCCCTTGCGGCCGGCGGCCACCGCCAGCCACTCCGTCGAGGGCGTCGGCGAGAGGCCGACCGGGGGCAGGTCGGGGCCACCCGACGGGAGCGCGGTGAGCGGCGCGGTCTGCACCAGCACCGGCGGCCGGGCGGTCCAGCCGCGCGCGTCCAGCTCGGCGCCGACCGGCGCGGCCAGCGGCAGCGGGGTGTTCACCATGGCGGGCTGGCCGCGTTCGGCGTACCAGCGCTCCACGGCGTCGAGCGCGGCGGGCAGCGGGCGGTCCGGGTCGCCGACCGGCAGGGCGCTGTTCGCCCGGCCGGTCCAGCCGTCGGCGCTGCGCAGCAGCCAGTCGCCGAGCCGCTCGCGTACCGGGGCGGGCCACGCCTCGTCGGCGGCCAGCTCCAGCGCGACCACGGCGGCGGCCGTCGGCCGGCGGGCCGGTGGCACCCGCTTCGCGCGGTGCACCTCGTCCACCGGCACCCGCAGCCGGCCCCGGTCGGTGGACAGAGTGATGTGTGTCTCGCTCAACTCGACCAGCTCACCGAGCGCGTCGGAGAAGAGCGGCCGGCCTTCGCGAATCCCCACAATCCGCCGGACCACGATCCGGTGTCCCACGTCCTGCTGTCGGAGCACGATCGACCCCCTCCCCGGCGAGATACTAGGCTCATACCGTCGCGGATGATCGCGACGAGTCTTGCGGAGGAGAGACCGGTGACCTACATCATCGCCGAGCCGTGCGTGGATGTGCTCGACAAGGCATGCATCGAGGAGTGCCCGGTCGACTGCATCTACGAGGGCAATCGGATGCTCTACATCCACCCCGACGAGTGCGTCGACTGTGGTGCCTGTGAGCCGGTCTGCCCGGTCGAAGCGATCTTCTACGAGGACGACGTCCCGGAGCAGTGGAAGGACTACACCGGGGCGAACTACGAGTTCTTCGAGGACCTGGGCTCGCCGGGCGGCGCCTCCAAGATCGGCAAGGTGGAGAAGGACGCGACCTTCGTGGCCGCGCAGCCGCCGCGCGGAGAGGGCCACTGAACCGGCGCGCGCCGGTCTCGTCGCGGCTGCCCGAGTTCACCTGGGACACCCTGGACGCCGCGGGCGCGACGGCCGCGGCGCACCCGGACGGTCTCATCAACCTCTCGATGGGCACGCCGGTCGACCCGGTGCCGGCGCTGATCCGGCAGGCGCTCGCCGACGCGTCGGACGCGCCGGGCTACCCGCTCACCGCGGGCACGCCCGCGCTGCGGGCCGCCATCGCGGCCTGGGTGGCCCGCGCCTGCGGGGCGGGCGTCGACGGGCTCGGGGTGCTGCCCACGATCGGCTCCAAGGAACTGGTCGCCTGGCTGCCCACCCTGCTCGGCATCGGCCCCGGTGACGTGGTCGTGGTGCCGTCCATCGCCTACCCGACGTACGAGGACGGGGCCCGACTGGCCGGCGCCACCACGGTGCGCACCGACTCGCTGACCGCCCTCGGCCCCGACCCGCGGGTCCGGCTCGTGTGGGTGAACTCGCCCGGCAACCCGACCGGGCGGGTGCTGCCCGCCGGCCACCTGCGCAAGGTGGTCGACTGGGCGCGGGAGCGCGGCGCGGTGGTCGCCAGCGACGAGTGCTACCTGCCGCTGGGCTGGGACGCCGAGCCCGTCTCGGTCCTCTCGCCCGAGGTCTGCGGCGGGTCGTACGAGGGTGTGCTGGCGGTGCACTCGCTCTCCAAGCGCTCCAACCTGGCCGGCTACCGGGCCGGTTTCGTGGCCGGTGACCCGGCGCTGGTGGCGGAGCTGCTCAAGGTCCGTAAGCACGCCGGCATGATCGTGCCCGCCCCGGTGCAGGCGGCCATGGTGGCGGCGCTGGGCGACCAGGCGCACGCCGACGCGCAGCGGGAGCGCTACCGGGCCCGGCGGGAGAAGCTCCACGCCGCGTTCACCGGCGCCGGCTTCACCGTCGAGCACTCCGAGGCGGGGCTCTACCTCTGGATGACCCGGGACGAGGACTGCTGGGACACCGTCGACTGGCTGGCCCGGCGGGGCATCCTGGTCGCCGCCGGGGTCTTCTACGGCCCGGCCGGCGCCCGGCACGTCCGGGCGGCGCTCACCGAGTCCGACGAGCACGTCGACGCGGTCGCCGCCCGGCTCGCCGAAGTCTGATCACCCGCGCCGCGCCGGCCGTCCCGAGAAGGGCCGGCCGGCGCGACCGTGTCAGTCGTTGATCTGCTCGAACACCCGCAGCAGCGTGTCCCGGCTGTGCTTCTCCAAGAACTCGCTGGCCATCAGCTCCTGCACCTGCACGCTCCGGCCGTCGTGAAGGGTGATGACCGCCTTCAGCGGCACCCGCTTGGTCACCTCGACCGAGCGGATCTCCTCGTACGGCAGGAACGGGTTCCGGCTGGCCACCTCGGCGACCGGCGCCGCGCTCAGCACCTCCTTGAGCCGCTTCTCACCCTCGTGCGCCTTGCCCGGGTCGGGGACCAGGACCAGGCCGTTGTCCAGCACGTACACGTCGTGCTCCCGGCCGTCGATCTTGATGTTCGCGAGCGCGGCGATCAGGTCGGCGTTCCGCGCCGAGGCCCGGGCCTGGAGCACCGTCGACTGCCGCACGTCGACGCCCAGCTCCGCCAGCCGGGCGAGCGCCTCGTCCAGGGTCTCCGGGGCGACCGCCAGCTTGGCGATCTCGGCCAGGTCCCACGGCTCGCCGGAGCGACCGACCAGCCGGGCGGGTTCAGACCAGGAGAGCTGCCAGTACGCCCGGCCCGAACGGACCGCCGCGTTGTCGAGCAGCGTCTCCATCGGGCCGGCGAAGGCGGCCGCCGCCTCCCGGCGGGTGGCGTTGGTGAAGAACTGCTCGGCGAACTCACCGAGCCGGCCGGCGCGGACCAGGTCCAGGACAGCGGGCAGGCCCGGCTCCGGCGTGCCGGTGAACCGGCCGGCCGCGCGGTAGATCCGGTCCGCCCGCTGCTGCACTCCGGCGGCGATCGACTCGGCGATGAACTCCGGCCAGGGCAGCAGGCGGCGGGAGCCGTGCGCGACGATCAGGCTCTGGAGCGCCCGGCCGGCGCCCACCACGTCGGCGAGCAGGGTCCAGGCCGGCCGGTCGTCCGGCGTGACGTGCACCGGAGGGATCTGGTCCATCGCGGCGACGCGTGCGCCGATCGGCGGGTGGGTGTCCCAGCGGGACGCCGGGCCCTCCGGGGCGTTCTCCCGCAGCTCGTCGATCTCGTTCCGACGCGCCTGCAGGAGATGGCCGAAGCCGCCGAAGAAGTCGTCCGGCGCCAGCCCGACCGACCAGCCCGGGTCGACGTACCGGGTCTCGTAGAAGCGCCAGGCCGCGTCGAGTGCGGGCAGGGTCCGCAGCGCCGAGGCCGCGGCCTGGTGCCCGGCGATCTGCACCGAGGCGCGGTCCGCCTCCAGTTCCTGGCGGCGGGACGCGGCGTTGTCGACCAGCAGGTAGAGCTTCGCGTACTGCTTGAAGACCCAGCCGATCGGGTTGCGCGGGCTGATCCGCTCGATGGTCTCGCCGATGGCCAGCCGGCCCCGGTAGGCGACGCCGCCCAGCCGGGTGTGCTGGCCGGAGTAGTGGCCCAGCTCGTGCGCCAGCACCGAGCGGAGCTGGTCGATCCGCATGGCCTGGAGCAGCGGCAGTCCGACGTAGAGGGTCCGCCGGCCGCCGATCAGGCCGAGCAGCCGGCTCTGCTCGCCGACCGCCGCGTTCACCTCGGGCACCAGGCGGATCTCGTCGGGCGCGCGGGTGCCGACCGCGGTGGCCAGCTCCCGCACCGTGGCCCAGAGCCACGGCGCCGCCCGATCGTCCAGGATCAGCCCGGGCGCCGGCTCGTTCTTCGTACGGATCGCCTTCCACAGCCCCACCCCGACGGCGCCGAGGGCGACGACCAGCGGCAGCAGCAGCTTGCCGGTGATCACGCCGCTGGTGTGGCTGAACAGCCAGACGCCGAGCGCGGCCACGGCGGCGAGCTGGAGCAGCGCGACGACGTAGAAACCGATCAACATGGCCACCGAGGCGAGCGCCCGGTACGTGGCGGACATGTGCTTCCTTTCCCCCGTTGAGACCGGCCCGTCCGGTCGGGCCGCCGGGGGACCGTACGACGCGAGCGCGACTCGGACAACCCCCTTCCGTGCCCATCCGGCCCGCCCCTACGATCTGCGTCGACGCGCACGGGGGAGGACGAGGACATGTGGCCGCTCCGGCGGAGGACGAAGCAGCAGAGTGGACCGGCGCTGCCGGTCGACCCGGCGATGGGTGATCCGGCCGCCCGGGCGCTCTCCGAGGCACTGGCCCGGCGGGACTGGCGGGCCGCCCGGGACGTGCTGGTCACCGTGACCGACCCCGACCACCAGGCGTTCTGCCTCTCCGCCGCCGGCCGGGTGCCGGGCGTGCAGGAGTGGATCGGTGAGTGGGCCGACGCCGAGCCGCGCAGCACTCTCCCGTTGCTGGTCCGGGGCACCCACGCCGTGAACTGGGCGTGGGAGGCCCGGGGCGGCGCGTCCTCCTCCCTGACCAGCCAGGAGCAGTTCCGCGAGTTCCGCAAGCGGCTGACGTTCGCCGAGAACCTGCTCGACGAGGTGGCCGCGCGGGACCCGGACGACACCACGGCGCGGGCCTTCCTGGTCACCTCGGCGCGGGGCCGCCAGGTGGACCGGGACGAGGCGGCGCGGCGCTTCGCCGAGGTGGTCGCCCGGCACCCCTGGCACCGGCTGGCGCACGTCCAGATGCTCCAGTACCGGTGCGCCAAGTGGTTCGGCAGCGACGAGGAGATGTTCGAGTTCGCGCGGTCGGCGGCGGCGAAGGCGCCCGCGGCCAGCGGCCTGGCCCACCTGGTCGCGGCGGCCCACCTGGAGATGTGGCTGAAGCTGCCGTCCGGCGAGGACGACGCCCACCTCCGCGATCCCGAGGTGCTCGCCGAGCTGCGCGCCGCGGCCGACCATTCGGTGCGCCACCCGGAGCACGGCCGCTACCCGGGCTGGCCGCAGCCGCACAACAACTTCGCCATGTGCTTCGCCGTGGGCGGCGACCACGCCGCCGCGGCGGAGCGCTTCCAGGCGCTCGGTGACCTGGTGACCGAGCTGCCGTGGACGTACTTCGGCGACCCGGGCACGGCGTTCGCCCGGTGGCGGCGGACGGTGACGGAACGCCAGGCCTGAGCCGCGGACGGTATCCTCGGCGGGACTTCCAGCGGGGCCGGGCCGGCCCCGCGACGACGGGACGCCGAGGTGGGCCGATGGTGGGCGGGGCCGGCGAGCAGGCGCGCGCGGCGGTGGTCGGCACCGGCCTGATCGGGGGGTCGGTGCTGCTCCGGCTGCGGGACGCCGGGTTCGACGTGGCCGGCTGGGACCCGGATCCGGCGATCCGGCGGCGGGTCCGGGAGCTTGGCGTCGCTGCGCCGGACACGGTCGAGGAGGCGGTCGCCGGCCGGGACGTGGTCTTCCTCTGCGGTCCGCTGCCCACCCTGCCCGCGACGGCGGCCCGGGTGGCCGCGGCCACCGACGACCGGTGCGTGCTCACCGACGTGGGCAGCACCAAGGCCGACGTGGCCACCGCCGCCGTCACGCAGGGGCTCGGGCACCGGTTCGTGCCCGGCCACCCGATGGCCGGCGCCGACCGGGCGGGCCTCGACGCGGCCACCCCGGCGCTGCTCGACGGCGCCGCCTGGGTGCTCTGCCCCGGGCCGACCGGGATGCCCGCGTTCCGGCGGCTCGCCGCGCTGCTCATCGACATCTTCCACGCCCGGGTGGTGCCCATGTCGGCCCCGGAGCACGACGGCGCCGCCGCGCTCGCCTCCCACCTGCCCCACCTGCTCGCCGGCGCGCTGGCCGGCACGGTGCAGCGCTCGGCGCTGCGCGACGCGGTGCTCGCGCTCGCCGCCGGCAGCTTCTCCGACGGCACCCGCGTGGCCGGTGGGCCGCCCGAGCGGACCGCGAACATGGTGCTCGGCAACCGGGAGCGGGTGCTCGCCGAGCTGGACGCGGTCCGGGCCTACCTCGACGAGCTGGCCGAGGCCCTGCGGGCCGGCGACCCCGGAAAGCTGGCCGGCCGGCTCGCCGAGGGCCGCGCCGCCCGGGCCGCGTTGCGCGGCCGCGCGTTCACCGCCCACCAGCGCGAGTTCCCGGCCGCCGCCGACCACGCGGGGGAGCTGGCCTACCTGCGGGAGCTGGGCGCGGCCGGCGGTCACCTGACCGGCTGCCGGCCGGCGGGCGGCGCGGTCACCTACACGGCCCACCTTCCGGCAAACCCGCCACTAGGCTGAGCGGCATGGCGGACGCACCGGTCGTGGCGGTACGCGGCGAGGCGTACCGGGAGGTCGCCCCCGAGCTGGCCCGGTTCACGGTGACCGCCACCGCGCGGGACCGCGACCGGGAGACCACGCTGACCAGGCTGGCCGAGCGCGCGGCCGCCGTGCGGGTGCTGCTCGACGCGGCCGAGCCGGCCGTGGAGCGGCGCGAGACCGGCCAGCTCCGGGTCTGGCCGGAGACGAAGCGCTCGGGTGAGCGGGTGGTGGCCTACCACGGCAGCGTGACCACCACGGTCACCGTTGTCGACTTCACCGCGCTCGGCGAGCTGATGCTCCGCCTGGCCGACCAGGATCAAGTCGAGCTGGCCGGCCCGTGGTGGTCGCTGCGGCCGGACAGCCCGGCCTACCGGGAGGCCCGGCACGCCGCGATCGCGGACGCCCTGGCCCGCGCCCGGGAATACGCGGAGGCGCTCGGCGCCCGGGTGACCGCCCTGGTGGAGCTGGCCGACACCGGCCTGACCACCGCCCCGCCCATGCTGGCCAAGGCGGGCTTCGCGCGGGGCGCGGAGGCCGCGCCCGAGCTGGAACTGGATCCGCAGCCGCAGCCGGTGCAGGCGGCGGTCGAGGCCCGGTTCACCATCAGCGAACCGGTGCTCGGCTGATGCCGCCCGCGCAGTCGCTCCCGCTCGGTGAGCTGCTGGCCCGGGCCCGGGCCCTCGCCGGGGACGGCCCGCGGCAGCTGCTCGGCATCGCCGGCGCGCCGGGAGCGGGCAAGTCGACGCTGGCCGAGCGGATCGTCGCCGAGGTCGGTCCGACCGCCCGGCTGGTGCCCATGGACGGCTTCCACCTGGCCCAGTCCGAGCTGACCCGGCTGGGCCGGGACGCGCGCAAGGGCGCGCCGGACACGTTCGACGCCAACGGCTTCGTCTCCACCCTGCGGCGGCTCCGCCGGCTGGAGCCCACCTCGGTGTGGGCGCCCGCGTTCCGCCGCGACCTGGAGGAGCCGGTCGCCGGGGCGATCGAGGTGCCGCCCGAGGTGCGGCTCGTGGTGACCGAGGGCAACTACCTGCTGCTGCGCGACGAGCCGTGGGAGGAGGTGCGGACGCTCCTGCACCAGATCTGGTTCCTCGACCTCGACGCCGAGCTGCGGGTGCGCCGCCTCACCGCCCGGCACGAGGCGTACGGGAAGACGCCGGAGCAGGCCCGCGCCTGGGCGCTCGGCAGCGACGAGGCCAACGCCCGGCTCGTCGCCGGCACGGCCGACCACGCCGACCTGGTGGTCCGGCTAGCCGACCCGCTGCCGGGGTGACGGCACGGCCCGGCGCAGCAGCCGCGCCACGACGGCCCGCTCCCGGGTGAACTCGGCCGCATCCGGATAGCCGCTGTGGTTGCGGATCGGGGGGTCGGCCACCTCGCCCCCGACGGGGTGCAGCGCCTCCGGGTCGACCACCGGCACGTCTCGTTCCCCGGCGCTGACCGGCCAGCCCAGCGGGTCGGTGTCGCGCCAGAAGTTGGTCCACGACACGTGCCCGCCGGGCCAGGTGAGCGCCCGGGCCAGGGTGCGCAGCCGTTCGGGCCCGAAGTACGCGGGGAAGACCCGGCCGTAGAGGCGCGTGAGCTGGCAGCCGTAGGAGAAGAACCAGATCCGCCGCCGCCAGCGGCGGGGAAGCTGCAGCAGCATGGCGGCGCAGATGACGGTGCCCTGGCTGTGCCCGGAGAGGATCACCCCGTCCATCCGGTCGGGGTGCAGCGGGGGGAGCGCGAGCAGCCCGGCGACCCGGGTCTGGAGTTCCGGTACGGCACGCTCGGCGTAGCTGGGCGGGGCGAGCGGGTGCGCGGCGCGGGGCCAGAAGGTGCCGACGTCCCAGATGACGCCGACCGAGCGGCGCACCGTGTCGGTGCGGTAGACCAGCAGCCCGAGCGCGCTCATCACCACGGGCAACCAGCCGAGCATGGTGTCGCCCCGGTTCGCCGCCCAGTGGATGACGGTCTGCCAGCCGGAGGGCGAGAGCGGGCTGGGCCGGCCGCGGGAGAGCGCGGCGACGCAGCAGAGCGTCACCAGCACCACGGAGACGGTCGCGTAGCAGCCGACCAGCCGGACCGCGTGCTCGCCGACCAGCCGGTGCAGCGCGCGGAAGGTGCTGACGTCGCGGCAGCGGCGCAGGTCGTGCGCGGACAGGCCGGCGCCGTCGGCGGTGAGGGCGGCGTACTCGGCCCGGCGGAGGGACTGGAGCAGGATGCCGGCGCGGACCAGCAGGGCGAGCAGGGCGAGCAGGCCGACCACGCAGGCCAGCCCGGCCCAGAAGACCGCGAGTGGGGGCACCACCCGGCTGTCGCCGCTCGGGTCGGCCCGGCTGTCGAGCCGGTCGCTGACCCAGTAGAGGAGGCCGGCGCAGTAGGCGATCGCCATCATCCAGCCGAATCCGGCGATGAGCGCCGGGGCGCGTCCACCCCAGGCGAGGTCGGTGTGCGCGCCGAGCGGCTGCACCGGCACGGCCGGCCGGGTCCGTGGCAGCAGCAGCCCGGTCAGGGCGATCGCGATGGCCGGCCCGGCGAGCATCCAGCTGCTCAGCGCGTCCGGCGCGTCCGGGACGCCGGGCAGGCCGCGCTCGGCCCAGGCCACCCCGAGCGGCAGCAGCAGGCTGCCGGCCACCGGCCCGGACAGGGCGCGGCGTCCGGAGCGGTTGACCGCGCCGATGGTGATCAGCAGCAGCACCTGGTACGTGGCGAGCCAGGCGACTGCGGTGTCGTACCCGGGCAGCGACCGGTCGGTGCGGCAGCCGGGAATGCCCGGGTCGGCGACGCACCCGATGGGCGGCCGGTACGCGGACAGCGGCCGCCCGGCGGGACCGTCCGGCAGCAGCAGCAGGGTGAACGTCCCGGCCAGCCCCAGCCCGGTGAGCAGCGCCACGGCCGCGCTCCACCGGCCGAGTGGCGTGGCGCCCTGCCGCCGGCTCAGCCAGGGCCGGCCCAACGCCACGACGGCGATCGCCACCACGGCCGCGAGCACGGCGACGGTCGGCCAGGCGACCGCGGCCCGCAGCCCGCGCGGCGGGTCCATGACGATCACCGCGGCCACCGGGACGGCCGCCGCGATCACCGCCCCGGTGCACAGGTGCAGCACGGCGGCCCGGCGCAGCTGCCCCTCGCCGTTCCAGAACGTCGGGTCCTGGAGCGGGTTCTCCAGCGGCTCCGGCCGGTCCGGCGGGTCGGCGGGCGGGCCGTCCTCCCGGGCGGCGGGGCGGGGGTGCGGTTCGGCGGGCATCTCCGCCTCGTACTGGTAGGTGCGCCAGGCGACCAGGCCGAGCCCGGCCAGCAGGAGCAGCGGCACCAGCAGGCCCGCGGCCAGCGCCCGGGTGTCCTGGCGCCACCAGGCGTTGCCGAGGAACTCCATGGGGCCGGGGAGGTGACCGAGGCAGTCCAGGCCGACGCACTGCCAGCCGATCAGGTCCACCCCGATTCCCGTCGCCGTGATGACGAGGGTGCCGGTGAGGCTCAGGCAGAACAGCCGGATGAGCCAGGCCGTGACGCCGGAGCGGCTGGCCCAGCGTTCCCGGTCCGGGTCCGGCGGGATGCCGGTGCGGGCGTAGAGCGCCACGTTGGCCAGGGTGAAGGGGAGCAGGAGCGTCCACAGGGCCCGCTCGACGTCGCGCCGGGTCCGCGCGCCGGAGGTCAACTGCCCCCAGCTGTACGCCTCGACCGTGATCGGGTCGTCCCGGCCGGCCGTGCTGGCGCGGTAGAAGCCGGTGACCGCGCCGCCGGCGACCAGGTCGGGCTGCGCGCCGTCACCGCCGGGGGCGGGGCGCAGCCCGAGCAGTTGGTCGGGCGGGGTGTTCGACACCCCGTGTACGCGCAGTTCGAGCACCCGTTCCATGACGCCCCCTGGGTGAACCGGTCACTACCCAGAGTGCACCCTCCGGCCGGGATCCGCACCCCGGCGAAGGTGTTGTTTCAGCAGCTCAGACGGTCTCTTCGAGGCTCCGGACCGGGCGAGCGGGGTTACCGACCGCCACCACATTGGGGGGTAGGTCCCTGGTCACCACCGCGCCCGCGCCGACCACGGTGTTCTCCCCGATGGCCACGCCGGCCAGCACGATGACCCCGCCGCCGAGCCACACGTTGTCACCGATGGTGATCGGCTGGGCGGCCTCCCACTTGGCCCGCCGGGCCGCCGGCTCGACCGGGTGGGTGGCGGTGAGGAGTTGCACGTTCGGTCCGATCTGGACGTCGGCGCCGATGCTGATCCGCGCGACGTCGAGGAAGACCGTGTTGAAGTTGACGAAGGTGCGTGGCCCGATGTGGGTCTGGTAGCCGTAGTCGCAGTAGAGGGGCGGTCGGACCCAGGCGTCCTCGCCGACCGAGCCGAGCAGTTCGCGGAGGGCGGCGAGCCGCCCCTCGGGGTCGTCGGCGGAGCTGCGGTTGAAGCGCTCGCTGAGCCGGGCGGCCCGGTCCAGATCGGCGACGATCTCGGGGTCGTCGGCGATGTACGGCTCGCCCGCGAGCATGCGGTCCTTCATGGCGGTCACCGGCCGATCATGCCCCGCTCGGCTGCGGGGTTGGCGCCGGTTCCGTCGGATTGACGACTTCCGATTGCATACGCGGTATGTAATTCTGACGGTCCCCGTCGATGTGTCCCCATCGATGAAGACGCTTGACGAAGGAGGAACGTTGCGTCGAAACCGAAGAAGAATCGCCGCCCTCGGCCTCACCCTGGGGCTGGCGCTGGGCGCGCCCCTGCCCGCCTCCGCCGCTCCGGCGGCGGTCCCCGACGCCGACAGCGCTCCCGCCCGCGCCGCGGCGGCGCGCGCCGGCCAGCCGGTCACCGTCACCCTCATCACCGGCGACCGGGTCACCGTCACCGCCGCCGGCCACGCGGCGGTCCGCCCCGGCACCGGCCGCGCCGGAGTCGGCTTCCTGGTCGGCCGGGAACGCGGCCGTCTCACCGTGCTGCCGCAGGACGCGCTGCCCCTGGTGCGGTCCGGCCGGGTCGACCGGCGGCTGTTCGACGTCACCGGCCTGATCGCGGCCGGCTACGACGACGCCCGGCGGGACACGCTGCCGCTGCTCGTGTCGTACCGGCCGGGGTCGGCCCGACGGGCGGCGGCCCCGGTGGCCGGCACCCGGGTGACCCGCGACCTGCCGGCGATCGGCGGCGCGGCGCTGGTCGCGACGAAGGCCGCCACCGGTGCGGTCTGGGGCGCGGTCACGGCCGACCGGGCCGGCGCCCGGGTCGACGCGGCGGGGGATGTCGACCGGATCTGGCTGGACGGCCGGCGGCGGGTGACCCTCGATCACAGCGTGCCGCAGATCGGCGCGCCCACCGCCTGGGCCGCCGGCTTCACCGGCAAGGGGGTCAGCGTCGCGGTGCTCGACACCGGCGTCGACCTCACCCACCCGGACCTGGCCGGCCGCGTCGCCGACTCCCGCAACTTCAGCGAGGCGGCCGAGTCGGACGACATGGTCGGGCACGGCACCCACGTCGCCTCGATCATCGCGGGCAGCGGGGCCGCCTCCGGCGGGAAGTACCGCGGCGTCGCCCCCGACGCCACCCTGCTCTCCGGCAAGGTCTGCGAGAACCAGGGCTGCACCGAGTCGGCGATCCTCGCCGGCATGCAGTGGGCCGCGGTCGAGAAGCACGCCGGCGTGGTCAACATGAGCCTCAGCGGCACGGACTTCCCCGAGGTCGACCCGCTGGAGCAGGCCGTCGAGACGCTGACCGCGCAGACCGGCACGCTGTTCGTGGTGGCCGCCGGCAACGACGGCGCGGACGGCTCGGTCGGCTCGCCGGCCACCGCCGACGCCGCGCTGGCCGTCGGTGCCGTCGACCGGGACGACGCGCTCGCCGACTTCTCCAGCCGGGGGCCGCGGGTCGACGGCGGGCTCAAGCCCGACATCACCGCGCCCGGCGTCGAGATCGTGGCCGCCCGGGCCGCCAACGGCGCCATCGGCGACCCGGTCGGAGACCGCTACGTCTCCCTCTCCGGCACCTCGATGGCCACGCCGCACGTGGCCGGCGCGGCGGCGCTGCTCGCCCAGCAGCACCCCGGCTGGACCGCGGGGCGGTACAAGGCCACGCTGATGGCCTCGGCGAAACCGCACCCCGACCAGACGGCGTTCCAGCAGGGCGCGGGACGGGTCGACGTGGCTCACGCGATCACCGAGCAGGTCACCAGCGACCCGCCCAGCGTCTCGTTCGGGGTGACGACCTGGCCGCACGGTGACGACCAGCCGGTCGCCCGAACGGTCACCTACCGCAACGGCGGGACCGGCCCGCTCACCCTCGACCTCACCGCCGAGGTCACCGGCCCGGACGGGCGCGCCGCCCCGGCCGGCATGTTCACCCTCGGCGCGTCCCGGCTCACCGTGCCGGCCGGCGGGACGGCCCAGGTCACCGTCACGGCGGACACCCGGCTCGGCGGACTGGACGGCTACTGGACCGGCCGGCTGGTGGCCCGCGGGGGCGACGCGGTCGCGGTGACCCCGCTGGCGGTCAACCGCGAGGTGGAGAGCTACGACCTGACCGTCACGCACCGGGACCGGTCCGGGAAGCTCACCGGCGACTACTTCACCACGCTGATCGGGCTGGACGGCGTCGTGTACCGGGACGTGTACGACCCCGACGGCGAGGCGCGGATCCGCCTCCCCAAGGGCCGGTACGGCCTGAACAGCCTGGTCTACGTGCCAGGGGACGAGGGCTGGACCGAGGTCTCCATGCTGGCCCAGCCCGAGCTGGTGGTGAGCGGCGACCAGCGGCTCACCGTCGACGCCCGGCGGGCGAAGCCGGTCCGGTCCACCGTGCCGCAGCGGGGCGCCGCCCCCCTGCTGATCGACCTCTCGGCCAACTGGTCCACCGAGGACATGTCCGCCGGGTTCGGGCTCTGGACGTTCAGCTTCGACGGCCTCTACAGCGGCCAGCTCGGGCGCGGCGTCTCCGACTCGCTCTTCGTCGGCGCCCTGGCCAGCCAGTGGCTCGAACCGACCGCGCCGGAGCGCAGCCCGTACTTCTACGCCCTCAACGAGGTGTTCCCGGGGCGGATGCCGACCGGGTTCGTCCGGCACTACCAGCCGGGCGACCTGGCGACCGTCACGCACCGGTTCGCGGCCGGCTACGCCGGGCTGGAGAACGAGCGGATCGTCTTCCCGGAGTCCGACTACAACATCGGCGGCTCGGCGATCGTCGTGCCCGTTCCGGTGCCCGGGAAGCGGGTCGAGCACTACAGCACGACCCGCACCGGCTGGAGTTCCGAGCTGGACTTCGGCCAGCGGGGCGAGGACGGCTGGCTGGAGGTGCGGGCGGTACTGGAGTCGGTGCCCACCCGGTACCGGGCCGGCCGGACCTACCGGGAGGACTGGAACAGCGCGCCGTACGGGCCGTCGTTCCCGCAGCCGCGCTGGCCGGAGCAGGGCATCACCCGCAACGGCGACACCCTCGTGGTCGCCCTGCCGGTGCACAGCGACGCGGCCGGCCACCCCGGCGGCTCGCTCAACGACACCGAACGGACCGCGCTCTACCGCAACGGGAAGCTGCTCGCCGAGCAGCCCTCCGCGGGGTACGGCGAGTTCCAGGTGCCGCCGGGCCTCGCGAGCTACCGGCTGGAGACCTCGGCCACGCGGGACTTCACCGACCTGAGCACCGAGGTGTCGGCGAGCTGGACGTTCCGCTCCAAGCGGGTCCCGGGTGACGACTGGGTGCGGCTGCCCGCCATGGCGGTCCGCTTCGCCCCGCCGCTGGCCGTGGACAACAGCGCACCGGCCGGCCGGACCTTCACCATTCCGGTCACGGTGCAGCGGCAGCCCGGCGCGCCGGCCGCCTCGGTCGCGGCGCTGACCGTCGACGTCTCGTACGACGGCGGCAAGACCTGGCGAAAGGCGGCCCTGCACAAGCAGGGCGCGGGGTGGGCGGCCACCGTCCGGCACCCGGCCGGCCCCGGCCACGTCTCGCTGCGGGCCGCCGCCCGGGACAGCGCCGGCAACACGGTCACCCAGCGGATCATCCAGGCGTACCGCCTGCGGTGAACCGGTCGTCCGGGTCCACGGCCGTCCGGCCGTGGGCCTGGACGGCGGACGCGCCGGGGCTTCCGCCCCGGCCCGTCCCGCGTCGTCGCTCAGTCGTTGGCGTGCAGCGCCGCGTTCAGCTCGATGCCCCGGCCGGTGCGCGGCTTCGCCTCCAGGGCGCCGGTCACCGAGTTGCGCCAGAACAGCAGGCCGTCCACCCCGGAGAGCTCCCGGGCCTTGACCACCCGGCCGTCCGGCAGCGTGATCTTCGAGGCGGCGGTGAGGTAGCAGCCGGCCTCCACCACGCAGTCGTCGCCCAGGGTGATGCCCACGCCCGCGTTCGCGCCGACCAGGCTCCGCTCGCCGATGCGCACCTTCTCGGTGCCACCGCCGGAGAGCGTCCCCATGATCGACGCGCCCCCGCCGATGTCGGAGCCGTCGCCGACCACGACGCCCTGCACGATCCGCCCCTCGACCATCGAGGTGCCCAGCGTGCCGGCGTTGAAGTTGACGAAGCCCTCGTGCATGACGGTGGTGCCGGCGGCCAGGTGCGCGCCGAGCCGGACCCGGTCCGCGTCGGCGATGCGCACGCCGGCCGGGACCACGTAGTCGGTCATCCGGGGGAACTTGTCCACCCCGTACACGGCCAGGTGGCGGCCGGCGGCCCGCTCGATGACCCGCAGCTCGTCGACCCGCTCCGGCGGGCACGGCCCGGCCGAGGTCCACGCCACGTTGGCCAGCTTGCCGAAGATGCCGTCGAGGTTGAGCTCGTTGGGCCGCACCAGGCGGTGGGAGAGCAGGTGCAACCGGAGGTACGCGTCCGCGGCGTCCTTGATCGGATCGTCCAGCGAGCCGATCACGGTGACCACCTGGACCGTGCGCAGGCCGGGCAGCGCCCGCTCGCCGACCGCGCCCGGCGGCAGGTCCAGCACGTCGGCCTCGTCCTCACCGGCGACCAGTGGCAGCTCGCCGAGCCCCAGCTTGCCGGTCGGGTACCAGGTGTCCAGCACCTGGTCGTCAGCGGTGATCGTGGCCAGGCCGATGCCCCAGGCAGACTGTGCGGTCGTCACGGTGCTGACGGTACCGTGCGAGACATGCAGAACCCGTTGACCCCCGAGGTCTTGGCCGATCCGGTGGCGCTGACCCGCGCGCTGGTCGACATCGAGTCCGTGTCGCTCAACGAGAAGGCGATCGCCGACTGCGTCGAGGAGGTGCTGCGGGGCGTGCCGCACCTCACCACCTACCGGCACTCCAACACGGTGATGGCGCGTACCGACCTGGGCCGGGCCCAGCGGGTGGTGCTCGCCGGCCACCTGGACACCGTGCCGCTCAACGACAACTTCCCGTCGACCATGCGCGGCGACCTGATGTACGGCTGCGGCACCTCCGACATGAAGTCCGGCGTGGCCTTCGCGCTGCACCTGGCGGTGACCCTGCCCGACCCGCGCTACGACGTCACCTACTTCTTCTACGAGGCCGAGGAGATCGAGTCGAAGTACAACGGCCTCACCCTCGTCTCCCAGGCGCACCCGGAGTGGCTGGCGGCCGACTTCGCGTTGCTGCTGGAGCCGACGTACGGGATCGTCGAGGCCGGCTGCCAGGGCACCATGCGGGCGATCGTCACCACGCACGGCGAGCGGGCCCACGCGGCCCGGTCCTGGCACGGGGTCAACGCCATCCACGGCGCCGGCGAGGTGCTGCGCCGGCTGACCACGTACGAGGCGCGCCGGGTGACCATCGAGGGTTGCGACTACCGCGAGGGCCTGAACGCGGTGCGGATCACCGGCGGGGTGGCGGGCAACGTCATCCCGGACCGCTGCGAGATCGAGATCAACTACCGGTACGCCCCGGACCGGGACCCGGCCGCGGCCGAGGCGCACCTGCGCGAGGTCTTCGCGGGCTTCGACCTGGCGGTCACCGACGCGGCGGCCGGCGCGGCCCCGGGGCTGGACAACCCACCCGCGCAGGAGTTCGTGGCCGCGGTCGGCGCGGCCCCGATCGGCAAGTTGGGCTGGACGGACGTGGCCCGGTTCGCGGCCATGGGCATCCCGGCGCTGAACTTCGGTCCCGGCGACCCCAACCTGGCCCATCACAAGGACGAGCACGTCGAGCTGACGAAGATCCGCGATGGGGCGGCCACCCTGCACCGCTGGCTCGCCTCGTCCTGAGTACGCGACCGGGGGCCCGCGTCGGTGACGCGGACCCCCGGGCCGGACCGTCAGAGCGTGGTCGTCAGCGGGGTGTCCGTCTCGGTGGTCTCGCCGGTGAGGTCGGTGTGGTGGGCTTCCATCATCCGGGCGCGGCGGCGCTCGGCCACCACGTCGCGGATCCGCCGCTGCATCTGCCGGCGAATCCGGATCATCTCGCTGTTGCTGATCAACGCTGGCTCCTCCCCCGAAGGCGCGTCGCCGGGGCATACCCGGTATGTGAATAGTAAGACGTACGAGCGAGCCATTTAGTTGCCCATGATCACGAAGAATTTCTCCGCGTCGCCCGCCTCCGCACCGCGCCGCCCCGGCTCCACTACGGTGGCCCCATGAGCCAGAGCAACGGGCGGCCACCCGGCCGCGGGCCGAGCGGGGTGCGGCACCGGGGCGCCGTCACGCTGCGCAACCAGGCCATCCCGACCAGCACCGCGGACCAGCGGCTGCTCGACTCCCGGGGCCGGGGCGACTGGAAGACCAAGGACGCCTGGCGCGCGCTGCGCATCCTGTCCGAGTTCGTCGAGGGCTTCGACACCCTCGCCGACCTGCCGGCCGCGGTCAGCGTCTTCGGCTCGGCGCGCAGCAAGCCGGACAGCCCCGAGTGCCGGCTGGCCGAGGAGTTGGGCGGCGCGCTGGCCCGGGCCGGCTACGCGGTGATCACCGGCGGCGGGCCGGGTGTGATGGAGGCGGCCAACCGGGGCGCCGGCGAGGCGGGCGGGCTCTCCGTCGGGCTCGGCATCGAGCTGCCGTTCGAGCAGGGCCTCAACGACTGGGTCGACCTGGCCATCGACTTCCGCTACTTCTTCGCCCGCAAGACCATGTTCGTCAAGTACGCCCAGGCCTTCGTGGTGCTGCCCGGTGGCTTCGGCACCATGGACGAGCTCTTCGAGGCGCTCACCCTGGTGCAGACCGGCAAGGTGACCCGCTTCCCGGTGGTGCTGATGGGCGTCGACTACTGGCGGGGGCTGCTCGACTGGCTCCGGGACACCATGGCCGCCGAGGGCAAGATCGGCCCGAACGACCTGGACCTGATCTGCCTCACCGACGACGTCAACGAGGCGGTCCGGCACATCGTGGAGGCCGAGGCGGTGCTCTCCGCCGAGCAGGAGGCGATCCGCGAGGAGGCGGTCGCCCGGGTCGCCGCCGACCAGCAGGCCGCCGCCGAGGCCGCCCCCGGCGGACCGGCGGAGCAGGGCTGACCGTGGCCAACGTCTGCGTGTTCTGCGCGTCCTCGCGTACCCTCGACGCCCGCTGGCTGGACCTCGCCACCGAGACCGGCGCGGAGCTGGCCCGGCGCGGGCACACCCTGGTCAGCGGCGGCGGGTGCGTGGGGATGATGGGCGCGGTGGCCGACGGGGCGCGGGCCGCCGGCGGCCGCACCCTGGGGGTCATCCCGCAGGCCCTGGTCGACCTGGAGGTCGCCGACCTGGCCTCCGACGAGCTGCTGATCACCGACGGGATGGCCAGCCGCAAGACCCTGATGATCGACAAGTCGGACGCGTTCGTGGCCCTGCCCGGCGGGCTCGGCACCCTGGACGAGCTGTTCGAGGTCTGGACCACCGCCACCCTGGCCATGCACGCCAAGCCCATGGTGCTTGTCGACGCCGACGGCTTCTACCGCCCCCTGCTCGACTGGCTGCGCACGCTGGCCGACCACCACTTCCTCAAACCCGCCGGCCTGGACCTCCTCCTGGTGGCGGAAACGGTCCCGGAAGCCCTCGACCTCCTGGACACCCGCCTGACCTGATCCCGCCGGGCTGGCCCGCGCCGTCGATCATGAGGTTGACGGCGAAGTCGATCTCCCTGAGTGCCGCCAACTTCATGATCGACGGGAGCTGGGGGTGCGGGGGACGGCGGCGGGTTTTCTGGTGTCGTACCGGCGTGGTGGGATGTCGGGGATGCAGGCGTATCGGCTGGTGCGCCGGGCCGGTGACGCGGGGACGGGGGTCTCCCGCGACGCCGGGGCGGGGCAGGGGGGTGGTCGGTCCGACGGGCCGGCCGAGGCGGAGCCGCGATCCGGGGGGTCCGCGGGCGATGCCGCACACCCGCCGTCGCCCCGGCCGGATCCCGTGCAGGCCGAAGTTGTCGCGCACACCGACGGGCCCATGCTGGTCGTCGGCGGCCCCGGCACCGGCAAGACCGCCACCCTGGTCGAGGCGGTCGCCGCCCGGGTGGCCGAGGGTGTCGACCCGGAACACGTCCTGGTGCTCACCTTCGGCCGGCGGGGCGCCACCGACCTGCGCCACCGGATCGAGGCGCGGATCGCCGGCGACGGTCACCGCGTGGTCCGCGAGCCGCTGGTCCGCACCTTCCCGGCGTACGCCTTCGGGCTGCTCCGCCGGGCCGCCGCCGAGCGCGGCGAACCCTCGCCCCGGCTGCTCACCGGCCCCGAGCAGGACCTCATCATCCGCGAGCTGCTCGACATCGTGGGCGAGGAGCCGGCCGACGACCCGGTCGGCTGGCCGGAGGACCTGCGCCCGGCGCTGCGCACCCGGGCGTTCGCCCAGCAGCTCCGCGACCTGCTGATGCGCGCCGCCGAGCGGGGCGTCGGCCCGGTCGAGCTGGCGCGGCTGGGCGAGAAGCTGGGCCGCGCCGACTGGCCGGCCGCCGCCCGCTTCCTCCGGGAGTACGTGGCCGTCCTCGCCCTGCGCGACGTGAGCAACCGGGGTTCGATCGCCTACGACCCGGCCGAGCTGGTCCGGGCCGCCACCGGCATGCTGCTCGACGACCCGGAGCTGCTGGCCGCCGAGCGCCGCCGGCTCGCCCACGTCTACGTCGACGAGCTTGCCGACACCGACCCCGCCCAGCTCGACCTGCTCGCCGTCGTGGCCGGTGGCGGCAAGTCCCTGGTCGCCTTCGCCGACCCGGACTCCTCCACGTACGCCTTCCGCGGCGCCGACCCGGCCGGGGTCACCACCTTCCCCCACCGGTTCCGCACCGCCTCCGGCGCACCGGCGGCCCAGGTCACGCTGACCACCTCCTACCGGGCCGGCCCGGAGCTGCTGGCGGCGACAGCCCGGCTGGCCCGCCGGCTGCGCGGCCCGGCGGCGCACCGCCGGCTGCGCCCGCTCCCCGACGCTCCGCCGGCCACCGTGGACGTCCGCACCTTCCGCTCGGCCACCAGCGAGTCCGCCTGGCTGGCCCACGCGCTGCGCGAGGCGCACCTGCTCGACGGCGTGCCCTGGTCCCGGATGGCGGTGCTGGTCCGCTCCACCGGCCGGCAGCTGCCCTCGCTGCGGCGCGCCCTGCACACCGCCGGGGTGCCGACCGTGGTGCACGGCGAGGACCTGCCGCTGCACCTCCAGCCCGGGGTTGCCCCGCTGCTGCTCCTGCTCCGCTGCGCGCTCGACCCCGACCGGCTCGACGAGGAGTCGGCGGTCGCCCTGCTGCACTCGCCGCTCGGCGGCGCGGACCCGCTCGCCGAGCGGCGGCTGCGCCAGGGGCTGCGCGCGCTCGCGCTGGCCGCCGGCGACCGCCGCCCCTCCGGCGAGCTGATCGTGGAGGCGCTGCGCGATCCGGCCGAGCTGGCCGCCGTCGAGCGGCGCTGGGCGGCCCCGGCGCAGACCGTGGCGCACCTGCTGGACACCGCCCGGCAGGCCGCCGCAGCGCCCGGCGCGACCGCCGAGGACGTGCTCTGGGCGGTCTGGCGGGAGAGCGGCCTCGCCGAGCGCTGGGCCGGGGCGATCACCCGGGGCCGGGCCGCCACCGGCGAGCACGAGACCGCGCAGCGCTGGCGTGCCGAGGCCGCTGACCGCGACCTCGACGCCGTCATGGTGCTCTTCGACGCGGCGGCGCGGTTCACCGACCGGCTGCCCGGCGCACGCACCGAGGTCTTCCTCGACCACGTGCTCGGGCAGGAGCTGCCGGCCGACACCCTCGCCGCCAGCGCCGACCGGGGTGAGGCGGTCCGCCTGCTCACCGCGCACGCGGCCAAGGGCCTGGAGTGGGACCTCGTGGCGGTCGCCGGCGTGCAGGAGGGCGTCTGGCCCGACCTTCGGCTGCGCGGCAGCCTGCTCGGCTCGGAGCGGCTGGTCGACGTGCTCGCCGGCCGCGCCGACGGCGCCGGGCTGCGGGCCAGCCTGGTGGGGCAGACCTCGGCACTGCTGGACGAGGAGCGCCGGCTGTTCCACGTCGCCGTCAGCCGGGCCCGGCGGCGGTTGCTGGTCACCGCGGTCGCCTCGGCGGCGGTCGGCGGCGACGACCACGAGGAGCAGCCCAGCCGCTTCCTGCACGAGCTGGCCGCCACCGACCCGCCCGCCGTGGGCGGAGGCGGCACCGTCCCACCCGGCCCGGACCCGGGACCCCGCCCGGACGGCCCGACCAGCGGCGGCGCCTCGACCGGTGCAGCCGGTCGGGGACGGGACCGGCGTGCCGGCGACCGCGCCGCCGCGATTCCCGCCACCGTGGCCGGACGACCTGGCGACGGCGCCGCACTGAGCGTGCCGGTGTCGGATGGGCCGGTGCCCGCCGGGGACGAGGACCCGCAGGACGGGGCGCCCGGCGCGCTGCCGGTCACCCTGCCGCCGCGCGGGCTCACCCTGTCCGCGCTGGTGGCGGAGCTGCGTACCGCGATCACCGACCCGGCGGCGCCGGTCACCCGGCGGCGCGCGGCGGCGGCCGAGCTGGCCCGGCTGGCCGCCGCCGGAGTACCCGGCGCACACCCGGACGACTGGTGGGGGCTGCGCGGCCTCTCCGACGACCGGCCGCTGGTCGACGAGGGCGAGCCGGTCCGGGTCACGCCGTCGGCCATGGAGAGCGCGTTGCGGTGCAGCCTGCGCTGGCTGCTGGAACGGCACGGCGGCAGCGCCCCGGCCAGCGCCGCGCAGGGGGTCGGCAACCTGGTGCACGCCGCCGCCATGCTGGCCGAGGACGCGAGCGTCGACCGGACCGCCCTGCTGGAGTACGTGGCCGCCCGGTTCGACGCCATCGAGCTGGCCGCCCGCTGGATGGTCGGCCCGGAACGGTCCCGCGCCGAGGCCATGGTGGACAAGCTGCTGCGCTGGCTGGCCGGCAACCCCCGGCGGCTGCTCGCCATCGAGCACGAGTTCGCGGTCCGCCTCGACGACCCGCGCCGGCCGGTCGAGCTGACCGGCCGGGTCGACCGGCTGGAGGTCGACGCCGACGGGCGGCTCGTGGTGATCGACCTGAAGACCGGCAAGTCCACCGCGGTCACCGAGCGGGAGGTGGCCGAGCACCCGCAGCTCGGCGCCTACCAGGCGGCCGTGGAGGCGGGAGCGTTCGCCGAGTTCGGCGAGGAGTCCGGGGGCGCCGCGCTCGTGCAGCTAGGCACCGGCGCGAAGGACGCCAAGGAGCAGTCCCAGGCGGCCGCCGGGGAGGGCCCCGAGGCGGGTTGGGCCACCGCGCTGGTCCGGCGCACCGCCGACACGATGGCCGCCGCCACCTTCGCCGCCGTCGCCAACTCGAAGTGCCGGGTCTGCCCGGTGCGCACGAGCTGCCCGGTCTCCGGGCAGGGCCGCCAGGTCGTCGAGCCCCCCGCGGAGCACACATGACGACCCAGCCGACGCTTTTCGGCGCCACCGCCACCCCGACGCCCCGGAGCGCCGACGCGGGCCCCCGCTACACCCCGGTCGAGCTGGCCCGGCTGCTCCGGCTGCCGGCGCCCACCCGGGAACAGGCGGCGATCATCGCCGCGCCCGTGGAGCCGCTGCTGGTCGTCGCGGGCGCCGGCTCGGGCAAGACCGAGACGATGGCCGCCCGGGTGGTCTGGCTGGTCGCCAACTCCTACGTCCGCCCCGAACAGATCCTCGGCCTCACCTTCACCCGCAAGGCGGCCGGCGAGCTGGCGCACCGGGTACGCACCCGGCTCGACCAGCTGATCCGCCGGCTCGGCCGGCAGGGCCGGGACCCGCACGAGGACCCCCTGGCGGGCGAGCCGACCGTCTCCACCTACCACTCCTACGCGGGCCGGATCGTCACCGAGCACGGGCTCCGGGCCGGCTACGAGCCGACCACCCGCCTGCTCACCGAGGCGTCCCGCTGGCAGCTCGTCGACCTGCTGGTACGCAACTACGACGGCGACATGTCCGAGGTGGACCGGATGCCGTCGACCATCACCGACGCGGTCCTCGCCCTGGCCGGGGAGCTGGACGAGCACCTGGTCGACCCGGACGAGCTGGCCGCCTGGACCGGCCGGTTCTTCGCCGCGGTGCAGTCTCGCCCGGGGCGGGTCTACGCCGACGTGCGTAAGGCCCTCCAGCTCCAGCAGACCCGGCTGAAGCTGCTGCCGCTGGTCCGCGCGTACGCCCGGCGCAAGGACGACTTCGAGGCGATGGACTTCGCCGACCAGTTGGCCCGGGCCGCGCGGGTGGCCCGCGACCACCCCGGCGTGGGGGTGATCGAGCGGGACCGGTTCCGGGTGGTGCTGCTCGACGAGTACCAGGACACCAGCCACGCCCAGGTGGTGCTGCTCAACGCGCTGTTCGGCGGCGGCCACCCGGTCACCGCGGTGGGCGACCCCTGCCAGTCCATCTACGGCTGGCGCGGCGCCAGCGCCGGCACGTTGGACCGGTTCCCCACCGAGTTCGCCCGCACCGACGGCGCCCCCGCCGAGGTGCTCAGCCTCACCACGAGCTGGCGCAACCGCCCCGAAATCCTCGGCGTCGCCAACGCGCTGTCGGTGCCGCTGCGGGCGGCCGGCGCCCGGGTGCCGGAGCTGCACGCCGCGCTCAGCGTCCGCGACCCGATCCCGCACCGCAGCCCCGGCGGGCGGGCCGCCGGCACCGTGCACTGCGCGCTGCTGGAGACGTACGCCGACGAGGCCGACTGGATCGCCGACAGCGTGCTGGCCGCCTGGCGCGGCGCGGCCGGGATGCCGGACGCGCTGCCCGAGCACATCCCGGCGCGCCGGCGCCCCACCACCGCTGTGCTGGTCCGGCTGCGCAGCCAGATCCCGGCCGTCGAGGCGGCGCTGCGCGCCCGCGGGCTGCCCGTCGACGTGGTCGGACTGGGCGGCCTGCTGGACACCCCCGAGATCCGGGACGTGGTCTGCACGCTGCGGGTGCTCGCCGACCCGACCGACGGGGCGGCGCTGCTGCGGCTGCTCACCGGCGCCCGCTGGCGGATCGGGCCGCGCGACCTGGTCGCCCTGCACCGGCGGGCCCGGGCCATCGCGCGGGCCCGCCGGGAGGTGACCGGCGACGACGGGCCGGAGATCACCGTGGACGCGCTGGACGAGGCCACCCTCGTCGAGGCGCTGGCCGACCTGGGGCCGGCGCAGGCGTACTCGGCGGAGGGGTTCGCGCGGCTGCGGTCGTACGGGATGGAGCTGGCGCTGCTGCGCTACCGGCTGGACCAGTCGCTGCCGGAGCTGATCGCGGACATCGAGCGGACCATCGGCCTGGACGTGGAGGTGGCGGTCCGGGCCGGCCGGGACGGCGCCGGCGACGCCGGCCTGGCCCGTGCCCACCTGGACGCGCTCGGCGACGTGGCCGCCCGGTTCAGCGGCGAGACGCCCGGCGCCACCCTCGCCGGGTTCCTCGCCTACCTGGCCGCCGCCGAGGACGAGGAGCGCGGCCTCACCCCGGGTGAGGTCGAGGTGGTGGAAGGCGCGGTGCAGATCCTCACCGCGCACGCCGCCAAGGGCCTGGAGTGGGACGTGGTGTCGGTGGCCGGGCTCGCCCGGGGCGTCTGGCCGGGGCCGGTGCGCAACTCCGATCACTGGCTGGGCGGGCTCGGCGTGCTGCCGTTCCCGCTGCGCGGCGACGCCGACGGGCTGCCCGAGCTGGGCCTTGACGGGGCGGAGGACCAGCGCGGGGTGGCCCGGGCGGTGGAGGACTTCACCGACGCCTGGCGGGCGCACGACGAGCGGGAGGAGCGCCGGCTGGCGTACGTGGCGGTGACCCGTCCCCGCCGGCTGCTGCTCTGCTCCGGCTACTGGTGGGGGGAGGGGACGAAGAGGTTCCGCGGCCCCTCGGTCTTCCTCCGCGAGGTGCACGACGCCTGCCTGGCCGGCGCGGACGGCCACCTGGTCGACGCCTGGGCGCCCGAGCCGGCCGGTGACGCGGTCAACCCGACCACCGAGACGGTGCTGCGGGCGGAGTGGCCGGCCGACCCGCTCGGCGCCCGCCGTCCGGCGCTGGCCGAGGCGGCCGCCCTGGTCCGCCGCTGCCTGGCCGACCCCGAGGCGGCCCGCCGCGAGGAGGCCCTGCTGGCCCCGGCGCCCGCGCCGGCACCCGCCGAGGACGCCGACACCTCGGCGCCCGCGGAGGACGCCGACACCTCGGCGCCCGCGGAGGACGCCGACACCTCGGCGCCCGCGGAGGACGCCGACACCTCGGCGCCCGCGGCGGACGCCGGCACCTCGGCGGACACCGGCACCTCGGCGCTCGCCGAGGCCGCCGGCACTTCGGCGCCCGTCGAGGATGCCGAGGTGGCCCGCTGGCGGCGGGAGGCGGACCTGCTCCTTGCCGAACGGGCCGAGCTGGCCCGGCGGGCCGAGGCGGTCGAGGTGGAGCTGCCCGGACACCTGTCGGTGACGCAGCTCGTGGCGCTGCGCCGTGACCCGGAGGCCCTGGCCCGGACGCTGCGCCGGCCGATGCCCACCGAGCCCAACCCGTACGCCCGGCGGGGCACCGCCTTCCACACCTGGCTGGAGCAGCGCTTCGGCGCCGACCGGCTGCTCGATGTGGACGAGCTGCCCGGTGCGGCCGACGAGGACGCCGCCCCGGACGACGCGCTCACCGAACTCCAGGAGCGCTTCCTGGCCAGTGAGTGGGCCGACCGGGTGCCGGTGGAGGTGGAGGTGCCCTTCGCCACAGTGATCGCCGGGGTGGTGGTCCGGGGTCGGATGGACGCCGTCTTCGCCCGCCCCGGCGGCCGCTACGACGTGGTGGACTGGAAGACCGGCCGGCAGCCCGGCGGGCGGGAGGCCGAGGCGGCGGCCGTGCAGCTCGCCGTCTACCGGCTGGCCTGGGCGGAGCTGGCCGGGGTGCCGGTCGAGCGGGTCGGCGCCGCCTTCCACTACGTCCGGGACGGTGTGACCGTGCGCCCCGCCGACCTGCTCGACGCCGCCGGGCTGACCGCGCTCGTCGCCGCCGTGCCGGAATTTCCGACAGAGGGCGCGGCGTTGCGGAGATCGTGGTAGGTTAGGCGCGTTGCAGTTTTGGTTTCCAGAGACTCTGTGTGCGCCTGGCGGATTGTGGCCCCAGGCGCTCTTTGTTGTGTCCGGAGTTCTCCGGGCGGGGCGACCAGCAGCGACAGGCATGCCGCGCACCACGCGTGGTGTGCTCCTCTTCGGTCCGCAACAGGTGCGGGTCCGAACGTTCCGTCAAGGAGACGAAACACATGGCAATTGGCACCGTCAAGTGGTTCAACGCTGACAAGGGCTTCGGCTTCATCACCCCCGACGACGGCGGCGCCGACGTCTTCGCCCACTTCTCGGCGATCCAGACCTCCGGCTACCGGAGCCTGGACGAGAACCAGCGGGTCGAGTTCGAGGTGACCCAGGGCCAGAAGGGCCCGCAGGCGGAGAACATCCGTCCGCTCTGATCTTCGGATCAATCCGTAACACCCATCGCGCCCCCCGGGCGCGGTGACGGGCCGGTCCGCCGCGCAGCCCACCCGCTCTGCGGGAGGTGGCGTGCTGCGGCGGGCCGGCCCGTACCTTTCGGTTCGTGCTTGTGACCACCGGTGACGCCGGTGACGCGCCGCCCCGCGGCGCCCTTCCTCGACACGTGCCGCGTCGAGGAAGGCTTTCCGCATGACCATGACCGTCCCCACCTTCGCCGCCACCGGCCTGGCTCCGGCGCTGGTCACCGAACTGACCGCGCAGGGCATCACCGAGCCGTTCCCGATCCAGGCGGCGACCCTGCCGGACTCGCTGGCCGGCCGTGACGTGCTCGGCCGCGGGCGCACCGGCTCGGGCAAGACGCTCGCCTTCGGGCTGCCGCTGCTGCACCGCACGGCCGGCCACCGCGCCCGCCCCGGTCGCCCGCTGGCGCTCGTGCTGGTGCCCACCCGCGAGCTGGCCCAGCAGGTCACGGCGGCGCTCACCCCGTACGCCCGGGCGCTCGGGCTGCGCTGCGCCACCGTGGTCGGCGGGCTGTCCCTCCAGCGGCAGGCGGACGCGCTGCGTTCCGGCGCCGAGGTGCTGGTGGCCACCCCGGGCCGGCTGCACGACCTGATCGACCGGCGTGACGCCCGGCTGGACGACGTGGCCGTCACCGTGCTCGACGAGGCCGACCAGATGGCCGACATGGGCTTCCTGCCGCAGGTCACGAAGCTGCTGGAGCAGGTCGCCCCGAACGGGCAGCGGATGCTCTTCTCGGCCACCCTGGACGGCGGCGTGGACAAGCTGGTCCGCCGCTTCCTGAACCGCCCGGTCTCGCACTCCGTCGACCCGGGCACCGCCACGGTGACCGCGATGACCCACCACGTGCTGCACGTCGAGGCGGAGGACAAGCCGGCCGCGCTGGCCCACATCGCCGCCCGCGAGGGACGCACCATCCTGTTCATGGCGACCAAGCACCGCGCCGACCGCGTCGCCCGCCAACTGCTCGCCAAGGGCGTACGCGCCGCCGCGCTGCACGGCGGCAAGACCCAGCCGCAGCGCACCCGGATCCTGGAGCAGTTCCGCACCGGCCAGGTCACCGCCCTGGTGGCCACCGACGTGGCGGCCCGGGGCATCCACGTCGACGGGCTGGACCTGGTGGTCAACGCCGACCCGCCCAGCGAGGCGAAGGACTACCTGCACCGGGGCGGTCGGACCGCCCGGGCGGGGGAGTCCGGCACCGTGGTCACCCTGGTCCTGCCGGAGCAGCGCCGGGACGTCTCCCGGCTGATGACCGTCGCGGGCATCACCCCGCAGACCGCCCGGGTACGCCCCGGCGACGAGGAACTGGCCCGCGTCACCGGCGCCCGCCAGCCCACCGGCGTCCCCGTCACCCTCGCCGCGCCGCCCGCGCCCCACCCGGCTCAGGCCTCGCGGCCGGCCCGGTCCCGCCGCCCGCGTCGCCGCTGATCCGCCGCCCTCGGCTCGGCGAGGTGGCGCCGTCCGGCCCACCGGACACCGCCACCTCGCGGAGCTGAGGCCGGGCCGCGTCGCACCCGCGGCCCGATCCCGGCCGGTTCGGTCAGGACGCCGCCGCGCGGTCGGCCAGCAGGTCGGCGAGGGTGGTCCGGTCGACCACCAGGGCGATGGCGCCGTCCACCGCCAGCCAGACGTCCCGCAGGCCGGCGGCCACCCCGTGGTAGCCGGCCCGGTCGGCGGGCATGCCTCGCACGCTGGTCAGCGCGCCGCCGACCGCCCGTAGCACGTCGCCCACGCTGATCTCGGCAGGCGGGCGGGTGAGCGCGTACCCGCCCTCGGTGCCGCGGTGGCTGTGCAGCAGCCCGGCCCGCCGCAGGTCGAGCAGGATGCCCTGGAGGAAGCTGAGCGGGATGCCCTGGCGCTCGGCCAGGCTCGCCGCCTTGACCAGCTCGCCGCCACCGAGCCCACCGTCGCCGGTGGACCCGGCGTTGTCGGCGACGGCGAGCATGGCCCGGAGCGCGTAGTCGGCGCGCGCGGAGACGTACACGGCGTCAGTTGCCGGCCTGGTCCAGCACGCCCCACCGGCGGCGGATCGCCTTGTCGGCGGCACCGAACGCGGCGTCCACCGCGATGCCCACCACCAGGATGACGATCATGATGGCCATCAGCCGGGTGGCCTCGCTCAGCTCCCGGGCGTAGGTGAGCTGCGCGCCGATCGACGTGCGGGTGGCGATGACCACCAGCAGCTCGCCGGCCATGAGGCTGCGCCAGGCGAACGCCCAGCCCTGCTTGAGCCCCGCCACGATGGCGGGCAGCGCGGCCGGCGCGATCACGTACCGGTAGAGGTTCAGCCCCCGGGCGCCGAGGTTGCGGCCGGCCCGGACCAGCAGCGGCGGCACGTAGTCGACGCCGTGAATGACGCCGTTGGCGACCGACGGCGCCGCCCCGAGCACCACCACGAAGAAGATGGCCTGCTCGCTGAGCTGGAAGAGCAGGATCGCGAGGGGGAACCAGGCGATCGACGGCATGGTCTGCAACGCGGTGATCATCGAGCCGAGCGCGGCGCGGAGCACCTTCACCCGGGCCACGGCCAGGCCGAGCAGCAGCCCGACGGCGACCGCGGCGGCGAAGCCCACGGCGGCCCGGCGCGCGGTGGTGGCCAGACCCTCCCAGAGCGCCGAGCTGAGCGCGTAGTGGCCGAGGTCCGCGAAGACCGGCGCCGGGCCGGGCAGTGCCCACGGGTCCTTCCAGCCGCTCCAGACCACGGCCTGCCAGAGGGCGATGGCCAGGGCCAGCGCGGCCAGTTTGGGCCAGGTGGCCGACCAGAGCCGGCGCAGCCGGGACGGCGCCTTCTCCCGCCCGGCGATCTCCAGGGCGTCGAGGCCGGAGATCTCCGCGTCGGTGCGCGGCGCCCCGGCGAGGGTGTCACTGGCCATGGCGGCCCACCTCCGTACGCAGCCGGTCGGTGACCTCGGCGGCGATGGCCGCGATCTCCGGCGAGTCGATCCGCCGGGGTCGCGGCACCTCGACCTCGGTGGAGTAGATGATCCGGCCGGGCCGGCTGGACAGCAGGATGATCCGGTCGGCGAGCCGGGCCGCCTCGCGGACGTTGTGGGTCACGAAGAGAACGGTGAGCTTCCGCTCGGACCAGATTCGTTCCAGCTCGTCGTGCAGGATGTCCCGGGTCATCGCGTCGAGCGCGCCGAACGGCTCGTCCATCAGCAGCACCGGGGTGTCCAGGGCGAGGGTGCGGGCCAGCGCGACCCGCTGCCGCATGCCGCCGGAGAGCTGGTGCGGGCGCTTGCGGCCGAAGTCGGACAGGTGGACCGTGCGCAGCAGCTCGGCGACCCGGGCCTTGCGCTCGTCCCGGGGCAGCCCGCGCAGCTTGAGCGGCACCTCGACGTTGGCGTCGACGGTGAGCCACGGGAACAGCGCCGGCTCCTGGAACATCAGGCCGGGGTTCACTCCCTCGCCCAGCTCGATCCGGCCGCCGCTGGCGCGGTCCAGGCCGGCGACGAGGTTGAGCAGTGTGCTCTTGCCGCAGCCGGACGCGCCGACCAGGCAGACGAACTCGCCGGGGGCGACGTCCAGCGACACCCCGTCCAGCGCCAGGACGGCCTGCTCGCCCTGGCCGTACACCTTGGTCACGCCGCGCAGCGCGACCGAGCCGGTCGCGCTGCGCGGAGTCGTCGTGGTCGACGTCACGGCTGGACGACCTCGGTCTTGCCCTGGGCCTTGAGCACCTCGTTGAGGTACTTCAGGTCGTAGAGGCCGTTCAGGTCGACCGGCTGGGTCAGCCCGACGGCGACGGCGTGGTCCAGGCCGGTCTTCAGCGACGACGGGATCGGGTCGTTGGTGAACTCCAGCGTCGGCCAGGCCTGCTTGATCAGCTTGAGGTCCAGCGGCTTGCCGGTGATCTTGCCGATGTGGTCGGAGATGGCCTGCTGGGCCTCGTCCGGCTTGCTGTTGACGAACTCGTTCGCCGCGACCTGCCCCTCGACCAGCTTCTTCACCACGTCCGGGTGCGCCTTGAGGAACTTGGTGCTGACCAGCAGGTTGGTGATGACGAACTTCTTGTCCGGCCAGAGGTCGCGCTCGTCGACCAGCACCTTGCCGCCCGCGTTGACCAGCCGGGAGACGAAGGGCTCGGGCACCCACGCGCCGTCGATGGCGCCGCTGGCGAACGTCTCGATGGTCTGCGCGTTCTCCTGGGGGACCACCTTGACGTCGCCGCCGCCCTCCTTGGTGGTCTGCAGGCCCTTCTCCTTGAGCCAGTAGCGCAACGCGACGTCCTGGGTGTTGCCGAGCTGCGGGGTGGCGATCTTCTTGCCGCGCAGCTGCTCCGCCGAGGTGATCTCCGGCTTCACCACGAGCGCGACGCCGCCGGATGCGGCGCCGGACACCACCCGGACCGCCTCGCCCTTGGACTTCGAGAAGGCGTTCACGGTCGGGTTCGGACCGATGTACGTGGCGTCGAGCGCGCCGGAGAAGACCGCCTCGATGGCCGCGGGCCCGGCGTTGAAGGTCTTGGTCTCCAGCGTGACGTCGCCGCCCAGCTTCTCCTTGAAGATGCCCTTCTCCACGCCCACCACGGCGGGCGCGTGGGTGATGTTCGGGAAGTAGCCCAGCCGCAGGGTGACCGGACCGGAGCCGCCGGCCGCGTCGTCGCTGTCGTCGCCGCAGGCCGCGGTGGCGCCCAGGGTGGCCGCGCCGACCACGGCGAGGGTGGCCAGGGTGACCAGGCGGCGGAAGGGGAGCCGTCTCATCGTGTATCCAATCCGCAGTATTCCTACTTAGTTGGTAGGAAGACTGGGGCAGGCCGTGGGCGGCGTCAAGACCCGTCCGCGATCCGGGACGCGCGACCTGGGGATTCTCTGCAATTCCCACCTGTTCGGTGGAGATGGCCAGACCGGTCGGCCCCCGGCCGACACCGCCGTCCGGTGGGCCCGCCCACACCGCCGGTGCGGGCGCTGCCGACGCGTTAGGGTCGATCACGTGCCGACGCGGAGAGCGAGAATTCCAGCGACGAAATACCCGGTCGAGCGGTTCACCCTCGACAACGGCCTGCGGGTGGTGCTCACCCCCGACCGCAGCGCCCCGGTCATCGGGGTGGCGGTGGTCTACGACGTCGGCATCCGCTCCGAACCGGAGGGCCGCACCGGCTTCGCGCACCTCTTCGAGCACCTGATGTTCCAGGGCTCCGAGAACCTCGAGAAGCTGGCCCACTTCCGGCACGTCCAGGGCGCCGGCGGCACCTTCAACGGCTCCACCCACCTGGACTACACCGACTACTACGAGACCCTGCCCAGCAATGCACTGGAGCGGGCGCTCTTCCTGGAGGCCGACCGGATGCGCGGCCCTCGGCTGACCGAGGAGAACCTGCGCAACCAGGTCGACGTGGTCAAGGAGGAGATCCGGGTCAACGTGCTCAACCGGCCGTACGGCGGGTTCCCCTGGCTCACCCTGCCACCGGTCATGTTCGACACCTTCCCCAACGCGCACGACGGCTACGGCTCCTTCGACGACCTGGAGTCGGCCACCGTCGGCGACGCGGCCGACTTCTTCCGCCGCTACTACGCCAGCGGCAACGCTGTCCTGGCCGTGAGCGGGGACGTCGACGTGGCCGAGGCGACCGCGCTCATCGAGCGACACTTCGGCGACGTGCCGGCCCGCCCCGCCCCGGAGCGGCCCGACTTCACCGAGCCCGACCTCACCGCGGAGCGGCGCACCTCGTACACCGACAAACTGGCCCCGCTGCCGGCCGTGGCCGGCGCCTGGCGCGTGCCCGACCCGGTGACCGACTTCACCGGCTACCTGCCGTACGTGGTGCTGGCCGAGGTGCTCACCGACGGCGACGCCTCCCGGCTGGTCGAGCGGCTGGTCCAGCGGGACCGCTCGGTCACCAGCCTCGGCGGCTACCTCGGCTTCATGGGCGACCCGTTCGACGTGCGCGACCCCACCGCGCTGCTGCTCCAGGCGCACCTGCCGCCGGGCGGCGACGTGGACAAGGTGCTGCGCACCGTCGACGAGGAACTGGATCGGCTGGCCACCGACGGGCTGACCGAGGGGGAGCTGGCCCGGACCCAGGCGCGGATGGCCACCCACCTGCTGCGGGACACCGACGCGGTGCTCGGCCGGGCGCTCGGGATGGCCGTCCTGGAACAGCAGCGCGGCGAGCCGGGCCTCATCAACGAGCTGCCCCGCCTGGTCGGCGAGGTGACCGACGAGCAGGTCCGCGCCGCCGCCGCCACCCTGCGGCCGGAGCGCCGCGCGTCCATCGAGGTCATCGCCGGCGGTGCCCGGTGAGCGCGAGGAGTGAGCCGGGGTTGCGAGCCCCGCAGTCGCGAACGGAAGAGGGCCCGGTGAGCGCGAGGAGTGAGCCGGGGTTGCGAGCCCCGCAGTCGCGAACGGAAGAAGGCCCGGTGAGCGCGAGGAGTGAGCCGGGGTTGCGAGCCCCGCAGTCGCGAACGGAGAAAGCTCAGTGACGGCAACCGTGGAGACGGGCAACCGGCCGCTGCCGGCGCTCGGCCCCAACCGCAGGCTCAAGCTCCCGCAGCAGGCCCAGCGCACGCTCGGCAACGGCCTCACCGTGATCGCGGTGCGCCGCAGCGCGATCCCGCTGGTCGAGGTGCGGCTCTGGATGCCGTTCGGGCGTACCCACCTGGCCCGCGGCGGGATGCTCGCGCAGACCCTGCTCTCCGGCACGGAGACCTACACGGCGACCCAGCTCGCCGCGGAGTTGCAGAAGGTCGGCGGCGGCCTCTCCGCCGGCATCGACCCGGACCGGCTCATGCTCTCCGGTGCGGGCCTGGTCACCGGGCTGGACCGGATGCTGGAGCTGCTCGCCGAGGTGCTCACCGGGGCCACCTACCCGGCCGACTGGGTGGAGACCGAGCGGGACCGGCTGGTCGACCGGATCCAGGTCGCCCAGAGCCAGCCCGCCCACCTGGCCCGCACCGCGCTGCTCAAGCGGATCTACGGCCGGCACCCGTACGCGGTGCAGACCCCCGAGCCGGACCAGGTGCGCGCGGTGAAGCCCCCGGTGCTGCGGCGGCTGCACGCCGAGCGGGTGCACCCGGCCGGCGCGGTGCTGGTGCTGGTCGGCGACGTGCAGCCGGAGAAGGCGCTGGACGCCGCGGAGCGGGCGCTCTCCGGCTGGAAGGGGGAGGGGCGGCCGGCCGAGCTGCCGCCCGCGCCGCCGCTGGAGCCCGGCCCGGTGCTGCTGGTCGACCGGCCCGGCTCGGTGCAGTCCTCGCTGCGGATCGCCCTGCCCGCGGTGCCCCGCACCCACCCCGACCACGCCGCGCTGCAGCTGGCCAACCTGCTCTTCGGCGGCTACTTCTCCTCCCGCTGGGTGGAGAACATCCGCGAGGACAAGGGCTACACGTACGGGCCGCACTCGCTGGTCGAGCACTCGGTGGCCGGGTCGGTGCTGGTCGCCGCCGCCGAGGTGGCCACGGAGGTGACCGCGCCCGCCCTGCTGGAGACCATGTACGAGCTGGGCCGGCTGGCCGCCCTGCCGCCCAAGCCGGACGAGTTGGAGCAGGCCCGCCAGTACGCCCTCGGCACGCTCCAGCTCGGCATGTCCACGCAGGCGGGGCTGGCCTCGCTGACCAGCGCGTACGCCGGCAACGGGCTGCGCCTGGACTTCCTCGCCGAGCACGCCGCCCGGCTGGCCGCGGCGACCGTGGACGACGTGGCCGCGGCGGCGGCCCGCTACCTCGCGCCGGCGCAGGCGGTCACCGTGGTGCTCGGCGACGCCGAGCGGGTCGCCGACGGCCTCGCCGCGCTCGCCCCGGTCCGCACGGAGTCCACATGACCGGCGAGCCCGCCCCACCGCTGGCGCGGACCGCGCTGGACCGGGCGGCGCACCGGCGGACCGACCCGGGCTGGCTCGCCGAGGCCTGGGAGCAGGCGCGGGTGCTCGTGCTGGACTCGGCCGACGAGGGTCGCGCGCTGGTTCGCGGCGCGACGGCCCCGCCGGAGCTGGTGCTGGTCGGCTCCGGCGAGCTGCCCGAGGTGCCCCGGTCGGTGCCGATGTTCCTCGGCGTCGAGGCGGACGGCGTGCCGGTCTTCGCGGTGGACGGGCCGCTGCCCGAGCTGGCCGGCACCCGCCGGGTGAACCTGCGCGAGGTCGGCCACCTGCTGACCGACCGCGACGCCGGGATCTTCACCACCGCGCTGGCGCTGCTCAACTGGCACGTCCGGCACGGCTATTCCTCGTCCAGCGGACAGCCGACCGAGGTGGACGAGGCCGGCTGGTCCCGCGTCGACCCGGCCGGCGGCCGGATCTGGCCGCGCACCGACCCGGCGATGATCGTGCTGGTGCACGACGGCGTGGACGGCCCGGACGGGCGCTGTCTGCTGGGCAACAACGCCACCTGGCCGAGCACCCCGGGTGAGCGCCGCTACTCCTGCCTGGCCGGCTATGTGGAGCCGGGGGAGTCGGCCGAGGCCGCCGTGCTGCGCGAGGTCCGCGAGGAGGTCGGCGTCGCGGTCGAGGAGATCGGGTACGCCGGCAGCCAGTCCTGGCCGTTCCCCGGCTCGCTGATGCTCGGCTTCCTGGCCCGCGCCGACGCCGACGCGCCGATCCGGGTGGACCCGGCCGAGATCGCCCACGCCCGCTGGTTCGCCCGGCGGGAGATCGGCGCCGCACTGGCCGGCCAGCCGGTCCGGGTGGAGGGCGGCGACCGCCTGGTGCTCCCGCCACCGTCGTCGATCGCCCTCTTCCTGGTCCACCGCTGGCTCGACGGCCACTGCTGACCGGCGGTCCGCCGCCGGCGGACCCAACGGGCCGGACGCGGTCCGGCGCGGACGAAGGCGCGGAGGCGCGGAGGCGCGGAGGCGCGGTCTGCTGGCCGTTGGGGGACACCGTTGGACGCGGTCCCGGCCCGGACCGTCGTTGCCGCGGCGGTCACGGGCCGGGAACACGGGCCGTCGTGACCGGTAAGGCGTGGAACGCGGCGGGGGAGCCGGTCCGGTCGCGACGGACGTCAGTGGCGGGTCAAGCGCCGCCCCAGTGGTAGGGGTGACCCGGGTGCAGTTCCTCGATGGGCAGCACCTTGACCCGGTGCCGGCCGGCGCGGACGGCTCCCACGGTGGACAGCGCCCGGGCGAGCAGCAGGGCGGCGTCCCGGTCCTCGGCGTGGACGACCTGGCGGCGCGGTTCCGGCGCGCTGGTCTCGTCCCGCAGCCGACCTCCGCCGGCCCAGGCGGCGGCGATGTCGGTGTCGGCGGCGGTACGGATCTCGGTGCGGACGATCAGGAACCGCATGGTGGCCCCCGGTGCGGACGGACGGATGCAGACTGCAACTTCCACGTCACTCTTGCGTCATGTTACGCCCGTGCGTCGTCCCAGCAAGTGAAACCCGCCTATCGTTCGCGGCGTCGACCGATCGGGTGACCCGAGGTCGGCACGTTGTCGGGGACGGACGCGCAAGGGGCCGCCGGCGCTGCGCCGACGGCCCCCGGAAGCTCGCCGGATCAGTTCAGGTCGAACTGGCCGTTCTTCGCGCCGGCGATGAAGCCGAGCCAGCCGGCCCGGTTGAACAGCAGCACCGGACCGCGCGGGTCCTTGCTGTCCCGCAGGGCCACCGCCTCCGGTCCGGTACGCAGCGGTGCGACCTCCACGCAGTTCGAGGTCTGGCTGCGGGTGCTCTTGCGCCAGGCGGCGCCGGCGAGCTGCTCGGACGAGTTGTTGCGGATCTCGTTCATGGTTCTGCTCCTGGTCTGGAGTGCTCCGATGGGGACGAGTGACGCCGCAGGCCGGACCGTCCCCGTGGATCACCGGTCCGTCGTCAGGCGCCCCGAGTCGCGGCGGCGCTGGGTCGGCGCCGTTGCCGGCCCGAGCGCCACTGTGGACTCGACTGCCGTGCCGGTCAGCCGTCCCGTCGCCTCGATCAGCCAGGAGAGGGTGTCCGATGCGGAGAGTGCCGCCGAGCTCAGCCACTCGAACACCACTTTATAGCGATTTAGGGTGTTTGCCTCGGTCGACATGACGTCGGTGAACCCACCTTCGATGGCCAGCGTCTCCGGATCGAGCGGATCGGCGAACCGGTAGACCGAGAAGGCGGTCGGCGGGAGGTACCAGTCACCCACCCGGGTGTCCCGCAGCAGCAGGCGCAGCGTCACGTTGGGCAGCAGGGCCAGCTCGCAGAGGTGGACGATCTGCTCGTGCAGCACCTCGGGCGGGCCGGCCCGGCGGCCGAGCGCCGCCTCCTCCAGCACGGCCGTGTAGCGCGGCGCGTCGGGGGAGCGGGTCAGCAGCGACTGGCGGGCCTGCCGGGCGCGTACCTCGGTCTCCGGGTCCTCGGTCTCCGGGTCGCTGGCCTCCTCGGCCACCTGGGCCGCGGACATGATGCGGTGCCGGGCGTACCCCGGGGTCTGCAACAGCCCCGGCACCAGGACCGGGTTGTACTCGGAGATCTCCGCGCAGCCCGCCTCCAGCTCGGCGAAGCCGCGCTGCTGCTGGGTCATCACCGGGAAGTTGCGCAGCCAGCCGCGCATGTCGCCGGCGTCCTGGGTGATGCCCAACAACTCCTCGCGCAGCTCATCCTGCGCGCCGTAGAGGGTCAACAGGACGCCCACGTCGTCCGGGTCGGGACGGCTGCGGCCGTTCTCCAGGCGGGACAGCTTGGACGCGGAGGCCCAGCCGATCCGCTCGATGACCTGGTCGCCGGTGAGGCCGGCCTGTTCACGGAGTCGGCGCAGCTCGATGCCGAGCCTGCGACGGCGCAGGATCGGGCCTGGTGCGGCAGGAGGCACGGTGTCCTCTTTCCCGTCGACCGTCGCAGGACGCGACGGTAACTGTATGAAATTCGCCCCCCACGGTCAGTATGGACGGCGCGACCGGTGTCGGAGGGTCCGGCGGGGGCGTGTCACGCGACAAAAACCCGGAGGGAACCCGATGCGCACCGTCCTGCGCCGCCGCGACTTCCGCCTGCTCTTCGTCGCGCTGCTGGCGAGCATGGCGGCCGAGTCGATCCTGCTGCTGGCCCTGGCCGTCTGGGTCAAGGACCTGACCGGGTCGGACGGCATGGCCGGGGCGACCATCTTCGCGGTGATCGCCCCGATGGTGCTGGCGCCGTTGGTCGGGTGGGTGGTCGACCGGTGCCGCCGCCGGCCGTTCTTCGTGGCCGCGAACCTCGGCACGGCCGTGCTGCTCTGCCCGCTCTTCGCGGTCCACGACCGCGCCGACGTCTGGGTGATCTACGTGGTGGCGGGGTTCTACGGGCTGTCGTACATCACCCTGAGCGCGGTGCTCAGCGGGCTCATCCGGCACCTGGTGCCGAGCGACCTGCTGGCCGACGCCAACGGGGTGCTGCAGACCGTAAGGCAGGGGCTGCGGCTGGTCGGCCCGCTGGCCGGGGCCGGGCTCTACGCCGCGGTCGGCGGCTGGCTGCTGGTCGCCCTGGCCATGGCCGGCTTCCTCACGGCCGCCGCGGTCGTCGGCGTGCTCCCGGTCACCGAGACCACCCCGGCCGGGTCCGCGCCCCGCTGGCCGGCGGGGCTGGGCGCGGGGCTGCGGCACCTGGCCGGCGACCCCGCGCTGCGCCGGGCCCTGCTCGGGTACGGGCTGGGCTCGCTCATGATGGGCTTCACCGAGTCGCTGATCTTCGCGTACGTCGACCTGGGGCTGGGCCGGGAGGCCGCGTTCGTCGGTGTGCTGGTCACCGTGCAGGGGGTCGGCGGGCTGGTCGGCGGGCTCGTCTCGGCCGCCGTGGTGCGCCGGGCCGGTGAGGTGGGGGCGCTCGCCGCCGGGGTGACCTTCTTCGGGCCGGCCGCGCTGGCGCTCGCGTACCCCGGGCTCTGGCTCGGTGTGGTGGCGCTGCTGCTGGCCGGGGTCTCCCTGCCGCTGACCATGGTCGGGCTGAACACGCTGATCCAGCGGCGGACCCCGCCGGGGCTGCTCGGTCGGGTCGCCGCCGCCGCGGAGGCGCTGGTCAGCGGCCCCCAGGCGGTCTCCATCGGCGCGGGCGCGCTGCTCGTGGGCGTCTTCGACTACCGCCTGCTCTTCGCCCTGGTCGGGGTGACCACCACGGCCGCCGGCCTCTACCTCTGGCGTGGCCGCCGGCTCACCGCGCCCCGGCCCGTCCTGGTCCACGTTCCGGCCCCCCGCAGCCCGCTCGACCACGAGGTGCTCGCGGCGACGCGCCGGCGTCGGGCGCCCTGAGACGCGACAGCGGCCGCCCCGGGTCGGGGCGGCCGCTGGTCACAGCGTGCGGACCGGGTCAGCCGGCGATGGTGGTCAGGTGCTGCTTGACCTGGGTGATCGAGGGGTTGGTCAGGGCGGTGCCGTCGTCGAACCGCAGCGTCGGGACGGTCTGGTTGCCGCCGTTGACGCTCATCACGAACTCCGCGGCCTTCGTGTCCTGCTCGATGTCGACCACCTCGTACGCGATGCCCTCCCGGTCGAGCTGCGACTTCAGCCGGTGGCAGTAGCCGCACCACGGGGTGGAATACATCGTCAACATGGTCAGGTCCTCCAAGGGGTGACTCGCGCCCGGTCCGATCAGGCCAGGCTAATCGCTGCAACATCGCCGGAGGCTGGAATGATTCCTGGCTGTGGTGGTTCACTCAGCGGCGGAACGGGTGCTGGCCGGCCTCGACCCGGAGCAGCGGTCCGCGGTGACCGCCCCGGCCGGCCCGGTGTGCATCCTCGCCGGCGCCGGGACCGGCAAGACCCGGGCGGTGACCTCCCGGATCGCGCACCGGGCGCTCACCGGTGACATCTCCCCCCGGCACGTGCTGGCCGTCACATTCACCGCCCGGGCCGCCGCCGAGATGCGGGCCCGGCTCACCGGGCTGGGCGTGGGCGGTGTGCAGGCGCGCACCTTCCACGCGGCGGCGCTGCGCCAGGTCCGCTACTTCGCGCCCCGGCTGCTGGAGGGCCGGGCCATGCCCGAGTTGCTGGACAGCAAGGTCCGGGTGGTGACGCTGGCCGCGGCCAAGGTGGGCCTGCGGGCCGACCGGGCCGCCGCCCGCGACCTGGCCGGTGAGATCGAGTGGGCCAAGTCGTCGCTGGTCGAGCCGGGCGAGTACGTGGTGGCAGCCGCCAAGGCGCTGCGCGAGACCCCGCACGAGCCGGCGAAGGTGGCCGAGGTCTTCGACGCGTACGAGCGGCTCAAGCGCGGCAACGGGGTGATCGACTTCGAGGACATGCTGCGCGCCGCGGTCTGGGGGATCGAGGAGCACGCCGACGTGGCCGAGCAGGTCCGGGGGCAGTACCGGCACTTCGTGGTCGACGAGTACCAGGACGTGAACCCGCTGCAGCAGCGGCTGCTGGACGCCTGGCTCGGCGGCAGGGACGACCTCACCGTCGTCGGTGACGCCAGCCAGACCATCTACTCGTTCACCGGGGCGACCTCGTCCTACCTGATCGACTTCCCGCGCCGGCACCGCAACGCCACGGTGGTCCGGCTGGTCCGCGACTACCGCTCCACCCCGCAGGTGGTCGGGCTGGCCAACGCGGTGATCTCCCAGGCCCGGGGCGCCGAGGCCCGGCTCCGGCTGGAGTTGCACGGCCAGCGCCCGCCCGGCCCCGAACCCGAGCTGCGGATCTTCACCGACGAGCCGGCCGAGGCCAACGCGGTGGCGACCCGCTGCCGGGCACTTGTCGACGGCGGCACCCCGGCCCGGGAGATCGCGGTGCTGTTCCGCACCAACGCGCAGTCCGAGGCGTACGAGAAGGCGCTCACCGAGGCCGCGGTGCCGTACGTCGTGCAGGGGGCGGAGCGCTTCTTCGAGCGCCCCGAGGTGCGCCAGGCCATGATCGCGCTGCGCGCCGCCACCCGGTCCATCCCCGGCGAGACCCCGCTGCCGGCCGCCGTCGTGGAGGGGCTCGCCGCGGTCGGCTGGGCACCCGACGCGCCCCCGGCCGGCGGGGCCGCCCGCGAACGGTGGGAGGCGCTCGCCGCCCTGGTGCAGCTCGCCGAGGAGTACGCGGCGACGCCCGAGGTGGTGCCGATCGGCGAGGCCGCCGCGATCGAGCGCCCGGTCACCCTGGGCGACTTCAACGAGGAGCTGGCCCGGCGGGCCGCCCAGCAGCACGTGCCCACCGTGGAGGGGGTGACGCTCGCCTCACTGCACTCGGCCAAGGGCCTGGAGTGGGACGCCGTCTTCCTGGTCGGGCTGGCCGAGGGCACGCTGCCCACCACGTACGCGAAGACGCCCGAGCAGGTCGAGGAGGAGCGGCGGCTGCTCTACGTCGGGATCACCCGGGCGCGGGAGTGGCTCTGGCTGTCGTACGCGGCGGCCCGCTCGCCCGGCGGCCGGGCCCGGCGGCCGTCCCGGTTCCTGCCCCAGCTGGACCGCTCCGGCGGTGGCGAGCGGGCCGGCGCGGGCGCGGGCGCGGGCCGGCGCACCGAGCGGCGGCGCCCCCAGGTGGTCTCCTGCCGGATCTGCGGGGCCACTCTGCTCGCCGGGGCGGACCGGAAGCTGGGCCGCTGCCCGACGTGTCCGTCCGACCTGGACGAAGAGCTGTACGAGCGGTTGCGCGAGTGGCGGCAGCGGGTGGCCGGGGCGCAGAAGGTGCCGGCGTACGTGGTCTTCACCGACGCCACGCTCACCGCGCTGGCCGAGCGGAAGCCGGGCCGCACCGAGGAGCTGATCGCGATCGCCGGGATCGGCCCCCGCAAACTGGGACTTTACGGCGATACGGTGCTGGCCCTGGTGGCCGGTGCGGGGGTGGACGATGTCTGCCCGCAGAAAAGTTTCGAAATCTAGCCGTAAATCGTTTGCCCTCGCCCCGAGGCGAGGAATAGCCTCATGACACACCTCGCGAGCGGCGCCATTCTGGCTGCTCACGGGGGATGAGTCCAAGGTCGGCACGAGGAACGTTGAGGGAGGTGGCACCCGTGGAGATCTTCACCTATGAGCGTCTGGCGGCGATGCCAGCTGCCTGCGCTCCGCTGTCGTCCGTCCGGGTGGCCCTTGCCGCTCGACCGTCGGCTCCGCAGGTGCACCAGGCCCAGGTTCAGGCCGAGCTGAACCTGACCGTTGCGCCGCTCGCGGAGATCGAGGGGACCAGTGGCTTCACGGGCATGGGCATCGGTGACGTCAAGAAGCGCACGGATGTCCGCGGCGTTCCACCTCGAGGTAGACCGGTCTGATCCACCAGACCACCGGCTCACCTCGAGGCCGCGGAACCCGCATACCGGGATCCGCGGCCTCAGTTTTTTTGCACTGCCGTAGTGCCGAACGAATGCGATCCACGAGATCGAAGTGAGAGAGAGGTGACCGGAGGATGAGTCTGGCGTTGGCCCCGCTCGACGTGAGCGTCGAGGTGGAGGCGAACCTGCCCTGCCGGAAGTTCGACCCCGACCTGTGGTTCTCCGACTCGCCTGCCGAGCTCGAGCTGGCCAAGTCGCTCTGCGGGGACTGCCCGCTGCGCGTCGAGTGCCTCGCCGGCGCGGTGGAGCGGTCCGAGCCCTGGGGCGTCTGGGGCGGCGAGATCTTCGAGCGTGGCGCGGTCGTCCCGCGTAAGCGGCCCCGTGGCCGTCCGCGCAAGGAGGACCTCGCCCGTGACGCCCAGCTCCGGGTCGAGGCGGAGGCGCGACTGGCGGCCAGTGGGCTGTCCGAGTCGCGTAGCTCCGTCCGGCTGGCAGCCTGACACAACCCCGTTCCAACGTCCCCGCCGGTGATCCTCACCGGCCACGAGAAAGCCGAAACGATGCTGCACCTGCCGAATGGAACCGAGATGCAACTACTTCACGAAGCGTTGTCCCGGGCTCGAATGCGCCGGCCTCAGGCTGGCACCACCACGAGCACTGAGGCAACCCGTTCCGCCCGTACCGTCGCCATGCGTAGCCGTAGCCAGTCGGCCCGCGACCTGGGCGTTCTCTAGATCCCTACACCACGGGAGGGGCGGTGACCGTACGGTCACCGCCCCTCCGGCGTACGCGCGGTCAGGCCACCGGGGCGAAGCCGGGCAGCCAGCGCTCCAGGATCGCCCGGTAGGGCGCCTTCGCCTCCAACTGGCAGAGCACCCCGATCGAGCCCAGCGTCACCCGGTGGATCATCAGGTACGACGGCGGCAGGTTGAGCTGCCGGCTGAGCTGGTAGGTGGGGGAGCGCGGGCTTGCCAGCCGGGCCGCCTGCGCGCGTAGCCAGGCCCGGGTGAACCGGAACTCGTCCACGGCGATCGGCTCCAGCATCGGCCGGAGGAAGTCCAGCACCCCCTCGGCGTCGATCGGCTCGGTGGGGCTCACGAAACCCTCGTCGCGCAGCCCGGCGACCACCGCGTCCGCGTCGTCGCGCAGCGCCAGCGCGGCGATCCGGCCGATCGGCTCCGGGGTCCCCTCCGGCATCCGGGCCACCGCGCCGAAGTCGATGACGCCGAGCCGGCCGTCGGGGAGCAGCCGGAAGTTGCCCGGGTGCGGGTCGGCGTGCAGCAGCCCGGCCCGCATCGGCGCGGAGAGGTGCAGCTCGGCCATCAGCCGCCCGGCCTCGTCGCGCTGCTCCTCGGTGCCCTCCCGGATGATCTGCGACAGCGGGGTGCCCTCGACCCATTCGGTGATCAGCACCCGGGGCGCGGCGTCGAGCACCTCGGGGATGTAGATGTCCGGGTCGCCGGCGTACGCGGCCGCGAAGGCGCGCTGCGACTCGGCCTCCAGCTCGTAGTCCAGCTCCTCGGTGATCCGCTCACGCAGCTCGGTCAGGAGCGGCTTGACGTCCAGCCCGGGCTGGATCGCGCGGAACATGCCGCCCAGCCGGGAGAGCTGCTTCAGGTCGGCGAGCAGGGCGTCCCCGGCGCCCGGGTACTGGATCTTCACGGCCACGTCCCGGTGCCGTGGGCCGCCGTTCGGCCCGTACCCCGGGTCGCGCCAGACCGCGCGGTGCACCTGGCCGATGCTGGCGGCGGCGGCCGGGGTGTCGTTGAACTCCACGAACCGGTCCCGCCAGTCGGGCCCGAGCTGCTCGGCGAGCACCTTGTGCACGGTCGCCGCGGGCAGCGGCGGGGCGGCCTCCTGGAGCTTGGTGAGCGCCTGGCGGTAGGGCGCCGCGATCTCGTCCGGCAGCGCCGCCTCGAAGACCGACAGGGCCTGCCCGAACTTCATGGCCCCGCCCTTGAGCTGCCCGAGCACGCTGAACAGCTGCTCGGCGGTGCGCTGCTGGATCTCGGCGGAGATGACGTCGGACGCGAGCCCGGTGACCCGCTTGCCCATGCCGAGGACGGTCCGACCGGCGAAACCGAGCGGCAGAGCGGCGAGCTTGGCGGTCCGGGACACGGCCCGGCGCGGGATGTCGGTCACCCGGTCATTGTTACCGACTCGGCGGGCCCACTGCTGCCGTGCGGCCGGGAGCGGGTGCGGCAGACCGGATCGGGCGACGCCCGGAGCATCCGCAGGAGGGGTGCGGCGGCCACCGGCGATGCCGGAACCGGCCCGGCTGCCCGATTTCGACCGCGCAACCGAGCGTCTCGGGGGTGCCCCCGTCGAGGTGGGCCAACACCTCGGCCGCCGCGTAGGCCGCCGCGGCCAGCCGGGTGGTGGCCGCGCAGGCCCGGTCGCCGTCGCCGGCCGCGAGCTGGGCGGCGAGCGCCGGCCAGTCCGGGTCGCGGTCCGTCCGGTGCAGGTCGAGGCAGCGCAGGCAGGGACCCACCGGCGGGCGGACCAGCGGACCGACCACCGGCACGCCGCCGCGCAGGTCGACCAGGAGGTGGGGCTGGCGGCGGCGCGCGTAGCCCGCGGCGAGCAGGGCCGCCGGGCGGTCGGCGCCGAGCTGGACCACCAGGTCGGCCCGGCCCGGCCGCAGCGGCGCGGTAGCGGTGCCCGGCGCGCACCGGGCCAGCGCCGCCCGCACCGCGGGCGCCAGCGGACGGCCCAGCTCCGCGCCGGTCAGTCCGGTGCCCACCAGGTCACCGGGACGGACCGGGCCGGCCAGGTCGGGTACGACGTGCCCGACGCCGGCCTGCGCCAGCGCGACGGCGATGGACGCGCCGAGCCGCCCGGCCCCGGTGACCAGCACGCGCGCCGCCCGCCGGCGGCGCAGCAGCCGGGCCGGCGTGCCGGGCAGGGCGGACGCGGCGAGGGCCAGGGCGTCGGCCTCCCCGCTGAGCCGCGCGCGGACCGGCCCGGTGAGGTCGCGGGGAAGCAGGGTCTGCGCGGGTACGACGAGAGCGGCGGCCCGGAGCGTGTCGAGCAGCATCCGGGCCTCGGCCGGCGGCACCCGCGCGGCGGTGGCGGCGGCGAGCACGGCCCGCTCGCTACGGGTGCCGTCGAGCAGGTCGAGCAGGCGGGCGACGCCCGGGCTGGTCAGCTCCAGCAGGACGGCCGGGCCGGGTTCCACCCCGAGCTGGAGGGTGTGCCGGTCCCGCCACAGCCGGGTGAGGCCCGGCAGCAGCGTCGGACGGGGGAGGGGCACCGGTTCGGTCACACCACGAATCGTGACCGTGTCCGCGCTCTCCGTCGATCGTTGTCCACAGGTGCGCCGGCCCGTGGCCAGCGTTGTCCACAGGAAAAGCCGGGTTTTCCACAACCCGCCGGTAGCCGGTGTCGGCTATGCGACGGGGGAGGGGCGGCTGTCGCCACCCCTCCCCCGTGCGACCCGAAAGGGTCAGACCTTGGCCTTGCCGAGGATGCGGTTCACTGTTGTGCCGCATACCGGGCACTTGCCCTTGGCCATGTTCATGCCGGTCTTCGAGACCTCCACGCGGCCCTCGAAGTCCCGCTTCTCCTTGCACTTCACGCAGTAACCGTTGTAGGTCTGGGCCTGGTCGGCCACGGTAGCCCTCCTCGTCTCGTCCGCCGGACGCCTCCGGCGGGTTTCCCTGCGGCGGGCCACGGGTGGCGCCGGCGCCGGGGGGTTCTCCGCGGTCACGCACGTGACCGCTGGTTGGCGGACCCTACCCAGGTCTGGGCGGTTCCATGTCAGCTGTGCGTCGACTCTGTGAGCAAGTTGACGTCGAGAGTGTGCATGCCGCATTACGTCGGATAAGTCAGTTTCGGGGGGACACGCCGGGTGAATGCCCTCAGATCCCCCTTCGGGGCGGCCCCACCGCGACAGCTCGTCCGTAGATCACCTAACGTTGACAGGGGCCGGCAGGTGATGGTCAACTGCCGCCGCAAAGAAATTTTTCAGGACTCCTGACGACCAACCGCCATTTTCCGGGCGCGTGTCGTCGTGTTGACTCTTGCGGACTCCTGGTCAGTACGCATTAGCTTTCCCTCGTGACAGTCATCCGAGGCTGCGCGGACCAGTGATGGCCGGGACGCGGAAGCCCGTCGTCGAAGTGCGGCGCAGCCAGCGCCGGCGACGCACGGTGTCCGCGTACCGCGACGGTGAGCGCGTCGTCGTGCTCATTCCGGACCAGTTCTCCCGTGCCGAGGAGAGCGAGTGGGTCGACCGGATGCTGGCCCGGCTCGCCGCCCGCGAGGGCCGGCTCGCCCGCTCCGACGCCGAGCTGCTGGCCCGGGCCGCCCGACTGATCAGCCTCTACCTGCCCGAGCACGGGCGGGCCGCCGCCCCGGCCAGCGTCCGCTGGGTGACCAACCAGAACGGCCGCTGGGGTTCCTGCACCCCCGCCGACCGCACCATCCGGATCTCCCACCGCATCCAGGACATGCCCGACTGGGTGATCGACTACGTGCTGCTGCACGAGCTGGCGCACCTCATCGTGCCCAGCCACAACGCCGCCTTCTGGGCCCTGGTCGGCCGCTACCCGAAGAGCGAGCGAGCCCGCGGCTACCTGGAGGGCGTGGCCGCCACCTCCGGCGTCCCCCTAACCGACTGACCCCCCGGCCCCCCGGCCCCCCGGCCCGCCGCCCCCCCCCAGCTCGCCCCAGCGACGTCGATCATGAGGTTGGCGGCGCGATTCGCCCCTTTTGCCGCGGCCAACTTCATGATCGACCGCGCCCGATGGGGGATCTTGGAGAGTTGCCGTTCGCGGTGAGCGGTAAGTCGCCAAGATCGGGAGAACCTGGAGGCGTCCCGCGTGGCGGGCGGACGTCGCCGGGGAGGTGGATGTTGAAGGCGATCAGGTGGTGAGTGGAACGTCATGTAGGTCTCGCGGCGCCTGAGACCTACATGGCGTTCCACTGACGGGTGGGCGCGGCGCTACCGCGTCGTCCGGGCGTGGGTGGGCCACGGGTTAGGGTCGTCGGGTGGCTCGACGTGTGGTGGTGGCGTTGCTCGGCCCGGTGCGGTGGACGCCGCCGGGGATCGATCCGGCGCGGTGGCGGAGCGCGCTCGCCGAGGACGTGGTCGACCTGCTCGCCACACTGAACGAGGTCGAAACCGCCGTGGCCGTGACGCCGGAGGACCGGTGGCTGGCCGACGCGGTGGTCTGGCCCGGCACGGCGGTCTACGAGGTGCCGGAGCCCACCGCCGCCGCGGTGTTCGCCGCGCTGACCGGGTACGACCAGGCGGCCGTGGTGGTCGCCGACGCGCCCGACGTGCCGGGGCTCACCCTCGGCAAGCTGCTCCGGCCGCTGACCAGCCGCCTCGTCGCGGTCGCACCCGTCGAGGGGAGCGGGGCGGGGCTCCTCGGGGTGGCCACCCGGCTGCCCGTGCCGGAGTGGTTACCGGCGCTGGACCTGGACACCGCCGCGCCGGCCGAGGTGCGTGCCGCCGCCCCGCGCCCCGGGGACGTGGCGGTCACCGCCGGCTGGCGCCGGCTCCGCGGCCCCGCCGACCTGGCCACCCTCGACCCGGCCTTCGAGGGCTGGGAGGCGACCCGGGCGCTGCTCTCCGGCCAGCCCGGCTGACAGGAGCGACACGCCGCGCCCCGACCACCGCCGCCCGGCCCGGCACGGCGGGCGCTGTCCGGTGCGCCCGTGGGAGGCGCGGCGGGCGCTGGCCGGTGTGTCCGTGGGCGGCGCGGCGGGCGCTGATCGGTGCGCCCGTGGCGGCGCGGCGGGCGCGGAACGGTGCGCCCGAGGGGCGGCGCGGCGGGCGCGGGCTGGTCGAACGCGGCGGGGCCCGCACGAGTGCTCGTGCGGGCCCCGGCGACGTGCGGCGTCAGGACTTGTCGTCGTCCTCGCCCGGGGCCTGCTCCTCCGGCGCGCCGGGCGCGGTGAAGTCGAAGTTCGCCAGCTCCTCGTCCAGGTCGCTGGTGGTCGCGGCGAACGCCTCCGGGTTGGCGAAGTCCTCATCCGACGGGAGCAGGTCGGGGTGGCCCCAGACCGCGTCCCGGCCGGCGATCCCGCGGTGCTCGGTGAGCGCCGACCAGAGCACGGTCGCCTCGCGCAGCCGGCGCGGCCGCAGCTCCAGGCCCACCAGGGCGGCGAAGGTCTGCTCGGCCGGGCCGCCGGCGGCCCGGCGGCGGCGGAACGCCTCGCCGAGGCGGACCACGTTCGGCAGCCGGTCGCCCGCGGCGCTGTCCACCACGTGGCACACCCAGCCCTCGACCAGGGCGAGCACCGTCTCCAGCCGGGCCAGCGACGCCTTCTGCGCCGGGGTGTCCTCGGGGGTGAAGATGCCCTCCAGGGCGATGGCCTGCATCGACTCCGGGTCGGTCGGGTCGACCCGGCCCATCGCCTCCTCGATCGCCTCCCGGTTGACCCGGATGCCCGCGGCGTAGTTCTCCACGGCGGCGAGCACGTGCCCGCGCAGCCACGGGACGTGCTGGAAGAGCCGCTGGTGGGCGGCCTCGCGCAGGGCCACGTAGAGGCGGACCTCGTCCTCGGGCAGTTCCAGGCCCTCGCCGTACGCCCGGATGTTGGCCGGGACGAGCGCGGCGGTGCCGGCCGGGCCGAGCGGCAGGCCGATGTCGCCGGCGGAGAGCACCTCGGCGGCGAGCGAGCCGAGCGCCTGGCCGAGCTGGCCGCCGAAGAGCGCGCCGCCCAGCGTGGCGACCATCGACTGCATCGGGCCGAGCTGGGCCCGGGCCTCCGGCGGCACCAGGTCGCCCATGGCGCCGACCATGCGGCTGGCCACCGGGTCGCAGAGCTTGCGCCACACGTCGAGGGTCTTGAAGATCCACTCGTTGCGGTTCCAGGCGACCGAGGTGCGGATGCCGGTGGGCCACGAGGTGGCCGGCTCCAGCCAGAGGTCGGCGATGCGCAGCGCCTCCTCCACCGCGTTGCGTTCGAACGGCGAGACCGCCGGGTCACCGGCGGCGGCGAGCTGGCTCGCGGCCACCTGCCGGGCGAGGTCCCAGTTGACCGGCCCGCTGCCCGGCGCGGAGAGCAGGTGCTGCAACTGCGACATGAACTGCTGCATCTGCGCGGGATCGTTGGGGTCTGGTGGTTGCCCACCCGGGAGCGCGAAGCCGAACGGAATATCAGGCACGACCTCTACGGTACGCGGGCCGCGCCGCAGGTCGTGCGCGTCGGCGTTGCGCTGAGGGCGAAGTCCTGCGGTCACCGCGCCGGACGTTCCGGGCCGGATCGGTACGCTCTGGCGCATGAGACGTCGCGGCGTGACCGTACTCCTCGGTGCACTGCTCACCGCCCTGCTCAGCGTCGGCGTGCTGAGCGTGCCGATCCCGTACGTGGTGCTCGGTCCCGGCCCGACCGTCAACACCCTGGGCAGCGAGGACGGCAAGGAGATCATCCAGGTCACCGGCCGGTCGACGTCCACCTCGGCCGGGCAGCTCCGGCTGACCACGGTGGGTGTGCAGCCCACCGTCCGGCTGCGCTCGGCGCTGGCCGGGTGGTTCTCCTCCGACGAGGCGGTGGTGCCGCGCGAGCTGGTCTACCCGCCGGGGGAGTCGCAGGAGGAGGTCGAGCAGCGCAACGCCGAGGACTTCCAGAACTCGCAGACCAGCGCCGAGACGGCGGCCCTGCGCGAGCTGGGCTACCCGATCCGCGTGCTGGTCAAGACGGTCACCCCGGGCGGCCCGTCGGTCGACGTGCTCAAGCCCAACGACGTGATCACCTCGGTCGACGGGCAGCCGGTGACCAGCGCGGCCCGGCTCACCGAGCTGATCCGCGCCAAGCCGGCCGGCACCGCGTTGAAGATCGGCTACACCCGTGCCGACGCGCCGGCCACGGCCACGGTCACCAGCCGGGAGCAGGACGGCCGGCCGCGCATCGGCATCGAGATCGACCAGCAGCAGCCGCACCCGTTCACCCTGAAGATCGACCTCGGTGACATCGGCGGCCCCAGCGCCGGGCTGATGTTCGCCCTGGGCATCGTCGACAAGCTGGAGCCGGCCGACCTGACCGGTGGGAAGGTCATCGCCGGCACCGGCACCATCGACGACGAGGGCCGGGTCGGCCCGATCGGCGGCATCGCGCAGAAGCTGGTCGGCGCCAAGCAGGCCGGGGCGAAGGTTTTCCTGGTGCCCGCCGACAACTGCGCCGAGGCGGTCCGCAACCCGCAGCCCGGCCTGCCGTTGCTCAGGGTGGCGTCGCTGGACGACGCGTTGACGGCCCTGGAGAAGCTGCGCGCCGGAGGGCAGCCGACCCGCTGCTGACCGGCCACGCGGGGTCACCGGACGATCGTGACGTGACCTTGACCCGACGTGTTCAGGAACACCCCGTACTCTGGGTGCCTGGTCGGAGCCGATCACATCGAGCGTGCGGAGCCAACAGTGGTCATGCGTAGCAGCCCCCTGCCGAGGATGAGCCGGCGCGGACGCGTCACCATCGGAGTCCTGATCGGGGTGTTCGTGCTCTTCACCCTGCTCGGGTGGGGGGTCAACGCGTGGACCGACTGGCTCTGGTTCGAGGAGGTCCGCTACACCCAGGTCTTCACCGGCGTGCTCGCCACCCGCCTGCTGCTGTTCCTGGTGATCGGGCTCGGCATGGCGGTGATCATCGCCGGCAACCTCTGGCTGGCCCACCGGGTGCGCCCGCAACTGCGCCCGCACTCCGCCGAGCAGGCCACGCTGGAGCGCTACCGCATGCTGCTGAGCCCCCGGCTCGGCACCTGGATCGCCCTGACCTCCGCGGTCATCGGGCTCTTCGCCGGCCTCTCCGCGCAGAGCCGCTGGAGCCAGTGGCTGCTGTTCCGCAACGGTGGCAGCTTCGGCGTGAAGGACCCGGAGTTCGGCGTCGATGTCGGCTTCTACGTCTTCCAGCTCCCGTTCTGGCGCTACCTGCTCGGCGTCGGCTTCACCACGGTGGTGCTCGCCCTGCTCGGCGCGCTGGCCGTGCACTACATCTTCGGCGGGGTGCGGCTGCAGGGCGTCGGGGACCGGATGACCAACGCCGCCCGGGCCCACCTGAGCTCGCTGGTCGCCGTCTTCGTGCTGCTCAAGGCCATCGCGTACGTGCTGGACCAGCGGGCCATGCTGTTGGAGTACAACGAGGGCGCCAAGCTCTACGGCGCCGGCTACGCCGACATCAACGCGCTGCTCCCGGCGAAGGAGATCCTCGCCTGGATCGCCGTCGTGGTGGCCGTCGCGATCATCGTGTTCTCCAACGCGTGGATGCGGAACCTGGTCTGGCCGGGCATCGCGCTCGCCCTGCTCGGCGTCTCGGCGGTGGCGATCGGCGGTATCTACCCGTGGGCCGTGCAGACCTTCGAGGTCAAGCCGAGCGCCCGGGACAAGGAGGCGCCGTACATCGAGCGCAGCATCAAGGCGACGAGGGCCGCCTTCGGTCTGGCCGACACCAAGAGCAAGGGCTACGCGGCGAACAACCTTGTCCCGCCGGCCAGCCTGGCCACCGACACCTCGGTGGTGCAGAACGTCCGGCTGCTCGACCCGCAGCTGGTGTCCGAGACGTACACGCAGCTCCAGCAGGTCCGCGGCTTCTACGACTTCGGCCCGAAGCTGGACATCGACCGGTACGCGGTGGGCGGCAAGACCTCCGACTATGTGGTCGGCGTCCGTGAGATCAACTACGGCGAGCTGACCCCGCAGCAGAGCAACTGGATCAACCGGCACACCGTCTACACCCACGGGTACGGGCTGGTCGCGGCGCCGGCCAACCAGGTCTGCGGCAACGGCACCCCGTTCTTCGTCTCCGGTTTCCTCGGTGGGGCCACCAAGGAGGAGGTGCAGGCCTGCACCTCGCCGTCCGAGCAGATCCCGGCCCAGCAGCCGCGGATCTACTACGGCGAGCGGATGGAGGCCGACGACTACGCGATCGTCGGGCAGACCGGCGACCGCGACGTCGAGTTCGACAAGCCGACCTCCAGCGGCGGCGAGCAGTACTACACCTACACCGGCGAGGGTGGCGTCGAGATCGGCTCGTTCCCGCGCCGCCTGCTGTACGCGATCAAGGAGCAGGAGTCGAACTTCCTGCTCTCCGAGGCGGTCAACGACAAGTCCAAGCTGCTCTACGTGCGCAACCCGCGTGACCGGGTCGAGAAGGTGGCGCCGTTCCTCACCCTGGACGGCGACCCGTACCCGGCGGTGGTGAACGGCCGGGTCCTGTGGATCGTGGACGGCTACACCACGGCCGCGACCTACCCGTACGCCGAGCGGGTCAACCTCCAGGCCGAGACGGCCGACGAGCTGACCGGCCGTGGCACCTTCCAGCTGGCCCGGGAGAACGTCAACTACATCCGCAACTCGGTGAAGGCGACGGTCGACGCGTACGACGGCACGGTGAAGCTGTACGCGTTCGACGACTCCGACCCGGTGCTCAAGGCCTGGAACAAGGCCTTCGGCGGTGAACTCGTGCTGCCCAAGGGCGACATCCCGCCGGAGCTGGCCGAGCACTTCCGCTACCCGGCCGACATGTTCAAGGTGCAGCGCAACCTGCTCGCCCGGTTCCACGTCACCGACCCCGGCGACTTCTACTCCGGCCAGGACTTCTGGCAGGTCCCGAACGCGCCGGACGCCCCGGACGGCGGGGTGAAGCAGCCGCCGTACTACCTGTTCACCCAGTTCCCCGGGCAGGAAGGGCCGCGCTTCCAGCTCACCTCGGCGGTCACCCCGAACCGCCGGGAGAACCTGGCCGCGCTGATCTCCGGGTCGTACGTGAACGGGCGGCCCCAGCTGGAGGTGCTGGAGCTGCCGGACCAGACCCGGATCTCCGGGCCGGTCCAGGTCCACCAGCAGATGACCAACAACGGCGACATCCGGCAGCAGCTCAACCTGCTCTCGTCGGGTCAGTCCCAGGTGCAGTACGGCAACCTGCTGTCGCTGCCGTTCGGCGACGGGATGCTCTACGTCGAGCCCGTCTACGTGAAGAGCAACAGCCAGAACGCCTTCCCGCAGTTGCAGAGGGTGCTGTTGTCGTACGGCGACGGCGGCTCGTACGTGGTGCTGGCGAACAACCTCAGCGACGGCATCAAGCAGCTCGTCGAGCAGGGCAAGCGGGCACCCGGCGGCGCGCCGCCGCCCAGCTCGGGCGGGACCAACCCGCCGCCGAGCGCCAGCCCGCCGGTGCTCAACGGGGAGCTGGCCCAGGCGGCCGGCCGGGTGCAGAGCGCGATCACCGAGGTCAAGGCCGCGCAGGCGTCCGGCGACTTCGAGCGGTACGGGCGGGCGCTGAAGGCGCTCGACGAGGCCATGGCCGCGTTCCAGGAGGCGCAGACGGCGGCGAACCCGTCGCCGGCCCCGGGCGCCAGTGGCAGCCCCCCGGCGTCGCCGCCGGCCTCGCCCTCGTCGTCGCCGACGCCGAACGGCTGACGCCGAGCCGACCACGCGAGCCCGTGGTCCGCGACCCGTAGCGGTCGCGGGCCACGGGCTCTGTCGTATACCGGTCGGAACACCCGCAACCCGGTGACCGCTTCCACCGTCATCAGAGCAGGTGGGCGTGAGGGGGGAGGCGGGAGTCCAGATGCGCGATGTGCACACGTTCGACGACTTCTACCGCAGCACGTCGGGGCGGGCGCTCCGGTACGGCCGCGCGGTGGCTGACGACGTCGGTGACGCCCAGGACCTGGTCCAGGAGGCGTACGCCCGGGCCTGGCGGCAGTGGGGGAAGCTGGCCACCCATCCCGCGCCCGAGGCGTGGCTCCGCCTGGTGATCAGCCGGCTGGCCACGGACCGCTGGCGGCGGTTGCGCGGCTGGCGGCTCGCGGCCAGCCGCACCGGCCCGCCGGCCGACGTCGGGCCGCCCGGCGAGGACACCGTGCTGCTGGTCGGGGCGCTGCGGCAGCTACCGGCCCGGCACCGGCAGGCCCTCGCCCTGCACTACCTGTTCGACCTGTCGGTGGAGGAGATCGCCCGGGAGGCGGGGGTCCCCACCGGCACCGTGAAGTCCTGGCTGTCCCGGGGCCGGGCCCGGCTGGCCGAGCTGCTGCCCGGCGTGGCCGCCGAGGAGCTGGAGGTCAACGATGTCGCGTGAACTGACCCGCCTCTACCGGGCGCTCGCCGCGGACACCGACGAGCGGGCGCTCCCGGCCCCGGACCGGGTGCGCCGGGGTGCCGACCGCCGGGCGCGGCAGCGGGCCGCCGTCGGCGCGCTGGCCGTCGCCGCTCTGGTCGCCGGCACCGCCGCCGGGGCGCAGCTGGTGCTCGCCGCCGGGCCGGACGTCGACCCGGCGCCGGCCACCACCACCGGCAGCCCGTCGCCGTCGCCCACCGCGGTCCCGCCCTCGCCGGGGCGCACCACCCCGCCGCCCTCCGCGCGTACCCCGGACGCGCCGCCGCCGACCAGCGCCCGGCCGCCGGCCGCCGGCCCGACGAGGATCCCGGACCGGGCGTTCTTCACCCTGGCGGCCGCCAACGACGCTGGCACCGGCAGCACGTTCGGCTCGGGACGGGTGCTGCCGGCGCTCTGCGGCGCCACGCCCGGCGAGTCGGGGATCGTCACCCGCCGCGCCCGCAGCCTGGCGTTCAAGCTGGCCGGCACCCCGGAGGGATATCTCCCGGACGGGAGCTACCGGCACACCATCACCGTCTACCGGCCCGGGCGGGCCGACGACGCGCTGGCCGAGCTGCGGCGGGCCGTGCGGGACTGCCCGACCCGGACCGGGTCGGACGGCGGCGAGGGACTGACGTCGACCCAACGGCTGCTCCCGGACGCCGGGTACGGCGACGAGTCGGTGCTGTTCGAGGTGCGCCGGCCGGCCACGGACTACGAGGGCGCGCCGACCGTGAAGGAGGTCGTCCGGCTGGTCCGCGCGGTGCGCATCGGGAACGTGGTGACGGTGCTCTGGGAACTGGGCTGGGAGGGGACCTCCACGCCGCGGTCCCAGCTCGACAGCGACAGCCGGCGGGCGGTGCTGGCGATCCGCGACTGGTTGCGCTGACTGCGCCCCGGGCCCGTTTTGCGGGTCCGGGGCCCCGTACGCTACGGTTAACGAGCCGACGCGGGGTGGAGCAGCTCGGTAGCTCGCTGGGCTCATAACCCAGAGGTCGCAGGTTCAAATCCTGTCCCCGCTACTTGCACGAAGGGCCCCGGAGGGAACTCCGGGGCCCTTCGCCGTGCGGGGTGTGTGGCTCGGCCGGCGGGTTCGGGGAACCCGGCTGATCTCCACGGCGGACATGAGATAGGCTGTACAAGCCGACGCGGGGTGGAGCAGCTCGGTAGCTCGCTGGGCTCATAACCCAGAGGTCGCAGGTTCAAATCCTGTCCCCGCTACTTGCATGAAAGGCCCCGGAGGGAACTCCGGGGCCTTTCGCTTTTTCCAGGCGACGTGATCCGGCCCGTCCGTCCTGCCGTGGTTGCGCTTCTCGGCGAGGATGGGGGCATGTCTGGTTGGAACAGATGGTGGGGCCGCCTCAGCGCGGTCCTCGGTGCGGTCGCGCTCTCGGTGTTCGTGCCGGTCGCGGCCTGGGCCTCCACGGGTACGGGCGAGCTGGTGGTGGAGGCCGCCCGGCGGCGGTCCCGGGGCGGCTTCGGCTTCCTCGGGCTGCTCTGCTGCCTGGTGGTGGTCGTGGTGATCGTGCTGCTGGTGCTGCGCCTCATGCGTGGCCGGCGCGGCGGCCCGCCGCGCTGACGGTAACCGGTCCGCCCGCCGCGCCCCTGGCGCGGCGGGCGGCCTTCATTCGGCCAGGGCGGCGGTCGCCTGCGCCATGAACCGCGAGGTCGCCGTCCGGGCGCCCGAGCGCTTGGCGCGGATGCTCTCGGCCGCGTCGATGAGCAGGGTGCGCACCTTGGCGTGCCCCTTCGGCGGTGGCGCGGGCGCCGGCCCGGCCAGCTCGTCCAACTCGGCGCCGAGAGCCACCACCCGCTTCTCGGTGCGGTCGGTGACGCCGTCCACGACGAACCTGCGGACCGGCACGGCGGCGTTCAGGCCGCGCTCGATGCCGAGGATCCGGCCGGCGGCCACATTGGTGGTCAGGAAGTTGATGACGTCGACCACCACGCCGGGGTGGCGGGTGCCCCGGTAGGCGGCCCAGTACATCGACGCCCGGGGCCACTGCGCCGCCGGCGTGCCCGGGAAGGCGGCCAGGCCCAGCTCGTCGTCGGTGAGCCGTTGCAGCTCCGGCAGTTGGTGCGACCAGGCGAACGACGCGGCCGCGTGCCCGGTGACCACGAGCTGGCGGGCCAGCTCGCCGCTGTCCGCCTGCTCGACCAGGGCGGCGCTGGGGGTGGCCCGGTCGTAGCGGGCGACCTCCCAGAACTCGAACCAGGCGAGCAGTTCCCCGGAGCTGAAGCCGAGCTGCCGCCCCTGGTACAGCTCGCTGCCCTGGCCGCGCAGCCAGAGCCACAGCGCTCGGTAGTCGCCGGACGGGTCCATGGTCCCGGCCACCCGGTTGCCGGAGGTGCGGGTGACGCGGGCGGCCCATCGCGCGTACTCCCGCCAGGACATGTCGGTGCGCGGCTCGGGCAGCCGCAGCCGGCGCAGCAGGTCGCGGTTGTAGACAAGTGCGGCGTTGGTCTGCGCGGCGGGCACCGCCACGGTCCGCTCGTCCACCCGGCCGTACCGGGCCAGGTGCTCGGGCAGGCCGCGCAGGTCGAGACGGTTGTCGGCGACCCAGTCGCTGAGGTCGAGGACGATCTGCCGGCGGGCGTACTCGGTGAGCAGGGTGTCGTCGATCTGGAACAGGTCCGGCACGTTGCCCCCGGTGGCCTGGGTGGCCAGCCGGTCGTAGTAGCCGGTCAGCCCCTGCCAGGTGACGCGGAAGCTCACCCGGGGGTTCTGCTGGGAGTAGAGGCGTAGCGCCTTCTCGGTGGCCTCGGCCCGGCCGGCCCCGCCCCACCAGAACACCGACAGCTCGATGGGGCCGTCCTCGACCGGGGTCTCCTCCTCCGGCCCGCAGCCGGCCAGCCCGCCGGCGAGCAGCGGCAGCCCGGTCAGCGCGCCGAGCAGCCGCCGCCGGCCGATGCCGGGGCGGGGTACGGACTGCGGTGCGCGCACGGGTCTCTCCCGGGGTACGGGCGGCTGCTGCGGACGGATCATTTACACAGTCCCCGGGCGGGGGTGTCAACGCCGGCGGGGGCGGGACGGCCGGTGGCCGGACCGGGCGCCGCCTTCACGCATGGTGTACTAGCGCCGTGGAACTTCTGCACTCGGGCAAGGTTCGGGACGTCTACGCCGACGGCGAGGACCTCATCCTGGTCGCCTCCGACCGCGTCTCCATCTACGACGTGGCGCTGCCGACCCCGATCCCGGACAAGGGCCGGCTGCTCACCGCGCTGTCGCTGTGGTGGTTCGAGCAGCTGGCCGACCTGGTGCCGAACCACGTCATCTCGGCCACCGACGTGCCGGCGGAGTTCGCCGGCCGGGCGATCCGCTGCCGGCGGCTGGACATGGTCCCGGTCGAGTGCGTGGCCCGGGGTTACCTCACCGGGGGCGGCTTCGCCGAGTACCGGCGCACCGGCGCGGTCTCCGGCGTCGAGCTGCCGCGCGGCCTGGTGGAGGCGTCGATCCTGCCCGAGCCGATCTTCACCCCGTCGACCAAGGCGCCCAAGGGCGAGCACGACGAGCCGATCACCTACGCCGAGGTCGTCGACAAGGTGGGCGCGGAGACCGCCGAGCGGCTGCGGCAGATCACCATCGACGTCTACCGGCGGGGCGCGGAGATCGCCGCCGACCGGGGCATCCTGATCGCCGACACCAAGATCGAGCTGGGCTGGGCGCCGGACGGCACCCTGATCCTCGCCGACGAGCTGCTCACCTCCGACTCGTCCCGGTTCTGGCCGGCCGAGTCCTACCAGCCGGGCCGCGCCCAGTTCTCCTTCGACAAGCAGTACGTGCGCGACTGGGCCACCGGCAGCGGCTGGGACCGGCAGCCGCCGGCCCCCGAGGTGCCGGCCGAGGTGGTCGAGGCGACCCGGGCCCGCTACGTCGAGGTCTACGAGAAGCTCACCGGCAACCGCTGGGCCTGAGGCACGCGGGAGGTCCACCGCCGCGCCCCGACCCACCCGTACGATCGGCAGACGTGCGTGACATTGCCGTGTTCAGCGGGACCGCCCATCCGGACCTCGCCGCCGAGATCTGCGCCCACCTCGACGTTCCCCTCCACCCGGTGCGCGTGTCCCGGTTCGCCAACGACTGCCTGGAGGTGCAGTTGCAGGCGAACTGCCGGGAGCGCGACGTCTTCCTCATCCAGCCGCTCGTGCCGCCGGTGCAGGAGCACCTGGTCGAGCTGCTGCTCATGATCGACGCGGCCCGCGGCGCGTCCGCCGGCCGGATCACCGTGGTGCTGCCGCACTACGCGTACGCGCGGTCGGACAAGAAGGACGCCCCGCGCATCTCCATCGGCGGCCGGCTGGTCGCCGACCTGCTCACCTCGGCCGGCGCGCACCGGGTGCTCGCCATGACCCTGCACTCGCCGCAGGTGCACGGCTTCTTCAGCGTGCCGGTGGACCACCTGCACGCGCTGCGCGAGCTGGCCGCCCACTTCCGGGGGCGGGACCTGAGCAACACCGTCGTGGTCTCGCCGGACCTGGGCAACGCCAAGGAAGCGGCCGCGTTCGCCCGGATGCTCGGCACCCCGGTGGCGGCCGGCGCGAAGCAGCGGTACAGCGACGACCGGGTGCAGATCAGCACGATCATCGGTGACGTGGCGGACCGGGATGTCATCGTGCTGGACGACGAGATCGCCAAGGGCAGCACGGTGATCGAGCTGATGAGCCACCTGCGCGAGCGGCAGGTCCGCTCGATCCGGCTGGCGTGCACCCACGGCCTCTTCTCCAGCGGCGCCCTGAAGCGGCTGAGCGAGCAGGACGGGGTGCTGGAGATCGTCTGCACCAACACGGTGCCGATCCCCGAGGAGAAGCGGGTGCCGAAGCTGGAGGTGCTGTCGGTGGCGCCGGCCCTGGCCGAGGCGATGCGGCGGATCCACAACGGCGAGTCGGTGAGCGCCCTCTTCGCCTGAGGCCGGGCGTGGCCCGCCCGGTCAGTCGTCGGTCGGGCGGGTGACGGGCCGGGCGGCCAGCGCCGTGGTGATCCGGACGATCGTGCCGGCCTCGCCGGTCTCCACCGCCATGGTGTCGCTCAGCTCCCGGGCCAGCCAGAGCCCCCAGCCGCCGGCGGTGTCCGGGGCGGGCCGGGCGCGGTCGCTGAGCTGCCGCACGCTGATCCCCTGGCCGTGGTCGGCGACCTCGCAGACCAGCTCGCCGGGGCGGCGCCACAGGCGCAGCCGGCCCTGGCCGCCGCCGTGCCGGACCGCGTTGGTGATCAGCTCGTTGACCGCCAGCACGAAGTCGTCCAGCCGTTGCCCGGTCAACCCCGCCGCATGCGAGCACGAGGTGACCGAGTGCCGAAGCTGGGTCACCTGGGCCTGGTCGAAGGCCTCGGCGATGAGGAGGGAAGGTTCGATGGGCACAACCGTACGCGGTGCGGGGGGTTCTGCGTTTGTCATGGCCCCGTCCCGGCGATGGATCTCGGTGATTTTCGCGGCATTTCCACCGTACGTCAGGGTTTCCCGCGCCGCACCTCACGGCCCGCCGGTGCCCGGCTGTGGCAGGGTGTCCGGCATGCCGTCGTCCCCGGGGGGCCTGGAGGTCCCGCTCTGGCGGTCCATCGCGGTGTTCCGCTTCGCCTCGCTGGCGTACGTGGGTGTGCTGGTGCTCCGCGACGCCGACCGCTACGCGCACCCGGTGGCCGCCGGCGGCGTACTCCTGGGCATGCTGGCCTGGTCCGGGGTGACCACCGCCGGCTACGCACGCCCGGCCGGACGGCGCTGGCCGCTGCTCCTGGCCGACCTCGGCGTGGTGCTGGCGATCATGCTGGCCACGCCGTGGGTGGTCGGCCGCGCGGCGCTCGCCGCCGGCGTGCCCACCCTGACCGTCGCCTGGCTGGCCGGGCCGGTGCTGGCCTGGGCGGTGTCCGGCGGCCGGCGGCGCGGGGCGGTGGCCGCGCTGGTGCTCGGCGGGGCCGACCTCGCCACCCGGGAGCGGATCAGCCAGTCCTCGCTCACCGGGGTGACCCTCATGCTCCTGGCCGGCGTGGTGGTGGGGCACGTGGCCCGGCTCGCCGTGGAGGCCGAGGCGCGGCTGCAGCGGGCGGTGGAGCTGGAGGCGGCCACCCGGGAGCGGGAGCGGCTGGCCCGGGACATCCACGACTCGGTGCTCCAGGTGCTGGCGCTGGTGCGGCGGCGCGGCGCGGACCTGGACGGCGAGGCCGCCGAGCTGGCCCGGCTGGCCGGCGAGCAGGAGGCCGCGCTGCGCACGCTGATCGGCCGGGCGGGCGCCGCGCCGGACGGGCCGGGCGACGCCCGGGACCTGCGCGACCTGCTCGACCGGTACGCCTCGACGACGGTCCAGGTGGCCGCGCCGGCCACCCCGGTGCCGCTGCCCGCGCGGGTGGCCGGCGAGCTGGCCGCCGCGGTCGGGGCGACGCTGGACAATGTGGCCCGGCACGCCGGCGGGCGGGCCTGGGTGCTGATCGAGGACGAGGGCGAGACGGTGACCGTCTCGGTACGCGACGAGGGGCCGGGCATCCCGGACGGGCGGCTGGCCGAGGCCGCCGTGCAGGGCCGGCTCGGGGTGGCGCAGTCGATCCGGGGCCGGGTGACCGACCTGGGCGGCGAGGTACGCATCGTCTCCGGCCCGGGCGCCGGGACCGAGATCGAGCTGACCGTGCCGCGGGCCGGCCGGTGAGCATCCGGGTGATGGTGGTCGACGACCACCCCATGTGGCGGGAGGGCGTGGCCCGCGACCTCACCGAGGCCGGTCACCTGGTCGTGGCGACCAGCGGGGAGGGGCGGCAGGCCGTCCGGGTGGCCGCGGCGGCCCGCCCCGACGTGGTCGTGCTCGACCTGCAACTGCCGGACGTCTCCGGCGTCGAGGTGATCCAGGGGCTGCGCGCCGCGCTTCCCGAGGTGCGGGTGCTGATGCTGTCGGCCAGCGGCGAGCCGCAGAGCGTGCTGGACGCGGTCAAGGCCGGCGCCACCGGCTACCTGCTGAAGTCGGCCGCCCCGGCCGAGTTCCTGGACGCGGTACGCCGTACGGCGGCCGGCGAGCCGGTCTTCACCCCGGGCCTGGCCGGGCTGGTGCTGGGGGAGTACCGGCGGCTGGCCGCCGCGCCGGACGCCCCGGACGACGAGGCACCCCGGCTCACCGAGCGGGAGACCGAGGTGCTGCGCCTGGTGGCGAAGGGCCTGTCGTACAAGCAGATCGCCGAGCGGCTCGGGCTGTCCCACCGGACGGTGCAGAACCACGTGCAGAACACGCTCGGCAAGCTCCAGCTGCACAACCGGGTCGAGCTGACCCGGTACGCGATCGAGCGGGGCCTGGACGGCTGAGGCTCAGCTCGCCTCGGGCGGCCGGGTCTCGTGGATGGCCAGCTCCTCCGCGGTCGCCCCGCCACCGGCCGCGCCCGCGTCGTACGCGACGTTGTCGGTCTCCTGGTCGGTGTGCGCGCCCTCGTCCGGTTCGACCAGCCGCCCGACCTGGTGGTCGGCGACCGAGCCGAGCTGGCCGTGGTCGTAGAGGGAGACCGGGGAGTGCGGGTCGGAGGTCGGGCCCGGGTCCATCACGTCGGCGTCGAGCTGGGCCTGCGCGGCGGCCTCCTCGCTGTCCGCCTCGGCGGCGATGTCCGGGTCGACCGTGCCGGCCAGCGGGTCGTCGGCGGGCCGCTCGTACTGCTCGCGCTCGAGTTTGTAGTCCAGCGACTCGCCGTCGAGCTGCTCCTCGGCGGTGGTGCCGAAGCGGTCCACGGCCACGGGGGTGCGGTCGCTCGGCAGCGGGGCCGGCTCCGGCCCGTCCGCCTCGCGCCCGGTCAGGACGTCGTCGTTGGCGCTCGAGTCGTCGTCGGCGGTGTCGGGCAGGCCCTCCGCCTCGGGGTCGGACAGGGGGGTGGGGAACTCGTTGTCGCGCATGACGGGGAACTACCCACTGCGCAGGCCCGACTAACCGCAGCCGACGGGGTGGATCGGGAGGAACGGGGCGAAGAGGGCGGTCAGTTCCGGAGCCCGGCCTCGTCCTCGGCGTGCAGCACGCACCAGACCACCTTGCCGTCCGGAAGCGGGGTGCTGCCCCAGCGCCGGGCCACCGTGTCGATGAGCAGCAGCCCCCGGCCGCCGGTGGAGGTGACCGGGGCCAGCCCCGCGTACGCCGGGCGCCGCCCGGAGTGGTCCCGCACCGCCAGGTGCAGGGCGCTGTCCCGGGGCGCCACCCGGACCGTCATGGGCGTCCCGGCGTGCGCCACCACGTTGTTGACCATCTCGGTGACCGCGATGGAGGCCGGCTCGGCCAACTCCGGCACGCCCCACCGCGCGCAGCCCTCGGTGACCAGCGCCCGCGCCTCCCGGGCCGCCGCCACCACCGGGGGCAGGTCGGCGGCGAGCACCGCGGCCAGCGGCGCCTCGCGCAGCGCGGCCTGCGCCGCGTCGAGGGACCGGAGGACCGGCGCCGAACCGTCCGGCTGGCCGGCCGGGTCGCACACCAGCAGGCCGGCGGCGGGCCAGTCGGCCGCCACGCGCCGCACCTCGTCGAGGACGCCCCGGGCCGCGGGGTCGGCGATCCGCACCCGGGACAGGTCGACGATCGCCGCGCCCGGCCGCTGCCAGAGCCGCGCGAGCAGCGCGCCCCGGACGGCGTCGAGCCCGGCCAGGTCCAGCACACCGGTCAGCCGGACGACCGCGGACGACTCGTCGGTCTCCACCAGGCAGCGCACGTCCGTCGGCATGATCGTCCCATTGTGCATGGCCGCCCCCCGTCGCGCATCAGTCCGGTCGGCGGGACTCATCAGCGGTCCGTCCGGGAACGCCGGCTCATCGCCGCCATGGTGCCGACGGCGGTGCCGGCCGCCGCCAGACCGAAGGCCGCCGTCAGGCGGATCAGCTGCGCCCGCCGGCCCTGCCAGCCGTCGGTCCGCTCGGCCGCCGCGTCGGCGTGGAACACGTTGCCGGTGGCGTCCAGGCGTACGCCCGGGCCGAACTGGGTGCGCGCCGTGTACCAGCCGAGCGCCCGCTCGGCCAGCGCCGGGGCGAGCCGCCACTGGAGCCCCATGAGCCGGGCCGCGCCGCCGGCGTACGCCTCGCGGCGCGGCCGGCGCAGCAACCGGACGATCGTCTCCGCGACCAGGTCCGGTGGGTAGACCGGTGGGGGCGGGGTCAGCTCCCGCCCGCTGTGGTTGGCGGCGTGCCGGAAGAACGGCGTGTCGATGCTGGCCGGCAGCACCGTGCAGAGCGAGATGTGGCCCCGGCCGGTGACCCGCAGCTCCTGCCGGACCGTGTCGGCCAGTCCCCGGATGGCGTGCTTCGTGGCGTTGTACGCCGACTGGTACGGCATGGCCACCTCGGCCAGCACCGAGGCGTTGTTGACCAGCACCCCGCCGCCGGCCGCGTCGAGCCAGGGCAGCGCCGCCCTCGTCCCGTGGACGGTGCCGAGCAGGTTCACCTCGACCACCCGGCGGAACTCGGCCACCGGGATCTCGTCGAAGAGCCCCACCGTGCCCACCGCCGCGTTGTTGACCCAGGCGTCGATCCGCCCGAACTCGGCCGCCGCCCGCGCCGCGAGCCGCTCCACCGCCTCCGGGTCGGTCACGTCGGTCGGCACCACCAGGGCCCGCCCGCCCAGCTCCCGGCAGCGATCGGCGACCCGGCGCAGCGCCGCCTCGGTCCGGGCGGCCAGCACCACGTCGGCACCCCGGCGGGCCAGCGCGTACGCGGTGGCCGCGCCGATCCCGCTGGAGGCGCCGGTGATCACGACGGTGGCGTCGTCGAGGCTGCGGGTGAGAGGCATTCTCCGCCGGTACCCCCGGTCCGGCCGGGTCATGCCGCCGGAGTCGGCCGGATCACGGTTGCCGCGCGTCCGGGCGGGGCAGATTGTCACCAACCCGACGGGGCCGCGCTGTCCCCATCGTGCGACGGTCCGCCGGTCCGGTCCCGATCTGCCAGGTTTCGGCGCACCGGGGTCGGGTTAATGGGACCCTCTGACCGGAGGACCCACCGCTCGCGAGAACGCATGGAGGTGCACCATGCGCGTCGGCCTTGTGTGCGCGCACGCCGGCCCGTCCGTCGACGGTCCCACCGTCGGGACGCACCAGCACATCGCGCGGGTGGCGGCCGAGCTCGCCGCACGGGGCCACGACGTCCGGGTGTACGAGCGCCGCGACGCGCGGGGCCAGGAGTCCGTGGACGTGGACGGCTACCACCTGGAGCGGGTCCCCGTCGGCCCGCCCGCCCCGCTGCCCACCGCCGAGCTGGTGCCGTTCGTCACCGAGTTCGGCCGCTGGCTGGCGCAGCGCTGGGCCGACGACTGGGCCCCCGAGGTGGTGCACGGGCACTACTGGGTCGGGGGGCTGGCCGCCGCCCACGCCGTCCGCGAGACCGACATCCCGGTGGTGCAGACCTTCCACTCCCTCGGCGTCGAGCAGCTGCGCCACCTCGGCGGGCGCTACGACGGACCGGGGGAGCGGATCCCGCTGGAACGGGCGCTGACCCGGGCCGTCGACATCGCGGTGGCCCAGTGCAACGACGAGGTCGACGAGCTGACCCGGATGGGACTCCAGCGCACCTCGGTGGCCATGGTGCCGACCGGGGTGGACACCGCCCAGTTCCACCCCGACGGCGAGGCGGCACCTCGCGACCAGCGGGCCCGCATCCTCTCCGTGGGCGGGCTCGCGGCCGGGCACGGCCAGGAGGACCTGATCCGGGCCATGCGGCTGGTCGGCGACGCCGAGCTGGTGATCGCCGGCGGCCCGCCGGCCGAGCAGCTCGCCGACCACGCCGAGGCGCGCCGGCTGCGCGAGCTGGCCGAGCGGACCGGGGTGGCCGATCAGGTGAAGCTGGTCGGCGCGGTCCCGCACGACCAGATGGCCACCTGGTACCGCTCCGCCGACGTGGTCGCCTGCACCCCGCACTACTCGTCGGCCGGCCGGGTGTCGCTGGAGGCGATGGCCTGCGGCGTCCCGGTGGTCGGCTACGCCATGGGCGGCATCGCCGACGCCGTGGTCGACGAGGTGACCGGCAAGCTGGTGCCGCCCGGGGACGTGCGCACCCTCGGGGTCGCCCTGCGCCGGATCCTCGCCGACAACGCCGGGCGGTTCGCGTACGGGCACGCCGCCGTGGACCGGGTCCGATGCAGCTACACCTGGGAACGGACGGCCGGCGCGCTGGAGCGGCTCTACGAGCGGGTGATCGGGCGCCGGAAGCCGGCCGAGCCGCCGGTCGAGGTCACGCGCCCCGTCGAGGTCGCCGCCGACCAGCGCGGCCCCGTCGAGGCGGCCTGACTCAGCGCCGGGCGCGGACGGCCGAGCCGGCGCCGATCATGGAGGGCTCCCGGTTCCGGGCGACCGCGTGGTGGTGCTGCGGCTCGGCGTACCGGGTCAGGCCGACCACCGCGACCAGCGTGGCCAGGAAGCCGACCCCGGCCAGCCACTCCCGGCCCGGCCAGATCCGGTCGTTGAGCAGCAGCAGGCCGATGATCGCCGCGGGCACCGCGCCGGCGGCGTCCATCGCGGCCACGGCGGCCGTGGTCGAGCCGCGCTGCATGGCCAGGCCGAGCAGGAGCTGGCCGACCACCGAGTGGGCGATCAGCAGGTAGAGCAGCGGGTCGCGGACGAACGCCTCCGCCGAGTCGGCCGAGGCGAGCGGCCGGGCCGCCACCGCGGCGGCGGAGAACGCCATCCCGGCCAGTGAGCCCAGCGCCACCGAACCGGGCGCGCCGTGCAGCCGGGCGGCGAAGAAGCCGAGCACGGCGATCACCCCGAGCGCCACCGCCAGGCCGACCAGCCCGGCCGTGCCGAGCTGCCGGGACGGCGCCGGCTGGGCGGCCAGCACCAGCGCGATGATCCCGCCGAACAGGAGCACCAGCAGCGCCACCTCGGCGGCCGGCAGGCGCCACTTGAGCACCAGCACGCCGAGCACGGCGGTGACCCCCAGCCCGGCCGCCACGCTGGCCTGGACCAGGAACAGCGGCAGGTCCCGGCGGGCCAGGAAGGCCAGCACGAAGCCGACCACCTGGCAGGAGAGCCCGACCAGGTAGGTCCGGTGGCCGGCAAGGCGGAGCAGCAGCCCCGGGTCGAAGGTGTGGTGCACGGTGGTGCGCGCCGCGGCCACCGACTGGAGGAGATTGGCGAAGCCGTACGCGACGATCATCGCCGCGAGGAAGCACCAACCGGAGGACACCACCTGGCGAGGATAGAGGTTACCGGCGGGTCAGCGCTCGGCCGGCCGGCCGAGCCGGGCCAGGATGTCGTCGTGCAGTGCGCCGTTGCTGGCGACGGCGCTGAGGTCGGCCGAGCCGTCCCCCGCCGGGGCCGGCCGTCCGGCCAGGTCGGTGACCGTGCCGCCCGCTTCGGTGACGATCGGGACCAGCGCGGCGATGTCCCAGAGCGACAGCTCCGGCTCCACCATCACGTCCAGCGCACCCTCGGCCAGCAGCATGTAGCCGTAGAAGTCGCCGTAGGCCCGGCTGCGCCAGGCGTCCCGCATGATCTGGAGCACCGCGTCCAGCCGGCCGGCCTCCTCCCAGCCGGTCAGCGACGAGTAGCAGAAGCTGGCGTCGGCCAGCGTGGTCACCCCGGAGACCCGGATCGGCGCGCCGGAGGCCGCGTCGGGGCCGGCGAAGGCGCCCGCGCCGCTGGCGGCCCACCAGCGCCGGTGCAGCGCCGGGGCGGACACCAGGCCGAGCACCGGCCGGTCACCCTCCAGCAGCGCGATCAGGGTGGCCCACACGGGTACGCCCCGGACGAAGTTCTTGGTGCCGTCGATCGGGTCGACGACCCAGCGCCGCCCGTCGGGGCCGGTGGCGGGCTGCTCGCCGTACTCCTCGCCGAGCAGTCCGTCGCCGGGACGGTGGGTGGCCAGCAGGGCGCGGATCTCCCGCTCCACGGCCGTGTCCGCGTCGGAGACCGGGGTCAGGTCGGGCTTCGACTCGACCCGCAGGTCGAGAGCGCGGAACCGGGCCGTGGCGACCGCGTCGGCGGCGTCCGCGAGCCGGTGGGCGAGGGCGAGGTCGTCGGCGTACCCGGTCATGCCGGACACGCTAGCGACGTCTTCACGGCCGTCACCGGCGGGTGGCCCGGGTTCCGCCGGTCAGGAACCGGCGAGCGGGTCGCCGGGGTTCCGCTCCGGCTCGCGCGCGTCGCCCTCGCCGCTGCGGGAGGCCAGCAGCCGGCGGTACGAGGCCAGCCGGCGCTGGTCCGCCTTGCCGGCGGCCACCCACGCGTCCAGTGCGCAGTCCGCCTCCTCGGCGGTGTGCTGGCAGTTGGCCGGGCAGTCGACCGTCGCCTCCACCAGGTCCGGGAAGCCGTGCAGCAGGCTCTCCGCGGAGACGTGCGCGAGCCCGAAGCTGCGGACGCCCGGGGTGTCGATGATCCAGCCCGGATCGTCCTGTGCACCGGGTTGCGGGGGCAGCCCGAGCGCCACGGCGCTGGTCGAGGTGTGCCGGCCCCGGCCGATCGCGCTGACCGTGCCGACCGCCCGGTCGGCCTCCGGCACGAGGCGGTTGACCAGCGTCGACTTGCCCACCCCGGAGTGCCCGACCATGACCGAGATCCGCCCGGCGAGCAGTGCGCGCAGCGCCGCCAGGTCGGAGTCCGGCCGGATCAGCACGTACGGCAGCTCCAGCTCGGTGTAGTAGCCGAGCACCGCCTCCGGGCCGGCCAGGTCGGCCTTGGTGAGGCAGAGCAGCGGCTCGATGTCGGCGTCGTACGCGGCCACCAGGCAGCGGTCGATGAACCCGGTCCGCGGCGGCGGGTCGGCCAGCGCGCTGACGATCACGAGCTGGTCGGCGTTCGCCACGACCACCCGTTCCAGCCGTCCCTCGGCGGTGGTGGCGTCGTCCTCCGCGGTCCGGCGCAGCACCGAGCGGCGCTCGGCGATCCGGACGATCCGGGCCAGGGCGCCCGGGGCGCCCGAGGTGTCGCCGACGAGGCCGACCCGGTCGCCCACCACCACCGACTTGCGGCCCAGCTCGCGGGCCCGCATCGCGGTCACGGGCGGGGAGTCGGGCCCGGCGTCGGGGAACACGCAGGTGTAGCGCCCCCGGTCGACGGCGATCACGAACCCGTCCACGGCGTCCTCGTGCCGGGGCCGGGTGCGCGTACGCGGGCGCGACGACCTGCCGGGTCGGACCCGGACGTCGTCCTCGTCGTACTCCCGCCGCTTCGTCGCCAGGACGTCCCCCCGTCGTCAGCTCTTGCCGGTCACCATTCCCGACCATAGTGCCGGGAACTCCGGCATGGTCTTCGAGGTGCACGACACGTCGTCGACCTCGATCCCGGGGACCGCCAGCCCGGCGACCGCCGCGGCGTGCGCCATCCGGTGGTCGTCGTACGTGCGGAAGGTCCCGCCGCGCAGCGGGCGGGGCCGGATCTCCAGCCCGTCGGTGGTCTCCGTGAGGTCCGCGCCCAGCGCGGCGAACTCCTTGGCCAGGGCGGCGACCCGGTCGGTCTCGTGCCCCCGGATGTGCCCTACGCCGGTCAGCCGGGACGGCGAGTCGGCGAGCATGGCCAGCGCGGTGAGCACCGGGGTCAGCTCGCCGACGTCGGAGAGGTCGGCGTCCAGCCCGCGGACCCTGCCGGTGCCCCGCACGGTCAGCCCGGCCGTGCTCAGCGTCACCTCGCCGCCCATCCGGTGCAGCAGCGTCCGCAGCTGCTCGACCGGCTGGAGGCTGCTGCGCGGCCAGCCCTGGAGGGTCACCTCACCGCCGGTGACCAGGGCGGCGGCGAAGAACGGCGCCGCTCCGGAAAGGTCCGGCTCGATCTCCCAGCCGCGCCCGGTCAGCGGGCCGGGCTCGACCGCCCAGACGTCGGGCGTGGTGTCGTCGACCGCCGCCCCGGCGGCGCGCAGCATCTGCACGGTCATCCGCAGGTGCGGCGCGGAGGGCACGGGCGGCCCCTCATGCCGGACCACCACGCCGCGGTCGAAGCGCGGCCCGGCCAGCAGCAGCCCGGAGACGAGCTGGCTGGAGGCGGAGGCGTCGATGACCACCTCGCCGCCGGTGACCCGGCCGGCGCCGAGGACGACCAGCGGGAGGCTGCCGGTCGGCGGCGCGTCGATGCGGACGCCCAGGGAGCGCAGCGCGCCGATCAGCGGGCCGAGCGGGCGGGTCCGGGCGTGCGGGTCGCCGTCGAAGGTGACCCGGCCCTCGGCCAGGCCGGCCACCGGCGGCAGGAACCGCATCACCGTGCCGGCCAGGCCGACGTCGACGTGCGCCGGACCGACCAGCGGGTGCGGCCGGACCAGCCAGCGGTCGTCGTCGGAGACGGACATGTGCGCGCCCAGTTCGCGCAGGCCGCCGGCCATCAACTCGGTGTCGCGGGCGCGCAGCGGCCGGTCGAGCGTCGACGGGCCGCTGGCCAGCGCGCCGAGCACCAGGGCCCGGGCGGTCATCGACTTGGAGCCGGGCAGGCGCAGCGTCGCGGCGACCGGGTCGCTCGCGGTCGGCGCGGTCCACGGCAACGGCGGCCGCGTCGCGGTCAGATTCCCCACGCTTACATTCTGCCAACTCCGCAGGCCGGTGGAACCGCCCGTCGCGCCTGCTCCCGGTTGGCGGGACAGCCGGAACGCCGGCGGCGGGTTAGCGTTGGCGCCATGTGCGGGAGGTACGCGACGACCCGGAGCGCGGGCGACCTGAGCGCGCTGTTCGAGTCGTCCGACGAGACCGGCGGGGTCGGCCCGGACTTCAACGTCGCCCCGACCGATCCCGTGCCGCTCGTTCGGCTGGCCCCGGAGGGGCACCGGCTCCTCTCCGTCGGCCGCTGGGGGCTGGTGCCGCACTGGTCCCGCACCGCCACGGGCGCCGCCCGCATGATCAACGCGCGGGTGGAGACGATCGCCACCAGCCGGGCGTACGCCCCGTCGTTCGCGCGCCGGCGCTGCCTCGTCCCGGCCGACGGCTGGTACGAGTGGGTCCGGCAGGCCGACGGCCGGCGGCAGCCCTACTTCATGACCCCGCGCGACGGCTCGGTGCTGGCCTTCGCCGGCATCTGGTCGGTCTGGGAGCCGGCCGGCGAGGCCCGGCTCACCTTCAGCGTGCTGACCACCGCGGCGGTCGGCGAGCTGGCCGAGGTGCACGACCGGATGCCGCTGCTGCTGCCGCGGGAGCGCTGGGCGTCCTGGCTCGGCGCCGCCGCCGAGCCCGCCGAGCTGCTCGCGCCGCCCGCCCCGGCCTGGCTGGCGGAGCTGGAGATCCGCCCGGTCTCGCCGGCGGTCGGCGACGTCCGCAACGACGGCCCGGAGCTGACCGCCCGGGTTCCCCTGGCGCGTGCGGAGGCCGAGACGGAAATGACCCTGTTCTGATCACGCTCAGCACATTGGCGTGTGCTGATTTGCCGGGTTGCGCCTGAAACGTCGCCCGGCCGTTTAGCCATGTTTGCCGAAGGCCCTTGTCCCCGCCTGCGCAAGTGCGATAGAACACAGCGCCGGTGTTGGGCGTCTGTTCGCACGGGGCGGACGACACCCATCGATCATTCATGATCGTTGCCGGTCCCACGGGGGAGGTGGGTGTATTGACACGGGCACGCATGCCCCGCCCGCACGAGGTGGCCGCCGCGCGGCGAGATCCGCGACTGCTGCGGGCCCTGCGCGAGCGGCGCCACGACGAGGCGTGGCGGACCAGAGGAACCTGCCAGAGCGTGGATCCGGAGACGTTCTTTCCGGCGCCCAACGAACCGGCCGACGCGGCCGTGGCGCTCTGCCGCAGTTGCGACGTCCAGGGGTCCTGCCTCGCCTGGGCGCTGGAGGTGGGCGACTGCCACGGCGTCTGGGGCGGCACGACACCGCGCGAGCGGCGGGCCATGCTGGTGGCCTGGCGCAGCGAGGTGCAGCCGGATCCCGACGCGCTCGACGAGGCCGGCCCGCCGGTCCGCGACCGCCTGCTCACGCTGGTGCCGTCGGGCTGATTCCGTTTCGCCGTCGCCCGCGTTTCCGCACCGGAAACGCGGGCGACGCGTTTTGCGGACCGGCGACCGTCGCGGCGAGGGCCGGACGCAGAATGGGCCGGTGCGGCACAGCGACGAGATCGGAACACCCCGCGGGCCGGCCCGGGTCCACATCGACCGGCCGGCGGCCGGCGGCGCCACCATGCTGGTGCTCGGTCACGGTGCCGGCGGCGACGTGGACGCCCCGGACCTCGTGGCGGTCCGGGACGCTCTGGCCGGCGCCGGGGCCGGCGTGGTCCGGGTGACCCAGCCGTACCGGGTCGCGGGCCGGCGCGCCCCCGCCCCGGCGGGACACCTCGACGAGGCGTGGACGGCGGTGCTGGCCGAGCTCCGGGCCCGCCACCCGGAGGCCGCCCGGTGGGTGGTCGGCGGCCGGTCCAGCGGCGCCCGGGTCGCCTGCCGCACCGCCCACGCGGTCGGCGCGGCCGGCATCGTCGCCCTGGCGTTTCCGCTGCACCCGCCGGGGCGGCCGGAACGCTCGCGGGCCGAGGAACTGCGCACCGGCCTGCCCACGCTGGTGGTCAACGGCGACCGGGACCCGTTCGGGGTGCCCGAGCCCGGGCCCGGCGTCGAGGTGGTGACCCGTCCCGGCGAACGGCACGACCTCCGCGGCGACCCGGCGGCCACCGCGGCGGTCGTCCGCGACTGGCTCCGGGCCCGGGGCTGGCTTCCCGCCTGACCGTCCCGGCCCGCCCAGGGGCGGAGGCGCGACACGCGGCGGCAGCGGGCTCGGCGTGACCGTCGGTGGCGGCGGGTCGTTGCTACGGATGGTGTCGGGCGTCCGGTTCGGGCGTCCGGGGCCACCCTCCCAGGCCCTTCCTGGTCCCAGCGTCGGTCGCGGCCGAGCCGGGACCAGGAACGGGTGGGGCGGCGCGGAATGTCCGGCCCGGCGGCGAGCGTTACTACCTCCGGATGACTTTTCCAGCCGAGGGGGGTGACCGGTGCCGACCGAGACACGGAGCCGGGAGCGGGACGAACGGGACGCGCGGCAGCTCAAGCGGCTGCTCGACGCGCCGAACTGGCCCGCGACGGCGTCGGCCGTGAGCACCAGCACACAGTCCGGAAGTGAATCTGCCGGCAGGTGGGTACGCGTATCCTCGGCGGGAAAGCATCCGACGCGAGGGGACGTGCGGTTGACGACCGAGAAGACGGACGAGCGCAGGGCCCGCTTCGAGCGGGACGCGATGCCCTTCGTCGACCAGCTCTACGCTGCCGGACTGCGGATGACCCGCAACCCGGCCGATGCCGAGGACCTGGTTCAGGAGACCTACCTGAAGGCGTACGCCGCCTTCCACCAGTTCGAGCAGGGCACGAACCTGAAGGCCTGGCTGTACCGGATCCTGACCAACACCTACATCAACTCCTACCGGAAGCGGCAGCGCCAGCCCGTGCAGGCGCCCACGGACGAGATCACCGACTGGCAGCTCGCCGAGGCCGAGTCGCACACGTCCAGCGGGCTGCGGTCGGCGGAGACCGAGGCGCTGGACCGGCTGCCGGACAGCGACGTCAAGGAGGCCCTCCAGCAGTTGCCGGAGGAGTTCCGCATGGCGGTCTACCTGACCGACGTCGAGGGCTTCTCCTACAAGGAGGTCGCCGACGTCATGAACACGCCCATCGGCACGGTGATGTCGCGGCTGCACCGCGGCCGTCGTAATCTGCGCAAGCTGCTCGAGCAGTACGCGGCGGAGCGGGGCTTCACGGCCGCGCCGTCGAAGGGCTCGACCGCCGCCGCCAGCCGGGAGGTGTGACCGTGAGCTGTGGAGAGGCGCACGAGACGGACTGCCGTGAGGTGCTCGCGGAGGTCTACCTCTACCTGGACCTGGAGTGCGGTGAGGAGCGCCGCGTCCTCATCCGGGAACACCTTGAGGAGTGCGGGCCCTGCCTGCACGAGTACGGCATCGAGCAGGAGGTGAAGGCGCTGGTCGCCCGCTGCTGCGGCAACGAGACCGCGCCGGAGCAGTTGCGCGAGCGGCTGCGGGTCCGCCTGAGCGAGTTGGTGGTCTTCGAGACCACCGAGTCCCGCGAGCTGGCCGACTGACGGCAGCGGGCACGAGCTGAAGACACCGGTGGCCCGGGTCCCTGCGGACCCGGGCCACCGGTGTGTCCGGCCCCGGAGGGCCGGCGCCGACTCCGATCCGGGGATCAGGAGTTGGGGCGCTTGCCGTGGTTGGCGCCGCTCTTCTTGCGGGCCTTCTTCTTGCGGGCCTTCTTCGCCATGGTGTGCCTCCTTGTGCTGGTCACGGTCCGGCCGCGGGCGAGCGCGGCGGAGGTCGCGTGCCGGTTCCCGGGCGCCGGGAGCCGACCGCGCTGATGCTAGTGCCGACGGCGGTCGCGGGGGACCGGCGGGGGCGGAACCGGCGTGCCGGGCGCGCTGTGCCGGGACGTGAGCGGGCTCATGATTGGATACCGTTCGCAGGAACAGCGGTGGAGAGGGAGGGCCCGGAGATGGCCGAGGAGATCCGCGCCGAGATGGTGGCGAACGTCTGGAAGGTCGTCGCGTCGGCCGGGGACACCGTGTCCGAGGGGGACACGCTGGTGATCCTGGAGTCGATGAAGATGGAGATCCCGGTGATCGCCGAGTCCGACGGCGTGGTGCAGCAGATCGCGGTCAACGAGGGCGACGTCGTGCAGGACGGTGACCTCATCGCGGTGATCGGTTGAGCGGGCTGCGCGTCCGTCGGGCCGAGCCGGCCGACTTCCCGGCGGTGGCCCGCCTGACGGTCGCCGCGTACGAGGCCGACGGGCAGCTCAAGGGCGAGACCGGCTACGCCCCGGTGCTGGCCGACGTGGCCACCCGGGCGGAGACCGGTGAGGTGCTGGTCGCCGTCGACGCGGCCACCGGCGAGGTGGTGGGCGCCGTGACGTTCGTGCTGCCCGGCACCCCGTACGCCGAACTCGCCGGCCCGGGTGAGGCCGAGTTCCGGATGCTCGCGGTCGACCCGGCCGCGCAGGGCCGGGGCGCCGGGGCGGTCCTGGTCGGGGCGTGCGTGGCGCGCGCCACCGAGCTGGGTTGCTCGGGGGTCGTGATCTGCGTACGCGGTGGGATGGCCGCCGTGGCGCAGCGGCTCTACGGGCGGCTGGGCTTCGTGCGGGCGCCGGAGAAGGACTGGGCCCCGCTGCCCGGGGTGGACCTGCTCGGCCTGCGCCTGGACCTGACGCGCCCGGCCTGACCCTGGCCGGCTCCGCCGGCGGCCGTGGCGGCGGCTCCGGTCAGGAGGCGTCGGCGATCTTCGCGAGCAGCTCGTCGGCGACCTCGAGGGCGATCTTCTTGCGCTCCTCGTCGCTGATGCCGGGGGTGCGGACCGCGAACCAGCTGCTGTGCACGGCGAACAGGGTCAGCGTGGCGCGCAGCTGGGCGGCGGGGGAGTCGTCGCCCCGGCACAGCTCGTGCGCCAGCCGCATCATCCGGTCGCGCATCTGCTGACCGGCGGTGAGGCTCTTGAGGACCGTCTGGTTCTGCTCGAAGAACCGCATGACCGTGGGCAGCTCACCGGCGAACATGGCGTCCGCGTACCGGCTCAGCAGCGCGCGCCGGGTCGCCAGCGTGGCCGGCTGGGTGCCGGCCCACTCGATCAGCTCGTCCATCCGGCGCAGCCGGTCGTCGACGAAGCTGCTGACGATCTCGTCCTTGCTCTTGAAGTGGTAGTAGAGGGCGGCCTTGGTCACGCCGAGGCGCTCGGCGATCTCCCGCAGCGAGGTCTTCTCGTACCCCTGCTCGGTGAAGAGCTCCAGCGCGACGGCCTGAATGCGTTGCCGCGTGCCGCCTGTGCTCTCCCTCACCCGTGTTCCCCAATTCGCTTGACGGTTCCTACTGACCAACTTACCGTCCGGCTAGTAAGGTAACTAGCCGGACGGCAAGTAAGTTGGTCACAGATCTTCGGGGGAGCTTACCCATGAGTCAACCAGCCCAGGTGGCGGCGAGGCCCAATGTCCGCGTTGTCCTCTTCGGCCTGATGATCGCGATGATGCTCGCGATGCTCGACAACATGATCGTCAGCACCGCGCTGCCCCGGATCGTCTTCGAGTTCGGCGGGGCGGACCACTTCACCTGGGTGGTCACCGCCTACGTGCTGGGCACCACGGTCTCCACCCCGATCTGGGGCAAGCTCGGCGACCTCTACGGCCGCAAGGCCGTCTTCCTGACCTCGGTGGTCGTCTTCCTGGTCGGCTCGGCGCTGTGCGGTATGTCCGGGTCCGGCATCTTCGGCGGGGTCGACACCGGCATGATCGAGCTGATCGCGTTCCGGGCGGTCCAGGGTCTCGGCGCAGGCGGGCTCATGGTCGGTGTCATGGCGATCATCGGTGACCTGGTCCCGCCCCGCGAGCGGGGTCGCTACCAGGGCATGATCGCCGGCATCATGGCCATCGCCATGGTGGCCGGCCCCCTGGTCGGCGGCTTCATCACCGACCACCTCTCCTGGCGTTGGGCGTTCTACGTCAACCTGCCGCTCGGCGGCGTGGCCCTGCTGGTGCTCGCCACCACCATGCACCTGCCCAAGTACCGCACCGAGCACAAGATCGACTGGCTGGGCGCCGCGCTGCTCTCCGTCGGCATCACCGCGATCGTGCTGGTCACCACGTGGGGCGGCAACGAGTACGACTGGACCTCCCCGCAGATCCTCGGCCTCGCCGCGCTCGCGCTCGTCGCCCTGGTGGCCTTCGGCCTGGTCGAGCGCCGCGCCCCGGAGCCGATCCTGCCGCTGAGTCTGTTCAGCAACCGGAACTTCGCCCTCATCTCGGTCATCGGCTTCCTGCTCGGCTTCGCCATGTTCGGCGCGATGAACTTCCTGCCGCTCTACCAGCAGACCGTGCAGGGCGCCTCGGCCACCAACAGCGGGCTGCTGCTGCTCCCGCTGATGTTCGGCATGCTGGTGGTCTCGCTGGTCGTCGGCCGGACCATCACGAAGACCGGGCGCTACCGGGCCTTCCCGATCGTCGGCGGCGTGGTGATGGCCGCCGGCATGGGCCTGCTGACCCAGCTCGACCTGGGCACCAGCAAGACCGTCTCCTCGCTCTACATGGTCGTGCTCGGCGTCGGCATGGGCTTCCTCATGCAGACCTCGATGCTGATCGCGCAGAACAGCGTGGAGCAGAAGGACCTGGGCGCGGCGAGCGGCGCGGCCACCTTCTTCCGGTCCATCGGCGGCTCGTTCGGCGTCTCGCTCTTCGGCGCGATCTTCGCCAACCGGCTCGCCGACTCCGCCGCCGGCCCGGCCTTCGCGGGCGGCGGTGAGGGCGGCGCCATGAACCTGGAGAAGCTCAAGGAGCTGTCCGGGCCGGTGCGGGAGGTCGTGCTCGGCGCGCTCTCCGACGCCATCTCGCACGTCTTCTTCTGGGCGGTCTTCTTCACCGTGGCGGTCCCGGTGCTCGCCTGGTTCATCAAGGAGGTCCCGCTGCGTTCGGCGAACGAGGCCCCGCCGGCCGACACCACCCCGGAGGACCAGGCCGAGGCCGCTCTCGGCAGGTCCCCCGTCGCCTGACCCACCCGCCGCGGCCACGCCGACCCGTCCTCGGGCACGGCGTGGCCGCGCCGTGTGTCAGCGGTGGAAGAGGGCGGTGAGCCGTCGCCAGAGGCGGCGCAGGGCGCCGGGCGGGGCCTGCGGCGCCGGGCCGGTGAGCAGGCTGTCGGCCACGGCGCGGGTGGCCGGGTCGAGGTCCGGGGTGGCCAGCGCCAGATGGGCCAGCGACACCGCGACCGGCACCCGGCGCTCGCGGGCCACGGCCGCCACGTCGGCGAGCCGCTCGGCCACCACCCGGGCCACGTCGGTACGGACCGCCGGATCGACCCAGGCGGCGGTGACCAGGGCAAACAGCGCCGCCTCGGCGACCCAGTCCGCGGCGCTCCAGAGCAGTTCCAGCAGCACGCGGCGCCGGGTCGACTCGGCCCACGGCTCGTCGGTGCGGTGGTGCAGCAGGCCGAGGCAGGCCCAGACCTGCACGGAGCGCACCCAGAGCGACGGGTCCTGCCCGGCGAGCACCTGCCCGAGGGCCGTGGCCGGCGCGGCCGGCGGGTGCACCAGCACGCCCAGCAGGTCGGCGAGGTCCAGGGTGGCCAGTCCCACCGCGGCGTCGTACGCGGCCGGCGGGTGCGGCCAGGCCGGGTGGGCGAGCTGCCGGATCCGTTCCGCCGCCTCGGCCGAGGGGGTGGGCAGGGTGGGCACGGCCACCGTGCCGTCGTACCGCCAGAGCTGGCAGGTGGTGGCCCGGCGGGGTTCGCGCGGGTCCGCGTCGGCCACCTCGGGCGGCCGCGGCGCGTCCGGCGCCGGCCCGCCGGCCGGGGTCACCTGGCCGAGCCAGGGGCGGCCGCGGCAGCACTCGGCCAGGTCGCCGTGCTCGTGGGTGTCGTCGGGGTGGTCCCGCACGAAGTCGGCGAGGGCCACCAGGTGGGCCACGTCCCCGTCGCGCTGGAAGCGCAGCCGGTGGGCGGTGTGCACGGCGCAGTCGAAGGTCGGATCCCTGGCCAGGGCGCGGTCGATCCAGCCGAGCGCCTCGTCGAGCCGGCCGTTGTCAGCGAGGGTGCCGGCGATGTCGGCGTAGACGGCCAGGTCGTCGGGGTCGAGGGCGACGGCCCGTTGCAGCGCGGCGAGCGCGTCCCGGGTCCGGCCGGCGCTGCGGTACGCGTACCCGAGCCACACCTCGCCGAGTTTGGTGGGCTGTGCGCGTACCCCTCGGGAGGCCCAGGTGACGGCGAGGGCGACCTCGCCGAGGCGCCGGGCCAGCGCGGACGCCGCGCCCAGCAGCAGCGGGTGGGCCGGGTGCACGGCGACCGCGTTGCGGGCCAGGGTGAGGTACGGGCGCAGCGGGTCGCGCAGCCGGCGGGGGACCGGGTCGGGCGCGGCCGCGCAGACCTGCATGAGGATCCGGGCGGTGCGCTCGGGGTCGAGCCGTTCGGGCAGGTCGGGCGCGGTCACCCAGGGAACGGCGGCCCATTCGGCGGCGGGGGCGTAACCGGTGGCCGCGGCGAGCAAATCGAGCCCCTCGACGGGGCGGCCGGCGGCGGCGAGCAGGTGGGCGCGGGCCACCACCGCGCCGACGAAGGCGTGGTGGCCGAGCGGGAAGAGGTCCAGGTCGCCGCCGCTGGCGGCGGCGAGCCGGGCGAGCGTCTCGTGCACCTCGGGCAGCGTGGGGGCCCGGACGAGGGCGGCGGCCACATGGTCGGCGGCGTGCCGGAGGTCCCCTTCGGCCAGCGCCAGCCGGGCCAGCGCGAGTTCCTCCTCCGCCGAGAGCGCGGGGTCGTCCTCGGGCACGTCGTCCTCTCGGGTGGTCGGTCCGCCAGCCGGGCAAGCCTAGGGGATCATGCGGCCAGATGGTGATCCACTGCGCACTCCTGCTCGTTCCATTGCTCGCTGTGGCCGAAAGGTGCAAGACTGAGCATCGAACGCGCGGCAATCGCGCAGGAGGGGGTCTTCCGTGACGCGTCCAGGGGCCGGGATGGCCGCCGACATCGACGAGCAGCCGGCCGGCTACGACCGCCTGCTCTCCGCCGAGCACGCCGGGGCGATCGCCCGGGTCGCGGCGGTGATCGCCGAGCGCCGGCCCCGCCACGTGGTCTTCACCGCCCGGGGCACCTCCGACCACGCGGCGCTCTACGCGGCCTACCTCACCGAGATCCGGCTCGGCCTGCCCGCCGGGCTCGCCTCGCCCAGCACCGTCACCGTCTTCGGCGCCCGGCCCGACCTCTCCGACGCCCTGGTGGTCGGGGTCAGCCAGAGCGGCGGCTCGCCCGACCTGGCCGAGGTGCTGCGGGTGGCCCGGGAATCCGGCGCGCTCACCCTGGCCGTGACCAACAACCCCGACTCGCGCCTGGTGGGTACCGCCGAGCTGAGCGTGGAAATCGCCGCCGGGCACGAGCGGGCCGTCGCCGCCACCAAGACCTACACCGCCGAGCTGCTCGCGCTGCTCATGCTCGTCGAGGGGGTACGCGCCGGCGACGGCGTGCTCCCCGCCGAGGAGCGGGAGGCCCTGGCCCGCCTGCCCGAGCTGGCCGAGCGCACCCTGTCCGACGCCACCCCGGCCCAGCTCGCCCCGCGCTACCGGTTCGCCGGCCAGCTCGTCACCACCGGCCGGGGCTACGCGTACCCGACGGCCCGCGAGGCGGCGCTGAAGCTGATGGAGACCTCCTACCTGCCGGCGCTCGCCTTCTCCGGCGCCGACCTGCTGCACGGCCCGCTCGCCATGACCGACCCCGACGTGCCGGTGCTCGCCGTGGTCGGGTCCGGTCCCGGCGGGCGCTCGATGCGCGAGGTGCTGCCCCGGCTCGGCGAGCGCCGCGCCGACGTCGTGGTGGTCGGCTCCGCCGACGTCGAGGCGACCGCCCGGATGGCCGTGCCCGAGGTCGACGAGCGGTACGCGCCGCTGCTCGACATCCTGCCGCTCCAGCGGCTCGCCCTGGCCCTGGCCCTGGCCCGGGGCGAGGACCCGGACGCCCCGCGCGGGTTGAAGAAGGTCACGGCGACGATGTGAGGCCCGGCGTGGCACGCTGTTCAGCGTGTCCACCCTCCGTGACCTCGCCGAGGAGCACACCACGCTCCGGCCGGCCGACATCGACCACCTGCACCGGATCGCCGGCGACTGGCAGCTCCTCTCCGACCTGTCCTTCGCCGACCTGCTGCTCTGGGTGCCGGTCGACGGCGACGGCACGTTCCTCTGCGTGGCCCAGGTCCGCCCGACGACCGCGCCGACCGCGTACCTGGACGACCAGGTCGGCCGGATCGTCGGCGGGCCCGAGGTGGCGCACCTGGAGGTCGCCCTCCGGCAGGGCCGGATCTGGCGGGAGGGCGACCCGGTCTGGTACGGCGACGTGCCCGCGCGGCACGAGGCCATCCCGGTGCGGCTGCGCACCGCCGACGGGGAGTCCGGCGAGGTCGTGGCGGTGGTGGGCCGGGACACCAACCTCTCCACCGCGCGCACGCCCAGCCAGCTCGAACTCAACTACCTGACCACCGCCGACGACCTGGCGCAGATGATCGCCGACGGCACCTTCCCGCCGCACCGGCACCCGGGGGAGACCACCTCGGCGCCCCGGGTCGGTGACGGCCTGGTCCGGCTCGACGCCAACGGCAAGGTCACCTACGCCAGCCCCAACGCGCAGTCCGCGTACCGCCGGCTGGGCTATGCCTCGCATCTGGTGGGGGAGGACCTGGCCAAGCTGCACCGCCGGCTCGCGAGCGATCCGCTCGAAGGCACCGACGCGGCGAACGCCGTGCTCGCCGCCCTGCGGGGCGACGCTCCGCCCCGGCGGGAGATCGACGCCCGGGGCGCCACCATGCTCACCCGGGCCCTGCCGCTGATGCCCGCGGGCGTGCCGATCGGCGCGTTGGTCCTGGTCCGCGACATCACCGAGGTACGCCGCCGCGACCGCGCCCTCATCACCAAGGACGCCACCATCCGGGAGATCCACCACCGGGTGAAGAACAACCTCCAGACCGTCGCCGCGCTGCTCCGCCTCCAGGCCCGCCGGGTGTCCATGCCCGAGGCCCGGGTCGCCCTGGAGGAGTCGGTACGCCGGGTCGCCTCCATCGCGCTGGTCCACGAGACGCTCTCCCTGTCCAGCGACGAGGCGGTCGAGTTCGACGGCATCGTCGACCGGGTGGCCAGCGCGGCCACCGAGGTGGCGGCCACCGAGGTGTCCGTCGGCATGCGCCGCCGGGGCAGTTTCGGCGTGCTGCCCGCCGAGATCGCCACCTCGCTGGTGATGGTCCTCAATGAGCTGCTCCTCAACGCCGTCGAGCACGGCTTCCCGCCGGCCGGCGAGGAGGGTGTGCCCGGCCCGGAGGGCGCGCCGGAGCCGGCCGTGGTGGTCTCCGTGCACCGGTTCCGCAAGCAACTGCACGTCTCGGTCGCCGACAACGGCCGGGGGCTGCCCGAGCAGTTCGACGCCGAGAAGGGCGCCAACCTCGGCCTCCAGATCGTCCGGGCCCTGGTCACCGGCGAGCTGCGCGGCACCATCGAGCTGCGCAACGGGGCCGAGGGTGGCACCGAGGCCGTGCTGGTGGTCCCCCTGGCCCGCGGCACCGCCGACCGCCTCGCCGGCTGACCCGCCCGTGCCCGGGTCACCGGGTGAGCAGGGCGACCGTGAGGCCGGGGCGGGGCCACACCTGGCGGGCCGTGAACGCGCCGCGCAGGGCGTCGCCCTTCGCGCCGGGCACCGCCGCCAGCGGGTCGGCGCGCCGGCCGGTGACCACCAGCCAGACCCGGTCCACGCCGGCCAGGCACTCCGCCGGGCGGTCGCACTCGGCCGCCCAGAGGTCCGCGCGCTGCCGCTGGTCGCGCACCACCAGCACGTCGCGCGGCCGCCGCGACCCCAGGTGGTACGCCAGCCCGAGGTCCGGGAAGAGCCAGCTGTCCCGGGGCGAGTAGACGATGGCGTCACCCGGCTGCTGCCGGTCGGCGACGATCCGGGCCACGCCCGCGTAGTCCACGGGGGCGCTCCGCGGCCACTCGTGGGTCCGCCGCAGCGCCGCCTGGTCGGGCAGCCCGAGCAGGCCGGCCAGGGTGACCACGGCCAGCGCCGGCGCCAGCCGTACGCCGGCCAGCGCCGTCCCGGCCAGCAGGCAGGCGAACGGCACCGTGAAGATGAGGTACCGGGTCACCCAGAGCGGCACCGCCGTGCCGGCGGCGAACAGCAGCAGCACCGGCAGCAGGACGGCGGCCCCGGGCAGCAGCGCGCGCCGGCCGAGCCGGGCCGCCCCCAGCGCGGCGAGGCCGACGAGCAGGCCGCCGACCACTCCGCTCTGCGCCAGCGCGCCGGGCAGGGCGGCCAGGTCGTCGACGCGGACCAGGCGTACCCAGTCGAGCTGGCGGCCGCGCTGGCCCCGGGCCACCAGCACCAGCGGGGCGACCAGCACGATCGCCGGCAGCACCGCCACCAGCCACCGCCAGAACAGGCCCCGACCCGCCGCGCCGTCCTCCCGCTCTCCGGTGCCCGGGGCGTCTTCGCGCGCTCTGGCGTCGGGGGCGTTCTCCGGCGCTCTGGCGTCGTGGGTGGGGTCCGAGCCGTCGGGTGACGGCTCCAGGCCGGCCGCCGGCCGGCCCCGCACGGCCGCCAGCAGCACCACCAGGGCGTGTGCGGCGAGCAGGGTGAGGGCGATCAGGTGGAACAGCCCGAGCGCGGCGACGGCCACGGCGTACCCGGCCCAGCGCCGCCAATCCGGCCGACGCAGCGCCCCGACCAGCAGCAGCGTGGCGAGGACGGCGAACAGGGTGGCCGGCGCGTACGGGCGGGCCTCCTGGCCGTACCGGGAGGTGGCCGGCAGCACGGCGAGGAGCAGCCCGGCGAGCAGCCCGGCCCGCGGGCCGACCAGTTGCGCGCCGAGCCGGGCGGTGAGCGCGGCCGCGCCGGCCATGGCCAGCGCGGACGGCAGCCGCAGCGCCGTCGGCGAGGTCCCGGCGAGCGCGGTCCAGCCGTGCATGAGCAGGTAGTACGGCCCGGTGGCGGCATCGATCGTGCCGGCCAGCCGGACCAGATCGGGGACCGGCCGGGTGGCGGCGCTCCAGGTCGCCAGCTCGTCCCGCCACGGCTGCGCGTGCCCGACCCCGGCGAGCGTGACCACCATCGTGAGCAGGCCGGGGATCGCCCAGACCAGCCAACCCCGACGGTCGCGGGACCGTGCGGACTCGGCGGGCGGGGTCACATCCCGCAGCGTCACACAACGGAACCGCCCGCCGGGCCGGTAAGCCGATCCGCGCGCTGCCCGTGATGTGGGATCACACACTCGGTCATTGGCCGGTCATCGACGGCTGTGGGAGCATGTGGCCTATGACCGCCGCTGTCATCCGCCGCTTCGTGGCCCGTCGCCACGTCGATTACGGCCGCGTCCGCAGCGCGATCTGTCCGGCCCACTGACGACGCCCGACCCATCCGTCTCGGGCGCGTTCCGCGCCGGCCGTCATCGACATCGCCGTCCTCGGCCCTCATCCAGGGCCGGCCGCCGCGTCCGCGCTTTCAGGCACAGCAGACAACGGAGGACGCCGCGATGGCGGTCAGCAGCACCACCACGACCCGGCCCGACACCCCGGCGCCGGCCGCCCGGGCCCCCCGGCGGCCGCGCGGTGAGGGGCAGTGGGCGCTCGGGCACCGCGAGCCGCTCAACCCCAACGAGCGGATCAAGAAGGACGACGACCCGCTGAACGTGCGGGCCCGGATCGAGAACATCTACGCGCACCGGGGCTTCGCCTCGATCGACCCGCAGGATCTGCGGGGCCGGTTCCGCTGGTGGGGCCTCTACACCCAGCGCCGGGCGGGCATCGACGGCGGGCGCACGGCCGTGCTGGAGCCGCACGAGCTGGAGGACGAGTTCTTCATGCTCCGCGTGCGGGTGGACGGCGGTGAGCTGAGCCTGGCCCAGCTCCGGGTCGTCGCGGACATCTCCCGGGAGTTCGCCCGGGACACCGCCGACATCACCGACCGGCAGAACATCCAGTACCACTGGATCCGGGTCGAGGACATGCCGGAGATCTGGCGGCGACTGGAGGCGGTCGGCCTGCAGACGACCGAGGCGTGCGGCGACTGCCCCCGGGTGGTGCTGGGCAGCCCGGTCGCCGGTGTGGCCCGGGACGAGGTGCTCGACCCGACTCCCGCCGTCGACGAGATCGTCCGCCGGTACGTCGGCGACAAGGCGTACTCCAACCTGCCCCGCAAGTTCAAGACCTCGATCTCCTGGCTGGTCGACACCCCGTACGAGGCGAACGACATCGCCTTCCTCGGCGTCGAGCACCCCGACCACGGTCCCGGCTTCGACGTCTGGGTGGGCGGCGGGCTGTCCACCAACCCGATGCTGGCCAAGCGCCTCGGCGTCTGGGTGCCGCTGGCCGAGGTGCCGGACGTCTGGGCCGGGGTGGTCGGCATCTTCCGCGACTACGGCTACCGGCGGCTGCGCAACCGGGCGCGGCTGAAGTTCCTGGTCGCCGACTGGGGCGTGGCGAAGTTCCGCGAGGTGCTGGAGAAGGAGTACCTGGGCCGGGCGCTGCTCGACGGCCCGGCCGCGACGCTGCCGGCGAAGCCGGTCGACCACATCGGCGTGCACCCGCAGCGCGACGGCGGCAACTACGTGGGCGCCGCCCCGGTGGTGGGCCGGGTCTCCGGCACCCAGCTCGCCCGGCTCGCCGACGTGGCCGAGGCCCACGGCAGCGGCCGGGTGCGGCTCACCCCGTACCAGAAGCTGCTGGTGCTGGACGTGGCGCCGGAGCGGACCGACTCGCTGGTGGCGGAGCTGCGTGGGATCGGCCTGGAGGCCCGGCCGTCGGCCTGGCGGCGCGGCACCATGGCCTGCACCGGCATCGAGTTCTGCAAGCTCGCCATCGTCGAGACGAAGCGGCGCGGCGAGGAGCTGGTGGCCCGGCTGGAGGAGCGGCTGCGCGACTTCGACGCCGACATCTCCATCCACCTCAACGGCTGCCCGAACGCCTGCGCCCGCACGCAGGTGGCCGACATCGGCCTGAAGGGCCAGCTTGTCGTGGGCCCGGACGGCCGGCAGGTGGAGGGCTTCCAGGTGCACCTCGGCGGCGGCCTGGGCATGGCCGCGGGGCAGACCGCCGGTTTCGGCCGCAAGCTGCGCGGCCTGAAGACCACCGCCGACGAGCTTCCGGAGTACGTGGAACGGCTGGCCCGCCGCTACCTGGCCGGCCGGAGCGAGGGCGAGAGCTTCGCCAACTGGGTGATCAGGGTCGACGAGGAGGAATTGCGATGAGCGATGCCCGATCTGCGCCTCTCTACTGCCCCTACTGCGGGGAGGAGGACCTGCGGCCGCACGAGGCCGGGCACGGCGCCTGGGAGTGCCACGCCTGCGCCCGGGTCTTCACGGTGAAGTTCACCGGCCTGCTGGGCCGGGCGGTGGCCCGATGAGCGCCCTGCCCTCCGCCGCCGGCCTGGGCCTGGTCGGCGTCGGCGGGCCGGCCCCGGCGGACCCGGCCCGGCGTGACCCGGCGGAGCTGCGTGCGCTGGCAGAGCGGGCCGGCCGTGAGCTGGAGGGCGCGCCCGCGCTGGAGATCGCCCGCTGGGCCGCCGAGACCTTCGGCGACCGGTTCTGCGTGACCAGCTCGATGGCCGACGGGGTGCTGGCCCACCTCGTCTCCCGGGTGGCCCCCGGGGTCGACGTGGTCTTCCTGGACACCGGCCTGCACTTCCCGGAGACGCTCAAGGTCCGCGACGAGGTGGCCCGGCGGCTGCCCGTGAACGTGCGCTCGATCCGCCCCCGGATGACCGTGGGCCAGCAGGACGGCCAGTACGGCCCGCGGCTGTTCAACCGGTCCCCGGACGACTGCTGCCAGCTGCGCAAGGTGGAGCCGCTGGAGCGGGCGCTGGCCGGGTACGACGCCTGGGCCGCCGGGCTGCGCCGCGACGAGTCGCCGACCCGGGCCAACACGCCGGTGGTGGCCTTCGACGCGCGGCGCGGCAAGGTCAAGGTCAACCCGATCGCGGCGTGGAGCCAGCGGGACGTGGACGCCTATGTGGCCCGCTACGACATCCCGGTCAACGAGCTGTTCGCCCGGGGCTACGGCTCGATCGGCTGCTGGCCGTGCACCCGCCGCACCAGGGCGGGGGAGGACCCGCGGGCGGGCCGCTGGGCGATGTTCGAGAAGACCGAGTGCGGCCTGCACACCTGACCGCCGAGCCGCCGGTGGTGCTGGTCGCGCACGGCAGCCGGGACCCGCGGGCGGCGGCGGCGACCCGGGCGCTGGCCCGGGCCGTGGCGGCCGCCCGTCCGGGCGTCGCGGTGCTGCCGAGCTGGCTGGACCACACCGATCCCGGTCCCGCCGCGGTGCTGCGGGACCTGGCCGCCGCCGGGCACACCCGGGCCGTGCTGGTGCCGCTGCTGCTGACCGCCGCGTACCACCGGAAGGTCGACGTCCCGGCGGCGGTGGCGGCGGCCCGCGCGGGTGGCGCGGACATCGAGGTACGGGTGACCGACGTGCTGGGCCCGGCGGACGGGGTGGTGGACGCCCGGCTGCTGGCGGGGCTGCGCCGGCGGCTGGCCGAGGCGGAGCCGGGTGGCTTCGACGGCGTGGTGCTGGCGGCGGCGGGCACCCGGGATCCGCGGGCGCGGGGCTCGGTGGGGCGGGTCGCCGCCGCGCTCGGCGCCGAGCTGGGCGTGCCCTGCCAGGTGTCGTACGCCTCGGCGGCGCCCCCGGGGGCCGGCGTCGCGGTGTCCCGGCTGCGCGCGGCGGGCGCCCGCCGGGTGGCCGTGGCCGCCTACTTCCTGGCCCCGGGCCTGTTCCACGACGCGGTCCGCGCGACGGCGGAGCGGGCCGGCGCGGTGGCGGTCGCCGATCCGCTGACCGACCTGCCCGAACTCGCCGACCTGGTGCTGCGCCGGGTCGACGCCGTGCCGGTCGCCGGCCCGGTGTGACGCGGACCGCTTCATGATCAGCCGGCGCGGTGGCGGGGTAGTGGGGAGTCATGTGCCCGGACAGCAGAACGCCCCGGCCGGGATCCGGCCGGGGCGTGCGCGTGCGTGCGAATCAGGCGGAGTGAGCGCGCAGCACCCGGAGCCCGCCGCGGCGCTTGACCGCGCGGCGCTCCTCCTCGCTCATCCCGCCCCAGACGCCGGCGTCCTGACCGGACTCCAGCGCCCACTGGAGGCAGTGGTCGGTCACCGGGCAGCGCCGGCAGACGGCCTTGGCCTGCTCCACCTGCAGGAGGGCCGGGCCGGACGTCCCGATCGGGAAGAACAGCTCCGGGTCCTCGTCGCGGCAGACGGCATCGTGGCGCCAGTCCATGGCGGCAACACTCCTCATTCTCAAATGGGTGGCCAGATTACGCTTCGTTGCTATTCCTATATGCGTCCGCATTGCCGATCGGTGACGGTCAGCATCCATCAATTCGGCGCTGCGTGAGCAGGCTTGCGATCCCCGTGGACCTGCTGGAACAGCTCAACCTGCCGAGCATATCCAGGCAATGTCCCGGTAACACGACTTCGCTTGTGAATACTTTCACGAACTGTCGCGATGTCAAGGGTGACGCTCGGAAAAACTCCGAACAGTGAGCGGGCTCACCACCCTTTTGTCCGGGTTTCAGAGCGCTCTGGTTACCCGGCGTGCCACAGTCGAGGATCAATATAGTACGGTCTGCGTGACGTTGCTGACATTTCCGGCACCTTTCCTCGGTGTGGCGGCCCCCGCGCGAAGCGGTGCGGTGGCCCGCGTCAACCGACGGCAGTACCCGAGACCTAGCAGATTACTCTCAGTGCGGCAGGGATGGATGCGAATCTGACTTTTTCCCGCTCGCCGAGGTAGTCGCCGTCCAGCTGGAAGGCCAGCGGACGGGCCGAGAGCAGGGTGAACTCCGCCACGTCGTGCAGCCGGAGCACCTGCCGGCCGTGCGGATCCGGCTCCCGAGCGAAGAACTGGGTGACCGTGCGTGCCGTGCTGGCCACCTTGAGCTGGCGCATCGCGAGCACGTCCAGCCCGAGGTCGAACGAGGCCTCCGGGTTCGGGTTGATCTCCCGGTCGCCCAGATAGGTCCACGGCGCGGTGTTCTGGATGATGACCGTTCCCAGGTCGGTCTCGGCGGCCTCACCCGGGCGCTCCAGCGAGATCGACGGGTGCCGCCGGTCCGAGGCGAGGAAGTACTGGCTCACCGTGGACCGGAAGTAGAGCGCCGGCGTGGACACCCGGCCCCGCTTGCGGGCCCGCTCGACCCGCTGGATGACGGCCGCGTCGATGCCGAAGCCCGCGCAGAAGGTGAAGTAGCGGTCGTCCGCCCGGCCCAGCCCGATGGTGCGGGAGCGGCCCAGCCGCAGCCCCTCCAGGATCATGCTGGTCCCGTCCGGCCACTCCCGCGGCAGGCCGAGGGCCCGGGCGAAGACGTTGGTCGACCCACCCGGGACGGTGGCCAGCGCCGGCAGCCGCTCCGCCGTGGTGCGCCCGGTGCGGAAGGTCGGCGGCTCGGCGGCCATCAAGCCGTTCACCACCTCGTTGACCGTGCCGTCGCCGCCGAGCGTCACCACCAGGTCCACGCCCTCCTGGGCGGCCTCCCGCGCCAGGTCCATGGCGTGACCCCGGCGGCGGGTGTACCGCACCGACAGGTCGACTTCGCTGCGCAACGCCCGGACCAGCACGTCCCGGCTGCGCTCGCTGGTGGTGGTGGCCTTCGGATTGACCACCAGGACGGCGCGCATGGGCGGCACTGTACCGCGCCTACCCACGGGTATCGTGTCGCGCGTGACGATCGACTCCGGGCCGGTCCCCGGCACGCTCCGCACGGCGGTGCTCCTGCTGCGCGCCGAGGCCGTGGCGCTCGGCCTGGTCGCGGCATGGCTGGTCTGGTCCGACCTGACGGCGCGCACCACCCACCTGACCTCGGCGCTGCTCGTGACCGCGTTCGCGATCGCCGGGGCGGCCGCGCTCTGGGCGCTCGGCACCGCGCTGGGCCGCCGCCGGTCCGGGGCCCGGGCGCCGGCCATCGTGCTCCAGCTCATGCTGCTGCCGATCGGCTGGTACATGATCCAGGGCGGCCTCGGCTGGCTGGGAGTGCCGCTCATGGTGCTCGGCCTCGGCGTCACCGGCCTGCTGGTCAGCACGCCGACCAACCGGGCTCTCGGCTTCGACTGACGCCGCGCCGGCCGGACCGGTCAGTAGCCGGAGGCGCGGCGGGTGAGCAGGGAGATGGTGGCCCGGCCGTCCGCGGCCCGGGCGCTCGCCGCCGTGGTCAGCGCGGTGAGCACCTTCCAGGCGAAGGACGACTCCGAGGGGAGCGTGGCGCCCCGCACGGTCGGCACGGTCACCTCGACCGTGAGCGCGTCATCGGTGACCGCGAAGCGGCACTCCAGCTCGGCGTCGCGGGTGGCGATCGCGAGCAGCATGGCGCACGCCTCGTCGACGGCGATGCGCAGGTCCTCGATCTCGTCGAGGGCGAACTGGAGCCGGGCCGCGAGACCGGCGGTGGCGGTGCGCAGCACGCCCAGGTAGCCGCCGTCGGCGGGCACCGTGAGGTGCACGACGTCGTCGTCCGTCGTCGGCTGGCCGGTCAGTTGAGTCACGCCTCATCCCCCCGGTGCGGGACTCTACCCGGTCAGGCGTCCGTCCGCGTGGGGGCGACCGTCGGCCTGTGCCGCGAGATCGTGCAGAGCCGTCCCGGCCAGCCGGTACGGCACCCACTCGTCCATCGGGGCGGCGCCGATCGCGGCGTAGAAACGGGCGGCCGGGTTCCAGTTGATCATCCACCACTCGAGTCGCCGGTAGCCGCGCTCGACGCAGATCGCGGCGAGGGTCGCGAGCAGCCGCCGGCCCGCGCCGGTGCCACGGGCGGCCGGCCGGACGTACAGGTCCTCTAGGTAGATGCCGTGCACGCCCTCCCAGGTGGAGAAGTTGAGGAACCAGAGGGCGAAGCCGATCGGCTGGCCGGCGGGATCGACCGCGACGTGCCCGAACAGCGCCGGTGCCGGACTACGACTACTCCAGCTCGGCGCGTCTGACGCCGCGCCGCGACCTGGAGCAGTCGCGAAGAGCGCCTTCGTGAGCTGTTCTTCGGTGAGGTGGCACTGCTCGGGAGCGCGCTCGTAGTCGGCGAGTTCGTGCACCATCGCGACGACGGCCGGCACGTCCTCGGGACGCGCCGGCCGGATCGTCGGTGCCTGGGCGGGCAGGCTCACGCCTGCTTGGTCTCCCAGAAGATCTTGGCGATCTCGTCGATCTTCTGCAGCAGCTGGTCGGCGACGGCCGGGTCCATGCTGCCCTTGGCGCCGGCCGAGCCGGCGAGCTTGGTGGTCTCGTTGAACAGCTGGTGCAGGTGCGGGTACTTCTCGAAGTGCTGCGGCTTGAAGTAGTCGGTCCAGAGCACCCACAGGTGGTGCTTGACCAGGTCCGCCCGCTGCTCCTTGATCAGGATGGCGCGCGTGCGGTACTCCGGGTCGGTGTTGGCCTGGTACTTCTCGCAGATCATTTTGACCGACTCGGCCTCGATCCGGGCCTGCGCCGGGTCGTAGACGCCGCACGGCAGGTCGCAGTGGGCGCTGGCGGTCACACGGGGCGTAAGGATGCGGGGAAGGCGCATCAGGGTCCTCCATGGGATGTTTGCGATGATCCAAGACGACACTACTCCTGGAGATGCTCCCCGGCGGGCGGGAGGTGAAACCCCATGGGTGCGGTGGATCACCGGCTGCGCGGGCCGCTGGTGCCGGTCCTCGTCACCGGCCCCTCCATGGCCCCGACGCTGCGGCACGGCGACGCCGTGCTGGTGCGGACCGGGGGCCGGCCGGTACGCCCCGGCGACGTGGTGGTGGCGGTCTTCCGCAGCCGCCCCGACCTGCTCGTGGTCAAGCGCGCGGTCCGCCGGCAGGACGGCGGTTGGTGGCTGCGCGGCGACAACGACCTGGTCACCGACGACTCCCGGGCGTACGGGGTGGCCGACGTGCGGGGGCGGGTGGTCCTCCGGTACTGGCCGCGTCCCGGGCGGGTCACCGGCGTACCGCGTCGGATATGACCCCGATCACACCCCGGTGCGGCATGCCTGACTATGCTCGGAAAGTGCCCGGGTGACCCCCCGCACCGCCGCCCCGCTGGCCGCTGACCACGCGTGCCGAGCCGGCCGGTCCGTCTGCTCGACAGATCCTGGAGTCACCAATGCCTACGTCCACCCCGGACCCCGCTGATCCCGTTTTCCGGCTGCACCTCGGCGGCAAGATGGCCGTCGCCTCGACCGTGCCGCTCACCAGCCGGGAGGACCTCTCCCTCGCGTACACCCCGGGTGTGGCCCGGGTCTGCGAGGCGATCGCCGCCGACCCCGACCTGGCCGACGACTACACCTGGGTGTCGCACACCGTCGCCGTGGTCACCGACGGTTCCGCCGTGCTCGGCCTCGGCAACATCGGCCCGCGCGCGGCGCTGCCGGTGATGGAGGGCAAGGCGGTGCTGTTCAAGCAGTTCGCGGGCGTGGACGCCGTACCGGTCTGCCTGGACACGCAGGACGTGGACGAGATCGTGGCGACGGTGCGGGCGCTGGCCCCCTCGTTCGGCGGGATCAACCTGGAGGACATCAGCGCCCCGCGCTGCTTCGAGGTGGAGCGCCGGCTGGACGAGGCGCTCTCCATCCCGGTCTTCCACGACGACCAGCACGGCACCGCCATCGTGGTGCTGGCCGCCCTGCGCAACGCCGCCACCCTGCTCAACCGCAAGCTGGGCGACCTGCGGGTGGCGGTCAGCGGGGCCGGCGCCGCCGGTGTGGCCGTGACGAAGATGTTGGTCGCCGGGGGCGTCAATCCGGACCAGGTGGTCGTCTGCGACTCCAAGGGCATCATCGGCCGGCACCGCGAGCTGACCGGGACCAAGGCCGAACTGGCCGAGACCACCAACGCCGACGGGCGGCAGGGCGACATCACCGAGGCGCTGCGCGGCGCGGACGTCCTGGTCGGCGTCTCCGGCGGGCAGATCCCCGAGGCGGCGGTGGCCGGCATGGCGCCGGGCGGCATCGTCTTCGCGCTGGCCAACCCCACCCCGGAGGTGCACCCCGAGGTGGCTGCCCGGCACGTGGCCGTCGTCGCCACCGGGCGCAGCGACTACCCCAACCAGATCAACAACGTGCTCGCCTTCCCCGGCGTGTTCCGGGGCGCGCTGGACGCCCGGGCCACCCGGATCACCGACGGGATGAAGGTGGCCGCGGCCGACGCCATCGCCAACGTGGTGGCCGAGTCGCTGACGCCGGAGGCGATCGTGCCGTCCCCGCTCGACCCGCGGGTCGCCCCCGCGGTCGCCGAGGCGGTGGCCGAGGCGGCCCGCCGCGACGGGGTCGCCCGCCGCTGAACGTCGCGGAAGGGGACCATCCGCACGGCTTTTGTGGGGAAGGTCCCCTTCTGAACGAGGGCTCAGCTTGTTACGGTGCCGATCATGCGTGCTGCCTTCGCCTCGGCCTTCGACGCCGACAACCCGCTCGCCGCGCTCACCGTCGGCGACCGCCCCGAGCCGGCCCACCCGGAGGACGACTGGGTCACCGTGCAGGTCCGGGCCAGCTCGCTCAACCACCACGACCTCTGGTCGCTGCGCGGGGTGGGCCTCGGCGCCGACCAGCTCCCCATGATCCTGGGCTGCGACGCGGTCGGCACCGACCCGGACGGCAACCAGGTCGTCGTCTACCCCGTGGTGCCCACCCGGGGCGACCCGCGCGGGGTCTCGATCCTCTCCGAGCACTTCCCCGGCACCTTCGCCGAGCGGGTGGCCGTACCCCGGATGAACCTGCTGCCGCTGCCCGACGGCCTCTCGGCGACCGACGCGGCCTGCCTGCCCACGGCCTGGCTCACCGCGTGGCGGATGCTCACCACCCGGGGCCGGGTCGGCGACGGCGAGTCGGTCCTCGTCCAGGGCGCCGGCGGGGGCGTGGCCACCGCGGCCGTCGCGCTCGGCGTCGCGCTCGGCAAGCGGGTGTACGCGACCAGCCGCGACGCCACCAAGCGGGAACGGATCACCGAGCTGGGCGCGACCGCCCTGGAGCCCGGCGCCCGGCTGCCCGAGCGCGTCGACGTGGTCATCGAGACGGTCGGCGCGGCCACCTTCGACCACTCGCTGAAGTCGGCCGCCCCGATGGCCCGGATCGTGGTCTCCGGCGCCACCGCCGGCCACGAGCCCAAGGTCAACCTGCGCCGGGTCTTCGCCATGCAGCTGGAGATCCTCGGCACCTCCATGGGCACCCCCGACGAGCTGACCCAGCTCCTGGCGTTCTGCGCCGAGCACGAGGTGCGCCCGGTGGTGGACCGGGTGGTGCCGTTCAGCCGGATCGAGGAGGCCTTCGCCCGCCTGCACTCCGGTGACGCCTTCGGCAAGGTCGTCGTCGACCACACCGCCTGACCGGCGACGCCGCCCTGGGCGACCGGTCAGAGATGGTCGTCCAGGGTGGCCACGCCGCCGCGGGCGGCGTCGGCGGGGATCCGCTTCTTCGCCGCCGCGTCGCCGTAGAGCGTCCAGCGGAGGAACTCGACGGTGGTGTCGGCGACCACCCGCAGCGCCGGGGTGTCGGCGAGCAGGGCCTGCCCGTGGTCGCCCTTGGGCAGGCTGAGCATCGCCTTCGGCCAGGGCACCGCGTCGTAGACCGCCTTGCCGGCGGCGTAGCCCACCACCTCGTCGGCCTCGCCGTGCACGAAGAGCTGCGGCGCCGCCGCCCCGGCGAACGCGGTGCCCACGCCGAGCGCCGTGCCGGCGAGGACGATGCCGGCGTCCAGGCGCTCGTCCCGGCCCGCGGTGAACAGTCCGATCGTGGTCACCCCACCCGCGCTGTGCCCGGTCGCGGCCACCCGCTCCGGGTCCAGCCGGCCGCGCAGCGGATCGCCCGACTTCCCGTCGAGGGCGAGCACCTGGGTCAGCACGTACGACACGTCGGCCGGCTGGTTGAGCACGTCGAGCGGGTTGCCGTCACCACCGGCCCCGGTGTGCGGGAACTTCGGCGCGGCCACCACGAACCCGGCGGCCGCCCAGCGGGTCAGCAGCACCCGGTAGTCCTCCGGCCGGGCGCCCAGCCCGTGGCTGAACAGCACCACCGGGAACCGCCCGGCCGCCACCGGCGCCGACCGCTCCGGCGTGCCGCCGGCCTCGCCCCGCGCCGGGTACCAGAGGGTCACCGGCAGGGGCCGGTCGCCGTCGCGGTTCAGCTTCAACTGGCGTACGCCGACCGCGAAGCTCTCGGTGGGGGCGTGCCCGGCGGGCACCCGTGGCGCCGGGGTGGTGGCCGCCGGCGGGGCGTCGGGAGCGGATCGCCCGGCCGGGGCGCTCCCGCCCGAGCAGCCGGCCAGACCCGTGCTGAACAGGGCGGCGGCGGTGACGAGGGCGGCGGGACGACGGCGCATGAACACGATTGTGCCTCGCGCTCCCGGGTGACCGGCCGGCTTCGCACCCGGCGTGACGCGATCGCCTCAACCGGTCGGCGGCCGTCCCGCCCGCAGCCGGGCCAGGTCGGCGGCGTCCTTCGCGCGGCCGGGCCGGTCGGGCATCCAGACCGGGAACATCTCCTTGAACTCGATCTGGGCGGCCACGCTGATCACCGGGGCGGTGTGCGGGCCGATCCGGCCCGGCGCGGACTCCAGCATCCCCTCCGGCAGCGGGGTGCCGGCCCACGGCCCGGCCCCGACCACCACCCGGCCCGCCGAATCCCGGTCCAGGTACGCGAAGCTCAGCTCGACGTCGGCCCGGACGACGTCGAGCTGCATCTCCACCGGCATCCGGGGGTCGACGGCCCAGCCCTGCCCGCCGAGCCGGGCCGCCAGCGGGCCGGCGTCGCGCCGCCAGCAGTACCAGTCGACGTCCACGTGCGGCCGGCTCACCGCGCCGAGGTGGAAGTCCATGGCCCACCCACCGCGCAGCCAGACCGGGATCCCGGCCGCGCCGGTCAGGTCGACGACCTCCCGGATCGCGTCGAGTTGCCGCCCGGCCAGCCCGTCCATCCGGGCGAGGCTACCGTCCGGTCGCCTCCTCGGCTGCCCCTCACCGGGGAAGGGCGCGGGTGGTCAGGGTGGTGACGCCGGGAAGGCGGGCGTCGGCCGGCAGGCGGCTCCGGGCACGACGGTCGTCGTAGAGGATCCACCGGAGGAAGTCGGTGGTGGCGGCGAGGACCTGCGCGAAACCGGGACGGCCCGGGGTCAGGTACTCGCCGTGGCCCTGGCCGGGCAGGCTCAGGAAGGCGGCCGGCCCGAGGCTGCGCGCGTACGCGGCCCGCCCCACCGACTCGGGTACGACGGGGTCCGCGCCGCCGTGCACGAAGAGCAGGGGCGCCACCGGGCCGGCGAAGCTGCCGGCCAGCCCGCCGCCGGCGATGACGATGCCGGCGCGCAGCCGGGGCGAGTGCCCCGAGGCGAACATGCCCGCCGTGGTGAAGCCGCCCGCCGAGTGCCCGGTGGCGGCGAACCGGTCCACCGCGAGGTGCCCGGCGAGCGGGTCCCCGGGCCGGGTGTCGAGGCGGACCAGGTGGCGGATGAGCCGCCAGCCGTCGGCGGGCTGATTCCGCACGTCGGCCCGGGTGAAGTCGCGCGCCCGCAGGTTGGTCCGCGGGTAGGCCGGCGCGGCCACGACGAACCCGGCCGCCGCCCAGCGGGTCGTCAACGGAGCGTGCAGCTCGGGGAGGCTGCGCAGGCCGTGGCTGTGGACGACCACCGGGAACCGCCCGGCCGCCACGGGAGCGTCGGGCCGCGCGACGGGCCCGGCCACCACGGCACCGCCGGCCGGGCCGGCTGTCGGTCGGGTGGTGGCGGGGATCCCGGTGGCGCGCTCCGCCGGGTACCAGACCGTCACCGGCAGCGGCCGGGGGCCGTCGGGGTCGAGGACGAACTGGCGCACGCCCACGGCGTACGGCAGCGGCGGCGCCGGGCCGAAGGACGGGACCCGGTCGTCGGTGGCGGCGGCGGCCGGGCCGCAACCGGCCACCAGCGCCACCAGCAGCGCGGCGGCCAGCCGCTGCATCCTCACCCCCTCACGGTAGGCGGCCGGCAGGCCGGTCCGGCCCCGCCGAGCGGGCCGACGCACCTCCACCGCCCGGACCGGGGTGGGCCGGCGCCGGCCCGGCGGGATCATCGGCGTCGCCCGGCTTCGCTAGGGTCACGCGCATGGCTGAGAACTACACCGACCCCAGTGGCAACACCGCGCAGTTCCGCGCCTTCATGGACTCGCCCGACAGCGCGGCGACGGCCGCGGAGACACCCTCCCGCCTGCCGCTGTTCGCCGGCATCGGCGTGGCCGCCGTCGTGGTGGTCGCCCTCATCGCCTGGCTGACCCTGGGCTGACCCCCGGCCCCACGTGTCGATCATGAGGTTAGCGGCGCGAATCGCCTGATTCGTCGCCGTCAACTTCATGATCGCCGGAGAAGCCCGGACCGGGCACCCGGCGGGCGTCGGTCACACGCCGAGCACGTCCCGGGTCTGCCGGGCGATCTCGCGCTCCTCGTCGGTGGCGATCACGCAGACCGTCACCTCGGCGCCGTCGGGGGAGATGACCCGGTCGCCGCTGCCGGCGTTGCGCGCCGGGTCCACGGCGATACCGAGCCGGTCCAGGCCGGCCAGCGCCGCGGCGCGGACCGGGGCGGCGTGCTCGCCGACGCCGGCCGTGAAGGTGACCGCGTCGACCCGCCCGAGCAGGGCGTAGTACGCGCCCACGTACCCGGTGATCCGGCGGCGGTAGACGTCGAACGCGAGGGCGGCGGCCGGGTCGCCGGCATCCCGGCGGGCCAGCACCTCCCGCATGTCGTTGGCCCCGGTCAGCCCGAGCAGGCCGCTGCGGTGGTTGAGCAGGTCGTCGATGTCGTCCACGCCCATGCCGGCCTCGCGGCGCAGGTGGAAGACGATCGTCGGGTCGATGTCGCCGCTGCGGGTGCCCATGACCAGGCCCTCCAGCGGGGACATGCCCATCGAGGTGGCCACGCTCCGCCCGCCCTCGACCGCGCAGGCGCTCGCCCCGTTGCCGAGGTGCAGGGTGATCGTGTTCAGCTCGCCGTACGGCCGGCCGAGCAGTTCGGCCGTGCGCCGCGAGACGTACGCGTGCGAGGTGCCGTGGAAGCCGTAGCGGCGCACGCCGTACCGCTCGGCGGTCTCCCGGTCGATGGCGTACGTGGCGGCGGCCTCGGACAGGGTGTGGTGGAACGCGGTGTCGAAGACGGCGACCTGCGGGGTGTCCGGCAGCGCCTCCCGCGCCACCCGGATGCCGGCCAGGTTGGCCGGGTTGTGCAGCGGGGCCAGGGGAACCAGGTCCTCGATGGCGGCCACGACCGCGTCGCCGATCCGCACCGGTTCGCTGAACTTCCGCCCGCCGTGCACCACCCGGTGCCCCACCCCGGCCAGCCCCGCCAGGTCGAGCCCCTCGATGATCTGCCGCACCGTCGTCTCGTGGTCGGCCGGCCCGCCGCCCGGCTCGCCGACCCGCTCGACGGTGCCCTTGTCCCGGACCTCGGCGCCGTCGTAGAGGCGGTACTTGACCGACGAGGACCCGCAGTTGAGGACCAGGATCCGGCTCATTCCGACTCCCCGGCGGCGGCCTGGATGGCGGTGATCGCCACCGTGTTGACGATGTCCGGCACGGTGGCGCCCCGGGACAGGTCGTTGACCGGCCGGCGCAGGCCCTGCATGACCGGGCCGACCGCCACCGCGCCGGCCGAGCGCTGCACCGCCTTGTAGGTGTTGTTGCCGGTGTTCAGGTCCGGGAAGATGAACACCGTGGCCCGCCCCGCCACCGGGCTGTCCGGCAGCTTGGTGGCCGCGACCTGCGGGTCGATCGCCGCGTCGTACTGGATCGGGCCCTCCACGAGCAGCTCCGGCCGGCGTTCCCGGACCAGCTTGGTGGCCGCTGCGACCTTCTCCACGTCGGCGCCGAAGCCGGAATCACCGGTCGAGTAGGACAGCATGGCCACCCGCGGCTCGATGCCGAACCGGGCGGCCGTGTCGGCCGAGGAGACCGCGATGTCGGCGAGCTGGGCGGCGTCCGGGTCGGGGTTGACGGCGCAGTCGCCGTAGACCAGCACGCGGTCGGCGAGCAGCATGAAGAACACGCTGGAGGCGACGGAGACGCCCGGCACGGTCCGGATGATCTCGAAGGCCGGCCGGATGGTGGCCGCCGTGGTGTGGGTGGCCCCGGAGACCATCCCGTCGGCGCGGCCGGTCTGCACCATCATGGTGCCGAAGTAGTTGGGCTGGGCCACGATGTCGTGCGCCAGCTCGACGGTGACGCCGCGGTGCGCGCGCAGCTCCGCGTAGACGGCCGCGAACTCGTCCCGCCACTCGCTGGTGACCGGGTCGACCACCTGCGCGTCGCCGACGTCGATGCCCAGCTCGCGGGTGCGCCGCGCCACCTCGTCGGGGCGTCCGAGCAGGGTCAGGTCGGCGACGCCCCGGCGCAGCAGCACCTCCGCGGCGCGGAGGATGCGCTCCTCGGTGCCCTCGGGCAGCACCAGCCGCCGGCGCTGCCCGCGGGCCCGGTCGATGAGGTCGTTCTCGAACATCAGCGGGGTGACCCGCTCCGACCGGCTGACCCGCAGCCGGCGGGCCAGGTCGACGGTGTCCACGCAGCGTTCGAAGGCGCCCAGCGCGGCCTCCACCTTGCGGGGGTTCGCCACGCTGGGCCGTCCCTCGATCCGGCTGGACGCCGCGACCGTGTCGTAGCTGTCGCTGGGCACCGAGAGCACGGCCAGCCCGGTGTTCAGCGCCTCGAACAGCCGCATCGCCCGAGGGTCGGGCTGTTCGCCCAGCGTCAGCACCAGCCCGGCCAGGGAGACCTGCCCGGCCACGTGCGCCGCGCCGGCGGCCACCAGCAGGTCGTCCCGGTCGCCCGGGGTGATGACCAGCGCCCCGTCGGTGAAGTGGTCCAGCAGGGTGGGCACGTGCGCCGCGCCGACCACGTAGTCGAGCACGTCCCGATCCAGCGCGGCCTGGTCGCCGGCGAGCAGGGTGGCGCCGAGCGCCGCCGCCACCTCGGCCACCGTCGGCGCCGACACGGTCGGCACCTCCGGGATGGCGTGCGCGGGAACGGGCAGCTCGGGCAGCGTCATCGGCCCGGGGACGCGGTTGGCGACCACCGCGACCACCGTCGCCCCCAGGTCCTCCAGGTCGTGGTACGCCCCGCGCAGCGCCGCCGCGATCGCCTCGGGCGGCTGCCCGAAGCCGTCCACCACGGGCACCACCACGCTGCTGAACTCGGTCGCCAGCCGGGCGTTGAACGCCAGCTCGCGGGCGCCCGCGCCGTCCCCGTCGGCGAAGTCGCTGCCCACCACGACCACGGCGGGGCAGTGTCGTTCGACCGCCCGGTAGCGGGCCACGATGCGGGCGATCAGCTCCTCCCGCCGGCCGTCCGCGACCAGGGCGGCGGCGTCGGCGTAGGTCGCGCCGTGCAGGTCGTCGACCGGCAGCCGCACCCGGTAGCGCTCGGTGAGCAGGGCGAGGATCGGGTCGGGGTGCTGGCCGGCGACCAGCGGCCGGAAGGCGCCGATCCGCTCGACCTGCCGGGACAGCAGCTCGGCCAGCCCGAGCGCGACCGTCGACTTGCCCCCGCCCGACCCCACGCTGGTCAGGTACACGCTGCGCGCCACGACCTCACGCTACAAGATCGCGGGGTGCCTCGCTCGGGTCCTTGTGCCCAGGGCGGAGGACCCGTATTCGCTCAGGAGGGAGCGGGGGAGACGGTGCCGCGGTCGCGGTCCGCGCCCGGTTCGTCGCTGGGCTGTGCGGCCCGGAACAGCGCGTCGCTCTTCGCCACCCAGGCGGCGCCGAATGCGAACACGGCCACCGTCTCGCACCAGAGCGCCCCGGCGGCGACCTGGTGCACGAGGCCGACGATCCGACGCCGAGACGCAGGTGGCGGACGGTCACGGCGTCCTGCGGGGGCCTGCGGGGCTCGGGGTTCATCGCCGCCTTCCCGTCGTCGGTCGATGCTCTCTCCAGTGGACGTTGCGGGTGCCGTCCCCGTCAACGGTCGGCGTTAGGCGCCGGCCGCTGCCAGCTCCCGTTCGTACACCTGCCCGGTCAGGTCCGTGCCGAAACTGTGGTGTGGTTCCTCCTCGACGAGGTGGAAGCCGCGGGAGAGGTAGATGCCGCGGGCGGCGACCAGAGGGTGGTTGGTCCAGAGGCGGATGCGGGCGTATCCCGCCCGCCGCGCGAAGGCGAGGCACTCGTCGACCAACCGGGCCCCGAGACGCCGTCCCCGGGCGGCGGGATCGACCAGCAGGATCCGCAGCTGGGCCGTCTGCTCATCGGCCGCGACGCAGAAGACGCAACCGACCCGCTTTCCGTCGAGCTCGGCGATCCAGGCGGCCTCCCGCGCCGGGTCGTGGCCGGCGGCGTAGTCGGCGACGATCCGCGCCACGAGCGCCTCGAAGCTGGTGTCCCAACCGAACTCGGCCGCGTACGTCTCGCCGTGGGCCAGCACCACCCAGCCGAGGTCGCCGGGACGGCCCAGCGGACGAATGAGGACCTGTGCGCTCATCGAAACCCCTCCACTACTGAAACAGTCGTTTCAGTGGCAGAGTAGCGCTGTGAGCCAGCACGAGCGACCCCCCAGCGCCCGCCGCGACGAACTCCTGGAACGGGCGTACCAGTACGTCCTGGCGCACGGGCTGGCCGAGCTGTCGCTGCGCCCGCTCGCCGCCGCCATTGGGTCCAGCCCCCGGGTCCTGCTCTTCCTCTTCGGCTCCAAGGACCAGTTGATCCGCGCCCTGCTCGGCCGGGCCAGGGCCGACGAGCTGGCCGCGCTCCGGCGGGCCCGGGACGCGGGCGGCTCCGACGACTTCGTCGCAGCGGTGCGGACGGCCTGGGGCTGGCTCGTTGATCCGGCGCACCGCCCGATGCTGGTCCTCTGGGTCCAGGCGTACGCCCGCTCGCTCAGCGAGCCGGACGGACCGTGGGCGGGATTCGCCCGGCAGACGGTGGAGGACTGGCTCGGGCTGCTCGCCGAGGTGGGCGGCCGGGCCGACAGCGCGGGCGCTGACCCGGTCCTCGCCCTGGCGCTGCTGCGCGGCGCCCTGCTCGACCTGCTGGCCACCGGCGAGGCCGAACGGACCACCGCGGTCGTCGAGCGCTGCCTGGTCCTGCTCGGAGCGGCGGCCCGCTGAGCCGGGCCGGCGCCGGCCTGCTCTTCGTCGACGAAGGCGTTCCGCCTCTCGGTGGACGAGGCCGCGGTACCCAGCGCCCGAGGGTCGCTGGGTTGCCGCTTGACCCGGCTAACATCATTAGCTAACGTCTAAGCTAACAGCGTTAGCCAAGAGAGGGCGTGCCGTGATGACCGCAGCGACGACCGTGGAGACCCGACCGGCGACGACCGACGGCGGGGGCGTCCGGGACAGGATCGGCCGGGTGCTGCTCTGGCTGGCGGCGGTCGGAGCGCTGGCGGCGGCACTGGGGGCGTACGGCGCGGTCGCCGACGCGGAGCCGGCCGTCAAGGTGGTCGAGACGTGGCGGGCGTACGGCTTCGTGGTCTTCGCCGGGCTCTTCGCCCTGCTGGCCGTGCGTCCACAGGGTCACCGGGGGGTGTGGGCGCTGGTCATCTTCCACAAGGTGGCCATGACGGTGACCGCGCTGGCCTACAGCCGGAACACCGCGATCGAGGGGACCGGCAGCATCCTGGTCTTCGACGGCGCCCTGTCGGTGCTGCTCGTCCTGGCGCTCGTGCTCTGCCGAGGCTGGGTGGCGGAGCCGCGCCGGTGACCCGCCGCGAGGAGATCGTCGACGTGGCCGAACGCCTGCTGGAGCGTGCGGGGCCGGGGGCCGTCACGATGCGCCGGCTCGCCGACGAACTGGGCATCCAGGCCCCGTCGTTGTACAAGCACGTCGCGGGGAAGTCCGAGATCGAGGCCGCCCTGCAGCAGCGGGCGCTGCAGCGGCTCGCCGCGGCCCTGGAGGCGGCGCCCGACCTGCCGTCCCTCGCCGCCGCGTACCGTGCCTGGGCGCTCCGGCATCCCCGGCTGTACGAGATCGCCACCCGACTGCCGCTGGCGCGCGAGCGCCTGGCACCCGGCGTGGAGGCGGCTGCCGCGGCGCCCCTGCTCCGGGTGACCGGGGGTGACCTGACCGCGGCACGCGCGCTCTGGGGCCTGGCACACGGGCTGGTCGACCTGGAGCTGGCCGGCCGGTTCCCGCCCGGGGCGGATCTCGACGCGGTGTGGGCACGCGCCATGGCCGAGCGGGTCGCCGCCGAACCCGGCGCGGGCGCGACGGGCTGACCATCCGGCCGGCGGCGGGCGGGCGTGGTCATCGCCCACCCGAGAGGAAGGTCAGCCGGTCACTCGTCGTCCTCGTCGTCGAGCCGGGCCAGCCAGGTGGCGAACCGCTCGATCGGAGTCTCGAACTCCGGGTTCAGGTCGACGAAGTCACGGAGCCGCTCGCCCAGCCACTCCAGGCTGACCTGCTCCTCGCCCCGGCGCTCGACAAGTTCCTCGATGCCACGGTCGGTGAAGTACATCTGCGTCCTCTCGCGGGAGAAGGGCCGCACGGGACGAGGGGCAGCGGCCGTCGTACGGTCGCTGCCCCTCGTGCCGGCGGTGCGGTCAGGTCACGGGCGGGGGAGAGCCGCCTCGATCAGCGCGTTCTGCTCGACCTCGTGCATCTTCGCCGAGCCGACCGCCGGCGCGGCGGCGGCCGGCCGCGAGATGCGGCGCAGCCGGACCTCGGGCAGGTGCTCCAGCAGGTTGAGCGCGACGAACGACCAGGCGCCCTGGTTGGCCGGCTCCTCCTGGACCCAGGCGAAGTCCTCGGCGTTCGGGTACTGCGACAGGGCGGCCCGGACCTCCTCGACGGGCAGCGGGTAGAGCTGCTCCATCCGCAGGATCACCGTGTCGGTCACACCCCGCTCCTGCCGGGCCTGGAACAGGTCGTAGTAGACCTTGCCCGAGCAGAGCAGCACCCGCTTCACCTGCTCTGGCGCCGGGGCGGCGGTGTCGGCCAGCACCGGCTGGAAGGTGCCCGTGGTGAAGTCCTCCACCTGCGACACGCAGAGCTTGTGGCGCAGCAGCGACTTCGGCGTGAACACCACCAGCGGCTTGCGCTTCGACGACAGGGCCTGGCGGCGCAGCAGGTGGAAGTAGCTCGCCGGGGTGGTCGGGATGGCCACCCGCATGTTGTCCTCGGCGCAGAGCTGGAGGAACCGCTCCGGGCGACCGGAGGTGTGGTCGGGGCCCTGGCCCTCGTGCCCGTGCGGCAGCAGCAGGGTGATCGCGGAGCGCTGGCCCCACTTCACCTCGCCCGACGAGATGAACTCGTCGATCACCGACTGGGCGCCGTTGACGAAGTCACCGAACTGCGCCTCCCAGGCGACCAGCGCGTTGATGTTCTCCACCGAGTAGCCGTACTCGAAGCCCATGGCGGCGTACTCGGAGAGCAGCGAGTCGTGCACGAAGAAGCGGGACCGCTCGCCGTCGGCGGTGAGCGACTTCAGCGGCAGGTAGTCGTCGCCGGTCTGCGCGTCGACCACCGACGCGTGCCGCTGGACGAAGGTGCCGCGGCGGGAGTCCTGCCCGGCGAGCCGGACGGTGACCCCGTCGTGCAGCAGCGCGCCGAACGCGATGATCTCGCCGAAGCCCCAGTCGATGCCGCCCTCGACGGACATCTTGCGCCGACGCTCCAGCAGCTGCTGGATCCGCTTGTGCGGGGTGAAGCCCTCCGGCAGGTTGACGTGCGCCTCGCCGATCGCCTTGACCACGGCGATGTCGGTGGCGGTGTCGACCTGCGGCTCCGGCTCGTCCTCGCGGCGCGGCCGGCTGAGCTGGCGCGGCGTGGTGGCGGCGTCGCGGGTGGCCTTGAAGACCCGCTCCAACTGCGACTGGTAGTCGCGCAGCAGCTCCTCCGCGTCCTCCACGGTGATGTCGCCCCGCCCGATGAGCTCCTCGGTGTAGAGCTTCCGGACCGACCGCTTCGAGTCGATGATCTTGTACATCTGGGGGTTGGACATCGAGGGGTCGTCGCCCTCGTTGTGCCCGCGCCGGCGGTAGCAGACCATGTCGATCACGACGTCCTTGTTGAACGCCTGCCGGTACTCGAAGGCGAGCCGGGCCACCCGGACGACTGCCTCGGGGTCGTCGCCGTTGACGTGGAAGATCGGCGCCTGGATCATCCGGGCCACGTCGGTGCTGTAGAGGCTGGACCGGCTGTATTCCGGGGCGGTGGTGAAGCCGACCTGGTTGTTGACCACCACGTGCACGGTGCCGCCGGTGCGGTAGCCGCGCAGCTGGGACAGGTTGAGGGTCTCGGCGACCACGCCCTGGCCGGCGAAGGCGGCGTCACCGTGCACCGCCAGCGGCAGCACGGTGTAGCCCTCCAGCTTGAGGTCGATCCGGTCCTGCTTGGCCCGGACGATGCCCTCCAGCACCGGGTCCACGGCCTCCAGGTGCGACGGGTTCGCCACCACCGACACCTTGACCGCGTGCGCGCCGTCCGGGGTGGTGAACTTGCCGTTCTGGCCGAGGTGGTACTTCACGTCGCCCGAGCCCTGGGTGGAGCGCGGGTCGAGGTGCCCCTCGAACTCGGAGAAGATCTTCTCGTACGGCTTGCCGACGATGTTGGCCAGCACGTTGAGCCGGCCGCGGTGCGCCATGCCGATCACGACCTCGTCGAGGCCGCCCTCGGCGGAGCACTCCAGGACCTCGCCGAGCAGCGGGATCAGCGACTCGCCGCCCTCCAGCGAGAAGCGCTTCTGGCCGACGTACTTGGTCTGGAGGAAGGTCTCGAAGGCCTCGGCGGCGTTGAGCCGGTTGAGCACGTGCTTCTGCTCGTCCGCGCTGGGCTTCTCGTACTTGCGCTCGACCCGCTCCTGGATCCAGCGCCGCTCCTCCGGGTCCTGGATGTGCATGTACTCGATGCCGACCCGGCGGCAGTACGAGTCGCGCAGCACGCCGAGGATCGAGCGCAGCTTCATCCGCTGCCGGCCGGCGAAGCCGTTGACCGGGAAGACCCGGTCCAGGTCCCACAGGGTCAGCCCGTGCTGGAGGACGTCCAGGTCCGGGTGCTTGCGGATCTTGAACTCCAGCGGGTCGGTGTCGGCCATCAGGTGGCCGCGCACCCGGTACGCGTGGATCAGCTCGTGCACCCGCGCGGTCTTGTTGATCTGGCCCTCGGAGTCGACGGCCACGTCCTGCACCCAGCGCACCGGCTCGTAGGGGAGGCGCAGGGAGGTGAAGATCTGGTCGTAGAAGCCGCGCTCGCCGAGCAGCAGCTCGTGCATCACCTTGAGGAACTCGCCGGACTGCGCGCCCTGGATGATCCGGTGGTCGTACGTGCTGGTCAGCGTGATGATCTTGCTGACCGCGAGGTCGGCCAGGGTCGCCTCGCTCATCCCCTGGTAGGGCGCCGGGTACTCCATGGCGCCGACGCCGATGATGGCGCTCTGGCCCTGCATGAGGCGCGGGATCGAGTGGACCGTGCCGATGCCGCCCGGGTTGGTCAGCGAGATCGTGGTGCCGGCGTAGTCCTCCATGGTCAGCTCGTTGCGGCGGGCGCGCCGGACCACGTCCTCGTACGCCTGCCAGAACTGCCGGAAGTCCATCTGCTCGCAGCCCTTGATGGAGGGCACCACCAGGTTGCGGGAGCCGTCCGGCTTGGCCAGGTCGATGGCGATGCCCAGGTTGACGTGCTCGGGGCGGACCATCGCCGGCTTGCCGTCGACCTCGGCGAAGGAGTTGTTCATCTCCGGGTGCTCGACCAGCGCCCGGACCATCGCGTAGCCGATGAGGTGGGTGAAGCTCACCTTGCCGCCGCGGCCGCGCGCCAGGTGGTTGTTGATCACGATGCGGTTGTCCACCAGCAGCTTCGCCGGCACCGCGCGGACGCTGGTGGCGGTCGGCACGGCGAGCGAGGCGTCCATGTTCTGCACGATCTTGGCGGCGACCCCGCGCAGCGGGGTGGTGCCGGCGGCGCTCGCGGTCGGCGCCTTCGCGGCCGGCTTGGCCGGGGCAGCCTTCTTGGCCGGGGCCGGCTCCGGAGCCTTCGCGGCCGGCTTGGCGGCCGGCTTCGCCGGTGCCGGCGCGGCCTTGGCGGCAGGCTGCTGGTCGACCGTGGCGACGGCCTCCTGCTGCTCGGCCGGCTCGGGACGGACGGCCGGGGCGGCCTGGGCGGCCTGGGCCTCAGGGCGCGGGGTGGCGGCGCCGGGCGCCGGCCGGTAGTCCGCGAAGAAGTCGTGCCAGGCCGAGTCGACGCTCGAGGGGTCGGCGAGATAGCGCTGGTACATCTCCTCGACGATCCACTCGTTCGGGCCGAAACCCGCCAGTGGGTTCTCCTGCGAAGTCTGCTGGGTCGACACGGCCGCTAATCGCCTCTTTCACGCGGTTGTGAATGTCACGCGGGCGCTCCCGGGCCCGTTTCCGGGCGTACGAGAGACGGGTCCCAGGCTACGCCGTGCGATCGACGCAGGCATTCTCGCCTCCGGCTGGTGGTCCGTTTCACAGAAGATGCCAGAAGTTCGGCAAACGCTGCGTGTCCCGTCCACTCCTGCTAGGCAGGACGGCCCCGGCCGGTGACGCTGGGTCACCGGCCGGGGCCGTCCGGGGCAGCCGACTCAGGAGATGTCGCGACGCCGGATGGTCAGCACGCCGATCACGCCGGTCAGCACGGCGTAACCGATCAGCACCGCGGCGCCGGCCCACTGGGGCGGGTTGCCCGGGATGTCCGTGTCGCCGCCCACCATCAGGCCGGACGCCAGCGACGGCACCAGCAGCTGCAGCTTGTTGATCCAGTCACCGAAGCGCTGGGCCAGCAGGCTGATGGCGATGGCGGCGCCGATGGTGCCGCCCAGGTAGAGCAGGATGCCGGTCACCGTGGCGCCGATCTGGCTGCGGATCAGCACGCCGAGCCCGACGCCGAGCACCGACCAGAGCAGGTAGGCCAGCCCGTTGAGCGCGATCGCGCGCCAGATCGCCCCGCTGCCGAGCTGCGAGCCGACGTCCACCGCGTTCAGGATCAGCGGCGCGAAGATCAGGTTGAGCACCGTGGTGGCGATCCAGAAGAACAGCGCCAGCACGCCGGCCGCGGCCAGCTTGGCCAGCATCACCGCGGTGCGGTGGGGTGCCGTGAGGAACGTGGTGGTCACCGTCTGGTGGAAGAACTCGCTGGTCACCACCACGATGCCCAGCAGCATCACGATGAGCAGCCCGAAGAACTGCCCGTTGGTGTAGAGGTTGGCCGCCAGGTTGTCCGCGGCGCCGGCCGCCTGCAACGTGTCGGCCTGGTCGGCCGGCACGTCGCCCACGTTGCCGCTGGTGAGGGCGTCGGTCTGCAACCAGTTGAAGAGCAGCGCGAGCGCCCACAGCGGCACCGTGATCAGCGCGAAGATCCACCAGGTGTTGGTGGAACGGATCTTGAGGAGCTCGGACCGGACCAGATTCATCGGATCTCCGCCTTTCCGGCCGTCAGCTCCAGGAAGACCCCTTCGAGGTCGGGACGTTCGGTGGTCAGCTCGTGCAGCTCCACCTTGGCGGCCAGCGCCACCCGGCCGACCGTCGGCGCGTCCACCCCGCTCACCAGCAGCGCGCCGTGCCCGTCGGCGTCCACCGTGGCCGACTGCTCGCGCAGCGCCGCCGTCAGCTCCTCGGCCTGTGGGGTCCGCACCCGGATCCGTGAGCCGTGCGTCATCGACGCCATCACCTGCTCGACCGGCCCCTGCCGGACCAGCTTGCCGGCCGCGATGATCACGACGTCGTCGGCGAGCAGCTGCATCTCGGAGAGCAGGTGGCTGGAGACCAGCACCGTGCGCCCCTCGCTGGCCAGCCCCTTGAGGAAGCCGCGCATCCAGCGGATCCCCTCCGGGTCCAGGCCGTTGGCCGGCTCGTCGAGGATCAGCACCCGCGGGTCACCGAGCATCGCGGCGGCGATGCCGAGCCGCTGCTTCATGCCCAGCGAGTAGCCCTTGAACTTGCGCTTCGCGGCCGGGGTCAGCCCGACCAGGGCGAGCGCCTCGTCGGCCCGCTGGCGGGGCAGGCCCGCCGCCGCGCAGATCACCCGCAGGTGGTTGATCCCGGTGCGGCCCTTGTGCGCGCTGGACGCCTCCAGCACCGCCCCCACCGTACGCAGCGGGTCGGCCAGGTCGGCGTACCGGTGGCCGCCGATGGTGGCCTCGCCCGCGTTCGGCGTGACCAGGTTGAGCAGCATGCGCAGCGTGGTCGTCTTACCGGCGCCGTTCGGGCCGAGGAAGCCGGTGACCCGGCCCGGCTGGACGGTGAAGGACAGGTTGTCCACCGCCCGGACGTTCTTGTATTGCTTCGTCAGCCCGGACACCACGATCTGGCCGGTCCCGGCGCTGGGGCTTGGCTGCCCGTCGGACATCGTTCTCCTCTCCTACCCCGGCGGGCTCGACGCACGCCGGTGGGGGGCGCCGTTGCGGGGCGCCGTTGCACAGCCTTCCAACCTGGCGCAAGGGGGTCAATCAGGCGGGATGCGTACGCCCTCCTCCCCCGGGGGCAGGAGCGGATCATCCGCAGGTAGGAGAGGTCAGGCCGGCGGCAGCGCGATCCAGGTGGCCCGCGCCTGCCCGAGCAGCGCGCCGTCCGGGCCGTAGAGGCTGGAGTGCACCTCGGCCTTGCGTCCCGCGCCGCCGACCGTCGCCCCGGTCACCACGCACTCGTCGCCGGGGCGCGGCAGCGCGGTGACCTGCGCGGCGATCCGGCCCAGGACGTACGGGCGGCCGGGCGCGATCACCGCCCAGCCGCCGGGGCAGTCCAGCGCCGCCCACACGGTCGCGGGCACCACCTCGGCCGGGGCCCGGAACGGCGCGGCGGTCCGCCCGTCCGGCAGCCGGCCCGGGAAGATCCGCAGCCCCGCCGGGTTCGCCGGCCCGCAGACGTAGCAGCCGGGGAAGGGGTGGTCCACCAGACCCGGGTACGCCTTGGCGGCCGCCTCGGCCGTCGGCCGGTCCACCGGCGGGACCACGGCGTCGACCGGCTCGACCCGGCGTACCTGGGCGATCACCTGGCCGTCCGGGTCGCGGACCTCGCCGTCGACCACGGTCAGCGGGGTCTCCAGCGGCGGCGGCCGGCGCAGGGTGACCTCCACCGGGCCCCGGTCGTCCACCGCGCCCGCGAAGATCCCGGCGCTCCAGCCGCCGTTGCCCGAGCCGTCCGGTCCCTGGAAACGGGCCTCGATGATCACGTGACACCTCCCGGGGGTCCGGCGGGCGGCCTCGGCGCCGGTCCCGCCCGGGCAGCCTCGCACGCCGGTGCCGGCTCGCCGCAGGTGAGGGGGTGTGCCGGAGCGCCGGCCGGCGTTCACCGGATCGACACCCCTCATCCCCGGGGCCGGCACCCGGGCACCTTACACAGATACCCATGGCCGTTCTGCACGCCGCTGGCGCACCCCTCACGACCAGCGGATACACCCTGCTGATCGCCGACGACCCGACCCTGGTCGCGGCCGCGCAACGCCTGCGTCACGAGGTGTTCGCGAGCGAGCTCGGCGCCACCCTGCACCCGGGGGCCGCCGGGCTCGACACCGACGAGTTCGACGCGCACTGCGACCACCTGGTCGTGCTGCGCGAGGGCACCGACGAGGTGGTCGGCACCTACCGGCTGCTGCCGCCCGGACGCACCGACCGCCGGTACGCCGACGGCGAGTTCGACCTGACCCCCCTGGCCCCGCTCCGCGACGGCCTGGTCGAGGCGGGCCGGTCCTGCGTGCACCCGGACCACCGCTCCGGCGCCGTGATCAACCTGATGTGGGCCGGGATCACCCGCTACCTGCACCTGCGCGGCTCCCGCTGGCTGGGCGGCTGCGCCTCGGTGCCGGTGGCCGACGGCGGGACCGCCGCCGCCGAGGTCTGGTCCCAGGTCGCCGCCCGGCACCTGGCGCCGCCGCCGCTGCGCGTGACGCCCCGCCGCCCCTGGTTCGCCGAGCCGGCCGCCCTCGACCCCGGCCGGTCGCCCGAGGGCGCCGAGCGCCGCGCGCTCGTCCCGCCGCTGCTCCGCGGTTACCTGCGGCTCGGCGCCTGGGTGTGCGGGGAGCCGGCGTACGACCCGGACTTCGCCTGCGCCGACTTCTACGTGCTGTTCTCCCTGGACCGGATGAACCCGCGCTACCTGAGGCACTTCCTGGGCGGGGCGGCGTCGTGAGCGGCGACGGGCTCTGGCGCCCCGCGTCGGGCTGCGGGCCGGGCTGCCTGCCGCCGGCCACCGTGCCGGACGTGCCGCTGTCGCGCCGGGTGGGGCGGCTGGTCGGCGTACTCGGGATGCTGTTGGCCGGGGCCGGCCTGGCCGTGCTGCTGCCGTTGCTGCCGCCCCGCGACCGGCGGGCCGTGCTGCGCGGCTGGGCCCGGGGCACGCTGCGCGCCCTCGGCGTGCGGCCGACGGTCCGGGGCCGGCTGCCCCGCGCGCCGGCGCTGCTGGTCGCCAACCACGTCTCCTGGCTGGACATCCTCGCGGTGCTCGCGGTCGCCCCGGCCCGGATGCTGGCGAAGCGGGAGGTCCGCGACTGGCCGGTGCTGGGCCCGCTGGCCGCCGCGGCCGGCACGGTCTTCGTCGACCGGTCCCGGCCGCGCGACCTGCCGGCGACCGTCGGCCGGGTGGCCGGCGCGCTGCGGGCCGGCCACTCCGTGGCGGTGTTCCCGGAGGGCACGACCTGGTGCGGCGCGGCGGCCGGCTGCCGGCCCGGCCGGGGCTTCCGGCCCGCGGTGTTCCAGGCCGCGGTGGCCGCCGGCGCGCCGGTGGTCCCGCTCCGGCTCGCCTACCGGTACGCGGGCGACGCGAGCACCCTGCCGGCCTTCCTCGGCGAGGAGACGCTCTGGGAGTCGGTCCGCCGGGTGCTGGGCGCGCGGGACCTGAGCGTGGCGGTGACGGTGGCCGCGGCGCTGCACCCGGCCGACGGGGCGGACCGGCGGGTGCTGGCCCGGGCGGCCGAGTCGGCGATCCACCTGACCCCGGTCCGCGTGCCCGCCCGGCGTCCGGCGACCGGCGTGCGGGTGGTCCGGCCGGTGGCGCCGGTCCCGGTCGGGGCGGAGGCGGGTCTGGACCTGGTGGCCTGACGCGTACGCGATACAGTCGCGACAGTCTTGTTCAGTCGCGATGTATCGCGTTATGCTTCTCCCGTCACTCGACGCGCCGCCGACCGGCGCGTCACCGAGGGGAGGACGCCATGACCACCTGGATGGTCGACAGCCCGCAACGGCTCACCCTGGACGAGCCGGTCACCCGGCTGGACGTCCGACTCGTCAGCGGCCGGCTCAACGTGGTCGCCGCCGACGGACCGGCCCGGGTCGACGTCACCCGGCTCAGCCGGCAACCGGTCCGCGTCGAGCTGCGCGACGGCCGGCTCACCGTCGGCCACGAGCGGATGCCCCGCTGGCCCGGGGTGCTCTGGTGGCTCGGCCAGCTCGGCCGCCGGTTCCGGGCCGAGGTGTCCATCGCCGTCCCCGCGCACGTGCTGGCCGACCTGCAGCTGGTGGACGGCTCGCTGGTCGCCTCGGGCCTCCGCCGGGACACCCGGGTCGACGTCACCTCCGGCCAGGTCACCCTCATGGGGCTGCGCGGTCGCACCTCCGCGAAGGTCACCTCCGGCCCGGTGGAGGCGCTCGGCGTCGGCGGCGACCTCACCCTGGAGACGGTCTCCGGCGAGCTGATCCTCGCCGACAGCGCGCCCGAGCGGGTGCGCGCCCACGCCGTCTCCGGATCGATCACCTGCGACCTGGACAACCCGCGGGGCAGCGAGATCCGGCTCAGCGCCATCTCCGGCAGCATCACGGTCCGCGTCCGCGAGGACAGCGACCTCACCGTGCACCTGCACACCACCTCCGGCCGGATCACCAGCGGCTTCCCGCAGATCTGCGGCGGCCAGCACGGGTTCGGCGCGGTGAAGGACAGCCACGGGGTGCTCGGCGGGGGCGCCGGTAAGCTCTGGGCGTCCGCGACGTCCGGCAGCATCGCGCTGCTCGCCCGTCCCGTCGAGGACGCCGACGAGGGGGAGGAGCTGCCGTGACCGCCGTGTTCAGTCACGGGCGGCTCCGGCTCTACCTGCTCAAGCTGCTCGACGACGGCCCGAAGCACGGGTACGAGCTGATCCGCCTGCTGGAGGACCGCTTCCTCGGCCTCTACGCGCCCAGCGCCGGCACCATCTATCCCCGGCTGCAACGGCTGGAGGTGGAGGGGCTGGTGAGCCACACCGCCGCCGGTGGCCGCAAGGTCTACGAGATCACCGAGGCGGGCCGGGCCGAGCTGCGGCAGCGCGCCGGCGAGCTGGCCACCCTGGAATCCGACATCACGGCCTCCGTGGAGGACCTCTCCGCGCTGGCCGGCGAGATCCGCACCGAGGTACGCGGCTCGGTGCGCGACCTCAAGCGGGAGCTGCGCGAGGCGGCCCGGCAGACCCGGCAGGCCCGCTGGGCGCCCCCGCCGCCGACCACCCGCCCGCCGAGCAACGGCGGCCCGGGCCGGACCGCCGAGTCGCCCCTGCTGGCCGAGTTCGACCAGCGGCTGGCCGCGTTCACCGTCGAGGTCGGCGCGCTGGTCCGGGCCGGCCGGCTCACCGACACCCAGCTCCGCACGGCCATCCGCCTGCTCGACGGGGCCCTGGACGGGCTCCGCCGGCTGCTCCGCTAGATGCGCCCCGTGGGTGTCTCGCACGGGGGGAGACACCCACGGCGGCTCACAGGTTGTTTCCAGGATCCACCCAGCGCGGGCGCAGCCGGAGCGCGGATGATGGGTGCCATGGTGGCTACCCAGACCGAGGCGCGACTGCTCGTTGTCGAGGACGATCCCAACATCCTCGAACTGCTCTCCGCGAGCCTGCGCTTCGCCGGCTTCGACGTCGCCACCGCGACCAGCGGCAGCGCGGCGATCAACGCCGCCAAGGACCACCGGCCCGACCTGGTCGTGCTCGACGTGATGCTGCCCGACCTGGACGGCTTCGAGGTCATCCGGATGCTCCGCGAGGGCGGCACGCGCACCCCGGTGGTCTTCCTGACCGCCCGGGACGCCACCGACGACAAGATCCGCGGGCTGACCCTGGGCGGCGACGACTACGTCACCAAGCCGTTCAGCCTGGAGGAGCTGACCGCCCGGATCCGGGCCGTGCTGCGGCGCACCGCCACCGGCGAGCACGCGCCCTCCCGGCTCACCTTCGCCGACCTGGAGCTGGACGAGGAGACCCACGAGGTCCACCGGGCCGGGCAGCGGGTGCAGCTCTCGCCCACCGAGTTCAAGCTGCTGCGCTACCTGATGCTCAACGCCAACCGGGTGCTCTCCAAGGCGCAGATCCTCGACCACGTCTGGAACTACGACTTCCGCGGCGACGACAACATCGTCGAGTCCTACATCTCCTACCTGCGGCGCAAGGTCGACAACACCCAGCCCCGGCTGATCCACACCCTGCGCGGGGTCGGGTACGTGCTGCGCAAGCCGGCGGCGTGAACGCCGTCGACGACGCGAAGGGCTGGCTGCGCAGCGTCCCGCTGCGGGTGAAGCTGGTCGCCTCGGTTCTCGCCCTGGTGGCGGTGGCCCTGCTGGTGATCAGCGGGCTCACCGCGTTCCTGCTGCGCGACTACCTGCTCGGACAGGTGGACGAGCAGCTCCGCGGCGGCGCGATGAACGTGGCCCGATCGTTGGACCAGGCCGGCGGCAGTCCGGTCAAGATCAACATTCCTTCGGACTACGTGGCCGCCCAGGCGGCACCCGGTCAGCCGGTGGAAGCACCCACCCGCTACACCGGCCTCCGCGACGAGGAGCTGCCACCGTTCCCCGCCGACTTCGCCGGCTACCGGGAGCAGGTGGGCGATCCGTTCACGGTCCGTTCGCTGGACGGCCGGACCCGGTGGCGGATGCTCTACACCGACCTGCCCGACGGCCGCGTCATCGCCTTCGGGCAGCACCTCACCGCCGTCGACCAGTCCGTCGGGCAGCTCGTCTGGATCGATCTGCTGGTGGGCGGGGCGGTGCTGATCATCCTGGCCTCGGTCGGGGCGGGCATCGTGCGTACCAGTCTCAAGCCCCTCGTGGAGATCGAACGGACCGCGGCGGCCATCGCCGGCGGTGACCTGACCCGGCGGGTGCCCGACCCCGAGGACGGCCGGGCCTGCCCGACCTCCGAGCTGGGCCGGCTCTCCCGGGCGTTGAACGCCATGCTCGCCCAGATCGAGGCGGCGTTCACGGCGCGGGCCGCCTCCGAGGCGGCGGCGCGCAGCGCCGAGGTGAGCGCCCGGGACGCCGCCGCCGGGGCGCAGGCGTCCGAGGCGCGGGCGCGCCGCTCCGAGGAGCGGATGCGGCAGTTCATCGCGGACGCCTCGCACGAGCTGCGCACCCCGCTGACCACCATCCGGGGCTTCGCCGAGCTGTACCGGCAGGGTGCGGCCCGGGAGCCGGAGCAGACCGCCGGGCTGCTGCGCCGGATCGAGGACGAGGCGTCCCGGATGGGGCTGCTGGTCGAGGACCTGCTGCTGCTGGCCCGGATGGACCGGGAGCGGCCGATCGCGCTGGCCCCGGTCGAGCTGCCGGTGCTCGCCTCCGACGCGGTCCAGGCGGCGCGGGCGGTGGAGCCGGAGCGGGGCATCACGCTGGAGATCGAGCCGGGCGCCGGCCCGCTCGTGGTGCTCGGCGACGACGCCCGGCTGCGCCAGGTGATCGGCAACCTCATGACCAACGCGCTCACCCACACCCCGCCGGACGCCGCGGTGACCCTGCGGCTGCGGTCGGAGCCGGGCAACCTGGCCGTGGTCGAGGTGGCGGACACCGGTCCCGGCCTCACGCCGGAACAGGCCGAGCGGGTGTTCGAGCGGTTCTACCGGGTGGACGCGGCGCGTACCCGGCGGGCGGGTGGGCCGACCAGCACCGGGCTGGGGCTGGCCATCGTCGCCGCGCTGGTGGCCGCGCACCACGGCACCGTCGAGGTGGCCGAGACGCCGGGCGGCGGGGCCACCTTCCGGGTGAAACTGCCGCTGCTGCCCGAGGCGCCCGAGCCCGGCGAGTGACTTTCAGAAAACATTCAGGCGGGTTCCAGGCTGATCGCAGTGCCAGGGGAGAAGGTGGAGTCATGACCGACCACGAGACCGATCCGCAGCGGTCGCCGGCCCCCGCCGACGCCGAGCCGTCGCACCCGACCGCCGAGCTGCCCCGCGCCGAGAGCGGGCAGTCGGACCCCACCGTCACGCCGGCCGCCGCGCCGGTTCCGGCCGACTCCCCGGCCGCCGGAACCGCCGCCGCCGGCGGGCACACCGAGGCCACCACGCCCGCCAGCCCGTACGCGCCGCCGGCGACCACGCCGTACCCGGTGTCCGGGCAGCCGCAGCAGCCGCACCCCTGGTACGGGGGACAGCAGCAGGGCGGCTGGGCGCACCAGGGCGGCGCCGGCTACCCGTCGCAGGCCGCCGGGCCGGTCCCGCCGTACCAGCAGCACCAGCCGTACCCGCAGCACCAGGCCGGGCAGCACCAGGCCGGGCAGCAGTCGTACCCGCAGCACCAGGCCGGGCAGCCGGTCCCGCCGTGGGGTCCGCAGCAGCCGGCGCGGCCCAGCCGGGCCGGGAAGTTCATCGGCGCCGGGGCGCTCGCGCTGGCGCTGATGCTCGGCTCCGGCGTGGCCGGCGGTGCCCTGGCCCTCGCCCTCGACGGCGATGGGACGGTGACCCGCACCTACACGGCCGCTCCCGTGCTCAACAGCGCCGACCTGCCGAAGATCGCGGCCGCCGTCCAGGACAGCATCGTCACGATCATGACGGACAGCGGTGAGGGCTCCGGGGTGATCCTCAGCGCCGACGGGTACGTGCTGACCAACAACCACGTGGTCGCCTCCGCCAGCGGCGACACGGTGAAGGTCGTCTTCGCCGACGGCAAGACCGCCCAGGCGAAGATCGTCGGCACCGACCCGAAGACCGACCTGGGCGTGGTCAAGGCCAGCGGGGTCAGCAACCTCAAGGCGGCCAAGTTCGGCGACAGCGACGCCATGCAGGTCGGCGACCAGGTGCTCGCCCTGGGCAGCCCGCTCGGCCTGCAGGGCTCGGTCACCGCCGGCATCCTGAGCGCCCGCGACCGCACCATCCAGGCCGGCGAGGGCGGCCAGCAGCAGCAGGCCCCGCAGCAGGGCGCCAGCTCGATCTCCGGCCTGCTCCAGACCGACGCCCCGATCAACCCGGGCAACTCCGGCGGCGCGCTGGTCAACACCCGCGGCGAGGTGATCGGCATCAACACCGCCATCGCCACCGCCGGGCAGGGCAGCAACGGCAACATCGGTGTCGGCTTCGCCATCCCGAGCAACAAGGCCAAGGACGTCGCCGAGAAGCTCCAGCGCGGCGAGAAGGTCAGCCACCCGTCCCTCGGGGTCAGCGTGACCGGCGCGGAGGACGGCGGCGCGCTGGTCTCCGACGTGGTCGCGGGCAGCGCCGCCGAGAAGGCCGGGCTCCAGCGGGGCGACGTGATCACCAAGTTCGGCGACACGGTCATCAACGACTCCAACGACCTCGTCGGCGCCGTGCAGGCCGGCAAGGTCGGTGACCGGGTCGAGGTCCAGTTCAAGCGGAACGGTTCGGCCGAGACCGCAACCGTGACGCTCGCCGAGACGTCCTAACACCAGACCTGCCTCCTCCACGGGCGGCGGGCGACGGAGCCAAGGGGGTTGGTTCCGTCGCCCGCCGCCCCTTTTCCGTCCCTCACCCGGTCCGGGTGAGCCGGGCTCACCCCGTCCGGCGGCACCCTCGGGGCATGACGACCACCTCTGCCGTCCGAACCGACCAGCACATCCAGCGGGACGTGCTCGCCGAGCTTGACTGGGACGCGCAGACCCGGCCCACCGAGATCGGGGTGACCGTCGCCGACGGCGTGGTCACGCTGACCGGCCAGGTGGACAGCTACGCCCGGCGCTGGGCCGCCGAGCGCTGCGCGCACCGGGTCCGCGGGGTCCGCGCGGTCGCCAGTGACCTGGAGGTACGGCTCTCGGTCGCCGACGAGCGCACCGACGCCGACATCGCGATCGCGGCCAGCCGGGGCCTGGAGTGGGACAGCTTCGTCCCCGCCGAGCGGCTGGACCTGACGGTCGCCGACGGCTGGGTCATGCTCCGCGGCCAGGTCGAGTACGGCTTCCAGCGCCGCACCGCCGAGCGGGAGCTGCGCCGGCTGCGGGGCGTACGCGGGGTGACCAACCTCGTCGAGGTGCGCCCGCCGACCCCGCCCAGCGACGAGCAGAACCGCCGCGACCTGCAACGCGTGCTGTTCCGGCGGACCGGCACCGAACGCATCGACGTGCAAGTCAGCGGGGACACCGTGGTGCTCGACGGGGTGGTCCGCTCCTGGTGGCAGCGGGAGGAGGCGGAACGGGCGGCCTGGGCCACGCCGGGCGTGCGCGAGGTGCACGACCGGATCGTGGTGGCCGGCTGAGCCGCCGTTTACCGCTCGAAGCGTCGGGAAACCGCCCGCCGGTCACCTACGCCGGGGGACCCATCGGGGAGGACTCGTGGCCGTGAACCAGCCGCCGTCGGAGCGTGCCCGGGCCAGGCACCTGCGGATCGCCATGGTGGTGCCGCCCTGGCTGTCCGTGCCGCCGCCCGGCTACGGCGGCCTGGAACACCTCGTGGCCGGGCTGGTCGACGCCCTGGTGGACCGTGGACACGCGGTGACCCTGTTCGGCGCCGGCCGGGAGCACGGCACCGCCGGTGACTTCGTCTCCACCTGCGCGGACCTGCAGTTCCACCGGCTCGGCGAGTCGCTGCCCGAGCTGGCCCACCTGGCCCACGTCAACCGGCTGGTCGATCCGGCCGACTTCGACCTGGTGCACGACCACAGCACCATCGGCCCGCTGCTCGCCGGCCGCCGCCGGGTGCCCACCGTGGCCACGGTGCACGGCAACCCGGTGGGCGAGTACGGCACCGTGCTGAGCAACACCGACGAGGGGGTGGGCCTGGTGGCGATCTCGCACGCCCAGCGCCAGGCCAATCCGGACCTGCCCTGGGTGGGCACGGTGCACAACGCCATGGCGCTGCGGGAGGTGCCGCGCAAGCGGGGCCCCGGCCGCGGCCCGGTGCTCTGGCTGGCCCGGTTCAGCCCGGACAAGGGCCCCGACGTGGCGATCCGCGCCTGCCGGGCGGCCGGCCTGCCGCTCACCCTGGCCGGCAAGTGCAACGAGCCGGCCGAGCGCCGCTACTTCGAGCAGGTGGTCGAGCCGCTGCTGGGCGAGGACGTCACCGTGGTGCTCAACGCCGATCGGGAGGCAACCCAGCGGCTCCTGTACGACGCCCGCTGCCTGATCATGCCGATCCAGTGGGCGGAGCCGTTCGGCATGGTGATGGTGGAGGCGATGGCGACCGGTACGCCGGTGGTGGCGCTGCGCCGGGGCGCCGTGCCGGAGCTGGTCCGGGAGGGGGTGACCGGGTTCGTCCGCGACCGCCCGGAGGAACTGCCGGCCGCGCTGCGCGACGTGTCCAGGCTCGACCCGGCCGACTGCATCATGCACGTGGCGCAGCACTTCTCGGTTGAGCGGATGGCCGCCGGCTACGAGGCGGTCTACCGGGGCTTCCTGGCCGACCGGGCCGCGTGCACCGGGCGGCGTGAGGCCGCGCCGGTCGCCGCCGGTTGACTCCTCAGGTGCGTACCGTCGCCAGTTCCGCGGCGGCGGCGTCGAGCTGGCGGGCGTACTCGGGGCTGATGCTGCCCTCCCGCCGCCGATCGGCGATCTTGCCGCGGAGCCGGTCCACGGCGCCGGTCAGCGCGCCGTCGCCGGTTGTGGCGGTGGCGTTGCGCAGGAGGTTACGCAGGTCCACGCCCACGTCGTCGCGGATCTGGCCGTCCGCCAGCCCGGCCTCGATGAGCCCCTCCACCCGGTGTGCCGCCTCGACCAGGTCGCCGCCGGCGGGCGGGGTCGGCGCGCCGGTCGCCGGCGGCCGGCGGGTCGGGCCGGGCGGGACCGTGGTGGCCGGCGCGTCGCTGCCCGGCGCCGCGGTGGACGGCACCACCATGGGCTCGGCGGTCGGCGACGACCGCGACGGCGGGGCCTGCCCGTCCGGCAGCAGGGCGGGCACCAGCAGCGCGGCGCCGGCGACCACCACCACGCCGGCCGCCACCAGGGGCAGCGCCCGGCGGCGCCGGGACACCCCGGCGGCAACGGGCGCGGGCTCCGCCGGCCCGGCCGGCGGTCGCGCCGGGGCCGGCAGCGCCGGCAGGGCCACGGTAGGGGCCAGCATGGTGGCGGCCTGCGGGTCGGCGGGCAGCAGCTGGTCGCGCAGCACGGCCGCCACCTGGTGCGCGGTGGGCCGCCGGCGCGGGTCGCGGGCCAGGCAGCGCAGGCAGGTCTCCGCGACCGGCGCGGGCAGCCCGGGTACGCCGTCCAGCGTGGGCGCGGCGTCCTCGGCCAGCGCGGCGCTGAGCTGCTCCCAGGTGTCCGCCGGGTAGGGCGGCTGTCCGGTCAGCGTCTCGAACAGCAGCACGCCCAGCGAGTAGACGTCGGTGGCGGGCTGCGCCGATGCCCCGTCCAGCCGCTCCGGCGCCACGTACGCCGGGGTGCCGAACGTCCCGCCGTCCTCGTCCTCGTCGGGCGCGCCGACCCGGGTGGCGATGCCGAAGTCGAGCACCTTCGCGCCGACCCGCGTCATCATCACGTTCGACGGGGTGATGTCCCGGTGCACGATGCCCAGCCGGTGCGCGGCGGCCACCGCCTCGGCCACCTGCGCGCCCGTCTCGACCGCCGCCGGCCAGGGCAGCGGCCCCTCGGTGAGCCGGTGTTCCAGCTCCTCGCCGCTGAGCAACTCCATCACCACGAACGACGTGATCGAGCCGTCCGGCGCCACCGTCTCGCCGTAGTCGTGCACGGCGGTGACGTGCGCGTGGACGAGCTGGGCGGCGGAGCGGGCCTCCTCGCGCACCATGTCCCGGAACCGGGCGTCGGCGGCGAGCGAGGGGGCGAGCACCTTCACCGCCACGACCCGGTCCAGCACCTCGTCGCGGGCCCGCCAGATCACCGACATGCCGCCGGCCCCGATCTGGTCGATGAGCCGGTACCTGCGGGCCAGCAGCCGGCCGGCGTGCAGTGTCGCCTTCACATCGCACCTGCCTGGGCTTGGGAGCGCTATCAGGTTGCGGGAATGTGTCCGGCCTGTCAACGGGTGTCCGTTCTCCGGTCGCGTCGCGCGTCGCGCCGGTCGCGTGCGGTGACGAGGTCGCCGGCTCCGACCGGCTGGGCGGGGCGGACTGTGCGGCGCGTGCCAGGATGAACGGCATGGCAGGCGGTCCGGTGGCGTTCGTGCTCGGCGGCGGGGGAGTGCTGGGCGCCGTCGAGGTGGGCATGCTCCGGGCCCTGTTCCGCGCCCGGATCCGGCCCGACATGGTGCTCGGCACCTCGATCGGCGCGGTCAACGGCGCCCTGGTCGCCGCCGACCCCAGCGAGGCGGTCACCGACCGGCTGGTTCGGCTCTGGGCCTCGCCCGAGGCGAGCGAGGTCTACGGCGACTCGGTCGCCCGGCAGCTGCGCCGCTTCGCGGCGCGGACCCACCTGCACTCGCCCCGGCCACTGCGCCGGCTGCTGGAGAGCGAACTCGGCGAGGAGACCACCTTCGCCGACCTGAAGGTGCCGTTCCGCTGCTGCGCCGCCAACATCGAGCGCGCCGCCGAGCACTGGTTCCACAGCGGACCGCTGGTGCCGGCGGTGCTCGCCTCCGCCTCGGTGCCCGGGCTGCTGCCGCCGACCCAGATCGACGGCCAGCACTACATCGACGGCGGGGTGGTCAACTCGATCCCGGTCGGCGAGGCCGTCGCGGCCGGCGCGACCCAGATCTTCGTCCTCCAGGTGGGCCGGATCGAGCGCGAGCTGAGCCCGCCCCGCCGGCCCTGGGAGATCGCCCAGGTGGCGTTCGAGATCGCCCGCCGGCACCGGTTCGCCCGGGAGATGGCGGCGCTGCCCGAGGGGGTGGAGGTGCACGTGCTGCCGACCGGCGGCCTCGAGCCGCGCGACGACAGCCCCTGGGCGTACCGGGACATCGCGGCGGTGGGGCGGCGGATCAGCCGGGCGTACACGGCCTCCCGCCGCTACCTGGACACCGCGCTGGAACGCTGATGCCGCTGCCACCGCGGTGGGTACGCCGGCTGCTGCTCGCGCCCGGCGTGGTGCTGCTCGCCGTCACCGTGGTCACCACCCTGCCGGCCTGGGCGCTGCTGGCCCTGGCCGCGTCGCCGCTGGTGCCGGGGCGGCTGCGCCCGCTGCGGCTGCTCTGGATCGGCACCGTCTACCTGATCTGGGACGCGGCCGCGCTGCTCGCCCTCTTCGTGCTCTGGCTGGCGTCGGGCTTCGGCGCGCGCAAGCGGTCGCCGGCCTTCCAGCGGGCCCACTACCTGCTCGCCGGCCACTTCCTGCGGGTGCTGTTCTGGCAGGCCCGCTGGACCCTGCGGCTGCGCATCGACGTGGTCGGCACCGACCCGGACACCGCCCTGCCCGGCCGGCCCGAGCTGGTGCTCTGCCGGCACGCCGGGCCGGGCGACTCGTTCATCCTCATCCACGCCCTGGTCAACTGGTTCCACCGGGAGCCCCGGATCGTGCTCAAGGAAACCCTCCAGTGGGACCCGGCGATCGACGTCCTGCTCAACCGGCTGCCCAACCGGTTCATCGCGCCCGGGCCCGACGGGCGGGACTCGGCGATCCGGCAGATCGGCCACCTCGCCACCGGCCTGGACGACGACGACGCGTTCGTGATCTTCCCGGAGGGCGGCAACTTCACCCCGAAGCGCCGCCTGCGGGCCATCGCCCGGCTGCGCACCCTCGGCCTGGAGCGGATGGCGTTGCGCGCCGAGCGGATGCGGCACGTCCTCGCCCCGCAGCCGGGCGGGCTGCTCGCCGCCCTCGACGCCGCCCCGGACGCCGGGGTGATCTTCGTGGCGCACACCGGGCTGGACCAGATGGTCACCGTCGCCGACGTGTGGCGCGAGCTGCCGATGGACAAGCGGATCGTGATGCGGTTCTGGTCGGTGCCGCCCGAGGAGGTGCCGGTCGGCAAGCAGGAGCGCATCGACTGGCTGTTCGACTGGTGGGCCCGCATCGACCGGTGGATCGCCGCCAACCGGGACGGGGCAGCCGCCGGCTGACACCGGTTCGGTGCGTGTGCAGCGGACCGGCCGGAACGCCACGTAGGGTGCGCTGGTGGAGCAGATCTGCGTGGTGACGACGGTGGTGGACGCCCGCTCCGTCGCGGACGTGCTGGCGGCCGCGGCCGTCGCCGGCCGGCTGGCGGCGTGCGCCCAGGTCGGCGGACAGGTGGACAGCACCTACTGGTGGCAGTCGGCGATCCAGACGACCGCCGAGTGGTCGGTCCAGTTCAAGACCGCGCCGGACCGGGTGGACGCGCTGGTCGACCAGCTCCGCACCAGCCACCCGTACGAGGTGCCGGAGATCCTGGTGACCCGGGTGGAGAGCGGCAACCCCGACTACGCGGCCTGGGTGCACGACCACACCCGTCCCTAGGTACGCCTACTCTGTCCGCCCGCTCCTCCAATCAGGATGCTGGCGGGGTGGAGAACACCGGCTACCCCTGCCCCGGCTGCGGCGCCGCCGCCGACCTCGCGTCCGGCTGTCCCGGATGCGGCCGCCCTCCGTACCCGCCGGCCGCCGAGGTGGTCCGGCTGGACCGCGAGATCGCCGGGCTCGCACCGCGGGTCGAGGCGGCGCTCGTCGCGTACCAGGAGCTGGCCGGCCGGCTGTCCACGGCCCGGCAGCGGCGGGCCGACCTGGCCGCCCGGATCCGGCTGGAGATCCCGGCGCCGCGCCCGGTTCCGGTCCCGGCCCCGGTCGCGCCGGCGCCGCGCCCGCTGCCGGCCGCCGTCCCGGCCCGCCCCGGCGGTGCGGAGACCTCCACCCGGGCCGTGCAGAGCCTGCTCTTCGTCCTCGGTGGACTGCTGCTCGGCACCGCCGCCGTGGTCTTCACCGCGGTCGCCTGGGCCGCGTTCGGGGTCGCCGGGCGGGCGCTGATCCTGCTGGCCTTCACCGCCCTCGCCCTCGCCGCCCCGTTGGTGGCCCGGGCGCGCGGGCTGCGCGGCACCGCCGAGACCTTCGCGGCGGTGGGCCTGCTCCTGGTGCTCCTCGACGGGTACGCCGCCTGGTCGGTGAACCTGTTCGGGGTGGCCGGCTGGCCGGGTAGCCGGTACGCCGCGCTGGTCGGGGGGACCGGCGCGGCGGTGGCGGCCGGGTACGCCCGCCTGAGCCGGCTGACCGTGCCCTGGTTCGCGGCGCTGCTGACCGCTCAGCCGGTGCTGCCCCTGGCCGCGGCGGCCGCCCGGCCGTCCGCCGCCGGTTGGGCGCTGGTCCTGACCGCGCTGGCGCTGGGCGACCTCGTGGTGGTGGTCGCCCTGCACCGCCGGTTCGGGCTGGCCGGCCCCGCGGGGGGCGGGGTCGCGCTGGCCGGTCCGTCGGGTGCTGGCGCCGGTCCGGTGGCCGGTACGGGGGCCGGGGTCGGGCTGGCCGGTCCGTCGGGTGCTGGCGCCGGTCCGGTGGCCGGTGCGGCGGGCGGGGTCGGGCTGGCCGGTGGGGGGCCGGTCCAGCCCGACCCGGGGGCGGGGATCGGGGGAGCGGCGGCCGGCGGGGGGCCGGCCGCCGCGCCGCCGCCCGTTCCGGTCCGGCCCGGTGTGCCGTCCGCGCTCCTGGCCGGGTGGGTCCTCGGGTGGGCCGGGCACGGGGTCGCCCTGGCCCTGGCGGCCGGGTGCGCGCTGGTGCCGCTGGCCCTCGGGCGGGCGGCCGGGACGCCGCTGCTGGCCGGCGGTCCGCTGCTGGTGGTGGCGCTCGCCCTGGCCGCCGGGGCCGTGGCGGCGGGCGGCCGGACCTACCGCGCGGTCGCCGCGGGTCTGCTGGTGCCCGCGCTGGCCGCCGCGCTGATCCGGCCGGTCGCCGCGCTGCGCCCCGGCCTGCTGCTGCTGGCGGCGGGCCTCGTGGTGCTCGCGCTGGCCGGCGCGGTCCGGGCCCTGCCGGCCGGGCCGCGGACCGGCCCGCGACTGGGCGCCTTCCTGGTGGCCGCCGGCCTGGGCCAGGTCGCCACCGTCCTCACCGGACTCGTCGCCGCGGCCACCGCGGCCGCCGCCTTCCCCGCCTGGCAGGGCGGGCGCGCCGCCGCGGTCCCGTCCTGGGGGTGGCAGCTCCCGGTGGCCGTGCTCTGCACCGCCGGGGCCGTCGCCCTGCTGGCGCCCCGGGTGGCCCGGCCGCTGGTCGGGGTGGTCGGTGGCGCGCTGGCCGTGCTGGCCGCGCCGGCCGTTGCCGCCACCCCGTGGCCGCTGGTGCTGGTCGCCGATCTGGCGGCGGCCACCGCGCTGCTCCTGGCACTGGTCGCCCGGCCGCGCCGGCGGTACCCGACCGTGGTGGTCACCGCGCTCACCGCGGCCGTCCTGCTCGGGCACGCCCTGCTGGTCGGCTGCGCCGCGCCGGCCGGCGCGGGCGCCGTGCTCGCCGTCCTGCCCGTGCTCGGCCCGGTCGTGGCGGTCCGGGGCCGCCGGGGCGCCGGCGCGCAGCCGGTCGTCGCCGGGGTGGCGTTGGCCGTGGCGCTGCTCGCCGTACCGGCGGGGGTGGCCGTCGCGCTCTTCGGCCTCGGCGCGCCGCCCTGGTGGCAGCTCCGGGGCGCGACCGCGGCCGTCGCGGTGCCGGTGGTCGCCGTCCTCGCCGTCCGTCGCCACTGGCCCGACCTGCACGGGTACGCCTCGACCGGCCTCGCCGTGGCGCTCGCGGCGGTCGGCCTCGGGCCGCTGGTCGTGGCTGGCGGGGAGCCCGTGGCGCTCTACGCGGCCGCCGGTGCGCTGCTGGCGCTGGCCGCCGGCGGTGGCGTCCGGCCCGATCCCGCCCCGCGGGCGGTCGGCGCCGTGTTGGCCGCCCTGGCGCTGCTCGCCGCCGCCCCGGTCGCCCTGGCGGTGCTGCTGGACCTGCCCGTCCGGCCGTGGTCCGGGGTGCCCGCCGTGGAGCCCGTGCCGGCGGCGGGGCGCGCCGGGCTGGTGCTGCTGCTGCTCGGTGCCGTCGCGGCGGCGTACGCCCGGATGGCGCCCGGTCCCGGCGCGGCGCCGGACGCGCCGAGCCGGAGTCGGAGCGGCGACCGCTGGCTGCCCGCGCTGGCCGGGCTGCCGTTCGGCGGGGTGGCCCTGCCGGTGCTGCTGGCGGCGGCCGGCGCGCCCTGGCCGGTGGTGCCCGCGCTGGTCTTCGCGACCGGGGTGGCCGCGCTGCTGCTGGCCGCGCTGGCCGGGCCGCGCCCGGTGGCGCCGCTGGTCCTGCTGCCGCTGGGGTTCGCCCTCACCGCCCCCGGGCTGGGCGGTCTCCTCGCCACCCGGGCCGGAACCCTGGCCGGGCTGGGGGTGCTGGTCGTCGCGGCGGCCGTGGTGGGGGCGGCCGGACGCCCGGCCGAGGTCCGGCTCGCCGGCTGGCTGAGCGCCGTGGTGACGGCCACCGGCTTCGCGGTCACCGCGGCGCTGGCCGGCGGGCTGCCGCTGCGTACCGCCGGGTTCGCGGTGCTGGCCGTCGCGGCCGTGACCCTGCACGCGGTGCCGGCGCTGCGCGCCCGGACCGCCGGCTCGTCCGGGCCGGCCCGGCGGGTGGACGGCGCCGTGGCGCTGGAGGCGGCGGCGCAGGCGGTGGCCCTGCTGGCGCTGCTGCTCACCGGCGGCGCGCTGCGGCACGCGGCGGCGGTCTGCGTGCTGTGGGGCGTGGTGGTGGCCGTCCGGGTGCTGCGCCGGAGCGAGACGCCGGCCCGGCGGTGGGCCCTCGCGGCGGTCGCCGGGGGCAGCGAGCTGCTCGGCGGCTGGCTGCTGCTGGCCGCCGGCGGGGTGGCGGTGCTGGAGGCGTACACCCTGCCGGCGGCGGCGCTCGCCCTCGGCGCGGGCCTGCTGGCGCTGCGGTCCCGGCCGGGGCTGAACAGCTGGCTGGCGCTCGGCCCGGGGCTCGGCGCGGGGCTGCTGCCCAGCCTGGTGTCGGTGCTGGCCGCGCCGGACGCGCAGCCGGCCCGCCGGCTGGCCCTCGGCCTGGTGGCGCTCGGCGCGGTGCTCGGCGGGGCGGTCCGGCGCTGGCAGGCGCCGGTCCTGCTGGGCGCGGCGACCCTCGTCCCGCTGGCCCTGCACGAGCTGGCCCGGGGCTGGGACCTGCTGCCCCGCTGGATCTTCCTGGGCCTGGGCGGCCTGGCGCTGATCGCTCTCGCCGCGACCTACGAGCGGCGCCGGCGGGACCTGGCCCGGCTCCGGGCCGCGGTGGGCGGGATGAGGTAGGGCTAGCACCACCCCGTGCTGGGGGGTTGCCAGGATTACCCAGCGCAGTCGATCTCCGCAGAATTGGTTACGCAGAGTCGCGCCGTCGGCGTGGCGCGCGGACCGAGGAGCGGGGGAGCGGATGACCTCATCGACGTTGACGGCACCGGCACGGCGGGGCAGCGACTACGCGCGGCTGTCCCGCCGGGTCGCCGCCGCGGGCCTGTTCGAGCGGCGGCCCGGCCGGTACGCGGCCCGGATCGCGCTGACCCTGGGCGCCTACGTGGCCGGCTGGGCCGTGGTGGTGGCGGTCGGCGACTCCTGGTGGCAGGTGCCGCTGGCGGTGCTCATGGCGGTGGCCACCACCCAGGTGGCGTTCCTCGGGCACGACGCCGGCCACCGGCAGATGTTCCGCCGGCGCGGCCCGAGCGAGGCCGCCGGCCTGGTCGCCGGGAACCTCGCGGTCGGGCTGAGCTACGGCTGGTGGGTGGACAAGCACAACCGGCACCACGCCAACCCGAACCACGCCGACGAGGACCCGGACGTCGGCGCGGGCGCGCTGGTCTGGACGTACGAGCAGGCGGCGGCGACCCGGGGCCTGAGCCGGTGGATGGCCCGACGGCAGGCGTGGCTGTTCTTCCCGCTGCTGCTCCTGGAGGGGCTGGCGCTGCACGTGGCCAGCGTGCGGGCGCTGGTCGGCCGGGAGCCGGACGGCCGGTGGCGTACCCCGGTCCGGCACCGCGCCGTGGAGGGGCTGCTGCTCCTCGCGCACGCCGCCGGCTACCTCGGCCTGCTGTTCGCGGTGATGTCGCCCGGCCGGGCGCTGCTCTTCGCGGCCGTCCACCAGGGGCTGTGGGGCCTCTACATGGGCTGCGCGTTCGCCCCGAACCACAAGGGCATGCCGATGCCCACCGCCGAGGACGACCTCGACTACCTGCGCAAGCAGGTGCTCACCTCGCGCAACGTGCGCGGCGGGCGGTTCGTCGACGTGGCGCTGGGCGCGCTCAACTACCAGATCGAGCACCACCTCTTCCCCAACATGCCCCGGGCCAACCTCCGGCGGGCCCGGCCGATCGTCCGCGCCTACTGCGCCGAGCAGGGCATCCCGTACGCGGAGACCGGGCTGGTCGAGTCGTACCGGCAGGCGCTGGCGCACATGCACGAGGTGGGCCGCCCGCTGCGGCAGGGTTGAGCGACGAGGTTCGATTTCCGGCGTGCGTCGCGGGGCGCCGGTCGGCACTGCCGGTAGGGTCGTCGCATGGCAGACCTGCTCACCGCGGCGGCGGTGCGAGCCGAGGCGGGGCGGCCGGCCCCGACCCGGCGGACCGACGACACCGTCCGGAGCGCGGCATGAGATTCGAGATCAGCAAGGTGCTGGACGCCATCGAGGGTCGGGTCTGCACCGACCCCTCGCTGGCCCGTGCGGTGGTCGACCTGGCCGAGGTGATCCGCTGGCAGGACCTGGACGGCGGGCGGCCGGCCAGCCTGCTGCGGCTCGGCATGGTGATCGACGCGCTGGCCCGGCAGATGGAGGAGGACAGCGTCCCGGTCTACGCGATCGTGCACCGGGCTCTGCTCTCCGACGCGGACCTGACCTCCAACGAGCGGATGGTGGTCCGGCGCTGGGCCGACGACGGCCTGGTCGAGGTGCTCGACCACCCCGGCGACCGGATGCTGGAGGTGGCCGACCTGCTCGGCCTGCCGGTGCTCAGCCGGGTCCGGTTCGACGGGCTGGGCGGCCGCTGGCCGTGGCTCGGCCAGGCCGGCCGGGTGCTCGCCCCGGTGCCGGGCGCCGGCGGTCCCGTCTTCATCGCGCACGTCGGCGGCGGGCAGACCCCGGCCTCCGGCAGCCGCTCGCCGGTCGGCGCGAAGCTGCTCGCCCGGCAGTGGCGCTGCCCCGAGCCGGGCTGCGCGCTGTTCGGCGCCGGTGGGGGCGGTGGGGCATTCGCCGACCTGGCCCGGGTGGACCGCGCCCCGGCCGGGCAGCCGCCACCCACGCTGCGCAACGGCGTGCCGACCTGCCCCCGGCACGGCGCCCGGCTCGGCGACGCGGGGCCGCGGCCGCGTACCGCCGTGCTGGCGGTGCGGATCGGTGGGCTGGTCCGGCAGCGGTTCGCGCTCACCGAGACCCAGCCGGTCGCGGTCGGGCGGGCACCCGAGGCCACCGGCGGGATCGTGCTGGGCCAGTGGCTCAACGACGAGGCGCGGCGTTGGATCAGCCGCAACCACATCCGTCTCGAGCTCAGGGTGGGCGAGGTGGTGGTCACCGACACCAGCACCAACGGCTCGGGCGTGCGCCCGGGCGGCTCGATGGCCGAGCCGGACCGGATCGCGCTGGCCCCGCAGCAGTCCCGGGTGCTGGGCGAGGGCGACCTCGTCGAGCTCTATCCGGGCGTGCAGATCGGCCGCGCCGACGAGGTGGCCAGCGACGCGAAGTTCAGCCCGACGTCGGTGATGGCCGAGGCGCCGACCATGGCGATGCGGCTGCCGCGCCCCTGACGCGACACGGAAGGGCGCCCGGACCGTCGCGGTCCCGGCGCCCTTCGCGCGCGTACGCGGATCAGCCGGCCAGCACGGCGGCGAGCTGCGCGACCGCGTGGTCGATCTCGTCGGCGGTGATGACCAGCGGCGGGGCGAGCCGGATGGTCGAGCCGTGGGTGTCCTTGGCCAGGACGCCCCGCTCCATCAGCCGCTCGCAGGCCTCCCGGCCGGTCATCAGAGCCGGGTCGATGTCCAGCCCGGCCCAGAGGCCCCGGCCCCGGACCGCGACGAGGCCCTTGCCGATCAGACCGCGCAGGCCGGCGTGCAGCCGCTCGCCCAGCTCGGCCGAGCGGCGCTGGAACTCGCCGGTGGCCAGCAGCCGGACCACCTCGGTGGCGACCGCGCAGGCCAGCGGGTTGCCGCCGAAGGTCGAGCCGTGCTGACCCGGCTTGAGGACCCCGAGCACGTCGGTGTTCGCGGCGACCGCCGAGACCGGGACGATGCCGCCGCCGAGCGCCTTGCCCAGCAGGTACATGTCCGGGACGACGCCCTCGTCCGCACAGGCGAACGTGGCGCCGGTGCGGCCCAGGCCCGACTGGATCTCGTCGGCGATGAAGAGCACGTTCCGCTCGGTGCAGACCTGGCGGACGCCCGGCAGGTAGCCCTCCGGCGGCACCACGACGCCCTGCTCGCCCTGGATCGGCTCCAGCAGCACGGCCACCGTGTTCTCGTCGATCGCGGCGGTCAGCGCGGCCAGGTCGCCGTAGGGGACCACGGTGAAGCCCGGCGTGTACGGCCCGAAGTCGGCGCGGGCGTCCTCGTCGGTGGAGAAGCTGACGATGGTGGTGGTCCGGCCGTGGAAGTTCCCCTCGGCGACCACGATGTTGGCCTGGCCCGGGGTCACGCCCTTGACCTGGTAGCCCCACTTGCGGGCGACCTTGATGCCGGTCTCGACCGCCTCGGCGCCGGTGTTCATCGGCAGCACCAGGTCCTTGCCGCACAGCGCGGCCAGCTCGCGGCAGAAGTCGGCGAACTGGTCGTGGATGAACGCGCGGCTGGTCAGGGTGAGCCGGTCGAGCTGCGCGTGCGCGGCCTCGATCAGCTTCGGGTGCCGGTGGCCGAAGTTCAGCGCCGAGTAGCCGGCCAGGCAGTCCAGGTAGCGCCGGCCGTCCACGTCGGTCAGCCAGGAGCCCTCGGCCGACGAGATCACCACGGGCAGCGGGTGGTAGTTGTGCGCCGTGTGACGCTCCGCGTCCCGTACCGCGGCGGGCGTCCGCAGCATGTCGTCGATGATCACTTGAGTGCCTTTCCCTGACGGAGTCGCAACGTGCAGCACTTCGGTCCGCCGCCGGCCTTACGCAGCTCGGACAGGTCGATACCGATGGTCTCGTAGCCCCGGTCGCGCAGCTTCGCGGCCAGGTCGGTGGCCTGCGCCGGCAGCACCACGTGCCTGCCGTCGCTGACCGCGTTCAGCCCCAGCACCTCGGCGTCGGCCATGGTGGCGTGGATCGCGTCCGGGAAGAGCCGGCGCAGCACCGCGCGGCTGCCCGGGGAGAACGCCTCCGGCAGGTACGCCACGGTCCGCTCGTCGAGCACGGTGAGCGCGGTGTCCAGGTGGTAGAAGCGCGCGTCCACCAGCTGCATGGTGATCACCGGGTAGCCGAAGACCTCCTGGAGCTGCGCGTGCGAGGCGTGCGCGGTGCGGAACCCGGTGCCGGCGAGCAGGTGGTCGCCGACCAGCAGGACGTCGCCCTCACCCTCGTTGACGTGCTTCGGGTCGTACATCTCGAAGCCGGCGGCCTCGAACCAGGCCCGGTAGGCGGGCGCCTCGTCGGCGCGCTGCGGGTCGCGGAACTGCACCGCCATGGCCTTGCCGTCGATCACCGTGCCGCCGTTGGCCGCGAAGACCATGTCCGGCAGGCCGCTGACCGGGTCGATCAGCTCGACCTCGTGGCCCAGGTCGAGGTAGGTGCGGCGGAGCTGCTCCCACTGCCGGATCGCCAGGTCGGCGTCGACCGGGGCGGTGGGGTCCATCCACGGGTTGATCGCGTAGTCGACGGCGAAGTACGTCGGCCGGCACATCAGAAAGCGCTGGCGGGTCGCGTCCATCGTCATGTCGTGCTCCCAGGGGTCGGGCGCGCCCGGCCACCGTCGGCCCACGGGCTGGCGCCGTGGTCCAACGGTATGCGGCCCGGGTAGACGACATCCACCGCCGGAAGTTGCGTTGGGCGACGGATCGTTGCGTGTGGGCCCTCATCACCGAACGATCGTTGCGTTCACGCGCTCGGCTGGCCGACGAGACGTCGCCGGGGTCCGAACCGACCCCGGACATACTTCGGGGGCGGCGAACCGCCGCCCCCGAAAGAGGTGTGCCCGGCTGGTGAACCACCAGAGCTGATCGGGCGTGCCGGCGCTGCCGGCGACCGGAAAACTGCCCGTCAGAAGAGATCCGCAAACTGTGAGTCGAGCCACTCGCGGAACCGGCCGACCCAGTCGCCGTCGGTGGTCGGCCAGTCGAACTGGCCGGTCATCGCCACGACGCCGAGCACCACGGCGGCGAGGCCGACGACGATGCCGATCAGCGCGTCGGTCTTGCCGGCGACGTGCCGGCGGCGGGTGGCGACCAGGCCGAGCACGGCGAGCACCGCGCCGACCGCGCCGAGGCCGATGCCGTAGCCGGCCAGGGTGCCGGAGAGCACGAACAGGGCGCCGACCACCGAGACGATCAGGCCGAGGGTGGCGAGCAGGCTGGCCCGGGGCCGCTTCGTGCGGACCGGCTCCACCCGCTCCGTCGCCGGGTCCCGGTCGACCGGCCGGTCCGGCCGGCCGTCGCGGTTGAGGTCGACGGTGCGCTCCGTGGCGGGCTCCACGTCGGCCGCCGGCCCCGCGGGCCGGGCGTCCACGTCCGGCCGGCCGCCGGTGGCCGCGCGGGCCGCCGCGGCCCGCTCCGCCGCGCGCCGCTCCGAGTCGCCGGTGCGCCCGCTCCGGGTCGTGGTGGCGCCCCCGTCCCCGGTGGTCGAGGCGGCGTCGCGGGCGCGCTCGCCGTCGGAGGCGGTGGCGGCGCTGCGGTACGTGGTCCGCTCCGCGTCCCGGTCGGTGATTACGGGACGGCCGTCGTCGCCCCGGTCGCGCTCGTCGACCACCCCGTCGCCGTTCACGTCATCGGTTCGCGCCGGACCGTTCCGGCGGGACAGAATCTTCACTTCGACACCTCCTGAACTCCGGCGCGGAAACCGCGCGTGACGCTCATGGGGTACCCCGTGGCGGACGCGTCGACACCCGTCGAAGCCGCTGCCGCTCCTGGTCGGCGGCGTCCCGGCCGGCGGGCTACCGTTGCCGTCGTGCCAGAGGGACATTCCATCCACCGCCTGGCGGCCCGGCACGCCGAGCTCTTCGCCGGCGACAAGGTGCACGCCGCCAGCCCGCAGGGCCGCTTCGCCGAGGGCGCCGCCCGGCTCACCGGCACCGTCCTGGACGGCACCGAGGCGTACGGCAAGCACCTGCTGCACCACTACGCGGGCGAGCTGACCCTGCACGTCCACCTCGGGCTCTACGGCAAGGTCACCGACGGCCCGGGCGAGCCGCCGCCCCCGGTCGGGCAGATCCGGCTGCGGCTCATGAGTGACCGGCACTGGTTGGACCTGCGCGGGCCGACCGCCTGCGAGCTGCTGACCCCGCCCGAGGTGGCCGCGCTGCGCGACCGGCTCGGCCCCGACCCGCTGCGCGCCGACGCCGACCCCGACCGGGCGTACGCCCGGATCCGGCGCAGCCCCACCCCGCTGGCGGCGCTGTTGCTGGACCAGTCGGTGGTCGCGGGCACCGGCCTGATCTTCGTGGTGGAGGCGCTGTTCCGGGCCGGGCTGCCCCCGCTGCTGCCCGGACGGGACCTGACTCCGGCCGGCTGGGCCGAACTCTGGGCCGACCTGGTCGCGCTGATGACCGTCGCCGTCGAGCGGGGCCGGATCGACACCGTCCGTGACGTGCACCTGCCGGAGGCGATGGGGCGGGCGCCCCGGGTCGACCGGCACGGCGGCGAGGTCTACGTCTACCGCCGCCCCGGCGCGCCCTGCCACGTCTGCGGCACCGAGGTCAGCCGCGGCGAGCTGGCCGGCCGCAACCTCTACTGGTGCGCCACCTGCCAGGCCCGCTGAGCGGCGGCGGCGCCCTCGGTGGCGAACCGGCCGCCGAGCGCGGCCCGGTCAGCGGACGGCGCGGGTCAGCCGACGGCCCGGTCAGCCGACGGCGCGGAGGGCGCCGTGGCGTCGGTGCCGGAGCCGCTCGACGGCCTGCGCGGTCGCCTCGTCGGCGGGCAGCAGGACGACCAGTTCCTGGGCGTCGATGCTCGGCAGTTCCAGCTTCTCCCGGTGCCAGCGCAGCTCGCCCACGGTGGGATGGTCGAGCCGGAGCGGGACCTGGGGCGGCGGCAGGTGCCGTTGGAGCCGCCGGGTGAACTCCGGCCCGGCGACGGGGGCGAGCTGGACTCTGAACCACTCGGAGCTTTCCGCGGAGGGCCCGAGCCACAGGTCGAAGGCCTGCTCGTCGGCCACCTGGTCCCAGTCGGGGAAGACGCTCCGGGCGCGGGGGTCGGTGAAGACGTAGCGGGTCAGGTTCGGCGGATCGGCGTCCAGCAGCCCGGCCGCGCCCATGACCAGCGCGAATCCTTCCGTGTAAGCGAGCACGTCGCCCAGCCGGTTGGTCACGAACGCGACCCCGGGTTCGAGCAGCCGGAGGGTCTCCCGCACGGTGGGCCGGACCTCGCGGTTGGGCGGCGCCGGCGGCCGGTGCCCCGGGCAGCCCCCGCCGGTGATCTTGGCGAGGTAGCGCAGGTGGTGCCGCTCCCCGGCATCCAGACTCAGGCCGTCCGCGAGCGCGTGCAGCACCGAGTGCGAGGGGTTGCGGTCCCGGCCCTGCTCGATGCGGGTCAGGTACTCCACGCTGATCCCCGACCGGGTGGCCACCTCCGCCCGGGTCAGGCCGGGGGAGCGGCGCCGGCCCCGATCGGGCAGGCCGAAGGACTCCGGCTGGAGGCTGTCGCGCTTGGCGCGGACGAAGTCACCCAGTGGCGTACCCATGGGTCGAAGTCTAGGGCGGGTTCCGGCCCCCCCGGCCGGCGTAGCGTGGCCCTGCGGGGGCCAGCCTCGGCCCGGTCTGGTTGCCGCCGTCGCGGCGGCGGACCGTGGAGCCCATGAACGAGAAGCACAGGTTGGCCATTGTCATCGGAAGCGTCCGCGAGGGCCGGTTCGGGCCGGTCGTCGCGTCCTGGGTCGCCGAGCGGGCGCGCGAGCACGGCGGGTTCGACGTCGACGTCGTCGACCTCGCCGACGTGGAGATCCCGCTGGCGCTGCCGGCGGAGTCACCGAAGTTCGCGGGTGACGCGTACCCGCGCCCGGCGGCCATGGCGCCGCTCACCGCCCGGCTGGCGGGCGCGGACGCGTTCATCCTGGTCACGCCCGAGTACAACCACAGCTACCCGGCCGCGCTGAAGGCGGCCATCGACTGGCACTTCACCCAGTGGACGGCCAAGCCGGTCGCCTTCGTGAGCTACGGCGGCGCGGCCGGCGGCCGGCACGCCGTCCTGCACCTGGAGAACGTGCTCACCGAACTGCACGCGGTGACGATCCGGGATGGGCTGGCCTTCCCGAACTACTACCTGGGCTGGCAGGACGGCCAGCCGCTCGACGCGGCGGTGTCCGGGTACGCCAAGACCCTGCTGGACCAGCTCGCCTGGTGGGCCGGGGCCCTGCGGACGGCACGGGAGGCGGTCCCGTACCCGGCCTGACCGCCGCGTCGGCCTGGCGGGACCGGTCCGGGGGGCCGGTCACGCCGGGCCGAGCAGCCGACGGACGTGACGTGGACCGCCCGCGCGGACCGGTCACGCCATGCCGAGCAGCCAGCGGACCGTCTCGACCTGCTGCGGGAAGACCTGGTCCTCGCCGATGCTCCAGGCCAAGGTCTGACCGACCGCCCAGCCGCGGACCCGTTCCCGGTCCAGGCCCAGCTCGGCGCTGAGCCGGTCGAGCCGGTGCCGCACCGCCGCCGGGGAGTGGCCCAGCTCCGGGCCGCGCACCAGCGGCACCACTGCGAACTCCCGCTCACCGACCAGCGGCTTCGGGTCGATGACCAGCCACGGCTCGCGGCCGGCCGCCAGCACGTTGCCGGCGTGCAGGTCCTGGTTGACCAGCACCTGCGCGCCCTGGGTGGGCGCCAGGTCGGCGAGCATCCCGAGCGCGGCGTCGAGCAGCCGCCGCTCGTACGGCCGGTTCAGGCGTGCCCAGTTGGCCGGCATCCGCTCGGCCCAGCCGGCCGCCTCTTCGGCGAGCGGGGTGAACGGCGGGCCGGCCGGCACGCCGAGCCGGGGGAGCAGCCCGACCGCCACGTCCAGCGCCGCGTCCGGGGGCAGCTCGTGCAGCGGGGTGCCGGGGTCGCAACGCTCGACCAGCAGGGCGCGGCGCTCGGCGTCGTGGGCCAGCAGCCCGATGGCTCCCCGGCCGGCCCAGTGCGCCAGCGCGGTCGCCTCGTGCACGCTGTCGTCGTCCGGGTACTGGAGCTTCAGCACCGCCCGGGTGCCGTCGGGCAACTCCGCCGGCAGGGCCAGCGACGCGAACGCGTACGCGAAGGGCGGGCCGACCGACAACCCCCACCGCGCCACGCAGTCCGCCAACCGGTCGGGCAACTCGGCAAGCCAGGCCCGGCCGACCGGCGTCCGCTCGGTCCAGCGCAACCCCTCGGGGATCTCCATCCGCATCCGGCCATCCTCGTGCCTTCTCTGGCTGCCGGTGAGTCGGGGCACGACCGTCGCGTCTCACCCTGCCACTGGCGCAATGCCGGTTCGCGTGACCATCTCCTGGACGATGCGGGGATCGACGGACGCCGGGGAGCACACGACGAGGTCCTCCGGGGCGTGCACGCCGGCACTCGTCCGGGGATGCCATACGAGCACTCCGCCCACCGGAAGAAATCCCACGATCTGGCCATAGGGATGCTCGACCCTCGCACCGGGGTCATCGGGTGCGGAGTGCCGCACGATCATCCCTTCCCTCAACCAGGGCGGCCGGTCGACGACGAGCGAGATGTCCACTCGCGCGGATCCGTACAGGCGAGCAGCCGCTTCTTCGGCCATCCGCCCGAGGTCCGCCGAACGCCGGGTGCTGCCGACGTCGACCGGGCCGTCCGGCCCGGTGAGCACGAGACGCATGGAGTGGTCCGGGTCGAAGATCACGTGGCCCGTGATGCTCATCCTTTCGCCTCTCCTCGCCCTACCGGCCGGAGTAAGCGAGGGCGTCGACGGCCTTGCGGGCCGCGATCAGCACCGGATCCCAGACCGGGGCGTACGGCGGCGCGTAGCCCAGGTCGAGCGCGGTCATCTCGTCGACCGTCATGTTGTTCCACAGCGCCACGGCCAGCGCGTCGATCCGTTTGGCCGCCTCGGACCAGCCGACGATCTGGGCGCCCAGCAGCCGGCCGCTGGGCCGCTCGGCGATCAGCTTGACCGTCATGGGCCGGGCGCCCGGGTAGTAGCCGGCCCGGTTGGTCGACTCGGCGAGCACGGTGACGAACTCGAAGCCGGCCGCCCTGGCGTCCCGCTCGCGCAGGCCGGTGCGCCCGACCTCCAGCTCGCAGACCTTGGTCACCGCCGTGCCGATCACGCCGGGAAACGTCGCGTAGCCGCCGCCGATGTTGATCCCGGCGACCCGGCCCTGCTTGTTGGCGTGGGTGCCGAGCGGGATGTGCATGGGCATGCCGCTGACCCGGTGCAGGCTCTCCACGCAGTCGCCGGCCGCCCAGACGCCCGGCGCATCGGGCACCCGCATCCGCCGGTCGACACGGATCGCCCCGGACGGGCCGATCGGCAGGCCGGCGGACGCGCCGAGCGCGACGTTCGGGCGTACGCCCAGGCCCAGCACCACGACGTCGGCCGGGATCGGCCCCTCGCTGGTGACCACCGCGGCGATCCGGCCGTCCCGCTCGTCAAGGCCGGTGACGGACAGGCCGGTGCGGATGCCGATGCCGGTGCCGCGCATCGCCTCGGCCACCAGCTCGCCCATGTCCGGGTCCACGGTGGACATGGGCTGGTCGGCCTGCTCGACGAGGTCGACCGAGAGCCCGTGGTGCAGCAGCGCCTCGGCCATCTCGACCCCGATGTAGCCGCCGCCGACCACCACGGCGCGGCGGGGGCGGGGCTCGCGTTCCAGCCAGTCCAGCAGGGCGCTGCCGTCGTCGAGGGTCTGCATGCCGAACACCCCGGCGACTCCGCCCCGCGCCCACTCGGGCTGGATCGGGGTCGCGCCGGTGGCGTAGACGAGGGTGTCGAAGCCGGCGCGGACCTCGCCGCCTCCGTCCAGATCCCGCGCCACCACCTCGCGGCGGTCGAGGTCGATGGCCGTGACCTCGTGCCGCAGCCGGACCTCGATGTCGAACCGGTCCCGGAAGGTGGCCGGGTCGCGGGCGATGAGCTGGTCCCGATCCGGCACGAGCCCGCTGATCCAGTAGGGGATGCCGCAGGACGAGTAGGAGGTGAAGTGGCCGCGCTCGAAGGCGACGATCTCCAGGTCGTCCCGGCCGCGGAGGCGCCGGGCCTGGGACGCCGCCGCCATTCCGGCGGCGTCCCCGCCGACGACGACCATCCGCTCCGCCACGACGCCCATCCTGTCACGCGCGCCGCGCCGGCGGGGGCGCTCAGCCCCGGGTCTGCCGGGCCACGTCCGCGACCACGTCGACCAGCTTGCCGGTACGCGCGAACACCGCCCGCTGCCGGGCCGCCCCGCTGCCGTGCCGGCGCAGCCCGCCGAGCAGGTCGGTCACCCGGTCGAGGTCGCCGTGCCGTTCCAGTTCGGGGCGGACCCGCTCGACCAGCCCGGCCAGCAGTTCCCAGGCGGGGCGCAGCTCGCCGTCGGTCAGGTCGACGCCGTCGCCCTCCAGCCCGTCGTGGGCCGCCCGCCAGTGCGCGGCGACCAGCAGGTGGTGGTCGGTGTTGATGGCCGGCCGGCCCTCGGCGAGCTCTGTCATGGCGGTGGCCACCAGGGCCCGGACCAGGGCGGCGACCAGCACCGCGTCGTCCACGGTCGGGCAGACGTCACCGATGCGGATCTCCACGGTGGGGTACTTGGCGGAGAGCCGGGCGTACCAGTACAGCATTCCCTCGTCGAGCATCACGCCGCTGGCGATGAGCTGGCGGATGAGCCGCTCGTAGTGCTCGTGCGACTCCAGCCAGGGGGTGGGCGCCACCGAGGGCCAGCGCTCCCACTCGACCGAGCGCCAGCTCGCGTAGCCGGTGTCCTCGCCCTTGGCGAACGGGGAGTTGGCGGTGACCGCGTGCAGGATCGGCAGCCAGGGCCGGACGTGGTTGAGCACCTGCACCCCGGTCTCCGCGTCCGGGACGCCGACGTGCACGTGCATGCCGTTGTTGCCCGGGCCCGGCACGAGCAGCCGGAACCGCTCGATCATCCGGTCGAAGCGGGGCTTGTCCACCACCGGCGGCACCGGCCCGTCCACCGGCCCGGTGCCGATGGCCAGCAGCCGGACGCCGGCCCGCTCGGCGGCTGCCGCCAGCTCGGCGCGGAGCATGGCCAGCGAGTGCCGGATCGAGGAGAGTTCCAGCCCGGGCGGGCTGCCGATCTCGATCTGGCTGGTCTGGAACTCCCGTTCCACCTGGCCCCGCAGCTCGGCCGGCACCTGTTCCATGACCAGGTCGACGGCGGGCACCGCGGTCCCGGTGTGCGGGTCGACGAGCAGGAACTCCTCCTCCACGCCGACTGTCAGCAGGTCCGTGCCGCCCGGTGCGGCGCTCCGTTCCCGCTCCGCCACTGACCCGCTCATCGAGACCACCGTCCACTCCGTACCGGCCGCGGCACCGTGCCGCGCGGTCGATGCCCTGTTACCCACCGTGTCGGCGGGGGGAAACGCGCCGGGCGGCGTGTCGTCGGCTACGCGCCGGTTCACGTCCCCCGTTCGTGGGTCACCCGGCCCGGTGCCGAAGGGATTCCGCCCGGCGACGACCGGCCGGGCGGTGGCTGCCGACGGCCGCGCCCGTCCTCGGCGCCACGTCGCGGACGGTGACGACCGGCGCCGGGCGGGCGGTCGCTCCGGCGATCGCGTACCGGGACGTGACAGCGGGTTCTAGAGTCGGCGTGTGGTCGGGATGCTGGTGACGGGGACGTGGGCGTACGCCCTCACCCTGCTCGCGGACCGCCCGGCCGGCCTGCTGGCCGGCGCGGCGGTGGCCGCCGCGCTGCTGCTCGCCTCGCTGCTCGCGCTGCGGGTCCGGGCGCTGCCCACGCCGCGCGCCGGCCGGCTCGCGCTCGCCCTGCGGGCCCGGGCCCGGCAGCGCCGGGTGCCCCGCCAGGTCGATCCGGACGCACCGGGGCGGCCGCGGCCCCGCGCGCCCGGGCTGCGCCCCTCGGCCGCGTAGCCGCCTCGCGCCGGGTTGTCCTCCGGCGCATCCTCGCCGCGCGGCCGGTTCCGTCGTCATCCGTCCCGTGGGACGCGTCGTCCCGCCGGGGCATCCGGAATCGGACCGAGGGGTCTTCCCATGCTCGCCTTCGCACCACTGCACGCCGCGGCGTCCGCCGCCGCCGGCGTCGTCACCTGGCTCGCCGGCACGCTCGCCCCGCTGGCCGGCGGGGCCGCGACGGCCGCCGCGATCGTCCTGTTCACCATCGGGGTCCGGCTGCTGATCTCGCCGCTCACCCTGGCCCAGGTTCGCGGTGAGCGGCGCCGCTCGGCGCTCGCCCCCGAGGTCCGCGACCTCCAGCGGCGGTACGCCGACGACCCCGGCCGCCTGCAGAGCGAGTTGTTCGCGCTCTACCGGCGGGCCGGTGCCAGCCCGGTCGCGGGCTGCCTGCCGGCGCTGTTGCAGGCGCCGTTCTTCCTGGTCATGTACCGCGTCTTCGCCACCGGTGACGGCCACCCTCAGTTGCTGCACGAGCGGTTCGCCGGCGTACCCCTGGGCTGGCATCTCGGCGACGGGCTCACCGGCCCGGTGGTGGCGGTCTTCGGGGTGCTGGTGGCGGCCCTGCTCGTGCTGGCCTGGTGGTCGTCGCGGCGGGCCCGCCGGGCGGCCGCGGCCACGGGCACCATCGCCGGCGCGCCCACCGAGGGCCCGGGCGCCGCGGTGCTGGGCCGGCTCGTGCCGTTGCTGCCCTTCACCACGGTGCTGGTGGCGCTCGTGGTGCCGCTCGCGGCGGTGCTCTACCTGGTCACCACGACGGCGTGGACGGCGCTGGAGCAGGTGGTGCTGCGCCGGCCTCAGCCCGAAGGTATCGACGCACGTTGACAACTGTGGGGGCGGGCGCGTAGAAATCGCTCTCAGAGAGCGCTCTCTCCTGCCCGTCCCCGCAGAGAGGCACCCCGATGAATCCTGTCCCGGCGGCCACGGCCGCCCCCTCCGCCGTGCGCCGGTCCCGCCGGCGGCTCTCCCTGGCGGCCGCCGTGCTCGCCACCACCACCGCCCTCGCGACCGTCACGATGACCGCGCACGCCGCCGTGCCGCCGCCGCCCTCCGGCTGGAGCCTGGTGTGGAGCGACGACTTCACCGGCGCGGCCGGCACCCTGCCCTCCTCCGCCAACTGGATCATCGACACCGGCACCAGCTACCCGGGCGGCCCGGCCAACTGGGGCACCGGTGAGATCCAGACCTACACCGCCAGCACCGCCAACCTGGCCCACGACGGCGCCGGCAACCTGCGGATCACCCCGCTCAAGGACGGCTCCGGGCGGTGGACCTCGGCCCGGATCGAGACGGTCCGCGCCAACTTCAAGCCGCCGTCCGGGGGAGTCCTGGCCCTGGAGGGCCGCATCCAGATGCCGAACGTGACCGGCGCGCAGGCCGCCGGCTACTGGCCGGCCTTCTGGGCGCTCGGCTCGCCCTACCGGGGCAACTACCAGAACTGGCCGGGCATCGGCGAGTTCGACATCATGGAGAACGTCAACGGCATCAACTCGGTCTGGGGGGTGCTGCACTGCGGCGTCGCCCCGGGCGGGCCGTGCAACGAGTTCAACGGCATCGGCGCCTCGCGCGCCTGCCCGGGCAGCGCCTGCCAGTCGGCGTTCCACACCTACCGCTTCGAGTGGGACGCCTCGATCAGCCCCCAGCAGCTGCGCTGGTACGTCGACGGCCAGCTCTTCCACACGGTGAGCCAGAACCAGGTCGGCGAGCCGTACTGGAGCCAGATGACCAACCACAGCGGCTACTTCATGCTGCTGAACGTGGCGATGGGCGGCGGCTTCCCGGACGGGGTGGCCGGGTCCGCCACGCCCACGGCGTCGACCGTCTCCGGCCGGCCCATGGTGGTCGACTACGTGGCCGCCTACACCCGCGGTGGCGGCGGCACGCCGTCGCCGACGCCGACCACGCCGCCGCCGGGCGGAGCGGTGGACGCGTACTCGACCATCCAGGCCGAGGCGTTCAGCGGCCAGAACGGGGTGCAGGTGGAGCCGTGCGGTGAGGGCGGCCAGGACATCGGCTGGCTGGCCAACGGCGACTGGGCCCGCTACGACAACGTGGAGTTCGGCGCCACCCCGCCGAAGGACTTCGTGGCCCGGGTCGCCTCCGGCGCGCCGGGCGGGGTGAGCGGGCTGGTCCAGGTGCGGATCGACAGCCCGACCAGCGCGCCGATCGGCAGCTTCGCGGTTGCCAACACCGGCGGCTGGCAGAGCTGGCGCTCGGTGCCCGGCAACGTCGCCGCCGTCACCGGCCGGCACACCGTCTACCTGACCTTCAGCAGTGGACAGCCGGCCGACTTCGTCAACGTCAACTGGTTCACCTTCCGGCGCTGAGCGGCCGGCCCGGGGGTCCCCGCGGGGGACCCCCGGTCTGCCTCTGGACAGAAACAGTTAACAGTCTTAATAATGAGCGCACGTCGACGGTCGTAAATGCCCACCCTCCACCACAACGGTCCCCTGGAGGACGCCGTGAGACTCCGCTCCACCCGCCTGGCGACATTCGCCGTCGCGCTCGCCGCCGCCCTGGTCGCCGGCACCGTGCTGGCCGCGCCGCCCGCCTCCGCCGCCACCGCCGCCTTCGTCCGCACCTCCACCTGGAGCAGCGGGTACGAGGCCAAGTTCACCGTCACCAACAACAGCTCGGCCGGCATCTCCTCGTGGAACGTCCAGTTCGACCTGCCCGCCGGCAGCACCCTCGGCTCGTTCTGGGACGCCCGGCTGACCACCTCCGGCCAGCACGTCACCGCGGTGAACCAGTCCTGGAACGGCACCCTCGCCCCGGGCGCCAGCACCAGCTTCGGCTTCATCGTCAGCGGCACCGGCGACCCCGTGAACTGCACGGTCAACGGCGGCTCGTGCACCGGCGGGGGCGGCGGCAACCCGGGCGCCCCGGCCACCCCGGGCGGCCTCCGGGTCACCGGCACCACCAACACCTCGGTCTCGTTGGCCTGGAACGCCGTGTCCGGCACGGTCACCGGCTACCGCGTCTACGAGGGCGGCACCGTGAAGGCCACCGTCACCGGCACCTCGGCCACGGTCTCCGGGCTGGGCGCCTGCACCGGGCACAGCTACACGGTGGCCGCGTACAACGCCAGCGGGGAGTCGGCGAAGTCGGCGGCCGTGTCGGCCACCACCACCGGCTGCACGGGCGGCGGTGGCGGCGCGATGGCCGCCGCGCCCTACCTCTACCCGGGCTGGGGTGACCCGCCCGCGCCGTCGACGGTGATGGGCGCGACCGGGATCAAGTGGTTCACCATCGCGTTCGTGCTGTCCGGCGGCGGCTGCACCCCGGCCTGGGACGGCAGCGGCCCGCTCACCGGCGGCGCGCACGCCAGCACCATCGCCGCGATCAAGGCGGCCGGCGGCGACGTCATCCCGTCGTTCGGCGGCTGGAGCGGCAACAAGCTCGGCCCGAACTGCTCCTCGGCCAGCGCGCTGGCCGGCGCGTACCAGCAGGTCATCAACGCCTACAACCTCAAGGCGATCGACATCGACATCGAGAACAGCGACGAGTTCGAGAACGAGGTCGTGCAGGACCGGATCCTGGACGCCCTGAAGATCGTCAAGCAGAACAACCCGGGGATCAAGACGATCGTCACCTTCGGCACCTCGACCACCGGACCGTCGTACTACGGCACCCGGCTGATCAACCAGGCCGCCGCGAGGGGTGCCAACATCGACGTCTTCACCATCATGCCGTTCGACTTCGGCGGCGGCGCGAACATGTACCAGAGCACGGTCAACGCCGCCGAGGGCCTGAAGAACGCGCTGAAGACGGCCTTCGGCTGGTCCGACGCCACCGCCTACGCCCACATGGGCATCTCCGGCATGAACGGCCTCTCCGACCAGCAGGAGTTGACGACGCCGGCCACCTGGACCCAGATCCGGGACTGGGCCAAGGCCCGGGGGCTCGCCCGGTTCACCTTCTGGTCGGTCAACCGGGACCGGCCCTGCCCGGGCGGCGGGGTGGTCTCCAACTGCTCCGGCATCGCCCAGAACACCTGGGAGTTCACCAGCATCACCGCGGGATTCTGATCCCGCCCGGTCAGCGCCCGGCGGTCACCGACCGCCGGGCGCGCCGCCGGCGCACCTTCTTGACCACCCAGCTCGCGATCGTCACGGCGAAGACCGCGAAGATCGCGTAGTTGAACCAGTGGCTGTAGCGGTCGACGTCCTGCCACCGCGAGCCGAGGACGAAACCGGCCCCGACGATCAGCCCGTTCCACACCCCGCTGCCCAGCGTGGTGAGCAGGATGAACTCGCCCAGCGGCATGCGGTTCGCGCCGGCCGGCACGGAGACGAGGCTGCGCACCACCGGCACCACCCGGCCGACGAGGACCGCCCACCGGCCGTGCAGCTCGAACCAGCGGTCAGCCTTCTCCAGGTCGTCCCGGTCCACCAGCGGGATGTGGTCCAGCCAGCGCTTCAGCCGTTCCTCGCCGAGGGCGGCGCCGAGCCAGTAGAGCACCAGCGCGCCGAGCAGCGAACCGGCCGTCGCGGCCAGCACGATCAGCACCACGTTGAACCGGCCCTCGGCGGCCAGGTAGCCCGCCATGGCCAGCACGACCTCGCTCGGGATCGGCGGGACGATGCTCTCCAGGGCGACCAGCAGGGCCACCCCGACCGCACCGAACGAGTCGATCACGGTCGCCACCCAGCCGGTCAGCCCGGTGAACTCGTTCGGGTCGACGTTCTGGGCGAGTGCCATGGGCGTCCTTCCGCGCGGTGCCGGGGATCCGTAACCGGTACCCCGACTCGGGCCGGTCACACCTGCCGGTGATCGGGCCCACCGACCGCGGGGTCAACCCTCCGGGTGCAGCGCGGCGTCCGCCGGCCCCCGCCGCCAGCCGGTGAACCGGACCACCAGGCCACCCCGGCTGGGCGAGCAGCAGTACGGCCCGGCCACCGCCTCGGCCCCCGGGTCCAGCGGGGCCACCCGGACCAGGCGCCACGGCTCGGCCTCCACCCGCGCGCGGACGGTCAGCGCGTCCCCGGCCCGGCTGACCCGGACCGTCACGTCCCGCCCCGACCACTCCGGCACCGGGGCCACCGACCAGTCGGACAGCTCGTCGGTGACCACCGCGCCGACCTGCGGCTGCCCGTCGCTGACCTCCACACCGGCCTTGGTCCACCGCCGCTCGTCCACCCGGACCAGCACTCCGGCCTGGTCGAACTGGGCCGTGTAGTCGAGCCGGAAGCCCACCTCCACGGCACTGTCCACGGGGAACGGAGCGAGCAGCGCCGAGCCGTCGTCGTGCACGAAGCCGTAGCTGGTCCGCCGCCAGAAGTCGCTGCCCCCGCGCGGCTCGACCAGCAGCGCACCGCCGGCCGGTTCGGCCCGTTCCGGAGGGTTGAGCCAGGTGCCGGCGGACCAGTCGAGGGGGTGCGTGTCGGCGGTCATGCCGGCACCGTACCGGGCGCGCGCCGGGCCGTGGGTTTGCCGCAGCCGCCGGCCGGAGAAGTAGACGAGGCATGGGTGACAGGTGGTATCAGGAGGCGGTCGTCTACTGCCTCGACGTGGACACGTTCGCCGACTCCGACGGCGACGGGGTGGGTGACTTCCGCGGCCTGATCGGCCGTCTCGACTATCTCGCCCGGCTCGGGGTCACCTGCCTCTGGCTGCACCCCATCCACCCGTCGCCGAACCGGGACGACGGCTACGACGCCACCGACTTCTACAACGTCAGCCCGAAGCTGGGCACCCTCGGCGACTTCGCCGAACTGCTGCACCAGGCCCGGAACCGGGGCATCCGGGTGATCATCGACCTGGTGGTCAACCACACCTCGGACGAGCACCCCTGGTTCCAGTCCGCCCGCTCCTCGCCCGACTCTCCGTACCGCAACTGGTACGTGTGGAGCGACGAGGCGCCGCCGGACCGGCACCAGGGCATGGTCTTCCCCGGCGAGCAGAACGAGACCTGGAGCTACGACCGCACCGCGAAGGCCTGGTACTACCACCGCTTCTACAAGTTCCAGCCGGACCTGAACGTCGCCAACCCCGAGGTCCGGGCCGAGATCAAGAAGGTCATGTCGTTCTGGCTCCAGCTCGGCGTCTCCGGCTTCCGGATGGACGCCGTGCCGTTCATCATCGAGCTGACCGAGGCCGGCAACCCGAACTCGCCCAAGGACATGGAGTTCCTCACCGAGCTGCGCCAGCACGTGCAGTGGCGGCGGGGGGACGCGGTCCTGCTCGCCGAGGCGAACGTCGAGCCCGACCAGCTGCCGGTCTACTTCGGCGACAGCGGCGGTTCGGCCAACCGGATCCACATGCTCTTCGACTTCATGATGAACGGGCGGCTGATGCTGGCCCTGGCGCGGCAGGACCCGGAGCCGGTGATCGAGGCGCTGCGCGACACCCCGGCCCTGCCCGAGGGCGGGCAGTGGGCCACCTTCCTGCGCAACCACGACGAGATCGACCTGTCGCGGCTCACCGCCGAACAGCGCAACCAGGTGTACGAGCAGTTCGGCCCGGACGAGGACATGCGCCTCTACGGCCGGGGCATCCGCCGCCGGCTGGCCCCGATGCTCGGCAACGACCGCCGGCGCATCGAGCTGGCGTACGCGCTCCAGTTCTCGCTGCGCGGCACGCCGGTGCTGCGCTACGGCGAGGAGATCGGGATGGGCGAGGACCTGTCGCTGCCCGGCCGGGAGGCGATCCGCACCCCCATGCAGTGGTCGTACAAGGAGAACGGCGGTTTCTCCACGGCCGATCCGGAGAAGCTGGTCCGCCCGGTGCTCGACAAGGGCGACTACGGCTACCAGAAGGTCAACGTGACCGCCCAGCGCAAGGACCCGAGGTCGCTGCTGGGCTGGTTCGAGCGGATGATCCGTACCCTCCGGGAGGCCCCGGAGATCGGCTCGGGGAGCACCAGCCACATCGACGTGCCGATGCCGCCCGGGGTGCTGGCGCACCGGGCCGACGGGCCGACCGGGACCATGGTCTTCCTGCACAACCTCGGCACCGAGGACGCCGAGGTCGACCTGAGCGTCCTCGCCCCCGAGGCCGACCTGCCGATCGACGTGTTCACCGACCGCAACTACGAGGAGGTCGGCAAGCTGGACCGGCTGAAGCTCGCCGGCTACGGCTACCGGTGGATCCGGATCTGCCGGGGCAGCGGCCTCTGACGGCGGGCCCGGCGTTAAGCTCCTTCGATCGAGCCCAAGTTACCGGGAGGTAATCATGTCGGAGGAGCCCCGCGTCGCCATCGTGACCGGAGCCGCGCGCGGCATCGGCGCGGCCACCGCCCGGCGGCTGGCCGCCGACGGCATGGCCGTCGCCGTGGTCGACATCGAGGAGTCGGCGACCAAGGAGACCGTGGACGCCATCGCCGCCGCGGGCGGGCGGGCGCTCGGCGTCGGCGCCGACGTGTCCGACCGGGCCCAGGTGGAGGCCGCCGTGGAGCGGGTCGCCGCCGAGCTGGGCGCGCCGACCGTGCTGGTCAACAACGCCGGCGTGCTCCGCGACAACCTGCTGTTCAAGATGACCGAGGCCGACTGGGACACCGTCATGGGCGTGCACCTGCGCGGCGCGTTCCTGTTCAGCCAGGCCACCCAGAAGCACATGGTCGAGCGGAAGTGGGGCCGGATCGTCAACCTCTCCAGCACCTCGGCGCTGGGCAACCGGGGCCAGGCCAACTACTCGGCCGCCAAGGCCGGCCTCCAGGGCTTCACGAAGACCCTCGCCATCGAGCTGGGCCCGTTCGGGGTGACCGTCAACGCGGTGGCGCCCGGCTTCATCGTCACCGACATGACGGCCGCCACGGCGGCCCGGATGAAGGTGGACTTCTCCGCACTCCAGCAGCACGCCGCCGCCGAGATCCCGGTGCGCCGCACCGGCCGCCCGGAGGACGTCGCGCACACCATCTCGTTCCTGGCCAGCGAGGGCGCGTCCTTCGTGTCCGGCCAGGTCATCTACGTCGCCGGCGGGCCCAAGGACTGAGGCCTTGAACGCGTCACCCGGCGCGGCCCCTTCAGGCGGGGTCGTGCCGGGTGCGCCAGAGCCAGAGCAGGCCGAGCACCGGCAGCACCAGCGGGATGTAGCCGTAGCCGCTGCCGAAGCCCGACCAGACCGTCTCGTCGGGGAACAGCTCCTTGTCGGCCAGGCTCAGGATGCCGACACCGACCACCCCGACCAGCTCCACCGAGCAGCAGGCCAGCGCGACCCGGCGGCCGGCGTGCCCGGCCCGGGCCAGCCCGACCGCCGCCACGATGTAGATGAGCGCGGCGAGCGCGGAGAGCAGGTACGCCACCGGCGCCTCGTCGAACTTCGTGGCGATCTGGAGCCCGGCCCGCGAGGTCGCGGCGATGGCGAAGAGGATGTAGACCGCGATCAGCAACCGGCCCGGCCCCCGGTTCGTCGCCCGCTGCTCAGCCACCGACGACCTCCCAGGTCTGCTGCAACCGGACCACCACCACCGGGGTGACCAGGCAGACGGCGCAGACGATCGCCGAGCCCCACCGGGTCGGCTCCATCCGGGCCAGCACCCAGGCCAGCGGCGGCAGGCAGACCAGCGTCACCAGGTAGCCGAAGAACGCCCCCGGCTCGCCCGGCCGCTCGCCGTCGCCGAGCGCGACCAGCGCCACCACGGTGAGCGCCAGCAGGGCCACCTCCAGCACGGCCAGGCCGACGAACTGGAGCCGGTCCGGCGCACGGTGGCGTACGGCCGCCACCAGGGCCCAGACCGCCACGAGGAGCGACAGCACGATCGAGGCCGTCGCGAGGATCCCGTCCACCGGCGAGCCGCCCGCCGCCGCGGTGGTCATCGACGCCGTTCCGGCGCAGTCGAGTTCACCGGCACAGCCTACTAATCGTCGTAGTAGCCACCGTCGACCGGCTCTCCGGCGGGGTCGCGGCGCGCCGGCCCGGCCGGGCGACTAGCGTGGATCACGGCCACCGGCGTACGCCGTGGCGGGGGACGACAGCAGGGGGTCCTGGTGCGGTTCGGCTTGTTCGGCACGGGTCACTGGGCGGCGGAGACGCACGCCGCCGCCATCGACGCGCACCCGCGGGCCGAGCTGGCCGGGGTCTGGGGGCGTGACCCGGCGAAGGCCGCCACGCTGGCCACCCGGCACGGCGTACCAGTCTTCGAGGACGTGGACGCGCTGCTCGACGCCTGCGACGCGATCGCCGTGGCGCTGCCCCCGGACGTGCAGGCCGAGATCGCCGTCCGGGCCGCCAACGCCGGGCGGCACCTGCTGCTGGACAAGCCGCTGGCGCTGAGCCTCGCCGACGCCGACCGGGTGGTCGCCGCCGCGCAGGCCTCCGGCGTGGCCTCGGTGGTCTTCTTCACCCAGCGCTTCCACCCGAACGTCACGGGCTTCCTCGCCGCCACGTCGGCGGCCGGCGGCTGGCAGCACGCCCGGGCGACCATGTTCGCGTCGATCTACCAGCCGGGAAACCCGTACGGGGACTCGCAGTGGCGGCGCGACCGGGGCGCGCTCTGGGACATCGGCCCGCACGCGCTGTCGCTGATCCTGCCGGTGCTCGGCCGGGTCACCCGGGTCGCGGCCATGGACGGCCCGAGCGGCCTCGTGCACCTGCTGCTCACCCACGACGGCGGCGCCACCAGCACGCTCTCCCTCACCCTCGACGCGCCGGCCGAGGCGGTCACCCGGGACTTCGTCTTCTTCGGCGAGAACGGCACCGAGACCGTCCCGCCCGGCGACGGCAGCGTGCTCCAAGCGTTCGGCACGGCCATCGACCAGCTGCTGGAGGAGGTCGAGGCGGGCACCCGCGACCACCGCTGCGATGTCCGGTTCGGGCGTGAGGTCGTGGCGGTGCTGGACGCCGCCGAGACCGCCCGCAGCCAGCGGCGCACCGTCGACCTCTGAGGAAATCCGTCGCGGGCCGGCCGGGCCGCCGCTAGCCTGGCCGGCATGTTCACGCATGCCCTGATCGACGTGGCCGTCGCGCCGGCCGCGCGGGGGCTCCTCCTGGTCGCCCGCCCGCGGGTCCGGCGCCCGGCCCTGGCCGGCCGGGACGCCCACCGCGCCTGACCTGACCGTCCGCACCGCCGGCCCCTGAGCGGGCCGGCCGCCGCCGGCTGCCCGGTGCGCCGCCGCCTGCCCCGATCGGGGGTGGCCGTCGCGTCCCCGCCGAACCTCCAGGGTCGTCCGAGTCCCGATCCGCTCGGACAGGCCCGCCTCCGCGCCGCCTGTCCGTTCCCGTCGCCCGTCCGGGCGACAGACAGGACGATCTTGTGGCGCCCCGCCGAACCCGTACCACCGCGCGCGACCGGTCCCGTCGCGTGCTGTCCCAGAACTTCCTCGCCGACCCGGCCGCCGTCGCGCGGGTGCTCCGGGCGGCCCGCCCCGGCCCGGACGACCTGCTGCTGGAGGTGGGCGCCGGTCGCGGCCAGCTCACCCGGCCGCTCGCCGCGCGCTGCGGCCGGCTGGTCGCGTACGAGGTGGACCCGGCCGTGCTGCCGGAGCTGGCCGCGACCTGCGCGGACCTGCCGCACGTCGAGGTCCGGGCGGCCGACTTCCTGGCCGCCGCCCCGCCCGACGGGCCGTTCTCCGTCGTCGGCAACATCCCCTGGTCGCTGACCGCCGCCGTGGTCCGCTGGTGCCTCGCCGCGCCGGGCCTGCGGTCGGCCACCCTGCTCACCCAGCTGGACTACGCCCGCAAGCGCGCCGGCGACCACGGCCGGTGGAGCCGCCTCACCGTGCTCACCTGGCCCGAGCACCACTGGCGGCTGGCCGGCCGGGTGCCGCGGGGCGCGTTCCGGCCGGTACCCGGCGCCGACGGCGGGCTCCTGCGCCTGGACCGCCGCCCCGAGCCGCTGCTGCCCCGGGCGGCGCTGCCCGCGTACCGGCGGATGGTGGAGCTGGGCTTCGGCGGGGTCGGCGGCTCGCTGGCCGCCTCGCTGCGCACCGGCTACCCGCGCCGCCGGGTCGACGGCGCGCTGCGGGCCGCCCGGCTCGCGCCGGACACCCCGGTCGGGCTGGTCTGGCCCGAGCAGTGGCTGGTGCTGTTCCGGCTGCTGCACGCCGCGGACCCCGGAAGGGCCGGGTGGTGACCCGGCTCAGACCAGGGTGTTGAGCGCCTCGCCCAGCTCGGCGGGGGTGTCGAACTCCTCCATCGGCAACGCCCTCAGCATCTGCAACATCTCGGTGCTGGCACCGTTCTCCTGGCCCCAGCGGACCAGGTCCGCGCGGGAGACCGGGTAGTCGAGCCCGGCCAGGAACTCCTGCAACTGCACCCCGGTGACGGTCATGCCGGCGGGCTACCCGCTGCGCCGGGCGCCATGCCGGCCGGCGTGGCCGTTTGCCCGGACGGGTCCCGGGTAGCCGCTGGCATGCTGGTACAGCGGCTCGGCGCGCCGAGCGACTTCGACCCGCTGCTGGAACGCGTCCGGGACGCGCGGATCGTCATGATCGGCGAGGCGACGCACGGCAGCTACGACTACTACCGGCTGCGCGAGCAACTGACCCGGCGGCTCATCGCCGAACAGGGCTTCGACTTCGTCGCGGTGGAGGGGGACTGGCCGGACTGCGACCGGGTGAACTGCTCGGTGGTGGGCGCACCGGGCGGGTCGGCCGATCCGCAGACCGCGCTGGAGGGTTTCGAGCGCTGGCCGACCTGGATGTGGGCCAACGCCGAGGTGGCGCGGTTCTGCCGCTGGCTGCGGGCGTGGAACCTGGAACGCCCCGAGGGGGAGCGGGCCGGCTTCCACGGGCTGGACGTCTACAGCCTCTGGGAGTCGATGCAGGCCATCTTCGACTACCTGGGCGAGGAGGAGCCCGCCTCGCTGGAGGCGGCGCAGGAGGCGTACCGGTGCTTCGAGCCGTACGGCAAGCGGATCGAGGACTACGGAACGGCCAGCCGGTTCGTCTCGGCCCGGTGCGAGGAGGAGGTGGTCCGGCTGCTTGCGCGTACCCGGGAACAGGCCGCCGCGGACGGCGCGGACCGCTTCGCGGCCTGGCAGAACGCGGAGGTGGTGGCCGGGGCGGAGCGCTACTACCGGGCGATGGTGGGCGGCGGCCCGGAGTCCTGGAACATCCGCGACATCCACATGGCCGACACGCTGGACCGGCTGCTCGACCGCTACGGCCCGCAGGCGCGCGGGATCGTCTGGGCCCACAACACGCACGTCGGCGACGCCCGCGCCACCGACATGGCGGCGGACGGGCTGGTGAACATCGGCCAGCTCGGCCGGGAACGGCACGGCCGGGACGCGGTGGTGCTGGTCGGCTTCGGCAGCCACCGGGGCACGGTGGTCGCCGCGCCGCGCTGGGGTTCGCCGGCCGAGGCCATGATCGTGCCGCCGGCCCGGGAGGGCTCGGTGGAACGGCGGCTGCACGAGCTGATGCCGGAGCGGGCGGTGCTGGTCTTCGGCGGCGAGGACCAGCCGGAGTGGGTCACCGCCGAAGCCGACCACCGGGCCATCGGGGTGGTGTACGACCCGAGCTTCGAGGCCTGGGGCAACTACGTGCCGACCCGGCTGGGCGAGCGCTACGACGCGTTCATCTGGTGCGACGAGGCGACCGCGCTGCACCCGCTGCCGGCGCTGGCCACCCCGGGCGAGATGGAGACCTACCCGGCCGGCGTCTGACCGGCCGGGCAGGCCCTCGTCACAACTGCGCGGGTTCGCGCTCGGCGAGGTGGGCGCGCAGGCCCTCGCCCTCGACGTCCACGTTGGGCAGCACCTTGCCGAGCCAGCGCGGGAGCCACCAGGCGGCGTTGTCGAGCAGCGACATCACCGCCGGGACGATGGTCATCCGGACCACGAACGCGTCGATGGCGACACCGATCGCGAGCGCGAAGCCCATCGACTTGATGACCGGGTCGTCCAGGAAGACGAAGCCACCGAACACCGAGATCATGATCAGTGCGGCGGCGGTCACCACCCGCGCGCCGTGGCCCATACCGTTGATGGTCGCCTGCCGTGCGGTGTCGCCGTGCACGAAGTCCTCGCGCATCCGGGAGACCAGAAAGACCTCGTAGTCCATGGCCAGGCCGAACAGGATGCCGATGAGCAGGATCGGCAGGAAGCTGACCAGCGGCCCCGGGGTGTCCAGCCCGACCAGGCCGGCCAGGTGGCCCTCCTGGAAGACCGCCACCGTGATGCCGAAGGTGGCCGCCACGGTGAGCAGGAAGCCGAGCGCGGCCTTCACCGGCACCAGGATCGACCGGAACACCAGCATCAGCAGCAGCACCGACAGGCCCACCACCAGCAGCAGGTAGACCGGGAGCGCGTCGGAGAGCTTCTCCGACACGTCGATGCCGATCGCCGTGACGCCGGTGAGCAGCACGTCGGCGTTCTGGATGCCGCCGACCTGCGCGCGGATGTCGTGCACGAGCGTCTCGGTGGCCGCGTCGGTCGGGCCGGTCTTCGGGATCACTCCGAGCAGCGCCGTGCGGCCGGTCTGGTCGAGCTGCGGCGGGGCCACCGCCAGCACCCCGTCGGTCTTCTGGATCAGCGCGGTGACCTGCGGCAGGGCGGCCTGGGTGGCCTGCGGCGAGTCGGCGGTGACGACCACCGCGAGCCGGCCCGTGAAGCCGGGACCGAAGCCCTCCCGGATCAGGTCGTTGCTGACCCGGGCCGGGGTGCCCTCGGCCGCGGCGGCGGCGTCCGGCAGGGCCAGCCGCATGTCCTGGGCCGGGATGGCGAGCAGGCCGAGGCCGAGCAGACCCACCAGGATGACCGGGATGCGCAGCCGGGTCACCCAGTGCGCCCAGCGGAACCCGAAGCCCGAGCGGTCCTCGGAGCCGGTGGCCGGGGAGGCCACGGCGTCCCGCCCCCGCAGCTTGCGGGGGAGCACCTTGCGGCCGGCGAAGCCGAGCAGTGCCGGGGCCAGCGTGATGGCGACCAGCACGGCCACGGTGACGGTGCCGGCGGCGGCCAGGCCCATCACGGTGAGGAACGGGATGCCCACCACGGCCAGGCCGGCGAGCGCGACCACCACGGTGGCGCCGGCGAAGACCACGGCGGAGCCGGCCGTGCCGACCGCCCGGCCGACCGCCTCCTCGGGGGAGAGGCCGTCGAGCAGGTTCTGCCGGTGCCGGGAGGTGATGAAGAGCGAGTAGTCGATGCCGACCGCGAGGCCGAGCATCAGGGCCAGGATCGGCGCCGTGCTGGTCAGCTCGACCGCGCCGCTGAGCGCGTACAGGCCGGCCATGCCGACGCCGACGCCGATCAGCGCGTTCAGCATGGTCATCCCGGCCGCGACAAGCGAGCCGAAGGTGATGACCAGGACGATCGCCGCGACCAGCACGCCGAGCGCCTCGGTGGAGCCGACCTCCGGCTCGGCGTTCAGCACCTCGCCGCCGGGGGCGATCTGCCAGCCCTGCGCCTCGGCCTGCGCGCCGACCTTCTCGTACGCCTCGCGCTGGGCGTCGGTCACGTCGTCGGCCCGGCCCTGGAACTGCACCTGGATCAGCGCGAACCGACCGTCCGGGGTGAGCGCCTGCGCCTGGTACGGGTCGACCGCGCCGATCACCCCGGGCAGCGTGGCCGCCTCCTGGGTGACCTGCTTGACGACCGCCTGCCCCTCGGGCGTGGTGAGCTGGCCGGCCTGGGGCGCCTTCACGGCGATGGTGCCGGTCGCGCCGCTGGCCGCCGGGAACCGGTCGGCGAGCAGGTCGATGGCCTTCTGCGACTCGGTGCCGGGCATCGTGAAGTTGCTCGCCGTCGGGCCCTTGAGCGTGGCCGCGGCGAGGCCGAGGCCGACGAGTACGACGAGCCACACGACGGCGACGAGTCGCCGTCGGCGCAACGATGCCCGGCCGAGCCGGTACAGCAGGGTCGCCATGGGGTTTCCTTGTCCTCGGGGTCGGAAAAGGGGATCAGGTCACGGGTTCGAGGGCCCGCCGGACCACGGCCAGCAGGGCGGGCCGCAGTTCGTCGTCGGGGATGTCGATGAACTCGGCGCAGGTCTCGGCGATGCCGGCGAGCACCACGAGCGCGGCGATCCGTGCGGAGGGCCGGTCGGAGTTGCCGGCGAAGGCCGCGACGAGGCGCTCGGAGATCTGCTGGATGTGCGCGAACGCGGGCTGCTGGAGCAGGTCGGGGAACTCGCCGCGGAGCAGCGCGATCTGCCGCCGGAAGCGCACCGCCAGGTCGACGAAGCCCTCGGCGGCGATCTCCTGCGCCGCCGCGCCGGTGGTGCCGGCGAGGCGGGCGTCGAGCGCCTCCAGCACCGCGATGGCGGGTGCCATCAGCTCACTGAGCAGCGCTTCCTTGTTGGCGAAGTGGTAGAGCACCGTCGCCTTCGAGCAGCCCACGGCACGGGCGATGTCCTGGAGCGAGGTGCCCTTGTAGCCGGTGACGGCGAAGCGTCGCGCCGCCGCCGCGAGAATCTCGCCGTGGGTCTCCGGTACCGCTCGTGCCATGCCCTCCAGCATGCCTGACCGATCGGTCAGGACCTGACCGATCGGTCAGACGGATTGGGTGGCCTTCGCCACAGGGACGGTCAGCCGACCGGCGCCCCGTGCTCCCGGTCGTACGCCGCGCGCGCCTCGCTGATCCCCTCGCGGTGCCGTTCCGCCCAGCGGGTGAGTGCCACCAGCGACTCGTAGAGCTCCCGTGCCATCGGGGTGGCCGTGTACTCGACCCGGGGCGGCACGGTGGGGTGGACCTGCCGGTGCAGCAGGCCGTCCCGCTCCAGATTGCGCAGGGTCAGGGTGAGCATGCGGCGGCTGATCCCCTCCACCTGACGCTCCAGCTCGGTGAAGCGGATCGGGCCCTGGGAGGCGGCGATGAGGATGCCGATGCTCCACTTGCCGCCCACCCGGTCCAGCGCCTCCCGCACGGTGCAGGCCCGCGCCTGGTCGGCCTGGATGGACACACACCTGTTCCCCTGGGACATCAAAGTGCCTCCTTCCGCACGGCCTCATGGTCACAGACGATGGCCTCAGTAACAAACCGTGCACCAAGGAGGTGTTCCACATGACGGGGACCAACCGCTGGCCCGCGCTGCTCGTGCTCTGCGCCGGCAGCCTGATGATCATCCTGGACGGCAGCATCGTCGCCGTCGCGCTGCCGGCCGTCCAGGCCGACCTCGGCTTCCCGGCCGCCGGACTGGCCTGGGTGGTGAACGCGTACCTGGTCGCGTTCGGCGGGCTGCTACTCCTGGCCGGGCGGCTCGGCGACCTGCTCGGCCGGCGGCAGGTCTTCCTGGCCGGGGTGGCCCTGTTCACCCTCGCCTCGCTGCTCTGCGCGGTCGCCGCCGGGCCGGGCACCCTGGTCGCCGCCCGGTTCGCGCAGGGCGTCGGGGGCGCGCTCACCACCGCCGTGAGCCTCGGCATGATCGTCCGGATCTTCCCCGAGTCGGCCGAGCGGGCCCGCGCCATCGCCGTGTTCAGCTTCACCGGCGCGGCCGGCGCCTCGCTCGGGCTGCTGGTCGGTGGCGTCCTCACCGACCTGGCCGGCTGGCGGTCGATCTTCCTGATCAACCTGCCGATCGGAGTGGCGATCGTGGCCGGCGCCGTACGCCTGGTCGCGCCGGACCGCGGCGCCGGGCTGCGGGCCGGGCTGGACCTGCTCGGCGCGGTGCTGGCCACGGCCGGGCTGATGGCCGCGGTGCTGGCCATCGTGGGCGCCGGCGGGCACGGCTGGGCCTCGCCGCGCACCCTCGGCGCGGGCGCGCTCGCCGCGGCGCTGCTCGCCGGCTTCGCCGCCCGGCAGCGGCGTGCCGCCACCCCGCTGCTGCCACCCCGGGTGCTGCGCGCGCCCGGCCTGGTCGCCGCGAACGCCACCCAGTTCCTCATGGTGGCCGCCTACTTCGGCTTCCAGTTCCTGCTCGCCCTGCACCTGCAACTCGTCCTCGGGCTGGACCCGGCCGCCACCGGCTTCGCCTTCCTGCCCACCCCGCTGGCGATCGCGGCCGTCTCGCTGGGGCTGGCCGGGCGGCTGATGGCCCGGTTCAGCGCCCGGACCGTGCTGATCGGCGGGCTCGCGCTCGCCGTGACCGGATTCCTGCTGCTGGCCCGCCTCCCGCTGGACGCCCACTACGCGGCCGACGTGCTGCCCGCGCTGCTGGTCTTCGGCGTCGCGGGCGGGCTCACCCTGCCGGCGGTCACCACCCTGGCCATGGCCGGGGCGGAGCCCGCCGATGCCGGGCTCGCCTCCGGGCTGGCCAACACCACCCAGCAGGTCGGCGGGGCGCTCGGGCTGGCCGTGCTGGCCACCCTGGCGGCGAGCCGGACCGACGCGCTGCGCGCCGCCGGCACCGATCAGGTCGCCGCCCTCGCCCTCGGCTACCGGTCCGCCTTCGCGGTCGCCGCCGCCCTGGTGACCGCCGCCCTGCTGGTCGCCCTCCTCACGGGCCGCTCCACCCGCCGTCCCGCCTCGCTTCCCACTCCCGCCTCGCTTCCCACTCCCGCGGCGCGGCCCGTTCCCGCCTCGCTTCCCACTCCCGCGGCGCGGCCCGCTCCCGCGGCGCGGCCCGCTCCCGCGGCGCTTCCCACTCCTGCGGCGCCGGACACATGCCCCGCCCGCTGACGCCTCCCGACGGCGTCAACTGATGCGATCTTGGCGAGTTTCCGTTCGCTGCCAACGGAAACTCGCCAAGATCTGCGCAGACGCCGAGCCGGCCCCGCGTCATCGGCGCGGTGGGCATGTCGCCTTCAGCCGCTAGGAACTTGATGTCGTGAATGAGTCGGTCGGGCCCGCCGGTGGGTCGCCCACGTCATCAGGTTTGTAGCGGGCGAGGAGTCATCCCCGGGCCCACAGCGAAGGCCGTCCCGTCGCGTCCGCTCAGGCGTTATGTCGTGATGAGTCGGTCGAGGCTGCCGGTGAGTCGCCCACGTCATCAAGTCTGTAGTCGGCGAGGAGTCATCGCGGGCCCACAGCGAAGGCAGTCCTGCCGCGTCCGGTCAGGCGTTCAGGTCGTGCAGTACCCCGGCCAGCAGGTCCACGGCGGCGGGGTAGGCGTGCGCGGGCGGGTGGGCGTACCCGACCACCAGGCCGGGCGGCCCGCTCTCCGGGTTGTGCCGGTGCGGTGCCAGCCCGCTGACGGCGAGCCCGCGTGCGGCGGCCGCGGCCAGCACCGCCACCTCGGCCGGGCCGTCCGGTCGCAGGTGGATGGTGGCGTGCAGGCCGGCCGCCACCCCGTCGAGGGCCGACCGGGGGCCCAGCCGCTCCAGCAGCAGGTCCCGTCGCTGCCGGTAGCGGCGCCGGACGGTGCGGATCTGCCGGTCGTAGCCGTGGCCGTCGATCAGCTCGGCGAGGGCGAGCTGGCCGATCGTCTCGCTGTGCAGGTCCAGGTGGCGTTTGGCCTCCACCACCGGCTCGACGAGCCGGGCCGGCAGCACGAGCCAGGCCAGGCGCAGCGCCGGCCCGAGCGTCTTCGCCGCCGTGCCCACGTACGCGACCTGCTCCGGGGCGGTGCCCTGGACGGCGCCGACGGGTTGCCGGTCGTAGCGGAACTCGCCGTCGTAGTCGTCCTCGATCACCAGGCCGCCGCCGGCCCGGGCCCATTCCGCGAGCGCGTGCCGGCGCGCCGGGTGCAGGGTCACCCCGGTGGGGAACTGGTGTGCCGGGGTCACCACGGCGGCACCCACCCGGGCCAGCGGCCCGGCGCCGAGCAGGTCGGTACGCGCGCCCAGCCCGTCCACCGGCAGCGGCAGCACGGCGCCACCGTGCCGGCGGACCACCTCCCGGTGGAAGGCCAGCCCGGGGTCCTCCATGGCCAGCGTCGGCGTACCCGCGTCCCGGAGCACGCCGGTGAGCAGCACCAGGGCCTGGACGTAGCCGGTGGTGACCACGATCCGCTCCGGGTCGGCCAGCACGCCCCGGGCCCGCCCGAGGTAGCCGGCGAGCGCCCGGCGCAGCTCCGGGCGGCCGCGCGGGTCGCCGTACCCGTACGCCTCGGCGGGGGCGACGGCCAGCGCCCGCCGGGTGGCCCGCAGCCAGGCGGTGACCGGGAAGAGCCCGACGTCGGGGCTGCCGGGGCGCAGGTCGTACCGGAAGCCCGGCGGCCCGGGCGGCGGCGCGGCCGGCGGCGGCACGGCCCCGGGCAGCGTGCTCACCTGGGTGCCCGAGCCGATCCGGGCGACCAGCCAGCCCTCGGCGACCAGCTGGTCGTAGGCGGCGCTCACGGTGCCCCGCGACAGGCCCAGCTCGGTGGCGAGGGTGCGGGTGGCCGGCAGCCGGGTGGCCGGGGGGAGCCGGCCGTCACGGATGGCGTCCCGCAGCGCCCGTTCCAGCCCGGCTCGCCGGCCACCGGTGGTGTCCAGCTCCAGGTGCAGGTCGACGCCGAGATCGGCCCAGTCCATCGGCACGGGATTGGAGCTTACGGGTGGGCCGCCGGCCGACGAGACTCACCGCATGACCGAGCCGAGCCGACAGGCCGCCGCGCTGCGCGCGTTGCACCGCCCTGGGGATCCGCTGATCCTGCCGAACGCCTGGGACCCGGGGTCCGCCCGGGCCGTGGTCGCGGCGGGCTTCCCGGCCGTCGCCACCAGCAGCGCCGCGGTCGCCGAGGTGCTCGGCCACGCCGACGGGGAGGCGACACCGGTGGCCGAGATGTTCGCGGCCGTCGCCCGGATCGCCGCCGCGGTGCCGGTCCCGGTCACCGCCGACCTGGAGCGGGGGTACGGGCTGCGCCCGGCCGAGCTGGTCGACCGTCTGCTGGCCGCCGGCGCGGTGGGCTGCAACATCGAGGACTCCGACCCGCGTACGGGGGAGCTGTACGCCGTCGCGGAGCAGGCCGACCTGCTGGCCGGGATCCGGACGGCGGCCCGCGCAGCCGGCGTGGATCTGGTGCTCAACGCCCGGGTCGACGTGCACCTGCGGGCGTACGGCCCGGCCGAGGAGCGGCTCGCCGAGGCGGTCCGCCGGGGACGCCGCTACCTGGCCGCCGGAGCGGACAGCGTCTACCCGATCCTGCTGGCCGACCCGGTGCAGATCCGCGACCTCGTCGCCGAGGTGGACGCCCCGGTCAACATCCTGGCCCGGCCCGGCATCCCCGGTCCGGGCGAGCTGGCCGCCCTCGGCGTGGCCCGGATCAGCTACGGCTCCGGCCTGTACGCGGCGGCCCGCGCCCGTATGGTCGGGATGCTCGCCAGGATCCGGGCGGGCGACGAGGTGTTTCCCAGCGGAGAGGAGCCCCCGTGACCTACCCACCGCCGCGCTACTCCGGGGACAAGGGCGAGCAGTCAGCCACCTACCGCCCGGCGGACCACGCGCCGGAGCTGGTCTACCCCTCCGGCGGTACGGCGCACTACCTGGCCACCGGCGCGTCGACCAACGGCCAGTTCGGCCTCTACCGCTGGGAGATGGGGCCGCAGCCGAGTGGCCCGGCGCCGCACTTCCACCGGTCCATCTCGGAGTCCTTCTTCATCCTGTCCGGGTCGGTACGCATCTACGACGGCCGGCGCTGGATCGACACCGCGCCCGGGGACTTCGTGCACGTCCCGGAGGGTGGTGTCCACGCGTTCCGCAACGAGTCCGGCGAGCCGGCCTCGATGCTGCTGCACTTCGCCCCGGGCGCCCCGCGGGAGGGCTACTTCGAGGGTCTGCTGGACCTGGCCGACCGGAGCGAGGAGGAGCGGGCGGAGTTCTTCCTGCGACACGACACGTTCTGGGTCTGATTCCGCGCCGGGGTTGCCGACCGGAGCCCGGCCCGGGAAGGTGGGCGGATGGGCGCCGCTGACGAGACCCGGGCCGGGGTGTCGCTGACCAACCTGGACCAGCCGCTGTTCGACGGGGCCGGGGCCACCAAGCGCGACCTGGTCGACTACCTGGACGCCGTCCACGAGCGGATCCTCCCCGGGCTGCGGGACCGGCCGCTCTCGGTGGTCCGGGTCCGGCCCGGTCAGGACCCGTTCATGCAGAAGAACCTGCCGAAGTACACACCGGACTGGGTGCGCCGCACCACGGTCTGGGCGGAGGCCTCGCACCGCGACATCTCGTACGCCCTCTGCGACGACCGGCGGACGCTGCTCTGGTTCGCCAACCAGCGGGCGGTGGAATACCACCCGACGCTGGGCCACGCCGGCCACCCCGAGCATCCCACCCACCTGGTGCTCGACCTGGACCCGCCGCCGGGCGACTCGTTCGGCGTGGCGGTCCGCACCGCGCTGCTGGTCCGGCAGGCGCTCACCGAGGCGGGGCTGGCCGGCGCGGTGAAGACCAGCGGGGCGAAGGGCCTGCACGTGATCGTGCCGGTGGATCCGGCGACGACGGCCGAGGAGGCCGCCGCGGCGACCCGGGCCCTCGCGGCCCGCGCCGAACGGCTCGACCCGGCGCTGGCCACCACGGCCTTCATCGTCGAGGACCGGGGCGGGCGGGTCTTCGTCGACTCCACCCGCTCCTACGGGGCGACCGTCGTGGCCGCGTACAGCCCGCGCATCCGGCCCGGCACGCCGGTGTCGTACCCGGTCGGCTGGGCCGACGTCGAGGCGGCCACCCCGGCCGACTTCACGGTGAAGACCGTGCCGGGGCTGCTCGGCGACCGGGATCCGTGGGCCGAGGCGCTGCCCGCGCCGCAGCGGCTGCCGGAGGACCTGGTCGCCGAGGGGCGGACCATTCCGGTGGCCCGGGTGCAGGCCATGCACGAGGGCAAGCGCCGCGCGAAGGCCCGCCGCGAGGCCGGCTGACATAGCGAAAAGCCCGGGCCAGTGGCCCGGGCTTTTTCGTGTCTGTGCCCCCGGCAGGATTCGAACCTGCGCCCCCGCCTCCGGAGGGCGGTGCTCTATCCCCTGAGCTACGGGGGCTCAGCGACCCGAGAAGAGTAGCAAACCCCTTCCCGGATCACCGAATCGGCACCCGGCGGGTCAGGCGGCGGCGACGGGGCGTCCGCAGCTCGGCAGCGGATGCAGGACGATGCGGCGCGGCAGGCGGCGGGGCCACTCGTTGCGGGGCCAGGAGCCGTCGACGATGAGGTGCACGGTGCGCTCCTCGGCGCCGCTGAGCCGCAGCACGAAGTCGCGGGGGAGCGGCGGGTCCACCGAGGGTGTCGTGATCATGAAGCGCACCCGGCCGCGGGACGAGACCGCGGAGATCACGTCGGCCGCCGGCATGGTGCCGCGCAGGCGTACGCGGCCGATCCAGTAGACCTCCGCGGCGTGCTCCTGTGCGGCCCGCGTGATCGACGGGTACTCGCTGCGTACCCAGCGCTCGACCGCGCCGACGCAGAGCCCGCAGGCCCGCTCCCGGGGCTCCCGCGGACCCAACCCCCAGGCCCGCAGGTACGCCCCGACCGTGCCGGCGTCCATGGTCAGCTCGAACTGGCGCTCGATGAGGGTGGTGAGGCTCTGTCGCGTCCAGAGCTCCTCGTCCAGGCCGAACTCGTCGGGGTGGACGCCCCGGAGCGCGTCGATCAGTTCGAGTTCCTGTTCGCGGCTGAGCGTTCCCGGCTCGCCCTGCCGCAGTCCGCGACGGACGGCTGCCACCGCCCCGTCACCGCCGATGGTGTGGCGTCGGCACCAGCTGGTCACCGACCGCCCTGCGTCTCTGAGTGCAACCCCCACGTCCTGCGCAACGAGCCCGAATCGCAACTGGTCACGATATGTGTGGAGAAAAGTCTCCAAGCAGCGGAATGGGTTGTACTTCCCAAACCGTTATAAAGCGGCATAACGGGCAGGTCCGGTCCGGGGTACGCGAAGGGCCCGCGTCGCACACGACGCGGGCCCTTCGGGACGAGCTGGCGGCTACAGGGTGCCGCCCAGGCGCTTGAGCGCCGCCGAGAGGTTGGTCAGATCGTTCTGCTGGGTGTTCTTCATGACCTGGGCGACCTGAAGCACGTCGTCGTCGTGCCCCTGGTCGAGGATCCCGTCGATCATGTGCACCCCGCCGACGTGGTGGCGGATCATCATCTGCAGGAAGAGCACGTCGAACTCACGCCCGGTGGAGCCCCGCAGCTTCGCCATCTCCTCGGGCGTGGCCATGCCCGGCATCAGGCCGTTCTTCACCAGCCCGGGGCCGTCCGACATCCACGCCATCGGCGGCTGGTCACCGGTCGGGTCGAGCTGCCAGGAGCGCAGCCAGGTCTGCATGGTGCCGATCTCGCCCTGCTGCCCGGTGGCGATGTCGCCGCCGATCTGGCGTACCTCCGGGTCCTCGCCCTGCCGGAACGCCAGCAGCCCCATCGCCACCGCCTGCGCGTGATGGGCCGTCATGTCCCGGGCGAAGCCGGCCTCCGCCGAGCTGTCGCCGGGACGGGTGAGCGTCGGGGTGAGCAGGCCGCCCGCGTACCCGAGGAGGAGACCGACCACGACGGCGGCGGCCAGGGCCAGGACGCCGAAGCGCCGCGCGGCCCCCCGGTCACCGGTGTCGGTGACCGCGGCCTCGTCGAGGTCGGTGTCCGTGATCGCGGCAGCGCTCATCGCGGCGTCCTCACTGGGTCGGCTGCTCGGGCATGTTGTTGCCCAGGTTGTCGCGCGGGGTGGTGCCGGTGGCGGTGACGCCCTGGTCGCAGAGCGCCGTCGGGCCCTCCACGGAGGCGTTCACGCGCAGCGTCTTGATGAACTCGTCGATCCGGCCGTCGTCGGCGTTGTCGACCTTGAGCTGGAAGCCCCAGGCCTGGAGCGAGATCGGCTTGTCCAGCCCCTCGAACGGGCTGAGCATCAGCTTCTCCTTGCCCTGCACCTTCTCCTTGAGCTTCGCCACCTGGTCGGCGGGCAGGTCGGGACGGTAGGTGATCCAGACCGTGCCGTGCTCCAGGCTGTGCACCGCGTGCTCGTTGGCGATCGGGGCGTCGTAGACGTCGCCCATGCAGTTCTGCCAGGCCTGGTTGTGCGGGCCGCCGACCGGCGGGAGCACGTCGTACTTGATCGAGCCCGGCTGGTGCTGGCCGCCCTTGACCAGGTCCTTGTCCTTCTTGCGGAAGTCGACGATGCCGTTGATCGCGTCGGCCCGCTTCTGCCAGGGCTGGGCGCCCTGGTAGACCGCCCACGCGCCGACGCCGATGATGCCGACGGCCAGCACGCCGACCGCGACGAAGAGGGCGATCGGACCCCACGCGCGACCCTGGCTCACCTTCACCGGGGTGACCGGCTTGCGGCCCTTGCCGCCGGTCCGCGCCGGGGTGCCCTTGCCGGCACCGGCCTTGCCGCCGGCGGGCTTGTCGGCAGCCGCGGGCCGGCCAGCCGCCGGCTTCTTGCCGGTGCTGACCACGGTCGGGCGGCGTTCCGGGCCGCCCGGGGTGCTGATGCTCATCGTGCCTCGTCAGGTCGGTCGGTCAGGGGAGCCGCGGGGCCGGTTCACATGCTGGGTCGCCGCCGCGGGGACCGAGTCTACCCCCGATAACATGGTTCGGTGACTCCCGCAGAACTCGCCGAGGTCGTCCTCTCCGCAGCCCACGCCGTCTTCGAAGACCGGGGCCTGGATCGCTCCGCGCTGCCCGCGCAGACCACCGTCGAGCGACCCCGCAGCCCCGAGCACGGCGACTACGCCTCGACGCTGGCGCTGCAGCTCAGCAAGAAGGTCGGCGTGCCCCCGCGGGAGCTGGCCGCCGCCCTGGCCGACCAGCTCGGCAAGGCGCCGGGGATCAAGTCGGTGGAGATCGCCGGCCCGGGCTTCCTCAACATCCGGCTCGACGCGGCCGCCGCTGGCCAGCTCGCCAAGGTCATCGTCGAGGCCGGCCCGGCGTACGGCCGCAGCGACGCCCTCGCCGGGCAGCGGATCAACCTGGAGTTCGTCTCGGCGAACCCGACCGGGCCGGTGCACATCGGCGGGGTCCGCTGGGCGGCCGTCGGCGACGCGCTCAGCCGGCTCCTCCGCGCGACCGGCGCCGAGGTGGGCACCGAGTACTACTTCAACGACGCCGGCTCCCAGATCGACCGGTTCGCCCGCTCGCTGCTCGCCGCCGCGCAGGGTCAGCCGGCACCCGAGGACGGCTACGGCGGCGCATACATCGCGGAGATCGCGGCCGAGGTGGTCAAGCGCCGGCCCGAGGTGCTCGACCTCGACGAGGCGGCGGCCCAGGAGGTGTTCCGGGTCGAGGGCGTCCAGCTGATGTTCGCCGAGATCAAGTCCTCCCTGCGCGACTTCGGCGTGGAGTTCGACACCTACTTCAACGAGAAGGACCTGCACGACCGGGGCGAGCTGGACAAGGCGCTCGACCGGCTGCGTGAGCAGGGCCACCTCTACGAGTCCGAGGGCGCCACCTGGCTGCGCACCACCGACTTCGGTGACGACAAGGACCGGGTGCTGCGCAAGTCCAACGGCGAGTGGACCTACTTCGCCGCGGACTGCGCCTACTACCTCGACAAGCGCGAGCGCGGCTTCGAGCGCGTGGTGATCATGCTGGGCGCCGACCACCACGGCTACATCGGCCGGATGAAGGCCATGGCCGCGTGCTTCGGCGACGACCCGGAGCGCAACCTGGAGATCCTCATCGGCCAGCTGGTCAACCTGCTCCGCGACGGCGCCCCGGTCCGGATGAGCAAGCGGGCCGGCACCGTGGTCACCCTGGAGGACCTGGTCGACGCGATCGGCGTGGACGCCTCCCGCTACGCGCTGGCCCGCTACTCCAGCGACTCGCCCATCGACATCGACGTGGAGCTGTGGACCCGGGCCACCCGCGACAACCCGGTCTACTACGTGCAGTACGTGGCCGCCCGCACCGCCAGCGTGGGCCGCAACGCCGCCGAGGTCGGGCTGACCCGGGGCGAGGCCGCCGGCTTCCACGCCGAGCTGCTCGTCCACGAGAAGGAGAACGAGCTGCTCAAGGCCCTCGCCGAGTTCCCCGCCGTGGTGTCCTCGGCGGCCGAGCTGCGCGGGCCGCACCTCGTCGCCCGCTACCTGGAGCGGCTGGCCGGCGCCTACCACCGGTTCTACGACAACTGCCGGATCCTGCCGCGCGGCGACGAGGAGGTCACCGACCTGCACCGGGCTCGGCTCTGGCTCAACGACGCCACCCGGGTGGTCATCGCCAACGGCCTGCGCCTGCTCGGCGTCTCGGCTCCGGAGCGGATGTAATGCGGGCGCACGAGGCCGGTGCCCTGCACGGCGACATCGGCAACCGCGGGCCGGCCTGGCTGCGTACCCCGGTCGACGTCAACGACCTGGTCCCGCAGCTGTGGCCGCGCAACGTGACCCGCGGCGCGGACGGCGCGCTGGCGGTCGCGGGCCTGGACGTCCGCGACCTGGCCGCCGAGTTCGGCACCCCGGTGTACGTGCTGGACGAGGACGACCTGCGCGCGCGCAGCCGCGAGTTCCGGGACGCCTTCCCAGACGCCGACGTCTACTACGCCGGCAAGGCCTTCCTCTGCCGGGCGGTGGTCCGGATGATCGCCGAGGAGGGCCTGTTCCTCGACGTCTGCACCGGGGGCGAGCTGGCCACCGCGCTGTCGGCCGGGATGGAGCCGGCGCGGATCGGCTTCCACGGCAACAACAAGTCCCTGGCCGAGCTGACCCGTGCCGTGGACGCCGGGGTGGGCCGGATCATCGTCGACTCGTTCGCCGAGATCGACCGGCTCACGGCGCTCGCCCGCGAGCGCGGGGTGCGCCCGAAGGTGCTGGTCCGGGTGACCGTCGGCGTGGAGGCGCACACCCACGAGTTCATCGCCACCGCGCACGAGGACCAGAAGTTCGGCTTCTCCCTGGCGGGCGGCGCGGCCGCGGCGGCCGCCTTCAAGATCCTCGACGAGGACGTGCTGGAGCTGCGCGGGCTGCACTCGCACATCGGCTCGCAGATCTTCGACGCCAGCGGCTTCGAGGTCTCGGCCCGCCGGGTGCTCGCCCTCCAGGCGCAGATCCGCGACGCGCGCGGGGTGGAGCTGCCCGAGCTGGACCTGGGCGGCGGCTTCGGCATCGCGTACACGACGCAGGACGACCCGGCCGCGCCGCACGAGCTGGCCAAGCGGCTGCGCAAGATCGTCGACGGGGAGTGCGCGGCGGAGAAGCTGGCCGTCCCGCACCTGTCGATCGAGCCGGGCCGGGCCATCGTCGGGCCGGCCGTGTTCACCCTCTACGAGGTGGGCACCGTCAAGGACGTCGACGGGATCCGCACCTACGTGAGCGTGGACGGGGGGATGAGCGACAACATCCGCACCGCGCTCTACGACGCGTCCTACTCGGCGACCATGGCCAACCGGGCCTCGACCGCCGAGCCGATGCTCGCCCGCGTGGTGGGAAAGCACTGTGAGTCCGGGGACATCGTGGTGAAGGATGAATTCCTGCCCGCCGACGTGCAGCCCGGAGATCTTGTCGCGGTGCCCGGCACCGGGGCCTACTGCCGGAGCATGGCCAGCAACTACAACCATGTCCCGCGGCCCCCGGTCGTCGCCGTCCGTGACGGTCGGGCGCGGCTGATCGTCCGCCGGGAGACCGAAGACGACCTGCTCGCATTGGATGTGGGATGACCTCACCCGTTCGCTTGGCCCTGCTCGGCTGCGGCACGGTCGGCAGCGACGTGGTGCGGCTGCTGCACGAGCAGTCGGCCGACCTCGCCGCCCGGATCGGCGCCCCGCTGGAGATCGCCGGCATCGCCGTCCGGCGGCTCGGCCGGGACCGCGGCGACCTGCCGGTCGACCCCGCCCTGTTCACCACCGACCCGCTCGGCCTGATCAAGCGGGACGACGTGGACGTCGTGGTCGAGGTCGTCGGCGGGATCGAGCCGGCCCGCAGCTGGCTGGTCGAGGCGCTGCGCGCCGGCAAGAGCGTGGTCACCGCCAACAAGGCGCTGCTCGCCGAGGACGGCGCGACGCTGCACGACGCGGCCGCCGAGGGCGGTGCGGACCTCTACTACGAGGCCAGCGTCGCCGGGGCCATCCCGCTGCTGCGCCCGCTGCGCGAGTCGCTGCACGGCGACCGGATCAACCGGGTCACCGGCATCGTCAACGGCACCACCAACTTCATCCTCTCGGCCATGGACGCCACGGGCGCCGGCTTCGCCGAGGCCCTGGAGGAGGCCACCGAACTGGGGTACGCGGAGGCCGACCCGACGGCCGACGTGGAGGGCTTCGACGCCGCCGCGAAGGCCGCCATCCTCGCCTCGCTGGCGTTCCACACCCGGGTCACGGCCGCCGACGTGCACCGCGAGGGCATCACCGAGGTGACCGCCGCCGACGTGGCCAGCGCCAAGGCCATGGGCTGCACCATCAAGCTGCTCTGCATCGCCGCCCGGGGCGTCGACGCGGCCGGGCGCGAGACGGTCAGCGTCCGGGTGCACCCGGCCATGATCCCGCTGGCCCACCCGCTGGCCGGTGTCGGCGACGCGTTCAACGCGGTGTTCGTCGAGGCCGAGGCGGCCGGTCAGCTCATGTTCTACGGCCGGGGCGCGGGCGGCGCGCCGACCGCCAGCGCCGTCCTCGGCGACGTGGTGGCGGTGGCCCGCAACCGCCTCGCCGGGGTGCACGCGGCCAGCGAGTCGGCGTACGCCGACCTGCCGGTGCGGCCCATGGGCGAGGCGCTCACCCGCTACCACATCAGCCTGGACGTGGCCGACCGGCCGGGTGTGCTGGAGGCGGTGGCCGGGGTCTTCGCCCGGCACGAGGTCTCCATCGCCACCGTGCGGCAGGGCCCGGCCGGCGGCGGCTCCGACGCCGAGCTGGTCATCGTGACCCACGTGGCGCCGGACGCCGCGCTCGCCGCCACCGTCCGCGAGCTGCGCGGGCTGGACATCGTCCGCTCGGTGACGAGCGTGCTGCGGGTCGAGGGCGGGGCGTAGCCGACCGTCCCGCCTGATGGTTAACACCAGGTGTGCCGGCGGCCGGTCCGGAAGGCTGGTCCACGCTGGTAGGGGTCCCGCGGCGACCGGGGCGGGCAGAGGCGAGGAGCGCGACATGTGGCGGGGTCTGATCGAGGCGTACCGCGACCGGCTGCCGGTCACCGACGCCACTCCCGTCGTCACCCTGCACGAGGGGAACACGCCGCTGCTGCCGGCGCCGGTGCTTTCCGCCCGGGTCGGCGCCGACGTGTGGCTGAAGGTCGAGGGGGCCAACCCGACCGGCTCGTTCAAGGACCGGGGCATGACGGTCGCCGTCTCCAAGGCCGTCGAGGCCGGTGACAAGGCGATCATCTGCGCCTCCACGGGCAACACCAGCGCCTCCGCCGCCGCGTACGCGGCCCGCGCCGGGATCACCTGCGCGGTGCTCGTGCCGCAGGGCAAGATCGCGCTGGGCAAGCTGGCCCAGGCGCTGGTGCACGGCGCCCGGCTGCTCCAAGTGCAGGGCAACTTCGACGACTGCCTGGCGCTGGCCGGCAAGCTCGCCCAGGACTACCCGGTCGCGCTTGTCAACTCCGTCAACATCGACCGCCTGCACGGGCAGAAGACCGCCGCCTTCGAGATCGTCGAGGCGCTCGGCGACGCGCCCGACATCCACTGCCTGCCGGTGGGCAACGCCGGCAACATCTCCGCCTACTGGATGGGCTACTCGGAGGACCTGCGCGACGGCAACGCCACGAAGGCCCCGAAGATGTACGGCTTCCAGGCGGCCGGCGCGGCGCCGATCGTCACCGGGCAGGTGGTGCCGGAGCCGTCCACCATCGCCACCGCCATCCGGATCGGCAACCCGGCGAGCTGGACCAAGGCCATCGACGCCCGGGACGCGTCCGACGGGCTGATCTCGGCGGTCACCGACCGGGAGATCCTCTTGGCGTACCGGCTGCTGGCCCGCGAGGTCGGGGTCTTCGTCGAGCTGGGCAGCGCGGCCAGCGTGGCCGGCCTGCTCCAGCAGGCCACCGCCGGCCGGGTGCCGGCGGGCGCCACCGTGGTCTGCACGGTGACCGGCCACGGCCTCAAGGACCCGGAGTGGGCCATCTCCACGGCTCCCGCCCCGCTGACGATCGCCAGCGACGCCCTCGCCGCGGCCCGCTCCCTCGACCTGGTCTGACCCGCCCGCGCCGGCCGGAGCGGGCGGCGTCACGCCGGCCGGGGCCAGTGGGTGGGAGCGTGATCGCGTGCGGCAGACTCAAGCCACCCCGTACACCCCTTTCCAGGAGTGGGTAACGCCCATGTCGCTGCTCGCCAGATTCAGTCTCGCCAACCGGGGCCTGATCGCCCTCATCGCGCTGGTGACAGCGGCGTTCGGGGCGTTCGCCGTGCCATCGCTGAAGCAGCAGCTGCTGCCGTCGCTGGAGTTCCCCGCCGCGTTCATCGTGGCGCCGTACCCGGGCGCCGCGCCGGAGATCGTCGAGTCCCAGGTGGCCGAGCCGATCGAGAACAGCCTCCAGGGCATCCCGGGGCTGGAGAAGGTCACCTCCACCTCGCGCGAGGGCTCCGCGACGGTCCAGGTGCAGTACGAGTTCGGCACCGACCTGGACGACGTGGTCAACAAGATGCAGACCGCGCTGAGCCGCATCGACGCCCAGCTGCCCGAGGGCGTCGACCCGCAGGTGATCGCCGGCAGCACCGACGACCTGCCCGCCGTGGTGGTCGCCGCGACCGGAGGCGCCGACGAGCTGGCCCTGGCCGAGAAGCTGCGCGCCACCGTCGTACCCGAGCTGGAGGGGCTGGACGGGGTCCGCACGGTCGACGTGACCGGCGCCCGCGACCAGGTCGTGACGATCGTGCCCGACCCGGCGAAGCTGGCGGCGGCCCGGCTGGCCCCGACCGCGATCGCCCAGGCGCTGAAGACCAACGGCGTGGCGCTGCCGGCCGGCGCGGTGACCGACGGCGGCCGTTCGCTGCCGGTGCAGGTCGGCACCCCGATCCGCACCGTCGACGACCTGCGCGGGATCGTGCTGAGCACCGCCCCCGCCGCACCGGTACGCCTCGGCGACGTGGCCCGGGTGGAGCAGCAGCTCGCCCCGGCCACCGCCTTCACCCGCACGAACGGCAAGCCCAGCCTCGGCATCGCCGTCACCGCCTCGCCCGACGGCAACGCGGTGGCCATCTCGCACGACATCCGGGACCGCCTGGACGACCTGGAGGCCGCCTCCGGCGCCGACCTGACCGTGGTCTTCGACCAGGCCCCGTTCGTCGAGCGGTCCATCGAGAGCCTCACCACCGAGGGCCTGCTCGGCCTGCTCATGGCGGTCGTGGTCATCCTGGTCTTCCTGCTCTCGGTCCGCTCGACGGTCGTGACCGCGGTTTCCATCCCGCTGTCCGTGCTGGTCGCGCTGATCGTGCTGTGGGCCGGCGACTACTCGCTGAACCTGCTCACCCTCGGCGCGCTGACCATCGCCGTCGGCCGGGTGGTCGACGACTCGATCGTCGTGCTGGAGAACATCAAGCGACATCTGGAGTACGGCGAGCCGAAGCGGGACGCCATCCTGGCCGCGGTCCGCGAGGTGGCCGGGGCGGTGACCGCCTCGACCCTCACCACGGTCGCCGTCTTCGCGCCGATCGCCCTGGTGGGCGGCTTCGTGGGGCAGCTCTTCGCGCCGTTCGCGATCACCGTGACGGTGGCCCTGCTCGCCTCGCTGCTGGTCTCCCTGACCGTGATCCCGGTGCTGGCGTACTGGTTCCTCAAGCCGCCGCGTGGCGGGGCCGACGAGGCCGCCGCCCGGCACGCCGCCGCGGAGAAGGAGCTGCGCAGCCCGTTGCAGCGGGGGTACCTGCCGGTGATCGGCTTCGCCACCCGCTCGCGCGGCACCCGCTGGGCGACCGTGGCGCTCGGCCTGCTGGTGCTCTTCGGCACCTTCGGCCTGGCGCAGAAGCTGGAGACCAACTTCCTGGACGACTCCGGCCAGGACACCCTGGCCGTCCAGCAGGAGCTGCCGGCGGGCACCGGGCTGACCGGCACCGACCAGGCGGCCGCCCGGGTGGAGGAGATCCTCCGGCGTACGCCGGGGGTGGAGACGTACCAGGTCAGCGCGGGTGGTGGCGACAACCCGTGGGCGGGCGGCGGCAACGACACCGCCTCCTGGTCGCTGGCGCTCACCGACGACACCGACGCGGCGGAGGTCCGCGAGAAGCTGCGCAAGGAGTTCGACGGGCTCGGCCCGGAGGCCGGCGAGCTGACCTTCGGCGGCGGGCAGAACGCCTCCGCCAACCAGCTCGAGGTGGTCGTGCAGGCCGCCGACCAGGAGACGCTGACCCGCGCGGCCGAGGCCGTCCGGGACGCGATGGCGGGCACGGCGGGCGTCGAGGACGTCACCACCGGCCTGGCCACCCGGGTGCCCCGGGTGGAGGTGACCGTGGACCGCGTCGCCGCGGCGCGGGCCGGGCTCACCGAGGCGGCCGTGGGGCAGGTCGTCGCCCAGGCGTACCGGGGGGCGCCGCTCGGCCAGGTCACCCTGGACGGCACCCCGCAGAACGTGGTGCTGAGCACCGGGGCCCGGCCGCCGCTGAGCGTGGCCGAGCTGCGGGCGCTGCCGGTCGGCCGGGTGACGCTGGACGACATCGCCGACGTCAACCAGGTCGAGGGCCCGCAGCAGGTGACCCGGATCGACGGCGAGCGGAGCGTGTCGGTGACCGGCACGGCGACCGGCTCGAACCTCGGCGCCACCACCCAGGAGCTGCAGAAGAAGCTGGACGCGCTGGACGTGCCGGGTGCGACGTTCGTCATCGGCGGGGTCAGCGCGGACCAGGCCGATGCCTTCGCCGACCTGGGGCTGGCCGTGCTGGCCGCCATCGCGATCGTCTTCCTGATCATGGTGGGCACGTTCCGCAGCCTGACCCAGGCGCTGATCCTGCTGATCTCCGTGCCGTTCGCGGCGACCGGCGCGATCGGGCTGCTGCTGCTCACCGGGACCCCGCTGGGCGTGCCGGCGCTGATCGGCGTGCTCATGCTGGTCGGCATCGTGGTGACCAACGCGATCGTGCTGCTCGACCTGATCAACCAGTACCGGGGTCAGGGCATGGGCGTTGCCGAGGCGGTGGTCGAGGGCGGCCGGCGCCGGCTGCGGCCGATCCTGATGACCGCGGTCGCCACCGTGTTCGCGCTGCTGCCGATGGCGTTCGGCCTGACCGGTGAGGGCGGCTTCATCTCGAAGCCGCTGGCCGTCGTGGTGATCGGGGGTCTGCTCAGCTCGACGCTGCTCACGCTGATCCTGGTGCCGACCCTCTACACGATGGTGGAGCGCACCAAGGAGTCCTTCCGCGAGCGCCGGGCCCGCCGGCGGGGCGGGCCGGCGCCCGCCGAGCGGCCGGCACCGACGCCGGCGCCGGTCCCGGTGACCGTCGGGGGCGGGGAGAGCCGGGCCGAGGACGGGGCCCCGGTCGCCGAGCCGCCGGCCCGCCCGGCGCCGTCGGCCGCGCTGATCGACGGTACGGACCAGTTCGAGGTGCTGCGCCTGCCGAAGAGCCGCCGGTCCCCACTCCCGCCGACGGAGTAACCGCCGGATCCCCGAGAGGTGGCCGTCCCCGCCGGACGGCCACCTCTCCGGTCACGGGGCGGTGGAACGCGCCCCGCGAGCGGTACGGTGAGTGAGCTGACACGCACTGTGAGTGCCAGCCCGTCCCGCCGTGGCGAGGGCGGCCCGGCCGGAGCGGGAGCGGGGCGATGGCGGACGGCGTGGCCCGGTGGGGCAGGCGCAGGGTGCTGCGGCGCACCGCGCTGCTGGCCGGGGGCGCCGCGCTGGGTGTCGCCGCGACCGCGCAGACCACCTGGATCGCCGATCGCCGGCTCCCGCTGGCCGGCGGGCCGGCCAGCGCCACGCTGGGCAGCCGCTACCAGCAGGTCGGCGGCGGCGGGGTCGAGGTCGTCTGGGCGGTCCGCACCGGCGACCCGCTGGTGGCGCTGACGTTCGACGACGGGCCGCAGCCACACTGGACCCCCATGGTGCTGGACACCCTGGCCGAGCACCGGGTGCCGGCCACCTTCTTCCTGGTCGGTGAGCGGGCCCGCCGGCACGCCGCGCTGGTCCGCGACCGGCTGGGCGGGCACGAGGTGGGCAACCACAGTTGGGCGCACCACGACCTGGCCCGGATGGACGCCCACACCGCGTACGACGACCTGCGCCGCAGCCACGAGGCGATCGCGGCGGCCACCGGGGTGGCGCCCCGGCTGCTCCGCCCGCCCTGGGGGCACCTGGGCGGTGCGGTGCTCCACGCCGCCGCCCGGCTCAACTACCGGCTGGTCCTCTGGACGCTCCAGATGGTCGAGGCGGAATACCCGCACGATCCGGCCGGGCACGCCCGGCGGATCGTGGCCGACGTGCGGCCGGGCACCATCCTGCTCGGTCACGACGTCGGCCCCGAGCGTCGGCTGGTCGCCCTCGGCGGCCTGCCCGACATGATCACCGGGCTGCGGGCCCGCGGCTACACCTTCGTCACCGTCTCCGAACTGCTCCGCCGCGCTGCCGCCCTGGGAGCGGCCCGATAGGGTTCCGGCGTGTCACCCACCGTCTCGGTCCTCGTCCGCAACCGCGACTTCCGCAACCTCTTCCTCGCCGAGCTGGTGGTCTTCGGCGCCGACTGGTTCGTCATGGTGCCGCTGCTGGTGCTCCTGCCGGAGTTGACCGGCAGCGGGGTGTGGGGCGCGCTGGTGCTCGCCGTGGACACCGGCATGACCGCCCTGCTGCTCCCGTACACCGGCACCATCGCCGACCGGTTCGACCGCCGGAAGATCATGATGGCGGCCAACCTCGCCGCGCTGGCCGGCATCCTGCTGCTGCTCGGCGTCCGGAGCGCCGGCACCGCCTGGCTGGCCCTGGTGTCGATCGCCGCCGTGGCGGTGGCGAAGGCGTTCTACTCGCCGGCCGCCCAGGCGGCCCTGCCCAATGTGCTCGACCCGGCCGACCTGGCCGCCGGCAACGCGATCGCCGGCTCGGCCTGGGGCACCATGACCGTGGTCGGCGCCTCGCTCGGCGGCATGCTCAGCGCCGCGGCCGGCCCGTACGCCAGCTTCTGGGTGGCGGCGGTCGCCCTGGCCGGGGCGGCGGGCCTGGCCGCGCGGATCCGCCGGCCGTTGCAGGCGCCCCGCGACCCGGCGGCGGTCGTCCCGCGCACCTGGGCGGCGATCCGCGAGGCGCTGGGCTACATCGCGCACCGGCCGCGGGTGCTCGCCCTGGTCACCGTGAAGTCGGCGGTCGGCCTGGGCAACGGCGTGCTGACCGTCTTCCCGCTGCTCGCCGGGCTGTACGGGGTCGGCGCGATCGGCACCGGCCTGCTCTTCGCCTCCCGTGGCGCCGGCGCGCTGGTCGGCCCGATCCTGATGCGCCGGGTGCTCAGCAACCGGGCCTGGCTGCTCACCGGCCTGGCCCTGTCCATGTCCCTCTACGGCCTGGCCTACGTCGGGGTCTCGGTGGTGAGCTGGTTCCCGCTGGTGCTGGTCCTGGTCTTCCTGGCCCACCTGGGCGGCGGCAGCAACTGGGTGCTCTCCAACTACGCCCTCCAGGGCGAGGTGCCGGACCGGTTGCGCGGCCGGGTCTTCGCCACCGACATGATGCTGGCGACGCTGGCCATCTCGGTCAGCCAGCTGGTCGTGGCGCTGGTGGTGGACGCGGTCGACGAGCGTGTCGTGCTGGCCGGCTGCGGCCTGGTCACGGTGGTCTACGCGGTGGGCTGGCGGCTCGCCACCCGGCGGCTGTCGCTCACCGACCCGGTCGAGGAGCAGGAGACCTGCCGCACCCCGTGAGCGGGAGGGCCACCCTTCCCACGGTCCGGGCGATCCGGCGCGCCGTCGGTGGCGGGCCCTAGCATGAGCCCGTGCCGACGATTCTCACCTCCGGCCCGGTCCGGGTCCGGGTGCCCGCGACCAGCGCCAACCTGGGCCCGGGCTTCGATTCGCTCGGGCTGGCCCTCGGGCTGCACGACGACGTGGCGGCCGAGGTGACCGCCGGGGGCGTACGGGTGGCGGTGACCGGGGAGGGCGCCGGCGAGCTGCCCGGCGACGACCGGCACCTGGTGGTGACCGCCATGCGGGCGGCCTTCGACGTGCTCGGCGCGCAGCCGGCCGGTCTGGCGCTGGAATGCGTCAACCGCATCCCGCAGGCGCGCGGCCTCGGGTCCTCCTCGGCGGCCATCGTGGCCGGGGTCCTGCTGGCCCGGGCGCTGGTCGCCGACGGCGCGGAGCGGCTGGACGACGCCGCCGCGCTCCGGCTCGCCTCGGAGCTTGAGGGGCACCCCGACAACGTGGCGCCCTGTCTGCTCGGCGGTTTCACGGTCGCCTGGACGGAGCCGGCCGGCGCCCGGGCGGTCACGCTGCCCGTGGCCGGGGCGGTCCGGCCCACCGTCTTCGTGCCCGGCGAGCGGGGCCTGACCTCGGTCGCCCGGGCGGCGCTGCCGGCCACCGTGCCGCACGGCGACGCGGCGCTGACCGCGGGCCGGGCCGCGCTGCTGGTGCACGCGCTGACCGCCGACCCGGCGCTGCTGCTGCCGGCCACCGTCGACCGGCTGCACCAGGACTACCGGGCCGAGGGGATGCCGGCCACGGCCGCCCTGGTGGCCACGTTGCGTGAGGCCGGTGTGGCGGCTGTGGTCAGTGGGGCGGGCCCGACCGTGCTGGCGTTGTCCCAGGTCCCCGCGGGATTCCAGGCGGGAACAGATTGGCGTCGGTGGGAGTTGCCGATAGACGTCAGCGGTGCCCGGGTCGCCCGGGGTAGACTGGGACACGCCGAGCGGGACCCTGTTGCCGCAGGTCGGAAGAGTTGATTACGCTCTACACCTAGCACAGCCGCGAAGCATGCGATCTCCTGCGGGTCGGCGCACCCCCGAAGCTCTCGGCGGTAAGCCCGTCACCCCTGCCAAAGGCCCACGCCGCGCCGCAGTTTCCACAGGTCGCCGCAGACGGCGAGACCTGCTCACCGATGTTGGTGAGTCGGGAAACCGACCGGCTGCTGTGTCACAGACTCCCGCGACGCGTCCATGCGAGGCGGGTGCACCGAGGCCGCCCGGCCACCTGTTCTTCGACTCCGGGCAGCCCCGGCCTATCGAGGGAAGGAATCCATTGAGCGACACCACCGACGTGACGTCGGATGTTTCCAACGTCGCTGGCGATGCCACCACTGCCGCCCCCACACGCCGTCGGCGCAGCGGCACCGGCCTGTCGGCGATGCTGCTGCCTGAGCTCCAGAGCCTGGCCGCGTCGCTCGGTATCTCCGGTACGGCTCGCATGCGCAAGGGCGAGCTGATCAGCGCGATCACCGAGCGGCAGGGCGGCGCCGCCGCCGGAACCCCTCGACCGCGGGCCGAGGTCGCGGCCGCGGCCGCTCCCGCCCGTGAGGAGGTGCACGCCGAGGTCCGCGAGGAGCGGGCCGAGACCGAGCGTCGCGCCGCCGAGCCGGCGCCGGCCGCCGAGGCGACCGAGGGCCGCACCCGCAGCCGCCGGGGCCGTGCGGCCGCCGCGACCGCCGAGGCGCGGCCGGCCGAGACGCGGGCCGAGGAGGCTCCCGCCGAGACCGGCGAGCGGGCCGAGACCGGCGAGCGGGCGGAGCGCGGTGAGCGTGCCGAGCGCGGTGAGGGCCGGGGCCGTGAGCGTGGCGGCGAGCGGGCCGAGCGCGGCGGCGAGCGGGCCGAGCGTGGCGGCGAGCGGGCCGAGCGTGGCGGCGAGCGGGCCGAGCGTGGCGGTGACCGGGCCGAGCGCGGTGAGCGCGGCGGTGACCGGGCCGAGCGCGGTGACCGGGGCGAGCGCAACGAGCGGGGCGAGCGTGCCGAGCGGGGCGACCGCAACGAGCGGGGCGAGCGCGGTGACCGGGGCGAGCGCAACGAGCGCAACGACCGGGGCGACCGCAACGACCGGGGTCAGCGCGCCGAGCGCAACGACGACGGTGACGACGACGGCGAGGGCGGCGGCCGGCGCGGCCGGCGTAGCCGGTTCCGGGACCGCCGGCGCGGCCGTGGCGACCGCCCCGAGGGCGGCGACGGTGGCGGCCGCGAGCCGCAGGTCGGCGAGGACGACGTGCTCGTCCCGGTGGCCGGCATCATCGACGTGCTCGACAACTACGCCTTCGTCCGGACCACCGGCTACCTGGCCGGCCCGAACGACGTGTACGTGTCGATGTCGCAGATCAAGAAGTACGGCCTGCGCCGCGGTGACGCGATCACCGGCGCGGTCCGGGCCGCCCGTGACGGTGGCAGCGAGCAGCGGCGGGACAAGTACAACCCGCTGGTGCGGCTCGACACCATCAACGGGATGGAGCCGGACGAGGCGAAGCGCCGGCCGGAGTTCTACAAGCTCACTCCGCTGTACCCGCAGGAGCGGCTGCGGCTGGAGACCGAGCCGCACATCCTGACCACCCGGGTCATCGACCTGGTGATGCCGATCGGCAAGGGCCAGCGGGCGCTCATCGTCTCGCCGCCGAAGGCGGGTAAGACGATGGTGCTGCAGGCGATCGCGAACGCGATCACCCGCAACAACCCGGAGTGCCACCTCATGGTGGTGCTGGTCGACGAGCGGCCGGAGGAGGTCACCGACATGCAGCGGTCGGTGAAGGGCGAGGTCATCGCGGCCACGTTCGACCGTCCGCCGCAGGACCACACCACGGTGGCGGAGCTGGCGATCGAGCGGGCGAAGCGCCTCGTCGAGCTGGGCCACGACGTGGTCGTGCTGCTCGACTCGGTGACCCGGCTCGGTCGGTCGTACAACCTGGCGGCGCCGGCCAGCGGCCGGATCATGTCGGGTGGTATCGACTCCACCGCGCTCTACCCGCCGAAGCGCTTCCTGGGCGCGGCGCGGAACATCGAGAACGGTGGCTCGCTGACCATCCTCGCGACGGCGCTGGTGGAGACCGGCTCGATGGCCGACACGGTCATCTTCGAGGAGTTCAAGGGCACCGGCAACGCCGAGCTGAAGCTGGACCGGAAGATTGCCGACAAGCGGGTCTTCCCGGCCATCGACATCAACCCCTCCGGCACCCGCAAGGAGGAGGTCCTGCTCGCGCCGGAGGAGCTGGCGATCATCCACAAGCTCCGCAAGGTGCTGCACTCGCTGGACTCGCAGGCGGCGCTCGACCTCCTGCTGGACCGGCTCAAGCAGTCCCGCACGAACATCGAGTTCCTGATGCAGATCGCGAAGTCCACCCCGGGCGAGTGACCTGAGGAGTTCCGGAGAGGGGCACGGCCTGCGGGCCGTGCCCCTCTTCGCGCGTACGGGTGGGAGAGCGGTGAAGTTTTTCTTCGGTTAAGCCGGAGGGTATTGAAACTTCTGTTCAGTCTCGGGTTGACTGTGGTCCATGCGAATCCGCAGTCGATCCGCCCGTCTCGCCGGCGTCCTGCTGCTGACGCCGCTGCTCACCCTCACCGCTCCGGTCCCGCCCGGCGTGGCGGCCGCGGCCGAGCCGCGTACCCCGGCCGAGGACGCGCCGGCCGCCTCCTCCCGTCCCGACTCCTCGGTCGCCCTCGCCGGCCGGTCCGGCGTGGAGCCGGCCGACGGCCTGGAGACCGCGAAGACCACCCGTCCGGTCGCCCCCGGCCTCGACCTGACCTCCTTCGACCGCTACGACGCCGACGGCTGGCTGCGGGCCGACGCCCTCACAGCCGACCTCTCCGGGGGCGTCACCGTCGACTACGTCAACTCCGGCGCCGTCACCCGCGACGAGCCGCTGCGCGCGGCGGTCGACCGCTCCCGGGCGGTGGCCGCGGTCAACGGCGACTTCTTCGACATCAACGCCTCCGGCGCCGCCCAGGGCATCGGCATCCGCTCCGGCGAGCTGGTCCAGTCGCCGGTGGCCGGGCACACCAACGCCGCCGCGATCAGCGCCGAGGGGATCGGCCGGGTCGTCCAGGTCGGCTTCGAGGGCACGGCGGCCCTGCCCGCCGGGCCGGTGCCGCTGAGCCAGTTCAACAACATGGTGCAGCGCGACGGCGTGGGTGTCTTCACCCCGCTCTGGGGGTCGTACACCCGGAAGCGTGCTGTCGAGGGCGCGGCGCGGGTGGTCGAGGTGACGGTGACCGGTGGCCGGGTCGCGACCGTGGCCACCACGGCGGGGGAGGGCCCGATCCCGGCCGGGACCACGGTGGTCCTCGGCCGCGAGGCCGGCGCCGACGCCCTCGCGGCGCTGCGCCCCGGCGACCCGGTCGACCTGACCTGGCGGCCGAAGGCCTCCGACGGGAGCAGCCCGCGCGCCGCGGTCGGCGGCGGCAGTGTGCTGGTCCGCGACGGCGTGGTGCAGACCATCGCCGACGCCAGCCTGGCCCCACGCACCTCGGTCGGCTTCTCCGCCGACGGCCGCCGGCTGATCATGCTGACCGTCGACGGCCGGCAGGTGGACAGCCGGGGCGTCACCCAGACCGAGATGGGCCGGATGATGGTCGAGCTGGGCGCGTGGAGCGCGCTCAACCTCGACGGCGGCGGCTCCTCCACGCTGCTGGCCCGGGAGCCGGGCGCGGCGGCGGTCCAGGTGGAGAACAGCCCCTCCGACGGCAGCGAACGGCCGGTGCCGAACGGCCTGGCCATCTACGCCCCGCAGGGCAGCGGCCGGCTCACCGGCTACTGGCTGGAGACCGCCAGCGACCCGACGGCCGCGCCGGGCGTCGCCCCGATCCGGGGCGGCCGCCCCGACCGGGTCTTCCCCGGCCTCACCCGCCGGCTCACCGCGGCGGGCTACGACGAGACGTACGGGCCGGCCGCCGGCGCGCCGCGCTGGCGGGCCAACCCGGCCGCACAGGGCACCGTGGACGACGGCGTGTTCCGGGCTGGCAAGGCCGGCCGCAGCACCGTGACCGCCTGGCGCGGATCGGCGCGTGGCACGCTCGACCTGACCGTGCTCGGCCCGCTGGAGCGGATCGACTCCACGGTGGACCGGCTCGGCCTCAACCAGCAGGGCGACACGGGCCTCTTCGGCGTGGTCGGCTACGACGCGGAGGGCAACACCGCGCCGATCGAACCGGCCGACCTGAAGCTGGAGTACGACCACGACCTGCTCGACGTCACCCCCACCGCCGACGGCAACCTTGCGGTGAAGGCGCTCGGTGACGGCTCCGCCCTGGTCACCGTGCGGGTCGGCGCGAAGACCACGGTGCTCCCGGTCACCGTCGGGCTCACCGACGTGCCGGTGGCCGGCTTCGACGACGCCGCCTCCTGGAAGTTCAGCCAGGCGCGGGCCAGCGGGGCGGTCGCCCCGGCCGAGGGGCACACCGGCACCGGCCTGAAGATGTCGTACGACTTCAGCCAGTCCACCGGCACCCGCGCAGCGTACGCGGACCCGCCGGCCTGGATCGACGTGCCCGGTCAGCCGCAGGCGTTCGGCATGTGGATCAAGGCCAACGGCACCGGCGAGTGGCCGAGCCTGCACCTGCACGACGCGCAGGACACCCAGTTCGTGCTCCGCGGCCCCTACCTGACCTGGACCGGCTGGCGGTACGTCGAGTTCACCGTCCCGCCCGGCGTGCAGTACCCGGTGCGGGTGCGCCGGTTCTACGTGGCCGAGACCGACCCGGCCAAGCAGTACAAGAGCGAGGTCGTCATCGACGACCTCGTGGCCCGGGTGCCCCCGACGGTGCAGGCGCCGGAGGAGCCGAACATCACCGACCGGGTGGTGCTGCGCGACGGCACGGTCGACGGTGCGCCCTGGCGCTTCGCCGTCATGTCCGACGCCCAGTTCGTGGCCGCGAACCCGGACAGCGACCTGGTCGCCCAGGCCCGCCGCACGCTCCGCGAGATCCGCGCGGCGAAGCCGGACTTCCTGGTCATCGACGGGGACTTCGTGGACACCGCCTACCCGGCGGACTTCGCGCTGGCCAAGCGGATCCTGGACGAGGAACTGGGCGGCGAGCTGCCCTACTACTACGTGCCGGGCAACCACGAGATCATGGGCGCCCCGATCGACAACTTCCGCGGCGTGTTCGGTGACACCTCGCGGGTCTTCGACCACGAGGGCACCCGCTTCGTCACCCTGAGCACGGCCACCGGGTCGCTGCGCGGCGGCGGGTTCGACCAGGTGGAGCTGCTGAAGGAGACGCTCGACGCGGCGGCCACCGACCCGGCGGTCGGTTCGGTCACCGTGCTCTTCCACCACCCGCCCCGCGATCCCAGCCCGGCCAAGGCCAGCCAGCTCGGCGACCGGAAGGAGGCGGCCCTCGTGGAGCAGTGGCTGGCCGACTTCCAGCACCGCACCGGCAAGGGCGCGCTGATGGTCAACGGGCACGTGGGCACCTTCCACGCCGACCGGGTGGACGGCGTGCCGTACGTGATCAACGGCAACTCGGGCAAGGACCCGTCCACCCCGCCCCAGCTCGGCGGCTTCACCGGCTGGACCGAGTTCGGGGTCGACCCGGTGACCCGGCAGGAGGCGGAGCAGGCCCGCCGGGACCCGCTCGCCGAGGGGCCGCGCTGGATCTCGGCGGAGTTCCACGCCCACGTCGACCGGCTCGCCCTGACCGCACCGGCCGAGGTCGCGGTCGGCGCCCCGGCCGCCGTCACGGCCACGCTCACCCAGCCCGGTGGCCGTACGGTCCCGGTGGCCGCCCCGGTCAGCGCCGACTGGTCCGGCTCGCCGAACCTGCTCATCGGTGGCGCCGGCGGGGTGAAGCCCTGGCACGTGGCCCGGTTCGACCCGGCCACCGGACGGCTGACCGCGCTGCGTCCCGGCGGGCGGGTGCTGCTCGCGGTCACCGTCAACGGCGTCCGCGCCGAGGCGGCGGTGACCCTCACGGCGGCGGAGGCGCCCGCCGCCTGACCGGCCTGGGGCGCGGACGCACCTTCCGCGCCCCGGGCCGGTGGTCCGCCGGCGGGCTCCTCGACCTGGGGGAGGGGCCCGCCGGCGGGCGCGCGTCAGAAGTCGCCCTCGGCGACCTGGAAGACCGTCAGGCCGAGCGACCGCCACATCCGGACCACCTGCTGCCGGTCGTCGAAGACCCCGACGACCCGGTACCGGTCCCGGATCTCCCGCTCGTAGATCTCCCGCTTGACCACGGCGTCCTTGCGGTGGTCGCCGACCGCTCGCAGGTGCAGCGCCAGGTAGGGCACCCGGACGTGCCGGGCCAGCCAGCTCTCCGTGTCGGCCCGGGCGGTGGCGTCCCGACCGGAGCAGAAGACGACCCCGTGCCCGGCCGCGTGCATGGCCCGGATCGCCGCGATCACCGCCTCGTTCGGCGCGTCCTCGCCGACCCGGGTCATGTCGTACGGGCTGCGGGACACGTTCAACGCCACCGTGCCGTCGATGTCGACAAGCACGATGTCCGGCCGTTCGGCGGCCTCCCGCTCGATTCGGGCCGGGCCGCCGGTCCGGGCGGTCGGCACGGGCAGCGGTAACGGGCGGTTCGCCAGGTAGCGCTCGTGCAGCCGGCGGATCGCGGCCTCGCCGACCCGGTCCACCTCGGGGCGCGCGGCGTCCCGGCGCAGGCACTCCTCCAGCGGGACGTCGGTGAAGTCGTGCACCTCGAACGCCGCGCCGTACCGGGCGGCCAGCTCGGCCCAGTCCCGCAGGGTGCGCGAGCGCAGGTTGGTGTCGTCGACGCAGACGCTCACCCGGCCCGCCAGCAGCGTCTCCACCTGGGCCCGCTGCGCCCGGGTGACCTGCCCCTCGGCCCACTGGGTGAAGAGCCGCTCACCGTGCATCATCCGGCGCAGGTCGTCCCGGTTGACCCGGACCACGGCGGGCTGGAGCCGGCGCGCGAAGGTGGTCTTGCCGGAGGCGGGCAGCCCGCGGGTGGCGATCAGGCGGAACATCCCCGTACCTCCCGTTCATCCCGGTGCCGTCTCCACGAATGCCCGCATGGCGGGCGGGAATGCGTGGCGGGAGGTGAGCGTTGCGCATGCCGGACCTGGTGTGCGGCCCGCTCGACGGGTCGGCGGAAGCCCATGGCACACTGGTCAATCGGCCACCGGTTCCGGTTCACGCCCGAGCCCGTCGCGACGACGGGGAGCACGACGGCGACCCGGCGACCACCGACGAAAGGACCGAGGCGACATGAAGCCCAACATCCACCCGGAGTACGTGACCACCGAGGTCCGCTGCTCCTGCGGCAACACTTTCACGACCCGCAGCACCGCCAAGGGCGGTTCGATCAGCGTCGAGACCTGCAGCGCCTGCCACCCGTTCTACACGGGCAAGCAGCGCGTGCTGGACACCGCCGGTCGGGTCGCGAAGTTCCAGCAGAAGTACGCCAAGGTTCAGGCCAAGAAGGCCAAGTAGCTCCGTCGACGACGCCCGTGTCCGGCTCCGTGCCGGGCGCGGGCGTTCGTCCGTTTGTGTGCCCGTTTCCGCCCGTCCCTGCCCGGTCGTCGTCGAAGGAGCATCCGCAGCATGAGCAGTGAGCGCCTGGCCGCCCTCCTCGACGAGTACGCCGAGCTGGAGCAGCGGCTGGCCGACCCCGCCATCCACGCCGACCAGGGCGCCGCCCGGCGGGTCGGCCGGCGCTACGCGGAGCTGGTCCCGCTGCACAAGGCCGCGGGCGAGCTGGAGCAGGCCCGGGCCGACCTGGCCGCCGCCCGCGAGCTGGCCGCCGAGGACGCGGCCTTCGCCGCCGAGGCGGAGGCGATCGCGGCCTCCCTCCCGGCGCTGGAGGAGCGGCTGGCCGAGCTGCTCATCCCGCGCGACCCGCACGACGCCAAGGACGTCATCGTCGAGATCAAGGCCGGCGAGGGCGGCGAGGAGTCGGCGCTGTTCGCCGCCGACCTGCTGCGGATGTACACCCGTTACGCCGAGCGGCGCGGCTGGGTCACCGAGGTGATCGACGCGCAGGACTCCGACCTCGGCGGGGTCAAGGACGTCTCGCTGGCGATCAAGTCCAAGGGTGTGCCGGAGGGTGGCAACGGGGTCTGGTCCCGGCTCAAGTGGGAGGGCGGCGTGCACCGGGTGCAGCGCGTCCCGGTGACCGAGTCGCAGGGCCGGATCCACACCAGCGCGGCCGGCGTGCTGGTGCTGCCCGAGGCCGAGGACGTGGACGTCACCATCGACCCGAACGACCTGCGGATCGACGTGTTCCGCTCGTCCGGGCCGGGCGGCCAGTCGGTCAACACCACCGACTCGGCGGTCCGGATCACCCACGTGCCCACCGGCATCGTGGTGTCCTGCCAGAACGAGAAGTCGCAGCTGCAGAACCGCGAGCAGGCCATGCGCATCCTGCGGGCCCGGCTGCTCGCCGCGGCCCAGGAGCAGGCCGACGCGGCCGCCTCGGACGCCCGCAAGGCGCAGGTGCGCACCGTGGACCGGTCGGAGCGGATCCGCACCTACAACTTCCCGCAGAACCGGATCACCGACCACCGGATCGGCTACACGGCCTACAACCTCGACCTGGCGCTGGCCGGCGAGCTGGACGGGGTGCTCGACGCCCTGGGCGAGGCCGACCGCGCCGCGCGGCTGGCCGGCGAGACCGAGCTGGCCCGGCGCTGACCCGCGGCCGGGCGCCCCGCGGTCAGGAGGCGCGCAGGCGGTCCTTGGCACGCAGCATCTCCCGGTCGGCCAGCTCGAACGCGGCGCCCAGCGCCTCCCGGACGCTCACCCCGGTGCCCCCGTCGACCTCGGCGAAGCCGATGCTCACCCCCACGGGGGTGCCCGGGACCAGCGACTCCCAGTCCTCGGTGTGCACGGCGGCCTGGATCCGCCGGGCCACCTCGGCGGCCTCCGCCATGCCGGTCTCCGGCAGCACCACGACGAACTCGTCCCCGCCGTAGCGAGACACGAAGTCGCCCCGCCGCATCACCCGGTTGATCACCCCGGCGATCCGTTGCAGCACCAGGTCACCGGAGTGGTGCCCGTGCCGGGTGTTGACCGCCTTGAAGCCGTCGAGGTCGCAGACGCCGATCACCACCCGCTCGCCCCGGGCCACCACCGCGCCGATGTAGCGCTCCAGCCGGCGCCGGTTGGGCAGCCCGGTGAGCGGGTCGGTGAGGGCCTCGCCCTCGTAGCGCGCGGCCTCGCGGCGCATCTCCTCGTGGTCGATCCGGGCGGCGATGCCGTCGATGTAGACGTCCCGCAGCCGGTCGCTGCGCTGCGCGGCCAGCCGGAAGGCGTGCCGGTCGGCCCGGTGTGCGGCGGCGTGGTCACCGGCCCGGGCGAGCGCGACGCTGCGTAGCCGGGGCGCCTCGGCGGCGCCCAGCGTCTCGTCGGAGACCTGGATGGTGTCCAGCCGGGTGACGGCCTCGATCGGCCGGCCCTCGGCCACGGCCAGGCAGACCTGGCCGAGCTGGCGCAGGTCACGGGCGCGGGCGCTGTCCCCGCCGTGCCCGAGCAGCCGGGCCGGGTCGGCGTCCCCGCCGGAGTCCACCCGGTCGCCGAGTGCCGCGCGGCGGGCCGCGGCGTAGCCGTAGGCGGCCAGGCTGCTCGGCCGCAGGCTGCCGGCCCGCCCGGCGCGCAGGAACCGGGCCAGGTCGCCGGCGACGTCGCGGAGCACCCGCAGGCAGCCGTCGCTGTCGCCGTTGTGGTCCAGCGCCACCGCGTTGCGCAGCCGGATGCCGGGGGCGGCGAAGGTCTCCTCCGGGATGCCGGCGGTCAGCCCCACCTGCCGGGCGCGTTCGATCGCGCCGAGCGCGTGGCCGTGGAAGCTCAGGTAGGAGTAGGCCATGGCCAGGTCGTGCCAGCCCCAGGCGGTGTCCCGGTCCGGGTCGTCGTCGGCGCCCAGCGCCCGGGCGGCCCGGACCAGGTGGCTGACGCAGCGGTCCAGCGCGCCCTGGTGGTGCGCGGCGAGCGCGGCGAGGGCGTTGAGGTGCCCGTGCAGGTAGGGCTCGGCCAGGTCCCGGACGGCGGCGGAGGCGTCCTCGATGGCCCGGGTGAACTCCGCCGTCCGACCGAGATTGATCAGCGCGGAGAGGCGCTGCACCAGGGCGTCGGCCCGCGCGCACGGGTCGTCGGTGGTGCGGATGACCCGGTCCAGCAGCGCGCACGCCTCCGCCGAGCGGCTGACCTCCTGCAACGCCCGGGCGCGCCGGAGGGCGTCAACCTGGTCCTCGACCCGGTCGAGCCAGCCCACTCGCACCTCCTGTCGGTGTGCTCCCGGACGCACCCGCTCGTGAGGTGACCCGCGACGCTTCATGATTATGTCGTGACCTCCCTCCCGCAACACCCGTCCGAAGGGTCAGAACGCGAGCGCCCCTCACTGGTGGTCGCCCGGGCGGCCCGGGCTCTCGCCGCGGCGGGCGTCGAGGCGGCCCGCGCCGAGGCCGAGCAGCTGGCCGCGTACGTGCTGGACGTGCCGCGCGGGCGGCTGGCGCTCGCCGACGGGTTCACCCCGGCGCAGCGCGACCGCCTCGACACGCTTGTCGACCGGCGGAGGGCCCGGGAACCCCTCCAGCACCTCACCGGCGTCGCCGGCTTCCGGCACCTGGAGCTGGCGGTCGGCCCGGGGGTCTTCGTGCCCCGCCCGGAGACCGAACTGCTCGCCGGCTGGGGGATCGAGCAGGCGGGCCGGTCGGCCGCGCCGCTGGTCGTCGACCTGTGCAGCGGCTCCGGCGCGATCGCCCTGGCGGTCGCCCAGGAGCTGCCGTCGGCGCGGGTGGTGGCCGTGGAGCGGTCCCCGGCGGCGCTGGACTGGCTGCGCCGCAACGCCGCCGAGCGGGCCGCGGCCGGGGACCGGCCGATCGAGGTGGTGGCCGCCGACGTCACCGACCCGGCGCTCCTCGCCGACCTGGTGGGCCGGGTCGACGTGCTGCTCTGCAACCCGCCGTACGTGCCCCGGTCGGTGGTGGTGCCGCCGGAGGTGGCCGGCCACGATCCGGACGAGGCGGTGTTCGGCGGCGCGGACGGGCTGGACGTGATCCGCCCGGTGGTGGTGCGGGCCGCCGCGCTGCTGCGCCCCGGCGGCGTGCTCGGCGTCGAGCACGACGACACCCACGCCACGGCGGTGCCCGCGCTGCTCGCCGCCGACGGACGCTACGAGCGGGTCGAGGAGCACCGCGACCTGGTCGGGCGGCCCCGGTTCGCGACAGCGTCCCGCCGGGCGGACGGCCAGCACGCCGACGTCGCCCCGGCGTGGCAGACTGGCTCCTCGTGATGCTCTACGACTGTCGGTCGCCGGCAGACCGGGACCGCGGCATCGAGGCGGCCATCGAGGCGGTCAAGAACGGGGAACTCGTCGTCCTGCCGACCGACACGGTCTACGGCGTCGGCGCCGACGCGTTCACCCCGTACGCGGTGAAGGCCCTCGCGGACGCCAAGGGTGGCGCCCGGCAGGCGCCGCCCGTGCTGATCGGTTCCCGGCACACCCTCGACGGCCTGGTCTTCTCGCTGCCCCGCTCGGCCCGCGAGCTGGTCGAGGCGTTCTGGCCGGGCGCGCTGACCATCGTGGTGGAGCACTCGCCGAGCCTGGCCTGGGACCTGGGCGACTCCAGCGGCACGGTGGCGGTGCGGATGCCGCTGCACCCGGTGGCGCTGGAGGTGCTGCGGGAGACCGGCCCGATGGCGGTGGCCTCGGCCAACAAGGTCGGCCAGCCCGCCGCCCTCACCGCCGAGGAGGCCCGCGACCAGCTCGGCTACGGCGTGCGCGCCTACCTGGAGGCCGGCCCGGCGCTCGACCCGGTGCCGAGCACCATCGTCGACCTGACCGGCGAGGTGCCCCGGGTGCTGCGCCAGGGCGCGGTGACGCTGGAGAAGCTGCGCGACGTGGTGCCGGACATCCTCGACGAGCGGGGGGTCTGAGTGCCCCCGTTCACCGTGCTGCACGTCTGCATGGGCAACATCTGCCGGTCCCCGATGGCTGAGCGCCTGCTGGTGCTCGCCGTCCGGGAGCGGTTGGGCCGGCTCGGCGTCGACCCGGTTCGCTCCGACGAGCTGGTGCACAGCCACAGCGCCGGCACCGGCGGCTGGCACGCCGGCGAGGAGATGAACCCGCCGGCGGCCCGGCAGGTGACCTCGCGCGGCGGCGCGGTGGACGGGTTCGCCGCCCGCCGGCTCCGCTCCGACCTCATCGACGCCGCCGACCTGGTCCTCACGGCCACCGCCGACCAGCACGAGTACGTGGTGGCGCTGCGACCGGACGCCGCCGGGCGCACCTTCGTGCTGGGCGAGTTCGGCCGGCTGCTCGGCGCGCTGGACCGGGCCGGGCTGCCGCCGGTGGAGGCCACCCCCGACGCGGTGTACGCCCGCGGCGTGGCGCTGGTGGCGGCGGCGGACGCGGCCCGGCAGGGCAGCGCCGCGCTGCCCACCGACGACCTCGACGACCCGTGGGGTCGCGGCGACCAGTGCTTCAGCCGGGTGGCCGACGAGATCGAGGAGACCGTCCAGCCGCTGGCCGCCGCGCTGCTTCCCTGAGGTTCATCCTTTCTCGCGAACTTCCTGCGCGTTTCGCCGAAGATGGCGGCGAAACTGCCGAATCCGGTCATTCTGGACGGGTCCGTACGGCCGGCTCCTGCGGGGAGAGCTGATGAACCGGGCCCAACTCGACAAGTTGTTCACCGTCCTGCTCGCCGGCGTACTCGCCGGACTGGTCCTGGCCGCCGCCGCGCTGCCGGCCGCGCTGGTCTTCGGGCTCGGCTTCAAGAACCTGATGCCCTACGCCGCGCTGCCGGAGTCGCTGAAGACGCCCGAGCCGGCCCAACGCTCCAACCTCTACGCCAGCGACGGCCGCACGCTGATCACGTCGTTCTACACCGAGGACCGGGTGGACGTGCCGGTCGGCGAGGTGGCGCCGGTGATGCGCCAGGCCATCGTGGCCGCCGAGGACGTGCGGTTCTACGAACACCACGGCGTCGACGTGCGTGGCGTGGCGCGGGCCTTCACGGCCAACCGGCGGGAGGGCACCCGGCAGGGCGCCTCCACGCTGACCATGCAGTACGTGCGGAACGCGCTGGCCGGCGACCCCCGGCTCACCGAGGAGCAGCGGGCCAAGGCCACCGAGATCAGCCTCGGCCGCAAGATCCGCGAGATGCGGTACGCGCTGGCCCTGGAACGCCGGATCAGCAAGGACGAGATCCTCGGGCGCTACCTGAACATCGCCTACTTCGGCGCCGGGGCGTACGGCATCGCGGCGGCCAGCAAGCGCTACTTCTCCACCACACCGGACAAGCTCACGCTGGCCCAGTCGGCGCTGCTCGCCGGCCTGGTCCGGTCGCCCGACACCGACGACCCGATCAACGGCGACGCCGACTCGGCGCTGGGCCGCCGGGCGTACGTGCTGGACCGGATGGTGGCGACCGGCCAGGTGGCCGAGGCGGACGCCGCCCGGGCCAGGGCCGAGCAGCTGAACCTCAAGCCCAGCGCCACCCCGAACGACTGCACCGCGGTGCCCGCCGGGCACAACGACTGGGGCTTCTTCTGCGACTGGTTCACCCAGTGGTGGAACGCCCAACCCGCCTTCGGCAAGACGGCGGACGAGCGGCAGCGCACGCTGCGCCGGGGCGGCTGGTCGATCGTCTCCTCGCTCGACGCGGACGTGCAGGCCAAGGCCACCGAGCAGGTGCTGCGGATCTATCCGAACACCAACCAGCGGGCCGCGCCGACCGCGGTGGTGCAGCCGGGCACCGGCCGGGTGCTGGCCATGACGGTGAACCGCAACTACAGCGTGGCCCCGAACCCGACCGCCGGGCAGAACTACCCGAACACGGTCAACCAGCTGGTCGCCGGCGGCGCGGGCATCGAGGGCTACCAGGCCGGCTCGACCTTCAAGCTCTTCGCGGTGCTGGCCGCGTTGGAGTCCGGGCTGCCGCTGAACACCGAGTTCGACGCTCCCAGCGTCTTCGTCACGAAGTACCCGATCGACGGCGGCCCGGCGAGCTGCGGCGGCCACTGGTGCCCGGAGAACGCCAACCCGCCCTGGATGGACGGCGACCGCACCATGTGGGACGCGTTCGGCCGTTCGGTGAACACGTACTTCGCCTGGCTGACCGAGCGGGTCGGCGCGGACCGGGTGGTGGAGATGGCCGAGCGGCTGGGCATCGTGTTCCGCTCGCCGGAGGACGCCAAGCTGGCCCGGGACGGCGCGAAGAACTGGGGGCCGTTCACCCTCGGGGTCTCCTCGACCACCCCGCTCGACCTGGCCAACGCGTACGCCACGGTGGCCGCCGAGGGGACCTGGTGCCGGCCCACCCCGATCACCTCGATCAGCGACCCGACCGGGCGGAAGGTGGCCGCCGGCAACCCGGACTGCCGGCAGGTGCTCGACACCGAGGTGGCCCGGGCGGCGGCGGACGCGGCCCGCTGCCCGGTCGGCGACCAGTCGATGTACCGCCGCTGCTCCGGCGGCACCGCCGAGGAGCTGGCCCCCGGCCTGCACCGCCCGCTGGCCGGCAAGACCGGCAGCTCCGAGCGGAACGCCACGGAGACCGTTGTCGCCTTCACGCCGCAGCTCTCCGTGGCGACCATCGCCGCCAACCCGGACAACCCCCGGGACGCCGTCGGCGGCGGGGTCCAGGTCCGCCAGATCGAGGCCGTGGGCCGCCTCCTCGCGTGGGCCCTGCGCGACCAGCCGGTCCTGGACTTCGTCCCGCCGAGCCAGACGGTGGCCTTCGAGCGCACCAGCCCGCGCACCGGCAACTGACCCCCCGGGTCAGCGGGGGCCGGGGCGCTCGGCGCCGCGAGCGATGTTGCGGGCCATGCCGCCGAAGACGATGGCGTGGAACGGGGCGACCGAGGTCCAGTAGAGGTGGCCGGGGAGGCCGTGGGGAAGGAAGACGGCGCGCTGGACGTAGCGGCTGCCGCCGTCGCCGGACGGCTGGACGCGCATCTCCAGCCAGGCGCGGCCGGGCAGCCGCATCTCGGCACGCAGCCGCAGCAGCTCGCCGGGGACGATCTCCTCGACCCGCCAGAAGTCCAGCGCCTCGCCCACCTGGAGGTGGTGCGGGTCCCGCCGGCCCCGGCGCAACCCCACCCCGCCGACCAGCCGATCCAGCCAGCCCCGCACCGACCAGGCCAGCGGGAACGAGTACCAGCCGTGCTCGCCGCCGACCCCCTCGACGACCCGCCACAGGGCCGCCGCCGGGGCGCCCACCGCCCGTTCCCGCACGTCGGTGTACGCCGTCCCGCCGGACCACTGGGGATCGCTGGGCAGCGGTTCGGCCGGGGCGTCCGGCCCGCTCGCGGTCGACCACCGGGTCTCCACCTGGCCGTCGCGGACCTTCGCCAGCGCCAGAGCCACCGCCTCGTCGAAACCGGTCAACCCGCCGGGCGGGTCCGGCACGTACCGGGCGATGTCGTGCTCGCCGGCGACCGCCTCGTGGACCAGGCTCTCCACGAGCGGCCGGGCGATCGCGTTGGGCACCGGCGTCACCCAGCCGACCCAGTGCGAGGAGAGCGACGGGGTCAGCGGCCGCACCGGCAGGATGACCCGCCGGCGCAGCCCGGCGACCCGGGCGTACCGCTGCATCATGTCCTGGAAGGTGAGCACCTCCGGGCCGCCGATGTCGAAGGCCCGGTTCACCTCGGGCGGCAGGTCGGCGCAGCCGACCAGGTAGCGCAGCACGTCGCGGACGGCGATCGGCTGGATCCGGTTGCGCACCCAACGCGGCGTGACCATGCCCGGCAGCCGCTCGGTCAGATAGCGCAGCATCTCGAACGAGGCCGAGCCGGAACCGATGATCACGGCGGCCCGCAGCACCACCGCCGGCACCCCGCTGGCCAGCAGGATCCGGCCGACCTCCGCGCGGGACCGCAGGTGCGCCGACGGGACGTTCCGGTCCGCCGCCGGCTCCGGCCCACCGAGGTAGACGATCCGGCGTACGCCGGCGGCGCGGGCCGCGGCGGCGAAGTTCTCCGCCGCCTCGCGGTCGGCCGCCTCGAAGCCGCGCTGGCCGAGCGAGTGGACCAGGTAGTACGCCACGTCCATGCCCTCGAACGCGGCCGGCAGCGTCTCCGGTTTCCGCAGGTCGCCCTCGGCGATCTCGGCCCGGGACGCCCACGGCACGTCGCGCAGCCGCCCCGCCTTCCGGGCCAGGCAGCGGACGGTGTGCCCGTCGGCCAGCAGCCGGGGCGTGAGGCGTCCACCGATGTAACCCGTGGCGCCGGTCACGAGGCATCTCACAGCTCCCAGTCTGCGGCTCCGTAGACTCCTTCGCTGTGGAGAACGCGAGGGACACCTTCTGGGGGCCGGACTTCCAGCAGCTCAGCGCCGCCGATCCGGAGATCGCCGAGGTGGTGCTGGGGGAGCTGGCGCGCCTGCGCGGCGGTCTGCAACTGATCGCCAGCGAGAACCTCACGTCGCCGGCCGTGCTGGCCGCCCTGGGTTCCACGCTGACGAACAAGTACGCCGAGGGTTACCCGGGCCGGCGCTACTACGGCGGCTGCGCCGAGGTGGACCGGGCCGAGGAGCTCGGCATCGCCCGGGCGAAGGAGCTGTTCGGCGCCGAGCACGCCAACCTCCAGCCGCACTCGGGCGCGAGCGCCAACCTGGCCGCGTACGCCGCCCTGGTGCAGCCGGGCGACACCGTGCTGGCCATGGACCTGCCGCACGGCGGACACCTCACCCACGGCAGCCGGGTGAACTTCTCCGGCAAGTGGTTCCACCCGGTCGGCTACACCGTCCGGCGGGACACCGAGCTGATCGACTACGACGAGGTCCGCGACCTGGCCCTCGCGCACCGGCCGAAGCTCATCATCTGCGGCGCGACGGCGTACCCCCGGCTGATCGACTTCGCCCGGTTCCGGGAGATCGCCGACGAGGTCGAGGCGTACCTCATGGTGGACGCGGCGCACTTCATCGGGCTGGTCGCCGGCCGGGCGATCCCGTCCCCGGTCCCGCACGCCGACGTGGTCACCTGCACCACCCACAAGGTGCTGCGTGGCCCGCGCGGCGGCATGATCCTCTGCCGGGAGTCGCTGGCCGCCCGGATCGACAAGGCCGTCTTCCCGTTCACCCAGGGCGGCCCGCTGATGCACGCGGTCGCCGCCAAGGCGGTCGCCCTCCGCGAGGCCGCCCAACCCGAGTTCCGGGCGTACGCCTCCCAGGTGGTCAGCAACGCCCAGGCGCTCGCCGACGGGCTGGCCGCCGAGGACATGCGGCCGGTCTCCGGCGGCACCGACACCCACCTGGCCCTGATCGACCTGCGCGAGACCGGGGTGACCGGCGCCGCGGCCGAGGCGCGCTGCGACGCCGCCGGCATCACGCTGAACAAGAACGCCATCCCGTACGACCCGCAGAAGCCGATGGTCGCCTCCGGCATCCGGGTGGGCACGCCGAGCGTCACCACGCAGGGCATGCGTGAGGGGGAGATGCGCCGGATCGCCACGCTCATCGCCCGTGCGGTGCGCACCGACCCGGAGTCGGCCGGGGGCGCGGACGAGCTGGGCCGGATCGCCGGCGACGTGACCGAGCTGGTCGGTGCCTTCCCGGCGTACCCCCGTGGCTGAGCCGGGGACGCGCGCGGCGGAGGCGGCCGCGGACCGCGGTTGGCGGCTGCGCCACCTGCCGGTGCTGGTGTCCGCCTCGGTGCTGATGGCCGCCGTGGCGGCGGTGGCCGGCGGGGTGACCCGGGGCGCCGACGGCGCGCTCGGCGCGGCGGCCGGCGTGGCCGTCACCGCGGTCAGCTACTCGCTCACCACGGTCGTGCTGGCGTGGGCGGACGCCCGGGACCCACAGCTCGTGCTGCCGTTCGGGTTGGGCGTCTACATCGCCAAGATGACCCTGCTCGGCGGGGTGATGGTGCTGGTCGCGTCGACCGGTTGGCCGGGGCTCGTCCCGTTCGCCCTGGGCATCGCCGCGGGCGTGGTGGTCTGGACCGGGGTGCACATCTGGTGGCTGGCCACGGTGCACTCCCGCAGGGTCGCACGCTGATCACCGCGGGCGGACGCCCGCGGGCTCGATCGATGGCGCGGTCCCACCTGTCGGACGGCGCGCCGACGTGTCCGCGATCGGTCATTCTCTCAGTGGCGGGAGGGGAGTAGCGTGCCTCCAGACGACTTCGCCCACCCGTGTCCCACACAACCAGGTTGTGCGGGGGGTGAGGCACAGCCTCTTCGGCTCGACTGATATCGTTCGCCCCGTCATGGCCGGTGACCAGAAACCCCCCAGCACTGGCGGCCCGGGCGACGTTCCGTCCGGTGCCGGTCAGGGTTGGACCGCGCTCTCATACCTCATCGGGGGCATGCTCGTCTGGGGTTTCATCGGCTGGCTGGTCGACCGTTGGCTCGACACCGGCGGCATCGCCACCGGGATCGGGATTGTGCTCGGCATGGCCGGGGGGATCATCCTGGTCGTCCGCCGACTCGGCACGCCTACTTAGGAAGGGACGCGGTGTTCGGACAGGCGAACGTCCTGGCAGCGGGCCAGGCGGAATTCCCACCCAGTGTGGAGGACTTCTACCTGCCCAGCATCCTGCCCTGGGGTGCGCACGACAACTACTGGTTCACCAAGATCACGTTGATGGTCTGGCTGGCCGTCGGGGTTCTGATCCTGTTCTTCCTGCTCAGCTACCGCAACCCGAAGCTGGTGCCGACGAAGAAGCAGTGGTTCGCCGAGTCGATCTACGGCTTCGTGCGGAACAACATCGCCGTCGACATGATCGGGCACGCGGGGGTGCGGTTCGCGCCGTACTTCACCACGCTCTTCTGCTTCATCCTGCTGACGAACGCGTTCGCGATCATCCCGTTCTTCCAGATCTCGCCGAACTCGCACATCGCGTTCCCGGCCTTCCTCGCCGTGATCAGCTACGTGATGTTCAACTGGATCGGCATCCGGCACCACGGCTTCGCGAAGTACTTCAAGAACTCGCTGATCCCGCCGGCGCCCTGGTACATCCTGCCGCTGCTGATCCCCATCGAGTTCTTCTCGACGTTCCTGGTTCGGCCGTTCTCGCTGGCCGTCCGTCTCTTCGCGAACATGTTCGCCGGTCACATGCTCCTGCTGGTCTTCACGCTCGGCGGGTTCGCCATGCTCAGCGCCAACGCCTGGCTGGCCCCGGTCTCGGTGCTGTCCTGGGTGATGACGATCGCGCTGACCTTCCTCGAGTTCCTGGTGATCTGTCTGCAGGCGTACGTCTTCACGGTGCTGACCGCCAGCTACGTGCAGGGCGCGCTCGCCGAAGAGCACTGATCCACTCTTTCGCACCAACCGTTGTCGTCCCGCGTGACCGTCACGCGTGATAACCAGGAGGAACCGCAATGAGCATCCTTGCCGAGGTAACGGGCAGCACCGCTGCCATCGGTTACGGCCTGGCCGCCATCGGCCCGGGCATCGGCGTGGGCCTGGTCTTCTCGGCCTACATCCAGTCGACGGCCCGCCAGCCGGAGTCGTCCCGGATGACCCTCCCGTACGTCTGGATCGGCTTCGCCGTCATCGAGGCCCTGGCGCTGCTCGGCATCGCCTTCGGCTTCATCTGGGCCGGCACCGCCTGATCCAGCCCTTCTGACCGGGAGGTTTTCCCATGTACTTCCTCGCCGCGGAGGGTGGTGAAGCGGCCCACAACCCGATCATTCCCGCCTGGGAGGAGATCGTGGTCGGTGGCATCGCCTTCATCGTGCTCTGCTTCGTGCTGATGAAGTTCGTCTTCCCGCGCATGGAGCAGACGTTCCAGGCCCGGGTCGACGCGATCGAGGGCGGCATCAAGCGCGCCGAGGCCGCCCAGGCCGAGGCGAACCAGCTGCTCGAGCAGTACCGGGCCCAGCTCGCGGAGGCGCGTACCGACGCCGCCAAGATCCGCGACGACGCCCGGGCCGACGCCGAGGGCATCCGCCAGGACATCCTCGCCAAGGCGCGCGAGGAGTCCGACCGGATCATCGCGGCCGGCAAGGAGCAGCTCGCCGCCGAGCGGGCCACCATCGTGCGCGAGCTGCGCACCGAGGTCGGCACCATCGCGGTGGACCTGGCCAGCAAGATCGTCGGTGAGTCGCTCGCCGACGAGGCGCGTCGCAAGGGCACCGTGGACCGGTTCCTGAGCGGTCTCGAGAGCACGGGGGCCCGCTGATGCAGGCCGCCAGCCGGGAGTCGTACAAGGTCGCGGCGGACCGCCTCGACGCGTACGCCCGCGGCGCGGAGCCGTCGGCGGTGGCCTCCACCGCCGACGACATCCTCTCCGTCGCCGCCCTGCTGCGGCGCGAGCCGCGGCTGCGCCGGGCGCTCTCCGACCCGGCCCGGGCCGGGGCGGACCGGAGCGGCCTGCTCGGCGACATGCTGCGCGGCCGGATCGGCGCGGACGCGCTTGACCTGCTCGCCTCGCTGGTCGCCGGCCGCTGGTCGGCCCCGTCGGAACTGCTCGACGGCGTCGAGCGGCTGGGCGTCGAAGCGCTCCTGGCGAGCGCCGACAAGGCCGGCGAGCTGGGCGAGGTCGAGGACGAGCTGTTCCGCTTCGGGCAGGTCGTCTCCGGTTCCCCGGAGCTGTCCACCGCCCTCTCCGACCCGATGGTCCCGGCCGAGCAGCGGGCCACCCTGGCCGACCAGCTGCTCGCCGGCAAGGCCCGACCGGTCACCGGCTACCTCGTCGGTGCCGCACTCGCCGGCTTCGGGGGACGCTCCTTCAGCGGCGCGCTCACCCGGCTGGTCGAGCTGGCCGCGGACCGGCGCGACCGCCAGGTCGCGTACGTGACCGTGGCCGCCCCGCTGAGTGACGAGGAGGAGCGACGCCTGGGTGCCCGCCTCTCCCAGATGTACGGTCGGGAGGTCTCCGTCAAGCAGACGGTGAATCCGGACGTGCTCGGTGGGGTGAGTGTGCGGGTCGGCTCCGACCTGTACGACGGCACCGTCCTGCGCCGCCTCAACGAGACCCGCAACGCGCTCGCGAAGCGCTGATCAGCGACTGAGCAGCCCTGATTCGACGCCATCGGACCGGTCGGTACTAGGTATCCCGGGCCCCTGATACTTAAGGAAGCAGAGGATGGCCGAGCTGACCATCTCGACGGACGAGATCCGCGGCGCCCTGGAGCGCTACGTCTCGTCCTACTCGACCGACGTCTCCCGCGAGGAGGTCGGCACCGTCTCCGACACCGGCGACGGCATCGCCCACGTCGAGGGCCTGCCTTCGACCAAGACCAACGAGCTCTTGGAGTTCGAGGACGGCACGCTCGGCGTGGCGCTGAACCTCGACGTCCGGGAGATCGGTGTCGTCGTTCTCGGTGACTCCGCCAAGCTGGAGGAGGGGCAGCGCGTCAAGCGCACCGACCGGGTGCTCTCCGTCCCGGTCGGCGACGCCTTCCTCGGCCGCGTGGTCGACGCCCTCGGCCGGCCGATCGACGGCCTCGGCGACATCGCCGACGAGGGCTACCGTGAGCTGGAGCTGCAGGCTCCGAACGTGATGGCCCGGCAGTCCGTGTTCGAGCCGCTGCAGACCGGCATCAAGGCGATCGACGCCATGACGCCGATCGGCCGTGGCCAGCGGCAGCTGATCATCGGTGACCGGAAGACCGGCAAGACCACGGTCGCCCTGGACGCCATCCTCAACCAGCGGGACAACTGGCGCTCGGGCGACCCGACGAAGCAGGTCCGCTGCATCTACGTCGCCGTCGGCCAGAAGGCCTCCACGATCGCCTCGATCAAGGGCCAGCTGGAAGCGGCGGGCGCGATGGAATACACCACCATCGTGGCCTCCCCGGCGTCCGACCCGGCCGGCTTCAAGTACATCGCCCCCTACACCGGCTCGTCCATCGGGCAGCACTGGATGTACGGCGGCAAGCACGTCCTGATCGTCTTCGACGACCTGAGCAAGCAGGCCGAGGCGTACCGCGCCGTGTCGCTGCTGCTGCGCCGCCCGCCGGGCCGTGAGGCCTACCCGGGTGACGTCTTCTACCTGCACTCGCGGCTGCTGGAGCGTTGCGCCAAGCTCTCCGACGAGCTGGGCGGCGGCTCGATGACCGGTCTGCCGATCATCGAGACCAAGGCGAACGACATCTCGGCGTTCATCCCCACCAACGTCATCTCCATCACCGACGGCCAGATCTTCCTGGAGACCGACCTGTTCAACCAGGGCGTCCGGCCGGCCATCAACGTCGGCACCTCGGTCTCCCGGGTCGGTGGCGCCGCGCAGGTGAAGCCGATGCGGAAGGTGGCCGGTTCGCTCCGGCTCAACCTGGCCCAGTACCGCGAGCTGGAGGCGTTCGCCGCCTTCGCCTCCGACCTGGACAAGGCTTCCCGGGCCCAGCTGGACCGCGGTGTCCGCCTCGTCGAGCTGCTCAAGCAGCCGAACTACTCGCCGTACCCGGTGCAGGAAGAGGTCGTCTCGGTCTGGGCCGGCGTCGAGGGCAAGCTGGACGACATCCCGGTGGGTGAGGTCCGGCGCTTCGAGTCGGAGTTCCTCCAGTACCTGCGGCACAAGCACGAGGGTGTGCTGGCCGGGATCGCCGACAACAAGTGGGACGACGACATCATCGGCTCGCTCGACTCGGCCATCACCGAGTTCAAAAAGGTCTTCCTGGGCAAGGAGGACGAGGTCCGGCTCAACGAGCCGGCGGCGCAGCCGATGGAGGGCGAGGAGAACCGCGAGTCGGTGACCCGCTTCCGCGACGGCACGACCGACCGCCCGGCAGAGAGCTGAGCCATGGCCGCCCAGGTACGCGTTCTTCGTCAACGGATCCGCTCGGCGAAGTCGATGAAGAAGATCACCAAGGCGATGGAGCTCGTCGCGACGAGCCGCATCGCCAAGGCCCAGGCCCGGGTGGAGGCTTCGCTGCCGTACGCCAAGGCCATCACCGGCGTGCTCACGGCGCTGGCCTCGAACGCGCGGATCGACCACCCGCTGCTCACCCCGCGTGAGCGGGTGCGGCGGGCGGGGGTCCTGCTGGTCACGAGTGACCGGGGCCTGGCCGGCGGCTACAGCTCCAACGCGATCAGGACCGCCGAGTCGCTGATCGCCCGGCTGCGGGCCGATGGCAAGGAGCCGGTGCTCTACGTCATCGGGCGCAAGGGCGTCACGTTCTACCGGTTCCGCAACCGGGAGATCGCGGCGAGCTGGACGGGCTTCTCCGAGCAGCCGTCGTTCACCGACGCCCGCGAGGTGGGCGAGACGCTGATCAAGGCGTTCACGGCCGGAGCGGACGACGTCGACGGCGGCGCCGGGGCGGACGGGGTGCTCGGCATCGACGAGTTGCACATCGTCTACACCGAGTTCCACTCCCTGATGACCCAGACGCCGGTCGCGAAGATCATCGGCCCGATGCAGGTCGAGGACCGGCCGCGGTCCGAGGGCCTGCTGCCGGCCTACGAGTTCGAGCCGGAGGCGGAGGCGCTGCTCGACGCGCTGCTGCCGAAGTACATCAACACGCGGATCTACGCGGCGTTGATCGAGTCGGCGGCGAGCGAGTCGGCGGCCCGGCGGCGGGCGATGAAGAGCGCCACCGACAACGCCGAAGAGATGATCGAGAAGTACACGCGTGAGATGAACACGGCCCGCCAGGCCGGGATCACCCAGGAGATCAGCGAGATCGTCGGCGGCGCGAACGCGCTTGCCGCGTCGGGAAGTGAAGTGTGATGACTGCCCCAGTAGAGACCAAGACGGCCACGGGTCGCGTGGTCCGGGTCATCGGCCCGGTCGTCGACGCCGAGTTCCCGCGCGACGCCATGCCGGCCCTGTTCAACGCCCTGAACGTCGACGTGAGCCTGTCCGGCGGTGAGAAGACGCTGACCCTGGAGGTCGCCCAGCACCTGGGTGACAACATGGTCCGCGCCATCTCGATGCAGCCGACGGACGGCCTGGTCCGCGGCGCGGAGGTGCGCGACTCCGGCTCGCCGATCACCGTGCCGGTGGGCGACGCCGTCAAGGGTCACGTGTTCAACGCGATCGGCGAGTGCCTCAACCTCACCGAGGGTGAGACGATCCAGGCCGACGACCGGTGGGGCATCCACCGCAAGGCCCCGGCCTTCGCCGACCTGGAGCCGAAGACCGAGATGCTGGAGACCGGCATCAAGGTCATCGACCTGCTCGCCCCGTACGTCAAGGGTGGCAAGATCGGCCTGTTCGGTGGCGCGGGCGTGGGCAAGACGGTGCTCATCCAGGAGATGATCACCCGAGTGGCCCGTAACTTCGGTGGTACCTCGGTCTTCGCCGGCGTGGGTGAGCGCACCCGTGAGGGCAACGACCTCATCGCCGAGATGACCGAGTCCGGCGTCATCGACAAGACCGCGCTGGTCTACGGCCAGATGGACGAGCCGCCGGGCACCCGGCTGCGGGTCGCCCTCTCCGCGCTGACCATGGCGGAGTACTTCCGCGACGTGAAGAAGCAGGAGGTGCTGCTCTTCATCGACAACATCTTCCGCTTCACCCAGGCCGGTTCCGAGGTCTCCACGCTGCTCGGCCGTATGCCGAGCGCCGTGGGTTACCAGCCGACCCTGGCCGACGAGATGGGCGAGCTCCAGGAGCGGATCACCTCCGTCCGGGGCCAGGCCATCACCTCGATGCAGGCGATCTACGTGCCCGCCGACGACTACACCGACCCGGCGCCGGCCACCACGTTCGCCCACCTGGACGCGACCACCAACCTGGAGCGGTCGATCTCCGACAAGGGCATCTACCCGGCCGTGGACCCGCTGGCGTCCTCGTCCCGGATCCTCGCCCCGGAGTTCGTCGGCGCCGAGCACTTCCAGGTCGCCACCGAGGTGAAGCGGATCCTGCAGCGCTACAAGGACCTGCAGGACATCATCGCCATCCTCGGTATCGAGGAGCTCTCCGAGGAGGACAAGGTCACGGTGGGCCGGGCCCGCCGGATCGAGCGCTTCCTCTCGCAGAACACCTACGCCGCCGAGCAGTTCACCGGCGTGCCGGGCTCGACGGTCCCGATCAAGGAGACCATCGAGGCGTTCCGGAAGATCAGCGAGGGCGAGTACGATCACTTCCCCGAGCAGGCGTTCTTCATGTGCGGCGGTCTTGAGGACCTCGAGAAGAAGGCCAAGGAGCTGATGGAGGGCTGAGAGCCCGCTCACACTCCACAGAGGCCGCCCCGACTCGCGTCGGGGCGGCCTCTGCCTGTTCGGGCCCCTCGTTACCAGATGCCCGGTTCGCGGACAGGCGGTTCGCCGTACCGCGCGGTACCGTTCGTGACACGGCGTTCACATCCTGGGCGTCGATCTCTGCAACGAAACGGATCCGCTCGCCCGTCTACCAGTCGTGGGCGTGACGATGGGAGATGCTCGTGGGTGAGGCCGGCACGGACCGCGGCAAGCGGTCCCGGTGGCGCGGCGTGCCGCGATGGGCGCGGGTCTGCACCATCCTCGGCGTCGTCATGATGGTGCTCAGCGGCTCCGTGCTGGTGGGCTACCACGCGCTGGTCGCCCGCTACGAGGGCGCGGTCGGCAAGGGCGACCTCTTCGGCGACCAGGCGGCCGGCGCCAAGGAGAAGAAGAGCGACATCAAGGGCCCGCTGAACATCCTGCTGGTGGGTGTCGACCCCCGCAACCCGAAGGCCCGCCCGCTCGCCGACTCGATCATGGTCCTGCACGTGCCGGCCGGCCTGGACCGGGGCTACCTCTTCTCGCTCCCGCGCGACCTGCGGGTGGAGATCCCCGAATTCACCAAGGCCGACTACGCCGGCGGCACCGACCGGATCAACGCCGCCATGTCGCACGGCAGCGTGGTGGCCGGGCAGAACCCGAGCGCGGCGCAGGGCTTCGAGCTGCTCGCCAACACCGTGCAGCAGGTCACCGGGATCGAGCGCTTCGACGCCGGGGCGATCATCAACTTCACCGGCTTCAAGAAGATCGTCGACGCCATGGGCGGCGTCGACATGTACATCGAGCGGGACGTCACGTCCGAGCACCTGCAGCCGGACGGCACACCGCGCCGGCTCAAGCCGGGCGGTGGAAGCTACCTGGGTCCGCAGGCCGAATACAAGAAGGGCAACGCCCACCTCAAGGGCTGGCAGGCGCTGGACTACGTCCGGCAGCGCTACCCGCGCAACGGTGTGCCGGACGCCGACTACGGCCGGCAGCGGCACCAGCAGCAGTTCGTCAAGGCCATGGTGAGCCAGGCGTTCAGCGCCGACGTGGTGACCAACCCGGTGAAGCTGGACCGGGTGCTCCGCGCGGCCGGCCAGTCACTGGTTTTCAACGGCCGGGGCAACAGCGTCGTCGACTTCGCCCTCGCCCTCAAGGGCATCCGGGCCGACTCGATCGAGACGGTCAAGCTGCCCGGCGGCCCGGTCGAGACCAGCCGGGGATACCAGGGTGAGCGCCTGCTGCCGCCCGCCGAGGACTTCTTCGCGGCCCTGCGCAACGAGCAGGTCGACGCGTTCCTGCTGGAGCACCCCGACTTCAAGCAGAAGAGCAAGTAGCGTGAGCGCCAACGGGCCCCGGCGGGTGCCGGGGCCGGTTGGCGTGACCGTGGCGCAGCTCTCGCCACCCGCGTTGGGTGGGCTCCGGGGGCGCGACTAGACTTTCGGCAATCCGCCGCCGCAGCAAGGAGACAGCGTGGCACAGCAGCTTCACGTCGAGCTCGTAGCCGTCGAGGAGAAGGTCTGGTCCGGCGAGGCCGAGATGGTCGTCGCCCGCACGACCGAAGGTGAGCTGGGTGTGCTGCCGGGGCACGCACCCCTGCTCGGCCAGCTCGCGGAGCCCAGCCAGGTACGCATCAAGCAGGCCGGCGGCGAGCAGCTCGCGTACGACGTGGCCGGCGGTTTCCTGTCGGTGTCCGGTGAGGGCGTGACCGTCCTCGCCGAGAGCGCCACCCCGGCCACTCCGGCCCGCTGAGCAGACCCGCCGATGGAGATCGTGGAAGGGATCGGAATCGGCGTCGCGGTCATCTTCGTGGCGCTTCTGATCCTCTTCATCCGGCGGGCCCTGTTCACCCGCAGCGGGGGCATCATCCGGCTCAGCGTCCGGGTCTCCACGATTCTCGACGGCCGAGGCTGGTCACCCGGCTTCGGCCGTTTCGTCGGCGACGAACTCCGCTGGTACCGCATGTTCAGCTTCGCGCTGCGTCCCAAGCGGGTGCTCTCCCGTAAGACCCTCGCGGTGGAGCGGCGCCGGCTGCCGGAGGGCCAGGAGCGGCTCTCCATGCCGGCCGACTGGGTGATCGTGCGCTGCACCAGCAACCACGCCCCGGTCGAGATCGCCATGGCACGATCCACCGTCACCGGATTCCTCTCCTGGCTCGAGGCCGCCCCACCCGGGGCGGCCTCGCCACGTCTGGCCTCTCAGGACTGGCCCGCCGCCTGACCCGCCCGCCCCCACTCCTGCCCGGGCTGAGCCCGGCGGCGTTCGTCGTGGGTGGCCGTCGGCGGGTCGATGAGGGGTAGGTGCTCCACGACCCCTCTGCTCCGCAGCCCTCCCAGGACCGCCTTTGCTCTGCGGCCCTCCACGACCGCCTTTGCTCTGCAGCCCTCCACGCAGCGCTGGCGCTGCGGGGGTGTTGCGTCCGTGGCTGCAGAGCGGCGGTGTTGCTTTCGTGGCCGCAGCGCAGGGAGGGGCGGGCCGGTGGGACGGTGGCCGGGTTGGCGATCCCCGGCCCGGGCCCGCTCGCCGTTCAGTCGTTCTCGACGTCAGGTCGACAGGCGCCGGCGAGGAGACCGGTTTGACGAGACCGATCCGTTCACGTCATCACGTTGGTAGGCGCCACGTGGCGGCCTCGGACTGGGGTGGATGTCCGGTTCGTGCCTTGTCTGGGGCGGTGAGTGGAACTCCATGTATGTCTCCGGGGCCCGGATACCTCCATACCGTTCCACCGACCGTCCGCGTCTGGGCGGGGTGTCCGTTTCGCGCGGTGACCGGCGGCATCGCGGCGGTGGAATGGCCGGCGGGTGGGGGTCGTTGTATCCGGGTGGACGACCGAGGACCACGCCCCGCCCGACGGGGTGACCGGCCTGCGTGACAGCTCGGCCCCGCGTTACAGCCCGCCGAGGCGGGACTGCCCGGCCGGGAATGACGGTGGTCGGCCGGTCGTTGTACATGGTCCCGGCGCGACGAAGAGGCTTCGCCCCGTCCGCTGGATGATCCCCCTAAGACTTTCTTGAGCGCCTGACGGTGCTTGCGCACAGCTGAGCCGACCCCCCCGTTGGCGTGTGCGCCAACCCCCGAATGGAGCTACCCCCATGAACACGATCTTCCGTAAGAGTGTGCTGGGTATTGCTGGTCTGGCCTTCACCGGTGGGATCTTCGCCGGTCCGGTCGCCGCGCACGCCGATGCCCGTGCGGTCGAGGGCAAGCCGGCCGCCGTGGCGGTGCAGGGTGACAAGCTGATCCCGCACGGTGTGCAGGGCGCCCAGTCGAAGATCGACCTCAACGACGAGCAGCTGGCCAACGCCAAGGCGATCATCGCCGCCACGAAGAAGGCCGGACTGCCGGAGCGGGCCGCGGTCATCTCGATCGCCACCAGCCTGCAGGAGTCGAAGCTGGAGAACCTCGGCCACCTCGGCGACGCCAACGATCACGACTCGCTGGGCCTGTTCCAGCAGCGCCCGTCCAGTGGTTGGGGTACGCCGGAGCAGATCACCGACCCCGAGTACTCGACCCTGGCGTTCGAGAAGGGTCTGAAGCAGGTCGACGGCTGGCAGGACATGCCGCTGACCGAGGCCGCGCAGACCGTGCAGGTGTCGGCCTACCCGGACGCGTACGCGCAGTGGGAGCAGCAGGCCGCCGACATCGTCGCCCACAACTGGAACAGCTGAGCCAACAACCGCTGGCCGGCACCCCGACAACGGGGTGCCGGCCAGCGGCGTCTCCGGATCTTGGCGAGTTGCCGTCAGCAGCGAACGGAAACTCGCCAAGATCCGGAGGACGGCCGGCCGCGAAGCACGCGGATCGTGCCCCGGACCGCCCGGGACGCGGTCAGTCGGGGTCGGCGACCAGTTCGACCTCGTACCCCTGGGTGTCGGACAGGTAGGCGGCGTAGGTCTGCGGGCCGCCGGCGTGCGGGTGGCGGTCTGGGAACAGCAGCTCCCACCCGTGCCCCGGCGCGGCGGCGACCAGCCGGTCCACGGCGGCCGGCGGGCCGGCGTGGAAGGCCAGGTGGTTGAGGCCCGGCGCGCGCCGGTCGTGCGTGCGTCCGGTGAGCGCCGGGGACTCCTCCAGGACCAGGTAGGTCGGGCCGAGTCGCCAGGACCGGCCGGCCGGCCAGTCCTGGTATGGCGTCCAGCCCAGCTCGCCGAGGAGCCAGCCCCAACTACGCCTGGCAGCGGCGAGATCGGGTACCCACACCTCCACGTGGTGCAGCGCGCCGACGGTCAGCGCTTGCCGCCCGGCACCCATAGCACATCCCCGTCCGGATTTGCCGTTCTTGACAGGATAAAGAGCAGATCGGAGAGCCGGTTGAGATACTTTGCCGGGAGCGTGCTGGTCCGGTCCGGGTCGTGTGCGACAAGCGCCCACGCCGCACGCTCGGCGCGCCGGGCGGTCGTCCGTGCCACGTGCAGCAGCGCCGCGCCAGCGGTGCCGCCGGGGAGGATGAAGGAGTCGAGCTTGCTCAGGCGCGCGTTGTACTCGTCGCACCAGCCCTCGAGGCGCTCCACGTACTCCTCGGTGACCCGCAGCGGCGGGTACTTCGGGTCCGGCTCCACGGGGGTCGCCAGGTCCGCGCCGACGTCGAACATGTCGTTCTGGATCGACTCCAGCACCGCCCGCAGTTCGTCGGTGAGCTGCCCCAGGGCGAGCGCGACGCCGATCGCGGCGTTGCACTCGTCCACGTCCGCGTACGCGGCGATCCGCGGATCGGTCTTCGGCACCTGCTCGTTGTTGCTCAGCCTGGTCATGCCGGCGTCGCCGGCCTTGGTGTAGATGCGCGTGAGGTGGACGGCCATGACGCACAGCCTACGGATCCCGGACCTGACCATCCCGGCGCGGCCGGCCCGCACCGCCTGGCCCGCCGGAGTGGGGCCGGGCGACGCCGGCGACCCGGCGGTCAACGACGTCGACGTCATCCGGGTGTTCGGTGAGGCCCGGCTGGCCGGAACCGTGCACGTGGTCGGGGCGAAGAACTCCGCGTTGAAGCTGATGGCGGCGGCGCTGCTCGCCCCGGGGCGTAGCGTGATCACCAACGTCCCGCGGATCACCGACATCGCCATCATGGGCGAGGTGCTGCGCCGGCTCGGCTGCGCCGTACGCTTCGCCGCCGACGACCCGGTCGATCCGATGGTGGCCCGCGGTGGCGTGGAACGGTCCCGGTCGGTGGTGATCGACGTGCCGGAGCAACCGGGTGCGGAGGCCGACTACGACCTGGTCCGCCGGCTGCGCGCCTCGATCTGCGTGCTCGGGCCGCTGCTGGCCCGCCGGGGTTACGTGCGGGTGGCCCACCCCGGCGGGGACGCCATCGGGTCGCGCGGCCTGGACATGCACATCGCCGGTCTGTCCCGGATGGGTGCGGAGATCTCCGGCGAGCACGGCTTCGTCATCGCCGAGGCCCCGGACGGGCTGCACGGCGCGGACATCCTGCTGGACTTCCCGAGCGTCGGCGCCACCGAGAACCTGGTGATGGCGGCGGTGCTGGCCCGGGGCACCACGACGATCGACAACGCGGCGCGGGAGCCGGAGATCGTCGACATCTGCACGATGTTGAACCGGATGGGTGCCCGGATCGAAGGGGCCGGCACGTCGACCCTGCACATCGTCGGGGTGCCCGAGCTGCGCCCGGTGCGGCACGCCACGGTGGGGGACCGGATCGTCGCCGGAACGTGGGCGTTCGCGGCCGCGATGACCCGCGGCGACGTGACCGTGACCGGTGTCGACCCGGCGTACCTGGAGGTCGCGCTGGACAAGCTGGTCTCGGCCGGCGGCCTGGTGGAGACCCGGGGCGGCGCCTTCCGGGTACGCATGGACGACCGGCCGAAGGCCGTCGACGTGGTCACCCTGCCCTTTCCGGGCTTCGCCACCGACCTGCTCCCGATGGCGATCGGGCTGGCCGCGGTCAGCGACGGGGGCTCGCTGATCACGGAGAACATCTTCGACGGCCGGTTCATGTTCGCCAACGAGATGATGCGGCTCGGCGCGGACATCAGGACCGACGGCCACCACGCCCTGGTGTGCGGTCACGAGCGCCTCTCCGGCGCCCCGGTACGCGCCACCGACATCCGTGCCGGCGCCGGCCTGATCATCGCCGGGCTGTGCGCCGACGGGATCACCGAGGTCTCGCACGTGCACCACGTCGACCGTGGCTACCCTGACTTCGTGGCCGACCTGCGGGCGCTCGGCGTCGAGGTGGAGCGCGGCACCGCCCCCGAGGAGCCCGACCTCGCCATCTGAGGGGCCTACCCTTAACAGCCGTTCAGCCTCGTTGACTAGGGTGCTCGCAGACACTCATTCGCAGCGAGGGAGAAGCAGATGGCGGGTCGACTCGCGGTCGTCGGTGCCGGGTTGATGGGCTCGGGCATCGCCCAGGTGGCGGCGCAGGCGGGCTGGCAGGTGACGCTGCGCGACCTGGACGAGGCGGCCACCAGGCGGGGCGTCGACGGCATCCGGAAGTCGCTGGAGAAGTTCGCCGAGAAGGGCAAGATCGAGGCGTCCGAGGTCGAGGCGACCCTGGCCCGGATCACCCCGACCACCGAGCTGGAGGCGGCGGCCGACGCGGACATCGTCGTCGAGGCCGTCTTCGAGAAGATCGAGATCAAGCACGAGGTGTTCCGCGCGCTGGACAAGATCTGCAAGTCCGACGCGGTGCTGGCCACCAACACCTCGGCCATCCCCGTCACCCAGATCGCCACCGCCACCGAGCGCCCGGAGTCGGTCGTCGGCACCCACTTCTTCTCGCCGGTGCCCATGATGAAGCTCTGCGAGCTGGTCCGCGGCTACAAGACCAGCGACGCGGCCCTGGCCACGGCCAAGGCCTTCGCCGAGGAGATCGGCAAGACCGTCGTGGTGGTCAACCGGGACATCGCCGGCTTCGTCACCACCCGGCTGATCTGCGCCCTCGCCATGGAGGCGGTCAAGCTTGTCGAGTCCGGCGTGATCTCCGCCGAGGACCTGGACACGGCCTGCAAGCTGGGCTTCGGCCACGCCATGGGCCCGCTGGCCACGGTCGACCTGACCGGCGTGGACGTGCTGCTCAACGCCAGCAAGAACATCTACACCGACACCGCCGACGAGAAGTTCTTCCCGCCGGAGCTGCTCCAGCGCATGGCCACCGCGGGTGACCTGGGCCGCAAGACCGGCCAGGGCTTCTACAGCTACTGACCCGTACGACCTGACGCCCCCGGCCTCCCGGTCGGGGGCGTCACGTCTTCCGGGGTGGGGTGAGGGCCGCGCCGAGCAGGGCGAACGCGTCCGGGATGACGGTGCCCCAGTAGGCGAAGTTGTGCCGGCCGTCGGCCCAGGCGGCGCGTACCGGGGGTTCGGGCAGCGCCCGGGCCAGCGCGCGGACGTCCTTGAGGAAGTTGTCCTGCCGGCCGCACCAGAGGCCGACGGGCGTGCCGCGCAGCCGGTCCACGCCGGTGATGACCGCGTCGCCCGGGCGGACCGCGGGGGAGAAGGCGGCCACCGCGCGCAGCCAGTCCGGGTACGCCTCGGCGAGCAGCAGCGCCCCGAACCCGCCCATGGACCAGCCCCAGGCGGCGAGCCGGCTGCTGTCGAAGCCGCGCCGGGCGCACCAGGTGGGCAGCTCCTCGCGGACCATCCGCTGCGGGTCGTCCTCGCCGGAGCGGCGCCAGGAGAGCCGGCCGCCGGTGGCCCCGGCCAGCGCGAAGGGCGGGGCGCCGCGGCGTACCGCGTCGGTGAGGAACCGCGCCAGCCCGAACCGGCCGTAGTCCCGCGGTGTGGCCGAGGCGCCGTGCAGCACCAGGCAGACGGGGAGGCCGCGACCGTCGCCGTACCCCTCGGGCACGGCCGTCCAGAAGTCCACCTCGCGGCCGCGGGCCCCGGAGGCGATCCGGATCAGCCGCTCGTCCCCGGCCGGCGCGTCCGGCACGGCGGGCCCCGGCCCGGGCCGCGGCTCGGTGAGTTGCCGGGCGGTGAGCCCGCCGACCACCGCGGCTCCGGCCACGCCGGCGGCGGCCCCCAGCAGCGTGCGCCGGGTCAGGATGTGCGCCATGCCGGCGAGTGTGCCATCTGCGGATGGCCACCGGGGCGGTCGTCGTTCACCGGGCCGTCGTGGCCCGCCCCGACCTGGTCGGCTCGCCGGAGTCGCCACCGCCCGCGCCGGGCGGCGGAGCGGGTCGGGGTGCGGTCCGGCGCAGGCCGGGGGTGAGCACGAGGGTGGCGGCCAACGCCGCGGCGGCCACCAGCGCGACGGCGCGAGACGGCGCGACCAGGTCCGCGATCGCCCCCGCGAGCGCGGCGCACACCGCCTGCGCGGCCAGCATGCCGTTGCCGTGCAGGCCGAGCACCTGGCCACGGGCCTCGGGCGGCGAGTGGGCGATCAGCCGCTCCTGCAACGGCAGTGTGGCGGCGTAGCCGACCGACGCGATCAGCGCGACGGCCATGGCCACCGGCAGCGGAGGCGACAGCAGGATGGCCAGGTACGGAACGGCGAGCAGCAGCCGCAGCGGGTGGACCCACCGCTCGCGGCGGGCCGGCGTCAGGAACCGTCCCACCACCACGTCCCCGATCAGCATGCCGAGGGCGGCGGCGGCGAGCAGGAAGCCGGCGCGGTCGCCCGCGTACGGGACGAACAGTGCTTCGCAACCGACGATCAGGCCGCCGGGCACCCAGAGGTTGAGGAGAAGCGACCGGCGACCGGGGTCGGCCCAGAGGGTCCGGTTGACGAGGTGGGTGCGGGCGACCGTCACCCGCCCGGCGGCCCGCGCGGGACGCTCGGTGAGCCCGAACCAGCCCACCGCCGCGGAGACCGCCCGCAGGGCCAGGGCGAGCAGGAACACCTGGTACGGGCTCAGCCAGACGAGCAGGACGCCGGCCAGCCCGAATCCGGCGATCTGCATGACTCCGACGCTGGTGTTCATCGTGGCCCGGGCCAGCACGTAGGCGTTGACCGGCACGATGTCGGTGAGCAGCGCCCACCGGGCGCCACCGGCGACCGAGCCGACGTACGCGTTGACGAAGATGATCGTGAAGCGGGCCCACAGCGGCAGCCCGGGCACGGCCTGCAGCGCCGCTCCGGCGGTGGCCAGCAGGGCGGCGAGGGTCAACGCTCGACGGGGCGGCACGCTGTCGGCGGCGGACAGCAACGTCAGACTGCCGAGGACCCCCGCCAGCGGTGCGCCGAACATGCTCAGCGCGGTGAGCAGGGCCGAGCCGGTCGCCGCGTAGGTCAACGCGCCCAGGGCCAGGGCCGACGTCGTGTGCGCCGCGATCCCGGCGCAGTTCGCCAGGAACAGGTTGCGGAACTCGCGGACCGCGAACAGTTCTGCGTAGGTTCTCACCCCGGCATGGTCCGTAGGCCCGCGGCGGATCCCATAGAGTTACGTCTGGAGGCGAAACGTGGGCGTCTGGCAGGTGCCACCCGATCTGGTCGCGCGGAGCCGGTTCACGGTCTCGCCGATGGCCGACACGGTCGGGGCGCTGAAGGCGCTCCTCTTCCCGCATGTCCCGTGGGAGCAGGCCTGGCGACGACCGCACGTCGACGCCTTCCGGCAGATGCTGGCCGCCCGGCCGGTGGCCCGGGCGTTGGTGTCGGCGTCGTTCAACCTCCGGTGGATCGCGGACTTCCTCACCATCGCGCCCGCCTCGGCGGACCCGACGTTCGCGGCGGAGCTGGCGGCCGTCGAGGGGTTGTCCGACGAGCGGATCCGGGCCGACCTGCGTGCCACCCGCCCGGGGCCGCTCGCGGCCGAGCTGCTGGCGGACGGGCTCACCGGGCAGGCGGTGGACCTCCTCGACTGGGTCTGGACGCACACCGTCGCACCGGAGTGGCCGGAGCGGGAACGCCGGCTGCGGGCGGACATCGTGGCCCGCACCGCCGCCCTGAGCACCCACGGCTGGGCCGGGGCGCTGGCCGACATCAACCGCAACGTGCGGTGGCTGGGTGACGGTCGCCTCCAGGTCAACGACTACGCGGAGCCGCCGGTGTCGCTGCAGGAGGCCGAGCAACTGGTGTTCCTGCCGGCCCACTGCCGCCGCGGCTGGGTGGTGTGGGACATGCCGACCCGGTTCGGGATGGTCTATCCGGCGCGTGGGATCCTCGTCGACCCCACCTCACCGGCGCCCGACGGTCTTGCCCGGCTGGTCGGCGCGAACCGGGCCGACATCCTGGCCCGACTCGACGCGCCACTGAGCACCTCGCAGCTCGTGGTGGTGACCGGGCTGTCCCTCGGCACGGTGAGCGACCACCTGCGGGTGCTGCTCGACGCGGGCGCGGTCAGCAAACGGCGGTCCGGGCGCGAGGTGCTCTACTGGCGTACGTCGCTCGGCGCCGCGCTCGTCGCCGGCGGGTGATCAGCCGTCGCGCTTGGTGGTCCAGCGGAAGGTGGTCAGGCAGAGCACCAGGCCGATCACGCACCAGAGCCCGAGGACCAGGGCGACGCGGCCCAGCTCGAACGAGCCCCCCGGTTCCTGCGCCCCGAAGCTGTCCGGCAGGAAGACCGACCGCAGCCCCTGGCACATCCACTTGAGGGGGAACAGCGCGGCGACCTGCTGCATCCAGCTCGGCAGGCTGGTGAAGACGAAGAACACCCCGGAGATGAACTGGAGGACCAGGGCCACCGGGGTGACCACGGCCGAGCCGCTGCGCGCGGTGCGCGCCAGCGAGGAGATGGCGATGCCGCACAGGGTGCAGGCGGTGACGCCGAGGACGGCGACCCACCCGAAGGTGACCCACCGGCCGACGGTGTCCGGCAGGGTCAGGTCGAACAGCGCGACCGACACGGCGAGCAGCAGCGCGGTCTCCGCGATGCCGATGGCCACCACCATGAGCACCTTGCCGGCGAACCAGACCCACTTCGGCATCGGCGTGCCCCGGTAGCGCTTCAGCACCCCGCGGTCCCGCTCGATCGGGATCCAGATGCCGAGGTTCTGGAAGCTCACCGTCATCAGGCCGGTCGCGATCATGCCGGTGATGAAGTACTGCGTGTAGCTGACGCCCGGCGCGATCTCGTCGTTGAAGATCGCCGCGAAGATCAGGATCATGATGATCGGGAAGCCCATCGTGAAGACGACGGACTCCCGGGAGCGCAGGAACTGGGTGATCTCCAACCGGCCCTGCCGCAGGGCGAGCGCGCCCCCGCCCGGCCGGCGGCCTTCGGCGGCGGCGACCGGGGCCGCCGGCTTCGTCGTGGTCGTCATCAGTGTCCGATCATCCGCAGGTAGACGTCTTCGAGGGTCGGCCGGGTCACGGTGAGGCCGGGGACCTCGCCGCCGAAACGCGCGGCCAGCTCCGCCACCAGCGCCGTCGGCGTCGCGGTCTCCGCCGTCTCCGGCGTCCCATCCGGGGTACGCCAGGAGACCGTCGCCAGCGACTCCTGGCGGTTGCCCAGCCGGTTCGGCGGGGCCACCTCGACCACCCGGCCGGCGGCGATCACGCCGACCCGGTCGGCGAGGGCCTCGGCCTCGTCCAGGTAGTGGGTGGTGAGCACGATCGTCGTGCCGGCGGCGGAGAGGTCGCGGATCAGCTCCCAGAACTCGCGCCGGGCCTCCGGGTCGAAGCCGGTGGTGGGCTCGTCGAGGAAGAGCAGCTCGGGGCGGCCCACGATGCCCAGGGCCACGTCGAGCCGGCGCTTCTGCCCGCCGGAGAGGGTGTGGGTGCGCGCCCTGGCCTTGGCGCCCAGCCCGACCCGCTCGATCACCTTCTCCGGGTCGTCGGCGGCCGGGTAGAAGCCGGCGAAGTGCCGGACCACCTCGCCGACGGTCAGCTCGTCGAACTCGCCGGTGCCCTGGAGCACGATGCCGACGCGGGACCGCCAGTCGGCGTCGGGGTGGGCCGGGTCGGCGCCGAGCACCCGCACCTCGCCGGCGTCGCGTCGCCGGTAGCCCTCCAGGATCTCCACCGTGGTGGTCTTGCCCGCGCCGTTCGGGCCGAGCAGGGCGAACACCTCGCCGCGGTGGACGTCGAGGTCCACCTCCGCCACCGCGAGGTTGTCGCCGTACGCCTTGCGCAGCCTCCGTACGGAGATCGCGAGCTCGTCATCCATGACGTCCAGTGTGCGACTCCGGCGGGCCGGGCGGCGGCCCGGGGTGTGGTGGTGTCGCCCATGTCGCGCCGCTCGTGCCCGTCGGTCCGCTCCATGGACCTGTGTGGTTTTCCACAGCCCGTTTTACTGAACGGTAACTTAAACTCCGGCCATGGACGAGAAGGCTCCTTCGGGGCGGTTGCCGGAGCGCGACCGGCCCTGGGTGATGCGCACCTACGCCGGGCACTCCTCCGCCGCGGCCACCAACGCGCTCTTCCGCCGCAACCTGGCGAAGGGGCAGACCGGGCTCTCGGTCGCCTTCGACCTGCCCACCCAGACGGGCTACGACCCGGACCACGAGCTGGCCGCCGGCGAGGTGGGCCGGGTGGGCGTGCCGGTGGCGCACCTCGGCGACATGCGGGCCCTCTTCGAGGGCATCCCGCTGGCCGAGATGAACACCTCGATGACCATCAACGCCCCGGCCATGTGGCTGCTCGGCCTCTACGGCACGGTCGCCACCGAGCAGGGCGCCGAGCTGGCCCGCTGCGCCGGCACCACGCAGAACGACATCATCAAGGAGTACCTGTCCCGGGGGACGCACATCTTCCCGCCGGCGGCGTCGCTGCGGCTCACCGCCGACGTCATCGCGTACACCCTGCGCGAGATGCCGAAGTGGAACCCGGTGAACATCTGCTCGTACCACCTCCAGGAGGCCGGCGCGACGCCCGTCCAGGAGGTCGGCTTCGCCCTGGCCACCGCCGTCGCCGTGCTCGACGCGGTGCGCGACTCCGGCCAGGTGCCCGCCGAGCGGATGGGCGACGTCGTCCAGCGGATCTCCTTCTTCGTCAACGCCGGCGTGCGCTTCGTCGAGGAGATCGCCAAGATGCGCGCGTTCGGCGCGCTCTGGGACGAGATCACCCGCGACCGGTACGGCGTGGAGAACCCGAAGCAGCGCCGCTTCCGGTACGGCGTCCAGGTCAACTCGCTGGGCCTCACCGAGGCGCAGCCGGAGAACAACATCCAGCGCATCGTGCTGGAGATGCTCGGCGTCACCCTGTCCCGCGACGCCCGCGCCCGCGCCGTGCAGCTGCCCGCCTGGAACGAGGCGCTCGGCCTGCCCCGCCCCTGGGACCAGCAGTGGTCGCTGCGCATGCAGCAGGTGCTGGCGTACGAGTCGGACCTGCTGGAATATCCCGACCTGTTCGAGGGCTCGCACGTGATGACCGCGCTGGTCGACGACATCGTCACCGGGGCCCGGGTCGAACTGGAGAAGGTGCTGGAGATGGGCGGCGTGGTGGCCGCCGTCGAGACCGGCTACCTGAAGAGCGCCCTGGTCGCCTCGCTGGCCGACCGGCGCCGGCGGATGGAGGCCGGCACCGACGTGGTGGTCGGCGTCAACCGGTTCACCGAGACCGAGCCGTCGCCGCTGACCGCGGCCGGCGCCGAGGCGATCGAGCAGGTCGACCCCGCCGTCGAGGCGGCCGCCACCACCGCCGTACGCGAGTGGCGGGCCGACCGGGACGCGGCGGCCGTGGACGCGGCACTCGACCGGCTGCGCGCGGACGCCGCGACCACCACGAACCTGATGGCGGCCACGCTGGAGTGTGTGCGGGCCGGCGTGACCACCGGCGAGTGGGCCGGCGCGCTGCGCCAGGTCTTCGGCGAGTACCGGGCGCCGACCGGACTGTCCGGTGCGGCCGGTGCCGGCGGGGACGCCGGCCTGGTCACGGTCCGGGAGCGGGTCGCCGCCACCGCCCGCGAACTGGGGAGCGGCCGGCTGCGGCTGCTCGTCGGCAAGCCCGGCCTGGACGGGCACTCCAACGGCGCCGAACAGATCGCGGTACGCGCCCGCGACGCCGGCTTCGAGGTCGTCTACCAGGGCATCCGGCTGACCGCCGGGCAGATCGTGGCGGCCGCCGTTGAGGAGGACGTCGACCTGGTCGGCCTCTCGGTGCTCTCCGGATCGCACCTGGCCGCCGTGCCGGCCGTGCTGGACGGGCTGCGCGCCGCCGGACGGGCCGACCTGCCCGTGGTGGTCGGCGGCATCATCCCGGCGGGCGACGCGGACGCGCTCCGGGCCGCCGGGGTGGCCCGCGTCTTCACCCCGAAGGACTTCGCGCTGACCGGCATCATCGACGACCTGGTCACGGTGATCCGCGAGTCCAACGGCCTGTCCTGAGGCCCGTCGGTCCCGCCGTTCCGGGGGTCGGTCGGGTCCGGCCGGGTTCGCGGGTTCGGTCAGCCCTCCGCCGGCCGGTCCGACCCGGTCAGCGGCTCGCGTAGGTCCGGCAGTCGGCCATGTCCATCTCGGGCCCGACGGTGATCGCCGGGGCGTGACACTCCAGGTCGGAGTTGTGCCGGCAGTCCGCGCGCTGGCAGGCGCCGACCTGGGCGATCAGCTGCTCGCCGCCGCCACGCACCGGCAGCTCGATGAACGTGTGGCAGTGCGCGTGGTCGCTGCTGCCGATCGTGATGGCGAACGCATGGCAGTCGTTGGTGTGGTTGTAGGCGCAGGACCTGACGGCGCATTCCTCGACCCGGGGCATCTCCATCGACGCGGTCATCTCTCCGGCCCTCCTCTGGACGTCTGCCCCGAACGTAGGTGTTCGTCCGGGTCTGCACCCCAGGATCCGGCTCCGGGTCATGCAGTCGGGTGCCCCGCCAAGATGACCGCGGCCCGACCAGGGGGACCCGTCTGAGGTCTGGGGCGTCTGTCCGGTTCGCGCGTGGCCGCGACCGCTGAGTGGAACCTCATGTAGGTCTCCCGCGCCCGGATACCTCCATACGGTTCCACCGACCGTCCGCGTCTGGGCGGGGTGTCCGTTTCGCGGGGTGACCGGCGGCATCCCGGCGGCGGAATGGCCGGCGGGTGGGGGTCGTTGTATCCGGGTGAACGACCGAGGACCACGCCCCGCCCGACCGGAGTGACCGGGCCGCGTGACAGCCCCGCCCCCGCGTGACAGCCCGCCGAGGCGGGACTGCCCGCCCGGGAATGACGGTGGACCGCAGGTCGTTGTACATGGTCCCGGCGCGACGAAGAGGCCCCGCCCCGCGCGCCGGGTGATCCCCCAAGACTTTCCCCTTTGAGCGCCTGACGGTGCTTGCGCACACCACCCCTTGCCGACCCCCATCGGCCCGCGTGTGCGCCAACCCCCGAATGGAGCTACCCCCATGAACACGATCTTCCGTAAGAGCGTGCTGGGTATTGCTGGTCTGGCCTTCACCGGTGGGATCTTCGCCGGTCCGGTCGCCGCCCACGCCGACGCTGCCCCCGTGCAGGGCACCAAGCCGGCCGCGGTGAGCGTGCAGGGCGCCCAGTCGAAGATTGACCTCAACGGTGAGCAGCTGGCCAACGCCAAGGCGATCATCGCCGCGACGAAGAAGGCCGGACTGCCCGAGCGGGCCGCGGTGATCTCGATCGCCACGAGCCTGCAGGAGTCGAAGCTGGAGAACCTCGGGCACCTCGGCGACGCCAACGACCACGACTCGCTGGGCCTGTTCCAGCAGCGCCCGAGCTCGGGTTGGGGCACGCCGGAGCAGATCACCAACCCCGAGTACTCCACCCTGTCCTTCCTCAAGGGCCTCAAGCAGGTCGACGGCTGGGACAAGATGCCCCTGACCGACGCCGCCCAGACCGTGCAGGTCTCGGCCTACCCCGACGCGTACGCGCAGTGGGAGCAGCAGGCCACCGACATCGTCGCCCACAACTGGAACAGCTGAGCCAAGTAATTGCTGGCCGGCACCCCGAACAACGGGGTGCCGGCCAGCGGCGTACCCAGGGAAAGCCGCGACGGACGGATGGCGAAGGACCACGACGGGCTGGGGGCGAAGGGTGGCCGGCGCAGGGAGCAAGCCTGACCGCCCGGAGCCGGTCACCCTCGCCCCAGCCTCGACCGCTACCAACTCAGACCCGGAACCCCGCAGCCCGAGCAGCCTGGCGTTCGCGACGCCGCGAACGACGCCGCCGCAGGAACCAGAACAGGAAGGCCACGAACCCGACCAGGAACACCAGCACGAGCACCGGCAGCAGGATCGCCACCACCGACATGACGGCGCTGGTCGCGTCCTCGGCGGTGCTTGCCACCGGGGCGCCGAAGCCGGCGGTGGTCGCGTTGATGACCGGGCGGGCCGCCGACTTGAGCAGGTGCACGCCGAGCGCGAGGAGCACGCCGACCACCACCGGCACCCACTGGTGCGAGGAGAAGAAGGTGTCCGGGTCGCTGACCGTCACCGTCTCCGAGCTGGAGCCGGCGCCGAAGGCCAGGCCGCCGGCGGTCGGCCGGACCACCGTCTGCACCACGTCGTTGACGTGGTCGACCACCGGCACCTTGTCGGCCACCATCTCGACGGCGAGCAGCACCGCGAGGATCAGCAGGACCCAGCCGTTGCCCAGCCACTGCCAGCCGCTCGGCAGCTCCATGAGGTCGGTGTAGCGCGCGAGCAGACCCATGAGCAGAAGGGGGATGTAGGCGTTCAGGCCCGCCGATGCGGCGAGCCCGGAACCGGTGAGGACTTCGAGCACGATCTCAATATCGCACCGGTACGCCAGTGGCGCTCGTCGGCGACCGCCGGGTGCTCCGCTACCCTCGTCGGGTGCGGTTGGTGATTGCGAAGTGCTCGGTGGACTATGTCGGACGGCTCTCGGCGCACCTGCCGCTGGCCACCCGGTTGCTCATGGTGAAGGCGGACGGCTCGGTGTCCATCCACGCCGACGACCGGGCGTACAAGCCGTTGAACTGGATGAGCCCGCCGTGCCGGCTTGAGGAGGCTCCCGGCGTGTGGCGGGTGGTCAACAAGGCCGGCGAGGAGCTGCGCATCACCCTGGAGGAGATCTTCCAGGACACCTCGTACGAGCTGGGTGTCGACCCGGGCCTGCGCAAGGACGGCGTCGAGGCGCACCTGCAGGAGTTGCTCGCCGCCAACCCGGAGACCCTCGGCGAGGGCTTCACGCTGGTGCGGCGGGAGTACATGACCGCGATCGGCCCGGTCGACCTGCTCTGCCGGGACGCCAACCAGGGCGCGGTCGCGGTCGAGGTGAAGCGGCGCGGCGAGATCGACGGCGTGGAGCAGCTCACCCGCTACCTCGAACTGATGAACCGTGACCCGCTGCTCGCCCCGGTCGCCGGGGTGTTCGCCGCGCAGGAGATCAAGCCGCAGGCGCGGGTGCTCGCCACCGACCGGGGCATCCGGTGCGTGGTGGTCGACTACGACAAGCTGCGCGGCATCGAGCGCGACGAGCTGACCCTGTTCTGAGTCGGCCGGGCCGGTCAGCGGCCCCGGCCGTACATCAGCTTGGCGGCCTTGACGAGGCGGGCGACGTCGGCGGGGGTGCGTTCGAAGGTCATCGACGGCAGCAGCGACCGGGCCCGGCGGCGGGTGATCGACTTGGCCCGCCCGAACTCGCGGAGCCCGTCCTCGCCGTGGATCCGGCCGAAGCCGGAGTCGCCGACGCCACCGAACGGCAGCGTGGACATGCCGGCGAAGGTCAGCGTCGAGTTGACCGCGGCCATCCCGGAACGCAGCCGCCGCGCGACCGCAACGGCGCGCTTGCGGCCGAAGACCGAACCCCCGAGGCCGTACGACAGGGCGTTGGCCCGGTCGACGGCCTCGTCCACGTCGCGGACCCGGTTGACGGTCAGCGTCGGCCCGAAGGTCTCCTCGCGCACCGCGGTCGAGTCCTCCGGCACGTCCACGAGCACGGTCGGGTGCACGTACGGCGGCTGGACCGCCTCGGGGCCGCCGAGCACCGGCCGGCCGCCGCGGGCCACCGCGTCGTCGATGTGCCGGCGGATGACGTCGACCTGGGAGGGCATGGTGATCGGCCCGATGTCGGCGCCGTCCGGGCCGACGGTGAGCCGGCCGGCCTTCGTCACCACCTTGTCGACGAAGGCGTCGAAGACCTGGTCGACCGCGTAGACGCGCTCGATGCCGATGCAGGTCTGCCCGGCGTTGGTCAGCGCGCCCCAGACGCACGCCTCGGCGGCGGCGTCCAGGTCGGCGTCGGCGTCCACGATCATGGCATCCTTGCCGCCGGCCTCCAGCAGCACCGGGGTGAGCGTCTCGGCGCAGGCGGCCATCACCTTCTTCGCGGTGGCCGTGGAGCCGGTGAAGGCCAGCTTCGCCACCCCCGAGCGGCACAGGGCCGCGCCGACGTCGCCGAGCCCGTGCACGGCCTGGAGGACCGGCTGCTCCGGCACCACCTCGGCGAACCGGTCCACGAGCCACTGCCCGACGGCCGGGGTGTACTCGCTCGGCTTGAACACCACGGCGTTGCCGGCGGCGAGGGCGTAGGCGGCGGAGCCGATCGGGGTGAAGACCGGGTAGTTCCACGGGCCGATCACGCCGACCACCCCGTAGGGCTGGTATTCCAGGTGGGCGGTGAACTCGGCGAGGATCAGCCGGGAGCGCATCCGGCGCGGCCCGAGCACCCGGCGGGCGTTGCGGGCGGCCCAGTCGATGTGCTCCAGGGCGGTGAGGATCTCCACCACGGCGTCGCCGACCGGCTTGCCGCCCTCGGTGTGCACCAGGTCGGCCAGCTCCTCCATCCGGCGGGCGAGCACGCCGCGCCAGCGCAGCAGCCGGTCGCGCCGGCCGGCGAAGCCCAGCCCGGCCCACCAGTCGGCGGCGGCGCGGGCCCGATCCACGGCGGCGCGCACGTCGGCCTCGGTCGCCACCGGGAGCCGTCCAGCCTCCTCGCCGGTCGCCGGGCTCGTCGACACCAGTCGACCGTCCTCGATGAGCGGGGTCCCGGGGACACGCACAGCCGTCATGGCCGAAGTCTAGACCCGAGCGTTACTCACCGGTAGGTCCCGCGCGGCCCGTACTCTGCCCAGGTCGGCGGTGCCGCGGGCCCGGCGGGCTCCACGGACTCCGCCCAGGTCGGCGGTGCCGCGGGCCCGGTGGGATCGACGGAACGTGCCGCCGGTTGAACCGGCGGCGCCCGCCGAAACGTTGAACAGGAGATGGCCGCCCGGGGTCCCGGGGGTGACCACGCGGTGGTGGGAGCGATTACCGTGAGGTGGCAGGCTGACGCCGCGGAGCGACGGTGGGGTGGAGGTCGACTGTCCATGGAGGAGCATCCGGAACTGATGCCGCTGTTGACGGTGTCGGGTGGGGCGATGCGGGGGCTGAGCTTCCGGGTCGGCCGGGATCCACAGCTGGTCGGCCGGGCGCCGAGCGCCGACATCGTGCTGGCGGACCCGCACCTGAGCCGGCGGCACGCCACGGTGCAGGCCACCTCCGACGGGGTGGTGCTCACCGATCTGGGCTCCACCAACGGCACCTGGCTCAACGACCAGCGGATCGTCGGCAGCGTGCCGCTCACCGACGGCGACGTGATCCGGGTCGGCCGCACCGACCTGCGCTTCTTCGATCCGGGCGTGGCCCGGACCGACCCGGTCGGGATGAGCTTCGGGCAGCCGCGCCGCGACCAGCGGCCCACCCTGCCGTTGCCGGTCCCGCCGACGCCGCGGGCGCCGGTCGAGTCGCGTGGCACGCTGCCGCTGGCGGTCGACGCGCACCGCTGACCCGGCGTTCGGCCACACCGGCCGCCGCCTCCGGATGGTGGTGGCCCACATGGACCGGTCGCGGGCGGCCGTGCCAGCATGCGCGGATGGGAAGCGAGCGACACACGGTCCGGGCCAACGGCATCGTCCAGGCGGTCCGGGTGGCCGGTCCGCCCGACGGGGTGCCGGTGCTGCTGGTGCACGGCAACGTGTCGTCCGCCGCCTTCTGGGAGCCACTGCTGCCCCGGCTGCCGGAGACGCTCCGGGTGGTCGCCCCCGACCTGCGCGGATACGGCGACACCGACACCGCCCCGGTCGACGCCACCCGGGGCCTCGGTGACTTCGCCGACGACGTGGCCGCCCTGCTCGACGCCCCCGGCCTGTTCGCCCCGGGCGCCCGGCCGGTGGTGGTCGGGCACTCGCTCGGCGGTGGGGTGGCGATGCGGCTGCTGGTCGACCACCCGGACCGGGTGGCCGGGCTGCTGCTGGAAGCGCCGGTCTCCCCGTACGGCTTCGGTGGGACCCGGGACCTCGACGGCACCCCCACGACGCCGGACTTCGCCGGCACCGGCGCGGGCACCGCGAACCCCGACTTCGTGGCGCGGCTGGCCGCCCGCGACCGGGGGGCCGACGGCCCGACCAGCCCCCGCAACGTGCTGCGCTCGGCGTACGTGGCCGATCCGGCGTCGCTCGGTGGTGACGAGGAGCTGCTGCTGGAGAGCATGCTGACCACCGCCACCGGCGAGGACAACTACCCCGGCACGGCGGTCGCCTCGGCGCACTGGCCGGGCGTGGCGGCGGGGGAGCGGGGCGTGCTCAACGCCCTGGCGCCCGCGCACTTCCGGCTCGCCGAGGAGCTGGTCGCCGTCGGGACCAAGCGGCCGGTGACGTGGGTACGCGGCGACGCCGACGTGATCGTCTCGGACACCTCGCTGTTCGACCTGGCGTACCTGGGGTCGCTCGGGGTGGTGCCCGGCTGGCCGGGGGCGGCGGACTGCCCGCCGCAGCCGATGATCGGCCAGACCCGGGCGGTGCTCGACCGGTACGCGGCGGCCGGCGGGACGTACCGGGAGGTGGTGCTGCCCGGCTGCGGGCACAGCCCGCACCTGGAGCGGCCGGCCGAGTTCGTCGCCGAGCTGCTGGCGCTCGCGGAGGTGCCCTCCGGGGTCTGAGCGACGCGGTGCGTGAAATATCCCACGGCGTCTCGACAACGCAGCGTCACATGGCAGACTCCGGCGCATAACCTTAGCCGCCGTTCATGTCGGCGACGGCGGAGTCAACCAGGGAGGCCGGTCGTGGCGCGCGAGTTCACCAGTGTGGGTGTGGTGGGTCTGGGCACCATGGGTGCCGGCATCGTCGAGGTGTTCGCCCGCAACGGCATCGACGTGGTGGCCGTCGAGATCTCCGCGGCCGCCCTGGAGCGCGGCCGGGCCACCCTCACCGGCTCCACCGACCGTGCCGTGGCCAAGGGCAAGCTCGCCGAGGCCGACCGGGACGCGCTGCTGGCCCGGATCGACTGGCAGGTCGGGCTGGACGCCCTGCACTCGGTGGACCTGGTGATCGAGGCGGTGCCCGAGCACCTGGACCTGAAGCAGCGGATCTTCGCCGAGCTGGACCGGGTCTGCCGGCCCGAGGCGATCCTGGCCACCAACACCTCCTCCCTGAGCGTCACCGAGATCTCCGTCGCCACCACCCGGCCGAACCAGGTCATCGGCATCCACTTCTTCAACCCGGCGCCGGTCATGAAGCTGGTCGAGGTGGTCCGCACCGTGGTCACCTCCGCCGACGTGGTGGCCGACGTGGAGGCGCTCTGCGCGCGGCTCGGCAAGGTCGACGTCACGATCAGCGACCGCGCCGGTTTCATCGCCAACGCGCTGCTGTTCGGCTACCTGAACCACGCGGTCGGCATGTTCGAGTCCCGGTACGCCACCCGCGAGGACATCGACGCCGCCATGAAGCTCGGCTGCGGCCTGCCCATGGGCCCGCTGGCGCTGATGGACCTGATCGGCCTCGACACCGCGTACGAGATCCTGGACACCATGTACCGGCGCGGCGGCCGCGACCGCCGGCACGCCCCGGTGCCGCTGATCAAGCAGATGGTCACGGCCGGCCTGCTGGGCCGGAAGTCCGGCCGCGGCTTCTACACCTACGAGCGGCCGGGCTCCCCGGTTGTCGTACCCGACGAGCACACCCCGGTGAGCACGGGCGCCGCGCTCGCCGACGGCGCCCGGGCGATCGCCAAGGTCGGCGTGGTCGGCTCCGGGACCATGGCCACCGGCATCATCGAGGTCTTCGCCAAGGCCGGCTACGAGGTCATCTCGGTGACCCGGGGCGCGGAGAAGTCCGCCAAGGTGTGCGAGGCGGTCAAGACCTCGCTGAACAAGGGCGTGGTGCGGGGCAAGCTGAGCGAGGACGACCGGGACGCCGCCCTGGGCCGGGTCACCTGGTCGGCCACCCTGGACCACCTGGCCGACGTCGACCTGGTGGTCGAGGCGGTCGTCGAGGAGCTGAGCGTCAAGAAGGCCCTCTTCGCCAGCCTCGACGAGATCTGCAAGCCGGGCGTCGTGCTGGCCACCACCACCTCCTCGCTGCCGGTGATCGACGTGGCGATGGCCACCCAGCGGCCGGCCGACGTGATCGGCCTGCACTTCTTCAACCCGGCGCCGATCATGCCGCTGGTGGAGATCGTGCAGACCATCCGCACCTCGGCGGAGACCGCCGCCACGGGCCGGGCGGTCTGCGCGGGGCTGGGCAAGACCGGCGTGGTCTGCGGCGACCGGTCCGGCTTCATCGTCAACGCGCTGCTCTTCCCGTACCTGAACGACGCGGTGAAGATGCTGGAGGCCAGCTACTCGACCGCCGACGACATCGACTACGCCATGAAGCTCGGCTGCGGCTACCCGATGGGCCCGTTCGAGCTGCTCGACGTGGTCGGCCTGGACGTCTCGCTGGCCATCCAGCGGGAGCTCTACCTGGAGCTGCGGGAGCCGGGCTTCGCCCCCGCGCCGCTGCTGGAGCACCTGGTCACCGCCGGCTACCTGGGCCGCAAGAGCGGCCGCGGTTTCCGCGACCACACCAAGCGCTGATCCGGGTCAACAACCGGGGCCGGTGACGGCGTCTTCAGGGCGTGACCTTCGAGGAGTACGTCGGCAGCCGCGGCCCGGCCCTGTTGCGCCTGGCCCGGCTGCTGACCGGGGACGCGCACCGCGCCGAGGACCTGACCCAGGACGTGCTGGCCCGCGCGTACGTGCACTGGCGGAAGATCGCCCGGGCCGACCGGCCCGACGTGTACGTGCGGCGGATGCTGGTCAACGCGAACAGCTCGTGGTGGCGCCGGCGGTCCAGCCGGGAGCTGGCCGTCGACACCTTCGCCGAGCGGCCCGAGCGCGGTGACCTCGGCGGCGAGGCGGCCGACCGGGACGAGATGTGGCGGCTGATCCGCGCCCTCCCGGACCGCCAGCGCGCCGTGCTGGTGCTGCGCTACTACGAGGACCTGGACGACGCCACGATCGCCCAGATCCTCGACTGCTCGCCGGTCACCGTCCGCACCCACGCGATGCGGGCGCTCGCCCAGCTCCGGGAGCGCTGCGGCGCCCCGACGACGAAGGGGAGCCGGCAGTGACCGACCTCGACCAGCGAATCTCCGACGTGCTGCGCGAGCGCGCCGAGGGGGAGACCGACACGCATCGCCTGCTGCGGGCCTCCCGGGCCCTCGGCCGGCGCCGGCAGGTGCGCCGCCGGGTCACCGCCGGCACCGCGCTCGCGCTGGTCGGCGTGGTCGCCTTCGCCGGCGTGAACGCCTCCGACGTCGGCCGGCTGACCGGCCGGCTGCCGTGGACGGCCGCGACCCCGACCGCTCCTGCGCCGGTGCCACCCCGGGCCGACGGGGTGCCCGGGGCGGCCGCGGACCCGGCCCGGGTCGGCACCGACCCGCGGGTGCTGCACTTCGGCGTCGACCCGGCGCGGGCCCGGTACCTGGGCTGGGGGGTCGACGCCGGCCAGGTCGAGTCGATCCGGTTCGAGGCCGCCGGAGGACGGCGGGTCCTGGTCGAGGTGGCCCGTTCCGAGACGACCTTCCGTAACCTCGGGATCGAGGCGTTCCAGGAGGGTGTGCCGCGGCCGGCCGCCTTCGACGGCTCGATCCAGCGGGTGGCGGCGGGCAACGGCAACTTCGGGTTCGTGACCTGGTGGCAGCCGGCGGCCGGCCTCTTCGCCCGCGCGAGCATGCTGGGTGGCGACGCGATCGCGCTCCCCCGGTATCTTGCCGCGCTGCGCTGGGACGAGGCCCGCCGGTGCGCCGCGCCGGTGCGGCTCGACGCGCTGCCGGCGGGCGCCACGATCAACTCGTGCCAGGTCGACCTCTCCTCGTACCCGGAGCTGATCACCGCGCAGCTCAGCGTGCGGGGGAACGAGGAGCAGCACATGGCGGTCTGGTACCGGTACGCCGTGCAGGCCGGCACGAGCAACAAGTCGAACCGGACGGTCGGTGGCCGGCCGGCGTACGTGGCGCCGAACGGCTGGACCATCGACCTGGTCGGCATCCCCAAGGTGGAGCTGACAGCCACCTTCGGCTGGCCGGGCCAGGGCTTCACCGAGGCGGACGCGGGCGCGCTGCTGGGCGGGGCGCGGCTGGCGGAGGACCCGACCCGCCTGCAGACCTGGCCGTGACCGGGCGACCGCCGGCCGGAGCCGCCCGACCCGGGGCGCTCCGGCCGGCGGACCGTACGCTTGGTGACCGTGAGCCCCCGTCGCAACCGTCCCCGCCGGGACGAGACCGCCCACCTGGACGCCGAGCGGGCGCGCCAGGGCGTGCCGACCGTCCAGCAGTGGCGCGACGGCGACTGGCAGGTGCGGGGGATCACCGGCGGGGCGTCGGTGAAGACGTACCGCTGCCCCGGCTGTGACCAGGAGATCCGCCCCGGCGTGGCGCACGTGGTGGCCTGGCCGGCCGACGACCGGGGTGACCTGACCGACCGCCGGCACTGGCACAGCGGCTGCTGGCGGGCCCGGGACCGGCGCGGACCGAACCTCCAGCGCGGCCGGGGCGCCCCCCGGCACGGCTGAGCGATCTGGATCACCCTGTTTGCGCCCCGGCGGGCGGCGGGGACGGCCGCGCGGGAGACTGGAGCGGTGAGCACACCGATCCGTGCGTCGTCGATCCTGCCCGGCCGCCGGGAGGACATCGAGCTGCACACCGCCGACGGCCTGATGCTGGTCGGCGAACTGGCCCGGCCGCTGGAGCGGGAGCCGGTCGGCACCCTGGTCTGCCTGCACCCGCTGCCCACCCACGGCGGCATGATGGACAGCCACGTGTTCCGCAAGGCGGCCTGGCGGCTGCCCGCGCTGGCCGACCTGGCCGTGCTCCGCTTCAACACCCGGGGCACCAGCAGCGTCCGCGGCACCAGCGAGGGGGCCTTCGACGGCGCGGTCGGCGAGCGCTTCGACGTGGCCGCCGCCATCGAGTACGCCGAGTTCCACGAGCTGCCGAACATCTGGCTGGTCGGCTGGTCGTTCGGCACCGACCTGGCGCTGAAGTACGGCTGCGACCCGGCCGTGGCCGGCGCCATCCTGCTCTCCCCGCCGCTGCGCTACTCCGCGCCCGCGGACCTGACCGTCTGGGCCGAGTCCGGCCGGCCGCTCACGGCCCTGGTCCCCGAGTTCGACGACTACCTGCGCCCCGAGGAGGCCCGGCAGCGCTTCGCGGCCGTGCCGCAGGCCGAGGTGGTCGGGGTGCCGGGCGCCAAGCACCTGTGGGTCGGCGACGCGGAGACCGTGCTCAACGAGATCGTCAGCCGGGTCAACCCGGCCGTGCCGGTCCCGCTGCCGACCACCTGGGACGGCCCGATGGAGACCGGCGACGTCAGCGCGTACGCCGACCGGACGGTGGCCGCCTTCGCCGACACCCCGGTGCCCGGCCCGGAGCAGCGTCGCGCCGGCTGACGGTCAGCGGGACTCCTGCCGCGGCAGCACCACCTCGCGCAGGATGAGCTGGAGCGCGGCCACCGTGGGAATGGCGATCAGCGCGCCGACCACACCCAGCAGCGACACCCCGAGCAGGGCGGCCAGCAGCGCGGCCACCTCGTTGACCGAGACGGCCCGGCGCATGATCTTCGGGTAGATCAGGTAGTTCTCGACCTGCTGGTAGATCAGGAAGAAGACCAGGCAGGCGATGCCGACCGGCAGGTCGGTGGCGAGCCCGACCAGGGTCACCACCACGGCGCCCAGGGTCGCCCCGATCTGCGGGATGAGGTCGGTCACCGCGACCACCACGGCCAGGGCGAAGGGGTACGGCAGCCCGACCACCAGGGCGAACACGAAGGTGCTCGCCCCGGCCAGCACCGCGATGGCCAGGGCGCCGACCATGTACGCGCCGACCCGGGTCAGGATCTCATCGCCGATCAGGCGTACCCGCTCCCGGCGGGACCGGGGCACCAGCGCGTACCCGAGGTCGCGCAGCTTGTTGAAGTAGGCCAGGAAGTAGATCGTCAGCACCAGCACGGTCAGCGCCCGGAAGATGGTGCCGAAGATGAGCTGCGCCCCGCCGAGCACGCCGCCGAGGGCCCGGCCGATGGTGTCCGCGTTCGCGGCCGACTGGACCCGCCGCATCACGTCGTAGCGCTCGACGAAGTCGTTGACGGTGGGGTTGCGGCGCAGCTCGTCGACGTAGCCGGGTAGGTGCTCGATGAACTGCCCGGACTGGGTCACCACCGGTGGCACCAGCGCCAGCAGCCCGCCGACGATGAGCAGCACGACGGTCAGCGTCACCACCGCCACGGCCAGCCCGTGCGGCAACCCCCAGCCCCGCAACCGGACCACGGCCGGGTGCAGGCCGACGGCGAGGAAGAGCGCGATCACCACCAGCACCAGGATGCCGGCCGAGTTGCGTACGCCCAGGAACACCGCGTACGCGAGCAGCACGCCGAGCGCCCCGGTGAAGCCGATCAGGAAGCTGCTGCGCCGCAGTGGCCGGCCCGGCACGCCGAAGCGGCCGCTCGGCTCGAACTCGGTCGGCTCGGTCTCCACACCGAGTTCGGCCAGCCCGGGCCTGCCGCCCGGTCCTGCGCTGTCGCCCGGTCCCGTGCCGGCTGTTGGTCCTGTGCGGGCTGCTGGTCCCGTGCTGCCGGCCGGTGCGGGGCTGCCGGTCGGTTCCTCGGCGGCGTGGCGGGGTCTGCCGCTCGGGTCGGTGGGATCGGGTTCGGGGCGCAACGGCTCGAGCGGGTCGTCGTCCGGGGCGGCGGATCCCTCCTGCGACACCCGTGCCTCCCCGGCTCCCGCTCCGGCCCGGCGGAGCGCCCCTGCAGCGGACCGTGCGGACCGGATGGATCCGGCCCTCTTCTGCCCCGCAGGTTAGCGGTCGACGCCCGCCCCGGCCATCTCTCCGCCACTTCCCGCCGCCCGGTGCGTGCGTGCTCCGCGTCGCCAGCTCGCCGAGGTGGGCCTTTCCCCGAGCCTCGGACCCTGCCACATCGGCGAGGTGGTGCGTTGCCTCCAGGCGGGCGATGTGGGCTCCGGGTCAGTCCTTGTCGACGGTGACGGTGCTCGGCTTGGCGCTGCGCTCGTCGGTGGTCGGCTTGGTCGGGCGCTTGCCGTTCTCGCCGGTGCTGGTGATCTTCGTGGGGGTGGCGCCCCGGCCGCCCTCGCCGGGCACGGCGGCCACGGTCGGCTCGCCGTCCACCCCGGCGCTGGCGCCGGAGCCGTCCACGGTGGTCACCGGCTCGCCGACCGGGCGGGCCTTCGCGGCGTCCGCCGCCGGCCCGCCGGCCTCCGCGGGAGCGCCACCGTTGGGGGAGACCGCCGTGGTGCCCTTGGCGGTGGCGGGCACCGGGGTCCGGTCGCCCGCCGGAGTGCCGTCCGCGTCGCCGCCGCCCACCGCGGTGGGCAGCTCGGCCGGGTCGACGGGAGTCGCGGCCAGGCCGGCCGAACCGGCCTCCGTGCGCAGCTCGGCGAGCCGGCGCTGGAGGTCGTCGGACTCCTGCCGGGACTTCCAGGTCTCCGTGCGCAGGTCGGCCAGTTCCTGCTGGGCGTTGGCGATCTCCAGCATCACCTGGGCGAGCTGCTGCCGGCCGGCCGCCACCTCCTGCTGGGTGGCCGCGAGGTGCTGCTGGGTGGTGGCCAGGTGCTGCTGCGTGGTGGCCGCGTACTCCTCGAACTGCCGCCGCGAGGCGGCCACGTGCTCGTCGGCCTTGCGGCGCTTGCCGGCGGCGTCCGCCTCGGCCCGGCGCAGCAGCTCGGCGGCCTCCTCCTCGGCCCGCTGGCGCATGGTGAGCGCGTCCTGCTCGGCGGCCTGCCGGAGCTCCGCCGCGCCCTGCTCGATCTCCGCGCGCCGGGCCGTGTACGCCTTCTCCAGCTCGTCCTGCCGCTTGGTGTGCTGCTTGTCCAGCTCGTCGCGGCGCTTGGCGAACTCCTGCTCGGCGGTGGCGCGGCGCTGGGCCAGCTCCTTGTCCGACGTCTCCCGCCGGGCCTTGACCTCCTTCTCCACGCCGGCCCGCCAGGCGCCCAGCTCCTGCTGGGTCTGGGCGCGGGCCTGCTGGACGTACGCCTCGGTCTCGCTCCGCATCCGCTGCACGTACGCCTCGACCTCGGCGCGGTTGCGCTTGCCGGCCTCGGTGGCCTCGGTGGTGAGCCGGTTGGCCTCGGTGCGGGCCCGGCCGCGGGTGACCTTCGCCGCCTCCTCCGCGTCGTCGACGACCTTCTTGGCCTCGGCGAGCGCCTTGGCGTGGGTGGCCCGGCCGGCCTCGGCGGCGGAGTCGGTGAGCCGCTTGGCCTCCTGCTGGGCCTTGGCGTGCACCTCCTTGGCCGCCTCGCGGAGCTGGGTGGCCTCCTGCTGGGCCTTGGCCAGCGCCTCCTTGGCCGTCTCGCGCAGCCGGGCGGACTCCTGCTGGGCGCGGGCGTGGATCTCCTTGGCGGTGTCCCGGAGCTGGGTGGCCTCCTGCTGGGCCTTGGCCAGCGCGTCCTGGGCGGTCTTCCGCAGCTTCTCCGCCTCGGCCTTGGCGGCGGAGAGAGTGGACTCCGCCTCGGCCTTGCGGGCGGCGGTGTGCCGCTCCTCCTCGGCGCGGCGGGCCGCGAGGGCGATCTCGAAGTCCTTGAGGGCCTGGGCCGCCTGCTCCCGGGCCTCCTCGACGATGTGCTCGGCGGCCGCCCGCCGGGCCTCGATCTCCTCGTTGGCGGCGGTCAGGATGTCGTCGGCCTGCTCCTCGGCCATGGTGAGGATCTGCTCGACCCGGGGACCGAGGTGCCGGAACGAGGCCCGGTCCACCACACCCACCTGCTTGCGCACCTGCGCGAGGTCGCGTTGCAGCACCTCGACCTGGCCGGCCAGCTTGTGGATCTGGGTGTACGCCTGTTCCCGCTCGGTCGTCAACGCGGAGATCTCGTGCTCCGCACGAGCGACGTAACGGTCGACCTGTCGTTTGTCGTACCCCCGCAGAGCGGACTCGAAGCTGGGCTCCGTGGTCACGTCCCCGCCGAGGGCGAACAGTTCCTCGCCGTGCGACATGCCCCCATCCTCACACGCATCCGGCCCTGCTGGGGCGATACGGACGCCCCTGTTGGGAGGCACAGTTCACTGAACTGGCGAAACGGGACGGAAAGCGTAACGGCGCGGGGCGACACCGGTCACCCGGTGTCACCCCGCGCCGCGGCTCATGCCCCGTCTGCGGGTGGTGGGGGTCAGCTGGCCGACTCGGCCGTGACCTTCTTGTCGGTGCCGTCGGCCTTCGGCGCCTCCGGCTTGTTGGCGCCCGCCGCCGGCACGCCCGGCACGATGCCGGCGAGACCGGAGAGCATCTGCCCGAGCTGCGAGGTGACCGCGTCCTTCTGCCGGGTGAGGTCCTCGACCTCGCGGCGGGCCGCCTGGGTGGTCAGCTCGGCCTCGGTGCGGGCCTCGTTGAGCAGTCGCTGCGCCTCGGCCCTCGCCTCGGACACCGTCTTGTCGGCCAGCGCCTTGGCCTTCTCCACCGTGTCGGTGGCGGTGCGCTCGGACTCGACCCGGCGGGCCTCGGCCCGCTGCTCGATCTCCTTGGCCCGCTCCTGGGCGGCACGGGCGCGCTGCTCGGCCTCGCTGACCAGCTTCTGGGTCTGCGCGACCTGGGCGGCGTGCCGCTCCGACTCCTCGCGCTCGGCCTTCTCGCGCCGCTCGGCGAGCTGGAGCTCCAGGGCCTGGAGGTCCTTGTCGCGCTTGTCCCGCGCGTCGGTGAGCAGCTTGGTGGCCTCGGCCCGCTTCTCCTCCGCCTCGCGGGCGGCCTTCGCCCGCTGCTGGGTGATCTCCCGCTCGGCGGTGGCGCGCAGGGTGGCGACCTCGCGCTCGACCGTGGACTTCAGCTCGGCCACCTCGTGGGCGGTGACCGTGCGCAGCTGCTTGGTCTCCCGGTCGGCGTCGGCGCGCAGGGTGTCGGCCTCGCGGCGGGCCTGCACCCGGACCTCGGCGGCCTCCCGCTCGGCGGCGGTGCGGACGCTGCCGGCCTCGCGCTCGGCGCTGGCCTTCATGGCGGCCGCCTCGGCGCGCGCCTTGTCGGTGATCTCCCGCGCCTCGAGGCGGGCGGCGGAGAGGATGCCCTCCGACTCGCGCTTGGCCTCGTTGCGGTGGTCGTTGGCCTGCTCCTCGGCCAGCCGGAGGATCTGCTCGACCCGGGTGCCCAGACCGGAGAGGGTCGGCCGGTTGTTCTCCTCGAGCTGCTTGTTGGTCTCGGTGAGCTTCTGCTCGAGCGCGCCCTGGCGCTGCTCGGCCTGGCGCAGCCGGCGCTGCGCGTCGTTCATCCGCTGCTCGGCCTCGGCGCGGGCCTGCTCGGACTGGCTCAGGGCGGCGGTCAGCCGGCCGATGAAGTCGTCGACCTGGTTGGTGTTGTAACCGCGCAGGCCAACGGTGAAATCGGGCTGTGAGTTCGCGTTATCGAAGAACGCAAGAGGGGAGGACTGCTGCTGGGGCATTGGGACATACTCGCAGACGCCCCAGGGTGCTTCGCAAGAGCGGTGCGCAGCTTTCGTGTCCTGTTTACATGGTCAACTTCGCCGCGTGCCGGGACTGGACCAACCGGCGATCTTGGCAGGTCCCGGGCGGGTCGGGCGGCCGAGCGGGGAGAGCGCGAAAGGGCCGCGGGTCGACGCCCGCGGCCCTTTGTCGGACAGCAATCGAATGGTGTTGCGGCCTACCGGAAAGGCAATGCCGGCGTCAGTGCCCGCGGAACCGGTTGATCGCGGTTTCGTGCCGGGCGCGCAGCTCGGTGTCCCGGACGCCGAGCCCGTCGGTGGGCGCCAGGCAGCGCACGCCGACCTTGCCCTGGTGCGCGTTGCGGTGCACCTCGTACGCGGCCTGGCCGGTCTGCTCCAGCGGGTAGGTCCTCGACACGGTCGGGTGCACCTTGCCGAGCGCCACGAGCCGGTTGGCCTGCCACGCCTCGTGGTAGTTGGCGAAGTGGCTGCCGACGATCCGCTTGAGGTGCATCCAGAGGTAGCGGTTGTCGTACTGGTGCAGGTAGCCGCTCGTGGAGGCGCAGGTGACGATGGTGCCGCCCTTCTTGGCGACGTAGACGCTGGCGCCGAAGGTCTCGCGGCCGGGGTGCTCGAAGACGATGTCCGGGTCCTCGCCCCCGGTCAGCTCGCGGATCCGCTCCCCGAAGCGGCGCCACTCGTCCTGGTCCTGGGTCTCCTCGTCCTTCCAGAACCGGAAGCCCTCGGCGGTGCGGTCGATGACCAGCTCGGCGCCCATCTTCCGGCACAGCTCAGCCTTCTCCGGCGAGGAGACCACGCAGACCGGGATGGCCCCGCCGCCCAGCGCCATCTGGGTGGCGTAGCCGCCCAGGCCGCCGGAGGCGCCCCAGATCAGCACCACGTCGCCCTGCTTCATGTTGGCCCCGTGGTGGGAGACGAGCTGCCGGTACGCCGTGGAGTTGACCAGCCCCGGGCTGGCCGCCTCCTCCCAGCTCAGGTGCTGCGGCTTCGGCATGAGCTGGTTGGCCTTGACCACGGCAAGCTCGGCCAGGCCGCCGAAGTTGGTCTCGAAGCCCCAGATCCGCTGCTGCGGGTCGAGCATGGTGTCGTCGTGGCCCGCGGCGTCCTCCAGCTCCACGGAGAGGCAGTGCGCGACCACCTCGTCGCCGGCCTTCCACCGGGTCACGCCCGGCCCGGTCCGCAGCACCACGCCGGCCGCGTCCGACCCGACCACGTGGTACGGCAGGTCGTGCCGGCGGGTCAGCTCGGAGAGCCGGCCGTAGCGCTGGAGGAACTTGAAGGTGGGCAGCGGCTCGAAGATGCTCGTCCACACGGTGTTGTAGTTGATGGCGCTGGCCATCACCGCGACCAGCGCCTCACCGGGGCCCAGCTCGGGGGTGGGCACCTCCTGGACGTGCAGCGCCTTGCGCGGGTCCTTGTCCCGGGTGGCCATGCCGTCGAACATCCGGGTGTCCTCGGCGCGGACCACCACGCCCCGGTAGCTCTCGGGTACCGGCAGGCCGGCGATGCCGGCGAGCTCCCGCTCCGGCTGGGCGGAGCCCTCCGCCGCCATGATCGCTTCGAGGATGTCCTGCACGGTGACCTCCCGTTCGTTGCGCACCCGCACCGGGCGGGCAGGGGTGCTGCCATCGTCGGCGCCGGTGCGACGGGACCGCCATGTCGGCGATCGACACAACCGGCACCGGTCGCACTCCTGTGGGGCCGGACGTTACTGAACGGTAGCTAGGGCCGGAAGTCCTCTGTGAAAAACTGCATCCACCGATGCGTGGAGGTGTCCGTGGGAACGTGAAACCGCGCAGTGCCGCGCCGTGTCCCAGGTGCTGAGAGGGGCGCCGGCCGCCTCGGCCGGCGCCCCTCCGCGCGGTTCAGTGGCCGGTGGCGGCCGGCTCGACCAGCTCGACCAGGACGCCGCCGGCGTCCTTCGGGTGCACGAAGTTGATCCGCGAGTCGGCGGTGCCGCGCCTCGGCTTCTCGTAGAGCAGCCGTACGCCGCGCTCGCGCAGCGCCGCGCAGGCCGCGTCGATGTCGGTCACCGTGTACGCGACCTGCTGCACGCCCGGCCCGTTGCGGTCCAGGAACTTGGCGATCGTCGAGGACGGCGACAGCGGGGCGAGGAGCTGCACGCAGCCGCCCTCGGCGGTCGGCCCGACGGCGAGCATCGCCTCGCGTACGCCCTGCTCCTCGTTGGTCTCGGTGTGCACGCAGCGCATCCCGAAGGTGCGCGCGTAGAAGTCGATCGCGGCGTCCAGGTCCGCCACGGCGATCCCGACGTGGTCGATGCGGCGCAGGCCGATGTCTGTGACATGGTCGGCAGCGGGCTCGACGGGGGAGTTCTCAGCCATGGCGCCAGTCTGATCCAACGATCGTTCGGGAGACAGAGACCTTCCCAGTCGGGCATCTCACTCCGCCGAACGGACCACGCTCGAACGTCCTCGGCGTGAGCCTCGGTCGAACGGCCGGATCCCGAACGGGGTCACCCGGCCCGCATCCTCCGTACGCCCGAGCGGCGGCCGGCGCCGCTCCAATCGTCCTGCTGGACGGGCGATGCCGCGCTGACCAGGTCGCGAGCAGGATTCGAACAGGCACGCACATCAGCAATGGTCGTCCCCCGGCCAGCGCTCGCGGCCCGGGCGCGGGGGCGCGACCGGACTCGGGAGGGTCGAGCCGTGCACACGGCACCGGAGAGGCGCGGCAGCGCACGGGGCGCAACCGTCGCGGGCGGCCGGGCTCGGGAGCGGTCGGCATGACGATGGAGCAGTGGGCGGCGGCAGGCGTCGTGCTGGGCGCGATCCTCAGCGCGCTGACCCTGGCCGTGACGGTGAGCCGGCCGCTGCGCCGCCTGGCCCGGCAGAACGAGGAGTTCCGGCAGGACTGGTACGGGGTGCCGGCCCGACCGGGCCACGACGCCCTCCCGGGGGTGCCGGAGCGGTTGCGGCGGATCGAGACGGAGCTGCACCCGGACGGGCGTGGGACGCTGCGGGACGCGGTCAACGATGCGGAGCGCCGTCTCAAGGACGTGGAGAGCCGCCTCGACGACCACCTCCGGTCACCGCGGGGTGGAACGCCCGGCCGCTGACCCGGTGGCGACCCAGCCCATCGATCGTTCGGCATATGCGAACCCGGACGGCGCACGGTTGATCTGCAACTTGCACACGGTGGAGAGTGCGGATGGTGAGTTCATTGTCACGCCCCGTCGCCGCCATCTGGATCCCCTCCCACGTCGACCCGATCGAACCCCACCTCATGGCCTGCCTGGACCACGCGCGGCGCTGCCGCTACGGCCTCCTCGGCATCATCACCACGGCGCCGTGGGACGAGGTCAGGCAGATGATGATCGACGGGAAGGTCGACGTGGTGGTGGTCGCGGAGCGGGAGCACCTCCCGCCGGACCGGACGCCGCGGATCGAGGTGGCCACCCGCGGGGCGCACCCCTCGCCGGCGTCGTCGCCCAGGGGGCCGGTGCCGCCGCGCCGGCGCCGTCCGCGCCAGGGCTGAACGTGCGGAACTTCATTGATCATCATGACTGGGTCGCATTGCGGACGTGCTCGGGGTCACCGTACTGTCGCCCTTCCCGGCAGATATGGTGCGTCCTAACAATCGTTAAGGCGTACAGGTCGGCACCCCCTCGGAGGCAGGCATGGCTTCGGTGATCGTCAGCGGCGCGCGGACCCCGATGGGGCGCCTGCTGGGCAACCTCAAGGACCTCCCCGCGACGAAGCTCGGCGGCGTCGCGATCAAGGCAGCGCTGGAGCGCGCCGGCGTGGCGCCGGACCAGGTCCAGTACGTGATCATGGGGCAGGTGCTCCAGGCCGGCGCGGGCCAGATCCCGGCCCGCCAGGCCGCCGTCGAGGCGGGCATCCCGATGTCCACCCCGGCGCTGACCATCAACAAGGTCTGCCTCTCCGGCCTGGACGCGATCGCCCTGGCCGACCAGCTCATCCGGGCCGGCGAGTTCGACATCGTGGTGGCCGGCGGCATGGAGTCGATGACCAACGCCCCGCACCTGCTGCTCGGCCAGCGCTCCGGCTACAAGTACGGCGACGTGACCATCAAGGACCACATGGCCCTGGACGGTCTCACCGACGCCTGGGACTGCTGCTCGATGGGCGAGTCCACCGAGCGGCTCGGGGCGAAGCACGGCATCACCCGCGAGGAGCAGGACGCGTTCGCCGCGGCCAGCCACCAGCGCGCCGCCGCCGCCCAGAAGAACGGCCACTTCGCCGACGAGATCACCCCGGTGATCATCCCGCAGCGCAAGGGCGACCCGCTGGTGATCAGCGAGGACGAGGGCATCCGCCCGGACACCACCACGGAGTCGCTGGGCAAGCTCCGCCCGGCCTTCACCAAGGACGGCACCATCACGGCCGGCAGCTCCTCGCCGATCTCCGACGGCGCCGCCGCGGTGGTCGTCATGAGCAAGGCCAAGGCCAAGGAGCTGGGGCTCACCTGGCTGGCCGAGATCGGTGCGCACGGCAACGTGGCCGGCCCCGACAACTCGCTGCACTCGCAGCCGTCGAACGCCATCCAGCACGCCTTGAAGAAGGGCGGCCTCAGCGTCTCCGACCTCGACCTCATCGAGATCAACGAGGCGTTCGCCCAGGTCGGCATCCAGTCCGCGCGGGACCTCGGGGTCAGCACCGACAAGATCAACGTCAACGGCGGCGCCATCGCGCTCGGCCACCCGATCGGCATGTCCGGCGCCCGGCTGGTGCTCACCCTGGCGCTGGAGCTCAAGCGGCGCGGCGGCGGCACCGGCGCGGCCGCGCTCTGCGGCGGCGGTGGCCAGGGCGACGCGCTGATCATCCACGTTCCGAACGGTGCCGAGAGCTGACCGTGGAGGACCGTGCTCAGAACGTCCCGGCGGCGGCCGCCGGCTCGGTGCGCCGCAGCCGGGACGTACCCCTGCTGGTCGAGCGGGCCCGCGCGGGCGACCCCCGCGCGGTGGCCCGGCTGATCACCCTGGTCGAGTCCGGCGACGAGGTGCTGCCGCAGGTCGCGGCGACCCTCGCGCCCTACGCCGGGCACGCCCAGGTGGTCGGCCTGACCGGCTCGCCGGGCGTGGGCAAGTCGACCACCACCAACGAGCTGGTCCGGGCGCTGCGGGCGCGCGGCCACCGGGTGGGCGTGCTGGCCATCGACCCGTCGAGCCCGTTCACCGGCGGCGCGATCCTCGGCGACCGGGTCCGGATGCAGGACCACGCCACCGACCCGGGCGTCTACATCCGCTCGATGTCCAGCCGGGGCCACCTCGGCGGGCTCTCGGCGGCCACGCCCCAGGCGGTGCGGGTGCTGGAGGGCGCCGGCTGCGACGTGGTGCTCGTGGAGACCGTCGGCGTCGGCCAGGCCGAGGTCGAGGTGGCCTCGCTGGCCGACACCACGCTGGTGCTGCTCGCCCCGGGCATGGGCGACGCCATCCAGGCCGTCAAGGCCGGCATCCTGGAGATCGCCGACGTCTTCGTGGTCAACAAGGCCGACCGGGACGGCGCCGACGCCACCGTCCGCGACATCCAGGGCATGATCGCGCTGGGCGAGCGCGGGCCGGGCGAGTGGCGGCCGCAGGTGGTGCGCTCCATCGCCGCCCGCGGCGAGGGCATCGACGACATCGCCGCCGCGATCGACAAGCACCGCGACTGGCTGGAGCGCCACGGCGAGCTGCGCCGCCGCCGGGAGGCGCGGGCCGCCGCCGAGATCGAGGCGATCGCGCTGGGCACCCTGCGGAACCGCATCGGTTCACTGCGCGACGGTACGCAGCTGCCGACCCTGGCCGCCAAGGTGGCCGACGGCGCCATCGACCCGTACGCGGCGGCCGGCGAGCTGCTGGCCCAGCTCGGCGCCTGACGGGTCCACTGGGGAGCACACCCGCCTAGTACGCTCGCACCGCCTCACGGACCCGTGGGGCGGTGCGCGTCTGTGGTGGGAGAGCATGGCTGACGAGACCCAGGAGCTGTCGGTGACCCCGAACGCGGTGGCGGGCGGTGCGACGCACGTCTCCGACGAGGTGGTGGAGAAGATCGCGGTGGCCGCCGCGAAGTCGGTGCCCGGGGTGGCCGAGCTGGGCGGCGACGTGGCCCGCTTCTTCAACGCCGTGCTGGACCGGGTCGGGCTGGACCAGGTCGGCGACGCCCGCCGCGGCTGCTCGGCGCACGTCACCGACGGGGCGGCGGTGGTCAACCTGGTCATCGTCATCGGCGGCGGCCGGCCGGTGCCCGAGGTGACCGAGGCGGTCCGCGTCGCGGTGACCTCGGCGGTCGAGGCGTACGGGCTGCGGGTCGACGAGATCAACATCCGGGTCGACGACGTGGCCCTGGGCGGGCCGGTGGTCCCCTCGGCCTGACCCCGGTTACCGATCGGTAGGCGCAAGCTTAGCGATCGTTCAGGCTGGCGTTCTACACTCGGTCTGCATCCCAGGACTCGAGGAGGAGCTCCGCGCATGGACGCCGACGAGATCGCCGCCGGTCGGGCCCGCTGGCAGGCCCGCTACGACGCCGCCCGCAAGCGGGACGCGGACTTCACCACGCTGTCCGGGATGACCGTTGACCCGGTCTACGGGCCGCCGGAGGGGGTGCCGTACCCGGACTTCGAGCGGATCGGCTGGCCGGGCGAGTTCCCCTACACCCGGGGGCTCTACCCGACCGGCTACCGCGGGCGCACCTGGACCATCCGGCAGTTCGCCGGGTTCGGCAACGCCCAGCAGACCAACGAGCGCTACAAGATGATCCTCGGGGCCGGCGGCGGCGGGCTCTCCGTCGCGTTCGACATGCCGACCCTCATGGGGCGCGACTCCGACGACCCGCAGTCGCTCGGCGAGGTCGGGCACTGCGGCGTGGCGGTCGACTCGGCCGCCGACATGGAGGTGCTCTTCGACGGCATCGACCTGGCCGGCGTGACCACCTCGATGACCATCTCCGGCCCGGCCGTCCCGGTCTTCTGCATGTATCTGGTCGCCGCCGAGCGGCAGGGCGCCGACCTGTCCACCCTCGACGGCACGCTCCAGACCGACATCTTCAAGGAGTACATCGCGCAGAAGGAGTGGCTCTTCGACCCGGAGCCGCACCTGCGCCTCATCGGCGACCTGATGGAGTACTGCGCCCGGGAGATCCCGCGGTACAAGCCGCTGTCGGTCTCCGGCTACCACATCCGCGAGGCCGGCTCGACCGCCGCGCAGGAGCTGGCGTACACCCTGGCCGACGGGTTCGGCTACGTCGAGCTCGGGCTCTCCCGGGGGCTGGACGTCAACGTGTTCGCCCCGGGCCTGAGCTTCTTCTTCGACTCCCACGTGGACTTCTTCGAGGAGATCGCCAAGTTCCGGGCCGCCCGCCGGATCTGGGCCCGCTGGCTGCGCGACGTCTACGGCGCCACCAGCGAGAAGGCCCAGTGGCTCCGGTTCCACACCCAGACCGCCGGGGTGTCGCTGACCGCGCAGCAGCCGGTCAACAACGTGGTGCGGACCGCCGTGGAGGCCCTGGCGGCCGTGCTCGGCGGCACCAACTCGCTGCACACCAACGCCCTCGACGAGACCCTGGCCCTGCCCACCGACGAGTCCGCCGAGATCGCCCTGCGCACCCAGCAGGTGCTCATGGAGGAGACCGGCGTCGTCAACGTCGCCGACCCGCTCGGCGGCTCCTGGTACGTGGAGGCGCTGACCGACAAGATCGAGGCCGAGGCGGAAGAGATCTTCGCCCGGATCCGGCAGCTCGGCGGCGAGGGCCCGCACAAGATCGGCCCGATGACCTCGGGCATCCTGCGCGGCATCGAGGACGGCTGGTTCACCGGCCACATCGCCGAGTCGGCCTTCGTCTACCAGCAGGCGCTGGAGAAGGGCGACAAGCGGATCGTCGGGGTCAACTGCCACACCGGCACGGTCGCCAAGGACCTGGAGATCCTGCGCATCTCGCACGAGGTCGAGCTGGAGCAGCGCCGGGTGCTCGCCGAGCGCAAGGCCGGCCGCGACGACGCCGCGGTCAAGGCCGCCGTGCAGCGGATGGTCGAGGTCAGCCGGACCGGCGAGAACATGATCCCGGCCATGCTGGACGCGGTCCGGGCCGAGGCCACGCTGGGCGAGATCTGCGACGCGCTGCGTGGCGAGTGGGGCGTCTACCGCGAGCCCGCCCGCTTCTGAGCCCCCGGAGGGCCCCGTCCCGACGCTCGCCGTCGGGACGGGGCCCTTTCCCGCATCCCGACCAGGCGTGAGAGTCGCAACTGCCGCCGTGGCGGTTGATCTGACTTCGCGGGGACACGTGCGAGACTAGATAACCATGAGCGACCCACGGATCACCTCGTCGATCTTCACCCGCGGCGCGGTCGACCTCAGCGCGTTGCGCGGCACCCCGGAACCCTCCCGTCCCACCGCCCCGAGCCAGGCCGGCCCGCCGGCCGGCGTGCCCGGCGGCCCCCCGGCGGGTGGCGGCGTGGCCGTCCTCGACGTGACCGAGGCGACCTTCCAGTCCGAGGTGTTGGAACGGTCGCTGACCACCCCGGTGATCGTGGACTTCTGGGCCGAGTGGTGCGAGCCCTGCAAGCAGCTCTCGCCGGTGCTGGAGCGGCTGGCCGCCGAGGGCGAGGGCGCCTGGGTGCTCGCCAAGGTCGACGTCGACGCCAACCCGCGGCTCGCCCAGATGTTCCGGGTCCAGGGCATCCCGATGGTCTACGCGGTGGTCGGCGGGCAGCCGATCGACGCCTTCTCCGGCGTGGTGCCGGAGGCCCAGCTCCGCCAGTGGATCCAGGCCATCCTCAAGGCCGGCGGCGTCACCGTCGCCGAGCCGGAGGACCCGCGGCTCACCGAGGCCGACGACGCCCTGATGTCCGGCGACCTGGAGGCCGCCGAGGCGGCGTACCGGAAGATCCTGGCCGAGAGCCCGGCGGACGCCGCGGCCGAGGCCGGCCTGGCCCAGGTCGGGGTCGCCCGGCGGGTGGCCGGCGCCGACCCGCGCGCCGCGCTCGCCGCCGCCGAGCAGGCCCCCGACGACATCGAGGCCCAGCTCCTGGCCGCCGACATCGAGGTGCTCAGCGGCCTGGCCGAGCAGGCGTACGCCCGGCTCGTCGGCCTCGTCCGCCGGTCCGCCGGCGACGACCGCGAGAAGGTACGCCAGCACCTCGTGTCGCTGTTCACCATCGCCGGCCCGGACGACCCCGCCGTGGCGGCCGCCCGACGTGCCCTGGCCAGCGCCCTGTTCTGAGTTCACCGCACGCCAGCGCGGGCCGGCGTACCGGCCGGCCCGCCCGACCACCGAGGACGGGAGCCCATGATGCGCCGGATCGCCGTCCTCGACGCGCCGACGAACCTCGGCCTGCGCCCACCCACGTCCACCGCCGTCCCCGGCTGCGCCAAGGCGCCCGGCGCGCTGCGCGACCACGGCCTGCTCGCCCGGTTGCGGGCCCGCGACGCCGGCTGCCTCACCCCGCCCCGGTACGACCCCGGCGACTGGCGACCCGGCGACGGGGTCTGCCACGCCCCGGAGATCTCCGGCTACTCGGTGGCGCTGGCCGACCGGATCGGCGCGATCATCGACCGCGGCGAGTTCCCGCTGGTGCTCGGCGGCGACTGCTCGGTCCTGCTCGGCTCGGCGCTGGCCATGCACCGGCTCGGCGAGGCGGTCGGCGGGCGGATCGGGTTGGTCTTCGTCGACGGCCACTCCGATTTCCGGCACCCCGGCAACGCCTCCTACGTGGGCGCGGCGGCGGGGGAGGACCTGGCCCTGGTCACCGGCCGGGGACAGGCCGACCTGGCCGCCATTGAGGGGCGGCGCCCCTACTTCCGGGACATCGACGTGGTGGTGCTCGGCATCCGGGCCCAGGACGAGTACCGGCTCGACCTCCAGGCCGCCGGGATCACCACCCGCCCGGTGCCGGCGCTGCGCGCCGAGGGCGCGGCCCGCACCGCTCAGTGGGCGCACGAGCAGTTGGCCGACTGCGCCGGCTACTGGGTGCACATCGACGTGGACGTGCTCGACCCAGCGGTGATGCCCGCGGTCGACGCGCCGGACCCGGGCGGGATCGCGTTCGCCGAGCTGGAGATCCTGCTCGCCGGCCTGGTGGACACCCCGCACTGCCTCGGCGTCGAGCTGACCGTCTTCGACCCCGACTACGACCCCGACGGGTCGTACGCCGCCGAGATCGTCAACACCGTGGTGGCCGGGCTCGCACCGGTCGCGGCGCCCGGCGCCACACCGCCCCGGCTGCTGCCGCCCGGCCCGGTCGCCCCGGCGCCCCGGCCCGGCAACGGCCGGCCACCGGTGCGGGATGTGCTGCCCGGCCCGGCGGCCGTCCCCGCGCCCGCGGTGGCCGTGGAACCGATCGGCCCGGCCCCGACCCGGGCCGGGGACGACCCCGCCGACACCAACGGCGACGGCCCGGCCGAGCCCTCTCCCGGCCCGTCCGGTCCGGGACTGCTGCGCCGGGAGCCGGACGCGGACGGCCCGGACGGCCCAGAGCCGGTCGGGCCGCTGGCGTCGGCCGGGCCGGGGCGGCTGCGCCGGGCGCCGGATCCGGACGGCCCCGAGCCGGTCGCGCCGCTGGCCTCGGCCGGACCCGGGCGGCTGCGCCGGGTGGCCGAGGCGGAGGAGGCGGACGGGACGGAGCCGTCTCCGACCCGGCCGGGTGTCGACATCGCCTGACGGCGCCGGCCCCCGGTCAGCGGGCGGCGAGGCCGCGGAGGAAGCGTTCGGCGATCGGGACCGCGCTCGTGGTGCTCGACCCACCCTGCTCGACGAAGACCGCGAACGCGACGTCACCCTGCCAGCCGACGAACCAGGCGTGGGTGTGCGCCGGGTTGTTGTCGTACTCGGCGGTGCCGGTCTTGCCGTACACCGGCTCGCCGGGGACGTCCGCCAGGCTGCTGGCCGTGCCGCTCGTGACCACCGCACGCATCATCGCCTTGAGCGCCGTCACCGACTCCGGCTTGAGCGCCGCGCCGGCCGGGGCGGGCTTCGCCGGGGCCGGGTCGAGCAGCAGCCTGGGCTGCTCCCAGTGGCCGCGGGCCACGGCGGCGGTGGCGCCGGCCATGGCGAGCGGGCTGACGACGGTGGTGCCCTGGCCGATCGCGGCGGCGGCCTGCTCGGTGGCCGAGCCGTTGGCGGAGACCTTGCCGGCGAAGACGTCGGTGCCGAGGTCCCAGGGCGCCTCCAGGCCGAGCGTGCGGCCCGCCTGCGCCAGCCCGTCCGGACCGAGCTTCGGGGCCAGGAAGGTGAAGGCGGTGTTGCAGGACTTGGCGAAGTCGGTGGTGAACGGGACGTCGCCCAGCTCGAAGTTGTCGGAGTTCTTGAAGGACCGCCCCTCGACCTCGAACGTCTTCGGGCAGCGCACGGTCGCCTCCGGGGTCACCGCGCTGCGGTCCAGCAGGCCCAGGGCGCTGACCATCTTGAAGGTCGAGCCGGGCGGCACCTGGGCGGTGAAGGCGAGGTTCTCGCCGGCCGCACCGGGACCGTTGGCGGCGGCCAGCACCGCGCCGTCGCTGATCCGGACGGCCACCACCGCCGAACGCCGGGCCTGCCCGCGCAGCGCCGCGTCGGCGGCGTTCTGGGTGGCCGCGTCGAGAGTGGTCTTCAGCGGCTGGCCGGCCTTCGGCTCGCTGCGGTAGACCTCGACCCCGCTGGGTGCGGTGGTGCCGTCCGGCGCCGGGCGCTCGGTGAAGACGGTGACCCCCGGGTTGCCGCGCAGCCGCTCGTCGTAGCGGCCCTGGAGGCCGCCGTGGCCGACCAGGTCGCCCCGGACGTACCTGTCGGGGTGGGCCTTGAGGTCGTCGGCCTGGGCCGGGTCGACCGAGCCGAGCAGGGCCCGGGCGAACTCCCGCGTCGGGGCCAGGAAGAGCTTGTCGGACTGGAACCGGGTGCCGGGCAGGTCGTAGATGCGGGGCTTGATCTGCCGGTAGGCCTCGTCGCGCAGGGTCACCACCTCGACGAGTGCCTCACGGTCCGCCTCGCTCAGGCGTTTCGGCAGGTCGGAGAGGTCGACCGGTGGGGTGAGCGCCGGCCGGATCGCCTTGAACGCGGCGTCGAGCTGCCGGACCAGGGCCTTGGCGTCCTTGACCTCGCCGGGGTTCACCTGCACCCGGACCACCGGGCGCGGCGCCACGACCGGGGCTCCGGCGCCGTCCAGCACGCCCGCCCGGGGCGCGCCCTCCCGGCGCAACGCGAACCGGTCGCCGGCCTCCAGCTTCTCGTGCACGACGGCCGGCTCCCAGATGACCGGCCACTGGTCGTCGGCGCCGTGCCGCAGGCGTACCGGATTCTCGTAGGTCCAGGTGGCGCCGCCCGGCAGCGGCCAGGTGAGCCGGACCCGCGCGGTGGCGATGTCGGCCTCGACCTTCACCTCGCCGGTGCGCTCCAGCTTCGGCGGGCTGCCGGCCAGCTCGCCGGCGAGCGACCGCAGCTCCTTGGTCACCTCGGCCGCCGGGACCTTGGCGCCGGTCGGGTCGATGAAGCCGACCGCCTGAAGGTCGCCCGAGCGCCAGCCCTTCAGGAAGCCGTCGACGCTCCGCTCCGGGCCGTCCTCACCCGAGCACCCGGTCAAGGCGCCCGCCGCCAGCACGGTGGCGGCCAGCGCCACGAGGGCCCGACGGGAAGGGGAGAGGCGGCGGTGGACGGGGTACGACAGGAGCATGAAGCGGTCCCTCCGGTGTGAAACTGCCCTGCACGCTAGTACGACGCGCGCCGCCCCACCGCCCCGGCACGGCCTTTGCGCAGGCAAAGAGTGCCGTGTGGCAGTGTGATGAACAACGCCAGTCCGGGTAATCCGCGACCGGCCGACCACGTACCCGCAACGGGTGAAAGGACAGAGTCCCGATCCGGACGTCCGGCCAGTGGTCCGCCGACGAAGGGGCACAGCGGCAGGCCTAGGCTGGGCGGCAGAGTGACCCACAACGCGGTGGGTCGAGGGGAGTGGCACCGATGGACCGGCGTCCGGCGATCAAACCGGGACCCGACCTCCGGCAGGCTGACACCAGCCGGGACGATGACAGCTTCGATTCGGCGACCGACGGAGACGGTTTCAGCCGTCTCGACACAGGAGTGACCGGGATGACCGGTTCCAGCATCGACACCCTCTACGACCTGGGGCTGCCCGCGCAGGCTCTGGGCGACGAGTCCGAGGACGAGCTGGACGAGCCGGTGCCCAACGCGGAGCGCCTGGTCGCCCAGGCGGTCGCGCTGGCCGGTGACGACCACGACGCGGCCACCCTGGTGGGCCGCTTCTGGCGGTTCGCGCCGGACGAGGAGCTGATCGGCTTCACCGCCGAGGAGATGCTCGACGCGGCCCGGGCCCACCGGGACCTCGCCCAGCAGCGGGTACCGGGCGAGTTGAAGCTGCGTATCCACGAACCGGACGCCGAGCAGCACCACACCGTGATCGAGATCGTCACCGACGACATGCCGTTCCTGGTCGACTCGGTGACCGCGCTGCTGAACTCGCACCACCTCGACGTGCACCTGCTGGTGCACCCGCTGGTCGTGGTCCGGCGCGAGCCGCTGGGCCGGCTCACCGAGGTCTCCGCGGACGTGGAGCCGGACGACGCGATCGCCGGCGACCTCGTCGAGAGCTGGATGCGGATCGAGATCGACCCGGTCCGTGACGCGGCCGAGCGGGAGAAGCTGCGCCGGGAGCTGCAGCGGGTCCTCACCGACGTGCGGGAGGCCGTCGAGGACTGGCCCAAGATGCGCCAGCGCGCCCTGGCCCTGGCCGACGAACTGGCCTCGGCGCGCACCTCGGACAACCGCCCGCCGGTGCCGGAGAAGGACATCACCGACTCGGTGGAGCTGCTGCGCTGGCTGGCGCACGACCACTTCACCTTCCTCGGCTACCGGGAGTACCGGCTCGTCGACACCGACGGCGCGGACGGCGGCCAGGCCCTGGAGGCCGTCCTCGGCACCGGGCTGGGGATCCTGCGGTCCGACTCGCCGGAGGCCCGGTCGCTCAACTCGATGACGCCCGAGGCGCACGAGAAGGTGCTGGAGAAGCGCCTGCTCATCATCACCAAGGCCAACTCGCGGGCCACCGTGCACCGCTCGGCCTACCTCGACTACATCGGCTTCAAGATCTTCAACGACGCCGGTGAGGTGGTCGGGGAGCGGCGCTTCCTGGGCCTGTTCTCCACGGCGGCCTACCGGACCAGCGTGCAGGAGCTGCCGGTGGTCCGGCGCAAGGTCGCCGAGGTGCTGGACCGCTCGGGCCTGAGCCTGCGCAGCCACTCCGGCAAGGACCTGCTCCAGATCCTGGAGACCTACCCCCGCGACGAGCTGTTCCAGATCAAGACCGACGACCTCTACCACGCGGTGATCGGTGTGCTCCGCATGGCCGGCCGCCGGCAGTTGCGGGTGTTCCTGCGCCGGGACGCGTACGGGCGCTTCATCTCCTGCCTGATCTACCTGCCGCGGGACCGGTTCACCACCCAGAACCGGCTGCGCATGCAGGACATCCTGCTGCGCGAGCTGAACGGCGTGGGGGTCGACTACACCACCCGGGTGACCGAGTCGATGCTGGCCCGGGTGCACTTCATCGTCCGGACCGACCCGAGCAGCCCGCCGGGTGAGATCGACGCCGACCTGCTGGCCGAGGAGCTGGCCGACGCGACCCGGCTGTGGGACGACGACTACCGGCTGGTGCTGGAGCGCAAGCTCGGCGACGAGCAGGCCAAGCACCTGTTCGCCCGGTACGCCGACGCCTTCCCCGAGGGCTACAAGGACGGCCACACGCCGTACGAGGCCATGAAGGACCTGGCCAAGCTCGAGCTGCTGGAGGAGCCCGGCCAGCTGGAGATGCACCTGTTCCGCAAGCAGCTCGCCGGGCGCACCAACGGCGCCGGCCGGCCCGTCCAGGTCGACGAGTCCATGGACGTCCGGTTCAAGGTCTACCGGTACGGCGAGCCCATGATGCTCTCCGCCGTGCTGCCGGTGCTGCACTCGCTCGGCGTGAAGGTGGTCGACGAGCACCCGTACGAGGTGGAGCGCGTCGACGGCCGGATCTGGCTCTACGACTTCGGGCTGCAACTGCCCGAGGCGCACCAGGAGCTGGCCGAGGTCCGCCCGCACGTGGAGAACGCCTTCGCCGCGGCCTGGCGGGGCGAGGCCGAGGTGGACGGCTTCAACGAGCTGGTGCTCCGGGCCGGGCTCACCTGGCGGCAGGTGGTGGTGCTCCGGGCGTACGCGAAGTACCTGCGGCAGGCCGGCACCGTGTTCTCGCAGGAGTACATGGAGCAGACCTTCATCGCGTACCCGAAGATCGCCTCGCTGCTGGTGGAGCTCTTCGAGACCCGGTTCGCCCCGGGTGCGTCCACCCTGGACGAGCGCCGGGAGCGCAGCGGTGAGCTGGTCGCGGCGATCGGCGAGGCGCTGGACGACGTGGCCAGCCTCGACCAGGACCGGATCCTGCGCTCCTACCTGACGTTGATCCAGGCCACCCTGCGCACCAGCTTCTACCAGAAGCCGGTCGGGGGGCGGCCCAAGTCGGGCGTGGCGTTCAAGCTGGATCCGCAGGCGATTCCGGAGCTGCCGGCGCCGCGGCCCAAGTTCGAGATCTTCGTCTACTCGCCGCGGTTCGAGGGCGTGCACCTGCGGTTCGGGCCGGTGGCCCGGGGCGGGCTGCGCTGGTCCGACCGGCGGGAGGACTTCCGCACCGAGGTGCTCGGCCTGGTCAAGGCGCAGATGGTGAAGAACGCCGTGATCGTGCCGGTGGGCGCCAAGGGTGGCTTCGTGCTGAAGCAGAAGCCGGGCGACCGGGACGAGGCGGTGGCCTGCTACAAGGAGTTCGTCGGCGCCCTGCTGGACGTCACCGACAACATCTCCAGCGGGCAGATCGTCCCGCCGCAGGACGTGGTCCGGCACGACGCCGACGACCCGTACCTGGTGGTGGCGGCGGACAAGGGCACCGCGACGTTCTCCGACATCGCCAACGAGATCTCCGCCGCGCACAACTTCTGGCTGGGCGACGCGTTCGCCTCCGGCGGTTCGGCCGGCTACGACCACAAGAAGATGGGCATCACGGCCCGGGGCGCCTGGGAGTCGGTGAAGCGGCACTTCCGGGAGCTGGGCCACGACACCCAGACCCAGGACTTCACGGTGGTCGGCGTCGGCGACATGTCCGGCGACGTGTTCGGCAACGGGATGCTGCTGTCGAAGCACATCCGGCTGGTGGCCGCCTTCGACCACCGGCACATCTTCCTGGACCCGGACCCGGACGCCGCCACCTCGTGGGACGAGCGGAAGCGGCTGTTCGACCTGCCCCGGTCGTCCTGGGAGGACTACAACGCCGAGCTGATCTCGGCCGGCGGCGGGATCTACCCGCGTACCGCCAAGTCGCTGCCCGTCTCGCCGCAGGTCCGCGCGGTGCTCGGCCTCGACGACGACGTCACCCAGATCAGCCCCCAGGAGCTGATGAAGGCCATCCTCACGGCGCCCGTGGACCTGTTCTGGAACGGCGGCATCGGCACCTACGTGAAGGCGTCGACGCAGACCAACGCCGAGGTCGGCGACAAGTCCAACGACGCCATCCGGGTGGACGGCAAGGGCCTGCGCTGCCGGGTGGTCGGCGAGGGCGGCAACCTGGGCTTCACCCAGCACGGCCGGATCGAGTACGCGGCGGCCGGCGGCCGGATCTACACCGACTTCATCGACAACGCGGCCGGGGTGGACTGTTCCGACCACGAGGTGAACATCAAGATCCTGCTCAACACGGCGGTCGCCGACGGCGCGCTCGACGTGCCGGAACGCGACGAGCTGCTGGCCCAGATGACCGACGAGGTCGCCGAGCTGGTGCTGCGGGACAACTACGACCAGGCCCGGGCGCTGAACAACGCCCAGGCCCAGGCCGCCTCGCTGCTCCCGGTGCACCGCCGGATGATCAACGAGCTGGAGCGGGCCGGTCAGCTGGACCGCGCGCTGGAGGCGTTGCCGCCGGACGAGGAACTGGCGGTGCGCGGCGAGACCGGGCTGACCGCGCCGGAGTTCGCGGTGCTGCTGGCGTACGTGAAGATCGTGCTGGAGCGGGAGATCGTCGCCGAGGGGCTGGCGGACGAGGAGTGGACGACCGACGTCTTGGTCAACTACTTCCCGACCCCGCTGCGGGAGCGGTTCGCCGACCGGATGGGCCAGCACCGGCTGCGCCGGGACATCGTCACCACGGTCCTGGTCAACGAGGCCATCAACCGGGGCGGCATCACGTTCCTCTTCCGGGTGGTGGAGGAGACGGCCGCCTCGGCGGCGGACGTCCTGCGGGCGTACGTGGTGGTCCGCGAGGTGTTCGGGCTGCGCGAGCTATGGGACGCGGTCGAGGCGCTGGACAACAAGGTCTCGCCCGACCTGCAGACCAGCGTCTACCTGGACACCCGCCGGCTGCTCGACCGCGCGGTGCGCTGGCTGGTCACCAACCGGCGCTCGCCGATCGACGTGCCGGGGGAGATCGCCCGCCTGCGCGACGGGGTGGCCCGGCTCCTGCCGGGGCTGGAGAACCTCTTCTACGGCACCGAGCGGGAGGCCATCGCCGCCCACATCGACTCGCTGACCGGCCGGGGGCTGCCCCGCGACCTGGCCGAGCAGGCGACCCGGCTGATGTACAGCTTCGGCCTGCTCGACGTGGTGGAGACCGCCCAGTCGACCGGCCGGGACGTGAGCGAGGTGGCCTCGGTCTACTTCGTCCTCTCCGACCGGTTCCGGGTCGACGCCCTGCTGTCGAAGATCTCCCTGCTGCCGCGGGAGGACCGCTGGCAGACCCTGGCCCGGATGGCGCTGCGCTACGACCTGTACGCCGCGCTGGCCGCGCTCACCGCGGAGGTCCTCGGCTCCACTCCGGACAGCCTCCCGCCGGTCGAGCGGGTGCAGGAGTGGGAGCAGGCGAACGCCACCTCGATCCACCGGGCGCACCGGGCGATGGGGGAGTTCGACGAGTCCCGCGCCGACCTGTCCGCCCTGTCGGTGCTGCTGCGGCAGATCCGTACCCTGGTGCGGACCTCGGCGGCGGCCTGACACGACACGCACGCCGAGCGCGGCCCGGTGGTCGGGTGACCCGACCACCGGGCCGCGCCCGTTCGCGGCGCCCACCCGGCCTGGCGGGTCGGGTGACCGACCACCGGGCCGCGCTGATTCGCGGCGCCCACCCGGCCTGGCGGGTCGGATGAGCGACCACCGGGCCGCGCCCGCCTCATGACAGGCTGGCGAAGGCGATGACGTTGTCGACGTAGCTGCGGCTGCTCTCGTCGAACGCCCCACCGCAGGTGACCACCCGCAGGCCGGGCTTGTCGGACGGGCCATAGACCAGTTCGGTGGGGAAGGCCGCCTTCGGGTACGACTTCACCTCGGTCACCGTGAACGTGGCGGCCGAGCCGTCCTCCCGGGCGATCGAGATGGTGTCGCCTTTCTGGAGCGCGCCGAGGTTGAAGAAGACGGCCGGCCCGAGCTTGGCCGAGTCGACGTGGCCGACGATCACCGAGTTGCCGGCCTCGCCGGGGCTCGGCCCGGGGGAGTACCAGCCCGCCTTCATGGCCTGCTCCAGCGGGGGCACCTGGACCGTGCCGTCCGGGTTCAGGCCGAGGGTCATGATCTCGGCCTGCACGCCGATCCGGGGGATCGAGATGGACGTCGGGGTCGAGCGGGGCAGTCCGGCGGGGGTGAGGTCCGGGTGCGGCGTCACCGCGGAGTCGTCGTCGACGGACGCCTGGTCGGCGGTTTCCGTGCCGATGCCACCGGCGGGGCCCGGGATGGTGGTCGGCGACGGGGACGGGTCGGCGGGCCCGGCCTGGGCGAGCGGCTGGGGCGGGCGGGCTGGCGGCTCGGTCCGCACCGATGCCCCGATCATGCCGGCGCCCACCATGCCGAGGAGGACGACGACAGCGGCGCCGGCGGCGCGCCACGGTTTCCCGTGACGGCCGCCGGCCCGTGTCGCCGTCCGGTCAGACGAGGTCATCGCCCCGGCGCCGGCGCAGCAGGATCATGCCGCCCAGGGCGGCGGCGCCGATGACGCCCACCCCGCTGGCGGCCATGTTGCGGTCCATGCTGGTGGTGGTCATGCCACCGTCACCGCCGTCGACGTGGCCACGCGGCATGCAGTCCTTGCGGTCCTCGTCCTTGCGGTCGTGGTCCTTCTTGTTGTCGTCCTTGCTGTCCCAGCTCTGGTTGTCCCAGTCCTTGCGGTCCTCGTCCTTGCGGTCGTGGTCCTTCTTGCTGTCGTCCTTGCTGTCCCAGCTCTGGTTGTCCCAGTCCTTGCGGTCCTCGTCCTTGCGGTCGTGGTCCTTCTGGTCCTCGTCGTGCCGGTCCCGGTCCTTGGCGTCGTGCTCCTTGTTGTCCCGGTCGTTGCGCTCGTCGTCCTTGCGGTTCTCGTCCTTGCGGTTCTCGTCCTTGCGGTTCTCGTCCTTGCCGTTCTCGTCCTTGCGGTCCGCGTCCTTGCGGTCCTTCTCGTCGCCCGGCTGGTCGGCGACCAGGCCGCCGCCCTGGCCGTCAGCTCCAGACTGCCAGGACTCGCTGCCCTGCCAGTCCTTGTGCTCCTCGCCCTTGCCGTCGTCGTGCTTGCCGTCCTGGTCCTTGCCGCTCTGGTAGTCCTTGCCGTCGTCGTGCTTGCCGTCCTGGTAGTCCTTGCCGTCGTCGTGCTTGCCGTCCTGGTAGTCCTTGCCGTCGTCGTGCTTGCCGTCGTCGTGCTTGCCGTTCTCGTAGTCCTTGCCGTCGTCGTGCTTGCCGTCGTCGTGCTTGCTGTCCTGGTCCTTGCGGTCGTGGTCCTTGCGGTCCTGGTCCTTGCGGTCGTGGTCCTTGCGGTCCTCGTAGCTGCGGTCCCAGTCCTTGCGGTCCCAGTTCTTGTGGTCCCAGTCCTCGTGCTCCCCAGAGCAGGTACCGGGAAGGCTGATCTGCGGCTTGGCGACGGCGTTCGCGCTTGCCGCGTTCGCCGCCCCGGGCGAGAACAGCAGCAGGGACGCGCCGCCGAGAGCGGCACCCGCAACGAGCTTCCCGAGCATCTTCTTAGCCATGACCTGCGTCACTCCATCCCTTTTTGTCCTGAGCCCGCCTTCAGTCGAGCTACGACCGACGTTAGACCGGTTCATGACTTATCCGGGGAAAGATTCGTGTTTAGGAGTTTATCGGCGGTGGGAGCGATACGGGTGCTACGCCGCTTTTAGTGGGTTCCCGTGCGACAGGGACGGGGCTGTCCCTGCTCGGTTGCTCCCGCGTCGACTGCGTCCGGCCGTACCGTGGCATGGCGGCTCTGCCGGTCTGCCCGGCTTCCGGCTTCGCCGCCGCTTTCGGCGCCGCCTGGGTGTTCGATCCCGGTCGTCCGGGACGAAGCGCATCGAGCCATTGCCATGGAAGCGCTCCCATGCAAGAATCGCTGCACGCGGTTCGGGGAGCCACACCGCGAGTTCAGATGCCGAGGGCAGCCGGGTCACCGGCCGGCGTCCGACTCCTCGACCGGTCCCATGGGCCGGTCGCCACCACCACCATCACGCCCGTCCGGGTCGGGCGCCCCCGAATACACCCGTGGCGCCGACATCCGCCCCCCGGCGGACGTCCGAGCGCCCTTCCACCGGGCCGTACGCGGATCCGGTCTCGCCCAAGGAGATCAGTGGCATGAATCTGTGGAGAAGGCTGTCCGGCCGCAGCCGGGCGCTCGCGCTGACCGGCGCCGGCGTCCTGGCCGCCGGTGGACTGGTGACCCTCCCGGTCACGGCGGCGCAGGCCGCGACCCAGTGCAGCGTGGACTACACCACCAGCGACTGGCCCGGTGGCTTCACCGCCACGGTGACCATCAGGAACCTCGGTGACCCGCTCAGTTCCTGGAACCTCGGCTTCACCTTCCCGAACAGCAGCCAGCGGGTGCAGCAGGGCTGGTCGGCGCGGTGGTCGCAGAGCGGCCAGAACGTCACCGCGCAGAACGAGTCCTACAACGGCTCGCTGGGCACCGGCGCCAGCACCAGCATCGGGTTCAACGGCGCGTGGAGCGGCAGCAACCCGAAGCCGACCCAGTTCACCTTGAACGGGACGGTCTGCAACGGCGGCACCACGACCCCGACGCCGACCAGCCCGACCCCGAGGCCGACGAGCCCCACCCCCACGCCGACCAGCCCGAGCCCGTCGCCGACCACGCCGGGCCAGAAGGTCGACAACCCGTACGCCGGGGCGAAGGGGTACGTGAACCCGGAGTGGAAGGCCAAGGCCGAGTCGGTGAGCGGCGGCAGCCGGGTGTCCAACAACCCGACCGCCGTCTGGCTGGACCGGATCGCCGCCATCGAGGGCACCGACGGCAGCAGCTCCAACGGTTCGATGGGGGTGCGGGACCACCTGGACGCCGCGCTGGCCCAGGGCGCCGGCTACATCCAGTTCGTCATCTACAACCTGCCCGGCCGGGACTGCTCCGCGCTCGCCTCCAACGGTGAGCTGGGCCCGGACGAGCTGCCCCGCTACAAGGCCGAGTACATCGACCCGATCGCCGCGATCCAGAGCGACCCGAAGTACAAGAACCTGCGGATCGTCAACATCATCGAGATCGACTCGCTGCCCAACATCGTGACCAACACCTCGGGCAACGCCGGCGGGACCGTCATGTGCGACACGGTCAAGGCCAACGGCGCCTACGTGAACGGCGTCGGCTACGCGCTGGCCAAGCTGGGCGCGATCGGCAACGTCTACAACTACATCGACGCGGCGCACCACGGCTGGATCGGCTGGGACAGCAACTTCGGCCCGGTGGCCGACATCCTGAAGACCGCGGCCACCGCCTCCGGCAGCACGGTGAACAACGTCACCGGCTTCATCGTCAACACCGCGAACTACTCCGCGCTGAAGGAGCCGTACATCAAGATCACCGACACGGTGAACGGCACCAGCGTCCGGCAGTCCAAGTGGATCGACTGGAACCAGTACGTGGACGAGCTCTCCTTCGCCCAGGCGTTCCGCAACAAGCTGGTCTCGGTCGGCTTCAACAGCAACATCGGCATGCTGATCGACACGTCCCGCAACGGCTGGGGCGGCCCGAACCGGCCCACCGGGCCGGGCGCGACCACCAGCGTCGACACCTACGTCAACGGTGGCCGCATCGACCGCCGGCTCCACGCCGGCAACTGGTGCAACCAGGCCGGTGCGGGCCTCGGCGAGCGGCCGAAGGCGGCGCCGGAGTCGGGCATCGACGCGTACGTCTGGGTGAAGCCCCCGGGTGAGTCGGACGGCTCCAGCACGGCGATCCCGAACGACGAGGGCAAGGGCTTCGACCGCATGTGCGACCCGACGTACACCGGCAACGCCCGCAACGGCAACAACCTGACCGGCGCCCTGCCCAACTCGCCGATCTCCGGCGCCTGGTTCCCGGCCCAGTTCCAGGAGCTCATGGCGAACGCCTACCCGCCGCTCTCCTGAGCCGGCGGCCGGCCCACCCGCGGCGGCGGGAGTGAGGCACCGCCGCGCGGGTTCCCCGGGCCCCTGGTCGACCCCACGTCGACCAGGGGCCCCCGGGCGTCACGGGACCGTTCTCTCGATCGCCGCCCGGCCCAGCTCGGCCAGGTCCCGGCGGGCCTGCTCCAGGTTCTCCGGGGTGAGGTCCTGGCCGCGGGCCATCACCAGGTCCTCGGGATCCCACGGCTGCTCGGCGCCCGTCCGGATGTTGTCGCCGCCCGCACCGGTGCCGGTGCCGGTCGCCCCGGTCCCGGCCGCGTACGGGTCGCCGAGGATGTCCGGCGAACCGGTGTCGGGCACCGCGCCGTCCGGCTCGGTGAAGACGGGATTGTCCGGGTCGGTGCCACCGGTGCGCAGCTGCGGCACCGTGCTGTCGTCGTCCACCGCGGCGGCCACCTCGGGGGTCTCCTCCAGCGGCCGCTCGCCACCGCGGTCACGATCCGTCATGCTGCTGCCCTCCTGTCCCGTTCCGTGATCCCCACGGCGTACCCCGTGCGGGCCCGGCCATGCCGGCGGCCCGGGGGCGGGCGTCCCGGGGCCGTGGTCAGTGTTGGTCGGCGCCGGATGGCTCCGGCGGCTCGGTGGGGCGCAGCCGCTGCCAGAGCAGCATCAGCAGCCCGAAGACGAGCATCACGAGACCGGCCCAGAGGTTGATCCGGACGCCCTGCGCCTTGTCGATCTCGGCGGACGAGTCGAAGAGGCCCATCAGGCCCACGATCAGCCCGTACGCGACGAACAGCCCGCCGATCACCCGGCGGATGTCGAACAGCCGCGCCGCCGCGGACCGTGCCTCCCGCGAGTCCTCGGTCTCGTCGACCAGCGGGTCGTGGGCCTCGCCGTGCTGGTACCGGTCGGCGTTGTCTGCCATGGCGTGCGTCCCTTCCTCAGAAGACCGGGATGTAGAAGAGGGCGGCGAGGACCACGGCGATCACGCCGAGCAGCACCGGCGAGCGGTACCAGGCGGCGTCGCCGGCCAGCGAGTCGTCCTTCAGCGTGGCGTCACTCAGGCCGTAGACCAGGCCGGTCAGCTCGTCGTTCCGCTTCGGTCGGGTCAGCGGGGTGAGGATCGCGGCCACGACGGCGACCGTCACGAAGGCGAGACCGGCGCCCCAGAAGCTCTCCTCCAGGTCGGAGTTGAAGTGCAGGACGTCGGCCAGGTGCAGCAGGTAGGTCCCGATCGCCACCACGGTGCCGGCCAGCAGCGACCAGAAGCCGGCGAGCGGGCTCATCCGCTTCCAGAACATGCCGATGATGAAGGTGCCGAAGAGCGGGGCGTTGAACACCGAGAACAGGGCCTGGATGTAGTTCATGATGTTGCTGAACCCGGCCGCGATGAACGCCGTGCCGATGCCGACCACCACCGCCACCACGGTGGCGATCCGGCCCACCTTCACGTAGTACTCGTCCGGACGGTCGCGCCGGAAGTACGCCTGCCAGATGTCGTACGTGAACACGGTGTTGAACCCGCTGACGTTGGCGGCCATGCCGGCCATGAAGGAGGCCACCAGGCCGGTGACCGCGATGCCGAGCACCCCGTTGGGCAGCAGGTCACGCATGAGCAGCGGGATCGCGTTGTTGTAGACCAGGTCGCCCTCCTCGGCGCCGAGTCCCTTGACGGTGACCAGGGCGATCAGGCCGGGGATCACGGTGACCAGCGGGATGAACAGCTTCGGGTACGCGCCGATGATCGGGGTCCGGCGGGCGGCGCTCATGTTCCGGGCGGACAGGGCGCGCTGCACCTCGGCGAAGTTGGTGGTCCAGTAGCCGAACGAGAGCACGAAGCCGAGGCCGAAGACTATGCCCAGCCAGTGCGCGCCGAGCGGGTTGTCCGTGCTGCCGGTGCCCTGCCAGGCGTGCAGCCCCGCCTCGCCGAGCTTGGAGTCGCGCACCGCGTCCATGAGGCCGCTCACGCCGCCGACCTTCACGAGGCCGAGCACGGTGATCGGCACCAGGCCGGCGACGATCACGAAGAACTGGAGGACCTCGTTGTAGATCGCGCCGGACAGGCCGCCGATGGTGATGTAGGCCAGCACGATCAGCGCGCCGATCACGATCGCCACCCAGAGCGGCCAGCCGAGCAGCGCCTGCATGATCAGCGCGAGCGCGTAGAGGTTCACCCCGGCGATGAGCACCTGGGCGACCGCGAAGCTGATCGCGTTCAGCAGGTGCGTCGGCCGGTTGAAGCGCAGCCGCAGGTATTCGGGGACGCTGCGGACCCTCGAGCCGTAGTAGAAGGGCATCATCACGATGCCCAGGAAAACCATCGCCGGCACGGCGCCGATCCAGTAGTAGTGGACGGTCATGGCGCCGTACTGGGCGCCGTTGGCCGCCATGCCGATGATCTCCAGGGCGCCCAGGTTCGCCGAGACGAACGCGAGTCCGGTGACCCAGGCGGGCAGCGACCGCCCGGAGAGGAAGAAGTCGACACTGGTGCGGATGGCCCGCCGCGCGGCGAAGCCGACGCCGAGGACGGTGATGAAGTAGAGCGCCAGGATCAGATAGTCCAGGGCGTTCATGTCCAACCGGAGACCGACACCCATCCCGCTGCTCCCTCCGTGGCGACGCTGCGCCCGCAGGTACCCACTTTGCGAAATTTCATGCTTGAAGGGCGGTCTTCACACACGGCGGAGCCCCGGCCGTGCACCGGCGCGGGGCTCCGTGCGGGATGTCGTCAGCGGCCGAGGACCCGGTCCAGGAAGTCCCGGTAGCCGCGCACGGCCACCCTGAGCTGCTCCGTGTCGGTCGAGCCGGACTCCTGCCAGCTGCCCAGCTTGGTCTTCTGCTCGCGCAGCGCGGCGGACAGCGCCTCGATGGCCTCCTCGACCAGCGACTGCGCCTCGCCGACCGCGGCCCGCGGGTCGTCCACGAAGCGGAGTTGGACGTCCCGCCAGCGGTCCCGGAAGTCCTGGGCGGTCTCCGCGGCGAAGAGGGTGGCCGCGTCGGCCGGCACGGCGCCCGGTGTGGGCCGGGCCGCGCCGGCCAGCGCGGCGCCCGCCGCGGCGGTGCTGGTGTCCGGGTCGACCATGGCCGGCTCGGCGCTGCCGTACCCGGCCCCGGCGGCGGCCTCCGCGTCGTCACGCGCCGTGCCGGAGTGGGCGGCCTCCCAGCGGTCCGGGTCGTGCAGCCGGTCGCCCGCCGTCGGGTCGGCCCGTTCGTCGTCGAACGCGTCGGTCCGGCCCGGCGCGCCGTCGCCCGGCGCGGCGGTGTCCTCGCCGCGCGGGTCCCGCTCGTCCTCGGGCCGCCCGCTGGCCATCGCGGAGGCGGCCACCGCGTCGCCCACCGAGGTCGCCCCGGCGAAGGAGGTCGGCAGCGGCGCGGGGTCGTGGTACACCGGCCGGTCGTCGGCGTCGGCGGCCTCCGCGTCGCGGATCTCCCGGGCGTCGTACGCCCGGGTCTCGTCGAGTTCCGCCCCCTCGCGGTCGGCGCGCTCGCCGGCGACCGCCGGGTCGTCGAAGGTGCCCCGGTCGTCCAATGCGTCCTCGGGCACCTCGGCCCGGGCGGCCCGCTCGGCGTCGGGCCCGTCCCCGGCGGTCCGGTCGTCCGGCGGCGGGACCGGCACCGGCGCGGACCGGACGGCCTCGGGGTGGTCCTGCGTGACCTGCTGCTTTTCCTGACGCATGGCGGCGGCCTCCTCAGCGGCTCGTGGCGTCGTGCTCGTGGTCGGGGTGGCGCTGCGCCGGCGGCTGGTGCCCGACCGGGTCCTCGCCGAGCAGGTCGGCGAAGAGGGCCCGGTAGTGCACGAGCGCCTGCCGGAGTTCCTCGGTGCCGGCCTCGCCGCGCTCGTTGCGCAGCCGGATGTCGTGGGCGTCGCGGTAGTGGGTCAGGGTGCGGGCGTGCTCGACGGAGAGGTGGGCGATCTGTTCCGAGAAGTCCCCGGTGGGGTATCCGCGTTCCGCGATCAGCCGGCTGACCAGTTCGTCGGCGTCGCCGACGGTTTCGGCGGGGGAGTCGACGAAACGCACCTGGAGCTCCTCCCAGGCGGAGGCGTACCGGGCGCGGGACTCCGGACTGAGCGGGGTCAGCTCCAGCTCGGCGTGGCGGCGTTCCCGCTCCCGCAGCTCCCGCTCGGCGGCGCTCCGGCTGTCCTGCTCCTCGACGGCCCGGTCGTACTCGGGGCCGAAGCGCTGCCGGAGCGCCCGGCGGCGGCTGGCGACCACGGCGACCGCGGCCAGCGCCGCGAGCACCAGAACGACGATGACTATGACGACTACCTGCGTGGGCGACATGGCTCCTCCTTCGCCCGCTGGTATTCCCTCCGGCCGGTGATCGCCAATCCCGATCGGCGGTACTTTCCTGCGCGGTCGCGCCCACGGTGCCTGCCCACGGCACGGCCGGGCACACATCGGGTTCGTGCCGCGAAAGAGTGGACTCGTTCCAGAAACTGCGCCCGGGCGGGTGGCCGGGGCCGCCCGGCGCCTCCGTACCGGGCGGGGCGCGGCGGTGACGGGGGCGGTGAGCCGGTCTTCCGTACGCCCCTTGAGGACGAACGTTCCGGCGGTGGTTCCCGTCCAACGGTGTCCACAGCGAACATTCCGGACCGTAGTGAGGGGCGAGACGGCCGGTAGTGCATCCGGCTGGGATTACGTATCCTGCCCAAGGCGCCCGGGCCGGGGCCCGGCGTCGCGGCCCTTCCGGCCGGTGCCGGCGCCACCCCTGCGACACCTTCCCCCGGGCGAGGTTGGATGAACACCCGAGACTGGCCGATCCGCGCCAAGCTGACCGCGCTGGTCATCGGTCCGGTGACCGGGCTGCTGGCACTGTGGATCTTCGCCACCACGCTGACCTTCGGGCCGGCCCTCGACCTGCTCGCCGCGCGTACCCTCCTCTATGACCTGGGCCGACCCGGCGAGAGCGTGGTCGCCGAGCTGCAACGGGAACGCCGGCTCTCGGTCGTCCAGCTCGCCGGCGACACCGTCCTGCCGGCCCTTGCCGAGCAGCGCGACCGCACCGACCGGGCGATCGCCGAGCTGCGCCGCCGGGTCGACGGGGAGAAGCTCCGCGACGCCGCCGACGACCTGCTCGACGCCCGGCTCGACCAGCTGGTCTCCGCGCTCGACGCGCTGCCCGCCGGGCGGGGCTTCATCGACGGCCGGAAGGTGGACCAGGCCGGCGCCGTCGGGCTCTACAGCGGAATGATCGGCTCCGCCTTCCAGACCTTCTCCGCCATGGCCACGCTGCCCGACGCCCAGCTCAACCGGCAGGCGCTGGCGCTCACCGGGCTCGGCCGGTCCCGGGAGCTGCTCGGCCAGGCCGACGCGCTGCTGGCCGGCGCGGTGACCGCCGGCCGGTACGCCGAGGGCGAGCACGAACAGCTGGTCCGCACCATCGAGAACCAGCGCTTCCTGGCCGAGAACGCGGTGGCCGACCTGCCACCCGCCGAACGGACCGGTTACCAGCGGCTCACCGAGGGGGCGGCGTTCGTCCGGCTGCGCGCCCTCCAGGACACCCTGGTCCGGGCCCCCGGCCTGCCGGCCGGGTTCGACATCCGGGCCTGGGAGACCAGCCACGCCGAGGTCTCGCAGGGCCTGCGGGACTTCGAGCTGCGCGGCGCGGACACCCTCACCGAGCGGTCCGTGCCGATGGCGGTCCAGATCCTGATCCGGCTCGCCGCCGCCGGGGTGCTCGGCCTGGTCGCCATCGTGGTCTGCGTGCTCGTGGCGCTGCGGGTCGGCCGGTCCCTGGACCGCCGGCTCACCGGGGTACGCACCGCCGCGCTGGAGATGGCCGAGCAACGCCTGCCCGACGTGGTGGCCCGGCTGCGCCGCGGCGAGGAGGTCGACGTCGCCCGCGAGGCGCCCGAGCTGGACCACGGCAGCGACGAGATCGGCCAGGTGGGGCGCGCCTTCAACGAGGTGCGTCGCACGGCCGTGCAGGCCGCCGTCGACGAGGTGACCCTGCGCCGCGGCCTCAACGAGGTCTTCCTGAACATCGCCCGGCGCAGCCAGGGCCTCGTGCACCGGCAGCTGGCGCTGCTGGACCGGCTGGAGCGGCGGACCGAGGACCCGGACGAACTGGCCGGGCTGTTCCAGGTCGACCATCTCGCCACCCGGCTCCGGCGGCACGCCGAGGACCTGGTCATCCTGGCCGGCGCCGCCCCCGGCCGGGGCTGGCGCAACCCCGTCGCCGCGGTCGACGTGGTGCGTGGCGCGATCTCCGAGGTCGAGGCGTACGACCGGGTCGACGTCGGCGAGGTCCAGCCGGCCGGGGTGCTCGGCCGCGCCGTCGGCGACGTGATCCACCTGCTCGCCGAGCTGATCGAGAACGCCACCGTCTTCTCCCCGCCGGGCACCCGGGTGGACGTCAGCGGTCGCACCGTGCCCGGCGGCTACACCGTCGAGATCACCGACCGGGGGCTCGGCATGTCGGCGCCGGCGCTGGCCGAGGCCAACCGCAAGCTGTCCCACGCCCCGGAGTTCGACCCGACCGACAGCGCCCGGCTGGGCCACTTCGTGGTCGCCCGGCTGGCCGCCCGCCATGGTGTCCGGGTCGAGCTGCGGCCGGCCGTACCCGGTGGAACCACGGCCGCCGTCTTCGTCCCGTCGGACCTGGTCACCGCCGAGCCGGCGCTCGGTTTGGCCGGCCCGGACGCCGACCGGCCCGGGCGGGACGACCGGCGGATGGCCAAGGTGACCCGGCTGGCCACCGTCCCCCGGACGCGGGCCGCCCGGCCCGGCCGGGACCGCCCCGAGTCGGCGGTCGTGCCGCTGCCCGCCGCCCGTGCCTCCGCCGTCGAGACGCCGGCGGACGTCGACGGCCTGCCCCGCCGGGTCCGCCGGCGCGGGCCGGCGGCCCGCCCCCGGCCGGTCGTCGCGGACAACCCGGCGCACCGCCCGCCCGAGGAGGCCCGGCGCACCATGTCCGCGCTTCAGGCCGGCACCGCCCGGGGCCGCCGTGACGGCTCCCGCGCCGCCGCCGACCCCACCGCCGCGCGCCGCGGGCCCGCCTCCACGGCGGCGAGCGGCGCGCCGGCCGACCCGACCGCCGCGCGCCGCGGGCCCGCCTCCGCGGCGGCGAGCGGACCGGCCGCCGACCCCGCCGCCGGCCCGGGCCGGGCCGGCGCTCCGCCCACCGACGCGGCCCGTGCCCGGGCCGCCGAGCCCTCCCCGCCCGAACCGGCGGCGGCTCCGGACCAACGAACCGCGACTGAGAGGGACGCCTAGTGGTGCACACGACGCGGCAGAACGCCGATCTCGACTGGTTGCTCGACGACCTGGTGGAGCGGGTGCCGGGCGCCCGCCAGGCGGTGGTGCTGTCGGCGGACGGCCTCATGCTCGGCGCGTCCGCCGAGTTGGACCGCACCGACGCGGAACACCTCTGCGCCCTGGCCTCCGGTTTCTCCAGCCTCGCCAAGGGGGCCACCCGGCACGTGGGTGGCGGCGCGGTCCGGCAGACCGTGGTGGAGATGGAGTCGGCGTACCTGTTCGTCACGGCCGCCGGGCAGGGCGCCTGCCTGGCGGTGGTGAGCGACGCCGACGCCGACATCGGGCTCGTGGCGTACGAGATGGCCATGCTGGTCATCCGGGTCGGCGAGAACCTCAGCGCACCGGCCCGCACGGCGGCGACCGATGCGGGCTGAGCCGCCGGGCCCCCACCACGAGTGGCTGGACGCCGCCGCCGGTCCCGTGGTCCGCCCGTACACCGTGACCGGCGGCCGGGTGCGCCCGCCGGTCGACGGCTTCGACCTGGTGGCGTTCGTGCTGACCACGCCGGGGGCCGACCCGACCGGGGTGCCCGGTCTCCAGCCGGAGCACCGACGCCTCGTCGAACTGGCCCGCCGGCCGGTGGCCGTGGCCGACCTCGCCGCGGACCTGGATCTCGCCGTCGGCGTGGTCCGGGTGCTGCTCGGCGACCTTCTCGCCCGGGGGCTGGTCACGGTGCGCCGGCCGGCCGCCGCCCACCTGCCCGACGACAACATCCTCAAGGCGGTGGTCAGTGGACTCCGTGCGCTTTGACCGGGAGCCGGCCGCGCCGCGGGTGCCGCTGGCTCTGAAGATCCTCATCGCCGGTGGCTTCGGCGCGGGCAAGACGACGCTGGTGAGCGCGTTGAGCGAGGTCCGGCCGTTGCAGACCGAGGAGGTGCTGACCGGCGCCGGAATCGGCACCGACGACGTCTCCGGGGTGGAGCAGAAGTCGACCACCACGGTCGCCATGGACTTCGGCCGCATCACCATCAACGACGACCTGCAGGTCTATCTCTTCGGCACGCCGGGGCAGGACCGGTTCTGGTTCCTCTGGGACGAGCTGGCGTTCGGGGCGCTCGGCGCCGTGGTGCTCGCCGACACCCGGCGGCTGGCCGACTGCTTCCCCTCGATCGACTACTTCGAGCAGCGGGGCATCCCGTTCGTGGTGGGCGTGAACTGCTTCGACGGGTCCCGCCGGTTCAGCCTGGAGGCGGTCCGCGACGCCCTGGACCTGGACCCGGACGTGCCGCTGGTGCTCTGCGACGCCCGGGACCGGCAGTCCGGCAAGCTGGTGCTGATCTCGCTGGTCGAGCACGTCGCGCGGCAGCGGGGCGAGCCGGTGCCGGTGGGCTGACCGGCTCCGCCCGCCGGCCCGGCGCGACCGGCCGGGAAGCCCGCGCCGGGAATGACGCCTAACCGGGCGGCTCACCGGGAAGCCTCTGGTTGGATCGACGGTGAGACGGCGGAAGGGTGGGAGCGGTGACCGGGCAGGACACGATCGTCCACATCGGGGGCTACACGGCGGAGGCGGGCGGCCGGGCCGAGGGCATCGTGGCCGCCCGACGCGATCCGGCGACGGGCGCGCTGACCCCGCTCGGCACGGTGGCGGTCACCCCGTCGCCGTCGTTCCTCGTCCGGCACCCGGCGCTGCCGGTGCTCTACGCGGTCAACGAGCTGGCCGAGGGGCAGGTCAGCGCCTTCCGGGCCGGCCCGGGCGGCGACCTCGACCCGCTCGGCGTACGCCCGACCGGCGGCGCGGAGCCCTGCCACCTGGCGGTGGCGCCGGACGGGCGGCACCTGTTCGTGGCGAACTACGGCGGCGGGAGCGTGGCGGTGTTCCCGCTCGACGCCGACGGGACGCCGGGGGAGCGCAGCGACCTGATCCGGCACGAGGGGCACGGCGCCGACCCGGAGCGGCAGGAGCAGGCGCACTGCCACATGGTCTCGCCGGACCCGGCCGGCGGTCCGCTGCTCGCCGTCGACCTGGGCACCGACTCGGTCTACCGGTACGACCTCGACGTCTCCTCCGGGCGGCTGGCGCCCCGCGCCCCCCGGCTGCGGACGCCGGCCGGTACCGGCCCCCGGCACCTGGCCCGGCACCCGGACGGGCGGCGCTGCTGGCTGGTCGGCGAGCTGGACGGGACGGTCACCGCGTACGACCTCACCCCGGACGGGCTGCACCAGCGGGTCCGGGTGGAGGCCAGTGGCCGGGCCGGCCACGTGCAGCCCTCCGAGGTCGCCGTCGGGCCGGACGGCCGCTTCCTCTACGTGGGCAACCGGGGGGTGGGCACGGTCGCGGTGTTCGCGCTGGCCGGGGACGCGCCCGAGCTGGTGGCCGAGGTGGACACCGGTGGCGAGTGGCCGCGGCACTTCGCCCTGACCGGCGAGCACCTCTACGTGGCCGACGAGCGGGCCGGCATGATCAGGGTCTTCCGGGTGGATCCCGGCACCGGTGTGCCGGAGCCGGTGGGGGAGCCGGTGCCGGTGGCGAGCCCCACCTGTGTCCGTCCGTGACCGGACGGTCACCGGAACACCGTCCGCAGTGGACTTTGATCACCTGGGATGACTGATCACTCACTCAACGTAATGATTTGGCGATCAACTGTTTCTCCTGCGTAACTTTCGTCCGAACGGTTGTGGCACTAACCCCACGAGATACGCAAGATGGTCACCGTGTCTGGCCGCCATCGCATGCGTTCGAACCTCCGTGGGGCAGGTGCCGTTGCCGCGGCGACCGCGCTCGTCGTCGTCGTAGCCGGCTCCTGGTTCGGTTATCAGCAGCTGGCGGGCCCGAACTGCTCGGGACGGATCGAGCTGTCCGTCGCGGCGGCGCCGGAGATCGCTCCCGCCGTCCGCGGGGCGGCCGAGCAGTGGGTCTCCGACGGCGCCGCCGTCGGCGAGACCTGCATCGCCGTGAACGTCTCCTCCGCCGAGCCGGTCGACGTGGCCGCCGCGGTGGCGAGCAAGCACGGCGCCACCCTGGCCGGCGTCGGGCAGGCCAGCGGCACCGTGGCCACGCCGGACGTCTGGGTGCCGGATTCCTCCACCTGGCTGCTGCGGCTCAAGAGCGGCGGCGCCACCGCCTTCGCGCCGGCCAACGGCGCCTCGATCGCCCGCAGCCCGGTGGTCGTCGCGCTGCCGGAGCCGGTGGCCTCCCGGGTCGGCTGGCCGGACAAGAAGCTCACCTGGACCGACCTGCTGGGCCAGGTGACCAGCAGCAAGCCGCTGCGCGCCGGGATCGTCGAGCCGACCCAGGACGCGGCGGGCCTGTCCGGGCTGCTCTCGCTGACCGCCGCCGCCAGCGCCACCGGCGCCGCCGGTTCACCGAAGGCGCAGGAGGCGATGGTCGGCGCGCTGCGGGCGCTGGCCACCAACCGTTCCTCACTGCGGCAGGACCTCCTCGCCCGCTTCCCGCGCTCGTCCGACCCGACGGCCATCGCCAACGCGCTGGGCGCCGCGGCGCTGTCGGAAGAGGACGTGATCGCCTACAACAGCACCAAGCCGCCGATCCCGCTGGCCGCGCTCTACCTGGAGCCGGCGCCCATGCCGCTGGACTACCCGTTCGCGGTGCTGCCCGGCATCGAGCCGACCAAGGCGTCGGCCGCCCGGGTGCTCTTCGAGGTGCTGCGTACGCCGGGCTTCAAGAACCGGCTGGCCGGGCAGGCGCTGCGGGCCCCGGACGGCAACTGGGGCGACGGGTTCAAGGCGCCCCAGGGCGCACCGAGTCCGGCCAACGGCGGTGCGAGCGCCGTACCGCCGTCCGGCCAGGGCGGCGCGGCGGACCTGGACCCGGTCGCCATCCAGAAGGCGACCACCACCTGGTCGGTGGCCACCCAGTCCGGTCGCATGCTCTGCGTCATCGACGTCTCCGGCTCGATGAAGAAGCCGGTGGCGACCGCGGGTGGCGCCAGCCGGGAGCAGGTCACGGTCGCCGCCGCGAGCCAGGGCCTCGGGCTCTTCGACGACTCCTGGTCGATCGGCCTGTGGACCTTCTCCACGAACCTGAACGGTCCGCAGGACTACCGCGAGCTGCTTGAGATCAAACCGCTGTCGAGCAACCGCGGCCCGCTCCAGCAGCGCCTGGCCGGGATCCGGCCGTCGGACGGCGACACCGGCCTCTACGACACCATGCTGGCGGCCTACAAGAAGGTCCAGCAGGACTGGGAGCCCGGCAAGGTCAACTCGATCGTGCTGTTCACCGACGGCAAGAACGACGACGACAACGGCATCTCCCAGAAGGCGCTGCTGGACCAGCTGAAGAAGCTGCAGGACGACGAGCAGCCGATTCAGGTGATCATCATCGGCATCGGCACCGAGGTCAGTCGCGCCGAGCTCAAGTCGATCACGGACGTGACCCGGGGTGGCGCATTCGTGACCACCGACCCCAGCAAGATCGGCGAGATCTTCCTGCAGGCGATCGCGCTGCGGCCGCCGGCGCCGCGCTGACCCGACACTCAGCGAACGCATTCCGCCGTACCGGCGAAACCGGTACGGCGGAACGCTTCCCGGCCCGAACGGCCGGGAGAAAACTGACGGCAATGTGTCCGAAGCAATCGGTAACCATAATTGTCGAGGCAAGATGACCGGGTGCTCCGAGCCACGGGATCCCCACCGGGACCGCGCGGCGCGGGGTCGTCCTGAGCGAAGTGGGGAGGGCCGGTGACCTCGGCGACGCTGTTGACCCCCGCCAGCACGTCGTCGCGACCCGGTGGCGACCGCCCCGGACCGACGACGCGCGCCGCGGAGCGGGCCTACATCCGGGTCCTGGCGGTGCTGGACACCGCCGTGCTGACCGTGGCCATCCTGATCGGGTACGTGGCGCGGTTCGGCGACGAGCAGCCGAGCGGCTCCGAGATCCCCTACGTGGTGGTCGCGCCCGCCCTGCTGCTGGTCTGGCTGGTCTCGCTCAAGGCGATGCGCTGCTACGACGACCAGGTGCTCGGCTACGGCGCCGACGAGTACCGGCGGGTCAGCGCGGCGAGCCTGCGGCTGGCCGGCGGCATCGCCATCGCCGGCTACATCGCCGACGTCGGGGTCTCCCGGGGCTTCCTGGCCGTCTCCTTCGCGGTCGGCACGCTCGGTCTGGAGGTGGCCCGGTTCGCCGCCCGCAAGCGGCTGCACCGCGCCCGCGACCGGGGCGCCGGCTGGTCCCGCAAGGTGCTCGTGGTCGGCGACACCGCCCACGTGCTGGAGCTGGTGCACACCCTGCGCCGCGAGCCGTACGCCGGCTACCAGGTGGTCGGCGCCTGCATCCCCGACGCGCTGCTCGCCCCGGTGCCGCAGCGGCTGGGCGACGTGCCGGTGGTGGGCTCGTTCCGGGGCATCCCCGAGGCGGCCACCGCGATCGGCGCGGACACCGTGGCGGTCACCGCCTCGGGCGAGCTGACCGCCGCCCGGCTGCGCCGGCTGGGCTGGCAACTGGAGGGCACCGGGGTCGACCTCGTGGTGGCCCCGGCGCTGACCGACGTCGCCGGCCCGCGCATCCACACCCGGCCGGTGGCCGGCCTGCCACTGATCCACGTCGAGGCGCCCGAGTTCCGGGGCGCCCGCAAGCTGGTCAAGGGGCTTGTCGACCGCTCGATCTCGCTGATCGCCCTGCTCCTGCTCGCGCCCCTGCTGGTGGTGATCACGCTCGCCATCAAGCTGGACAGCCGCGGCCCGGTGCTGTTCCGCCAGACCCGGGTCGGCCAGGGCGGCAAGGAGTTCGGCGTCTTCAAGTTCCGCACCATGGTGGTCAACGCCGACGCCCTGCTCGCCGAGCTGGCCGCGCGCAACGAGACCGACGGCCTCATGTTCAAGATGCGCGACGACCCCCGGGTGACCCGCGTGGGCAAGCTGCTGCGCAAGTGGTCCCTGGACGAGCTGCCCCAGCTGGCCAACGTGCTGCTCGGCCAGATGAGCCTGGTCGGCCCGCGCCCGCCGCTGCCCTCCGAGGTGGCCCGCTACGACGGCGACGTGGCCCGCCGGCTGCTGGTCAAGCCCGGCATGACCGGCCTCTGGCAGGTCAGCGGCCGGTCCGACCTGAGCTGGGAGGACGGCATCCGGCTCGACCTCTACTACGTGGAGAACTGGTCCCTCGCCGCCGACCTGACCATCCTCTGGAAGACCTTCGGCGCGGTGCTCAACAGCCGCGGCGCGTACTAAGCCTTCCCGGTCAATGCCCTGCGGCGGTGCGCGGTTGTCCGGTTCATGTGATTAGTCGTGGCGGCCTCCCTTGCTGCTCCCAGCGTCGAGTGCAGGGCCAGTGCCTGGGTCGCGAGGGCCGCGATGCCCTCGTGCAAGTTGCGTAGCTGGTGGGGTGGCTGATCCGGTTGCCGCGGGTCAGATGGGTCATGGGGTGTCGAGCAGCGAGACGGGGACGGCACGGCCATGCGGAAGCTCGTCGGTGTCCGCCCCTTGCGGCTACTGCGCCGGTGGGCGCTCGTGCCCAGCAAGCCGACGGCACCGCATGGTTTCGTCACGTACGGGCAGCGTGGCGGTGTGGGTGGTTTTACCAGCTGATGCGGGACTCCGGTCACGATGATTTGTCAGAGGACCACTTCGTATCGGAGTTCGGCGCCATCGCTCGTCGATCCCGCCTATTGATGGCACTTCCCCAGTGCCACCGATTCCTGCCTATCACAGCCTTCTCCGAATCGCTCATTGACGTGCACTACCGGCGGCGGTACTTTCAGACCGACCATCGACAGGTGTGACGGGGCCCTGATCGTTTGAGTGCTGTCGCGCGGTCGGGCCCAATTGGAGGGAGACTGCGTGAAGCTTCGGAAAGAGACCCTTGGACGTGTCCTGATGGCAGGGGCGGCCGCGATCGGACTGGTATTGGCCGTGGAGACGCCGGCTCTGGCTTCATCGGACGCGTACCTTGAGTACTACTCCAGTGACGGCATCCTCCGTGGGAAAGGCTACTTCCAAGCCGACCCCTACGCTGGGGATCCTGGTGATGCGATCAAGGCGTGCGACGTCTCCGGTGACGGCTACGGTATCGAGGTCCAGATGGACATCAACCCGGATGCGTCCCCCTACTGGCAAACTGACCGTGTTGCGACAACTCGCGGCCATAACGCGACGTACTGCAGCCCTTGGGTAACCGGGAACATCGCCGACGAGACCAAAGTTGAGCTGAAGATCTGCCTCGTCAAGGGCACGGACTTTGAGGTCTGCACCAGTCCGGTGGTTCGCCGCGCCTAGGGCTCTACAGCGAGTGCAAATTGGATTCGGCGTCCACGTGAACTTCTCTGCCTCGTACAGATTTCCGGCCTGATTAGGTATCGGAATAACGAGCTCGGCAGGTCGCTGGGTTTCACCTGAGGCTCGTCGCGCGGTTGGCGCCTCAGCGGGTCGGTGCCGGACCCATGCGGGTACTGCCGGTGACGGTCGGTGTGCAGCAAGCCCGACAGGCGCAACACGGTTTCGTCCCGTACCGGCAGCGTGGCGGCGTGGGAGATTCTCATAGCTGGTGCGGGACTCCGGTCACGATGATTTGTCAGAGGATCACTTCATCGGAGTCCCGCGCCGTCACCCGTCGATCCCGGCCGTTGATGGCGCTTCCCAGCGCCACCGACTTCCAGATAGCACGCCTGGTCACGGCTGCGGGCCGAGCCAGTCCAGGCAGACCACCACCGCGTCGTCGACCAGGTCGCCGGCCACGAAGGCGCGCAGGTCGCCGATCAGCGACCGGACGGCGTCCAGCGGCTCCATGGGCCCGGTGCGCCGCAGGAAGCGGTCCAGCGCGGTCTCGCCGTAGCGGATCCGCTCCGAGGTGGCGTCGATCACCCCGTCGCTGACCACGAAGAGCCGGTCCCCGCGGTGCAGCTCGAAGCGCTGCTCCCGGTAGTCGGTGCCCTCGAACATGCCGAGCGGGAACTGCTTGTCCAGGACCTGCTCGGTCACCTCGCCGTCGCGCAGCAGCACCAGGCGGGGCGAGCCGGCGTCGACCACGGTCAGCGTCCCGCTCGCCAGGTCCAGCTCCAGCAGGAGCGCGGAGAGGTGCTGCTCGCCCCGGTGCAGCGCGTAGATCGCCTGGTCGGCCAGGGCGGCCTGGTCGGCCAGCCCCAGCTGGGCGCGGCGGGCGTTGCGCAGGGCGTGGGTGGCGAGCGAGGTGAGCATCGAGGCGGCCACCCCCTCGCCCGACCCGTTGACCACCGACAGCCAGAGCCGGTGGCCGTCGTCGGACCAGTCGAAGCCGTCGCCGCGCACGGCGTACGCCGGCTCCAGCTGGCCGGCCAGGCTGAAGGAGGGGCGGATCCGGCTGCGGCCGGGCAGCAGCTCCCACTGCATCTCGGCGGCCAGGGTGAGCCGGCGGCTGCGCCGAGCGGTCAGGTAGATGTCGGTGGTGGCCGCCACAGCGGCCAGCTCGTGCCCGAGCGCGGTGGCGACGGCGTCCAGCTCGCTCAGGGCGGCCGGGTCAGCCGGCAGCGGCGAGACCCGGAGCACCCCGCGCCGCTCGCCGCGCATCCCGACCGGGAACCAGCCGGTGCCCTCCGACACGACGGGCTCCTGATGGTCGAAGCAGCGCCAGGCCGGATGGCCGGGTGTGACGATCGGCTCACCGCCGTCCAGGGGCAGCAGCGCGGCCAACCGATAGTCGACCTGGTACAGCTCGGCGCCGGTGATCCCGTACGACCGTTCCAGCTCGGCGGCGAGCCGGTCGACGAGCTGGTCGGTCGGCGCTTCGGTGAGGCTCCGCCGCGCCCGATCCTCCGGTCCGCTCATCTTTGCTCCTTTGCACAGGTCGTCGGCCTGGTGGGGCGAGTAGTCTCGGGCCCACCATGGCCGAAGAACACGGTCCCCAGGGACCTGATGCGAGTATGGCCGCCGCTCTGGACGAGGCGGCGGGCACCCTGCTGGCTGTCTGGGAGGCGGCCCGGGAGCGGACCACGAGCCGGCTCTCCGGTGCCCAGCTGCGCGCGGTCATGGTCGTGGAGCAGCACGACGGGATCAACCTCCGTCGGCTCGCCACGCTGACCGACATGCTGCTCTCCTCCGCCAGCCGGCTCTGCGACCGGCTGGTGGCGGCCGGCATGCTGGAGCGGGAGCCGGGCCGGTACGACCGGCGCGAGATCGCCCTGCACCTCACCCCGTCGGCCACCCGGCTCCTCGCCGAGCTGCGCGCCGACCGGCGCCACCGGCTGGACCGGATCCTGGTCGGCATGAGCCCGGAGGGGCGGGCGGCGCTGGTTCGCGGGATGCGCGAGTTCGACGAGGTCGCCCGGCGCGGGGAAGCCGCCGCCGCCGAGGGCTGGCCGGTGCTCCAGCCGTCGGGGGAGCGGATCGGTGACCAGCGGGCCGAGCCGGAGTCACCCGGCGAGCCGCCGGTGGCCCGCACCGCCTGACCGGGTCGGGCCGGTCCCTCCCGCCGCCACGACCAGCATGGCGATGTCGTCGTGCACCTGGCCGTCGAGCCACTCGTCGACGAGCTGGAGCAGCCGGTCGACCAGCGCGGCGGGTGGCAGCCCGGCTCCGGACGCGAGCGCCCGCCGCAGCCGGGCGTCGCCGAACATCTCCAGCCGGCTGGGCCCGCCCCGGGCCTCGGTCACCCCGTCGGTGTACGCCACCAGCAGGTCGCCCGGGGCCAGGCGTACCTCCGCCTGCACGAAGCGGGCCGCGGTCAGCGCGCCGACCGGCATGCCGCCCACCCGCACCGGCTCGATCCGGCCGCCGGTGCGGACCACGAGCGGGGCCGGGTGCCCGCCGCCGGCCACCCGGACCAGCAGCCCGCCGTCCGGCTCGCGGGTCAGGGCGCCCAGCAGGAGGGTGGTGAACTGGGCCCGGCGGGCCGCGTCGGGTGCGTCCAGCAGCGCGCGGTTGAGCAGCTCCATCAGCTCTCGCGGCCGCGGCTCGACGAGCCGCAGGGTCTGCAGCGACTGGCGTACGCGCCCGGTCAGCACGGCCGCGCCGACCCCCTTGCCGCAGACGTCGCCGAGGGCGAAGAGGCCGCCGTCGGGGGTGGGGAAGAGGTCGTAGAAGTCGCCCCCGATGCGCAGGGTGTCCCCGGCGGCGCGGTAGCCGCCGGCCAGCGTCATCCCGGGCAGCCCCGGCAGGTCCGGGGGAAGGAGGCTGTTCTGGAGCACGCGGGCCAGGTGGGCCTGTTCGCCGTAGAGGTCGGCGGCCGCCAGGGCCGCTCCCGCCCGGGCGGCGAACTCCCGGGCCAGCTCGACCTCCCGCTGGTCGAAGCCGCCCCGCTCGCGGCGGCGGGCCAGGATGAGCGCGCCGGCCGGGCCGCCCGCGCTGCGCATCGGGCTGATCAGCACGCTGCCGGGCCGGCCGAAGCCCGCGGGCAGCACCTCGGCCAGGTCGGCCAGCTCGGCGTCGAGCCAGGGGCTGGGCCCGGTGACGTCCCCGTCGAGCGCCTCGACCAGCCCGGGGCCCGACTCGACCGTCCGCCACCCGGCGACGCCGGTGACCGGACCGGGTTCGTCGGCGGCGTACCGGACCCAGTGCGGCCGGTCCTCGGCGGGCGGGGACGGGCGGTGCACGACCACGGCGGCGTCGGCCAGGTAGGGCACCGGGAGGGTGACGGCGGCCCGCAGCGTCCCGTCCCGGTGCAGGGAGAGTCCGAGCCGGCTGCCCGCCCGGGCCAGGAACGCGGTGCGGGACCGCTCGGCCAGCAGCGCGTCGGCGCGTGCCTGCTCCTCGGTGACGTCCCGCACGTACCAGGCGCTGGTGCCACCGGCCAGGCCGCGCCGGACGCCGCGCAGCCGCCGGCCGTGGTGCTCGGTGTCGAAGGTGTCGCCGCCGGCGCGCACCGCGCCCGCCAGCGCGGGCACCGCGCAGCCGGCCAGGTCGACGCCGGGGGAGAGCTCGGGGAGGAGCTCCGCGGCCGGCGCGTTGACCAGGGTCACCACGCCGGCCCGATCGGTGGTCACGACGGCCTCGGCGAGACCGTCCAGCACCTCGCGGGCGAGCTGGGAGTCGTCCGGCAGCGCGGCCCCGGCCGGCCGTCGGGCCGTCGTCACCGCCGGTGGCCGGGCGCTTCGGTCGGTCGAACCGTGCGCATGCTGTCGGTGCACTCCTCGGTCGCGGATCCGTTGCCTGGGAGCAAGCGTACCGAGCGGGGGCGCCATGAGCCCGTGGCGGAGCGTCCCGGTCACCCGGAGCGGGCCAGCCAGGCGACCGGCTTGTCGACCACCCGGCGGACCACCGAGGCGGCCCCACCGACCGCCGCGGAGCGGGCCCCGAGCGCCGCCGGGCGCACCGTCACCGGCGACCAGGCGGCGGTGAGCACCCGCCGGGAGATCTCGGCGACCACCGGCGGGCGCAGCCAGGGAGCGAGCGGGGCGTAGCCGCCGCCGAGCACCACGGTGTCCAGGTCGAGCAGGTTCACCACGCCCGCCACGGCCACCCCGAGGGCGGTCCCGGCGTCCGCCAGGGCGGCCAGCGTGGCCGGGTCGCCCGCCCGGGCCAGGTCGGCCAGCCGGGTGGCGGCGGTGTCCGCGGGCAGGTCCGCGCCGGCCAGGCCGGCGGCGGCCAGGATGGCTTCCTGGCCCGCGTACCGCTCCAGGCAGCCCTGGCCGCCGCAGCGGCACGGCCGCCCCTGCGGCTGCACCGGAATGTGACCGATCTCGCCGCTCCAGCCGCGCGCGCCCCGGTAGAGCACTCCGTCCAGCACGATCCCGGCGCCGATGCCGATCTCGCCGGTGATGTGCAGGAAGCTGGTCGAACCGGGCGGGCCGGCGTGCAGCTCGCCGAGGGCGGCCAGGTTGGCCTCGTTGTCGACCACCAGCGGTGGGATGCCGTCGACCGGCTCGGCGAGCGGGTGCCCGGCGAGCAGGGCGGGCACGTCGACGTCCCGCCAGCCGAGGTTGGGCGCGAGCCGGACCAGGCCGCCGCCGTCGACCAGGCCCGGCACGGCGAGCGCCGCGCCGGCCAGGGTCAGCCCGTCGCGTACGGCGGCGGCGCGGGCCTCGGCGGCCAGCGCGGCGAGCCTCCGCAGGGCGTCGGCGGGGGCGACCGGGCGCAGGTCGGCGCGGCGCACCAGGTGGTGCCGGACCGCCCCGGTCAGGTCGACCACGCAGGCGGCCAGGTAGTCGACGTTCACCTCCAGGCCGAGCCCGGCGGGGCCGTCGGCGGCCAGCACCAGCCCGCGGGCGGGCCGCCCGGCCCCGGTGCGCGGCGCGGGTTCGGCCTCGGCGACCAGCCGGCCGGCGATCAGGTCGTCCACCACGGCGGAGACGGTGGCCCGGGTCAGCCCGGTCCCGGCGGCGATCCCGGCCCGGGACGGCGGTCGGTCGGCGGTGGCGATCCGGCGGAGCACGACCGCGAGGTTGAGCTCGCGGAGGCTGCCCTGGCGGACCGCGCCGGCGGTGCTGGCGCTGGTCACCCCTTGACACTGCCACAGCGCCGCCATTTAATTCAACCACTGAACAAATTGTGGACGACACCACCACCCGGAGGTTCCCATGGCGCCCCGTCCCACCCCCGCGGACAAGTTCTCCTTCGGTCTCTGGACGGTGGGCTGGCAGGCCCGTGACCCGTTCGGCGACGCCACCCGACCCGCCCTGGACGCCGTCGAGGCCGTGCACCGGCTCGCCGAGCTCGGCGCGTACGGGATCACCTTCCACGACGACGACCTCATCCCCTTCGGCGCGGACGCCACCACCCGCGACCAGCACATCGCCCGGTTCCGCAAGGCCCTCGACGAGACCGGCCTGGTCGTGCCGATGGTCACCACCAACCTCTTCAACCACCCGGTGTTCAAGGACGGCGGCTTCACGAGCAACGACCGGGACATCCGCCGGTACGCGCTGCGGAAGGTGCTGCGCAACGTCGACCTCGCCGCCGACCTGGGCGCCCGCACCTTCGTCATGTGGGGCGGCCGGGAGGGCGCCGAGTACGACGTGGCCAAGGACGTCCGGGCCGCGCTGGACCGCTACCGCGAGGCCGTCGACCTGCTCTGCCAGTACGTCGTCGACCGCGGCTACGACCTGCGCTTCGCCCTCGAACCGAAGCCGAACGAGCCGCGGGGCGACATCCTGCTGCCGACCGTCGGGCACGCGCTGGCGTTCATCTCCACCCTGGCCCGCCCGGAGCTGGTCGGCCTCAACCCCGAGGTCGGCCACGAGCAGATGGCCGGGCTGAACTTCGCCCACGGCATCGCCCAGGCGCTCTGGCAGGGCAAGCTGTTCCACATCGACCTCAACGGCCAGCGCGGCATCAAGTACGACCAGGACCTGGTCTTCGGCCACGGCGACCTGCTCAACGCGTTCGCCCTGGTGGACCTGCTGGAGAACGGCGGGCCGAACGGCGGTCCCGCGTACGGCGGGCCGCGGCACTTCGACTACAAGCCCTCCCGCACCGAGGACATGACCGGCGTGTGGGCGTCGGCGGCGGCGAACATGCGCACCTACCTGCTGCTCAAGGAGCGGGCCGCGGCGTTCCGGGCCGACCCGGAGGTGGCCGAGGCCCTGGCCGCCAGCAAGGTGGCCGAGCTGGCCACCCCGACCCTGAACCCGGGCGAGGGCTACGCCGACCTGCTCGCCGACCGCTCGGCGTTCGAGGAGTTCGACCCGGACGCGGCCGGCGCGAAGGGCTTCGGCTTCGTTCGGCTCAACCAGCTCGCCGTCGAGCACCTGCTCGGCGCGCGCTGAGGCGGGCCGCCATGCCGCTCGTCGCCGGGGTCGACTCGTCGACCCAGTCCTGCAAGGTGGTGATCCGGGACGCGGAGACCGGCGCGCTGGTCCGGCAGGGCCGCGCGCCGCACCCCGAGGGCACCGAGGTCGACCCGCACGCCTGGTGGGACGCCCTGCGGGCGGCCGTCGCCGAGGCCGGCGGGCTGGCCGACGTGGCCGCCGTCGCGGTCGGCGGCCAGCAGCACGGCATGGTCTGCCTGGACGAGGCGGGGCAGGTGGTCCGCCCGGCGCTGCTCTGGAACGACACCCGTTCCGCCGACGCCGCCCGGGAGCTGATCGAGGAGGCCGGCGGCGGGGAGGCCGGCCGCCGGTTCTGGGCCGACGCGACCGGCGCCGTGCCGGTGGCCAGCTTCACCGCCACCAAGCTGCGCTGGCTGGCCCGGCACGAGCCGGCCAACGCCGACCGGGTGGCCGCCGTCTGCCTGCCGCACGACTGGCTCACCTGGCGGCTGGCCGGCGCACCGGGGCTGGCCGCGCTGCGCACCGACCGCGGCGACGCCAGCGGCACCGGCTACTGGTCTCCGCGTACCGGCGAATACCGCCTCGACCTGCTCGAACGCGCCTTCGGCCGGCGGCTGCGGGTGCCGGTCGTGCTCGGCCCGGCCGAGGTGGCCGGCCACCTCGACCCGGCGGCGCTCGACGCCGACCCGAGCGCCGGCGGCCCGGTCCTGCTCGGGCCGGGCACCGGCGACAACGCGGCCGCCGCGCTCGGCGCCGGGGCCGGACCGGGCGACGTGGTCGTCTCGATCGGCACCTCGGGCACCGTCTTCGCGGTCGCCGACACGCCCGCCGCCGATCCGAGCGGGGCGGTGGCCGGCTTCGCCGACGCGACCGGCCGGTTCCTGCCGCTGGTCTGCACGCTCAACGCCGCCCGGGTGCTCGACGCCGCCGCGACGCTGCTCGGCGTCGACCTGGCCACCCTGAGCGAGCTGGCCCTGGCCGCCCCGCCCGGTGCCGGCGGGCTGGTCATGGTGCCGTACCTGGAGGGGGAACGGACCCCGGACCGGCCCGGCGCCACCGGCGCGCTGCACGGGCTCACCCTGGGCACCTCGACCCCGGCGCACCTGGCCCGGGCCGCCGTCGAGGGCATGCTCTGCGCGCTCGCCGACGGCCTCGACGCGCTCACCGCGCAGGGCGCCCGCGCCGACCGGATCATCCTGGTCGGCGGCGGGGCCCGCTCGGCCGCCGTCCGCCGCATCGCCCCGCAGGTCTTCGGCCGCCCCGTGGTCGTGCCCCCGCCCGGGGAGTACGTCGCCGACGGAGCCGCCCGCCAGGCCGCCTGGGTGGCCCTGGGGGGCGCGGCGCCGCCCACCTGGCCGGCCGGCGACACGGAGGAGTACGCGTCGCCGGGCGTCCCCGCCATCCGCGAGCGCTACGCCCTGGCCCGGGACCGGGTGGTCGACCGGGCGGGGTGATAAACGGGATGCCGGGCGGCCGCCCGGTAGGGATCATCGTGGCGTGTCATCGACTTCCCCGCCCGGAGACGCCGCCCGGCGCAGCCCGCTGCCCGTCTTCCAGTACGACGACGTCGACAGCCCGGGCGACGTCATCGACACGCTGCTGCTGACCGACTTCGTCACCGGCCGCCACCCCTGGGCGCGTACGGTCCGCCTGGCCAAGGTCCGGGCCGGGGCCCGGCTGGTGCCCGAGCGGGCGGTGCTCACTCGGACGGCCATCGAGCGCCACCGGGAGGCCCGCCTCGCCGGTGGCGACGGCTGGACGGTACGGGTGGTGAGCTGGCGCGGCCGGGGCGCGGAGGTGACGGTCACCGCCGTCGACGAGGCGACCGGCGCGGCGGTCCTGGACGAGATCGTCACGGGCGGGGCCGAGCCGGTGCAGCGGGACACCGGCCCGATCGGCTTCTGGCACCAGAACCCCCGGCGCGGCGCCCAGCGGGACACGCGGCGGATCACCACGCCCACCTGGGCCGAGATCCGAGCCAACTATCCGGCCGCGGCGGCGGCCCGGCTGGACGCCCTGATGGTGGCGACCCCCGAGACGATCGCCGGCCGGCTGCTGCTCATGCACGGGCCCCCGGGCACCGGGAAGACCACGGCGTTGCGCGCGCTCGCCCGCGAGTGGCGCGAGTGGTGCCAGGTGGACTGCGTCCTCGACCCCGAGGTGCTCTTCGGCGATCCCGCCTACCTCGCCGAGGTGGCGGTGGGGGAGCACGAGGAGGGCGAGGACGGCGAGGACCGGCGCCGGTGGCGGCTGCTCGTCCTCGAGGACTGCGACGAGCTGATCCGGGCGGAGGCCCGGCAGACGACCGGGCAGGCCCTGTCCCGCCTGCTGAACCTGACCGACGGGCTGCTCGGCCAGGGACGCAACGTGCTGGTGGCGATCACCACCAACGAGGACCTGTCCCGGCTGCACCCGGCGGTGACCCGGCCCGGGCGCTGCCTGGCCCGGATCGAGGTGGGCCCGCTGTCGCACGCCGAGGGGACCGACTGGCTCGGCACCTCCGCCGGCGTCCCGGCACAGGGCGCCACCCTCGCCGAGCTGTACGCGCTCCGCGCCGGAACGGCGCCGGCCGGCGCGGTGCCGGTCGAGATCGGCGGCTACCTCTGACCGGAACGGGGGTCCGTGTTCCGGCCGTGACCCGCACCTGATTGGCTGCCCGGCATGAGCAGCGGCACGAGGGTCTCCCGGCGGGCGAACGCGGCGCACCGGTTCTACAGCGTGGTGGTGTTCGTGGTGCTCGCCTCGCTGGACAACGTGGCCATCGGCCTGGTCCCGCCGCTGTACGGGTCGATCTCCGGCGCGCTGGGGGTGTCGCAGCGGCTGCTCGGGCTGGTCACCGCGGTCAGTTTCCTGGTCAGCGCGGTTGCCGCGGTGGCCTGGGCGTACGTCGGCGACCGCACCGACCGCAAGCCGCTGCTCATGGTCGGCACGCTGATCTGGGCGGCCGGCACCGGGGGCAGCGCCCTCGCCCAGAACTACCCGATGTTCCTGGTCGCGCAGCTCGTCGCCGCGGTGGGGCTGGGCGCCGTCGGCTCGGTCGGCTTCTCGGTGGTCACCGACCTGATCTCGCCCCGCCGCCGGGGCCTGGTGATGAGCTTCTGGGGGCTGTCCCAGGGCGTCGGCACGCTCGCCGGCACGCTGACCGGGGGCCTGCTCGGCGCCACCGACTGGCGGCGGCCGTTCCTGGTGCTCACCGTGGTCGGCCTGGCCGCCACCGTGGCGTACCTGTTCACGTACGACATCCGGCGCGGGCAGAGCGAGCCGGAGCTGGCCGCGGCGCTCGACGCCGGCGGCGAGTACGACTACCGGATCAGCCGCACCGACCTGCCCCGGATCCTGGCCCGGCGGACCAACCGCTGGCTGATCCTCCAGGGGCTCACCGCGCAGGCCGCGTTCGGTTCGCTGGTCTGGCTGCCGGTGCTGTTCAGCCAGCGGGCCGAGGCGCAGGGCTACTCGGCGGCCACCGCCGTGGTGGTGGGCAGCGTCTTCGCCACCCTGTTCCAGCTCGGCGGGGTGCTCTCCATCGTGGGCGGCCTGGCCGGCGACGCGCTGCAACGACGTACACCGAGCGGCCGGGCCCTGGTCGCGGCGGTGGGCATCCTCGCGGCCGTGCCGTTCTACCTGGTCCTGTTCCTCGTGCCGATCCGGATCGACGTGCCGGACGGCGGCAGCGCCGGCGCGGTGATCGCGGCGGTGCTGGCCAGCGTGCTCACCGAGCCCACGGTGGGGCTGAGCCTGCTCACCGCCGTGCTCGCCCTGGCCCTCACCTCGGCCAACTCGCCCAACTGGTTCGCGCTGATCGCCGACGTCAACCCGCCCGAGCACCGGGGCACGGTCTACAGCCTCGGCAACCTGGTCAACGGGGTCGGCCGGGCGGCCGGCAACGGGCTGGTCGGGGTGGCCTTCGGGGCGCTGCGGGCGGCCTTCCCGCCGCCGCTGAACTACGCCGTCGGGCTGGCCGCGTTCCAGCTCTTCTTCATCCCGACCGGGTTCATGTACTGGCTGGCCGCCCGCACCTCGCCCCGGGACATCACCCAGGTCCACGACCTTCTGCACGCCCGCGCCGACCGCCTGTGAGGAGGGGCCCCTTCGCAACGCCGGGCGTTGCGGAGGGGCCCTTCCGTTGCGCAGGTCAGGCGCGGTACCAGACCGTGACGTCGGTGGGGACGGCGTCGTCCGCCAGCGGAGCGCTCGACGTCAGCACCTCGGCGCCGGCGGGCAGCGGCACCGGCTCCGCGCCGAAGTTGGTCAGCACGGTGAGGCCGCCGTTGGTGAAGGTCAGCACCTCGTCGCCGGAGGAGAGCCAGCGCAGCGGCCCCCGGGCCAGGGCGTGCTCGCGGCGCAGCCGCAGGGCCGTCCGGTACAGCTCGTAGGTCGAGCCGTCGACACCGCGCTGCCGGTCGAGCGCGTACTCGGCCCAGCTCGGCGGCTGGGGCAGCCAGCTCGCGTCGGTCGGCCCGAAGCCGTACGACGGGGCGTCGGCCTCCCACGGGATCGGCACCCGGCAGCCGTCCCGGCCGCGCTGGGTGTGCAGGCTGCGCTCCCAGGTCGGGTCCTGGCGGGCCTCGTCGGGCAGCGTCGTGTGCTCCGGCAGGCCCAGCTCCTCGCCCTGGTAGAGGTAGGCGGAGCCGGGCAGGGCGAGCATCAGCAGGCTGGCGGCCCGGGCCCGGCGCAGGCCGAGCGCGGCGTCGGGCTGCGGGTCGCCGATGCCGATGCCGTTCGGGCGGCCGCCGCCGACGGCCAGCCCGAGCCGGGAGGCGTGCCGGACCACGTCGTGGTTCGACAGCACCCAGGTGGTCGGGGCGCCGACGCTGTCGGTGGCCTCCAGCGAGCGGGTGATCACCGCGTACTGGGCGGGTGCGGTCCAGGCGGCGAGCAGGTACTCGAAGTTGAACGCCTGGTGCATCTCGTCCGGCCGCACGTAGCGGGCCAGCCGCTCGGCCGGCTCCACCCACGCCTCGGCGACCAGGATCCGCTCCCCGTCGTAGGAGTCGAGCAGCCGGCGCCACTCCCGGTAGATGTCGTGCACACCGTCCTGGTCCCACATGGGCGGGCGCGGCTTGTCCACGTCCTGACCGGAGAGGATCTCCTGCGGCTCCTGCCAGTCGGCCAGGTCGGCCTGCTTGATGAGGCCGTGCGCCACGTCCACCCGGAACCCGTCGACGCCCCGGTCCAGCCAGAACCGGAGGACGTCCAGGAACTCGGCGCGCACCTCCGGGTTGCCCCAGTTGAGGTCGGGCTGGCCGGTGTCGAAGAGGTGCAGGTACCACTGGCCGTCCGGCAGCCGCGTCCAGGCGGGCCCGCCGAAGACGCTCTCCCAGTCGTTCGGCGGCTCGGCGCCCTGGGGGCCCTTGCCGTCGCGGAAGACGTAGCGCTGCCGCTCCGGGCTGCCCGGCGCCGCCGCGACGGCCTCCTGGAACCAGCGGTGGTCGGACGAGGTGTGGTTCGGCACCAGGTCGACGATCACCCGCAGGCGGCGCGCCTTCGCCTCGGCGATCATCTTGTCGGCGTCCGCCAGGGTGCCGAAGAGCGGGTCGACGTCCCGGTAGTCGGCCACGTCGTAGCCGGCGTCGGCCTGCGGGGACGGGTAGAACGGCGACAGCCAGATCGCGTCGACGCCCAGCTCGCTGAGGTGGTCGAGGCGCGCCGTGATGCCGGGGAGGTCGCCGATGCCGTCGCCGTTCGAGTCGGCGAACGAGCGCGGGTAGATCTGGTAGATGACGGCCTCGGTCCACCAGCCGGTGGCCGGGGTCTCCTGCGTCGCGTCGGTGTTCAGCGCCTTCTCCCTGTCGTGCGTACGGGACGAATCTGTTCAGTTTGCCCGGGGCGGCGCGGTCGATTCGCGCACCACCAGGCGAGTGGGCAGGATCACCGAGGCGGGCGACCCGTCGTCGGCTTCCGCGCCGCGCGGGGCGGGCACCAGCCCGGCGTACGGGCCGGCGACGCGCCCGCCCAGCGGGTCGAGCAGCATCCGGGCGGCGAGCAGCCCCTGCTCCGCGGCCGGCTGGGCGATGGTGCTCAGCCCGAGCACGCCGGCCAGGTCGTGGTCGTCGATGCCGATCACGCTGACGTCCTGGGGCACCCGCAGCCCCGCGTCGCGCAGCGCGGTCATCGCGCCCATCGCCATCTCGTCACAGGCGGCGAAGATCGCGGTCGGCGGCTCGCCCCGGGCCAGCAGCTCGGCGGTCGCCCGGGTGCCGCCGTCGACGGTGAACTGCGACTCGACGTCCAGGCTCGGGTCGGGCCGGAGCCCGGCCGCGCGCAGCGCCTCCTGGTAGCCACGCCGCCGGTCCAGGTGGGTGGTGAAGGCCAGTTCGTCGTCCGGGTCGCCGGAGATGTGCGCGATCCGGGTGTGACCGAGGTCGAGCAGGTGCCGGGTGGCGGTCCGCGCCGCGGCCACGTCGTCGATCCGGACGCGGGGCCAGCCGGGCACCCCGCTGCCGGAGCTGATGGTCACGCCGGGCAGGGCCAGCTTGGTCAGCGCGGTGAGGTCGGCCGGGCGCAGCGGGGTGGCGACCAGAATGATCGCGTCCACCCGCTTGTGCAGGCTGGCCGGCCGCAGCACCCGCTGCCGGGTCTGCTCCCGCCCGCCGAGGTTGTAGAGCAGCAGGTCGTAGCCGTTCTGGTGGAGGTAGTCCTCGACCGCCTCGACCACGGTGCCGAAGAACCAGCGGGTGATCCGGGGGACCACCACCGCCACCGTGCCGGTCTTCCCGCCGGCCAGCCGGGAGGCGCTCGGCGAGACGGCGTACTGGAGCTGCTCGGCGGCGGCGAGGACCCGGCGGCGCGTCGCGGCCGAGACCGTCGGCAGGCCGCGCAGCGCCCGGGAGACGGTGGCCGTGGACACCCCGGCCAGGCGGGCGACATCGTCAATCTTCGTCATTGGTTCCCCGCTCCGAGCCGCGCCCGCCGCCGCCGGGGACCGGCGGCGGCGGAGCAGCGGATCAGCCCTTGACGCTGCCGGCGAGCAGGCCTCGCACGAAGAAGCGCTGGAGGGACAGGAACACGATCAGCGGTACGACGATCGACACGAACGCGCCGGCCGTCAACCGTTGCCACTCGTTGCCCCGGGTGCCGGCCAGCTCGGCGAGCCGGACGGTGAGCGGGGCCGTCTCGTCGCCGCCACCCGCGAAGATCAGCGCGACCAGCAGGTCGTTCCAGACCCAGAGGAACTGGAAGATGCCGATCGCGGCCAGCGCCGGGGTGATCAGCGGCAGGACGATGGTCCGGAAGATCTTGGGGTGGGTGGCCCCGTCGACCCGTGCCGACTCCATCAGTTCGCCCGGCAGTTGCGCGATGAAGTTGTGCAGCAGGTAGACGGCGAACGGGAGCGCGAAGCAGGTGTGCGCGAACCAGACCTGCGCGAACTTCTGCTCGTCGACCAGGTCCCAGGCGGGAAGCACCTGGATCCCGGCGATGGTGACGCCGGTGGAGAAGAACTTCAGCAGCGGCACGAGCGCCATCTGCAGCGGCACGATCTGCAGCGCGAAGATCGCGATGTAGACCCAGTCCCGCCCCTTGAAGTTGATCCACGCCAGCGCATACGCGGCCAGTGAGGCGAAGGCGATCGGGAAGAGCACCGACGGGATGGTGATCGCCAGCGAGTTGATGAAGTAGCTGGCCAGCTGCCCGGACGAGCCGGTGCTGAACAGCACCTCCTGGTAGTTCTCCAGGGTGAACTGCGGGTCGCTGAAGAACGTCCACCAGCCGGTGGTCTTGATCTGGTCCTCGGGCCGGAACGAGGAGATGAACAGGCCGAAGGTCGGGACCGTCCAGAGCAGTGCGAGCACGATCGAGACCAGCGTTGCGGTGCGGCTGTTCAGCCGCTTGCGGACCCGGGCGGCCCGGCCAGGCGTCCCGGTGGCCTGGACACCGGCTCCGACGGTGGGGGTGGCGGTGGTCATCTCAGCCCTCCCGCTGCTGACGCAGGTTGCGGATCTGGTAGATCACGATCGGGATGACCAGGACGAAGAGGAAGACCGCAAGTGCCGAGCCCTGCCCGGGCTGGCCGTAGCGGAACGCCTGGTTGTACATCTCGTTCGCGATGACGCTGGTGTCGTAGTTGCCGTTGGTGGCGGTCCGGACGATGTCGAAGACCTTCAGCGTGGCGATCGAGAGCGTCACCACCACGACGATCACCGCCGGCCGGATGCTCGGCATGGTGATCTGCCAGAACATCTGCCACGGGGAGACGCCGTCGAGGCGAGCCGCTTCGACGATGTCGGCCGGGATGGCCTTGATCGCGGCGGAGAGCACCACCATGGCGAAGCCGGCCTGGATCCAGATCATGATCACGATGAGCAGCAGGGTGTTCAGCGGCGACTCCAGCAGCCACTGCTTGGGTTCGCCGCCCAGGCTCACGACGATCTGGTTGAGCAGGCCGATCTGGTCGCCGTCGCCCCGGTAGGCGTAGACGAACTTCCAGATGATGGCGGCGCCGACGAACGAGATCGCCATCGGCAGGAAGATCAGGGACTTGGCCACCGACTCGAACCGGGCCTTGTCCACGAGCACGGCGTAGATCAGGCCGAACGCGGTGGCCACCAGCGGAACCAGCAGCACCCAGATCAGGCTGTTGATCAGCACCCGGACGATGGAGTCCTCGGAGAACATCCAGGTGTAGTTGGCCAGGCCCACCCAGTTGCTGCTGTCCTTGTCCATGAACGAGAGGAGGGTGGTCCGGATCGCCGGCACCACCAGCCCGACGGCGAGGAACAGCAGTGTCGGCAACAGGAAGAAGAGCGCGAACAGGCCTTCCCGCGGCTTGCGCCGGCGGGGCAGGGGCGTACCGCTCGCCACGGCCGCGACCAGCCTCGCCTCCCGGCGGCGGTCGAACCAGGCCGGCACCACGTCGAGGAGCAGGAGCAGACCGCCCACCACCGCGACGAAAGCGATCAGCCCGTACATCAGCATGAGGAACTTCGGCTGTTCCGCCGCGAAGTCGAACTCCATCGACCCTCCCTCAAGGGTTCGGTTGCGGGCGGTGGCCCGGCCCGCGTCGCGGACCGGGCCACCGCCTCAGATCACTTCCAGCTGCCCTCGATGCCGTTCAGCACCGTGGTGGTGTCCTTGCCGTTGATCCAGTCGACCATGCCCTTCCAGAAGGTGCCCGCGCCGACCGCGGCCGGCATCAGGTCCGAGCCGTCGAACCGGAACTCGGTCTTCGGGTCCTGCAGGATCTGCACGGAGAGCTTGTCCACCGGGTTCGGGACGTTGTTGATGTCGAGCTTCTTGTTCGCCGACAGCCAGTCGCCGATCTTGGCGCGGCTGTTCACGTACTCGCCGGAGGCCAGGTAGGTCTGCACCGCCTGGACCTCGGGACGGTCCGCGAAGGCCGAGACGAACTCGCCGGCACCGAGCACCGGCTTGCCCTTGGCCGGGTCGACGGCCGGGAAGTAGAACGCGAAGACGTCGCCGTCCTCGGCCACCTTGGTGCCCTCCGGCCACTGGTTGGCGTAGAAGGACGCCTGCCGGTGCATGGCGCACTTGCCGGTGGTGATCGGCGTGCCGGCCTCCTGGAAGGACGTGGTGGCGATGCTCTTCACGCCGCCGAAGCCGCCGTTCATGTACTTCTCGTTCTTGAGGATGGTGCCGGCCTTGTTGACCGCGTCGGCGACCTTCGGGTCGTTGAACGGGATGCCGTGGGTGGTCCACTGGTCGTAGACCTCCACCCCCTGGGTGCGCAGCAGCACGTCCTCGATCCAGTCGGTGGCCGGCCAGCCGGTGGCGTCACCGGACTCGATGCCCGCGCACCACGGCTTGGTGCCGCTCGCCGCGATCTTGTCGCTCAGCGCGATCAGCTCGTCCCAGGTGGTCGGAACGGACCAGCCCTTCTCCTTGAAGGTCTTCGGCGAGTACCACACGTAGGACTTCACGTTGGAGCCGAGCGGCACGCCGTAGAGCTTGCCGTCCACGGTGCTGTACTTCAGCCAGTCGGGGGAGAAGTTCTGCTCGGCCAGCGCCTTGGTGTCGGCGCCGACCGTCTTGATCTTGCCCGAGTCGACGAACCGCTTGAGCAGACCCGGCTGCGGGATGAAGGCAAGGTCGGGGGCGTTGCCGCCGTCCACCCGGACACCCAGCTGGGCCTCGAACTCGCCGGAGCCCTCGTGGTCGATCTTGATGCCGGTGCAGTCCTCGAACTGCTTCCAGGACTGCTCCAGGCGGTCGGCCTCGATGTCCCGGATCGACGAGTAGATCGTCACCTTCTTGCCGTCGTGGCCCTGGTACTTGGAGTAAGGGGCGCACTCGGGCTTGCTCGCGTTGCCGCTCTTCTTGTCGTTGCCGGTGCCGCAGGCGGTGACGCCGAGCGCCAGCCCCAGAACGCCGGCGATCGCGAGAGCCTGGCGCGATCTGGCAAACGCCATGCCGATCTCCTTCCTTGCCGGCGCGTGGGGGGAAATCGAACCCGCGCCGGTCCGATGGTCGTCCCCACATGTAAGCGCTTGCATCCCGTCCGGTCCACCCCCTGCCGGACACGGCCCGGTAACAATCCGGAAACCCGCTCACCGGCCGTGGGCGCGCTCCCACGCTGCGCTGATCCGCCCCCGGGGAGACCTCTTCCCATCGATGGAACTTTCTACCACCCTGTCCGTATCAGATCGAAAACTTTCAACATTGGAGGCAGTGGATGCGCAAACGCTGGTTCAGCCTCGCGGCGGTGGCCGCCGTCCTCGTGGCCCTGATCCCGGCGGCGCCGGCCATGGCCGCGCCGACGTTCAAGGTTCCGTTCCCCTGCAACCAGTCCTGGTCCGGACAGACCCGGTCGGACCACAGCCCGGCCTACGCCGTCGACTTCAACCGCACCGACGACCTCGGCGACCCGGTGGTGGCCAGCGCGCCCGGCACCGTCGACCGGGTCACCGACCTCGGCGGCACCAGCTACGGCAAGTACGTCCGGATCGACCACGGCAACGGCTACACCACCTACTACGCCCACCTGAGCAGCTTCAACGTCTCGGTCGGGCAGACCGTCGGCTACGGCCGGGTCATCGGCTACGTGGGCAGCACCGGCGGCTCCACCGGGCCGCACCTGCACTACGAGCAGCGGTTGAACGGCAACGACATCCAGGTCCGGTTCAACGGGGCGCTCGCCCTCTACTGGGGGACCAAGACCTACACCAGCGACAACGGCTGCTCCGGCTCGAACACCGGGGCGGGCACGGTGAACACCGCCGGCGCCGCGCTGACGGTACGGTCCGGCCCGGGCACCGGCTACAGCGCGGTCGGCTCGGTGGCCGACGGCGCCAACGTCACCATCTACTGCCAGACCAGCGGCACCAGCGTCACGGGCACCTACGGGACCAGCTCGATCTGGGACCGGATCGGCTCCGGCCGGTTCATCTCCGACGCGTACGTCTACACCGGCTACGACGGGTACATCCCCGGCGTGCCGCGCTGCTGAGGTCGGGTGGGCGCGGGGCCGGCCGCCCCGCGCCGCTCACCGGTTCAGCTGCCAGATGGCGAGGTTGAGCGCACCCGCGAAGGTCACCCAGGCCCAGTACGGCAGCAGGAGCAGCGTCGCCGGCCGGGAGACCCGCCGGAACAGCGCCACGGTGACCCCGATGGCCAGCCACATGAGAATGATGTCGGCGAACGCCAGCCCGTAACGGCCGGCGCCGAAGAAGAGCGGGGTCCAGATCGCGTTCAGGACCAGCTGGGTGACCCAGGCGCCGAGCGCCGGCCCCCAGCCGGCGCGCTGCCAGACCAGCCAGCCGGCCACCGCGATGAACCCGTAGAGGACGGTCCAGACCGGGCCGAAGAGCCAGGACGGCGGTGCCCACGCCGGCTGTGCGAGATCGGCGTACTCCTCCTGGGTGTTGCGCACGCCGAGCGCGCCGACGGCCGCCGCGACGGTCACCGCGGCGCCGAAGCCCAGCAGTGCCAACCACTTCCGCCCGCGGCCGACGCGCCGGAGGCTTCCCGAGATCGTCATACCACCGGGTGCCCAGCCCCCGGGGTGGGCAAACGGCCCGCGCAGCACGGCGCCGGGGCCGCCGGATCCGGGAGGCTCCTGTCTGGGAGGACGAAGCTCTCGGACCCCGCGACCCCGGCGGGTCCAGGGGTGGTGGGAGGTCGACGGCTAATTGCTGAAGATGCTGACGCCGCCCGGCCCAACGAGCAGGCCGACGATGATGAGGACGATGCCCCACAGGATCTGCCGGCGGAACAGCGCGAGGATGCCGGCGACCACCAGTACGACTGCGAGAATCCAGAGAATCAGCTCCATGTCGGCCGGATACCCGTTCGTCGGATCCGGGAAACCTGCTTCTCAGTCCAGGTGATCACCGAGGTGGAAGATGCTGTAGGCCTGCTTGATGACCGGGTGCGCCACGTTGCGGACGCGTACGCCGCCGGGGGTGGTGCCCCGCTCGGCGCCGTGGTGGGCGTGCCCGTGCAGGGCCAGCGCGGTGGGCGCCGAGTCGATGGCCTGGCCGAGCTGGTAGCAGCCGAGGAACGGGTAGATCTCCAGCGGCTCGCCCGCCAGGGTGTCCGGCACGGGGGAGTAGTGGGTGAGGGCGACCAGCACGTCGCAGTCCAGCCCGAGCAGCGCCGCGGCGAGGGAGTCCGCGCTGTCCTTGGTCGTCTGGACGAACGCCTTCATCTCCGGTTCGCCGAAGTCGCTGGCGCACCGCCCGGCGAACCCGCCGCCGAACCCCTTCACCCCGGCCACGCCCAGCCGGCCCTCGGCGCACTCCACCACGACGCCGTTCCCCTCCAGGACGGTGATCCCGGCGTCCTCCAGCACCTTCACCACCTGCGGCACCTGGTCGCACTGGTGGTCGTGGTTGCCGAGGACGGTGATGACCGGCACGCCGAGGTCGCCGAACTCCTGCGCCACGCAGCGCGCCTCGGACTCGGTCCCGTGCCGCGTCAGGTCCCCGGCGAGCAGCAGCACGTCGGCGCAGTCGGGCAACTCCTCCAGCGCCGGTCGGAACCGGCCGACCACGTCCTCGTCCAGGTGCACGTCGCCGACGGCGGCGATGCGGATCACCATCGAACCCCCCTCACGGCAGCTCCTCGACCTGGGTCGGCGCCTGCTTGCGGATCACCCCGATGTCGCTGGTGACCGGCAGGTTCGGGAAGCGCTCGGCCACCCGGCGCAGGATCTCCTCCCGCCGGTTCGGGCTCTCCACCTCGCCGTAGAGCACCAGGCCGCGCTCGCGGCGCACCACGGTGATGCCCTGCTCGGCGACGTCCGGGTCCTCGGCCAACATGCTCTGGATCTCCGCCTCGACGTACTCGTCGGGCGGCGCGTCGCCGTGGTGTCCGGTCACGGGGTCTCCCTTCCTCCGGACGCGCCGCCGGGCAGCACGTCGAGCCGGTCGAGCAGCACCAGGAACGCCTCGGCGTACGGCGAGTGCTGCGTCTCCTTCCGTACCCGTTCCCAGTCGATCTGTTCCCGCAGCGAGCGGGCGAGCGGCAGGGCCCGGGCGAAGTCGCAGTAGTGCTGCGAGAAGCTCAGCAGCTTGTGGACCATGAGCTGGCTGGCCGAGAGCACCGGCATGTGGATGGCGTCGACCGGCCGCACGATGGTGTCGGCGAAGGTCTCCTCGGTGACCGGCGTCTCGATCGGCCGGTGGATGAGGTCGACCATCCGGCCCTCGTCGTAGACCTTGACCAGCCAGTCCTCCGGCGGGCGCTCGGCGGTGAAGCCGGCCTCGACCAGGGCCTCCAGGGCCCGGTCCACGTCCTGTTGCCGGATCAGGAAGTCCACGTCGTGGTCGCTGGAGTGGCCGCCGTGGGCGTACACGGCGAAGCTGCCGCCCAGCGCGAATGGGATCTCGGACTGCTTGAGCACGGCGGCGACCTTCTTCAGCGTGTGCACCAGGGTCTCGTCCCCGCGCTCGGCCATTCTGGGTCTCCCGTCGTCGTGGGTGGCGGTGGGAATGAAGTTGCGTACCCGGCGAACGGGTCGGCCACACCTGTTGGGGGCGCGCCCCGACGTGCCGGTGACAATGCCGACAAACCGCCAGGCCGAGCACGGGTCGGATAATCTCGGGAGGGTGGCCAGGTCACTGCGGGTGCGGCGCGGCGGGGCCCGACTGCGCGCCGTCGCCCTGATCGGCATCGACGGCTCGGGCAAGACCACCCAGGCCCACCGGCTCGCCGAGGCGCTCACGGCCGCGGGTCATCCCGCCACCTACCACCGCAACGCCGGCGGTCGCCGCTGGCTCGGCCGGCTCGCCCAGCGGGTCGGCCGGCCCGACGCGCAGCGGCTCGTCGGGCGCAACGGGCTGCTCGCCCTGGAGTCCGTCCTCCGCTGGCTGGCCATCGCGCTCGCCCTGCTGACCTGCCTGGTGACCGGCCGGACGGCGGTGATGGACCGCTGGTCCGCCTGCCAGTACGCCAGCATCCGGGCGCACGGCGGGCAGCGCTGGGAACGGCTGGCCCGGGCCGGCTACGGGGTCTTCCCGCAGCCCCGGGTCACCTTCCTGCTCACCCTGGACCCGGCCGAGGCGTACCGGCGGATCGAGCGGCGCGGCACCGACCACGAGAGCATGCGGTGGCTCAGCGCCGCGGCCACGGCGTACCGGACCCTGCCGGAGTACGGCAGCTTCGTGGTGGTCGACGGCAACGGCACCCCGGAGGAGGTGTCCCGGCGGATCCGCGCGCACCTGACCGAGTGGCTCCCGGGCGACCCGCCGCCCCCGGCCGGGCCGGGCCCGACCGGCACCGGCCCGCCGTCGGGCGGGGCGGGGCAGGGTGAACCCGTGCCGGCTCAGGCCCGGCCGTAGACCGGGACGCTCGCCCCGCTGGTCGGCGCCGACTCGTCGGAGGCCAGGAAGCGGATCACCACGGCGATCTCGGCCGGCGGGACCCAGCGGCCGTGGTCGGCGTCCGGCTGGGCGGCCCGGTTGGCCGGGGTGTCGATCACGCTGGGCAGCACGGTGTTGCAGCGCACCCCGCGCGGCCGGTACTCCACGGCCACGGCGTTGGCGAAGGCCTGCACGGCCGCCTTGGCGGTGGCGTAGCCGGCCGCGCCGGGGAAGGGTGCCACCGCGGCCCGCGCCGACACGCAGACCACCGCGCCGCCCCCGGCCGCCACCAGGTGCGGCAGCGCGGCCCGGGTGACCAGGTAGGTGGGCCGCAGGTTGACCCGCAGCATCCGGTCGAACTCCTCGATCGGCGTCTCGTGCACCAGGCCGCCGCTCGCGTACCCGCCGACCAGGTTGACCACGGCGCGCAGCGGCGCGGCCGGCTCGGCGGTGGCGACGGCCACCGCTCGCGCGGCCCCCTCGGGGTCCAGCAGGTCCGCCGCGAGCCGGACCTCCCCGGCCGCCGGCGCCGTCCCGGCACCCTCCCGTTCGGGTACGACCACCCGCCAGCCGGCCGTGCGGAAGGCGGCGGTGACCGCACCGCCCAGCCCGCCCGTGCCCCCGGTCACCAGCACCGTGCGCTCCGCCATGCGCCCACGCTAGCCGCCCGGCCGGGCCGCCGGTGACCGGGGCGGGCATCCGGACCGGTCGATGCCCTCCCGCCTGCGGGTCCGGCCGACCGGTGACCTCGGCGCGGCCGTCCGGCCGATCCGGCAGGCGCGACGGCGGAGCCGCCCGTCGCCCGGCTCGGCGGAGTCGACCGGAGCGGAGGAGGCGGCCGGGCTGCGGGAATGGGACCCTTGGCGCGGGGGGCGGGCGCGGAAGGCGGTACTTTTCCCGATACGCGCCGTCATGGTTGACGGTCACGCCTCATGAAAGTAAGTTTCATCCGTGGCGAAGAGTCCGAAGATTTCTGCGAGTCACGAGCCCGGTGGACTGATCGTCCACATCAGCGGGCTGCTGCCCTCGCTGTCCCCGGCCGAGCAGCGGGTGGCCCGGCTGGTCGTCGCCGACCCGGCTGACGCCGCCCGGCGCACCATCACCGACCTCGCCACCGCCGCCGAGACATCCGAGGCCACCGTCATCCGGTTCTGCCGGTCGGTCGGCATGGACGGCTACCCCCAGCTGCGCATCCGGCTCGCCGCCGAGGCCGCCCGCCGGATCGAGCCACCGGACGCCCGGGTGGTCGGCGGCGACATCCCGCCCGGCGCCGACCTGGCGCAGATCATCGCCACCATCGCGTTCAACGACGCGCGGGCCGTCGAGGAAACCGCCGAGCAGCTCGACCCGGCCGTCTGCGAGCAGGTGGTCGAGGCGATCGTCGCGGCCGGCCGGATCGACGTCTACGGGGCCGGCGCCAGCGGCTTCGTCGCCTCGGACTTCCAGCAGAAGCTGCACCGCATCGGCCGCACCGCCTTCTACTTCCCGGACGTGCACACCGCGCTCACCTCGGCCGCCCTGCTCGGCCGGGGCGACGTCGCCGTCGGCATCTCGCACACCGGCACCACCTCGGACGTCATCGAGGTGCTCGACCAGGCCCGTGCCCGGGGCGCCACGACGGTCGCGCTGACCAACTTCCCCCGCTCGCCGATCACCGAGGTCGCCGACCACGTGCTGACCACCGCGGCCCGCGAGACCACCTACCGCTCCGGCGCGATGGCCAGCCGGCTGGCCCAGCTCACCGTGGTCGACTGCCTCTTCGTCGGGGTGGCCGCGCGGAACCGGGCCAAGGCCCGCAAGGCCCTGGAGGCGACCGCCGAGGCGGTCCAGTCGCACCGGGTGGGCGCCGGCCGGAGGCGGGCATGACGGCGGGACGGGTGGAGCGGGACGAGATGCCCGCCGTGCGGCCCGTGGTCCGGGTGGGCGCCCCCACCGAGCGGCGCAACCCGCAGAGCCTCGACCTCGACCTCATGTCGACCCGGGACGTGCTCACCGTCATCAACGAGGCGGACCGGCGGGTGCCCGCCGCGGTGGCCGCCGTCCTCGACGAGATCGCCGAGACCGTCGACCTGGCCGTCGCCGCGCTGCGCGGTGGAAACCGGGTGCACTACTTCGGCGCCGGCACCTCCGGCCGCCTGGGTGTGCTCGACGCCGCCGAACTCGCGCCCACCTTCAACTCGCCGCGGCACTGGTTCTGCTCGCACCTGGCCGGCGGCCCCGAGGCCATGTGGCGGGCCGTCGAGGACGCCGAGGACGACGAGCGCGGCGGCGCCGCCGACGCCGCTGAGTGCGTACGCCCCGGCGACCTGGTGGTCGGGCTGGCCGCCAGCGGGCGCACCCCGTACGTCCTCGGGGCGCTCGCCGCATCCCGGGCGCAGGGGGCCGCGACGGTGCTGCTCTGTGCCAATCCGGAGGCCGACGCCGCCGGGTCGGTGGACGTCTTCATCGGAGTGGACACCGGACCCGAGGTGGTCACCGGGTCGACCCGCATGAAGGCGGGCACCGCGCAGAAGCTGGTGCTGAACACCTTCTCCACTGCAGTGATGGTGCGTCTCGGCCGGGTCTACTCGAATCTGATGATCGACATGGTGGCCACCAACGCGAAACTGCGCGGCCGGATGATTTCGATTCTCATGGAGGCCACGGGCTGCGCCGAGGAGGTCTGCCGCGGCGCCCTCAACGAGGCCGACGGCGACCTCAAGACCGCCCTCGTCTCGCTGGTCTCCGGCGCCGAGGTGTCCGCCGCCCGGGCCGCCCTGGCCCGCTCCGCCGACCAGGTACGCGGCGCGCTCGCCCTGCTCGCCTCCTGACGCCCCCGCCGGCCGGATCCCTCCCGGCCGCGTCCGCACCACGGGTGCGACGCGCGTCACGCGGCGGGAGGGGACGTCCCTGGCGCTGCGGATTGTTCAACCAGCCGTGGGGTAATCCTCACCCGTGGCTGAACCGACCGGCCTGCCGACGCGTATCTCGCAGTGACCAGGATCGCAATCACGCGGTGACGCGGGTCGCTGTGTTCATGGAATTCGCAATGGTGCGATTTCCTGAGCGGACGACGATTCCGCTGCTCCGACGCCCTCCGACCGGGGCGTGCGCGAGCCACCCGGGCAGGGGTCCTGACAGCAAACATGGACCGGGCTCTCAGCTACTACTCAGGCATTCGTGACAGTTTCGACTCACGACATGGAATCCCCGACGCGTCTCATCTGTTGTGTAGGTGTCAGCACCTACGGGCACAGCGGAGGTTACGGGGAGGGCTGATGAACGTGGGGATGGCAAGGAACCGGGCAACCGGCGCGAGCGAGGGGACCGTGGCAATCGTGGACAAGAACATCGGCATGCGTACCGACGAGGTCGCCGAGGAGCGGGACCTGGTCGGCGTCTACCTGCACGAGATCTCCCGGACGCCGCTGCTGGACGCCGCCAAGGAGGTCGATCTCTCCAAGGCGATCGAGGCCGGCCTCTACGCCGAGCACCTGCTCGGCGAGGACCGCGTCCCCGCCGGCGTCGACCGGGAGGACCTGGAGCGGCTGGTCGCCGAGGGTGAGCGCGCGAAGGATCTGTTCATCCGCGCCAACCTGCGACTGGTCGTCTCGATCGCCCGCCGCTACGTGCGGTCGGGCATGCCCATGCTGGACCTGATTCAGGAGGGCAACACCGGCCTCGTCCGCGCGGTCGAGAAGTTCGACTACGAGCGGGGCTACAAGTTCTCCACCTACGCGACCTGGTGGATCCGCCAGGCGATCAGCCGGGCGATCGCCCAGCAGGAGCGCACGGTGCGACTGCCCGTGCACCTGGTCGAGGACGTCAACCGGATGCGGAACGTGGCCCGCCAGCTCACCCGTGAGCTGGGCAGCGACCCGGAGCCGGAGCAGATCGCGGCCGCGCTCGGCGTCACCGTCGAGCGGGTCAACGAGCTGCGCCGCTGGTCGCAGGACACCGTCTCGCTGGACACCCCGGTGGGCGACGACGGCGACACCAACCTCGGCGACCTGGTCGCCGACAGTGACGCCCCGTCGCCGGAGGAGATCGTCCTCACCGGTCTGGAGCGGCAGCGGATCGAGGGTCTGCTCAACCACCTCGACGACCGTTCGGCCGGCATCATGCGGGCCCGCTACGGCCTGGAGGACGGGCGCGAGCACTCGCTGACCGAGGTCGCCTCGCGGTTCTCGCTCTCCCGGGAGCGGATCCGCCAGCTGGAGATCCAGGCCCTCGGCCGGCTCCGTGAGCTGGCCCGCGCGGAGGGGCTGCAGGCGGCCTGAGCTGGTAGTAATGGATTCGACGAACGGCCGGCGTCCGATAGGGGGACGCCGGCCGTTTCGCCGTCCGGGTCAGCGCACCCGGCCGTAGCCGGCGATGCTCATGATGTCCATGTCGCGCTTGTTGACGTTGCGGCCCGCGCTGGGCGCGTCGATGATCTGGCCGCTGCCCACGTAGAGGGCCACGTGCCCGAGGCCGGAGTAGAACACCAGATCGCCGGGTTTCAGCGAGCCGCGGCTGATCCGGGAGGTGGCGTCCCACTGCATGGCCGCGTTGTGCGGCAGGGACTTGCCGGCGGCCCGCCAGGCCGCCAGGGTCAGCCCGGAGCAGTCGTAGCTGCCGGGGCCGTCGTCGCCGTAGCCGTAGGGCTTGCCGATCGCGCCGTAGGCGTAGCGCACGGCCACACCGGCGGAACCGGAGATGGCCGGGGCGCTGCCGGCGGAGCTGGACCGGGCGGGCGCCTCGGTGGCCCGGCCGTACGCCTTGCGGCGCAGCTCGTAGAGGCGGGCCAGGTCCGCCTCGATCTTCTTCTTGCCGGCGACCAGCTGCTTGGCCTGCGCCGCCTCCCGGGCCAGCGTGGCGTCGAGCCGGGTCTTCTGGTCGATCAGCCGGCGCTGGCTCTCGGTGAAGCCGGTGATGGTCTGCTGCCGCTGGCGGGTCAACTGGTCCAGGGTGCCCAGCCGGTCCGGCAGGGTGGCCGGCCCGCCCGGCTCCAGCAGGGCCTGCACGGTGCGCATGCCCCCGGTCTTGTAGGCCGTGGCGGCGATGGCGCCGACGTCGGCGCGGCTCCGCTCGGCCTGCTCCTGCAACGGGCCGATCTTGGCCTGCAACGCGGCCGCGGTGGCCTTGTTGGCCTTGATCTCCTCGTTGAGCTTGTTGTACGACTCGACGATTCGCTCCAGCTCAGTCGAGGACTTCTCGATCTGCTTCGTCAGCTCGGCGGGGGTGGGCTCGGCCCGAGCCACCGACGCCGGGGCGAGCAGTGCGGCCGAGAGGCCCGCCACCGCCAGCGAGCGCAGCAGGATCCGTAAGGACGACAAGAGCGGAAAGCTCCTCTCCGACACCTCGCCGGCGCGGGCGTGCCACCCGGCGACACCGGCCCGGGGCCATCCGGCTGGATGGCGGTCGACCAGACCGGCCTGCCCAACCTAACCCGTGACCGGAGTGACGGGGAGTTGAAGCAGGGGCGAAAGTTGGCAAAGTGCCAGGAAGTGCCGCCGGTGCCGGTGACGCTTGGTGACCGGTTCGCGGGCGGGCCGTCGCGGCGCCGGAGCCGGGTGGGCGGATCGCACCAGTGGCCCGATTCGTCGTTCTGGGCGGATGTCGCCAGGCAACGCGCCGCAAAGTCATGACAAAGACGGAAATCACTCCTGTTTCCCGGCGCGGCACCCGCGCGGCGGCAGGCCCGTGGGCAGGGAAAACGTCCGGCCCGGGTGGCGCGCCCGCAACACAATGAAGCGCGGAGTCCGGGAATCCCGCCGCGCGGCAAGGGCGTCGCGCGCCGGCGGTCCCGGCCCGCGAACCCCGGGAGGCCGCCATGCAGACCGATGGCTCCACCACCCGACCGCCCCGGTCGCCGGGCGCGGCCGCGTCCACCCTGCTCTACGCCCGGCCCGGCATCGTGGTCACCGGCGAGCGCTTCACCGTGGGCCGCAACAGCTGGCCGATCGCCGAGATCACCCAGCTCTGGACCGCCCGCGGCCCGCACGACCGGCTCGCCCTCCGGGCGGTGGCCGTCTCCGCGGCCCTGATCGGCGCGGTCGGTGTGCTGCTCGGCTTCACCGGCGGCCTGCAACGGCTCACCGCGGCGGCGTACCTCACGCTGGGCGCGGTCGGGCTGCTGCCGCTGCTGCTCGTGCTGATCGGGGACCGCTGGCGCCCCCCCTCGCACGAGCTGTGGGGCCGTGTCCGCGGCACCGAGGTGCTGCTGTTCAGCAGCGACAACGAGCGGCAGTTCGGCCAGGTCACCCGGGCCCTGCTACGCGCCCGGGAGGGTGCGCGTCACGGCGGCTGGACGGCCCCGCCGGCGGCCGAGGCGTGGCGGCCGAACCGCTGACCCGCCGGGTCAGCCGGCCACCGGCTCCGGGGTCCGCGTCGCCTGCTCGGCGGCCATCCAGTGGCTCACCCGGCGCTCGGCGTAGAAGGAGACGAACGGCACGGTGCCCGCGAGCATCACGAGCAGCATCCGCTTGAGCGGCCAGTCGGCCCGGCGCGACAGGTCGAAGGTGAGCGCCAGGTAGATCATGTAGAGCCAGCCGTGCGCGGTGCCGACCACGGCCACCACGGTCGGGTTGTCGAAGCCGTACTTCAGCGGCATGCCGATCAGGACCAGCACCACCAGCGCCACGCCCACGATCCAGGCGATCACGCGGTACCGGGTAAAGGCTCCGCCCACCGTCGTCCGTCCTTCCGCACCGGCCTCAGCCGGGATAGTCGCCGGGCCTCGCGCCCGGGTTGGCGTTCAACCATGCAAGGTAGCGGTTGTACGCGGCCAGTTCGCCGTCGTCGGCCCCGCCGGTCGGGGCGACCGGCACCCGGCTGACCCGCACCGGCCGGCGTACCGCCGGGGTGGCGACGGCCGGTTCGGCGCCGTCGGCCGCCGACGGCGCCGGTGTGGTCCGCTCCTCGCGCGCGGCCCGCAGCGTGTGCCGCAGCTCACGCCACCAGACGAAGACCACGAAGGCCGCGAAGACCGGCCACTCGATCGCGTAACCGAAGCTCAGCGTGTTGCCCCCGGCGGCCCGGGTGACCTGCCACCAGCCCAGCCCGAGAAAGCCCACCACCAGCACGACCATGGCCACGTGGCGGGCGATCCACGCCGGTGTCCAGAGCCGCTTCATGCCATCGAGGGTACCGGGCCCACCGGCCGTCTCCGACGCGGTGTCGTAGCCGGGTCGGGTTTGGTGACACCCCGGCTGGGCATCCGTCTAGACGCCAGCCCGAACGAGACGAGGGGGCGACGATGACCGAATCAGTACGCCGGGACGCCAGCCCGGAGCAGCGGGTGACCGAGTGGGACGGCGACCACGCCCGCACCCACGAGGTCGACGGTGAGCTGCTCGGGGTGGACCCCGCCGAACTCGGCGACGAGGACCTGATCCGGGAGATGCAGAGCCTGCACCGGACCCGCCTGGACACCCTCCGGCACGCCACCGACTCGGCGCTCGCCAACCACCTGCGCCGCACCGCCGAGCTGGAGACCGAGTACCTGGCCCGGAACCCGGGCCGGGAGGTCGACCCGAGCCGACTCCGGGACGCCTGATGAGCAACCACGCCGAGCGCGGCATGTCCGCGCCGCCCGAGGTGGTGTTCAACACGGCCACCGACCCCGACCGGTCATCGGCCTGGCTGCCCGAGGAGCTGCGCCGCTCCGGCACGCACCAGGTGGAGGTGGTCGACGCCGAGGACATGCGGGCCCGCTGGAGTTCCCAGTCCGCCGGCTGGTCGGCGGACATCGACGTGGAGCCGGCCGACGCCGGGGGCGCCCGGGTCCGGCTCGACCTGACCGGCACCGACCACGGGATGGCCGACGAGATCCTGTCCAACCTCGCCCGTGAGGTGTCCGACAACCTGAACGCCGGCTGAGCCGGGCGCCACGACGAGACGAGGAGGCCGGGTGACCGGGAGTGGCCTGAAACAGAAGGTGGCGCGGCTGCGCCAGGCGTACGCGCCGCACGAGTACCGCCCGCTGGGCGGCTACCTGGCGGCCATGGGCACGTACGGCGCCGTCACCGCGTCGCTGGTCGGCCTCGTCAAGGCGACCGGCCGCCCGGTGCCGGAGCGGCCCGCACCCTCGGACGTCGTGCTGCTCGCCATCGCGACCCACAAGCTGAGCCGGCTGCTCTCCAAGGACGCGATCACCAGCCCGCTCCGCGCGCCGTTCACCCGGTACGACCACCCGATCGGCAGCGGCGAGGTGATGGAACAGGTCCGTGACCAGGGCAGCCCCACCCGGCACGCCGTCGGCGAGCTGCTGAGCTGCCCGTTCTGCCTGGCGGTCTGGGTCGCCACCGGCCTCACCGGCGGGCTGGTGCTGGCCCCCCGGCTGACCCGCCTCGTCGCCACCGCGCTGACCGCGGTGGCCGCCTCGGACTTCCTCCAGATGGGGTACGCGATGGCCCAGCAGGCGGCCGAGGGTGGGCACCGGAAGGAGTGACACGACGCGAGAGGGGGGCCGGCGCGACGCGCCGGCCCCCCTCTCGCCTTCTCCCGGTCTCAGGTGGGGGTCGTGCCGTGGTCCTCACCGGCCCAGCCGCGCGACGACTCCGGCTCCCGCTCGTCGCGGTCCTCACCGGTGATCACGTCGTCGGACACCGCGGTCTGGTCGTGCTCCCCGGCGAAGTCCGGTTCCGGCAGCGTGTCCGTGCCCTCGGGCGGCTGGCCGAGGGCCGGAGGGTGCTCCTGTTCCTCGTTGCGGTCGGTCATGGCGCTGTCCTCTCCGTCCTCGGGCCGCCTCGCCGGTGGCTCAGGCCACCGTCCCGCCGAGCAGGTCGGCCGCCTCATCGACCGCGTACTCGCCCTCGGGCAGCGCGTCGATCCGGGACAGCAGGTCGGCGGGGAGCTCGGCGGACACCGCCCGGCGGTAGATGTCCGCCTGGCTCATCCGCTCCTGGCCACGGAAGATGTCGTCGAGCAGTTCGTCGAGCTGCCGGGTGTCCGGCTGCTCGGTCACGGGCGCGTCGTCGGTCACGCCGACCAGCTACCCGGGCCCGAATCGGTCAAACGTCCCCAGCCGCCGCTCACGCGGGGGTGGGGAGGGTGGCCCGGCGGGTGCGGACGGCCTGGGCGAGGTGGTCGAGGACCTCGGCCGTGGTGTCCCAGCCGATGCAGGCGTCGGTCACCGACCTGCCGTACTCCAGCTCGCGGGTGGGGTCGAGGTCCTGGCGGCCGGGCTGGAGGAAGCTCTCCAGCATGATGCCGACGATGCCGCGCTGGCCGGCGGCGAGCTGGGCGGCCACGTCGGCGGCGACCAGCGGCTGGTTGCGGTGGTCCTTGCCGCTGTTGGCGTGGCTGGCGTCGATCACCACCCGCTCGGGCAGTCCGGCCGCGCGCAGCAGGTCCAGCGCTCCCGCCACCGACTCCGCGTCGTAGTTGGGCCGGCCACCGCCGCCCCGCAGCACCAGGTGACCGTCGGCGTTGCCCCGGGTGTGCATGATCGCCGGGGTGCCGGAGACGTCGATGCCGGGGAAGACGTGCGGCACGCCGGCCGCCCGGATGGCGTCCACCGCGGTGGCGATGCTGCCGTCGGGGCGGTTCTTCATGCCGATCGGCATGGACAGGCCGGAGGCGAGCTGGCGGTGCACCTGGCTCTCGACCGTCCGGGCGCCGATCGCGCCCCAGGCCACCGTGTCGGCGATGTACTGCGGCGTGATCGGGTCGAGGAACTCGCAGCCCACCGGCAGGCCCAGCCGCAGCACGTCGAGCAGGAGCGCCCGCGCGGTGCGCAGGCCGGTGTTCACGTCGCCCGAGCCGTCCAGGCCCGGGTCGTTGATCAGGCCCTTCCAGCCCACGGTCGAGCGCGGCTTCTCGAAGTAGACCCGCATCACCACGAGCAGGTCGTCGGCGAGGCGGTCGGCGACCTGGCGCAGCCGGCCCGCGTACTCCAGGGCGGCGGCGGGGTCGTGCACCGAGCAGGGGCCGACCACGACCAGCAGCCGGTCGTCGGCGCGGTCCAGCACCCGGCCGACGGCACGGCGGCCGGCCACCACGGCCTCGGCGAGGGAGTCCTCCAGGGGCAGGTGGTGGTGCAGCAGCGCGGGGGTGGTCAGCGGCACGACACGGTCGATCCGCTGGTCGATGACCCGATGGGCGTCCGGGGTCGTCACGGTGGGGTTCCTTCCGCCGACCGTGCCCGGGGCCGGCGCCCGGGATCGAGCCGGCTGCTCGTATGCAGAAGGGCAGGGAATCATCCCTGCCCGGCCGGCTCGAAGAGGAAGTGACGTCAGCTCATGGTCGAGTCACCGGCTCCTCCAGCCGGCTGCCTAAACCATCGATACGACCGCGTCACGCCCGCCAGCGTACCCGACGTCAGGGACGGGTCCCACCCGCTCGCCGGGTACGCCGCGGCCCGGCGGGGGTATGGGGACTGCATGAGTCACCACCAGAGCGACCAGGACCGGATCGAGTCCCGCGCCCACCTGCTGCCCGAGGAGGCGGCGGTGGGCAGCGAGGACCCGGAGGCGCAGGCCGACGCGATCCTCGCCGAATCGGACATCCGGGAGGAGGACCGCAACGCCGCCCCGGACACGGTGCTGGAGCACCGGACCTCCGATCAGACCGTCACCCCCGTCGAGCCCCCCGACTGAGCGGTGGCGCCCCGGGCCCGCCGCGAGCCCCGGTAGGTGGTGTCCCGCAGCCAGGCGAGCGGACCGGCCAGCCGCAGGCCCGGCGGCACGTTCCCGACCGGGTCGAAGGCCAGCGCGGCGTCCTCCGGGGCGCCGCGCCGGCCGCCCAGCCGGACCTCGCCGAACGGCCGCCACGGCCCGACCGCGGACGCGACCGCCAGCACCAGCCGCGGCCCGTCGTCGCCGGCCGCCGCCGGGAGTTCGGCCAGGCCGCGGCCCAGCTCCGGCGAGTCGGGGTCGGCCAGCACGGCCAGGTACAGCCGCCGCCGGCCCGCCCGGTAGGACATGATCGAGGTGTACGTCCCCGTGAAGCCGCGGCGGGGCAGCGGCAGGTGGCGCAGCACGGGTGCGGCGGCGCTGGAACTGGCCAGCAGATCCACCGGCGGCTCCGGGTCGCGGTGCAGGCGGATCCCCACCCCCAGCACGTCCGGCCAGCGTCCCGGGGTGGGCACGCCCTTCGACAGGCGGACCGTGGCCGGCCACCGGCCGGGCAGGTCGAGCAGCGGCACGCCGGCCGGCGGGCCCGGCGTACCCCAGATCATCGCCTCGGCGGAGAAGGTGCGGCCGGCGGGATGCAGCAGCCGGGCACGCCGGAGCCGGGCGAGCAGGAGGGCGGCGCGTTCGACCGCGGACGATGCGGGGGTGGACATGCCGGGCGAGTACCCCGGCGCGCGGCGACGATGCTCCCCGCACGTCACCTTTCCACCCGCGAGATCGGATAGCGTCGTGCCATGCCCGACAGCGGTTACCCCTGGCCGATCGAGACGACCCGACTGGACAACGGTCTGCGCGTGGTGGTGAGCGAGGACCGCACCGCCCCCGCCGTCGCCGTGAACATCTGGTACGACGTGGGTTCCCGCCACGAACCGGCGGGTCAGACCGGCTTCGCCCACCTCTTCGAGCACCTGATGTTCGAGGGCTCGGTCAACGTGGCGAAGACCGAGCACATGAGGCTCATCCAGGGCTCCGGCGGCTCGCTCAACGCCACCACCAACCCCGACCGGACCAACTACTTCGAGACGGTCCCGGCCGAGCACCTGGAGCTGGCGCTCTGGCTGGAGGCCGACCGGATGGGCGGGCTGGTCCCCGCGCTGACCCAGGAGACGCTGGACAACCAGCGGGACGTGGTGAAGAACGAGCGCCGCCAGCGCTACGAGAACGTGCCGTACGGCGACGCCTGGCTGCGGCTGCTGCCGCTGCTCTATCCGCCCGGGCATCCCTACCACCACGCCACGATCGGCTCGATGGCCGACCTGAACGCCGCCGACCTGGCCACCTTCCAGGCGTTCCACCGCACCTTCTACGCGCCGAACAACGCCGTGCTGACCGTCGTCGGCGACACCACCGCCGCCGAGGTGTTCGCGCTGGCCGACAAGTACTTCGGCGGGCTGCCGCCGCGCGAGGACATCCCGGCGGCCCCGGACGGGCGCGCCGTCCCGGCCACCGGCCGGCCCGCGGTGGAGACGGTCACCGCCGACGTGCCCGCGCCCCGGGTCTACGTCGCGCACCGCACCCACCCGTTCGGCACCACCGGCTACGACGTGACCACCGTGCTCGCCACCGTGCTGGGCAGCGGCCGGGGGAGCCGGCTCTACCAGCGGCTCGCCGACGGCGAGCGGATCGCCCAGCCGGACCTGGTCGGGGCGTACGGGGTGGACCTGGCGCACGCGCCGGCGCCGCTGATCGCGACCGCCACGGCCCGCCCCGGGGTGTCCGCCGACCGGCTGCGCGACGGGCTGGCCGAGGTGGTCGACGAGCTGGCCACCGTGCCGGTGACGGCCGCCGAGCTGGACCGGGCCAAGGCGTTGCTGAGCACCATGTGGTGGCGGCAGATGTCCACCGTGGACGGCCGGGCGGACACCCTCGGCCGGTACGCCACCCAGTTCGGCGACCCGGCCAGCGCCGGCGAGCGGCTGCCCGCCTGGCTCGCCGTCACCGCCGAGCAGATCGCCGAGCAGGCCAGCGAGCTGCTCGGCGCGGCCGACCGGGCGACCCTGACCTACCAGCCCGAGGAGACCCCATGACGCTGATCGCCACCCGTCCCGGGCCCGGCGCCGCCCGCCCGTACCGGTTCCCGCAGGTGGTCCGCCGGTCCGCCGCCGGCGGGCAGGTCGTCGCCGCGCACCTGCCGGGGCAGAACCTCGCCGTCGCGCTGCTGCTGCTCGACGGCGGCGCCGGCCGGGAGCCGGTCGGCAAGGAGGGGCTCGGCGGGGTGCTGGCCAAGGCGCTGGAGGAGGGGACCGCGCAGCGGGACGCCACCGCGTACGCCCTGGCCATCGAGGCGCTCGGCACCGAGCTGGTGACCGGCCTGGACTGGGACTCGTTCCAGGTCAGCGTGCAGGTGCCGGTGGACCGGCTGAGCGCGGCCGTGGAGCTGCTCGCCGAGGCGGTGCGGACGCCGAAGCTCGACCCGGCCGACGTGCGGCGGGTCCGCGACGACGAGGTGACCGCCCTGCGGATGGACTGGGCGAACCCGGGCCCCCGGGCCGACGCGGTGCTGCGCGCCGAGCTGTTCGGCGCGGACAACCGCTGGGGCCGCCCGATGTACGGCGACCCGGAGAGCGTGGCCGGCCTCGACGTTGACGACGTGACCGTCTTCCACTCCGAGTGGTTCATCCGCCCCGGCACGCTGATCGTCGCCGGTGACCTGGACCGGATCGACCTCGACGCGCTCGCCGCGACGGTGTTCACCGGGGCCGGCGGCGCGGCGGCGGACAAGGGCGGCCCGATCGAGGTGCCGCTGTCCGACCGGCGGCGGATCATCCTGGTCGACCGGCCCGGCTCGGTGCAGTCCACGCTCCGCCTCGGGCACCCGTCGCCGCACCGCGCCCACCCGGACCACGTGCCGATGACGCTGGCCGGCACGGTGCTCGGCGGTGCCTTCACCTCCCGGCTCAACCACCTGATCCGCGAGGTGCGCGGCTACACGTACGGGATCCGCGGCGACTTCGCCTCGTCCCGCCGGTTCGGCCGGTTCGCCATCAGCTCCGGGGTGCAGACCGCGGTGACCGCGCCGGCCCTGGTCGAGGCGGTCGGCGAGGTGTCGCGTACCCGGCTGACCGGGGTGACCGAGGACGAGCTGGCGGTGGCGCGCTCCTGGCGGGCCGGCCAGCTCTCCGTCGAGCTGCAGAGCCCCCGGGCCATCGCCTCGGCGCTGACCACGCTGGTCGTGCACGACCTGCCGGACGACTACCACGCCCGGCTGCGCGAGGCGCTGCTCGCCGCGACCGTCGAGGAGGTCTCCGCGGCGGCCGCCGCCCACCTGCACCCGGAGTCGCTCACCCTGGTCGTCGAGGGCGACTCGGCGGTGATCCGGGACGAGTTGGTGGCCGCCGGCCTCGGCGAGGTGGTCGACCACACGTCCTGACCGGCAGGGATGTGATTCCCGTCGCGTCCAGCGGTCGCGTGCGCCCGGGCCGCGGGCGCGGATGCTCCGGCCCGGGCCGCGGACAGCCGGGGATTCTCCGTCGGCAGCCCGTCGAGCGCCCGTGTCGTTGCCGGTCGACGGCCCGATCGCCGAAGGGCGCCCCGCTGGTCGGCGGCCCGCGCGCTGGGAAAGACTTCCCGCCGGCCCCGCCCGGCTGGGTAGCCTCGCGGGCATGAGGATCGGCATTGTGGGGGCCACCGGCCAGGTCGGTGGCGTGATGCGGCAGGTGCTGGCGGAGCGCGAGTTCCCGGCGGAGCAGCTGCGGCTGTTCGCCTCGGCCCGGTCGGCCGGGCGCACGCTGCCCTGGCGCGACGGCGAGGTCACCGTCGAGGACGCGGCCACCGCGGACTACCGCGGCCTGGACGTCGTGCTGTTCTCGGCGGGCAAGGGCACCGCCCGGGACCTCGCGCCCCGGGTCGCCGAGGCCGGCGCGGTCGTCATCGACAACTCCTCGGCGTACCGGATGGACCCCGCGGTGCCGCTCGTGGTCGCCGAGGTCAACCCGCACGCCCTCGCCAACCGGCCCAAGGGCATCGTCGCCAACCCGAACTGCACCACCATGGCCGCCATGCCGGTGCTGCGCCCGCTGCACCAGGAGGCCGAGCTGATCAGCCTGGTGGTCGCCACCTACCAGGCGGTGTCCGGTGCCGGCCTGGCCGGCGTGGCCGAGCTGGACGAGCAGGTCCGCAAGGTCGCCGAGCACGCCGCCGGGCTGGCCTTCGACGGGTCGGCCGTGGAGTTCCCCGCGCCGCGCTCGTTCGCCCGCCCGATCGCCTTCAACGTGCTCCCGCTGGCCGGCTCGATCGTCGACGACGGCTCCTCGGAGACCGACGAGGAGCAGAAGTTGCGCAACGAGAGCCGCAAGATCCTGGAAATCCCCGGGCTGAAGGTCTCCGGCACCTGCGTCCGGGTGCCCGTGTTCACCGGCCACTCCCTGCAGATCAACGCGCGTTTCGCCCGCCCGATCACCCCGGCCCGGGCCCGTGAGCTGCTCGACGGCGCGCCGGGTGTGGCGCTGCACGAGGTGCCGACCCCGCTGGAGGCGGCCGGTCAGGACCCCACGTTCGTCGGGCGGATCCGGGCCGACGAGACCGTCGAGCACGGCCTCGCCCTGTTCTGCGCCAACGACAACCTGCGCAAGGGCGCGGCGCTCAACGCCGTGCAGCTCGCCGAGCTCGTCGCCGCGGAAGGGCGCTGACCCCATGGCGGACGAGCGGACGCGGCAGGCCCTGACCGACCTCGTGGCGAGCCGCCGGCTCGGCGTGCTCGCCACACTGAAGCGCGACGGCCGGCCCCAACTGTCCACCGTGGTCCACTCCTTCGACCGGGATGCCGGGCTGATCCGGATCTCGGTGACCGACGGCCGGGCGAAGACCGCGAACCTGCGCCGCGACCCCCGGGCCAGCTTCCACGTGAGCAGCGAGGACGGCTGGGCGTACGCGGTGGCGGAGGCCCGCGCCGAGCTGACCCCGGTGGCGGAGCGGCCGGACGCCCCGACCGTCGAGGAACTGGTCGGGCTCTACCGGGCGGTGCAGGGCGAACACCCGGACTGGGACGACTTCCGGCGGGCCATGGTGGCCGAGCGGCGGCTGGTGCTCCGGCTGCACGTCGAGCGGCTCTACGGGATGCCGCCGCGCGGCTGACCGCCGGCGCCGGCCCGCGTTACCTCGCCCCGGGCGCCGGGTAGACCGCGGTGCCGACACCGAGAGGGGAGCACCATGACAACGGTCGGAGAGTTCATGACGACCCGGTTGGTGACGATGGCCGGCAGCGACACCCTCACCGCCGCGGCGCAGGAGATGCGTGACAGCGCCATCGGCGACGTGGTGGTGACCGATGGCGACAACGTGGTCGGCATCGTCACGGACCGGGACATCACGGTTCGGGGCGTGGCCGAGAACCTTGATCCCAGCGCGACGAAGCTCGACCAGATCACCAGCAAGGACGTGGTGACGGTCAGTCAGTACGACGACGCCGTGGCCGCCGCCGACCTGATGCGCACCTACGGGGTACGCCGGCTGCCGGTGACCGAGGACGGCCGCCTGATCGGCCTGGTGTCGATGGGTGACCTGGCCGTGGAGCGGGAGCCCCAGTCCGTGCTCGCGGACGTCAGCGCCGACGACCCGAACAACTGATTCGTCCGCCGCGGTGACGCCGGCCCCCGATTCGGGGGCCGGCGTTCGCACGTCCGGGGCTCCGGGCGGGTGACTCACCCGAACCGGGCGAGGTTGAGCCCGTACCCGGGCGGGGACCCGTCCTCGGACGTCGGAGGGTGCGGATCGCGGGAGGAGTCGCCCGATGGACATGACCACGACCAGATTCTTCGAGGACCTGGACCGGCGGGGGTTCGAACCGCTGTTGGCCAAAACCTCCGGAACGCTCCGGTTCGACCTGCACGAGGGACCGCAGACCACGCACTGGCTGCTGGAGATCGACCGGGGCAACCTCCGGGTCCGTCAGGAGGACCAGGAGGCCGACACCGTGGTGGGTGCGGAGCCGCGGCTCTTCGGCGAGTTGGTCAGCGGCCAGGAGAACACCATCGCGGCGCTGCTGCGCGGGGACATGACGGTCTCCGGCGACCTGCGTCTGGTGTTGCAGGTGGAACGGATCTTCCCTGGTCCGTCGGATTCGCGCGGGCCGCACCACTCGTTTCAGAGGAGGGCTGCCTGATGCCCGGGAGCAACACCGTCCGGATCCTGGACGGCAACACGTTCGTGGTCTCCGAGGACACCGGTGACATCGAGGCCACGCCGACCGAGCCGACCGGCCTCTTCTCGATCGACACGAGGTTCCTGTCGAAATGGGTGCTGACCGTCAACGGTGAGCGCCTCAACGCGCTCTCCTACGACGACCTCCAGTACTACGAGGCCCGGTTCTTCCTGGTGCCGGGCATGGCGACGCACTACATCGACGCCAAGTTGTCGATCATCCGGGAGCGGGCGGTGGGCGGCAGCTTCCGGGAGACGCTGACGATCCTCAACCACGACGAGAAGGCGGTGGACCTGGAGATCCGGATGGACGCCGGCTGCGACTTCGCCGACCTCTTCCAGGTCAAGGACGAGATCCTCAACAAGAAGGGCGAGACCTACGCCGAGGCGGAGTCCGACAAGCTGCGGCTCGGCTACCGACGGGGCAACTTCCGGCGGGAGACGGTCATCGCCGCCTCCCGGCCGGCCCGCTACGACCGCAACGGGTTCGCCTGGACCATCCACCTGGAACCCAACGAGCAGTGGGACACGGCCATTGACGTGCAGACCCACGCCGTCGGGCCGGGCGGCCGGGACCTGCGGATGGGGCTGCGGGCGCACGGCACCGAGCGGCTGGCCCTCCAGCACGACCTGGAGCAGTGGATCGCCAAGGCGCCGAAGGTGAACAGCGAGCACGGCAAGGTGGCCTCGACGTACCGGCGCAGCCTGATCGACCTGGCCGCGTTGCGGTTCTCGCCGCTCTCGCTCGGTGGGCAGACCCTGCCGGCCGCCGGCCTGCCCTGGTTCATGACCATGTTCGGCCGGGACAGCATCTTCACCTGCCTCCAGGCGCTGCCGTTCGCGCCCGAGATGTCGAAGACCACGCTGCGCATCCTCGGCGCGTTGCAGGGCACCCGGTTCGACGACTTCCGCGACGAGGACCCGGGGCGGATCCTGCACGAGATGCGCTACGGCGAGACGGCCGCCTTCGAGGAGCAGCCGCACTCCCCGTACTACGGCTCGGTGGACGCGACGCCGCTGTTCATCGTGCTGCTCGACGAGTACGAGAAGTGGAGCGGCGACGTCGCGCTGGTCAAGGAGCTGGAACGCGAGTGCCGGGCCGCGTTGAAGTGGATCGACGACTACGCCGACCTGGTCGGCAACGGCTACATCTGGTACGAGCGGCGCAACACCGACACCGGCCTGGAGAACCAGTGCTGGAAGGACTCCTGGGACTCCCTCTCGTACTCCGACGGCACGCTGCCGCCGTTCCCGCGGGCCACCTGCGAGGTGCAGGGGTACGCGTACGACGCGAAGGTGCGGGCCGCCCGGCTGGCCCGGGAGTTCTGGGGCGACCCCGCGTACGCCGACCAGCTGGAACGCGAGGCGGCGGAGCTCAAGGAGCGGTTCAACCGGGACTGGTGGGTGGCCGACGGCGGCTTCTACGCCCTGGGGCTGGACCCGAACGGCCGGCAGTGCGACGTGCTCAGCTCCAACATCGGTCACCTGCTGTGGAGCGGCATCGTGCAGGAGGACCGGGCGGGGCAGATCGCCGCGCACCTGGTCGGCCCGCGGCTCTTCTCCGGGTGGGGCGTACGCACGCTGGCCGAGGGCGAGGTCCGCTACAACCCGATCGGCTACCACAACGGCACGATCTGGCCGTTCGACAACTCCTTCATCGCCTGGGGCCTGCGCCGGTACGGCTTCGCCGAGGAGGCCGCCACCGTCGCCAACGGCATCCTGGACGCGGCGCGGTACTTCGACGGGCGGCTGCCGGAGGCGTTCGGCGGCTACCAGCGGGAGCTGACCAAGTTCCCGGTGGAGTATCCGACGGCGTGCAGCCCGCAGGCCTGGTCGACCGGGACCCCGCTGCTGCTGATCCGGACGATGCTGGGGCTGGAGCCGCACGAGGGGCACCTCGCGGTGGACCCGCGGCTGCCGGTCGGCATGGGTCGCATCGAGGTGCTGGACATCCCGGGCCGGTGGGGCCGGGTGGACGCCTTCGCCCGGGGCCGGCTGGACCTGCACAACCTCGCCTCCTGACCCGAGGCGCCCGCGCGCCGCCGGCCGGGAGGCCGGCGGCGCGCCGCCGTGGGCTCAGTGCCCGGGCAGCAGCGCGTCGCCGTGCGCCTCGCTGCGGGGGAGCAGGCAGAACTCGTTGCCCTCCGGGTCGGCCAGCACGGTCCAGCGGGGAAGCTCGCGCACCACCGTGGCGCCCGCCTCCAGCACGGCGGCCCGTTCCTCCGCGTCGCCGACCAGGTCCAGGTGGATCCGGCCGGCGCCGGGCAGGTCGTCGACGGGGCTGATCCAGACGTCGGGCCGGCGGCCGGCGGGGTCGCGCAGCAGCACCGACTCGTCCGGCTCCAGCGACCGGTCGGCCAGCTTCGCCCGGTCCTCCTCGACCACGGGCAGCCCGGTCACCGTGCTCCAGAACGGGGCGAGCAGGTAGGGATCCCGGCAGTGGATGACGATCGCGGTGAGATCGGGCATGCCCTGCACCGTAGTCGGCTCAGGCGGGCGGGAGGACGGTGTCCAGGAACGCGGCGGTGACCGCCCGGATGTCGGGGCGGGCCAGGTCGAGCGCGTGCCCGCCGTGGGTGAGCCAGAGGTGCGCCGGGTGGCCGGCGGCGAGCAGCCGGGTGGCCAGCCCGACCGACTGGGCGGCCGGCACGGCGGCGTCGTCGCGGCCGTGCACGAGCAGCACCGGCACGCCCGAGCCCAGGTGGCTGGCGACGGTGGCGTCGACGGTCGCCGGATCACCGGAGGCGGGCGGGTGGCCGAGCAGGCCCGCCCACGGGTCGTCGTGCCGGCGCAGCCGCCGCCACTGAGGTTCCAGCGGGTCGACCGGCGCCCAGTAGGCCAGCACGCCCCGGACGTCGCCTGGCCGGTCCACCCCGCGCAGGCCCAGGTGCAGGGCCAGCATGGCGCCGGCCGAGTCCCCGCCGACCAGCAGCGGCAGCCCGCCCGCCGCGGCCCGGGCGGCCCGCGCGGCGGCGCGTACGTCGTCGAGCTGGGCCGGCCAGCCGGCCTCGGCCGCGAAGCGGTAGGTCGCGGGCACCACCCGCAGCCCGAGCGGGGCGAGCGCGGCCCCGTCCTCCTCGGAACGGGCCCGCCACCCGCCGCCGTGGATCCAGAGCAGTACGCCGCGATCGGTCATCCCGCCATGCTGGCCGCACCGGCGCGCCGCCCGCCACCCGCTCTGCCGACGGCAGAGCGAGGGGACTTCCGCCCCTACGGTCCCGTAACCTACTCGGGGTAAAGTTGGCGGATGCCGGAACTCGTGTACCCGCCCGTGATCCTCGCCGCCAAGACGATGTTCCGCGCTCTCGACCTGCGCCTGCGCGTCGACGGCAGCCACCACGTGCCGCGCACCGGCGGGGCGGTGCTGGCCTCGAACCACGTCAGCTACCTCGACTTCATCTTCTGCGGGTACGGCGCCCGGGACTCGGGCCGGCTGGTCCGGTTCATGGCGAAGGACTCGGTCTTCCGGCACAAGGTCTCCGGCCCCCTGATGCGGGGCATGAAGCACATCCCGGTGAACCGGGCCGCCGGCGCCGGCTCGTACGCCTCGGCGGTGAGCGCGCTGCGCCGCGGCGAGGTGGTCGGCGTCTTCCCGGAGGCGACGATCAGCCGCTCCTTCATGGTCAAGGACCTCAAGAACGGCGCGGCCCGGATGGCCCAGGAGGCCGGCGTGCCGTTGCTGCCGGTCGCGCTCTGGGGCACCCAGCGGCTGTGGACCAAGGGGCGGCCGCGCACCCTCACCCGGCGGCACACCCCGGTCACCATCCTGGTGGGCGAACCCATGGACCCGGCCGCCTACCCGGACGGCAACGCCCTGACCGCCGAGCTGCGCACCCGGCTCACCGCGCTGGTCGACCGGGCCCAGCGCGAATACCCGGACCAGCCCGCCGGCCCGGACGACACCTGGTGGCAGCCCGCCCACCTGGGCGGCACCGCGCCCACCCCGGAGCAGGCCGCCGAGCTGGACCGTCCGGGTCGCCGCGCCCCCACCTCCTGACCCGCGCCGGCGCACCCGCACCTGGCCGGATCGTTCCGCATCCCGGCATGATGGTGTCTGCCGGCCGGGCGCCCGCCCGGCCAGGATCGAGCCCATGAGCAGAGCAGCACTCGTCGTCATCGACGTCCAGGAGTCCTTCCGGCAGCGCCCGATCTGGGCCCACGCCTCCCAGCCGGACATCGTCGACCAGGTGAACCGGCTCGTCGACGCGGCCCGGCGCCGGGGCGACCTGGTGGTCTGGGTCCTGCACGCCGAGCCGGGCACCGGTGGCGTCTTCGACCCGGCCTCCGGGCACGTCCGGCTGATCGACGGCCTCGCCCCGGCGCCCGGGGAGCCGACGCTGGTCAAGACCTCGCACAACGCCTTCACCACCACGAACCTCCAGCAGATGCTCACCTTCGCCGGGATCCGCGCGGTCACGGTCTGCGGCATCCGCACCGAGCAGTGCGTGGAGACCACCGCCCGCGTCGGCTGCGACCTCGGGTACGAGATGACGTTCGTGACCGACGCGACGGTCACCTTCCCCACCCCGCACCGGGACCTGCCGGCCGACGCCCCGCTGGAGCGGATCCTGGCCGACCCGCGCACCCTGTCCACCGCCGAGATGACCGCCCGCACCGAGTACGCCCTGGCCGGCCGGTTCGCCACCGTGCGCACCGTTGCCGACGTCGTACGACAACTCCAGCTCGGCGCGTCTGACGCCGCGCCGCGACCTGGAGCTGTCGTGGACGCGCTCCCGGTCGGCGCCTGATCCCATGAGCCGGGTCGACCCGCGACTCCAGCCTGGCGCGCCGGGCGCCGCGCCGCGACCGGGAGCCGTCGTGTTCCTCCTGGTGCCGCAGCTGCACCTGCTGGATCTCGCCGGGCCGGCCCAGGTCTTCTCCGCCGCCGCCGACCTCGGGTACGACTACCGCCTGCACTACGTCGCCGCCACCACCGAGGTGCCGACCGTGCAGGGGGTGTCGCTGCGGGCCACCGTCGACTGGCCCGCGCTGCACCGCGACGACCTGGTCGTCGTACCCGGGTGGCGGCTGTCGGCGCACGGCCCGGCGGGGCCGGTCGGGCCGGACGAGCTGCGGCGGCTGGCGGAGCACCACGCGGCCGGCGGCACCGTGGCGAGCGTCTGCGCGGGCGCCTTCGCGCTCGCCCGGGCCGGCCTCCTCGACGGGCGGCGGTGCACCACCCACCACGACGTGCAGGACGAGCTGGCGCGGCGGCACCCGGCGGCCCGGGTGGTCCGGGACGTGCTCTACGTGGTCGACGACCGGGTGGTCAGTTCCGCCGGCATCGCCAGCGGCATCGACGTGGCGCTGCACCTGGTCGCCACCCGGCACGGCCCCGCCGTGGCGGCCCGGATCGCCCGCACCCTCGTCGTGTACGCCCGCCGCAACGGCCACGAGCAGCAGGCGAGCGCCATGATGCGGCACCGGTCGCACCTCTCCGACGCGGTGCACCGGGCGCAGGACCTGATCGACGCGCACTACGCCGAGCCGCTGCCGCTGGCCGAGCTGGCCGCCGCCTGCGGGGTCGCCGAACGCACCCTGAGCCGGCTGTTCCGGCAGGCCACCGGGCTGACCCCGCTCGGCTACCAGCAGCTGCTGCGGGTGGAACGGGCCGAGCACCTCATCGGGCACGGCGCCACGGTGGACGCCGCCGCCCGCACGGTCGGCTTCACCGACGCCCGGATGCTGCGCCGGCTGCGCGCCCGGGGACGCACCGACCCGGCCGCGCTGCGGCTGGCCGGCTGAGAGCGGGTCAGCAGGCGGAGCCGGGGCGGTCCCGCGCCGGGACGTCCTGGCGGGGCCAGGCCGGCGGCTCGGCCACCGCCGGGCGGTAGTAGTCCTCCCGGGACAGGAACTCGACCGGCAGCGAACCCGGCAGGGTCACCGCACCCCGGGTCGGGCCGGGCGTCGGGCTCACCCGGACCGCCAGGGTGTCCCGCTCCGGCGGGGAGAGGTCGACCAGTTCGGGGCGGGCCAGCCGGAACGCGGCCACCGAGCGGCGTACCTGCCGGGTCAGCGCGGCGACCAGGTCGACCGGGCCGGCGAGCGCCAGCGCCGGCTGCCGGATGGTGCGCAGCGCGTCGCAGACCACCCGCAGCTCGCCGGTGCCGTCGGGGCTCTCGGCCAGCTCCAGCCGGGACGGCCACTGCCAGCGGATCTGGCCGCTGACCAGGCGGGACAGCCGGACCGGGCGCCGGTGCCGGGCGTCCGTCCGGCCGTCCCGCCCGGAGACCAGGGACAGCTCGGAGCCGGTGCAGACGTACGCCAGCCGCCGGTCGGTCACGGTGACCGTCGCCGGGGTGGGCAGCGCCCAGGACCGGAGGTCGTCGGTGGGGCCGAGCAGATGACCGGCCACCAGCAGCCGGTGCTGCCCGAGCCGCCGCTCGCCCGGCTCCGGGAGCAGCGCGTAGCGCCGGTCGAGCAGGGGATGGGTGGGATCGTCATCCGCGTCGAAGCGGTGCGGCCCGATGAAGAAGGGTGCGGCGTCCTCCTGCACGGTCACGACCTCCCGGTGGCGGTTGGCGATACGTCGAGCCTGGCCCACCCGGGGGTGGCTGTCATGACACCCGTTAGGGGGTCGGCCGGTCGGCGGACGCCTGTGACCGGTAGATGCCGATATCTTCCGGCCGGACGAGGCCGTCCTCAATCGCCCGGGCGAGCAGCGCCGCCTTCGTGGCCGCCGGCCGCCCCGCCCGGGTGTACTTGATCCGCGCCCGGTCCACGTACTGCTTCACGGTGTGCTCGCTGATCCGCATCCGGCGCGCCACCGACGCCTTCGACATCGACTGGAACCACAGCAGCAGCGCCTCGCGCTCCTTGTCCGACAGAGCCGGCCGGTCGGGGCGCGGATCGCCCACGATCGCCCCGGCCAGCGCCGGCGGCACGTACGGGCGGTCACTCGCCGCGGCGAGCACGGTCGCCACGCAGTGCTCCCGACCCTCGTGCTTGGCCAGGAACGCCACCGCGCCGGCGTCCAGCGCGGCCAGCATCGTCTCCGGGTCGGTGTGCTCCGAGTAGACCACCACCCGGCGGCCCGCCGTGCTCAACTCGGCGAGCTTGTCGAGCACCATCCGCCCGTGCAGCCGCAGGTCGAGCAGGACCACCGCGGCCTCCGGGGCGGCCCGCAGCACCATGTCCGGATCGTCCCCGGTGGCCAGCACGCGCAGCCGCGGCTCCCCGGCCAGCCAGGCCCGTACCCCGTCGATCACGACCGGATGGTCGTCCACGATCGCCACGCCCACCGGCTGCCCGCCGGTCACGTCCTCCGCCACCGGGTCTGCGTCCATCTGATCTCCCCGTCCCGCTCGTGCAGGTGTTCCACCGGCCCGTCCCCGTCCCCGTCCCCGCCGGGCGGGCCGGTCGCGTCCGGCCCCTCGTGGTCGGGGGTGACGAGGCTGACCACGACCTCGTCCGGGCCGGCCACCACGGTCAGCCGGGCCCAGCCCCGGGCACCCGCGAGCGCCGCGGTCGCCGGGTCGGCCAGCCGCCGGCGGACCTCGACCGGCAGCTCCGGCGGCGCCCCGACGGCGACCAGCTCGATCGGCAGGCCGTTCCGTTCCGCCAGGTCCGCCGCGGCACGCAGCTCGTGCAGCAGCGGATCCGGCACGTCGTCCGACTCGGCGATCAACCGGCGCAGCCGGGCCGCCGCCAGCACGGCGCGGCGGCGTACGGCCGGGTCGGCCGGGTCGGCGTCACCGGCCGCCAGGGCGGCCAGCACCTCCTCGGCGGTGCCGCTGGCCAGAGCCAGGCGCGCCTGCCGCTCCCGCTGGGCCCGTTCCGCCGCGTCCCGTTCCGCCGCCACGGCCAGAGCCGCCGCGGCGGTGGAGGCCCGGTCCCGGGAAAGCGCGGCGATCGCCGCCGCCCCGGCGAAGACGGCCAGCGGCAGCGACGAGGTGCCGTAGACGTACATGGCGTAGCGGCTGAGGTCGGCCGGGGCGGTCGCGCCGTGCAGGACCGCCGCGGCCAGGGCGATCGTCGCGTGCGCGGCGAGCAGCGCGAGCAGCCAGCCCACCGGCCGCCGCCAGAGCACCAGCAGGAAGAACCACGCCAGCCCGCCCCACACCCAGTTGCCCGCGGTGAAGAGCTGCCGCTCACCGGCCGCCGCGAAGACCACCCCGTCGACGACCAGCAGCGCCACCGCCAGCAGCCGGGCCGGCGGCAGCCCGCCGCGCAGCAGGCGTACGCCGGCCGCGACGCCGACCGCGGCGGTCACCAACCAGCCGGCGGCGACCACCGGCGGGGCGGCCAGCCGGGACCAGGAGGTGAGCAGCCCCGGCAACCCGATCGCCAGGTGCCAGGCCAGCGCGATGACCACCGCCGCGATCCGGGCGCCCCGGTCCGAGGCGTCGCCCACCGCGTGCGCCGCGGTCGCGGCCGCCCCCGGGCCGGCGCGCTCCGGCGCCCGCTGCCGCACGATCGCCGGAACCGCCGTGCCGGTCCCGAGCGCTCCCGAGTCAGTGGCCACCGGATGACCACTCCAGCCGGATCCGGGTGCCGGCGCCAGGGGCGGAGGTCACGACCGCGTGGCCGCCCACCGAGGACATCCGGCCGTGGATCGACTCGCGCAGCCCGTACCGGTGGGCCGGGACGGTGGCCGGGTCGAAGCCGGGGCCGTCGTCGGCCACCTCGACCACGAGGGTGTCGGCGTCCCCGGTCAGGCGCAGCGTGGTGGCGGCGCCCGGCGCGTGCCGGACCACGTTGGCCAGCGCGGCGGCGGCGCTGTCGGCGAGCGCCGCGGCGACCGTCGCCGGCACCCGGCACGGCGCGAGCGCCGCGTCCACGGTCAGCTCGGGCAGCCGGGTGAGGACCGCCCGCAGGCGCTCGTCGAGGGCCACCGCGCCGGCCGGCGTCGCGCGCGCGTCGGCCAGGGCCGTGAGGGTACGCAGATCGGCCGCGCACCGCTCGCGCAGCGCGGCGGACGGGCCGGGCACCGCGCCGAGGCCGACCATGGTGAGCGTGGCGAGGACGGTGTCGTGCAGGTCCCGGTTCTGCCGCCGCTCGGCCTCCCGGGCGGCCCGCCCCACCACGGCCTCCCGCGAGAGCCGCTGATAGTCGGCGAACGCGGCGTCGGCGCGCCCGATCCGGCGGCGCATGACCGCCGTCATCACGGCCGCGCAGCCGGTCTGCACCAGCAGCGTCCCGGCGTGCGCGCGCGCCTCGACCGGGTTGCCGGCCAGTACGGCGCCGGTCGCGTAGGCGGCGGTGACCAGCAGCCCGGCCGGGACCGACCAGCGGGCCGGGGCGGTGGCCTGCGCGTTGATCACGGTGGTGCTGGCCAGCACCGCCATCCAGCTCCCCTCGCCGGGCAGCACCTCCGGCGCGACCAGCCAGGGGATCGCCAGCCCGGCCGCGGTGGTCAACGCCACGTCGCCGGCCACCAGCGCGCCGGTGAACCCGTACCGGAGCGCGCGGGCCGCGTACCAGACGGACCAGGCGGTGAGCGCGACGATCGCCGGAACTAGCAGGGCCACCCGGACCGGCGGGGTGCGCACCGACAGCGCGACCACCGCGGCGACCAGCCCGCAGGTGAGTCGGAGCAGTGCCGGCAGCGTCGTGAAGATCAGGGTGAACGCGCCGCCCGCCGGCCGGTCCAGCGGGGACGGCGGCAGGGTCGTGGCGGCTACGACCGGCATCGGGGGAGGTGTCCTTCCGGCAGCGACCCGGTCGGGTCCGCACGGTAGATCGACGCCGGAGAATAACACGCCTACCGGGACCTGGTCACCCTCGGTACGCGGCGCGTCGCTATACAGATGTCCCGCCGGCCGGCCGGCTCCGGTCCGCTCCGGTGTGGGCCACGGCGAGCAGGTGGGCGCTGGCCCCGAGCACCGCCGGATCCCGCTCGAACGCCTCGGCGCACGCCACCGCGTCGGCGAAGAGCCGCTCGGCCGGGCCGGTGCCGAGCGCGTTCAGCACCGGCCACAGCGGACCCTCCACCCCGTACACCGCCGGGACCGGCAGGCCGGCCGCGACGAACTCGTCCACCACCTGCGCGGGCCGGTGGAAGTAGGCCGTCGTGAAGCCGCTCCGCGGGTCGTTCACCCCGGTGGCGTACTCCTCCCGCAGCAGCGCACGATTGTGCTCGTCCACCCGCCCCTGAACGGTCAGGTCCATGAGGGCCGCGTTGCGGCTGATCACGGCCGCGAGCACCGGACCACCGGACCGGGTCAGCCGAGCCGCCTCGCGCAGCGCCGCCACCCGGTCCGGCCGGTCGGGCAGGTGGTAGAGCGGGCCGAGCAGCAGGGTGGCGTCGGCCGCGCCGTCGGGCAGCGGCAGCCTCCGCGCGTCACCCACGGTCGCGGTGATCCCCGGGTACGTCGCCCGGGCCGCCGCGACGTGCGCCGGCACCAGGTCGACCAGGTGCACCCGGTGCCCGGCCGCGGCGAGCCAGCCCGCGTACGCGCCCGGGCCACCGCCGACATCCAGCACCTCAGCCGGCGGCGCCGGCAGCAGCCGGGTGAGCAGGTCGCGCGTGCGCCACGCCTCCAGCCGTCCCTGCGGCGACCGGTCCAACCGGTCCGCCTCGACGAAGACCTCCGTGTAGTAGCGCGTGATGTCCGGCTCGGCGGGTCGATGCTGCGGCATCCGTCGATGGTGGACGCCCCTCGGCGGCCGGTCACCCGGTTTTACCGTCCGGGCCGCTGGCCCGGTGCTCCTACCCCTGCTGACCTGACCTACCAACCGGTGCTGGTGGCGTCCAGGAAGTCGAACCCGACCGGACCCTCACCCACCGCCACCTACCGGGGGCGCCTCGTCGGCGCGCCCGCGCAGCCACTCCAGCGCCGGCCCGGCGTGGCGCAGCACCGAGATGTGCCCGTCCTCCGGGTAGCGGCGCAGCTCGGCGTCGGGACACCGGCCGGCCAGCCACTCGGCGTGGGCCACCGGCGCGACCCCGTCCCGTTCCCCGTGCACCAGCAGCACGGGCGGCGTCACCTCGGCGGGATCGAAGCCCCACGGGTGCACGTATGCGAGGTCGTCGTCGATCAGCCCGCCCGGGCCGGCCCGCACCGCCGGGCCCACCACACTGTCGAGCCAGGACCACTCGCCGTGCAACGCGGCCAGGTCGGCCGGGGTGAACTCCGGGTCGTACGCGACGCCCGAAGCCTCATGCGCCTCCTTGGCCGCCCGCCCCGCGGCGGCCGCCCGCAGCGACGCCACCCCGGCGGGCACCATGCCGGCGAACCAGTCCAGCCCGGCCGCGCCGTACGGAGCCAGGCACGCGCCGACCACCACCGCGACCACCCGGTCGGGCAGGAGCGCGCCGCAGGCCAGGGCGTGCGGGCCGCCGCCCGAGTGGCCCATCACCGCGAACCGGTCGAGACCCAGCGCGTCGGCCACCGCCGCGACGTCGGCGGCCGCGGAGGCGATGTCGCGCCCCGGAAGCGGCGTCGACCTGCCGTAGCCGGGGCGGTCGTGGGAGACCCAGCGGAGACCGAGCCGGTCGGCCGCCGCGAACAGCGGCGCGGGCGGGGCGCCGATGTTCGGCGTGCCGTGGTGCCAGAAGACGGGGAGCCGGTCGGGCCCGCCGGTGTCGTAGACGTGCAGCGTGCGGCCGTCGCCCAGGCGGAGCTCCGTCTCGGTCACCATGAGCGGAGACTACGTCGACCCGACTCCCGCCGCCGACCCGTCTCAGCGCACGAGCGGATCGACACCGATACGGTCGGGGCGTGACCGAGCCCGTCCACCTGGCCGAAACCCGGGCCGCGTACGACAGGGTCGCCGTCGGCGTCGACGCGTTCTGCGCCGACCTGTCGTCGAGGCCCGTCTGTGGCTTAGGTCACACCCTCGGCGCGGCCGGGGTGTCGAATCGGTTGTTCCTCGGCCGTCGGCAGGGTGGAGGCCGGCGCGGGCCGGCCACGAAGGAGGGACAGTCATGCGACTCACCATCACCACGTTCCTGACCCTGGACGGCGTCATGCAGGCCCCGGGCGGGCAGGAGGAGGACCGCACCGGCGGGTTCGACCTGGGCGGCTGGCTGCCGCCGCACTTCGACGAGACGGTCGGCGGGTGGATGGGCGAGACCTTCGAGCGGGCCGAGGCCCTGCTGCTCGGCCGCCGCACCTACGACATCATGGCCGCCTACTGGCCGCACGTGACCGACCCGGCCGAGGGCGGACCGGACAACCCCCTGAACCGGCTGCCGAAGTACGTCGCCACCACCCGCGACGACGAGCTGACCTGGTCGGGTTCGCACCGCCTCGACGGCGACCTGGCCGCCGCGGTCAGCGAACTCAAGAACCGCCCCGGAGGTGAGCTCCAGGTGCACGGCAGCGGCGCGCTCGCCCGGTCGCTGATGCGGGAGGGGCTCATCGACACGTACCAGCTGCTGGTTTTTCCGGTGGTGCTGGGACGCGGGCAGCGACTCTTCGCCGACGGCGTGCCCCCGGCGGGCCTGCGCCTGACCGGCACCCGCACCTCCGGCACCGGGGTGACCATGCTGACGTACGACGGCACCGGCGCGCCGGCCTTCGGCAACGTCTGAGCGCGCGGATGTGGGTCGGTCGACGTTGGACGTGGCGCGGTTGGTGTCCCGCCGACCCGCCACGCCCGCACCGGGATCCCCGGTGCCGGTATGAAGGGGTGCATGGATGCGACCACCCCGCCCCCGGCCGGCGCGGCCTGGTACCGGCAGGCTCCCGTTCGCCTACGTCCGTATGACCCGGCCTGGCCGGGGCGGTATGCCGAAGAGGCGGAGCTGTTGCGACACACGCTGCGCGGTTCACTGATCGCGATCGAGCACGTGGGCAGCACGGCGGTTCCGGATCTGGCGGCGAAGCCCGTGATCGACATCCTTGCCGCCGTGCCGAGCTTCGACGATATTCCAGCGGTCATCGCACGCCTGGAAGGCATCGGCTACGTCTACACACCCGAGTCCGAGGCTGACGACCCGAGCCGCCGCGTCTTCCGGAAGGGTCCGCAAGACCCCGCCACCTTCCGGACGCATCACCTGCACGTCACCGAGCACGGCGGCCGCTACTGGCGTCGTCTCATCGCCTTCCGCGACCACCTCCGCTCGCACCCGGAGGACGCCGCCGCCTACCTCGCGCTCAAACAGGGCCTCGCGGCCCGGCACGCCGGCGATCCGGCCCGGTACACGAGGGAGAAGCGGGACTTCGTCAGGGAAATCGAAAGGAAGGCCGGCATTCCGACCGGGTAGCGGGTGCACCTCCGGCACCGGGTGCCGGGTGGCTGCGGACCACACGCGGACGGCGGCGAACCCTACGCTGACGCGCATGTCGCGGAGCATGCAGTGATCGACCTGGACGAGCAGCACCACCAGCCGGCGCAGTCGGGCAGCACCACCGCCGACCGCCTCCTGACCGTGCGGCTCGTCGCTGCCTTCGTGGTCGGCGCTGTGCTGGGCGGCCTCGCCGTCGGAGAGTGGCGAGACTCGCGCGCCGAGCGGGAGCGGAACGCTGTGGTCGCTCTCGTCGCCCTACCGGTATCGGCGAACCTGGGAGGCTCGTCCGCCCAGGGATCGGTCGAACTGTCCGGGCAGCTGACGTTGATCAACACCGGCCCGGCGCCCGTCACGGTACGTCAGGTCCATGCGGAGAGGCCGGGCGTCGTGGTGCGCAGCACGGGAGAAGGGCCAATGTTGCCCCCGGGCGGCGCCCGTCAGCTCCTGGTCGAGCTGAACTTCGAGTGTGCGATCGCATTTCAGCCGGAGCCGTTGTCGATACGGTTCTCCGTCGAGAGCGGGGACAAGCAGGTCAGGGAGATCGGCTACCCCGTCGCCCTGGTGGGAAGCGACTGGGAGCGCGATGCCCGGAGCATGTGCGCGCCCCACGCATAGCGACAGGGGTCGGCTCGGCCCGACCCGGGCCGTTACGGTACCGACGTGACGGACGACGCGCGCGTGGTCGAGGTGGTGCCCTACGACCTGGCCTGGCCGGAGCGGTTCGAGGCCGAGCGGCGGCTGTTGTCGGAGGCCCTGCCCGAGGCGCTGAGCGTCGAACACATCGGCTCCACAAGTGTTCCCGGCCTGGCGGCCAAGCCCATCATCGACATCATGGCGGTGGTGCCGGAGGTCGACGCGATCGTCGCCAACCTCCGGCCCCTCGAACAGCTCGGGTACGTCTATCGTCCGATGGTCTTCCCCGAGGACAGCGACCACCTGTTCTTCGCCAAGGACACCGCCGGGAAGCGGAGCCAGCACCTCCACGTCTTCGGCGTCGCGTCGCTCGTGCCGCAAGAGAACCGGGTCTTCCGCGCCTACCTTGAGGCCAACCCCGCCGCCGCCCGCCGGTACGAGGCGGCGAAGAGGCGTGCCGCCGAGCTGCATCCCGACAGCCGGGCCCGCTACGGCGCCGCGAAGGAGGAGACGACGACCCAGCTGTTGGCTGAGGCGCGCCTGTGGAACGAGTCCGCTCGGCGGCAGTCGCCGCAGAGCTGACACGTACTACCGCCCGCTCGATGCGTCTTCCTCGTTCCAAATGGATATGACGTGCCCTTCTCTGTGCTCCTCGGTGACGCGCGACCTCGCCTCATCGAGAGACGTGGCAAGAATGCGCAGGCGCACTAACGTCCGGGTCATGGGAGCCAGGGCAGCGGGGGCGTTTCGTCGGACGGCAATCGAGCGGTCCGATCAGCGCGTCGCCTGGGAACGCACGGACCAGGCGTTCTTCGCTGCCGGTGCGTGTCACGTCCTCGCCTGGGCCTGCCGAGATTCCTATCCCGACCGGCCGATCGAGATTGCGGCGGTGCGGCTCGCGGGTGAGTGGCAGGTCTTCCACACCTACGCGGTCTGGGATGGCTGGGCGTTCGACCACTCGGGCTGGAATCCCGAGCCGCTTCTGTTGGCGGTCAACACCGACTTCGAAGGCCACCCACTGGAGCGCGTCAGGATCACGAACAGTCTCGCGGAATTCTGCGCGGAGCAGCACCACCGCATGCCGGACCAGTACTGGCATGACCCGCTCCCTCGCGCGCGCGACTACGTGAGCCGATACACCCCACCCTGGGCGTAGCGCCGCCGGCCGACAGCGGGCGGGACTTTGCGGTGATGCGGTCTGCACGGCCCGTTAGGGTCGCGAGATGGGTCATGACCGCGAGCATGGCGTGGAACGACCCTTGGCCGGGGGCCGCTTGACGGCCGGTGTGGTCCGGGTCGGAGACACGGTCCGTCGCCCGGCCTCGCCCGCGTCGCGTTTCGTGGCGCGGCTGCTGGTTCATCTCGCCAAGACGGGCTTCGACGGCTGCCCTCAGCATCTGGGGTGGGACCAACACGGCCGTGACATCCTGTCGTTCGTGCCCGGCCACGTTCCTCCACGATGGCGGCATTTCACCGACGACCAGGTCGGACAGGCGGCGACGCTGCTGCGACGACTGCATGAGGGCACGCGTGAGCTGGCGTCCGGTCTCGGGGGTGAGGTGGTGTGCCATCACGACCCCGGTCCGAACAACACGGTCTTCCGCGACGGTCGGCCGGTGGCGTTCATTGACTTCGACTTCGCGGCGCCCGGCCTCCCGTTGGAGGACGTGGGGTACATGGCGTGGGCCTGGTGCATATCGTCGCGACCCGACCGGGGACCCGCGACAGAACAGGCCCGCCAGGTGCGGATCCTGGCGGACGCCTACGGCTTGAGCCCGGCGGACCGTGGCCGCCTACCAGCCGCGATCCGCGAGCGCCTACGTCGCAATGAGGCGTTCTGGCGGGACATCCTCGATGACCAGGCGGCCTCCGTTCCCCGCGCACGCTCTGCCGAAGTGCTCGCCTGGACCCGACGCGAACTCGCCTACCTCGAGGTGAGCCAGGAGACGTTCGTTGCCGCACTATGGTGATCGTCCCGACCGGGAGCGCGAAGCCGCTGGCCTGCGGTGACGGCGGTGCGTCCGCAGGATTCGAACCTGCGGCCCTGGCGGGTTCCAGCCAGCGGAGAGGATGACATGACGACGCAGCGCACGGTGTTGGTCATTCCGGGCAGCGGTGGGTGCTGGCACGTTCCCCACCAGTTGTTCGCCGTCGATGCCGCACGAATGCGCGGCGCGCAGATGCACCACATGTCATGGAGCGGCGATGTTCCACCAGAGCCGGAGGCACGGGGACCGTGGGCAGTTGAGCAGATAACGACGGCACTTCGTGGACTACCGGAGCCGTTGATCATTGCCCACTCCCTCGGCACCCTCGCCACAGGTCTTGCCGCCGACCACGAGCTGCCGGCGATCTGGATCACGCCGTTGCTGCACCGTTCAGAGGTGGTTGACGGTCTGCGCCGGGCCTGCGCTCCCTGCCTGCTCATTGGCGGCACGGCGGACAGCAGCTGGCGTCCGGAACTTGCTCGCGAGCTGTCACCGCATGTGTTCGAGGTAGAGGGCGCTGATCACGGGCTCCGCGTCCCGGGGCCACTTGCCAGGTCTGCGACGGTGCTGGGTGACATGGCCACGGCGATCGAGGGCTTCCTCGACCGGGTTCTCTGGCCCGCGCCGTCCCATATCCGTTGACCGGCGAATCATGAGATCGAACCGCCCGTCCCGATCCCATAGCGGTCATGACCCGATCCCACGGACTCAGCGGCGGTGTTCACTCCCAGCCCTCAAACACGGCGACCTTCGCGAGACCATGACGGAGCAGCACATGGACCACGGCACCCGCGACGAGATGCTCGGCCGCCTGGCTGAGGCAGTCGGGTCCATCGCCGTCGCACACCCGACGCGGGTTGCCATCGACGGACCGCCCGCCGCCGGCAAGACCACCCTCGCCGACGAACTGGCCGTCGCCCTGCGCACACAGGGCCGCAACGTCATCCGCGCGACGATCGACGATTTCCTCTTCCCACGGGCGCAGCGCTATCCGCGCGGCGAGTACTCAGCCGAAGGCTGCTATTTCGACACCCACAACTACGACGCGCTGAACCGGGTTCTGCTCGATCCGCTCGGCCCAGGCGGAGACCGGCGCTTCCAACACGCGGTCTACGACCGCACCGCGGACACGGCGATCTCCCCGCCGGTCACGACTGCCCCCGCCGACGCCGTGCTGGTCTTCGACGGCGTCTTCCTCATGCGCCCGGAACTGATTGATCGGTGGGACCTGCGCATCTTCGTGTCGACAGCATTCGAGAAGACCGTGGATCGCGCCGCCGTCCGAGACCGCCGGGTGTCATCTCGAGCCGACGTCGAGAGGCGCTGGCGCGAGCGTTACATCCCCTCCCAGAGGCTCTACTTCGCTACGGTCCGCCCGACCCGTCACGCCGACATCGTCGTGCACAACGACGAGCCCCAGCAGCCGGCCTGGTTCTTCCGTCCAGCGTAGGAACGCCGATGGACCGGGACCCGCGGCGTTCCTGCTGGTCTCCGGTGCCTCGCCCCGGACCGTGATGGTGCTCGGTCACAGCCAGATCGGGCTGACGATGAACACCTACGCCTACGTTCTGCCGAAGATCGAGTAGGCCCCCGTGGAGGAGGCCGCGAAGCACCTGTTGGGCTGACCTCGCCGCACGGGAGCCGTGGTGATCGGCCTGGCCGGCAACGCCAAGCCGTTGACCTGCGGTGGGAAGGGTGCGCCCGGCAGGATTCGAACCTGCGGCCTTGGGATTAGAAGTCCCCTGCTCTATCCGCTGAGCTACGGGCGCGCGTCGACGGTGTCGCGCCAAGAGGGTACCGCCGACCCCGGGCTCGCCGGGGGAACGGGTGGGCGCGGCCACGTCCTGCTCAGCGTCCCACGGCCCGGCCGCCGCGGGCATCCCGGATATCCGGGTCACGGGCCACCGCCGCCCGGCCGGTTTGTACCCTCGGCGTCGTGCTGCTCGACCAGGAAACCGAGAACGAGATCGCGTACGAGCTGTGCCAGCTCCTCGGCCGCGCCATCCTCCCCGTGAGCGGGTCGGACGGGCCCGGTGCGCGGGGCACGACCTTCGGCACCGCCTTCTTCTACAGCGAGCTGGTGGGCGCGACCGACGACGGTGAGGTGGTGCACGAGTGGCTGCTCACCGCCTCCGCGACAACCCGGACACCGTACGGGGAGATCGGCCTGCGGCCGAGCCTCACCGAGCCGGCCGAGGCGGCGGCGGAGCCGATCGAGCTGCCCGACTTCGCCGACCGGTGGCTGCACCTGCCGGAGATCGGCCTGGCCGCCATGCCGACGGGCGGGCTGCACGGGCACGCCGAGGACGGGGGCTGGAGCTGGCGTACCCAGCAGGTGACCGACGCGGTCGCCGCACCGGCCGACGCGGTCGCGCGGGTCGGCGCGGAGCCCGGCTCGGCGTTCGTGCTGGCGCTCGGCCTCGGCGACGACGGGTCGCGCCCGTTGGAGGCGGTGATCGAGCGGGTGGCCCGGGCCGGCGGCGAGGTGCGCGTCACCACCGAGCTGCCGTCCGGGTACGTGGGCGCGCCCGTGTTCGGCGTCGAGGCGCTCGACGGGGAGCTCTCGCTGCGCTGCCTGGGCCTCCTGCTGCCGGCGGATGGCGGTGGTCACCCGGTCGCGACGTTCGACCGGATCCGGTCGGCCCTGGCGGCCGCGACCGCCGAGTAACGCGGACCGGCCCAGCTCAGCTCTCGGCGGTCGTGCCGGCCGGCTCGTCGGCCGGCCGCCGCGGCGCCGGCGCGGCCGGCTCCGGCTCGGTCGGCCCGGCCCCGAGGAAGCCCTCCGCCCATCGCCCGACCTCCGTGAAGACCGTCTCGCGTACGGCGGGGCCGGACAGGGTCAGATCGTGCAGCCCGCCGTCGAAGCGGGCCAGGGTGACGTGCCGGCCGAGGCGGGGCGCCCAGCGCACCATGTGCTCCACGTCGAGCACCGCGTCGGCGAGGGTGGCCGAGTCGTGCCACTTCGTGCCCCGGTAGCTGCGGGTGGAGCACGCCAGCAGCACCGGCACGGGGATGTCCAGGCCGGCCCGGAGCTGGCGCTGGCCGGCGCGGATCGCGTTGATCCAGCCGGCCCGCACCGGGAACCCGGCGAGCGGCTTCCAGGCCAGGTCGTAGCGCCACTCGCCGCGGTGGTCGGCGTGCAGGCTCTCGCCGTACACGGTGCCCAGCCCGAAGGGGAGGATGCGCTGCGGCGCCCGGCGGCCCAGCCGAGAGACGGCGGCCGCGAGGGGTCGGCGGACCAGCCAGGGCGCGTTGATGTCGAAGAAGGGGCTGTTCAGGACGATCCCGTCGACCAGGCCGGCCTCGCGGCGGGCGTGCGCCCAGAGCGAGATGATCAGGCCGCCGGTGGAGTGGCCCATGGCGAGCAGGGTGTCGTGCCCGTCGTCCTCGCGGATGATCTTCGCGGCGGCGTCCAGCTCGGGGAAGTAGTCGCTCAGGTCGCGGCAGAAGTTCGGGGTCTGGTGCGGTTGCAGGCTGCGGCCGTACTTGCGCAGGTCGAGCGCGTAGAAGTCCCAACCGCGCTCGGCGAAGAAGTCGGCGACGTGGGTCTGGAAGAAGTAGTCGACGAAGCCGTGCACGTAGAGCACGGCCCGGCCGGTCGGGCGCTCCGCCCGCCGGCGGACCAGGGTCGCGACGACCGGTCCCTCGTCGTCGGTGCCCAGGTCGATGGTCTGCCGCTCGTACGGCGGTCCCAGCACGTCGGGTTCCACGACCGCGACGGTACGCCGCCAAGCTACCCGGCGGTAGCCCCCGCCCCCGCCCGCCGGCACCGGGTGCGGGCGGGGGCGGGGGACGGCCTCAGGCGGTTTCCGCGTCGGCCCGCTCGGCGGCCTGCGCGGGGACGCCCTCGGGCTGGTCGACCTCGCGCAGGTGCTTGTTGTGGCGCGGCTCCTGGCGGGTCTTCGCGTCGTTGAGCCGGCGGCGCAGGTCGTCCCGGACGTCGTTGAGCGCGGCGTGCAGGTCCTCCTCGGCGGAGGTGGTGACGATCTTCTGCCGGCCCGCGATCCAGCACTCCAGGGTGACCTTCTGACCCCGGGCGTTCCGGTCCTTGACCGTCACCTCCAGCTCGGTGGCGTCGGCGTGGAACCCGGCGAGCCGGGCGTCGAGGGTCGCGAACTGCTCCGCGATCCAGGTGCGGTCGCCCTGGGAGAACCCGGCGCCGACCCGCAGGCACTCGGCCACGGTCGCGGGGTTCGCCACGGCGCTCATCGCCGGGCCTCGCAGGCGTCTCGGAGAAGCATCGTCGCTCCCTTTCTCTCGGTTGATCAAGTCCATACCCATTCCGGGCGCGTCCGGAACCCGGCCTGCTGATCATGTTCCTTCGCAGGTCAGGGCCATAGGGCCACTGGTCCTAGCAGACGGGGACCTTGATCAGGTGGTTGTCCACAGCCGGCCCGGTCGTCCACAGCCCGGCCGGCGACGGTCGCCCCGCGGCCGGTGCCCGGCCGAGGCTCGCCACACAAGCCGAGTTCCCTGGGAGGGGCGATGTTCGATACGTACGTCACGATCGTCGGCAACGTGCTGACCGCGCCGGAGTGGCGCCGGACCACCCAGAGCAACACCCTGGTGGCCAACTTCAAGGTTGCGTCGACCGCCCGCCGCCTCGACCGGGAGAGCGGCCGCTGGGTCGACGGCAACAGCCTGCGGGTGCGGGTGAACTGCTGGCGGAAGCTGGCCGAGGGGGTGGCCGCCTCGGTGGCGGTCGGCGACCCGGTGGTGGTGGCGGGCCGCCTCTACACCCGCGACTGGACCGACGACGCCGGCAACCACCGCACCCTCTACGAGCTGGAGGCGGTCGCCGTCGGGCACGACCTGTCCCGGGGCCGGGCCCGGTTCCTGCGCAACCGGCCGAGCATGACGACCAGCACCGTCGAGGACGCCGAGGCGGAGAGCCGGGTGCACGGCGAGGCCACCGAGCCGGTGCCGGTCGGGCAGGCCCCCGCGTCGCTCGACGACCGGCCGTTCGACGACGAGTTCCCGCCGCCCGGTTACGACACCCCGCGGGTCGGGCTCTCCGCCGGGCTGGACACGACGGCCGGCGACCTCGACGAGCTGGCCGACCCGTTCGACGAGCGGCTCGACGGCCCGGCGACCGAGCCGGACGAACTGGCCGCCGAGCCGGACGACCAGCCGGCCGACGACGAGCTGGGCGCCGAGCCGGTCCGCGGGAAGCCGGGCGCCGAGCCGGCCACCGGCGAGCCGGACCCCGCCGGGGCGGCTGCCGGCGTCACCGGGACCGGTCGTGGCCGGCGGGGCCGCGGGCGGGCCCCCGTGCCCGCCTGAGCAGCCCCGGATCGTGCAACGGGGGAGCGGGGTGGCGACGCCGGCGTGGCCACCCCGCCGTACGGCTAGGCTGGCCGGCCGGAGGTGGTGCGGGTGCGGCAGGCGACCGCCATGGCGAACGCGGCGGGACTGGTGGCGGGCTACGCCCTGGACTCGCTGCTCGGCGATCCCCGGCGGTGGCACCCGGTGGCCGGCTTCGGCCGGGCGGCCGGCGCCCTGGAGCGGCGCGTCTACCGACCCGAGCGATCGGCCGGCGCGGCGTTCACCGCGCTCGCGGTGGGGGCTCCGGTGCTGCTCGGGGCGGTGGCCGGCCTCGCCACGCGGCGGCACCCGGTGGCCCGGGCCGCGCTGGTGGCCGCCGGCACCTGGACGGTGCTGGGCGGGCGCACCCTGCGGCACGAGTCGCGGCTGATGGCCCGGGCGTTGCAGTCCGGTGACCTCCCGGCCGCCCGGGACCGGCTCAACCACCTCTGCGGGCGCGACCCGTCGGCGCTCGACGAGCCGGAACTGGCCCGGGCCACCGTCGAGTCGGTCGCCGAGAACACCTCCGACGCGGTGGTCGCCCCGCTGGTCTGGGGCGCCGTCGCCGGGCTGCCCGGCCTGCTCGGCTACCGGGCGGCGAACACGCTCGACGCCATGGTGGGCCACCGCTCACCCCGCTACGCGCGCTTCGGCACGCCGGCCGCCCGCCTCGACGATCTGCTCAACCTGATCCCCGCCCGGCTGACCGGGCTGCTCACCGTCGCCGTGGCGCCGACCGCGCACGGGGACCGTGCCGCCGCCTGGCGGGTCTGGCGACGGGACCGCAACGACCACCCGAGTCCGAACGCGGGCCAGTGCGAGGCGGCGATGGCCGGGGCGCTCGGCGTCCGGCTGGGTGGGCGCAACGTCTACTTCGGACGCGAGGAGACCCGGCCGTTCCTCGGGGACGGGCCCCGGCCCGAGGCGCGGCACCTGAAGCGGGCCGCCCGGATCTCCGGCGCGGTCGGCCTGGCCGCGCTCGGCCTCGCTGCGGCCTACCCGGTGACGGCCGGTCGCCTCGCCGGCGCGACCGGCCGCGCCGCCCTGCGCGCCCTCGCCCGGCCGCGACGGGGGAGCGGGCGATGAGCGGCGGGCTGCTGGTCGCCGGGACCACCTCCGACGCCGGCAAGAGCGCGCTCACCGCCGGCATCTGCCGCTGGCTGCGCCGCCGGGGCGTGTCGGTGGCCCCGTTCAAGGCGCAGAACATGTCCAACAACTCGGCCGTCGTGGTCGGGCCAGACGGGCGCGGCGGGGAGATCGGCCGCGCCCAGGCCATGCAGGCCGCCGCCTGCGGGCTCGCCCCGGACCTGCGCTTCAACCCGGTGCTGCTCAAGCCGGGCAGCGACCACGCCAGCCAGGTGGTGCTGCTCGGCGAGGCGGTCGACACGGTCACCGCCGGCAACTACCGGGAACTGCGTCCCCGGCTCGCCGGTACCGCGTACGCGGCGCTGGCCGAGCTGCGTGCCGAGTACGACGTGGTGATCTGCGAGGGCGCGGGCAGCCCGGCCGAGATCAACCTGCGGGCCGGCGACTACGTCAACATGGGGCTGGCCCGGCACGCCGGCCTGCCCGCCATCGTGGTCGGCGACATCGACCGGGGCGGGGTGTTCGCCTCGATGTTCGGCACGGTCGCGCTGCTCGACCCGGCCGACCAGGCCCTCGTGGCCGGCTTCGTGATCAACAAGTTCCGGGGCGACCTCGGGCTGCTCCGGCCGGGGCTGGACATGCTGCACCGGGTCACCGGCCGCCCGACCCTCGGCGTGCTGCCCTGGGCGCTCGACCTCTGGCTGGACGCGGAGGACTCGCTCGCGTACGGGCGGGTGCTCGGCCGGCCGGCGGCCCCCCGGGGCACCGAATGGCTCGACGTGGCGGTGGTCCGGCTGCCCCGGATCAGCAACGCCACCGACGTCGAGGCGCTGGCCACCGAACCCGGCGTCCGGGTGCGGCTCACCATCGAGCCGGCGGAGCTGGCCGCCGCCGACCTGGTGGTGCTGCCCGGCTCCAAGTCGACCGTGGCCGACCTGGCCTGGCTGCGGGAGAGCGGCCTGGCCGACGCCGTCCTGGCGCACGCCGCCGCCGGAAAGCCGCTGCTCAGCATCTGCGGTGGGTTCCAGATGCTGTCCCGGGCCGTCCACGACCCGGTGGAGAGCCGGCAGGGCAGCGTGCCCGGCCTGGGGCTGCTCCCCGTCGAGATCACCTTCGACCCGCGCAAGACGGTCCGGCGCGTCGCCGGCACCGCCGCCGGTGACGTCCCCGTCCACGGCTACGAGATCCACCATGGCCAGGTCTCGGCCGCCGATCCCGGGCTGCCGCCGCTGCTCCGCTACGCCGACGGCACCGGCGAGGGAGCCCGGCTGGGCGCGGTGCACGGCACCCACTGGCACGGCGCCTTCGAGTCCGATGCCTTCCGGCGCCGGTTCCTCAGCGAGGTCGCCGCGCTGGCCGGGCGGACCGGGTTCAAGGTCGCCCCCGACACCTCGTTCGCCGCCGCCCGGGAGCGGACGCTGGACCTGCTCGGCGACCTGGTCGAGGAGCACCTCGACACCGACGCGCTGTGGCGGCTGATCGAGTCCGGCCCGCCCGCGGGCCTGCCGTTCATCCCACCCGGCGCGCCGAAGGCCTGACCGGGACGGGCGCGCCCTCCGGTGGGCGCAGGCTGGGTGCCGGCGGCCTGAGCGGGCTGGGCGCGTCCTCGGTGGGAGCAGGCTGGGTGCCGGCGGCCTGAGCGGCTGGGCACGTCGCAGGTGGAGCAGGTCGGGCGGCGGTGGCCCCGACGGGCCGGCGCGCCGGGCGGGTGGGGGGTCAGTAGCGGACGTCGGCGGGGCGGTCGGACATTGGCAGGCCCGCCTCCCGCCAGCCCTGCACGCCGCCGATCATGTCCGTGGCGTGGCGCAGGCCGAGCGCCTGGAGGCCGGCGGCCGCCAGGCTGGAGCTGTAGCCCTGCCGGCACACCAGCACGATCTGCCGGTCGTAGCTGGTCGACTCCGGGATGCGCCAGGCGCTGGCCGGATCCAGCCGCCACTCCAGCACGGTCCGGTCGATGACGATCGCCCCGGGCAGCTCACCCTGCTCGCGGCGCTGCGCCTCGGTGCGCGTGTCGACCAGCAGCGCCCCGGTACGGACCGCCTCGACGGCGTCGTGCGGGGTGAGCCGGCGGAGGCCGGCCCGAGCCTGTTCGAGGAGGGCGTCGACGCCCGGACTCATCACGTCATGGAGCACCTCCCGATGATGCCCACGGCACGGCGGGCCCGCCCGGCGAACGGCCTGCTGGTGCCGCAGGATCCAGCGGACGGGGGACGGCTAACGTCGGCCGGGTGACGGTGGCGGTGGCGGTGGTCGAGGCGTACGCCGGGTTGGCCCGGCGGGTGCTGGCCGGGCCGGCGCGGTTGGGGCGTACCCGGCTCGTGGCGGTCGACGGGCCGAGCGGCGCGGGCAAGAGCGTCTTCGCGACGCGCCTCGCGGACGCCCTCGCGGCGCTGCCCGGCGGCGCCCGGCCGCCGGTGGTCCGCACCGACGACCTGCTCGACGGCTGGAACGACCAGCTCACCTTCTGGTCCCGGCTGGAGGAGTGGGTGCTCGGACCGGTCCGCGCGGGACGGCCGGGGGCCTACCGCCGGTACAGCTGGGTGCGCCGGCGCTTCCTGGACCGGCCGGTGCCGGTGCCGGCCGGGCCGGTGCTGATCGTGGAGGGGGTGAGCGCCGCCCGGGCGGCGATCCGGCCGGAGCTGACCCTGTCGGTGCTCGTCACCGCGCCGGCCGGGCTGCGGCTGTCCCGGGCGCTCGCCCGCGACGGTGCGGAGGTGCTGCCCGAGCTGCGCCGCTGGCACGCCGGGGAGCGGGCGCACTTCGCCGCCGACGGCACCCGGGCCGCGGTGGACCTGGTGGTCGACGGCGCCCCCGACCTGCCGCACGACGCGGACCGCTACTACGTCCGCCGGTCCGGGTGGGCGGGCTCGGACGGCGAGGCCAGGTAAGGCCGGCATACGATTCCGGTCATGACCACACCGATCATGTCCGAGTCCGAGGTGCGGGCCGCCGTCGAGCGGGAACTGCCCGGCGTCCGTGCCGACCTCGAGCGACTCGTCCGCATCCCGGGCATCGCCTTCGAGGGCTTCGACCACTCGCACGTCGAGCGTTCCGCCGAGGCGGTGGCGGAGCTGCTGCGCGGCTGCGGCCTCGACACGAAGATCGTGCGCTCCGGCGGCCAGCCGGCGGTGATCGGGACGAAGCCGGCGCCGCCCGGCGCGCCCACCGTCCTCCTGTACGCCCACCACGACGTCCAGCCGGTCGGCGACCTGTCGCTGTGGGAGTCCGACCCGTTCGAGCCGGTGGAGCGGGACGGCCGCCTCTACGGCCGCGGCGCCGCCGACGACAAGGCCGGCATCATGGCGCACATCGCCGCGCTGCGCGCGTACGGCGATCAGCTTCCGGTCGGCGTGGTCCTCTTCATCGAGGGCGAGGAGGAGTACGGCTCGGACTCGCTGGAGCAGTTGCTCGTCGCGCACCGCGACGAGCTGGCGTCGGACGTCATCGTCATCGCCGACTCGACCAACTGGGACGTCGGCGTGCCCGCGCTGACCACCTCGCTGCGCGGCATCGTCAACTGCTTCGTGGAGGTGCGCACCCTCGACCACGCCGTGCACAGCGGGATGTTCGGCGGCGCGGTGCCCGACGCGCTCACCACGCTGGTGAAGCTGCTCGCCACGCTGCACGACGACGCCGGGAACGTGGCCGTCGACGGTCTGGTCGGCCGCGAGGGCGCCAGCGTCGACTACCCCGAGGACCGGTTCCGCGCCGAGGCCGGGCTGGTCTACGGCGCGCAGCTCTTCGGCACCGGCCGGATCACCGACCGGCTCTGGACCAAGCCGGCCCTCGCGATCCTCGGCGTGGACGCCCCGGCCACCGGGGAGGCGCCGAACGCGCTGGTCCCGGCCGCCAAGGCGAAGCTGAGCGTGCGGCTGGCGCCGGGCGACGACCCGAAGAAGGCGTACGCGGCGCTCATCGCGCACCTGGAGAAGCACGCCCCCTGGGGCGCCCAGGTGACGGTGACGTTCGAGCACGACGGCGCGCCCTGTGTCATCGACGCCACGGGGCCGATGTTCGAGGCGGCGCGGGCGGCGTTCCGGGGCGCCTGGGACGGCACCGACCCGGTGGACATCGGCGTGGGCGGGTCGATCCCGTTCATCGCCACCTTCCAGGAGATGTTCCCCTCCGCGGCGATCCTGGTGACCGGTGTGGAGGACCCGCACGCCCGCGCGCACGGGCCGAACGAGAGCCTGCACCTGGGCGAGTTCGCCCGGGTCTGCGTGGCCGAGGCGCTGCTGCTCGGGAAGGTCGCCGAGGTGGGCGCGAACCGCCCCTGAGGGTGTCGAAACCGTAACTTCGGGGCCGATGTCGGAGTTTGCGGTGTGTCGGGCGACGGGGTGTTATAGCCTCTCGAACATGCGTACGAACGACGAGATGTCGCGGCTCCAGGCCGCCGTCAGTGCTCTGGGGGACGTCGATGTCTCCGCGTGGCCCGAGGACACGCTCAAGGACCAGCTCGGTGAGCTCTCCGCCGTGCTGGTCGCGCTCGACACGCTGCTCACCCGGGTCGCCGACGAGGTGCGCGCCCGCGGCCTCCGCATCGAGGAGCCCGTCTCGGCCTGAGCCGGCCGCCGTTTCGCCGATCGTGGAGAGTTGACGCCCTGGGGGGACGCCGACTCTCCGCGATCGGGAATCGCCCCGGTGTCGGGGGTGGCTGGCAGGATGAGGGACGTGCGCTTCCTTGAGCTGGCGGCCACGTCGGCGGCGGTGGGCGCCACCAGCGGCCGACGGGCCAAGGTGGAGCTGCTGGCCGCCGCCCTGCGGTCGCTCGATCCCGACGAGGTGCCGGCGGGCGCCGGCTACCTGGCCGGCGAGCTGCGGCAACGGCAGACCGGGGTGGGCTGGGCGAGCCTGCGTGACCTGCCCCCGCCGGCCGCCGAGCCGAGCCTGACCGTGGGTGGTGTCGACGCGGCGATCGAGGAGATCGCGGCCGTCGGCGGCGCGGGCTCGCAGGCCCGGCGGCGTGAGCTGCTCGGCCGGCTCTTCGCCGCGGCCACCGCCGACGAGCAGCGGCTGCTGGTCGGCCTGTTCCGCGGCGAGCTGCGCCAGGGCGCCCAGGCCGGCCTGCTCACCGAGGCGGTGGCCCGGGCCGCCGACGTGCCGGTCGCCGCCGTGCGGCGGGCCCTGCTGCTCGCCGGTGACCTGCGGGCGGTGGCGGTCGCGGCGCTGGCCGGCGGGGCGGCCGCACTGGCCGGGTTCGGGCTCCAGGTGGGCCGCCCGCTCGCCCCCATGCTGGCGCAGAGCGCGCCCTCGGTCGACGAGGCGCTCACCGCCACCGGCATCCCGGCGGTGGTCGACGTCAAGCTCGACGGCATCCGCATCCAGGTGCACCGGTCCGGCCGGGACATCGCGGTCTTCACCCGCAGCCTCGACGACATCACCGGCCGGCTGCCCGGGGTCGTGGCCGCCGTCCGCGCGCTGCCCGCCCGCGAGCTGGTGCTCGACGGCGAGGCGATCGGGCTGGACGCCGAGGGCCGGCCGCTGCCCTTCCAGGAGACCTCCAGCCGGGCCGCCCGGCGGATCACCCCGAGCACCACCGGCGGGACCCCGGTGGCGCCCGCCGTGCTCGCCGCGGCCGAGCGCACCGGCGAGACGGTGCTGACTCCGTACTTCTTCGACCTGCTGCACCTCGACGGCGTCGACCTGATCGACCTGCCCGGCCGGGAGCGGTGGGCCGCGCTGGCCCGCGTGGTCGACCCGATGCTGCTGGTCGGCCGGGTCGAGGTGGACGACCCCGAGCAGGCCGCCGCGGCGTTCGCGGCGGCGGTCGACGCCGGCCAGGAGGGGGTGGTGGTCAAGGATCCCGCCGCGCCCTACGACGCCGGCCGGCGCGGCGCGGCCTGGGTCAAGGTGAAGCCGCGGCACACCCTCGACCTCGTGGTGCTCGCCGTCGAGTGGGGCAGCGGCCGGCGGCAGGGCTGGCTCTCCAACCTGCACCTGGGCGCCCGGGACCCCCGCACGGGCGAGTTCGTCATGCTCGGCAAGACGTTCAAGGGGCTCACCGACGAGCTGCTGCGCTGGCAGACCGAGCGCTTCCTCGGGCTGGCCGTGGAGAAGGGTGACTGGGTGGTCCGGGTCCGGCCGGAGCAGGTGGTCGAGATCGCCTTCGACGGGGTGCAGACGAGCAGCCGCTACCCGGGCGGGATGGCGCTCCGCTTCGCCCGGGTGATCCGCTACCGGGACGACAAGACCGCCGCCGAGGCGGACACCATCGACGCGGTCCGGGCCATCCACGCCGGCCGGGTCACCGGCTGACCCGGCGGGCCGGAGGCGGCGCGGGCACCTCCGGCGCGCGGTTCAGGCGACCGACAGCGACCGGGCGTAGTTGACCTGGTTGTTGATCTGCTGCACCTGGAACTGGTCGGCCACCGGGATCCGGGCCACGTACTGGTAGCCGCCGTTGGTCACCGTCACCTGCACGGTGCCGTGGTGCCGCGTCTCCTTGATCAGCAGGAAGAGGAGGCTGAACACGGTCAGGCAGAAGAAGCCCAGGACCGCGGCGACCACCGCCCAGGTGGCCACCTTCTCCTCCTTCTGCCAGTGGTCCATCACGTGCCAGGAGGCGCCGGCGAGCGGCAGGACGCCGGCCGGGGTGCGGATCACCGGCGGCGTCACCATGATCTCGCCGATCTGCACGGCCACCACCGACTGCGCCGGCGGCAGCGGACCCGCCGGCAGAGCGGGCGGCGCGGAGAACTGCGCGGGCGGCGCGGAGAACTGCGCGGGCGGCGCGGAGAACTGTGCGGCCGGCGCGGGGAACTGCGCGGGCGGCGCGGAGAACTGCGCGGGTGGCGCCGGGAACTGCGCGGTCGCGGGCGGCGCGGAGAACGGGGCGGTGGCCGGCGGAGCGGCGAACTGCGGGGCCGCCGGTGGCGCCGGGGTCGGGGCCGGCGCCGGGAACTGCGCGGTGGTGACCGGGGGATCCGCCGGTGGCGCGGCCAGCGCCGGGAACCGCTCGGTAGGCGGCGCGACGGCCGGCGGCATGGCGGCCCACGGGTCGTACGTCGCCGGGGTCGGGGGCTCGGCGGGCAGCGGCATCGTGGGATCAGGGGTCACCGCGACCCCCCACGGTTCACGATCATGGGCGGACCCTACAGCGTCCCCGTCGCCCGGTGTGCCCGCCGAAGGTCCGGTCCGGACGCCTCGACCGGCTCAGGCGGAGGCCGGTTCGGCCGCCCGGTCCACCGGCTCGCGCGGCCCGTCCAGGCCGGCCAGCCGGCGCGCCTCGCGGCGGGCGACCCAGCCGTAGCCGACCAGGCTCATGGCGGCGAAGAGCCACCACTGCACCACGTAGCCGAAGTTCTGCCAGTTGTTGGTGTGCCCGATCGGCACCGCCTGGAACGCCGGGTCGGCGGCGGGCGTCTGCTGGTCGAGCAGCACGTAGCCGCCGGAGACCGGGTAGGGAAGCTGCTTCGCCAGGCGGGGGATGCTGATCCGCCGGGTCTCCAGCTTGCCGTCGCGCCGGTCGACCGCGCCGCCGCCGCTCTCGCTGGACACCAGCCGGCCGGTGACCGTCACCTCGCCGGCCGGCGCGGCCGGCACCTCTGGCTGGGTGGTGGCGTTTCCGCCGGGGACGGGCGGCACCCAGCCGCGGTCGACCAGCACGGCGCTGCCGTCGGCGAGGACCAGCGGGGTGAGCACCTCGAAGCCGACCTTGTTGTCGACGGTGCGGCCGCGGACCAGGACGACGTTGGCGCTGTCGTACCGGCCGGTGGTGGTGACCCTGGTCCAGGTGAGCCGGTCGGCCGGGGCCGGGCCGGTGGTGCCCGGGCCGCCGGTCGGGGCCGGCAGGGCGTCGCGCAGCGGCGCGGGTGCCATGGTGGCGCCGGCGTCGATCCGCTCGTTGATCGCCGTCCGGCCCCGGTAGCGGTCCAGCTGCCAGTTGCCCAGGAACACCATCACCGCGGCCGCGACCAGGGTCAGCGCGAGATAGCCGAGCCAGCGCGGGGTCAGCAGGAACCGGTACACGTTGGCCAAGGCTACCCGTATGAGCGGCGCCACTGGCCCGCACCGGGCCGGAACGGGCCGGTCGCCGGCCGCCGCGCGTCGGTCGGGGCGGGTATGGTCACGCGGGCGGAAACCACCCCAGAGCAGGAGTCGATGATGACCGTCGTGCCGCGCGTCGTGCTGAGCGCGCCCTCCTCGGGGCACGGCACCGGTGCCCTCTCGCTCGGCCTGCTCGCGGCCCTCGCCGACCGCGGGCTGGACGTGGCCGGGTTCAAGATCGGGCCGGACCAGGTCGACGCGGCCTACCTGGGGTTGGCCGCCGGGCGGCCGGGGCGCAACCTCGACCCGCGGCTGGTCGGCCCGGAGCGGATCGCCCCGCTGTTCGCGCACGGCGCCGCCGACGCGAGTTTCGCGCTGGTCCAGGGCACCATGGGGCTCTACGACTCGATCGCCGGCCGGCCGGAGACCGAGTCCACGGCGGCCGTCGCGACCGCGCTGCGCAGCCCGGTGGTGCTGGTGGTCGACGTGGCCGCGATGGGCCAGTCGGTGGCCGCCCTGGTGCACGGCTTCCGGGCCTACGACGAGCAGCTCTGGCTGGGCGGCGTGATCCTCAACCGGGTGGCCTCGCCCCGGCACGAGGCGATGCTGCGCGAGGCGCTCGACGACGTGGGGGTGCCGGTCTACGGCGCGCTGCGCCGGCACGAGCTGCCCCCGGTGCTGCCCGCCCGCCGGCACGGCCTGGTGCCGGTGGTCCAGCGCGACGCCGAGGCCCAGCGGGCGGTCCGCCGGCTCGGCGAGGCGGCCGCCGCCACGGTCGACCTCGACCGGCTGCTGGCGCTGGCCCGGTCCGCCCCGGAGCTGGCCGCCGCGCCGTGGTCGCCGGAGCCGGCGGGTCCGCCCGCTGGGGAGCGGCCGGTGGTCGCGCTGGCCGGCGGCCCGGGCGGCAGCTACAGCCACCCGGAGACCGCCGAGCTGCTGCGCGCTGCCGGCGCCGAGGTGGTCACCGTCGACCCGCTGCGCGACGAGTCGCTGCCCGCCGGCACCCGCGCGCTGGTCGTCGGCGGCGGGCTCCCGGAGACGTACGCGGAGCAGCTTTCCGCCAACCGCCGGCTCTGCATCGCGGTGGCCGAGCTGGCCCGCACCGGCCGTCCCGTGATCGCCGAGGGGGCCGGCCTGCTCTGGCTGGCCCGGGAGCTCGACGGCCTGCCCATGTGCGGGGTGCTCGACGCGGTCGGCGCCAGCCGGGACGGCGTGGTGGTCGGCTACCGGGAGGCGACCGCGGCCGTCGACAGCGTGGTGGCCCCGGCCGGCACCACGGTGGTGGGGCACAAGCAGCACGCCGCGGTGCTCACCCCGCGGGCGGGCGAGCGGGCGGCCTGGCGCTGGGAGGGCGGCGCTCCGGAGGGCTTCGTGTGGCGGGGCGTGCACGCCTCGCAGCTCGTGCCGCACTGGGCCGCGTACCCGGAGCTGGCGGCCCGGCTGGTCGCGGCGGCCCTGGCCCCCGCGGAGGCTCCGGCGTGATCGGGCAGGTGGCGGTGCGCCGGTTCCCGGCGCTGACCGTCTCCACTCCGCGCACTGAGGTGCGCCAGCTCGTCGCGGCGGACGCCGAGGCGGTCGACGAGGTGTTCGCGGACCGGCAGACCCAGCGCTGGCTGCCGCTGGCCGACGCGTCGGGGCAGATCGACGGGCGCGCCTGGTGCACCGAGCTGGCCCGGCAGCGCCGCGACAGCGGCGACGGCGACCACTGGGCGGTGATCCGCCGCGAGGACCGGCGGGTGATCGGCTGCCTCTGGACCCGCCGCACCGACTGGGGCGCCCGGCTGACCGAGGTGTCCTACGCCATCGCCCCGCACGCCCGCGGCTACGGGCTGGCCGCCGAGGCGGTGGACGCGGTCGCCATCGCGCTGATCCTGGAGCACGGCTTCCAGCGCGTCGAGCTGCGGGTCGCCCCCGGCAACGTCGCCTCCCGCCGGGTGGCGGAGAAGGCCGGCTTCAGCTACGAGGGCCTGCTCCGCAACGCCGGTTTCGTCCACGGCGCCCGCGTGGACCTGGAACTCTGGTCCTTCGTGAGCGCCGACCTCCGCTGACCCCGCCCCGCCCCCGGGCGGAAGTTGATCAAGAGGTTTGCGTCGGGAATCGAGGGACTCCGCGCGCAAACCTCTTGATCAACTGGCCCGGGCGCACCCCCGGGCGGCTCGGGGAGGGTCAGCCGACTATCTGGTCGGACGGTGGGGTGAACTGGCGGGTGGGTTGGCCCTTCAGGGCGTCGCGCAGGGTCATCGCCACCGCGTTGACCGGCACCTGGGACAACCCGTCACCCACCGCGTTGAACGGGTTGTCCGGGTCGGCGATGAAGCTCGCCGCGGCCAGTTCCGGGGTGTAGCCGGCGAACCAGGCGGACCGGGTGCTGTCGGTGGTACCCGTCTTGCCGGCGACCGGGCGGCCGACCGTGCCCCGCACGCTGTCCGCGGTCGACCAGCCGCCGCAGCCCCCCTTGGCCGGGGTGTCGCCGGTCGGGCAGCGGGCCGCGTCGGTGGCCGCCCGGGCCGCGTCGGCGCTCACCACCTGCCGGCAGCGCGGCTTGGCGACCTCCCGCTGGACCCCGCCCGGCGTGCGGTACGTGGCCGGCGTGCCGTCCCGGTTCATGATCGAGTTGACCGGGATCGCCTCGCAGTACCGACCGTCGGCCGCGACCGCGGCGTACGCGTTCGCCACCTCCAGCGGGGTGGCGTCGGAGACGCCCAGGGTGAACGCTCCCCACTTGTTCGCCTTGTCCGGCGCGGCGTGCTCGCGGTCCACATCGGTACGCCAGCGCAGCCCGAGCTGCTCGGCCAGGCGCACTCCCTTCTCCGCGCCGACCTGCTCCTCCAGCTGTACGAAGAAGGTGTTCACCGACTTGCCGAAGCCGGACCACATGGTCTGCACGCCGGTCATCGCGCCGCTGGCGTTCGAGGGCGCCCACCCGTCGTAGACCTTGGACTGGTAGCGGTACGGCGAGTTGATGGTGTCGGAGAGCTTCGTCCCGGAGTTGAGGGCGGCGAGCATCGTGAACATCTTGAACGTCGATCCGGCCTGGTACCCGGGGAGGGTGCCCCCGCCGAGCAGCGGCGCGACCGTGTTCGGATAGTTCGCCTTGATGTTCGGGCCGGCCTCCGGGTTGGAACTGTTCGGGTTCTCGCTCAGGTCGAGCGAATAGTTCCGGTTCACCGCCATCGCCTTGATCCGACCGGTGCCCGGCTCGGCGACCACGATGCCGTTGGCGAACGGGCTGCCCGTGCCGTCCTTCGCGCCCACGTTCTTCTCCGCCGCCGCCTGGATCTTCGGGTCGAGGGCGAGCACGATGCGATAACCGCCCCGGCGCAGCTTGTCCATCCGTTCGAGCCGGTTCTCCCCGAACGCGGGCTGTGCGCTCCACCAGTTCTTCAGGTAGTCGCAGGCGAAGCCCCAGGTGCGGTACTGGTTGTTGATCGAGGCGCAGTCGTTCGGCGGGTCGGTGAGCCGCAGCTTGATCGGCTCGGCCTTCGCCGCCGCCGCCGCGTCGGGCGAGAGATAGCCGAGGCGGCTCATGTTGTCGAGCACGTAGTTGCGCCGGGCGGTGGCGTCCTTCTGGTCGGAGGTGATCGGGTCGTACTCCGAGGGGGACTTGACCAGGCCGGCGAGGGTGGCCGCCTCGACCGGGGTGAGGGTGGCCGGGGTCTTGGAGAAGAAGATCTGCGAGGCCGCGTAGATCCCGTACGCCCGGTGGCCGAAGTAGGCCGAGTTGAGATAGCGCTCGAGGATCTGCTCCTTGCTGACGTGCTTCTCGATGTCCAGCGCCATGCGCATCTCCTTGACCTTGCGCAGGCTGGTCTGCTGGGTGGCCTCCTGGACCTCCTTCGGCGTCTTCGCGCTGTCCCGCAGGGCCATCCGGACGTACTGCATCGTGATCGTCGAGGCGCCCTGGGAGACGCCGCCGGACCGGGCGTTGGACACGAAGGCGCGGGCCACGCCCTTCGGGTCGACGCCGTGGTGCTGGTAGAAGCGGTTGTCCTCGGCGGCGACGATCGCCTGCTGGATGTTCGGCGACATCTCGTCGATCTTGGTGTACTGCCGGTACTCCTCGTAGAACATCGTCAGCACGGTCTTGCCGTCCGGCGCGTACAGGTACGAGGTCTCGGCGGGTAGCGCGGTCTTGAGGATGTTCGTCTTCTGCTCCACTGCGTGTGCGGTGGCCTTGGCCCCGATGCCGGTGACGGCGGCCAGCGGATAGGCCGCGGCGGCGACCACGATGCCGGCGATGAGTCCGGCGCGGAGGAGGGGCACGGCACGACCAGCGGAGGCAAGGGGTCGGTTGCTCACATGGTCAAGCTATGACATTTCCGATTCGGAAATGAGAAGAATTCATAAACGGGCGAGGGGGTTCAGCGGTGGTGACGCGGCCCACGCCGGGATGCGCTGTCCCGGGCGGCGGCTTCCCGGCAGGATCGCGGACATGCGTGCTCAGCTGATCGGGACCGCCGCCGCGGCGGCCGAGCCCGACCTCGGCCACCACGGGGACGCCGAGGCCACGCCGGGTCTGGTGGACCTGGCGGTCAATGTCCGCCGCGCCCCCATGCCGGAGTGGCTGGCCGACCCGCTGGTCGCCGCGATGGGCGCGCTGGCCGCGTACCCGGATCCCGGCCCCGCCCGGGCCGCCGTCGCCGCCCGGCACGGGCGTCCCCCGGAGGAGGTACTCCTCACCGCCGGCGCCGCCGAGGGTTTCGTGCTGATCGCCCGGGCGCTGCGCGAGGCCCGGCGGCCGGTGGTGGTGCACCCGCAGTTCACCGAGCCGGAGGCCGCCCTGCGGGCCGCCGGCCACACCGTCGAACGGGTGCTGCTCGACGCGGGCGACGACTTCCGGCTGGACCCGGCCCGGGTGCCCGCCGACGCCGACCTGGTGCTGGTCGGCAACCCCACCAACCCCACCTCCGTGCTGCACCCCGCCGGGGCGCTCGCCGCGCTGGCCCGCCCCGGCCGGGTGCTGGTGGTCGACGAGGCGTTCGCCGACACCACCGCGGCCCCCGGCGTCGAGGGCGAGCCCGAGTCGCTCGCCGCCCGCCGCGACCTGCCCGGCCTCCTGGTGGTCCGCAGCCTCACCAAGACCTGGGGACTGGCCGGGCTGCGCATCGGCTACCTGCTCGGCGACCCCGCGCTGCTCGCCCGGCTCGCCGCCGCCCAGCCGCTCTGGGCGGTCTCCACCCCGGCGCTCGCCGCCGCGACCGCCTGCGCGTCCCCCGCCGCCGCCGCGGCCGAGCGCGAAATCGCCGCCGGGCTCGCCGCCGACCGCGACCACCTGGTGGCCCGCCTGTCCGGCCTGCCGGGGGTACGCGTCGTCGGCCGCCCCGCCAGCGCCTTCGTCCTGGTCCACCTGGCCGGTGCCGCCGAGGTCCGTGAGCGGCTGCGCGAGCGTGGCTGGGCCGTGCGCCGCGGCGACACCTTCCCCGGGCTGGGCCCGGACTGGCTGCGGATCGCGGTGCGCGATCCGGCGACGACCGACGCCTTCACGGACGTGCTGGCGGAGATCCTGGAGGCATGATGTTGGAGTCCACCGTCGCGGCGATCCGGCCGCTCGACGAGGCCGCCATGGCGGCGGCCCGCGACCTCCAGGGCCGGCTGACCAAGCCCGCCGGTTCGCTCGGCGCCCTGGAGCCGCTCTCCGTACGCCTCGCCGGCCTCGCCGGGACCTGCCCGCCGCCGCTGCCCGAGCCGGCCGCGGTGGCGATCTTCGCGGGCGACCACGGCGTGCACGCCCAGGGCGTCACCCCGTGGCCGCAGGAGGTCACCGCCCAGATGATCGGCAACTTCCTGGCCGGCGGCGCGGTGGTCAACGCGTTCGCCCGGCAGGCCGGCGCCTCGGTCACCGTGGTGGACGTCGGCGTGGCCACCCCGCTCCCGGCCGACCCCGCCGCCGACCCCGCCGGCCCCCGCCTGATCGCGGCGAACGTGCGGCCCGGCACCCGGGACCTGACGGTCACCGCCGCGCTCACCCGCGACGAGGCGCGCGCGGCCGTGGAGACCGGCATCCGGGTCGCCGGGGAACTTGTCGACGCCGGGGCGGGCATCCTGCTCACCGGTGACATGGGCATCGGCAACACCACCCCGGCCGCCGCGCTGATCGCCGCGTTCACCGGGGTGGACCCGGCGGCGGCGACCGGGCGGGGCACCGGGGTGGACGACGAGACGTACGCCCGCAAGGTCGGCGTGGTGCGGGCCGCGCTGGACCGGCACGCGCCCGACCCGGCCGACCCGCTCGGGGTGCTGGGCACGGTCGGCGGCCTGGAGCACGCCGCGCTGGCCGGGCTGGTCCTCGGCGCCGCCGCGCGCCGGGTGCCGGTGCTGCTGGACGGCGTCATCGCGGTCAGCGCCGCCCTGGCGGCCGCCGCGTTCGCGCCGGACGCCGTCGGGGCCATGGTCGCCGGGCACCGCTCGGCCGAGCCGGGCGCCACGGCCGCGCTGCGGCACCTCGGCCTGGACCCGCTGATCGACCTCGGGCTGCGGCTCGGCGAGGGCACCGGGGCGCTGCTCGCGCTCCCCGTCGTCATCGGCGCCGTCCGGGTGCTGCACGAGGTCGCCACCTTCGACTCGGCGGGAGTGGCCGAGAAGTGAGCGAGCGCAGCCCGCGGGCCAGCGTGCCGCATCGCGGTGCGCCGACGGGACCGCTCAGCGTGCCGCGTCGCGGTGCCCCGGCAGGAGGGCTCAGCGTGCCGCGTCGCGGCGGTGCCGGGCCGGTGGCGCGGCCGGCCCGGTCCGGCGGGGAGGCGGTCACGTGAGCGGCAACCCGTACCCCCTCGGGTTGCGGCTGGCCGGCCGGCGGGTGGTCGTGGTCGGCGGGGGAGCGGTGGCCACCCGGCGGGTGCCCGCGCTGCTCGACGCCGGCGCGGACGTCCTGCTGGTGGCGCCGGAGCTGACCCCGGCGCTGCGGGCGCACGTGGACGCCGGCCGGCTGCGTTGGGAGCCGCGCCGGTTCGCCCCCGGCGACCTGGACGGCGCCTGGCTGGTCCAGGTCGCCGTGGACGACCGGGTCGCCGCGGCCGCGGTGAGCGCCGCCGCCGCCGAGCGCCGCGTCTTCTGCGTCCGCGCCGACGATCGGGCCGCCGCCACGGCGTGGACCCCGGCGGTGACCCGGCACGGCCCGGTCACCGTGGCCGTGCTGGGCGGGGGCGACCCCCGCCGCGCCATGAGCGTCCGCGACGCGGTCCGCGAACTGCTGGCCGCCCGCGCCGGGCAGCCGACCGCTGAGCTGGGCGCCGCTGCCGCGCCGGCTCGGCCGGCCGAGCCGGGCGCCGGCGGGTCCGAGGCCGCCGCGGTCACGCCGTCGGTGGGGCGGGTGGCGCTGGTGGGCGCGGGGCCGGGCGACCCCGAGCTGATCACCGTGAAGGGCTGGCGGTTGCTCACCGAGGCCGACGTGGTGGTCGCCGACCGGCTCGTCCCCGGTCTGCTCCTCGACGAGCTGCGTGCCGACGTCGAGCTGGTCGACGCCTCCAAGATCCCGTACGGGCCGGCCCGGGCCCAGGAGGAGATCAACCGGATCCTGGTCGACCGCGCCCGGGCCGGGAAGGTCGTGGTCCGGCTCAAGGGCGGCGACCCGTACGTCTTCGGCCGGGGCGGCGAGGAGCTGCTGGCCTGCGCCGAGGCGGGGGTGCCGGTGACCGTGGTGCCCGGGGTGACCAGCGCGATCTCGGTGCCCGCCGCGGCCGGGGTGCCGGTCACCCACCGCGCGGTGGCGCACGAGTTCACCGTCGTCTCCGGGCACGTCGCGCCCGACTCGCCCGACTCCCTGGTCCGGTGGGAGTCGCTCGCCGGCCTGCGGGGCACGCTGGTGATCCTCATGGGCCTGCGGAACCTCGCGGCGATCAGCGCCACCCTCGTGGCGCACGGCCGGCCGGCGAACACCCCGGCCGCGGTGATCCAGGAGGGCACCACCAGCGGCCAGCGGGCGCTCCGCTCGACCCTCGGCGCGGTCGCCGCCGACGTCGAGTCCGCGGGTCTCCGCCCACCCGCCATCGTCGTGGTGGGGGACGTGGTCGGGACCCTCGACGCCTGATCCACCGGCAGGCAGGCGGCCCGGGACCAGTCGGTCCCGGGCCGCCGTCGTGGCCGGTCAAGTCACTGCTTGAGCATGTTGTCCAGCAACAGCGCGCAACGGATCAGCCCGAGGTGGCTGTACGCCTGCGGGTGGTTGCCCAGCCCGCGCTCGGCGAGCGGGTCGTACTGCTCGGGGAGCAGCCCGGTCGGCCCGGCCGTGTCGACCATCTGGACGAACAGCTCCTCCGCGTCGGTCCGCCGGCCGGTGCGCAGGTACGCCTCGATGAGCCACGCCGTGCAGATGTGGAAGCCGCCCTCCCGGCCGGGCAGACCGTCGTCCCAGTGGTAGCGGTAGACGACCGGGCCGCTGCGCAGCTCCGCCTCGATCTTCAGCACCGTGGACAGGAAGCGCGGGTCGTCCCCGGCGAGCAGCCCCGAGATGCCGATCCAGAGCGACGAGGCGTCCATCTCCTCGTAGCCGTAGGCGACGCTGTAGGCCTCCGCCTCCGGGTGCCAGCCGTGCTCCAGCACGTTGTCGGCGATCCGGTCGCGCAGCTCGACCCACTCCGGCCGGTCCTCGCCGCCGTGCTGCCGCACCACGTGCAGCGCCCGGTCGACGGTCATCCAGAGCATGACCTTGGAGAAGACGTGGTGCCGGGGCGGGAGGCGGGCCTCCCAGATGCCGTGGTCGGGCTCGTGCCAGCGGCGGCGGACCGCCTCGACCATGTTCTCCAGCACCCGCCACTCGTCGTCGCGCACCGAGCCCCGGGCGTCGGCCACCGCGGCGATCAGGTCGGCGACCGGGCCGAAGACGTCGAGCTGGAGCTGGTGGTTGGCGAGGTTGCCGACCCGGACCGGCCGGGAGCCGGCGTAGCCGGGCAGGGTGTCGATGACCGCCTCGGCGCCCAGCTCGTAGCCGTCGACCGTGTAGAGCGGGTGCAGCCGTTCCGGGTGCCCGCCGGTGCGGTCGATGACGCCGTCGACCCAGCGCAGCAGGCCCTCGGCCTCCTCGGTGGAGCCGAGGTCGACCAGCGCGCGGGCGGACATGGCGGCGTCCCGCAGCCAGCAGTAGCGGTAGTCCCAGTTGCGGACGCCGCCCAGCTCCTCGGGGAGCGAGGTGGTCGCCGCGGCGAGGATCGAGCCGGTCGGCTCGTGGCAGAGCCCGCGCAGGGTGAGCGCGCTGCGGGCCACCAGGTCCCGGGCGCTGGCGGGCAGCCGCAGCGAGGCCACCCAGTCCTTCCAGGGCTGCTCGGCGGCGGCCTGCCGCTCGTGGATCGGCACCCGGTGGTGTTCCAGGCTCTGCGTGCCGAAGCGCAGCTCCAGCACCACCTGGCCGCCGGCGGCCGACAGGTCCACCACGGCCTTGGCGGTCTCGTAGCCGGCGTCGCTGGTGACCTCCCACTCGACGCCCGGCGAGTAGAGGGCCACCGGCTCGTTGGAGCCGAGCACCAGCAGCCCGTCGTCCAGCGGCTGGAGCTGCACGGCCACCTGGCCGAACTCGGGGCGCGGGGCGAACTCGATCCGGGCCCGCCCGGTGCCGCTGAGCACCCGGACCAGGGTCGAGTCGCCGGTGACGACCACCGGGCCGTCCGGCGTGGTCTCCTTCGCCGGCAGGTCCAGCCAGTCGGTCACGGTGAGGCCGGACCAGCGGGTCTCCACGGTCATGGTGTTGCTGCGGTAGCGCTGGCCCAGCGGGATGCCGCCCCGCTGCGGGCCGACCGTGAAGTGCCCGGCCGGGCTGCCGCCGACGAGGTCGGCGAAGATCGCCGCCGAGTCCGGCTTCGGGTGGCACAGCCAGGTGATCTTGGCTTCGGGGGTGAGCAGCGCGACGGTACGGCCGTTGGCCAGCATCGAGTGCCGCTCGATCGGCACCGCCCGCTCGCCGAACAGCCAGTGCCGCCGGGTCTCCAGCAGCAGGCCCAGCGCCCGCGCCGCCTCGATCGGCTCGGCCACCCGGTAGTCGGCCCGGGTGTCACCCGGACCGATCTTGATGCCGACGTCCGGCCCGTGCAGGTTGCCGAAGGCGTTCTCGTCGGTGACGTCGTCGCCGATGAACAGCACCGCGCTGGCCGCGAGCTGGGTGCGGAGCTGGTCGACCGCGGTGCCCTTGTGGGTCGCCACCACCGACAGCTCGATGACCTCCTTGCCCTGGGTGACGGTGACGTCCTCCCAGGTGGCGGGGCCGCTGCGGACCGCGTCGATGGCCGCGGCCGCGATCTGCGGGTCGACCCCGCGGGTGTGCACGGCGACGCTGGCCGGCTTGCGTTCCAGGCGGATGCCCGGGTGGGCCGCGGCGATCTCGCGCAGCTCGTTGCGGAGCCGGTGCCGGACCGCGATCAGCTCCGGGGTGAGCCGCTCCACGAAGCCGATGTCGAACTCGGAGCCGTGGCTGCCGACCAGGTGCACCTCGCTGGGCAGCCGGGAGAGCGTGGCCAGGTCGCGCAGCGCGCGGCCGGAGACCACCGCGACGCTGGTCTGCGGCAGGGACGCGAGGGCACGGACCGCGGCCACCGACTCGGGCAGCGGCACGGCCTTGCTCGGGTCCTCGACGATCGGCGCGAGGGTGCCGTCGTAGTCGCAGGCGACCAGGAGCTGGGGGACCCGGGCGATCCGGCCGATGGCGGCGCGCAGCTCGGGATCCATCACCCCGCCGGGCGGAGTGGTGGTGGCGTTCGGGCTCACGCAGCCTCCGCATCGGGCACGCCGAGTTCGGTCAGGAAGGACTTGGCCCAGTGGCCGACGTCGTGGCTGCGCAGGTGGCGTTGCATTATCCGCATCCGGCGGCGGGCCTCGGGTTTCTCGACGTGCACGGCGCGCAGCAGCGCGTCCTTGACCGCGTCGGGGTCGTGCGGGTTGCACAGGAAGGCCTGGCGCAGCTCGGTGGCGGCGCCGGCGAACTCACTGAGCACGAGCGCGCCGCCCTGGTCGGCGCGCGATGCGACGTACTCCTTGGCCACCAGATTCATTCCGTCTCGCAGCGGGGTCACCATCATCACGTCTGCCGCGACGTACATCGCGGCAAGTTCGGAGCGACTGTACGACTGATGCAGATAATGCACCGCCGGCACGCCGACCCGTCCGAATTCGCCATTAATCCGGCCGACCTCGCGCTCGACCTTCACCCGAAGTGCCTGGTAGTGCTCCACCCGCTCGCGGCTCGGGGTGGCGACCTGCACCATGACCGCGTCGGGGACTGTCAACTTTCCGTCAGCGAGGAGTTCGCGGAAGGCCTTCAGCCGGAGCTCGATGCCCTTGGTGTAGTCGAGCCGGTCGACGCCCAGGATGATCGTCTTCGGGTTGCCCAGCTCCTCGCGGATCTGCTTGGCCCGGGCCTGGATCGCCGGGTCCTCGGCCAGCCGCTCCATCTCGCGGGTGTCGATCGAGATGGGGAACGCCCCGGCCTTCACCTGCCGGCCGTCGACCTGGATCATCTGCCCCTCGTAGCGGAGGCCGAGCAGGTGGCGGGCCAGCCGGACGAAGTTCTGCGCCGCCAACCGCTGCTGGAAGCCGACCAGGTCGGCGCCGAGCAGCCCGCGCAGGATCTCGGTGCGGAACGGCATCTGCATGAACAGCTCGATCGGCGGGAACGGGATGTGCAGGAAGAACCCGATCCGCAGGTCCGGCCGCAGCTCGCGGAGCATCGCCGGCACGAGCTGGAGCTGGTAGTCCTGCACCCAGACCGTGGCGCCCTCGGCCGCCACGTCCGCCGCGGCCTCCGCGAACCGGGCGTTGACCAACCGGTACGCCTCGCGCCAGCGCCGCTTGTAGGCCGGGGTCTCGACCGCGTCGTGGTAGAGCGGCCAGATCGTCGCGTTGGACTGCCCCTCGTAGTAGCGCTCCAGCTCCTCGGCGCTCAGCGGCACCGGGTGCAGCCGGATCCCCTCCAGGTCGAATGGCTCGGGGGCGGCGCCGGTGCCGCCGGCCCAGCCCACCCAGGTGCCCTGGTGCTCGGCGAGGACCGGGTGCAGCGCGGTCACCAGGCCGCCCGGGCTGCGTCGCCACTGCCGCCCTTCGGGTGTGCTCACCTCGTCGACCGGCAGTCGGTTCGCCACAACGACAAAGGAGCTACGGACGGTCACGATCGGCCACCTCCGGTTGCTGACGGGTCCACCGCGCTGAGCGTACTGAGCGTAGCTGCGGCCTCTGTTGCCCCGTGCCGGAGTTCCCTACCCGTCCCGGAAGCGCCGAACCCACATCGTGATCTTGTCGACAGCGGCGGCGCGCGGCGTCCTCGGGGGCGGGGCGATGTGGGCGGAGCGGGCCGTACCTGTCAGGATTGACGATGGCGTGCGCGCGGCCGGCCCGGCCGGCGGCGGCGGGCGGACCTCGAAGCCCGCGCCCGCGCCCGCAGCTCGCGATCGCAACCGACGGAGGTAGCCCGCACCGTGGCCCAGTTCATCTACGTCCTGGAAAAGGCGCGCAAGGCGCACGGCGACAAGGTCGTGCTCGACAACGTGACGCTGAACTTCCTGCCGGGGGCCAAGATCGGTGTGGTCGGCCCGAACGGCGCCGGTAAGTCCAGCCTCCTCAAGATCATGGCAGGTTGGGATCAGCCGAGCAACGGCGAGGCCCGGCTCATGCCCGGCTACACCGTCGGCATGCTGGCCCAGGAGCCGGCGCTCAACGACGCCAAGACCGTCCTCGGCAACATCGAGGAGGCGGTCGCGGAGACCAAGGCCAAGCTGGAGCGGTTCAACAAGATCGCCGAGCAGATGGCGACCGACTACACCGACGAGCTGATGGAGGAGATGGGCAAGCTCCAGGAGGAGCTCGACCACGCCGACGCCTGGGACGTCGACTCCAAGCTCGAACTGGCCATGGACGCGCTGCGCTGCCCCCCGCCGGACGCCGACGTGATCCAGCTCTCCGGCGGTGAGCGCCGCCGGGTGGCGCTGTGCAAGCTCCTGCTGGAGGCGCCGGACCTGCTGCTGCTCGACGAGCCCACCAACCACCTGGACGCGGAGAGCGTGCAGTGGCTGGAGCAGCACCTGGCCAAGTACGCCGGCACGGTGATCGCCATCACCCACGACCGGTACTTCCTCGACAACGTGGCCAACTGGATCCTGGAGCTGGACCGCGGCCGGGCCTACCCGTACGAGGGCAACTACTCCACCTACCTGGAGAAGAAGGCCGCCCGCATGGCGGTCGAGGGCCGGCGCGACGCCAAGATGAAGAAGCGCCTCGACGACGAGCTCGAATGGGTCCGCTCGAACGCCAAGGCCCGGCAGACCAAGTCCAAGGCCCGCCTCGACCGCTACGAGGAGATGGCCACCGCCGCCGAGCAGACCCGCAAGCTGGACTTCGAGGAGATCCAGATCCCGCCGGGCCCGCGCCTGGGCAGCACCGTGATCGAGGCCAAGGACCTCGTCAAGGCGTTCGGCGACCGGGTGCTGATCGACAACCTCAGCTTCTCGCTGCCGCGCAACGGCATCGTCGGCGTGATCGGCCCGAACGGCGTCGGCAAGACCACCCTGTTCAAGACCATCGTGGGCCTGGAGGAGCCGACCGGCGGCTCGGTCCGGGTCGGCGAGACGGTCTCCCTGTCGTACGTCGACCAGAGCCGGGCCGGCCTGGCCGGGGACAAGACGGTCTGGGAGACGGTCTCCGACGGGCTGGACCACCTCCTCGTGGGCAAGGTCGAGATGCCGTCCCGGGCGTACATCGCGGCGTTCGGCTTCAAGGGTCCGGACCAGCAGAAGCCGACCAAGGTGCTCTCCGGCGGCGAGCGCAACCGGCTCAACCTGGCGCTGACCCTCAAGATCGGCGGCAATGTGATCCTGCTCGACGAGCCGACCAACGACCTCGACGTCGAGACGCTCGGCAGCCTGGAGAACGCGCTGCTGGAGTTCCCCGGCTGCGCCGTGGTCATCTCCCACGACCGGATGTTCCTCGACCGGGTCGCCACGCACATCCTGGCCTGGGAGGGTGACGACCAGAACCCGGCGCGGTGGTTCTGGTTCGAGGGCAACTTCGAGGCGTACGAGAAGAACAAGATCGACCGACTCGGGGCGGAGGCCGCCCGGCCGCACCGGGTGACGTACCGCAAGCTCACCCGTGACTGACCGGTTCGTCTACGACTGCGCGCTGCGCTGGTCCGACCTGGACGCGTACGGCCACGTCAACAACTCGCGCTTCCTCACGCTCTACGAGGAGGCCCGGGTGGCGATGATGTTCGCCGGCGGCCGGGCGTGGGGAGTGGGCTCGTTCGCCGACGGGGTGGTCATCCGCCGGCACGAGGTCGACTACCTGCGCCCGGTCGACTACGCGCTGGGCCGGGCCACCGCGGAGGCGGCCCCCACGGTCCGGATCGAGCTGTGGGTGGAGGAGATCCGGGCGGCGTCGTTCACCGTCGCCTACGAGCTCTACGACCGCGACGTGCTGGCCAGCCGGGCCCGCTCGGTCCTGGTCCCGTTCGACCTGGCCGCGCAGCGGCCCCGCCGGATCTCCCCGGAGGAGCGGGCCTTCCTGCTCCGGTACGCGCCCGGGCTCGCGGCATGACCACGCCGGCCGCACGGCACGGGCTGGACGGGGTGCCCGACGCGGGCGCGTTCCTGGCCCGCCTCGTCCGGCTGGACCCGGGCACCCTGGTCCGGCTCCGGCCGGTGCCGGAAACCGGGCACACCGCCCTGTGGGCCCGGCTGCCGTGGGACGTGCTCGTGGTCCGGACCGTCTCCGGCACGGCGCCGGGCGACGCCACGGTGGCGGCGGGGGAGCTGCTGGCGGAGCTGTCGGCGGGTGGCGACGCGCTGCCCCGGCGCCGGGACGACGGGTGGCGCTGGCCGCTGCCACCGGCTGCCAGCCGGGCGGTGGAGGCGCTGCCCGCCGCCGAGGTCCAGCGGATCGCCGCCGCGGCGGCCGGGACGCTGCGCGAGGCGGCGACCCGCGGCGTGGCGGGCCGGGCGGTGGGCCAGCGGGCGCTGCGGGACGCGCTGCTGGACCACGTCGCGGTGGTGGTGACCCCGGACGAGGCGCCGGACGCCCCGGTGGAGGTGCCGCAACGGCTGGTGCAGGGGCTGGTCCGGATGGGCTTCCTCGGCGCCGGCGACGTTCAGGTGCGTGTCGCCGGCCGTTGGGTCGGCCTCGTCGGACCGTACGGAGCGGCCTGGTCGCGGAAGGTCGCGGACCTCGCACTGAGGCCCATCGGAGTTCATCCGAACGGATGACCCATGGTCATTCTTCCGGTTTGGGGCGACCGTTGGGGGGATGCCTCCTGCCGGCTGTCCGGGTACCGTCCATCCTCGGATCCAACGCACCGTAGGCGGCTGGATCCGCTGGGGAGTGAGGTGCGCGAGCGATGCCGTGGTGGTCATGGCGCCCAGGTGCCGCCGGAGGCGGCGACCCGGAAACTCGAAGCGGGATCACAGTGGATGACACCGTCCGGGTCGGACCACCGACCCCCCGTCAGCCGGCGGACGACGCGGCGGCCGCCGAGCGGCCCGTGATCGCCGACATGCCGGCAACCGTCGCCCCGGTCACCCTCCGCCGGGTCTGCGACGCGCTCGACCTGCTCGACGTGCGCTACCTGGCCGACGGCGACGGGAACCTGCTGGCCATGTGGGAGCGGCACGCGGTGCTGGTCACCCTGGAGGGCCCCGAGGACGAGATCCTGGTGATGCGGGCCCGGCCGCACGCGACGGTCCCGCCGGACTGGGCCGACCGCGCCTACCGGGTGGTCAACGAGTGGAATCACACCCGGCGGTTCTGCAAGGCCTACATCGGCGACCCGACCGAGCGCGGCCAGCTGCCCATCTACGCGGAGCTCCAGGTCCCGCTCGGCGCCGGCACCCACGACGCGCTGCTGGTCGAGATGCTCGACTGCGGCGCGGCGGTGGCCACCACCTTCGTCGACTGGCTGCACGACGAGGGCGCCCTGCTCTGACTGCACCGGGCGGCCGTCACGGCCCGCCCACCGCGCCCGGTCAGCCCTCGGCCGCCGGGTCCTCCATCACGTTCACCATGAAATAGGCGGCCCGCTCCAGGTAGTCCCAGAGCGCGGCGGCGAGCTGCGGCGGCAGGTCCAGCCGGTCGACCGCCCGGCGCATGTGGCGCAGCCAGGCGTCCCGCTCGACGGCGCCGATCCGGAACGGGGCGTGCCGCATCCGCAGCCGCGGGTGGCCGCGCTGCTCCGAGTAGGTGTGCGGGCCGCCCCAGTACTGGATGAGGAAGAGGGTCAGCCGGTCGGCCGCCGGGCCGAGGTCCTCCTCCGGGTACATCGGCCGCAGCAGCGGGTCGGTGGCGACACCGGCGTAGAACTCGTCCACCAGCTTGCGGAAGGTGGGTTCGCCGCCGATCGCCTCGAAGAGGGTCATCGACTCGCCTGGGGAAGTCACGCCGCCCATCCTGCCAGGTGCCGCCCGGGGACGGCCGACGCCCACCTGCCGGCGGGAGTCAGGTCACCGCGTGCCGGCGCCGGCCGCGCTCGCCGGACCGGTCGCCCGCCGCCGCCCCGCGGCCCGGAGTGTGCCCGCTCCGCCCGTCGGGGGCGGCCGTGGCGGCGGATTCCGCCCGGGCGGAATCGACGGCCGCCTGTACGGTCGCCGGGCGCGGCCAGGTGAGCACCGCGAGGACCATGAGCAGCACGCCGGCGGCGCTCCACACGCCGACCACGGAGGGAATGGAGAACCGCTCGGCGAGCGCCCCGGTGGCCAGCACAGCGGCACCCTGGATGATCTGGGTCCCGCTGGCCATCACGCCGAACGCGCGGGCCCGGTAGCCCTCCGGCAACGCCTGGACGAAGAGCCCGTTGGCGACGGGGATGAGCCCCGCCACCGCGAAACCGCACGCGGCGGCGAGGAGCGCCACCACGACCGGCGGCGGGTCGAGCAGCGCCGGGACCAGCACCGCCGGCGCGATCACCGCCAGCGGGCGCATCAGGGCCAGCCGGCGGGCCGGGCCGACGAGCCGCCCGACGGCGAGCCCGCCGAGCACGTACCCGACCGGGTTGGCGGCCATGATCACCGCCTGGGCGGTGCCGGTGTCCATGCCGTCCCCGGCCCGCTCGGCGGCCCAGGCCGCGGCGAGCCCTTCGGGGACGATCGAGAAGACCATCGCGCTGAACACCAGCACGGCGATGGCCCGCAGCACCGGGCGGCCGAAGACGAGCCGGAACCCCTCCGCGGTCTCCCGCAGCAGGTGGCTACGGTGCGCCTCGGTCATGGCCGGCGGCCGGTCCCGCAGGCCGAAGCGGACCAGCGCCGCGGAGAGGCCGAAGGTGGCCGCGTTGATCAGCAGCGCGGCGGCCGGGCTGACCGCGGCCACCGCCGCGCCGAGCAGGTAGCCGAGGACCTGGGCGGCCTGGCCGCTGCTCACCGAGACCGACAGGCCGACCACCAGCCGGTCGCCGGCGAGGATCTGCGGCATCAGCGCGGACCGGGCGGCCTGGCTCGGCGGGTTGGCCAGCGTGGCCGCGAAGATCAGGGCGAGGACCGCCCAGGGCGGCATCCCCGGCAGGGCGACCAGCACCATCAGGAGCATCCGGACCACGTCGCAGGCCACCATGACCTGCCGGTACCGGTAGCGCTCGGCGAGCGCGGAGAGCAGCGGGCCGCCGACCAGCCAGGGCAGGTAGCTGGCCGCGAACGCGGCGGCGGACAGTGCCACCGAGTCGGTCTGCCGGTAGACGAGGACGGTTACCGCGGCCTTCGCGACGTAGTCACCGATCCAGGACAGAGCGCTCGCCGTGAAGAGGACACGGAACTCCGCGAGGCTGAACACGTCGCGGAAGGTGGCCGGCCCCTCCTGGGCGGGTCGCTCGTCGGACACCGTCGCCTCCATCGTTTCCGGATCGACCACTCGTGATGGCGCGACCTGGAAACCGTCGTCAGATCTACGGATCAGCGAGGACACCAGCACGCTCCTTTGGGGAGCGTGTTCACCGGATTCTGCCCGATCGTCTGACAACTAGCTAGGGTGAACGGATTGATCGTCACATCTCCGACTGAACGAACGGACGATACCCGAGGGGCCGCGCGGTGCGCGACCCCCGAAAATCGTCCGGCCCGTCGAGCCGACCGGCGACGCGGGTCAGGTGGCCCCGCCGGTGCCCGTCTCGCCGCCGCCAGCGGTGCGGGTCGGCGGGGCGGCATAGAGCCGGGCCGCCGCGATCCGCGCGGTGATGCCCGAGTTCTCCAGTGCCTCGGCGAGCCGGCGGCGCAGCTCGCGGCCGACCGCGAACTGCCCGTCCGCGGTGGTCTTCACCACGGTACGGATCACCGCGCCGTCGACCGTCATCTGCTCGACGCCGAGCACCTCCGGCTCCTCGACGATCTGCGGCGCCAGCTCGGGGTCCAGCGCCACCGAGGTGGCCGCCGTACGCAGCACCGCCGTGGCCTCCTCGGTGCCGGCGAAGCCGATCGGCAGGTCGACCACGACCAGGGCCCAGCCCTGGCTCTTGTTGCCCACCCGGACGATCTCGCCGTTGCGGATGTACCAGAGCACGCCCCGGCCGTCCCGGACCGTGGTGACCCGCAGGCCCACGGCCTCCACCACGCCGGTCGCCTCACCCAGGTCGACGGTGTCCCCGACGCCGTACTGGTCCTCGATCAGCATGAACAGGCCGGCGATCAGGTCCTTGACCAGGCTCTGCGCGCCGAAGCCGAGGGCCACACCGGCGATGCCGGCGCTGGCCAGCAGCGGGGCCAGGTCGAAGCTGAACTCCTTGAGCACCATGAGCAGGGCGATGCCGAAGATGAACGCGGTGACCATGCTGCGCAGCACCGAGCCGATCGCCTCGGCGCGCTGCCGCCGCCGCTCCGGCACGAACTGCTCCGGTTCGAGCGTGGCACTGGGGATCCGCTCCCGCAGCGGGCGGAGCATGGTGGGCACCGCGCCCTCGGTGGTGGTCCGGACCAGCCGGTTGATGGTGCGGTGCAGCGCCCAGCGGGCGGCCACGGCGAGCAGCAGGATCAGCACGATCCGCAGCGGCTTCAGCAGGATCCAGAAGCTGCCCTCGGCGAACCAGACCGAGTTGGTGGTCTTCCAGACGACCCGGCAGAGTGCCTCGTCGAGGCATTCGGGGCTCGGGGTCGGACCGGGATCGGGCAGAACAGGTTCGGCGAGGAACATCAGGTTGGCGGGACTCACCCTGCCTTCGTACCGCAACGCCCCTGGACGCCGACTGGCGACCCGCCAGGCTCCCGCCGACGGGGCCGCGGACCGATCATGCCGGGCGGAACCGGTCATCCTGGCACGGGCGGAAAAAGCTTCACGAGGGTACCCCGGATTAGTGCGTGCAATCCGGGGCGCGATCAGGGACTATTGGCGCAACGGACGTCGGTGATCCGGCCGGCGTCGGTGTCGTTCCCCGCTGCCCGCGGGGCGCGCCCGGCGCCATGGTGGCCGGAGCGGCTGGACCGGGAGGGTGAGCGCGATGCCTGACATACGACCCGCGGCGGGCTCCGGTGCGCTCGTTCTCAACGCCACCTATGAGCCCCTGTGTGTCGTGTCGGTGCGTCGCGCGGCGATCCTCGTGCTCTCCGCCAAGGCCGTCTGCGTGGCCGACGGCGAGGGCATCCTGCACAGCGCGCGCAACGCGCTCCCGGTCCCCTCGGTGGTCCGGCTGACCCGCTACGTCCGGGTCCCCTACCGCACCCACGTCGGGCTCTCCCGCCGGGCGATCTTCGCCCGGGACGGCTGGCGCTGCGCCTACTGCCGCGGCCCGGCGGAAACCATCGACCACGTCTTCCCGCGCAGCCGGGGCGGCCGGCACGCCTGGGAGAACGTGGTCGCCGCCTGCGCCCGCTGCAACCACACCAAGGGCGACAAGACGCCGGCCGAGCTGGGCTGGCGGCTGCACAACCTGCCGGCGGCCCCGAAGGGCACGGCCTGGCGGGTGCTCGGCCACCGGGCGCCCGACCCGCGCTGGGCGGACTGGCTCGACCTGCGCGAGCCGGAGCCCGAGGCGGCCTGAGCGGCGCTCACCGCGCCTTCACCAGCGAGGCGTAGACCACCAGGTTGTCCGCGTACCCGGTCTCGCCGCCCACCCAGCGGCCGCCGCAGGTGATCAACCGCAGGTTGGGCCGGCTGAAGTCGCCGTAGACCTCCCGCACGGGCAGCCGCTCCTTGCCGTACCGCTCGATCGAGGTCACCTCGAAGACGGCCACCGAGCGGTCCTGCCGGGTCACCTCGATCCGGTCGCCGTCGTCGAGGTTCTTGAGGTCGTGGAAGACCGCCGGCCCGGTGGTGGTGTCGACGTGCCCGACGATGACGGCCGGGCCGTACTGCCCGGGGGTGGGCCCCTGCTCGTACCAGCCGGCCTCGCCGGCCTGGCCGACGTCCGGCACCGCGATGCTGCCGTCCGGGGCGATGCCGACTCGGTGCACCGGCGCCCGCAGGTCGATCTTGCCGATGGTGAGGTCCGTCGGCGGGCTCCCGGACAGCACCGGGAACTTCTTCGGCGGCGGGCGCAGCCCCGCGGTGAGCTGCTCCGGCAGCATGCTGATGCCGGTCAGCCGTTCCACCCCGAGCATCGCCACGATCAGCGCCATGAGCGCCGCGACCACCAGCACCGGGGCGCCGGGGCCGCGCTGGGCGGCGTACCGCCAGCGGCCGGCGGCCTGTCGTGCCGGCGGCACCGGGCGGGCCTGCGGGTCCGCGGTGGTGACGCTGGCGGAGAAGGCGTGGCCGGCGACGCGGGCGAACCGGCGCGAGGCGCGGGACACCAGGCGCAGCCCGGCCCCGAACCGGGACCCGGCCCGGTGCCGGCCCCGGCGCTCCCGGCGGCCCGCTGGAGCGCGAGCGGTGTCCTCTGGAGCGCGAGCGGTGTCCTCGGTCTCCCGGCGGTCGGCGCCGGCGGCCCGGCGCGGGTCCGGCCGGCGGCCGGTGCGGTCGTGGCGGCGCGGTGAGCGGGCCATGGACGCACCTCGTCAGACGCGGCTTCCGGTCTTGCGGCGGGCACCCACCCCGGCCACCACGGCCACCACGACCAGGCCGCCGACCAGCAGCAGCGAGCCGGGACCCCGGCCGCCCGCCGTGCCCCCGCCGCCGGTCGCCGGGCCCTTGCTGGGCTGGGCCATGTTCAGCACGGTGAGCATGGTGGAGGCGGTCTTCCCGTTGGAGCAGTCCAGGTTCACCGGGTAGTCACCGGGCGCCTTGTTGCCGGGAATGGTGACCGCTCCGGTGAGGAAGCCGTTGTCCGGCCGGAGCATCACCCGCCCGAAGGCGTCCGAGGTGACCTGGGCCTGCCGGTCGTTGTTGTCGTCGCAACTGGCCCGGATGCTCACCCGGGAGCCGGCCTGGACGCTGTTCGGCGTGACCTCGACGAAGACGTTCTCCCCGGCGCGGACCGGAGAGGCGGTGGTCAGGACGAACGCCGCGACCAGGCCGAGCAGGCCCAGAACGGCCCAGAGCGCGCGGTGTGACAGGAGCCCTCGCATGATTCCCCCCTTCCGGTGCGGCGCACCGGAATCCTGCTGACGGGCAGCGCGGGATGCATTCCCCCTGACCTGGGGGCAAACCCGGGGCGGATCAGCGGCGCCGGCCGGTAGGGGACGCGCCGGGCGGCGGGAGCGGGGTGACCGGGTGCCAGTCCAGCGGGGTGGAGAGCACCATGGTGCTGGACGGCTGGCCGTACGGGGCGAGCCGGTCGATGACCCCCTCGAACTCGCCCATGGTGCCGGCCGCCACCTTGAGCATGCTGCACGCGTCGCCGGTGATCCGGTGGATCTCCATGATCTCCGGCCAGTCCGCCACGGCGGGGTCGTTCAGGATGCAGCGGGACCCGTAGCAGGACATCCGGATCAGCGCGAGCACGGTCCGGCCGGCCCGGGTCAGGTCCACGTGGGCGTGGTAGCCGGTGATCACCCCGGACTCCTCCAGCCGCCGTACCCGCTCGGCCACGGCGGGCGGGGACAGGTGCACCCGGCGGGACAGCTCGCTGTACGAGAGTCGGGCGTCGGCCTGGAGTTCGCGCAGCAGCGCCCAGTCCATGTCGTCCACGCGGTGACCTTTCTTCCGTGAAGTCGAGGGCCGAAGACGCCTTCGGCGCGACAGGTGAGACCACCGTAGCGCCGTCGAACAGGCATTCCATCTGCGGATCAACCAGCGGCATCATGTCGTCTACCCCGGCGTACGAAGGGAGATGACGGTGGAACAGACGACGGCGGTGCGGCCGGCCACCCCGCAGCAGCGGGCGGCCCGGGCGGCGCGCAACGGTGGCAAACCCACCCTGGAGTTCGCCGACCGGGTGCCCTACGACGCGTATGTGCACGCGAGCACGCTGCACCAGCTTCAGCAGCCGCTCAGCGACGATCCGGGCGAGATGTCCTTCCTCATGGTCAGCCAGATCATGGAGCTGTACTTCGGGCTGACCTGCCACGAGCTGCGGCACGCCCAGCGCGAGCTGCGGGCCAACCGGATCTGGGACGCGCTGCCCCCGCTGCGCCGCGCCGCCCTGCACCTGGAGGGGCTCAACGCCGCCTGGCAGGGGCTGCGCTGGATGACCCCGGCCGACTTCAACCGCTTCCGCGACCGGCTCGGCGAGGGCTCCGGCTTCCAGTCGGCCATGTACCGCCAGCTGGAGTTCCTGCTCGGCCTGCGCGACCCGGCGCTGATCCGCCCGTTCCGCCGGCAGACCGAGGTGCACGCCGAGCTGACCGCGGCGCTGGCCACGCCGAGCCTCTGGGACGACGTGGTGGCGCTGCTCGCCCGGCGCGGCTTCGAGCTGCCCGCCGACCTGCTGGAGCGGGACGTGGCGACCGAGCACGAGTCGCACCCCGCCGTCGAGGCGGCCTGGGTGCGGATCTACGCCGACGGTGGCCCCGACAACCACCTGCGCCTGCTCGGCGAGGCGCTGACCGAGGTGGCCGAAGGGTTCGGCGACTGGCGCTGGCACCACATCAAGGCGGTGCAGCGCTCGATGGGCGCCAAGGTCGGCAGCGGCGGTTCCGCCGGGCTGGCCTGGTTGCAGCGGAGCATGGCCCGGGTGGTCTTCCCGGAGCTGTGGTCGGCCCGTACCGTGATGTGACCGGAGAGAGCAGCATGCACACCCCTGAAGAAGGCGCGCGCGCCCGCGACGCCGCCGACCCCGGCCACCGGCACCTGTTCCTCGTGCCGCCGGCCGAGGGCGGTCGCTATCCCGAGGTGGCGTACCTGGCCGGCAACTCGCTGGGCCTGCAGCCCCGGGCCACCCGGGAGGAACTCCTCGCCGACCTGGACGCCTGGCGGCGGCTGGGCGTGGAGGGGCACCTGGAGGCGGAGCGGCCCTGGCTGCCGTACCACGAACTCCTGACCGCGCCGGCCGCGCGACTGGTCGGCGCCCGCCCCGCGGAGACCGTGGTGATGAACTCCCTCACGGTCAACCTGCACCTGCTCATGGTGAGCTTCTACCGGCCGGCGGGCGAGCGGACCCGGATCGTCATCGAGGACAGTGCCTTCCCCTCGGACAGCTACGCGGTGCGCAGCCAGGCGCGCTTCCACGGCCTCGACCCGGACACCGCCGTCGTCCGGCTCGCGCCGCGCCCCGGCGAGGACACCCTGCGGACCCAGGACGTCCTGGACTTCCTGGCCGCCGAGGGGCACACCGTCGCGCTGCTGCTGCTCGGCGGGGTCAACTACCTGACCGGCGAGCTCATGGACATCCCGGCGATCACCGCCGCCGGGCGGGCCGCCGGCGCGGTGGTCGGCTGGGACCTGGCGCACGCGGCGGGCAACGTGCCCCTCGCCCTGCACGACTGGGACGTCGACTTCGCCGCCTGGTGCTCCTACAAGTACCTGAACTCCGGGCCCGGCGCGCTGGGCGGCGTCTTCGTCCACGAGCGCCACCTCGGCGACCCCGAGCTGCCGCGCTTCGAGGGCTGGTGGAGCACCGAGGCGGCCACCCGGTTCGAGATGACCCCGGTGTCCCGGCCGCCGGCCACCGTCGAGGCGTGGCAGATCTCCAACCCGCCGATCTTCGCGATGGGCCCGGTGCGCACCTCGCTGGAGCTGTTCGACTCGGTCGGCATGCCCGCGCTGCGCGAGCGCAGCCTCCGGCTCACCGGCTACCTGGAGCGGCTGCTCGACGAGGTGACCGCCGACCGGCCGCTGACCGTGGTCACCCCGCGCGACCCGGCCCGCCGCGGCTGCCAGCTCTCCGTGCGGATCGGCACGGGCAGCGCCAACGAGCTGACCAAGCGGCTGCGGCACGAGCACGGCGTGATCGCCGACGCCCGGGAGCCCGACATCGTGCGCTTCGCGCCCGTGCCGCTCTACTCGACGTACCACGACTGCTGGCGGGTCGCCGACGCGCTGGCCGCGACCGTGCCGGTGAGCGCGAGGAGTGAGCCGGGTTTGCGAGCCCCGCAGTCGCGAACGAAAGGCGGGCATGCCTCATGAGTACGGAACGCGAGGAGATCGCCGTCGTCGGCGCCGGGCTGGCCGGCTGCCTGCTGGCCTGCTTCCTGGCCCGGCGCGGCTACCCGGTCGCCCTCTACGAGCGGCGGCCGGACCCGCGCGCCGGGAAGGTCGAGCGGGGCCGCTCGATCAACCTGGCGCTCTCCGAGCGCGGCCTGGACGCGCTGCGCCGGATCGGCCTGGACCGCCAGGTCATGGCCGACGCGCTGCCGATGCGCGGCCGGATGATCCACCCGGTGGAGGGTGAGCCGCAGTTCCAGTCGTACAGCGTCTCCGGCGACCGGGCGATCAACTCGATCAGCCGGGGCGCGCTGAACAACGCGCTGCTCGACGCCGCCGCCGCGCTGCCCGGCGTGCGGATCGCCTTCGACCACCGGCTCGTCGGGCTCGACCCGGTCACCGGCGAGATGACCTTCGAGACCCCGCAGGGCAAGGTCGGCGAGACCGCCTCGGTGGTGCTCGGCGCGGACGGCGCCGGCTCCGCGGTGCGCGGGCAACTGCTGGCGTACGGGGCGGTGAGCGAGAGCCTCGACTTCCTCGACTACGGCTACAAGGAACTCACCATCCCGCCGATCGGCGGCGAGTTCGCCCTGGACCCGGGCGCGCTGCACATCTGGCCGCGCGGCACCTCGATGATGATCGCGCTGCCCAACCCGGACCGCTCCTTCACCTGCACGCTGTTCTGGCCGACCCACGGCACGCAGAGCTTCGCCTCGCTGGGCAGCCCGGCCGCCATCGAGACGTACTTCGCCACCCACTACCCGGACCTCGTGCCGCTCGCCCCGAACCTGGTGGACGACTACCAGCACAACCCCGTCGGGGTGCTCGGCACGGTCCGCTGCACCCCGTGGCAGGTGGCCGGCAGGGTCGGCCTGCTCGGCGACGCGGCGCACGCCATCGTCCCGTTCTACGGCCAGGGCGCGAACTGCGCCTTCGAGGACGTGGTCGAGCTGGACCGCTGCCTGGACGAGTGCGGCGACCAGTGGGCGTCGGCGCTGCCGCTGTTCCAGCACCGCCGGCAGGCCAACGCCGAGGCGATCGCCCGGATGGCGCTGACCAACTTCGTGGAGATGCGGGACAAGGTCGCCTCGCCGGTGTTCCAGACCCGCAAGAAGATCGAGCACGCGCTGGAGCGCGCCCTGCCCGGCCGCTACGTCTCGCAGTACGAGCTGGTCTCGTTCTCCACCACCCCGTACGCCGAGGTGCGCCGCCGGGTGCGCCGCCAGTACCGGGTGGTGGGCGCGGTGGCCGCCGGCGCGGTGGCGGCTCTGGCCGGCGTGGCCGTGGCGCTCGGCCGAGGGAGGCGAGGATGACCCTCTGGGATCCCCGGCTGATGGCCGGGCACGCGCCGGACGGCCCCGGCCTGCTGCGCAACTTCGTCGGCGGTTCCTTCACCGACGCCGGGCCGCGGTTCACCAAGCGCAGCCCGGTGACCGGCGAACCAGTCTTCGAGGTGGTCGAGGCCGGTGAGTCCGTGGTGGACGACGCGGTGACCGCCGCCCGGGCGGCGCTGCGTGGCCCGTGGGGCCGGATGGGGGAGCGGGAGCGCGCCGAGGTGCTCCGCCGGGTCGCCGACGAGCTGGAACGCCGCTTCGACGACCTGGTCGCCGCCGAGGTCGCCGACACCGGCAAGGCCATCTCCCAGGCCCGCACGCTGGACATCCCGCGCGGTGCGGCCAACTTCCGGGCGTTCGCCGAGATCGTGGCGACCGCGCCGACCGAGTCGTTCACCACGGTCACCCCGACGGGCGGTCGGGCGCTGAACTACGCGGTCCGCAAGCCGGTCGGCGTGGTCGCGATCATCGTGCCCTGGAACCTGCCGCTGCTGCTGCTCACCTGGAAGGTCGCCCCGGCCCTGGCCTGCGGCAACGCCGTGGTGGTCAAGCCCAGCGAGGAGACCCCGGCGTCGGCGACCCTGCTCGCCGAGGTGATGGACGCGGCGGGCGTGCCCGCGGGCGTGTTCAACCTGGTGCACGGCTTCGGCCCCGGCTCGGCCGGCGAGCACCTCACCCGGCACCCGGGTGTCGACGCGATCACCTTCACCGGGGAGTCGGCCACCGGCAGCGCCATCATGCGGGCCGCCGCCGACGGGGTGAAGGCGGTCAGCTTCGAACTGGGCGGCAAGAACGCCGGCCTGGTCTTCGCCGACGCCGACCTGGACGCGGCGGTCGCCGGCTCGGTCCGGTCCAGCTTCACCAACGGCGGCCAGGTCTGCCTCTGCACCGAGCGGATCTACGTGCAGCGGCCGGTCTTCGAGGAGTTCACCGCCCGGCTGGCCAAGCGCGCCGACGAGCTGGCGTACGGCTGGCCGGCCGACGAGGCGACCGTGAACATGCCGCTGATCTCGCACGCCCACCGGGACAAGGTGCTCGGCCACTACGACCTGGCCCGCACCGAGGGCGCCGAGGTGCGTGTCGGGGGCGGGACGCCGCGCTTCGGAGACGCCCGTGACGGCGGCGCGTACGTGCAGCCGACGGTGCTCACCGGGCTGGGCCCGGACGCCCGCACCAACACCGAGGAGATCTTCGGCCCGGTGGTGCACGTCGCGCCGTTCGACGACGAGGACGAGGCGTACGCCCTGGCCAACGGCACCGACTACGGCCTGGCGGCGACGGTCTGGACCCGGGACGTGGGGCGGGCGCACCGGGCCGGGTCCCGACTGGACACCGGCATCGTCTGGGTGAACACCTGGTTCCTGCGCGACCTGCGCACCCCGTTCGGCGGGGTGAAGGCCTCCGGCATCGGCCGGGAGGGCGGGGTGCACTCGCTCGACTTCTACTCCGAACTCACCAACGTCTGCGTGGACCTCTCATGAGTGCGCACTCGGGGCAGAATGGCTCGCGCCGTAAGCGTTCGCAGCGAGGAGCCGGGATGACCGTCGACATCGAAGCCGCCAACCGGGAGCTGGCCGTGGCCCGGCAGGAGGAGAAGCCGTGCCCGCCGCTGCGCGGGCGGCTGCTGCCGGAGGGCGACATCGAGGCGGCCTACCAGGTGCAGCAGGTCTACACCCGGCAGCGGCTCGGCAAGGGCCACCGCCGGGTCGGCGCGAAGATCGGCCTCACCTCGCGCGCCGTGCAGGAGAACTTCGGGGTCTTCCAGCCCGACTTCGGCGTGCTCTTCGACGACATGGCGGTCGGCGACGGCGTCGAGGTGCCGATGAGCCGGCTGCTCCAGCCCCGGGTGGAGGCGGAGATAGCCTTCGTGCTCGGCGCGGACCTGCCCGACGAGCGGGTCACCACCGTCGACCTCATCCGCGCCGTCGACCACGTGCTGCCGGCCATCGAGATCGTCGACTCCCGGATCGCCGGCTGGGACATCTCCATCGTGGACACGGTGGCGGACAACGCCTCCAGCGGGCTGTTCGTGCTCGGCACCGCGCCGCGCCGGCTGGCCGACGTGGACCTGCGGCTCTGCGGCATGGTGCTGGAGCACGCCGGCGAGCCGGTCTCGGTCGGCGCCGGGGCGGCCTGCCTCGGCAACCCGCTGCACGCGCTGGAGTGGCTGGCCGGCACCATGGCCCGCGCCGGCGACCCGTTGAAGGCCGGGGACGTGGTGCTGTCCGGGGCGCTCGGCCCGATGGTGCCCGTGACGCCCGGCGCCGCGTACGAGGCGCGCATCTCCGGGCTCGGCTCGGTGCGGACCTGTTTCTCCAAGGAGGCCTCATGACCGTCGGCGTGGCGGTGCTCGGGTCGGGCAACATCGGCACCGACCTGATGATCAAGGTGCTGCGGCTCAGCACCGAGCTGCGGATGGTGGCGATGGCGGGCATCGACCCGGCGTCCGACGGCCTCGCCCGGGCCCGCCGGCTCGGCGTGGCGACCACCGCCGAGGGCGTGGACGGCCTGGTCGCCATGCCGGAGTTCGCCGACGTCGAGCTGGTCTTCGACGCGACCTCGGCCGGCGCGCACCGGCACCACGACGCGGTGCTGCGCGCGCACGGCCGGACCGTGGTCGACCTGACGCCGGCCGCGATCGGCCCGTACGTGGTGCCGCCGGTCAACCTCGACGAGCACCTGCAGGAGCCCAACGTGAACATGGTGACCTGCGGCGGGCAGGCCACCGTGCCGATCGTGCACGCGGTCGGCCGGGTCACCCCGGTCGCGTACGGGGAGATCGTCGCCTCGATCGCCTCGAAGTCGGCCGGGCCGGGCACCCGGGCCAACATCGACGAGTTCACCGAGACCACGGCCCGGGCCATCGAGGTGGTCGGCGGCGCCGAGCGCGGCAAGGCCATCATCGTGCTGAACCCGGCCGACCCGCCGCTGCTCATGCGGGACACCGTCTACTGCCTCTGCCCGGACGCCGACGCCGACCGGACCGCGATCGCCGCCTCGGTGGCCGACATGGTGAAGACCGTGCAGGAGTACGTCCCGGGCTACCGGCTCAAGCAGGACGTGCAGTTCGACCGGGTGGACACGTACGCGCCGGTGCTGGGCCGGCACTTCGCCGGGCTCCAGGTGTCGGTCTTCCTGGAGGTCTCCGGCGCCGGGCACTACCTGCCCGCGTACGCCGGGAACCTCGACATCATGACCTCGGCCGCGCTGCGCACCGCCGAGCGGCTGGTCACGCTCCGGAAGGCGGACGCGCGATGACCGACCTCTACATCCAGGACGTGACGCTGCGCGACGGCATGCACGCCATCGCGCACCGGTACACGGTGGACCAGGTGCGGACGATCGCCGCCGCGCTGGACGCGGCCGGCGTGGCCGCCATCGAGGTGGCGCACGGCGACGGCCTGGCCGGCTCCAGCGTCAACTACGGTCACGGCGCGGCCGGCGACGCCGACTGGATCGCCGCCGCCGCCGAGGTGCTGACCGGCGCGCGGCTCACCACCCTGCTGCTGCCCGGCATCGGCACCATCGCCGACCTGAAGGCGGCCAAGGCGCTCGGGGTGACCAGCGTGCGGATCGCCACCCACTGCACCGAGGCGGACATCTCCGCCCAGCACATCTCCTGGGCCCGCGAGAACGGCATGGACGTCTCCGGGTTCCTCATGATGTCGCACATGAACGACCCGGCCGGGCTGGCCGCCCAGGCCAAGCTCATGGAGTCGTACGGGGCGCACTGCGTCTACGTCACCGACTCCGGCGGGCGGCTGCTCATGTCCGACGTGGCCGCGCGGGTCGACGCCTACCGGCAGGTGCTCGACCCGGAGACGCAGATCGGCATCCACGCCCACCACAACCTGTCGCTCGGCGTGGCCAACAGCGTCCTCGCTGTCGAGCACGGCCGCATCCCCGGCCCCGGACCGGCCGGCGCGGACGCCCCGCACGGCCGGACCGTCCGGGTGGACGCGTCGCTGGCCGGCATGGGCGCGGGCGCCGGCAACGCCCCGCTGGAGGTCTTCGTCGCGGTCGCCGAACTGCACGGCTGGAAGCACGGCTGCGACGTGTTCGCGCTGATGGACGCCGCCGACGACCTGGTCCGCCCGCTCCAGGACCGGCCGGTCCAGGTCGACCGGGAGACGCTCTCCCTCGGGTACGCGGGGGTCTACTCCAGCTTCCTCCGCCACGCCGAGCGGGCCTCCGCGAAGTACGGGGTGGACGTCCGCTCGATCCTCGTCGAGCTGGGCCGGCGCCGCATGGTCGGCGGCCAGGAGGACATGATCGTGGACGTGGCACTCGACCTGGCCGGCAAGGGGGACGCGGCATGATCGGACCGGACATCGCGGGAATCGCCGAGAAGCTGGGCGCGGCCGCCGACACGGCCACCGCGATCCCGCAGCTCGCCGCCGAGACCGGCCTCGACGTGGACGCCGCGTACGCCGTGCAGGAGGCGCTGCTGCAGCGTCGCCTCGACCGGGGCGAGCGGCTCGTCGGGTTGAAGATGGGGCTGACCAGCAAGGCGAAGATGGCCCAGGTCGGCGTCGACGAGGTGATCTGGGGCCGGCTCACCGACAGCATGCGGGTGCCCGACGGCGGCACGGTCGACGTGGCCGGCTTCATCCACCCCCGGGTCGAGCCGGAGGTGGCGTTCCTGCTGGACCGCCTCCCCGAGCCGGGCGAGCCGGTCGGCGCGTTCACCCGGGCCGTCCGCGCCGTGGCGCCGGCCATCGAGCTGATCGACTCCCGGTACGCCAACTTCACCTTCTCCCTGCCGGACGTCGTGGCCGACAACACCTCGGCCGCCGCGTTCGTCGTCGGCCCCTGGTCGCCCGTGCCCGAGGGCCTGGACAACCTCGGCGTGCTGCTGGAGATCGACGGCCGGGTCGCCCAGGTCGGCTCGACCGCGGCGATCCTCGGCGACCCGCGCCGCGCGCTGGACGAGGGCATCCGCCTGGCCGGCCGGCACGGTGTCCGGCTGCGCAAGGGCTGGGTCTTCCTGGCCGGCGCGGCCACCGCCGCCGTGCCGCTGCGCCCCGGCGCGCACGTCCGCGCCGTCGTGGAGAAGCTCGGCACGGCGTCGCTGAAGGCGGCCTCATGACGGCCCGGGTGGTGGCCGGGAAGGCCGTGCCGCGCGGCGCGTTCCCGCACGTCAAGGTCGCCGGCGGGTTCGTCTTCGTCTCGGGTACGTCGTCGCGCCGGCCGGACAACACCTTCGCCGGTGTGGCGGTGGACGAGTTCGGCACCACCGACCTCGACATCCGGGCACAGACCCGGGCGGTGATCGAGAACATCCGGGACCTGCTCCAGTCGGCCGGCGCCGACCTGAGTGATCTGGTGCAGGTCACCAGCTACCTGGTCAACATGAACGACTTCGGTGGCTACAACGAGGTGTGGGCGGAGTTCTTCGACGCCACCGGGCCGACCCGGACCACGGTGGCCGTGCACCAGCTTCCGCACCCGCACCTGCTCATCGAGATGCAGGCCGTGGCCCTACTTCCGTCGGGAGGTCCGTCATGAGTGAGATCGCCGAGCCGTTCAGCTTCTCCGGCTGGATCGGAGAGAACCAGCACCTGCTCAAGCCGCCGGTGGGCAACAAGGAGATGCTGCCGGGCAGCGACGACTTCATCGTCATGGTGGTCGGCGGCCCGAACCAGCGGACCGACTTCCACGTCGACCCGTACGAGGAGTTCTTCTACCAGGTCAAGGGCAACATGCACATCAACCTCATGCTGCCCGAGGGCCCGCGTACGGTGCACGTGCGCGAGGGTCAGATGTGGATGCTGCCGCGCAACACCCCGCACTCGCCGCAGCGCCCCGAGGCCGGCTCGATCGGCATGGTGATCGAGCGGGTCCGCGAGGAGGGCACGCTGGAGAAGTTCCAGTGGTACTGCACCGAGTGCAGCCACAAGGTGCACGAGGTGGAGCTCCAGGTGCGCGACATCGCCGCCGACCTGCCGCCGGTCTTCGCGGCGTTCTACGCCGACGAGAAGGCCCGCACCTGCACCAACTGCGGCGCGCTGCACCCGGGCAAGGGCTGATGCGCCCACCCGTCGTCGACGTGCACACGCACGTCGTACCCAAGGGGTGGCCGGACCTCGCCGCGGCCTGCGGCGGGTCCGGCTGGCCCTGGCTGCGGGTGGACTCCGAGCGCGCCGCCATGATCATGGTGGGGGAGACGGAGTTCCGGCCGGTCGGCGCGGAGTGCTGGGACCCGGAGACACGGCTCGCCGACATGGCCGCCGACGGCGTCGACGTGCAGGTCGTCTCGCCCACCCCGGTGTTCTTCAGCTACGACCGCCCGGCCGACCAGGCCGTCAAGGTGGCCCGGATCTTCAACGACCTCACCCTGGCGGTCACCGCGGGCGGCGGGGACCGGCTGGTGCCGTTCTGCCAGGTGCCGTTGCAGGACCCGGACGCCGCCTGCGCCGAGCTGGACCGCTGCCTGGCCGCCGGGCACGCCGGGGTGGAGATCGGCAACCACGTCGGCGACCGTGACCTCGACGACGCCGGCATCGTGCAGTTCCTGACCCACTGCGCCGAGGTGGGCGCGCCGGTCTTCGTGCACCCGTGGGACATGCCGGGCGGGCCCCGGCTGGACCGGTGGATGGCCCGCTGGCTGACCGGGATGCCGGCCGAGACGCACCTGTCGGTGCTGGCGCTGATCCTCGGCGGGGTCTTCGACCGGGTGCCCGAGACGCTGCGGATCTGCTTCGCGCACGGCGGCGGCAGCTTCCCCTTCTGGCTGGGCCGCGCGGACAACGCCTGGCACCGCCGCGGCGACCTGGTCCGCGGCGCGTCCAGCGCCCCGCCGAGCGCCTACGTCGACCGGTTCAGCGTCGACTCGGTGGTCTTCGAGCCGGCGGCGCTGCGGCTGCTCGTCGACACCATGGGCGAGGACCGGGTGCTCGTGGGCAGCGACTACCCGTACCCGCTGGGGGAGCGCCCGGTCGGGCAGGTGGTCCGCAAGGCGGACTTCCTCACCGACGCGCAGCGGGCCAAGCTGCTCGGCGGCAACGCCCTCCATTTCCTCGGCAAGGTCAGTATATAGAGCTCGCCACGTCGTATATACTTGCTGGGTGAAGACTGTTATCGATCTTGATGATGAGCTGCTCGAACGAGCGCGACGGGAGCTCGGCACCAAGAGCAAGAAGGACACGATCCATGCGGCCCTGCGGCTGGTCGCAGAGCGAAGTGAGCGGATGGAGGCGATCCGGGAGCTCCTGTCGATCGACCGCGACTGGACGGGCATCGTCGACGACGACAAGACCCCCGACAGTGAGAAGGACGCCGCGTGACGGTGCCTGCCGGCCTCTACCTGGTCGACACCTCGGCGTGGGCACGGCTGCGTCTGCCCGTGGTCGCGAAGCGGGTGACCGTGCTGCTTGAGGAGCGGCTGGCGGCGACATGTCTTCCGCTGGATCTCGAGGACGGGCGTAGCGCGCGCGATTTCCGCGACGCCATGACGATTCGCGCCCGCCGCGCTCAGGTCATGGTCGACCTGCCGATAACCCCCGCTGTCCCGACCCGCGCCAGGGACCTGCAGTTGGCGCTGACCGCGCGTGGCCATCATCGGGCCGTCAGTCCGGTCGACCTCACGGTTGCCGCAGTGGCCGCCGAGTACTCCGCGACCGTTCTGCACTACGACCGCGACTTCGACCTGTTGGCGGCGGTCGGTGGTCCTCGATCTGAATGGGTGGCGCCACCCGGAACCCTGTCCTGACCGCTTGGAGCGAGTCGTGCCCGACGGTCGTGTCGCCCGATTATCCGGCCGCCGACCGGGCAGGATGACGGCATGGCCGAGCCGCACGACCTGACCGCCTTGGAGCAGGCCGCCGCGATCCGCCGGGGTGAGCTGTCCAGCGTGGAGTTGGTCGAGCACCACCTGCGGCGGGTGGACGCGCTCGCCGACACCCTCGGCGCGTTCGTCACCGTCACCCCGGAACGCGCGCGGGCCGCCGCGGCCGCCGCCGACGCGGTGCCGGCCGACCGGCGCGGCCCGCTGCACGGGGTGCCGACCGCCATCAAGGACCTCACGCTCACGGCCGGAGTCCGCACCACCTTCGGCTCGGTGGCGTTCGCCGACTTCGTGCCGCCCGTCGACGCCGACGTGGTCCGGTTCATGGCCGCCGCCGGAATGGTCAGCCTCGGCAAGACCACCACCTCCGAGCTGGGCTGCTCGCTCTACTCCGAGGGCCTCGTCGCGCCGCCGGCCCGCAACCCGTGGGGCCTCGCCAACACCGCGGGCGGGTCCAGCGGCGGGGCGGCGGCCGCCGTGGCCGGCGGCCTGGTGCCCGTGGCGCAGGGCTCCGACGGTGGCGGCTCGCTGCGCATCCCGGCGGCGCTCTGCGGCCTGGTCGGCTACAAACCCAGCCGGGGCCTGGTCTCCGGCGGCCCGGTCGGCTTCGGCGCGTTCGGCCTGCCCATCAGCGGCCCGCTCGGCCGGACCGTGACCGACGCGGCCGCGCTGCTGGACGTCCTGGCGCAACCGGTGCCCGGCGAGCCCTACCTGCCGCCGGCCGCGCCCACCGGCGGCTACCTGGGCGCCGCCCGGGCCGCCGCGCCGGGCCGGCTGCGGATCGGCCGGTTCACCGCACCGATGCTCGCCGACGAGCCGGTCCACCCCGACTGCGTGGCCGCCGTCGACCGGGCCGCCGCGCTGCTCACCGAGGCCGGCCACGAGGTGGTCGACGTCCCCGCGCCGCTCGGCCCCGAGGCGTGGCCGCTCTTCGAGACCGTCTGGTACGTGCTGGCGCTCGCCCCGGTGCCGACCGAACGGGAGAGCGACCTGCTGCCGCTGACCCGCTTCCTCCGGGCCCGGGGCACGGCCGTCGGGGCCGGCCCGCTGATGACCGCGCTCGGCGAACTCCAGGCCCAGGTACGCCGTGGCGTGCGCCGTACCGCCGGCTGCGACCTGCTGCTTTGCCCGACCCTGGCCGCCCCGCAGGCGCCGGTCGGGGCGTTCGCGAGCCTCGATCCGGCCGAGGATTTCGACCGGCAGCGGCGGTTTTCGCCGTACTGCGCCATCTTCAACGTCACCGGCGACCCGTCCGTTTCGCTGCCGGTGGGCCGCACCGGCGACGGGATGCCGGTCGGCGTGCTGCTCACCGGCCGGTACGGCGACGACGCGACATTGATAGGCACTGCCGCGCAAGTGGAGCACGGCTGTGGCGGGTGGGATCAGCACCCCGCAATCTGGCGGGCCGTCGACTCCGCTAACGTGAACAGCACAAGCGGAGTCGGGCGCGCGTCGTCATGACCGTCCACCCGACCCGGAACATTCCTGGTCTCTCTTTCCGCCTGGGGGCGTTGGGATTGTCTGTTACCGAGACGTTGCTGGTCTTCGTCGGCATCCCGGCGGCCGCCGTGCTGGTGATCGCCGGACTGGCGGCCGCCGGCAGTCGCGGCGGCGGCGGTGGCGGCGCGAAGCGCTACCGGCCGGGCCGGCCCTTCGACTTCACTCCGGTCTGGTTCCTGGGCCGTCCGGAGCAGCTGGCCGACTCGGCCGGCACCGCACTGGCCGCCGGCGCGCAGGCGCCGGCGCTGACCAGCCGCAAGCAGGAGCAGGCCGGCCGGGAGGCACCGGCCGGTGGAACCGGAGGCGCAAGTGACCGTTGGTGAGAAGCAGGCCGCGACGGGGACCGGTAACCCGCCGGAGGTCCTGGACGGGCCGTTCTCGACCCGTCAGCTGCTCCGCATCGACGAGGCGCTCCGCCTGGCCGACCAGGGCACCGGCCTGGTGTTCTCGGTCTACGTGGGCGGCCTCGACGAGCCGATCCGGGAGCACGCCGGGCGGCTGCACCGCCAGCTCGCCGAGCCGGACAAGTCGGTGCTGATCGCCGTGTCGCCCAACCAGCGGCAGCTCGAGATCGTCACCGGCCGCTACGCGCGCAAGCGCATCCCGGACACGTACGCCAAGCTGGCCGCGCTCTCCATGGTGGCCTCGTTCGGCGGCGGCGACCTGGCCGGCGGCATCATCCAGGGCCTCGACCAGCTCGCCAGCCACGCCGGCAAGGGCTGAGCCCTCCCGCACACGACGAAGCCCGGCCCGCGTCTCGCGGGCCGGGCTTTCCCGTGTCGTCGATTCAGCGCGGCCAGGTGGACGGGTCGAGCCGCATCGGCCACGGCTCCGTGACCTCGACGGGATCGTCCGGGCCGACGGTGCCCAGCAGGTCGTAGTGGAGACCCTTGGTCAGCTCGTAGCGGTACGCCACCGGCCCGAAGTCACCCCGCTCGATCCGCCAGTACGCCGGAATCGCGGCCTCGGCGTAGAGGGCGGGCTTGGTGAAGCGGTCGTGCCGGCGGCTGTTCGGCGACTCGACCTCGACCACCAGTGCGACATCCGTCGGTTGCGCCCACATCCGGTCCCGCGGGGCGCCGGGCTTGAGCACGGTGACGTCCGGGATCAGATTGCCGCCCGGCACTCGAACGCCGATCTCCCGGATCACCCGCCATCCGTCGGGCGCTGCCTGGCGCAGTGCCATGCGGATGTCGTCCGCCGGCTCGTGATGGTCGGGCCCGGCCGGAGGGGTCACGTGCAGGCTCCCGTCGATGATCTCGTAGCGGTTTCCGTCCTCGGGCAGGTCGAGCAGGTCCTGCTCCCGCCAGTCGCGCTCGGGTGGGCGCCATTCGTAGGTCGGGTGTGCCATCACGTCCACCTCCTCTCCACACGATAACGGCCGGGGCCGGCGCGGGTTCCCACCCGCGCCGGCCCCGGCCGCGTGCTCCTCGGTCAGGCGGTCCGGGCGTCCCGGGCGCGGGCCTTGAGGGCCCGGGCCACGCCGTCGCGGCCCTCGGCCACCAGCCGGCGCAGCGGCGCCGGCTGCCCCTCCTGGGTTAGCCACTCGTCGGTGGCGGTCACCGTGTCGTCCTCGACCAGGTACGCCGGGTAGGCGAGCTGGACGAACTCCTGCGCCGGCTCGCTGTCCCGCTGCGCCCACACCTGCGCCACCGCGGCGAAGTACTTCTCCCGGTAGGGCGCGGTGAGCTCCACCTGCGCCGGGTGGGTGAAGCCCTGCAGCAGCGCCCGGTTGCGCCAGTTCGGCAGCGCCTCCGGGCCGGTGAGCTGCGCCCACACCGCGGCCTTGTTCTCGGCGGTCGGCACGAGCGCGTGCGCGTACGCGGCCTCCCGCTCGCCGCTGGCGGTGCGGTCGCGGGCCAACTCGGCCTCCACCTCGGCGGCCCCGGCCGCGCCGTTGGCCACCAGCGACTGCAGGACGGTCCAGCGCAGCTCGGTGTCCACGGTCAGCCCGGCCGGCACCTCGCCGCCCTCCAGCCAGCCGCGCAGCGTGGCCAGGTCCTCGCCGGAGCGGGCCGCGGAGGCGTACGCCCGGGCCCAGGCGAGCTGGAAGCCGCTGCCCTCCTCGGCCGCGGCGAGCGCCGTGCGGGCGGCGCGGGCCAGGTCGGCCCAGCCGGTCGGCGCCCAAGCCGGGTCGGCGTAGAAGGTGAGCGTGGTGGTGGCCTGGCGCAGGGTGGCGGTGACCAGGTTGATGTCGGTCTCCGCCGGCAGCCCGGCCAGCACCAGCGCCACGTAGTCGCGGGCCGACAGCTCGGCGTCGCGGGTCATGTCCCAGGCGGCGGTCCAGCACAGCGCCCGGGCCAGCGACGACTCGAACCCGGCGATGTGCTGCACCACGGTCGCCATCGACCGCTCGTCCAGCCGCAGCTTGGTGTAGGTCAGGTCGTCGTCGTTGAGCAGCAGCACGTCGGCGGCCGGCTTGCCGTGCAGCACGGACAGCTCGGTCAGCTCACCGGTCACGTCGACCTCGACCCGCTCCCGCCGGACCAGCCGCCCGCCGGTCAGGTCGTAGAGGCCCACCCCGATCCGGTGGGTACGCAGCGTCGGGTGCCCGGCCGGGGCTTCCTGCCGCACCAGCACCTGCTCGTACGCGCCGTCGGCGCCGACGACCACCTCGGGGCGCAGCGTGTTGACCTGCGCGGTCTCCAGCCACTGGGCGGCGAACTTGCGCAGCTCCCGGCCGGAGGCCGTCTCCAGCTCGGACAGCAGGTCGTCGAAGGTGGCGTTGCCCCAGGCGTGCTTGCCGAAGTAGGCCCGCAGGCCGGCCAGGAACGGCTCCTCGCCCACGTACGCGACGAGCTGCTTGAGCACGCTGGCGCCCTTGGCGTAGGTGATGCCGTCGAAGTTGACCTCGACCGCCTCCAGGTCCGGCATCTCGCAGTAGACCGGGTGGGTGGAGGAGAGCTGGTCCTGCCGGTAACCCCAGTTCTTCCGGATGGACAGGAAGGTCGTCCACGCGTCGGAGAAGCGGGTGGCGTGGGTGTTGCACCAGTGGCTGGCCCACTCGGCGAACGACTCGTTCAACCACAGGTCGTTCCACCAGCGCATGGTGACCAGGTCACCGAACCACATGTGCGCCAGCTCGTGCAGGATCGTGTTGGCCCGCTGCTCGTACTCGAAGTCGGTGACCTGCGAGCGGAAGATGTAGTGCGACTCGGCGTGCGTGACGCAGCCGAAGTTCTCCATGGCGCCGGCGTTGAAGTCCGGCACCCAGAGCTGGTCGTACTTGGGCAGCGGGTAGCGCACCTGGAACTTCTCGTGGAAGAAGTCGAAGCCCTGCTTGGTGATGAGGAACAGGTCGTCCGCGTCCATGTACTGCGCCATCGAGGCCCGGCAGTAGACGCCCAGGTCGATGCCGTCGTGGCTGTCGCGCACCTCGTGGTACGGGCCGGCGCAGAGCGCGGTGATGTAGGTGCTCATCCGCGCCGACTCGACGAAGTGGACGGTCTTGAGCGCCTCGCCGGCCGGCTCCTCGCGCTCCACCGGCATGTTGGACACCACCCGCCAGTGCTCCGGGACGGTGGCGTGCCAGGTGTAGACGCTCTTCAGGTCGGGTTGGTCGAAGCAGGCGAACACCTTCTGCGCGTCGGCCGTCTCGAACTGGCTGTAGAGGTAGGTCTCGCCGTCGACCGGGTCGACCGTGCGGTGCAGGCCCTGCCCGCTGTTGGAGTAACCGAAGTCGGCGTCGACCACGAGGACGTTCTCGGCGGCCAGACCGGTCAGGGTGAGGCCCTTCTCCGCCGACCAGCCGGACAGGTCGACCGGCGTGCCGTTCAGCGTCGCCGACCGCACCGACTCGGCGGCCGTCTCGATGAAGGTGCTCGCCCCCGGCTCGGCACAGCGGAACCGGACCTCGGTCACCGACCGGAACGTGCGGCCGTCGGCCTGCACCGCGGTCGACAGGTCAAGCTTGATGTCGTACCCGGTGACGTCGAGCAGGCGGGCCCGCTCGGTGGCCTCGACCTGGGTCAGGTTGCGCACTCCCGGCACTGTTCGTCTCCATCCCACTCGTCTCGCCGCGCCCCGCGGCACCGGCCTCCCGGCCCGCTCGTGACGGCCGTCCGAAACCGAGTCTTCCATGCACGGTCACCCTTCGGTGGCCGAGGTCACGCTCTCATTCCGGTACCGGTCGATGCCGCATGGGGTGAGGATCGGAGGGGAAGGCGCCGGAGCTCCGGCGCGTGAAGTCGTGAAGGGATGACACCGTGACCGAACGTGTCGCCGTGGACATGTGGTTCGACCCGCTGTGCCCGTGGGCGTGGATCACCTCCCGCTGGCTGCTGGAGGTCGAGCAGGTCCGGGACGTGGAGATCCGGTTCCACGTGATGAGCCTGTCCGTGCTCAACGAGGGCCGGGACCTGCCGGAGCAGTACCAGGATCTGATGAAGAAGGGCTGGGGCCCGGTGCGGGTCTGCATCGCCGTCGAGCAGGCGCACGGTGGGGAGACGCTGGGCAAGCTCTACACCGCGATGGGCACCCGGATCCACCTCGGCAAGGAGGAGCTGGGCCGGGAGATGCTGGCCGGCGCTCTCACCGACGTCGGCCTGGACCCGGCGCTCGCCGACGTCGCCGAGTCGACGGAGTACGACGAGGCGCTGCGGGCCAGCCACGAGGCGGGCATGCGGCCGGTCGGCACCGACGTGGGCACCCCGGTGATCCACGCCCCGGGCCCGGACGGCCGCCAGGTCGCCTTCTTCGGCCCGGTGATCACTCCGGCGCCGAAGGGCGAGGCGGCCGGCCGGCTCTGGGACGGCGTCCTGCTGGTGGCCGGCACGCCCGGCTTCTACGAGCTCAAGCGCACCCGTGAGGTCGGCCCGGTCTTCGACTGAGCCGCGCCGGACGAGCCCCGCGCCGCCCCGTCACCGGGCCGGTGCGGGGCTCGTTTCACCGGGTGTCCCAGCCGGCGGCCCGCCCGGGGCCGCAACCCGGCAGCTCCTGGAGGCGTTCCCATGGGTAAGCACCGCCACCTGTCCGACGAGGCGCCGGAGCCGGCGACCGGGGACTCCGGTGCGACGTACTGGTCGGTGGCCGAGGGCGACTGGCCGGCGGTCCCGGCCGAGATGGCCGACCTGCTGGCCCCGCCCATCGTGGTCGGCGTCGCCCGGGTGGTGGCGACCTCGCGGATGACCCCGCCTGCCGACGCCGGCCTGCCCGCGCGGGCCCCCGGCGCGGTCCGCACCGGCGCCGCGGCCGGCCGCCCGGCCCCGGCCGGGACGACGACGGTCCGACTCACCACGTCCGGCGGCGGCGCCCGCCCGGCCGCCCCGACGCCGGGCCGCCGCCCGGCCCCCGGCCGGCACCGCACCGGCTGACCGGGTCGCCTTTCATCTGGTGGACGGCGTGCGGGTCCGGCACCGGCGGTCCCGACGGCGCGGGTAGCGTCAGCGGGCATGACGGTCGTGCATCCGATCGCCCGGGCCTGGATCACCACTGGCGGCACCGGCGCGCAGAACTACGACGAGTTCGCCGACGACGCGGAGATCACCGCCATCGTCGAGGCGAATCCGCACAGTGCCCTGGGCATCGAGATGCCTCACCGGGCGCCGGGCAGCCTCGGGAAGTCCTTCCTCGACGCGCTCCCCGACGCGGTGGCCCGCCTCGCCGAGGCCAAGGCGGACGGCAGCTACACCCCCGCCGAGCAGGTCGTGGTCCTCTACCGGATCAGCGCGCCGGGCGAGGAGAACGCGTACGGGCTGTTCGCCATGGTCGACACCGACCAGATCTCCACCCGCGCCGACGAGCCCGGCCTGGTGATCCGCAACGAGGACGTGTTCATCGCCAAGGTGCGGGAGCGGGTCGCCCTGGCCGAGACGCTGGGCCACCTGCTCTCGCCCGTACTCCTGCTCCAGACCGGGCGCGGCGACGAGCTGCACGCGGCGCTCGCGGCGGCGACCGAGTCGGCCGGCGCCCCCGCCGCCACCGACGTGGACCAGGCCGGCCGCACCCACGCCATCTGGCTGCTCGGCCCGGGCCCGGCGCAGGACGAGCTGACCGCCCTGGCGGGCGGCGGCGAGCTGGTGGTCGCCGACGGCAACCACCGCAGCCTGGCCGCGCAGACCGGCGGCTTTCCGCGCTTCCTGTCGGTGATCACCACGCCGGCCTCGGTCGCCATCCAGCCCTACAACCGGCTGGTCAGCGAGTTGACCACCACCCCGGACGAACTGCTCGACCGGCTCCGCGCCGCCGGCGCGGAGATCACCCCGGTCGCCGGCCCGGCCGGTGTCCCGGCGACCGGCGGCGCCGTGCACCTCCACCTCGCCGGCCAGGGGTACGCGGTGCGCCTGCCGCACGTCGGCGGCGGCCGGCTGGAGAACCTCGACCACGCCCTGGTCGAGCGGCTGCTGCTGCGCGACGCGCTCGGCCTCGATCCGGGCGACAAGCGGATCACCTACGTGGGCGGCGACTACCCGGCGAGCTGGCTCACCGGCGAGGTCGACGCGGGGCGGGCCGAGCTGGCCGTCCTCGTGGCGCCGGTGACCGTGGACGACTTCGTCGCGGTCAACCTGGCGCGGGAGAAGATGCCGCGCAAGAGCACCTGGTTCACCCCGAAGGCGCGGGCCGGCCTGGTCGTCGCCGAACTGCCCCGCTGACCGTGTGACGAATCCGCCTCCGTGCCGCCGCCCGCGCGCCGGCACGGGGGCGGGCCTGTCAGACTGCGCGGTATGCGCGTCTACCTGGGATCCGATCACGCCGGCTTCGAGCTGAAGGTGCACCTCGCCAACCACCTGGCCAAGCAGGGGTACGAGGTGGTCGACGTGGGCCCGCACGCCTTCGACCCGGACGACGACTACCCGGCGTTCTGCCTGCACACCGGGGACCGCGTGGTCGGCGACCCGGGCAGCCTCGGCGTGGTGATCGGCGGGTCCGGCAACGGCGAGCAGATCGCCGCCAACAAGATCGCGGGAGTCCGGGCGGCGCTCGCCTGGAACATCGACACCGCCCAGCTGGCCCGCGAGCACAACGACGCCAACATCATCGCGGTCGGAGCCCGGCAGCACACCCTCGACGAGGCCACCGCCCTGGTGGAGGCGTTCCTCACCACCGCGTTCTCCGGCAACCCGCGGCACGCCCGCCGGATCGCCCAGGTCGCCGACTACGAGCAGAGCCGCGAGCTCCCCGACCTGCCCGCCTGACGCGCCGCCGACGGTGCGGCCGTCGGGTCGCGCCCGTCACCGCCCGGTGCGGGGAAGCTCCTCGCGGGGCACCCAGTTGCGGCGGACGATGACCACCCGGGCCTCGGCCTCGGCCAGGTCCTCGTCGGTCGGCCGGGCGGCGTCCCGCGCCCGCAGCGCGGCGGTCACGCTCACCTGCGAGGAACCCGAGCCTACCAGGCCGCGCAGCCCCCGCTCGCCCTCCTCGGCGGGCGGGCCCGCCCGCCGGCCCCGATGCTCCGACGTCTCCGGCTCGGCGCGTCTGACGCCGCGCGGCGACCTGGAGCCGTCGTCCGACGTCTCCGGCTCGGCGCGTCTGACGCCGCGCGGCGACCTGGCGCCGTCGTCCGACGATGTCTCCGGCTCGGGGCGTCTGACGCCGCGCGGCGACCTGGAGCCGTCGTCCGACGATGTCTCCGGCTCGGGGCGTCTGGCGCCGCGTGGCGGGCGGGGGGCGTCGTCGTGCACGGCTGCCGTGCTCGCGCTCGCGCCCTCGCGCTCCGGTGTCCCGGTGTCGCCGTGGTGCCGCAGCCGCCGCCGGCGCCGATCCGCATCCCCCATCAGCCGACCGTACCGCTCGGGCGGTCACGCTTCGACCCGAGATGTTGGCGACCTGCCGTCCGGAACTGACGGCAGGTCGCCGAGATCCGGGGCGGTCGGTCAGAAGACCTCCATGGGAGCGGGGGCCCGGTGCCAGCCGAGCGCCGGTGCGCTCGCCGCCGCCGTGCCCGGGACCAGCTCCCGCACCCGCCCGGCGGCGGTGAGCGCGGCCAGGCCGGCCCCACCCAGGTAGAGCTCGCCGAGGGCGCGGACGTCGCAGGCCAGCGCGGCCGGCGCCGAGGTGGCCGTGCACTCCGCCCCGGACGGTCCGCCGACCAGCCGCCACCGGCCGCTGTTCTCCGGCAGCAGGTCGTCGGTGACCTCGACCACGACGTCGACGTCGGTGGCGTACCGCCGGGCGGCCAGCGCGGCCGGCACGTCCACGACGCGGACCCAGAGGGCGTCGGCGAGCCGGGCGTTGAGCTGCCGCGGCTCGTCCACCAGCCGGAACAGCGGCTCGTCCACGGCGGCGATCGAGAAGGACACCCGGCGGGTCAGGTCGATCGAGAGCAGCAGCCGCCACAGCGCCAGGTACGCCTCCGGCCGGGCGGCCACCACCTCGCCCACCTGGACCTCGGCGCGCGGCCCGGTGTCGGCCCACTCCTCCTTCGTCCGGTAGAGGGCGTACCCGTCGAGGCCGTCCGGCCCCTCGTGCAGCAGCACCCGGCGCTCGGTGGCGCCGCCCCGCAGCCCCTTCACGTCGGCCAGCACGTACGCCCACCAGCGCTCGTCCCGGCGCGACCAGCCGGGGCGGTCGGCGCGCACCCGCTCGTACAGCCGGGCCAGCTCGGCCCGGTGCGGCGCCGGGCGGTCCAGGCGGAGGGTGCCCTCGGCGGGCGTCGGGTCCGGCAGGCGCAGCCCGGGGGTGTCGCCGGCCAGGACGAGCCGCTGCGCGGCCAGGCCGTAGCCGAACCGGGGATAGATCCGGCCCTCGCTGGCCCACAGGACGGCGAGCGGCTCGCGGCCGGCGTCGTGGATCTCGCGGAGCTGCCGGCGCATCAGGCCGGTGAGCAGCCCTCGCCGGCGGTGTGTCGGGGCGACCGAGACCATGGTCACGTGCGCGGCGGGCACGCTGGCCCCGGGCACGGCCAGCTCGCGGCTGAACGCGCCGGCATGCGCCACGGCGGTCCCGCCGTCACGGACCAGCAGCGACCGGTCCGGTTCGAAGACGACGCGCTCGACCTCCCGCAGTTCGGGGTCGAGATCGCCGTGGAAGGCCAGCGTCAGCAGTGCGGAGATCTCGTCGAAGTCCTCGGCCCGGGGGACCAGCGCGTCGGTCATCCGGTGTGTGTAACCCATCACCGTCGTGGTCGGCACCCGATTTGCCGGCTCGCTACCCTCGGAACCGTGGCCGGCGTCGGTCGAGGGGGAGGACACGAGATGGCGGACGAGACACAGCCGTGGGCCGAGCGGACGGTCGAGGTGCCGCCGCAGCCCGCCGTGGTGCCCTCGCAGCGGGACGCGTTCCGGCGCGGGGTGGCGGCGGTCGGCCAGTCGCGTACGCCCCGGACCGAGCCGTTCCCCACCGTCGACGCGGGCGACTGGACCGCCGAGCCGGCCCCCCGCCGGCCGGTGGGCTGGCATGTCGCCCAGCTCCGCAAGGGCGGGGAGTGGAGCGCGGCCGGCGCGCTGTTCGCCTTCGTCTGCTGGGGCATCTGGGCGATCTCCGGCCGGGGCGATCTGACCGCCCCGCTGCTCACCTTCGTGCTCAGCCTGCTCACCGCGGCCGGCCTGTTCGCCCTGGCCCGCCTGCTCGGCAGGCTGGTCCTGGAGCGGCAGCTCGGCCGGGTGCGGCGCAGCGCCCGCGGTGCGCACCTGGTGACCGCACTCTTCCTGGTGGGCGTCGGGGTGGCCTACCTCCAGCAGACCGAATGGGTGGTCTCGGCCTGGAACTGGGTGACCGGCAACTGAACCACCGTGGCCGCGGGCGGGGCGGCCCCCGCCGCCCGCCCGCGCGCCCGGTCGCGGAACGCCGCGACGCCGGTCGTCACTCCACCAGGACGGCGCTCGCATTACCCGGCCCGGCGCGGTTCATCCGTCGCCCGGTCGGCTGAGCGGTCACCGCCCCTCGGCGTCGGCCTTCGGGGAGGCGACCCGCGCGGCGGGGTCCTCGACGCCCGGCTCGCCGCCGCCCGGGGCCACCATCCCGTCGTAGTTGTAGACGGTGCCGCCGTCGTGCTGCTTCGTGGTGCGGATGTAGCGGTGGATCATGCCGTCGATCTCGATCTCCAACAGGGCCTGGTCGCCCGCGTCCTGGCTGCTGCTGTCCCGGGGACCGCCCACCAGGTACGCCTTCGTGTTCGTCTCCATGCGCCAGCCGTACCCGTGGCGGACCGGGCGGAAACGGCGACCTCCACCGGCGGAGCCGGGCCGTTCACCGAGCCGGGGCGTGCTTCCGGCGCACCCGACCCGGTGAGCCGTTGCGCCGGCCCGGGCCTGCGGCCAGCATGACGGGATGGGCGCGTATCGATCAGCGTACGAGCGGAGCATCGCCGACCCGGCCGGCTTCTGGCGGGAGGCCGCGGCGGACATCGACTGGCACCGGGCACCGGAGCGGATCCTCGACGACGACGGCGCGCCGCTGTACCGCTGGTTCCCCGACGGCGTGCTGAACACCTGCCACAACGCGCTGGACCGGCACGTGGCCGCCGGCCGGGGCGACCAGCCCGCGGTGATCCACGACAGCCCGGTCACCGGCACGGTCCGCACCCTCACCTACGCCGAGCTGCTCGCCGAGACCGCCCGGTTCGCCGGTGCGCTGCGCCGGCTCGGCGTCGGCCGGGGCGACCGGGTGCTGCTCTACCTGGCCATGGTGCCGGAGGCGGTGATCGCCATGCTGGCCTGCGCCCGGATCGGCGCGGTGCACTCGGTGGTCTTCGGCGGCTTCGCCGCCCACGAGCTGGCCGTCCGGATCGACGACGCGCGGCCGGCCGTGGTGGTCGCCACCTCCTGCGGCATCGAGGTGGACCGGGTGGTGCCGTACCACCCGATCCTCGCCGCCGCACTGGACGAGGCGACCCACGCCCCGGCGCACTGCGTGATCGTGCAGCGCCCCCAGGAGCCCGCTCCGCTGCTCCCCGGCCGCGACCTGGCCTGGGACGAGGTGATGGCCGACGCCGAACCGGTGGAGTGCGTGCCGGTCGCCGCCACCGACCCGCTCTACGTCCTCTACACCTCCGGCACGACCGGCCGGCCCAAGGGCGTGGTCCGGGACAACGGCGGGCACGCCGTGGCGCTGCGCTGGTCGATGCGGAACGTCTACGGCATCGAGCCGGGCGACGTCTTCTGGGCGGCCTCCGACGTGGGCTGGGTGGTCGGCCACTCCTACATCGTGTACGCGCCGCTGCTCACCGGCGCGACCACCGTGCTCTACGAGGGCAAGCCGGTCGGCACCCCGGACGCCGGGGCGTTCTGGCGGGTGGTCGCCCAACACCGGGTGGCCGCCCTGTTCACCGCGCCCACCGCGATCCGGGCGATCCGCCGGCAGGACCCGGACGGCGCGCTCCTGGCCGGGTACGACCTGAGCAGCCTGCGCACCCTCTTCCTGGCCGGCGAGCGGCTCGACCCGGACACCTGGGCGTGGGCGGGGGAGCGGCTCGGCGTGCCCGTGGTGGACAACTGGTGGCAGACCGAGACCGGCTGGCCGGTGGCGGCGAACCCGCGCGGCCTGGAACCGCTGCCGATCAAGCCCGGGTCCCCGTCGGTGCCCGTCCCCGGGTACGACGTCCGGGTGGTCGACGGCGGCGGCCGGGAGGTGCCGCCGGGCACCGACGGCTCGATCGTGATCCGGCTGCCCCTGCCGCCCGGCTGCCTGCCCACCCTGTGGGGCGACGACGAGCGCTACGTCCGGTCCTACCTGGCCGCCTTCCCGGGTTACTACCTGACGGGCGACGGCGGCCGGTTCGACGACGACGGCTACCTCTACGTGATGGGCCGCACCGACGACGTGATCAACGTGGCCGGGCACCGGCTCTCCACCGGGGCGATGGAGGAGGTGCTGGCGGCGCACCCGGCGGTCGCCGAGTGCGCGGTGATCGGTGTGGCCGACCCGCTCAAGGGGCAGGTGCCCAGCGGGTACGTGGTGCTCAAGGCCGGCGCCGGGGCGGACCCGGACGCGCTCGCCGGCGAGCTGGTCGCCCTGGTGCGGCAGCGGATCGGGCCGGTGGCCGCGTTCCGCCGGGTGACCGTGGTGCCGGCGCTGCCCAAGACCCGCTCCGGCAAGATCCTCCGCCGGACCATGCGCGGGCTGGTCGAGGGCCGGGACGAGCCGGTGCCGCCGACCATCGAGGACCCGGCGGCGCTGGCGGTCTTCCGTGACCTCGGGGCTACTCCTTGACGAAGCGGTGGATGACGAAGTCCTTCTCGGAGCCGCAGGCGATGACCTCGGTGTTCCACGAGCAGGAGTCGCCACGCACGTCCTTCAGCTCGCCGAGCGGGGCCATCCTGCCCGATCCGGCGCCCACCCCGGCCACGCTGCGGTCGTCCACCCCGCTGCCCAGCGGGTCGGCGAAGAGCAGCAGGTTGCCGGCGTCGACCCGGACGGCCACCCCTTCCTCGTCGTCGAGCACCCGCGTGCCGTCCGCCGCGAAGAGCGTCGCCGCCGGCTCCGGGTAGATCCGCCGGGCCAGCACCCGCTCGCCCACCGGCACGAGCTGCGTCATCCCGGGCGCCGCCCACTCCTTGACGCCCTGGCCCTCCCCGGCGGCCACCACCTGCGCCGTCTTGTCGTCGGAGCCGGTCACCTCCAGCAGGCAGGCCCGGTGCTCCCCGCAGGGCGCCAGCGCCTTGGCCCGCCGGTCGTCGTCCTCGGCCCGGTAGAGCACGCTCGGCTGCGCCTGCTTCCCCAGGTCGTACGCGAGCAGCCGCCCGTCGTCGCCCGCCACGTAGAGCCGGTCCTCGTGGGCGGCCACCAGGTCGTCCGGCTCGGCCACCGCCTTCCACCGGCGGATCTCACCACCGGAGCTGAGGTCGATCAGCCGGACCGACTCGTCCGCGCTCACCTGCACGAGCTGCTCGACCGGGCCCTGCTCCGGGTCGCGGGGCGACCCGTCGCCGTACCCGGGGCCGGACACCGCCTCGTCGGTGGTCACCGGGTGCACGCTGTTGCGGGTGTTGCGGTACTGGTCGGTCACGTCGAGCTGCTCCCAGCGCTCGGTGCCCTGGCGCAGGTCGAGGCCGACCAGGCGATTCCGCTCGTGGTCGGTGAGCGCCACCACGTCCTTGCCGACGAACATCTCGTCGTCCCCGCGCACGGTGTGCTGCCAGCGCGGCTTCCCGGACCCGCCGTCGAGCACCTCGAGCTGCCGCGGGGTGCTGCTGCCCGCGGCGTCCGCGAGCAGCGCCACCGCGCCGGGCAACGCGACCACGCCGGCCCACTGGTCGGCCGTGGTGGCGCTCTCCCCGTGCCACAGCTCCTTGCCGCTGCCAGCCTCGACGGCCACCACCGCCAGCCGTTTGTCCTCGCGCGGATAGGCCAGGTAGGCCCGGTCGCCCGCGACCGCCGTGAACATCTCCACGGGCCGCTCGGTGGCACCCGCGACCCGGATGCCCTTGCCGAACGCCGCGAAGTCCAGCTCCGGGTGGCGGTCCCAGGTGAGGTAGAGGACGCTCGCCGTGACCACCCCGGCCAGGGCGGCCGCCGCGCCGACCGAGATCCAGAGGGCTCGCCGCCGCCGGCCCTCGCCGGACCGGAACCCCGGCGTCCCGTTCCCGGGTACGCCGGGCCAGCCCGGCGGCCCGCCCGGCTGGTGCGGGATCCCGGGCCCGTGCGCGGGTACGCCCGCCGGCGAGCCGTACGGCGGCAGGGCAGGGTCCGGCGTACCCGGGGCGGGTGAGTGCGGGGCGACGGCCGTGCCGTTGGGCCCGGCGGCGAGCGGCGCGCCGGCGGCGACCGGATGCGGCGGTCGCGCGGCGACGGTGGTGCCGTCCGGGGCCGGCGCGCTGCCGGCCGGGAGAACGGGAGTCTTCTGGTCGGCGGCGGGTGGCATCCCGGCGGGCAGCGTGCCGGCGGGGCCGAGACCGGGCAGGGTGCCGGCCGGGCCGGCGTCCGGGGTCGCTGCGGCCGGCGCACCGGCGGGCGCCGCCCCGACGGGGGCCAGCGGTAGCGGCGGGGTGGCCGGCCGGTTCCGCCGCAGCGGCAGGTCGGTCAGCGCACCCTCGGCGACGGGCAGCTCGGGCTGCTCCAGCACGGTCGGCGCGATGCCCAGCTCGGCGTGGAGCAGCCGCGCCACCAGCGGGATCCGGGACGAGCCGCCCACCAGGAACAGCCCGGCCAGCCGCTCCGGGGTCAGCCCGGCCGCGGCGATCACCCGCCGGGTCTCGGCGACCGCCCGCCGCAGCAGCGGGGTGGCCACCCCCTCCAGCTCCGCCCGGGTCAGCGACACGGCGGCCGGGACACCGGGCACCGCCACCGGGGCCGCCGTGGCGCGGGACAGCATCTCCTTCGCGCCCCGGACGTGCTCGACGAACTGCAGCCGCTCCCGCCACTGCGTGGTGTCGGCCGGCTCGCTCAGCCGCGCCCACTGCGCGGGGTGTGTGGCGGCGACCCGCTCACCGACCAGCGCGAGCAGGGCGGCGTCCAGGTCCAGCCCGCCCAGGTCGTCGAGGCCGCCGCAGGAGATGACCGTGAAGCCGGAGTCACCCCACGGGTCCGCGCCCTCGTTGCGGACCACGGCGACGTCCAGCGTCCCGCCGCCGAAGTCGAAGACGGCCACCGACTCGCCCACCGGAACCGGCCGGCTCAGCACCTCGGTGTAGTAGCGCGCCGCCGCGACCGGCTCGCGCAGCAGCCGGGTCCCGGGCGGGATGGGGCCGGAGAGGGTGTGCTCGGCCGCCGACGGCCAGCCGGCCAGGGCGAGCGCCTCGGCGAGCACCTGTCGCCGGCCGGCGTCCCAGGTGGCCGGGCAGGTGACCACCGCGGGCGGCAGGAACCCGAGCGCACCGACGGCGGCCTCGCCCACCGCGCGCAGCACCGCGCCCAGCAGTTCGGCCGGCGCGTGCCGGCGGTCGCCGAGCGTCACCTCAGCCTCGTCGACGCGGCGCTTCGGGTTCGGCTCGTAGCGGTCCGGGTCGGCGTGGGCGAGCCGCAGCGCGTCCCGCCCGACGTGCAGGCGCCCGTCGGTGTCGGCGTACACACCGGACGGAAGGATCGGCCCACCCTCCACCAGCAACGGGCGGGTACGCCCGTCCGGCCAGCGCAGCACGGCCACCGTGTTCGAGGTGCCGAGGTCCACGCCGAGGGCGAAACCGTCCCGCTGGCCTGACATCCTTCGCTACCTCCACCCGACGAGGGGATGTCCGGCCCCGCATCGTACGCAGCCCTCGCCGCCCGCCGATCCCCGGCGCGGCCGACGCCGGGCCGCCGGGACGGCATGCAGGTGACCGACCCCGACAATCGGGACTTGCCCGCGCGCAGCCTCGCGCCGGGAAGCGGTCGACCGGCCCGGGACCCGTCCGTCGTCGTCCGGGCGGGGATTGTCTCCGGCTCTCCCGGAAGGCCACAATCCCGCCGTGGAAGGGCTCGGTTACCTCCTGTGGGTAGTGCTCCTGTTTGTCACGTGGGCCGGTGTGATCGGTGCCTGCCTCGGGCGGCTAGACCTCCGGGAGGCCGTACCAGGGGCATCGCCGTGGCGGCTGTGGGGACCGGGCGTGCTGGCCTGGTCCTGGACGGTGCCGTTGGCCGCGGGATTTCTCCTGGGGACGAGGCCGTGGGCGACCTACCTGGTGTTCGTACTGCCGCTGGGACCGCTGATCGCCACGGCGTTGACCGTGCTGGAGTTCCGTCGCAGACGTGCGGAGGATCTGGTCGCCGGAACGCCCCGACGACTCAAGCTGTGATGTCGGAACGTCGTCACCTGCCGGCCGGCGGCCCACGGATGGCCCCAAGATCAGAGCGGGGGAGTGGGCAAACGGCCCAGGATGGGGGATGCGGTCTCCGACCTGGGCCGGAGATGGGTGGAGCGGGCGACGGGAATCGAACCCGCACCGTCAGTTTGGAAGACTGAAGCTCTGCCATTGAGCTACGCCCGCGATCATCCCGCTCTCGCGGGACGCGCCCGACAGCCTACCGAATCCCCGAACCGGACGCGCGGCCCCGTACCGTGCGTCGCTCCGAACCACCGGCGACGCGCCCCCGGTGACCGTCCGGCGGGCCTGGACGGCATAGACTCTTCGTCGCCACGGGGTGTGGCGCAGCTTGGTAGCGCACTCGCTTTGGGAGCGAGGGGCCGTGGGTTCAAATCCCGCCACCCCGACTGTCGTTCGCGACCGGGTCGTCCGGGAACCGCCGACTTTTTCCGGGCGGTACCCGGGCGCTGCCGATGCCGCAGGCCGGCTCGCCTACACTCGATGCGCGCAAACACGCCCAGACTCAACTGAGATCCGTCAAGGAGTACGCCTGTGAAGAGCACCGTCGAGACTCTGAGCCCGACGCGCGTGCGGCTCGCCATCGAGGTGCCGTTCGTCGAGCTCGAGCCGAGCCTCAGGAAGGCGTACCGGGAGATCGGCCAGCAGGTCCAGGTTCCCGGCTTCCGCCGGGGCAAGGTTCCCTCCGCCGTGATCGACCAGCGGGTGGGCCGGGGCACCGTCCTCAACGAGGCGGTGCAGGAGGCCATCCCGGAGAACATTCTGGCCGCGGTCCGGGAGCACGACCTGAAGACGCTCGGCCGCCCGGAGGTCGAGATCACCGAGTTCAACGACGGTGACTCGCTCAACTTCACCGCCGAGGTGGACGTCCGTCCGGAGATCACCCTGCCGGACCCGGCCACCATCGAGGTGACCGTCGACGAGATCCAGATCGCGGACAGCGAGATCGACGAGCAGGTCAACAGCCTGCGCGAGCGGTTCGCCACGCTGAAGACCGTCGAGCGGGCCGCCCAGGAGGGCGACTACGTCCAGATCGACCTGAACGCCACCGTCGACGGCGAGGACGTGCCGGGCGGGCAGGCGAGCAACATCTCGCACGAGGTCGGCAGCAAGCAGCTCCTGCCGGGCCTGGACGAGGCGCTGGTCGGCCTGGCCGCCGGCGACAGCACCACCTTCTCCACCCAGCTGGTCGGCGGCGACTACGCCGGCCGGGACGCCGACGTGGCGGTGACCGTCCGCACGGTCAAGGAGAAGGAGCTGCCCGAGCTCGACGACGACTTCGCCCAGCTGGCCAGCGAGTTCGACACCATCGAGGAGCTGCGCAACGACCTGCGCGAGCGGGTCAGCCGCGGCAAGCAGGTCGAGCAGATCTACGCCGCCCGGGACAAGGCCCTGGAGCAGATGGTCGCCGCCGCCGAGGTGCCGGCGCCCGAGGGTGTCGTCAAGGAGGAGGTCGAGAGCCGCAAGGCCGCGATGATCGACCAGCTCGAGCGCATCGGCGCCTCCCTCGAGGAATACCTCGCCGCGGAGGAGAAGACCGAGGAGCAGATCGACACCGAGCTGACCGAGGCCGCGACCGAGGGCGTCAAGATCCAGCTCCTGCTGGACACCCTGGCCGACGCCGAGGACGTCCAGGTCTCCGACGACGAGTTCGGTCACGAGATCGTCCACCGCGCCCAGCGTGCCGGGATGGCTCCGCAGCAGTACTACGACCAGCTGGTCCGCTCCGGCGCCGCGCAGGCCGTCTTCGGCGACGTCCGCCGGGGCAAGGCGCTCGCCGCGGTCATGGAGAAGATCAAGATCAAGGACTCGGCGGGCAACGAGGTCACCCTCGACGCGCTGCGTGCCCAGAACGAGGCCGAGCACGACCACCAGCACTGATCGTCGGTGTCGGCCGCCGTCCCGCGCTGAGCGCCGGGCGGCGGCCGAAACCCTTTTCCGGGTACGCCCGAAGGGTGACTGCGCTGAGAGCGAACAGTGCCCCGACCGGGAGTACGCCTCCCGGCTGAGCGGTTAGTGTCGGGTAGGACGGTACGGAGAGCGAAGGGCTGCCATGACCGACATGCACATCCCCAAGAAGTCGCTCCGGGCGATCGAGGCCCGTGGTGGCGACTCCATTGGCAACCTCGACGACTCGGTCTACAACCGGTTGCTCAAGGAGCGGATCATCTTCCTGGGCAGCGAGGTGACCGACCAGGTCGCCAACCGCATCTGCGCGCAGCTCCTGCTGCTCGCGGCGGAGGACCCGGACCGCGACATCAACCTCTGGATCAACTCGCCGGGTGGCTCGGTCTACTCCGGCATGGCGATCTACGACACCATGCAGTTCATCGACAACGACGTGTCGACCGTGGCCATGGGCATGGCCGCGTCGATGGGCCAGCTCCTGCTCTGCGCGGGCACCAAGGGCAAGCGCTACGCCCTGCCGCACGCGCGGATCATGATGCACCAGCCCTCCGGTGGCCTCGGCGGCACCGCGTCGGACATCGCGATTCAGGCCGAGCAGATGCTCTACACGAAGCGGATGTTCCAGGAGCGGGTCGCCCACCACACCGGCCAGAGCCAGGCGCAGATCGAGGCGGACTCGGACCGGGACCGCTGGTTCACCGCCCAGGAGGCCATGGACTACGGCTTCATCGACAAGGTGATCATCGGGGCCGCGCAGGTTCCGGATGGCGCCGGGACCCTGAGCTGAGGAGCTGACGATGACCGACCTGAGCCTGCCGCCCCAGTTCGCGGCCGTGCACAACCGCTACGTGCTGCCGTCGTTCGTCGAGCGCACGTCGTACGGGATGAAGGAGTCCAACCCGTACAACAAGCTCTTCGAGGACCGGATCATCTTCCTCGGCGTCCAGGTGGACGACGCGTCGGCCAACGACGTGATGGCCCAGCTGCTGACGCTGGAGGGCACCGACCCGGACCGCGACATCATCATGTACATCAACTCGCCGGGTGGCTCGTTCACCGCCATGACGGCGATCTACGACACCATGCAGTACGTCCGCCCGGACATCCAGACCGTCTGCCTGGGCCAGGCGGCCAGCGCGGCGGCGGTGCTGCTCTCGGCGGGCACCCCGGGCAAGCGGATGGCGCTGCCCAACTCCCGGATCATCATCCACCAGCCGGCCACCGAGGGCGGCTACGGGCAGGGGTCCGACATCGAGATCCAGGCCCGGGAGATCCTGCGGATGCGGACGCAGTTGGAGGACATGCTGTCCCGGCACTGCAACCGCCCGATCGAGCAGGTCCGCAAGGACATCGACCGTGACAAGATCATGACGGCCGAGGAGTCCAAGGAGTACGGGCTGGTCGACACCATCCTGACCAGCCGCAAGAAGGGTCTGCTGGCGTCTCACGCCGCGGGCTGAGCAGTGCGAGGTCGGAGGTCGGCCGGGGCATCGTTCCCGGCCGACCTCTGACACACCCGTTTTGGGGGTCGGAGAAACCTCCGGCAGCGGGTAACGTCGGGTCTGTGCCGCTTCGTTGGGTCGGACCGGCGAGGTGGGACGACAGGACGGACGGGCGCATCGGCGCCCGCAGGTCAGGGGCCGGCGCACCGGCCGACGAGTGCAGGGAGAACGTAGGTGGCACGGATCGGTGACGGCGGCGACCTACTGAAGTGCTCCTTCTGTGGCAAGTCGCAGAAGCAGGTCAAGAAGCTCATCGCGGGCCCCGGGGTCTACATCTGCGACGAGTGCATCGATCTCTGCAACGAGATCATCGAGGAGGAGCTGGCCGAGTCCGGCGAGGTGAAGTGGGAAGAGCTTCCCAAGCCGATGGAGATCTGCCAGTTCCTCGACAACTACGTCGTCGGTCAGGAGCAGGCCAAGAAGGCGCTCGCCGTCGCGGTCTACAACCACTACAAGCGGATCCAGGCCGAGTCGGCCGGCGCCCCGGGTTCGGGCAGCGACGGCGTCGAGCTGGCCAAGTCCAACATCCTGCTGCTCGGCCCGACCGGGTGCGGCAAGACCCACCTGGCGCAGACCCTGGCCCGGATGCTCAACGTCCCGTTCGCGATCGCCGACGCGACGGCGCTCACTGAGGCGGGCTACGTCGGTGAGGACGTGGAGAACATCCTCCTCAAGCTGATCCAGGCGGCCGACTACGACATCAAGCGCGCCGAGACCGGGATCATCTACATCGACGAGGTCGACAAGATCGCCCGGAAGTCGGAGAACCCGTCGATCACCCGGGACGTCTCCGGTGAGGGCGTGCAGCAGGCGCTGCTGAAGATGCTGGAAGGCACGGTGGCCAACGTGCCGCCGCAGGGCGGGCGCAAGCACCCGCACCAGGAGTTCATCCAGATCGACACGACCAACGTGCTGTTCATCTGTGGCGGCGCCTTCGCCGGCCTCGACCAGATCATCGAGGCCCGCACCGGCTCCGGCGGCACCGGCTTTGGCGCCCGGCTCCGGTCGGTCTCCGAGCGGTCGACCGACGACATCTTCAGCCAGGTCATGCCGGAGGACATGCTCAAGTTCGGGCTGATCCCCGAGTTCATCGGCCGGCTCCCGGTGATCACCAACGTGCGCAGCCTCGACCGCAGCGCGCTGGTCCGCATCCTCACCGAGCCGCGCAACGCCCTGGTCCGGCAATACCAGCGGCTCTTCGAGCTCGACGGCGTCGAGCTGGAGTTCGAGCAGCCCGCGCTGGAGGCCATCGCCGACCAGGCCATGCTCCGCGGCACCGGTGCCCGCGGCCTGCGGGCGATCATGGAAGAGGTCCTGCTCTCCGTGATGTACGAGGTGCCGAGCAACCCCGACGCCGCCCGGGTGCTGATCACCCGCGAGGTCGTCCTGGAGAACGTCAACCCGACGATCGTGCCCCGCGAGTTCACCGGCCGGCGGGCCCGCCGGGACCGCGAGGAGAAGTCGGCCTGACCGCCACCGCGACCGCGCCCGGGTCAGCTCGGGCGCGGTCCGCGTGACCGGGTCCGCCGGTCCCACTCGCCCGACGGGGTGACCGCCACCATCATCAACCGCGCCGGCTCGTCGCCCGCGGTGCGGTAGCCGTGCTCGCGGTCGGCGTGGAACTCGACCGTCTCGCCGGCGCGTACCTCGTGGTCGACGCCCTCGACGGTGACCGTGACGGTCCCGGCCAGCACGTGCAGCACCTCCCGGGTGCCGCGCGGATGGTCGGGGGAGCGGTGCGCCTCGCCGGGCTCCAACCGCCACTCCCAGAGCTCGACCAGGTCCGGCTCGCCGAGCCCGCTGAGCAGCCGCGCCGTGCCGCCGTGCTCGCCCCGCCACAGCACCGGCGCGTCGCCGGCCCGGGAGACCCGTACGGTGCTCTCCTCGGCCGGCTCCAGCAGCCGGGCGATGTTGACGCCGAACGCGTCGGCCACCCGGCAGAGGGTGCCGACGCTCGGGTTGGTCCGCGCCCCCTCGATCTGCACGAGCATGCCCTTGCTCACCCCGGAGCGGCCGGCAAGCTCCTCGAAGGACCAGCCGCGGGCGGCCCGCAGCTCGCGTACCTGTCGGGCGACCGCGGAGGTCACCGCGCCCACCCGCCCTCCGGCGTCGGTCATCACACTATCCTTCGCGGTCAATATTGTGGTACGACTGCCTGATGTTCCCCATTGTGCTCGCGGCGGTCTCCGCGGTCGCGTTCGGCACGGCCGACTTCTCCGGCGGCAAGGCGTCCCGGCACGCCGACCCGGTTGCGGTGACCGTGGTGTCGCAACTGCTCAGCGTCCCGCTGCTGCTCGCGCTCGTGCTGATCGTGCCGGGCACGCCCGGCTCGCTGGACCTGACGTGGGGGCTGCTCGCCGGCGTGGCGGGCGCGGCCGGCGTGATGCTGCTCTACAAGGCCCTGGCCGGCGGCATGATGGCGGTCGTCGCACCGATCACCGCGATCACCGCCGCGGTCGTGCCGATCGTCGCCGGGCTGGTCACCGCCCACTCGCCGGGTGCTCTCGCGCTCGCCGGCGCCGGGCTGGCCGTCGTGGCCATCGCGCTGGTCAGCCTGGGGGAGGGCGGCGCCACCGGCCGGGTGCCCGGCCGGCTGATCGGCATGGCGCTCGGCGCCGGGCTGCTCTTCGGGATCTTCTTCGCGCTGCTCGGCCAGGCCGACGAGGGCGCCGGCATGTGTCCGGTGGCCGCGGTACGGGTCAGTTCGATCGCGTTCGGCCTGGCGCTCGCCCTGCGCACCCGCGTACGCCTTCGGCTCGAACCTCGGGTGCTCCGCTGGGCCGCGGCGGCCGGCCTGCTGGACTCGGCGGCCAACGCGCTGTTCCTCGCCGCCGCCGGCCGGGGGCACCTGAGCGTGGTGGCCGCCATCGCCGCGCTCTACCCGGCGAGCACGGTGCTGCTCGCGCTCGCGGTCGACCGGGAACGGCTCCGCCCGGTGCAACTGGCCGGGCTCGGCTTCGCCGCCGGCGCGCTCGTCCTGGCCAGCATCTGAGCCCTGTCGCCGCCCGCCGTCCGACCGTACGCTGAGCCTCATGCGCGTCGCCGTCTGCCAGCTCAACACCCGTGCCGACCGGACCGCGAACCTCGCCGCCGCGGAGGCCCTGCTGGCCAGGGCCGCGGCGGCCGGCGCGGATCTCGCCGTCCTCCCGGAGTACGTCGACTACCTCGGCCCGGCCGCCGGCATGCCGCCGGCCGAACCGGTCGACGGGGTGGTGGGCCGGTTCTTCGCCGACGCCGCCCGGCGGCTCGGCATGTGGGTGATCGCGGGCTCGTTCCACGAGGCCGGGCCGGACCCCGAGCACACCTGGAACACCTCGCTGGTCTTCGACCGCGACGGCGCGCTCGCCGCCAGCTACCGCAAGATCCACCTGTACGACGTGGAGATCCCCGGCCGCGTCTCCTATCACGAGTCCGCCACCGTGGCGCCGGGGGAGAAGCCCGTGGTGGTCGACGTCGAGGGCCTCCGGGTGGGCCTGTCGATCTGCTACGACCTCCGGTTCCCCGAGCTCTACCGGCAACTGGCGGTCGAGGGCGGTGCGGAGCTGCTGGTGGTGCCGGCCGCGTTCATGATGCACACCGGGCGCGACCACTGGGAGGTGCTGCTCCGGGCCCGGGCCATCGAGAACCAGTGCTTCGTGGCGGCCGCCGGCCAGACCGGTGACCACGAGCCGGGGCGGACCTGCTTCGGGCGCAGCATGGTGGTGGACCCGTGGGGGACCGTGCTCACCCAGGTCGCCGACGGGCCGGGCGTGGCCGTCACCGACCTGGACCGGGACCGGCTGCGGACGATCCGCGTCGAGCTGCCCAGCCTCGCCAACCGGCGGCTCTGACTCCGCTCCGCTTCCGAGCCAGTCAGCCTTCCAGCAGCACACCGACGACCGTGAAGCCGGCGATGGCCACCGCGGTGACGAGCAGGGCCGTGGTCATCCGTGAGGGACCGCGTCGGACGAGACGTCCCACCGACGCCAGGACGACGGCGAGCACGAAGGCGCCGATGACCAGCTGCCAGAACGGCAGCAGGAGCCCGAGCAGGGCTTCCTCGGCGAGCGTCTCCGCCGGCAACCGGGACACGTCATCCATGCCGAACACTCTGGCACGGATGGGCCCGCGGTGGTCCCGTCCGAGCCCGGCGGTCTTCCGGCCGGAGCCGTCGCGACGCACGGGAACGACAGTGACGATCACTGATTTGCCTTCTCGGAGCCGTCCGCGTAACTTTCTCTCTGCACGCGGGAGGCCGGACAAACTGGCCGAGAACGGGCGCCAGGCTGGTGGCGGGCAACGCCGAGCCAGACTGAGGATCCGGGCGGTGCGAGACACTCCGAGAAACACGGGGTTGCGATCGCGAAGCCGACCGGGTAGAGTTCGAAAGCCGGCAGGGAGCCGGGCGGGTGGCCGCGAAAGCGGCGATCGGCCGGTCCGCCGGAATCCACGAACAGCAACGACCGCCGGATACGGCGTGCGTCAGCGTGGATCGGGCTGAACCAAGTTGATCACCTCAAACACGAGGTTGACAGCGAAAGTCGGACCGGGTAAGTTGGAGAGGTTGCCCCAGACGGGGGTCCTGCTGATGCGGGGTTTCCGAATGGTGTGTGGTTGTTCTTTGAGAACTCAACAGGGTGCTTGATAAGCCAGTGCCAAATTGATTTATACCCCGGACTGGCAGCTCTTCTTTGGGAGGGTTTGCTGGTTGGGATTCCTTTGGCAACACTTTTGTTGTCAGGATGATTGTTCAACAAAGATTTTTGTTGGAGAGTTTGATCCTGGCTCAGGACGAACGCTGGCGGCGTGCTTAACACATGCAAGTCGAGCGGAAAGGCCCTTCGGGGTACTCGAGCGGCGAACGGGTGAGTAACACGTGAGCAACCTGCCCTAGGCTTTGGGATAACCCCGGGAAACCGGGGCTAATACCGAATATGACCTTTCCTCGCATGAGGTTTGGTGGAAAGTTTTTCGGCCTGGGATGGGCTCGCGGCCTATCAGCTTGTTGGTGGGGTGATGGCCTACCAAGGCGACGACGGGTAGCCGGCCTGAGAGGGCGACCGGCCACACTGGGACTGAGACACGGCCCAGACTCCTACGGGAGGCAGCAGTGGGGAATATTGCACAATGGGCGGAAGCCTGATGCAGCGACGCCGCGTGAGGGATGACGGCCTTCGGGTTGTAAACCTCTTTCAGCAGGGACGAAGCGTAAGTGACGGTACCTGCAGAAGAAGCGCCGGCCAACTACGTGCCAGCAGCCGCGGTAAGACGTAGGGCGCGAGCGTTGTCCGGATTTATTGGGCGTAAAGAGCTCGTAGGCGGCTTGTCGCGTCGACTGTGAAAACCCGCAGCTCAACTGCGGGCCTGCAGTCGATACGGGCAGGCTAGAGTTCGGTAGGGGAGACTGGAATTCCTGGTGTAGCGGTGAAATGCGCAGATATCAGGAGGAACACCGGTGGCGAAGGCGGGTCTCTGGGCCGATACTGACGCTGAGGAGCGAAAGCGTGGGGAGCGAACAGGATTAGATACCCTGGTAGTCCACGCTGTAAACGTTGGGCGCTAGGTGTGGGGGGCCTCTCCGGTTCCCTGTGCCGCAGCTAACGCATTAAGCGCCCCGCCTGGGGAGTACGGCCGCAAGGCTAAAACTCAAAGGAATTGACGGGGGCCCGCACAAGCGGCGGAGCATGCGGATTAATTCGATGCAACGCGAAGAACCTTACCTGGGTTTGACATGGCCGCAAAACTGTCAGAGATGGCAGGTCCTTCGGGGGCGGTCACAGGTGGTGCATGGCTGTCGTCAGCTCGTGTCGTGAGATGTTGGGTTAAGTCCCGCAACGAGCGCAACCCTCGTTCGATGTTGCCAGCGCGTTATGGCGGGGACTCATCGAAGACTGCCGGGGTCAACTCGGAGGAAGGTGGGGATGACGTCAAGTCATCATGCCCCTTATGTCCAGGGCTTCACGCATGCTACAATGGCCGGTACAATGGGCTGCGATACCGCGAGGTGGAGCGAATCCCAAAAAGCCGGTCTCAGTTCGGATCGGGGTCTGCAACTCGACCCCGTGAAGTCGGAGTCGCTAGTAATCGCAGATCAGCAACGCTGCGGTGAATACGTTCCCGGGCCTTGTACACACCGCCCGTCACGTCACGAAAGTCGGCAACACCCGAAGCCGGTGGCCCAACCCTTGTGGAGGGAGCCGTCGAAGGTGGGGCTGGCGATTGGGACGAAGTCGTAACAAGGTAGCCGTACCGGAAGGTGCGGCTGGATCACCTCCTTTCTAAGGAGCACCATCCGTCGAAAGACGGTATGGAGCCCGCACTGCCCGAATGTGGTGGTGGGGTGCTCAATGGCGGAGACACTGGCGAGTCCTTTCCCTGGCAACGGCCGGGTTCCTTCTAGTACGGCCACCTTCGCGGGTGGTGTGGAACGAAGTCCTGGTGCGGCTGGGGAGGATGGAGAGCACCCTGTTGGGTCCTGAAGGAACAACCACTGGTTGTCTTTCAGAGCCTTGGAGGCGGGCGTGAGCTCGTCGAGGCGCCAGGCATGGCCTGGCCTCGCATACCGCCGGCGGATGTCGGGTTTGGTGTGGGGCGTGTCGGGTTGTGGGTTGGTCGTTTGTTGAGAATTGCACAGTGGACGCGAGCATCTTTGTGGTCAAGTTGTCAAGGGCGAACGGTGGATGCCTTGGCACCAGGAGCCGATGAAGGACGTGGGAGGCCGCGATAGGCCTGGGGGAGCTGTCAACCAAGCTGTGATCCCAGGGTGTCCGAATGGGGAAACCCGGCACCAGTCATGTGGTGTCACCCACACCTGAACACATAGGGTGTGTGGAGGGAACGCGGGGAAGTGAAACATCTCAGTACCCGTAGGAAGAGAAAACAACAAGTGATTCCGTGAGTAGTGGCGAGCGAAAGCGGATTGAGGCTAAACCGGCTGCGTGTGATACCTGTCAGGGGTTGCGTGGTCGGGGTTGTGGGACCCTGCTGAGTGTGCTGACACACGCTCGAGAAGTTACAAAGTCAGTGGCTAGTCGAACAGTCTGGAAAGGCTGACCGTAGACGGTGATAGTCCGGTAGGTGAAAGTTGCTGACCTTCTGTGGGTGTTCCCGAGTAGCGGCGGACCCCTGAAATCTGCCGTGAATCTGCCAGGACCACCTGGTAAGCCTAAATACTTCCTGGTGACCGATAGCGGACGAGTACCGTGAGGGAATGGTGAAAAGTACCCCGGGAGGGGAGTGAAATAGTACCTGAAACCGTTCGCCTACAATCCGTCGGAGCCTTGCGGGGTGACGGCGTGCCTTTTGAAGAATGAGCCTGCGAGTTAGTGGCATGTGGCGAGGTTAACCCGTGTGGGGGAGCCGTAGCGAAAGCGAGTCTGAATAGGGCGTATTCAGTCGCATGCTCTAGACCCGAAGCGGAGTGATCTAGCCATGGGCAGGCTGAAGCGCGGGTAAGACCGCGTGGAGGGCCGAACCCACCAACGTTGAAAAGTTGGGGGATGACCTGTGGTTAGGGGTGAAAGGCCAATCAAACTCCGTGATAGCTGGTTCTCCCCGAAATGCATTTAGGTGCAGCGTCGCGTGTTTCTTGCCGGAGGTAGAGCACTGGATGGTCTAGGGGGCCCACAAGCTTACCGAAATCAGCCAAACTCCGAATGCCGGTAAGTGAGAGCGCGGCAGTGAGACTGCGGGGGATAAGCTTCGTAGTCGAGAGGGAAACAGCCCAGATCACCAGCTAAGGCCCCTAAGCGTGTGCTAAGTGGAAAAGGATGTGGGGTCGCATAGACAACCAGGAGGTTGGCTTAGAAGCAGCCACCCTTTAAAGAGTGCGTAATAGCTCACTGGTCAAGTGGTTCCGCGCCGACAATGTAGCGGGGCTCAAGCACACCGCCGAAGCTGTGGCATTCACATTTTAACCTCGCTTGGACTTGATTCCTTGTGCAGGTGTGTGGATGGGTAGGGGAGCGTCGTGCCGCGAGTGAAGCAACGGGGTGACCTAGTTGTGGACGCGGCACGAGTGAGAATGCAGGCATGAGTAGCGAAAGAAGGGTGAGAAACCCTTCCGCCGGATGACCAAGGGTTCCAGGGCCAGGCTAATCCGCCCTGGGTGAGTCGGGACCTAAGGCGAGGCCGAGAGGCGTAGTCGATGGACAACGGGTTGATATTCCCGTACCCGCGAAAGAGCGACCCTGACGAACCTCGTTGTGCTAACCACCCGAACCTCGGGAGGTCTTCGGACCGAACGAGGCGAGCGTGGGAACCTGGCGGGTAGTAGTCAAGCGATGGGGTGACGCAGGAAGGTAGCTGAGCCCGGCCGGTGGTTGTGCCGGGGTAAGCGTGTAGGCCGTGCCGTAGGCAAATCCGCGGCGCATGAAGGCTGAGACGTGATGCCGAGCCGATTCAGGTGAAGTCAGTGATCCTATGCTGCCGAGAAAAGCCTCTAGCGAGTTCTTAGCGGCCCGTACCCCAAACCGACACAGGTGGTCAGGTAGAGAATACCGAGGCGATCGGGCGAACTGTGGTTAAGGAACTCGGCAAATTGCCCCCGTAACTTAGGGAGAAGGGGGGCCGGAGACGTGAAGCCCCGCGCGGGTGGAGCGTTGTATGGCCGCAGAGAGCAGGGGGAAGCGACTGTTTACTAAAAACACAGGTCCATGCGAAGAAGTAATTCGATGTATATGGACTGACGCCTGCCCGGTGCTGGAACGTTAAGGGGACCTGTTAGCTCTTCGGGGCGAAGCGGAGAACTTAAGCGCCAGTAAACGGCGGTGGTAACTATAACCATCCTAAGGTAGCGAAATTCCTTGTCGGGTAAGTTCCGACCTGCACGAATGGCGTAACGACTTCCCCACTGTCTCAACCACAGGCCCGGCGAAATTGCACTACGAGTAAAGATGCTCGTTACGCGCGGCAGGACGGAAAGACCCCGGGACCTTTACTATAGCTTGACATTGGTACTTGAGTTAGCTTGTGTAGGATAGGTGGGAGCCGGTGAAGTCCATACGCCAGTATGGGTGGAGGCAATCTTGAAATACCACTCTGGTTGATTTGGGTATCTAACTTCGGACCGTTATCCGGTTCAGGGACAGTGTCTGGTGGGTAGTTTAACTGGGGCGGTTGCCTCCTAAAGGGTAACGGAGGCGCCCAAAGGTTCCCTCAGCCTGGTTGGCAATCAGGTGTTGAGTGCAAGTGCACAAGGGAGCTTGACTGTGAGACTGACAGGTCGAGCAGGGACGAAAGTCGGGACTAGTGATCCGGCACTGGCATGTGGAAGCGGTGTCGCTCAACGGATAAAAGGTACCCCGGGGATAACAGGCTGATCTTCCCCAAGAGTCCATATCGACGGGATGGTTTGGCACCTCGATGTCGGCTCGTCGCATCCTGGGGCTGTAGCAGGTCCCAAGGGTTGGGCTGTTCGCCCATTAAAGCGGTACGCGAGCTGGGTTTAGAACGTCGTGAGACAGTTCGGTCCCTATCCGCCGTGCGCGTAGGATACTTGAGAAGGGCTGTCCCTAGTACGAGAGGACCGGGACGGACGAACCTCTGGTGTGCCAGTTGTCCCGCCAGGGGCACGGCTGGTTAGCTACGTTCGGAAGGGATAACCGCTGAAAGCATCTAAGCGGGAAGCTCGCTTCAAGATGAGGTATCCCACCCACTTTGTGGGGTAAGGCCCCCAGCTAGACGACTGGGTTGATAGGCCGGAAATGTAAGCCCGGTAACGGGTTCAGTTGACCGGTACTAATAGGCCGAGGACTTGACTACCAAGCTGCTACGCGTCCACTGTGCAACTCTGAACGAGCGAACAACCTGTTGGTTGTTTTGACATGTTCATAGAGTTACGGCGGTCATGGCGGAGGGGAAACGCCCGGTCACATTCCGAACCCGGAAGCTAAGCCCTCCAGCGCCGATGGTACTGCACTCGGGAGGGTGTGGGAGAGTAGGACACCGCCGGAAGGGCCACCCTTCGGGGTGGCCCTGACTGCGTTTGTGGCCCGCATTGTCAGCGGTGCTGGACGCCCTCGCGGAGCTGGCGGAACAGCACCGCGGAGTCGTCCACGGACCGGCCCGGAAACATCCCCATCGCGACGCTGCCGTGGTCGGCCCAGCCGCAGACCGCGAAGTCGCCGCCGTCGCCGCTGGTCGTGCCGCACTTCATCACGCCGCCCAGGGCGCCGGCGTCCACCTCGCGCAGGCCGGTCACCTTGCCGGTCTCGTCGGCCATCAGCCCGAAGAGGCTGTCCAGGTCCCGCTCCGGCTGCCACAGCAGCGTGGTGCCGCCGAAGAGGAGGACCGACCGCTTGGCGTCCGCCGGGTCGGTGTAGACGGTGCCGAAGCTCCGGTCCAGCTCGATGTCGGCGGCGAAGCCGTCGCGCAGGTAGTCGGCGGTGCTGCGGGCCCGGTCGCTGTCGTCCCGGGTGAGCCCGGCCACCGTGGCCGGCGTGCTCAGCTCGGTGTCCTTCTCCGCCAGCACCCGCCAGCCGCCGAGACCGAGCGCCCCGGCGCCGGCCAGGCCGACCGCCAGCGCGGCCGCGAGCGCGATCTTCCGCCGCCGGGAAACGGGGCGGCGCTCGGGCTCCTGGGCAGGGTCGCGGCGGCTCAGCCGGATCGGCTCGTCGGTCAGGTCGACCGGCTCGGGACCGTCGTCGACCGGACGCTCGGTGAGGTGCGCGTCGGACATGTCCGCCACCGTACGCGAACTAACAGGTGGCGCACGCCGGGTCTCCGAAAGCGCTCCGTAGACTTTCAGGGTGACCGAGAGACTGGATGCCCGACGCCCCGACGCCCCGACCCTTGCCGGCCAGTACCAGCCCGGCGAGGTAGAGCAGCGACGGTACGAGCAGTGGGTAGCCGCCGGCCACTTCCGGGCGTCGGCGGACAGCGACAAGCCGCCCTTCACCATCGTCATCCCGCCGCCGAACGTGACCGGCTCCCTGCACATGGGCCACGCGTTCGAGCACACCCTCATGGACGCGCTGAACCGGCGTAAGCGGATGCAGGGCTTCGAGGCGCTCTGGCTGCCCGGCATGGACCACGCCGGCATCGCCACCCAGAACCTGGTCGAGCGGCAGCTCGCCGGCGAGGGCCTGTCCCGGCACGACCTGGGCCGCGAGAAGTTCGTGGAGCGGGTCTGGCAGTGGAAGGCCGAGTCCGGCGGCGCCATCCTGGGCCAGATGCGCCGCCTCGGCGACGCGGTCGACTGGGACCGTGAGCGCTTCACCATGGACGAGGGCCTGTCCCGGGCCGTCCAGACCATGTTCAAGAAGCTCTTCGACGACGGGCTCATCTACCGGGCCAACCGGATCATCAACTGGTGCCCGCGCTGCCTCACGGCGCTCTCCGACATCGAGGTCGAGCACACCGACGACGAGGGTGAGCTGATCTCGATCCGCTACAGCGACGAGGTCGTGGTGGCCACCACCCGGGCCGAGACCATGCTGGGCGACACCGCGGTCGCGGTGCACCCGGACGACGAGCGCTACCGGCACCTCATCGGCACCGAGGTGGACCTGCCGCTCACCGACCGGCGGATCCCCATCGTGGCCGACGAGCACGTCGACCCCAGCTTCGGCACCGGCATGGTCAAGGTGACCCCGGCGCACGACCCGAACGACTTCGAGATCGGCCAGCGGCACGACCTGCCGCAGCTGACGATCATGGACGAGCGCGGCATTATTACGGCGCCCGGCCCCTTCCAGGGCCTGGACCGCTACGAGGCCCGCCCGGCGATCGTGGCGGCGCTGCGCGAGCAGGGCCTGATCGTCGCCGAGAAGCGGCCGTACGTGCACGCCGTGGGGCACTGCTCCCGGTGCAAGACGACCGTCGAGCCGCGGCTGTCGCTCCAGTGGTTCGTCAACACCGCCCCGCTGGCCAAGGCCGCCGGCGACGCGGTGCGCGACGGCCGGGTGAAGATCGAGCCCGCCGAGCTGGCCAAGCGCTACTTCGCCTGGGTCGACAACATGCACGACTGGTGCATCTCCCGGCAGCTCTGGTGGGGTCACCGCATCCCGGTCTGGTACGGCCCAGCCGGCGAGATCGTCTGCGTCGGCCCCGACGAGGAGCCGCCGACCGGCGCGGGCTGGCGGCAGGACGAGGACGTCCTCGACACCTGGTTCTCCAGCGGCCTGTGGCCGTTCTCCACGCTCGGCTGGCCGGAGCGCACCCCGGACCTGGCGAAGTTCTACCCGACCAGCGTGCTGGTCACCGGCTACGACATCCTCTTCTTCTGGGTCGCCCGGATGATGATGTTCGGCCTCTACGCCATGGACGGCGTGCAGCCGTTCGACGTGGTGGCCCTGCACGGCATGGTCCGCGACGAGCACGGCAAGAAGATGTCGAAGTCGTTCGGCAACGTGGTCGACCCGCTGGACTGGATCGACCGGTTCGGCGCCGACGCCACCCGGTTCACCCTCGCCCGGGGCGCCAACCCCGGTCAGGACGTGCCGGTCAGCGAGGAGTGGTGCCAGGGCTCCCGCAACTTCTGCAACAAGCTCTGGAACGCCACCCGGTTTGCGCTGCTCAACGGCGCGCACACCGACGGGCCGCTGCCGGCCGCGACCGAGCTGTCGACCGTCGACCGGTGGATCCTCTCCCGGCTGGCGCACGTCACCGCCGAGGTCGACGAGCAGTTCGAGGCGTACGAGTTCGCCAAGGTCTGTGACCTGCTCTACCACTTCGCCTGGGACGACGTCTGCGACTGGTACGTGGAGCTGAGCAAGCCGGTGCTCGCCGAGGGCGGGCCGGCCGCCGACGCCACGCGCCGGGTGCTGGGGCACGTGCTGGACCAGCTGCTGCGGCTGCTGCACCCGGTGATCCCGTTCGTCACCGACGAGCTGTGGACCGCGCTGACCGGTGGCGAGACCGTGATGACCGCCGCCTGGCCGGCGGCCGACCGTACCCTCGTCGACGACCCCGCGGAGGTCGAGGTCGGCACCCTCCAGCGGGTGGTGACCGAGATCCGGCGGTTCCGTTCGGACCAGGGGCTGCGCCCGACGCAGCGGGTGGCCGCCCGGCTCGACGGCCTGACCGGCGCGGGCATCGCGGCGCACGAGCCGCTGGTCCGCTCGCTGGTCCGGCTCGACGCGCCGGGCGACGACTTCCAGGCCAGCGCCACCCTCGCCATGCCGGGCGAGGTCAGCGTGGCGCTGGACACCCGGGGTTCGATCGACGTGGCCGCCGAGCGGGCCCGGCTGACCAAGGACCGGGCGGCCGCCGAGAAGGAGGCCGCGCAGGCGCGGGCGAAGCTGGACAACCCGGCGTTCGTCGGCAAGGCGCCGGAGCCGGTGGTCGCCAAGATCCGCGAGCGGCTGGCGGTGGCCGAGGCGGACCTCATCCGGATCGACGCCGCCCTGGAGGCGCTTCCCTCGTGACCGACCGCACCGAATTCGCCGAGGTGGAGGCCGCGCTGAACGCGCGCGGCTTCACCCGCATCCGCTTCGAGCTGGAAAAGATCGAGAGCCTGCTCGACCTGCTCGGCAGCCCGCAGCGGGCGTACCCGTCGATCCACCTGACCGGGACCAACGGCAAGACGTCGACGGCCCGGATGATCGACGCGCTGCTGCGGGCCTTCGGGCTGCACACCGGCCGCTACACGAGCCCGCACCTGGAGACCGTCCGGGAGCGGATCAGCCTGGACGGCGAGCCGGTGAGCGAGGACCGCTTCGTGGCCACGTACCGGGAGGTGGAGCCACTCGCGGAGCTGGTCGACCAGCGCTCCGAGGAGCCGCTGACCTACTTCGACCTGACCACCGCGCTGGCCTTCGCCACCTTCGCCGACGCCCCCGTCGACGTGGCCGTGGTGGAGGTGGGGCTCGGCGGCGCCGAGGACGCCACCAACGTGATCCAGGCCGGGGTCGCGGTGATCACCCCGATCGGGCTGGACCACACCGAGTGGCTCGGCGACACCATCGAGGACATCGCGTTGCACAAGGCGGGCATCATCCACCCCGGCGCCACCGTCATCGCGGCGGCCCAGGAGGAGGAGGCCGCCCGGCCCGTCCTGGAGCGCTGCGCCGAGGTCGGCGCCACCGTCGCGCGGGAGGGCGCCGAGTTCGGCGTGCTGCGCCGCGCGGTCGCGGTCGGCGGCCAGGTGCTCACCATCCAGGGCCTCGGCGGGGTGTACGAGGAGATCTTCCTCCCGCTGCACGGCGCGCACCAGGCGCAGAACGCCGCCGTGGCGCTCGCCGCGGTGGAGGCGTTCCTCGGCGCGGGCGCGCGGCGGCAGCTGGACATCGAGGCGGTCCGGGAGGGCTTCGCGGCGGCCAGCTCGCCGGGCCGGCTGGAGAAGGTGCGTACCGCCCCGACGGTCCTGCTCGACGGCGCGCACAACCCGCACGGGATGGCCGCCACCGTCACCGCCCTCCAGGAGGAGTTCGCGTTCAGCAAGCTGGTCGGCGTGCTCGCCGTGCTCGGCGACAAGGACGCGTCGAGCCTGTTGGAGCTGCTCGAACCGGTGCTCGACTCGATCGTGGTCACCGCGAACAGCTCGCCCCGGGCCATGCCCGTCGACGAGTTGGCCGAGCTGGCCCGGGAGGTCTTCGGGCCGGACCGGGTGCAGGCGACCGAGGGGATGCCGGACGCCATCGAGGCGGCCGTCGCCGAGGCCGAGTCGGACGTGCCGGGCGAGCTGTCCGGGGTGGGTGTGCTGATCACGGGATCGGTGGTGACCGTGGCCGACGCCCGCCGGCTGCTCAAGCGATGACCGGCCCGGTGGACGAGCACCCGCCGGACGGGGTGGAGCAGCCGCGGCGCTCAGGGCTGCGCGACCCCGCCAAGGCCGTGCGCGGCCTCGGCGCCGGCACCCTCGCGCTGGAGGCGCTGGTGCTGCTGCTGGCCATCCAACCGATCCGGGTGGTCGGCGGGGACCTCAGCGGCGCGGCCGTCGCCGCGATCGTCGCGCTGGCGGTCGCCTGCGTGGTGGTCGCCGGCCAGATGAAGCGGGCGTGGGCCTGGAACGCCGGCACGGTCCTTCAGGGCCTGCTGCTGCTGTCCGGGCTGCTGCACTGGTCGCTGTTCGCGCTCGGCGTCATCTTCGCGCTGGTGTGGGCGTACGCGCTGCACGTGCGGCGGGTCATCCTCCGCTGAGCCGGCCCGGGGTGCGCGGCCGGGGTCAGGCGTCGGCGAGGGTGCGCCACTGGGTGAGCGCCACGCCGTGCCCGTCCGGGTCGCGGAAGGCGGCCGCCCACACCTCCAGCTTGGTGCCGCGGTTCACCACCCGCGGGGCGTACGTGAACCGGACGCCGGACCCGCGCAGCCGCTGGTAGGCCGCCTGGATGTCGTCGACCTCGAGGTTGACGTGGACCAGCCGGCGGCTGATCGGGGCGGCACCGGTCACCCGGCGCAGCACGAGGCGGGTCGGCCCGGACGAGAGGACGGCGTTGCCCTCGCCGCGGTCCATTTCGGCGAAGCCGAGGTCCCGGTAGAAGTCGAGGGACCGGTCCAGGTCGGTGACGAGCAGGGTGATGCCGACGCCGCTGATCGGGCTCGCCGCCTCGGCCGGCTCGTCGTCGCCGGCGGGGCCGAAGATGGCCTCGTCCAGTTCCTCCGGGGTGGGCGGCGCCTCGCCGACCGGCTCGTCCAGCGGGACGTCGATCGGGTCCACCGGCATGGTGTCGAACCGCTCCTCGGCGGGCGGGCGGGGCGTCGGGGCCCGGCGGGGGAGCGGGCCGCCCGTGGCCGGCTCGACCAGTTGCCCCTCCAGCACGACCCCGCCGCCGGGGCGCTGGTGCAGCACCACCGGCTCGCGGTCCTCCGGCAGCCCGCCGAGGTCGTCGAGGAGCGGGTCCGGCGCGGGCGGGAAGTCGTCGCGGAAGTCGTCCTCCGGGGCCCGGTCGGCCCACGGCGGGGCCTCCTGCCCGATGAGCACCTCGTCGACCGGATCCGGGTCGGCGTACTCGGGCGGGAGGTCGGCCACCGCGGCGGCCGTCTCGGCGTGGGTGGGCACCTCGTCCCAGAGGACACGGACGTGCCGCTGGTCGTCGAGGGCGACCCGGACGGGCAGCGCCTGGCCCAGCGACGGCCACTTGGCGACCGGGACCCGCGGCTCGATGATCTTCTTGGACCGGGGCGGCAGGCCGGGCGCGTCGATCACCAGTTGCAGCTCGCAGCGGCCGAAGGCGTACTGGGTGGGTGGCTCGGAGGCGCTGTGCACGTGGCCAAGCCCGACCACCCAGGTGCGGCCGCCGCCGCGGACCGTGGCCAGGGCGATCGCCAGCACCAGCAGGGCGACCCCGAGCGCCACGATCGCCCAGCTCGTCATGCCCAGCCCGAACAGGGTCACGAACGTGGCCAGGGTGCCCAGCACCGCGCCGATCAGCTTGCGCACCGGCGCGATGGGTCGGTTCCCGCCATTCGCCACAGTGGACCTCCCAGGGGTTCCAGGGCCAGGCTAGGCCGCCGCGGCGACCCAGGGAAGGAGCAGGCGCCGCGCCGGCGCCGGGACCGGGTCGCTACGCTGACCGTACCCAGCCCGACCCGGTTCCGCGCACAGGAGGAAACCAGCGTGTCCAGCAGCAGCCCGGACGAGCGCACGCTCGTACTGATCAAGCCCGACGCGGTCCGCCGCGGTCTGGTCGGGGAGATCCTCGGCCGTTTCGAGCGCAAGGGCCTGCGGATCGACGCGCTGGTGATCCGCACCATGGACGGCGACTTCGCCGACCAGCACTACGCCGAACACGTGGACAAGCCGTTCTACCCGCCGCTGAAGGCGTTCATGACCGGCGGCCCGCTGGCGGCCCTGGTGCTCTCCGGCGACCAGGTGATCGAGGTGGTCCGCGGGATGATCGGCAGCACCGACGGCCGCAAGGCCGCCGCCGGCACCATCCGCGGCGACCTCTCCCTCTCCAACCGGGAGAACCTGGTGCACGCCTCCGACTCGGTGGACAGCGCCAAGCGCGAGATCGCCCTCTGGTTCCCCGAGCTGGGCTGACCGGGCTTCCGACGGCCCCGGTTCCGCGCGTGCGGGCCGGGGCCGTCGCGCGTGCTCAGCCCGGCACGCCGAGCAGTTTGTCCGGGTTGCCGATGAGGTAGACGCCGGTGATCCGGCCCTCGGCGGCGGCCACGGAGAGGATGTAGCGGGCACCGGGCCAGGTCAGCAGCAGCGCGGGTGCGCCGTTGAGCTCGACCGGGACGCCCCGGACGTCGGGGTGGCGCTGGTGGTAGAGGCCGGCGAAGAAGCGGGCGATCCGCTCCGCCCCGTGGACCGGGTTGCGGGCCGCGGAGACCCGGCCGCCGCCGTCGTTCCAGGAGGTGGCGTCGGCCGCGACCAGGCCGGTCAGCCGGGCCAGGTCGCCGTCGCGCGCCGCGGCCAGGAACGCGTCGAGCAGCCGGCGCTGCTCGGCCGGGTCGGCGGTGAACCGCCGCCGGCCCTCGGCGATCCGGGCCACCGCGCGGTGGTGCAGTTGCCGGCAGTCCGCCGCGGACCGGTCCAGCACCTCGCCGATCTCGGCGTACGGCAGGGCGAAGGCGGTGTGCAGCACGTACACGGCACGCTCCGGCGGGGTGAGCCGTTCCAGCAGGTGCAGCAGCGCGGTGGAGAGCGTCTCCCGCTGCTCGACCGTGTCGAGCGGGCCGAACGGCGACGGGTCGGTCGGCACCGGCTCGGGCAGCCAGGGCCCGACGTACGTCTCCCGGGCGGCCTGCCGGGCGCGCAGCCGGTCCAGGGCCAGCCGGGTGACCACCCGGGACAGGTAGCGGCGCGGCTCGGCCACGCTGTCCCGGTCGACGTCCAGCCAGCGCAGGTACGCCTCCTGGAGCACGTCCTCGGCGTCGTGCAGGCTGCCCAGCAGCCGGTACGCCAGCCCGAGCAGCATCGGCCGGTGCGCGGTGAGCGCACCGGCCGCCTGCGCCGCCGCCGAGGGTGAGGTCACACCTCGACCGGCGGTTCGGTACGGGTGCTCACCGAGATCCGGTTCCACACGTTGATTGTGGCGATCGCGACCAACAGATCGGCGAGTTCCTTCTCCGACCAGACCTTCGCGGCGGCGTCCCACACGTCGTCCGGCACGCCGTGCTCGCCGAGCCGGGTCACCGCGTCGGTCAGCGCCAGCGCCGCCCGCTCCCGCTCGTCGAAGAAGGGCGCCTCCCGCCACGCCGCGACGGCGAACAGCCGCCGGCTGGACTCGCCCGACCCCAACGCGTCCCGGCTGTGCATGTCGACGCAGAACGAGCAGCCGTTCAACATCGACGCCCGGAGCTTGACCAGCTCCAGCACGGTGTGGTCCACGTTCTTCTGGACGTACTTCTCCAGGCCGAGAACCGCCCGGTACGCCTCCGGCGCCACCGCCGCCGTGTCCATCCGGCTCATCGCCGCCTCCTTCATGTCGGTAGGTACGCCCACACGACGGATCGGGACCGGCCCGGTGTGACGGCGCGGCGTTGTGACGGTGGTCATGGTGATCCGTGCCCTTCCTGGCCCGCGGGGTGGGTGGGTCAGAGGGTGTCCAGGGAGGCGCGGCGGCGGGACTCGGCCTCGAAGACCTTGAGGAGGACCGCGGCCAGGACCGCGTACCCGAGTCCGACGGCGACCTCGGCGGCGAGTGCCGGCCCGGCCGCCGCGAAGCCCTCGCCGGCCACCAGTTGGCGGGCGGCCCGGACGGCGTGGGTGATCGGCAGGCCCTCGCCCACCACACGCATCCAGCCGGGCAGCCCGGCGGCCGGCACGTTCACGCCGGTGAGCAGGAGCAGCAGCGCCACCGAGACGTTGGAGACCACCCAGACGTCGCGGAACCGCAGGCCGAGCGCACCCAGGGTGAGGCCGAAGAAGCCGCAGGACAGCGCCGCCACCGCCAGGGTGGCCAGCAGCCCCGGCAGGGCTTGCGGTGGCACCCGCAGGCCGAGCAGGAGCGCGCCGACGGTCAGCGTGCTCACCGCGATGAGCAGGCCGTTGCCGGCGTACGGGAGGACCCGGCCGAGGAAGACGGCGGTGCGGCTGCGCGGGGAGAGCAGCACGTGCCCGAGGGTGCCGAAGCGCCGTTCGTTGGCGACCGCCATGGTGCCGCCGAAGACGCACGAGAGCGAGGCGGCGAGCACCGCGTTGCCGACGATGTAGAAGCGGTCGTCGGCGACCCCGAGCTGCCGGCCCAGATAGGCGAAGAAGAGCAGCTGGAAGATCGGCCCCACCAGCAGGGAGCCGATGAACATCGCCGGGGTGGTCCAGTTGAACAGGGCCCGGTAGGCGATCACGCCGCCGGTGCCGATCAGCCGGAAGAGTGCCATCGTCGTTCTCCTCAGGCCAGCGCGAGGGTCGCCGCGGCGCGGGCCCGTCGCTCGACGTACGTCATCATCAGGGCGCCGGCGGCCAGGCAGCCGAGGCTGATCGCCAGGCAGATGGCCAGGGACGGCCAGACCGGGCCACCGCCGGCCGCCTCGTGCACCGCCCGGGCGCCCCAGGTGGTGGGCAGCGCGGCGGCGATCGGGCCGGTCCAGCCGGGCAGCACCGTGAGCGGCACCAGCATCCCGGAGACCAGCCAGATCGGGTACTCCAGTGTGTTGGCCAGCGCGTTGGCGTTGCGCATCAGCACGAACGTGCTGGCGAGCAGCAGGCCGAACATGCCCAGGCCGAGCACGCAGCCGGGCGCCGCGACCAGGAAGAGCAGCGGGTGCGCGAAGGTCAGCGGCACGCCGTAGAGCAGCCAACCCCAGAGCAGGGTGGCGAGCATGGCGTAGGTGCCGGTGACCGCGGTGGACAGGGTGATCGGGAAGATCACCAGCGCGGGCGGGCGCGGCGCCAGCATGAGCATCTCCAGGGTGCCCTGCCAGCGCTGGTTCTGGATGGCGCCGCCGGACCCGAAGAGCACCGACGACCAGACCCCCATCAGCCCGGCGCCCACCGCGGCCTCCAGCAGCCGGCCCGGCTCGCCGCCGGCCCGGAAGAGGTACACCGCAAGGGTCGCCTGCACCACGGGCACGATCAGCGCGGTCGCGATCTCGAACGGGGAGCGGCTGAGCTGCCTGGTGTGCAGCAGCGCCCCCACCCCGATCATGCGGAGCAGGCTCACGCGGCCACCGCCTCGACCGGGCGGGCCGGGGTGTCGACCCGGTTGACGATCGCCACGTACGCGTCCTCGAGGGTGGGCTGGCGGGCGGCGACCCGCCCCAGCCGTACGCCGTCCAGCTCGCGGAGCACGCCGGCCTGCACGTCCACCCCCGCGTCGGACTGCACGGTCAGCACCTGCGCCGCGCCGGTGACCGTCACACTCGCCTCGCGTACCCCGGGCAGGGTGTGGATGGCGGCGAGCTGAGCGTCGGTCACCCCGTACGCCTCGACCTCCAGCACCTGCCGGCCGTCGGCGTGGCGCCGCAGCTCGGCCGGCGTGCCGAGGGCCTGGATGGTGCCGTTGGCGATCACCGCGATCCGGTCGCAGAGTTCGTCCGCCTCGGCCATGTAGTGGGTGGTCAACAGCACCGTGGTGCCGGTGGCGGCCAGGTCGGCGACGGTCTGCCGCAGCTCCCGGGCGGCCACCGGGTCCACCCCGATCGACGGCTCGTCGAGGAAGAGCACCTGCGGCCGGTGCAGCAGACCCCGGGCGATGTGCAGGCGCTGCCGCATGCCCCGGGAGTAGCCCTCCACCCGCTCGCGCTCCCGGCCGGCCAGCCGGACCAGCTCCAGCAGCTCGGCGATGCGCCGCCGCTGCTCCCGCCCCGGCACGCCGTACAGCTCGGCGAAGTAGCGCAGGTTGTCCAGGGCGGACAGCCGTTCGTACAGGCCCCGGTCACCGCCGAAGACGTACCCGATGCGGCGGCGTACCTCCCGCGTCTCGGTGACCACGTCGTGGCCGCGGATCCGCGCGCTGCCGGCGGTCGGGATCAGCAGCGTGTTCAGCAGCTTGATGGTGGTGGTCTTGCCCGCGCCGTTCGGTCCGAGCAGGCCGAACAGCTCCCCGTTGCCGACCGTCAGGTCGACGCCGCGGACCGCTTCCACCTCCCGGCGCTGGGGTCGTAACCATCCCGTCCGGCTGCGGTAGGTGCGCCGCAGCCCGACCGCCTCGATCGCGTAATCGCTCATGCCGGCGAATCTAGGGACGCCGGCGGGGCGGGAAAACGGATTCGGCGCGCGCCGAATCCTCAGGCGGAGGCGGACGCCGTGCCGGCGCCGATCAGCGTGACCAGCGCCAGACCCGCCGGTTCCAAGCCGTAGAGCACCCGTCGGCCCACCCGGCGGCGGTGCACCACCCCGGCCGCGAGCAGCGCGGCGAGGTGTTCGGAAACGGTGCTCGGGGCGAGCCCGAGGGTCGCGGCGAGCCCGGCCGTGGTGGCCGGCCGGGCCAGCGCCCGGAGCACCTGGGCCCGGCCCCGCCCGACCAGCACCGCGAGGCGGTCGGTGCCGGGCTCGGCCGCCGCCGGAGCGGGCCGTCCCTCGGCCAGCAGGGCCGAGCCCCGGGCCTGGTACGACACCGCGATGACCTCGGGGTGGTCGGTGGAGTGGGTCAGCGCACCCCGGGAGAAGATCAACGGGATCAGCAGCAGCCGTTGGTCGACCGCCCGGAACGCCCGGTCCGACGGCTTGACCAGGGTCAGCACCGGCCGTTCCCAGCGGACCCGCTCGTGCAGGTCGGCCAGGAGCGCGTCCGGGCCGTCGGCGGCCAGGGCCCGCGCCCGGTGCAGCACCTCCTCGTCCAGCGCCGCCCGCATCGCCGGCCACCAGGGCGCGAGCGCCGCGTCCCAGTACGCCTGGACGCCGTCGGCCAGCCGGTCCAGCGCCGCCTGCCGCTCGGTGACGAACGGGCGCAGCCACTCCGGCAGGTCGTCCGGGTCGTGGTAGCGGGGGATCTGCTCGGCGATCACCTCGGCCGGGGTGGCGCGCAGCGCGGCCAGCTCCTCCTCGATGGTCGGGCTGGCGCTGGGCGGCACCGGACCGAGGAAGTCCGGGTACCACGGGCCGGTCCGCGTGTAGAGCCGGACCGGGGCCGTCGCGGGCTGCTCGGCGAGCACCCGCCAGGCGTGCCGGGCCCAGCCGGTGTACGGCCAGGGCGCCTCGTCCCGGTAGCGCTGCAGGAGGTAGAGGCTGCACTTGGCCTCCCACAGCGGACTGGTGGCGATCCGGGTGCGGGTCAGCGTGGGCTCGTCCAACTCGATCCGGATCACCCGGGCAGCCTAGTCAGGGGCGTGGCCGTGCCGGCCGGGCCGCCAGGTGTCCGGAGGAACCCCTCCTGTCCCGCGGATACTCGGCGGCGGGCCACCCGTCCGGTCGAGTACGCTTGACGCCACACAGGCGACGACCCGGCCATCACCGGTGAGCCTCCGGAAGAACGGCCGGGCGACCGGCTCAGTAGAACCGGACGGGACGGCCCGTCACAGCCGGCCAACGAGCGGGCGGTCGCACCTCTGACCGCCAAGCGGGGTGGTACCGCGGGCCTTGCCCCGGGCGCGCCGGCACGGCGCACCGGGAACGGGTTCGTCCTCGCAGACCCACACGGACATGTGAGCTGCTGAGGAGAGCGACCCCCGATGGCCTATCCGTTGCACGACCCGACCGCCGCCGGCGTCCCGGCGAGCCCGGACCTGCCCGCGGTCGAGCGCCGGGTCCTGGAGCACTGGACGGCCGACAAGACCTTCGAGGCGTCGGTCGAGGCCCGCCCCGCCGGCGAGGACGGGAAGAACGAGTTCGTCTTCTACGACGGCCCGCCGTTCGCCAACGGCCTGCCGCACTACGGCCACCTCTTCACCGGGTACGTCAAGGACGTGGTGCCGCGCTACCAGACCATGCGCGGCCGGCACGTCGAGCGCCGGTTCGGCTGGGACTGCCACGGCCTGCCGGCCGAGGTGGTCGCCGAGAAGCAGCTCGGCATCACCACCAAGGCGGAGATCCTCGACCTCGGCGTGGCCCGGTTCAACGAGGCCTGCCGCACCTCGGTGCTGGAGTTCACCCAGGACTGGGAGCGGTACGTCAGCCGGCAGGCCCGCTGGGTCGACTTCGCCAACGACTACAAGACGCTCGACCTGGACTACATGGAAAGCGTCATGTGGGCCTTCCGGACCCTGCACGACAAGGGTCTGGTCTACGAGGGCTTCCGGGTGCTGGCGTACTGCTGGCGGTGCGAGACCCCGCTGTCGAACACCGAGACCCGGATGGACGACGTCTACAAGGACCGGCACGACCCGACGCTGACCGTCTGGTTCGAGCTGACCGCCGACGCGTCCGCCCCCGAGCCGGTGCGCGGCCCGGTGCGGCTCGGCGTCTGGACCACCACGCCGTGGACCCTGCCGTCGAACCTGGCGCTCGCCGTCGGCCCCGACATCGAGTACGCGGTGCTGGAACGCGACGGCGACCGCTACCTGGTCGGCGCCGCGCGGCTCGGCGCGTACGCCAAGGAGCTGGAGGGGTACGAGCAGGTCGGCACCGTGCACGGCCGCGACCTGGTCGGGCGCCGCTACACCCCGCTCTACGACTTCCTCCTCGAGCAGGCCGGCGAGAACGCCTACCAGGTGCTCGGCGCCGAGTTCGTCACCACCGAGGACGGCACCGGAATCGTCCACCTGGCCCCGGCCTTCGGTGAGGACGACCAGAACACCTGCAACGCGGCCGGCATCCCGACCGTCGTCACGGTCGACGACCACACCCGGTTCACCGGGCTGGTCCCGCCGTACCAGGGCGAGCAGGTCTTCGACGTGAACAAGCCGGTGATCCGGGAGCTGAAGGAGCGGGGGGTGGTGCTCCGGCAGGACACCTACACCCACTCCTACCCGCACTGCTGGCGCTGCGACACCCCGCTGGTCTACAAGGCGGTGTCCTCGTGGTTCGTCGCGGTCACCCGGGTCAAGGACCGGATGGTCGAGCTCAACCAGCAGATCAACTGGACGCCGGCGCACATCAAGGACGGCTCGTTCGGCAAGTGGCTGGCCAACGCCCGGGACTGGTCGATCAGCCGGAACCGGTTCTGGGGCTCACCGATCCCGGTGTGGAAGTCCGACGACCCGAACTACCCGCGGGTCGACGTGTACGGCTCGCTCGCCGACATCGAGCGGGACTTCGGCGTACGCCTGACCGACCTGCACCGGCCGGCGGTGGACGACCTCGTCCGCCCCAACCCGGACGACCCGACCGGGAAGTCGATGATGCGCCGGGTGCCGGAGGTGCTGGACTGCTGGTTCGAGTCCGGCTCGATGCCGTTCGCCCAGGTGCACTACCCGTTCGAGAACCGCGAGTGGTTCGAGCACCACTACCCGGGCGACTTCATCGTCGAGTACATCGGGCAGACCCGCGGCTGGTTCTACACCATGCACGTGCTGGCCACCGCGCTGTTCGACCGGCCGGCGTTCCGCAACTGCCTCAGCCACGGCATCCTGCTCGGCTCCGACGGGCGCAAGATGTCCAAGAGCCTGCGCAACTACCCGGACGTCTACCACGTGTTCGACGCGTACGGGTCGGACGCGATGCGCTGGATGCTGATGTCCTCGCCGGTGCTGCGCGGCGGCGACATGGCGGTCACCGAGACGCTCATCCGGGACGCCGTGCGTCAGGTGCTGCTGCCGCTGTGGAACGTCTGGTACTTCTTCTCGCTCTACGCCAACGCGGACGGCTACACCGCTAAGCGGCGCACCGACTCGACGCACCTGCTCGACCGGTACGTGCTGGCGAAGACGAACGAGCTGGTGTCGACGGTCCAGGGTCAGCTCGACGCGTACGACATCTCGGGCGCCTGCGCCACCGTCCGGTCCTACCTGGACGCGCTGACCAACTGGTACGTGCGCCGCTCGCGGGACCGGTTCTGGGCGGGCGACGCCGACGCGTTCGACACGCTGTGGACGGTGCTGGAGACGCTCTGCCGGGTGGTGGCGCCGCTGGCGCCGCTGACCGCGGAGGAGATCTGGCGCGGGCTCACCGGCGAGCGGTCGGTGCACCTGACCGACTTCCCGTCGGCGGAGGAGTTCCCGGCCGACCACGAGCTGGTGGCCGCCATGGACAACGTGCGGGCGGTCGCCTCGGCGGCGCTGTCGCTGCGCAAGGCCAAGGGGCTGCGGGTGCGGCTGCCGCTGTCGAAGCTGACCGTGGCCTCGCCGGTCGCGGCCCAGCTGCGGCCCTTCGCCGACCTGGTCGCCGACGAGGTCAACGTGAAGGCGGTGGAGTTCACCGACGAGGTGTCCGCCTACTGCCAGCAGGTGCTGACCGTGGTGCCCCGGGCGCTCGGCCCGCGGGTCGGCAAGGCGGTCCAGCAGGTGATCAAGGCGGTCAAGGCGGGGGAGTGGGAGCTGGTCGACGGCGCCCCGGTCGCCGCCGGGGTCACCCTCGCCGAGGGCGAGTACGAGCTGCGCCTGGTCGCCGCCGACGCCGAGCACTCCGCGCCGCTGCCCGGCGGCGAGGGCGTGGTCGTGCTGGACACCGAGGTCACCCCGGAGCTGGCCGCCGAGGGGCTGGCCCGGGACGTGGTCCGGGTGGTCCAGCAGGCCCGCCGGGACGCCGACCTGGATGTCTCGGACCGGATCGTGGTGGCCGTCTCCGCCTCGGAGGAGGTCCGCGCGGCGGTCGCCGCGTACACCGAGTTCGTGGCCCGGGAGGTGCTGGCCGACACGGTCGACTTCGCCGAGGGCGTCGACGGCTTCGCCGGCGAGGTCGGCGAGGGCGAGCGGGTGACGGTGGCGGTCCGGCGGGTATGAGGTCGTGGCAGGTCCGGCGGCGTCCGCGCCGCCGGACCACCCCGCGGACGGCTGACCACCCGATCCGCCGGATGCCGACCCGTCCGCTACCGTGACAGCGCCTGCTCACGTACGACCGCCGGAGGACCCGTGCCCCTGCTCTACACCATCGGCAAGCTCACCGTGGCGCCCACGCTGCGGTTGGCCTTCCGTCCGCACGTGGAGGGGTTGGAGCACATCCCGGCGACCGGCGGCGCGATCTTCGCGGGCAACCACCTCTCCGTGGCCGACGAGCTGCTGCTCGGCACCGTGGTGCCCCGGCACCTGGCCTTCTGGGCCAAGTCGGAGTACTTCAAGGGCACCGGCGTGAAGGGCGCGTTCTCGAAGTTCGTGCTCACCGGGCTGGGCGCCATCCCGGTCGAGCGGGCCGGCGGGCGGGCGGCCCTGTCCGCGTTCGACGCCGCCATCCCGGTGCTCAAGGCTGGCGACCTGGTGGCCGTCTACCCGGAGGGGACCCGCTCGCCCGACGGCCGGCTCTACCGGGGGCGCACCGGCGCGGCCCGCCTGGCGGTGGCGGCCGGCGTGCCGATCATCCCGGTGGGCGTGACCGGCACCGACAAGGCGCAGCCCATCGGCACGCGGGTGCCCCGGCCGGGCCGGGCGGAGATCACCATCCGGTTCGGCAAGCCGCTGGACTTCACCGGCCGCTCGGACGACCGCACGTCGCTGCGGGCGATGACCGACGAGATGATGGCCGAGATCCAGAAGCTCACCGGCCAGGAGTACGTGCCGCGCTACGCGCCCAAGCGCCCCGAGCCCCCCGCCGAGCCCCCCGCCGACCCGGCCGCCTGAGCCGTCACGGCGGGTCGCCGCCGCGCCGCCCCTCCTGGGCGACCACCGCGTCCAGGTCGCCGAGGAGCGCCAGCTGCTTCATGGCCCGCGCCATCCGCGCGTTCGCGGGGATCCGGTCGCGGTTGCCCGCCAGGAACGCCCAGTAGCCGGCGGTGAACGGGCACGCGTCCGCGCCGAGCCGCTGGCGCGGGTCGTAACGGCAGCCGCCGCAGTAGTCGCTCATCCGGTTGATGTACGCACCGCCGGCGACGTACGGCTTGGTGGTCATCCGGCCCAGGTCGGCGTACTGGCTCATGCCGACCACGTTGCCGGTCATCACCCACTCGTAGCCGTCCACGAACCGGGTGTGGAACCACTCGACCAGCTCCGACGGGCGCCAGCCGCGCTGGAGGGCGTAGTTGCCGAGCACCATGAGCCGCGGGATGTGATGGACCCACCCGCGGTCGCGGACGCCGGTGAGCACGTCCTGCAGGCAGCGCGCGTCGACCGAGTCCGCGTCCAGGTCGCGCCACCACTCCGGCAGGGAGCCGCGGGCGCCCAACTCGTTGCTGTTCCGCCAGCCCTTCTCGAAATACCAGTAGGTGTGCCAGATGTAGTCCCGCCAGCCCATCACCTGCCGGACGAACCCCTCCACGGCGGCCAGCGGCGCCTCCCGCCTCCGGTACGCCCGCTCGGCGTCCCGGACCGCCGCCACCGGGTCCAGCAGGCCCAGGTTGAACGAGGACGACAGCACGCTGTGCGCCAGCCAGGGGTCGGTGGAGAGCATGGCGTCCTCGTACCGGCCGAACGCGGCGAGCCGGTGCCGGAGGAAGTGCCGCAGCCGCGACCTCGCCTCGGCGGTGGTGGCCGGGAAGCGGCGCGGCCCGTCCCGCCCGGCGAACCGGATGCCCTCCCGCGCCCAGCGGTCCAGGTCGGCCCGGACCTCCGCGTCGATGTCGTCCTCCTTCGGCATCGACGGGGCCGGGACGTCGAGCCGGCCGTCCCTCGGCGGCGGATCCCGGTTCTCGGTGTCGAAGCTCCACCGGCCGCCGGCCGGCTCGTGGCCGTCCATGAGCACCCCGTGTTGCTCCCGGGCGAACCGGTAGAACGCCTCCATCCGCAGCGCGCCCCGCCGGCCGTCGGCCCAGTCGGCGAAGTCCGCCAGGCTGGTCACGTAGCCGCGCGCCGGCAGCACGGTGACCGCGTCCTGCTTCCGGACGAACTCCAGCGCCCGCCGCGAGGTGGGATGACACACCTCCAACGGCTCGCGGACCTGCTCCAGCGCCTGCCCGTACGTCTCGCCGCGCAGGAAGATCGCCTGGTCGCCCAGCTCGGCGGCGCGGTGCCGGAGCGCGGAGAGGACCAGGTGGGCCTTCTGCCGGTGGAAGACCCGCCGCCGGAAGACCGCCTTGGACTCGATGAGGAGAACCGGCTGCTTCCGCTCGTCGAGGAAGTGCGGCCCCAGCTGGTCAGCGAAGAGCCAACGCCGCGACATGTCCTGATTGTCACCCCTCGGACCGATCCGACCCGGGAGGAAGACGGAACCTTTACGTGTTCGATACGTTGCGAACGGTGACGATCGCTCAGGACTGCTCGGGGGTGACCACCTTCTGGCGCAGGTCGTCCAGCAGCCGGCCGCTGTCCTCCACGGACAGTCGAGTGAAGACGCCGGTGGCCAGGCTGCCGTGGTCGACCGAGGTGCACACCACCACCGAGTCGCCGTCGGACCGGCCCACCGCGCAGCGCTCGTACCGGCCACGGACACCGGTCTCCACCGCCACCGAGGGTTCGAGGGCGTACCGGTCGGTGAGCCGTACCAGCTCGGCCTTCGCGTCCGACTCCGGACTCAGCCGGAACCCGGTGCCGCCGAAGAGCGTCACCCGCTTGCCGTCGCCCGTCGTGTAGATGCCGGCGAAGGTGTCCTCGGCGAGCAGATGCGCCTGGCGTACCTGCTGCTTCAGCTCCGCGGCGGCGGCCTGGCTGCGCTCGTCCTGGCGCAGCCGCATCGAGCCGAGCTGGTCGGGCAGGCTCGCGCTGGCCGGGTACTGGGCGGAGAGCGGCTGGGCCCACCAGAGCGGCACGCCGCAGCAGCAGGCCACGCTGAGCAGCAGCACCCACGGCCAGCGGCGCCGGCGGCGGACCGGCACGGCCACGTACCCCTTGGGTGGCCCCCACCCGGGCGGCGCGGCCACCGGCGGCGGAGTCTTCCTCGCGCGGCGCTGCTTCGGCGGCGCGGGCGGCGGGCCCGGCGGCGGCGACACCGGCCGGGGCGGCGCGACCGCCGGCGGCCGGGCGGGGACGGCCGGCGGGCCGAGCGGCGGCCCCGCGGCGACCGGCGGGGCGGGGTGCGGCACCGGGTAGGGCGCCGTGTAGGGCAGGGTCGGCGGCAGCGCCGGGAAGTCGGCGGAGTGCAGGTCCCAGCCGGTGGTGTCCACGCCCGCCCACGGGTCGACCGGCACCTGGTGCTCCGGCGAGTCGACCGGCGGCACCGGGGTGGGCTCGGCCGACTCGCCCCAGGCGCGTTTGCGCGGCGGCGGGGGCGGGACCGCGGCGGAGCCGCTCCAGCGGGGCGCGGGCGGCTGGGCCGGCGTCTCCACGCCGGCCTGGTTCTCGACCCGGGTGGGGTCCGGCCGCCGCTCCACCCGGGTCGGGTCGGGGCGGGGCGCGACCGGGGCGGACCCGGCGGCGCGGGCGGGGCCGGGCACGGCGGCGGAACCTCGGGCGGGCCGGGCCGGCGAGACCGGCGTGGTGTCGGGGTCCAGGGCGGCCGGGGGCCGGGGCGCGGCTTCGGCGTCCGGCGCGGCCTGCTCCTCGGTCGCGGCCTGGGCGTCGGGGTCGGTCTGCGCGTCGGGGTCCTGCGCGGCTCGGTCGGTCTGCGCGTCGGGGTCGGCTTGTGTGCCGGGTTCGGCCGGCGCGTCCGAGTCGGCGTCCAGGGCCGAGTCGGCCTCCACGGCCGGTTCCGGCCGCACGTCGGATGCGGCGTGCGCCGGCTCGTCCTGCGGGGCGGCCTCGGGTTGTGGTGCGGCCTCGGCCCGCGCGGTGGTCTCACCCTCCGGCGCCGGCTCGGCCGGTGCGCCGGCCCGGGCCTCCGTGTCGGGTGCCGCGGATTCCGGCGCGGACGACCCGTCCGTGGTGGGCGGGAGCGCGGCGTCGGCCTGCGGTGGAACGTCGGCCGGAGGCTCGGTGACCGCCGGATCCCCGTTCCGGCCGGTGGCCGGGGTGCCCCCGTCGGCCGGCCGGTCCGCGCCGGGCTGCGGCTGCGACATCGCGGCAATCTCCTCTCGCGCCCGTTGCGAGGTTAGTACCGCCCCGCCACCCCCGACGAATCCCCAGCACCACCCACCCCGCTCGTCGATCAAGAGGTTTGCGTCGGGGTCGGCCCGGATCCCGACGCAAACTTCTTGATCAACCCAGGCAGGGGGTGGTGGGGTGGGTGGCGGTGCGGCGTGGTCGGTGGTCGGGGACCGCGTACCCTTGGGCATCATGAGTGCCCCGTCGACGACTCCGCGCCCGACCGCGGCCAATTCCGTGTGGCCCCGGCTGGAGCCGCTGCTGCCCCAGGTGACCAAGCCCATTCAGTACGTCGGTGGCGAGCTGGGTGCGGTGGTCAAGGACTGGGACGCGGCGACCGTCCGGTGGGCGCTGATGTATCCCGACGCGTACGAGGTGGGCCTGCCCAACCAGGGCGTGCAGATCCTCTACGAGGTGCTCAACGAGCTGCCCGACGTGCTCGCCGAGCGGACGTACGCGGTCTGGCCGGACCTGGAGAAGCTGATGCGCGCCCACGGCGTGCCGCAGTTCACCGTCGACGCCCACCGCGCGGTGCGCGACTTCGACGTGTTCGGCGTCTCCTTCTCCACCGAGCTGGGCTACACCAACCTGCTCACGGCGATCGACCTGGCCGGCATCCCGCTGCTCGCCGCCGACCGCACCGAGGCCGACCCGGTGATCGTGGCCGGCGGCCACGCCGCGTTCAACCCGGAGCCGATCGCCGACTTCGTCGACGCCGCCGTGCTCGGCGACGGCGAGGAGGCGGTGCTGGAGATCACCGCGATCGTCCGGGACTGGAAGGCCGAGGGCTGCCCGGGCGGCCGGGACGAGCTGCTGCTGCGGCTGGCCCGCACCGAGAGCATCTACGTGCCGCGTTTCTACGACGTGGACTACCTGCCCGACGGCCGGATCCAGCGGGTCGTGCCGAACCGCCCCGACGTGCCGTTCCGGGTGCACAAGCGCACGACCATGGACCTGGACGCCTGGCCGTATCCGAAGAAGCCCCTCGTGCCGCTGGCCGAGACGGTCCACGAGCGGTACGCGGTGGAGATCTTCCGCGGCTGCACGCGGGGTTGCCGGTTCTGCCAGGCCGGCATGATCACCCGCCCGGTGCGGGAGCGCTCGATCACCACGGTCGGCCAGATGGTGCAGCAGGGTCTGGAGTTCTCCGGCTTCCACGAGGTGGGCTTGCTGTCGCTGTCGTCGGCCGACCACTCGGAGATCGGCGACATGTGCTCCGGGCTCGCCGAGCAGTACGAGGGCACCAACGTCTCGCTCTCGCTGCCGTCGACCCGGGTGGACGCCTTCAACATCGACCTGGCGCAGGAGCTGTCCCGCAACGGCCGGCGGACCGGCCTGACCTTCGCCCCCGAGGGCGGGTCGGAGCGGATCCGCAAGGTCATCAACAAGATGGTGTCGAAGGACGACCTCATCCGCACGGTGGTGACCGCGTACACCAACGGCTGGCGGCAGGTGAAGCTCTACTTCATGTGCGGCCTGCCCACCGAGACCGACTCCGACGTCCTTGAGATCGCCGACATGGCGCACGAGGTCATCCGGGCCGGCCGGGCGGCCACCGGGTCCAAGGACATCCGCTGCACCGTCTCGATCGGCGGCTTCGTGCCGAAGCCGCACACCCCGTTCCAGTGGGCCGCCATGGAGCGCCCGGAGGTCATCGACGGCCGGCTGAAGCTGCTCAAGCAGGCCATCAACAGCGACCGTTCGCTGGGCCGCGCCATCGGCTTCCGCTACCACGACGGCGAGCCGTCGCTGATCGAGGGCCTGCTGTCCCGGGGTGACCGCCGGATCGGCGCGGTGATCCGCCGGGTCTGGGAGAACGGTGGCCGGTTCGACGGCTGGAGCGAGCACTTCTCCTACCAGCGCTGGGTGGACGCGGCGGCCGAGGTGCTGCCCTCCTTCGGGGTGGACCTGGACTGGTTCACCACCCGGGAGCGTGACGAGCTGGAGGTCCTGCCCTGGGACCACCTCGACTCGGGCCTGGACAAGGACTGGCTGTGGCAGGACTGGCAGGATTCGCTCGCCGAGTACGAGCAGGACGACTGCCGCTGGACGCCCTGCTTCGACTGCGGCGTGTGCCCGGCCATGGACACGGAGATCCAGATCGGCCCGACCGGCCGGAAGCTGCTGCCCTTGACCCCGGTGAACGGTTTGAAGCTGCCCGCCGGCGCGCAGCAGTAGCACCGCCGACGCACAGCGGAGCGCGGAACCCTTCGGGGTTCCGCGCTCCGTCACATTCCGGGACGCGTCGCCCGTCGATGTCCCGTGACGCGGGGTGGGGGTGCCCCGACTGGCCGTCTCTCGATACGCTGCGTCCGTATTGGACCGGCCGGGGGCCGGCAGCGGGGAGGGCAGCAGCATGGGTGACATCAGGCCGCCGGACACCGGCGATCTGCACGTCAGCGTCGAGGACCTGGACGCCGCGGCGGACTACGTCGAGCGCCTCAAGCAGTATGTCGACGACACCATCAGCTACGAGATGGAACGCATCAAGGAGCGGATGAAGGGCGACAGCAACAACGCGCAGACGGTGCCCAACGGCACGCCGTTCGGCGCGTACGAGGACGCTCGCATGCAGTGGCAGGCGCTGACCAGGTCGACGGCGAACATGGAGGCGCACCTCAAGGCGCTCTCCACCAAGCTGGCCACCCTGCGGCAGGGCACCGAGGACATCGCGAAGGCGTTCCGCGACACGGAGGCCCGCAACGCCGCCAACGGCAAGGAGATCGAGCGGTTGCTGGAATCGGCCGCCCCGCCGCCGGCGACGGGCGAGCAGCCCACCTACCCGTACACGGCCTGAGGGGGAGAGGGTCATGGCTGGAGGAACCTGGGAGCGGTGCGTCCGTGAGGTGACGCTGTCGGCGGACCCGGAGACGGTCGGTACGGTCGGGGTGGGGTGGAGCAACCTCTCCACCGGCCTGGGCTACCTGCGCGACGCGCTCGTCGGGCGGTCGTTCGTCGGCCCGATCGCGCCCGGCCAGGAGCGCCCGCACAGCGGCGGCCTGCCCGGCCTGCTCAGCGGGTGGAAGGGCAGCGGCGGCGACGCGTACCGCGAGCACCTGGGCGACATCGGCAAGGAGATCGAGGATCTGATCACCCACGCGAGCAACGTCAGCGGGGCGCTGTCGCGGATCGAGGGCGACATCCGCAAGTCGGTCGCGAGCATCCCGATCCCGCTGATGGACGACTTCGGCTGGAACGAGTGGAGCCTGCCCAACGGCACCGAGCTCGACGACGCCCGCGACGGTGAGAGCGCGTCGGGCTTCCTGGCCGCGCTGCGCAAGGACTACCAGAGCAACCCGGCCTCGTACGCCGACGGCGCGTTCCGCGACAAGGCCGACGACCTCGAGGCGACCATGAAGGTCGACGGCAACGCCAGCGACAGCAAGCGCGGCGGCTGGTGGGACACCAAGTCGCACCTGGACAACTGGTACCGGGACAACCAGCAGGCGGCCAACTCGGCGATGTCGCCGCTGCCCGCCGCGGTGGAGACGGAGCGGCCGAAGCTGGTCGTGCCGAACCCGAAGACCGAATCCGACGGCTACCGTCCCGACGACCGCAAGCCGCCGTCCGGCCTGCCGGGCGGTGGTGGCGGCGTCGGTGGGGGCGGCGCGGGCGGTGGCTTCGGCGGCGGCGGGCCCTCCCTGGGCAGCACCGGCATCGGTGGTGGTGGCGGTGGTGGCTCCTTCGGGGGCGGGTCGCTGACGCCCCCGCCCACGACCGGCGGCCCCGAGTTCGGTGGCGGGGGCGGTGGCGGCACCTACACCCCGCCGTCCACGGGCGCCGGCTACCCGGGCAGCGGGACCGGCGACCACGACTACGGCAGCGGCCTCGCCGGCGCCGGCGGGCCGAGCATCGGCGGTGGCTACGGCGGCACCGGCGGTCTCGGTGGCGGCGTCAACTCCGCGGGCCTCGGCGGCGCCGGTGGCGGCTTCGGGGGTGGCGGGGCCGGCCTCGGCTCGGCCGGCGGCATCGGTGTCGGCGCGGCCGGCGGGGTCGGCATGGGCGGCATCCCCGGCATGGTCGGTGGCGGCAACGGCAAGGTGCCCCCGATGACCAGCGCGGCCAGCGCGCTGCGCAACGCGGCCGGCGCGGGCGCGGGTGCGGGTGGCGTCCGTGGCGGCGCCGGCATGATGGGCGGCGGGATGATGGGCGGGCACGGCGGCGCGGGGCACGGCGGCTCGGGTGGCGAGCACTCGTCGTGGTTGACTGAGGACGACGATCCGTGGGGCAGCGGTGACGCCGCGTCCCCGGGCATCCTGCGCTGAGGACGGACGGATGAGGTTGCACATGGGCGCGCTCCGGCCGGTCGCGGCCGGCCTGGTGGCCGGGCTCATGGTGCTGGGGGCCGCCCAACCGGCGGCCGCCGCGCCGCGACGGGCCGAGCAGTGGTATCTGGACGAGCTGCGCATCGACCAGGTGCACCGGCTCTCCACCGGGCGCGGGGTGACCGTCGCCGTGGTGGACAGCGGCGTCGACGCCACGCACCCGGAGCTCGCCGGCCAGGTGCTTCCCGGCGGCCGCAGCTACGGCGCTCCCGGCGACGGGCGTTCCGACGTGGACGGCCACGGCACCCACATGGCCGGCATCATCGCGGCGCGCAACGCCGGCCGGGACGGGGTGACCGGCATCGCGCCGGGCGTGCGGATCCTGCCGATCAAGACGAAGCCGGGCGACGGGGAGATCAGCGAGGCGGCGTCGGCCCAGGGCATCCGGATGGCCGTCGACGGCGGCGCCAGGGTGATCAACCTGTCCTACGGCGCCGCGGGCGCGGCCTCCGCCGACGAGGAGTCCGCGATCAAGTACGCCCTGGACCGGGACGTGGTGGTGGTGGCCGCCGCGGGCAACACCGCCAAGGGCGAGGTCGACGTGACCAGCCCGGCGAACGTGCGCGGGGTGATCGCCGTGACCGGCACCACCCGGGGCGGGCGCTTCTGGTCCGGCTCCACCCAGGGGCCCGAGGCGGTGGTGGCCGCACCCGGCGACGCCATCTACAACGCCGGCCCGGACCACGGCTACGGCTGGGGTGACGGCACCTCCGACGCCACCGCGATCGTCTCCGGCATCGCGGCGCTGATCCGGGCGAAGTACCCGGACCTCTCCGCGCCCAACGTGATCAACCGGATCATCCGCACCGCCCGGGACGCCGGCCCGCCCGGCCGCGACCCGCAGTACGGCTTCGGCCGGATCGACCCGGTGGCGGCGCTGAGCGCGAAGGTGCCGGCGGTTTCGGCGAACCCACTGCTGGACCCGGCCGCGGCCAGCCCGGCACCGCCGCAGGCGGCCGGGGACGACGACTTCGACGTCACCGAGCACGGCGACCGGGGTGGCCCCACGGACCAGCAGGTCATGGTCATCGGCATCGGCATCGCCGTGGTGCTCCTGGTGCTGGTGGCGCTGGTGGTCTTCCTGATCTGGAACCGGCGCCGCTACCGCCGGGAGGCGGCCCGGGCGGCGGCCGTGCCGGATCACCTGCTCGACCAGGGCGCCGGGGGTGGCTACGGCACCCCGCCGGTCCCGGCCGGCTACCACGCCCCGCCGGGCGCGCCGGGTGGCCAGGCCCCGCCGGGCGCCAGCCCCTACGCTCCGCCGCCCGGCCACGTGCCGCCGCCGGGGTCGTACCCGCCACCGGGCGGCGGCAACCGGTCCTGAACGTCGGTGGCCGGCCGGGTGACCTGTGCGTCGCCGGCCGGCCACCGTCGTCTCCGGGCGGGCGGGCAGCCCCTCGCCGACCGGTTCGGGCCGGTTCGTCCGGCCGCTTCCGCCGCCCCGGCTGCGGGCCGTGCCGGCCGCTGCGCCAGGATGGAACCGACACGCAGGCACAGCCGAGGAGCTCACGATCGCCAGAAAGCCTCAACCCGAGGGCGGCCAGGCGCCGGTCGTCCAGCGGGTCCGGATCCGGTACGCCAAGCGTGGACCGCTGCGGTTCACCTCGCACCGGGACTTCGCCCGGGCCTTCGAGCGCGCGTTGCGCCGGGCCGGCGTACCGATCGCCTTCTCCCAGGGTTTCACCCCCCACCCGAAGATCTCGTACGCCTCGGCCGCGCCGACCGGCGTGGCCAGCGAGGCCGAGTACCTGGAGATCGGCCTGCGCGAGCCGGTCGACCCGGGGCAGCTGCGGGCGGCCCTGGACGCCGCCCTGTCGCCCGGACTCGACGTGCTGGACGCCGTGGAGGCCACCGGCGGGAGCCTGGCCGACCGGATCGAGGCCTCCCGCTGGCGGATCGAGCTGCCCGAGGTCGACCCGGCCGCCCTGGAGCGGGCCGTGAGCGCCTTCACGGCCGCCGAGGAGATCCAGGTCGAGCGGATGACCAAGCAGGGGCGGCGCACGTTCGACGCCCGCGCCGCCGTCATGACCATCGATACGCTGCCGCCATCCGAGACGCCTTCCGGGGCGACGGCCGTACCGTGTGCGATACTCGAACTGGTCGTGCGGCAGGTCACCCCCTCCGTACGACCCGATGACGTCCTTTCCGGCCTCCGCGTGGTGGCCGACCTGGAGCCGCCGGTCTCCCCGAGGGTGATCCGGCTGGCACAGGGCACGCTGACCGCGCAGGGCGAGATCGTCGATCCGTTGGACGCGGATCGCGACGGGGCAGCCATCGGAGAACGCTGACCGTCGGTCAGTGTTCTGGCAGGCAGACTTCGGCGGTCGCGCGCCTGCGCGACCGGCGGAAACACCTTTTGCGGCGACCCTGCGTGGCAGCGCTCACCCGCGCCCGGGGCAGCCAGAACTGGAGAACGTCCATGCTCGAGAACGAGCCCGAGGGCGGCGAACGGACCGGCGCAGAGCCGGCCGAGGCAACCGCCACCAGCAGCACCGACAGCACCGCCGAGGTCAAGCCGCCGGCGCGCAAGCGGGCCAGCCGCCGCAAGGCCGCGCCGCTGAACCAGCCGGAGCAGACCGACGCGCCGGTCGAGGCGCACACCACGGCGACCGGCACCGGCGAGACGCCGCAGGCCGAGGTGTTCGCCCCGGTCGCGGGGGACCTGGAGGCCGCGCCGAAGACCCGGCGGCGGCGCAAGGCGACGCCCGCCAAGGCGGCCGAGGAGCCGGTGGTCGCGGCCGGGGCGGAGGCCGCCTCCGACGAGGTGGTGCCGCCGGTCAAGGTGACCCGCACCCGCCGCCGCAAGAGCACCCCGCCGGCGGCCGAGGCCGCCGCGGACGAGGCGCCGACCGACACGCCCGCCGGGGCGGCGGCCGAGCCGCACGCGGTCGCCGAGCCGCAGGCCGACACCGAGCCGCCCGCCGCTCCGGCGCCCGCCAAGGGCGAGTTGGAGGACGAGGACGCGGTCGGCGAGGACGCCGAGGACGAGCCGACCGCCGACGAGGCCGTCCTGGCCCGCGCCGGCGGTCCGGAGGACCGGACCGGTGAGGTGTCGCCGGGTGCCGCGGTGCCGGGTCCCGTCGAGGAGCCGGCCGAGGAGCCCGCGCCGACCAGCCGTCGTCGCCGCGCCGCGCTCTCCGCGCCGACCGTCCTGTTCATGCCTCCGCAGCCCGAGGAGGCCCCGGTCGTCCGGGTCACCTACCCGGTCGCCGAGGAGCCGGTCGAGGAGCCGGCGGAGACCGGCCGGCGCCGCCGCCGGGGCCGCCGCGAGGCCGAGCCGGTGGAGGCCGAGGTCGAGGTCGAGGTCGAGGAGGAGCCGACCGTCGAGGCCGACGAGGTCGCCGAGGCGGAGGAGGACGAGGACGAGGCCGCCATGCGGCGCCGTCGCCGTCGGGGCCGCCGGGGCCGTGGCCGCGGCCGGGGCGCCGAGGAGGCGGAGGACGAGGAGGCCGAGGAGGCCGTCCGGGCCGAGTCCGCCGAGGCCGAGGCCGAGGAGGCCGAGGACGAGGAGGAGGCCGAGGGCGAGGGGATGACCCGCCGCCGCCGTCGGCGCCGCCGCCGGGGCGCGGGCGAGGCGGAGACCGCCGCCGAGGACGGCGTACCCACCGTCGTCAAGATCCGCGAGCCGCGCAAGGCCGTCGACGAGGTGCAGGGCGTCTCGGGCTCGACCCGGCTGGAGGCCAAGCGGCAGCGCCGCCGGGACGGCCGCGAGCAGCGGCGTACCCGCCCGCCGATCCTCAGCGAGTCGGAGTTCCTGGCCCGCCGCGAGGCGGTCGACCGGGTGATGGCCGTCCGCCAGCGGGGCGACCGGACGCAGATCGCGGTCCTCGAGGACGGCGTGCTGGTCGAGCACTACGTGACCCGCAACTCGTCCGGCACCATGGCCGGCAACGTCTACCTGGGCAAGGTGCAGAACGTCCTGCCCAGCATGGAGGCGGCCTTCGTCGACATCGGGCGTGGCCGCAACGCCGTCCTCTACGCCGGCGAGGTCAACTGGGACACCACCGGCCTGGAGGGCCGGGCCCGCTCGATCGAGCAGGCGCTCAGGTCCGGCGACTCGGTGCTGGTGCAGGTCACCAAGGACCCGATCGGGCACAAGGGCGCCCGGCTGACCAGCCACATCGCGCTCTCCGGCCGGCACCTGGTCTATGTGCCGAACGGCAACGCCTCCGGCATCAGCCGGAAGCTGCCGGACACCGAGCGCAAGCGGCTGCGCGACATCCTCAAGAAGCTGGTGCCGGACGGCGCCGGGGTGATCGTCCGGACGGCTGCCGAGGGCGCCAGCGAGGACGAGCTGGCCCGGGACGTCAAGCGGCTCCAGGCGCAGTGGGAGGAGATCCAGGCCAAGGCGGCCGAGGGTGGCGCCCCGGTGCTGCTCTACGAGGAGCCCGACCTGGTCATCCGGGTGGTCCGGGACCTGTTCAACGAGGACTTCCGCGAGCTGGTCATCGAGGGCGAGCCGGCGTACGACCTGGTCGAGTCCTACCTGTCGCACGTCTCGCCGGACCTGGTGGCGCGACTGCGCCGGCACGCCGGCACCACGGACGTGTTCGCCGAGTACCGGATCGACGAGCAGATCCTCAAGGGGCTGGACCGGAAGGTCTTCCTCCCGTCCGGCGGCTCGCTGGTGATCGACCGGACCGAGGCGATGACCGTCATCGACGTGAACACCGGCAAGTACACCGGCTCCGGGGGCAACCTGGAGGAGACGGTCACCCGGAACAACCTGGAGGCGGCCGAGGAGATCGTGCGCCAGCTCCGGCTGCGCGACCTCGGCGGCATCGTGGTGATCGACTTCATCGACATGGTGCTGGAGTCGAACCGGGAGCTGGTGCTGCGCCGGCTCACCGAGTGCCTCGGCCGGGACCGCACCAAGCACCAGGTCACCGAGATCACCTCGCTCGGCCTGGTGCAGATGACCCGCAAGCGGATCGGCGCGGGCCTGCTGGAGGCGTTCAGCGAGACCTGCGAGTGCTGCAAGGGCCGGGGCGTCATCATCCACACCGAGCCGGTGCCGGAGAAGCCGCGCGGTGGCGCGGGCGAGAAGGTCAAGGCGGTCGCCTCGGCCGTCACCAGCCCCGCCACCGAGGAGAAGGGCCGCCGCCGGGGCCGCAAGGCCGCCGCGGAGAAGCCCGCCGCGGAGGCCGCGGAGCAGCCCACCCCGGCCGCGCCGGAGAAGGCCGTGGCCGAGGTGTCGGACGACGACTACTACGACACCCAGGGCTACGACCTGTCCCGGTTCGAGACTCAGACGGCGGCCGCCCCGGCGGTCGCGGACAGCCAGGAGGGCGACTCGGCCCGGCTGGCCGCCGCGGACGACCCGGACGCCATCGGTGACGACGAGGGCGCCGAGGCTGGCGCCGGCCGCCGGCGCTCCCGGCGCGGCGGCGCGCGGCGGCGTACCCGGCCGTGAGCCGCTGACCTGCACGGCGTTTGACAGGGCCCCTGCACCGGCAACAGAGTCCGGGGCAGGGGCCCTGCCGTCTCCGTCGACCCCCGGTCGGGACGGCCGCCCCGGAGGAGGAGACATGCGTCGTGTGTTCGTGGTCACCGCGCTGACCGGGGTCCTGCTGGCCGGCGCCGGCTGCGCCGACCGGGGCCAGGACCCGTTCGCGGTGGGCTTCGCCTCACCGGCCCCACCGCCCACCGCCCCCACACCGGCCCCGACGGTGACCGGGGACCCGGGTGTCTGCGCCCGCGCCAAGCAGGCCGGGTCCGCCGCCGTGCAGACGTACGTGTTCAAGCTGGCCGAGATGCTGCGCGCCACGGGCCGCGGCGACCGCAAGACCGCGGACGCCGCCCGGAAGGACGCGGAGACGGCCCTGGCGGGCTGGCGGGACACGCTGCGGGAGCAGTCCGGGCAGGCGGCCGACCCGCGGCTGCGTACCCTGTTGGCGGACCTGGCCACGGAGGTCGGCAGGCTCGGCACGGACGTGCAGTCGATCGACGAGACGGAGTTCGACCGGCTCCAGGGGCGGCTCGACGAGCTCTGTCCGGCCTGACCGGGCGGCCCGGTTTGGGTGGCGGGCCGGGTATGGCGTACGCTTGCCTGCGGCGCACTTTGGTGTGCCGAGTTCCCGCGTGCCCGCGCCGCCGGTGTCACGGCTCCCGGCGAGACGCCGTGGGAACAACCGACCGGTAACGGTGGGTGAAGACGCCAGCAGCCTCAACGACAGGGAGTCCGCCTCCGATGTACGCGATCGTCAAGACCGGCGGCAAGCAGTACAAGGTCGCCGAGGGCGACGTGATCGAGGTCGAGAAGCTCGCCGGTGCCCCCGGCGACGCGGTGAAGCTCACCGCGGTGCTCCTCGTCGACGGTGACGACCTGGTGACCGACGCGGCGAAGCTTGCCACGGTCGCGGTGTCCGGCGAGATCGCCGCGCACACCAAGGGCCCGAAGATCCGGATCCACAAGTTCAAGAACAAGACCGGCTACCACAAGCGCCAGGGTCACCGCCAGCCGCTGACCCAGGTCAAGGTGACCGGCATCTCCAGCGGGAAGTAGGTCGTCCTCCAATGGCTCACAAAAAGGGTGCGTCCAGCTCGCGTAACGGTCGCGATTCCGCGGCCCAGCGGCTCGGCGTGAAGCGCTTCGGTGGTCAGGTCGTCAGCGCGGGTGAGATCCTCATCCGTCAGCGTGGCACCAAGTTCCACCCCGGTGACCTGGTCGGCCGTGGCGGCGACGACACGCTGTTCGCGCTGGCCGCCGGTTCGGTCCAGTTCGGCACCAAGCGCGGTCGCAAGACCGTCAGCATCATCGTGCCGCAGCAGTAATTTTCCGGCGAAGCGGGCCGCGGACCTCGTGTCCCGGCCCGCTTCGTCTTTTCGCACGCGGGGGCGTGCCCCGCTGGAAGGATTGCGTCGTGACGACGTTCGTTGACCGGGTCGTCCTGCACATGCAGGCCGGCGACGGCGGGCACGGCTGTGTCTCCATCCACCGGGAGAAGTTCAAGCCCTTCGGCGGCCCCGACGGCGGCAACGGCGGGCACGGCGGCAGCGTCTCGCTGGTCGTCGACCCGCAGGTGACCACGCTGCTCGACTTCCACTTCCGGCCGCACATGAAGGCCGAGAACGGCAAGGGCGGTGCCGGTTCGAACCGGGACGGGGCCAACGGCCGCGACCTGGTGATCAAGGTGCCGAACGGCACCGTGGTGCAGACCCTCGACGGTGAGGTGCTGGCCGACCTGGTGGGTGTGGGCACCACGTTCGAGGCGGCCCGGGGCGGTCGTGGTGGCCGGGGCAACGCCTCGCTGGCGAACGCGCGGCGCAAGGCCCCCGGCTTCGCCGAGTTGGGCGAGCCCGGCGACCGGCTCGACGTGGTGCTGGAGCTGAAGAGCGTCGCGGACGTCGGCCTCGTGGGCTTCCCCTCCGCCGGCAAGTCCTCCCTGATCTCGGTGATCTCCGCTGCCAAGCCGAAGATCGCCGACTACCCGTTCACCACGCTCGTGCCCAACCTGGGCGTCGTCCGGGTGGACAACCACACCTTCACGGTCGCCGACGTGCCGGGGCTCATCCCGGGCGCGGCCACCGGCAGGGGGCTGGGCCTGGAGTTCCTCCGCCACGTCGAGCGGTGCGCCGTGCTGGTGCACGTGGTCGACACGGCGACGCTGGAGCCGGGCCGGGACCCGCTCGCCGACATCGACGCCATCGAGTCGGAGCTGACCCAGTACGGCGGTCTGACCGACCGCCCCCGCCTGGTGGCGCTGAACAAGATCGACGTGCCGGACGGGCGGGACCTCGCCGACATCGTCCGGCCCGACCTGGAGGCCCGCGGCTTCCGGGTGTTCGACGTCTCCACCGCCACCCGCGAGGGGCTGCGGGAGCTGACGTACGCGATGGCCGAGCTGGTCGACCAGTCGCGCCGCGCCGCGCCGCCGGCCGAGCCGACCCGGATCGTGCTCCGCCCGAGGGCGGTCGACGACGCCGGCTTCACCATCGAGGCGGAGGACGACGGGTCCTTCACCGTCCGGGGCAGCCGCCCGGAGCGCTGGGTCAAGCAGACGAACTTCGACAACGACGAGGCGGTGGGCTTCCTGGCCGACCGGCTGGCTCGCCTCGGCGTGGAGGAGAAGCTGGCCAAGGCCGGCGCCCAGGCGGGCGACCTGGTCCGGATCGGCGACCGGGAGTTCGACTGGCAGCCCACCCTCTACGCCGGGGTGGACTTCGTTCCCGGCAACCGGGGCACCGACGTCCGGCTGGAGGACAAGTCGACCCGGGTCTCCGCCGCGGAGCGGCTGGCCGCGCGCAAGGCGCGCCGGGTGCGCCCGGAGGACGAGCTGGAGGCGGCCGCCCCGCAGGACGACGCCGACGACGAGGACTGGGACTAGTTCCGCTCCGTCCGCGTTCGGGATGTTCGTCGGAAACCTCCGCGAAATCCGGCCGACCTACCGTGACGGGATGCTGATCGAATCCCGTCCCGCCACCGATCCCGAGGTCGCCGCCCTGGTCGTCGCGCAGCAGCGGGAGCTGCGCGAGGCCGACGGCGGCCTGGACGGGCAGGCGACGATCACCCACGACGACATCCGCTACCTGGCGGTGGTCGAGGGCGGCCGGGCGGTCGCCTGCGGCGGCCTCCAGGCCCTCGGCGCCGACACCGGCGAGTTGAAGCGGATGTACGTCCGGCCGGCGTACCGGGGGCGGGGGATCGCCCGGCAGTTGCTGGCCGCCCTGGAGGAGCTGGCCTTCCAGCAGGGGCACACCACCGTGTGCCTGGAGACCGGGAGCTACCTGCCGGCCGCCATCGGCCTCTACCGGTCCTGCGGCTACCGGCCCATCCCGGTGTACGGGGAGTACGTCCACAACCCGTACAGCGTGTGCTTCGCCAAGCGGCTCCCGGTCGCCGCCTGAGGCGGACCGCTACGCGCCGGTCTCGGCGTGGGCCGCCGTGACCGGCTTGGACTCGGGGCTGGCGTGCTGGCGAAGCACGATGCTGAGCAGGATCAGCACGCCCACGGCGAGGAACTCGCTCTGCCAGTTCTGCATGGACTGGAACCAGAAGTCGCTGGTGCCGAGGAACTGCGAGGCGCTGATGGGTGCGGCGCCGCTCTGCAACGCCTGCTCCTGGTTGTAGGCGGCCACGCCGCCGAACAGGTGACCGAGGAACGAGCCCGCGAAGATCATGAACAGCGCGATGGAGAGGCTGTTCCGGTAGATCACCAGCGGCAGGCCGCCGGCCCGCACCGGCCAGGGGGAGTCCGGGGTCCCGTGCCGCGGGTCGTCCTCGGGGCGGTCCGTCTGGCCCTCCGGCTTCGACTCGGCCGAGCCCTTCTGCACGAGGTACGCGGTGAGCAGCACGTAGCCGCCCATCTGGAGGAACTCCGACTCCCAGTTCTCGAAGACCGCCTCGGCGAAGTGCCCGGTGCCCAGGTACGTCCACCAGCTCAGCGGCGCGGCGCCGTTCTCGGCCAGATCCTCGTTGTGCACGTGCCAGCCGAACACGCTCTGCAACACCAGGAAGATCACAAACGCGCCGAGCATGGCGACCGTGAGCGCGTTGTCCCGCAACCACCGTGGCATCGCCGGACCTCCTCGTCCCACCGGGGTCACTCCCCGTGGTGGTCCTGATGCCCCAGGCGCTGAGCGGGCAAACGCCGGCCCGGTGTCTCGCGGCCGACGCCGCTCGAACGGGTGACGGCTGGTCAGGGCCGGTCGAGGGGAGTGTCCGGCCGACCGCCGGTGCCCACCTCGTTGTTGAGCAGCAGGCCCAGCGCGAGCATGCCGAAGCCGAGGAAGAGGTGCAGCCAGTTGTCGGCGTCGTTGAACGGCACGAAGTTCGCCGCGGTCTCCCGGTCGATGGCGAAGCCGTACAGCCAGAGGCCCAGGTAGGCGGCGCCCCCGCCGGCCAGGAACAGCCGCGCCCCGGCGACCCGCCGGGCCAGCACGAGGCCGGCCAGGCCGAAGAGCAGGTGCAGCAGGTTGTGCAGGATCGACACCTGGAACAGGCCGATGAGCTTGGCCTCGGAGTGGTGGCCGGCGAACCGGAGGTCGCCGTAGTGGGTGGTGAAGCCGGGGACGAAGCCGAGCACACCGATCAGCACGAAGACGGCGGCCACGGCGAGGGCGACCTTCTGGATCGGCGGCCGGGACCGGGCCGCGGCGCGTCCGCGCACGTCACGTGCCATCGCTGTCACCTCCGTGGAGCACACCACCACCCGGGCGGGCAGACCCTCCATTGTGTGACCGGCGCGGGGCGGCTCCGCAGAGAAATGACGAATCAGGCATGGACCCGGCGACCGGGGGTAGGGATTCCGACACGCCGGCAGCAACGCCGGCGTGATCCCCCCAGCACAACCGCTACGAATTCCGAGCGGAAGGGACATCATGACTTACGATCTCTCATCCACGTCCGGCACGTACCAGTCGACCAACGGCGGCGGGGTCCGCGACCAGGCCCGCCAGGTCGGCAGCGAGGCCGCCGACGCGGGCGGCGCGGTCGCCCAGACCGCCAAGGAGCAGGGCCAGGAGGTCGTGGGCGAGGCCAAGCGCCAGGCCCGCAACCTCTACGGCGAGGCCCGGAACCAGGTCACCGCCCAGACCAGCCAGCAGCAGCAGCGCGCGGCCAGCGGGCTGCGGTCGCTGGCCGAGGAGATGCGCTCGATGGCGCAGAACGGCGGCGGCGCGGGCCCGGTCACCGAGCTGGCCCACCAGGCCGCCGACCGGGTGCACGGCGTGGCCGGCTGGCTGGAGCAGCGCGAGCCGGGCGACCTGCTCCACGAGGTGAAGAACTACGCCCGCCGCAACCCGGGGACCTTCCTGGTGGGCGCCGCCCTGCTGGGTGTGGTCGCCGGCCGGCTGACCCGGAACATCGCGGCGGTCGGCGACGGCAACGGCGTGCAGCCGTCGTACGACCCGGACCGGACCGCGGTCATCCCGACCTCGCGGGCGGTGCCGGAGCAGGTGCCGCCGGGCGGCTACCTCGACCCGACCCCCGGCACGTACGCCGAGCCGGACCCGGGCTACTCCGCGCCGGGTGCGACCTACCCGGGTGGCGGCGCCCCGAACACCTGGGCCGACCCGGAGGGTGGCACCGGCCAGCCGCTGCCCCCGCCGAGCCGGACCGACCCGCTGCCGGGCGTGCCGTCGAGCGGCGTCAACCGTCCGTGAACGGCCGAAGCGGCAGAAGGGAGGCGACGGCATGAGCATGCCGACGCAGGGGTCCGGGCTGGACTCCGGCTACGACGCGGCGGGCGCGCCGCACAGCGCGGACGAGGTCCGCGGCAGCTCCCTCGGTGAGCTGATGCGCCAGGTCACCACCGACCTCTCCACGCTGATGCGCCAGGAGGTCGAGCTGGCCAAGGCCGAGATCCGCCAGGAGGGGAAGAAGGCGGGCAAGGCCGCCGGCCTCTTCGGCGGCGCCGGCTTCGGCGGCTACATGGTGGCGCTCTTCGTCTCCATCGCGCTGTGGCAGTTCCTGGACAACGTGATGGATTCGGGCCTGGCCGCGCTGATCGTGGCCGTGATCTGGGCCGTGATCGCCGCGGTCCTCTACTCGATGGCCAAGAAGAACGCCGAGCGGATCCGCGGCCTCAAGCAGACCAACGACAGCGTGCAGCGCATCCCCGACGCGCTGAAGCCGCACCCGGAGGGAGTCACCCGATGAGCACCGATCCCGACCAGATCCGCCGGGAGATCGAAGCCACTCGCAGCAACCTGAGCTCGGACGTGGACGCCCTGGCGTACAAGGTCAGCCCGGGCCGGATCGTCGACGACCGCAAGCAGCGCGTCCGCAGCGCGCTGACGAACGTGAAGGACAAGGTGATGGGAACCGCATCGGACCTCGGCCACAGCACCGGCCACGCCGCCCACTCGGTCGGCGACCACGCCTCCTCGGCGGCGTCCACCGTCGGCGACAAGGCGCACGCCGCCGCCTCGACCGTCGGCGACGCCGCCCACCGGGCCCCGCAGGTGCTGCGGGAGAAGTCCGAGGGCAACCCGATCGCGGCCGGCGTGATCGCCTTCGGCGTCGGCATGCTGGTGTCCTCGCTGATCCCGGCCACCCGCCGCGAGCAGCAGGTCGCCGCGCAGGTCAAGGAGAAGGCCGCCGAGCACGGCGGCGTGGTGAAGGAGAAGCTCACCGAGGTCGCCGGGGAGCTGAAGGAGGAGCTGCGCGAGCCGGCGCAGCGGGCCACCGAGTCGGTGAAGTCCACCGCGCAGGACGCCGTGCACGCCGTCAAGGACGACACGAAGTCCGCCGCGCAGGACGTCAAGGACACCGCGCAGCAGTCCCGCGACCAGGTGCGGTACTGACCGCCGACATCCGCACGCCGCAGCTCGCGGCCACTCCCGGCAGCACGCCGGGGAGTGGCCGCGAGCTGTCGTGTGCGGGGTCGTCGCCGGTTCAGCCCGGCAGCCGGTCCGACCGGGCCGGGGCCGGCGCGGCGCCGGTCTCCACCCAGAGCACCAGGTCGTCGGGGCGGCGCTCGGCGAGCCGCCGGCGCAGCGCCCGGATGGAGTGCGCGGCCTGACCGGCGTCGGGGCCGGGCGCGCCGCCGCGCAGCCGCCGGCCCACGGCGAGCCAGGCGCCGACCCCGCGTTCCAGCAGCCAGAGCGGCGCCGCGAGCGAGGTGTGCGCCGGGAAGACGCGGGCGCCGCCGGCCCGTCGCCGGCCCAGCTCCGCCACGGCCACCGTCGCCACCCCGGCCCGCAGCAGCAGCCCCGGCCGGCGGGCGGCGAGCGCGGCCGCCGCGGCCGGCAGCACCGCCAGCGCGGCCGGCAGCCATCCCGGCCGGGCCACCTCGTCGTACGCCTGGCGGCGCGCGGCGGCCGGCGGGAGCCGGCGGACGTACAGCCAGGCGGGGGTACGCGTGGCACCCCCGTACGCGCGGACCGTCCGGACCAGCTCCAGGTTCCCGGCGAGCACGTCCGGGTCGTAGCCGCCCATGGCCAGGAAGGTGCTCCGGCGCACCGCGAGGGTGCCCGGCCGGTCGCCGCCGAGCGCCCGGCGCAGCAGCGTCCCGCCGGTGTCCCGCCAGGCGTGCCAGGGCAGCGGGTCGACGTGGTGCTGCGGCCGGACCAGGTCCACCCGGTCGAGCAGCCCGTGCACGGCGCGCAGCCCCGCGAGGTCGTAGCGGACGTCGTCGCCGGCGATCACCACGTGCTCGTGACGGGCCAGGGCGACGCCGGTCAGCACGCCGAGCGCCGTGGGGTTGCGACCGCGCAGCGCGGGATCGGGCGGGACGTGCCGGACCAGGCCCCGCCACGCGGCGGCGTGCCGGGCGAACAGCTCGGGCGGCGACCCGTCGACCACGATGACGTCCACCCACCGGCTCAGCTCGCGCAGGTACCCGGTCAGCCCGCCGCCGCTGTCGGAGTCCGCCCGCAGCGGCAGGACGTACGCCAGCGGCAGCCGGTCCGGCGTGGACGCCGCGCCGGGGTCGAGGCGGGCGGGCGCCTCCTGGATGCCGCCGGCCGGACGGTGCCGGCCGGACTGGCGGGGGTCGATGACCACGGGTGCGCCCCTCTCGGTCGGCAGGGACGGCAGCGTGCCCGAAATTTCGGTGATCAAACCGTTTCGCCGTTTCGACGCCGCCGGGCCGGGTAGCGCACCGGGATGCGGGCGGTCCGAGGCGCCCCGGCGGAGGAGACGTGATGAGCAGCAGCAACGCGACGAGGTGGGCACTGGCCGGCGCGGCCACGGTGACCGCGCTCGGGGTCGGCCGGGTGGTGGCCCGCCGCCGGCGCCGGCATCAACCCGACCGGGCGGACGGCTGGTACGTCGTCCACCGCGGAATCACCGTGGACCGGCCGCTGGAGGCGGTGATCGGCTTCTGGACCGACCGGGAACGGCTGGACCGGGGTCTCGCCGAGTGGGCGACGCTGGAGCAGCTCGACGACAACCGTTGGAGCTGCGTGGCGAGGGACCCGGCCGGCGGCGGCACCGAATGGCGGGCCGAGATCACCGTGGCCGGCCCGGGCCGGCTGAGCTGGCGGGTCACCGAGGGACCGGTGGCCCAGGAGGGGCGGGTCGAGCTGGTGCCCGCGCCGCAGGACCGGGGCACCGAGATCCGTGCCGAGATGCGCTGGCGGTCCGGCCCGGTACGCCGGGCGCTCGGCCTGACGGGCGGGGACGACCCGGATGTCGCGCTGCGCAGCGGCCTGCGCCGGATCAAGTCCCTCATCGAGACCGGCCAGGTGCTGGACACCCGGCACGACCCGTCGGGGCGCAGCCCGAAGCAGGAGCAGGCGACCGACCGGGTCCGCGAGAAGCTGATGGCGGGAGGCCGGCCGTGAGGGCGCTGTGCTGGGAGGGCGTCGGCAAGCTGGCCGTGCGCGACGTGCCGGAGCCGACCATCCGGTCCGGCGGCGACATCATCGTCAAGGTGCGGGCCAGCAGCGTGTGCGGCTCCGACCTGCACCTGATCAACGGGTACCTGCCGGCGATGCGCGAGGGTGACATCCTCGGCCACGAGTTCATGGGCGAGGTGGTGGAGACCGGCCCCGACGTGCGGCGGACCAAGGTCGGTGACCGGGTGGTGGTCGGCTCCGTGGTGGCCTGCGGCGGCTGCTGGTACTGCCGCACCGAGCAGTACTCGCTCTGCGACAACTCGAACCCGCAGCCGGTCTTCACCGAGAAGCTCTGGGGCCATTCGCCGGCCGGCATCCTCGGCTACTCGCACGCGGCCGGCGGCTACTCGGGCAGCCACGCCGAGTACATCCGGGTGCCGTTCGGCGACGTCGGCGCGTTCACCGTGCCGGACGGGGTGCCGGACGACTCGGTGGTGTTCGCCTCCGACGCCATGCCGACCGGCTGGATGGCGGCCGACTTCTGCGGCCTCAAGGGCGGCGAGGTGGTGGCCGTGTGGGGCGCCGGCGGGGTGGGTCAGATGGCCGCCCGGTCCGCGCAGATCCTCGGCGCCGAGCGGGTGATCGTCATCGACCGGCTGCCGGAGCGGCTGGCCACGGCCACGCAGCGGCTCGGCGTCGAGACGATCAACTACGCGGAGACCGACGTGCTGGAGGCGCTGCGCGAGCTGACCGCCGGGCGCGGGCCGGACGCCTGCATCGAGGCGGTCGGCATGGAGGCCCACGACGTCGGGCCGGTCTACGCGTACGACAAGGCGAAGCAGAGCGCCCGGCTGCAGAGCGACCGGCCCACCTCGATCCGGCAGGCGATCATGGCGTGCCGCAAGGGCGGCACGGTGAGCATCGTGGGGGTGTACGGCGGCCTGGTGGACAAGTTCCCGCTCGGCGCGGCCATGAACAAGGCGCTCGTGCTGCGGATGGGGCAGATGCACGCCCAGCGCTACATCCCGATGCTGCTGGACCGGGTCGCGATCGGCGAGATCGACCCGGCCTACCTGGCCACCCACCCGATGTCGCTCGAGGAGGGGGCCCGGGGCTACGAGATCTTCCAGAAGAAGAAGGACGGCTGCCTGCGGACCGTGCTGCACCCGCAGCCGGCCTGACCGGACGCGCAACGGCCGGGACGCGCGTCGATTCGAAGTTTCACGGCGGGGTACAGCAACCACATGCCCGCCGAGATCGATGAGACGCCGTCCCGGCCCGCCGCGCGGGCCTTCGCCGGCAGCGCGGTCGCCGTGGTGGTGGCCGGCGCGGTGGCCCTGCTGACCCGGCAGCCGTGGCTGTTCCCGAGCCTCGGACCGGCGATCATGCTGCACATCGAGCAGCCCGGCAAGCCGGAGTCCTCGCCGCGCAACACCGTGATCGGGCACCTGGTGGCGCTGCTCGCCGGGTACGCCCTCCTGGTGGTCACCGGGCTGGCCGACCACCCGTCCGCCCTCCAGGAGGGGGTGTCCGGGGCGCGGATCGTGGCCACGGCCGGCTCGCTCGCCGTCACCGCCGCGGTGCTGGTGCTGCTGAAGGCCGCGCATCCACCGGCCGGCGCGACCACACTGATCGTGAGTCTCGGGCTGTTGCACACCCCGGTCCAACTCGTCGTGGCGTTCGCCGCCGTGCTGCTGGTGACCGCGGTGGACCTGCTGGTCAACCGGGCGACCGGCCGGTCGATGCCGCTGTGGGCGGCGCCGAAGGAGGGATGAGCCGTGGTGGACCGGATCGCCGACCCCTGGGGGCCGCGCACGCCGTACGGGCCGGGGGAGCGCTGGCCGGTGCGGGTGGACACCTTCCTGGCCGACGGGCACACCGAGGCCGACGTGCGGCGCTGGGTGCCCAGCGCCTCCATCCTGCACTCGAACGGCGACGCCATGGACATCGCCGTCATGGACGACCGGATCGTCGGTGTCCGCGGCCGCTCCGGCGATCGGATCAACCACGGCCGGGTCGACCCGAAGGACCTCTACGGCTGGCAGGCCAACCACAGCGCGGACCGGCTGCGCCGGCCGCTGGTCCGGGAGGGGGACCGGCTGGTCGAGACGGACTGGGACACCGCGATGGGCCGGATCGTGGCCCGGTCGAAGGAGCTGCTGGACGGCCCGGGGGGCTGGGGGCACTTCGGCTTCTACACCAGCGGGCAGCTCTTCCTGGAGGAGTACTACACGCTCAGCGTGATCGGGAAGGCCGGGATCGGCACCCCGCACATGGACGGCAACACCCGGCTCTGCACCGCCACCGCCGCGGCGGCGCTCAAGGCGTCCTTCGGCACCGACGGGCAGCCCGGGTCGTACACCGATGTGGACCACTGCGACGCCATCGCGCTGTGGGGACACAACGTCGCGGAGACCCAGACCGTGCTCTGGATGCGGATGCTGGACCGGCGGCGCGGTCCGAACCCGCCGGCCATGCTCGCGGTCGACCCGCGCGCCACCCCGGTGGCCCGGGAGGCCGACGTGCACCTGGCGCTGCGCAACGGCACCAACCAGGCGCTGCTCAACGGCCTGCTCCGCGAGGTGATCCACCGCGGCTGGTACGACGAAGCGTACGTCCGGGAGCACACGCTCGGCTTCGAGGAGCTGTGCCAGGTGGTGGAGGACTACCCGGTCGCGAAGGTCGCCGACATCTGCGACCTGCGGGCCGCGGACATCGAGCGCGCCGCCGAACTGCTCGGGCGGTCGGAGCGGCTGCTCTCCACCGTCCTCCAGGGCTTCTACCAGTCCAACCAGGCCACCGCGGCCTCCTGCCAGGTGAACAACCTGCACCTGATCCGGGGCATGCTCGGGCGGCCCGGCGCCGGGCTCTATCAGATGAACGGCCAGCCCACCGCGCAGAACAACCGCGAGTGCGGCGCCGACGGCGACCTGCCCGGCCTGCGCAACTGGGCCAACGAGGAGCACATCGCCGAGCTGGCCCGGCTGTGGAACGTCGAGGTCGACAAGATTCCGCACTGGGCGCCGCCGACGCACGCCATGCAGATCTTCCGGTACGCCGAGCAGGGCTCGATCAAGCTGCTGTGGATTTCGGCCACCAACCCGGCGGTCTCCCTGCCCGACCTGGCCCGCATCCGCCGGATCCTGGCCAACCCGGAGCTGTTCGTGGTGGTGCAGGACCTCTTCCTGACCGAGACCGCCGAGCTGGCCGACGTGGTGCTGCCGGCGGCCACCTGGGGCGAGAAGACCGGCACGTTCACCAGCGTCGACCGGACCGTGCACATCTCCGACAAGGCCGTCGAGCCGCCCGGCGAGGCCCGCCCCGACCTGGACATCTTCCTCGACTACGCGCGCCGGATGGACTTCCGCGATGCCGACGGCAACCCGCTGATCACCTGGACCGGGCCGGAGGAGGTCTTCGAGGCCTGGAAGGAGTGCTCCCGCGGTCGGCCCTGCGACTACACGGCGATGACCTACGACAAGCTGCGCACCGGCGGTGTCCAGTGGCCGTGCACCGACGAGCACCCGGACGGCACCGAGCGGCTCTACACCGACGGGGTGTTCAACACCGACCCGGACTACTGCGAGTCGTACGGCCACGACCTCGCCACCGGCGCCGAGCTGCTGCCGGAGGAGTACCGGGCCAAGCAGCCCGCCGGGCGGGCGTTCCTGCACGCCACCCCGTACCAGCCGTCGCCGGAGGTGCCGAGCGGGGACTTCCCGCTGCTGCTGACCACCGGGCGGACCGTCTACCAGTTCCACACCCGGACCAAGACCGGCCGGGCCACCCAGCTCGTGCACGCCGCCCCCGAGTCGTGGGTGGAGCTCAACCCGGCCGACGCCGAAGGGCTCGGCGTCGGCGAGGGGGACCTGGTCCGGATCGAGTCGCCGCGCGGCGTCGTCCGCGCCCGGGCCCGCATCTGCGGGGTACGCCCCGGCGTGGTCTTCCTCCCCTTCCACTACGGCTACTGGGACGCGGCCGACGGTGCCGCACCGGGTGCGGGGCGCCACGACCGGGCGGCCAACGAGCTGACCATCACCGCGTGGGACCCGGTCTCCAAGCAGCCGATCTTCAAGGTGGCGGCGGTGCGGGTGGTGAAGGAGGCCGACTCGGGCGGCTGGCCCTCGCCCGCCCCCACGGTGGGCGGCTCCGCCCCGCCGGAGGGTTCGGGGATCCCGGCCACGGTCGGCGGGCCCGCCGCCGAGGCGTCGTCGAGGGGGGAGTGACATGCACCTGGCGCACTATCTGGGCCTGCTGCACAAGGCCCAGGAACGGCTCGGGGACGCGTTCACCGAGGTGGGCGAGGCGCACGGGGACGAGCCGGACGTCTTCCACACCTGCGAGAAGCTGGCCACCCAGTGCCGTGCCCACGCGGAGAAGCTGGCCCCCTTCGCCCGCCGGTACGCCGAGGAGGCCCCGGCCGAGCCGGACCGGCTGCACTCCGAGCTGTTCGCCGGCACGCGTACCGGGCCGATCGGGCTGCTCCGCGACCTCCAGGACCTCTACCTCATGGCCGCCGAGTGCGACATCTGCTGGACCGTCGTCGGGCAGGCCGCGTACGGGGCCCGGGACGAGGACCTGCTCGGGGTGGTGCGGGCCTGCGAGCAGGAGACCGCGATCCAGCTCAAGTGGCTGCGCACCCGGATGAAGCAGGCCGCCCCGCAGGCGCTCGTGGTGGCGTCGTGACGCGCTGATCAGGCGGTACGGCGGACGCCGTCGAGGACCAGACCGCTGGGTGGCAGGGCGGGCATCCGCCCGAGGTCCAGGGCCAGGTCCTGCGGCGGCAGCCGGTAGCTCATCGCGCCGGTGAGGTTGCCGACCGCCCGCTTCATCAGCTCGATCGTGATCCACTCGCCGGCGCACCGGTGGCCGGTGAGGTGGTCGCCGCCGCCCTGCGGGATCAGCCGGAACGGGTCATCCCGCCAGCCGTCGAACCGCTCCGGCCGGAACCGCTCCGGCTCCGGCCAGAGCCGCGGGTGGTGGTTGGTGCCGTAGAGGTCGAGCAGCACCCGCCGGCCCTGCGGGAAGGTGTACCCCTGCCACTCGAACGAGCGCCGGACGCGGGCCGCGGCGACCGGGAAGAACGGGTAGTACCGGCGTACCTCCTGCACGAAGCTCTCGGCGGCCGCCTCGTCGTCGCGGACCCGGTCGCACCAGTGCGGGTGGTCGTGCAGCGCCAGCGCCGCGAAGACGACGAAGCGGTCCACCGCGACGGTCGGGCGGAGCACGTTGAGCAGCTCCACCGCGGCGATCCGGCGGGGCAGCGGGGTGCCCCGCTCGTCGCGCTGCTCGGCGACGACCCGCAGCGCGCTGCCCTCCGGCGCCGGCAGCGTGCCGGAGCGCACCCGCTCGATCACCTCGCCGGCCCACCGCTCGGCCCGGCGGCGGGCGAGCCGGCCCCGCCAGTGCCCCGGACCGAGCACGGCCGGTCCCTCGATCATCGCGTGCATCTCGGCGGTCCGGCGGGGCACGTCGGCGTCGGCCAGCGGCACCCCGGCCCAGGCCCAGACCGCCCGGGTCAGCATCCGGCCCACCTCGTCGTAGAGCACCACCGGCCCGGACTCCGCCCAGGCCGGGATCCGGGCCCGCCACTCGTCGTCGAAGAGCTGCCCGAGGTGGCGGACCGCCGCCGGCGTCATGATCGACATGAACATGGCCTTGCGGTTCCGGTGCTCGGCGCCGTCGAGGCCCTGGACGCCGCCCACGCCGGTCAGGGTGCGCTGCCCGCGCATCGGCATGGCCCCGCGCCGGACGAAGCGCTCGTTGTCGTAGAACAGCTCCGCCGCCGGGCGGCCCCGCAGGCAGACCGTCGGTTCCAGCAGCAGCCGGGTCTGGAAGATGTCGCTGCCGAGCCGGTCGCACCGCGTGCCCACGAACCGGTAGCCCTCGCGGAGGAACGCCAATGTGCTCTCCGGGCTGCGGTCGCTGGGGATGGTGCTCATCGGCTGCTCCTGACGCGGCTCGGCGGCCCTGTGCGGTCGCTGCGCTACCTACCCGTGCCGGCGTGCGCAAATCCTCGCCCGCGACCTCGTGACCGGGGAATCCGTGCCCCCACGACCCGCGATCGGCGCGTGCCGCGCCGCCCGGGCCCGGGTCCGGCCGGCGGAGCGCCGTGGAGGGGGCCGGCGGCGAGCGCGCACGCTGGCCCCTCCCAGGACGCGGAAAAGCTGGTTCGCTTCGGAACGGGGCCGGCGGCGGCCGGCCCCGCACCCGCCGGCGGGACTCCCGGCGGGGCGACCACCGGCGACGGGGGAGGACGGATGCGGGACAACAGGGCAATCCACCGGCGGCACCGGCGGGCGGTGACCGGGCTGCGGCCCGGCGATCGGGAGGAGCCGCTGGTCGGGCCGCCGCGGCGTGCCACGGCCCGGCCACCCCGGCACTTCACCGTGCACCTCGGCTTCGAGGCGGCCGACCCGGGCACGGCGCGGGAGTTGGCGGTCGCGTACGCCGAGGCGCTCGGCCTGCTCCGCCCGGAGTTGGCGCTCGGCGCGGCGGCGCTCTCCCCGGCCGACGCCTGGCACCGCGCCGAGCGGCTGTTCTGCGGGGCGGTCGGCCCCGACGGCGAGCGCTGCGCGGACGTGGCGGGTCACCCGGGCTTCCACCACGCGTCCGGCCCCGGCGGGCTCGGCTGGGGCGACGGTGACTGAGCGCGGGGGCTCAGTCCAGGTCGAACTCGCCGTCCTGGGCGCCCGCCACGAAGGCGTCCCACTCGTCCTGGGTGAACACCAGCACCGGCCCGTCCGGCTCGGCCGAGTTCCGCATCCCGATCAGGTCGCCGACGAAGGCCACCTCGACCGCACTCTCGGACGTGTCGCCCTCGGCCCGCTGCCAGACCGCCCGAGACAGGTCGAAATCGCCCTTGGGGTGCTGACCCATCGTTGTTCCTCCATCGCCACGCGTATCGGGGGAGCCCGCTCGGACCCCATCGGGCAGGATAAGCGGATGCCGAGCCTGACCCGTGTAGAGGCGACCGCGCGTGGCGCGTCGATTACCGTCGAGTCCTACCACGTGGACCTCGACCTGACCGGCGACGCCGAGCGGTTCCGCTCCACCGTCACCATCCGGTTCCGGGCGACCCCCGGCACCGAGACCTTCGCCGAGGTCAAACCCCTGCGACTGCTCGGGGCGCGCCTCAACGACCGGGACCTCGACCCGGCCCTGCTCGACGACAACCGCCTGCCGCTGACCGGGCTGGCCGCGACCAACACGCTGACGGTCGGCGCCGAGATGGCCTACTCGAACACCGGCGAGGGGATGCACCGCTTCGTCGACCCGGCCGACGGCGAGACCTACCTCTACGCCATGTCCTTTCTCGACGACGTGCAGCGCATCTTCGCCGCGTTCGACCAGCCCGACCTCAAGGCCCCGGTGACCCTCGCGGTGACCGCACCGCCGGAGTGGACGGTGGCCGCCAACGGCCAGGTCGCCGACCGGCCGGCGCCGGGGCGCTGGGAGTTCGCGCCCACCGCGCCGCTGGCGACGTACTTCGTCACGCTGATCGCCGGCCCCTGGCACGTCCGGCAGGACGAGCACGACGGCATCCCGCTCGCCGTCTACTGCCGCAGGTCCCTCGGCGCGCACCTGGACGCCGACGCCGACGAGATCTTCACCGTCACGAAGCAGTGCCTCGACCGGTTCCACCAGCTCTTCGCCGAGCGCTACCCGTTCGGCAAGTACGACCAGGCGTTCGTCCCCGAGTTCAACGCCGGCGCCATGGAGAACCCGGGCCTGGTGACCCTGCGCGACGACTACATCTTCCGCTCGGCCGTGACCGACAGCCAGCGGGAGCTGCGGGCCACCACCATCGCGCACGAGATGGCGCACATGTGGTTCGGCGACCTGGTCACCATGCGCTGGTGGGACGACCTCTGGCTCAACGAGTCCTTCGCGGAATACCTGGGCACCCGGGTCACGGCCGAGGCCACCCGCTTCACCGGGGCGTGGACGACCTTCGCCATGCGCCGCAAGGCCTGGGGCTACGCGGCCGACCAGCGCCCCTCCACCCACCCGGTGGCCCCGGAGGAGGTGGCCGACGCCGCCCAGGCGCTGCTCAACTTCGACGGCATCTCCTACGCCAAGGGCGCCAGCGTGCTGCGCCAGCTGGTGGCCTGGGTGGGCGACGAGCCCTTCCTGGCCGGCCTGAACGCGCACTTCGCCAAGCACCGGTTCGGCAACGCCACCCTCGCCGACCTGCTGGAGAGCCTCAGCGCCGCCAGCGGGCGCGACCTGGCCGACTGGGCCGAGCGCTGGTTGCGCCGCCCGCAGGTCAACACGTTGCGGATGGAGACCGCGGTCGACGCCGACGGCCGGTGGAGCGAGGCGGCGGTGGTGCAGACCGCGCCGGAGACCCACCCGGTGCTGCGCCCGCACCGCATCGGCGTGGCCCGGCACGCCCCCGACGCCCCGGTGCGCCGCTTCGAGGTCGACCTCGATCCGGCCGCCGACCGGGGCCGCACCGTGCTGGCCGAGCTGGTCGGGCAGCCCGCCACCGGCCTGCTGCTGCCCAACGCCGGTGACCTGACCTTCGCCAAGATCCGGCTCGACCCCGCCTCGGCGGACGCGGTGCCCATGGTCCTCCCGGGGCTGGCCGACCCGCTGTCCCGGGCGCTGCTCTGGGGCGAGGCGCTGGACGCGGCCACCGACGGCGAGCGGCCGGTGACCTCGGTGGTCGCGCTGATCGAGGCGGCGCTGCCGGCCGAGACCGAGGTGATCATCGCGGAGGACGTGCTCAGCCTCAGCCGCAACCTGGTCGACCGCTACCTGGACCCGCTGGCCCGCGACGCGGCCCTGCTCCGCGTCGCCGGGGCCTGCGCCACTCTGCTGGCCGGCGCCCCGGCCGGCGGCTCGCTGCAACTCGCCGCGGCCCGGGGGCTGATCGGCGCCACCACCGATACCGGGCTGCTCGCGGGCTGGCTGGCCGGCGAGGGCGTGCCGGCCGGGCTGGCGGTCGACGCCGACCTGCGCTGGGCGCTGCTGCACCGCCTCGTGGTGCTCGGTGCGGCCGGCGAGCCCGAGATCGCCGCCGAGGCGGCCACCGACCGCAGCGCCACCGGGGCCGAGCGGGCCGCGAGCTGCCGCGGGGCGCTGCCCGACGCCGACGCCAAGCGGGCCGCCTGGGAGATCGTCACCCGCAACACCGACCTCTCCAACCGCCTCGTGGAGGCGACCGCCGAGGGCTTCTGGCAGCCGGAGCAGGCCGAGCTGACCGCCGCCTACGTCGAGCGCTACTTCGCCGACATGCCGGCCGCCGCGCGGCTGCGTACCCCCTGGACGGCGGACCGGGTCGCCACCCTGGCCTTCCCCCGCTACGCCGTGGCGCAGACCACCCGGGAGCTGGCCGCGGCGCTGCTGGCCCGCGACGACCTCACGCCGGGGCTGCGCCGGCGGGTCGTCGACCTCGACGACGACCTGCGTCGCGCCCTGGTCGCGCGGACCGCGGTGGCCGCTGCGGGCGCCTGACCTCGGTGACCGCGCCGGGCGGGGTGTGACCCCCGCCCGGCGCGGTCCGTGGGACGCCCGGCGGCCCCGCCGGACCGCCGGCGGGCCCCGGCCTACGATCGCTGGGTGGAGGAAGACATCCGGCGAATCGGGATCATGGGCGGCACCTTCGACCCCATCCACCACGGGCACCTGGTGGCCGCCAGCGAGGTGGCGGACCGGTTCGGCCTGGACGAGGTCGTCTTCGTTCCCACCGGGCAGCCCTGGCAGAAGGCTGACGAACCGGTCAGCTCGGCCGAGGACCGCTACCTCATGACGGTGATCGCCACGGCGTCGAACCCCCGCTTCCAGGTCAGCCGGGTCGACATCGACCGGGGCGGCCCCACCTACACGGTCGACACCCTCCAGGACCTGCACGACGAGTACGGCCCCAAGGTGCAGCTCTTCTTCATCACCGGCGCTGACGCCCTCGAACGCATCCTGTCCTGGAAGGAAGTGGACCGGATGTTCGAGCTGGCCCACTTCATCGGGGTGACCCGGCCCGGCTTCGAGCTGTCCGACAAGCACCTGCCCGCCGACACGGTGAGCCTGGTGCAGGTCCCCGCCATGGCCATCTCCTCGACCGACTGCCGGGCGCGGGTGGCCCGGGGTGAGCCGGTCTGGTACCTGGTGCCCGACGGTGTGGTGCAGTACATCGCCAAACGGCGGCTCTACCAGCGCTGAATCCGCCCGGAACGTGTGCCTTTGTCCGCGTAATCGACCAGAACTGACAAGTCGTCGCCCGCCCGGGTGTGAGAGGCTTGGAGGGTCGCACGGTTGATCGAAGGAGAACGGTGACAGTTTCCGAACGCGCTCACGAGCTGGCGATGGCCGCCGCCCAGGCCGCGGCCGACAAGAAGGCGCAGGACATCGTCATCATCGACGTGGGCGACCAGCTCGCGATCACCGACGCGTTCCTGCTGGCCGCCGCTCCGAACGAGCGTCAGGTGCTCGCCATCGTCGACGCCATCGAGGAGCGCCTGCTGGAGCTGCCGGAGAAGGCCAAGCCGGTCCGCCGCGAGGGCGAGCGGGGTGGCCGCTGGGTGCTGCTCGACTACGTCGACATCGTGGTCCACGTGCAGCACACCGAGGAGCGCGAGTTCTACGCCCTCGACCGGCTCTGGAAGGACTGCCCGCAGATCCCGTTCGTGGACCGGGACCTCGCCGACTCGGCAGCCGGCACCGCCACCGCGGAATGACCCGACTGATCATCTGGCGGCACGGCAACACCGACTGGAACGCCGCCAGCCGGGTGCAGGGGCAGACCGACGTGCCGCTCAACGACCTCGGCCGGGAGCAGGCCCGGGTGGCCGCCCCCGTGCTGGCCGCGCTGCGCCCCGACGCCATCGTCGCCAGTGACCTGCGCCGGGCCGCCGACACCGCCGCCGCGCTCGCCGCGCTGACCGGGCTGCCGGTCCGCTCCGACGCCCGGCTGCGCGAGCGGCACTTCGGCCAGTGGCAGGGCCTCGCCCTCACCGAGGTCGCCGAGCGCTTCCCCGACGAGTACGCCCGCTGGCGGGCCGGCGACCCCGACCCCGGCGCGGGCATCGAAAGCCTCGACGACCTGGGCCGGCGGCTCGGCGCCGCGTTCCAGGAGGCGGCCGACCTGGCCGCCGGCGGCACCGTGGTGGTCACCACGCACGGCGGCGGCGCCCGGCAGGGCGTCGGCCACCTGCTCGGCTGGGACCACACGGTGCTGCGCAGCCTCGGGTCGCTGGCCAACTGCCACTGGACCGAGCTGCGTCACGACGACGTCCGGGGCTGGCACCTGCGGGCACACAACGTCGGGCTGATCACCCAGCCCGCGCTCACCGACGCGGTCTGAGCCGTTCGGCCCCGGCGCGCCGCCGTGAGATCGGCTAGCGTGCCGGGCATGCCCGTCGCGGTCGTCACCGACTCCACCGCCTACCTGCCACCCGAGCTGGTCCGCGCGCACCGGCTCACCGTCGTCCCGCTGACCGTCGTGCTCAACGGCGCCGAAGGTTTGGAAGGCGTCGAGACGCTCCCGGAGGACGCCACCCGCGCGCTCAGCGGCCGGCGGGTCACGGTGAGCACCTCGCGGCCCGCCCCGGAACAGTTCGCCCAGGTCTACCGGGAGCTGCTCGCCGCCGGCGCCGACGGGGTCGTCTCCGTGCACCTCTCCGCCGAACTCTCCGGCACCGTCGAGGCGGCCCGGCTGGCCGCCGCCGAGGTCGGCGACGACCGGGTCACCGTGGTCGACAGCCGCTCCACCGGCATGGGCCTGGGCTTCCCGGTGCTCGCCGCCGCCGCGGCCGCCGCGCAGGGCGCGGACCTGTCCGGGGTACGCCGGGCGGCGCTCGACGCCGTCGACCGCACCACCATCTTCTTCTACGTCGACACGCTGGAGTTCCTCCGCCGGGGCGGCCGGATCAACGCCGCCGAGGCGCTGCTCGGCACCGCCCTCTCGGTCAAGCCGATCATGCACATGCCCGACGGCGCGATCGTGGTGCGGGACAAGGTCCGGACCGCCAGCCGGGGCGTGGCCCGCCTGGTCGACCTCGCGGTCGAGGCGGCCGGCGACGCCGACATCGACCTCGCGGTGCACCACCTGGCCGCGCCGCAGCGCGCCGAGCAGTTGCTCGCGGCGCTGACCGAACGGCTGGGCGACCGGCTGCACGACACGTACGTCTCCGAGGCGGGCGCGGTGGTCGCCGCGCACGCCGGCCCCGGCCTCGCCTGCGTCGTCCTCCACCGCCGCCCATGACCGTGTCCGCTGCCGCAGCTGCCGCCCTGGTCGGCGTGGGCGGTGCCCTGGTCGCCGCCGTGCTCGGTGGGGTCGGCGCGAGCTCGGCGGGGTGGGCGAGTCCGCGGCCCTGGCTTGCCGCTCCTTCGCCGACCCGGCGGGGAAGACGACTGGCTGCCGCGCCCCGAATTGTCGGATCTTGGCGAGTTTCCGTCCCTCTCGAACGGCAACTCGCCAGGATTGCCGGGACTCGGGTGGCCGGATGAGCGCACTGTCCTACGTGGTGACCGGCGGGGGCCGGGGCGTCGGGCGGGCCATCGTTGAGCGGCTGGCCGCCGGTGGTGGCACGGTGGTCGTCGTCGAGCGGGACGAGGCCGCGCTGGACTGGGTGGGCGGGCATCCGGCCGCCGACCGGCTGCGCGCCGTGGCCGGCGACGCCGCCGACGAGGACGTCACCGGGCGGGCCGCCGACCTCGCCGAGGCGGCCGCCCGGCTCGCCGGCTGGGTCAACAACGCCGCCGTGTTCCGGGACGCCGCCCTGCACCGCGCGCCGGCCGGGGAGGTGTTCGACCTGATCGCCGCCAACCTGCGCCCTGCCGTGGTCGGCGCCGGCACCGCCGTACGCCGGTTCCTCGCGGCCGGCACCAGCGGCGCCATCGTCAACGTCTCCTCCCACCAGGCCCGCCGGGCCGTGCCGGGCGCCCTGCCGTACGCCACCGCCAAGGCGGCCGTCGAGGGGCTGACCCGGGCCCTCGCCGTGGACTACGGCGGCCGGGGGATCCGCACCAACGCGGTCGCGCTCGGCTCGATCCACACCGAGCGGCACGCCGCGTACCTGGCCGGCCTGGACCCGGCCGAAGCGGACCGGGTCGGGGCGGAACTCGCCCGGCTGCACCCGGCGGGCCGGATCGGGCGTACCGGGGAGGTCGCCGAGGTGGTCGCCTTCCTGCTGTCGGCGGGAGCGGCCTTCGTCAACGGGGTGACCCTGCCGGTCGACGGGGGCCGGGCGGCGCTCGGCCTGGATCCGGAGGCGGACTGAGCACACTGGAAGGTGGTCTGGTCACCGGACCGTGATCCGGGTTTCAGTGTGCGGGTCGCTATCCCAGGTCCGGGCGGCGCAGCGTCAGCGACTGGAACCGGTAACCGCGGCCGACGTCCACGGGATGGAAGTCCACGACGTCGAACGACGCGGCGGCGAACGTGAGCAGTTGCTCGTCGGTGCGGAATGAGAAGAAGCGCGGCGGCTCGTGCTCGTCGTCGCTGATGGGGCCTTCGGCGCTCTCGGTGCCCCCGTACACGCCGACGAAGAACAACCCGCCGGGGCGCAGGATCGCCCGGATCGCCGCCAGGACCGCGGGCAGGTCCTGGTTGGGCACGTGCAGCAGGCAGTTCATCGCGAACACCGCGTCGAACGAGCGGGCCGGGAAATCCAGCCGCAGGAAGTCCATGACGTGGGCCTCGATGCCCTTGGCCCGGCAGTGCTCGACCATCGCCGGCGAGAGGTCAGCCGCGACAACGCCGAAGCCCTCCCGCTGGAACCAGGCGCTGTCCTGTCCGGTGCCGGCACCGATCTCCAGCAGCCGCGCGCCCGCCGCCAGCCGGTCACGAAACGCCTGCCGTTCGGCTACCTTCCACGGCTCCTTGGTGAGCCCCTCACGCCATGCCGCGCGCGTGTCGTACGCCTCTCGTAGCGGGCGGAGCACCTCGGCGTATCGGACCGTCATGTCGACCATTATCAACGGGACGGGGCGGTCGCGACGTCCCGGCGCCTGCCCCACAAGGGCCCGGGTAGCACACATGGGGATGGTCCGGGGGGTCGTCCACAAGGCTGTTCGTCGTCCACAGGCGAGCGCTGACGTCCGCCCCAGGCCGGGTTGGCGCCGTAGCTTCCAGCCGTGCCAGACGACGAGGAGACGACGGTACGGCGGCGGCTGTCCCGGCTGTTCGAGCCGGTCGACGGTCTTGCCCCGCCCGCCGGTGCCGCCATGCCGGCGGAGGGCTCCCAGCTCGGTTGGGATCTCGACCCTGACCCGCCATGGGCTTCGCAGCAGGCCTTCTTCGCCGATCTTCGACCACTCGCGGCGGTCGCGGGTTCCGTTCCCGTGCGTCCGTCCGGCCGCCCGCCCGATTCGGGCCGGATGAACCCGGACCCTGACGCGGGCGGGAGGCGGCCGTTGACAAGCATTACCGATGAGGCCCTGCCGGTGGAGGGCGAAGGTGGTCGACGCGGGCACGAACCTGGGGGCGCTGCCGACGAGACCGGCGGGCGCCCTTCTCTGGCGTCCCGGCTGCCCGGGCCGGGCGCCTTCGATCCCGGCCGGCGAGGCGTCCGGGCCCTCGCCGCCGTGGCGGTCGTCGTGGTGCTGGTCGCCGGAGTCTGGGCCTGGCGCTCCCGGCCACAAGCAGAGCCGGTCCGTCCGGTCGCGGCGGCCGGCGCACCGGAGACCTCCGCGCCGGCGCCCACCGCCTCCACCGGCCAGGTGGTGGTGGCGCTGGCCGGCAAGGTCCGCCGCCCCGGCCTCGTCCGCCTCCCGGCCGGTGCGCGGGTGGCCGACGCCATCGAGGCGGCCGGCGGGGCCCTGCCCGGCGTCGACGTCGCCCTGCTCAACCCGGCCCGCAAGGTGACCGACGGCGAGCTGATCCTGGTCGGCGTCAGCGCGGCGCCCGGCCAGGCCGCCCCGGCCGGCCCGGCGGCCGGTGGTGGACCCGCCGCCGGTGGCGCCGCGCCGGGCGGCGGCCCGGTCAACCTGAACACGGCCACCCTGGCCCAGCTCGACGCCCTGCCCGGCGTGGGTCCGGTGCTCGCCCAGCGGATCCTCGACCATCGCGACCAGCACGGCGGCTTCCGGTCGGTCTCGGACCTGCGCCAGGTCGACGGCATCGGCGACGCCCGGTACGAGCAGCTCAAGGACCTGGTGACGGTGTGAACGGCCGGCGCATCTCCGAACCGGAGCGGGACCTCGGCAGTCGAGGCGGACCGGAGGCCGGAGGCGGCGGCGCGACGGTCGGCGACGTGCCCGACCTGAGATTGGCCGGGCTGGCCGTGGCCGCCTGGCTCGCCGCGCTGGCCGGCCTGCATCTCACCGCGACGGCGAGCGCCACCCTGGCCGCCGTCGCCGCGGTCCTGGCCCTCCTCACCGCCACCCACCTGTGTGGCCTGCTCGGCCGCCCGGCCGCCCCGGTCCGCCGCCACGGCTGGATCGCGGTCGCCGTGCTGCTCGGGGTGGTCTGCGGCGCGACCGCCACCGCCGCCCGCGTCGCGGTCCGCGACGCCGGCCCCGTGCGGGCACTCCTCGCCGACCGAACCCTGGTCACCGCCGACCTGGTGGTCCGCGACGACCCCCGCCCGATCCGGGGCGCCGCCGGCCGCCCCGCCACCCTGTTGGTGCTCGCCGACCTGAGCCGGCTCACCGACCCCACCGGCCGCCAGGTCACCGGCACGGTGCGCGGCCTGGTGCTGGCGACCGATCCGGCCTGGCGCACGCTGCTGCCGGGGCAGCGGGCGACCGCTCGGGGTCGGCTGTCGGCCCCGCGCGGCGGGGACCTGACGGCGGCGGTGCTGTCGGCCACCGGGCCGCCGAGCCGGCACGGTGCCGCCCCGTGGGCGCAGCGGGCGGCGGGCACACTCCGCACGGGGCTGCAACGGGCCTGCGCGCCGCTTCCCGACGCGCCGGGTGGGCTGCTGCCCGGCCTCGTGGTGGGGGACACCAGCCGGCTGCCGCCGGAGGTGGAGGAGGACTTCCGGGCCACCGGCATGACCCATCTCAACGCGGTGTCCGGGTCCAACGTGGCCATCGTCGTCGGGGCGGTGCTGCTGCTCGCCCGCTGGGCCCGGGCCGGGCCGCGGACGGCTGCCGCGCTGTGCGTACTCGCCCTGGTCGGGTTCGTGATCCTGGTCCGGCCCTCCCCGAGCGTGGTCCGGGCCGCGGCGATGGGGGCGATCGGGTTGGCCGCGCTCGCCACCGGGCGGTCCCGGGCCGCGCTGCCCGCCCTGGCCGCCGCGGTCACCGTGTTGGTGCTCGTCGACCCGGAGTTGGCCGGCGACCCCGGGTTCGCGCTCTCGGTGTGCGCCACCGGTGGGCTCCTGCTGCTCGCCCCCGGCTGGCGGGACGCGCTGCGCCGGCGGGGCGTACCGCCCGGGTTGGCCGAGGCGCTGGCGGTGCCGGCGGCCGCGCAGCTCGCCTGCGGTCCGGTGATCGCGGGGATCTCGGGGACGGTGAGCCTCGTCGCGGTGCCGGCGAACCTGCTGGCCGTGCCGGTGGTCGCGCCCGCCACCGTGCTGGGCGTGACGGCGGCGGTGCTGTCGCCGGTCTGGCCGGCCGGCGCCGAGTTCGCCGCCTGGCTGGCGAGCTGGCCGGCGCGCTGGCTCGTGCTGGTGGCCGCGCAGGGCGCCGGGATGCCCGCCGGGACGCTGCCCTGGCCGGGCGGGGTGACCGGCGCCGTGCTGCTGGCCGCCGTCAGCGTGGCGCTGCTGGTGGCCGTGCGGCGTCCGGTGGTGCGACGGCTGGTCGCGGTCGTCGTGGTCGCGGTGGTGCTCGGCACGCTGCCCGTCCGGCTGCTCGCCGCGGGTTGGCCACCGCCGGGCTGGGTGATCGTGGCGTGCGCGGTGGGGCAGGGGGACGCCGTGGTGCTGCCGGTCGACGCCGGTCGGGCGGTGGTGATCGACGCCGGCCCGGATCCGTCCGGGGTGGACGGGTGCCTGCGCCGGCTCGGCGTGCGCGAGGTGTCGCTCCTGGTGGTCAGCCACTTCCACGCCGACCACGTGGGCGGGATCGCCGGGGTGTTCCGGGGCCGGCGGGTCGCGGCGGTGGCCACCCCGCAGTGGACCGAGCCGCCCTACGGGGTCGCCCAGGTACGCGACGCGGCGCGCCGGGGCGGGAGCGTGCTGGCGCCGGTGCCGGCGGGCTGGCGTTGGCGGGCCGGGGCGGTCGAGCTGGTGGCCGTCGGGCCGCCGTACCCGCTGCGCGGCAGCCGGTCGGACCCGAACAACAACTCGCTGGTGCTGGCCGCCACGGTGCACGGGGTGCGGATCCTGCTGCCCGGCGACGCCGAGACAGAGGAGCAACGGGCGCTGCTGGAGGCGGTGCCGGCCGCCGCGATCCGGGCCGACGTGCTGAAGGTGGCCCACCACGGGTCCGCGTACCAGGATCCGGAGTTCCTGGCCGCGGTCCGCCCGGCGGTCGCGCTGGTCTGCGTGGGCGCCGGCAACGACTACGGGCACCCCAACTCGGGCCTGCTGGACCGGCTCACCCGGGCCGGCGCACGGGTGCTGCGCACCGACACCGACGGCGACGTCGCGGCCGTCCACAGCGCCGCCGGGCTGGCGGTGGTGGCCCGGGGAATTGGTCCGGGGCGGCGGCCGTGAGACCGGTTCGGGAAATCTCCCGGCGATCGAGGGAGCTTGTTGGTATAGCTGATAGATCGACTCGAATGTCGGGATTTGCGCTGACTGCGGGCTCTGCCGTCACAGTCCTCGATGAGCAGGCACGATCCGGTCGGGGGCCGTGCGAATATGGGCGACGTGACCCCCGCCAGCCTGCCCCCTATTCTGCTCGTTCTCGGCGACGAGGAGCTGCTCGCCACGCGAGCCGTCTCCGAAGCCGTCGCCCGGGCCCGCAGCGTCGACCCGGATGTGGACGTGCGGGAATACCAGGCCGGCTCGCTGGCGGTGGGGGAGATCGCCGAGATGCTCAGCCCGTCGCTGTTCGGCGGGCACCGGGTGCTCGTGCTCCGCTCCGGCCAGGACGCCCGCAAGGACCTGGTCACCGCCCTGCTCGGGTACGCGAAGAACCCCGACCCGGAGGTGCAGCTCGTGGTGCTGCACCTGGGCGGGGCCAAGGGCAAGGCGTTCGCCGACGGGCTGCGGGCAGCGGGCGCGACAGTGGTGCCGGCGGCGAAGCTCAAGGGCCACCGGGAGCGGGTCGCCTTCGTCCGGGACGAGATCCGCCGCCTCGGCGGAAAGTGCACCGAGGACGCGGCCGAGACGCTGATCGCGGCCGTCGGCGCCGACCTGCGTGAGCTGGCCGCCGCCTGCTCCCAGCTCGTCGCCGACACCGACGGGCGGATCGGGGCGGACACGGTGTCCCGCTACTACCGGGGGCGGGTCGAGGTGACCGGCTTCACCGTGGCCGACGCGACGATGGTCGGCGACGTGCCCGGGGCGCTGGAGGCGCTGCGCTGGGCGCTGCACGTCGGTGTCGACCCGGTGCCGATCGCCGACGCGCTCGCCGACGGCGTGCGGACCGTGGCCCGGGTCGCCTCGGCCGGGCGGGGCAGCCCCTACCAGCTGGCGAGCAGCCTGGGCATGCCGGCGTGGAAGATCGAGCGGGCCCAGCGGCAGGGCCGGGGCTGGACGCCGGAGGGCCTCGTGGAGGCCATGCGGGCGGCCGCCGAGTGCAACGCCGCGGTCAAGGGCGGTGCCGACGACCGGGCGTACGCGCTGGAGCGGGCGGTGTTCTCGGTGGCCGCGGCGCGGCAGGGTGGCGGCCGGTGACCCGAACGTGGTCGACGGTCCCGGCGGACGAGGAGCGGTACCGGCCGCTCTACGCCCGGGTCCTCGGGCTGCGTTTCGTCAACCCGGGCGGCGTGCTCTGCTTCCTCTTCTTCGAGGGCGCCGTGGCGCTGGCCGTGCTGCTCGCCCTCGCCGAGCTGGTCACCTGGTGGGCCGTGCTGGTGCTGCCGGCGGCCGTGGCGGCCATGGTGAAGCTCAACGACCTGGTCGCCGAGATCGTGATCCGCGGCGCGGCGCAGGTGCCGGAGCAGGAGCGGGACCGCTTCCGCCGGCAGATGGAGCCGGTCGTCGGGCGGGCGAGCGTGCCGTCCACGGCCCGGGCCCTGCCGGGCGGAGTCACTCTGGCCGGCGACCCGACGCTCCGGGCGGCCCACCCCGCCGACCCACAGAGCAAGGGCGACCCCCGGCCAACCCACCACAACCCGTACCGCTGACCCGCCCCCGACCGACCACCGCCGCGCCGGCGCCCGCGCCGCCTCAGGCGTTGATCATGAAGTTGTTGTCGCGACACGCCGAGGTGCAGGGCAATAACTTCATGATCAACCGGGTGGGCTGGCGGTGGATGGCCGAGGGCCGGTCGGCTGGGGAACGCAGACGGCCGGAAGCCCCGGGGGAGGTCCCCCGGGGCTTCCGGTCAGGTCTTAGGCGCTGGTCAGGCCGAGAACGAGGCGACGCGCTGGGCGATCGCCGACTTCCGGTTGGCCGCCTGGTTGGCGTGGATGACACCCTTGCTGGCAGCCTTGTCCAGCTTGCGGGTGGCCTCACGCATCAGGGTGGTGGCCTTCTCGGTGTCGCCCGCCTCGGCAGCCTCGTTGAACTTCCGGATGGCGGTCTTCAGCGACGACTTGACCGACTTGTTACGCAGCCGGCGCTTCTCGTTCTGCCGGTTGCGCTTGATCTGGGACTTGATGTTCGCCACGCGACAGCCTCGTCTTGATAGCTCGGGTTGGTCTGCTTTCGTGCACGACGGACATGCGTCATCGCCGCGCGAAAAGCCAGGTTACCAGGTCGCCCGGCGGCGAGCCAAAACGCCTCCGGTGCCCCGGGGCGTCCGCCCTGCTCAACCCGGCCCGGCACCCTGGTCGGGAACACGCTCACGTCCAGCCCTGGCGCACGCCGAGCCAGGACAGCGCCTGCTCGCCGCTCCAGCGTTGGTGCGCGCGGATGTGCGGCGAGGCGGTGGACGGGCCGGCGGCGGCGCCGGTGAGGAAGTAGCCGGCGAGTGCGGCGAGGGTCACGTCCAGCGCGTCGGCCGGGGCGCCCGCGGCGGCCGGGTGGCGGGCGAAGGCGGCGTCCGCGTCGAGGCCGCTGGCGTGTGCGGTGATCAGCAGGCTGACCAGGTCGAACCAGGCCGGCCCGTGGCAGAGCCAGTTCCAGTCGCAGATCCAGGCCCGGCCGGCGGCGTCCAGCAGCACGTTGTCCACCCGCAGGTCGCAGTGGGCCAGGCCGGGGGCGGCGTCGGCGTACCCCGGGAGGCGGGACTCCAGCGCGACCAGCCCGGGCAGCGGGGCCCAGGGCGGCAGCGCCGGCGCGGGTTCCCGGCCGGCGGCCACCTCGCCCCACCAGAGGATGTCGTCGCGGGCCAGGTCGGCGAGGCGCGGCAGCCCGAGCGCGACGAGGTCCGCGGGCGGCGCGGCGAGCGCGGTGGCCACCTCGGCGTACGCGGTGAGGGCGGCGTCCAGCTCGGCCGGGTCCCAGGGCAGCCGGGGGGTGTGCCCGTTGACCGCGTCCAGGGCGAGCGCGTACCAGCCGGCCTCGGTGAGCGCCCAGCGCGGGCGGGGGACGGGCAGGCCGGCGGGCAGCCGGGCCAGGACGGCGGTCTCGTGGGCGTACCAGTCGACCAGGTGCCGCTGCTCGGCCAGGGCCGCCGCCTTGACGAAGACCGGCTCGCCGGACGGGCCGGCGAGCACGGCGGCGAAGCCGCGGGTGAAGCCCGCCCCGGCCGGGCGGACCGTCACCGGGGTGCCGCCGAGCCGGGCGGCCAGCGCGGCACGCAGCCCGGCCGGCAGTTCGGCCCAGTCCGGCCGGTCGGCCGTGGCGTCGTACGGCACCGGGGGCAGGGACATGGCGGGCACGCGCCCATGTTGCCGCACCGGGACGTCGGTGCGCTCTGCCAGACTGCGAGGCCATGAGGACCGACGAGTTCTGGCAGTTGATCGACAGCGCCCGGGCCGGGGGCGGGGGCGAGCCCGCGGCGGTCGCCGCCCGCGCGGTCGCCCTGCTGGCCGAACGGGACCCGGAGGAGATCGTCGGGTACGCCCACCACCAGCAGCGGGTGCTCGCCGCGTCGTACAAGGTCGACCTGTGGGGCGCGGCGTACCTGATCAACGGCGGCGCCTCGGACGACGGCTTCGAATACTTCCGGGGCTGGCTCATGACCCAGGGCCGGGCCGTGTTCGCCCGGGCGGTCGCCGAGCCGGACTCCCTCGCGGAGCTGCCGCAGGTCCGGGCCGCCGCGCTCAGCGGCGAGGAGTTCGAGTGCGAGGACATGCTGGCGGTGCCGTGGGAGGCGTACCGGAAGGCCACCGCGGCCGACCTGCCGGCGGACCGCGAGCCGGTCCGGGCGCCGGACCTGAACGACTTCTGGGACTTCGACGACGAGGACGAGGCGCGACGCCACCTGCCGAAGCTCGCCGCGCTCTTCGTCGAGCCGCCCGAGGAGTGACGCCGGAGGAGTGCCGGGGGAGCACCGGCGCGCCCCGGGCGACGTGGGAGCATAGAGGGGGCCGGCGGCGCGCCGGCCCGCTCACGTCAGCCGACCAGAACGGACCGCTGTGCCACCGACGCTCGATCCCGGCGCGAACGCTCCTGGTGCCACCGACCCGGCGCGCATCCGGAACTTCTGCATCATCGCTCACATCGACCATGGGAAGTCGACCCTGGCCGACCGGATGCTGCAGCTCACCGGCGTGGTCGACCCCCGGCAGATGCGCGCCCAGTATCTCGACCGGATGGACATCGAGCGCGAGCGCGGCATCACCATCAAGAGCCAGGCCGTCCGGATGCCGTGGACCATCCGGGAGGGTGACCGGGCCGGCGAGTCCGCCGTGCTCAACATGATCGACACCCCGGGCCACGTGGACTTCACCTACGAGGTGTCCCGGTCGCTGGCGGCCTGCGAGGGCGCCATCCTGCTGGTCGACGCCGCCCAGGGCATCGAGGCGCAGACGCTGGCCAACCTCTACCTGGCGCTCGAGAACGACCTGCACATCATCCCGGTGCTCAACAAGATCGACCTGCCGGCCGCCCAGCCGGAGAAGTACGCCGAGGAGCTGGCCCACCTGATCGGCGGCGACCCGGCGGACTGCATCCGGGTCTCCGGCAAGACCGGTGAGGGCGTGCCGCACCTGCTCGACGAGATCGTCCGGCAGTTCGTGCCGCCGGTCGGCAAGGCCGACGCCCCGGCCCGCGCCATGATCTTCGACTCGGTCTACGACGTCTACCGCGGCGTGGTCACCTACGTCCGGGTGATCGACGGGCTGATCAGCGCCCGGGACCGGATCAAGATGATGTCCACGGGCGCCGTCCACGAGCTGCTGGAGATCGGCGTCATCTCCCCGGAGATGGTGAAGGCCGACGCGCTCGGCGTCGGCGAGGTGGGCTACCTGATCACCGGCGTGAAGGACGTCCGCCAGTCCCGGGTGGGTGACACGGTCACCATCAACGCCAACCCGGCGAAGGAGGCCCTCGGCGGCTACAAGGACCCGAAGCCGATGGTCTACTCCGGCCTCTACCCGATCGACGGGTCCGACTACCCGAACCTCCGTGAGGCGCTGGACAAGCTCAAGCTCAACGACGCCGCCCTGGTCTACGAGCCGGAGACCTCGGGCGCGCTCGGCTTCGGCTTCCGCTGCGGCTTCCTCGGCCTGTTGCACCTGGAGATCATCCGCGAGCGGCTGGAGCGGGAGTTCAACCTCGACCTCATCTCCACCGCGCCGAACGTGGTCTACCGCGCCATGCAGGAGGACGGCGAGGAGATCGTGGTGACCAACCCGAGCGAATACCCGACCGGCAAGATCGCCGAGGTGTACGAGCCGACGGTGCGGGCCACCGTGCTCACCCCGAACGACTACGTCGGTGCCGTGATGGAGCTGTGCCAGGGCCGCCGGGGCAGCCTGATGGGCATGGACTACCTCTCCGCCGACCGGGTGGAGCTGCGCTACACCCTGCCGCTGGCCGAGATCATCTTCGACTTCTTCGACCAGCTCAAGAGCCGCACCAAGGGCTACGCGTCGCTGGACTACGAGCCCTCCGGCGAGCAGGCGTCCGACCTGGTCAAGGTCGACATCCTGCTGCACGGCGAGCCGGTGGACGCGTTCAGCGCGATCGTGCACAAGGACAAGGCGTACAACTACGGCACGACGATCGCGGCGAAGCTGCGCACGCTGATCCCGCGCCAGCAGTTCGAGGTGCCCATCCAGGCGGCCATCGGCAGCCGGGTGATCGCCCGGGAGACCATCCGCGCCATCCGCAAGGACGTGCTCGCCAAGTGCTACGGCGGTGACATCAGCCGGAAGCGCAAGCTGCTGGAGAAGCAGAAGGAGGGCAAGAAGCGGATGAAGATGGTGGGCCGGGTCGAGGTTCCCCAGGAGGCCTTCATCGCCGCGCTCTCCTCCGACTCCGGCGACGGCAAGGCCGCCGGCAAGAAGTAACGCCTCCGCGCCGACGACGGCCGGCTCCCCGCACGGGCGGGGGGCTGGCCGTTGCGCGTACCCGGAGATTTTTTTCTTCCGGGCGGGCGGCCCGGGACCGCTCCCACCTGCGCGATCACCGTCGGGGGCGCGAAACGGCGCGCGGCGGCCCGGGGGTGGGCCGGTTTCGTTTTTTGGCGGGTCGGGAACTTAGCGGTCACGACAGGAACCACACAGACCGTGTGAAACTTCTTAGAAGGAGAAGACCGTGGACCTCACCGTCTGGGGCATCATCACCGCGCTCGTCGTTGGTCTGATCGTGGGCGCGCTGGGCCGCCTGGTCGTGCCGGGCCGCCAGAACATGCCGATGTGGCTGCACATGCTGATCGGCGTCGGCGCCGCGCTGCTGGGCACCGTCCTGGCCCGCGCCATGGGCATCGCCACCGAGACCTCCGGCATCGACTGGATGGAGCTGCTGGTCCAGGTCGTGCTGGCCGCCATCGCCGTGGCCCTGGTGGCCGGCGTGGGTCGCCGCCGCAGCGTCTCGCGCTACTGACGCACCTCGCCAAGCGCCTCAGCGGGCGCCCGACCGACAGGTCGGGCGCCCGCTGGCGTTCGGGCATTGAACGCGGTCAGCCGCGAAGGGCCGGCAAAACCCTTTCCCCGCGCCCGGATCCGGCCAGGAAATGCCAGCTCAGAGCCGTTGCGAGCAATTCGTCACCGGAGTCGGTTTGGATTTTCGGCGGGTCGGGAACTTAGCGGTCACGACAGGAACCACACGACATCGTGTGACTCATTCAGAAGAAGGAGGGCGACCGTGGAGCTCACCGTTTGGGGCATCATCACCGCGCTCATCGTTGGTCTGATCGTCGGCGCTCTGGGCCGCCTGGTCGTCCCGGGCCGCCAGAACATGCCGATGTGGCTGCACATGCTGATCGGCGTCGGCGCCGCGCTGCTGGGCACGATCGTCGCCCGGGCGTCGGGCTTCGCCGACACGGCCGGCATCGACTGGCGGGAGCTGCTGCTGCAGGTCCTGTTCGCCGCCATCGGCGTGGCCCTGGTGGCCGGTGTGGGGCGCCGCCGCGGCGTCTCGCGCTACTGACCCCATCCCCCAAGTGCGCCGGCGGGCGCCCGACCAATCGGTCGGGCGCCCGCCTCCGTCTTCACCCTGAGCTGCCCGGACGGCACCCCTGCCGCCCGGGCGTCCGGCTGCGATACCGTCGCCTCGGCCGCCCGCCGCGAGTACCCCCTGTTGTAAAGGAAATTTTCCTACTAAGGTGCGGCGGAGAAGGTTAATGCCAAACGCCCCGAGGGAGATATGGCGTGAACAGGTGGAAGCGGCTGGCCCCGGTCACCGCCATCGTGGCCTCGGCCGCGATGGTGCTCTCCGGGTGCGGTGGCTCGGGCGACGACGACAAGGCCGGCGACAACAGCAAGCTGACGGTCTGGATGATGGGTGAGGGCGGCGACGCCCAGACCGCGTTCCTCGACGGCGTCGAGGCGGAGTTCAAGAAGAAGCACCCCGAGACCGACGTCGTGGTGCAGTACATCCCCTGGCTCGAGGCGCCGAAGAAGTTCCAGGCCGCGCTCGCCGGCGGGGAGGGACCCGACGTCACCGAGCTGGGCAACACCGAGACGCAGGGCTGGGCGGCGCAGGAGGCCCTCGCCGACGTCACGGAGAAGTTCAACGGCTGGTCCGAGGGCAAGGACATCCTTCCCGACCTCGTGAAGAACGCCCAGCTCGACGGCAAGCAGTACGGCGTCCCGTGGTACGCCGGCGTGCGGGCCATCTACTACCGCACCGACTGGTTCGCGGAGGCGGGCGTGAAGCCGCCGACGACCTGGGACGAGCTGGTCGCCGCCGCGAAGGCCGTCCAGGCCAAGAAGCCGGGCACCTACGGCATCGCCCTACCGGGCAACTCGGAGCTGCCGTTCTACTCGTTCCTCTGGGCGGCCGGCGCGGAGATCGCCACCAAGGACGGCGACAGCTGGAAGTCCGGCTACAACACGCCGGAGGCGCAGAAGGCGGTCAAGTTCTGGACCGACCTCGTGACCGTGCACAAGGTGGCCCCGCCGGCCGCCGCCGCCTGGAACGAGGTCGACGCCCGCACCCAGTTCGCCACCGGCAAGGCCGCCATGGCATTCGCCGGTAGCTGGCAGGGCGGCGCGATGAAGAAGGACAACCCCGACATCGAGAAGGTGTGGGGCACGTTCCCGATCCCGGGTCCGGACGGCAAGGCCGCCCCGGCCTTCGCCGGTGGCTCCGACATCGCCCTCTGGAAGGACAGCAAGCGGCAGGCCCTCGCCTGGGACTACCTGACCGTGCTGCTCAGCAAGCAGAAGGACCAGGAGTTCGCCAGCAGCCTCGGCTTCTTCCCGGTCTACAAGGACCTGGTCGGCGGCGGCAACTACGCCAACGACAAGGTGATGGCGGCGTTCGCCACCACGATGCAGAACACCAAGCTGACCCCGCTCACCCCGAAGTGGGTGGAGGTGAGCCGGACCAAGACGGTGACCCAGGCCATGAACAGCTCGGTCATCAAGGGCCAGAAGACGGTCGAGAAGGCCACCGCCGACGCGGCCACCGAGATGGAAAGCATCCTCAACGCCAAGTGACCACGCTGACCGAGGCCACCGGCGAGGCCGCCGCGCGGGAGACCCCCGCGCGGCGGCGCCGCCGTGTGGACCGCCTTCCGTACCTGCTGCTCCTGCCCTGCCTGGCGATCATCGCGGTGCTGCTGCTCTGGCCGCTCGGCCAGGTCGTGATGATGTCCTTCTACAAGCTGGACAGCGTCCGGCAGCTGCGGGGCGACCGCGAGTGGCCGTGGGTGGGCCTGGCCAACTACGCGCAGATCCTCGGCGACCCGTTCTTCCGTACGGTGCTGCGCAACACCGTGCTCTTCGCCGTGGCCAACGTGGTGCTCACCATGATCCTCGGCACCCTGGTCGGGCTGCTGCTCAACCGGCTCGGCAGGAAGATGGCCACCTTCGTGGCGAGCTGCGTGATGCTGGCCTGGGCCACCCCGGCGCTGACCGGCACCATCGTCTGGAAGTGGATCTTCGACGACACCAGCGGCCTGGTGACCTGGCTGTTCAACAAGCTTCCGGACGGGCTCTCCACGGCCCTGTTCGGGCGCAGCGACTGGACCGGCTACGGCTGGTTCAACGACCCGCTGCTCTTCTTCGGCATCCTGACCCTCGTGGTCGTCTGGCACTCGTTCCCGTTCATCGCCGTCAGCGTGCTGGCCGGGCTGAAGAGCGTGCCGAGCGAGCTGCAGGAGGCCGCCCGGGTCGACGGGGCCGGCCCGTGGCGGGTCTTCTGGTCGGTCACCTTCCCGATGCTGCGGCCGGTCTTCGGCATCCTCGTGGTGCTCTCCACGATCTGGGACTTCAAGGTCTTCACCCAGCAGTTCGTGCTGGCCGGCGGCACCCAGGACCGGTCGACGTTCATGCTGTCGATCTACTCGTACGCGGAGGCGTTCTCGCCGCCGCCCAAGTACGGGCTGGGCTCCGCCATCGCCGTCATCCTGACGCTGATCCTGCTGGTGGTGACCGGCGTGTACGTCCGTATGGTGCTCCGGCAGGAGGACGAGTCGTGAAGAAGATCGCCCTCAACGGCGCCGGCCTGCTGGTCGCGCTCTTCGCGGCCTTCCCGGTCTACTGGATGGTCGCCACCTCGCTGAAGCCCAACAAGGAGATCTTCTCGGCCACGCCGCGCCCGGTCCCGGCGGAGCCGACCCTGGAGCACTACCGGGAGATCCTCACCGGCAACCTCATCCCGGGCGTGACCTTCACGGACTTCTTCCTCAACAGCGCGCTGGTCGCGGTGGCCACCGTGGTGTTGAGCGGGCTTGTCGCGCTGCTCGCCGCGACCGCGGTGGCCCGGTTCCGCTTCAAGCTGCGCACCACCTTCCTGATCCTGCTGCTGGTGGTGCAGATGATCCCGCTGGAGGCGCTGGTCATCCCGCTGTTCCTGATGATCCAGCGGCTCGGGCTCTACAACACCCTGCCCAGCCTGATCCTGACCTACCTCGGCTTCTCGCTGCCGTTCGCGGTCTGGATGCTGCGCGGCTTCGTGGCCGCGGTGCCCAAGGAGCTGGAGGAGGCGGCGGCGATCGACGGGGCCAGCCGGGCCCAGACCTTCCGCAAGGTGCTCTTCCCGCTGGTCGCGCCCGGCCTGGTGGCCACCAGCATCTTCTCCTTCATCACCGCCTGGAACGAGCTGATCTTCGCGTTGACCTTCGTCAACGACCAGAGCAAGTACACGCTGCCGGTGGCCATGACGTTCTTCTTCGGGCGGGACGACACCGCCTGGGGTTCGGTGATGGCGGCCTCGACGCTGTTCACCCTGCCGGTGATCGTCTTCTTCCTGCTGGTCCAGCGCCGGATGGTGTCCGGCCTGGTGGCCGGCGCGGTCAAGGGCTGACCCGTCCGCCGGGTGCCGGGAGGAACCCGTTTTCCCGCACCCGGCGGCGGCACCTAGGCTGACCGCCATGACGGGCAGGCTGGCGGCGGTGAACATCGGCGGGGTGACCGAGGCGGAGTGGGCGGGCGACCCGAGCGGTCGCAGCGGTATCGACAAGCGGCCCGTCGACGGCCGGGTGGAGATCCGCTTCGCCGGCGTCGCCGGGGACTTCATCGGCGAGCGGGCCCACCACGGCGGCCCCGACCAGGCGGTCTACGCGTACGCCGAGGAGGACGCCGGCTGGTGGGCCGGCGAGCTGGGCCGGTCCCTGCGGCCGGGCGCCTTCGGCGAGAACCTCACCACCTGGGCGGTGGACGTCACGGGCGCGGTGATCGGCGAGTGCTGGGCGGTCGGCTCCGCGCTGCTGCAGGTGACCAAGCCGCGCACCCCGTGCACCACCTTCGTCGGCTTCTGGGGCGTGCCCGACCTGATCAAGCGGTTCACCCTGCGGGGTGCGCCCGGGGCGTACCTGCGGGTGCTGCGGGAGGGTGACGTGGGCGCCGGCGACCCCGTCGAGGTGGTCGACCGGCCGGCGCACGGGGTGACGATCGGCCAGGTGTTCCGGGCGACCACCCTCGAACCGGAGTTGCTGCCGCGCCTGCTCGACGTGCCAGAGCTGCCCGAGTCGGTGCGGGCCAAGGTCCGCCGCCGCCTCGGCGCCGCCGCCGGCTGACCACCCCGACCGCTCGGGCCGGCCCGGGCCGCGCCGGGTCAGGCCGCGGCGAAGACCTCGGCCAGCACCTGGGTCGCCGGGTCGCCCTTCACCTTGGCCCAGGTGCCCTGCTCGGCCGTCCACTCCAGGCCGCCGAACCGCACCAGCTTCACCCCGTGGTCATCGGCGTGCGAGACCAGCCAGTGGGCGTACCGCCAGCCGTTGCGGCTGTCGGCGGCCGGCACGGTCAGCCCGGTCAGGTCGGTGCCCGAGCTCAGCTCCGGCAGGCCCCAGTCGAGGGCCAGGCTCTGCATCAGGGCGCTGGCGGCGGCCGGGCCGCGCATCGTCGGCGTCGGGCCGACCGTGCAGGCCACCGCCCCGGTCGCGTTCCCCAGCAGGGCGCGGGTGAGCACCTGCGACTCGTCCGCCCACTTCTCGTACGCCTCGGGGTAGGCCGACCGCTGGACCCGCTGGGCGGCCTCGGTGACCCGCAGCTTCTCCCAGCCCTTGACCTTCTTCAGCGCGGCGTAGAACTTCTTGGCCGCGTAGCGCGGGTCGCGGATCTCGTCGGGGGTGCCCCAGCCCTGGCTCGGGCGCTGCTGGAACAGGCCGAGGGAGTCCCGGTCGCCGTGCGCGATGTTGCGCAGGTGCGACTCCTGGTAGGCCGTCGCCAGCGCCACCACCACGGCCCGCTCCGGCATCTTGCGCTGCACCCCGATGGCCGCGATGGTGGCCGCGTTGGCCATCTGGTCGGCGCTGAGCACGACCTCGCCGTCGGCCTTGACGGTGCAGGTCCGGCTGGCCATCGGCAGCCGCAGCTGGTGCCCGAACTGCTTCGCGACGAACCACACGCCGAGCAGGGCCAGGACCGCCACCACCACACCCGATGCCACGATCGCCGCTCGCGTTCGCACCCGCACCCCCAGTCCCGACAGCCCGCCAAGCGTACGTCGCCCACTCCCGTCCCCGGGTCGGCCGACCGGATGCCTCACGGTCCGTAGCCGACCCCGCACCTCCGGCCTCAGTCTGCGGCGGGCACCCAGGCCGCGGGCCGCTTCTCCCGGAACGCGAGGACGCCCTCCCGGCCCTCCTCGGACAGGAAGTACCCGGTGGAGAGCGCGGCCAACTCGGCGATCTCGGCGCGCAGGTCGGTGGCGGCCGGGCGGCGCAGCAGCTCCTTGGTGCCGGCGAGGGCCTTCGGTGCGCCCTTCACCAGCGAGGCGCAGTACCGGTCCACGGCGTCGTCCAGCGCGTCCGCCGGCACGGCGGCGGTGACCAGGCCGATCTCGGCGGCCCGCCGGCCGTCGAACGTGTCGCCGGTCAGGTACAGCTCGGCGGCGGCCCGGGGGTGCAGCCGCGGCAGCACGGTCGCCGAGATCACCGCCGGGATCACCCCGATCCGGACCTCGGTGAAGGCGAACGTGGCCTCCTCGGCGCAGACCGCCAGGTCCGCGGCGGCGATCAGGCCCAGCCCGCCGGCCCGCGCCGGCCCGGCCACCCTCGCGAGCACCGGCTTCGGGCACTCCCGGACCGCGACCAGCACGTCGCCCAGCATCCCGGCCGGCACGGAACCGCTGGCGTACGCGGCGGCCGTCTCCTTCAGGTCGGCCCCGGAGCAGAACACCGGGCCGGTGTGGTCCAGCACGACGGCCCGGACCGCGTCGTCGGCGACCGCCGCGGCCAGCCCGGCCAGCAGCTCGGTCATCAGCGGGGTGGAGAGCGCGTTGCGGTTGTGCGGGCTGTCCAGGGTGAGGGTGGTCACCCCACGGGCCGTGGCGACCCGCACGAGAGCGTCCGGAGAGGTCATGCCGGGCACACTAGTGGCCATGCCCGGCGTCCTTCCAGAAGGCGAACCCGTCCCGCGCGACGGGGCGCTGCCCCCTGCCGCCCGCCGCGCCGTCGGCGCACGCGGCTTCGGCGTGTACGTGCACGTCCCGTTCTGCGCCAGCCGGTGCGGCTACTGCGACTTCAACACCTACACGGCCGCCGAGCTCGGCGGCGGCGCCAGCCGCGAGACGTACGCCGACACCGTGCTGGCCGAGCTGGCTCTCGCCGGCCGGGTGCTGGGCGACACCCCGCCGCCCCGGGTCGACACCGTCTTCGTCGGTGGCGGCACGCCCACCCTGCTCCCGGCCGACGACCTGGCCCGGATCCTCGACGGCATCGACCGCACCTGGGGGCTGGCGGCCGACGCCGAGGTGACCACCGAGGCCAACCCGGAGACGGTCACCCCGCAGTCGCTCAAGACGCTGCGGGCCGCCGGCTACACCCGGATCTCGCTGGGCATGCAGTCCGCGGCGCCCGGCGTGCTGGCGATCCTCGACCGGCAGCACAGCGCCGGCCGGGCCACCGCCGCCGCGCTGGAGGCGCGGGACGCCGGGTTCGACCACGTGAACCTGGACCTGATCTACGGCACGCCGGGGGAGTCGGCCGAGGACTTCGCCGCCTCGCTGGACCAGGTGGTCGCGGCGGGGGTGGACCACGTCAGCGCGTACGCCCTGATCGTCGAGGACGGCACCCGGCTGGCCGCGCGGATGCGCCGCGGCGAGCTGCCGTATCCCAGCGACGACGTGGCGGCGGACCGTTACCTCGCGGCGGAGGCGGCCCTCGGCGCGGCCGGCTTCTCCTGGTACGAGGTCTCCAACTGGGCCCGCTCCGAAGCGGCCCGGTGCCGGCACAACCTGCTCTACTGGACCGGCGCCGACTGGTGGGGCCTGGGCCCGGGGGCGCACAGCCACGTCGGCGGGGTGCGCTGGTGGAACGTCAAGCACCCGACCGCGTACGCCCAGCGGCTGGCCGCCGGGGAGTCGCCCGGCCTGGCCCGGGAGGTGCTCACGCCGGACGAGGCGCACATGGAGGACGTGATGCTGCGGCTGCGGCTCGCCGACGGGCTGCCCCTGTCCGGGCTCGACGAGGCGGGCCGGGCGGGCGCCGAGCGGGCCCGGGCCGGCGGCCTGCTCGACGCGGGCGCGTACGCCGCCGGGCGGGCGGTGCTCACCCTGCGCGGCCGGCTGCTCGCCGACGCGGTCGTCCGCGACCTGCTGCCCTGACCGGACCCGGCCGGCCCACGCGGTCGCCCCCGACGCTGCCCGGACGGGCCCGGCCGGCCCTCCGGGCCGGCCGGGCCGGGCTCACTTGATCAGGTTGGCCGACATCGGGTAGCGGTAGGGCTGCCCCTCGTTGGCCTTCACTCCGGCCATGATGCCGAAGATCACGCCGATGATGACGGCCGCGCCGACGGCGAGGAAGCCGACGAGGATGCAGCTCAGGATCCAGCCGACGAGGCCCACGATCGACCACACGAGCTGGAAGTTGAGCGCCGACACCGCGTGCTGGCGCACGGTCGGGGACTGGTTGCCCCGCGCCAGCATGGCGACCAGCGGCGGGAGCCACCCCAGCACACCGCCGCTGACGAACATCGCCGCCGCCCCGCCGAAGTGCGCGACGAGGGCCCAGGTCTTGTCGTCGTTGTTGGCGTAGCCGGCGGGCGGCCCGTAGGCGCCGCCGCCCGGGTAGCCGCCGCCCGGCGGGGGATAGCCGCCCGGGGGTGGGTAGCCGCCCGACGGCGGCTGGCCGCCGGGAGGTGGGGGATAGCCACCGGGCGGGGGATAGCCGCCCCCGGCCGGCGCCCCGGACAGTGGTGCGGTGGGTGGTTCGCCGGCCGGCGACGAGCCGTACGGTGCCGACGGCGGGGTCGGCTCCGGCGGCGGTGCGCCGGAGTCCCCCGCTCCGGGAGGGCGAGGAGGTTCAGTCATGGACGTCACGGTAGGTCCCGGGGGCAAGGGCACACCAGAGCGAGATCGCCCGGGATGTCCGGCTGTTCGGCCCTGGCGGGTCGGATGTGCGGCGGGCCGCACCGGAGGTACGTCGCTGATCATCGCGTCGGCGGGTCGGCCGACGTAGACTGGCACTCGCTACAGTCGAGTGCCAGACGCCCGGCGGACGCCGCGCGCCGGGGCGGACGAGGTGCGTCAGGAGGTGGGGAGATGGGTCTCGACGACCGCAAGCTCGCCGTGCTGCGCGCGATCGTCGAGGACTACGTCGCCACGCAGGAGCCGGTCGGCAGCAAGGCCCTGGTCGAGCGCCACCAGCTGGGCGTCTCTCCGGCGACCGTCCGCAACGACATGGCGGTGCTGGAGGAGGAGGGCTACATCCGGCAGCCCCACACCAGCGCCGGCCGGGTGCCCACCGACCGCGGCTACCGGCTCTTCGTCGACCGGCTCTCCCGGGTCAAGCCGCTCAGCCCGGCCGAGCGCCGGGCGATCGAGCGCTTCCTGGTCGGCGCGGTCGACCTGGACGACGTGGTGCACCGCACGGTCCGGCTGCTGGCCCAGCTCACCCGGCAGGTCGCCGTGGTGCAGTACCCGAGCCTGGCCCGCTCCAAGGTGCGCCACCTGGAGCTGGTGCCGATCTCCACCACCCGGCTGATGGTCGTCATGATCGCCGACACCGGCCGGGTCGAGCAGCGGCTGGTCGAGATGCCCGGGCCGGTCGCCCCCGACGACGTGACCGACCTGCGCCGGGTGGTCAACGAGAAGCTGGTCGGCTCCCGGCTCTCCGACACCCCGCCGCTGGTGCAGGCCCTGGTCGACGAGTCGACCCCGCAGCTGCGCCCGGCCATGGCCACGCTTTCCAGCGTGCTGCTGGAGACCCTTGTCGAACGGCACGAGGAGCGCATCGCGCTGGCCGGCACGGCCAACCTCACCCGGGGCGGCCTGCTCGACTTCCAGGGTTCGCTGCGCCCGATCCTCGAGGCTCTCGAGGAGGAGGTCGTGCTGCTCAAGCTGATCGGGGAGGCCGAACCGAGCACCACCCGGGTGCTCATCGGCGACGAGAACGAGATCGACAACCTGCGCGCCGCCTCGGTGGTCAGCACCGGGTACGGCCCGGGCAGCACGATCGTCGGTGGGCTCGGCGTGCTCGGGCCGACCCGGATGGACTACCCCGGCAATATCGCCATGGTGAGGGCCGTGGCACGCTACGTGGGCGAGTTGCTGGCCCAGAACTGACCAGTCAGACCGACGGCCGGCTCCGGCCGACGACCGGCGCAACGCGAGACGAACATGAGGACACCGAACGCAGTGGCCAGGGACTACTACGGCATTCTCGGCGTGAGCCGGGACGCCTCCGATGACGAGATCAAGCGCGCCTACCGCAAGCTGGCGCGGCAGTTCCACCCGGACGTCAATCCGGACCCGGAGGCACAGGAGAAGTTCAAGGACATCAACGCCGCGTACGAGGTGCTCTCGGACGATCGGAAACGGCAGATCGTCGACCTGGGCGGCGATCCGCTCGCCCCGGGCGGCGGGGGCGCGGGTCCGGGCGGTCCGGGCGGCGCCGGCCCGTTCGTCGGCTTCCAGGACATCATGGACGCCTTCTTCGGCGGGGCGGCCGGCGGCAGCCGGGGCCCGCGGCCGCGTACCCGGCCGGGCGCCGACGCGATCCTGCGCCTGGAGCTGGACCTGAACGAGACGGCGTTCGGCGTCGAGGCGCCGATCACCGTCGACACCGCCGTGCTCTGCACCACCTGCTCCGGCGCGGGCACCGCGGCCGGCACCCACCTGGCCACCTGCGAGGCCTGCGGCGGCCGGGGCGAGGTGCAGTCGGTGCAGCGGACCTTCCTCGGCCAGGTGGTCTCCGCCCGGCCCTGCACGGTCTGCCAGGGCTACGGCACCACCATCCCGCACCCCTGCCCGACCTGCGCGGGCGACGGCCGGGTGCGCACCCGCCGCTCGCTCACCGTCAAGATCCCGGCGGGCGTCGAGGACGGCATGCGGATCCGGCTGGCCCAGCAGGGCGAGGTCGGTCCGGGAGGCGGCACCGCCGGCGACCTCTACGTCGAGATCCACGAGCGCCCGCACGACGTCTACTCGCGCAAGGGCGACGACCTGCACTGCCGGGTCACCGTGCCGATGACCGCGGCGGCGCTCGGCACCCGGCTGACCATCAAGACCCTCGACAGCGAGGAGACGGTCGACGTCAAGCCGGGCACCCAGCCGGGCAGCACGCTGCGGCTGCGCGCCCGGGGCGTGCCGCACCTGCGCGGCACCGGCCGGGGCGACCTCTACGTCCACCTCGACGTGCGGACCCCGACCAAGCTCGACGCCGACCAGGAGCGGATGCTGCGCGACTTCGCCAAGACCCGCGGCGAGGAGGTCGCCGAGCTGACCAAGCAGGGCGGCTTCTTCTCCCGGATGCGCGACGCCTTCAACGGGCACGCCTGAGGTGTCGGCGCCGCTGTTCCTGGTCGAGGCGCTGCCCACCGGTGACACGCTGACGCTGGACGGCCCCGAGGGGCACCACGCGGCCACCGTGCAGCGGCTGCGCGTCGGCGAGGAGCTGCTGCTCGCCGACGGGCGGGGCGGCACGGCCGGCGCGGTGGTCACGGCCGTCGGCAGGGGCACCCTCGACCTCCGGGTCACCTCCCGGGGGTACGCCGACGCGTCCGTCCCCCGGCTGGTCGTGGTGCAGGGCATCGCCAAGGGCGACCGGGGCGAGCTGGCCGTGCAGGCGATGACCGAGGTCGGGGTGGACGAGATCGTCCCCTGGGCGGCGTCCCGCTCGGTGACCCAGTGGCGCGGGGACCGGGGCGTACGCGCGCGGGAGAAGTGGGCGGCCACCGCCCGGGAGGCGGCCAAGCAGGCCCGCCGGCCGTGGCTGCCGGTGGTGGCGGGCACGCCCGACGAGTCGACCACCACGGTGACCCGGCGGATCGCCGGGGCGGCCGCCGCGTTCGTCCTGCATGAGGAGGCCGAGGAGCGGCTGACCACGGTCGAGCTGCCCGACGCCGGCGAGATCGTCCTGGTGGTCGGCCCCGAGGGCGGCATCACCGACACCGAGCTGTCGGCCTTCGGGGAGGCCGGCGCGCGCCCGGTCCGCCTGGGCCCGTCGGTGCTCCGCACGTCAACAGCCGGCGTGGCCGCGCTGACCGTCCTGTCCACCCGCCTGTCCCGCTGGTAGACCCGCCCCGCACGGCGCTGCGAGTGGGCGTGTCAGGTGCGGAGGTAGGAGGCGCCGTTCAGGTCGACGATCGTTCCCGACGCCCACTCCGCTTCAGGGCTGGCCAGCCAGTGCACCGCCGCGGCGATCTCCTCGGGGCGGGCCACCCGGTTGAACGGGGACTGGGCGCGGATCGCGTCGCCCCGCTCGCCGCTGAGGTGGGTCGTGGTCATGTCGGTCGCCACGAAGCCGGGCGCGACCGTCGCCACGGCGATGCCGTACGGGGCCAGGGCCAGCGCCAACGACTGACCGAGCGCGTTCAGCCCCGCCTTGCTCGCCCCGTACGCGGGCTGCTCGGGCTCACCCCGGAAGGCGCCCCGGGACGACACGTTCACGATCCGGCCGCCCCGCTCGCGCATGTGCTGGGCGGCGCACCAGGTGGCGTTCGCGGCGCCGGTCAGGTTGGTCTCCAGGACCAGCCGCCACTGCTCCCGCCACTGGTCGTACGTGTTACCGAAGACCGGGTGGGGCAGGTCGCGGGGCCCGTAGACGCCGGCGTTGTTGACCAGGACGTCGAGACCGCCCAGGCGCTGCGCCGCCTCGTCCACCATGGCCCGCACGGCGTCCGGGTCGGCCAGGTCGGCACGGACCATCACGTGCCCGTCGCCGGGCAGTTCCGCCCGCAGCGCCTCGGCCAGCTCCGCGGAGTCCCGGTGGTGGATCGCCACCCGGTCCCCGCCCGCCGCGAACGCCCGCGCCACGGCGCGGCCGATGCCGCGCGAGGCCCCCGTCACCAGTACCGCCCGAGAAGTCACGCGGCACATCATGCCTCAGCCGGTACGGCACGATTTACCATGCCCCGATGGGAACCGACTGCCTGTTCTGCCGGATCGTCGCCGGGGAGATCCCGGCCACCATCGTCCGCGAGACCGCCACCACGCTGGCCTTCCGCGACATCGACCCGAAGGCGCCCACGCACGTGCTGGTGATCCCGAAGGAGCACTACGCGGACGTGGTCACCCTGGCCGAGGGCGACCCGGGGCTGGCCGGTGAGCTGCTGGGCACCGCGGCCGTGGTGGCCGAGGAGGAGGGGCTCACGGTGGACGGCTTCCGGCTGATGTTCAACACCGGCCCGTACGGCGGCCAGGAGGTCTTCCACGTGCACGCGCACCTGCTGGGCGGGGCCCCGCTCGGCCCGATGCTGTGCCGCTGACGGGCTGCCTAGACTGCCCTCATGATCACGGTGCATGACCGGCTCGGCCGGATGGTGCGGCAGGCGCAGGCCCACGGGCGGATCCCGGCCGTCTCGGTCGCCCTGCACCGGGCCGACCGGCCGCTGTGGACCTGCGCGGTCGGCGGGACCGGCAACGACACGGCGCTCGGGCCGGAGTCGGTCTTCCGGATCGGCTCGGTCACCAAGACCTTCACCGCGGTGCTGGTCATGCAGTGCCGTGACGAGGGGCTCCTCGACCTGGACGACCCGATCGGGCGGCACCTCGACCTGCCGGCGCACGGCGAGCTGACCGTACGCCGGCTGCTGTCGCACACCGCGGGCCTGCAGCGCGAGCCGCACGGCGACGTCTGGGACAGCCTCCGCGCGCCCGACGTCAGCGAGCTGCTCGCCGACCTGGCCCGGGTGGAGCGGGTGCTGCCCACCGGCCGGCGCTACCACTACTCCAACCTCGGCATGGCCCTGCTCGGCGAGCTGGTCGCCCGGCTGCGCGGCGGCACCTGGGCCGAGGTGCTGGCCGAGCGGGTGCTCGCCCCGCTCGGGCTGGCCGCCACCGGCACCGCGCCCGGCGACCGGGCGGCGACCGGGTTCCTGGTCGACGCGTACTCCGACGAGGCCCGTCCGGAGCCGCCGACCGACTTCGGCGCGGTGGCCCCCGCCGCGCAGCTCTGGAGCACCGCGCCGGACATGGCGCGCTGGGCGGCCTTCCTGGCCGACCCGGCGGCGCTGGACCCGGCCGGCGCCGTGCTCGCGCCGGCCACCCTCGACGAGATGCGCTGGCCGCTGACCACCACCGACGAGACGCTCTGGGCGGGCGGTTTCGGCCTCGGGCTGATCCTGGTGCCGCAGCCGGGGCGGGTGATGCACGTGGGGCACGACGGGGCCATGCCCGGTTTCCTGGCCGCCGTCTACGGCCGGCACGGCGGGGACGGCACGGCCGGCGCGATGGGCTGCGCGGTGCTCGGTTCCTCCGGCACCGGCGTGGAGGTCTTCGAGCTGCCGCACCGCCTGCTCGCCGCCGCCGCCGAGCACGACCCGGCCGACGTCGAGCCGTGGCGGCCCGGCGCGCCCGCCCCGGAACACCTGCGCGGCCTGCTCGGCCGCTGGTGGGGCGAGGGCTTCGAGTACGTCTTCTCCTGGCACGACGGGGCGCTGCGGGCCCGGGGCGCGGACGACCCGGCCGGCAAGCCGCCCTCGGTGTTCGCCCCGCTGCCGGACCGGCCGGACGTGTTCCGCACGGTCGCCGGCCGGGAGGTGGGCGAGCTGCTCCGGCTGACCCGGGACGAGCGCGGCGCGGTGGTGCGCCTGCACTGGGCCACCTACCGGTTCACCCGGCACCAGGAGACCTTCGAGGGGTACGACTTCCGCGCCGGCAGCTGATCTCCACGGCGACGGCGAGGGCTCTGTTCCGCCGGCTCGCGCCCGACGGAAATGGACACGGTGCCGCGGGTGTTGACCCGATACGATGGGAGTCACGACCGCCGCGCCAGCAGGGCCCGGCGCCGAGTTCGAGAGCAGGTGGCGCAGGGCCCGACGGGCCCGACCTATGACCGGCACCCCACCTCCCGGCCCGCCCCGGGTGCAGACCAGGATCACGGTCCCCGACCAGAAGATCATGGTGAATCTGCTCGGCGCGGGCGACGAGATCCTGCGGCTCGTCGAACGCTCGGTCAACAGTGACGTCCACGTGCGGGGCAACGAGATCACCATCACCGGCGCGCCCGCCGACAACGCCCTCGCCGAGCGACTCTTCAGCGAGCTGCTCGAACTGATCGAGAAAGGCGAGACCCTGACCACTGACGCAGTCCGGCGTACGGTCGGGATGCTCGAGCAGGGCGGCACCGAGCGGCCCGCCGAGGTCCTGACGCTCAACATCCTCTCCCGGCGCGGCCGCACCATCCGTCCCAAGACCCTGGGCCAGAAGCGCTACGTCGACGCCATCGACGCGCACACCATCGTCTTCGGCATCGGCCCGGCGGGCACGGGAAAGACCTACCTGGCCATGGCGAAGGCCGTCCAGGCGCTCCAGGCCAAGCAGGTCAACCGGATCATCCTGACCCGGCCGGCGGTCGAGGCGGGGGAGCGGCTGGGCTTCCTGCCCGGCACCCTGAACGAGAAGATCGACCCCTACCTGCGCCCGCTCTACGACGCGCTGCACGACATGCTCGACCCGGAGTCCATCCCGAAGCTGATGGCCGCCGGCACGATCGAGGTGGCGCCGCTGGCGTACATGCGGGGTCGCACCCTCAACGACGCGTTCATCATTCTCGACGAGGCGCAGAACACCACGCCCGAGCAGATGAAGATGTTCCTCACCCGGCTCGGGTTCAACTCCAAGATCGTGGTCACCGGTGACGTCACCCAGGTCGACCTTCCCGGCGGGACGACGAGCGGCCTGCGGGTGGTCCGGGAGATCCTGGGCAACGTCGAGGACGTGCACTTCGCCCAGCTGTCCAGCTCCGACGTGGTGCGCCACAAGCTGGTGGGCGAGATCGTCGACGCGTACGCCCGCTGGGACGCCGAGCGGGAGAACCAGCAGGCGCAGAGCGTGCACGCCGTGCCCGGGCGGACCGCCCAGGGCGGCCGGGCCGGCCGGCGCCGCTAACCATCAGAGGAAGACAGTTGTCCATCGAGATCGCCAACGAGTCCGGCGCCGACGTCGACACCGACGCCGTGCTCGCCGTCGCCCGGCACGCCCTCGACGAGATGGGGGTCAACCCCCTCGCCGAGCTCTCCGTGCTGCTGGTCGACATCGAATACATGTCGGAGCTGAACCACCGCTGGATGGGTGGCGACGGCCCGACCGACGTGCTCGCCTTCCCCATGGACGAGGGCAGCGTCGACCACGGCCCGGGGGAGAGCTCCCCGGCCGGCGGTGAGCCGGCCCTGCTCGGCGACATCGTGCTCTGCCCGGAGGTGGCGGCCAAGCAGGCGGCCACCGCCGGGCACACCACCGCCGACGAGCTGCACCTGCTCACCGTGCACGGCGTGCTGCACCTGCTCGGCTACGACCACGCCGAGCCGGAGGAGGAGCGGGAGATGTTCGGTCTCCAGGCCCGGCTGCTGGCCAGCTGGCGGTCGACCCGATCGCAGTGATCACCACCCTGGCGGCCGGCGGCGCGCCCGCCGGCCTGCCCGATCTCACTCTCCTCGCCGTCGCGGCGGGGCTGGTGGTGCTCGCCGGCCTGATCGCGATGACCGAGGCCGCGCTGGCCGCCGTCTCGCCGGCCCGGGCCGCGGAGCTGGCCCGGGACGGGGCGCGCGGCGCGCGCACCCTCCAGGCGGTCGCCGGCGACGTGGTCCGCCACCTCAACCTGCTGCTCCTGCTCCGGCTGCTGGCCGAGCTGACCGCCACCACGCTGGTCGCGCTGGTGGCGGTGGACACCTTCGGCGCCGGTTGGCGGGCCGCCCTGGTCACCGCCGTGGCGATGGCCGTGGTCAGTTTCGTGGTGGTCGGCGTCGCGCCGCGCACCCTGGGCCGGCAGCACGCCTACGCGGTGGGCCGCGCGGTCGCGCCCCTGGTGCGCTGGCTGGGCCGGGCGCTCAACCCGCTGGCCTCGCTGCTGATCCTGATCGGCAACGCGGTCACCCCAGGGCGCGGCTTCCGTGAGGGGCCGTTCGCCACCCAGGTCGAGCTGCGCGAGCTGGTCGACCTGGCCGAGCAGCGCGGCGTGGTCGAGCACGGCGAGCGGCAGATGATCCACTCGGTCTTCGCGCTCGGCGACACCATCGCCCGTGAGGTGATGGTGCCCCGCACCGAGATGGTGTGGATAGAGGAACGCAAGACGCTCGCGCAGGCGCTGGCGCTCTTCCTGCGTTCCGGCTTCTCCCGGATCCCGGTGATCGGCGAGAACGTCGACGACGTGCTCGGCGTGCTCTACCTCAAGGACCTGATCCGGCGGATCCAGGGCGCACCGGAGGCCCGGCAGATGCCGGTGGCCGAGCTGATGCGCCCGGCGACCTTCGTGCCCGAGTCCAAGCCGGTCGACGACCTGCTCTCGGAGATGCAGGCGGCCCGCAACCACCTGGTCATCGTCGTGGACGAGTACGGCGGCACCGGGGGCCTCGTCACGATCGAGGACATCCTGGAGGAGATCGTCGGCGAGATCACCGACGAGTACGATGTCGAACGCCCGCCGGTCGAACGCCTGGCGGACGGGGCCGTGCGGGTGACCGCCCGGCTGCCGGTGGAGAATCTGGGCGAGCTGTTCGACACCGAACTGCCCACCGACGAGGTGGAGACGGTCGGTGGCCTGCTGGCCCAGGCGCTCGGCCGGGTGCCGATCCCCGGTTCCGGGGCCGAGGTGGCCGGGCTGCGGCTGATCGCCGAGGGCACCACCGGGCGGCGCAACCGGATCGACACCGTGCTGGTCAGCCGGGTCGAGCCGGGCGACGCGCCGGACAGCGCGGGGCGCGGCGAGCAGGCCGATCCCCGCGGCAACCAGAACCGTTCCGAGGAGAGGCAACCCGCCGATGCCTGAGTCACCCGCCGTGCCGGCCGCCCGGCCCACCCCGTCCGACCCGGGCGAGTTGAGCGCCGAGGACGGCAAGCTGGTCGTCCTGGCCCGGGGCGCGCGGGGCCGGGTCGGCGCCGTGGAGGGCGCGGCGGTCCGCGACCAGGACGGCCGGACGTACGCGGCGGCCAGCGTGGCGCTGCCGTCGCTGACCCTGACCGCGCTCCAGCTCGCGGTCGCCTCGGCGGTGGCGGCGGGCGCGAGCCGGCTGGAGGCGGCGGTCGTGGTGACCGAGGCCTCGACGCTGGACGGCGCGGGGCACGCCGCGGTCCGCGACCTCTCCGCCGACGCGCCGATCCACGTGGCCGCCCCGGACGGCGCCGTCCTCGGCACGGTGGTCGAGTGAGCGAGGCCCAGCAGCGTCCCTACCGGGCGGGTTTCGGCTGCTTCGTCGGGCGGCCGAACGCCGGCAAGTCGACGCTGACCAACGCGATCGTCGGCACCAAGATCGCGATCACCTCGAACAAGCCGCAGACCACCCGGCACATCATCCGGGCGGTGCTGCACCGGCCGGAGTCGCAGCTCGTGCTGGTCGACACCCCGGGCCTGCACCGTCCCCGCACGCTGCTCGGCGAGCGGCTGAACGACCTGGTCCGGGAGACCTGGAGCGAGGTCGACGTGATCGGCCTCTGCATCCCGGCGAACGAGCCGATCGGGCGGGGCGACCGGTTCATCACCGGCGAGCTGGCCAGCCTGCGGGCCACCGTGCTGGCCGTGGTCACCAAGACCGACCTGGTGGACAAGAAGCGGCTGGCCGAGCAACTGCTCGCCGTGAGCGAGCTGGGCGAGTTCGCCGACGTGGTGCCGGTGAGCGCGGTCTCCGGGCACCAGGTGGACACCCTGGTCGACGTGATGACCGGCTACCTGCCGGAGTCGCCGCAGCTCTACCCCGACGACATGCTCACCGACGACCCGGAGCAGGTGCTCGTCGCCGAGCTGGTCCGTGAGGCCGCTCTGGAGGGGGTCCGGGACGAGCTGCCGCACTCGATCGCCGTGGTGGTCGAGGAGATGATCCCCGAGGGCAACGTCACCAAGATCTACGCGGACGTGTACGTGGAGCGACCCAGCCAGAAGGCGATCATGATCGGGCACCGCGGCAGCCGGCTCAAGCAGGTCGGCATCACGGCGCGCCGGCAGATCGAGGAGCTGCTCGGCACCCGGATCTACCTGGACCTGCACGTCCGCGTCGCGAAGGACTGGCAGCGCGACCCGAAGCAGCTGCGCAAGCTCGGCTTCTGACCCCGTACGCCCCGAACCGCCGGCCCCGAATCCTCGGTGCCGGCGGTTCGCGTTGCGGAGTCGCCGGGATGGTCCGGATCGGTCTGCTTTATGGAATGTTTCACTTTTGACCCCGGCCCGCGCATCGTTTCGTCCGGGCGGATCGGAGGGTAGGGGAGGAGTTAGCCCCCCGCCCCCGACGCCCCCGCGAGCTGATGCGAAACCGATATCTCGACCTGCTCCGCTCCCTGGCCATCATTCGAGTCGTCGTCTACCACGTCACCGGATGGGCGACGCTGACCCTGGTCTTCCCGGCCATGTCGGTGATGTTCGCGCTCGCGGGCTCGCTGATGGCCGCGTCGCTGGACCGGAGCGGCGTACCGGCCGTGGGGCGGCGACTGCGCCGGCTGCTGCCGTCGCTCTGGGTGCTCGCCGCGGTCTTCGTGCCGGCCATGCTGCTCACCGGGCTGCCGCTCACCCCGAAGGTGCTGCTCTGGCTCTTCCCGGTCAGCGACCCGCCGGCCAACCACTGGGGCGCGCTCGCGCTGAGCCCGATCTGGTACCTGCGGGACTACCTCTGGTTCGTGCTGGCCTCGCCGGCGGCGCTGTGGCTGTTCCGCCGGGCCCCGCTGCCCACCCTGCTGGCCCCGTACGCGCTGCTGGCGGCGATCGAGTTCGGCGTGCTGGCGGACCCGCCGACCGTGCTGCGCGAGTTCGGCCTGTACTTCGGGGCCTGGGTGCTCGGCTTCGCCCACCACGACGGCCTGCTGCGCCGCACGGCCAACCGGGTGCTCGTGCCGCTCGCGCTCGCCCTCGGCGCGGCCGGGCTGGGCTGGATCTTCACCCACCCCGGGCCGCGCGGCCACGACCTGAACGACATCCACCTGGGCAATGCGCTGTGGTCGGCGGCGTTCATCCTGGTGGCGATCGGCCGGGCGCCCGCGGGTGCGGCCTGGGTCGACCGCACGCCGGTGCTGGGCCGGGTGGTCACCGTGCTGAACCGGCGCGCGCTGACCGTCTACCTCTGGCACATGCCGTTCGTGGTGGCGCTCACCCCGCTGGTCGACGTGGTCGGCTGGTCGCACCAGGACCTGCTCGGGCTGGCGATCCGGGTGGCGCTGGTGTTCGCGCTGGTCGGCGTGGTCACCCTGCTGGTCGGCTGGGTCGAGGACCGGGCTGCCCGGCGTACCCCGGAACTGGTGCCTGGCCGTCCCCGGCGGACCGTGGCCGAGCGGGCGGCGGCCGCACCGGCCAGCCCGGCGCCCGCCGGCGCGGGCACCGAACTGGCGACCGCGGGCGCCCGGGTGCCGGGCCCGCGCCGGGCGCCGGAGCGGGCGGGACGGGCCCCCGGCTGACCCGCGACCGCCCTCAGCGCTGCTTGACCGTCACGTTGCCGCTGGTGGCGGAGACGTCGAGCAGCAGGGACGCGCCCGGGTCGTTCGGCACGGCGAGATCGGTGTCGCCGGACTTCGCGTCCGCCCGCACCCGGTACCGGCCCTCGGGCACGGTCAGGTCGACGTCGCCGCTGGTCGCGTGCAGCCGGGCCGCGGCCGGCTGGTCCAGCTCGACGACGAGGTTGCCCGAGGTGGCCTCCGCGTCCACCCCGCCGGCGAGCCGGCGGGCGCTGATGTCACCGGAGGAGGCGCGCAGCCGGACCGGGCCGGTCGCGTCGACCACCTCGATGTTCCCCGACGTGGTGGCGGCGCGGACCTCGCCGCGGGCCTCGGTCACGTTGATGTCGCCGGACTTCAGAGTGAAGTCCACCGGGCCGACCCGGTGCAGCGAGACGTTCCCGGAGCTGGTCTCACCCCGCACCGTCACCCCCTCCGGGGCGGTCACCTCCCAGGAGACCGTGCACCGGGAGCCGCAGTCGCTCGGCAGCACCAGCTCGTCGCCCTTGATCTCGTAGCGGGTGTTCGGCTCCCCGCCCTCGTAGCGGACGATCCGCTTGATCCGCACCTGGTCGGCCGAACCGGTGGCCCGGATCGTCACGTCACCCGCGCCGCCGGCCGGCAGGGTGATCTTGGTGATCTTCACCTGCTCGGTCTGGTCGTAGTCGAGGCGGCGGAACGACAGGGTGTCACACCCGGCGAGGACGATCAGGGAGGCGGCCGCGGCGGCGGCCACGGCGGTCCGGTGCAGAGCCATGGCCAGGACGCTACGGCCGACCGTGCGGGCGGCGCATCCGGGTTCGACCGCCGATCCACCCCGAGGAGACCCTGAGATCGCACCCCGAGGGAGAATGGACCGATGGCCGGATACCGCCGACAGCTCTACCGCGACGACGCGGTGGTGCTGCGCGTGCAGAAGCTGGGGGAGTCCGACCGGATCATCACCCTGCTCACCCGCCGGCACGGCCGGCTGCGCGCGGTGGCCCGGGGCGTCCGCCGCACGACCAGCAAGTTCGGCGCCCGGCTGGAGCCGTTCGGGCACGTCGACCTCCAGCTCGCCGGCGACCCCAAGGGCAACCACGGCAGCTCTCTGCACACCATCAGCCAGGCCGAGGGGATCGACCTCTACGGCAAGCGGTTCCTCGGCGACTACCCCCGCTACACCGCGGCCAGCGCGATCGCCGAGACCGCCGAGCGGCTCACCCCGATCGAGCGGGAACCCTCGCTGCGGCTGTTCCAGCTCACCCTCGGCGCGCTGCGCTCGCTGGCCACCGGCGAGCACGCCACCACCCTGGTGCTCGACGCCTACCTGCTGCGCGGCATGGCCTTCGCGGGCTGGGCGCCGGCGCTGATCGCGTGCGCGGTGTGCGGCACCCCGGGGCGGCACCGGGCGTTCTCCGTGCCGGCCGGGGGCGCGGTCTGCCCGGACTGCCGGCCCCCGGGCGCCGCCCATCCCGCGCCGGCCACCATCGAGCTGATGTCCGCGCTGACCACCGGCGACTGGGTGTACGCCGACGCCACCGAGACCGGCGTGCGCCGCGAGTGCAGCGGCCTGGTCGCGGCGCACCTCCAGTGGCACCTGGAACGCGCGCTACGCTCGCTGCCGCTGGTCGACCGGGGTGCCCCGGCGTCCCGCGCGGTCCCGCCGCCCGGCGGCGCGGGGCCGGGTGTGGTCCCGCCGCGCACCGGCGACGGGCCCGCCGTCGCTGGTGTGAACAGGGAGATTACCGAGTGATCCGATCGATGAGGGCCGGCCGGCGCGAGCCGGTGCCACCGACTCCGCACCCCTCCGGCGCCCGCCCGCCGGCCCTGCCGGCCGAGGCCCTGCCGAAGCACGTCGCCGTGGTGATGGACGGCAACGGCCGCTGGGCCAAGGAGCGTGGGCTGCCCCGGACCAAGGGTCACGAGCAGGGCGAGCACAGCCTGTTCGACACCATCGAGGGCGCGATCGAGCTGGGCATCCCCTACCTGTCGGCGTACGCCTTCTCGACCGAGAACTGGCGGCGCTCGCCGGACGAGGTCCGCTTCCTCATGGGCTTCAACCGGGACGTCATCCGGCGCCGCCGCGACCAGCTCGTCGACCTGGGCGTCCGGGTTGTCTGGTCGGGTCGGGCCGGGCGGCTCTGGAAGAGCGTCATCTCCGAGCTGCAGACCGCCGAGGAGATGTCCCGGGGCAACTCGACGCTGACCCTCCAGTTCTGCGTCAACTACGGCGGTCAGGCGGAGATCGCCGACGCGGCCGCCGCGATCGCCCGCGACGCGGCCGCCGGCCGGATCGACCCGGGCAAGGTCACCGAGAAGACCATCGCGAAATACCTCTACCACCCGGAGGTCCCCGAGGTTGACCTCTTCCTCCGCCCGTCCGGGGAGCAGCGCACCTCCAACTTCCTGCTCTGGCAGACCGCCTACGCGGAGCTGGTGTTCCTCGACACCCTCTGGCCGGACTTCGACCGCCGGCACCTCTGGTACGCCTGCGAGCTCTACGCCCAGCGGGACCGCCGCTTCGGCGGCGCGCTGCCCAATCCGGTGGCCCCCACCACCTGAGGTCGCGCTTACCGACGCCACCTGCTGGGTATCAATCCGGACAGCAGGCAGATTGCGGAGGTGAACCCACATGATTCAGAAGCGGATTGCCCAGTGGGCGGTCATGGCGGTCGCCGTGCCGCTGGCGGCGGCCGGCGCGCGCCGGCTCAGCCACTCCCTGGAGGCCCGTCGCGGCCCGACCGGGGTGAGCCGACTGCTCACCAAGGGCGCCGACATGCTGCGGCCGCAGAAGGCCAAGCGCCGTCGGTTCTGGTGACGTCCACGGTCCGCCGCGGTGTTGCGGCGGCCCGTGTCGCGGGCGCCCCGCATCCGGCTTTCCGGCTGGGAGCGGGGCGCCCGCGCGTACGATCGGCGCGAGGGCGCGCCGCCGGGACGCGCCCGCCACGGGGGTGGAGGATGCACGATCTCCGGTTCAAAATGATCATGGCGTTGAACGCGGCGGACCTGGGCAGCCCGATCTGCGAACAGGTCGCCGAGATCTGCGCGGAGATCGCCGAGCAGCACTGCGACGAACTCGGCCACGCCCCCGCCGTCCGCGCCGGGGAGATCGGCGAGCTGGCCACCGGCGAACCGGCGCTGACCTGGGCGCCCACCGAGACCGGGCAGCGTGCCTGGTGACCGCTGTCGCACCCGCCCCGGCCGTGGACGTACGCCGGGCCGCCGACCGGTTCGCCACCCGGTTGTCCTGGCTCGACTCCAAGCACTCCTTCTCGTTCTCCCGGCACTACGACCCGGCCAACACCCACCACGGGCTGCTGCTGGTCAACAACGACGACGTGGTGCACCCGGGCACCGGGTTCGAGACCCACCCGCACCAGGACATGGAGATCGTGACCTGGGTGCTGCGGGGTTCCCTCGTGCACCAGGACTCCACGGGCCATTCGGGCGTCATCTACCCGGGCCTGGCCCAGCGGATGAGCGCCGGCACCGGCATCCTGCACTCGGAGAAGAACGACTCGTGGCGGCTGGAGAACACCGCCCCGCACCAGGACCCGGTCCACTTCGTGCAGATGTGGGTGCTCCCCGACGAGGAGGGGATCGACCCGGGCTACGAGCAGTTGGAGATCGGCGACGAGCTGCTGCGGGGCGGCCTCGTGCCGGTCGCCTCCGGGATGGACCGGTACGACGGCGCCTCCGCCATCCGGATCCGCAACCGGTACGCCACCCTGCACGCCGCCCGGCTCGCTCCCGGCGACTCGGTGAACCTGCCCGACGCGCCCTTCCTGCACCTCTACGTGCCCAGCGGCGGCGTGACCCTGGAGGCGGCCGGGCGGCTCGACGAGGGCGACGCGGCCCGGATCACCATGGCCGGGGGCCAGCGGGTGACCGCCGCCGAGCCGGCGGAGATCCTCGTCTGGGAGATGCACGCCGGGCTCGCCTGAGCGCGCTCAGCCCGCCACCTCCGAGCGGTCGCCCGCCCACAGGGTGTGGAACGACCCCTCCCGGTCCACCCGGTGATAGGTGTGCGCGCCGAAGTTGTCCCGCAGCCCCTGGATCAGCGCGGCCGGCAGCCGCTCGGCCCGCAACGCGTCGAAGTAGGCCAGCGACGACGAGAAGGCCGGGGTGGGCACGCCCGCCCGGGCCGCGTCGGCCACCACCCGCCGCCAGGCCGGGACCCCGGCGCCGACCCGGTCGGCGAACCAGGGGGCGACCAGCAGCGTCGGCAGGTCCCGCTCCGTGTCGTACGCCTCCCGGATCCGGTCCAGGAAACGGGCCCGGATGATGCAGCCGCCCCGCCAGATGGTGGCGGTGCCGCCCAGGTCGATGTCCCAGTCGTACTCCCGGCTGCCGGCACGGATGTGGTCGAAGCCCTGCGCGTACGCGACGATCTTGCTGGCCAGCAGCGCCCGCCGGACGTCCTCGACGAACGTGTCCCGGTCGTCCACCTGCCACTTCTCGCCCGCGTCGGGGAACGCGCGGCGGGCGGCGGCGCGCTGGTCGGCGTGCCCCGAGAGCGACCGGGCGAACGTGGCCTCGGCGATGCCGGTGATCGGGATGCCGAGGTCCAGCGCGCTCTGCACGGTCCACCGGCCGGTGCCCTTCTGCTCGGCCTGGTCGAGCACCACGTCCACGAAGGGCCGGCCGGTGGCCGCGTCGCCGTGCCCGAGCACCTCGGCGGTGATCTCGATGAGGAAGGACTCCAGCTCGCCGCCGTTCCACTCGCGGAAGACCTCCGCGATCTCCGCCGGGCTCGCCGACAGGCCGGCCCGGAGCAGGTCGTACGCCTCGGCGATGAGCTGCATGTCCGCGTACTCGATGCCGTTGTGGACCATCTTCACGAAGTGGCCGGCGCCGTCCGGTCCGATGTGCCGGCAGCACGGGACGCCGTCCACCTGAGCGGCGATGCGCTCGAAGATCGGGCCGAGCTTCCGGTAGGACTCGGCCGAGCCGCCCGGCATGATGCTCGGCCCGCGCAGCGCGCCCTCCTCACCGCCGGAGACGCCGGTGCCGACGAAGTGCAGCCCGTGCCCGCGCAGCGCCTCCTCCCGGCGGCGGGTGTCGGCGAAGTGCGCGTTGCCGCAGTCGACGACGATGTCCCCCTCCTCCAGCAGCGGGACCAGCTCGTCGATCACCGTGTCGGTGGGGGCGCCCGCCTTCACCATGACGATCACGGCGCGGGGGCGCTCCAGCGAGGCGACGAAGTCGGCCATCGACTCCGAGGGCACGAACGTGCCCTCGTCGCCGTGCTCGGCCACCAGGCTGCGGGTGCGCTCCGGCGAGCGGTTGTGCACCGCCACGGTGAAACCGTTGCGGGCCAGGTTCCGGGCCAGGTTGCGGCCCATCACCGCCAGACCGGTGACCCCGATCTGCGCCGTCGCCTGCTGTGCCATGCGTACCGCCACCCCTCGTCTCCGCTGCCCGTGCTGCGACCGTATCGCGGGTGGCGCGGGGCCGGGCCGGGACGTCGACGGCGGGTGAGGGCATGGTCGCGGTCGGTCCTCGCCGGTCGTGCCCGTAATTCGGCTGCGGGCGGCCCGGGGGTGGGTTAGCGTGCTCTCATGCGTAACTGACGCCCACCTCTCGAAGGCCCGGTCCACCGTGCGTACCGCCGTGGATCGTGCGCCCCGGGCGTCCCGCATTCTCCGCGCCACCGTCGGGTGGCGGCGTCGCATGCCTCGTCGGACCGCCCGGGTGTTCCCCGCTCGCCGTGCCCACGGGTGCCCGACAGTCAGGAGGCAGCGTATGCCCGCCAAGCGCAGTCCGAAGAAGCTCCAGAAGCCCGCGCCGTCCCCGGTGGACCTCAGCCCGCCGGATCTCGACGCGCTCACCGTGGCGCCCGTCGCGCCGGTGACCCTGCCCGGCCGTGCCGACACGCCGCCGCCGCCGAAGGCCGGCCCGCCGGCCGGTCGCGAGGCCCGGCTCGGGGGGCGCAGCCAGCGCGCCGGTCAGACCCGGTTCTACGCCTTCCGGCGCAGCTGAGGCCGTGTCGGGTGCAGTTGTCGCCGCTGCGGCGACGACAACTGCACCCGAAACCGCGGGCGGTGCCCCCCGCGCCCGCGTTCGCCCCTCAGGCGGCGGCGGTCGCCGGGGTCGCCGTCCCGGCCGGCGCCTCGACACTGCGCCGTCGCGCCACGCCGAGAGCCAGGCCCACGAAGCCGGCCACCATGAGCGCGCTCACCGCCAGCTTCACCGGGACGCCCGAGCCGACCAGGTCCAGCACCTGCCCGGCGGTGAGCAGCAGCGGCACCCAGAGGGCCACGAGGCGGGCCCGCCACGCGCCGAAGGCCAGCACGAGGAGGCCGACCAGCCAGCCGAGCAGCCACACCGCGAACGACGCCATCACGAACGGATCCCCGTCGATCGCGGTCGTCACCGGGCGGGCGGCGTCGGCGTCCACACCGCCGCCGGCCAGGGCCCCAAAGAAGGCGTTGTACTGCCACAGGTGGACGGTGGCGAAGTAGAGCCCGAGCAGCGCCGTGGCCCCGCCGATCATGGCGGCCACCGGCTTGCGCGGGTGCAGCGTGGCGGCCAGCCCGAGCGTCGCGGGCAGCAGCAGCAGGTGAGCCAGCGCGAACAGCACGGTCTCCACCCGCCACGCGCCCAGGTTCCCGGCGGCCACCGCCACGTTCCCCGCGGTGTCGGCCACGTCGTCGGGGAACATCACCCAGTAGAAGGCGTTGGCGACGCCGTACACCACGCCGCCGCAGAGCAGGGCGCCCGCGGTGAGCCGCCGACCGGTCCGCCCGCCAGTGCTGTCGTCCATCAGTGTCTCCTCTCGAAGTCGTGGGAGGGACGCTAGGAGCCACACCCGGCCCGGGTCGTCGGCGCGGAAGTTGAGCCCCGGGTGGAGTGTCGGCGGCCGTCGCTACACCCGTGGGTGGACGCGGAGAGCTGCCCGCCGTGGCTACCCTTCCGGCATGTCTGCCCTCGACGTCCGGGCCCGGTGGCGCGGTGTGGCCACCTCGCTCGCCGGGGCCGCGCTGTTCGCGTTCGGCCTGGCCGAGCTGTACGTCCCGCTGGCCGGCTACGTCGAGGGGGAGGGGCCGGACCTCGCCGCGCTCTCCACCGGCTGGCTCGCCGTCCTCACCGTGCTGCTGGTCGGTTACGGCCTCGCGGTGGCCGGCTGCACGGCGTACCCCCGGACGGCCGCCGTGGTCGCCGGGGCCTGTTTCACCGCGCAGAGCTTCACGCCGGTCCTGCCGGAGTGGCCGGTCGTGCCGCTCCTGGCGCTGGTGGCGGCCACCTTCGCCTGCGTCGCGGTGGGTGGCCGGGCCGCGGTCCCGGTCGCCGCGGCCGGCTATCTCCTCCCGCTCGGCATCGAGAACGCCATGGCCGGCGACTCCGACTGGGTCTTCATCCTGTTCGTGGGGCTCGCCGTGCTCGGCCCCGGATACGCCGTGCGGATGCGGCGGGCGCAGGCGGCCCGGCTGGTGGCGCTGGCCGCCGAGCGGGAGGCCGCCGCCCGGACGGACGAACGGCTGCGCGTGGCCCGTGAACTGCACGACATCGTGTCGCACGGGGTCTCGGTGATGGTGCTGCAGGCCGCCGCGGCGCAGGCGGTGCTCGACTCGGACGCGGGTCAGGCCCGGACGTCCCTCGACGCGGTGCAGGAGGTCGGGCGCGAGGTGGTCACCGAGCTGCGCCGGCTGCTGGTGATCCTCCGCGGCGCGGAGGCGGCCCCGGAGGGGCTGCCGTCGTTGCGGCGGATCGACGGGCTGACCGCCGGGGTGACCCTGGCCGGCGGGCGGGTCGACGTGACCGTCACGGGTGACCTCGACGCGATCCCGGCCGCCGCCGACGTCAGCGGTTACCGGATCCTCCAGGAGGCGCTGACCAACGCCGCCCGGCACGCGCCGGGCGCGGCCGTCGCCGTGTCGATCGAGGTGGCCGGCGACGCCCTCCGGCTGCACGTGACGGACGACGGTGCCGGCCCGGCCCGGCGGAACGCCGGCACCGGCCACGGCCTCACCGGCATCCGGGAGCGGGCGGAGCTGTTCGGCGGCACCGTGAACGCCGGTCCCCGCCCGCGGGGCGGCTTCGAGGTACGCGTCACGCTGCCCTTCGACGCCGAAGCGTCGGCCGGCGCACTGGCCACGGCAGGGACCACCCGATGACCCGGGTCCTCATCGCCGACGACGAGGCGCTGGTGCGCGGCGGGCTCCGCCTGATCCTCACCGCCCAGCCGGACCTCGAGGTGGTCGCCGACGCGGCCGACGGCGAGGAGGCCGTGCAGTTGGCGACCCGCTTCGCTCCCGACGTGGTGCTGATGGACATCCACATGGCACCGGTGGACGGGATCGCCGCCACCGAGCGGATCCTGGCGGCGCGGAGCGACATCCGGATCATCATGCTGACCACCTTCGACCTCGACGAGTACGTCTACCGGGCGCTGCGCGCCGGCGCCTCCGGGTTCATGCTCAAGACCACTCCGCCCCGCGAGCTGGCCGAGGCGGTGCGGACCGCGGCCCGGGGCGACGCCCTGCTCTCCCCGTCGATCACCCGCCGTCTGATCGACCACTACACCGCGACCGCGTCGGTGGTCGCCCACCCGAGCCTCGCCGACCTGACCGCGCGCGAGACCGAGGTGCTGCGGATGATGGCCCTCGGCCTGTCCAACCGGGAGATCGCCGACCGGCTCTTCGTCGGCGAGGCGACCGTGAAGACGCACGTGAACCGCATCTTCGCCAAGCTCGGGGTGCGGGACCGGGTGCAGGCGGTGGTGCTGGCGTACCGGAGCGGGGTGGCCCAGCCGCGGCGGTAGCGGGGCTCAGCCGATCAGCGGGCGGAAGGTGCCCAGCAGCACGCTGACCGTCAGCGCCGCCGCGCCGAGCGCCCCGGCGGCGACGACCAGCAGGGTGTCGGCCCGGGTGAAGCGCTGCCGCCGGGCGACCGTACGCGGGGTGCCGGCGTCGAAGCCCCGGGCGTCCATGGCGACGGCCAGCCGGGTGCCCCGCCGGATCGCCCCGACCAGCAGCGCGAACGCCGTCGACCCGAACAGCCGCAGCTTGGCCACCGGGTTGCGGCCGGCGTCCACGCCCCGGGCCCGGCGCGCCATGCTGATCATCCGCCACTCCTCCTCCAGCAGCGGCACCAGCCGGAACGCGGCCAGCGCCCCGATGGCGAACCGGGCGGGCGCCTTCGCGTTCTGGATCAGCGCGTCGGCCAGGTCGGTCGCGTCGGTGGTGGCGAACACGATGATCCCCGGCAGCGCCACCGCGAGCATGCGCAGCACCAGGCCCAGCGCGGTGACCAGCACTCCCTGGGTGACCAGCAGCGGACCAACCGTGAGCAGCACCGGACCGGACCGGTCGGCGGCGAAGAGCACCAGGGTGACCAGAATGCCGCCGGCGCCGGCCAGCAGGGGCCAGGCCCGCCGGGCCAGCACCCGGTAGCGGATGCCGAACAGCGGCAGCACGGCCAACTCGACCGCGATGGCGATCGCCGGGGCGACCGGGTCCAGGGTGGCGATCAGGACGACCGAGAAGAGCAACGCGGCGGCCAGCTTCGCCACCGGGTTGCGCCGGGCCAGCGGCGCGCCCGCCGCCGCGACGGGTTCGACGCCGATCACGACCGGCCTCCGGGCGTCCGGCGCTCCAGGGTGAGGGTCCGGTCTGCGAGCGCGGCCACGAAGTCGGGATCGTGGGTGACCGCGACGACGCCGTGGCCGGCGTCGCGCAGCTCGGCGAAGAGGTCGATGAGTTCCCGCCAGGTCCGCCGGTCCTGGCCGAAGGTGGGCTCGTCGCAGATCAGCAGGCGGGGCGCGGTGGCCAGGGCGGTCGCCACGCTCAGCCGCCGGGCCTCGCCGCCGGAGAGGGTGTACGGGTTGGCCCCGGCCAGCCGGTCCAGGCGCAGCCGCGCCAGCAGGGCGTCCACCGTCGCCGTCACGGCGGGCTCGGGCTGGCCGGTGCGGCGGGGTCCGAGGGCCAGCTCGTCCCGGACGGTGCCGGTGACGAACTGGTGCTCCGGGTCCTGGAAGACCGAGCCGATCCGCCGGGCCAGGGCGGGCGCCCGCCAGCGGTGCGGGGGAGTGCCCGCGTCCCGGCCGGCCAGGGCCGGGGTGGCCGTGACCGTACCGGTGCCGGGGCGGAGCAGCCCGCCGAGCAGCAGGGCCAGGGTGGACTTGCCGGCGCCGTTGGGGCCGAGGACGGCGAGCGCTTCGCCGGCGCGTACCCGAAGGTCGGTGGGGGCCAGCCGGGGCGGCAGGCCGAGCCGGTCGGCGGTGAGCAACACCTCGCCGGGCGGCGTGCTGGCGTGCCGGGGCGGCACGGTGTGGCCGGGCACCCAGACCCCGGCGTCGGCCAGCGCGTCGCCGTACGCGGCGAAGACCGCGTCGGGGCGCCCGTCGGCCCGCACGCCGCCGCCGGGCTCCAGCACGACCACCCGGTCGACCAGCGGCAGCGCCTCGGCGACCCGGTGCTCGACCAGGATCAGGGTGGTGTCGGCGTCGACGGCGTCCGCGACGGCCTGCCGGACGAGGGTGGCGCCGGCCGGGTCGAGATTGGCGGTGGGCTCGTCGAGCAGCAGCAGTCCCGGCCGCAGGGCGAGCGCCCCGGCCAGGGCGAGCCGCTGCTGTTCGCCGCCGGACAGCGCGGCCGTGGGCCGGTCCCGGTGGTAGGGAAAGCCGACGCGGCGCAGCGCCTCGTCCACCCGGGGCCAGATCTCGTCGGCGGGCACCCCCCGGTTCTCCAACCCGAACGCCACGTCGTCGCCGCAGCGGGCCATCACCAGTTGGCTCTCCGGGTCCTGGAAGACGACGCCGACGCGTTCCCGGGCCTTGCGCGGGTCGAGCCCGTCGATCTCGACGGTGCCCTCCTGCTCGCCGGAGTCCTCCGGCAGCAACCCGGCCAGCGCCGCCAGCAGCGTGCTCTTACCGGCCCCGGAAGCCCCGAGCAGCAACACCCGCTCGCCAACCTCGACGCGCAGGTCCACCCCGCGCACGGCCCAGCCCTTCCGCCCGGCGTGCCGCCACCCGAACCCCCGCAGGCTCACGGCTCCCACCGCGCCACCTCCCTCCGGCCCTTCCGGCCCCAGCTTGGTTGATCAAGGAGTTCGCGTCTGGAAAACCGCCTCGGCCGACGCAAACTCCTTGATCAACGCGGTCGGCGGGGGCGGTCAGACGGCGGCGCGTTCGCGGCCGGCGGGGAAGCGGTCAAGGACACCCGTGTTGGCCAGGGCCCGGGTGAGGGCGACGCTGCCCAGTCCGGCCACCACCAGCGAACTGGCGGCGGTCAGCAGGATGTAGGGCAGGCGGAAGCTGCCCCACGCGGTGCCCGGGTACCAGACGAAGACGTCGTAGATCGCCGCCGCGAGACCGGCCAGCGTCGCGGCGAGCAGCGCCACGGGCAGCCGGTAGCTGCGGTACGCGAAGAGCGCGAAAGCCAGCTCGGCGGCGGCCGCCTCCAGCGGGCCCTGCACGACGATCGTCCAGCCCCAGCTCGTGCCCAGCGCCACAGAGACCAGCGCGGCCAGGGTGAGGGTGAAGAGCGCCGCGCCCGGCTTCCGGACGACGAGGGCGCCCAGCACGGCCGGCACCAGCCAGACGCCGTACAGGACGGCGCGACCGGGCAGCGGAACGGCGTCGGCCGGCCCGTTCCAGAGCAGGCCCCAGGCCCAGAAGATGATGCCGAACGCCACCGCGAGCACGGAGGCCACGACGATGTCGATGGTGCGCCACCGGTTGGTGCTGTCCATGGTTGCTCCCAGTTCTGTGAGGCGAACCAGGAGAAGACGCACGCCGCGCCCGGTGGTCACCGGACGGCGGCGCGGCTGGAGGTCGACCGAACTCCCTGCGCTGGCATTACCCAGATCAGGTTCGAGGGTCTGCGGGCACCGGCCCGCACTCTCAGCGCTGTGCGCTCCCCTGTCGGATGTGAAGTTGTCTCGTCGCAGACGCTAGCACCGACCCCGCCGTCGGGCCCAGCAGGGCGATCGCCCGTTAGGGTGGCGGCCATGCGGGTCGAGGCGCGAGGGCTGACGTTCGAGGTACGCACCGGCGGCCCCGAGGGCGGTGAGCCCGTCCTGCTGCTGCACGGCTTCCCGCAGCACTCCGGTGAGTGGGACGAGGTGACCCCCGCGCTGCACGCGGCCGGGCTGCGCACCTACGCGCTCGACCAGCGCGGCTACTCGCCCGGCGCCCGGCCGGCGGACGTCGGGGCGTACCGGATTCCGGAGCTGGTGGCCGACGCGGCCGCCGTGCTGGACGCGCTCGGGGTGACCGCCGCCCACCTGGTCGGCCACGACTGGGGCGCGATCGTGGCGTGGGGACTGGCGGCGGCGCACCCGGAGCGGGTGCGCACGCTGACCGCGGTGTCGGTGCCGCACCCGGCCGCCATGGGGCATGCGCTCGCCACCGACCCGCGGCAGAAGGCCCGCTCCTCCTACATCGCCCTGTTCCGCAAGCCGGGCAAGGCGGAGAAGGTGCTGCTGGCGTTCCGCGCGGCGACCCTGCGCCGGATGCTGTCCGGGGCGGGTGACGCCGACCGGGTGGCCCGCTACGCCGACCCGATGCGCGAGCCGGGCGCGCTGACCGCGGCATTGAACTGGTATCGGGCCATGACCGGGGCGGACATGAAGGCCGTCGGGCCGGTGGGCGTGCCGACCACGTTCGTCTGGAGCGACCGGGACGTGGCGATCGGGCGGACCGCCGCCGACGCGTGCGCGGCCCACGTCACGGGCGACTACCGCTTCGTGGTGCTGCCCGACGTCACCCACTGGATCCCGGACGAGGCGCCCGGCCCGCTGGCCGCGGCGATCCTGGCCCGCGCCGGCCGATGACCGCGAGCCCCGCGCCGGCCCGGCCGCACACCCGCGCGTCGCTCGCCGCCCAGCTCCGCGACCTGGGGGTACGCCCCGGCGGGACCGTTCTCGTGCACGCCTCCCTGCGCCCGTTGGGCTTCCTCTGCGGCGGCCCGGAGGCCGTGCTGCTCGCCCTGCGCGACGTGCTCGGCCCGGCCGGCACGGTGGTGGTGCCCACCCACACGCCGGAGAACAGCGACCCGGCGGGGTGGAGCAACCCGCCGGTGCCGGCGGACTGGTGGCCGGTGATCCGCGACGAGACGCCCGGCTTCGACCCGGCGGTGACACCGAGCCGGTTCATGGGCGCGCTGGCCGAGCTGGTCCGCACCTGGCCGGGGGCGCGGCGCAGCGACCATCCGTTCGTCTCGTTCGCCGCGCTCGGGCCGGCCGCGGCGCGGATCGTCGACGGCCATGCGCGGGCCGACATGCTGGGCGAGGGCTCCCCGCTGGCCCGCCTCTACGATCTCGACGCCGACGTGCTGCTGCTCGGCGTGGACCACGGCAGCAACACGTCCCTGCACCTGGCGGAGTACCGGCAACCGGCGCCGCCCCGGCAGCGCTGCGGCGCGGCCGTGCTGACCGGCGACGGCGGCCGGGAGTGGGTGTGGTGGGACGACGTGGACCTGGACGAGGAGTGTTTCGCCCGGCTCGGCGCCGACCTGGAGGCCACCGGTGCGGTGCGGCTCGGGCCGGTCGGCGACGGGACGGGCCGGTTGATGAGGCAGCGGGTGGCGGTCGACTTCGCGGTCGAGTGGCTGGCCCGACCCCGAGGGACGGAGGAAGCATGACGGTGAGCGCCGAGGCGTACCTGGCGATCGTGACCGAGACGATCGCCCGGGTCGCCGCCGACCAGCGGGAGAACGTGGCCCGGGCGGCCGACCTGATCGCCGCGTCGCTGCGCGCCGACGGGGTGGTGCACGCGTTCGGCACGGGCCACTCGGAGGCCCTCGCCATGGAGATCGCCGGCCGGGCCGGCGGTCTGGTCCCCACCAACCGGATCGCCCTGCGCGATCTGGTGCTGCACGGCGGCGAGCCGGCCGACGTGCTCGGTCCGAAGCTGGAGCGTGAGCCGGCCGTGGCGCACCGCCTCTACGAGCTGGCCCCGGTCCGGCCGCAGGACGTGTTCGTGCTCGCCTCCAACTCCGGGGTGAACGGCGCCATGGTCGAGTTCGCCGCCGTCGTCAAGGAGCGTGGGCACGGGCTGGTGGCGATCACCTCGGCGCAGCACTCGGCCCGGATGACCTCGCGCCACCCGTCCGGGCGCAAGCTCGCCGACTTCGCGGACGTGGTGCTGGACAACGGCGCCCCGTACGGCGACGCCACCCTGCCGCTGCCCGGCGGCGGCGCGGTGGGCGCGGTGTCCTCGATCACTGCCGCGCTGCTGGCCCAGCAGATCGTCGCGGAGGTGGTCGCCCGGCTGCTCGCGGCGGGGGAGCAGCCCCCGGTCTACCTGTCCGCCAACATCACCGGCGGCGACGAGCACAACGCGGAGCTGGAGGCCCGGTACGCGGGCCGGATCCGCCGCGGGTCCTGAACCGGTTTCACGCCCGGCGCGACGGGGCACAGGCGGTACTGCCGGTGGGGAGCCCTCACCGGCAGTAGCGTCTTCCCTGGAGGTAGCGGGTGTCCAAGGAAACCGAGAAGCAGCGCTGGCAGCGCAACTTCGCCGACCTCCTCCAGGAGTTGCGGGTCGCGCAGACCGGGGTGCAGATCCTCTTCGCCTTCCTGCTGACCCTGCCGTTCAGCAACGGTTTCACCCGGACCTCGGAATTCCAGCGGGACGTCTACATCGTCGCCCTGCTGTCCGCCGCCGCGGCCACCGCGATGATCATTTCGCCGGTCGCCTTCCACCGGGCGCTGTTCCGCCAGGGCCGCAAGCCGGAGCTGGTCCGCTTCGCGCACCGGATGGCCACCGGCGGCCTCGCCTTCATGCTGATCTCGATGGTCAGCGCGGTCCTGCTGATCACCGACTTCGTGCTGGACCGCCCGATCGCGTTCCTGCTCAGCGCGCTCACCGGGCTCTGGTTCCTGATGTTCTGGGTGATCCTGCCGTTCGCCCGGCGCGGCTGGGGCGACGAGGACATCGACGACGAGGACGACGATCCGCGGTCGCTGGCCGGCGACTGACCGCGCGGACCTGCCAAATCGGACGTGCGCGCGAGGCTACCCCTGGGTAACACCCGGGGGTAGCGTCGTTTCCGTCGCACGTCGACGCAGCCGGACCGAGGTCTCCAGGAGGCAGCCGTGACCACGACACAGAACAGCCGACCCGACCCCGCCGGACACGGCGGCCCGACCGGGCGGGTGGCGCCGATCGACGACCCGCAGCCACCGGCCGGCGCGGACGGGGCCGGGCCGCTGCCCGCCGAGGCCGGCCAGGTCTCCGAAAAGGAGGCGCGGCAGGTCGCCGAGGCGGCCCGCGAGTCGGCCTGGGACCGGCCCAGCTTCGGCAAGGAACTGTTCCTCGGCCGCTTCCAGCTCGACCTGATCAACCCGTGGCCGCGCCTCGACCCGGCGGAGGCGGCGCGGGCCGACGAGTTCCTCGCCGCGTTCGGGGCGTACCTGGACTCCGAGGTGGACGGTGCGGCCATCGAGCGGGACGCGCGCATCCCCGACGAGGTGTTCCACGGCCTGGCCCGGCTCGGCGCGTTCGGCATGAAGATCGACCGGAAGCACGGCGGCCTCGGGCTGAGCAACCTGCACTACTGCCGGGCGTTGATGCGGGCCGGCTCGGTGAACCCGTCGATCGGCGCGCTGCTCTCCGCGCACCAGTCGATCGGTGTGCCGCAGCCGCTGAAGATGTTCGGCACCCCGGAGCAGAAGGAGCACTTCCTGCCCCGGCTGGCCGCCGGCGAGGTCTCCGCCTTCCTGCTCACCGAGCCGGATGTCGGCTCCGACCCGGCCCGCCTGGCCACCACGGCCGAGCCGACCGAGGACGGCACCGGCTACCGGCTCAACGGGGTGAAGCTGTGGGCCACCAACGGCACGGTCGCCACCCTGCTCGTGGTGATGGCCCGGGTGCCGGCGGCGGAGGGGCGGCGCGGCGGCATCACCGCCTTCGTGGTGGAGGGCGACAGCGAGGGCATCACCGTCGAGCGGCGCAACGCCTTCATCGGGCTGCGCGGCCTGGAGAACAGCGTCACCCGGTTCCACGACGTCTTCGTGCCGAAGGAGAACGTGATCGGCGGCGAGGGCAAGGGCCTGAAGATCGCGCTGACCACGTTGAACACCGGCCGGCTCTCGCTGCCGGCCATGTGCGTGGGCGCGGGCAAGTGGGCGTTGAACGTGGCCCGTGAATGGGCCGCCGACCGGGTCCAGTGGGGCCGGCCGGTCGGCGAACACGAGGCGGTCGCCAAGAAGCTGGCCTTCATCGCCGCCACCACGTACGGCATGGAGTCCATGCTGGACCTCTGCTGCCTGCTCGCCGACGACGACCGCAACGACATCCGCATCGAGGCCGCGCTGGTGAAGCTCTACGCCAGCGAGATGGCCTGGAAGATCGCCGACGAGCTCATCCAGATCCGGGGCGGGCGCGGCTACGAGACGGCCGACTCCCTGGCGGCTCGGGGCGAGCGCCCGGCCGCGGTCGAGCAGCTCCTGCGCGACCTGCGGATCAACCGGATCTTCGAGGGCTCCACCGAGATCATGCACCTGCTGATCGCCCGCGAGGCGGTCGACGCGCACCTCTCGGTGGCGGGCGACATCATCGACCCGGACGCCGGGCTGGGCCGCAAGGCGAAGGCCGGCGCGCGGGCCGGCGTCTTCTACGCCAGGTGGCTGCCCACCCTGGCCGTCGGCAAGGGCCAGGCGCCCGGCGCCTACCACGAGTTCGGCCCGCTCGCCGGGCACCTGCGGCACGTGGAGCGCACCTCCCGCAAGCTGGCCCGGTCCACCTTCTACGCGATGTCCCGCTGGCAGGGGAAGATGGAGCGCAAGCAGGCGTTCCTCGGCCGGGTGGTGGACATCGGCGCGGAGCTGTTCGCCATGTCGGCGGTCTGCGTCCGGGCCGTCGCCGAGCGCGCCGAGCACCCGGAGAACGTCGAGCTGGCCGACCTGTTCTGCCGGCAGGCCCGGCTGCGCGTCGACGAGCTGTTCACCGGCCTGTGGTCCAACACCGACGCGGTGGACGTGGCCGCCGCGAAGCGCATCCTCGCGGGCCGCTACGCCTCGGTCGAGGAGGGCGTGGTCACCCCGCCCGCCGATCAGCCCTGGGTGGCCCGCTGGGAGCCCGGCCCGTCCACGGCGCAGGACGTGCGCCGCCGCATCCCGCCCACGGCGTGACGGTCGGAGGCCCCCGCCGGTCGCGGCGGGGGCCCGCCGTCAGCGGGCGACCGCCCAGGCGATCACGCCGGCCAGGATGAGGCCGTTCAGGCCGGCCAGCACCAGGTACGCGGCCGGCGGGATCCGGCGGCCCTTGCGGACGAAGCTCACCAGGACGCCCGCGTAGATCAGCAGCAGGACCGCGACGACGATCAGGAAGTACAGCACCGGCACACCTTACCGGCCGGTGCGCAGCCCGAGTCCGCGCAGCTCCAGCGCGGCGAGAGCGTCCACCGTCGCGTCGTCGCCGCGGCGCCACGCCTCGGCCACGTCCGGCGCGATCCGGTTCAACTTGGCGAGGGGCTGCCCGGCCAGCGCGCGCAGCGCCAGCAGGTCCCGCCCGGCCGGGGCGGCGGCCAGCGCCTTCGCCGCGCCGGCCCGGCGCATCCAGCGCACCCGCAGCGGCAGCCAGCCGAACAGCACCAGCCCGAGCGGGAAGACCAGCACGGCGACGGTCAGCGCCAGGGCCAGCTGGCCGACCAGTTCCTGCTGGTCGCGGCCGGCCTCGGCGACGGCGCGGGCGGCCTCGGCGGCCTTGGTGAACGGGCCGGTCAGCTCGTCGCCGACCAGCGGCACCCGGCCGACCTTGCCGCCGGCGTCGGCCAGGTTGTCGGCGAGCCCGCCGCCGGCCCCCTCCAGCTTCTGTCCCGGTACGGCGAGCTTCTCGACCAGGTCGTGCAGCCAGAGCGCGAAGCGGATCGCCGCGTACACCCAGACGACCACGAGCAGATCGGTGAGGAGCTGACGGAGGGCGGTCGGAAAACGGTCGGCGTAGATCTTCACGCCGGACAGCGTGCCACGGCCCGGCCGCCCGGGCACGGGTCGGTTTTGTCAGCCGGCGCAGGCCGGGCAGGTGCCGAAGATCTCCAGGGTGTGGCTGACCTGCACGTACCCGTGTTCGGCGGCGACCCGCTCGGCCCAGCTCTCCACCGCGGGGCCGGCCACCTCCACGGTCCGGCCGCAGGCCCGGCAGACCAGGTGGTGGTGATGGCCCTCGCTGCACCGCCGGTAGAGGTGCTCGCCGCCGGGCGGGCGCATCACGTCGATCTCGCCCGCGTCGGCCAGCCCCTGCAGGGTCCGGTAGACGGTGGTCAGCCCGACCCGCTCGCCGCGCTGGCGCAGCATGGCGTGCAGGTCCTGGGCGCTGTGGAAGCCGTCGACCTCGGCCAGCAGGGCGCTCACCGCGGTCCGCTGCCGGGTGTTGCGCAGCGCCCCCTCGGTCACGACGGTCCCTCCCCGGCGTGGCTCACGGCGTCCGCCACGATGTGCGCGACGTGCTCGTCCACCAGCGCGTACGCGATCTCCCGGCCGCGCCGCGAGCCGCGCACCACGCCGGCGCCGCGCAGCACCCGCAGGTGCTGGGAGACCAGGGGCTGCGGGGCGCCGAGCTTCTCCACCAGCTCGTGCACGCAGCGCTCGCCAGCGGCCAGTTCGCTCACGATCGCCAGCCGGATCGGCGCCGACAGCGCGCGCAGCAGGTCACCCGCGCCCTCGAAGGCGTCGTACCCGTTCGTGACCGTCACCCCGTAACGGTAACCAATGCCAGCAGCGGCGGCCCGGACGGCCTCACCGCAGGACCACCTCGTGCTCCGGCGGTTCGGCCACCGGCGCGGCGGCCGGGCGGGTCCGCCGGCGCAGCGCCCGCCGGCCGGCCGCCAGCAGCGCCACCACGAGGAACGAGCCGATCGCCAGCAGCACGACCGAGGCGCCGGGCGCCGTGTTCGCGGTGGCGGCCACCCAGACGCCGGCACCGGCCGCGAACAGCCCCAGCGCCATGGCCGCCGCCATGGTGGCCCGGAAGCCCCGGGTCACCTGCTGCGCGGTGGCCACCGGCACCACCATCAGCGCGCTGATCAGCAGCACCCCGACCGCCCGCATGGCGATGGTGACGGTCACGGCGGTGCCGACCGCGAGGAGCAGGTTCAACGCCCGCACCGGCAGGCCGGAGACCCGCGCGTACTCCTCGTCGTGGCAGACCGCGAAGAGCGCCGGGCGCAGCGCCAGCATGGTCACCAGGATCGCCACGCCGAGCACCAGGATGGTGATCAGGTCGGCCGGCGACGTCGTGGTCAGCGACCCGAAGAGGTACGCGTTGAGCTTGCCGCTGCCGGCGTCGGAGAGCCCGACCAGCATCACGCCGCCGGCGATGCCGCCGTAGAACAGCAGGGCCAGGGCCAGGTCCCCGGAGGTGCGCCCGCGCGAGCGGACCAGCTCGATCACGATCGCGCCGAGCGTGGCCGCGACGACCGCGACCAGCACGGGGGAGCGGTTGAGCAGCAGCCCGGCGCCGACGCCGGTGAGCGCCACGTGGCCGATGCCGTCGCCGATCAGCGCCAGCCGGCGCTGCACCAGGTAGATGCCGAGCGCCGGGGCGGCCAGCCCGATGACCAGCGCGCCGACCAGGGCGCGCAGCATGAAGTCGTACTGGAAGAGGTCCATCACATGCTCCACAGCCCGGCGGGCTCCTCGTCGCAGTGCGGGTGCACGTGGTCGTGGCCCGGCTCGGCGTGGTGCCCGGCCGGCTCCGGCACCGGGCCGTCGTGGCAGATGGCGCCCTGGTGGACGACGACGGCCCGGCCGATCAGCGGGCGCAGCGGCCCCAGCTCGTGGGCGACCAGCAGCACGGTGCCGCCGCCGTCGCGGAAGCCGCGCAGCGCGCCGGCGAACGCCTCCTGGCTGGCCGCGTCCACCCCGGCGGTCGGCTCGTCGAGCACGAGCAGCTCGGGCCGGCCGGCCAGGGCCCGGGCGATGAGGGTGCGCTGCTGCTGGCCGCCGGAGAGCGTGGCGACCGGGTCGCCGGCCCGGTCGGCCAGCCCGACCGCGCGCAGGGCCGCGGCCACCGCCTCCCGGTCGGCCCGCCCCGACGGGCGCAGCACGCCCCGGCGGGCCAGCCGCCCGGACGCCACCACCTCGCCCACCGTGGCGGGTACGCCGCTGCCCGCGCCGAGCCGCTGCGGGACGTACCCGATGCGGTGCCACTGCCGGAAGCGGCGCTGGGGCGTGCCGAAGAGGGTGACCGAGCCGGCGCCCAGCGGCACGAGGCCGAGCACGGCACGGATCAGGGTCGACTTGCCGGAGCCGTTGGCGCCGAGCACGGCGACCACCTCGCCGGCGGTGACGGTCAGTGAGACGTCGCGCAGCACCGCCCGGCCGTCGTAGCCGACGGCGGCGTGTGCGACCTGGATGACGGGGTCGGTCATGAGCAGTCCAAGGCGGTCCGCAGGGTCTGGAGGTTGGTGCGCATCGCCGAGAGGTAGTCGCCGTCGGCGGGCCGGCCCTCGATCGGGTCGAGCACGGCGGTCCGCGCCCCGACCTCCCGGGCGACGGTCTCGGCGATCTTCGGGCTGACCAGCGTCTCGAAGAAGATGGTGGTGGCGCCGTGCTCCCGGGCCTCCTCTGCCACCTCGGCGAGGTGCTGCGGGGCTGGCTCGGCGTCGGGGCTGAGGCCGGTGATGCCGACCTGTTCGAGCCGGTAGTGGTCGGCCAGGTAGCCGAAGGCGGTGTGGCTGGTCACGATCTCCCGGCGCTGGCAGGTGGCCAGGCCCCGGGTGTAGTCGGCGTCGAGCCCGGTCAGCTCGGCGCGCAGCGCCGCCGCCCGGGCGGTGAAGTCGCCGGCCCGGCCCGGGTCGGCCTTGCCGAGCCGCTCGGCGAGCCGGTCGCCGGCGGTCGCCAGCCGGGTCGGGTCCAGCCAGAGGTGCGGGTCCTTGCCGCCGGACTCCTCCTCGTGACCGGCCTCACCCTCGTGCTGGTGGCCGCCCGCGGCGGCGTCGAGCAGCGGCTGCACGCCCGCCACGTCGAACGCCCGGTCGCCGCCGTTCTGCTCGACCGCCTCGTCCACGGCCGGCTGGAAGCCGGAGAGGTAGACGATCAACTCGGCGTCGGCCACCTGGCCCACCTGCCGTGGGTTGAGTTCCAGGTCGTGCGGCTCGGCGCCGGGCTTGGCCAGGCTGGTGACGGCGACCGCGTCGCCGCCGATCTTCTCGGCGAGGAACTGGAGGGGGTAGAACGCGGCCACCACGTCGACCCGGTCCGGGTCGCTCCCGCCGCCGTCGCCCGAGCAGGCGGCGAGGCCGCCCAGGGTGAGCAGGGCGGCGGTGGCGGCGGCGAGGGCGCGGGAGGCTGAGCGGACGGTCATGCCACTACTGTCCGCGATAACGAAATTGATTGTCAAAAACGCATGATTGCATGTCTGCGCAGGTCAACGGTCAGAGCAGCTTCGCCAGCGCGATCGCGATCAGCAGGGTCAGCATCACCAGCCGCAGCATCCGGGTGGCCCGCGCCTGCACCGCCCAGGTGACGGTCATCAGCCACACCAGCCCCGCGGCCAGCGCCAGCAGCAGCACCCCGCCCGCCACACCGGGCGCGAAGAGCCCGACCAGCACCAGGACCAGCGCGGCCAGGAACACCGTCGTCGGGTTGAGCCGGGCCAGCCGGGACAGCACGGGAGTCTGCGTACGCTGCATGGCACAGACTCTACGAGGAGGAACCCGGTGCTGGTCACCAACCGGTTCGTGGTGGACGCCGACGAGGCCGACGAGTTCACCCGGCAGGCGCACGCCGCGCTCACCGCGCTCGCCGCCCGCCCGGGCTACCTGCGCGGCGAACTGCTCCGGGCGCTGGACGACCCCGACCACTGGTGCCTGCTCACCGAGTGGGAGTCCGTCGGGGCGTACCGCCGGGCGCTCGGCGGGTTCGACGTCAAGGTCACCGCGGTGCCGCTTCTCGCCCGGTCGGTGGACGAGCCCTCGGCGTACGAGACGCTGGCCAGTGCCGCGCCGGACGGCGAGATCGTCGTGGTGGCCAGTGATCGGGCCGCAGGTCCTTACCGGTGAGGCCGGGGGCACTACCCTGGCGCGTATGACCGCTCCCGGGCCGGCTGCCCCACCACCCCCGCCCGTGCCCTCCGGCGTGCCGCCGGCGCCGGGATCCCCGGCCGAGCCCGGCGTCCCCGCCCCGCCGCCCGGTGTCCCGCCGGTGTCGCCGGGCGAGCCGGGCGTCCCCGCGCCGCCGCCCGGCCCCGGAGTCGCCCCGCCGTTCGCCGCGCCGCCCACCGAGGGCGGCCGGGCCCGGCTCTGGCTCGGCCTGGGCGTCGGCGCGCTGGCCGTGCTGCTCTGCTGCGGCGGGGGCGGCGCGGCCGTGGTCGGGCTCGCGGTGAGCAACGTGCAGGCCGTCGAGGAGCAGGGCCGGGCGGTCACCGACGACTACTACCAGGCGCTCGTCGTCAAGGACTGGTCCAAGGCGTACGACCAGCTCTGCGACGACGCCCGGCGGCGCGAGTCCCGGGCGGAGTTCGAGCAGCGGGTCGCCACCGAGCCGCAGGTCTCCGGCTACCGGGTGGGCGACGTCGACACCACGACGCTGACCGTGCCGGTGGACGTGACCCTGGCCGGCGGCCGGCGGGAGGCGCAGACCGTCACGCTGGCGCCCGACCAGCAGACGGGCGGCATGGAGGTGTGCGGGGTGAGCTGACCGCGCCCCGGTATTCTGCTGGGCCCGGGACCTCGGTGGTCGTACCGTTGTCCCGAACCGTCCGGTTCCACTCACATCGCCCCCGCCGACCGCCAGCCGGCGTAGGAGGAAACATGCCAGCCGACCGTATCGACGCCGTCGTCAGCCTCGCCAAGCGCCGAGGCTTCGTCTTCCCCTCCAGCGAGATCTACGGGGGCACCCGGTCGGCCTGGGACTACGGTCCGCTCGGCGTCGAGCTCAAGGAGAACGTCCGCCGGCAGTGGTGGAAGACCATGGTCCAGCAGCGCGACGACGTCGTCGGCCTCGACTCCGCGGTCATCCTGGCCCGCAAGGTCTGGGAGGCCAGCGGCCACATCGCCGAGTTCGTCGACCCGCTCACCGAGTGCCAGTCCTGCCACAAGCGGTTCCGCGCCGACCACCTCGAAGAGGCGTACGAGGCCAAGCACGGCAAGCCGCTCACCTCGCTGACCGAGCTGAACTGCCCGAACTGCGGCAACAAGGGCACCTTCACCGAGCCGAAGATGTTCAACGGCCTCATGAAGACCTACCTGGGCCCGGTGGAGAGCGACGAGGGCATGCACTACCTGCGCCCGGAGACCGCGCAGGGCATCTTCGTCAACTACAAGAACGTGGAGACGGTCGCCCGCAAGAAGCCGCCGTTCGGCATCGCCCAGACCGGCAAGTCGTTCCGCAACGAGATCACCCCGGGCAACTTCATCTTCCGGACCCGCGAGTTCGAGCAGATGGAGATGGAGTTCTTCGTCGAGCCGGGCACCGACGAGCAGTGGCACGAGTACTGGCTCTCCGAGCGCTGGAACTGGTACCTCGACCTGGGCCTCTCCGAGGAGAACCTGCGCTTCTACGAGCACCCCAAGGAGAAGCTCTCCCACTACTCGAAGCGCACCGTCGACATCGAGTACCGGTTCCAGTTCGGCGGCACCGAGTTCGCCGAGCTGGAGGGCATCGCCAACCGGACCGACTTCGACCTGTCCACGCACAGCAAGCACTCCGGCGTCGACCTGTCGTACTTCGACCAGACCAAGGGCGAGCGCTGGATGCCGTACGTGATCGAGCCGGCCGCCGGCCTCACCCGCGCGGTGCTGGCCTTCCTGCTCGAGGCGTACGACGAGGACGAGGCCCCGAACACCAAGGGCGGCGTGGACAAGCGCACCGTCATGCGCTTCGATCCACGGCTGGCCCCGGTCAAGGTGGCGGTGCTGCCGCTGTCGCGCAACGAGGCGCTCTCGCCGAAGGCCAAGCAGCTCGCCACCGACCTGCGCAAGCGCTGGGTGGTCGAGTTCGACGACTCGCAGGCCATCGGCCGCCGCTACCGCCGGCAGGACGAGATCGGCACCCCGTTCTGCGTCACCGTCGACTTCGACACCCTGGACGACAACGCGGTGACCGTGCGGAACCGGGACACGATGGGCCAGGAGCGCATCTCCCTGGACCAGGTCGAGCGCTACCTCATCGAGCGCCTGCCCGGCTGCTGACGCTGGTCACGGGGCCCCGACCGGTCGGTCGGGGCCCCGTACACTTGTGCGGTGACCGCCCCGACCCTGCCCGCGCTGCGCCCGCTGACCCTCGGCCCGCACGAGGTGTGGCCGCCCGTGGTGCTCGCGCCGATGGCCGGGATCACCAACGTCGGCTTCCGCCGGCTCTGCCGGGAGCAGGGCGGCGGCATCTACGTCTGCGAGATGATCACCACTCGCGCGCTGGTCGAGCGGAACCCCAAGACGCTCCGCATGATCGCCTTCGGCGCCGACGAGCAGCCCCGCAGCCTCCAGCTCTACGGCACCGACCCGGAGATCACCGCCGCCGCTGTGCGGATCGTGGTCGAGCGGAATCTCGCCGACCACATCGACCTGAACTTCGGCTGCCCGGTCCCCAAGGTCACCCGGCGCGGCGGCGGGTCGGCCCTGCCGTGGCGGCGCCGGCTCTTCGCCCGGCTGGTCCGGGCCGCGGTGGCCGCGGCGGCACCCGCCGGGGTGCCGGTCACCGTGAAGATGCGCAAGGGCATCGACGACGACCACCTGACGTACGTCGAGACGGGCCTCGCCGCCCAGGACGCCGGCGTCGCCGCGGTCGCCCTGCACGGGCGTACGGCCGCGCAGCGCTACTCGGGCACCGCCGACTGGGACGCCATCGCCACCCTCAAGCAGGCGCTCGACGTGCCGGTGCTCGGCAACGGCGACATCTGGGAGGCCGACGACGCGCTGCGGATGGTCGCCCACACCGGCGTCGACGGCGTGGTGGTCGGGCGCGGCTGCCTGGGCCGGCCCTGGCTGTTCGCCGACCTGGAGGCCGCCTTCAACGGGCGCACCGAGCGGCGGCTGCCGAACCTCGGCGAGGTGGCGGCGACCATGCGCCGGCACGCCGAGCTGCTGGTCGACCAGTTCGTGGCCGGCGCCCGCAACCCGGCCCGGGGCGAGCGCGACGGCTGCACCGACTTCCGCAAGCACGTCGCCTGGTACCTGAAGGGCTTCCCGGTCGGCAGCGAGCTGCGCCGCTCGCTCGCGATGATCGACAGCCTGGCCCAGCTCGACGACCTGCTCGGCAAGCTCGACCCGACCGTGCCGTTCCCCGTGGAGACCCTGGGCCAGCCGCGCGGCCGGACCAACTCCCCGGGCAGGGTCGCCCTCCCCGACGGCTGGCTCGCCAGTCGCGACGACGACACCCCGCCGGACGGCGCCGAGCTGGACGACTCCGGCGGTTGACGAGACGCGCAAAAGGGCCCGACCCCTGGTGGGGTCGGGCCCTTTTGCTGGTTGGTGCTGCTGGATCAGGAAGCCGAGTAGCCGCGGGTGGCGATCCAGTCGGCGAGGTTGTCCACGCTGATCCGGTAGGACGCGGTGTTCGGGTTGGCGCTGTCGGCGATGGTCACGGTGTGGCCGTTGTCCTGGTAGCCGACGACGCTGATGTAGTGGCCACCCTCGAAGGAGTGGGTGTTGCCGTCGGTGTCGGTGGCGGTGCCGGCGATGTTGGCGACCACGGCGCGGCCGTCGTCGACGGTGCGCACGATGTCGGCGCGCAGGGTGTCGGTCTGCTTGTCGTCGGCCTTGCCGTCCTTGATCTCGACCGAGTGGTAGCTCTTACCGGTCTCCTTGTTCAGGACGGGGGTGATGTCGTTGATGCTGTTGGTGCCGTTCTCGGTGGTGCCCATTTCCTTGGCCATGGCGTCGACGTCGATGTTCTTGCCGAGCACCGAGATGGCGTTGCGGGTGGCGGCGGGGCCGCAGTAGTAGAAGTTGGGCTGCGCCTCGTAGCGGACGTCGAGTTCCCGCTCGCCGTGGCCCTTGCGGTCGGTGGTGACCTGGGCGGTCTTCTCGGCGGGGGTGGCCTGCGCGGCGATGGCGGGCCCGGCGATACCGACGGTGGTGGCGGCGAAGCCGGCGGCGGTCAGAACGGTGTTTCGCAGCATGGTGTTGGTACGCATGATGAGTCACGCCTTTCTGTCGGGGGTTCACAGCACACGCTGATAGGGGGTGCGGTGCTGCGTGGTGAAAGTCTGTGAAGGTGCCGGGCGATCGGGGGGTGACCTGCTCGGGCGGTCCGGGGGGTGTAACCATCGGCGGCGGGGAAGTGATTCCCACACGCCTGATCCGATGTCCCGGGGATGTAACGACCGGCGGCCTGCGGTCATTCCCTGGCGCGGCCGGTGCGGACCGGTGGTGCGTGGTCCGGGGGATGTAACGGCCGGGGTCAGCGGATGATTCCCTGACTCGACCGGTGCGGGCCGGTGGTGCGTGGCCCGGGGGATGTAACGACCGGGGTCGCGGGGTGATTCCCTGCGGCCGACCCGGTGTGGTGGACCGGTGGTGCGCGGTCCGGGTGGTGTAACGACCGGCGGGGGCCGGTCATTCCGACCGGGCTGCCTCGCTCGGGGGCGGGGTGCTGCGCGGTCTGCCATGTACAACGACCCCGGCCCCGGCATGATTCCGCCCCGACGGTGGCGCCGACCACCCGCCACGACCGGCCGAAACCGGACACCCCCGGCTGAACCTGCCGGCGCAAAACGGACGGGCACCCCAGGGCGCGCACGGCGACGGCGCGGATCTTGGACAGTTACCGTTCGCAGCGAACGACAACTGTCCAAGATCCGCAGGGTGGGCGGGGTGGAGTGGGCGGAGCGGGCGACCCGGCCGGGCGGGGCCGGGTGGGCCGGTGGGCCCCATGAGCCCGGTGGGCCCCATGAGCCCCGGTGGGCCCGGTGAGCCCGGTGAGCCCGGTGAGCCCCCTGAGCACGGCGAGCCCGGTGAGCCCCCTGAGCACGGCGAGCTCGGCGAGGTCGGGGACCCGGCGACATCGGCGACCCCGGACGCCGACGTACCGGTACCGGCGTCCCGCCCCTACCACGCCCGGCACCTTGATCAAGAGGTTTGCGTCGCGGCCGGGTCGAATCCCGACGCGAACTTCTTGATCAACAACCAGCGGTCCAGGACGTCGCGCATGGCGGGCCGGTCACCTGCGGTGCGGGGTCGGGCGGGGCGGTGGGTGGAACGCCATGGGTGTCTCGGGGACGGCTGAGACACCCATGGCGTTCCACTGAAGCGCGGGGGCGCGTAGCGCCGACGCCGCTCAGTGCGTGGGGGCGGTGGTGTTGCCGGTGGGTTGGGTGGGGATGGCGGTGGTCGGCGTGGGCCACGGGACGTCGGGGGAGGGGTGGAAGGTGATGCCGGCGGCGGTCCAGCGCGGGCCGTGCCCGGCGAGCCGCTCGCGGAAGCCGGCCCAGTCGTGCGTCGACCGGGGCGACCAGCCCAGCTCGGCGACGGCGGGCAGGCGGGGGAAGAGCATGAACTCCACCTCGGCGAGGGCGGTGACCGATTCGGTCCAGAGCGGCGCCTCCACGCCCAGGACGGCCTCGGCGGGTACGCCGGTGAGGTGCGTCCCCGGATCCCAGTCGTAGGCACGGCGTACGTCGATGAGGCCCGCCCAGTCGTGCCCGATCGGGGTGTCGGCGGCGTACTTCATGTCCAGGTAGACGCGGTTGCCGGGGGAGAGGATGAGGCGGGCGCCCCGGCGTACCGCATCGGCGGTCTCGGGGTCGTCGCCGTTGGTGCCCCACCACTGGAGCACCCGACCGTCGACGTGCCCGGCCGGGGCGAGCTGGTGCCAGCCCACCACGGTCTTCCCGGTCGCCGCGACGATCGTCTGAGCCCGCTCGACGAACGCGCGGTAGGTGTCGGCCGACACCTTGAACGCCTCGTCGCCGCCCAGGTGCAGCCAGGGGCCGGGGGTCAGGGCGGCCACCTCGCCGACCACGTCGGCGACGAAGGCGTACGTCCGCTCGTCGGCGGGGTCGACGTAGCTGAAGCCGACCTCGGTGCCGGTGTACGGCGGCGGCGGGACCTTGCCGGGCGCCAGCTCCGGGTAGGCGACGAGGGCCGAGTTGGTGTGCCCGGGCAGGTCGATCTCCGGCACCACGGTGACGTGGCGGCGGGTCGCGTACGCGACGATGCGCCGGTAGTCCGCCTGCGTGTAGTAGCCGCCGGCGCCGCCACCCACCTCGGTGGTCCCGCCGACCTCGGCGAGCCGGGGCCAGGAGTCGACGGCGATCCGCCAGCCCTGGTCGTCGGTGAGGTGCATGTGCAGGTGGTTGAGCTTGTACCGGGCCAGGTGGTCGACGACCCGCAGCACGTCTTCGACGGGGAAGAAGTGGCGGGCCACGTCGAGCATTGCGCCACGGTAGGGGAAGCGCGGGCGGTCGACGATGCTGCCGCCGGGCACGGTCCAGCGTTCGGTGACCGGGGCGGCGCCGTCGATCGCGGCGGGCAGCAGCTGCCGCAGGGTCTGCGCGCCGTGGAACAGCCCGGCGGGGGTGGCGGCCGTGATGCGCACCCCGGCGCCGGTCACGTCGAGCCGGTAGCCCTCGTCACCCAGCCCGCCGGCCACGCCCGCCGCGTCGCCCGGACCCGCCGCGTCGCCCGGACCCGCCGCGTCGAACCGGCCTGCCGCGTCGGCCGAGCCTGCCGCGTCGGTCAGGGGTGCCTCCGACAGGGTCAGCACGAGCGGGCCGTCGGCGGTGGTGGTGTCGGTGACCGGCAGGGGGAAGCCGGTGGCGGGCCGTAGCCACTCGGCGAGCTGCTCGGCGACGTCCCGGCCGGCCGGGCTGACCCGGATCGCCGCGTCCGGGGACAGGGTGAAGTCCACCGCCGGGTCGGGGCGCACCTGTTCCGGGGCGGGCACCACGTCGCCGAGGCGGACCGGCGCGGGCGGCGCGAGCAGGTCGCCGGCCGCGCGGGCGGCGGTGCGGGCCAGGTCGGCGGCGGCCGGTTGCCGGTCGGGGAGGCGGTCGAGCGGCTCGGGACCGGTTTCGGCTGGGGTGGTGGGGATGGTCGGCACGGCAGCGGCTCCGGGGTGTATTTGCGCCGGATATGGCAATGGTCAGGTTCAGCAGAACCAGTGCCGTCAAGCGTACGAGGGGAATCGGAATTGCGTGATAGTGCGCGTGGAAGCGTTCCCAAAAACCGGTACGGACGCGGATAGTGGTGACTGTTGTGCCGATTGTCACCGAACGGTCCCAGGCCACTCGAAGTTCGCTTAACCTTCGCCCACCGATCGCTGACGAGCCGGGATTACCGGTGGTCGCTCCCGGGGTATGTCCGAACTGAACCTTCGTTAAGTGTCAATGGCGCGCGTGGGAGGCTCTGGTGGCAGCGCAAGAGACGGTCGAGCACAAGTACGTCTACGACTTCGCCGAGGGCAACAAGGACCTCAAGGACCTGCTCGGCGGCAAGGGGGCCAACCTGGCCGAGATGACCAATCTCGGCCTGCCGGTCCCGCCCGGCTTCACCATCACCACCGAGGCCTGCAAGGCGTACCTGACGACCGGCCGGGAGCCGGACGGGCTGGCCGCCCAGATCGAGGCGCACCTGGAGTCCCTGGAACGGGAGATGGGCCGCAAGCTCGGTGACCCGCAGGACCCGCTGCTGGTCTCGGTGCGCTCGGGCGCCAAGTTCTCCATGCCCGGCATGATGGAGACCGTCCTCAACGTGGGCCTCAACGACCGCAGCGTGGTCGGGCTCAGCGCGCAGGCCGGCGGGAACGACCGCTTCGCCTGGGACTCCTACCGCCGGCTCATCCAGATGTTCGGCAAGACCGTCTGCGAGGTGCCGGGCGAGGAGTTCGAGCACGCGCTCGACGACGCCAAGCGCGCCAAGGGTACGCAGAACGACCTCGACCTGGACGCCGACGACCTGCGCGGGCTGGTCGACGCGTACAAGAAGATCTTCGCCAAGCACACCGGCCGGGAGTTCCCCCAGGAGCCGCGCGAGCAGCTCGACCTGGCCATCCGCGCGGTCTTCGAGTCGTGGAACGCCGAGCGCGCGGTGGTCTACCGCCGGCAGGAGCGGATCCCGGCCGACCTGGGCACCGCGGTCAACGTGGTGGCCATGGTCTTCGGCAACCTCGGCGCGGACTCCGGCACCGGCGTCGCCTTCACCCGGGACCCCGCCAGCGGCGCCCAGGGCATCTACGGCGACTACCTGGCCAACGCCCAGGGCGAGGACGTGGTGGCCGGCATCCGCAACACCGTGCCGTTGCAGGAGCTGGAACAGCTCGACAAGAAGTCCTACGACGAGCTGCTCGACTACATGGCCCGGCTGGAGGAGCACTACAAGGACCTCTGCGACATCGAGTTCACCATCGAGCGCGGCAAGCTCTGGATGCTCCAGACCCGGGTCGGCAAGCGCACGGCGGCCGCCGCGTTCGTCATCGCCGGGCAGCTCGTCGACGAGGGCCTGATCGACCTGGACGAGGCGCTGCACCGGGTCAACGGCGCGCAGCTCGCCCAGCTCATGTTCCCGCGCTTCCAGCTCGACCACGAATTCCAGCCGGTCGCCAAGGGCATCGGCGCCTCGCCCGGCGCGGCCTCTGGCAAGGTGGTCTTCACCTCGGCCCGCGCCGTCGAGCTGGCCGCCGAGGGCGAGTCGGTGATCCTGGTCCGCCGGGAGACCAACCCGGACGACCTCAGCGGCATGATCGCCGCCAAGGGCATCCTCACCTCGCGCGGTGGCAAGACCAGCCACGCCGCGGTGGTGGCCCGGGGCATGGGCAAGACCTGTGTCTCCGGCGCCGACGAGCTGGACGTCAACGTGCCGGCGAAGAAGTTCACCGTGGCCGGGCAGACCGTCAACGAGGGTGACGTGGTCTCCATCGACGGCACCACCGGCAAGGTCTACCTCGGCGAGGTGCCGGTCATGCCGTCCGAGGTGGTGCAGTACTTCGAGGGCAGCCTCGACCCGGAGCACATCGACAACCCGCTGGTCCGCGCCGTACACCGGATCATGACGCACGCCGACGCCACGCGGCGGCTGCGGGTCCGGACGAACGCCGACACCGGCGCGGACGCGGCCCGGGCGCGGCGGTTCGGGGCCGAGGGCATCGGCCTGTGCCGCACCGAGCACATGTTCCTCGGCGACCGGCGCGAGCTGGTCGAGCGGCTGATCCTCGCGTCCACCGACGAGGAGCGGCAGACGGCGCTCGCCGCCCTGTTGCCGCTGCAGCGGGACGACTTCGTCGAGATCTTCCGCGAGATGGACGGCCTGCCGGTCACCGTGCGGCTCATCGACCCGCCGCTGCACGAGTTCCTGCCCCCGCTGGAGCAGCTCGCGGTCAACGTGGCGGTCGCCCAGGAGCGCGGCGAGGACGTGGCCAAGGAGGAGGCGCTGCTCGCCGCCGTCCGGCGGATGCACGAGGAGAACCCGATGCTGGGCCTGCGCGGCGTCCGGCTCGGCCTGGTCATCCCCGGCCTGTTCGCCATGCAGGTCCGCGCGATCGCCGAGGCCGCCGTCGCGGTCACCCGGGACGGCGGGTCCGCCTGCCCGGAGATCATGGTCCCGCTGGTCGGCGCGGTGCAGGAGCTGGAGACGGTACGCGCCGAGGCCGAGAAGATCATCGCCGAGGTGGTCGGGGACAGCGGCGTCGAGGTGCTGATCGGCACCATGATCGAGGTGCCCCGGGCGGCGCTGACCGCCGGGCAGATCGCCGAGGCCGCGCAGTTCTTCTCCTTCGGCACCAACGACCTCACCCAGATGGGCTGGGGCTTCTCCCGCGACGACGTCGAGGGCGCGTTCTTCTGGCGCTACCTGGAGCTGGGCATCTTCGGCATCTCGCCGTTCGAGTCGATCGACCGGGACGGCGTCGGCCGGCTGGTCCGGATCGCCGCCGACGAGGGCCGGGCGGCGCGCCCGGGGCTGAAGCTCGGCGTGTGCGGCGAGCACGGTGGCGACCCGGAGTCGGTGCACTTCTTCCACGAGGTCGGCCTCGACTACGTCTCCTGCTCGCCGTTCCGGGTCCCGGTCGCCCGGCTGGAGGCCGGCCGCGCGGTTCTCACCACCACCGGTTCCGACTCCCGCTGACGGCGTGACGCTTCCGGGGCCGCCGACGCTCAAGTCGGCGGCCCCGCGTGCGTCCGGGCGCGCCATTCCGGCCCGCCGGGCGTAACCTGGGCTCCCGCGTACGTGTCGATCAGGAAGGTGGCCGCATGACCAGCGTCTGGGAGAACCTGACGGTCGACGCCCAGGACCCGTCCCGGCTCGCCCACTGGTGGGCGGAGGCGCTCGGCTACCAGGTGATCAGCGACAAGCCGGACGAGGTGGAGATCCGCCGCACGGCCGACACGCTGCCCGGCATCGTCTTCGTCCCGGTCAGCGGCCCCAAGGAGGGCAAGAACCGGCTGCACATCGACCTGCGCCCGGCCGACCTGGAGGCCGAGGTCGAGCGCCTCGTCGACATGGGCGCCCGGCACGTCGACATCGGGCAGGGCGAGGTGGACTGGACCGTGCTGTCCGACCCGGAGGGCAACGAGTTCTGCGTCCTTCGGCAGCGGGGATGAGGGTTGGCCGCCGGTTCCGGCGCTGACGACGCGGCGCGCCTGGTCACCGAGGCGCCCAAGGACACCGGGTACGGGCGGTCGCCGTACGAGCGGGACCGGGCCCGGGTGCTGCACTCGGCGGCGTTCCGCCGGCTCGCCGCGAAGACCCAGGTGCACACCGCGGGCACCGACGACTTCCTGCGTACCCGGCTGACCCACTCGCTGGAGGTGGCGCAGATCGCCCGGGAGATGGGCGCCCGGCTCGGCTGCGACCCGGACGTGGTGGACACCGCCGGGCTGGCGCACGACCTGGGTCACCCGCCCTTCGGGCACAACGGCGAGGACGCCCTGGACACGCTCGCCGCCGACTGCGGGGGCTTCGAGGGCAACGCGCAGACGCTGCGGGTGCTCACCCGGCTGGAGGCCAAGGTGCTCGCCCCCGACGGCGGCTCCGCCGGGCTGAACCTGACCCGCGCCTCGCTCGACGCGGTCGCCAAGTACCCGTGGGAGCGCCGGCCCGGCCGGCGCAAGTTCGGGGTGTACGCCGACGACCGTCCGGTCTTCGCCTGGCTGCGGGAGGGCGCCCCGCCCGGCGACCGGCGCTGCCTGGAGGCGCAGGTGATGGACTGGGCCGACGACGTGGCGTACTCGGTGCACGACGTCGAGGACGGCATCCACGGCGGCTACGTCAGCCTGCGCCCGCTGCTGGTCGACGCCGACGAACGGCGGGCGCTCTGCGCCGACGTGGCGGCCGCCTACTCCGGGGAGGCCCCCGAGGACCTGGGCGAGGTGCTGGCCGAACTGCTCGCCGATCCGGCGCTCGCGCCGCTCGCCGCGTACGACGGCAGCCACCGGGCGCTCGCCGCCCTGAAGACCACCACGAGCGTGCTCACCGGCCGTTTCGTGTCGACCGTGGTGGCCGCCACGCAGGAGCGCCACGGCCCCGGGCCGCACCGCCGGTACGCCGCCGACCTCGTGGTGCCGCGCCGCATCCGGGCCCGGTGCGCGCTGCTCAAGGGCATCGCGCTGCGCTACGTGATGCGCCGCCCCGGCGCCGGCACCCGGTACGCGCAGCAGCGGGAGATCCTCGCCGACCTGGTCGCTGCCCTGCTCGACCGGGCTCCGGACGCGCTCGACCCGGTCTTCGCCCCGCTGTGGCGGGCCGCCCCGGACGACGCCGCCCGGCTGCGCGTGGTGGTCGACCAGGTGGCCTCGCTCACCGACCCGGCCGCCCTGGCCTGGCACGGCCGGCTGGCGGCGGGCCGCTGACCCCCCGACGGTCGGCAGCCGGACAGCCCGGTGGGAGAGATCAGCGACTTAGGCTAGCCTAAGAAGCATGACGGAGCAGCGCCCGAAGAAGCTCACCGCCGCCACGGTCGTCCGGACCGGGCGGCCCACCCCGCACCTGATCCGCCTCGTGCTCGGCGGTGCGGAGCTGACCGGCCTGCCGGTGGGCGCCTACACCGACCACTACGTGAAGTTCGTCTTCCCGCCCGCCGGGGTGAGCTACCCGCACCCGACGGACCTGGCCACCATCAGGCGCGAGTTCCCGGCGCAGCAGTGGCCGCGGCTGCGGGCGTACACGGTGCGGGCCTGGGACGCGGCGGCCGGCGAGCTGACCGTGGACGTGGTGCACCACGGCGACGAGGGGCTGGCCGGGCCGTGGGCGGCCGCGCTGCGCCCCGGCGACCGGGTGCTGTTCGCCGGCCCCGGCGGCGCGTACGCGCCGGACCCGGCGGCCGACTGGCACCTGCTGGCCGGGGACGAGAGCGCGCTGCCGGCGATCGCCGCCGCGCTGGAGCGGCTGCCCGTGGGCGCGCCCGCCAAGGTCTACGTCGAGGTGGGCGGTCCCGCCGACGAGCTGCCGCTGGCCAGCGCGGGCGCGGTCGAGCTGCGCTGGCTGCACCGCGCCGGCCGTCCCGTGGGTGAGCCGCTGGTGGAGGCGCTCCGCGCGCTGGACTTCCCGGCCGGCCGGGTGCACGCCTTCGTGCACGGCGAGGCCACCGCGGTGAAGGAGCTGCGCCACCTGCTGCGGGTCGAGCGTGGTGTGCCCCGGGGCGACCTGTCGATCTCCGGCTACTGGCGGCGCGGCATGGATGACGAGGGCTGGCGCTCCACCAAGGCGGCCTGGAACGCCCAGGTCGAGGCGGAGGAGTCGGCCGTCCTCCCCGTCTGATCGACCGCCGGCCCGCGACGGTCCTGCGTCGTTCGGCCCCGGCGGGGTCACCCGCCCGCTGAGGATGGGGCCATGGCGGAGCAGGTGCGGCAGGACCGGCCGGTGCAGCGTGCCGACCGGGTGGTGCTCGGGCTGGGCGTGGCCGGCGTGCTGGCGGTGGTGGCCTGGGGTGTGCTCGGCGGCGGATCCCTGGCGGCGTTCGGGAAGTCCGGGCTGGCCTGGGTGATCGGCACGTTCGGCTGGTTCTTCGTGGTGGCCGCCGACGCTTTCCTGGTGCTGTCCGTGGTGCTCGCCGCGTCCCGGTTCGGCCGGATCCGGCTCGGCGCCGACGACGACGAGCCGGAGTTCAGCACGCTGGCCTGGGTGTCGATGATGTTCAGCACCGGCATGGGCATCGGCCTGGTCTTCTACGCCGTCGCCGAGCCGATTCAGCACTACGCCGCGCCGCCACCCGCCGCCGGGGTGCAGCCGCAGACCGGGCCGGCCGCCGCGGCGGCCATGCAGTACACCCTCTTCCACTGGACCCTGCACCCGTGGGGCATCTACGCGGTCGCGGCGCTGGCCCTGGCGTACTCGACCTTCCGCAAGGGGCGCGGCAGCCGGATCTCGGCGGCGTTCGTGCCGCTGCTCGGCGCCCGGGCGTACGGGCCGGTCGGGCAGGCGATCGACCTGCTGGCGGTGTTCGCCACCGTGTTCGGTTCGGCGACCAGCCTCGGGCTCGGCGCGCTCCAGGTCACGGCGGGCCTGGACAGCGCGACCGGCGTGCCGGACAGCACCGGGGTCGAGCTGGTGGTGATCGCCGCGCTCACCGCCGCGTTCGTGATCTCCGCGTTCACGGGCCTGCACAAGGGGATCAAGTGGCTGTCGACCAGCAACGTGGTGCTGGCGGTGGGTCTGATGGTCTTCGTCTTCGTGGCCGGCCCGACCATCTACACGCTGGAGGTGCTGCCCGCCTCGGTCGGCGACTACCTCAGCCACCTGGTGGTCATGTCCACCCGCACCGGAGCCTTCACCGACCCGGCCTGGCTGGGCTCGTGGACCATCTTCTACTGGGCCTGGTGGATCTCCTGGGCGCCGTTCGTCGGCATCTTCATCGCCCGGATCTCCCGTGGGCGCACGGTCCGGGAGTTCGTCACGGGGGTGCTCCTGGTGCCCAGCGGGGCCAGCGTCGTCTGGTTCGCGATCATGGGCGGCACCGCGCTGCGGGTGCAGCAGAGCGGCACCCGGGACCTGGTCGCCGACGTCGGGGCGAGCGCCGAGAACGCCCTCTTCGGGCTGCTGCACGCGCTGCCCCTGGCGACGGTCACCACGGCGGTGGCGGCGGTGCTGGTGGCGCTCTTCTTCATCACCGGCGCCGACTCGGCCGCCCTGGTGCTCGGCTCGCTGAGTTCCCGGGGCGCGCTGCGGCCGCACCGGGGGGTGGTGGTGCTGTGGGGCGTACTCATCGGGGCGGTCGCGGCGGCGCTGCTGCTGGCCGGCGGCCTGGCCGCGTTGCAGCAGGCCACCATCCTGGTGGCGCTGCCGTTCGTGGTGGTCATGCTGGGCCTGGCGGTCGCCCTCGTGCGGGAGATGGCCGCCGACCCGGCGGTGCGGCCGCGGCCCGGCCCGCGCCGGTCGGGCCTGGCCGCCGCGGTGCGTGCCGCCCGGTCGTACGAGGAGGAGAACCCGCCGCCGGTGACCCGCTGGTTCCACCGGCCCGGACGCTGACCTGACCGGTTTCCGACGCGGAGCGGGTATACCTCGGGTTGTAGTAGAGGTGCTACATTTCGCGGTATGACTGCGGTCGAACTACCGGGGGCCGCGACGGCTCCCCACCCGCCCGACGAGGATCTGGTCCTCGACGTCCGCGACCTGCGCATGCGGTACGGCACCGTCGACGTGCTGCACGGGGTCGACCTCACCGCCCGGCGCGGCGAGGTGCTCGCCCTGCTCGGCCCCAACGGCGCCGGCAAGACCACCACCATCGAGATCCTGGAGGGCTTCCGGCTGCGTTCGGCCGGGTCGGTCCGGGTGCTCGGCGTCGACCCCGGCCGGGGTGACGAGCGCTGGCGCGCCCGGTTGGGCGTGGTGCTCCAGTCCTGGCGTGACCACGGCAAGTGGCGGGTCCGGGACCTGCTGGCCCACCTCGGCGACTTCTACGCGCCGTACGCCACCGACCGGATCGCCCGGCCGTGGCCGGTCGACGACCTGCTGGACACCGTCGGCCTCACCGCGCAGGCGGACCAGCGGGTGGCCCGGCTCTCCGGCGGCCAGCGCCGCCGGCTCGACGTGGCGGTCGGCATCGTGGGCCGCCCGGAGCTGCTGTTCCTGGACGAGCCGACGGTCGGCTTCGACCCGGCCGCCCGGCGGGAGTTCCACGAGCTGGTGCACCGCCTGGCCGACGACGACGAGACCACCATCCTGCTCACCACCCACGACCTGGACGAGGCGGAGAAGCTGGCCGACCGGATCCTCATCCTGGGCGGTGGCCGGATCATCGCCGACGGTTCGCCGGACGAGCTGTCCCGCCGGGTCGCCGGTGACGCGGAGATCCGCTGGACCCTGGACGGCGAGCGGTTCGTGCACGCCACGGGCGACGCCACCGCCTTCCTGCGCGACCTGCTCCGCGAGCACGGCGACCGGGTGCAGGAGCTGGAGGTCCGCCGGGCCAGCCTGGAGGACGCGTACATGGCACTGGTCTACGAGGAGGAATCCGGGGTCCGGACCGGCCGGGCCGACCGGGTGTGGCAGCAGGGGAGCGACCGATGAACCCGACGATGGCGGCCGTCCGGGCCGGTGTCCGGCGCGGCCTGATCGAGCTGCGCAACACCTTCAGCAACGGCCAGGACCTGTGGAACTACCTCTTCCCGACGGTGGCGCTGCTGGTCACGATGTTCTTCATGCGCGGCTCCACCGTGCCCGGGACCTCCTTCTCGCTCGGCGCCCGCACGCTGCCCAGCGCGCTCGGCATGGGCCTGGCCTTCGGCGGCATGCTGGTGCTCGCCTCACAGCTGGTCATGGAGCGCGAGGACGGCACCCTGCTGCGCGCCAAGGCCACCCCGAACGGGATGCTCGGCTACCTGATCGGCAAGGTCACCCTGATGTCGACGGTGGCGCTGCTGAGCATGCTCCTGCAGCTCGTCTCGGCGCTGTTCTTCCTGGACGGGCTCCGGCTGGGCAGCGCCTCGGCCTGGTTCACCCTGCTCTGGGTGGCGGTGCTCGGCCTGGTCGCCACCCTGCCGATGGGCGCGGTCCTCGGCTCGCTGATCGAGAACCCGCGCAACCTCGGGCTGGTCATGCTGCCGAACATGGGCCTCATCGCCCTGTCCGGCATCTTCTACCCGATCAACGGCTACCCGGGGTGGCTGCAGGCCGTCGCCCAGGTCTTCCCGATCTACTGGCTAGGGTTGGGCATGCGCTCGGCGCTGCTGCCCGACGGCATGGCCGCGGTCGAGCTCGGCGGCTCCTGGCGCCACCTGGAGACGTTCGGCGTGCTCGGCGCGTGGGCCGTGCTCGGGCTGGTGCTGGCCCCGGTGGTGCTGCGGCGGATGGCCCGGCGGGAATCCGGCTCGCGGGTGGCCGCCCGCCGCGAGCGGGCCATGCAGCGGGTCGGATGAGAGGGCGCCGATGAGCGAGGTCGTGCACAACCGGATCGCCGTGCTGCGTGCCGAACGGGGGATCTCCCGGCGGCAGCTCGCCGACGCGCTGGGCGTGCACTACCAGACGGTCGGCTACCTGGAGCGGGGCGAGTTCCGGCCCAGCCTGCACCTGGCGCTGCGGATCGCCGCCTACTTCGAGGTGCCGGTCGAGGTGGTCTTCTCCATCGAACCGTTCCCGCGGATCGGCGACGCCGCCGCCGGGGCCGGCCGCTCGGCGTGACCGCCGGCGCCCGCTCGGTGCTCCGCGGCGAGCCGAGCGGCGCGCCGGATGCCGCCCGCTCAGTCGGGAGTGGTGAGCGCCATCCCCTGGTCCCTCCGTTCCCTGCCCAGCACGGCGGTGAACAGCACTGCGTACGTGGCGATCGCCGCGCTCAGCAACACCAGCACCAGGAACGGCGAGGAGACGGCCAGGGCGATCGCCCAGACCGAGGCGATGCCGTACCCGGCGCCCAGCGCGGCGGGCCGCGAGACCCGGATCGCCAGCCAGTACAGGCCCAGCCCGCAGACGAGCCAGAGGGTGGCCGAACCGGCCAGCAGCAGGCGTACTTCCCTGGTCAGGACTATGTCGCCGTGGACCGCCCGGACCGTCTGCCCGAGCGCCCACCCGAGCAGCAGCAGGCCGCCGCTGAGCAGGTAGTGCAGGTAGGTGTAGGGCTGACCGCCGCGTAACCGCTGGATCGGGATGCCGCCGCCGATGTAGCTGGCGTAGATCCACCAGATCGCCGCCGGCACGACGGAGGCCACCGCCGCGGTGAGGACCATGGTCCGGTCCGGGTAGTCCGGCACCGTGGCGAGCAGATTGGCCACGGTGCTGCCGAGCACGATGATGACGAACTGGCCGACCCGCTCCGGCAGGTGCCGGACGTCCACCGGCCACCGGCTCAGCCAGCGGTAGCCGACCCAGGGCGTGGCGAGCTCGACCACCGTCCCGGTGATCCAGAACACCGGCCGCAGGTGCGCGGGGACGGCCAGTGAGGTCAGCCAGATCAGCCAGCCGAGCCCGAATCCGATCAGGTAGACCAGGGTGCCCGCCCGAGCCACTCCGGGGGGCGGGCGGCCCCGGAGGTAGAGCAGGAGCAGCACGCCACGGACGATCAGGTAGCCGATCGGCAGCATCGGGCCGCGGGGCACCTCGTCCACCCCGAGGGTGATCGCCCCGGCGCCGAGCAGCGAGAGCAGCATCAGCAACCGGTGTGGCAGGTCGTCCGCCTCGTACCGGGTGGCGTAGAAGGCGTGGCCCACCCAGGCCCACTGCACCACGAGGAAGAGCCCGAACGCGGCGAGCACGCTGCGCGGCCGAGGGCTCGGGTCCTCGCCGAGCCGGCTCACCACCTCCGCCAGGGCGAAAACGAAGATCACGTCGAAGAAGAGCTCGAACCAGGTCGCGTGCCGGTGGCTGGCCTTGTCGGCGACCGTCACCGGCCGACGTACGCCCAGCCTGCCAGCCAACCGGTCCCACCATGCTCCGCGGTCCTGTCTCCCCCGCATCTGCTCATGATCGGCGCACCGGCGCGGCAGCGGAGGCGAAAACGGCCGAGTCGGTCGCGATCCGGCTCACCCGGCGTGCCCCCGGGCGCGGATCGTCGGTCCGGCAGGGCAGGATGTACGCCGAGGAGGTGGCGGAGATGGCGGGGCGGATCCGGGACGAGGACATCGCGCTGGTCCGCGAGCGCACCTCCATCGCCGAGGTCATCTCCGACACGGTGACGCTCAAGTCGGCCGGCGGCGGCAACCTCAAGGGTCTCTGCCCGTTCCACGACGAGAAGAGCCCCTCGTTCAACGTCTCGCCGGCCCGCAACGTCTGGTACTGCTTCGGCTGCGGTGCCGGCGGGGACGCGATCAAGTTCCTGATGGACGCCGAGCACCTGAGCTTCGTCGAGTCCGTCGAGCGGCTGGCCGGCCGCACCGGCATCCAGCTGCGCTACGTCGAGGACGACCGCTCGGCCCCACGCCCCCGCCCGCAGCAGGGCCAGCGCCAGCGCCTCGTGGCCGCGCACGCCGCCGCCGTCGAGTTCTACCGCGCCCAGCTCACCACGGCCGGCGCCCGGGCCGCGCGGGAGTTCCTCGCCCAGCGGGGCTTCGACCGGGCCGCCGCCGAGCGCTACGGCTGCGGCTTCGCCCCCGACGCCTGGGACCTGCTCACCAAGCACCTGCGCCAGCAGGGCTTCACCCACGACGAGCTGGTCACGGCGGGGCTGTCCCGCCCGTCCCGCTCGGGCAGCCTGATCGACCGGTTCCGGCGCCGGCTGCTCTGGCCGATCCGCGACCTCACCGGCGACGTGATCGGCTTCGGCGCCCGCAAGCTCTTCGACGACGACGACGGCCCGAAATACCTCAACACCCCCGAGACGCCGATCTACAAGAAGTCGCACGTCCTCTACGGCATCGACCAGGCCAAGCGGGAGATCGCCAAGCAGGGCAAGGTGGTGGTGGTCGAGGGCTACACCGACGTGATGGCCTGCCACCTGGCCGGCGTGCCGACCGCCGTGGCGACCTGCGGCACCGCGTTCGGCGCCGACCACATCGGGGTGCTGCGCCGGCTGCTCATGGACACCGACGCCGTGGCCGGTGAGATCATCTTCACCTTCGACGGGGACGCCGCCGGCCAGAAGGCCGCCCTGCGCGCCTTCGAGGACGACCAGCGCTTCGTCGGGCGCACCTTCATCGCGGTCAGCCCCGACAACATGGACCCGTGCGAGCTGCGCCTGGCCAAGGGTGACCTCGCGGTCCGCGACCTGGTCGCCCGCCGGGAGCCGCTGGTCGACTTCGCGCTCCGCCACATGATCAACCGCTACGACCTGGACACCGTCGACGGCCGGGTGGAGGCGATGCGCCGGGCCGCCCCGCTCGTCGCCAAGATCAAAGACCGGGAGAAGCGCCCCGAGTACGTCCGCAAGCTCGCCGGCGACCTCGGCATGGAGATCGAGCCGGTGCAGCGCGCGGTGCTGGCCGCCGCCAACGGGCAGCCCGCCGGCGCGGCGGCCGCACCCGCCCGCCCCGCGCCGGCCGCGCCCAGCGTGGACAGTCCCCAGTCGATGGTCGAGCGGGAGGCGCTGAAGCTCGCCCTCCAGGAGCCGGTGCTGGCCGGCCCGATGTTCGACGCGGTCGAGGCGGCCGAATACCGGCACCCGGTGCACGTGGCCCTCCGCGCGGCCATCGCCGCGGCCGGCGGCGCGGCGACCGCCCCCGGCGGCGCGGTCTGGATCGAGCAGGTCCGCGACGCCTGCGACGACCTGGCCGGCCAGGCGCTCGTCGGCGAGTTGGCCGTGGAGCCGCTGCGCATCGACGGCGAGCCCGACCCCCGATACGTCTCGATCACCATGGCCCGCCTCCAGTGGGGCTCGGTGACCGGGCGGATCAAGGACCTCAAGTCGAAGATCCAGCGGATCAACCCGGTGAGCAACAAGGACGAATACTTCGCCCTCTTCGGGGAACTGCTCTCGCTGGAGCAGCACGCGCGGGCACTGCGCGAGCAGGCCGCCGGAGGGCTCTAGATGGGACTGTTCAACCGCAAGCCCAAGCTGCCGCCCGCCGACCGGCCGCCGCTGCACGACGACGAGCGGGTGCTCGCCTGGGCTGCCGTCGGCAACGGCGAGGGCGACGGCATCGTGGTGGCCAGCAACCTCGGGCTGTGGCTGCCCGGCCGCGGGGAGCGGATCGGCTGGCACGACGTCCTCAAGGCGGTCTGGTCCGGCCGCGAGCTCACCGTCACCCCCGCCGACCGGGTCGGCGAGCGGGCCGGCTACCTCGTGGTCGCCGACTGCCCGGCCGAGACCTACCTTCTGCTCGACCCGGGCGACCTGCCCCACCAGGTGCGGGCCCGGGTCACCCGCTCGGTCGCGTACACCGCGCACCATGCGGTGCCCGGCGGCGCCGGCCGGATCGCCGCCCGCCGGGTGCCCGGTGTGGACGGGCTGACCTGGACGGTGCGCTACGACCCGGGCACGCCCACCGACGACGAGGCGGTGGCCGCCGAGACCGACCGGCTCGTCGCCGCAGCCCGGGCCGCCACCGCCCCCGCTGACCTCTGAGCCGTCAGCCGCTGCGGTAGAAGCGCGCCGCTCCCGGGTGCAGCGGGATGGGGTCGCTGGCGGCGGCGCTGTCCCGGGTGAAGTTCGCCGCCTCCGGGTGCACCCTGATCAGCTCGCCCTGCCAGGTGAAGAGCACCCGGGTCAGGTCGTACGCGAGCTGGTCCGGCATGTCCGCCGCCACGAGGATCACGTTCGCCACCGTGATGGTCGGGGTGGCCGCCGGGCTGCCGTAGATCTCCTTGGGCAGGATGGCCGTCGTGTAGACCGAACCGTACCGGGCGGCCAGCGGCTCGATCAGCTCGCTCAGCGGGAGCAGCCGGAACACCCCGGGCGCGCTGGAGAGCAGGTCCTTGACGCCCGGGGTGGGCAGGCCGCCGGAGAAGAACATCGCGTCGAGGCTGCCGGCCCGCATCCGTTGCACCGTCTCCGGCAGCGACAGGTTGAGCCGCTGGATGTCGCGGTCGGGGTTGATCCCGCCGGCGGTGAGCAGCCGCCCGGCGATGATGTCCGTGCCGGACTTCGGCGAGCCGGTGGAGATCCGCTTGCCGCGCAGGTCGGCGAAGCTGCTGATCTTGCCGTCGGCGCGGACGATCACGTGGGTGTAGTTGCTGTAGACCCGGGCCAGCGCGCGTACCGGCTGCGGCCGGCCCTCGAAGCCGCCCCGGCCGTTGACCGCGTCCGCCGCCGTGTCGGCCAGGCTGAAGGCGATCTCCATGTCACCACCGGCGAGCCGGGTGATGTTCTCCACCGAGGCGCCGGTCGGCTCGGCGCGCGCCTCGTAGCCGGGCAGGTGCCGGCTGATCAGGTCGGCGTAGCCGCCGCCGAGCTGGTAGTAGACGCCGGTGGTGTTGCCGGTGGCCAGGAAGATCCGGCCGTCGTGCCAGGCCCTCGGCCCGGGGTCGGCCCCGCCGCAGCCCGCGACCACCAGGACGGCCAGCAGGAGGGCGGCGACCACCCGCGGCGGGCGGGCGGTCACGGGCGGGCCGCCGGTTCCAGCGCCTCCGCCACCCGCTGCACCAGCGTCGCCGTCTCGTAGCCGATCTGGCCCAGGTCGCAGCCCGGCGCGGCGAGAACCCCGAGCAGCGCGCGCTCGCCGACCGCCATCACCAGCATCACCCCGCCGTCCATGTCGACGATCTGCTGGCGTACCCGGCCGGCGGACATCAGGCGGGCCGCGCCCACGGTCAGGCTCGCCAACCCGCTGATCACCGCGGCGAGCTGGTCCACCTGGTCGGGCGCGAGGTCGGGGGACGCGGCCAGCCGGAGGCCGTCCTCGGACACCGCGAGGGCGTGCGACACGTCCGGCACCTGCTCGGCGAAGTTCGCCAGCAGCCAGTCGAGCCCGGCGGTCACGGGTGGGGTCATGGATTTCTCCCGGTGGGTGTGGTGTTCGGGGCACGGCGCATCGCGCTGGCCACCCCCTCGGCGAGGGCGGACAGGCGGGCGCGTACCACCTCGGGGTCGAGCAGGTCGTCCGCGGGCCGGGGCGGCGGGGCGGTGGTGGGCAGCGGCGCGGGAAGCTGCCCGCCCCGGGTCCGGCGTGGCAGGCCGGCGCCGGTGGTGCCCGAGGGCGCCGGGGAACTCGCCGGCCGGATCCGGGCGGCGCTCGGCGCCAGCAGGGCCGCGCCCGGTGGGCGTACGGCGGCGACGCCCCGGACGGCGCCGGCGGGCAGGGGTGGTCCGCCGGCCACGGGCCCGGCGACGGTCGGCGCGGGGGTGGTGGCGACCAGATCCCGGGCGCCGGTGGCCGGCCGCGCCGGGGCCGGGCCGCTGGCGCGGGGCCGGAACCAGGGCGCCGGCCGGCCGGCCGGTCGGCCGTGCTCGGCGGCCGGGCGCCGGGTCACCGACTCGACGCGGGTGAGCACCGACTCGGGCACCTCCACCTGGGCGACCGTGCCGGTGCCGGTGTGGTGCAACTGCACCCGGATCCCGTGCCGGGCGGCCAGGTGGGCCACCACGTGCAGGCCCATGCTGCCGGCCGCGGCGCTGGACAGCGTGGCCGGCGCGGCGAGCCGCTCGTTGATGGTGGCCAGCCGGGTCTCGCTGATGCCGATGCCCTGGTCGTGCACCCGCAGGGTGAGGCCGTCCACGGTGCGCCGCCCGTCGACCAGCACCCGGGCGTCCGGCGGCGAGTAGACGGTGGCGTTCTCCAGCAGCTCGGCCAGGAGGTGCACCAGGTTGCCGGCCGCCGCGCCGTGCACGGCGGCGGTCGGCACGTCGATCTCCACCCGCGGGTAGTCCTCGATCTCGGAGGCGGCCGCCCGGATCACGTCGTCCAGGAGCAGCGCGCCCTCGTGCCCCCGGCCGGGCTCGCCACCGGCGAGGACCAGCAGGTTCTCCCCGTTGCGGCGCAGCCGGGCGGCAAGGTGGTCCAGGGCGAAGAGCCGGGCCAGCGCGTCCGGGTCGGTCTCCTCGCGTTCGAACTCGTCGAGCAGGCGCAGCTGGCGGGTGATCAGCGTCCGGATCCGGCGGGCCAGCGCCTCCGCCATCCGGGTCACGTCCAGCCGCAGCTCGGCCTGCTCACCGGCGAGCCGCAGCGCGGCCTTGTTGACCGTGTCGAACGCCTCGGCCACCTGGGCCACCTCGTCGCGGCCCCGGCGGATCCCGTCGGTCAGCCGGGTCGCCGTGCCCGCGCCCGGCGCGCCCTCGCCCGCCGCGATCGCGGTGATCCGGTCCGGCAGCTCCCGGTTGGCCATGGTGAGCGCCGCGACCCGCAGCCGGCGCAGCCGCCGGCTGGTCCGGACCGCCAGCAGCACGGCGGTGAGCAGCGAGCCGAACGCCACCGTGCTGGTCGCCCCGGCGGTGAGCAGGGCCCGCTGCCGGGCGGTCCGGGCCAGTGCGGCGGCGTCGCGGTCCAGCCCGTCGGAGAGTTCCCGGCCGAGCAGGTTGTAGCGGCGGATGGTGCCGCTCTGCGCCACGTACCAGGCGTCGCCGTCGGTCTTCAGCGACTCCGGCCCGCCGTCGCTGTCCAGGACGCCGTCGCGCATCCGCCGGGCCGTCTCCACGTCGGCCCCGCCGACCAGCCGGTACCAGGCGGAGTTGGCCGGGCCGGCGGCGATCCGGAGGAACTCGGCCTGGCGCTGCTCGCGGGCGCCCCGGAGCCGGCCGAGCCGGGCCAGCTCGCCCCGGACCAGCGTGCCCCGCACGAACACCCCGCGCAGCAGGTCGCGTTCCAGCGCCGAGAGGTGCTCCTGGGCGGCCACCGCGGCCACCTCGCGCGCCTCGTTGGCCAGTTCGGCGTCACGGAGCTGGGCGGGCAGCGCGTCGGCGACGGCGAGCAGCGACTCGACAAGACTCGCGTACGCCGGGTCGCCGCGGTCCCCGCCCAGCGCCAGGTCCCGCGTCGGCGCGAGCTGGCCGAGCCGCCCGTCCGCGTCGTTGAGCACCGGCGCCAGGTCCGGTGCGGCCCGCCGGGCGTCCCCGCTGGCCGTGCGGTACCGGGTCACCGCGGCGTCCACCCGGCGCCGCTGCGCGTCGACCAGTGGCCGGCCGGCGTTGCCGCCACGCTGGCGCAGCGCCGCCGTCTCGCCCAGTTCGCGTTCCAGCTCGTGCACCAGCCGCACGGTGGCGGTGGCGGTGCCGGCGAGCACGCGGGCCCGGTCGGCGTCGGCGGAGGCGTCCAGCGCGGCGCCGGTCTGGGCGGCGCCCAGCACCACCAGGCCGACCGTGGCCACCAGGATCGGCGCGAGCAGTTGCACCCGGACCGAGCGGAGGTGCCCGGTGCGGTCCGCGGGCCGGTGATGCCGGCGTACGCGGGCGGGGTGGGGCAGCGGCACGGGGGTCTCCCGGGTCGTTGTCGGGTGGCCGGGCCCGGACGGTGGGTCCGGGCCCGGCTCGTCGGGTCAGCTCGCGCCGAGGTCCTTGAGCGCCCGGTCCGCCCCGCGGTGCAGCCCCACCGGGTCGGTCTTGCGGGCGTTGGCCAGGTCGATGCCCTTGGCGGCCGGGTTGGCCTGGGCCAGGGTGTCCTTCTTCTCGAAGACCGTCTTCGTGATGGCGCAGGCCACGTCGGCGTCGAGGTTGTCGCGGACCAGCAGCACGTTGGGCACCACGATGGTGGGCACGTCGGCGGCGGTCCGGTAGACGTCCTTGCCGATGGTGCCGGCCTGGTACGCGGGGTTCAGCTCGGCCATCTTCGGCAGCAGCGGGCTGATGTCGATGAACTTCACCTTGTCGCCGGACGTGGTGAACAGGTCGGTCACCCCGCCGGTGGGCACGCCACCGGACCAGAAGAAGCCGTCGATGCTGCCGTCCTTCATCCCGTCGACGGTCTTGGTCAGGTCGAGCCGCTGCGCCTGGACGTCCTTGGCCGGGTCCAGCCCCGCGGCGGTGAGCAGCCGGTTGGCGATGACCTCGGTGCCGGACTTGGGCGACCCCGTGGAGATCTTCTTGCCCTTCATGCCGGCCACCGAGGTGATCCCGGAGTCGGCCCGAACGACCACCTGGGTGTAGTTGTCGTAGATCCGGGCGAGCGCCTTGACCGGCTGCGGGGACGTGAAGCTGTCCTTGCCCTGCACCGCGTTGACCGCGGTGTCGAAGAGGGAGAACGCCACGTCGTACTGGCCGGCCACGAGCTGCTCGACGTTCTGCACGGAGGCGCCGGTCTCGGCGGCGGTGCCGGTGAGCTTGCCACCGGTGGCCGCCGAGAGCTGGCCGGCCAGCGCGTTGCCGACCACGTAGTAGACGCCCGTGGCGTTGCCGGTCGCGATGCCGACCCGGGTGTCCTTGGTGACCTTGCAGGTGATCTCCCGGGCGGCGTCGTCCTTGGCCGCGCCGTCCTGACGGCCCCCGCATCCGGCGGCGCCGGCCGCGACCAGGGCCAGCGCCCCGACGCCCGCGGCGATCCGCACGTCGATCCGTCTCACTCTTTCTCCTCCCGGTGGTCCACCAATTCAGGGACCGACGGGCCGCCGGCGCGACCGGCGGAGCCACGTCGGACGAGCACGCCCGCGACGGCGAGCGCGGCGAGCACCGCGCCGACCGCGACGGGCAGGGGTTCCAGCCAGAGCAGCACCAGCCCGGCGACCGCGCCGAGGAGCCGCTCCGGTGTGCCGGCCGGACCGACGCCGGGCAGCCAGCCGCCCGCCGCCACGGCCAGCACGGTGACGCCGAGCGCCGAGACCACCGCGGCCACCGCGATCCGCCCGACCCCGCCGATGCCGAGCAGGCCGAGGCCGGTTGGCGTGATCACGAAGGCGATCGGGATGAGGTACGCGGGCAGCGCGTACCGCAGGGTCTGCCACATGGTCGGCACCAGCCGGCCGCCGGTGACGGCGGCGGCGGCCACCGCGGCGAGCGCGGTCGGCGGGGAGACCTCGGACAGCACCGCGAAGTAGAAGACGAACATGGCCGCGGCGGGGGCGGCGACGCCGAGGTGCAGCAGCGCCGGGCCGATGATCACCCAGCCGATCACGAAGGAGGCGGTGACCGGCACGGCCAGCCCGAGCAGGCTGAGCGCGACCGCGGCGAGCAGCGCCGTGAGGGTGAGCACCACGGCGGGCTCGGAGCTGACCTTCTGCGCCCCGCCGACCAGCAGCGCGGCGGCCTGCGGGCCGAGGCCGGTCTTGGTGGTGGTGGCGGTGATGATGCCGGCCGCGGCGCAGACCGCGCTCACCGCGAGCACCCCGCGTACGCCGCCGCTGAGCGCCTCGACGAGGCGGGCGGGGGTGAGCCGGTGCCGGCGGTCCAGGAAGGAGAGCGCGGCGGCCAGCACGGTGGCGATCACCACGGCCCGGGTGGCCGAGAGACCCAGGGCCAGCACCACGATGATCACGATGAGCGAGAGGAAGTGGTAGCCGAAGCGGAGCAGCAGCCGCCCGGCCGAGCCGGTGTCGATGACCACCGGGCGGACGCCGGAGCGCCGGGCGTCGATCTCGACGGAGAGCAGGATGCCCAGGTAGTAGAGGATCGTCGGCACGGTGGCCCAGCCGAGCACCTGCAGGTACGACACACCGAGGTACTCGGCGATGATGAACGCCGCGGCGCCCAGCGTGGGCGGGGAGAGGATCGCGCCGACGCCCGCGGCGGCCAGCATGCCGCCGGCCCGCTCGGGCGGGTAGCCGGCGCGGCGCAGGATCGGCCAGGTCACCGCCCCGATGCTGACCGTGGTGGCGGCGCCCGAGCCGGAGACCGTGCCGAGCAGGAAGCCGGAGGCGACGGCCGTGCGCCCGGCGGCGGTGCGGGAGCGGCGGAACGCGGCGGCGGAGAGTTCGACGAAGAACCGGCCGGCGCCGGAGAGGTCCAGCACCGCGCCGTAGATGGTGAACAGCACGATGTACGAGGCGGCCACGTCCAGCGGGGTGCCGTAGAAACCGCTGTCGGAGTTGTAGAACGCGTCGACCAGCTGGGCGAAGTCGAGCCCGGCGTGGGCCACCGGCCAGGACTGCGGCAGCAGCCCGCCGTAGTAGCCGTAGGCGAGGAACAGCAGGCAGACGGCCGGGAGGATCCAGCCGGTGGTGCGCCGGCACGCCTCCAGCAGCAGGAGCAGCAGCACGGTGCCCAGCACCACGTCCAGCGGCACGAGCAGGCCCTGCCGGTCGAGGAACGCGTCGTAGCCGCCACCGCCCGCGCCGAGGGTCACCGGCAGCACGGGGTAGAGGCAGGCGAGCAGCGCGACGGCGGCGAGCAGCCAGTCGGCCGGGCGGGGGCCGCGCCGCTCCGCCGGCTCGTCGTCCGCCGGCCGGCGGCGCAGCCGCACCCCGGAGGGGTACGCCAGGAACACCATCGGCAGCACGCCGGCGAGGAAGAAGATGAGGTAGTACTTGCTGCCCTGGGGAAGCGGGAAGAACACCTGCCAGAGCGCGAGCAGGGCGACCGCGAGGGTGCCGCCGGTGAACAGCAGCGCCACCGGTCCGGACAGCACCCGCCCCGGTTTCTCGTCCTCGAACCGGGCCGCCAGTTCCCGGGTGTCGTGGTGCGTTTCCACCGGCCCGTCGTCGGCCCACAGCGGGTCGGCGACCGCGCCGGAGTCGGGCGGGAGCGGCACCGGGGCGGTGTCCCTTTCGGACACCGGGGATTCCGCCGCGGGGGACCGGGGCGGCGGGGGAGTGGCGTCGGACGGGCGAACGGGCGGCACGAGGGGGCACGATACGCGAATCGTCTACATCATGGGAACATTGCCGGACGTGATTGCTTTGAGTGATCGGAATGAAGGGTTGCTCACTCACCGCACGCCAATTCCGAGCTGCCTTCACAATTGTCGCGGAAAAGCCGCAACAATGTTCCGGCAATTGCCCCGAGGGGGGCGGCAATCCGTCCACTATGGCGAGTTTTGGTCCGGTTCAACGACCACCCGGGCCCACCGGCCGGATGATCACCTTCCGTAGCGGGCGTCACACGCCGTGGCGGCCCGCCCGGGCCGGCGCGTTAACCGGTCGAGCCTGTCGGACCCGGCGGTTAGGGTCGGCCGGTGACCAGCGCGCAACCACTCATCCAGGCGCGGGGGCTGGTGAAGCGGTTCGGTGACTTCACCGCCGTCGACGGCATCGACGTCGAGGTGCGCCCCGGCGAGGCGTTCGGCTTCCTCGGGCCCAACGGCGCCGGCAAGTCCTCCACCATGCGCATGATCGGCTGCATCTCGCCGCCCTCCGGCGGGGAGTTGCGCATCCTCGGCATGGACCCGGTCCGCGACGGCCCGGCGATCCGGGCGCGGCTGGGGGTCTGCCCGCAGCTCGACAGCCTCGACCCCGAGCTCACCGTCCGGGAGAACCTGACCACCTACGCGCGCTATTTCGGCATCCCGCGCCGGGTGGCCCGCGAGCGGGCCGCCGAACTGCTCGACTTCGTCCAGCTCACCGAGCGGGCCGAGAGCAAGGTGGAGCCGCTCTCGGGCGGCATGAAGCGGCGGTTGACCATCGCCCGCGCGCTGGTCAACAACCCCGAGATCGTGCTGCTCGACGAGCCCACCACCGGTCTCGATCCGCAGGCCCGGCACCTGGTCTGGGAGCGGCTGTTCCGGCTCAAGCAGCAGGGCGTCACGCTGGTCCTCACCACCCACTACATGGACGAGGCCGAGCAGCTCTGCGACCGGCTGGTGGTGATGGACGGCGGCCGGATCGTCGCCGAGGGCTCGCCCCGGGCGCTGATCGAGCAGCACTCCACCCGCGAGGTGGTCGAGCTGCGCTTCGCGGCCGAGTCGCAGGAGGCGTTCGCCGGCAAGCTCGGCGGGCTGGGGGAGCGGGTCGAGGTGCTGCCGGACCGCATCCTGCTCTACGTTCCCGACGGCGACGCCGCGCTGGCCGAGGTGACCGCGCGCGGCCTCGTCCCGGCCAGCGTCCTGGTCCGGCGCAGCAGCCTGGAGGACGTCTTCCTCCACCTCACCGGCCGCACCTTGATCGACTAAGGTGGCGGGGTCCAGGGCGGATGGTCAACGGGGGTGTTCGACAGTGATGGGTCTGCCGCGGCGTCAGGCCGGGCTCACGGCGCTCTACCTCGGCGTGTTCGCCGCCGTGTGGTTCAGCGTTCCGAAGGCCGACCCGCCCTTGCGGTCGCTGCTGGTGGTGGGCAGCGTGGGTGCCCTGCTCGCGGCGGCCGTGGGCGCCGTGCTCGTGATCCGGGCCGGGCGACCGGCCGCGGGCGAGCGCGACCGGTCCGCCGACCGCCGCTACGGGCTCGTCGTCATCGCCGAGGTCGTCGTCGGCCTGGTCGGCGCCCTGATCCTGGCCGCCGCCGGGCTCACCGGCTACATCCCGGTGCTGGTCTGCGCCGTGGTCGGCATCCACTTCGTGCCGCTGGCCCCGGTGCTGCGTGACCGGCTGCTGGTGCCGCTCGGCGTGGCCGTCACGCTGGTCGCCCTCGCCGGCCTGGTCGTCGACCTCGTCTCGGGGGTGTCGGCCGGGCTGGTCGTCGGCACCGGCGCGGGCACCCTGCTCCTGGCCTACGCGATGCTCGCCCTGTTCCGCACGCGCGGCCGCGACCACCAGGCCGTCGGAGCTGAAGCCGAGCGCCAGGTCGCCTGACCGGCCGGCCGCCGGAAGCTGCGCCGTTTGTCCGGCCCGACCGCACCGGCCGGCCCGGCGGAAGCTGTGCCGTTTGTCCGGCCCGACCGCGGGTAACCGCGGCCAGCCGACCGGACGACTGGGCAGAGGTAGGACAGGGCCATGACCGGAGACGAACAATACGAGCGAGGTCTGGAGGCGCTGCGGGAGGCCGACAGCGGCGCCGGGCAGAAACTCCTGGAGGCGCTCGCCGACGTCTCACCCGAGCTGAGCTACCGGTCGGTCGCCTGGTCCTACGGCGACCTCTACGTCCGGCCCGAACTGGCGCGCCGCGACCGCGAGCTGATGTGCCTCGGCGTCCTCACCGCCCTCGGCGACACCGGGGCCCAGCTCGAGGTGCACGTCAACGGCGCGCTCAACGCCGGTCTCACGCCCTCCGAGATCGTCGAGGCGCTGCTCCAGGCGGTGGTCTACTGCGGGGTGCCACGGGCGGTCAACGCGACCCTCGTCGCCAAGAAGGTCTTCGCGGAACGCAACCTGCTCCCCGTCCGCCCCACCCCGGCCCGCTGACGCGGCAGCGGTTCCGCCAGCGCCCGGACCGGACAGGCGCCCCACGTCACGTCGGCCGGGCGGCGCGGATCTTGGAGAGCTATCGTCCGCAGCGAACGACAACTCGCCAAGATCCCCACGGCCGAGCGGGCAGGGCGACCGGCAAGGCCGAGGACCAGCCATCGACGGCGACCCCGTCGATCAAGAGGTTTGCGTCGCCCTCCGAGCGAATCCCGACGCAACCTTCTTGATCAACACCCCAGCGGGCCGAGGTTTCGCGCAGTGGCCGACGGTCGTCGAAGGGTTGTCACCGCGCCCGGGCCCAGGTGACGAAGCGATCGGCCAGCCGCTGCGGCGCGTCCCGCTCGTGCGGACCGGCCAGGTCCGCCGTCGCCTCGCACAGGAGCGTGCCGAGGTAGACCAGCAGGGCGATCCGGTCCTCGCGATACTCCCCGAGCAGCGCGAGCCGGGCCGGCGAGCACGGCCACGGGGCCCCGCACGCCCGGCAGCGCCAGGACGGCCGCGCCGCGACGTGCGGGCGGTAGCGGGGCATCAGCGCACGCCCTTCCCGCCGCCGCGCGGCGGCGGCGGCACGGTCGGGCGCCGCCAGAACCTGAGTCGCATGAGCTGGGCCTCCGTCGTGGGATGGGGGTGCCCGCGCACCTCGTCGTGCGCGGGCACCCCCGGCCTGGTTCCGCCCGCCGTCCGGTGCCCGTGAGCGGTTCCGCTGCGTGACAGTCTGGTGATCGGGCGACTACGGTGGGAGATCCCGCGCGCCGACGACCGGGGCGTACGGCGGCCGGCCCGGAGCGGTACGAGGATGTACGGAGGCTGTCCGTGGACCGTTCGTCCATGCTGGACCACTTCGCCGAGGAGTTGCGGCTGGCCCGCGCCACCAGTGGCCTGTCCCAGAGCGCGCTGGCCGAGGCCCTGAGCTACTCGGGGGCGCTCGTGGCCAAGGTGGAGACCTGCGAGCGCCGGCCGGGCCTCGACTTCGCCCGCCGGTGCGACACGGTGTTCGGCACGGAGGGGCGGTTCGAACGGATCCAGCGGCGGATCAGCCGCGAGACGGTGGTGCCGTGGTTCCGCGACTGGGCCGGCATCGAACAGGAGGCTCGTGCCCTGCGCACGTTCGAGCCGCTGTGTGTGCCTGGCCTGCTGCAGACCGAGGGCTACGCACGAGCCATCCACGCCGGCGGCGGCCTGTTCGCGGCGGACGAGATCGAGCGGCAGGTGGCGACCCGGTTGGACCGGCAGGCTGTGCTCACCCGTGACCGGCCGCCACTGCTCAGCGTGGTCGTGGACGAGTATGTGCTGCGCCGCCGGATCGGCGGGCCGGAGGTGATGCGTGAGCAGTTGCAGCACCTGGTGAAGCTGGGTGCCGCGCTGCCGCGGGTCCGTATCCACGTCGTGCCGATGTCGGCTGGCGCGTACCCTGGGCTCGCCGGACCCTTCGTGATCGCCACCTTGCCCGCCGGGGAGGACGTCGTCTACCTGGAGGGGCAACGTCACGGCCAGGTCGTGGACCGAACCGACTTCGTCCAGCAGATGGTCGAGGTGTGGGAGTCGATCCGGGGCGAGGCACTATCCCACCAGCAGTCCCTCGACCTGATGGCGGAAGTGGCGGAGACATGGACCTGAGCGGCGCCCGATGGCGCAAGAGCACCCGCAGCAGTGGCCAGGGCGGCAACTGCGTGGAGGTGGCGGGGAACCTTCCCGGCGTGGTCGCCGTCCGCGATTCCAAGGACCCGGCCGGTCCCGTGCTGACGTTCGGCCCGGACGCGTGGCGCGCGTTCATCACGCGGGTCGCCGTCCGGCCGTAGCATGCCCCCACCGATCTTGGACAGTTTCCGTTCGCGATGAACGGAAACTGTCCAAGATCCTCGTCGCGCGACCGAAAACCGTGGCGACACCCCTCCGTCGCCCGTCGTAGGGTGACCGGCGTCCTGTCGTACCCGAGCGGTAGGAAGGGCGACGTGGGCGGAGAACGGGGGTGGTCCGCGTGACCCTGGTGGCACGGTCCGGTCGGGCGCTGCCCCGGGTGCCGGCCCTGGCGGTGCTCTCCCACCACCTGGTCGGCTACCGCCGCACCTGGCGGGCCGGCGTCTTCTCGTCCTTCCTGCTGCCGGCGCTCACCGTGCTCGGCTTCGGCGTCGGTGTCGGCGCCTACGTCGACCGGGGCGTGGACGGCGTGCCCTACCTGGCCTGGCTGGTGCCCGGCCTCATCGCCTCCACCGCCTTCCAGGTCGCCGTCGGAGAGTCGACCTGGCCGGTGCTCAGCAACTTCCGTTGGATCCGCACCTACCACGCGCAGGTCGCGGCGCCGCTGCGGATCGGCGACATCCTGGCCGGGCACCTCGCCTTCGTGCTGTTCCGGGTGCTCACCAGCACGCTGGCGTTCCTGCTGGTGACGGCGCTGTTCGGGGCGCTGCGCTCGCCCTGGGCGGTGGCCGTCCTGCCGGTGAGCGTGCTGCTGGGCCTGGCGGTGGCCGCGCCGACCTTCGCCTACGCCGCCGCGGTGCCCGGCGACAGCTACCTGGCGCTGCTGTTCCGCTTCGCGATCATCCCGATGGCCCTCTTCGCCGGGGTGTTCTTCCCGGTCGAGTCGCTGCCGGTGGGGCTGCGCCAGTTCGCCTACGCGACCCCGCTCTGGCATGGGGTGGACCTGTGCCGGGCCGCCACGCTCGGCGTCGCTCCGCAGTGGTCGGTCACGGGCCACCTGCTCTACCTCGCGGTCTGGGCCGGCGCCGGCTGGTGGCTGGCCCGGCGCGTGTTCCAGCGTCAGCTCGTCGTCTAGGAAGGGTGTCGTGGTCGCTCTCGTCCTGCCCCGGCTGGTCAACCCGGCGGGGGCCCGCCGCTCGGCCTCGGTCGCCGAGCGGAACTTCACGGCCCTGCGCAGCGCCTACTGGCTGGTGCTGCTCTCCGGCTTCCTGGAGCCGGTGCTCTACCTCTTCTCGATCGGCGTCGGGGTGGGCGCGCTGGTCGGCGACCTGACCCTGCCCGGCGGCCAGGTGGTCTCCTACGCGGCGTTCGTGGCCCCGGCCATGCTCGCCTCGTCGGCGATGAGCGGGGCGCTCTCCGAGACCACCTTCAACTTCTTCGGCAAGATGAAATACATGAAGCTGTACGACGGGGTCATCGCGACCCCGGTGCAGCCGTTCGAGATCGCCCTCGGCGAGCTGGGCTGGGCGATGGTCCGGGGCAGCCTCTACTCGGCCGCGTTCCTGGTCATCATGGTGGCGATGGACCTGACCACCGCCGGCCGGGCCCTCGCCGCGTTCCCGGCCTCGGTGCTGGTCGGCTTCGCCTTCGGCGCGCTCGGCATGACCGTCTCCACGCTCATGCGCAGCTGGCAGGATTTCGACCTGATGGGGTCGGCCCAGTTCACCCTCTTCCTCTTCTCCGGCACGTTCGTCCCGGCCGAGGCCTACCCGGCGGTGCTGCGCTGGCTCGTCGAGCTGACCCCGCTCTACCGGTCGGTGCACCTGATCCGGGGCATCTCCGTGGGTGGGTCCGGCTGGTCCTGGCTGCTCGACGTGGCCTACCTGGTGGCGCTGACCGTCGGGATGCTCGCGCTCGCCTCCCGGCGGATGAGCAGGTTGCTGTACAAGTAGGTGGTTAAGCGGCCCTCCCCTCGGGGCATGTCGTGGGACGACACAGACGATGAGGGAGGGGCGATGGCCGCCGACGAGTCTTCCGCCCGGCACGGGCGCGACCGCACCGGGCCGGTGAGCCCGGACGAGGGGCCGGACAGTCCCACCGATCTGCCCGCCACGGGGTGGGTGGCGACGCTCAAGCGCACGGTGCGGGAGTTCCAGGACGACAGCCTGACCGACTGGGCCGCCGCGCTCACCTACTACGGGGTGCTGTCGATCTTCCCGGGCCTGCTGGTGCTGATCTCCCTGCTCGGCCTGCTCGGTAACAAGGCCAAGTCGGGGGTGCGCGACACCGTCGGCCAGGTGGTGCCGGAGGAGAACATCCGGACGATCATCGAGACGGCGATCGACCAGGCCGGCGCCTCCGGTGGCCTGGCCAGCATCGCGGCGATCATCGGTCTGCTGGCCGCCTTCTGGTCCGCCTCCGGCTACGTCGCCGCCTTCATGCGCGCCTCGAACAGCATCTACGACGTGCCGGAGGGGCGACCGATCTGGAAGACGCTGCCGATCCGGCTCGGCGTGACCGCGGTGATCGGCGTGATGCTCCTGGTCAGCGCGGTGATCGTGGTCTTCACCGGTGGTCTCGCCGAGCAGGCGGGCAACGCCATCGGGCTGGGCTCGACCGCCGTCACGGTGTGGAACATCGTCAAGTGGCCGGTGCTGCTCGTGCTGGTCAGCCTGATGTTCGCGATCCTCTACTGGGCCTCGCCGAACGCCCGGCACGGCGGGTTCCGCTGGGTCAGCCCCGGCGGGATCCTGGCCGTGGTGATCTGGCTGGTCATCTCGGGCCTGTTCGCCCTCTACGTCAGCAACTTCGCCTCGTACAACAAGACCTACGGCGCGCTGGCCGGCGTGATCGTTTTCCTGGTCTGGCTCTGGCTCAGCAACATCGCCATCCTGCTGGGCGCGGAGTTCGACGCCGAGCTGGAGCGCAGCCGCGCCATCGAGGCCGGGCACCCGGCCGACGAGGAGCCGTACGTCGAGCTGCGCGACGACCGCAAGCTGAAGAAGAAGCGCAACGCCGCCACCCGGCGCTGACCGGCGGGCGACGCAGGCCGCCCCCACCGCGCTCGGCGCGGCGGGGGCGGCCCCTTTTCATGATCCACTCTTTGCTTTTGCTCAGATGGACAAAAGTTTCGACCGGATGTGCCGAAGCTATGGACACGTGACCCGGAAGACTCCTACTGTGTCGGACACGACACATCGCCGTTGCGCCGATGTGAACGACTCCGATGCGGAGGTGAGTCCCGGTGCGGACGGTCGACCCGCTGCACGTGCAGCTCCTGCGAACGCTCCGGGACGAGGGGGCGGTCTCCCGCGCCGAGCTGGGCGACCGGCTCCAGATGCCCCGCCCGCGCCTCCTCGCCGAGCTGGAGCGGCTGGTCAACCTCGGCTACGTGGCCGAAGCCGGGCTGGCCGCCTCCCGGGGCGGGCGCCGGTCCACCCTTGTCGAGCTGAGCCCGCACCTGCGCTTCGCCGCGGTCGACCTGGGCGCCAGCTCGATCGACGTCGAGGTCGTGAACGGCCGGCTGGAGCCGGTGGCCGCCTACACCGAGCCCGCCGACATCCGCTCCGGCCCGAAGGTGACCCTCCAGCGGGTCAACGAGCTGCTGCACAAGGCCAAGGTGGACGGCGCGTACGAGCGGCTCGACGCCATCGGCATCGGCGTGCCGGGACCGGTCAGTTTCCGGGACGGGGTGCCGGTCTCGCCGCCCATCATGCCGGGGTGGGACCGCTACCCGGTGCGGGAGCTGCTCACCCGCGAGCACGGCTGCCCGGCGGTGGTCGACAACGACGTCAACATCATGGCGATCGGCGAGCGGCACGGCGGCGTCGCCCACTCGGTGGACGACTTCCTGTTCATCAAGATCGGCACCGGCATCGGCTGCGGCATCTACCTCAACGGCGAGGTCTACCGGGGCACCGACGGGTGCGCCGGCGATATCGGCCACATCCAGGTCGACCCGAACGGTCCGATGTGCTCCTGCGGCAACCTCGGCTGCCTGGAGGCGGTGTTCAGCGGGGCCGCGCTGGCCCGGGCGGCCACCGCCGCGGCCCGCGCCGAGGTGTCGCCCGCGCTCACCGAACGGCTCGCCGCCCGGGGCGCGGTGACCGCGCTGGACGTTGCGCAGGGGGCGGTCGAGGGGGACGTCACCTGCATCCAGCTCATCCGCGACGGCGGGCGGCGGGTCGGCAGCGTGCTGGCCGGCCTGGTCAGCTTCACCAACCCGTCGATGATCGTGATCGGTGGCGGGCTCGCCCAGCTCGGCCACATCCTGCTCGCCGAGATCCGCAGCGTGGTCTACCGCCGCTCGCTGCCGCTGGCCACCGGCAACCTGCCGGTCGTCCTCTCCGAGCTGGGTCCTCGCGCCGGCGTCGCCGGCGCCGCGGTGCTCGCCAGCGACCTCGCCTTCGGCGAAGCCGCATGAGCGCGAGGAGCGAGCCGGGAGGCGACATGAACGACAGCGAGGAGGCCGAGGTGACAAACGAACCGCTCGTCGAGGCGCCCGCCGACACCGTCGCGGGCGAGGTCGTGCTGCGCCTCACCGACGTGGTCAAGACCTTCCCGGGCGTACGCGCGCTGGACGGGGTGCAGCTGGAGGTGCGGGCCGGCGAGGTGCACTGCCTGCTCGGGCAGAACGGCGCCGGCAAGTCCACGCTCATCAAGGTGCTCGCCGGGGTGCACCGGCCGGACTCCGGCGAGGTGGTGTGGCGCGGCGAGCCGGCGGCCTTCGCCAACCCGCAGGCCGCCATGCGGGCCGGGATCGCCACCATCTACCAGGAACTCGACCTGGTCGAGGACCTGTCGGTGGCGGAGAACGCCTTCCTCGGCCACGAGCCGCGCCGGCTCGGTTTCGTCCGGCGGGGGCACATGGCCCGGCGTACCCGGCAGATCCTGGCCCGGCTCGGCCACCCGGAGATCCCGCCCGGCCGGCTGGTCCGCCACCTGCCGGCCGCCGGCAAGCAGATCGTCAGCATGGCCCGGGCGCTCTCCCACGAGGCCCGACTGATCATCATGGACGAACCGAGCGCGGTGCTCGCCCACGACGAGGTGGGCAACCTGTTCCGCATCATCCGGGAGCTCACCGCGCAGGGCATCGCGGTCATCTACATCTCCCACCGGCTGGAGGAGATCCGCGAGATCGGCGACCGGGTCACCGTACTCAAGGACGGCCGGACCACGGCGGCGAACCTGCCGGCCCGCGAGACACCGACCCGCGACCTGGTCGCCCGGATGACCGGCCGGACCATCGAGTACGTCTTCCCGGACCGCCCCGCCGACGACCCCGACGGCACGGAGCTGCTGCGGGTGGAGGGGCTGACCCGGCACGGCGAGTTCGCCGACGTGTCGCTCGACGTGCGGGCCGGGGAGATCGTCGGCATCGCCGGGCTGGTCGGCTCCGGCCGCTCCGAGCTGCTGGAGACGATCTACGGGGCCCGCCGTGCGCAGGCCGGCACGGTCCGGATGGGCGGCCGGACGCTGCGCCCGGGCAGCGTCGGCGCGGCCGTGAAGGCCGGCATGGGGATGGCCCCCGAGGAGCGCAAGAGCCAGGCCCTGCTGCTCGGCGAACCCATCTACCGCAACGTCACGCTGGCGACCTTCGGCCGGTACGCCCGCCTCGGCTTCACCGACGCCGCGCGGGAACGGGCCGCGGCGGACCGGATCGCCGCCTCGCTGGACCTGCGCCCCCGCGACGTCCGGCGGGCGGTGCGCACCCTGTCCGGCGGCAACCAGCAGAAGGTGGTGGTCGGCCGGTGGCTGCTCGGGAACACCCGGCTGCTGCTGCTCGACGAGCCGACCCGGGGCGTGGACGTGGGCGCCCGGGCCGAGCTCTACCAGGTGATCCGGGAACTCGCCGCGCGGGGCGTCGGGGTGCTGCTGGTCTCCAGCGAGGTGCCCGAGGTGCTCGGCCTGGCCGACCGGGTGCTGGTGATGCGGGAGGGCCGGGTGGTCCGCGAGGCCCCGGCCGGCGAACTCGACGAGAACACCGTGCTCGACCTCGTCATGGCGGGGTCCCTCATGGAAGGCGCGCCAGCATGAGCGACACGACACCCACGGCGACGCCGGAGCGGGCGGGCGAACTGCCGGCCCAGTCGCCGCCGGTCGACCCGGCCGAGACCGCGAAGGCCGGCGCGTCGGCGCGGCTCTCCTGGTGGCGGGGCGACGGCGGGGAGGGCGCCAAGCGCAACCTCGGCCTGCTGGCGACCCTGGTGGTGCTGGTGGTCATCGGCATCCTGACCCGCCCCGACCTCTACGGCGATGCGAGCTGGGTGTGGGGCAACACGCTCACCATCCTGAAGCTCGCCTCGGTGGTCGGCGTGGTCACCGTCGGCATGACCTTCGTGATCATCGGTGGCGGCATCGACCTCTCGGTCGGCGCGATCGTCGCGCTCGCGGGGGTCTGGTGCACCACGGTCGCCACCCAGAGCTACGGCGCCGGCGGCATGATCTTCAGCGCGCTCACCGTCGGGGTCGCGGTCGGCGTGGTCAACGGCCTGCTCATCTCGTACGGGCGGCTGGTGCCGTTCATCGCCACGCTGGCCATGATGGTCGCCGCCCGCGGCCTGGCCGCCGAGATCTCCGACAAGCAGACCCAGGTCTCCAACGACAGCTTCATCAACGGCATCGCCACCGTGAAGCTGCTCGGCATCCCGCTGCTGGTCTACATCCTCGCCGCGGTGGTCCTGGCCGGCTGGGTGCTGCTCAACCGGACCACCTTCGGCCGCCGCACGGTGGCCGTCGGCGGCAACCCCGAGGCGGCCCGGCTCGCCGGCATCGACGTCCGCCGGCACACCGTGCTTCTCTACGCGCTCTCCGGCCTCTGCTGCGGCATCGCCGCCATCATGCTGACCGCGCAGGCCACCTCCGCCCAGGCGGCGATGGCCAACCTCTACGAGCTGGACGCGATCGCCGCCGCGATCATCGGCGGCACGCTGCTCAGCGGCGGGCGGGGCACCATCATCGGCTCCCTGCTCGGCGTGATCATCTTCTCGACGATCACCAACCTCTTCGCCATCAACGGCCTCTCCACCGAGGCCCAGAACATGGTCAAGGGCGGCATCATCGTCGCGGCCGTCCTGGTCCAGCAGGTGCAGTTCCGCAGCCTCTCCCAGTTCCTCGCCCGCAACCGCGCCACCACCACCTGATCCCATCGCGTCCGCCAGGCCGCCGTCATCCGACGGTGGCCCGGCCCGCCGCACCCGAAAACACCCCACCACCTCATTTCAGGAGGCCGTCATGACAAGTGACCTGTCGCGCCGCCGGCTGCTCTTCGGCGGCGCCGCGCTCTCCGCCGGCGTGCTGCTCGCCGGCTGCACCAGCAACGAGAAGACCCCGACCGAGGCCCAGACCAAGGCCGCGGCGACCGGCGCCAACAGCGAGCCGGGCAAGAAGGTGACCATCGGCTTCTCGGCCCCGGCCGCCGACCACGGCTGGATCGCCGCCATCACCAACAACGCCAAGGCACAGGCCGGGGCGTACTCGGACGTGGAGCTGAAGAGCGTGGAGGCCGGCGCGGACGCGGCGGCCCAGCGCGCGGCGCTGTCCACCCTGATCTCCCAGAAGCCCGACGTGATCGTGCTGCTGCCGCACGACGGCAAGGAGCTCAACGCGTTCGGCCTGGAGGCCATGAAGGCCGGCATTCCGGTGGTCAACCTCGACCGGGCCTTCCCGGACGCGCGGGCCTACCGGCTCCAGATCAAGGGCGACAACTACGGCATGGGGGTGGCCGCCGCCACCTACATCGCCGAGCAGCTCAAGGCCAAGGGCGTCAGCAACCCGGTCATCGGCGAGATCCCCGGCATCGACTCGCTGGAGCTGACCCAGGAACGTTCCAAGGGCTTCGCCGACACGCTGGCCTCGCTCGGCTTCAAGGTGGCCAACCGCCGCCCGGCCGAGTTCACCGCCGACTCGGGCCAGCAGGCCGCCACTGGCCTCTTCCAGGCGCTCCCCAAGATCGACGCGCTCTGGAACCACGACGACGACCAGGGCATCGGTGTGCTCGCCGCGGTCAACCAGGCCAACCGCAAGGAGTTCTTCATGGTCGGCGGCGCCGGCTCGAAGAAGGCCATGGAGGACATCGCGGCCGACAACACGGTGCTGAAGGCCACCGTCACCTACAGCCCGTCGATGGCCTCCTCGGCCATCTCCCTGGCCCGCCTCATCGGCCAGGGCAAGGGCATGTCCGACCTGGTCGAACTCCAGGTACCGAAGGAGATCGTCCTCGCCTCCGAGACGATCACCAAGGAGAACGCGAGCAGCTACCTGAAGCTCGGGTTCTGACACACGGGGGGAGACCCACCTTGTCCACTCACGACAACGTCCTGCGCGTCGGCATGGTCGGCTACGCGTTCATGGGCGCCGCGCACTCCCAGGCGTGGCGCACCGTGAACCGCGTGTACGACCTGCCGGCGCAGGTGCGGATGGCGCTGGTCTGCGGCCGGGACGAGCCGAAGGTGGCCGAGGCCGCCAGCCGGCTCGGCTGGGACGGGCACACCACGGACTGGCGGCGGCTCGTCGAGTCCGACGAGATCGACGTGGTCGACATCTGCACACCGGGGGACAGCCACTGCGAGATCGCCCTCGCCGCGCTGGCCGCGGGTAAGCACGTGCTGTGCGAGAAGCCGCTGGCCAACACCGTCGAGGAGGCCCGGGAGATGGCGGCCGCCGCCGCCCGGGCCCGGGCCGCCGGGGTACGCGCCATGTGCGGCTTCAACTACCGCCGCGTGCCCGCGGTCGCCCTGATGCGGCAGCTCGTCGCCGACGGGCGGCTCGGCGAGATCCGGCACGTCCGGGCGGTCTACCTCCAGGACTGGATCGTGGACCCGCAGTTCCCGCTGGTCTGGCGGTTGCAGAAGGACAGGGCGGGCTCCGGCGCGCTCGGCGACATCGGCGCGCACATCATCGACCTGACCCAGTACGTGACGGGGCAGCTCATCACCGGGGTCAGCGCGGTCACCGAGACGTTCGTCAAGGAACGGCCGCTGCCGGTCGGGTCGAGCGGCCTGGCCGCGCAGGCCGACGGCAACGGCCGGGCGACCGGCCGGGTCACCGTGGACGACGCGGCCGCCTTCGTGGCCCGGCTCGACGGCGGTGCGCTCGCCACCTACGAGGCGACCCGCTTCGCCACCGGACGCAAGAATGCCCTGCGTGTCGAGATCAACGGCTCGCTGGGCAGCGTGGTGTTCGACCTGGAACGCCTCAACGAGCTGGAGTTCCTCGACGCCACCCGACCGGCGGCCGAGCAGGGCTTCAGCCGGATCCTGGTGACCGAACCGGAGCACCCGTACCTGTCGGCGTGGTGGCCGCCCGGCCACATCATCGGCTACGAGCACTCCTTCACCCACCAGATGCGCGACTTCGTCGAGGCGGTCGCCACCGGCGTCGACCCGACGCCGTCGTTCGCCGACGCGTTGCAGGTCCAGCTCGTGCTCGACGCGGTGACCCGCTCCGCCGAGCGGGCCGCGTGGACGGAGGTGGAGCCCGCGCTGGCCGAGGTGGCCGCCTGACCGACCCGTACCCGCGGCGCCCCGCGCGCCGCCCGAAGGGCTTTCCGGTGCCGACCGGCGAGGGCCCGCCGCGGTTGCGCCCCGCGGCGGGGACGAGGTCGGCCCCGGGGAGCGTGCCGCCGCAGGAGAACCCGCGGCCGGTACGACACAGCACGGCCGTCCGGTGCGGCCGGACCGGGATTCCCCGGCCGCACCGGCCGACCGGCCCGACGACGCCGGGGCGAACACCTGTCGCCCGGCTCAGAGGGGAGGACGGCATGACACCCCACCGACTGCGCGCCGCGCTGCGGGGCGTACCCGATCCGCGCTGGCTGGACGCGGCCCTGCGCCGCGTCGCGACCGATCCCGCGGCGATCCCGCGGCTGTTCGCCGCCGCGGCCCGCAAGTGCGGCCGGGGGCCGCTGCCCGACCCGCCGGGCTGGACCGTCGACGAGGCCGCCCGGGCGCTGCTGCTCGCCGCGCTCCCCGCCGACCACGCGGGCGCGGCCGAGGCGCTCTACCGGCACGGCGACGCCGCCGAGAAGCGGGCCGTGCTGCGGGCCCTGCCGCTGCTGCCCATCGGGGCGGAGTGCGTGCCGCTGCTGCACGACGCGATCCGCACCGACGACACCCGGCTGCTGGCCGCCGCCCTCGGACCCTACGCGCGGCACCTGGAGCAGCCGGCCTGGCGTCAGGCGGTGCTCAAGTGCGTCTTCACCGGCGTGCCGCTGGCCGTCGTCGACGACCTGGCCGCCCGGGCCGACGGCGAGCTGGCCGCCATGCTGGCCGGGCTCGCCGCGGAGCGGCACGCGGCCGGCCGGAGCATGCCGGCCGACGCCGCCGAGCTGCTCGACCGGCTCGGCGCCCGGGAGGCCTGATGCGCATCTTCGACCCGCACGTCCACATGACCTCGCGGACCACGGACGACTACGAGCGGATGGCCGCCGCCGGGGTACGCGCCGTCGTGGAGCCGGCGTTCTGGCAGGGCCAGCCGCGCACCAGCGTGGACACCTTCGTGGACTACTTCGACTCGCTGGTCGGGTGGGAGCCGTTCCGGGCCGGCCAGTTCGGCGTCCGGCACCACGCCACCGTGGCGCTGAACCCGAAGGAGGCCAACGACCCGCGCTGCCGCCCGGTCCTCGACGTGCTTCCGCGCTACCTGGACAAGGACGGCGTGGTGGCGGTCGGCGAGATCGGCTACGACTCGATGACCCGGGCCGAGGACGCCGCCTTCGCCGGGCAGCTCGCCCTGGCCGTGGCGCACGACCTGCCCGCTCTCGTGCACACCCCGCACCGGGACAAGGCGCGGGGCGTCGAGCGCACGCTGGCCGTGGTCGCCGAGTCCGGCATCGACCCGGGGCGGGTGCTGGTCGACCATCTCAACGAGGTCACCGTGGAGCTGGTGCGGGACACCGGTTGCTGGCTCGGCTTCTCGATCTATCCGGAGACGAAGATGTCGCCGCCGCGGATGGTCGAGCTGCTGCGGGCGTACGGGACCGAGCGGATGCTGGTCAACTCGGCCGCCGACTGGGGGCGCTCGGATCCGCTGCTCACCCGGGCCACCGGGGAGGCCATGCTGCTCGCCGGTTTCACCGAGGACGACGTGGACCGGGTGCTGTGGCGCAACCCGGTCGAGTTCTACGGCCAGTCCGGCCGGCTGGACCTCGCCGACCTGGGTGGGCTCGGAGGCTGAACGGGGCTGTCCGGTGGAGTCCACGGGACAGGCACACGCGGTATTGTCAGCCATGGATACCGACCGGCTCGGGATCTGCCTGGAAGCGGCGCCTCGGAAGGCGCCGACCGTCACCGCCGAACCGACCGATCCGGCCCTGCTGCGGGCCCGCTTCGACGCCGCGCTCGCCGCGTTCCTGCACGAGCGCCGGCCGGGCCGGCCGGGCGACGACGGCACCGACCCCGTCCACACCGTCCTCCGCCGGTTCGTGCTGGCCGGCGGCAAGCGGCTGCGGCCCCTGTTCTGCTACTGGGGCTGGCGGGGCTTCGGCGGCACCGACGGCACCCCGATCGTGGTGGCCGCCGCGGCGCTGGAGCTGTTCCACGCCTTCGCGCTGATCCACGACGACATCCTGGACCGCAGCGACCGCCGGCGCGGCCGGCCCACCGTGCACCGGGTCTTCGCCGAGCAGCACGCCCGGGCCGGCTGGCGCGGCGACCCGGAGGCGTACGGCCGGCAGGCGGCCCTGCTCTGCGGCGACCTCTGCGCCGCCTGGTCCGGGCAGATGTTCCACGGCTGCGGGCTGGACGCCGAGCGGCTGCGCCGGGGACACGCCCTGCTCGCGCGGATGCGGGCCGAGGTGATCGCGGGGGAGTACCTCGACGTGGTGGCCGCGGCCGGTGACGGCTCGGTGGAGAGCGCCCTCGCGGTGGTGCGGCTGAAGACGGCCCGCTACACGGTGACCCGCCCGGTGCAGCTCGGCGCGGCCCTGGCCGGGGCGGCCCCGGACGTGGTGACCGCGCTGTCCGGGTTCGGCGATCCGCTCGGGGACGCCTTCCAGCTCCGCGACGACGTGCTCGGCGTCTTCGGTGACCCGGCGGTGACCGGGAAGTCCAACCTGGACGACCTGCGGGAGGGCAAGCCGACCGTGCTGCTGGCGCTGGCCCGGGCGGCCGCGGGGCCGGCCGGGGTGGCGCGGTTGCGGGCGCTGGTCGGCGATCCGGCCCTGGACCCGGCGGGCGCCGCCGAGGTGCGCGGGATCGTGGAGGCCTCCGGTGCGCGCGCGGCGGTGGAGCGGATGATCCGGTCCCGGGCCGACGCGGCCCTGACCGCGCTGCACCGGCTGCCGCTGGCGGAGCCGGCCCGGGTGGCGCTGGCCGAGCTGGCGGCCCGGGCCGTAAACCGGCGCCGCTGACCCGACTTTTGTCGCTCATTGACGAAAGTCGTTCCGGAACCAGCGGAAGCTATGGACAGGCAGATCGAAAGGTCTTAATGTCGTGCGCAAGCACAGAGCTGTTTCGTCGAGGTGAACCGCCCGCACCCCCGGCACCCTCGTCGAGGTGACCGCCGGCCGGCCGCAACCACCGGTGGTCACGGCCCACCGAGCCGCACCCGGCGGGCCCGGCGCAGCATCCCCGCACGGCATCCGGCGCGACGCGCGCCCGATCCAGGCTGCGCGCGTCAGGAAGGGACAGCAGAGGCATGTCCAGCCCTCACCACACCCCCACCCGACGATGGCTCCCCGCCGGATCGGCGCTGCTGCTCGCGGCGGCCGCCGGCGCGGTCGGCCTGGCCGCGACCCCCGTCCCGGCGTCCGCGCACCCCATCCCGGCGAGCGACTTCCAGCAGGTCGAACTCGCCCGCGGCGTCGCCGAGACCGGCGAACCGATGTCCCTCGCGGTGCTGCCCGACCGCTCGGTCCTGCACACCGCCCGCAACGGCACGCTGCGGCGCACCGACGCCGCCGGCGTCACCACCGTGATCGGCACCCTGCCGGTCTACAGCCACGACGAGGAGGGCCTCCAGGGCGTCGGGGTCGACCCCGGCTTCGCGAGCAACCGGCAGATCTACCTCTACTACGCGCCGCCGCTGTCCACGCCGGCCGGGGACGCGCCGGCCACCGGCACCGACTTCTCCGCCTGGCAGGGCGTCAACCGGCTCTCCCGGTTCAACCTCAACGCCGACTTCACGCTCAACCAGGCCAGCAAGGTCGACGTGCTGGACGTGCCGGCCGACCGCGGGCTGTGCTGCCACGTCGGCGGCGACATCGACTTCGACGCCGCGGGCAACCTCTACCTCTCCACCGGCGACGACACCAACCCGTTCGACTCCGCCGGCTACGCGCCGCTCGACGAGCGGACCAACGGCAACCCCGGGTACGACGCGCAGCGCAGCGCCGGCAACACCAACGACCTGCGCGGCAAGATCCTGCGGATCAAGGTCAACGCCAACGGCACGTACGCGATCCCGGCCGGCAACCTCTTCCCGCCCGGCACCGCGCGGACCCGCCCCGAGATCTACGCCATGGGCTTCCGCAACCCGTTCCGGATGAGCGTCGACCGGGCCACCGGGATCGTGTACGTCGGCGACTATGGCCCGGACGCCGGCACCAGCTCGGCCCGCGGCCCGTCGGGCCAGGTCGAGTTCGACCGGGTCACCGGGCCGGGCAACTACGGCTGGCCGTACTGCACGGGCACCAACACGGCGGCCGAGACGTACGCCGAGTGGGACTTCGCCGCCGGCACCGCGGGCTCGAAGTACAACTGCGCGGGCGGCCCGACGAACAACTCGTTCCGCAACACCGGCCAGAGCACCCTGCCGGCCGCGAAACCGGCCTGGATCCGGTACGCGGGCGACGCCGGCAGCCCGCCCGAGTTCGGCGGCGGCTCCGAGTCGCCGATGGCCGGCCCGGTCTACCGCTACGACGCCGCCAACCCGTCCACCACGAAGTTCCCCCAGTCCTTCGACGGGCAGTTCTTCGCCACCGAGTTCGGCCGCGGCTGGATCAAGCCGATCCACCTCAACGCCGACGGCTCGCCCGGCGCCATCGACGCCTTCGGCTGGACCGGCAAACAGGTGATGGACTCCGCGTTCGGGCCGGACGGCGCCTACTACGTGCTCGACTACGGCACCGGCTACTTCAACGGCGACGCCAACTCGGCGCTGTACCGCTTCGACTACCTCGGCGGCGGCAACCGCGCCCCGGTGGCCCGGGCCGCCGCCGACCGGACCTCCGGCACGGCCCCGCTGGCGGTCGCCTTCTCCTCGGCCGGCTCGTCCGACCCGGAGGGCGGGGCGCTCACGTACGCGTGGGCGTTCGGCGACGGCGGCACCTCGACGGCGGCCAACCCGTCGCACACCTACACGGCCAACGGCCGGTACACCGCCACGCTGACCGTCCGGGACCCGCAGGGCGCCACCGGCACCGCCAGCGTGGCCGTCACCGTCGGCAACACCGCGCCGACGGTCACCGTGAACAGCCCGGGCAACGGGCAGCTCTTCTCCTTCGGCGACACCGTGCCGTTCCGGATCACCGTGACCGACCCGGAGGACGGCACGATCGACTGCACCAGGGTCAAGATGACCTACGTGCTCGGCCACGACCAGCACGGCCACCAGATCACCTCGGCCACCGGCTGCACCGGGTCGATCGGCATCCCCGTCGACGGCGAGCACGACGACGCCGCGAACATCTTCGCGATCTTCGACGCCGAGTACACCGATTCCGGCGGCCTGACCACGCACACCCAGCACACCCTCCAACCCCGGCACCGGCAGGCCGAGCACTTCAGGACCTCGGCCGGGATCAACACCTTCGACAAGGCGACCGCCGAGGGCGGCCGGACCGTCGGCGACATCCACAACGGGGACTGGATCGCGTTCGAGCCCTACCAGCTCGGCAACGTCACCGGGTTCAGCGCCCGGGTCTCCTCGGCCGGGGTGGGCGGCACCCTCCAGGTGCGGGCCGGCTCGGCGACCGGCACCGTGCTCGGCTCGGCCACCGTGCCGGTGACCGGTGGCTGGGACACGTTCACCACGGTGACCGGCGCGGTCGCCAACCCGCCCGCCGGGACCACCACGCTCTACCTCACCTTCGCGGGCGGCGCCGGCGCCCTCTACGACGTCGACTCGTTCACGCTCACCACGTCCGGCGTGCGCACCGGGCCGGTGCGCGGGCTGGCCGGCAAGTGCCTCGACGTGCGCAACGCCGCGACCGCCGACGGCACGCAGGTCCAGCTCTACACCTGCAACGGCACCACGGCGCAGAGCTGGACGGTGACGCCGAACTCGACGATCAAGGCGCTGGGCAAGTGCCTGGACGTCTCCGGCGGTGCGACCGCCGACGGGACGAAGATCCAGCTCTGGACGTGCAACGGCACGGGAGCACAGAACTGGTCGGCGCAGGCCGACGGCACGCTGCGCAACCCGCAGTCCGGCAAGTGCCTGGACGTCTCCGGCAACAACTCCGCCGACAGCACCCCCGTACACCTCTGGACCTGCACCGCCGCGGCGAACCAGAAGTGGATCCTGCCCTGATCCGACGGTGCGGGGCCGGGTGGCCGGCCCCGCACCCCGTCCGGCCCTGGAGAGCGACATGAGACTCCTCCGCACCGCCCTCGGCGCGGCCACCGCCGTCCTCGCCACCCTCGCCTGCACCACCCCGGCCACCCCGGCGGCCGCCGCCGACGCCCCCTACGACGTGCTGGTCTTCTCCAGGACCGCCGGCTTCCGGCACGACGCCATCCCGGCCGGCATCCAGGCCGTCCGCGACCTCGGCGCGGCGAACAACTTCACCGTCACCGCCACCGAGGACGCCGCCCAGTTCACCACCGCCAACCTGGCCCGCTACGAGGCGGTGGTCTTCCTCAACACCACCGGCGACGTGCTCAACCCCACCCAGCAGACCGCCTTCGAGGCGTACGTCGGCGCGGGCGGGGGCTACGTGGGCGTGCACGCCGCCGCCGACACCGAGTACGACTGGCCGTTCTACGGCAACCTGGTCGGCGCCTGGTTCGCCTCCCACCCGGCGATCCAGCCGGCGAACGTGAAGGTGGAGGACCGGGCGCACGCCGCCACCGCCCACCTGCCGCAGACCTGGAACCGCACCGACGAGTGGTACAACTACCGCACCAACGCCCGGTCCACCGCGCACGTGCTGGCCACCCTCGACGAGTCGTCGTACTCGGGCGGCTCGATGGGCGGCGACCACCCGCACGCCTGGTGCAAGACGTACGCGGGGGGCCGGTCCTTCTACACCGGCGGCGGGCACACCCAGGCGTCCTACGCCGACCCCGCGTTCCGCGCCCACCTGCTCGGCGGCATCCGGTACGCGGCCGGCCGCAGCAAGGCCGACTGCCGTCCGGAGACCGGCTACGCGCCGCTCTACAACGGCGCCATCACCGGCTGGTCCCAGGCCGGGCCGGGCAGCTTCACCAACACCGACGCCACCCTCACCTCGGTCGGCGGGATGGGCCTCTACTGGTACAGCGCCCGCCAGTTCACCAACTACTCGCTCAAGCTGGACTGGCGGCTCGCCGGCGACGACAACTCCGGCGTCTTCATCGGCTTCCCGCCGTCGAGCGACCCCTGGTCGGCGGTGGACAACGGCTACGAGATCCAGATCGACCCGACCGACAGCCCCGACCGGACCACCGGCGCGGTCTACACCTTCAAGTCCGCCGACCTGCCGGCCCGGGACGCGGCGCTCAACCCGGCGGGGGAGTGGAACACCTACGAGCTGCTGGTCGAGGGCGAGCGGCTCCAGGTCTTCCTCAACGGCGTGAAGATCAACGACTTCACGAACACCGACCCGGCCCGCTCGCTCGCCGGCCACGTCGGCATCCAGAACCACGGCACCGGTGACGACGTCTCGTTCCGCAACATCCGGATCAGGGAGCTGGGCACCACCCCGCCGACCGGCAACACCACCGTGCAGGCCGAGGCGTTCAGCTCGGCCAGCGGGGTCACCCCGTTCACCAAGGCCGGCGCCAACGGCGGGCAGACCCTGGGGTACGTCGACCCGGGCGACTGGGCCGCGTACCAGGGGCTGGACCTGACCGGGGTGACCGCACTGCGGGCCCGGGTGGTCTCCGGCGGCCCGGGTGGCACCCTCCAGCTCCGCACCGGCTCCCCGACGGGCACCGTGCTCGGCCAGGTGGCGGTGCCGAACACCGGTGGCTGGACCACCTTCGCGGACGTCGGCACCGCGCTGGCCGGTGTGCCGGCCGGCAGCCAGACCGTCTGGCTGACCTTCGCCGGCACCGGCTCCGGCCTGTACGACGTCGACGACTTCACCCTGGTCCGGGGCGGTGGGAGCGGGACCGGCCCGGTCCGGGGCCTGGCCGGCAAGTGCCTCGACGTGCGGGGTGGGGCCACCGCCGACGGCACCCAGATCCAGCTCTACACCTGCAACGGCAGCACCGCGCAGACCTGGACGGTGACGCCGAACTCGACCGTGCGAGCGCTCGGCAAGTGCCTGGACGTCTCGGGCGGTGGCTCGGCCGACGGGACGAAGATCCAGCTCTGGACGTGCAACGGCACGGGGGCGCAGAACTGGTCGGCCCAGGCCGACGGCACGCTGCGCAACCCGCAGTCCGGCAAGTGCCTGGACGTCTCCGGCAACAACTCCGCCGACAGCACCCCCGTACACCTCTGGACCTGCACCGGCGCGGCGAACCAGAAGTGGACCCTGCCCTGACCGGCGCTGGCGGCGGACCGGGCGACCTGCGGGATCCGCCCGGTCCGCCGCCGGGGTGCTGCCGTACCTTGACCGTGTGGGACGCCTGGAGCGGTGGCGTCGGGTCGCCCGGGCGCGCCCGAGCGTCGGTGACGTGCTGCGGGCCGCCCTGTCGCGGGTGTGGCGCCGCGTCGAGCCGTCGGCGTCGCCCGCCGGGCCCGCACCCAGCCTCACCCGGCTGGACGCGCTGATCGACGAGGTCGCCGCCGGCCGGCCGGTGCGCTGGAGGGTGGGCGGCCAGCCCCGCCCGCTGCCCGCCGCGGTCGACGTGGCCGCGTACCGGATCATCCAGGAGGCGCTGACCGACGCGCGCCGGCACGCGCCGGGCGCGGCCGTCGCGGTCCGGCTGCGCTACGACCCGGCCGGCCTCACCGTCGAGCTACGCGGCGACGGGCCCGCCATTTCGACCGCCGGCCTGCGGACGCGGGCCGAGTCGGTCGGCGGCGCCTTCCACGCCGGCCCGCGCCCCGAGGGGGGCTGGCTGGTCCACGCCGAGCTGCCCGCCCCCGAGGACGAGGCGGAGCCGGCCTGACCGTCCCCGGCCCTTCCGCGCCGGCCGCGGCCGACCTAGAGTGAGGGCGGCGACCGCGAGGTGGCCGGTGACCCGGCGGGAGGCGCAACCCGTCGGGCCCAGACGCGATCGCGTCCACCGGTGCCCGCCGGGGTCGCCGGCACCCGGTCGCCCTCGCCCCGGTCCGCTACGGAATCCCCCATCACGACAGGGGAGAAGGACAATGGCGCGACCCATCACGCTCTTCACCGGCCAGTGGGCCGATCTTCCGTTCGACGAGGTCTGCCGGCTCGCCGCCGAGTGGGGATACGACGGCCTGGAGATCGCCTGCTGGGGTGACCACTTCGAGGTCGACAAGGCGCTCGCCGACGAGTCGTACGTGGACCGCAAGCGGGCCACCCTCGCCAAGCACAACCTCCAGGTCTTCGCCATCTCCAACCACCTGGTCGGGCAGGCGGTCTGCGACCACCCGATCGACGAGCGGCACCAGGACATCCTCCCCGCCCGGATCTGGGGCGACGGCGAGCCGGAGGGCGTACGCCGCCGCGCCGCCGAGGAGATGAAGGACACCGCCCGGGCGGCGGCGAAGCTCGGGGTGAAGACCGTTGTCGGCTTCACCGGCTCGTCGATCTGGCACACCCTGGCCATGTTCCCGCCGGTCCCGCCCGCCATGATCGAGCGCGGCTACCAGGACTTCGCCGACCGGTGGAACCCGATCCTGGACGTCTTCGACTCCGTCGGTGTGCGCTTCGCCCACGAGGTGCACCCCAGCGAGATCGCCTACGACTACTGGACCACCAAGCGGGCGCTGGACGCGATCGGCCACCGCCCCGCGTTCGGGCTGAACTGGGACCCGTCGCACTTCGTCTGGCAGGAGCTTGACCCGGTCAACTTCATCTTCGACTTCGCCGACCGGATCTACCACGTCGACTGCAAGGACGCGAAGGTGCGCACCGGGGACGGCCGGCGCGGCCGGCTCTCCTCCCACCTGCCCTGGGCGGACCTGCGCCGGGGCTGGGACTTCGTCTCCACCGGCCACGGTGACGTGCCGTGGGAGGACTGCTTCCGCGCGTTGAACGCGATCGGCTACACCGGCCCGATCTCGATCGAGTGGGAGGACGCCGGCATGGACCGCCTGGTCGGCGCACCCGAGGCGCTCCAGTTCGTCCGCCGGCTCGCCTTCGACGCCCCGTCCGCCGCCTTCGACGCGGCCTTCTCCACCAGCCGGGACTAGATTCGTCGGCCGCTACGAACTTGATGGCGTGAACGACTCGTCCGCTCCGCCGGGCGGTGACCCGGGCGGTCGGCGGGTGAGTCACCTGCGCCATCAAGTTCGTAGCGCCGAGACGGACGGTCCGCCGCCGGTGCGGAGTGGGGGAGACGAACCGGTGCGGCACGGTGACGATGATGGTCGGCGCCGCCTCCGCCGCTCCCCTCAGCGGGCGGCGAAGACCTGGTCGCTGACCAGCCGGGCCGCGCCGACCAGGCCGGCCCGGTCGCCGAGGTCGGACAGGACGATCGGCATGCTGCCGGTGGCGAGCGGGGTGGAGCGCCGGTAGACCACGCCCCGGATCTCGGCGAGCAGGACCGGCCCGATGCCCGGTGCCGCCCCGCCGATGATCACGATGGCCGGGTTGACGAAGCTGACCAGGCCGACCAGCACCTGCCCGAGCCGGCGGGCGGCGTCGCGGACCAGGGTCTGCGCGGCCGCGTCCCCCGCGGTCGCCGCCGCGGCCACGTCGGCCACGGTGAGCGCCCCGGCGGCGGCCAACCGGTCGGCGAGCGCCGTCGAGCGCCCGGCCCGCGCGGCCGTCACGGCCTCCCGCACCAGAGCGGCATCCCCGCAGTACGCCTCGACGCAGCCGGTGTTGCCGCACCCGCAGAGCGGCCCGTCCTCGCTGAGCTGGAGGTGCCCGATGTCCCCGGCGCCGCTGGCCGCGCCCCGGTACAGCGCCCCGCCGAGCACCAGCCCGCAGCCCACCGCGTCGCCCAGCTTCACGTAGAGGAAGTCCTCGAACGGCCGGCCGGTGCCGGCGTGCCGCTCGCCCAGGGCCATCACGTTGGCGTCGTTGTCCACCTGCACCGGGCAGCCCAGCTCGGCGGCGATGGTGTCGCGTACCGGGAACTGGTGCCAGCCGGGCAGGGCGGGCGGGGAGACCGGGGCGCCGTCGCGGACCGCGACCGGCGCGGGAAGCGCCACTCCGACGCCGGCCAGCCGGGCCAGCCCGGACTCGGCCCGCAGCTTGCCGAGCAGCTCGATCGCCCGGCCGATCACGACCTCCGGGCCGAGCCGCACGTCCACCGGCTCGTCGTGGCGGGCGAGCAGGGTCAACTCGCCGTCGGTGAGCGCCACCGCCAGCCGCCCGTCGCCGACCCGCACCGCCCCGAAGCGCACCTGCCGGCCGACCCGCAGCAGCGACGAGCGCCGGCCACCCCGGGACGCGGCCGGCCCGGCGGTCTCCACCAGGCCCTGCGCGGCCAGCCGGTCCGCCTCGGCGGTGAACCGGGCCCGGGGCAGGCCCAGGGCGTCGGCCAGTTCGACCCGCGAGCGCGGGCCGTCGTCGCGCAGCAGGCGCAGCAGCCGCGCCTGGTCGGCGGTCTCCGGTCCGACCATCGTCATCACGATCACCTCCCCCCGAATGTGCCACACCGGCGTCACGACCGTGTGACGCGAGGGGGCCGCCCCGGTTCCCCGGTGCGGCCCCCTGCGATCCGGTGTCGAGTCCGTCAGCCCCGCAGACCCGACATGTGCTGGTAGCTGATCTCCGCGTAGCGCAGCGACCGGCCCGGGTCGGCGGCGCCGCCCGGTGCGTTGTCCTGCTCCCACATCGGGTTGTGGTAACCCTTCGCGCCCATGTTCGCGAAGAAGGTGCCGTAGTCGATGTCGCCCTCGCCGAGCGGCACCATGGCGTAGCCGGCGGCCGTGTTCGGGTCGTACGTGCCGTCCTTGGCGTGGAACAGCGGGAACCGGATGGTCTGGGCGGCGACCACGGCCAGCGGGTCGAAGATCTTGGTCTGGGTCACCCCGTCCGGGTCGGTGTAGCTGCGGAACCGGTGCTGGGCCACGTGCGCCCAGTAGATGTCCATCTCGAACCAGACCCACTCCGGGTTGGTCCGCGCGATGAAGTACTCCAGCTTGCGCACACCGGAGGACCGCGTCGGCCGGCCCTGCGCGTCCAGCGGGCCGCTGTCGCGCAGGAAGTCGTACGCGGCGTCGTGGTTGTGCGTGTAGAGCTTCAGGCCCCGGGCGGCGGCCATCTCGCCGAAGGTGTTCCACCGGTCCACGGCGGCGTCCCAGTCGGCCTTGTAGTTGCTGCCGGTCGGGTCGTTGCCGGTGCCGATGTGCGTCATGCCGAGGATCTCGGCGGTGTCGAGGGTCTGCTCGAACGCCGCGATGGTGTCCGGGGTGACCGTGCTCGGGACGGAGGCGTGCGAGCCGTTGGCACGCAGCCCGTTGTCGTCCAGGATCTTGCGGATCTCCGCCGGGGTGATCTGCCGGCCGAGGATCGAGGTGTGCTGGGTGTACCCGGCGAACTCGACCTCCTTGTAGCCGATCTCGGCGAGCCGGGCGAGCACCCGCTCGAACCCGTACGGCACGCCGGTGGCGTCCGGGGCGGCGCCGATCCGGTCGCGGACGCTGTAGAGGATGATGCCCCGCTTGCCGGTCGGGACGAGCACCCCGTTGCCGGCGAAGGCGGCCGACGGGGCGAGCCCTGCGGCGCCGGCGGCGACGGCGCCTGCCGCCCCGGCGATGGTGCCGAGCACCCGGCGACGGCTCATGCCGTGCGATGTGTCGTTCATGTGCTGACTGCCTTTCTGACGGTGCTGGATGGTGTGGAAGGGAGAGAGTGGGGTGGGGCCGCCGGGTGGCGGCCCCACCTCGGCGTCACGGCGTGACGCCGATGCCCTGGCCGGTGAACTCGACCCAGTTGAGGTTGCCGAAGCCGCCGGCCGGACCGCCGGGGACGGTGGTCAGGACCAGGTAGAGCCTGTGCGTCCCGCCCGGGTCGCTCACCGGCACGGTGGTGCTGGTGAAGGCGTTGTTGCCGGCGGTCGCGTTGACCGTGGCGGTGGCCAGCAGCGGGCCGGTGGGGGAGTCCAGCCGGAACTGGACGCCGAACCGGGGCTGCCCGGCGGTGGCGGCGCTGCCCCCGGAGGTGCGCAGCGTCACCGACTGCATGTTTCTCAGGTTCACGGTGTTGTTGACCGCGATCCAGTCGCCGGGGTCGAGGCTGCCGCGCTGCTGCCCGCCCCCGGTGTCGGTGGTGGTGCCGACCGTCGTGCCGGACTCCTCGGTGGCGAACTCGACCTCCTGGCGCTTGGCCTGGATGATCTGCTGGTCCACCGTGGTCAGCGCCGGCTGACCGTTGGCGCCCCGGTCGGTGTACGACGCGCTGACCACGCCGTAGATGTAGCCGCCGTGCGAGGCGTCGTCGGCGTCCGTGGGCAGCACCCCGGAGCAGCCGAACTGGTTGGCCTCGCCGTGCCCGTGGCTGTCGTGGCCGAGCACGAAGGTCACCTCGACCTTGCCGCAGTCGACCGGCCCGTCCTCCGGGTCGGTGACGGTGACCGTCCACGGGATGTCGTCGCCCCAGTTGAAGAAGCCGCCCTCCAGCGGGGTTGTGACGGTGACGGTCGGCGCGGTGTTGCCGACCGTGATGGTGGTGTTCGCCGACGCGCTCTTGCCGCTGGAGTCGGTCACCGTGAGCCGGGCGGTGTAGACGCCGTTGGCGGTGTAGGTGAACGACGGGTTCGGGTCGATCGAGTCGGTGGTGCCGTTGCCGTCGAAGTCCCAGGCGAACGAGATGGAGTCCGCCGGGTCCGGGTCCTTCGAGCCGTCGCTGGAGAAACCGACGGTCAGCGGCGCCCGGCCGTTGGTCGGGGTGGCGTTCAGCACGGCGGTCGGCGCCCGCAGGCCCTTGACGTAGCTGAACTTGAGCATCGCCGCGTCCGGGTTGACGTTGAAGAACCCGTCGCCGTACGTCAGCAGGTAGAAGTTGCCGTCCGCGCCCCAGCGCATGTCCATCGGGTTGTCGCAGAGGAACGGCTTCGCCGGTGTGGTGGGCGCCTGCCCGCAGTTCAACACGTTGTTGATCTTCAGGATGTCGCCCTGGTCGTCCAGCCGGATCTCCTTGAGGGTGTCCCGGGTGAACTCACCGAAGAAGATCGCGCCGTCGTAGTACTCGGGGAACTTCGTCTCCGACCTCAGCTCCGGGTCGAAGTCGTACTTCGCCGCTCCGTGCGGGCCGACGCCGCCCGTGCCCAGCTCAGGGAAGAGCACCGGGCAGGTCTGCGTCGGAGTCGACAGGTAGGACTCCGGGCAGGGCGTCGGGGCCTGGAACGAGTACCACAGCTCCGACTTCTCCACCCGCGGCAGGTCGGTCAGGCCGGTGTTGTGCCGCGAGGTGTTCTTCGGCGCCGCGCAGTCGAACGGGGCCACCGGCGAGATCGGGTTGGTGGTCCAGTTCATCTCGATGTACGGCAGGTTCGGCTGCACGCACATCGGCCAGCCGTAGTTCGCCGGCTTGTCGACCACCATCATCCGGCCGGTGCCGGCGGGACCCCGGCCCACCTGGGCGACCGAGGAGTCCGGCGAGTAGTCGGTGATGTAGGCGACGTCGTTCTTGTCCAGGGTGATCCGGAACGGGTTCCGGAAGCCCATCGCGTAGATCTCCGGGCGGGTCTTCGCCGTGCCGGCCGGGAACAGGTTTCCCGCCGGGACGGTGTACGACCCGTCCGCGCCGACGGTGATCCGCAGGATCTTGCCCCGCAGGTCGTTGGTGTTGGCCGCGCTGCGCCGGGCGTCGACGAACGGGGCCTGGTAGACGCCGGTGGCACTGACCGAGTCGTTGTGCGGGGAGAAGCCGCCGGACCCGCCGCCGCCGGCGGGGGTGTCGTCCCCGGTGACCAGCCAGAGGTTGTTCTCCGAGTCGAACGTGATGTCGCCGGCGACGTGGCAGCAGGCGCCCCGGTCCACCGGCACCTGCAGGATCTTCTGCTCGGTGCTCACGTCCAGCGACGGGGTCTCCCCGTCGACGAACTTGAACCGGGAGAGCTGGAAGTAGCCCTTCCACTGGTCCCACGCGGCCGGGTCGGTGCTGGTGGTCGGCGCGCTGCCCGTCGGGGTGTCCAGCGGGGGAGCGTAGTAGAGGTAGACCCACTTGTTGGTGGCGAAGTCGTGGTCCACCGCCGGGCCGTACATCCCGTCCTCGCTGTTGGTGTAGACCGGGATCTGGGCCAGCACGGTGGTCTCGTTGGTCGCCGGGTCGTGCAGCCGCACGCCGCCGCGCCGGTCGGTCTGGATCACCCGGCCGTCGGGGAGGACGTCGAAGCCGATCGGCTCGCTGACGTTGGGCTGCGCCCCGACCACCGTCATCTGGTAGTTCGCCAGCACGGTCGCGCCGCAGTCGCCGTCGGTGACGCCGGCCGCCCACTGGATCGCCCCGCCGAGGTGGGCCCGCAGGTCGGCGCTGTCGTAGCTCGCCGGGGTGGCGCCGAGTCCGGTGTAGAACGAGCGGCCGCCCTGGTAGTCCTTGCACCAGGTGACCGGGTGGTCGAAGCCCATGCTGCCGCCGGCGTACGTCTTCTCGTCCACCGTGGCCAGTACGTGCGAGACGCCCCGGACGTTGCCCGCGAAGTTGTACCACCGGTCGGTGGTGGACCAGCGCTGCGGCAGCGTCTCCGACGCCGGGTGGACCCGGTCGGCGACGGTGACGGTGGCCCGGCTCGCGGCCGTCGGCGCGCCGGTGGCTCGGGTGCCGAGCAGGTCGGTGAGGAACGACCAGTCCGGCTCGGCCTCGATGGCGGAGTGGACGCCCACGAAGCCGCCACCGTCGCGGTAGTACGCCTCGAAGGCGGCCTGCTGGGTGTCGTTGAGCACGTCGCCGGCGGTGTTCAGGAACACGACGGCCCGGAACTGCTTCAGGTGGGGCTGGTCGAACTTGCGCGGGTCGTTGGTGACCTCGACGGTGAAGCGGCGCTCCCGCCCGAGTTGCTGGACGGCCTGCACGCCTGCCGCGGTAGCGGCGTTGTTGCCGTCGGCCGACCGGGTGAAGACGAGCACCTTGTACTGGATGCCGTTGCTGTTGGGTGCGGGGGCGGTGAGCACCGGCGCCGCCTGCGCCGGGGTCGGGGCCCGCTCCGCCGTCGCGACGAGCGTCGCGGCGACGAGAGTGAGCACGCTGAGATGGGCGGCGGCCCTGCGGCCGAACGGTCTTCTGCGCATCGAACCTCGCTCTGGTCGGGCGGGTCCGCCTCAGCGCCGGGACGAGGCTGAGGAGGTCGCTGGAAGGTGACGAGAGCCTGGCCAGGTTCTATGCGAGACGATATTTGCGCTCGGGATCAAAGAGAAGAGGCTGACGGCAAAAGTTTTAGCTGAACCGCTGTCACTTTTGCTTAGAATGAGCGAAAGTCGGACACGATCTTGTTCGGACAGACGGAAGCGGGCCGGTCGCCAATGGCGATCGGCCCGCTTCCGGGTGGGTCAGAGGTTGGTGCTCGTGCCGGACGACTTGGTGGTCGACGAGCTGGTCGAGCTGGTCGAACCCGTGCCGGTCGAGCCGGACTTGGCGCCCACCGTGGCCGGCGTGCCGGCGAACGGCTTGTCGGCCTCGGTCAGCCCCGGCTTGCCGCCGTTGCCGTTGCCGGTGCCCAGCTTCTCGCCGAGCTTGGTCTGCCCCAGCTTGTCCTTGCCCTCCGAGTAGAGCCGGGTCGCCTGGGCCTGCGCGACACCCGCCGCCTCCTGGACGGTCGGGTGGTCGAGCACCTTGCGGCCCCGGACCACCAGCTCCTCGTACTTCTCCCGGCCGGCACGGGCGCCCAGGACGAATCCCGCAGCCAGCCCGCCAAGAAACATGATCTTTCCGCGCATGGCGGCTCCTTCCGTACCTGACGCGCCGCCGATCCCGACCGGGTGATCCCGGGCGGGAGCGACCTTCTCGCGCCTGCGTTCTCTGTCGGCGGCTAACTACCCATCCTGCTCTCCGCTCATACCTCCCTGTGCCGAGATGGCGATTTGTCCGATATTCTGAGAGCGCTCCGAGGGTGGTCGCCGGGTGGGGGAAGTCGGGTAACCCCCCTGGCGCACCACCCCCCGATGTCCTGTACTCTTGTCCCCGTCGCACGGCGCGGAGAGATCCGCAGCCGGGTGACCTACGGTCCCCCGTAGCTCAATTGGCAGAGCAGCCGGCTGTTAACCGGCAGGTTTTTGGTTCGAGTCCAAACGGGGGAGCAACACCCACAACGCCCGTCGGCCACGCCGACGGGCGTTTCCCGTTGTGTCGCCCCTCGCGCCGGGTCGGGTGGTTTTCGCCCGGCGGTGCTTGGTGGCCCGGCAGGATGGTCGATGTCGACTTAGACTCGCGCTGCGTCGATTGCTGCGTCGATTCGAGGGTGGTCGGGATGGCCGGAGGGCGGAGTCGCTGGACCGCGACGCTGGTCGCGGTCGTCGTGGTGCTGGGCTGGCTGGTCGTCGGCGGCCTCGCCGGGCCGTACTCCGGGAAGCTCGGCGACGTCGCCACCAACGACAACGCGTCCTTCCTGCCCGCCGACGCCGAGGCCACCCGGGCGCAGGACCTCGCCGCCGGATTCGTGGACCGGGAGACGACCCCGGCGCTCGTCGTCTACGAGCGCACCTCGGGCATCACCGCCGCCGACCAGGAGCGGATCCAGGCCGAGGCGGCCCGCTTCGCCCAGCTGCCGGGCGTCGTCGGCCCGCTGCCGCCGCCGATCGTCAGCCAGGACCGGCAGGCCGTCCAGGTGGTCGTCCCGATCGACGCGGCCGAGGGCGAACAGATCGGCGCGGTGGTCGACCGGCTACGGGACATCGCCGGCACCGATCGGGACGGGCTCACCGTGGACGTGGCCGGCCCGGCCGGCCTGCTCGCCGACCTCATCGAGGTGTTCACCGCCATCGACGGACCGCTGCTGCTGGTCACCCTGGTCGTGGTGCTGGTCATCCTGCTGATCGTCTACCGCAGCCCGGTGCTCTGGGTCTTCCCGCTGCTCGCCGCCGGGATGTCGTACTCGCTGGCCTCCCTCGTGGTCTACGTCCTGGCCAAGAACGACGTCGTCAAGCTCAACGGGCAGGCCCAGGGCATCCTCACCGTCCTCGTCTTCGGCGCCGGAACCGACTACGCGCTGCTGCTCATCGCCCGCTACCGCGAGGAACTGCACCGGCACGAGCGGCCGTGGGACGCCATGCGGGCCGCCTGGAAGGGCGCTGCCCCGGCGATCATCGCCTCGGGCGCCACGGTCATCGTCAGCCTCCTCTGCCTGCTGCTGTCCAGCCTCAACTCGAACCGGGCGCTCGGCCCGGTGAGCGCCGTCGGCATCGCCGCCACCCTGCTGGTGATGCTGACCTTCCTGCCCGCCCTGCTGCTGCTCGGCGGACGGTGGGCGTTCTGGCCCCGGCGACCCGGGTTCGACCACGCCGACCCGCGGACCGAACACGGCATCTGGGGGCGGATCGCGGGCTTCGTGGCGCGCCGCGCCCGTACCGTCTGGATCGTCACCGCGGTGGTCCTGGCCGCGCTCGCTCTGGGGGTGACCCAGCTCGGCGCCACCACCCTCGGCCAGTCCGACCTGTTCACCCAGCGCACCGACTCGGTGGCCGGTCAGGAGGTGATCGCCCGCCACTACCCGGCCGGCACCGGCAGCCCGGCCACCATCTTCACCAACCAGGCCACCGCCCAGCAGGTCGCCCAGGTGGCGCAGGGCGTATCGGGGGTGTCCTCGGTCCGGCCGTTCAGCCGGCAGGGACCGGCCGGGCCGCCCGAGGTGGTCGACGGGCGGGTGCAGCTGGAGGCCACCCTCGCCGACCCGCCGGACAGCAACGGCGCCGAACGCGCCGTACGCGAGCTGCGCGTGGCGGTGCACCGGGTGCCCGGCGCGGACGCGGTGGTCGGCGGCTTCACCGCCATCAACGTGGACACCGCCGACGCGTCCACCCGCGACCGCAACGTCATCATCCCGGTGGTGCTGCTGGTCATCGCGATCATCCTGGCGCTGCTGCTGCGGGCCCTGCTCGCCCCGGTGCTGCTGATCGCCACGGTCGTGCTGTCGTTCCTGGCGACGCTCGGCCTCTGCGCGCTGATCTTCCGGTACGTCCTCGACTTCCCCGGGGTCGACCAGTCGTTCCCGCTGTTCGCGTTCGTCTTCCTGGTCGCGCTCGGCATCGACTACAACATCTTCCTGATGAGCCGGGTCCGCGAGGAATCCGTCCGGCGCGGCAGCCGGGCCGGGGTGCTCACCGGCCTGGCCGTCACCGGCGGCGTGATCACCTCCGCCGGCATCGTGCTCGCCGCCACCTTCTCCGCGCTCGCCGTGCTGCCGCTGGTGGTGCTCGTCGAGCTGGGTGTGGCGGTCGCCGCCGGGGTGCTGCTCGACACCATCGTGGTCCGGTCGCTGCTGGTGCCCGCGCTCGCGTACGACATCGGGCCGAAGATCTGGTGGCCGGGCCGACTGTCCCGGACGAACCGCAACGGCGACCGGGCCGGGGCGGAGGTGGAGCATGCCCGCTGAGACGGACGTGGTCATCGTCGGCGGCGGCCTGGCCGGCCTCGCCGCCGCCCGCCGGCTGCACCGGGCCGGCGTGCCCTGGCGGCTGCTGGAGGCCGCCGACCGGCTCGGCGGCCGGGTCGCCACCGACGAGGTCGACGGTTACCTGCTGGACCGCGGCTTCCAGGTGCTCAACACCGCCTACCCGCGGCTCGGCGGCCTGGTCGACCTCGACGCCCTCGACCTGGGCTGGTTCACCCCCGGGGTGCTGGTGCGCCGCGGCGACCGGCTGGCACGCCTGGTCAACCCGCTGCGCGACCCCGCCGGCGCGCCCGGCACCGTGTCCGCCGGCATCGGCTCGCTGGTCGACCGGCTGCGCTTCGCCGCGCTCGCCACCGGCTGCGCCACCCTGCCGATCGGCCGGCTGCTCAACGCACCCGAAACCACCAGCGAGGTCGCGCTGCGCCGGGCCGGGCTCTCCGCCGCGTTCATCGAGGAACTGCTCCGGCCGTTCCTGTCCGGCGTGCTGCTCGACCGCGAGCTGACCACCTCCAGCCACGTGCTGGCCGTCCTCCTGCGGGCGTTCGCCCGGGGCCGGATCGGGCTGCCCGCCCGCGGCATGGCCGCGCTGCCCCGGGCCGTCGCCGGCCCGCTGCCCGCCGAGCTGATCGACCTGGACACCCCGGTCGCCGAGGTCGCGCCGGGCCGGGTCCGCACCCCAACCGGCGACCTCACCTGCCGCGCCGTCGTGGTCGCCGCGGATCCGCCGGCCGCGGCCACCCTGCTGCCCCGGCTCCAACGGGTACGCATGCACAGCTACACGACCTACTACCACAGCACCGACACCCCGCCGCTGGCCGAGCCGATCCTGCTGCTCGACGGGGACCGGCGCGAACTGGTCGCCAACACGGTGGTGATCAGCAACGCGGCGCCCACCTACGCGCCGGCGGGGAAGCACCTGGTCGCCACCTCGGTGGTCGGCCCGCAGGCCCCGCCCGAGCCGCTGGTCCGCGGCGAACTGGACCGCCTCTACGGGCGCTCCACCGCCGACTGGACCCACCTGGCGACCGTGTCGGTGCCGCACGCCCTGCCCGCCGCGCCGCCGCCGCAGGGCCGGCTGCGCAAGCCGGTCACGCTCGGCGACGGGCTCTTCGTCGCCGGCGACCACCGGGACACCCCGTCCATCCAGGGTGCCCTCGCGAGCGGCTGGCGGGCCGCCGGGGCGGTGCTCGCCGAGCTGCACGGCACGGGCTGGACGTGACACCAGCGGGACCGAATGATCCGCTGCGCGCTGTTATCCTCGCGTTGCCCATCGTGCCGGCCAGATCATCAAGCCGACCCGACGGGTGATGGCCGGTGATCCGTTGAGCGGGTTACGATCCGGCGCGGTAGCGGGGCGGTAGCTCAGCGGGTTAGAGCAGGGGACTCATAATCCCTCGGTCGCGGGTTCGAGTCCCGCCCGCCCCACCACGTAGACACCCTGGTCAGCCATGGCGGCGTCGGAGCTACTGCCTGCTGCTTTGCCGCTCGATCGCCGCCTGCCCGTCTTCGCCAGCGAAGCCAATCAGTAGAGCCGGCGCGCTGGTGGCCGTCAAGGCGACTTGGCGAGCGCGGCTGCCGGATTCAGGCCATGCGGGACCAGATGCCTAGCTCGGCCAGCCAATCGTGTCGAGGAAATCCTCCACGGCGACCACGACCCGGCTGAGCACCGCGATCGACTCGGTAAGCGGGCCGGGTACGTACATACCGTGGTCCGCGCCTTCCACCTCCAGCACATGGGGTGACAGCCGGCGGGCGATGTCACCGTCCCATACCTTGTCGGCGGTCCCACCCACGAGCAGGAACGGCGCGGTTGCGCGGGCCAGCGCGTCAACCACCCACGGCAGGGTGAGCAAGGGCGTGAGCCACACCGCGGGCAGGGATCTCTCGGCGGCGACGGCTGCCGCGTTCGTGCCGAGCGACTTGCCGATCAGCAGTGGGCGACCGCTGATGGTGTCGATCAGTGGAGCGATCTCACCGCCGACCCAGCTCTCGATTTCTGGCTGGTCAGGCTTCGGAAACTCCGCGGACCACGAGTGTCGATGTACCGTTGCGCCCCGCTGCTCCGCAACATCGCCGGCATACATCAGCAGGGGAGCGCCCGGTCCGAACCGGCCGCCGGGGATCACGACAGCGTCAGCCATGCGGCCGACCCTACCCACTGATCAAGACATGTCCAGCGCGACAGCGACGGCATGCTGCGGTTCGGCTCGACGCTCGAACAGGTCATGGCGGCGGGCTCGGTTCCGCACCGAGCCCGCCCGTTCCATGGTCACTCTGCTCCTGATCGCGGGTCTGACGACGCTACCCGTTGGCGACGAGTCGGAATTGCTGGTTGGCTTGTCCGTTGCAGTCGTAGAGCTGGACCTGCTGCCCGTTGCCGGTGCCCCAGACGTCGAGGCAGCGGCCGGACTGGACACCCGTGATGGTGCCGTTGGAGTTGACGTTCCACTGCTGGTTGGTCTGGCCGTTGCAGCTGTAGATCTGGACCGCCGCGCCGTTGCCGGAGCCGGCGGCGTCCAGGCACCTGGTGCCGTACACGGTCAGTTGCTTGTTCGCGGTGTACGTCCACTGCTGGTTGCTCTGGCCGTGGCAGTCGTAGAGCTGCACCCGGGTGCCGTTGGTCTGCGACGCGTTGGGCACGTCGACGCACCGGCCCGACTGGCTGCCGACGATCCGGTTGGCGCCGTTGCTCGGCGGCGGCGTGGTCGGCGTCGGTGAGCCGGTGCCGGTCGGCGAGGGGTTGGCCGCGTTGAGGGCGTTGAGAACCGAGGTGTACGCGGCCTTCTTGTTGCCGCCGCCGTCGAACAGCAGCGGGCTCTCGTTGGAGCGCCAGGAGTCGCTGTCGCGTACGCCCCAGACGGTGATGCCGATGCAGCGCGGGACGTTCAGGCACGCCTGGGTGAGCCCGGCGTACTGGGAGGTGGAGGAGTTGGTGACGTCGACCTCGGTCAACGCGACGTCGACACCGAGCGCGGCGAAGCTGGACAGGGTGGTCTGGAAGTTGCCGGGCAGCGAGCTGCCGCCGGTGAAGTGGGTCTGCAGACCGACGCAGTCGATCGGTACGCCGCGGGACTTGAAGTCCCGGATCATGTTGTAGACGCCCTGCGTCTTGCCGTAGCTCCAGTTCTCGATGTTGTAGTCGTTGTAGCAGAGCTTGGCCGACGGGTCGGCCGTCCGGGCGGTGCGGAACGCCACCTCGATCCAGTCGTTGCCGGTGCCCTGGAGGTTGGACTGGCGGCGGCTGCCGTCCTCGTTGAACGCCTCGTTGACCACGTCCCACGCGGCGAGCTTGCCCTTGTAGTGGGCCATGACGCCGTTGATGTGGTTGATCATCGCGTTGCGCAGCGTGCTGCCGCTCATGTTCTGCATCCAGCCCGGCTGCTGAGCGTGCCACGCCAGGGTGTGCCCCCGGACCTTCATGCCGCGGCTGGTCGCCCAGTTGTAGATCTGGTCCCCGGCGGAGAAGTTGAACTGGTTCTGGTTCGGCTCCGTCGCGTCCGGCTTCATCTCGTTCTCGGCGGTGACCATGTTGAACTCGCGCGCGGCGATGGTGCTGTACGTGGAGTCGTTCAACCTGCTCGCCGCGATGGCGGTGCCGAAATACCGGCCCGACTGCGCCGCCGCGGCGCCCAGGGTGGTGGCAGCCTGGGCCAGACTCGGCACCACCAGCGCTGCCCCGGCCACCGCCAGCGCGCCGGTCGCGGCGGCCACCGCCAACCGGAAGCGGTTACGCCTCAGTAGACGTTCCATGACACTCCTCTGCATGGCCCGCGTGCCTGGTGTGGCGGCTGCCGCCATCATCGGACGCGCGGTAACTGGCTCCGAAACTTCCGAGGACTGTGCGAGAAATTCGACTGGACGATACCCGGGGTCAAGTTATCGGTCAATGTCGATTGCTCTCGTTCGCGTGGCTGCTCTTTCGGAGGCCAGCTCGGCCATGGTGCCGGTGTCCCGGCTGGCCAACCGCATCGGATCTGGCGACACGTTCCTCGATGCTCGCGCCGAAACTTCCACGACCTTCCAGCCGGAATTCCACCCGCACCCGGTGCGCGCGAAACGCTCCGGGTCCGTGCGGGTGCGGCAGCGCGGTTCGATGACCGTCCCGACCTTGTCGGTGTGCCGTCCTACAGTCGGGGGATGCTGATCCGGATCGAGGGCAGCGACCTGCCGGGACGGCGCGCCGATGCCGAGGCCGACCTGCTCCGGCTCCGCGACGTGCAGGTGGGGATGCAGCGACGGGCCGAGGTGGTCGACCGGATTCCGGCCGACGCGCGGGAAGCGGCCTGGCAGGTGGAGGTCACCAGCCGAGAGGTGGACGGGCTGCTCGACGTCGGTGGGCCGTGGGTGCACGGGCGCTTGGGGGCGCGCTTCCTCTACCTGAGCTGGGGTTCGGTGACGGACGACCGCTTCGAGCTGTTCCGCCGGGCGAAGCTCATGTTCGGTGACATCCCGACCGAGGTGCTCCGCGCCGCACACGACGGTGCCGGCGTGCTGGTCGGGCGGCTCCGGTTGACGGGCGCCGACGACGGGCCGATCTGTGCCCGGGTCCGGCCGCCCGACATCAGCTGGACGTTGGAGTGACCGCCCGGGCGGTGGAACCGGTGGGAAGCGATCTGGTGACGACCGCAGCCATGACCTGAGAGACCGCGGAGGACCCATGTCGCTCTCCACTGAGCCACGCGCTCCCCGGGCAGCCGAGCTGGCCGAGCTGCTCGCCGCGTGTCCGTGGCTCGTCCGGGTGCTGGGGGTGGTGCGGGAAGCAGGTCTACCGGACGCGTGGGTGGGGGCGGGTGTCCTCCGTGATCTGGTCTGGGGCCGGCGCTTCGGCGGTGGCTTCGAGCCCCGGGACGTGCGGGACGTCGACGTCGCGTTCTTCGACCCCCACAATCTGACCCGGAGCGGTGACGCCGCGGCGACCGAACTGCTACGACGCCACGATCCGGCGATCCCCTGGGAGGCGACCAACCAGGCCGCCGTACACACCTGGTACGAGAGCGTGTTCGGCGCCGGTCCGGTCGACGCGCTCCGCTCCATAGCCGAGGCGGTGACCACCTGGCCCGAGACCGCCACCGCGGTCGCGGTGCGTCTCGACGCCGCCGGGACCCTGCACGTGTGTGCCCCGCTCGGGCTGGACGACCTGCTCGACGGGATCTGGCGGCGCAACCCGCGGCGGGTGACGGTCGAGCTGTCCCGCGCCCGTCTCGCTCGTCACGACCCGGGCAGACGATGGCCCAAGGTACGGGTCCTGCCGCCGTAGCCACAGCCACGCCTGGAACTGAGCACGCATGCTCATCCGCGTGACTCCGCGACGCGGCAGGATCGGGGCGTGACGAAGACGACGCGTACCCTGCTCGGCGGCCTGCTCCTGGCGGCCGCGACGGTCGGCGCCTGGTGGGCGTGGCTGGGCTGGGAGTCGGGCTACACGGTCGACCTGGAGACCGGCGCGACCAGCGGCCCGTACGCCGTGTGGCAGGTGGCCGGCGCGGTGCTCACGCTGGTCGTGATCGCCGCCGTGGGTGGTTGGTTCTGGAGTCCCTGGCTCGTGGCGCCGGTGATGACGGTGGCCTTCACCGCGACGTGGGCGGCGCGGGCCGCGTCGACGGACGACACCGGGCTCTGGGCGGTGGGCGCGGCGCTGGTCGCCATCGGCACCGCCATCGGGGCGACGGTGGTCGGCGGGGGCGCGGCGTGGCTGCGCCGGCGGCGCGCGGGATGACAGTGGGGCCCGCCGGCGCGGCCGGCGGGCCCCGTTCACATCAGGCGAGCGTCTTCGCGTAGTCGGGGTTGGCCTTGAGCCACTCCTCGACGGCCTTCTCCTCGTCGCCCTTGTGGGTGTTGAACATGAGGTCCTCCAGGGACGCGAGCTGCGGTCCGTCCATCTTGAACTTCTTCAGCATCGCGGTGGCCTCGGGGAAGTCCTTGCCGAAGCCCTTGCGGGCGAAGGTGTTGATCTGCTCGGCCTGGCCGAGCGTGCCCTTCGGGTCGGCCAGGTCCTTCAACTCGTACTTGGCGTAGGCCCAGTGCGGGTGCCAGAGGGTGACCGCGATCGGCTTCTTGTCGGCGATGGCGCCGTCGAGCGCGGCGAGCATGGCCGGGGTGGACGAGGTCTTCAGCTTCATGGCCCCGTCCAGGCCGTAGCTGGGGATCACCTTCTCCTGGGTGGCCTTGGTGAGGCCGGCGCCCGGCTCGATGCCGATGAGCTGCCCGCCGAAGGTGCCGGCCTTCGCGGCCAGATCGTCGAGCGAGTCGACGCCCTCCACGTACTTCGGCACCGCGATGCTCAGGCTGGCGTCGTCGTGCCAGACGCCGAGCTTCTCCAGCTTGTCGCCGTACTTCTCCAGGTAGGAGGCGTGGGTCTGGGGCAGCCAGCCGTCGAGGAACAGGTCGATGTCGCCGCTGGCGAGACCGCCGTAGACGAGACCGGCCTCCAGGTTCTTGAGCTGGACCTGGTAGCCCTTCTCCTCCAGGATGTGCTGCCACAGGTGGGACGCCGCGATGGCCTCGTCCCAGGCCATGTAGCCGATGGTGATCTTCTTGCCGCTGGCGGCGCCGCCGTCCGACTCGGAGGTGCAGGCCGCACCGGCCAGCGCCAGGGTGGCGGTCACCGCGAGCGCGAGGACGCGCTTCATGGTCGTGAACACAGGGTTGTCCTTCCGGTTGTGGAACAGGCCGGCGGACCCGCGTACGCGGGAACTGGGGTGCCGGCGCGGAGGGCGACGGTCAGGCGGCCTCGCGCGCGAGGCGCTGTGCCCGCGCGGAGGGGAACCGGTCGCCCACGGAATCGGTGAGCCGGTCGAGCACGACGGCGAGGACCACGACGGCGATGCCGCCCTCGAAGCCGCTGCCCACCTCGACCTGGGACAGCGCGAACATGATCACGTCGCCGAGGCCGCCGGCGCCGACCATGCCGGCGATGACCACCATGGACAGGGCCAGCATGATCACCTGGTTGACCCCGGTCATGATGGTCGGCAGGGCCAGCGGCAGCTTGGTGCGCAGCAGCACCATCCACGGCGGCGCGCCGAACGACTCGGCGGCCTGGACGATCTCCCGGTCGACCTGGCGCAGGCCCAGTTCGGTGAGGCGTACGCCGGGCGGCATGCTGAACACCAGCGTGGCCAGCACGCCGGGCACGGTGCCGATGCCGAAGAAGAAGATCGCCGGGATGAGGTAGACGAACGCCGGCATGGTCTGCATGAGGTCCAGCACCGGCCGGGCGATCGCGGAGGCGCGCCTGTTCTCCGCCACGAAGACGCCCAGCGGGATCGCCAGCAGCAGGGCGAGCGCGCTGGCCACGAGCACCTGGGCGAGGGTGCTCATGGTCTCCTCCCAGTAGGGCATCCCGGCCACCAGGCCGAGGCCCACGGCGGTGCCGAGGCCGAACTTCCAGCCGCGCAGCCACCAGCCGAGCGCGGCGAGGACCAGCACGACCGCCACCGCCGGTACGCCGGTGAGCAGGTCGTTGAGCGGGCGCACGAGGGCGTCGACCACGGTGGCGACCGCGTCGAAGACCGGGCCGAGGGTGGCGGTGGCCCAGTCGACGGCGGACTCGGTCCACGTGCCGAGCGGCACGCGGGGCAGCCAGGAGTCGAGCGGAGACTGCGTCAGGCTCATACCGGCTCTTCCTTCTTGCTGATCAGGTCGAGTTCGGCCGGCGTTGCCGCGTCGGCCGGCCCGCTGTCGACGGGGTCGTCCGCCGCGGGCTCGACGTCGTCCGTCGGTGAGCTGTCGGGAGCCGTGCTGGCCAGGGCGGCGAGCAGCGTGATCCGGGGGATCACGCCGGACAGCCGGCCCGTCGCGTCCAGGACGGCCACCGGATGGACGCTCTCCGCGCACTCGGCGAACAGGTCGGCCACGGCGGTGTCCGCGGTGACCGTCCGGACCTGTTCGGTCGAGACGTACCCCGCCAGGCTCTGCCGGCCCTCACGGAACGCCCGCAGGACCTCGTCCTCGGTGACCGTGCCGAGGAACTGCTTCCGCGGGCCGGTCACGTAGACCACCGAGGTCTGGTTCTCCCGCAGCGCGCGGGCGGCCACCCGGGGGCCGACGTTGACGTCGAGCACGGTCTGCGCCTTCTCCATGACGGACGAGGCGGTGAGGATGCGGGTGCGGTCGACGTCCGCGACGAACTGCGCGACGTAGTCGTTGGCGGGGTCGGTGAGGATCTCCTCGGCGGTGCCGATCTGCACGATCCGGCCGTCCCGCATCACCGCGATCCGGTCGCCGAGACGCATGGCCTCGTTGAGGTCGTGGGTGATGAAGATGATGGTCTTGCCCAGCTCGGCCTGGAGTTCCAGGAGCTGGTCCTGGATCTCCCGCCGGATGAGCGGGTCGAGCGCCGAGAACGCCTCGTCCATGAGCAGGATGTCCGTGCCGGCGGCGAGCGCCCGGGCCAGCCCGACCCGCTGCCGCATGCCGCCGGACAGGTCGTGGGGGAGCTTGTCCGCCCACTCGGTCAGGCCGACCATGCGCAGCGCCTCCAGGGCGCGCTCGCGCCGTTCGGCCTTCGGGAGGCCGGCGACCTCCAGCGCGTACCCGGCGTTCTCCAGCACCGTCCGGTGTGGCATCAGCGCGAAGTGCTGGAAGACCATGCTGATCTTTTCGCGGCGGAGCTTGCGCAGCGCGGCGGGCCTGAGCGTGGTCAGCTCGACCCCGTCGACCCGCACGCTGCCCTTCGTGGGGCGGAGCAGGCCGTTGAGCATCCGGATGAGGGTGGACTTGCCGGAGCCGGACAGGCCCATCACGACGAAGATCTCGCCGGGGCGTACCTCGAAGTTCGCGTCGATCACGGCGGCCGTGGCCGGCAGCCCGGCGAGAGCCTCCGCGCGGGGCGCGCCGTCCGCGAGGCGCCTCATCGCCTCGTCGGTTCGGTTACCGAATATTTTGTAGAGCGACTTCACTGCGAGTGCAGGCACGATCCCCTCTCCGATGAAAACCTCTGGCGGATCGCACCATCGGTGGCCATCTTCGCGTCTCGTCCGTCGATATCAACATCGGTCACATCATTCGGGCCCTGGGGGCCGGCCCGGAAACCTACCGACTTCACTGCGGTGAATCCAGCCCGGAGTGCGGGGATTGTGGATCTGCCCACAAAAAATCGCGTTCCCCGGAAGTCGAATTCGGTCGTCGCACGCAGCAAGGACAGCCCGAGCGGGCGGCCGACGCGGGTAATTTAGGGGTCCTTGCGCCCTTTTGTCGCCGCTCGTGGCCGTCTCGTCGCCGAGGGAGTCGATTGCCGCCGCTCATCCCCGAATTTGTCGGCACTGATAGAGAACTGTCATGCGTTCGTCATATTCCGGCGCGGATCCGCCGTATCGCCGCCCGGTGCCGCGGTGTGCGTTTCCGGATCCGATGTGGACACGAGGAATCGCCGGTGATGATTCTCCGGGTCCGTTTCAGCCCTGACTCCCGCGGAACTCGGCGGCGAGGATTCGTAGCGCGTCGGTCAGCTCCCGCGCGGACGGAGCCGCCGCCGGGTCGACCAGCCACTGGGCCGCCACGCCGCCGATCAGCGCCTGGTGGAACGCGCCGAGGGCGAGCGCGGTCGACTCGTCGAGGCCCGGGTCGAGCCGGTGGAAGACCTCGGCCAACCCCAGCCGGGCCTGGCGGGTCACCCCGGCGAACGCCTCCCGCAGCTCGGGTGTCCGGTCGAGCTGCGCGATCAACTCGAACTGGACGGCCCAGAGTGGCCGTAGCCGGGCGAACGACTCGATGATCCGTTCCCACGCCGCCTCGAAGCGCTGCTCGGGTGTGGCGTCCGGCCCGGCGTCCTCGGCGAGGGCGCGGTGCAGCTCGTCGCCCCACTCCGCCATGGCCTCCACGAGCGCCTCGTTGAGCAGCGCCTTCGTGGTGCGGAAGTGGTAGCCGATGGCGGCCAGGCTGGTGCCGGCGGCGCCGGCCACGTCCCGTGCCGTGGTGGCCGCGTAGCCCTTCTCCATGAGGCAGCGCTTGGCCCCGGCGAGCAGGTCCTCCCGATTTCCCATGCCGACAGCCTAGCCGATTCCTTGAACAAGTGTCTTGCACAAACGTCTAACACGCTTGTACCGTCCTCGGTATGACTGATGTGCTGATCTCCGGCGCCGGTGTCGCCGGTCCCACGCTCGCCTGGTGGCTGCGCCGCCACGGCTTCCGGCCGACCGTCGTCGAGCGCGGCCCGGCGTTGCGCGACGGTGGCTACAAGGTGGACGTCCGGGGCGCCGCGCTGACCGTGCTGGACCGGATGGGCCTGCTGGAGCAGGTGCGGCGGCGCGACACCGGGATGCGGTCGGCCCGCTTCGTGGACGCGTCCGGCGCGCGACTGGCCACCATGGACGCCGCGCTCTTCGGTGGCCGGGAGGGGGACGACGTCGAGGTGCTGCGCGGTGATCTGGCCCGGCTGCTCGTCGAGGCGACCGGCGACGTCGAATACCTCTTCGGCGACTCGATCGCCGCGCTGGATCCGGCCGCCGACGGGGTGGACGTGACCTTCGCCGGGGGCGGGCGCCGTCGCTTCGACCTGGTGGTCGGTGCCGACGGGCTGCACTCGGCGGTACGCCGGCTCGCGTTCGGCCCCGCGGCCGAGCACCTGCGCCCGCTCGGGCACCACATCGCGATCTGCGCCGTTCCCGCCGGGTTCGGCGAGGAGCGGGTCGAGCTGATGCACCCGGCGCCGGGCCGGACCGTCGGGGTCTACCGCACCGCCGGGGCGCCGGACGCCCGGGCGCTGTTCCTCTTCCCGTCGCCGGCCGAGGAGCCCGACCACCGGGACCTGCCGGCCCAGCGGGCCGCGCTGGCCCGGGCGTTCGACGGGGCCGGCTGGCGGGTGCCCGAGTTGCTGGCCGCGGCCGCCGACGCGCCGGATTTCTACTTCGCGCCCATGAGCCAGGTGCGGATGGACCGCTGGTCCACCGGCCGGATCGCGCTCGTCGGCGACGCCGGTTACGGCCCGTCGCCGGCCTCCGGGCAGGGCACCAGCCTCGGGCTGGTCGGGGCGTACGTGCTGGCCGCCTCGCTGGCCGACGCCGGTGGGGACCCGGCGGCCGGGTTCGCCGGGTACGAGCGGCGGATGCGCCCCTTCGTCGAGGCGAACCAGCGGTTGGCCGAGCGCAACCTGGCCGGGATGGTGCTGTCGTCGGCGGCCTGGATCCGGTTCCAGACGCTGATGCTGCGGCTCATGCCGCGCCTGCCGGGCCGGGAGCGGATGATCCGCCGGGTCACCGAGCCGATCCGCCGGGCCGCGACCGCGATCACCCTGCCGGACTGACCCGTCAGTCCTTCAGGCGCTCGTCGTACGCGGCGCGCAGCTCGTCCCAGCCGAACTCCTTGGCCTCGGCGCCCCGGATCGGGCCGACCGGGTCGCCGTCGAGCAGGTGGCCGGCGACGTCGAGGCAGAGGTGCCAGCCGGCGGCCATGCTGGCGCCCAGCGCGCGGTCGTCGAAGCGGTGCCGCAGGGTCAGCCGGGTGCCGCCCGCCGTGGCGGCGAGCTCCCAGCGCAGCAACCCGTCGCCCCAGGTGTATTCGAGCAGGGTGGGTGGCTCGGCCCGCCGCACGGTGGCCGCGTCCGGCCAGCGCCGGTCGCCGTCGACGGTGCTCAGCGTGACCGCCCCGGGCGTGCCCAGGTCCCGGTCGGCGAGGAAGGGCGCCCACTCGGCGAGCCGGTCCGGCTCGGTGAGCGCCGCCCACACCTTCTCCGGCGGGTGCCGCAGGTCACGGACGAGGACCAGGTCCCACCGGTCGCCGGCCGGTGCCCAGGTGACGTCGGCGAGCGGGCCGGGCCGGAAGCTGTCGCGGTCCATGGTCACTCCTCACTGTCGAGATGGCGTTCCAGGGCGTCGAGGTGCTCGCCCCACATCCGCCGGTACGGGCCGAGCCAGTCGTCCACGGCGCGCAGCGGGCGGACGTCGAGCCGGTAGATCCGCTGCTGGGCAGCGGTGCGGCAGCTGACCAGGCCGGCCTCCCGCAGCACCTTCAGGTGCTTGGAGACGGCCGGTTGGCTCATGCCGAGCGCGTCCACGAGGTCGCCGACGCTGCTCTCCGCCCGGCGCAGCCGGTCGAGGATGCGACGTCGGGTGGGCTCGGCCAGCACGGCGAAGGCATCCCCGGACACCTCCCCAATATGCCTCGACGTTCATATGCCTGTCAAGGAATACGAGGCGCGCACGCGGCGGGCCCGCCCGCTTTCTATGCTCGGGACATGGAACTGCGGATCTTCACCGAACCCCAGCAGGGCGCCAGCTACGACCAGCTGCTCGCCGTGGCGCGCCGCGCGGAGGAGACCGGCTTCGGCGCCTTCTTCCGCTCCGACCACTACCTGAAGATGGGCTCGGTGAGCGGCGACCCGGGTCCGACCGACGCCTGGACCACCCTCGCCGGCCTGGCCCGGGACACCAGGACGATCCGGCTCGGCACCCTCATGACCGCGGCCACCTTCCGGCTCCCCGGCCCGCTGGCCATCACCGTCGCCCAGGTCGACCAGATGAGCGGCGGCCGGGTCGAGCTGGGCATCGGGACTGGCTGGTTCGCCGAGGAGCACAGCGCGTACGGCATCCCGTTCCCGCCGCTCGGCGAGCGGTTCGACCGGCTGGAGGAGCAGCTCGCGGTCATCACCGGGCTCTGGGAGACGCCGGCCGGGTCGACCTTCGACTTCCCCGGCAAGTACTACCCGGTCAGCGACTCACCGGCCCTGCCCAAGCCGGTCCAGCAGCCGCGCCCACCGATCCTGCTCGGCGGCACGGGACCGAAGCGGACGCCCCGCCTCGCCGCCCGGTACGCCGACGAGTTCAACCTGCCGTTCGCCTCGGTCGAGGACTCGGCGGCGCAGTTCCAGCGGGTCCGGGACGCCTGCGCCGAGGCCGGCCGGGATGCGTCGAGCATGACCTGGTCCAACGCCCTGGTGCTCTGCTGCGGGCGGGACGACGCCGAGGTGGCCCGGCGCGCCGCGGCCATCGGCCGGGAGCCCGCGGAACTGCGCGCGAACGGCGCCGCCGGGACGCCCGCCGAGGTCGTCGACAAGCTCGGCCGGTACGCGGAGATCGGCAGCGAGCGGGTCTACCTCCAGGTGCTCGACCTGGCCGACCTGGACCACCTGGAGCTGGTCGCCGCCGAGGTGATGCGGCAGGTCTGAGCGCGGCCGGGCCCGGGCCCGGCCGCGCTCAGCGGGCCGGCCCGCCGGCGGCCCGGGGCGGCGGCCCCGGATGGGGAATCGGGTCGGGCTCGGGTTCCGGGGTCGGCGGCGGCGCCGGTGCCGTGCCGGCCATCCCGACCGGCTCGGGACCGACGCCGGTCGGGTCGATCTCCTCTTCCGACGGATACACGTCGCCCCGGAGGCTCGGATCGCGGTAGCTGCTCATGCCCACAGGGTTCCCTACCCGGTGGCGGGGCAACCACGCCTTGCGCGATTGGCGGATGATGCACCCGGACACGCGCGACCGGAACGGGGGGAACGACATGGAGCTGCACCGCAACCGGGGGGTGCTGCCGCTGGCCCTCGTCTGCGTGGCGGGCGGGGTGATGGTGCTCGCCGTCGCCGGTGACGGCCCGGTGCTGCGGATGCTGGTCGCCCTGGGGATCGTCGTGATCGGCGTCAAGGTGCTGATCGGCGCGCTGCGGCCGTTCCGCTGCGTGCTCGGCCCCGAGGGGCTGGAGGTGCGCCGGCCGGGCCTGCGCGGGACGTACCCCTGGGAGCAGTTCGCGGCGCTCGCCCTCGACGACGCCGGCCGGCTGGTCGGCGTGCCCGGGGCCGGGCTGCCGCCGGGCCTGCCGGTCACCGCCCGGCATCCGCGCGACGGCCGCCCCGCCGTCGAACTGCTCGACCTCGGCCAGGTGCGGGAGAGCCCCGACGAGGTGACGGCGGCGCTGGTCCGCTACGCGGGCGACCGGTTCACCGACGCGCGCACCCGGCCGGCCGGTGTGGACCTCGACTTCACGATCGGGCTGCGCGGCTACGACGTCCGCGAGGTCGACCGGCTGGTGCACCGCGCCCGGGAGGCGCTCGCCCGGGGCGGAACGGCCGAGCGGCGGGCCGCCCGGGCGGAGATCGAGCAGACCCGGGCCGCCGGGCTGCCGGTGGCGCTGCGCGGGTATTCCACCACGGAGGTGGAGGCGGCGCTGGACAAGCTCTGCGCCGCCCTTGCCGAGGAGGCCAACACCGACCGGGAGGCCACGGCATGACCGGCACCAACTGGGCGGGCAACGTCACCTGGTCGGCCCGCGCCCGGCACGAGCCCACCACCCTGGACGAGCTGCGCCGGCTGGTCGCCGGTGCGGACCTGATCCGCGCGGTGGGCACCGGGCACTCGTTCAACCGGCTCGGCGACACCACCGGTGAGCAGGTGTCGGTGGCCGGGCTGCCGCCGACGGTCGCGCTCGACCGCGACCGGGGCACCGTCACCGTCGCCGCCGGGCTGCGCTACGGCGACCTGGCCACCGCGCTGCACGCCGAGGGGTACGCCCTGGCGAACCTCGCCTCCCTGCCGCACATCTCGGTGGCTGGGGCGGTCGCCACCGCCACCCACGGCTCGGGACCGGCGAACGGCAACCTGGCCACCGCCGTGGCCGCGCTGGAACTGGTCACCGCCGACGGTGACCTGCTCACGGTGGACCGCGGCGACCCCCGGTTCGCCGGGATGGTGGTCCACCTCGGCGCGCTGGGCGTGGTCACCCGGCTCACCCTCGACGTGGTGCCCGCCTTCGAGGTGCGGCAGTACGTCCGGCTCGGCCTGCCCCGCGCGGCACTCGACACCGCGCTCGACGGGGCGTACAGCGTGAGTGTCTTCACCGGCTGGCGGTCGCCCCGCTTCGACCAGGTGTGGCTCAAGCAGCGGGCCGACCAGCCGCCACCCCCGGCGGACTGGCTGGACACCCGGGCGGCCGACACGCCCCACCATCCGGTGCCCGGGATGCCGGCGGAGAACTGCACGGCCCAGCTCGGCGTGCCCGGGCCGTGGCACGAGCGGCTGCCGCACTTCCGGCTCGGCTTCACCCCGAGCAGTGGCGACGAACTCCAGTCCGAGTGGCATGTGGCCCGCTCCGACGCCGCCGCGGCGCTGGCCGCGCTCGACCCGGCGGCCGGGCGGATCGCCGCCGTGCTCCAGGTCTGCGAGCTGCGTACGGTGGCCGCCGACGGGTTGTGGCTCAGCCCGAACCACGAGCGGGACACCCTGGCCGTCCACTTCACCTGGGTCGGTGACCCGGCGGCGGTGGCGCCGGTGCTGGCCGAGGTGGAGGAGCGGCTCGCCCCGTTCGCCCCGCGCCCCCACTGGGGCAAGCTCTTCGCCCGCGACCCGGGTGCCGCCTACCCGCGCCACGACGACTTCCGCGCCCTGCTGCGCGAGCTCGACCCGGCCGGCAAGTTCCGCACCGCGTTGCTGGACCGTTACTTCCCGCGATACTGACCTACCGCCGTGGCCTGCTGAGCGACGGCTAGGAGCGGCCGGCGGCCATCTGCTCGCGCATGTGACCGCGCTGCACGGCGCGGCTGATGTCGCTGGGCGAGACGATCCCGACCAGCCGCTGGTCGGTCACCACGAGCGCCCGGCCGTCGGCGCACGCGCTGAGCCGGGGGAGCAGGTCGCTGAGCTGCTCGTCCGGGGTGGCGAGCACCAGCTCGTCGGCCCGGCAGGAGACCTCGGCCAGGGTGGTCGCGGCGCGCCGGTCGGCCGGGATGCCGCGGACCCGGTCGAGGGTGACGAGCCCGATCGGCCGGCCCTCCTCGGTCAGCGGCAGCGCCGAGTGCCGGTACGCGAAGAGGTAGTGGTCGACGAAGTCGGCGACGGTCATCTCCCCGGAGGCGGTCTGCGGCTGCGGGGTCATCACCTCGGCGACCCGGATGCCGCGCAGCGCGCTGCCCATCCGGGCCTGGCGCTCCTCCATGGTGGAGGCGCCGATCAGGAACCAGCCGATGAGCGCCAGCCAGAGCCCACCCACCCCGCTGCCGGCCAGGAACTGCCAGAGCCCCAGCCCGATCAGCAGCGCGCCGAGGACCCAGCCGGCCCGGGCCGCCACCACGGCCGCCTTGGTCCGGTCGCCGGTGGCCTTCCACACCGCCGCGCGCAGCACCCGGCCGCCGTCCAGTGGCGCGGCCGGCAGCACGTTGAAGATCGCCAGCAGCACGTTGATGCCGGCCAGCCAGGACAGCGCGCCGAGCAGCAGGCCGTGCGAGCCGGCCACGGCGAGCAGCACCGCGATGGCACCGAAGAAGAGCCCGATGATCAGGCTGACCAGCGGCCCCACCCCGGCGATGCGCAGCTCGGCGCCCGGGTCGCGGGCCTCGCCCTTGAGCTCGGAGACGCCGCCGAAGAGCCAGAGTGTGATCCCCTCGACCTCGATGCCGTTGCGCTTGGCGACCACCGCGTGGGCCACCTCGTGGGCGAGCAGGCCGAGGAAGAAGACCACCGCGGCGGCCAGGCCGGCGGCCCAGTACGCCACGGCCGAGTGTCCCGGGTACGCGCGGGGGAACTGGCTGGCGGACAGCGCCCACGCGATCAGCACGAAGATGACCAGGACGCTCCAGTTGACCCCGACGGGTACACCCGCGATCCGGCCAAGCCGGAAGCTCGCCCTCATGACCCCGTCATACCCCCACCCTGCCCCACCATGCGTCGCCGGTCGGTCGGGTCGGTCGCCGCGACCCGCCGGCACCACCCAGGGAGTCTTCGCCGGTTGTCAGCGGCGGTTCGGGGCCGTGCTGACCACGGTCGGGGAGTACTCGTTGGCCGCCTCCACGGCCCACTCCAGCGCGAAGTCGGCCTCCTCCTCCCAGCCCGGCTCGCCGCCGACGAAGTGCGACCGCCCCGGGAACTCCCGGTAGCTGGTGATCGCCGTCGAGCCCCGGTAGAGGTTGGCCACGGCGGACGCCAGCGCGGGCGGCACCACGTGGTCCTCGCCGCCGGCCGTCACGAGCAACGGCGCGCGGTCGGTGCGCGTGGTGTCCGTCGCCGTCGCCGAGTTCGGGTCCAGGTTGGCGAACGCCCCCTCGAAGAAGACGTGGCCGGCGGCGGGCACGGCGTACCGCTCCCAGGCGGCGTCGGATTCCTCCTGGCTGATGGTGTTGCCGAAGGTGTACCGGAAGTCCTCGGCGGTGAACGCCACCGCGCGGTGCCGGTTCGCGGGGTTGCGCAGGATGGGGAACCCGGAGCGCAGGGTGCTCAGCGGCAGCTTCAGCACGCCCTTCACGGCGGCGGGGTGCAGGGCGACGACGGCGGCGCCGAGGCCCCGGTCCATGAGCAGTTGGGCGATGAGGCCCCCGAACGAGTGCCCCATGATGATCGGCGGCCGGGGCAGGCCGCGGATGATCCCCGCGTAGTGGTCGACGATGGTGGCGATCCGCTGCGCGGCGATCGGGGTCGGGTCCTCCCGGAGCCGCTCGACGTCGACGTCCATGCCGGGCCAGGCGGGGGTGAGGACCCGGAAGCCGCGCGCCGAATACCGGTCGACCCAGTGCTCCCAGCTGCGTGACGTCATCCACAGGCCGTGGATCATCACGATGGTGTCCACCCGTGCCGTCGGTGCGCTCATCCCCAGACCTCCCGGTGCCGCGGCGACTGACGTCGGCGCTGGTTACCCGGCCGGGCCGCCCTCACTCCCGGGCGGGACGTGGGTGGCGAGGCCCCGGATCAGCAGGTCGACGCCGAACTCGAAGCGGGTGTCGCCGTCGCCGGCGAGCAGCGCGTCCACGTGCTCCCGCACGTGCGGGTACCGCCCCGCCGGCAGGTTCCGGTAGAACGTGCTGAGCTGCTCGCGCATCCGCGCCCACCACGCCGGCTGGTCCTGTCCGGCGGCCCGGACCTTCTCGGCGTACAGGGCGCCCTCGTAGGCGTCGCCCGCGATGTAGAGAAAGAGCCGGTCGAGGAACCAGGCTGCCTGCTGGGCCGGCACGCCGCCGCTGCGGAGAACGGCGAGCAGCCCGTCGGTGACCCGCAGGGCGTTCGGACCGGTGGGGATGGTGGCCAGTGAGGCCAGCGCCAGGTCGGTGTGCGCGGCGTAGACCCGGTACGCCTGCCGGGCCACCTCGCGGACCTGCTCCGTCCAGCGGCCCGGGTCGGGCTCGGGCACGGTGATGTCCGCGCTGACCCGGTCGACGAGAAGTTCGAGCAGTTCCTCGCGCCCGGAGACGTGGGCGTAGAGGGAGGCCGGTCCGGTGCCCAGCTCCTGGGCCACCCGCCGCATGCTGAGGCCGCCCAGACCTTCCCGGCCGAGCACGGCGAGGGCGGCGTCGACCACGGCCTGCTGGCTGAGCGGCCGGCGGGTCGCCCGGCTGCGCGGCCGGGTGCGCCACGGTGGCGCGGGGGTTTCGCTCACGGACGACCTCCGGGATGTGGGGACTCGAACATCGTACTTGCTGCGAACGGCGTTCGTTGATAGAACAGTGTTCGTCAACGAACAGTGTTCGCTCGAATCGGGGGACCCCATGACCACCCAACTCATCGCGGCACCACCGGCCGCGGGCCACCGCTGGCGCTGGATCGCCCTCGCGGTGATCCTCGCCGCCGAGGTGATGGACCTGCTCGACGTGCTCGTCACGAACCTTGCCGGCCCGGCGATCCGGGCAGACCTCGGCGGCTCGCCCACCGTCATCCAGTGGATCGGGGCCGGCTACACCCTCGCCATGGCCGTCGGCCTGGTCACCGGCGGCCGCCTCGGCGATCTGTACGGCCGGCGCCGGATGTTCCTGGTCGGGGTGCTCGGCTTCACCGCCGCCTCGGCCGCCTGCGCCCTCGCCGGCAGCCCCGGCACGCTGATCGCCGCCCGGGTGGCCCAGGGCCTGCTCGGCGCGCTGCTCCTCCCGCAGGGGCTGGGCCTCATCAAGGAGATGTTCCCGCCGGAGCAGCTGGCCGCCGCCTTCGGCGCGTTCGGCCCCGTGATGGGGATCTCCGCCGTCGGCGGGCCGATCCTGGCCGGCTGGCTGGTCGACGCCGACCTCGGCGGCACCGGCTGGCGCGCCATCTTCCTGATCAACGTCCCGCTCGGCCTGCTCGCCGCCCTCGGCGCGGCCCGCTTCCTGCCGGCCTCCCGACCCGGCCACGCCACCCGGCTCGACCTGCCCGGCGTCGCGCTCCTCTCGGTCGCGGTGTTCCTGCTGGTCCACCCGCTGGTGCAGGGCCGCGAGCTGGGCTGGCCGGCGTGGAGCTTCGCCATGCTGGCCGGCGCGGTCGTCGTGCTGGCGGTCTTCGCCCGCTACGAGCAGCGCCGGCAGCGGGCCGGCCGGGACCCGCTGGTGGTGCCCGCCCTGTTCCGCCGCCGCGCCTTCACCGGCGGGCTGGTCGCCGGGCTGGCCTTCTTCACCGCGCTGGCCGGCTTCTCGCTGGTGTTCAGCCTCTACCTCCAGCTCGGGCTCGGCTGGTCGCCGCTGCGCGCCGGGCTGGCCGGCGTGCCCCAGGCGCTCGGCATGGTGGCCGCCTTCGTGCTCGCCGGCGCCGGCCTGGCCCAGCGGCTCGGCCGGCGGCTCATCCACCTCGGACTCGGGGTGGTGCTGGCCGGCGTCGCCGGGATGCTGCTCACCCTCACCGTGGCCGGCGCCGACGTCACCCCGTGGCGGATGACGCCCGCGCTGCTGGCGGTCGGCTTCGGCATGGGCCTGGTGATGGCGCCCTTCTTCGACATCGTGCTCTCCGGGGTCGAGGAGGCGGAGACCGGCTCGGCGTCCGGCACGCTCACCGCCGTGCAGCAGCTCGGCGGCGCGCTCGGCGTGGCGCTGCTCGGCACCGTCTTCTTCGACGGGCTGGCCGAGTCGGTGTCGCACGCCGTGCGGGTCACCCTCCTCGCCGAGCTGGGACTGCTGCTGGTCACCGTGGCCGGCGCGTTCCTGCTGCCCCGCCGGGCCAGGGAGGGGGCCGGCGGCGGCCACTGACCGCCCTGACAAATGTCACGGTCGGAAGGTGACGCCCGCTCCGGGGACCGGCCCGCCGGTCCCCGGAGCATCATTGTCATGACCGACACCCCACCGGCCGTCGAGCTGGCCGGACTCACCAAGACCTTCGGCCCGGTGACCGCCGTCGACGGGCTCAGCCTCCGGATCGAACCGGGCGAGGTGGTCGCCTTCCTCGGCCCCAACGGCGCCGGCAAGACCACCACCGTGGACATGCTGCTCGGGCTGGCCCGCCCGGACGCCGGCACCGTCCGGCTCTTCGGCGGCACGCCCGGCGACGCCGTCCGGCTCGGCCGGGTCGCCGCCGTGATGCAGACCGGCGGCCTGCTCAAGGACCTCACCGTCGCCGAGACGGTACGGATGACCGCGCACTTCTACGGCCAGTCCCGGCCGGCGTCCGAGGTGCTGGAGCGGGCCGGCATCGCCGACATCGCCGACCGCGCGGTGGGCAAGTGCTCCGGCGGCCAGCAGCAGCGGCTGCGCTTCGCCCTGGCGCTGCTGCCGGACCCCGACCTCATGGTGCTCGACGAGCCGACCACCGGGATGGACGTCGAGGGGCGGCGGGACTTCTGGCAGGCCATCCGTGCCGACGCCCGCTCCGGCCGGACCGTCCTGTTCGCCACCCACTACCTGGACGAGGCCGACGCGTACGCGGACCGGATCGTGCTGGTCCGCCAGGGCCGGGTGGTCGCCGACGGCACCACCGCCGAGATCAAGAACCTGGCCGCCGGCCGGGTCGTGCGGGCCACCCTCCCGGGCGCCGACCAGACCGCGCTCGCGGCGCTGCCCGGCGTGCAGTCCGTCGAGGTGCGCGGCGACGCCGTGCTGGTCCACACCGAGGACTCCGACGTGGTCGCCCGGCACCTGCTGACCCGGACCGACGCCCGCGACCTGGAGATCACCTCGCGCAACCTCGAGGACGCCTTCCTCGCCCTGACCGCCGCCGCCTGACGCCGACCGCGAACGACCCCGGAGCCTGAGATGACCGTCACCGCCACGTCCGCCACCACCACGCCCGACCGGGCCGGAAACCGCCGGCCCCCCGCGCTGGGCGGCTTCTCCGCCCCCGTGCTCGGCATCGAGATCCGCCGGGTGCTGCGCAACCGCCGCACGCTGGTGTTCATCCTGGTCATGCCAGCGGTGTTCTTCCTGCTGTTCGGCCTGCCGCAGCGCGGGCAGAACCTGGACAACGGCCTGCCCGTCATGGGCTGGATCATGATCAGCCTGGCCGTCTACGCGGCCATGGTCGCCACCACCAGCGCCGGCGCGGCGGTCGCCACCGAGCGGGCGCTGGGCTGGAGCCGGCAGCTGCGGCTCACCCCGCTGCGCCCGGCCGCGTACGTGGCCACGAAGGTGGCCACCGCCATGGTGCTCGGCCTGCTCGGCGTGCTGGTCGAGTTCGCCGTGGGCGCCGCCTCCGGGGTCCGGATGCCGGTGCACGTCTGGATCGAGTCCGGCCTGACCGCCTGGATCGGCTCGCTGGTCTTCGCCGCCCTCGGGCTCTTCGTCGGCTACCTCGCCCCAGCCGAGAACGTCATGCAGTTCATGGGACCGGCGCTCGCCATCCTGGCCATGCTCGGCGGGCTGTTCGTCCCGCTCGACATCCTGCCCCACGCGATGCAGCAGATCGCCAAGTTCACCCCGGTGTACGGCGTCGGCCAGCTCGCCCGGGCGCCGCTGACCGGGGCCGGGCTGGACTGGGTGGCCGTCGGCAACGTGGTCGCCTGGACCGCCTTCTTCGGCTTCGGCGCGGCCCGGCTGTTCCGCCGCGACACCACCCGCGTCTGAGGCGCGGCGGCGGAGGTTAGCGTGTTCACCGTGGGCCTGCCGCACCAGCCGAGCCAGCCGGTGAGCCGCCGTTGGCGGATCACCGGCTGGCTCCTGGCCGCGGTCTGGCTCTTCTTCCTCAACATCCCGCTGCTCACCGCCCTGCACCAACCCGAGGTGTGGCGCCGGGTGCTCGGCGCGGTCACCCTGGTCGCCTTCGGCGTTCTCTACGTCTGGGTGTTCGAGTGGGCGCGCGGCCGGCGGCAGGCGCACCGGAACATCCCGCGCGGTCGGGCGTGGACGGTCCTGGCGGCGCTGCTCGGGCTCGGCCTCGCGGGCATTCCGGGCACCGAGGGGGACTGGCTGACCACACTGGTCTTCGTGGCGGCCGCGGCGGTGTTCCTGCTGCCGATCTGGGAGTCCCTGCTGGTGGTCGTGCTGGCCGCGCTGACCCCGCCCGTCACGGCGGCGCTGGTGCCCGGCTGGGAGGCCGAGGGGACCGTGGTCTTCGCCGTCGTGCTCGCCTCGTTCGCCATGTTCGGGGTGACCCGGCTGGCACAGCGCAACGCCGAACTCCAGGGCGCCCAGCAGGAGATCCGCCGGCTGGCGGTGGCCGAGGAGCGGGCCCGCACCGCACGGGACCTGCACGACATCCTCGGGCACTCGCTGACCGTGGTGGCGGTCAAGGCGGAGCTGGCCGGGCGGCTGCTGGAGCTGGACCCGGCCCGAGCGGCCACCGAGGTCGCGGACATCGAGCGGCTGGCCCGGCAGGCCCTGGCCGACGTGCGGGGCACCGTCGGGGCGTACCGCGGGGTGAGCCTGGCGACGGAGCTGGCGGGCGCCCGCTCGGCGCTGGCCGCCGCGGGCATCGCCGCGGACCTGCCCGAGACGGCGCCGTCGCTGCCGGCGGAGCGGGACGAGCTGTTCGGCTGGACGGTCCGCGAGGGGGTGACCAACGTGGTCCGGCACAGCGGGGCCCGGCGCTGCGAGATCCGGATCGACCCGACGGCCGTGGAGATCCGCGACGACGGCCGGGGGCCGGCCGGCGAGCCGGAGGCGGCCGGCCACGGCCTGGTCGGGCTCCGGGAGCGGGCCCGGCGGCTGGACGCCACGGTCGTCGTCGGCCGCCCGCGCGCCGGGCGCGGCTTCCTGCTCCGGGTGACGCTGCCCGACGCCGAACGGGGGACGACCGGATGAGCGAGCCGATCCGGCTGCTGCTCGCGGATGACCAGGCGCTGGTCCGGGGCGCGCTCGCCGCGTTGCTGTCGCTGGAGCCGGACCTGACCGTGGTGGCCGAGGTGGGGCGGGGCGACGAGGTGGTGCCGGAGGCGCTGCGCACCCGGCCCGACGTGGCCCTGCTCGACGTGGAGATGCCCGGCCTGGACGGGGTCGCGGCGGCCGCGGCGGTGCGGGCCGCGCTGCCCGGCTGCCGGGTGCTGATGGTGACCACCTTCGGCCGGCCCGGCTACCTGCGGCGGGCCATGGAGGCGGGCGCGAACGGCTTCGTGGTCAAGGACACCCCGGCCCGGCAGCTCGCCGACGCGGTCCGCCGGGTGCACGCCGGGCTGCGGGTGGTCGACCCGACGCTCGCCGCGGAGACCCTCGCCACCGGGCCGAGCCCGCTCACCGACCGGGAGACCGAGGTGCTGCGTACGGCCCGGGGCGGCGGCACCGTGGCGGAGCTGGCGGCGACCCTGCACCTCTCCGAGGGGACGGTGCGCAACCACCTGTCGGCGGCGATCGGCAAGACCGGCGCGCGCAACCGGGCCGACGCGGTCCGGATCGCCGAGGAGAACGGCTGGCTGCTCGGCGACTGAGCCGGCTCAGGCGGTGGCCGGCGGGGCCGGGAGCTGGTCCACCACCACGACCGCGGTGCCCGGGCGCAGCTCGGCGAGGAGCTGCCGCTGGCCGCTGCGGGTGAGCCGGATGCAGCCGTTGGTGACGTTCCTGCCGAGCGTCGCGTCGGTGTACCAGCTGTGCAGTCCGATGTGGGCGCCGCGCAGCCCGGTCGGCACCGCGTCCGGGTCGTCGGGGATCGCGCCCAGGGCGAAGATGTCCACCCCGCCGTAGACGTCCTGCGGGGGCGGGGTGCGGCCCAGGACGAAGGTGCGGCCGAGCGGGGTCAGCTGCCCGGACATGCCGAGGCTGACCTCCCAGGAGCGCACGGCGCTGCCGTCCCGGTACCAGGTGAGCCGGTGCGGGCGGCGTTCCACCACGATCTGGTCGCGTAGCGCGACGATGCTCCAGCCGCCGGCCGGCAGCCAGGCGATGCGCCGGTTGGCCGAGGGGAGCAGGACGGCGGTCCAGCCCACCCGCCGCTCGACGATCGGCACGGTCAGCTCGACGTCGCTGATGGTGGGCGCGAGGAAGGCCAGCGGCCGGCCGCCCGGCGCGTCGTACGCGGCCACGTTGCGGGTCGGCGTGAGTCCCTCGGTCAGCGGGCGGGTGTCGGCCGCACCGGGGTCGGCCGGGAATCCGCCGGGGGCCGGGTCGTAGGTGACCACCGGCAGGTCGTCCGGGGCGGGTGCGGCGGCCGGCACGGACTCCTCGGGGGACGGGCTCGGCTCCTCCGGAGCGGGCGGCACCGCCGCGGTGGGTGCGCCGGCGACCGGCGCCGGGGCCGGACCGCCGGTGAGGCCGCGCCCGACCAGCAGCGCGGCCGCCAGCAGCACCGGTACGCCGACCGCGGCGAGCAGCCAGCCGAACGTCCAGCGTGAGAACAATCGGTCAAACAGCACGATCAGTACTGTAATCGGGCGCACGGCCCCCGGGCCGCGAAAACAGCGGCGCGGGGGCCGATGTCGTCCTAGCTCAGGGCAGCTTCGCGCCGATGTGGATGGCGATCGCGTCGTGCGCGTTGACGGTGGCGGGGAACCAGCCGCCGGCGTCCACGGTGATCACCGGACCGCTGCACGAGCCGTTGCTGAAGTCGCCGTGGATGACGTCGCAGTAGCGCCCGGCCGGCAGGCCGGTGTAGTAGGACCGGCCGGTGATCGCGAAGTCCTCGTCGTTGACGGTGAGGTAGCCCTTGCCGGCCCGGCTGAACGCGATGTGCTGCCAGCCGTTGTCGTACCAGTTGGCGACACCGGCGCCCTGGGTGGCGTTGGCGAAGCCGACCATGTTGGCGATCACCCGCCAGCGATGCTCGCACTCCCAGCCCGAGTAGCAGGTGGTGTTCGACGTCTTGTTGCTGGCGTCCGAGGGCGGGCCCTGGTCCTTGTTGCCGAACGTGTAGCTCGACATCACCGCCGGGGTGCCGTACGGCCAGGCGAGCATGAAGGCGTTCGCGAGGGCGTACTCGCCGCGGTCGCGGTAGGTCAGGACGCCGCCGTCGCGCTGGGTGTCGTGGTTGTCGGTGAAGACCACCGCGGAGCCGCCGGGCAGGTAACCCCAGGCCTCGCCGAAGTTCCGCAGGTACGCCAGCCGCTCGCTGTTGAACATCCGGGCCAGGTCCTTGCCGTAGCGGAATTCGTGCACGTCGCCGTTGCCGGTGTACTCGGTCGGCTGGATCGGCTCGCCGGCGCCGTAGATGACCTCCTGCACCAGGTACGCCGAGCGGGACAGCTTCCCCTTGATCGCGGCGATGTCTGCGGCCGGCATGTGCTTGCTGGCGTCCAGCCGGAAGCCGTCGACCCCGAGCGAGAGCAGGTCGTTGAGGTACGCGGCGAGCCGGGTGCGTACGTAGTCCGACTCGGTCTTCAGGTCGGCCAGGTTGACCAGCTCGCAGTTCTGCACCTCGTACCGGTCGCCGTAGTTGGCGATGTCGTTGTTGCCGTTGCGGCCGCAGTAGTGGAAGTCCTGACTGGAGTAGGTGCCCGGGTAGTCGTAGTGGCCGAACCCGCTGCCGGCCCAGCCGGTGCCGCCGTTGTCCTGGCCGGACATGTGGTTGACCACGGCGTCGACGATGACCTTCACGCCGGCGTTGTGGCAGGTGTTCACCATCGCCTGGAACTGGGCTCGGGTGCCCTTGCGGGACTCGATCCGGTAGCTGACCGGCTGGTAGGCCACCCACCACTGGTTGCCCCGCACGTGCTCCTGCGGCGGGGAGACCTGCACGTAGCCGTAGCCCTTCGGGCCGAGGGTGCTGGTGCACTCGCTGGCCACCGAGGTCCAGTTCCACTCGAAGAGCTGGACGATGACCTTCTTGCTGCCGGGGGTGGCCGCGGCGGCCGGGGGAGCCGCCACGGTGGTGGGGACGAGCAGGCTGGCGGCCAGGCCCAGGGCAAGGGCAGCCGCGCGGCATCGACGTCGATGCATCGGGACTCCTGAGGGGGTGTGCGGTGCCGGGGGCTTCAGTGCCGGGTTATTGCAAGTCGGCCTGAAATTTTCGGCAAGGTTACAAGCGTGTTGCAAGAACTGTCAACGCATGGACATGTTTCGTTGCGTCAGGCGCTACACGCGCCCCGGGGCCGGACGGTTCGACGGACCGGCCGAGAAATTCGCCACCGGAGGTGATCCGCCCGTGCCGTCCGTCCGTACTGGAGAGGGGAGCAGGGTCGGCCGGTGGGGGCGCCGCCGCGAGACGATCGAGGAGCAGATGGCCCGGGCACAGCAGAACGAGAAGGCGACGACCGTCCGGACCGCCACCACCAGCCGTGGTGCCCGGACGATGTCGAGATCCGCGATGGTGGCGCTCAGCGTGTCCGCGCTCGCCGTCGCGTGGGCCGGCCTCGAACTGGCCGGCGCCGGCACCGTCATGTACTCGTACGGATTCTTCTTCACCGAGTTCTTCGCCGGGGTGGTCACCCTGGTCTCGCTCAGCCTCACCGTGATGATGGGCCTGCTCGCCACCGACCGGCTGGTGCTGCTCATCCGGCACCGGGTGCTGCTCCAGTCGGCGCACCGGGCCACCGGCGTCCTCGGCGTGGCCGGGCTGGTCTGTCACGTGATCACCAAGGTCGCGATCGGCCGGGCCGGGCCGACCGACGCGCTGGTGCCGTTCGTCGCCGGCCGGGGCCTCTACGTCGGGCTGGGCACGGTGGCCGCGCTGCTGATGGTCGGCGTGCTCTGGACCGGCATCGTCCGGGTCCGGTTCGCCGGCGTCGGTCCGAAGTGGATGTGGCGCGGGCTGCACTCCATGGCGTACGTCTCCTGGCCGTTCGCGCTGCTGCACGGGCTCAACGCCGGCCGCGCGGCGAAGACCTGGGTGGTGCTGAGCTACCTGGCCTGCGTGCTGCTGGTGGTGATGGCGCTGCTGGTCCGCCTCTCCGTCCACCTCGGCAAGCGCAGCCGGGAGCAGCACCAGGCCGCCGCGCTGAACCAGGCCATGGCCGGCAAGGGGGAGGAGCGCACGGGCCTGCTCGCCGGGCTGACCCGGCGCCGGAACGCCGGCAAGGAGGAGAGCCGGTCCAGCCGGGGCCGCTGGGCCGAGGCCACCGCCACCTGGACCGCGCCGGCCGGCACGGCCCGGCGCCGCGATCCCGAGCGGTTCGCCGTACCCGTGGTGCCGGAGCCCGGGACGCTGCGCGAGCCGGTCCGTGCGGGGGCCAGCCGGCGGCGCGCCGAGGCGCCCGTCTCCCCGGCCCGCCGCCGCGACGCCGAGCCGGCGCCCGCCGCCCGGCGGCGCGAGGAGCGCGAGCCGGTGGCGAGGCGCGAGGAGCGCGAGCCGGTGGCCCGGCGCCGCGAGGACGAGCGGACCGGCCGCCGCTACCGGGACGAGGAGGAGCGGACCGCACGCCGGTCCCGCGCCGACGCCGACGTCGACGCCCGCTACTCGGCCCCGCCGGAGAGCGGCGGCCGGCACTCGGCGCCGCCGGACACCGGCAGCCGCTACTCCACCCCACCCGAGATCGCCCGCTACTCGGCCCCGCCCCGGCGGCGCGACGAGCCGGAGGAGCCGTGGGACAGCCCGCGCCGCTGGGAGAGCCGGCCCGTCTCCGGCGAGCCCATCTCGGCCGGTCCCATCTCGTCGGCGCCGCGCAGCGACAGCGGCCGGCACAGCGTCGAGGAGGACCTGCCGGAGGAGCCGGACTACTGGCGTCCGCCGGCCCGCTACGCCCCCGACGACGCCTTCGTCGACGACACCCCGACCCTGGTCGACCTCGCCTCCCGGCGGGCCCGGAAGGCCTCCGGCGAGAGCCGGTCGAGCCGGCGCAAGCGGGCCAACGCCAACGCCGACGCCGTGGACGGGGCGTACTGGGCCGGGCTGCGGGGTGAGGCCAAGTGATGCGCACGACCGTGCCGCCGGTGGCCTGTGTCGGCGAGCCCCGGCTCACCGCCGGCTTCGCCGAGTTCGGGAGACTCGACCTGCTCGCCCACGAGGAGGTGCACGGCCCGATCGGGCCCATGGAGCCGGCCGCCCTGCTCCGGCTCGCCGAGGCGATCGACCTCAAGGGCAAGGGCGGGGCCGGCTTCCCGTTCGCCCGCAAGCTGCGCGCGGTGCTGGAGTCCTGCGAGCGGCAGGACCTCGCCGCCGTGGTGGTGGTCAACGCCTCCGAGGGGGAGCCGGCGAGCTGGAAGGACAAGGTGCTGCTCACCCGGGCCCCGCACCTCATCCTGGACGGCGCCGCGCTGGCCGCGTACGCGCTGGACGCCGAGGAGATCGTGATCGGGGTGGCCGACGACGACGTGGGCCGGCCCTCGCTCACCGAGGCGTTGCAGGAGCGGCGGATGCCGGTGCCGACCACCATCGTCACCGTGCCGCACCGGTTCATCTCCGGCGAGGGCGGCGCCCTGGTCAACGGGATCAACGGTCTGCCGCACATCCCGCCGGGCACCAAGAAGCGGTCCAGCGACTCCGGGGTGAACGGGCTGCCCACCCTGCTCTCCAACGCCGAGACGTACGCCCAGCTCGCGGTCGCCGCCCGGATCGGCCCGTACGAGTACGCCGCGCTCGGCACCGACGACGAGCCGGGAACCGTGCTGCTCACCGTCACCGGGGCGGCCAAGCGGCCCGCCGTGGTGGAGTGCGCGGCGGGCACCCCGCTACGCGAGATCCTGGAGCTCTGCGAGGTGCCCGAGGGGCCGGGCATCCTGATGGGCGGCTACCACGGCAAATGGATCACCCCGGAGGCGGCGGACCGGGCCGAGGTCTCCCGCAAGGGACTCGCCGCCGTCGGTGGCACCCTGGGCGCCGGCATCATCGTCCCGCTGGCCCGCGACACCTGCCCGCTGGGCGAGGCCGCCCAGGTGGTCCGCTACCTGGCCGGTGAGTCCGCCGGTCAGTGCGGCCCGTGCAAGATGGGCCTGCCCGACCTGGCCCGCGCCGTCGACCTGGCCGTCTCCGGCAGCGCGCCGATCGAGGTGGTCCGCGCGGCGGCCGGCGACGTGAAGGGGCGGGGGGCGTGCAGCCACCCCGACGGCACCGCCCGGTTCGCGCTCTCCGCCATGGAGGTGTTCGCCGAGGACCTGCGGCTGCACGCCACCGGCGAGGGCTGCGGCAAGCGGGTCAAGGGCCTCATGGGGTTGCCCGGCGCGCCCGACGCCAACCCCCGGAAGCTCACCCTCGACTGGTCCCGCTGCGACGGGCACGGCCTCTGCGCCCACGTGGTGCCGGACTTCATCCGGCTCGACGGCAACGGTTACCCCGCCTTCCCCGCCACCCCGGTGCCGACCTGGCTGCGGGAGGGCGCGCTCAAGGCGGTCAAGGTCTGTCCCGAACTCGCGCTCCGGCTGGTCAAGGCCGAGTAGCCCAACCCGGATGGAGACGCGGATGCGCCCACTCACCGCCCGTCGCCTGGTCACCGCCGCCGTGCTGGCCGTCACGCTGCCCGGCGCGGCGTCCTGCGCGGTCGGGCCGGAGCGGGCCACCCCGGTCGGCGCCGTGGCTCCCGCCCCGGCCGCGTCCGCGTCGGCGTCGCCGGCCGCCCCGGTGGTCCCGGCCCGGGTGCCGGAGACGCTGTCGTTCACCGCGAAGACCCTCGACGGTACGGCGTTCTCCGCCGCCGCCCTGGCCGGGAAGCCGGTGGTGCTGTGGTTCTGGGCGCCCTGGTGCGCCACCTGCGCCAGCCAGGCGTGGACGGTCGCCGAGATCGCCCCGAAGTACCGGGACACCGTGCCGATCGTCGGCGTCGCCGGGCTGGGCGAGCAGAAGGCCATGAAGGAGTTCGTCAGCGAGTTCGAGCTGGCCGGCACCCCGCAGCTCGACGACCGGTCCGGCGCGCTGTGGCGCCGGTTCGAGGTGGTCGAGCAGAGCACCTTCGTGGTCGTGGACCGCGACGGCCGGATCGTCCACCAGGGCTTCCTGGACGGCGAGTCACTCACCCGGCAGGTCGACGCGCTGGCCCGGGGATGACCGGCGGGCTGCTGCTCGCGCTGACCGCGGGCATGCTCGCCGCGGTCAACCCGTGCGGCTTCGCCATGCTGCCCGCGTACCTGTCGCTGCTGGTCGCCGGCCCCGCGGACGGTCGCGGCGCGGTCGGCCGCGCGCTCACCGCCACGGCCGGGCTGACCCTCGGGTACGCGCTGGTCTTCGGCGCCTTCGGGCTGGCCGTCGCGCCGCTGGCCGACTGGTTGCGCCCCCGGCTGCCCTGGCTGACCGTGACCCTCGGCGTGCTGCTGGCGCTGGCCGGCTGCTGGCTGCTCGCCGGCCGGCGGCTGCCCGCCCCGCGCCCGTTCGCCCGGGCGCCCCGGCTCACCCGCACCTGGCCGGCCATGGTCCTGTTCGGCGCGGCGTACGCGCTGACCTCGCTGACCTGCTCCATCGCGCCGTTCCTGGCGATCGTGGTGACCAGCCTGCGGGCCGGCTCGCCGCTGCGCGGGCTGGCGCTCTTCGGCGCGTACGCGATCGGGATGGGTCTGGTGGTCGGGGTGGCCGCGCTCGGCGTGGCGCTGCTGCGCGGCCGGCTGGTGGCCGGGCTGCGCGGCGCCGGCGCGTGGGTGCCCCGCCTGAGCGGCCTGGTGCTGCTGGTCGCCGGCGGCTACGTCGCCTGGTACGGCTGGTACGAGGTGCGCCTCGCCCGAGGCCGCCACGACGCCTTCGGCGACCCGGTCGTGCTGGCCGCGGCGCGCGTGCAGCAGGCCCTGGTCCGCGCGGTGGACACGGTCGGCCCGGCCCTGCTCGCGGCCGCCCTGGTGCTGTTGCTGGCGGCCGGTCTGCGGTGGCGACGGCGGCGGGGGCCGGACGAGCCGACCCCCGCCACGCGTCAGGCGGTCAGCGGACCGGGGTGAGCCGGTCCGTGCCGAGCTTGTCGCGGAGCACCTCCGGCACCACGACCGAGCCGTCGGGCTGCTGGAACTGCTCCAGGATGGCCGGGAAGAGCCGGCTGGTGGCCAGCGCCGACCCGTTGAGGGTGTGCACGAACCGGGTCTGCTTGCCGCCCGGCTCGCGGTAGCGGATGGCCGCCCGGCGGGCCTGGTAGTCGCCGCCCCAGGAGACCGACGACACCTCCTTGTACTTGCCGGTGCTGGGCATCCAGACCTCGACGTCGAGGGTCTTCTTCATGGCGGCGCTGGAGTCGCCGGCCGCGAGCAGGCTGGTCTGGAAGTGCAGGCCCAGCTTCTCGACCAGGCCCTCGACGTGACCGACCATGGCCTCCAGCGCGGCGCCCGCCTGCTCGGGCAGGGTGAACTGGAAGATCTCCACCTTGTTGAACTGGTGGCCGCGCACGGTGCCGCGCTCGTCGGAGTGCGAGCCGGCCGCCTCCCGGCGGTAGCACGGGGTGTAGGCGAACGCCTTCAGCGGCAGCTTCGGGGTCTCCAGGATCTCGTCCTGGAACGCGCCGAGGATCGCCGTCTCCGCGGTGGGCAGCAGGAACTGGCCGCGCGGGGCGGACTGCTTGTCCAGGTGGTAGACGTCGTCGTAGAACTTCGGGAACTGGCCGGCCGCGAAGCCGGCGCTGTCCAGCAGCAGGTGCGGCGGGAGCAGGAACTCGTAGCCGGCCTGGATGTTCTGCTCGATCAGCCAGTTGACCAGCGCCCACTCCAGCCGGGCGCCGAGGCCCGTGTACATCCAGAAGCCGGAGCCGCCGAGCTTCACCCCGCGCTCGTGGTCGACCAGGCCGAGCGCCCGGCTCAGCTCCACGTGGTCCCGGACCTTCTCGACGGCCGGCGGCTCGCCGAAGGTGCGCACCACCCGGTTGGCCTCCTTGCCACCGGCGACCACGTCGTCGGCGGGCAGGTTGGGCAGCTCGCTCATGGTGGTGCGCAGCCGGGACTGCACCTCGTCCAGCTGGGACTCCAGCTCGGCGAGCTGCTTGCGCTCGGCCTCCGGCGCGACCGGCTCCGGCGCCACGCCGGACCGCTTCGCCTCCGCGTACGCGCGCGCCTCGGCCTTGCGGCGCTGCCGCTCGGCGTCGATCTCCGTGATGAGGGCGCGGCGTTCCTGGTCGAGCCGCTGGATCTCGTCCAGCGCCCGGTTGACCTCGGCGGGATCCAGACGCTTCGCCAGCGCGGTCGCCACCGCCTCGCGATCCTTCCGGATCAACTCCATGTCGAGCATGCGGCTCCGTACGCCTCCGTCCAGGCAGTCGGGTGGGACCCCCAGATGCTACCGTCGCGGCCCGTTCCGCCCGCTTCGGCCCGCGCAGGCGGCCGACCGATCGGGTGCCGGCGGCGGCGCGCCCTCGACGGTGACTTTGCGTGACAGCGTGCCCGCCGGCGACCTGGTGTGACGGTGAGTGACGAACGCTGGCCTCGGGGTCGGTCGACGTCGCGGTCCCCGTCAGGTCACGGGTCGCCGAGCTGCGTGTTCTCTCGCACGCCCGCCAACGCCGCCCCCCACCCACGACCGCCTTTGCTCTGCAGCCACGGACGCATCGGTTGCGGTCCGTGCCTGCTGCGTGGATGGCTGCAGAGCAAAGGCGGAATGAGGGTGGGGTGGGGCGGGCGCCGGGATGACGCAGGGTGACAGCGGGTGTGCGTCGCGGGCGAGCCGTCCTGTGCCCGCCACGGTCGGTCCGCGTCAGAGGCGCACCGGCATGAGGATCGAGAAGACGTCCTCGTCGTCGGGGCGGCGCACGGCCAGCGGGGCGATCGGGCCGTCCAGCTCCAGCACGAGCTGGCCCCGGCCGCCGGCGTCCAGGGCGTCGAGCAGGTACTCCCGGTTCACGCCCACCCGCAGGCCGTCCGGGGCGTCGGGCCCGAGCACGCACAGCCCGCCCCGGTCGTCCACGCCGAGCACGACCACCTCGTGGTCGGCCCCCGCGTACTCGCGGTGCAGCACCGCAGCACCGCCGGCGGTGAGCGCCCGCCGCAGCGTCGGAACGTCGACCGGGATCCGGTGGGTGGGCTCGCCGCCGACCTGCCCGTGCAGCAGCCGCCGGTAGTCCGGGAAGTCGTACGGGAGCGCGGCGGCGGTCACCGGCCGGCCGGCCACCGTGACCTCCACCCGGTCCGCGCTCACCATGAGGTGCGCCTCCGGGGTGATCCCGACGCCGGTGTCGAGCAGGGCGCGCAGCTCGTCGACCGCGTCCGCCGGCAGCAGCGCGCGGACGGGCGGGCCGTCGACCTTCCCGCCGACCCGGGCCACGGCGAGCCGGTGCCGGTCGGTGGCGACCAGCCGGACGCCGTCCGGTTCGACCTCCAGCAGCACGCCGGAGAGCACCGGCAGCTCCGGATCGCTGCCGACGGCGAACCGGACGGCGTCCACGGCGGCGGCCAGGTCGGTGCGGGACAGCACGAGTCGGGTGGGGCTCACGGGGATCTCCTCCGGATCGATCAGGGCACGGATCCGGGAGAGCTCACGGCGGGCGTCGGCGAGGCCGTCCTCCAGGCGGCGCAGGTGCGCGTCCAGCAGCCGGTGCACCACGGCCGGCCGGTGCCGGTGCCGCAGCGCCTCGGCGATCCCGGCCAGCGGCATGCCGACCCGGCGCAGCCCGGCGACCAGGCGCGCGGGTGCCACCTGGTCGTCGGTGTACCAGCGGTAGCCGGTCGCCGGGTCCACCAGCGCCGGCACGAGCACGCCCGACCGGTCGTAGAACCGCAGCGCGCTCACCGTCAGCCCACTGGCCCGGGCCAGCTCGCCGATGCTGCGCAGTTCGCTCTCCACGACACCGGATCCTGGGCCCTCGACCCGGTTGAGGGTCAAGCGTCCAGCACCCGGAACGTGATTCCGGCCCGGACCAGCCGGTCGAGCAGGGCGTCGCCCATGGCGGTCACCGGGGTCACCTGCCCGGCGGTCGGGGGCAGGTCGTCCAGGGCCAGGCACAGCGCGGACTCGGCGAGCATCTTGGCGGTCTCGTCGTAGCCGGGGTCGCCGCCGGCCACCTCGGTGCGTACGGTCCGGCCGCCGCCGGTGCCGACGAACCGGACCCGGAACCACGACTTCGCCCGCTGGGCGGCGCTCGGCCCCTGGCCGGAGGAGAGCCGGCCGAGCAGCCAGCGCCGCGTCGGCGGCAGCTTCACGAGCCCGACCACCCCGGCCAGGCCCACGCCGGCGGCCAGCACGGTGGGCAGCCGCTTCACCGCGGCGAAGTGGCGGTAGCGGAAGTCCGGGCCGTACTCCGTGCGGGCCGCCGCCGACCGGCGGACCACCTGCGGGTCGATGGTGGGCAGCGGCACGGCCCACTGCCCGAACTCCTTCACCCGGCCGACCCGGCCGGGCACCGCCCGGACCCGGCGGCCCTCCGGCCGCGGCTCGACCGCCCGGCGGGCCTTCGCCGCCCGGCTCATCTCGCCCGTGCGGGAGAACGCGGTCAGTGCCGAGTGGTACGTGCCGGCCGAGAACCGCCCGCCGGCCCGGACGTAACCGTCCACGGTGACCGGCCCGTCGGTGGGCAGGTGCTTGACGGTGAACCAGGCGCCCAGGTCGTGCGGGATCGAGTCGAAGCCGCAGGCGTGCACGAGCCGCGCCCCGGTGCGCACCGCCTCGGCGTGGTGCCGCACGTACATGAGGTCGACGAACTCCGGCTCGCCGGTGATGTCGAGGTAGTCGGTGCCCGCGGCGGCGCAGGCCGCGACCAGCGGCTCGCCGTGGTGGACGTACGGGCCGACGGTGCTGGCGACCACCCGGGCGCTCTCCGCCACGGCACGCAGCGACGCCGGGTCGGTGACGTCGGCGGTGAGCAGCGGCAGCTCGGCCAGGCCCGGCTCGATGGCGGCCAGCCGGTCGCGCACCCCGGCCAGCTTGTCCGGGTTGCGGCCGGCCAGCGCCCAGCGCAGCCCGTCCGGGGCGTGCCGGGCCAGGTACTCGGCGGTCAGGCCACCGGTGAAACCGGTGGCGCCGAAGAGGACGAGGTCGTACGTGCGGTCGTCGCGCATCCGCCGAGTGTGCCACCCGCGGCCGCCCGGATCACGGGGTGCGGACCCCCGCCCTCAGCCCGCGGTCCCCGGCCGGTCCAGCCGGGAGCGGTCCGCCCGCAGCACCTCCCCGGTCTCCACGAGCTGCTTCGTCTCCCGCAGCGCCTGCCGGAGGAACCGGCCGGGGTCGTCGCCGACCAGGTGGGCGGCCAGCCCCGGCAGCATCGCCTCCCCACCGGCGGGCAGGCGGGCCGCGAGTTCGGTGCCGCGCCCGCCGGGGGCGGGGCGGGCGGACAGCTCGACCGCGCCGCCGAGCCGGTGCAGCGGTGCCGGCCGGCGCCCGCGCGGCAGCACCTCCTCGGGCCGGCCGGCCACCGTCAGCACCTGCCAGCGCCCCGGTGCGGGACCGGGTGCGGCCGGCCGGTGCCGGTGCCGGCGTACGAGGACGCCGGCCGCCAGGACGGCGAACCCGCCGCCCGCCAGGCGTCCCATCCGTGCCACCGGCCCCTCCCGTCCCCGCGGCTCCCGTGCGGCCGGCTCCGTGCGGCCGGCCCCCCCGTCCCCGCGGCTCCCGGGCGGCCGGCTTCTTTGCGGCCGGCCGCCCGCGTGCCTCCACCCTGCGGTCGGGTCGGGTGACCCGGGTTCGCCCGGAAGGGGTGAACCGGTCCGGGCCGGGTAACCGCTGCGCGCACCGACCGGGGGAGGGGCCGCATGCCGGAGGAGGCTGACCGCGTCGAGGTCGCCGCGACACCGACCGACGTCACCGGGGCGACGGATGTCGCCGACCCGCCGCCGACCGTCCCGGCCGCCGCCGGCGCGGTGGGGGTCGGCGGAGCGCCGGGCGGGGGCGGGTCGGCGGGCGGCCTCGGGGTGGTCGGCGCGCCGCTGCTGGCGTCCCGGCTGGCGCCGGCCGCGCTGCCCGAGCCGGTGCTGGTCCGGCCCCGGCTGCTGGACCGGTTGGACCAGGGCAGCGCCGGGCCGGTCACCCTTGTCCTCGCGCCCGCCGGCTGGGGCAAGACCACGCTCCTCGCGGGCTGGGCCCGGGCCGTGCGGACGGAGCCGCCGCCGGCCTGGGTGACCGTGGAGGAGGGCGACACCGGCGAGCGGCTCTGGGCCTACCTGGCGGCGGCACTGCGGGCGGCCGCCGAGGGGGTCCCGGACGAGGGGCCCCGGCCGCCGGTGCCGGACGGCCCGCCCCGGCCGGACCAGCTCGAACTGCTCGCCGCGGCGCTCGCCGCCCGGGAGCGCCCGGTGCTGCTGGTCCTGGACGACCTGCACCGGGTGACCGATCCGGCCGCGCTGACCGGGCTGGAGTTCCTGCTCCGGCACAGCGACGGACGGCTGCGGCTGGTGGCGGCCGCGCGGACGGACCCGCCGCTGGCCCTGCACCGGTGGCGGCTGGCCGGCGAGCTGACCGAGGTGGGTCCGGGGGAGCTGGCGTTCACCCCCGACGAGGTGGCCGACCTGCTGGTGGCGCACGGCGTGGCGCTGCCGGCCGCGGCGGTGCCCCGGCTGGCCGACCGGACCGGGGGCTGGCCCGCGGGCCTGCGCTTCGCCGCGCTGGCGCTGCGCGCCCAGGCCGACCCGGCGCGCGCGGTCGACGGGTTCGGCGGCGACCAGCCGGACGTCGCCGGGTACCTGCGCGACGAGGTGCTCGCGCCGCTGGACCCGGCCGTCCGGGACGTGCTGCGCCGCAGCGCGGTGGCCGCCGCGGTCTGCGGCGACCTGGCCGACGCCGTGACCGGGCGGCCCGACGCCGGCCAGGTGCTGGCCGACCTGGCCCGGGAGGGCGGCTTCGTCCAGCAGGACGGGGGGAGCCCGCCCTGGTACCGGTGCCACCCGCTCCTGGCCGACCTGCTCCGCGACGAGCTGGACCGGCTTCCCGCCGACGAGCTGGCCGAGCTGCACCGGCGCGCCGCCGGCTGGTACGCGGACCACGACCGGCCGGCCGAGGCGCTGCGGCACGCGCTGGCCGGCGGCGAGTGGGACACCGCCACCGAGCTGCTGATCGCCCGCTGGCCGGAGCTGGCGCCGTACGAGCGGGACCGGCCCGCCGCCCCGGCTCCGCCCGAGCCGCCCGTCGAGGCGGTGCGCCGCGATCCCGAGCTGGCGCTGGCCGGCGCGGCCGAACGGGCGTACGCCGGGGACGCCGAGGCGGCCGCGGGACGGCTGCGGGCGGCCGTCGAGCACGCCCGCGACCTGCCCGCCCCGCGCCGGGACCGGTTCCGGCGGCTGGCCACCGCCGTGGAGCTGACCCTGGCCCGGCTCGCCGGGGACCACGACGAAATACGCCGGGTGGCGGGACGGTTGCTGGCCACCGCCGCCCCGGCCGGTCCGGCGGACGACCCGCGGGCCGGCGGGGCGGAGGACGCCGACGTGCGGGCGGTCGCCGGCACCGCGCTGGGGCTGGTGGCGCTCGCCGAGGGGGAGCTGTCCGAGGCCGCCGGGCACTTCTCCGGGGCGCTGGCGGCGGCGCGGCGGGCGGGCCGGCCGCGTACCGGGCTGGTCTGTGCCAGCCGGTCGGCGCTGCTGGACGCGGCCCACGGCGCGCTCCGGTCCGCCGAACGCGCCGCCCGGGAGGCGCTGGCCATGCCGCCCTGCGAGGGCTGGTCCTCGCGGCTGGACTGCGGGTACGCGTACCTCGCGCTGGCCCTGGTGGCGTGGGACCGCGACGAGCCGGCGGAGGCCGCGGCGAACCTGACCCTGGCGGGGCCGGCGACCGCGGAGCCGGGCGGGGCGGCGCTGGCCGCGCTCTGCCGGGCCGGACTGCTGGCCGCCGGCGGCGAGCCGGCCGCGGCGCTGCGCGCCCTGGCGGCGGCCCGGGAGACGGCGCCCGGCCCCGAGCTGGGCGCCTGGCTGACCGCCGACGAGGCGCAGCTGCGCGCCGCCGTCGGGGACCTGGAGACCGCCCGTGCCCTGCTCGCCGACGCCGGAGCCGGCGCGGCCGCCGGGACCGCACCCGACCCGTCGCCGCCCGTCGGTCCCGGCCCGGCGGACCGGGCGGCGGCCGGCGGCCGGGAGCCGGACGCGGCCCGCGGTGCCGGCCGGGAGCCGGACGGGGCCCGCGGTGGCGGCCGGGCCGCCCTGGACGTGGCCCTGACCCGGGTGCGGCTGGGGGCCGGCGACGCGCGGGCGGCCGGCCGGACGCTGCCCGACTGGACCGGACCGGACGCGGACACCTGGCCACTGCCCGTGCGGCTCGCCGCCGGGCTGCTCGACGCGGTGGTGACCGGCTCGGCCGGCGACGACCGCGGTGCCGGGCGGATCCTGGAGCGGGTGCTCGACCTGGCCGAGCCGGAGGGCTACCGGCGGGTCTTCACCCGCGCCGAGCCGGTGGTCCGCGACCTGCTCGCCGCGCATCTCGACGCCGGCACCGCGCACTGGGCGACGGTGAGCGACCTGGTCCGCGGGGCCGACGAGCGGCGGGCCGACGAATCGCCGGAGCGCCCGACCGGCCCGGAGCGGGCCCTGGACGAGCCGCTCACCGAGCGGGAGCTGACGATCCTGCGCTACCTGCAGAGCATCCTGTCCAACGTGGAGATCGCGGGCGAGCTGTCGCTGTCGGTCAACACGGTGAAGACCCACGTGCGCAACATCTACCGCAAGCTCGACGCGACCCGCCGGCGGGAGGCCGTCCGGCGGGCGCGCGAGCTGCGGCTGATCTGACCGCGGCCGGGTTCAGGCCTCCGCGGCGGCGTCCACGGCGGCCAGCAGGTCGGCCACGTCGTAGCCGCCGTCGTGACGCACCTCGTTGACGAAGAGCGTCGGGGTCGCGTCGACCCCGCTGCGGATGCCGCCGACGAAGTCCTGCCGGACCCGGTCGGCGTGGGCGTGCCGCCCCACCTCCGCGCCGACCTCGTCGGGCGGCAGCCCGAGCTGCTCCACGCCGAGCGACAGGTGCACCGGGTCGAGCTGGTCCTGGTGCTCGTAGAGCCAGTCGTGCATCTCCCAGAACCGCCCCCGCCGGCCGGCCGCCTCGGCCGTCTCCGCGGCGCTCTCCGCGTACGGGTGGACGTTGGCGATGGGGAAGTGCCGGTAGACCAGCCGGACCGTGTCGGCGCGCTGGCGCAGCACCTCGGCCAGGTTGAGGTACGCGGCCCCGCAGAACCGGCACTGGAAGTCGCCGTACTCGACGAGGGTGACCGGCGCGTCGGCCGGCCCGCGGGCGTGGTCCGTCCCGGTCACCGGCAGCCCCAGCCGGACGGTGGTGACCTGCAGTGGCGTGGTCATCGGGCCATCACCCGCCGATCCGGCGTGGCGTTCGGATCAGTCATGGTTCCCAGCCTCGCCCGCGGCGGGGTGAGCCGGGATCACCCGGCCGGGGTGGTCCGCCTCACGGGCCCACCGTCACCCGGTTCTGCACCTCCCGGATGCCGGGCGCGCTCCACACCACGCGCTCGATCTCCGCGCGCTCGCCGGCCGAGTGCACCAACCCTTCCAGCAGCACCGTGTCGCCGTGCACCCGTACGCTGATCCCCTCCGCCTCGGTGGCGCCGTTGCGGGCCAGCGCGTCCACGATCCGCTCGGCCAGGTCGCGCCCGTCGGGGCGGGCGCTCGGCCGTACGGTGATGCCGTTGCTCACCCCGGTCACGCCGCTGAGCCGGGCGACCGAGCGCTCGGCGGCCCGGCGCTGGTACTCCCACTCGACCTCGCCGTGCAGGGTGACCCAGCCGTCGGCGACGGTCACGTCGAGCGCCTCGATGGGCACGAACGCGTCCCACTCCAGGGCCCGGCTGGCCGCGGTGGCGATCTCCGGGTCGCCCTTCTCGGCCGAGGTGGCGATCCGGACGGCGAGGTCGTTGGCGACCGCGCGCACCCGGGGCACCCGGTGCGCGGCCCGCTCGGCGGCCCACTTCTTGGCGTAGCTGTCCACCGAGCCGTTCAGGGTCACCACCCCCTCGGTGACGGTCACCCCGATCTCGTTGGGGCGTACCCGGGGTTCCCAGGTCAGCTCGTCGAGGACGGCGGACTGGATCTCCTGGTCGGTGCGGGTGGTGGTCGCGGTGGCCATGCTTGCTCCCTTCCGGGCTCCGTTCGTTGTTCGCCGGGCTCCGTCACCGGCACGGAGTCCCGCAACCCCGATCCTGCGCGCGTCCCGGGTGACCCGCCCTCACCCGATCCGGGTGGGCGTCGGGGGCTTGGGAGCGCTTCCATAATCGGTTAGTGTGAATGTCCTCGCCGCTCCCGCCCCACCACCCGGGCAACCGAGAGGACCCGCCCCATGCGTAGAAGTCTCGCCGGCGCCGCCGCGGCCGCGCTGGCCGCCGCCGTGGCGGCGGTCGTCGTGCCGCTCACCGCCGCACCCGCCACCTCGGGCGCCGCCGCGGCGGCCGAGCCGTACGACTGGAGGAACGTCCGGATCGACGGCGGTGGCTTCGTTCCCGGCATCGTCTTCAACCAGACCGAGAAGAACCTCGTCTACGCGCGCACCGACATCGGTGGGGCCTACCGCTGGGAGCAGTCGACCCGGTCCTGGACGCCGCTGCTGGACTGGGTCGGCGCCGACCGCTGGGGCTGGAACGGGGTGGTCAGCATCGCCACCGACCCGGTGCAGACCAACCGGGTGTACGCCGCGGTCGGCATGTACACCAACGACTGGGATCCGAACAACGGGGCGATCCTGCGCTCCACCGACCGGGGCGCCACCTGGCAGGCCACCGCGCTGCCGTTCAAGAACGGCGGCAACATGCCCGGCCGCGGCATGGGGGAGCGGCTGGCCGTCGACCCGAACCGGAACAGCATCGTCTACTACGGCGCCGAGGGCGGCAACGGCCTGTGGCGCAGCACCGACCACGGCGTCACCTGGGCGAAGGTGACCACCTTCCCCAACGTCGGCAACTACCGGGCCGACCCGAACGACAGCAGCGGCTACCAGAGCCAGAACCAGGGCCTGACCTGGGTCAGCTTCGACAAGAGCACGGGTACGGCCGGCAGCGCCACCCAGACCGTCTACGTGGGCGTGGCCGACAAGGAGAACCCGGTCTACCGGAGCACCGACGGTGGCGCCACGTGGGAACGGATCCCCGGCCAGCCCACCGGCTACCTGGCCCACAAGGGCGTGGTCGACCCGGTCGGCGGCTACCTCTACATCGCCACCAGCGACACCGGCGGCCCGTACGACGGCGGCAAGGGCGACGTGTGGAAGTTCAGCCGGGCCACCGGCGCCTGGACGCGGATCAGCCCGGTCCCGTCGACCAGCGCGGACGCCTACTTCGGCTACTCGGGGCTGACCATCGACCGGCAGCGCCCGAACACCCTGATGGTCGCCACCCAGGTCTCCTGGTGGCCGGACGCGATCTTCTGGCGCAGCACCGACGGGGGCGCCACCTGGACCCGGATCTGGGACTACGCCGGCTACCCGACCCGCGCGAAGAAGTACACCATGGACATCTCCTCGGTGCCGTGGCTGACCTTCGGCGCCAACCCGGCGCCGCCCGAGGAGAGCCCGAAGCTGGGCTGGATGAACGAGTCGCTGGAGATCGACCCGTTCGACAGCAACCGGATGATGTACGGCACCGGCGCCACCATCTACGGCACCACCGACCTGACGAAGTGGGACACCGGTGGCCAGGTCACCATCCGGCCGATGGTCCAGGGGCTGGAGGAGACCGCGGTGCTCGACCTGGTCAGCCCGCCCTCGGGCGCGCCGCTGATCAGCGCGCTCGGCGACATCGGCGGCTTCCGCCACACCGACCTCGCCGCGGTGCCGCCGGCGATGTTCACCCAGCCCGTCTTCACCAGCACCACGAGTCTCGACTACGCCGAGGCCAAGCCGGCGGTGCTGGTCCGGTCCGGCAACTTCACCGACGCGGACCGTCCCGGCGACAGCCACGTCGCGTTCTCCACCGACGGCGGGGCGAACTGGTTCCAGGGCGCCGAGCCGTCGGGGATCAACAGCGGCGGCACGGTGGCCGCGTCCGCCGACGGCAGCCAGTTCGTGTGGGCGCCGGGCGACGCCGGCCAGCCGGTGGTCCGCGCGGTCGGGTTCGGCACCTCCTGGAGCGCGGCGACCGGCATCCCGGCCAACGCGGTCGTCGAGTCCGACCGGGTCGACCCGAACCGGTTCTACGGCGTCAGCGGCGGGCGGTTCTACCTCAGCACCAACGGCGGCGCGAGCTTCACGGCCACCGCGGCGAGCGGGCTGCCCACCACCGGGGTCAAGTTCAAGGCGGTGCCCGGCCGGCAGGGCGACGTGTGGCTGGCCGGCGAGGGCGGCCTGTGGCACTCGACCGACTCCGGCGCGAGCTTCACGAAGCTGGCCGGCGTCACCTCGGCGGTCAACGTGGGCTTCGGCCGGGCCGCCCCCGGGCAGACCTATCCGGCGCTGTTCACCGTCGGCACCGTCGACGGCCGGCACGGCGTCCACCGGTCGGACAACGCCGGCGCGGCCTGGGTGCGGATCAACGACGACCAGCACCAGTACGGCAACGCGGGCGAGGCCCTCACCGGCGACCCGCGGGTCTACGGCCGGGTCTACCTGGGCACCAACGGCCGAGGCATCCTGGTGGCGGACCGCCTCGGCACCACGCCCGGCCCGACGCCGACCACGCCCGGCCCGACGCCGACGACCCCGGGCCCGTCCCCGACCTCGCCGAGCCCGACGCCCACCACGCCCGGCCCGTCGCCGACCGGCAGCGGCTGCACGGCCACCTACGCGGTGACGAACTCGTGGCCGGGCGGCTTCCAGGGCGAGGTGACGGTGCGCAACTCGGGCGCCGTCCCGATCGCCGGCTGGACCGTGGCCTGGACCTTCCCGGACGGCCAGAAGATCACCCAGCTCTGGAACGGGTCGTACACGCAGACCGGATCGGCCATGACGGTCCGGGACGCCGGCTGGAACGGCGACCTCGGCGCCGGTGGGTTCACCACCGCCGGCTTCACCGGCACCTGGACGGGCGGCAACCGCGCGCCGGCGCCCTCCTGCACCGCCCGCTGACCGCGCCGTACACCGCGACGGTGGCCGCCCCCGCATCGGGGGCGGCCACCGTCGCGTCCGCTTGTCGGTCCCGTCCGGCCCGGCGTCCGCCGGGTCCCGCTCAGCCGTCCAGGCCGGCGGGGGAGTTCGGGCGGTCCACGTCGACGAACTCGATCTCGTCGACGTCCCGCTCCCGGCTCCCGGCGGCCCGCGCGGCGGTGCCGGCCGCCCAGCCGATCGCCGCGCCGGCCAGCGCCGCGGCGATCAGCAGCGTCCAGGGCAGCGCCGGCCGGCGGCCGGCGAGCGCGTCGAAGGCGAGGCTGGCCCGGCGGCGGGCCTCCTCGGCGGCGGAGCCGACCAGGTCGGTGGCGTCGTCGGCGAGGCCGGAGGAGTTGCGGCGGGCGGACCGGGCGGCCTCGCGGACGCTGCCGCCGGCGGAACCGGCGGCGGAGAGCAGGTGCTGCCACGCCTGGTCGGCGACCCGCTCGGGCTTGCTGCGGCGGTCCAGCAGGGTGGATCCGAACATCGTGTTACCTCCTCGGGGTGCCGAAGTCCGGCGGCCAGATCGGACTCCGGGTGTGATCCGGCGCGTGACGGTTCGCTCCCCGGGGCAGTGCCCCGGCCGGACCCGGCGCAAACCATCGTGTCAGGGCAGGTCGGCGCGGCGTGGGACGAACCACCCGAACGCGCCGGGGGCGGGGTGCCACCCGGGCGTGCGCCGGCCCGCTACCCTGGGTCGGCGGATCGGCCGGGCCCACCCCGGCCGATCGACCGGTTGGGACCCCGCGCCGCGGGGAAATCGGAGCCCGAAGGTCCGGATTGGGATGCCCAGGTGTGCCCAGTACGCGAATTGCTCATCCCGAGGGGTGGCGACCGAGGCCGTCGGAGGAATACTCTCGGTCGCGGCCCGCGTACTGATGAGGCGCCCGTAAGGGCGAGTGGAGGTGCTCGCGTGAGCCTGTCGATCGTGAAGTCGGTGCTGCCGGGTGGTGTGGTCCAGATCGCCCCGCGAGGGGAGATCGACGTCGACACCGCGTACGAGGTGCGGGAAGCGATCGCCGAGGTGCTCGCCAAGGGCCGCCCCTCCCGGATCGAGCTCAACATGCGGCTCGTCACCTTCATCGACTCGGTCGGCATCAGCGCCATGGTCGCCGGCTTCCAGACCTGCGAGGTCAGCGGCGTCAAGCTGGTGGTCACCGAGCCGAGCCGGTTCGTGCACCGGCAGCTCTGGGTGACCGGCCTGCTCGGCCTCTTCGGCGCGCCCGAGCCCTGGTTCGCCGACAGCACCCCGCAGGTGCTCCCCGGCGCCTGATCGGCCCACCTCCCGCTGATCGACTCCAGCTCGCCGACCTGCCGCGGGCCCGGGACTTTCGACCCGTTGCCAGCCCGGCTCCGGTACGGGACGATCGTGCGGACCCACGACGGCGAGGGGGTGCCGCTTGCTCAGCAGCGACAGCTTCAGCTACACCGTGCAGGCCCGGTGCACCAGGGCCCACGCGGTGGCCCTGCTCGGCGACCTGAGCCGGCAGGGCGAGCTGCATCCGTTGATCGTCCGGGTCCGCCAACTGCCGGCCCGCCCGGGGGCACTGGCCAGCTACGCGATCACCGACCGGCTGGCGCTCGGCCCGCTGCATTTCCCGGTCACCTACCAGGCGGACGTGCTGGTCGCCACCGAGGACGAGGTCGTGACCGTGGCCCGGCAGCAGCCGGCCACCACGGTGCGCAACCACACGCGGCTGCGCGACGAGCCCGACGGGGTGGTGCGGATCGACGTGGAGATCACCCTCTCCGCACCGGCGCCGCTGTTCGGCTACGCCTTCCGGCAGGCCCGGGCGGCCCACCTCGGGCTGGCCAGCCGGCTCGGCGCCACCCTGGAGGGGCAGGCGGTCTGACCCGGGCGCCCTGACTCAGCCGCGTCGCCCGGCGGACACCGGTCGTCGGGCCGCCGGCCGGGCCGGCCGCAGCCGCCCCCACGGCTTGTAGGTGGACAGCACCGTCACGACGAGCAGCAGCGTGCTGGAGACGGTCGGCGCGACCACCAGGTCGACGCGGAGGTGGGCGTCGGCCGCCCCGGCCAGCTCACCGAGGTGCCGGACCCGCGGGGTGAGCAGGAGCAGCACCAGCGTGAGCACCACGGTGGTGACGGCGAACTTCACCAGCACCCAGCGCCAGCGCAGCAGCCCCCACGGGGTGAGCAGCGCGCTGGCGAGCCCGACCAGCCAGACGAGCACGCTCAGCGGGGCGAACAGCCAGGTGACCAGCAGCGCGGCGGCCGGATAGACCACCTCGGGGTCGGCCCCGCGCAGCCCGGCCACGCCGAGGGCCAGCAGCACCAGGTCGGCGCCGAGCCACCCCAGCGAGGTGACCAGGTGCAGGGTGAGCAGGGCCTTGCGTCCGGCGGGGGAGAGTCGAGTCATGCCCCCGATGCTCGGCCGTCGCGGGCGTCGCGTCGTGGGCCGCGCGGCGACACCCGGCGTACGTCGTGGGACGTAGCCGGGCGCCGCCGGGGCGGGGATCAGTACACCGACAGGTGCACGTGGTTGGTGTGGTCGCTGGACGGGTCGCCGTTGCCCCCGCTGTACGCCTTCCAGCCGCTGCTGGGCAGCCAGATCTGCCGGAACCAGATCACGTAGAGCACGGCGAGCGCGTCGGCGTTGCGGATGAAGTAGGCGGAGAGGTTGTTGCCGTACGTCTTGTCGCCGCCGCTGGCCACGCCGCCGAAGCCGCTCTTCTGCGCGGCGAAGTCGCAGGCCCGCCCCTTCGGGTGCTCGCCCGAGCCGCTGGGCCGGTGGCAGGAGACGTAGCGGGTGAAGCCGGCCGCCTTGGCCTGCTGGAGCGCGTGCAGCGTACGCGGGGTGATGCAGCCGTCGGCGGGCGTCGGGTCGTTGACGCTGCACGACTCGGGTGGCCAGGAGCCGTCGGCGTTGCGCTTGGCCGGCTTGGCGTTGGCCGACGAGGTGCCCTGGACGCTGCCGCCGCCGCTGCTGGACGCGCGGTTGTTCGCCACCTCCAGGGCGCGTTCGGCCTGCTGCTTGCGCTTGGCCATCACCGCGACCTGCTTGCGCTGCTCCTGGATCTCGCCGGTGAGCGCGGTCTGCGTGCGGGTGGCCTCGTCCCGGGTGTCGATGAGCTCGCGCAGTGCCCGGTCCTCGTGCGCGGCCACCTGCTCCAGCGCGGCCGCGCGGTCCATGAAGCCCTCGGGGCTGGTGCTGCCGAGCAGGGCCGCGGCGGTGCCCAGCCGCCCGGACCGGTATGCCACCCCGGCGATCTCGCCGACCTTGGCGTCCCGGACGGTCAGCTCGGCGTTGACCGTCTTGAGCTGGGCGGTGAGCTGCTGTTGCCGGGTCACCGAGCGGTTCAGCGCGGTGCGGGCGTCCAGCCACCCCTTGCTGGCGGCGTCGAGTTGGGCGCGCAGCGCCGGGGTGCCGCCCTCGTCGTCGCCGGGTGCGGCGGCGAGCAGCGCGGTCGGGGAAGCCGCCGCGGCCGCCGAGGCGGGAGAGACCGGCGCGGTCACGACGCCGAGGGCGAGCGTCGCGACGAGCAGGGCCGCCAACCGGGCGACCGTCCGTCGTACAGGTGCCACTGGGGGCATTCACGTGTCCTTCCGTCCACCGCCGACCGGGTTAGCTGACGGGTTCGGGACGGAAGATCCCTACCGCTGACGCGGATGCACCCCACGAACGTGGTTCCCCGGCTCGCCCTGCGGGCGATTAGGCGCTGGCCACCGCAGGCGCCGGTGGGCGCCGCCCGGCGGAGGCCGCGATCGAGCCTACCGGCGTTGTTCCGGGTCGGCTCGCTGGTGGGAGCCGGTGTCCCGGTCAAAACCGGCATAAGTGCACAATAACCACTTGGATTTAAGATTGCCCTAATTACCACTCGACCGCGCCGCACGCCCCGGGAGACGCTCCGGGTTCGATCTGCAACGTGGCGTGATCGATCGAGAAATCCTCGTGCAGGGCCGTCCGGGCGGCCGCCAGCACCTCGCCGACCTCGGCGCCCGGTGTCATGGTCAGGTGCGCCGAGGCCACCTCCATGCCCGAGGTGAGCGTCCAGACGTGCAGGTCGTGCACCTCGGCGACGCCGGGGACGGCGGCCAGCCGGTCGTGCACCGCGGTCACCTGGAGGTGCTCCGGGGCGGCCTGCACCAGGATCCGGACCGCGGCCCGGCCGAGCCGCCAGGTGCGCGGCAGGATGAACAGCCCGATCGCGACGGCGACCAGCGGGTCGGCCCACCACCAGTCGGTGACCGCGATGACCAGGGCGGCCCCGATCACGCCGAGCGAGCCGAGCAGGTCGCCCAGCACCTCCAGGTACGCCCCGCGCAGGTTGATGCTCTCCTCGGCGCCGGCGCGCAGCAGCGCGAACGCGGCGATGTTGGCGAGCAGGCCGAGCACCGCCACGGCGAGCATCGGCCCGGCGAGGACCTCCGGTGGTTCGCCGAACCGGCGTACCGCCTCGACCAGGACGTAGACGGCCACGGCGCCGAGCAGCACCGCGTTGGCCAGCGCGGCCAGCACCTCCAGCCGGTAGAGCCCGAAGGTGCGCTGCGGGTCGGTGTCGGCGTGCCGGGTGGCGGTGATCGCGGCGAGCGCCATGCCGATGCCGAGGACGTCGGTGAACATGTGCCCGGCGTCGGAGAGCAGGGCCAGCGAGCCGGTGGCGAAGGCGGCCACCGCCTCGACGACCATGAGGGCGGTGAGCAGCGCGAACGCGCCCCAGAGTCGACCACGGTGACGGTGCGCCGCGTTGGCCACCGCGCCGCTGTGGTCATGACCTGCGCCCACGCACACACCCTCTCGTTCGCCGCCCCGGCCGAGCTCAATCTATGCTCACATCGCTATGTGTGCAAGTGAACGCCGGATGCGGCGCCGCCGTCAGCCGACCGGGTCGAGGGTGGTGAGCCGCTGGGTGGCCCGGGAGAGCGCCACGTAGAGGGTCCGGACGCCCGACCCCGGATCGGCCCGGATCTCGCTCGGGGCGACCAGCACCACCCCGTCGTACTCCATGCCCTTGGCCTGGAGGCTGGTCACCACCTGGAGCCGGCCGCCCAGGTCGCCCAGCCAGCCGGCCACCTCGTCCCGGCGCGGCACCGGCGTGATCACACCCACCGTGCCCTCGACCTCCGCCAGCAGCGCGCGCGCCGCCGCCGCCGTGGCGGCGGGCAGGTCGCCGGCGGGCACCGACCGCTCGACGGGCGGCACCCCGGTGGAACGGACCGCGGTGGGCAACGCGAGATCCGGGTGCACGCGGTGGATCTCCGCGGCCGCCACGGCGAAGATCTCCGCCGAGTTGCGGTAGTTGGTGGTCAGCTCGTACCGGTGGCGACGGCGCCGGCCCAGCGCCTGGTCCCGGGCCCGGGCCAGCTCCTGCGGGTCGCCGGTCCAGGCGGTCTGCGCCGGGTCGCCCACCACGGTCCAGGAGGCCAGCCGGCCGCGCCGGCCGATCATCCGCCACTGCATCGGCGAGACGTCCTGCGACTCGTCGACGACCACGTGGGCGTAGTCGCGGTAGTCCTCCGGGCGCTCCCGCGCGGCGGCCCGGGCGGCCCGCTGCCGGTCGGCGGCCGTGCTCAGCTCGCGGACGCCGCCGGCCAGCTGGAACGGGTCCCGCTTCGGCCTCGCCCGCCGCACCGGCTGGCCCAGAAGCGCGTCCAGCTCGTCCAGCAGCGCCACGTCGGCGATGGTCAGGCCCTCGCCGTCCAGGCTCCGGTACGCCCCGGTCAGCAGCCGGATCTCGGCCCCGGACAGGACGCCCCCGGCGTACCGGCGCAGCCGCTCCGGGCGGGCCAGCCAGCCCAGCACGTGGCGCGGGTGCAGCCGCGGCCACCAGGCCTTGAGGAACTCCCGGAACTCCGGCCGGTCGATGATCTCGTCCTCGAACGCGGGCTGCTCCGGCAGCCGGCCGATCCGCAGCCTGCGGGCCTGTGCCCAGAGCGCGGCGAGGACCGCGTCGAAGGCCGCCCGGCGCACCTCGTTGCGGCGCGCCCCGCGGGACAGCGTCCGGTCCCGGATGGCGTCCAGCTCGGCCCGCTCCAGGCGCAGCAGCTCACCCCGGTAGAGCAGGCGCAGCTCGCCGGGGGAGTCGGGCACCGCGTCCCGGACCGCCCGCTCCAGCACCCGGCGCATCCGCAGCGAGCCCTTCACGGCCGCCACCTCGGGCGGGTCGGTCCGGGTCGCCGACACGCCGGGGAAGAGGGAACCCAGCGAGTGCAGGGTGGCCGTCTCCTCGCCGAGCGAGGGGAGCACCGAGGCGATGTACTGGACGAACACGCTCGACGGGCCGACCACCAGGATGCCGCCGCCGGCATACCGGGCGCGGTCGGAATAGAGCAGGTACGCGGCGCGGTGCAGGGCCACCGCCGTCTTGCCGGTGCCCGGGCCGCCGGAGACGATCGTGACCCCGCTGCCCGGGGAGCGGATCGCCTCGTCCTGCTCCCGCTGGATGGTGGCGACGATGTCCCGCATGCCGTGGCCGGTGGCCCGGGACAGGGTCGCCAGCAGCGCCCCGTCGCCCACCACCGCCATGTCCGGCGGGGCGGACTCCGGGTCCAGCAGGTCGTCCTCGATCCGGGTGACCTGCTCCGCGGACGACTGGATCGTGCGCCGCCGCACCACGCCCTGCGGCTCGGCCGGGGTGGCCTGGTAGAACGCGGCGGCGGCCGGCGCGCGCCAGTCCACCACCAGCGTCTCGGCGTTCTCCCCGCGCACACCCAGCCGCCCCACGTGCAGCACCTGCCGGGTACGCAGGTCCAGCCGGCCGAAGACCAGCCCCTCGTGCTCGGCGTCCAGCACGTGCCGGCGCTGCGCGGCGTGGAACACCATCGCGTCCCGCTCGACCAGCGCGCCGAAGTTGCCGACCCGGGCCAGCCGGTAGCCCTCCCGCTCGGCGTCGGCGGCCGACCGACGCAGTTCGGCCAGCCGGGCGTACACCCGGTCGAGATGCCGTTGTTCGACGGCGATCTCCCGTTCCAGGGTGGTCTGGTCGCTCAACGCGGGGGCTCCTGTGGTCAGACGGCGGGCTGAATGAGGGTACGGGCCGCCGGCCCGGCCCGTGTCGGGGCCATGCCGCTGCCCGCCGCCCGCCGCCCGGGTTGCCCGTTATCCGGGCGTTCCCACCCGCTGCCCGGACGTGCCCGCGTCCGTCCCCGAGAGCACCTGGTGCAGCACCCCGGCGACGGCCGCGGTCACGTCGTCGGGGCGTTCCATCATCAGCATGTGACCGGCGCCCGGGCAGACGGTCAGCTCGGTGGTCGGCAGCGCACCGGCGATCGACTCGGCGCACGGTGGCGGGGTGAGCCGGTCCCGGTCGCCGACCAGCGCGGCGGCCGGCAGCCGGCCGAGCGCCGCGAGGGTGTCCAGCCGGTGCTGGGCCCCGATCGAGGCGCGGAACCCGCCGATCGAGCGCAGCGAGGCGTGCGCCACCGCCGAGGTGACCAGCCGGATGTCGGCGGGGTCGCAGCGGTCGCCGAACAGCATCCAGCGGATGCTGGGGCGGAGCGCGCGCAGGAGCGCGTGCGGCGGGCGCCACGCGCCGCAGCGGGCCAGCACCCCGGCGCCGGTGGTCTCGGCGAGCCGGATCAGCCGGGCGATCCGGGGGGAGAGCCCGTAGGCGGTGTGGGTGTGCCCCTCGGCGGTGGTCGAGACGAACACCAGGCCGGCGGCGCGGGCCGCGAAGTGGTCGGGGTGGCGGTGGGCGTACTCCATCACCGTCATCCCGCCCATCGAGTGCCCGACCAGCACGATCGGGCCGGACGGGACGAGCTGGTCGACCACCGCGGCCAGGTCGTCGCCGAGCTGGGCCAGGGTGGCGGTGCGCAGCGCCATGCAGCTCGACCGGCCGTGTCCGCGGGCGTCGTAGGTGAGCACCCGGACCCGGTCGCCGAACCGGTCGCGCAGGCCGGCGAGCTGGCGGTGCCAGCTGCGGCCGTCCAGGGTCCAGCCGTGCAGCAGGACCGCGGTGACCTCGGCGTCGACCGGCCCGGTCGCCGTCACGTGCAGGCGTACGCCGTCGGGAAGCCGCACCTCCATGTGCTCCGGCATGTGCCACCTCCCCCGGGCCGACCGGTGTCCGCGCACCGGAGTGACCCGGTGGTCACACCGGCGTACCCGTCATGACAGCACGGCAACCGGGCTGGTGAGAAGATTCGCAACCCCGCCTCGCGCGGTCGGATCGGTGACCAGGCTGGAGGGCATGCCGTCCACCCCCGCCGCCCGGACGCCCCGGGCCGCCCTGGCCGAGCTGCTCTCCGGCAACCGGCGCTTCGTCAGCGGGCAACCGGTGCACGGCCACGACGTCACGGCCGCCGCGGCGGTGGCCTCCGGCGACCAGCAGCCGTACGCCGTGGTGCTGGGCTGCATCGACTCGCGGGTGCCGCTGGAGGCGATCTTCGACCAGACGTTCGGCTCGATCTGCGTGATCCGCACCGGCGCGCACGTGCTCGACCGGGCGGTCTGCGGCTCGATCGAGTACGTGGTGGGACAGCTCGGCGTGCGGCTGGTGATGGTGCTCGGCCACGAGCGCTGCGGCGCGGTGGGCTCGGCGGTCGACGCGCTGCGCAGCGGGCGCCACCCGGGCGGCGCGCTGGGCTACGTGGTGGACCGGATCGCGCCGGCGGTCCAGGAGGTCGGCGCGGACGACCCGGACGCCCACCGGATCGCCGTCCGCCGGCACGTCCGGCGCACGGTGGCCGCCCTGCGCGCCGACGACCTGCTGGCGGGGGCGGTGGCGGCCGGGGAGGTGGCCGTGGTCGGCGCCCTCTACGACCTGGCCACCGGCGAGGTGGCGCTGCTGCCCGAGGAGTGAGAAGACAGAACCGCCCGCCGGGGTGACCCCGGCGGGCGGTTCGTGGTGTCGCGGGTGAGGGCGCTCAGCCCTCGAAGACGCCGGCCTCGACGAGACGCTTCTCGGTCTTGTCCCAGCCGTGGTCCGGGTGGGTGGCGGCGAGAGCGTTGATCTCGGCGCGGACCTTGGCGGCGTGGCCGGCGGCGGCCAGCACGCGGATCTCCTCGACGAAGGCGTCGGAGTCGGTGCGCAGGTGCGCGGTCTTGCCGTTGGTCAGGTTGCGCACGTAGGCGTGCTTGCCGCCGTTGAGCGGGATCAGGTACTTGAACTCGCCCAGCACGCTGAGGGCGCCACCCTGGCCAGCCTGGCCGGCCCGGACTGACGCGCGCGCGGTCTTAGAGGTGTTGCTCGCCACGGAGGTACTCCTTGCAGACGTACGGGAGGACGGAAACCGTCCGGGGGCTGAATGTGCGGTTTGACGCCCGGGGTGAGCGTCAGCCCGCGAAGACGTGCGGCGGCACAGAACCGCCCAGAGAACTGTACACGACCCCGACGCCTGGCTGGTCGTCGCGCCGTCAGGGAGCACAACCAGGTCAGCCGCCCGGGTATTTCCCGGTCACCGGCACCGGCGAATTTTCCGATTCGCTGGCGCACCATCCGTCACACGGGTCATCATGTGTTCCAGAGGCCACTCGCGTGGACGAGGTCGTAGGGGAAGACGCACCTCGGCTCACCGGGAGGTCACCGTGCCAACGCGTGGCGTCGTATACGTCCACTCGACCCCGCTCGCCGTGTGCTCGCACGTCGAGTGGGCGATCGCGCGCGTCCTCGCCGCGCCGGTCAACCTGCACTGGACGGCCCAGCCCGTCGATCCCGCGGCGCGGCGCGCCGAGTGCGGGTGGACCGGCAGCCCGGGGACGGGCGCCGAACTGGCTGCTGCCCTCCGGCAGTGGCCCATGATCCGTTTCGAGGTCACCGAGGAGCCCAGTCCGGGGGTCGACGGCGAGCGCTTCATGTACGTCCCGGGGCGCGGCCTGTTCCGGGCCACCGTGGGCGCGGCCGGTGACATCCAGCTCGGCGAGGACCGGCTGCGCAGCATCATGGCCTCCGCCCGGGCCCCGGAGGCGCTCGCCCACGCCCTCGACAAGGCCCTCGGCACCGCCTGGGACGCCGAACTGGAGCCCTACCGGTTCGCCGGTGACGGCGCGCCGGTGACGCTGCTCACCCGGGTGGGCTGACAGAAGGTCAAGTTGCCCCGATACGGTGGGGCGCGTGTCGATTTCCCCGCGCCGCGCCTGCGTCGCGCTCGCCGCACTGACCGCGCTGCTCGCCTCCGGGTGCTCGGGTGAGCCCGAACGGCCCCGACCGACCCCGTCGAGCCCGGCGCCGGTCCCGTCGTCGGCCGCTCCCGCCCCGGCCGGCGCCGACCCGGCCGCCCGGGCGGCCGCCCTGGTGGCGACGCTCTCCGACGAGGATCTCGTCGGCCAGGTGCTGATGCCCTACGCGTACGGCAGCTCGGCGACGAAGGTGTCGCCCGGGTCGGCGGCCGGCAACCGGGCCCTGGCCGGGGTCGACACCCCCGCGGAGATGGTCGCGAAGTACCGCCTGGGCGGGCTGATCCTGGTCGGCTTCAGCGCCGACGACCCCACGTCCGGCAACCAGGAGACCACCAACGTCGACAACCCGAAGCAGGTTCGCGCGCTGACCGACGGGCTGCGCGCGGCCGCCGGCCGGCTGCCCGCCGGCCCCGCACCCTTCCTGATCGGCACCGACCAGGAGTACGGCGTGGTCACCCGGATCACCGACGGGGTGACCCTGCTGCCCAGCCCGCTCGCCGCCGGTGCCGCCGGCAACCCGGCGCTGACCGAGGCCGCCTGGCGGGCCGCCGGCGCCGAGCTGGCCGCCATGGGCGTCAACCTGGACTTCGCGCCGGTCGCCGACGTGCTGGCCACCCGCAGCACGGTGATCGGCTCCCGCTCCTTCGGCGCCGACCCGAAGACCGCCTCGGCGCAGGTGGCCGGCGCGGTCCGCGGGCTGCAGGCCGAGGGGGTCGGTGCCGCCGTCAAGCACTTCCCCGGGCACGGGCTGACCGCCGCCGACTCGCACACCGACCTGCCGGTGGTCGGGCAGTCCCGCGCCGTGCTGGACCGCACCGCGTTCCCGCCGTTCCACGCCGGGATCGACGCCGGCGCCATGGCGGTGATGTCCGCCCACCTGGACGTCAAGGCGGTCGACCCGGGCACCCCGGCCACCTTCTCCCGCAAGCTGCTCACCGACGTGCTCCGCGGCCAGCTCGGCTTCCAGGGCGTGGTGATCACCGACGGGATGAACATGGCGCCGGCCAAGAAGTGGTCGCCGGGCGAGGCCGCGGTCCGAGCTTTGAACGCCGGCAACGACCTCATCCTCATGACCCCGAACGTGGGCCAGGCGTACGACGGGCTGCGCGCCGCGCTCAAGGACGGCTCGCTGCCCCGGACCCGGCTCGTCGAGGCGGTCACCCGGGTGCTGACCATGAAGTTCAAGCTGGCCGACCGGCCGGCGCCCGCGCTGTCGACGCTGGACAGCGCCGGGCACCGCAAGGCCGCCGCCGACCTGGCCGCCGCCGCGGTGACCATGCTCCGCGGTCGGTGCGGCAGCCCGGTGGCCGGCCCGGTCACCGTCACCTCCTCCGGGGGACGGGACGGCACCCGGGCCGCGCTGACCGCGGCGCTCACCGCCGCCGGGGTCAAGGTGGTGCCCAGCGGCGGCACCGTCGTGCACCTCGTCGGGTACGGCGACGGGAGCAAGGACCTGCGCGCGGACGCCACCGTGACGGTGGCCATGGACACCCCGTACGTGCTGGCCGGGGCGAAGTCGCCGACCCTGCTGGCCACCTACTCGTCCACCCGGGCGTCGATGACCGCGCTGGCCGCGGTGCTCGCCGGCAAGGCCCGCCCGACCGGCCACTCCCCGGTGAAGGTGTCCGGCCTGCCCGCCACCACCTGCGGCACCTGATCGGGGCGGGTGCCGCCCGACCGGCCCGGTCCTGACCTGCCCGACTGGTAGCGTCGGCCCGGTCCGCCGCCAGGGAATCCGGGGGGTCGAGTGCCGTGACCGCGCCGCAGCCGGCCCTGTCCGTGGTGGTGCCGATGTTCGACGAGGCGGCCGTCCTCCCGCTGCTCGCCGTCCGGCTGCGCGGCGTGCTCGACGGGCTCGGCGAGGCGTACGAGGTGGTGGCCGTCGACGACGGCAGCACCGACGGCACCCCGGCGGCGCTGGCCGCGCTGCGGGTCGGCTGGCCTGAGCTGCGGGTGCTGCGGCTGCGCCGCAACAGCGGGCACCAGGCCGCCCTGCACGCCGGCCTGCTCCGGGCCCGGGGCGCGTACGTGGTCAGCATCGACGCCGACCTCCAGGACCCGCCCGAGGTGATCGTCGCGCTGCTGCGCCGGGCCCGGGCCGACCACCTGGACGTGGTCTACGCCGTGCGGGCCGACCGCAGCCGGGACACCCGGTTCAAGCGGTGGAGCGCGGGCGGCTACTACCGCCTGGTCCGGCGGCTGGTCGGCGAGCAGGTCCCCGCCCAGGCCGGCGACTTCCGGCTGCTCAGCCGGGCCGTCGTGGAGGCGCTGCGGGAGCTGCCCGAGCGCAGCCCGGTGCTCCGGCTCGTGGTGCCCTGGCTCGGCTTCCCCAGCGCCGAGGTGACCTACGAGCGGCAGGAACGCGCCGCGGGCCGGACGAAGTACCCGCTGTCCCGGATGGCCGGGCTGGCCGCCGAGAGCGTCACCAGCTTCTCCGCCGCCCCGCTGCGGGTGGCCACCTGGCTGGGCCTGGTCGGGGTGGCGGGCTGCGGGGTGCTCGTGGTCGCGGCCGTGCTGGCCTGGTTCGCCGGCGCCACGGTCAGCGGCTGGCCCTCGCTCTATGTGGCGATCCTCTTCCTCGGCGCGGTGCAGCTGCTCTGCCTCGGCCTGCTCGGCGAGTACGTGGGCCGGATCTACACCGCCGTGCAGGGCCGGCCCGCCTACCTGGTGGCCGGCGACAGCGCCGCCGCCCGCCCGGATTCCGCCGAGCTGGCCGACAGCCTGCGGTGACCGCCGTCGCCACCGGCGCCGCCCCGGCGGCCGCCGACCCGCGCCGCCGCCCGGCCGCCCTGCGCTGGGCCCCGACCGTCGCCGGGTACGCCGCCGTGGTCGCCGTGCTGCTCGCCGCCGGCACCTCGGCCGGCGCGATCGCCCGCTGGACCGCGTACGCGGCGCTGGCCGTGCTGCTCCCCGGCACGCTGGTGTTCCGCGCGTTGCGCCGCCGGCCGCACACCCTGGTCGAGGACCTGGCCCTGGGCGCGGCCGTCGGCCTGGTGCTGGAGCTGGTCGCGTGGGCGGGGTTCACCGCCGTCGGGCTGCCCGGCTGGCTGCGCCTGTGGCCGCTCGCCGTGGTGGTGCCGTTCGCCGCCGTGCCCCGGCTGCGCCGGCACTGGCGGGTCCGGTACCCGACGGTGGCGCCGGCGGGGTGGGCGTGGTCGCTGGCGGGGGTGGTGGCCGGCTTCAGCCTCTACCTGTACGGCTCGTTCCTCGCCGTCAACCCGGTGCTGCCCACCGACGAGGGGCAGGCCCAGTACCTCGACCTGGCCTTCGAGCTCTCCCTCGCCGGGGCGGCCACCCACCAGGTGCCGCCCGAGGTGCCGCAGGTCGCCGGGGAGCCGCTGCACTACCACTGGTTCGGCTTCGCCCACCTGGCCGCCACGAGCCTGGTCAGCGGGGTGGACCTGCCCACGGTGCTGTTCCGGCTCGCCGTGCCCGCGCTGTGCGCGCTCGCCGCCGTGTTGCTGGCCGTGGTCGGCTGGCGGATCACCGGCCGGCCGTACGCCGGGGTGGTGGCCGCCGCGCTGCTGTTCACGGTGGGCGAGTTCGGCTTCGAGAACGGCTGGCGGCAGCTCTTCGGCAGCCAGGCCACCTTCATCGTCTGGGGCAGCCCGTCGATGACGTACAGCTGGGTGCTGCTGCTGCCGCTGATCGCCGCGCTCGGTGAGCTCGTCGGCCGGGCCCGCGCGGTGACCGTGCCCCCGCTGGGCCGCGGCGCCTGGGCGCTGGCCGTCCTCTTCCTGGCCGCGTCGACCGGCGCGAAGGCCAGCACCCTGCCGGTGGTGCTGGCCGCGCTCGGTCTCACCGCCGTGGCGACCCTGGTGGCCCGCCGCCGGCTGCCCCGGGCAGTGCTGGTCGCCGCCGGCCTCGCCCTGGCCGCGCAGGTGTTCGCCACCGCGGTGCTGTTCGCCTTCGAGAGCCACGGGGTGGTCCTGGACCCGCTCTCCGGGCTGCGCCCGTACGTGCCGACCGGCCGGCCGGCGGGGGTGACCGCCCTGTGGTGGGTGCTGGTCGCGGTGGCGTTCCTGCTCAACCTCCAGCTCCGGCTGGCCGGGGCGCTCGCCCTGTTCCGGCCGCGCCGGTGGCGGTTCGAGCCGGTGCAGGTGTTCCTGCTCGGCGGAGCGCTCGCCGGCCCGGCCATCTACCTGCTCGTCGGGCATCCCGGCAGCAGCAACCAGTACTTCACCCGGACCGGGTTCGCCTTCGGGGTGCTGCTCTCCGCGTGGGGCTGGGTGGAGGTGGCCGACCGGGCCGCCCTCGCCGCCCGGGGCCGGTGGCTGCTCGGCGCGGGCGCCGCCGGGTTCGCCGTGCTGCTCACCGCGGTGCAGCTCGACTCCGCGACCAGCTCGCCGGCCGTCCCCGCGTACGCCCCGGTGCTGCCGCTGCTCCGCTGGGCGGCCGTGCTGACCGTGCCGGCGGTGCTGGTGTTCCTGTGCTGGCCGGCCCTGGTGGGTCGCTGGCCGGGGCTGGCCGGCCGGGGCGGGCTGGTGCTGCTGACCGCCGTGCTGACCGCCGGGGCGCCGGGGCTGGTGCTGGACGCCGCCGCGACCCGGGTCTACCCGAACGGCGGGGCGTACCCGGTGGTGGCAATGCCCGCCTCCCGGGTGGAGGCGGCCCGCTGGGTGCGGGCGCACAGCGCGCCGGACGACGTGCTCGCCACCAACGCGCACTGCCGGGAGGTGGTGGACGGGTGGTGCGACGCCCGGTCGTTCTGGCTCAGCGGCTACGCCGAGCGGTCGGTGCTGGTCGAGGGGTGGGCGTTCGCGCCCCGGATGGTCGGCCGGCCGGACGGCCCGTACGCGCCGTTCTGGGACGCCGACCGGCAACGCGTCAACGACTCGGCCTTCACGGCCCCCACGGCCGCCGGCCTGACCGCCCTGCGCGACCGGTACGGGGTGCGCTGGCTGGTGGTGGACCGGCAGGTCGGCGCCGAGGCGCTGGCCCTGCGGACGCTGGCCGACCTGCGCTTCGAGAACTCCCGGACGGCCGTCTACCGGCTGCGCTGACCCGGTCGCCGCTGGCGGTGACGGCGCGGGCCGGCACGGCCGGGCGGGATCAGGCCGGGCGGTGGGCGCGCAGCATGAGCGAGACTCCGGGCAACGCCCGCACCGGCAGGTGGCGTTCGGCCGTGACGACCGTGCGCAACCCCAGGTTGACCAGCGGGTGCGGCGGGTCCAGGTCGCTGCCGGTGGACCGGCGCCGCCGCCAAGCCGCCACCGGGCGGAGCAGCACGTTCCAGCTCCACAGCTCGTCGATCGCCAGGCCGGCCTTCTCCACCACGGCCCGCAGCCCGGCGCGGTCGTAGCGCCGGACGTGCCCGACCGCCACGTCGTGCGCCGACCAGAGCCGCATGTCGGCCGGCACGGCGATCAGGGCCGCCCCGCCGGGGCGCAGCGCCCGCCGGATCTCGGCGGCCGCCAGGTGGTCCTCGTCGACGTGCTCCAGGATGTCGAAGGCGACCACCAGGCCCAGGCCGGCCGAGGGGACCGGCAGGTGCCGGGCGTCGGCCCGGATCACGTCGAGGCCCCGGCCCCGGGCCACCCCGGCGCCCTCGGCGCTGTATTCCAGGGCGACGGGCCGCCAGCCGTGCGCCCGCAGCACCCGGGTGTTCCCGCCGCCGGCCGCGCCGATGTCCAGCGCCCGGCCCGGGCGGGTGCCCGCCGCCGCCAACCGGCGCAGCGCCCGGCCCAGCAGGACGCGCCGCTCCCGGTACCACCAGTGGGTGTCCTCCAGCGCGGCGAGCTTGCGGATCTCGGTCGCTTCCACGGGTGGTGCTCCTCGACGGCTCGGCGGTCTCACCCTAACGGCCACCGCGGGCCGGGACCGGGACGGCGGCAAATCCGGGTGCGGCCGGGCGCGGGTGCTGGCAGGGTGGCGCCGATGGGAGAGCAGGCGCAGGGTTTCCGCTATGTCGAACGGGCCGACGGGTCGGTGGTGATCACCCACCACGGCCGGGTCGCCGCCACGCTGCGCGGCGGGCGCGCCGCGCAGTTCCTCGCCGAGGTCGGCGACGACCCGCAACTGGTGATGGCCCGGTGGACCGGCAACTACCGGCGGGGCAACGAGCGGACCGCGCGGCAGCATCCCCGCAACCGGGGCTGAGACGCGCTCGGGGCCCGCGTCCGGTGCGGACGCGGGCCCCGAGCGGGCAGGCCGTGCTCAGGCCCGGGTGAACACCAGGGCCACGTTGTGCCCGCCGAAGCCGAACGCGTTGTTCAGCGCCGCCGGGATCTCCAGGTGGCGCGCCTTGTGCGCGGCCACCTCGAGGGTGAGCCCCTCGTCCGGGTCGTCCAGGTTGATCGTCGGCGGCACGACGCCGTCCCGGATGGCCAGGATGGTGGCGATCGACTCCAGCGCGCCGGCCGCGCCGAGCAGGTGCCCGGTCATCGACTTGGTGGCCGACAGCAGCACGTGGTCACCCACCGCCTTGTGCAGCGCGCCGATCTCCAGCATGTCGCCGACCGGGGTCGAGGTGGCGTGCGCGTTCACGTGCCGGATGTCGGTCTTCGCGACGTCCGCGTCCGCGACCGCCTTGGCGATGGCCCGGATGGCGCCCTCGCCCTCGGCGTGCGGCTGCACGATGTCGTAGGCGTCCGAGGTGATCCCGGCGCCGGCGAGGCGCGCGTAGACCCGGGCGCCGCGGGCGGCGGCGTGGTCGGCGCGCTCCAGGATCACCACGCCCGCGCCCTCGCCGAGGACGAAGCCGTCACGGCCCTTGTCCCAGGGGCGGGACGCCTTCTCCGGCTCGTCGTTGCGGGTCGACATGGCCCGCATCGAGCTGAACCCGGCGATCGGCAGCGCGTGGATGACCGCCTCGGTGCCGCCGGCCACCACCACGTCGGCCCGGCCGGCGCGGATGATGTCCAGCCCCAGCGCGATCGCCTCCGCGCCGGTCGCGCAGGCGCTGGCCACCGAGTGGACCCCGGCCTTGGCGCCGAGTTCCAGCCCGACCCAGGCGGCCGGGCCGTTCGGCATCAGCATCGGGATGGTGTGCGGGGAGACCCGCCGCGGGCCGGACGCCTCCAGGATGTCGTCCTGGGCGAGCAGGGTGGTGGCGCCGCCGATGCCGGAGCCGACGCTGACGGCCAGCCGCTCCGGGTCGAGCCCGGAGTCGGCCAGCCCGGCGTCCGCCCAGGCCTGCTGCGCCGCCACGATCGCGATCGCCTCGGACCGGTCCAGCCGGCGCAGCTTGACCCGGTCCAGCACCGTCGACGGTTCGACGGCGAGCTGCGCGGCGATCCGGACCGGCAGTTGCTCGGCCCACTCCTGGGTGAGCGCACTCACCCCGGAGCGGCCGGCGAGCATGGCGTCCCAGGTCGACGCGACGTCCCCGCCGAGCGGGGTCGTCGCGCCGAGCCCGGTGACGACGACGTCGGGACGACTCATGATCAGGACTGCGCCGCGATGTAGCTGACGGCGTCACCCACGGTCTTGAGGTTCTGCACCTCGTTGTCCGGGATCTTGACGCCGAACTTCTCCTCGGCCGCCACCACGACCTCCACCATGGAGAGCGAGTCGACGTCGAGGTCGTCGGTGAAGGACTTCCCCTCGGCCACGTCGTCCGGGTTCACCCCGGCAACCTCTTCGAGGATCTCGGCGAGGCCGGCGGTGATCTCGTCACGGGTCATTGCGGTTGGTTCCTCTCATCGGGGGTTCACTCGACGGCCGGCGACGCCGGTCGTCACACCTCGGCGCTCGCGCCCGAGGGAGTCTTCAGGGGCAGCGGACGACCTGACCGGCGTAGGTCAGGCCGCCGCCGAAGCCGAACAGCAGCACCGGGGCGCCGGAGGGCACCTCGCGCCGCTCGACCATCTTCGACAGGGCCAGCGGCACGCTCGCCGCCGACGTGTTTCCGGACTCGACGATGTCCTTCGCGATGATCGCGTTCGGGATGTCCAGCCGCTTGACGATGCCGTCGATGATCCGGGCGTTGGCCTGGTGCGGCACGAACGCGGCCAGCTCCGACGGGGCCACCCCGGCCTTCTCGCAGGCCTGGAGCGCGAGCGGGGCCAGCGCCGTGGTGGCCCAGCGGAAGACCGCCTGCCCCTCCTGCGCGATGTACGGCCGCCAGCCCTCGATACGGACCGCGTCGCTCTTCTCCGGCACCGAACCCCACACCACCGGACCCACCCCGGCCGGCTCGCCCTCGGCCGTCGCGGTGACCACGGCCGCTCCCGCGCCGTCGCCGAAGATGATGCACGTCGACCGGTCGGTCCAGTCGGTGAAGTCGGACAGCTTCTCGGCGCCGATCACGATCGCGTTGCGCGCCGCGCCGGCCCGGATGGCGTGGTCCACCGTGCCCAGCGCGTACGCGAAGCCGGAGCAGGCGGTGTTGATGTCGTACGCGCCCGGGGCGCTGATGCCCAGCTTGGCCGCGACCCGGCAGGCCACGTTCGGGCTGCGGTCGACCGAGGTACAGGTGGCGACCACGACGAGGTCGATGTCGGCGGCCGTGAGGCCCGAGTTGGCCAGCGCCTTGCCCGCGGCGGCGGCGGCCATGTCGGCCACCGTCTCGTCCCCGGCGATCCGGCGGGTGACGATGCCGACCCGGTCCCGGATCCACTCGTCGTTGGTGTCGACCATCTGAGCGAGGTCGTCGTTGGTGACGACGCGGGAGGGCTGGTAGTGCCCCATCGCGACGATCCGGCTGCCGGCCATCAGTAGATACCTTCCGTTCGCGACTGCGGGACCCGCAGGATCGGCTCGTTTTCCGGGCTCATGCGCTGTGCCGGGCGATCAGGTCCCGCGCGGCGGGCAGGTCGTCGGAGGTGTTGAGGGTGACGATCTCGGGCGCCCCCTCGCCCTTGAGCTCCCGCTTCACGAGGCCCGCCAGGGTCCCGGCCGGCGGCAGCTCGATGACGCCGGTGACGCCGAGGTCGGCCAGCGTGCGCATGCACAGGTCCCAGCGGACCGGGGCGGTCACCTGGCGGACCAGCCGCTGCACCATCTCCCGGCCGTGCGCGACCGGGGCGCCGTCCAGGTTGGAGAGCAGGGTGCGGGCCGGGTCGGCGGGGGTGATGCCGGCGGCCACCTCGGCCAGCGCGGCCTCGGCCGGGGCCATGTACGGGGTGTGGAAGGCGCCGGCCACCTTGAGCATGATGACCCGGGCGCGGGTGGGCGGTTCGGCGGCGAGCTTCTCCAGCCCGGCCACCGCGCCGGCGGCGACGATCTGGCCGGCGCCGTTGCGGTTGGCCGGGTGCAGTCCGTGCGCGTCCAGGGCGGCGAGCACCTCGTCGGGGTCGCCGCCCAGCACGGCGGCCATCCCGGTCGGCTCCAGCGCGCAGGCGGCGGCCATCTCCCGGCCGCGTACGCCGGCCAGGGTCACGGCCGCCTCGGCGGGCAGCACCCCGGCCAGGGCTGCGGCGCCAAGCTCGCCGACGCTGTGGCCGGCGACCAGGCCGACGTCGCGCATCGGCAGGTGCTCGGCGGCGAGCAGCGCGGCGGCGACCAGCAGCGGCTGGGTGCGGGCGGTGTCCTTGATCTCGTCCGCGTCCGCCCGGGTGCCCAGGTGGAGCAGGTCGACCCCGGCCAGCGCCGACCACCAGCGCAGGCGCGCCGCCGCGTCGGGCAGGTCGAGCCAGGGGGTCAGGAAACCGGGCTTCTGCGAACCCTGTCCGGGTGAGAGTACGGCGAGCACGTCTACGACTCTGACGGATACTCGCGGGTCGCGCTGTAACGCACGGCACCAAACCGCACTAGAAGGTTTGGAGGATACCTACAAAGATCGGCGCCGATCATCACCGGTCTGTGGCGTTTTGCCGGCTCCTGGGCTCATTGTCTGGCTCGGGACCGGTGCGACACCCGGTACCACCGGGTCCAGCCGGCCGACCGTCAGGGCCACCTGCAGGGTGAAGGCGTCGCGCGGCGTGAGCGGCGAGAAGCCGGCCACCTCGGCGACCCGCTTGAGCCGGTACCGGACCGTGTTGGGGTGCACAAAGAGGGCCCGGGCGGCGCTCTCCAGCGTGCCGCCGGCCGCGAAGAAGGCGTCCAGCGTCTCCAGCAGCTCGCCGCCCGCGCGGGCGAGCGGGGCGTACACGTCGTGACGCAGCCGGCGGCGGGCCTCGGCGTCGCCGGCCAGGGCCCGCTCGGGCAGCAGGTCGGCGGCGGAGACCGGGCGGGGCGCGGTCGGCCAGGCCGGCGCGGCCCGGAAGCCGGCCAGCGCGGCGCGCGCCGAGTCGGTCGCCTCGTCCAGGCTGGGCACGGCCGGCCCGACCACCACGGGGCCCTCCCCGAAGGCGGTAAGCAGCTTCTCCGTGGCCGCCACCGGGTCGGCCGCGCCGCCCAGCACGATGACCAGCCGGTCGCCGTGCACACCGCCGATCACCTCGACCCCGATCCGGCGGGCCTGCCGGTAGACGGTGTGCAGCACGGCGGCCACCTCACCGCCGGGGGAGCGGCCCACCGCCACCGCCACCGGCGGCGCGTCGGACCAGCCCAGCGCGGCCGCCCGGCTGGCCAGCACGTCGGGGGAGTCGCCGCGCAGCAGCGCGTCCACCAGCAACGCCTGCAGCCGGGCGTCCCAGGAGCCGCGGGTCTCGGCGGCGCGGGCGTAGACCCGGGCGGCGGCGAAGGCGATCTCCCGGGAGAAGCGCAGCACCGCCTCCCGCAGCAGCTGTTCCTCGCCCTTCACGGCGAGGTGCGACACCTGTTCCTCGACCACCTCGATGGTCACCTTGATCAGCGCCACGGTCTGCTGGAGGGTGATCGAGCGGGCGAGGGCCTGCGGCGCGGCGGCGAAGACCTCGTCCGACACCTCCTGGGTGCTGTCGGTCGCGCCGCCGCCCTGGTGCAGCCACTGCACCAGCGACCGGACGCCCGCCTGGGCGACCAGCATGACCCAGGAGCGCTGGTCGGCCGGCAGCTCCCGGAACCAGGGCAGCGTCTCGTCCATCCGCGCCACGCTGGCGGTCGACAGCGCGCCCGCCGCCCGCTCGATGCGGCGCAGCGTCGCCGACAGTTCGGTCCCGCCCGGTTCGCTCACGGCACCAGCCTGACACGCCCTGACCAGCACCTGCACTCCGAGGCCCGCCCGCCGGCCGGGCGCTGGCGGCCGGCGGTGACAATCATCTCCCGTGACCGACACCCCGCGCGCCCTCGCCGACCTCGCCCGCGACATCGACGCCACCTGCCGGCTCACCGGCCGGTTCGTGCTCCGTTCCGGCCGCACCGCCGACGAGTACTTCGACAAGTACCGGTTCGAGGCCGACCCGGTGCTGCTCGACCGGGTCGCCGCCGGCCTGGCCGGGCTCGTCCCGCCCGGCACCGAGGTGCTGGCCGGCCTGGAAATGGGCGGCATCCCGGTGATCACCGCGCTGGCCCGGCACGTCGGGCTGCCCTGCGCGTTCGTCCGCAAGACCGCCAAGGCGTACGGGACCGCCCGGCTGGCGGAGGGCGCGGACGTCGCCGGGCGGCGGGTGCTGGTGGTCGAGGACGTGGTGACCTCGGGCGGCCAGGTGGTGATCTCCACCGGCCAGCTCCGCGAGCTGGGCGCCACCGTCGACCACGCGCTCTGCGTGATCGACCGGGGCGAGGGCGGCACGGAGGCGCTCGCCGGGCACGGCATCGCGCTGCGCGCCCTGCTCACGCGCGCCGACCTGGACGCCGCCCGCCGCCTCTGACCCGTTCCGGTCCGCCGACGATCTCCGCGGGTACGCGCTGAACAGCCCGTCGGGCCCGGCCAGTACGGTGTCAGGGCACGTCGGGGTGATTACCGCCCGACGGGCGAAGGCGAACGTGAGGAGACCGGGATGGCGCACGGGGAGGCCGAGCACGGCTGCGCCCAGGGTGAGCCCTGCCGGCCGGGCCACCACGACCAGCCGGCGCCCGCCAAGCACCCGCGCCGGACGGGCCTGACCCATCCGGAGCCGGCCACCGGCTGGGCGCCCGAGCGGGCCGACGACGAGCCGCCGGTGCCCCGCCAGCGGGCCGCCGAGCCGGCGCCCCCGGCCGGGGGAGAGGCGGAGCCGGCTCAGGGCTGCCGCAGTGACCTGCCCGGTTGGGCGGGCGCGCACCGGCACGGCGCGGTCCGGCCGCGCAGCCGGGCGGTCCGCCGGGAGCGGCCCCCGCGCCGCTGGTGCTGACCCCGCGGCCGCCGTCCGGCGGCTAGCGTGGGCGGGGTGAAGGCGATCGCGATCGACGCGTACGGCCCGGTCGACCGGCTCACCCTGCGCGAGTTGCCCACACCGCCGGTGGGGCCGGACACGGTCCTGGTCCGGGTGCGGTCCGCCGGGGTGAATCCGGTCGACGGGAAGATCCGGGAGGGGCACCTGGCCGGCGCGATGCCGAGCCACTTCCCGCTGGTCCCCGGCTGGGACGCCGCCGGGGTGGTCGAGGCGGTCGGGCCCGCGGTGGCCGGGTTCACCGTCGGTGACGAGGTGATCGGCTACGTCCGGCGCGACGACGTGCAGCACGGCACGTACGCGGAGCTGGTGCCGGCCCCGGAGCGGTGCCTGGCCGACAAGCCGGTGCAGGCGTCCTGGGCCGAGGCGGGCGGGCTGCCGCTGGCCGGCCTCACCGCCTACCAGGCGTTGCAGCTGGCCCGCACCGGCGGAGGTGACACCGTGCTGGTGCACGGCGCGTCCGGCGGGGTGGGGCACCTGGCGGTGCAGCTGGCCCGGGCGCTCGGCGCCGGCCGGGTGATCGGCACGGCGAGCGAGGCCAACCACGACTTCGTCCGGTCGCTGGGCGCCGAGCCGGTCAGCTACGGCGACGGCCTGCTGGACCGGGTCCGCGCGGTCGCGCCCGACGGGGTGGACGTGGCGCTGGACCTGTTCGGCGGCGACGCGCTGGACGTCTCCGCCGAGCTGCTGGCCCGGCCGGCGCGGCTGATCTCCACGGCCGACCCGGAGCACGTCACCCGGCTCGGCGGCAGCTACGTCTTCGTGAAGCCGTCCACGGCCGACCTGAGCGTGCTGGCCGGGCTCGTCGACGCCGGCCGGCTCGCCGTGCACGTGGCCCGGACGTTCCCGCTGGCCGAGGCGGCCGAGGCGCAGCGCCTGGTGGCGGCGGGACACGTCCGGGGCAAGGTCGTGCTGGAGGTCTGAGCCCCCGCGGCTCAGCGGGTGCGGCGGCGCACCAGCAGCGCGATGCCGGCCAGCCCGGCGGTGATGACCACCATCACCCCGACGTTGAGCAGCAGCAGCCGCTGGAGCTCGCCGAGCGCGGCGTCGATGTCCTGCACCGGGTCGAGGGCCTCCTCCGGGATGACCCGCTCGCCGCCGCCGATGCCGCCGCTGAGCGTGTCGAACTGCCGCTCCAGCGGCACCCCCGCGGTGCGCAGCGTCTCGGACATGTTGAGCCGGCCGAAGAACCAGCCGGCCCGGGTCTTGCTCAGGTCGGGCTGCTTGGCCGGCCGGTAGACGCGCGGGCCGCCCTTGGCGAGCGGGTAGAGGTCGTAGGTCTTCGAGGCCGTGCCCGCGACGAACAGCACGATCGTGTACTTCGGACCGAGGTCCTTGGCCGCCGGGCCCCGCTGCTGGCCGCTGGCGCCCAGCCACTTGACCTGGTCGACGACCATGTTCACCTCGGCGGGCCGGGTGTCGGCGCGCAGTCGCAGCGGCTGGTCGAGCCGGTGGCCGGTGATGTCCACTCCGGCCGGTGCGAGCTTGGGTTTGGGCGCCGCCTGCGCCGGTGCCGCGCCGAGGAGGGCCAGCGAGCAGGCGCCCGCCACCACCATCCCGGCCACGGCCGCCAGCAGCCGCCTCACCTTCCTGACCATCGCCGCCTCCTCGCCCCGTTCGATGGGTGGCTTCCGCTGCAGGTCGCGCTGGATCGGCCGAGGGGTGGGCGCCGGGCGCGGACCGGCGTCCACCTCAAAGACTCCGCAGAACGGCGCTGGGTTGCACTCGCTGGAAGAGTATTTGGAACTATCTGCGATCTGCGACCGACCAACAGAGCGGCCGATGATCAGCGGCCGGATCGTACCCGGATGGAGGAGTTCATGGGGGGCAGGGTCATTCGTGTGGCGCGGGGCTGGTCGGTGGTGCTCGGGGTGGTGGCCGGGGTGTCGCTGCTGCTGCCGGCCGCGCCGGCGGCCGCGCACAACTCGCTGACCGGCAGCGATCCGAAGAACGGGGCGCGGGTGGCCACCGCGCCGAAGCGGGTCGAGCTGAAGTTCCTCGCCTCTCCGGCGCCCGCCACGACGAAGATCACCATCACCGGGCCGGACAACGTGCCGGCCGCCGGTGGCGCGCCGACCTTCGCCGGCAACCGGGTGAGCGTGCCGTTCACCCCGGGTGCGGCCGGCCTCTACATCGTGGCCTACCGGGTCGGCTCGGCCGACGGCCACCCGATCAGCGGGGAGATCCGCTTCACCCTGACCACCGGCACGGCCGCCGCGCCGCCGTCGGCGACCGCCACCCCGACCACCGCCGCCCCGACCACCGCCGCCCCGAGCACCCCGGCGACCTCCGCGGTGAGTCCCACGCCCGCCGCCGGCGAGGTCGACTCCGACGGGGGTACGGGCTGGCTGTGGGCGGTCGGGGTCGCCGTGGCGCTGGTCGCGCTGGGCGGCGGCCTGCTCCTGCGCCGCCGGTCCGCCCGCGGCTGACCCCGCGTACGGGACGGGTCCGCCGGTCGTTCGAGCCTGATCGAAGTCCCCTGTCCCGGCGCGCGCCCGATACCGAGGCTGTGTCCTGACGGGCGCATCCGGCGCCCCGGACGGCCGAGGTGGGTGTCATGACGGGTGGGTCGCGCCGGTCCCGGTCCTGGTGGTACGCCGTCGCGGTCCCGGCGGTCCTCGCGGTGACGGTCGGCGGAGCGCTGGGCGCCGGCCGCGACACGACACCGCCGCCCGGCGACCATGGCGCGGCCGGGCCGCAACCGGCGGCGACCGCGCCCGCCTCAGCCGCGCCGGCCGGGTCCGCCCCGGCGGCGGAGGTGCGGCACACCGCGACGCAGCTGCTGATCCGTGACTGCATGCGGCGCCGCGGGTTCCGCTACTGGCCGGTGCCCTGGCGCCCGGTGCCGGAGCTGCGCGAGTTCCCGTACGTCCTCGACGACGTGTCCTACGCCCGCCGCTACGGCTACGGCGGGGTGCTGGAACGCCGGTTCCAGGCGGCGATGGCGGCCGACCCGAACGCCCGGTACGCCCGGGAGCTGCCGCCGGAGCGCGGCGCGGCCGCCGTACGCGCCGTCAACGGCGACCCCGGCGAGCCGGACGCCCTGCGCGCGACGTTGCCGGCGGGCGGCGTGCTGCGCCGCAGCAGCCGCAGCTGCACCTCGGAGGCGGAACGCCACCTCTACGGCGACCTGCCCGCCTGGTACCGCGCCGCCAGGACCACCGACAACCTCGCCGGGCTGCGCGTCGGCCGGGTGCTCGCCGACCCCCGCTACGCCGCCGGCGTGACGGCGTGGCGGCGTTGCATGCGCGCTGCCGGGCACGAGTACGCCGACCCGGCCGCCGCCCGCGCGTCGGTGCCCGAACCGGCGTCCGACACCGTCCCGGCCGGCGAGGTCCGGCTGGCCGTGGCCGAGGCGACGTGCGCCGCGGAGACGGGACTCGGCGGCCTCGCCCGGCGGCTCGACGCCGAGCACCGGCGCGCCGTCGAACGGCAGTTCCCCACCGAGGTGGCCGACCGGCTCCGCCTCGAAGGCACCGCGCTGCCGCGTGCCCGTGCCGTGCTGGCCGGCGGCTGACACCCCCACGACGTCCGTGGCGGACCCGCCGCGGCAGAAACCCCAACGGGAGGAAACACCATGAGAGCAGTACGGGCCCTGCTGGCCACCCTGGTCGCGGTGCTGGCCGCGCTGGCCGTCACCGCCGCCGCGGCGCAGGCCGCGCCCAGGCCGGCGCCGCACGCCGACCCGCACCGCGTGGCGGCCGGCAGCGGCTACCTGTACGTCAGCCAGGACGCCTACTGGTCGGGCCGGTGGTGCTGGTGGTACAACGCCGACACCAACTGGGACACCATCAACGTCGCCGAGAACGCCAACTGCGACAACAACAACCGGGCCAGCATGCGCAACCTGGCGTCCTCGGCGTGGAACGACTCGAACAGCGGCCGGCCGGTCGCCCTCTACATCCACCCCGACTACACCGGCGCGTACGCCTGCCTGGGTGCCGGCGACGCCTGGGACGACCTCACCGGAGCCTGGTTCACCTGGGGCTCCAACCGCGACGGCTACATGCAGAACACCAACGACAACATCGCCTCCCACCGGTGGCGGTCGAGCTGCAGCGTCGGCTGAACCGTCGTGCCCCGCGGGGCGGCAGCTGTCTGGCTGCCGCCCCGTCCGGCCGTCGCACGCCGGTGTTCCAGACCGGTGAAGATGTCGATGTATGTCAATGTCGCAGACGAGACTGAGCGCGGCGGTCGATCTCGGAACACTGTGCGCCATGCGGACTCTGCGGATCCACTTCACGGCCGCGGACCTCAGCCGTACCCGGCTGGCGGTCCAGCCGGATCCACTGTGGGAGATCGTCTGCAGTCTGCACCGCCTGCAGACCCGTGCCGGCTACGCCGGATACGCGGGCTGGTACCGGCAGGTGCGCCGGGACCTGCAACGGGCCGGCCTCGTCCCGGTGGTCCGCGAACGGCTGCTGCCTGTCGCGCCGCTCAAGCGGTACTTCCCGGACTTCCTGACGCCCGGCCCGGTCGCCGACCTCGACGAGGGAATCGACCGGGTGCTCGGCACCCCGAGCCGGCGGATCCGCACCGAACTGGGGCGGATGGCGGCTCCGGCCAACGGCGCCTGGCTGGGGGACCTGGCCGCCGGCCGGGTCGCCGCCCTGCACGGCCTCGGCGACGTGCTGCGTGCCTACTTCCGGGTCGCGGTCGCCCCGTACCTGCCGCAGATCGGCGCCGCCGTCTCCGGCGACCGGGCTCTGCGCGGGGCCCGGGTACTCGATACCGGCGCCGGGCAGATCCTCGACGACCTGGGTCCGGACGTGCGCTGGGACCCGCCGGTGCTGTCCGTGAACGGCTACCCGGAGGACCGGGACATGCACCTCGACGGTCGGGGGATCGCGCTGATCCCGTCGTACTTCTGCTGGCATGCGCCGATCGCGCTGGCCGACCCCGAGCTGCCCCCGGCCCTGGTCTACCCGGCCCGCCGGCAGCGACCGGACCCGACGACCGGGCCGGCGTCACCGGCCGACCCGGAACGCCGCCTCGGCCCGCTGCTCGGCCACACGCGCCTGGCCGTCCTGCGGGCCACCGTCCGGGGCGCCACCACCGGCGAACTGGCCCGGCGCGCCGGCATCTCGCCGGCCACCACCAGCCACCACACCACCATCCTGCGCGAGGCCGGGCTCATCAGCAGCCAGCGGCACGGCAACCTCGTGCTGCACCGCCTCACCGATCTGGGTGAGACGCTGCTGGGCGACGTACCGCCGCGCCCGGGTGCGCCACCGGGTCTCGGCGGCGGCACCCGCGACGTCCGGTGAATCCGGGGTGCGAGGAGCGACGGCGGGCGCCTGTCGATCCGGTCAGAACAGGCGTACCCGGGCGGCCCGCAGCCGGGTCAGCGTGCGCTCGCGGCCGAGCACCTCCAGCGACTCGAACAGCGGCAGGCCGACGGTGCGGCCGGTGACCGCCACCCGGACCGGCGCCTGCGCCTTGCCCAGCTTCAGGCCGCGCTCCGCGCCGACCGCCTCCAGGGTGGACTTGAGCGACTCGGCGTCCCAGGACTCCAGCCCCTCGAACGCGGCGATCGCCGCGTCCAGCAGGTCGGCCGCGCCCTCCTTCATGGCCTTGGCCCAGGCCGCCTCGTCGATCAGCGGGTCGGCCAGGAAGAGGAAGTCGACGTTCGGCACGATCTCGCTGAGCACCGCGATCCGGGTCTGCGCCAGCGGGGCCACCGCCGCGAACGCGGCCGGGTCGAACTCGGCCGGCTGCCACGGCGGCGGGGCGATCGTGTCGGTGCCGGTCAGCCACGGCTGGCAGGCGGTGACGAAATCCTCGACCGGCAGCGCCCGGATGTAGTCCCCGTTGAACGCGCGCAGCTTCTTCTCGTCGAAGAACGCCGGGGAGGGGTTCACCTCCTCCAGCCGGAACTCCTCCTCGATGACGGACCAGGGCACGATCTCCCGGTCGCCGGAGGGCGCCCAGCCGAGCAGCATGAGGTAGTTGCGCATCGCCTCGGCGAGGTAGCCCTCGTCCCGGTACGCCTCCAGCGCGACCTTGTCGCGCCGCTTGGACAGCTTCTGCCGCTTCTCGTTGACCACCACGGGCACGTGCGCCCAGATCGGCGGCTTGACCCCGAGCGCGTCCCAGAGCAGCTGCTGCTTGGGCGTGTTGGGCAGGTGCTCCTCGGCCCGGATCACGTGGGTGATCCCCATGGTCATGTCGTCGACGACGTTGGCCAGCAGGAACACCGGCGAGCCGTCGCCGCGGGCGATGACGAAGTCCTCGATCAGCTTGTTCTCGAAGGTCGGCTCGCCGCGGATCAGGTCGACCACCACGGTCTCGCCCTCGTCCGGGGTGCGGAACCGCAGCGCCCGGCCCTCGCCGGGGCCGAGGCCCTTGTCGCGGTGGAAGCCGTCGTAGCCCTGGTACTGCGAGCCGGTGCGCGCCTGCACGTCCTCGCGGGTGCAGTCGCAGTAGTACGCCCGGCCGCCCTCGTAGAGCCGCTGCGCGGCGGCCCGGTGCTCACCCGCGTACGAGGACTGGAAGTAGGGGCCCTCGTAGCTGCCGCGCGCGATGCCGATCCAGTCGAGCGCGGAGAGGATGCCCTCGGTCCACTCGGGCTTGTTGCGGGCCGCGTCGGTGTCCTCGATGCGGAGCACGAACACCCCGCCCTGCTGCTTGGCGTAGATCCAGTTCTGCAGGGCCGAGCGGGCGCCGCCGACGTGGAACATTCCGGTCGGGGAGGGGGCGAAGCGTACACGTACCGTCACGTCCCCCAGCCTACGGCGGGCCGCGACCGCATTCCGGCAGGGGGCCGGTTCAGGGCACCGCCCTGATCTTCAGGACGAGGACGCTGCCGACCAGGGTGACCGCCGCCGTCACCGCGTACAGGGTGGGATAGCCGCCCAGGTGGACCACGATCGGGGCGGAGAGCGCCGGGCCGAGCACCTGCGGCGCCGAGTTGGCGATGTTGATCACGCCGAGGTCCTTGGCCCGGTCGGTGGCGGCCGGGAGCACCTGGGTGATCAGCGCGGCGTCGACCGCGAGGTAGACCCCGTAGCCGGCGCCGAGCAGCAGCGCCGCGACGATCGCCATGGGCCAGGTCGGGGCCACCGCGAGCAGCGTGGCCGCCACGGCCATGATCAGCCCGGAGACGATCACGAAGACCTTGCGCCGGCCCGAGCGGTCGGAGAGCCGCCCGGCCACCACGGCGGTGAGCATCATGCCGAGCGTGTAGAGCAGGATCAGCACCAGCAGGCTGCCCTCGGGGTCGGCCACCCGCACCCCGTCGGTGAGGAAGTAGAGCAGGTAGAGCGTGCCCAGCGCGTTGCCGGTCTGCACCAGGAACCGGGTGAACCAGGCCCAGGCGAAGTCGGGGTGCCGGCGCGGGCTGATCCACATCGAGGCGAGCAGCGTGCGCGCCCGCAGCGGCGACCGGTGTTCCCGGGGCAGCGGGTCGTCCTGGGTGAGCAGCGCGAACGGCAGGGACAGCAGCAGCACCGCGAGCGCGATGGCGGCGTACCCGGCGGCGTTGCCGGTGACCACGGCGGTGACCAGCACCGCGCCGAGCACCAGGCCGAGCGCCTGCGGGATGCCCACCCAGCCGGAGACGCCGCCGCGCTGCGCCACCGGCACCCGGTCCGGGATGGCGGCGGTGAGGCTGGCCAGCATGGCGTTGAAGCAGACCTGGGCGGCCACCCAGGCGACCGCCACCCCGGCGATGCTGTCCTGCCGGGCCAGCACCACCAGGAAGAGCGCGCCGACCACCGCGCCCGTGGCGGTCCAGACGTGCCGGCGGCCGAAATGCCGGTTCGCCAGCCGCAGCGAGGTCCGGTCGGACAGCGCCCCGGCGAGCGGGTTCGCCAGCACGGCGGCGAGCGCGCCGAGGCCGGTGACCACCGCCAGCATGGCTTCCTTGTCGCCCGGCGCGATCCGCTCCACCTGCTGCGGCAGCAGCACCTGGATCGGGGTGAAGAAGGCCATCCAGACGCCCAGGTTGGCCGCGAAGATCAGCGCGATCCAGCTCCGCCGCACCGGCACCGTCGGCTCGGCGAGCGCCGCCGGCAGCGAGGCCGGCGTCGGGTTGACGGTGGTCATCGACGGACCAGGTCCCGGAACCAGGCGTACGACGACTTCGGGGTGCGCCGCTGGGTCGCGTAGTCGACGTGCACCAGGCCGAACCGCTTGGTGAAGCCCTCGGCCCACTCCCAGTTGTCCAGCAGCGACCAGACGAAGTACCCGGTCACCGGCACCCCGGCGGCCATCGCCTCGTGCACCGCCCGCAGGTGCCCGTCCAGGTACGCGATCCGGTCCGGGTCGGCCACCCGGCCGTCGGCGTCCGGCACGTCGTCGTACGCGCAGCCGCTCTCGGTGACCTGGATCGGCGGCAGCGCCTCGCCGTAGCGGTGGTGGAGCTGGAGGAGCAGCTCGCGCAGCCCGTCCGGGGCCACCGGCCAGTCGAAGGCGGTACGCGGGTAGCCGTCCAGCGGCACCATCTCGAACGGCAGCGGCGAGTCCGCGTCGGCGGGGGCGCGGATGCCGGTCGGGTTGTAGTAGTTCACCCCGAGCACGTCGATGGGCGCGGCGATCACGTCGAGGTCCCCGGCGCGGACCACGGCCGGGTCGAGGCCCGGCTCCTCGGGGTAGCCGCGGCCGAGCAGCGGGTCGGTGAAGAGCCGGTTGTGCAGCGCGTCGTACGCCGCCCCGGCCGCCCGGTCGGCGTCGGTCTCCCCGGCCAGCCGCACCGGGGAGTAGTTGTTGGCGATGGCCACCGGGCTGGTGCTGCGGGCGCGCAGCGCGGCGACCGCGAGGCCGTGCCCGAGGAGCTGGTGGTGGGCCACCGGGAAGGCGTCGAAGAGCAGCAGCCGGCCGGGGGCGTGCGCGCCCGTGCCGTGCCCGAGGCTCATGTGGACGAACGGCTCGTTCAGGGTGATCCAGAGCTTCACCCGGTCGCCGAGGCGGGCGGCGACCAGGTCGGCGTACTCCGCGAAGCGGTGGGCGGTGTCCCGGTTCAGCCAGCCGCCGGCGTCCTCCAGGGCCTGCGGCAGGTCCCAGTGGAAGAGGGTGGCGACCGGGTCCACGCCGGCGGCGAGCAGGGCGTCCACCAGCCCGTCGTAGAAGTCCAGCCCGGCCGCGTTGGCCGGGCCGGCGCCGGTGGGCTGCACGCGGGGCCAGGCGATGGAGAACCGGTACGCCGACACCCCCAGCCCGGCCAGCAGCCCGACGTCCTCGGCGTACCGGTGGTAGTGGTCGCACGCCTCGTCGCCCGTGCTGCCGTCGACGATCCGGCCGGGGGAGTGGGCGAAGGTGTCCCAGATGGACGGCCCGCGGCCGCCGGCGGTGACCGCCCCCTCGATCTGGTACGCGGACGTGGACACCCCCCACCGGAAGCCGGCGGGGAACTCGGGCATCGGCGCGCTCGTCATTCGCCCTCCCAGAAACGCGAAGCGTGCTCGCGACTCTAGGGCTCGGGCGGTCGTCGCGCCATAGGCCCGCAAAGGCTGTCAGGGCAAGGGCTTTCGGCGTGTCTTTTCCGAACCCGTCCGCTTAAGTCCGATTTACACATAGAGTGCCGAATATCGCGGATGTGTTTTAAGTGGGGGAAAGATAGACATGATCCTCGTGGAGCGCAGTGCGCACGTGGTGGCGCCGGTGGAAGCGGTCTGGGACGTCGTGCAGCGGGCCGAGCAGTTGCCGGCCTGGCTGGCGGGGGTCCGCGCGGCCGAGGTCCTGTCGGGGGAGGGGTTCGGTCGGCGACAACTGGTCCAGGCCGGGCGCGGCGCCGCGCACGAGGCCGAGGTGATCGCCTACCAGGAGCCGACCCTGATCGGGTGGCGCGAACGGGCCAGGGGCGCCGGCGCCCGGGCCGAGGCGCGCACCGAGATCTACGTACAGCTCACCCCCGACGAGGAGGAGGGCGGGACGGTCGTGCGGCTCATCGTCGTGCGGTGGCCCGCCGGGCCGGTCAAGGCCGCCCTGCTCCGGCTCGGCCTGCGCAGGGTGGGCGCCGATCTGGAGGACTCGCTGGCCCGGCTGACCGACCTGGCCGCCGTCGGCTGACCGAGCTTGTCCCGGCGTCGCCCGCGATGGTGATGGTCCGGCGTCCCCGCCAGGGACGCCGGACCATTGTCACGTCTCGCGCGCTCAGTTCGCCCGTAGCTCCGCGATCGTGGCCCGGAGCCAGGTCCGCTCGGCCCGGCTGATCTCCCGGGCCATCACCAGCATCCCGCGCCGGAAGGGGTCGGTCTGCTCCGCGGCCCGTTGCGGCCGGTCGCCGGTGGCGAAGAAGCTGGCCGGCTCGTCGAGGAAGGCCAACCGCCGTTCGAGCACCGTGGCCTGCGCCGCCCGGTCGCCGAGCTGGCCGAGGAAGGCCAGCAGCGTGAAGAACCGGTTCTGGTCCGTGACATCCAGCTCGGCCGGCTCACGCAGTCGCCGACGCAGCTCCGCCCGTCCGGCGTCGGTGAGCGACAGGGTGTGCCGGGGCGCCGCCGCGGCGCCCGGCTCGCGTTCCCGGCTGACCAGCCCGGCCCGCTCCAGCCGGTTGATGGCCGGGTAGAGGCTGCCGTCGCTGACCGGCCGGGCGTAGCCGGCGAGCCGCGCGATCCGGCCCTTCAGCTCGTAGCCGTGCAGCGGCCCTTCGCCCAGGAATCCCAGGATCGACAACTCCAACACCCTTCGCATTCTGCCTTGCCCGCCGCGACGGTGCCTCGATACGGTGTACCTCGATTCGAGGTATGGAGAGGGCGCATGCGCATCGAGGGACACGCCGGGACCGGGCTCAACGTGGTCGACTTCGGGGGCGACGGGCCGGGGATCCTGCTGCTGCACGGTCTCACCGGCCGTGCGGCGAATTGGACGGCCACCGCCCGCTGGCTCACCCGCTACGGCCGGGTCGTCGGCTACGACGCGCGCGGGCACGGCCACAGCGACAAGCCCGACGGCCCGTACGACCGCCCGGCGTACGTCGGTGACGCGGTCGCCGTGATCGACGCGCTCGACCTGGCGCCGGCGCTGGTGGTCGGCCACTCGATGGGCGGGCTCACCGCCTGGCAGCTCGCCGGCGCCCGGCCGGATCTGGTCCGGGGCGTGGTGATCGCCGACCTGAACCCGGTGACCCCGCCCGACCTGGTCGACCGGTGGCGGCGCTGGCTGGCCGGGTGGCCGGTGCCCTTCCCGACCCTGGCGGACGTGCGGGACTTCTTCGGGGCCGAGCGGCGGACCGAGGGTGAGTCCTTCGTGGAGGTGATGGCCGGCGCCCCGGACGGGTGGCGTCCGCTCGCCCGTCCCGAGCACCTGCTCGCCTCCCTGGCGCACTGGGCGGACCGCGACCACCGGCCCGAGCTCGCCGCCGTGCGATGCCCCGCGCTGGTGGTCGCCGGGGCGCAGAGCGACCAGCCGGTCGACCGGCAGCGGGAGATGGCGGCGCTGCTGCCCGACGGGCGCTTCGCGCTGGTCCCCGACGCCGGGCACGTCCTGCACTACGACAACCCCGCCGGCTGGCGCGCCGCCGTCGAGCCCTTCGTCGCCGCCCTGAGCCCGGCCCGCGCGCCGGCGTGAGTCACCGGCAGAAGACGGCGAAGGGGCCCGGCGCTTCGCGCGCCGGGCCCCTGTCGTACCGATGGGTCAGCTGTCGCCGCCGGTCTCCCCGACCGGGGCGGCGGTGACGTCGTCCAGCGCGTACTTCTTGGCGGCCTCGGCCGGCACGTGGGCCGGCACGGCGCCGCGCAGCGCGAGCTGGCGCAGCGTCGCCACGGCCACCGACTCGGCGTCCACGTGGAAGTGGCGTCGCAGCGCGTGCCGCGTGTCCGACATGCCGAAGCCGTCCGTGCCGAGCGAGGTGTAGTCACCCGGTACCCAGCGGGCGATCAGGTCCGGCACCGCGCGCATCCAGTCGCTCACCGCGACCTTCGGCCCGTCGGCGTCGGCCAGCTTCCGCTGGATGTACGGCACCCGCTGCTCGCCACCCGGGTTGAGCAGGTTGTGCTCCTCGCACTCCACCGCGTCCCGGCGCAGCTCGGTCCAGGACGTCACCGACCAGACATCGGCGGCCACGCCCCAGTCCTCGGCGAGCAGCTTCTGCGCCTTGAGCGCCCACTGCATGCCCGTGCCGGAGGCCAGGACGTTGGCCTTCGGCGCGTCCCCGTCGACCTGCGGGGCCGGCGAGTAGCGGTAGATGCCCTTGACGATGCCCTCGACGTCCACGCCCTCCGGCTCGGCCGGCTGGAAGATCGGCTCGTTGTAGACGGTGAGGTAGTAGAAGATGTTCTCCTGCGCCTCGCCGTACATGCGGTGCAGGCCGCTCTCCATGATGTGCGAGATCTCGAAGGCGAAGGCCGGGTCGTAGGCGGCCACCGCCGGGTTGGTGGCGGCGAGCAGCAGCGAGTGGCCGTCCTCGTGCTGCAGGCCCTCACCGTTGAGCGTGGTCCGGCCGGCGGTCGCGCCCAGCAGGAAGCCCCGCGCCATCTGGTCGGCCGCGGCCCAGAGCCCGTCGCCGGTCCGCTGGAACCCGAACATCGAATAGAAGATGTAGAGCGGGATCATCGGCTCGTCGTGGGTGGCGTACGAGGTGCCGGCCGCCGTGAACGAGGCGACCGAGCCGGCCTCGTTGATCCCCTCGTGCAGGATCTGGCCGGTGGTGGCCTCCTTGTACGACAGGAACAGCTCCCGGTCCACCGAGGTGTACCGCTGCCCGTGCGGCGAGTAGATCTTCGCCGTCGGAAAGAGCGAGTCCATGCCGAAGGTGCGGGCCTCGTCCGGGATGATCGGCACCCAGCGCTTGCCGAACTCCTTGTCCTTCATGAGGTCCTTGAGCAGCCGGACGAAGGCCATGGTGGTGGCGACCTTCTGCTTGCCCGAGCCGCGCTTGACGTCGGAGAAGCGCTCGGTGCCCGGGATCTGCAGCGTCTTGCCGGTGGTCCGACGGGTCGGCAGGTAGCCGCCGAGCTGCTTGCGCCGCTCGTGCAGGTACTCCATCTCGTCGGACTTCTCGCCCGGGTGGAAGTACGGCGGGAGGTACGGGTTGTCCTCCAGCTGCTTGTCCGGGATGTCGAGGTAGAGCCGGTCGCGGAAGAGCTTGAGATCCTCCAGCGTCAGCTTCTTCATCTGGTGGGTCGCGTTGCGGGCCTCGAAGTGCGAGCCCAGCGTCCAGCCCTTGATGGTCTTGGCCAGGATCACCGTCGGCTGGCCGGTGTGCTCCATGGCCGCCTTGTAGGCCGCGTAGAGCTTCCGGTAGTCGTGGCCACCCCGCTTGAGGTTCCAGATCTCGTCGTCGCTGAGGTGCTCGACCATCTTGCGGGTCCGCGGGTCGCGGCCGAAGAAGTGCTCCCGTACGTACGCCCCGGACTCCGCCTTGTAGGTCTGGTAGTCACCGTCGGGCGTGGTGTTCATGAGGTTGACCAGCGCGCCGTCGGTGTCCGCGGCGAGCAGCGGGTCCCACTCCCGGCCCCAGACGACCTTGATGACGTTCCAGCCGGCGCCCCGGAAGAACGCCTCCAGCTCCTGCATGACCTTGCCGTTGCCGCGGACCGGGCCGTCCAGCCGCTGCAGGTTGCAGTTGATCACGAAGGTGAGGTTGTCCAGCTCCTCGCGGGCGGCCACGCCGATCGCGCCGAGCGACTCGACCTCGTCCATCTCGCCGTCGCCGAGGAACGCCCAGACGTGCTGCTGGGAGGTGTCCTTGATGCCGCGGTGCTGCAGGTAGCGGTTGAACCGCGCCTGGTAGATCGCGTTCATCGGGCCCAGGCCCATCGACACCGTGGGGAACTCCCAGAAGTCCGGCATCAGCCGCGGGTGCGGGTACGACGGCAGCGCGCCACCCGGGTGCGACAGCTCCTGCCGGAAGCCGTCGAGCTGGTCGGCGCTGAGCCGGCCCTCCAGGAAGGCCCGCGCGTACATGCCGGGGGAGGCGTGGCCCTGGTAGAAGATGTGGTCGCCGCCGCCCGGGTGGTCCTTGCCCCGGAAGAAGTGGTTGAAGCCCACCTCGTAGAGGGACGCGGAGCTGGCGAAGGTGGAGATGTGGCCGCCCACGCCGATCTCCGGCCGCTGCGCCCGGTGCACCAGCATGGCGGCGTTCCACCGGATGTAGGCCCGGAGCCGCCGCTCGACGTGCTCGTCACCCGGGAACCACGGTTCGCGCTCCGGCGGGATGGTGTTGATGTAGTCGGTGGTGGTCAGGGAGGGCACCCCGACCTGGCGCTCGCGGGCCCGCTCCAGCAGGCTCAGCATGACGTACCGGGCGCGCTTGGTTCCGCGCTCGTCGATGACACCGTCAAGCGACTCGACCCATTCGCTGGTCTCTTCAGGGTCGATGTCCGGAAGCTGGCTCGGCAGACCAGCGGTGATCACCGGGCGCTTGCGTTCCGTAGCCACAGGCGTTCCCTCGGTTCTGTGTGGGATAGGTCTCTAGCGCCATCCTGCCCCCTGGTGGCGCTTGTCGTCACGTCTCCCTCCCCCAGACGCGACGCTGAACACAGGTACTCGCCGGTAACTTTGTGCGATCGCCGGCGGTGCCGATCCGGGCCGGAGGCGCGGGCGGCGGCGGCCGCCGTCCGGCTGCGGCAGAATGCGAGGTATGCGCAGTGAGGTGATCACCGTCCAGACCGGGTCCCGCCCGACCGTCCGGGACATCACGAGCGAGGCCGAGCGGTTCGTCGCCGGCCAGGGGGACGGCCTGCTGCACGTCTTCGTGCCGCACGCCACCGCCGGCCTGGCGATCATCGAGACCGGCGCCGGCTCGGACGACGACCTGCTGCGCGCGCTCGACGACCTGCTCCCCTCCGACGACCGCTGGCAGCACCAGCACGGCTCGCCCGGGCACGGCCGGGACCACGTGCTGCCCGCCTTCGTCCCCCCGTACGCCACCCTGCCGGTGCTCGGCGGGCGGCTCAAGCTCGGCACCTGGCAGTCGATCTGCCTGGTCGACACCAACGGCGACAACCCCGACCGGCAGGTCCGCTTCTCCTTCCTGCCCGGCTGACCCTCCGCGAAGCCGGGGTCAGCCCAGCAGCCGGCGCAGCCGGCCGGGGGTGTGACCCAGCTGGGCGCGGACCGTGCGGGTCAGGTGGGCCTGGTCGGCGAAGCCCAGCTCGACGGCGAGCCCGGCGAGGCTCTCCGCACCCTCCTCCAGCCGGTCGAGGAGGCGCCCGACCCGCAGCCGGTTGCGGTAGCGGGTCAGCGGCACCCCGACCCGGGCCTGGAACTCGCGGCTGAGCCGGTAGGGCGAGACCCCGAGCGCCCGCGCCAGCGGCAGCAGCCCGGCGGCCTCGGGCGCGCCGTCGTGCAGGGCGGCGCGGGCCCGCTCGACGAGCCGCCCGTCCCGCCCGCTCCCGCCCGCCGGCCCGGTGGCCGCGCCGAGCAGCCGGACCAGCCGCTCGGCCGCCGCGTGGTCGGGGTCGGTCACGGACCGCAGCAGCAGCCGGTGGGCCAGGTCCACCCGCGCGTCGACGTGCACCACGGCCGGCGCCGGCCGGTCCGCGAACAGCTCCCGCCACAGCCGCTCGGACAGGTGTACCGAGGTGCAGTCGTCCCCGCCCGCCGGGTGGGCGAAGCGTTCCTCCTCACCCGGCACGGTCAGGTAGGCGACCGTCGGCTCGACGAACTCGGCGCCGCCGCGCCCGGCCCGGCGGAAGCCGCCCCGCCGGGTCAGCACGAGGCCGTACGCGGAGGCCGGCTCGGGCGCCGACCAGCCGGTGTGGTCGTCCCGGCACCGCACCACACCGATCCGGAAGTCCGGATGCGCCAGCAACAGGGTGGCGGTACGCATGCCGGTCAGCGTAGGCCGACTGGCCGACACGGCCGCCCCGCAAGGATCGACAAGACCGCCGCCCGCGGGGGCGGGCAGGGTGGCGGCCGTGACCGAGTCGACCCACCGGACCGCCGCCCTGCTCACCGTCCTGCTCACCGGGCAGGCGATGGCCTCCATGGACACCTCGATCGCGGCGGTGGCCGCGCCCGCGATCCGGGCCGACCTGGCCGGACCGCCGGCCGTGCAGCAGCTCGTGCTGGCCGGCTACACCCTCACCTTCGCCGTGCTGGTGGTGGCCGGGGCCCGGCTCGGCGCCCGGCACGGGTACCCGCGGGTCTTCCTGCTCGGCCTGGCCGGGTTCACCCTCGCCTCGCTGGCGTGCGGCCTCGCCCCGGGACCGGCCGCGCTGGTGCTGGCCCGGGTGGCGCAGGGCGCCGCCGGCGCGCTCATGGTCCCGCAGGTGCTGTCGCTGATCCAGGCGGCGGTCCCAGCCACGGCCCGGGCGCGGGCGATCGGGGCGTACTCGATGGTGCTGGCCCTCGGCGTGGCCGCCGGGCAGGTCGCCGGCGGGCTGCTGGTGACCGTCGACCTGGGCGGCCTGACCTGGCGGGCCGCGTTCCTGGTGAACGTGCCGGTCGGTGTGGTGCTCCAGCTCGTCGGGCGGCGGGTGTTCGCCGGCCTGCCGGCCGACCCGCCCCGGCGCGAGCCGCTGGACCTGCCGGGCGTGCTGCTCCTCGCCGCCGCGATGCTCACCCTGGTGCTGCCGCTCGTGCTCGGCGGGGACCTGGGCTGGCCCGGATGGGTCCGGGCCGCCGCGGTCGCCGCCGGCGCCGCCGGGCTGCGGCTCTTCCTCGGGTACGAGGTCCGGCGCGCCCGTCGCGACGCGGCGCCGCTGCTGGACGTGACGGTGCTGCGCCACCCCGGTGTGCCGGCCGGGCTGCTCGCCTGCTGCGCGGTGATGGGCTGCTACGCGGGTTTCCTGTTCGTGCTCACCCTGCGGCTCCAGGACGGGCTGGGCTTCACGGCCCTGGCGGCGGGGCTGGCCTTCGTCCCGTACGCCGCGGGTTTCGCCCTGTGCGGCCTGGCGGTGGCGCGGCTGCCGGAGCGGATCCGGGCGGTGCTGCCCGTCGCCGGCCCGCCGGTGCTCGCGGCGGTGGTGGTGGCGGTGGCCGGTCTCTCCGCCACGGGCTGGCCGTGGCCGGCGGCGAGCGCGCTGCTGGTGGCCGGCGGGGCGGCGCACGCGGCCGCGTTCAGCCCGCTCGTCACCCGGCTCACCGGCGTCGTGCCGGCGGGCGCGGCCGCGGCGCTCTCCGCGGTCGTCTCCACCGGCACGCTGCTCGCGGCCGTGCTCGGGGTGACGCTGGTCGGTGGCCTGCACCTCGCCCTCGCCGCGACCGGCCGGCACGGCCCGGCGCTCGCCCTGCCCCCGGCGCTCCTGACCGCCGTGCTGCTGCTGGCCGGCGCCGTCGCCGCCCGGCGGGCCACCCGGCCGGCGCCGGACCGGCGGCCGGTCCCGGGCGGCCCGGAGGTCGTCGGCTCGCGGCCGTGACGCGGGCCGCCTGACCTGCGCACGTACGATGTGGGACATGGCGCAGTCCACCGTCCCCGACCGCTCCGGCCTGGCCGGGGACGCGGTGCGCCGGATCATGCACATCGCCTCGGCCATGCGGCACTACCAGGACGAGGAGATCGCCGCGCTGGGGCTCACCCCGGCCGTCGCCCGCGCCCTGCACGAGCTGGACCCCGACCACCCGCTGCCCGCCCGCGACCTCGCCGAGCAGTTGCGCTGCGACCGCTCCAACGTCACCGCGCTGGTCGACAAGCTGGAGCAGGCGGGGCTGGTGGAGCGGCGGGTCGACCCGGCCGACCGGCGGCAGAAGACGCTGGTGGTGACCACGGAGGGCCGGCGGGTCCGGGACCGGGTCCGGCTCGTGATGTCCGACTCCCGACTCCTCGGCGGGCTCACCACCGACGAGCTGGCCACCCTGCGTGAGCTGGTCTGGAAGGTCTCCGACGGCGGCTGCCCGGAGCAGTGCGGGGAGGCCTGACCGCGGCCGGGCGGAACGTGTCCGACTGGGCGAGGTGCCCTCCGGTCGGTAATGCTGTCCGACGTGACCACCCCGCAAGATCTCGACGACCGGTTCCGGGCGGCCCTCACCGCGCTCGGCGCCCCCGCCCAGCGGCGTGACCTGGGTGAACCGCTGCCCGGCGACGCGTCGCTGACCGGGGCGCAGGCGCTGGCCCTGTTCGACGCCCAGCTGACCAGCCGGCTGCTCGACCTGGCCGGGCGGTGGCTGCGCAGCTTCGGCGAGGGGTACTACACGATCGGTTCCGCCGGCCACGAAGGCAACGCGGCCGTGGCCGCCGCGCTGCGGCCAACCGACCCCGCCCTGCTCCACTACCGCTCCGGGGCGTTCTACTGCCTGCGTGCCGCCCAGGCGGCGGGCGGCTTCCCGGCCGGCGCGCCGGTGCCGACCGGGGAAGCCTCGGCCGCTCGGATTCCGGACCCGCGTACCCCCGCCGCCGGCGAGGTGGACGCGGACCCCGACCGGCCGGACGGATCGCCGGAGTCCGGAGAGCTGGCCGGTGACCCGGCCCCTGCCCCGGCGGCGCTGCCGCTGGACGGCCCCGCGGCGCCCGACGGCGCTGGAGCATCCGACGGCTCTGGGGCCTCCGACGGCGCAGCGGCGTCCGACGGCGCTGGGGCGCTCGACGGCGGTGGGGCCTCCGACGGCACAGCGGCGACCGACGGCGCTGGGGCGCCCACCAGCCCGGCCGCGCCCACGAGCCCGGCCGCGCCCACCAGCCCGGCCGCGCCCGCCGGCCCTGCGGCGCCGCAGGCCGGTGACGGGGCCGGGGCGGCGAGCCTGCCGTCCGGGGCGGGGGTGGCCGTGGACACGGTCGGCGCCGCAACGGTCGGCGTACCCGACCTGCCCCTGCCCGACCCCGACGACGCCTACGCGGAGGCGGCCCGCGACGTGCTGCGCGGGATGGTCGCCTCCGCCGCGGAGCCGATCGCCGGGGGCCGGCACAAGGTCTTCGGCCGGGCCGACCTGGCGGTCATCCCGACCACCTCCACCATCGCCTCGCACCTGCCCCGGGCCGTCGGCCTGGGCCTGGCCCTGGAACGGCTGCGCCGCGGCGGCCGGCGGGCCGACGGGGACTCCGGCGCCGCGCCCTGGCCCCCGGACGCCATCGTGGTCTGCTCGTTCGGCGACGCCTCGGTCAACCACGCCACCGCGACGGCGGCGTTCAACACCGCCGGCTGGTACGACCACACCGGGCTGCGCATCCCCGTCCTGTTCGTCTGCGAGGACAACGGGCTCGGCATCAGCGTGCGCTCGCCGCGGGGATGGGTGGCCGAGACCCTGCGGGCCAGGCCGGGGATCCGCTACTTCGCCGCCGACGGCACCGACGTGGCCGAGGCGTACCGGGTGGCGGCGGAGGCGGCGGCCTGGGTGCGCCGGCACCGGCGGCCGGCCGTGCTGCACCTGGCCACCGTGCGGCTCATGGGGCACGCCGGGGCGGACGCGGAGACCGCGTACCGGAGCCCGGCGGAGATCGCCGCGGATGTGGCGCGGGACCCGCTGCTGGCGACCGCCCGGCGGCTGGTCGAGGCCGGTTACGCCACCGGCGAGGAGCTGCTGGCCCGGTACGACGAGCGCGGCTGGCAGGTCCGCCGCCTCGCCGAGGAGGTGCTGGACGAGCCGAAGCTCGCCTCCCCGGTCGACGTGGTGGCCGAGCTGGCCCCGCGCCGGCCGGTCCGCATCTCCCGGGCGGTCGCCGACGCGGCGGCCCGGGCGGCCGGCCCGGACTCCGGCGCCCGGGCCGAGGCGTTCGGCGGCAGGCTGCCGGAGCTGGCCGGGCCGCTCACGCTGGCGCAGAGCATCAACGCGGCCCTGGCCGACGGGATGCTCGACCACCCCGGGATGGCCGTCTTCGGCGAGGACGTGGCCGCCAAGGGCGGGGTATACGGGGTGACCAAGGGGCTGCGGGACAGGTTCGGGGCGGCGCGGGTGTTCGACACCCTGCTCGACGAGACCTCGATCCTCGGGCTCGCGCTGGGCGCGGGGGTGGCCGGGATGCTGCCGGTGCCGGAGATCCAGTACCTGGCGTACCTGCACAACGCCGAAGACCAGCTGCGCGGCGAGGCGGCGACCATGCGGTTCTTCTCCCGCGGGGCGTTCCGCAACCCGGCGGTGGTGCGGGTGGCCGGGCTGGCGTACCAGGAGGGGTTCGGTGGGCACTTCCACAACGACAACTCGGTGGCCGTGCTCCGCGACGTGCCGGGGCTGGTCATCGCGGTGCCGGCCCGCCCGGACGACGCCGCGCCGATGCTGCGCACCTGCCTGGCCGCCGCCGCGGTGGACGGCGCCGTGAGCGTCTTCCTGGAGCCGATCGCGCTCTACCACACCCGCGACCTCTACACCGAGGGCGACGGTGAGTGGCTGGCGGAGTACGCCGAGCCCGGCGCCTGGGCCGCCCGCCACGTGCCGATCGGCCGTGCCCGGGTGTACGGGGTCGGCTCGGCCGAGGATCTCACCATCATCACTTTCGGTAACGGTGTCCGGATGTCGCTGCGCGCGGCCGCCGCCCTGGCCGACGAGGGGGTCGGCAGCCGGGTGGTCGACCTGCGCTGGCTGGCCCCGCTGCCGGTGGCGGACATCATCCGGGAGGCCTCGGCCACCGGCCGGGTGCTGGTGGTGGACGAGACCCGCCGCTCGGGCGGGGTGGGCGAGGGCGTGATCGCCGCGCTGGTCGACGCCGGGTACGTGGGCACGGCGCGCCGGGTGGCCGGACTTGACTCGTTTGTACCATTAGGTCCGGCAGCGCGTCAGGTTCTGGTCTCCGAGGAAGCCATTACCGAGGGTGCCCGTACGCTGCTGGCACGGTAAATTCCGTTCCACCCGGTGCGCCACTTGCGCGGGAAGCCACAACTGTGTGGACTGGGCGCGACGGCGTCGGACGACGCCACGAGCAGGGATGAGATGAGGAGGCACGCGACAGTGAGCGCGACCGCTGGTCAGGCCGCCGACGGGGTACGCAGCCTGGCGGACCGGTTCGGGATCGAGCCGGGGATGGTCGTCATGGAGATGGGTTACGACGATGACGTCGACCAGGATCTCCGGGACGCCCTGACCGACCGCTGTGGAGATCTGGTCGACGAGGACACCGACGAGGTGGTCGACTCGGTTCTCGTCTGGTACCGCGACGGCGACGGCGACCTCTTCGAGCTCCTCGTCGACGCCCTCGGACCGCTGGCCGACAACGGCGTGGTCTGGCTCCTGACGCCCAAGGCCGGCCGGGACGGCCACGTCGAGCCGAGCGAGGTCGCGGAGAGCGCGCAGACCGCCGGCCTCCAGCAGACCTCCACCATCAACGCGGGCCGCGACTGGAGCGGCGCCCGCCTCGTGCTCCGACGCGGGTCGAAGAGCAAGAAGTAGGCCGGGCTCCGCGCCCGGCGGCCGGTGTCGCCGGGTGTGGCAGGCTGATCATCTCCAGACCCGATCCAAGGAGCTCCCATGCCCATCGAGGTTGGCGCCGAGGCGCCGGACTTCGTGCTCAAGGACCAGAACAACCAGGAGGTCCGGCTCGCCGACTTCCGCGGCCGGCGCGCCGTCCTGCTGGTCTTCTACCCGCTCGCCTTCACCGGCATCTGCCAGGGCGAGCTGTGCGAGGTGCGGGACAACCTCAACGAGTACGTCAACGACGACGTCCAGGTGCTGACGGTCAGCGTCGACTCGGTCTACGCCCACAAGATCTGGGCCGACCGGGAGGGCTACCAGTTCCCGCTGCTGGCCGACTTCTGGCCGCACGGCGCGGTCGCCCAGGCGTACGGCGTCTTCAACGACGTCGCGGGCATCGCCAACCGGGGCACCTTCGTCATCGACAAGGCCGGTGTGGTCCGGTTCGCCGAGATGAACATGCCCGGCGAGGCGCGGGACCAGCAGGGCTGGCGCAAGGCCCTCGCCGAGGCCGTCGCCGCCTGATCCCACCCGGGCACGTCGTTCGACCGGGCCGGAGGCCGGCAGGTAAGCTTGCCGCTCCGGCCCGCCGTACGGGCGTTCCGGGCGCGTAGCTCAGCGGGAGAGCACTCGCCTTACAAGCGAGGGGTCGCAGGTTCGAAACCTGCCGCGCCCACCACACACCACAAGCGAATCCGCTCCGAAAAGATCATTCCCCGGCGCGCTGCTAAAGTCCGCTGTCGCCCGGCTCCGTGTCCGCCGGGCAGGACGGAGCCTGCGATGGGAAGGGTCCCGCGAATCGCCGCGGCCCTGGCGTTCAGCTTGCTGGTGCCGATGACCACCGCGGGATGCAGCCGGTTTTTCGGGTGCGCACCCCAGCCCGCCGAGGACATCACGGAGTCGGATCTGGCAGGGGTCTACACCAGTCCTGAGGGTGGACGAATCGAGCTGGGCGAAGATGGGCGCTACAGCACCAGCAATCTTCCCGGGGCCAGCGAAGAGGGCACGTGGAGTCTCGACCTCGATTCAGGGAGCACCGAGGATCTGAGGCTTGAGGACCTTCAGCTGTGGATTTCCGGCAGCCGAGGAAAGCCCTGGCTGTACCGATTCGACGGCGACCCCGACAATTGCGACCTCATCGAGTTCCACCGGGCCCGCTGAATCACCCGCCAGGGAGATCCGCCGGCGCTAGCGCGGGCCGAAGGCCGCTTCCGCGGTCATCGTGCTGGTGGGAGCCATGGTCAGCCTCTCGCGCAACGCGGCCGTCGTCGTTCCGGGCCGAGGACGGTTCGCGGTGCAGCCTGGTCGAACACATGTCCGACGTGGCTCCAGCGGGTGGGTCGCGGCGGCTAGGGTGACCGCGTGGAGGAACGGTTGCTTCTCAGCTCGTCGTTCGGCGCGGCGGCGGCCGCGTATGCCGAGCACCGCCCGGACTACGCGCAGGCCGCGGTGCGCTGGGCACTTGAGCCCACGCCCGGCCCGCGAGTGCTCGACCTGGGCGCCGGGACCGGCAAGTTGACCGCGACGCTGCTCGCGCTGGGCGTCGAGGTGGTCGCGGTCGAACCCGATCCGGCGATGCTGACCGAGCTACGCCGTGCGCTGCCGGCCGTCCGGGCCCTGCCGGGCAGCGCCGAGGCGGTCCCGCTGCCGGACGCGTCCGTCGACGCCGTGCTGGCCGGCAACGCCCTGCACTGGTTCGACATGGCCGTGGCCGGCCCGGAGATCGCCCGGGTCCTCGCGCCCGGAGGCATCCTGGCCGGCCTGTGGAACGTCATGGACGACCGGGTCGACTGGGTGGCCGGGCTCGAACGGGTCAGCGGGAGCGCGGCGATCGGCCCGCGCGACACGCTGAGCAGTTGGCGCGCTGCGACGGCGGGCCTGTGCTCTCCGGGCAACGGCCTGGTCGCCCGGTTCGGCTCGCCGGAGCAGGCCGAGTTCCCGCACGGGCAGCGCCGGACCGCCGAGTCGCTCGTCGCGACACTTGCGACCCGCGCGGGGGTGCTGGTCATGCCGGAACCGGACCGGGAGGCCAGGCTCGACCGGATCCGCGCCTTCCTCGGGAGCCGCCCCGAAACCGCCGACGGCGAGTTCACCCTGCCGATGCTGACGGGCGTGCTGCGCGTCCGGCGGTGACGCCGCCGAGAGCGCAGCGTTGGTCAGGCGAAGCCGCCGTCGCTGTGCAGGAGCTGACCGTTGATCCAGCCCCCGTTGGTTGAGCACAGGAACGCGACGAGGTTCGCGCAGTCCTGCGGGAGCCCGAGGCGTCCGAGTGGCGTGGACCGGAGGACGGCATCCTTGACCTCTGCCGTCATCCAGCCGGTGTCGGTGGGGCCCGGATTGACGGCGTTGGCCGTCACGCCGAGGTGGGCCAGTTCCCGGGCGGCGGCCAGGGTGATCCGGTCGAGAGCGCCTTTGCTGGCTCCGTAGGGGAGGTTCCCGGCGGTGTGGTCGCTGGTCAGGCTGATGATGCGTCCGGTGCCGTGAGCCCCCTGGAACCGTTGGGCGTACTCGCGGATGAGGAGCCAGCTCGCCCGGGCGTTGACCGCGAAGTGACGGTCGAAGCTCTCGACGGTGGTGTCGAGCAGGCCCGAGTCGACACTCTCGCAGTGGGCGAGGACGAGCGCGGTGACCGGGCCCAGCTCCCGCTCCACGGTCTCCAACACCGCAGCGGCGGCGTCAGGATCACTGAGGTCCGCCTCGGTGGCGGCAGTCGCCGCCCCGTGCTCGCCGGCCCGGTCGCGGAGTTGCCTCACGGCCTCGGGATCGGCGCCCCAGGGCATCCGCTCGTCGTACGGGGTCCAGTAGGTGAACCCGACATCCCAGCCGGTCTGCGCCAGCTTCACCACCACCGACGCGGCGATGCCCGCGCTGCGGCCGGCACCGGTCACCAGGGCGACGGGCCGCTGCTGTCGATCCCTGCCGGCCATGAACGCCCTCCGTCTGGTCACGCCTGCTCGTCGTGCTGTCGGCGCACCATCTCGGCGATCCAGACGGGCGCGAACGGCGACGTGCAGCCCGGGGGAGTCGGGTAGTCCTTGAGCACCTCCAGGCGCTCGCCGATGCCGATCGCACGGGCCCGGAGCGCGGCATCCTCGATCCCGATCTGCGCCAGGCAGTGGTTCATCGCCCACTGGAGGCGATCCGGGGCGTCCTTCATCTCCGCCTCGATGACGTCGAGCAGCCCGGCGAGGTCGAGGCCCTCGGGCTTCTTCGCCACCCGTTCCGTGGTCAGCGCCCAGCCGGCGCTCGCGACCACGGGATCCGGGTCGGCGAACCAGGCCACGCGCAGCTCGTCCGCGTGCGGGTTCTTCTTCACCACGTAGTTCACGAGCCAGTCGTGCACCTTGGGGGTGCGCGCCTCGCGCAGCATGACGTCCAGCTCGTCACGCGCGAACGCCCTGGGGCGGCAGATCAGGATCGCCAGCAGTCTCGCCGCGCTGTCACCCGTCTCCCAGAGCTGGAGCGCGAGGTCCTGCTGCGTCTTCAGCCGCTTCGCGAGCGCGCGCAGCCTGCCGAGGTTCACACCGTGGTCGTCACCGTGCCGCTCGTTCACCGCGCGTGCCTTGGGGTCCTCCAGCTCGGCCAGCTCGGCCATGACCCCGGCCACCGTCGTCTCGGCCACCTCAGCCTCCCGCCCGTCAGGTGCGAGATGCAGCCTACGACGGACCACTAGCCGGGAGGTGAGGGTGACTCGACCGGGCCGCGGTTCGCGCGGACCGTGTCGGCGACGGCGACCCCGACGAGCACCGCGGCCGCGGCGACGGCGGCCACCAGCGGCGGCGCCAGGAGCATCGGGGGTACGAGCGCGCCCAGCACCAGGATGCCGATCGGCCGGTCCCGGGACACCCGGGCGAAGACGGCGTACTCGAAGGCGGCGCGACCGGCCAGGAACAGCGCGGGTCCGCCGAGGATGACGGCGACCCAGGAGGGTCGCGTGTGGCCGAGTGGATGGGTGATGGCGAGTTCGTCGCCCACCGCGGTGGCGACGATGCCCGCGAGCATCATCAGATGGGCGATCGCCGCCAACCGGGCGAGGGGATCCGGCCGGCGGGCCGCCGAGATGGCGGCGGGCAGGAGTTCCCCGGCCCGGTGCACGTAGATCCGCCAGAACATCACCGTGGCGACGAACGACACCACGAACGCCGACGTCCGGTCGGCGGCGAAGCCGCTCGCACTCAGGGTCAACGTGCCGACCAGGATCAACTCGCCGAGCGCGATGATGAAGAGCTGCCGGTACCGCTCCGCCAGGTGCTCGGCCACGATCGGGTACTCCGCTTCGGGCGAGCGCCCCAGCCGCGGGGTCGGGAAGCGCAGGACGCCGCCCGCGAAGTCCACCGCCACCGCCAGCGTCCACAGGACGACGCGGGCCGACACCGGCGCCAGCGCCCCGGCGATCCAGGGCACCGCCGACACGCCGAACCAGGTCAGCACCCGCATGCTTCGGCGCTGCAGATCCTGGCCGCGCAGGGCGAGGACCAGGAAGAGTTGACGGCCGACATGGATGGCGACGTACGCGCCCGCGAAGGCCAGGCCGCGCTCGCCGAACGCGTCCGGGAGCGCCACGACCATCACCAGGCTGCCGAGCATGGTCCCGGTGACCACCAGCTGCACCGACATCTGTTGCGGGTCGTACAGGTTGGTGGTCCAGGCGGTGATGCTCCAGACCCACCATGTGGCCAACAACAGCACCAGCGTCCGGAAGGCGCCCGACCAGGTGAGGTCCTGCATCAGCTCGTGCGAGAGCTGGATGAGCACGACGACGAACACCAGGTCGAAGAACAGCTCCAGGAAGTTGGCCCGGTGCGGTCCCTCGGGCATGCGCAACAGCTTGGCGCCGCTCGCCGTCCTCATTGCCTGGCCCGCACGGCGGTCTAGCCGAAGGTGAACACGTACGCCTCGGCGCCGGGCTCGAGGAACCTGATCTCCAGGGTCCGCTCCCGGACCCCGTCCCGCTGGCGGACGAGCTGGTACAGCCGGCCCTCCCGGAGCAGGCCGTTGCCGTCCTCGTCCACGTCGTCGCCGTGTGCCGGGCCCGGAGCCGCGCCGTCGAGGAGCAGGCGGAAGGGGATCGGGTCCCGCCTTCCGGCCGACAGCACGAGATGCGCGTCGCGGGCCTGGAACCGGAAAGCGAGGGTGGCGCCGGCCCGGTCGGACACGACGTACTCCGAGCCGATCGTCCACTCGCCGCCGAGCGCCCAGTGGTCGGCGGGCAGGCTCGCGGGGAGTTCGTAGGCGCGGGTGGCGTCGTAGGTGGCGTCGTCCGGTGACGCGAACTGCTCGGAGCGCGCGTAGCCGAGATACGTCTCGGGCGTACGCAGGTGGTCCCAGTCGGCGTCGGCCTCGACGCCGCGCCCCTCGACGGGGACGAGGTCCCGGTCGACGCCGAGCAGCCGCTGGATCACCCGTTCGGACTGCTCGTAGCGGCCCTCGCCGAAGTGGTGGTCGCGGATCACGCCGTCGCCGTCGACGAAGTAGAGCGCCGGCCAGTAGTGGTTGTCGAAGGCGCTCCAGACCCCGTAGTCGTTGTCGAGCGCGACCGGGTAGTCGATCCCCCGTGCCGCGACCGCCTGGCGCACCCCGTCGATGTCGTGCTCGAACGAGAACTCCGGCGTGTGCACCCCGAGGACCACGAGCCCGTCGTCCCCGTAGGCCCGCGACCACGCCCGGACGTACGGCTCCTGGCGCAGCCAGTTGATGCAGGTCAGCGTCCAGAAGTTCACGACGACGGGGCGTCCCCGCAGCTCGGCGGGACCGAGTGGCTCGGTGTTGAGCCACCCGGTCGCCCCGTCGAGCGCGGGCAGGCGCAGCCGCTCGGAGACGGCCATCTAGCGAACCGACCGGAAGGCGGTGCGGAGCTCGTCGCACAGCAGTTGCGGCTGCTCCCACGCCGCGAAGTGCCCACCCCGGTCGAGCTGGTTGTAGTGGATGAGGTTCGGATAGGCCTGCTCGGCCCAGCTCCGCGGCGCCTGGTAGAGCTCGTCCGGGAAGACGCTGACGGCGGCCGGCACGGAGACGTCCTTGGCGCCGAGGAAGGAGTACTTGTTCTCCCAGTAGATGCGGGCGGAGGAGACGCCGGTGTTCGTCAACCAGGTGAGCGTGATGTTGTCGAGGATGTCGTCGCGGCTGAGGCCGCCGGGGTTCCCGGCGAACGCCCGGCAGATCAGCTCCAGGCTGGCCGCGTCGTGGTCGCACATGAAGGCCGCCAGCGCGACGGGCGAGTCGGCCAGGCCGATCAGTGTCTCGGGGCGGGTGGCCATGATCAGCGCGTAGGCGGAGTGCTTCCAGAAGAAGTCCTGCTGCTCGGTGGCCCGCCGTTCCTCGTCGGAGAGGTTGGCCGGCAGCTTCGAGAGCGCGCCGTTGATTCCGGTGATGTCGGACTGGACCAGCGCGTCGATCTCGAACGGAACCGTGCTCGGCATGTTGGTGTGGATGGCGGCCAGTTCCGGCGGCGCCTGCACGCCCATGAGGTTGGTGATCAGGGCGCCCCAGTCGCCGCCCTGGGCGACGAACCGGTCGTAGCCGAGGCGCTTCATCAGCTCGGTCCAGGCCCTCGCGACGTGATCGGGGCCCCAGCCGGGTTCGGTCGGCTTGCCCGAGAAGCCGTAGCCGGGCATCGACGGGATCACCACGTGGAAGGCGTCCGACGCGGCCCCGCCGTGGGCCGTGGGATCGGTCAGCGGCTCGATGATCTTCAGCTGTTCGATTATGGAGCCGGGCCAGCCGTGCGTGACGATGAGCGGCAGCGCGTCCTCGTGCTTGGACCGGACGTGGATGAAGTGGATGTCCAGGCCGTCGATCTCGGTGATGAAGTTCGGCAGGGAGTTCAATCTCGCCTCGACCTTGCGCCAGTCGTACTCCTTCTCCCAGTAGCGGGCGAGGGCCTGGCTTGTTTCGAGCGGCACGCCCTGCGACTGGTCGCTGACGGTCTGCTTCTCCGGCCACCGGGTGGCCGCGATGCGCCGGCGCATCTCCTGGAGGTCCGCCTCGGGGATCTCCACGGTGAACGGCTTGATGTCGGTGGCGCGTGCGAGCGTCTGGGTCCTGGCGGCCACGTCGGGCTCCCTTCCTCGTTGGTCACTCGGCTGCGTGCGGTCAGCTCGGGTTCTCGCCCCGGCGGGGCAGCTTCCAGTCGGGCCGGGGGAAGTGGCAGGTGTAGCCGCCGGGATGCTTCTCCAGGTAGTCCTGGTGCTCCGGCTCCGCCTCCCAGAAGGGGCCGGCCGGGGTGACCTCGGTGACGACCTTGCCCGGCCACAGGCCGGAGGCGTCGACGTCGGCGATGGTGTCCTCGGCGACCTTCCGCTGCTGGTCGTCGCAGTAGAAGATCGCGGACCGGTAGCTGCTGCCGACGTCGCCGCCCTGCCGGTTCTTCGTGGTCGGGTCGTGGACCTGGAAGAAGAACTCGAGAAGGTCCCGGTACGAGAGCTTGTCCGGGTCGTAGGCGATCTCGATCGCCTCGGCGTGCCCCTCGTGGTTGTAGTAGGTCGCGTTGGGCACGTCCCCGCCGGTGTAGCCGACCCGGGTGGAGACCACGCCGGGGCGTTTCCGGATGAGGTCCTGCATCCCCCAGAAGCAGCCGCCGGCCAGGACGGCCTTCTCAGTCGTGTCGGTCATCGCTTCGCCCCCCGTCCGGGTGCTCGAACAGTGCGCGGTACTCGCCGTACCCTTCCCGTTCCAGGTCGTCGCGCCGGATGAACCGGAGCGCGGCGGAGTTCATGCAGTAGCGCAGCCCGCCGGTCGCCACCGGGCCGTCGTCGAACACGTGCCCGAGGTGGCTGTCGCCGTGCGCGGACCGGACCTCGGTGCGGACCATGCCGAGGGTGGAGTCCCGCACCTCGACCACGTTCTTCGGCTCGACCGGTTTGGTGAAGGAGGGCCAGCCGGTGCCGCTGTCGTATTTGTCGGCGGACGCGAACAGTGGTTCGCCGGACACGACGTCGACGTAGATGCCCTGCTCCTTGCTGTCCCAGTACGGGTTGGCGAAGGGCGGTTCGGTCCCGCCCTCCTGGGTGACCCGGTACTGCTCGGGCGACAACCGGGAAACTGCCTCCGGGTTCTTCGTGTACTCGTGTGACACCGTCGTTCCTCTCGGCTGGGGTTCGTCGGCAAGGAAGGCCGGTTCAACGGGCTGCACACGCAGCGCGTGTGGCTACCCGGCCTGCCGTCGACTAACCCCGCACACGGTCCGGAGGAGTCACCGCCGCTGCCGGGACTGGGCCTCGGCATCGAGCATCTCGTTCAGCGCCAGCGCCGTGTTGATCAGCGCGAGGTGGCTGAAGGCCTGCGGGTAGTTGCCGATCTGCTCACCGGTCGAGGCGATCTCCTCGGCGTACAGGCCGAGGTGGTTGCTGAAGGTGAACATCTTCTCGAAGGTGAGCCGGGCGTCGTCCAGGCGGCCGGAGCGCGCCAGCGCCTCCGCGTACCAGAAGGTGCACATGTTGAAGGTGCCCTCGTGGCCGGGGAGCCCGTCGGGGGAGTGGACCGGGTCGTACCGGTGGACCAGGCTGTCGGAGACCAGCTCCCGCTCGATGGCGTCGAGGGTGCGGCACCACATCGGGTCCGACGGCGTCACGAAGCCGACCGCCGGCATCGAGAGCAGCGCGGCGTCCAGGACGTTCTCGCCGTAGGCCTGCACGAAGGACCCGCGGCCCCGGTGATAACCGCGCGCCATCACCTGGTCGTAGATCAGGTTCCGCTGGCTGGTCCAGCAGGCGACGTCCCCGGGCCGGCCGGTGCGGCCGGCGAGCCGGATGGCCCGGTCCAGGGCCACCCAGGACATCACCCGGCCGAAGGTGTAGTCCCGGGGATGGTGGCGGCTCTCCCAGATGCCGGCGTCCGGCTGGTCCCAGTTGTGGCACAGCCAGTCGACGAGCCGCACGGTGCTCTTCCACACCTGGTGGGAGACCCGGATGCCCTGTTCGTCGGCGACGTGCATGGCGTAGAGCGCCTCGCCGTGGATGTCGAGCTGGAGCTGGTCGGCGGCGCCGTTGCCGATCCGGACCGGCCGGGAGCCGCGGTAGCCCTCCAGGTGGTCGAGGATCTCCTCGTGCAGGTCGGACGATCCGTCGACCCGGTACATGATCTTCAGCGGGGCCTGGTGGTCGCCGGCCTCGCGGATCCGCTCGTCGAGCCAGTCCATGTACCGGCCGACCTCCTCGGTGAAGCCGAGGCCGAGCAGCGCGTGCACCGAGAAGGACGTGTCCCGGACCCAGGTGTAGCGGTAGTCCCAGTTGCGCGTGCCGCCGACCAGTTCGGGCAACGCCGCCGTCGGCGCGGCGATCATCGCCCCGGTCGGCGCGTACGTCATCAGCTTCAACGTGATGGCCGACCGCTCCACCATCTCCCGCCACCGGCCGGTGTACCGGGACCGCTCGACCCACCGTCGCCAGTAGTCCCGGGTCCACTCGAACATCCCCTGCACCTCTTCGAGCGGGACGGCCCGGGGTTCCAGCTCCGAGTTCGTCTCCAGCACCACCCCGCCGGTGTCGCCCTGGTTCAGGGTGCCGAACCCGATCAGGTCGCCGTCCCCCAGGTGCATGTCCTCCTTGGCGATGAGTTGGCGGATCGGCTGGACCGGGTTGAAGGTGAGCGACGCCGACGAGCCGCGGAAGACGAAACCGTTCCGGTGCCGCTCCAGTTGCGGCTTCTCGCGCCCGTAGTCGAACCGGGGCCGGCACTCCAGCCGGAACCGCATGCTGCCCCGGACCATGGTGACCATGCGCACCAGGCGGTGCACGTCGGTGACGCGCTCGCCGGTGACCGGCATGAAGTCCTGGACCTCGGCGACCCCGTCGGCGCTGATGAACCGCGTGATCAGGATCGGGGTGCCGGGCAGGTAGAGCTGTTTGGTGACGTAGGTGGCCTCGTGGGGGGCGATGCGGAAGTAGCCGCCCCGCTCCTTGTCGAGCAGGGCGGCGAAGATGCTGGGCGAGTCGAAACGCGGCGCGCAGAACCAGTCGATCGTCCCGTCGCAGGTCACCAGGGCGGCGGTTTGAAGATCACCGATGAGCCCGTGATCCTCGATCGGCGGATACTCGTCCACGTCGCCCCCCGGTCTCGACTGCACCCTCGGGCAGTAACCTAAAGGGCAATTTTGGCCATGTAAGTCGTATTCGTGAATGCCACCCCTCCGCGTGCTCAGCCGCGCCGCCGCGCCTCGACCGCCCGGCGGGTCTCCTCGGCGACCAGGTCGCCGTTGATGGCGGCGGCCGCCAGGGCGCCCGCCGCCGCTGCCGCGCCGACCTGCGCGGCCGGGTCGGTCACGTTGCCCGCGACCCACACCCCGGGCACCTCGGTACGCCCCGTCGGGTCGGCGGGAACGTGCTCGCCGACCCCGGCCGGATGCTCCACGGCCCGCAGACCGAGCGCCGCCAGGAACCCGGCCCGCGCCACCATCCGGGGCGCGGCGACCAGCACCTCGCGCGCGACCAGCCGGCCGTCGCGCAGGCGTACCCCGACCAGCCGGTCCTCCACGACCTCCACCGACGCGACCTCGCCCTCGACCACGGTGACGCCCCGGGCGGCCAGCTGTTCGGCCTGCTCGTCGCCGAGCGGCGGCGCGGTGTGGCGGAGGAGGACCACGTCGTCGCTCCACTGGCGGAACAGCAGCGCCTGGTGCACCGACAGCGGCCCGGTGGCCAGCACCCCGATCGGCCGGTCGCGCACCTCCCACCCGTGGCAGTACGGGCAGTGCACCACGTCCCGGCCCCACCGCTCGCGCAGTCCGGGTAGCTCGGGCAGCTCGTCGACCAGGCCGGTGGCCACCAGCAGCCGGCCGGCCCGGACCCGGCGGCCGTCGGCCAGCGCCACCGTGAACCCCGCACCGTCACGGGTCACCGTGTCGACCTCGCCGTCCACCAGGTGCCCGCCGTACCGGCGCACCTCGTCCCGGCCGCGCGCCAGCAGCTCGGCCGGTGGCATGCCGTCGCGGGCCAGCAGCCCGTGCACCCCCTCGGCCGGGGCGTTGCGCGGGCGGCCCCCGTCGATCACCAGGACCGACCGCCGCGCCCGGGCCAGCATCAGCGCCCCGTTCAATCCGGCGGCGCCGCCGCCGATCACCACCACGTCGTAACCTTCGGTCACCCTGACCACCTCCTGCGGCAACGATGCGGCGGCGGTGGCCGAACCCGCAAACTTTGTTGCTGATCTGGCAAACTGGGGGGATGGACGACGACCTCGACCGGGCGCTCGACGCGGTGGGCCCCCGGCTGCGCGCGCTGCGCCGCGAACGGGAGACCACCCTGGCCGACCTGTCGGCCGCCACCGGCGTCTCGGTGAGCACCCTGTCCCGGCTGGAGTCGGGCAGCCGCCGGCCCACCCTGGAGCTGCTGCTGCCCCTGGCCCGGGCGCACGGCGTGTCGCTCGACGAGCTGGTCGGCGCCCCGCCCACCGGCGACCCGCGCATCCACCTGCGGCCGGTCACCCGGCACGGCATGACCATGCTGCCGCTCACCCGCCGGGCCGGCGGCATCCAGGCGTACAAGCTGGTCATCCCCGCCGGCGGGCGGCCCGCCGAGCCCACCCCGCAGACCCACGAGGGGTACGAGTGGGTCTACGTGCTCAACGGGCGGCTGCGGCTGGTCCTCGGCGAGCACGACCTGGTGCTCGCCCCCGGCGAGGCGGCCGAGTTCGACACCCGGGTGCCGCACTGGTTCGGCCGAGCCGACGACGAGGCGGTCGAGTTCCTCAGCCTCTTCGGCGCCCAGGGCGAACGCGCCCACCTCCGCGCCCGCCCCCGCACCGCCTCTTGAAGATCTTGGTACGAACTGGCCCCCCGAGGGGCGGATCCGTCCCAAGATCTCGGCGGTCGGTAGCCTGCGGCGACACTCGTCACGGGAGGGGAGCGGGGACGTGGGGGCGAAGACGGCACTGCTGGCGTACGCGGACGGGGACATCCCCACGGCGTTGCGCGGCGCCACCGCCGGTGACCGGGACGCGGCCGAGGCGTTGGTCCGGCGGGTGCACCCGGGGCACCTCGTCGATGCCGCCGCCGACGAGTGCCTGTGGGACGCCGTCTACCCGCCCGACGAGGTCACGTACGCCGTCGCGCTGCCCGGGGTGGACCTGCTCTGCGACCGGCGGCTGGCCTTCAACCCGCCGTCCGCGCTGCCCACACGCCTGGTCGAGGCGGGCGCCGGGCGGCGGATCGTGCTGCACGCCATGCACTCGGTCAGCGACTGGCTGGGATTCGCGGTGTGGGAGGACGGCGTCCTGGTCCGGTCGCTGAGCGTGGGACCCGAAGGCGTCGGAGAGAACATCGGCGAGCCATTACCGTTCGAGCTGCCGTACTGGGCGGGGGAGCACCCGGTGCCGGGCTGGGACCGGCTGCCGTTCCACCCCCTCGAACTGGGTGAGGAGGCGCTGCGCGCGCTGGTCGGCTTCGTGGTGGAGGGCCACCGCCGGCCGGACGACGTGGACGCCGACGCCGTCCGGCTGCACGGGTTCCGCGTGACCGACCCGACCGGTCGGGAGCAGGCCGCGCGCGAGGAACTTCACGAACTGGCGCGCCGGATGGTGCTCCACCGCCGCGGCTAGCCCGGGTGTCGGGCGTTCGGCCGGACCGCCTTCGTGCACGACCGCCATCGACCCAGAAGCCGTCGACGCGTCCGGCCCGTCGACCGGCGAGCCGCGCTACGACCCGGACGGCATCGACGAGCTGCTGCGCACCATCGCGGAGCACCAGGGCGCCTGGGACGCGTGGTTCGCCCGGCACGGGATCACCCCGCACCGGGTGCGCTACGAGGACCTGGCGGCCGACCCGGGCGGAGTGACCCGAGGCGTCCTCGACGCGCTCGGGCTGCCGTCGGCCGGGGTCCCGGTCCGGCCGCGCCACTCGCGGCAGGCCGACGAGATCAACGCCGAATGGATCGCCCGGCACCGGGTCCGGGCGTGACCTTGGCCACCCCCGCGCCGGATCCCCGCTCAGGGGCAGGTCATCTGCCGTTACCCGGCGGTTAAGGTGGGCCTCGCGAAGTCGCTTCCCCGGACCCGGGGCGCGGCTTCGTAGTGCTTCACGGGATCCGTGGAGCCCAGCCGTCCCGACGTTCTCCGGGCCAACCGCAACGGGACGGCTGCACCCCCACCGCCCGGCCGGCGTGACCGGCTGGGCCAACCCGGAACGGAGTAAGCCACGCCATGAGCGTGACTACGCAGGATCCTGCTGCCCCGGTCGAGCCGGCGGAACCCGCCGCGCAGAGCCGCCTCGACCGCTTCTTCGAGATCACCCGCCGAGGCTCGACGGTCCGGCGCGAGGTGCTCGCCGGGCTCACCACCTTCGCGACGATGGCCTACATCGTCGTACTCAACCCCCTGATCATCGGCACCGCGCCGGACGCCGACGGCAGGACGCTGGGCATCCCGGCGGTCGCCGGGGTCACCGCCCTGGTCGCCGCGGTCATGACGATCATGATGGGCGTCGTCGGCCGTGTGCCGTTCGCGGTGGCCACCGGCCTCGGGCTGAACGCCTTCGTGGCGTACGCGGTCGCGTCCCAGATGAGCTGGGCCGAGGCCATGGGCCTGGTCGTCATCGAGGGTCTGATCATCACCGTGCTGGTGCTGACCGGTTTCCGGAAGGCCGTGTTCCGAGCCATCCCGGCCGAGCTGAAGGCGGCCATCGCGGCCGGCATCGGCCTGTTCATCGCGCTGATCGGCTTCGTCGACGGCGGTCTGGTCCGGGCGGGCACCGGCGTGCCGCTGCAGCTCGGCTCGGGCAGCAACGGGACGCTGCGCGGCTGGCCCACGGTCGTCTTCCTGATCGGCCTGCTGGTCACCGGCATCCTGGTCGCCCGCAAGGTGAAGGCCGGCGTCCTCATCGGCATCGTGGCCACCACGGCCGTCGCGGTGATCGTCAACGCGTTCGCCAAGCCCGGTCCGGCTCTCGTCGACGGCAAGCCCAACCCGGACGGGTGGCGGCTCAACGTGCCGACCCTGCCGGACCCGCTGGTCCAGAAGCCCGATCTGCACCTGCTCGGCAACGTGTCGTTCGGCGCGTTCGCCCACGTCGGCCTGATGACCGCGCTGCTGCTGGTCTTCACCCTGGTGCTGGCCGACTTCTTCGACGTCATGGGCACCACGGTCGGCCTGGCCAAGCAGGCCAACCTGGCCACCGAGGACGGCACCGACATGCCGCGGCTCGGCAAGGTGCTCTTCGTCGACGGTGTCGCCGCGGTCGCCGGCGGCGCGGGCAGCGCCTCGTCGGCCACCACGTACGTGGAGTCCTCCTCGGGCATCGCGGACGGTGGGCGGACCGGCCTGACCAGCGTGGTCACCGGCGTGCTCTTCCTGGGTGCGCTGCTGCTCACCCCGCTGGTGTCGCTGGTGCCGAGCGAGGCCGCCGGCCCGGCGCTGGTGGTGGTCGGCGCGCTGATGATCCGCCAGGTCAAGGACATCGACTTCACCGACGTGGGCGTCGCCGTCCCGGCCTTCCTGACCATGACGCTCATGCCGTTCACCTACTCGATCACCAACGGCATCGGCGCCGGCTTCGTGAGCTGGGTGGCGATCCGGGTGGCGCAGGGTAAGGCGCGGCAGATCCACCCGCTGATGTGGGCGGTGGCCGCCGCGTTCGTGATCTACTTCGCCATCAACCTGGTCAAGGCCGTCACCGGCGTCAGCTGACCGGTCCTCCGCCGCGCCCCCGTTGCCCGTTGGCCCGAGGCAACGGGGGCGCGGCGTATCCGGATCATGGGCTAGAGTGCCGGTGCGCGGACACGCGACCGTCGTGGGCGCAGGGGGATGAGGCCATGGATTGCCATGAGCTTCCCCTGCCATGCCTTTTTCCGGGTCGCGCGCGCTGACCGACCGCGACCCGGGTCACTCCACGACCTTGGAGAATCGCGTTGTTCATCTCTGAACTGACCACCGAACGACTCGTGCTGCGCCCCTGGCCGGCCGAGGAGGCCGCCGCCGTCGTCGCCGGGGAGCGGCGCCCGCACTGGGCGGCGGACTTCCCCGCCGGCGGCGACCGGGTGATCGCCGGGATCATCGCCGGCGACCCGGACCGGCCGCACGGCCACCGGCTCATCGTCGAGCGGGAGACCGGCCTCACCGTCGGCGCCATCGGGCTGAAGTGGCCGCCCACCGACGGTGCGGTCGAGTTCGGCTACGGCATCGCCCCATCTCGACGCTGCCGGGGCTACACCACCGAGGCCGTCCGGGCGCTGGTCGCCTTCGCCCGCACCGTACCCGGGGTGGCCGAGGTCTTCGCCACCGTCGACCCGGCCAACGTGCCGTCCGTCCGGGTGCTGGAGAAGGCCGGCCTGCGCCGGGCCGGCACGGTCGACAGCGACGAGGGGCTGCTGCACCGGTACGTCGCCGGGTAACGCCGAGCCGGACGGCCCGGCGGCGGGGCGACCCGCCACCGGGCCGTTCGTCGTTGAAGGGGCGTGACCTACGCGGACGTCAACGGGCTGCGCCTGTGGTACGAGGTCCAGGGCGCGGGGAAGCCGCTCGTCCTGCTGCACGGCGGCTACGGGTCGACGGAGATGTTCGCCCCGATCCTGCCCGACCTGACCAGGCGGCGGCGGGTCGTCGCCGTCGACCTCCAAGGCCACGGCCGCACCGCCGACGTGGACCGGCCGCTGCGCTACGAGTCGATGGCCGACGACGTCGCCGCCCTGCTGCGGCACCTCGACCTGCCGCCGGCCGACGTGCTGGGCTACTCCCTCGGCGGCGGGGTGGCCCTGCGCGCCGCGATCCAGCACCCGGCCCGGGTCCGGCGCCTCGTGCTGGTCTCCACGCCGTGCCGGCGGCAGGGCTGGTACCCGGAGGTGCTGGCCGCGATGGCCGCCCAGGACGAGCGGGTCGCCGAGCGGATGCGCGGCACCCCGCCGCACCAGCTCTACGAGCGGGTAGCGCCCCGCCCGCAGGACTGGCCGACCCTGTGGGCCAGGACCGGCGAGCTGCTGCGCCGCGAGTACGACTGGTCGGCCGAGGTGGCCGCCCTGCCCATGCCGGTGCTGCTGGTCTTCGCCGACGCCGACTCGATCCCGGTCCACCACGTGGCCGAGTTCTTCGGGCTGCTCGGCGGCGGCCACCGCGACGCCGGCTGGGACGGCACCGGCCGGCCCGCGTCCCGGTTGGCCGTCCTGCCCGGGCTGACCCACTACGACATCGTCGGCTCACCCGCCCTGCCCGCGGCGGTGCTGCCCTTCCTCACCCACGAGGTGCGTGCCCCCGAGTGACCGCTGCGCCCGTCGTCGCCGCCGGAGCAGCCGCGCGGACACCAGGCCACCGAGCAGCAGCGCCGCCGCCCCGGCCGCCCACCAGACCCGGCCGCCCGGCCCGGACGGCGGAGCCGCCGCGCGGACCCGGCCGGCGCGCACCACCGCGTCCGACACGTCGATGGCGAGCACCTGGTCCGGCGCGGTGAGCAGCGTGGTCGGCGAGGCCGCCCCCGGGGCCAGGCCCAGCACCCGGATCGTCCGCACGTTTCCGTAGGCGGTGCGCTGGTCCATCTCCAGCGCTCCGGGGAAGTAGGCCGGGGAGTTCGGCTCGGGCCGGTACGCGACCACCACGGCGGTCCCGTCCACCTGCCAGCCGAGCAGCCGGATGGTGGTGACGCCCGCGACGGCGGGCAGCGCCGGCGCGCCCAGGTCCTTGCCGGTGGTGTCGACCCGGCGCAGCCGCCACCGGTCGGTGCCCGGGTCGTGGCTGACCAGCGCCAGCGTCCCGTCGGGCAGCCAGGCACCCTTGCCGGCCAGCCCGCTCTCCGGCGGCAGCGGGAACGAGGTGATGCTCTGCCCGTCGACGCCGGTGACCAGCACCTTGTCGCCGACCTGGTAGGCCAGCCGGGATCCGGCGGCGTCGAACGCGACCGGCGTGCCGAAGACCGGCAGCTGCTCGGTCTCCAGCAGGCGTACCGCCCGGCCCGTGTCGAGCCGGACCAGGCTGAGCGTGTTGACATGGGCGCTGCCCTCCGGGTTGGCGGGCGTGGTGTCCCGGACCACCAGCGCGGAACCGTCCGGCGCCCAGCCGGCCGGTTCGGTCATCGTGCTGCCCTGCCTCGGGCTGGGCAGCCGCCGGACCGTGCCGTCCACCAGATCGACCAGGTCGATCCCGGGATGCTCGGGGGACCCGCCCGGCACGGCGAGCCGCCGACCGTCGGGGGAGAGCAGCACCTGCTCACCGGCCGGCGCCTCGTAGCCCACCGTCCAGGTCCGGTAGCGATCGGCGTCGGCGCCGACGATGCCCACGGTCCCGTTCTCGTCGATCAGCCCGGTGAGGCCGCGCGCCTGCCCGCTGAACACGACCGACGCCGGGCCGAGCCGGGGCCGGTCGGTGGCGCGCAGCGCGCCGAACTGCGGCAGCCCGATCCGATCCGGCAGCGCCGGGCCGCCCGCGTCGGCCGGCGCGAGCGCCGGCCGCCCGTCATCACGTACCGCCACCGGCACGAGCGCCACCAGCACCAGCACCGCCGCGACCGCCGCCGCCATCCGCCGCCGCGTGCGCCGCGCGGTCCGCACCGCACGCTCGCGCACCGGGTACGCGGGTACCTCGGCCGCCGCCTCCCGCAGCGCCTCCCGCAGCCGTAAGCTCATCGCCCGCTCCTCTCCGGCGTCGGCTCCCACAGGTCGGGGACGAGGTCGCGGAGCCGGCGTACGGCGTCGTGCCCGTGCCGCTTCACCGTGCCCACCGAGCAGCCGAGCACCTCGGCCACCTGCGCCTCGGTCAGGTCCTCGTAGTAGCGGAGCACCACCACGGCCCGCTGCCGGGCGGTGAGCCGGCGCAGCGCGGCCACCACGCTGAGCCGCAGCGCGGTGTCGTCGCTGTGGTCGTCGCCGCCCCGCTCGACCGGCGCCGCGTCCAGCCGTTCCGCCACCCGCCTCCGGCGCCACCACGAGACCTGCTGGTGGTACATGACCCGGCGCACGTACGCCTCCGGGTCCCCGTCGCGGATCCGCCGCCAGTGCCGGTACGTCCGGGCCAGCGCGCTCTGCAACAGATCCTCGGCGTGCTGGTGGTCCCCGGTCAGCAGGTACGCGGTCCGCGACAGCGCGGGCGACCGCTGCACCACGAACTCGTGGAACGTCTCCGACATGCCCACCCCCTCGCCCCCTAGGAACGCGCTCCACCCGGCGGATGGTTGAGGCCGTCATTCGACCACGCCCCGCCGGTACGGCCCCCACCCCACGAACCGCTCGAACAGCTCGCGCGGCGTGGGCCCGTCGTCCGGGTTGAGCCGGAACAGGTCGTGGGTCGCCTCGTGGTAGAGGCCGGACAGGTAGACGGCCAGGTCGACCGGGTGATCCGCGTACTCGACCTTGAGCAGCAGCCGGGCCTGGGCGCACGGCCATGGCGACCCGCAGGCCCGGCACAGCCAGAGCGGCCGGATCGGCAGGTGCGGCGGCCGGTCCGGCGGGTAGGCGCGCGGCCGGTCGGGGTGCGGCCCGAGCCGGGGTACGGGAAGCGTGGCGCCGCTCATCACGCCCTTCCTTGTCACGGAGGCTGAGGTCGGGGCCGCCCCCGGCATCGGGGGAATCGGGGGCGGCCCCGCGGCGGGCCGGACGGGAAGCGGCCCACCGGTGACAGTCTGTTGAGGACAGCACTACTCTCGGAACCCGGCGAGGCTGATCGTGGACACGTCGGGTCGGCCGATACCGAAACGTGGCGACGCCGGGAAGGTCGCCGAGAAATCGGGGAGGAAGCGTGGAGAGCGAGCCGACCGCCGACCTGATCCGTGCCCAGCTACGGCGCTTGCGGGTGAAGGCCGAGTTGAGCCAGGAGGAGTTCGGGAAGCTGGTTCACTTCTCGGGTTCCCAGGTGTCCGCGGTCGAGCTGGGCCAACGGCCGCTTGACCGGTTCTTCCTTCAACGTGCGGACGAGGTGCTGGCCACCGGCGGCCTGCTGACGTCGCTGCTCAAGCTCGCTGACCGCGACGGCCAGCCGAGTTGGCTACGGCCCTGGCTGGAAGCGGAACGGCAGGCACAGCAGCTCCGCTGTTACCAGCCGACCCTGATTCCAGGGCTGCTGCAGACGCAGAACTACGCCCGCGCGGTCATCCGCTCAGCAGACACCCTGACGGACGACGAGGTCGAGCAGCGGCTCAACGTCAGGCTGGACCGGCAGGCCATCCTCTCGCAGCCGAATCCGCCGCAGTTCATTGCGGTGATCGAGGAAGCCGTCCTGCGACGTGCCGACGAGAGTTTCAAGGGCATCATGGCCGAGCAGACGGCGCACCTGATCGCCTGCGCCGCCAAGCCGCACATCAGCGTGCAGGTCATCCCTGTGGAGGTGAGTGTGCACGTGGGACTGATCGGGCCGTTCGTCCTGGGTAGAGACGCGAACGGCGGCTGGGTCGGCCACCTGGAGACTCAGCTCGGCGGCGACGTGGTCGACAGAGATGAGGACCTGGCTATCCTGCTGTCGAGGTGGGAGAGCGTCCGCAACGAGGCGCTGTCCCGTCGCCAGTCGATCGAGCTGATGAAGGAAGCGGTGACATCGTGGAGCTGATCGGCGCGCAGTGGCGGAAGTCAAGCCGTAGCGGCCAGGGGGAGTGCGTCGAGGTGGCCGACAACCTGCCGGGCGTGGTCGGCGTCCGGGACAGCAAGGATCCGGCCGGTCCTGCCCTCGCCTTCACCCCGGACACCTGGCGCGCCTTCCTGACCTTCGCGAAGCGAGGCTGATCCCGAAAGCCGTCAGCCCAGCCGGCGGGCGAGCCAGGGAAGCAGAGCGTCGCCCTGCAACCGCTGGAACGCCCGGACCGTCGGGATGCCGGGCGGGGGCGGCTGGCGGGCGCCATCCAGGAAGAAGCCGGTGAACCCGGCCAGCACCCCGGTCAGGTCGGCCGCGTCCACCCCGGCGGCGAGCGGCCGGGCGGCCAGCAGCGCCTCCGGGTCGTGACCGCCGTGCACCTGCACGTTGATCAGGGTCAGCAGGCTGTCCAGCCAGGCCGGCCCGCGGCAGGCCCAGGGCCAGTCGACCACGGTCACCGTGCCGTCCAGGCCGAGCAGCACGTTGTCGGCCCGGATGTCGACGTGGCAGAGGGTGTCGCCGGCCAGCGCGGCCAGCCCCCGGTCGGCGGCCGCGCACAGCTCGGGCAGCCGGGCCCGCGCCCACGGGTCCAGGTCGGCCGGTGGGTCGGCGGCGAGCCGCCGCCAGCCGCCGAAGTCGTACCCCAGTTGCTCGGTCGCGGTGCTGACCACCGCGGCGGGCGCCGGGGTGAGCAGGCCGGCCATCGCCTCCAGGGTGGACAGCACGGCGGACAGCTCGCCGGCGTTCCACGGGGTGACCGGGTGCCGGCCCTCGATGTCGGTGAAGACCAGTGCGATCCAGTCGCCGTCGTCGTGGCTGCCGAGCAGCCGGGGCGCCGGCGCGGCCGGCGGCAGCGCGGCGGCGATCCGCGCCTCTGCCCGGTGCAGGGTGGGGCTGCGGTCGTTCTGCGCCGGGCTGACCGCCTTGACGAAGGCCCGCCCGCCACCGGCCGTGCGGACCCGGTCGGCGGTGCCGGGGGAGAAGCCGCCGTGCTGCGACTCCGCCGCCACCACCCGGTCGCCGAGGATCTCCTCGACGGCGGCGCGGACCGTTCCGGGCAGGTCGGTCCAGCGGATCCGGCTCTTCGTCAGGCTTGTCACCGACCCACCGTGCGCGACGCCGCCCGGCCGCGGCAACCGATTACCGCGCCTCGGCGGTGTAGCGGAGGACCACCACGCCGCTGTCGAACGGCCGGGTCCCGGCCAGGGTGAACCGGGTCGGCGTGAACCCGCGGTCGGCCAGCGGGATGCCGCTGCCGACCACGATCGGGTTGAGCTTGACCACCAGCTCGTCGACCTCGTCGAGGAGTTGGCCGGCGAGCTGCCCGCCGCCGCAGAGCCAGATGTCGCCGCCGGGCTGCGCCTTCAGCTCGCGGACGAAGGCCACCGGGTCGCCGCTGACGATCTCGACCTGCGGGTCGTCCGACGGGGGCAGCGAGCGGCTGAAGACGTACTGCTTGAGGTGTGCGTAGGGGCTGGTCACGCCGATCTTCAGCGCCGGGTCGTAGGTGGCCCGGCCCATGAGCAGGGCGTCGAAGCGGCCGGCGGGCGGCGAGGCGATGCCGAACTGGGCGTGGGCGAACGTGGGAAAGGTCTGGGGCCACTCGGCGGTCAGGTAGGCCGCCACCTCCGGCTCCAGCGGGAGGAAGTCGTAGGACCCGTCGGGGGCGGCGATGAAGCCGTCGAGGGTGCTGGCGACGTAGTACACGAGCTTGTGCAAACCGACTCCGATGTCCGGACTCAACCACGACGGCTGTCGTGGTCGAGAGAGAATGTACAACACCTGTCGTGGTTATTGCTAGGGTGCTGTCATGGCCAGGAACCCGGAACGCCGCACGCTGCTCGCCGACGCCGGGCTGCGGGTGCTCGCCGCCGCCGGCGCGCGCGGGCTGACCCACCGGGCGGTGGACGCCGAGGCGGGCGTGCCCACCGGCACCGCCTCCAACTACTTCCCGTCCCGGGCGGCGCTGCTCGCCGGGCTGGCCGAACGGATCTTCGACCGGATGGCGCCCGACCCGGCCGTGCTGGCCGACCTCGGCCGGCGCGAGCCGTCGCTCGCGCTGGTCACCGACTACCTGCGCTACATCGTCGAGCGCACCACCCGCGAGCCCGACCTCACCCGGGCCCTGTTCGAGCTGCGGCTGGAGGCCTCCCGCCGCCCCGAGCTGCGGGCCGCGCTCGGCGACGTGCTGCGCCGGGGGTACGCCGACGACGTCGCCTTCCACGTCGCCGCCGGGCTGCCCGGCGGCGCCTTCGAGATCGCCCTGTTGCACTACGCGGTCGACGGGCTCCTGCTCGACCTGCTCACCACCTCGATCGACGCCGGGTTCGACGCCGATCAGGTGGTGTCCGCCCTGGTCTCCCGTCTGGTCGCCGCCGGCTGACCCGCTCCCCGGCCAGGTATGTCCCCGCGACCAGCGGGAACGCTGCCCGGGACGCACCTGGGGAGGAGCGACGATGACGGATGGCACCGGACTGACCATCGGTGTGCTGGGCTCGTACGGCGGTCGCAACCTCGGTGACGAGGCGATCCTCACGGGCCTCCTGGCCGACCTGCGTGAGCAGGAGCCGAACGCCCGGATCATCGTCTTCTCGCGGAACCCCGCACACACCGCCCTGGAGCACCCGGACGTGGAGGCGGTGCCCTGGGAGGGCGTGAGCCGGGTCGACTCGGCGGCGGTCCTGGCCCAGCTCGACCTGCTCGTCCTCGGCGGCGGCGGGATCCTCTACGACAAGGAGGCCCGGCGCTACCTGCGGGTGGTCCGGGTCGCCCAGGAGCGCGGGCTGCCGCTGCTCACGTACGCGGTCGGGGTCGGCCCGCTCAGCGAAGGGGTGGACACCGGGATGGTGCGGGAGACCCTGGGCAAGGCCACCGAGGTGACCGTGCGGGACCAGGAGTCCCGGATGGTGCTGGAGGAGGCCGGGCTGCTGAACCCGATCACCGTCACCGCCGACCCGGCGTTCCTGCTCACGCCCGACGACTTCCCGGAGAGCTGGCTGCGCGAGGAGGGCGTACCGGCCGGCAAGCAGCTGGTCGGGCTGAGCGTCCGCGAACCGGGCCGGGCGGCCGAACGCCTCGACGTCGACGGCTACCACCGCCTGCTCGCCCAGATCAGCGACTTCCTGGTGCACCGGATCGACGCGTACGTGCTCTTCGTGCCGATGGAACGCGACGACATCCGGCACTCGCACGGGGTGATGTCGCACATGGTCGCCGCCGAGCGGGGCCGGATCCTGCACAACGACTACTCGCCCCGGCAGGTGCTCGGCCTCATGAGGCACTTCGACCTCGCGGTCGGCATGCGCCTGCACTTCCTGATCTTCGCGGCCATGATGGGCACCCCGTTCCTGCCCCTGCCGTACGCCGGAAAGGTCTTCGATCTGGCCCAGCGGCTCGGGGTGCCGGCGCTGCGCGGCGTGGAGCGCGAGGTGGAGGGCCCGCTGCTGGCCGAGGTGGACCGGTTGTGGGACGAGCGCGACGCGCGGGCCGACGAGACCGCCCGGCTGGTGGCCGCCGTGTGCGAGCAGGCCCACGGCACCTCCCAGGTCACCCGCGGCGTGCTGGAGAGCATCCGGTCGCGGACGCTGACCCGGGTGACGGCCTGAGCGGCCGTCAGGCCGCCGGCCCCCGGAACGTGTAGACCCACGAGCCGTCCTGCTTGTCGTCCGACTGCAGTTCGTAGATCTGGGCGTGCGCCAGCCCCTCCGGCCCGAGGTGGTGGTGGGTCAGCGGCGGGCGGCCGTTGCTGTCCAGCTCGACGGTGACCACCTCGCCATCGGCCGTGCCGCCCATCAGGGGGATCTGCACCGTGGATGCCATGCGCCCATCCTGCCCCGCCGATCGTCGGCCCGCAGCGGGATGAGGGGCAGCGCGCCGGCGGGCCGGGCGACTAGGTTCCGGGAATGGCGGAACCGACGATCGACCCCACCCTCGGTCCGGTCCTCGCCCGCACGGGCGACGAACGGGCGATCCTCGAATCGTTCCTCGACTTCCACCGGGCCACGGTGCTGCGCAAGGCGCGCGGTCTCTCCGACGCCGAGGCCACCCGACGTCTGGTGCCCTCCCGCACCACCCTCGCCGGGCTGCTGAAACACCTCGCCCTGGTGGAGCGGAACTGGCTGCCCTGCCTGTTCGCCCCCGGCCCGGGCGACGTCTACCTCACGAGCGAGGCCGACGCCGAGGCCAGTTTCACGCTCGACCCGGGCGAGACGGTGGACGGGCTGGCCGCCGCCTACCGGGCCGCCTGCGCCCGGTCCCGGGCCGTCGCCGCCCGGTTCCACCTCGACCACGTGGTGCCGCACCCGCAGCTCGGCGAGGTGTCGCTGCGCTGGGTGCTCGTGCACCTCATCGAGGAGACCGCCCGGCACGCCGGGCACGCCGACATCGTGCGCGAGCTGACCGACGGCGAGACCGGGGCTATCTGACCGGGTTCAGACCTGAGGCAGCAGGCCGGCCGGATACTCCATGCCGTCGTGGGTGCAGGCGACCGCGGCCACCCGGGCCGCGTAGCGGGCCGCGTCGAGCGGGGTGGCGCCGCGCAGCCGGGCGGCGATCAGGCCGGCGGCGAACGCGTCGCCGGCGCCGTTGGTGTCGACCACGGCTGCCGGCGGGGTGGTCGCGGGCACGTGGACCGGCGGCGAGTCCGGGCCGTGCAGGGTGGCGCCGGCCGCCCCGCCGGTCACCAGCACCGTCCGTGGCGCCAGTCCGGCCGCCACCTTGCCGGCCCGGTCGCCCAGCTGGACGTCGCTGACGAAGACCAGGTCGGCCGCGTCGGCGAAGGGCCGGTGGTAGTCGTTCTCGCCGTCCCAGTCGTGCAGGTCGGTGGAGAGCGACACCCCGGCGCCGAGGGCGGACCGCAGGGCCGGCAGCGCGTCCCGGGCCCAATCCATGATCGACACGTGCACGTGCGCGGCCTCCCGCACCAGCCCGGCCAGCTCCGACTCCCCGAACGGCGCGGGGCCGGACCACGGGCGCGGGTCGTAGAGCGACATCCGCCGGCCGGCCGGGTCGACCATGTTCACCGAGCGGCGGGTGCCGGCCGGCGCGTCGGCCAGCACGGCGCGCACCGAGGTGCGGGCCAGCGCCGCCCGGACCACGTCACCGGCCGGGTCGGCGCCGAGCACGTCGACCAGGGCCACCCGCAGGCCGAGCGCGTGGGCGGCCAGCGCCACCCCGGCCCCGGTGTTGCCGACCCGCAACTCGATCGGGGGCACCGCCAGCGAGTCGGCGGCCGGCAACGGCAGGGCGGGCACCCGGGCGCGGATGTCCACGCCCAACCCGCCGACCACGAGCAGATCGACCATGGCGCCGACAGTAGTCCGCGCCGGCCGCCTATCCTGGCCCCGGGCGTCGTCGAGGGGGAGTGCGTGCTGGTCATCCACGGGCTGTGGCTGTCCGGGCAGGGGCTCGCCGTCTGGGCCGAGGACAGCACCCGCCCGGCGCGCGCGCCCCGCCGGCCGGGCCGCGCCCCGCGCGAGCGGCCGCACCCCTTCGCCGCCGACCACGCCACCCTGGCCGCCGCGCTCGGCGGCCCGCCGGGCGTGCCGGCCGCCGTGCTGCTCGACCTGCCCACCCGGGCCGGCTCGCCGCTGGACTCACCCGAGCTGGTCCGGGCCGCCGTCGGAGAGCCGGTCCGCGGCCCGGTCACCCGGGCCGGCTGGCGGGCCCCCGCCCTGGTGTACGCCCCGGACGCCGCATTCGCCCTACTCCGGGCACTCGAACCGGAGGAGGCGGTGGCCGGGGCGAGCCTGCGCCACCTGGCCGAGCTGGCCGACTTCGCCGCCGACCTGGTCACCCGCGGCCGCGTCCTGCCCGGACTCGCCGATCCCACCCCGACCGTCGCCGCCGTCCGCGCCGCCGGTGGGCGACGGGGCCTGCGCGTGGTGGACGACTCGGACGTGGTGACGGCGTCGGCCGTCTGGCGTCCGCTGCTCACCGGCACGGACGCGGCCTGGGCCCGCTCGCTGGCCCTCGCCCTGCCCCCGGCCGCCCGTGCCGCCCGCGAGTGGCACCCCGTGGCCGTGGATTCGGGTGCGTCTGTTGTCGCCGGGGCGACCACAGATGCACCCACAGCGGCGGACGTCCCGCCCTCGTCGGCACCCGGCCGCGTCGAAGGGGCCGCGTCGGGGTCGGGAGCCGGGTCGCCGGCCGGGTCGACGTCCCAGCCCGGTGCCGGGGCAGCGCGGCACGGCGCGGCGGGTGGGGTCGAGCTCGGGGAACTGGTGGCCGAGGCGCTGGACGCGCTGGTCGACGCCGCGGCCCGGGCCGCTCTCGGCGACACCCGGTTGCCCCGGGGCATGCGCCCGGGCGGGCCGGTGCCGGCCTGGTTGGCCGCGCTCACCGGCCCGGAGCGCGCCTTCGCCGCCGACCCGGGCGCGTTGGACACGCTTCGGGGCGAGCTGGACGCCTGGCAGCGCGACGCCGCCGGCGGTCCGGTGCGGGCCGCGTTCCGCCTGGTCGAGCCGGCCGCCGATCCGGTGGCCGAACTGGTCGAGGGCGGCGCCTGGCGGGTCGAGTTCGGCCTGCACCCGACCGACGAGCCGGGGCTGGTGGTCGACGCCGCGCACATCTGGCAGCGGCCCGCGCCCGCGCTCGCCGCCCGTGGCGTCGACCCGCAGGAGACCCTGCTGGCCGAGCTGGGCCGGGCCAGCCGGCTCTGGCCGGAGCTGGACGCCGCGCTGCGGACCGCCGCGCCGGACGGGATGGAGCTGGACGCCGACGGCGCGCACCGGTTCCTCCGGGAGGGGGCGCCCGTGCTGCACGCGGCGGGCTTCGGCGTGCTGCTGCCCTCCTGGTGGCGGCGCTCCTCCGCCCGCCTCGGTGCGCGGCTGCGGGCGCGCAGCCGGACCGCGCCCGGCACGGTGGCCGTCGCCGCCGGTGGGCTCGGGATGGACGCCCTGGTCGACTACCGCTGGGAGGTGGCCCTCGGCGACCAGCCGCTGACCGCCGAGGAGCTGGCCTCGCTGGCCGACCTGAAGTCGCCGCTGGTCCGGCTGCGCGGCCGCTGGGTCGAGCTGGACCCGCAGCGGCTCGAAGCCGGGCTGCGGCTGCTCCGCTCCTCGGGCGAGCTGACCGTGGCCGACCTGCTGCGGATGGGACTGGCCGGGGCCGACCGCCCCGGCGAGCTGCCGGTGCTGGAGGTGGCCGCGGACGGCGCGCTGGGCGAGCTGCTGGCCGGCGAGGCGGAGCGGCGGCTCACCCCGGCCGACCCGCCGCCCGGGTTCGTCGGGACGCTGCGGCCGTACCAGCGGCGGGGGCTGGCCTGGCTGGGCTTCCTCCAGTCGCTCGGGCTGGGCGGGATCCTCGCCGACGACATGGGGCTGGGCAAGACCGTGCAGCTGCTCGCGCTGCTCGCCGGTGACCCGCCGGACGCCGGGCCCACGCTGCTGGTCTGTCCCATGTCGCTTGTCGGCAACTGGCAGCGGGAGGCGGCGAAGTTCGCACCGGAGCTGCGGGTCCACGTGCACCACGGCGCCGAACGGGCCCGGGGCGAGGCGTTCACGGCGGCCGTGCACGCCGCCGACCTCGTGCTGACCACCTATTCGGTGGCCGCGCGGGACGCGTACGAGCTGGCCGGGATCGACTGGCACCGGGTGGTGGTGGACGAGGCGCAGGCGATCAAGAACGCCTCCACCCGGCAGGCCGAGGCGGTGCGGTCGCTGCCCGCGCGGCACCGCGTCGCGGTCACCGGCACGCCGGTGGAGAACCGGCTCGCCGACCTCTGGTCCATCATGCAGTTCGCCAACCCGGGCCTGCTCGGGCCGGCCGCCACCTTCAAGAAGAAGTTCGCCGAGCCGATCGAGCGGCACGGCGACGCCGACGTGGCCGAGCGGCTGCGCCGGATCACCGGCCCGTTCGTGCTGCGCCGGCTCAAGACCGACCCGTCGATCATCACCGACCTGCCGGAGAAGCTGGAGATGGAGGTGCTCTGCAACCTCACCGCCGAGCAGGCGGCGCTCTACCGGGCCGTGGTCGACGACATGATGGCGAAGATCGAGTCCAGCGACGGCATCGAGCGTCGCGGACTGGTGCTGGCCACCATGACCCGGCTCAAGCAGGTCTGCAACCACCCCGCCCAGCTGCTGCACGACGGCTCCGCGTTGCCCGGCCGTTCCGGCAAGCTGGAACGGCTGGAGGAGATCGTCGACGAGGTGCTGGCGGCGGGGGAGAAGGCCCTGCTCTTCACCCAGTACGCCGAGTTCGGCGGGATGCTGCGCGGCCACCTGTCGGCGCGTACGGGCCGGGAGGTCCTGCTCCTGCACGGTGGGGTGGGCAAGGCCGAACGGGACGCCATGGTGACCCGCTTCCAGTCCCCGGCCGGCCCGCCGCTCTTCGTGCTCTCCCTCAAGGCGGGCGGCACCGGGCTCACCCTGACCGCGGCGAACCACGTGGTGCATGTGGACCGCTGGTGGAACCCGGCCGTCGAGGACCAGGCGACCGATCGGGCGTTCCGGATCGGCCAGCGCCGCCGGGTGCAGGTCCGCAAGTTCGTCTGCGCCGGCACGGTCGAGGAGAAGGTCGCCGCGATGATCGCGGACAAGCGGAGCCTGGCCCAGCGGGTGGTGGGCAGCGGCGAGCAGTGGGTCACCGAGCTGTCCACCGACACCCTGCGTGAGCTGTTCGCGCTGGAGTCCGGGGCGGTGGTGGAGTGACCACACCGGACGGAGGATCGCGTTTCGCCGAGTTCGGCCCGCCCCGGCGGGTGGAGGGCGGGCTGAAGGCGCGTAGCACGAAGGGCGCCATCGGGCGCTCCTGGTGGTCCCGCCGCTTCCTGGAGGTGCTGGAGTCCTTCGCGCTCGGCACCCGGCTCACCCGGGGCCGGGCGTACGCGCGCCGGGGGCAGGTGCTCCGGCTCGACATCGCGCCCGGGCTGGTCACCGCCAGCGTGCAGGGGTCCCGGCCGGATCCCTACCCGGTGCGGATCGGGCTGGCCCCGTACCCGGACGGGGTGTGGGAGCGGATCGAGGCGGAGCTGGCCGGGCAGGCGTTCTTCAGCGCCCGGCTGCTCGCCGGTGACCTGCCGGCCGAGCTGGAGGAGCTGTTCGCCGCGGCGGGCGCGCCGCTCTTCCCGGCCACGGTCGGCGAGCTGGGCCAGCACTGCGGCTGCCCCGACTTCGCGGTGCCGTGCAAGCACCTCGCGGCGACCTTCTACCTGCTCGCGGAGGCGTTCGACGCCGACCCGTTCCAGCTCCTGCACTGGCGGGGGCGGTCCCGGGGCGAGTTGCTCGACCGGCTGCGTACGCTCCGCGGCGCCGCCACCCCCGGCGGCGCTCCGGCCGGCCCGGCGGCGGTCCCGGACGGGCCGGTCGCGCCGGTGGACGCGGACTCCGGGCCGGCGCGGCCCGTGGCCGGTGCGGGACGGGTGCTGGTGGGCCTGCCGGCGGTCCCGCCGGACGACGAGGTCGACCGGTTCTGGGTGTCCCCGGTGGCGCTGCCGGACCGGCCGCCCACCCTGGCCACCGGACCGGAGCTGCTGTTGCGCCAGCTCGGCCCGCCGGGCGCCGCGATCGGCGGCCCGGGCCTCGCGGAGCGGCTCCGCCGGGCGTACCGGGAGTTCGGCCGTGGTGAGGCCGGGTCCGACGACCCGGGCTGACCGTCTCCGTCGGTGCCGCGGTCATAGCCAGCGTCGGCGGAACCGCCACATGAGGCCGGCGTTGGCGAGCAGCACCACGGCGCAGATCGCGCCGGCCAGCCGCCCGGCCAGTACGGTCATCGCCGGCAGCGAGGCCCACAGCACGATCGTCAACAGCATCAGGTACCGGCCTCGGCGGCCCCGGGCCCGGTGGTCGAGCCGGGCGAAGAACTGCGGGTCACTTTCCCGTAGCTGGCGGGTGATCTGTTCGAACCTGCGCTGATCCTCTTTGCTGAGCATGGCGGTGCCTTCCCCTCACGGCTTCAGCGGTTCGGCGGCATACCCGGATCGGAGGCGGGTCACGCGCTGCTCCCACCGCTACTTTCGGCGGGGTCGGACAGGCCCGCACGCGCCGCGCAGACACCTCAGCGCAGGCTTATCCGTGCCTTAAGTTTCCCTCAGCGGTTGAACGCCGCCAGCAGCGTCGCGGCGGGCGAAAACGTCACGTCCGGGCGGGGACCGCCCGGGTCGGCCCTGCTCCGGAGGCCGCCGGGCCGGGCCGGTGGCACGGGCCGCCGGGCAGCCGGCCTGAGCACCGTCTTAAGTGCCCTCGCGTTCGCCGCCGGCACGTCTTGAGCCCCCCGAAGCGCCTGGTTACTTTCCCGTAGCAACTCCTCCGGCAACCGTCGCCGCCCCTCCGCCCACCCCCTGGGTGGCAGGCGTGCCGGCGCTCGAAGAAAACGGGAAGCTACATGGCCGACCTGAACGTGCCACCGCGACGACCCCGGGACGACCGCGGCTGGGACGGATTCCAGCACCCCCATCCGGACGGGTACCGCGACAACGCCATGCCGTACGCCGGTCCCGCCGGTCCCGCCGGTCCCGCCGGTCCCGCCGGTCCCGCCGCCCCGGCGGCGCCGGCGGCCGGCCCGCAGTGGGTCGGGCCCGACGGCTTCGCCGGTGGCTACCCCCAGCCGTCCGGCGGGTACGCCCCGCCGCCCGCACCGGGACTGCCCAACCTGGACGACGACGACGAGCCGCGCCGCGGCCGGCGGCGCGCCCTCGCCGTGCTCGGCGGCGCCGCGGTGGTCGCCGGTGGTGCCGCCCTCCTGTCGCCGCAGGTCCGGGGCCTGTTCTCCGACGACCCGGTGGCCGGCGACGCGACCGGCACGGTGGTCACCGACGGCACCGCCGCCCGCCCCAGCGGCCAGCAGCCCAGCACGGTGCGCACCTACACCGAGCAGAACGAGAGCTACATGGGCTCGCGGGCCGGCGCGGCGCTCAAGCGCAACGCGCCGTCCGGTGGCCGGGTCTTCGCCAGCCCGGCGGCCGCCGCGGCGGCCACCCAGGTGACCGTCAAGACGGTGCTCGCCAAGGACCCGATCCGCCACCTGGCGAGCCGGACCACGTTCGGCCCGACGCCGAAGGTGCTCGCCGACATCAAGCGGCTCGGCATCGACGACTGGCTGCGCCAGCAGCTCCAGCCGGAGAAGATCGCGCCGACGAAGGCCGAGCTGAAGCTGGCCGAGCTGCCCACCCTCAAGCTGACCCCGACCCAGCTGCGCGACCAGCGGGACCAGCTCAACGAGCGAGGCGCCCAGCCCGAGCGGGAGACGGTGGACGCCACCATCGCCCGGCAGATCTGGTCGGACCGCCAGCTCTTCGAGGTGATGGTCGACTTCTGGAACGACTTCCTGCACGTGGCGGCCGACTTCGACGGCGGCGAGATCTACCGCAACTCCTTCGACCAGGACGTGATCCGCAAGCACGCGCTGGGCAGCTACCCGGAGATGCTGGTGGCCGCCAACAAGCACCCCGCGCTGCTCATCTACCTGAACCAGACCGACTCGCGCAAGGACGCGGTCAACGAGAACCTGGCTCGGGAGAACCTGGAGCTCTACTCGGTCGGCGTCGACGGCGGCTACACCGAGAAGGACGTCCGCCAGGCCGCCATGCTGCAGACCGGACGCGGCGTGGCCGACGGGAAGTACGTCTTCCACGCCGACCGCCACTACCTCGGCAAGGTGAAGATCCTCGGGTTCAGCCACGCGAACAACTCGGCCGACCCGAAGGTCGCCGACAAGGTGATCGACCAGTACATCACCTACATCGCGATGCACGCGTCGACCGCCCGGTACGTGGCGAGCAGCCTCGCCACCCGGTTCGTCTCGGACACCCCGCCGAAGTCGCTGGTGGACCGGCTGGCCAAGGCGTACACCACCAACAAGGGGCAGATCCGGCCGGTGCTGGCCACCCTGTTCAGCTCGTCGGAGTTCTGGGCCTCGGTCGGCCAGAAGGTCCGCCGCCCCATGGAGTACCTGGTCGCCACCTACCGGTCGCTGGGCGTCGGGCCGGAGGCGTCGGCGGGCTTCGACGGCGACAAGCGGCGCACCCCGTTCGCCCAGGGGCTGCGGCAGATCCAGGACAAGATGCGCGAGCTGGGCCAGTATCCGATGGGCAAGCCCACCCCGGACGGCTACGCCGACGTCTACGTGGCCTGGACCTCCGCCGGCACCATGGTCGACGGCTGGAACGAGGCCGGCGACCTGATCGCCGCCTACCGCAAGCAGTTCACCTATGTCCGGCCGGAGAAGCTGGTGGCGAAGCCACCGGCGACCGCCGGGGCGTACGTGGACGCGCTGGCCCTGCGGCTCGTGCACCAGAAGCTGAGCGCCAAGGAGAAGGCCCTCGTGCTCGGTGTCGCCGGCGTGTCGGCGGGCACCAAGGTCGACGCCACCTTCAACGGGGCCATCGCCGCGGTCGCGCGGACGATCCTCGCGTCCCCCCAGCACCACCTCCGGTGAGGCATTCGATGGAGATGACCGTGAACCCGTACCCCCTGCACCCCGAATGCCCCGACCTGCGGCGGCTGGCCGACAACCCGGCCGAGGCGCTGCTGCGCGCGGAGGCCGACATCGTCGCGGCCGAGAACGCCGCCGAGGCCGACCGGTACCGCCGGCTGGAGGAGGTGGAGGAGGCCCAGCAGGACGGCCGGGGCGTCACCCGGCGTACCTTCGTCGCCGGCGCCGCGGCCACCGCGACGGCCCTGGCCACCGCCCAGTTCGTCACCACCTCGGCGTCCTTCGCGGCGACGAAGACCGGCACCCTCATCCACGTCTTCCTCTACGGCGGGCTGGACGGGCTGAGCCTGGTCGCCCCGGCCGACGACCCGGTGCTCAGCAAGTCCCGCCCCGACCTGCTGCTCGGCAACGACTCGCTGGCCCTCGGCCGCGGCTTCAAGCTGACCAGCGCGTTCGCCCCGCTGGACAAGTGGCTCAAGGCCGGTCAGCTCGGCTTCGTGCCGGCGGTCTCCGACCCGCGGCTGTCGCGCAGCCACTTCCAGGCCGCCGACGCCTGCAACCTGGGCGGCCTGCCCGGTGAGACCGGCGGCCGGGGCTGGCTGGACAGCCTGGTCGACACCCTCGGCAAGGGCACCGCGTTCCGCAGCGTCGGCATCGGCAGCACGCTGCCGCGCTCGCTGGTCGGCGTGAACGGCGCGATCTCCCTCAACAACGTCGGGGAGCTGCGGCTCAACGGCGACGCCAAATACCGCGCCGCGACCGAGAAGGCGATCCGCGGCCTCTTCACCGGGATCAACCACCCGGTGGAGGAGGCGGTGAGCGAGGGGATGGGCGCGCTGGCCACCGCGCAGAAGCTGGCCGCGAAGCCGTACGCGGCCGCCGCCGGGGTGAAGTACGAGGGCGTCGGGTACGCCTTCCAGCAGCTCGCGCAGCTCATCAAGGGCGGGGCGAACGTCCGGGTGGCGACGGTCGGCATGGGCGGCTACGACACCCACGAGAACCAGGGCACCCGCGAGGGCGGCCAGCTCTGGCGCCGGCTCAACGAGCTGGCCAACGCCATGGCGGCGTTCTTCACCGACCTCGGTGACCGGGCCGCCGACGTGACGGTCATGGTGTCCAGCGAGTTCGGCCGGCGGGTCGCCTCGAACCAGGGCGGCACCGACCACGGGCACGGCGGGGTGGTCACCATCCTGTCCGGGCGCAAGCTCGCCGGCTCGCTCCTCGGCACCTGGAACGGGTTGAACGATCTCGACAGCGGAGACGTACCTGAGTACAACAACATGTTCAACGTCTACGGTTCGGTCGCGCAGGGACGGTTCGGCCTGACGACCGCGCAGGTGGACAAGGTCTTCCCCCGGCAGAAATACACCCCCGTGAAGCTGTACGCGTGACATATCAGGACACCTTCGCCGCCGGCCGCCGCACCGGGGCATCCGCCCCGTACGGCGGCCGTCCGGCTGCCCCCGTACCCCCGGGCCGGCCGCGTCGCGGGCCCGGCGGGCGGCGGGTGCTGGCCGCCGCCTTCTGGCTCGGCCTGGTCGCCGCGGTGCTGCCCTGGTGGCTCGCCACCCCGCCCGGCTCGCTGGCCGGCACCACCGACGTGCTCACGGCGGCGGGCCGGATCACCGGCCTGGTCGCCGGCTACCTGCTGCTGGTGCAGGTGCTCATGATGAGCCGGCTCGGCGTGCTGGAGCGCTGGCTCGGCGGCGAGCGGCTGTCCCGGGTGCACCGGGACCTCGGGGCCACCCTGCTGGTGGCGGTCCTCGCCCACCTGGCGCTGCTGGTGGTCGGCTACGCCCGGCTGGAGCGCAACTCGATCCTCGGCCAGGTCGGCGCCCTGCTGACCCACTACGAGGACATGGTCTCCGCCTTCGTGGCCGCCGGGATCATGGTGGCGGTCGGCCTCACCGCGGTCCGGGGCGTCCGCCGGCGGCTGCCCTACGAACTCTGGTACCACCTGCACCTGACCAGCTACCTCGCCCTGCTGCTCGGCTACGGGCACCAGTTCAGCAACGGCGCCCAGCTCTACGAGCCCGGCCCGGTGCGCACCGGCTGGATCGCCGCGTACCTGCTGGTGGTGGCCGCGCTGGTGTGGGGGCGGCTGATCGCCCCGCTGCGCTTCAACCTGCGGCACCGGCTGCGCGTCGCCGACGTGGTGGCGGAGAGCCGGGACACCATCTCGATCTACCTGACCGGGCACCGGCTCAACCAGATCGACCTGCTCGGCGGCCAGTACTTCCGCTGGCGGTTCCTCAACCCCGGGTGCTGGTGGCAGTCGCACCCGTTCTCGCTCTCCGCGGCGGGCAACGGCCGCTGGCTGCGGCTCACCGTGAAGGTCGTCGGCCGGCACACCGCCGACCTGCGGGACCTCACCCCGGGCACCCGGGCCTGGGCCGAGGGGCCGTCCGGCACCTTCACGGCCGCCCACCGGACCCGGGAACGCGCCCTGCTGATCGCCGGGGGCAGCGGCATCGCCCCGCTGCGGGCCATGCTGGAGGAACTGCCGCCCGGGGCGGCGCTGATCTACCGCGCCCGCACCCCGGCCGACGTGCTGCTGCACAACGAGCTGGACTGGCTCGCCCAGGCCCGGCACACCTCGGTCTGGTACGTGGTCGGCTCCCGCGACGACCCCGGCCCCCGCCAGGTGATGAGCCCCGAGGGGCTGCGCCGGCTGGTGCCCGACCTGACCCGGCGCGACGTCTACCTGTGCGGCCCGGGGGGCCTGGTCGAGGAGGCGGTCCGGGCGCTGCGCCGGGCCGGGGTGCCGCGCCGGCAGATCCACCTCGCCACCTTCGAGCTGTAGAGAGGCCCCGCCCATGCGTCGCGCGCTCCTCGCGATCACCGGCCTGGCCGCCAGCACCACCGTGCTGGTGGTGCTCAAGGGCGCCCCGGGCGCCGGCCAGGCCGCCCAGGACCGGCCGGTCGCCGAGGCGCCGGTCGCCCCCGGCGGCTCGGCGGCCCCCGAGCCGACCCCGGGCGGCGTCACCCCCTCCGCCCGGCCGAGCGCCTCGGCGAAGCCGACCGCCAAGGCGGGTGCCAGCCGCACCCCCGGCATCCGGAGCAGCGCCACCACCAGGACCACCCCCGCCGCGCCGCGGACCACCACGAGCGCGCCGAAGGTCACCACCCGGACGGTCACCGGGCCGGTGGTCAGCTACCGGTACGGCTCGCTCCAGGTGCGGATCACGTTGAGCGGGAGCAGGATCGTCGACGCCACCGGTCTCGGCCTGCCGCTGGACGGGCAGTCCGGGCTGCGCAGCGACGACGTGCAGGCCCGCTACAGCGGCAGCTCCGGCGAGGTCGTCGCCAAGCAGAGCGCCAACCTGAACACGGTCTCGGGGGCCACCTACACCAGCACGGCCTACAAGCAGTCGCTCCAGGCCGCGCTCGACAAGGCGTGAGCGCGAGGAGTGAGCCAGGTTTGCGAGCCCCGCGGGTCGCGCACGAAGATCGGCACGGCATGAGGCCGGGCCTGCGCCGGGTCGAGCAGATCATGGGTACGGCGATCAGCCTCGACCTGGCCGACGACCTGCCCGCCGCCACCCTGCACGAGCTGGCCGAGGACACCTTCGCCTGGCTGCGTGAGGTGGACGCGCGGTTCAGCACCTACCGGACGGACAGCGAGGTGTGCCGCCTGGACCGGGGCGAGCTGCCGCTGGCCGAGGCGTCCGCCGACCTGCGGGCGGTGCTGGCGCGCTGCGCCGACCTGTGGACCGGCACCGACGGCTTCTTCGACGTGTACGCCACCGGGCGGCTGGACCCGTCGGGTTACGTCAAGGGCTGGGCCGCGCAGGTGGCCTCGGACCGGCTGGTCGAGGCCGGCGCCCCGAACCACTGCCTGAACGCCGGCGGTGACCTCCGGGTACGCGGTCGCGCGGTCGGCGGCGGCCCGTGGCGGATCGGCGTCCGGCACCCCTGGGACCCGGCCGCCACCTGCCTCGTGCTGACCGGCACCGAACTGGCGGTCGCCACCTCCGGCGTCTACGAGCGCGGCCACCACGTCGTCGACCCGCGCCGGGGCGCCCCGGCCGCCGGCCTGCGCTCGGTCACCGTGGTCGGTCCCGACCTGGGCGTCGCCGACGCCTACGCCACCGCCGCCGTGGCCATGGGCGGCGCCGGCATCGGCTGGCTGGACGGCCTGCCCGCCCCCTGGCTGCACGCCGTGGTGACGGACGACGGCCGCCTCCTGCACTCCCGCACCCTCCCGCTGGGGACCTGACGCCGCCCGGCGGGTGTCAGCGGAGCGGGCGGTGGGTGGTGGCGGGGCGGGAACCGCGGGGGCGGGAACCGCGGGGCCGGGTGCCCCACGGGCGGGTGAAGGCCCACCGGTAGGGGCGGCGCCGGTGCGGCGGTGGCTCGGTGCCGCCGCTGTGGCGGGCCGCGTCGTCCCCGGACATCCTCCACCCCCGCTCCGGCGCCTCTGCGCCCTCAGCAGGAACAACGAGTGCGACGCCGGGGAGGTCGCTGCCCGGGGGCCGGCGGTCAGCAGCCGCGCCGGGGGAGGGGCAGCTGGCCGGGGAGGAGCTCGGGGGTGAGCGTGATCCCGGCCGCCCGTAACGCCGCGATCAGCGCGTTCTGCACGAGGTACGAGTCGGGCAGCCGCCAGCGCGCCTGCTCGGGGGCGACCGCCCAGCGGACCGTCCCCTCGGGCAGCCGGGTCGGCGGGGCCGGGATCCACGAGCCGGGACCGTGCCGGACCACGTGGAAGCAGTGCTCCAGTTCCGGGCGCAGCGGGTCGCCGGGGCGGACCAGGAACATCCAGCGGCCGGTGGGGGTGACCAGCACGGGCCCGCGTACGCCGAAGCCGGCCGGATGGGTGGCGACCGTGTCGAGCACTCGCCGGCCCAGGTGGGCCGCGACCTCCAGCACGTCGAACGCGCGCCCGGTGGGCAGCAGCACCCCGTGCGGGCGGCTGCGCCACCAGGTGGCCACCCGGGCCGGGTCGGCGCTCGCCGCGTGCTCCCAGTTCTCCAGGGCGGGGTGGCAGCCGATCGTGGGGCAGCCGGCCCGGCCGCAGACGAAGCGGCTGTTGGCCAGGCAGGCGCCGGGGGTCACCGCCCAGCCGTGCGCGGCGTACCGGACGGCGACCCGGCGCAGCCGGACCCGTTCCAGCGGCGACAGGTGAGCCACGCGCGGTCCGACATTCCCCCACATGTGTCCCATCCCCTCTCGCCCGCCCGGAACCGTCCACACACCACACGTCGAACGCCGTCACTGCCGTAACCCACACTCGTTGAGCTGACGAACGGCTGATGCAACTTGCACGAAAACTACGAGAACTGGCTGTACGGCCGACGTACAGACTGTGCGACCAGCGAAAACCTGAACACCGACGGACCGTCGTGATTGGTCGACCGGGGGGATCAGCCGGACGCGGGCAGGGGGAGGGATGGGGAGATGGACGAGCTACCCATAGGCCGTCGGGTCGCGTACTGGCGCAGCCGGCGCAAGATGTCCCAACAGGTCTTCGCCGACCGGCTCGGCAAATCCAAGAGCTGGGTGGACAAGGTGGAGCGCGGCGTCCGGCGGCTGGACAAGTTCTCCGTGCTCTACGAGATCGCCGACATCCTCCAGGTCGACGTGCAACTGCTCCTCGGCAAGGACCCGGAGCGGCGGAGCGACGCCCTCAACTGCATCGACCAGGTCGAGGTCGAGGAGATCCGGGCCGCGCTGGAGCGCTACGACTCGATGAGCGCGTACTTCGACGCGGCGCCCTACCCCCCGCCGCTGACCGACATGCGCAAGGCCGTCAACCACGCCTGGCTCACCTACCAGTACGGCCGTTACGGCATGCTCACCCGGGCCCTGCCGAAGCTGCTGCGCGACGCCCAGGCCGCCGACGCCGGCTACCGCGGCGACCAGGCCCGGGAGGCCGCCCACCTGCTCGGGCAGGTCTACCAGATCGCCTCCTCGGTGCTGCGCAAGCTCGGCGAGTGCGACCTGTCCTGGCTGGCCGCCGACCGCTCGATGGCGGTCGCCCAGCGGGCCGACGACCCCCTGCTCGCCGGCATCGCCACCACCCGGGTCTGCAACGCCCTCGTCGCGATGGGCCGCCCCCGCCCCGCGCTCGAACTCAACGTGCGGATCGCCAACCGGCTGGCCCCCGGCGGCGAGAACGACGTCCGGCCGGAACGCCTCTCGGTCTACGGCATGCTGCTGCTCCAGGGCGCGATGGCCGCCGCCCGGATCGGCGACTCGGCGACCGTGGACGACCTGCTGACCGGGGCGGCCGAGGCGGCCACCCTGCTCGGTGGGGACCACAACCACTACTGGACCTCGTTCGGCCCGACCAACCTGGAGCTGCACCGGGCCGCCGCCGCCGTCGAGCTGGGCGACGGCGGCCGGGCGGTGGAGACCCACCACCGCCTGGCCGAGCCCGCGTTCAACGCGCTGCTGCCCGAGCGGCGCGCGCACCACCTGCTGGACATCGCCCGCGGCTTCGCCCAGATCGGCGACGTCGCCAACGCCGGGGACATGCTGCTCCGCGGCGACCGGCTCGCGCCTTCCGAGATCCGTTGCCGGCCCATCGCCCACGAGGTGATGTCGGACGTGCTCCGTCGCACACGGGGTGCGCCGCCTCCGCCGATCGCGGAGTTGGCTGAGCACATGGGAGTCGGAGTATGAGCGTGGGCCGGGTCGCATGAGCGGTCCGCACACCAGCAACGGGCACCGTCGGGTGCTCTACGTCATCGCCTGCGGTTCGCCGCTGGCCCGTCACGTCGGCCGGCTGGTCGACCTCGCCCAGCAGGACGGCTGGCAGGTCTGCGTGGTGACCACGCCGGACGGCGCGAAGTTCGTCGACCGGACGGCGTTGGCCCGGCAGACCGGCCACCCGGTCCGTACCCACTACAAGAACCCGGGCGATCCGGACGTGCTGCCCCCGGCGGACGCCATGCTGGTCTGCCCGGCGACGGTCAACACCGTCAACAAGTGGGCGGTCGGCATCGCCGACACCCTCGCCCTCGGCCTGCTGGTCGAGGGGCAGGGGATGGGTGTGCCGATCGCGGCCGTGCCGTACACCAACGTGGCCATGGCCGCGCACCCCGCGTTCCGGGCCGGCCTGGCCCGGCTGCGCGAGTGGGGCGTCCGGGTGGTCTTCGGCGACCACGTGGTGCCGCTGCACCCGCCGGGCACCGGCGAGCGGCACCTGGACGCCTTCCCGTGGGGAGCCGGCCTGGCCGCCCTGCGCGCCGCGCCACGCCCGGCCGCCCCGGTCGGCTGAGGTGCGAGCAGGGGCCTCTTGCTGACGGTTCCGTCGGACGAGGGGCCCCTGCTCGCCGCCATCGGGCATGTGGGCCGCCCGACGCCGGTAAGCTGGCCGGCCGTGAGCACAACCGGATCGCCGCCCACGGTCGCCGACGTGGTGGCCGCGCTCGACCGGCGCTACCCGCCCGCCTGGGCCGAGGAGTGGGACCGGGTCGGGCTGGTGCTCGGTGAGCCCGGCACCCCGGTCCGGCGGGTCGCGTGCGTGGTCGACGTGGTCCCGGAGACGGTGGCCGAGGCGCTCGCCGCCGGGGCCGACATGATCGTCGCGCACCACCCGCTGCTGCTGCGCGGGGTCTCCTCGGTGGCCGCCACCACGTACAAGGGCCGGATCGTGCACCGGCTGATCAAGGCCGACGTGGCGCTGTACGTGGCACACACGAACGCCGATGTGGCCGACCCCGGGGTGTCCGACGCCCTGGCCGCCCGGTTCGGGCTCACCGGGCTGCGCCCGCTGCACCCGCCCCCCGCCGGCTCGCCCGCCGCCGGCCCCGGCCGGGGCATCGGCCGGATCGGCGAGCTGCCCACCCCGCTCACCCTGGCCGAGCTGACCCGGCACGCCGCCGCCGTGCTCCCCGTCACCGCCTGGGGAGTTCGCGCCGCCGGGGATCCCGGGCGTATGGTTCGTACCCTCGCCGTCAGCGGCGGCGCGGGGGACAGTTTCCTGGCCGAGGCGACCGCGGCCGGGGTGGACGCGTTCCTCACCGCCGACCTGCGCCACCACCCCGCCGGCGAGCACCTCGCCGCCGGCGGCCCGGCCCTGCTGGACGCCGCCCACTGGGCGACCGAGCGACCCTGGCTGGACGACCTGGCCGCCCAGCTGCGGGACGAGCTGGGCGTCGAGACCACGGTGTCCGACCTGGACACCGACCCGTGGACCGTGCACGCCGCCGCGCCCCGACCGGACGACAAGGAGCCCCGATCGTGAAGGCTGACCCGAAGGTGCAGCGCCGCCTGCTCGACCTGCAGGCGATCGACACCGCGCTCGCCCAGCTCGCCCATCGCCGCCGGACGCTGCCGGAGCTGGCCGAGCTGGAGGCCCTGGCGCGCGAGCTCTCCGCGCTGGAGGACGAGCGGGTCCGCGCCCAGGTGGCCGTGGACGACCTGGACCGGGACATCGCCCGGCTGGAGAAGGACGTCGACCAGGTCCGCGCCCGCAAGACCAAGGACGAGAACCGGCTGGCCGCGGGCACCGGCCCGGCCCGCGAGCTGGAGGCGCTCCAGCACGAGCTGGCCTCGCTGAACCGCCGGCAGAGCGACCTGGAGGACGCCGAGCTGGAGCTGATGGAGCAGCGGGAGACCGCGCAGGGCGTGCTGGACGGCGTCGAGCGGCGCATCGCCGAGGCCCGGGACCGGCGCGTCGCGGCCGAGCAGCGCCGCGACGACAGCCTCGCCGAGATCGCCAAGGAGGAGGAGTTCAAGCGCGGCGCCCGCCAGCCGCTGGCCGGCGACCTGCCGGGCGACCTGGTCACCCTCTACGACAAGATCCGCACGGACACCGGCCTCGGCGCGGCGCTGCTCACCGGCGCCCGCTGCGGGGGCTGCCGCCTGGAGCTCTCCGGCGCCGACCTGGCCCGGATCCGCAAGGCCGACCCGGACGACGTGGTCCGCTGCGAGGAGTGCCGGCGGATCATGGTCCGGACCAACGAGTCGGGGCTGTAGCCGTCGTGGCGGTGCGCGCGGTGCTGATCGAGGCCGACGGCGGGTCCCGGGGCAACCCGGGGCCGGCCGGCTACGGCGCGGTGGTCCGGGACCCGGCGACCGGCGAGGTGCTGGCCGAACGTGCCGAGGCGATCGGCACGGCCACCAACAACGTCGCCGAGTACCGGGGCCTCATCGCCGGGCTGGAGGCCGCCGCCGAGCTGGGCGCGGCCGAGGTGGAGGCCCGGATGGACTCCAAGCTGGTGGTCGAGCAGATGTGCGGCCGCTGGCAGATCAAGAACCCCGGGCTGCGGCCGCTCGCCGCGCAGGCCGCTGCGCTGGTCGGGCGGTTCGAGAGCGTACGGTTCGGCTGGGTCCCCCGGGAGCGCAACAAGCACGCCGACGCGCTGGCCAACGCCGCCATGGACGCGGCCGCCGGCCTGGCCCCGGCCGGGCCCGTCGTGGGGCCACCGCGCGAGGCCGCGCCCCCCGAGCCGGCTGTGCGCGAGGTGGCCGCCCGGGCCGCGACCGGCCGGGCCACCGGCACCGACCCGGCCACCACGCCGGCGTCCTGGGAGCCGCGCCCGACCGAGGAGGCCACCCGGCTGATCCTGGTCCGGCACGGCGAGACCGAGCGGACCGTGCAGAAGCGCTACTCGGGGCGCGGCGACGTGCCGCTGACCGACCGGGGGCGGGCCCAGGCCCGCGCCACGGCCGCCCGGGTGGCCGCCCTCGCGCCGTCGGTCGCGGCCGTGGTCAGCTCACCGCTCGCGCGCTGCGTGGCCACCGCCGAGGCGGTCGCCGCACTGGTCGGCAACCCGCCGGTACGCCCCGACGACGACCTGATCGAGTGCGACTTCGGGGTCTGGGAGGGCCGCACCTTCGCCGAGGTGCGCGCGGGCTGGGCCGGGGAACTGGACGCCTGGCTGGCCTCCACGAGTGTCGCCCCGCCCGAGGGCGAGTCGTTCACCGCGGTCGCCGAGCGGACGGGCCGGGCGGTCGACCGGCTCCGGACGGCGTACCCGGGGGAGACCGTCGTGGTGGTCTCCCACGTCTCGCCCATCAAGCTGGTGCTGCGCGACGCCCTCGCGGCCGGCGACGCCTTCCTGCACCGGCTCTACCTGGACACCGCGGGCGTCTCGGTGCTCGACCTCTACCCGGACGGCGGCGTCGCGGTCCGCTCGGTCAACGACACCGCCCACCTGTCCGACCTCTGAGCTGCCGCCCGCCCCGCCGCCCGCACCTACGGCGACTCCGGCTCGGCGCGCCCGACGCGTGCCGCGACCTGGAGCCACCGCCGTTCGGCGCATGCGGGCGGCCGTTTGGCGCATCGCCGTCCTCCGGCAGAACGTGACCGCGCTCACAGGGTCGTAGCCTCCGGCCGTCACATGGCAAGTTACGACTTCCCGGAGGTGTGTCACATGGCAGCACCAGAACCGGAGGCGCCGACAACGGCGCGATCCAGGGCGAAGGACCACAGCCCCTGGAACTGGTTGCTCTTCATACCGATCGTGGTGCCGCTGATCCCGGCCTTCTTCAACGCCGACTCGCCGCGGCTGTTCGGCTTCCCGCGTTTCTACTGGCTGCAACTGGCCTGGATCATCCTCGGCGTGGCCACCACCACGCTGGTCTACCAGATGACGAAGAAGCGGGGAGGTGACCGCTGATGTGGCGCGACCACCTCACCGAGATCATCGTCTTCAGCCTCCTCTTCCTGCTGGTCAGCGCCATGGGTTTCGTGGCGGCCCGGTGGCGGGCGCCGCGCGACATGGCCCACCTGGACGAGTGGGGGCTGGGCGGCCGCAGCTTCGGCGGCTGGATCACCTGGTTCCTGGTCGGCGGTGACCTCTACACCGCCTACACCTTCGTGGCGGTGCCGGCGCTGATCTTCGGCGCCGGGGCGGCGGGCTTCTTCGCCGTGCCGTACACGATCGTCATCTACCCGCTGGTGTTCCTGGTGCTGTGCCGGCTCTGGTCGGTTTCGCACCGGCACGGCTTCGTCACCCCGGCGGACTTCGTCCGCAACCGGTTCGACTCGCCGATCCTCGCGCTGCTGATCGCGATCACCGGCATCGTGGCGACCATGCCGTACATCGCCCTGCAACTGGTCGGCATCGAGGCGGTGCTCAAGACGATGGGCGTGACCGGGGACAGCGCGCTGGCCCGGCACCTGCCGATCATCATCGCCTTCGCGATCCTGGCGGCCTACACCTACCAGTCCGGGCTGCGCGCGCCGGCGCTGATCGCCTTCGTCAAGGACTCGCTGATCTACATCGTGATCCTGGTGGCGGTCGTCTACCTGCCGTACAAGCTGGGCGGCTGGGGCGACATCTTCGACGCGGCCGACGCGAAGTTCAAAGCGTCACCGGCGCCGGGTGACGGCATCCTGCTCAACGCCAACAACCAGCTCCAGTACGTCACGCTGGCGTTCGGGTCGGCGCTGGCGCTGTTCCTCTACCCGCACAGCATCACCGGCGTGCTGGCCAGCAAGAACCGGGACGTGATCAAGCGGAACATGTCCGCGCTGCCGGCGTACAGCCTGCTGCTCGGGCTGATCGCGCTGCTCGGCTACATGGCCATCGCGGCGGGCGTGAAGCCGCTGCCCGGCGCCAAGGCCGGCAGCGTCGACGGCAACACGGTGGTGCCGCTGCTGTTCGACAGCCAGTTCCCGGACTGGTTCGCGGGCGTGGCGTACGCGGCCATCGGCATCGGCGCGCTGGTGCCGGCGGCGATCATGTCGATCGCGGCGGCGAACCTGTTCACCCGCAACATCTACAAGGAGTACCTGAAGCGGGACGCCAGCCCGGCGCAGGAGGCGAACGTCTCGAAGATCACCTCGCTGGTGGTGAAGGTCGGCGCGGTCGCCTGCATCGTCTTCCTCGACCCGCAGTTCTCCATCGACCTCCAGCTCATCGGCGGCGTGATCATCCTGCAGACGCTGCCGGCGGTGGCGCTGGGCCTCTACACCCGCTGGTTCCACCGGGGCGCGCTGATCGCCGGCTGGGTGGCCGGCATGGGCCTCGGCATGTGGATGCTCTACCAGATCGGGAACCCGGCGACCGGCAAGAAGCACTTCGCCGGCTCGGCCTTCCCGCTGGAGAAGTTCGGCTTCGACACCACGAAGACGATCTACGTGGGCATCGTGGCGGTGCTGGTCAACCTGGCGGTGGCCGCGCTGCTCACGCTGGTGCTGCGGGCCGCGAAGGTGGCCGACGGGGTGGACGGCACCACCCCGGACGACTACTTCGCCGACGAGGGCGACCCGCGGGTCACCCCCGGCACGGAGCGCGACGCGGACTCCGCCCGGGAGCCGGTGGCCTGAGCCGCCCGAGGCCCCGGTCGCCAGGACGGCGGCCGGGGCCTCGCCGTGCGCTCGCCGGGTCTCGCCCTGCGCTCGCCGGGTCTCGCCCTGCGGTCAGCGGCGGCGGGTGCGCGACTCGAGGGCCTCGTTGAGCCGGTGCAGCAGGTCGGCGAGGCTCTCCCGGTCGTCGGGGGACCAGGCGGCCAGGATGTCGCCGTAGAGCCGGGTGCGGGCCGCCCGCACCGCGGCCATCCGCTGGAGGCCGGCCGGGGTCGGCGAGATCACCGTGCCGCGCCCGTCGGCCGGGTCCGGGGTACGCGCGATCAGCCCGTCCCGCTGCATGGCGGAGACCTGGCGGGTGACCGTGGAGCCGTCCAGGTTCAGCTTCGTGGCCAGTGCCGAGACGTTCTGCGGTCCGGCGCCGGCCAGGTGCCGCAGGATCACGTACGCCGCCCGGTCGAGCACCCGGTGCTCGGCCGTGCCGCTGGCCCGCCGGGTCGCCTCGCCGAGCCGCATGAGCAGCGCGACCTCGGTCTCGATCCGGCCGAGTGTGACATCTTCCGCGTGGGCGTCGTCCCTCATAGCTGTATGATACAACTGATTTACCTGTAACATACAGCTATCTGTCTGGAGGCGCGGAGTGGATCGGCGATCCGAACCCAACCGCAGTGCCATCTACGCCACCACGCTGGTGGCCTTCCTCGCCATCGCCGGCATCGCCGTGGTGGACCCGATCCTGCCCGCCATCGGCGAGGCGATCGGCGTCACCGCCTGGCAGGTCGAGCTGCTCTTCACCGCGTACATCGCGGTGATGGCGGTCGGCATGATCCCGGCGACCCTCGCCAGCGGGAAGTTCGGCTTCAAGCCGGTGCTCATCACCGGCGTCTCGGTGGTCGGCCTGGCCGCCATCCTCGCGTCGTTCAGCAACGACATCGTGCAGCTCTCGGTGCTGCGCGGCGTCTGGGGGCTGGGCAACGCCATGTTCTTCGCCACCGCCATGGTGGTGCTGGTCAACCTCGCCAACGACCGGGAGTGGGTGGTGGGCCTCTTCGAGACCGCGCTCGGTCTCGGCTTCGCCGTCGGCCCGCTGATCGGCGGCCTGCTCGGCGAGGTGTCCTGGCGGCTGCCCTTCTTCGTGTGCGGCGTGTTCATGGTGCTGGCGCTGGCCGTCGCCTCGCGCAAGCTCCGCGAACCCGCCAACAGGCAGGCCCCCGTACGCCTCGGCGCGATCTTCTCGACCTACCGCAAGCCGGCGTTCATCACCCTCTGCGTGGTCACCGCCGCCTACAACTTCGTCTTCTTCGTGGTGCTCGGCTACACGCCGCTCTACCTGCACCTCGACGTCATCCCGCTGGGCCTGGCCTTCACCGGCTGGGGCCTCGGCCTGGCCGCCGGCATCCTGCTCGTCGGCCACCGGCTGGCCCACCGGATCGGCGCGGTGCAGGCCGTCGGCGTCGCCATCGCCGGCCTGCTGGTCTGCATGGTCCTCTTCGCCACCTCCACCGGCACCGCCATGTCGCTGGTGGTCCTGGTCCTCGCCGGCCTGTTCATGGGCCTGGCCAACGCCAACCTCACCGACCTCGCCCTGGGCCTCGGCTCCAGCGACCGGCGGGTCGCCACCGGCGCGTTCAACCTGGTCCGCTGGGGCGCCGCCGCGCCGGCCCCGATCCTCTCCGGCAAGCTCGCCGAGCACGGGCTCGCCCTGCCGTTCTGGGTCGGATTCGGGGTCCTCGCCGTCGGCGTGCTGGTCTACCTCGCCTTCGCGCACGTGATGGCCGCCGGCTACGGCGAGCGGGTGCTCTGGTCCCGGTGGAACTCCGCCGCCCGGCGCAACGAGCACGCCCCGGAGGAACCGGTCGGCGAGGCGTACTGACCGTCGCAACCCTGGCCGACCGTCGCACTCCGGGCCGGGCCGCTCCGACGTCGCGTCGGGGCGGTCCGGCCGTCTGCGGTCAGCCCAGGGCGCGGTAGAGCAGGTAGAGGCCGATCACCGTGCCGAAGACCACGATGAGGGTCCGCAGCACCACCGGCGGGAGCCGGCGGACCAGCCGGGCGCCCGCGTACCCGCCGACCAGGGTGGCCGGCGCGACCACCGCGACCGCGGCCCAGTCGACCGGGCCGAAGAGGGCGAACACCACCAGCGTGGTCAGGCCCACGACGGCCGAGAGCAGGTTCTTGATGGCCGACACCCGGGCCAGCGTGGCGTCCAGCACCAGCGCCAGGCCGGCCACCAGCATCACGCCGAGCGCCGCGCCGAAGTAACCGCCGTACACCGTGCCCAGCGCGACCATGGCCTGCACGGTGACGGTGCGGCGGCGCGGGCTGAGGTCGGCCGGATGGCCGACCAGCCGGCGCAGCGGATCCTGGAAGGCCAGCACGGCGGTCGCACCCAGCACCAGAAACGGCACCACCAGCTCGAACGCGCGCGCCGGGGTGGCCAGCAGCAGCACGCAGCCGACGACCGTGCCGGCCACGGCCGTGGGCAGCAGCGGCCAGAGCGCCCGGCCGCGGGGCAGGTCCATCCGGCTGCCCGCCACGCTGGCCACGTAGCCGGGAAAGACCGACACCGAGTTGCTGACGTTGGCCGGCACCGGGGGCAGGCCGATCGCGATCAGGGCCGGGAAGGTGATGAGGGAACCGCCTCCGGCCACCGCGTTCACCGTGCCCGCGGCAAGGCCGGCGGCGACCAGCAGCGCGATGTCGGAGAGCTCCATGATCCCGCAGGCTAGCCCGCTACCCGCCCGGGCGCAGAACCACCTCCACCGCGCCCCCGCACCACCCCCGCGCCACCCCTCGCCCTGCCCCCGCGTTGATCAAGAAGTTGGCGTCAGAATTCGGCCTCTCCGCGACGCAAACTTCTTGATCAACGCCGGCCGGGGGCGCGTGCCGGGGTGGAAATGGGGGCGGGGGTGTTGTCGTTAGGATTAGGGCGCGACGGACGAGTCGACCGGGCGGTCGCGTCGGCGGGCTGCGGCCCGCCGCCGAGGAACGTCCGGACTCCACAGGGCAGGGTGGTTGCTAACGGCAACCCGGGGTGACCCGCGGGACAGTGCCACAGAAAACAGACCGCCGGCCCGACACGGGACGGTAAGGGTGAAACGGTGGGGTAAGAGCCCACCAGCATCCCGGGTGACCGGGATGGCTCGGTAAACCCCACCCGGAGCAAGGCCAAGAAAGGGTCGTCACCGCAAGATGACGGCCCGTGCAGACGATTGAGGGCGGCCCGCCCGATGTCTGCGGGTAGGCCGCTAGAGCCTGCCGGCAACGGTAGGCCGAGATGGATGGCCGCCGCCGGCCCGCCCTCCGGGGCGTGCCGGTCACAGAATCCGGCGTACAGGTCGACTCGTCCGTCGCCCACCAGCTCAGAGCCGCGATCAAGGCTCTGCCGCCGCGGTTACCGACCCGTGGATGGCCCGGAGGGGTGGGCGAGGAACACCACTCGGTCGTCGGCCGGCTCGTACGCCATCATCGGCGGGTAGCTGTGACCGCCTTCGGGGCCGTGGTCGCCTTCGGCGTACACGAGCACACGCTTGTCGAGGGTCCTGCCCAGTGTCCGAAGGAATCCGCAGAAGACGTCCAGGCGTTCCTGCCCCTGGATCTCGAACAGGCTGACGTCGCTGTCAATCTCATCCGGGCTTGGCAGCCGAACGGTCCACTCCATGGCAGGGTCGGGCCAGACGTGCAGGGTCCGCAGCCATTCGGGGTCGGCGGTGAACAGACCGGCTGCTGACGCGGGCGGCGGAAGGGTCTGCTCCCGGAAGTCGTATTCACACCGCCAACCCTGGGACCGGATCAGCCGGAGCACGGCCTCCCAGTCGGTCAGAGTCATGCCAGGCACGATGACGTCGGGCAGGCTGCCGTTCTCGTACGGGTCGAACCACTCTCTGACGTCGTCCCACCGGAGATCGCGCATCCGGCCATTGTCTTGGTCAGCGCCGAGATCTCGCACGCTCGGGCTCACGCTTCGCGGATCTCCTCGTCGGGCCCACCACGCCGTCGTCCGGGGTTGCATCCGGTACCCAGGTACAGACTTACCGTCGGCGTATGAGCGACGACCCCATCACGGCGAGCGGTTCCTGGGTGCCGGACGCGTGCACCCTGCCGACGGCCGAGCAACCACTGCGGCTGGCGGAGTTCGACCAGTTCTTCCGCACGGCGGTCCGGGACGCCAACCGGCTGTCGGCGGAGCACCTGCGGTTGCGGCTCGACGGCGCGGCACGGGTCGAGGAGACCGCGCGGGAGCTGGCCGCCCGCGAATCGTCCTGCTGCTCGTTCTTCGCCTTCGACATCGCGCGATCCGGCGCGGAGCTGCTGACGCTGGACGTCCGGGTGCCCGCGGCACACGTCGGCGTGCTCGACGCCCTCGCCGAGCGGGTGGCAGCGGCCCGGGGCCGGCGATGACCGGCTCGGGGCTGCGCAGCGGCGAGCTGGCCGACGCGGCCGGGGTCAACGTGCAGACACTGCGCTACTACGAACGCCGGGGACTGCTCGTCTCTCCGCGGCGGTCGCCGGGCGGTCACCGGCTGTACCCGTCCGACACGGTCACCCTGCTGCGGGTCATCAAGACCGCGCAGCGCCTCGGTTTCACCCTCAACGAGGTGGCCGACCTGCTCGCCGCCGGCCGGCGCCGGCATCGCCGCACCGACAACGGTCTCCAGGCACGAGCCACGGAGAAGCTCGCCGAGGTCGAGCGGAAGATGGCGGACCTGACCGTCATCCGCGACACCCTGCGCGCCGCCATCTCCGCCGGCTGTGACGACCTGGTCGCCTGCGCGGGCAGTGCCTGCTGTCCGCTGCCCTTCACCGAACTCGCCGAGCGGAACGACCATGCCGACCATTGCTGACCGGCTGCGCCGACTGCTTCCCTCCGGCCTGACCGGACTCGCCGGTGGCGCCTGCGCCGCCTGCTGCGTGCTGCCGCTGCTGCTGGCCGCCGGGGTCGTCGGTGGCGGTGGCTGGGCCGCGGTCAACCGATTCCTTCCCGGGGTCGCCGTCGCCCTGGCCGTGCTCGCCGGAGTGTCCTGGTGGTGGGCCGCCAAACGCCGCCACACCACCGGTTGCGCCCGCGGCGACTGCTCCTGCGGGCAGGGCGACGAGCGTGCGCGCCAGGTGGTCAGGTTACGGTCCGACGTATGACCGTTGCCCGCTCGATCCTGCTGTTCCTGCTCGCCGCGCTCGCCGAGATCGGTGGCGCCTGGCTGGTCTGGCAGGGCTGGCGGGAAAACCGTGGGCTGCTCTGGATCGCGGCCGGAGTCGTCGCGCTCGGTCTCTACGGCTTCGTCGCCACCTTCCAACCGGACGCGAACTTCGGCCGCATCCTCGCCGCCTACGGCGGCGTCTTCGTCGCCGGCTCCCTCGCCTGGGGCATGGTCGTCGACAAGTTCCGCCCCGATCGCTACGACATCGTCGGCGCCGCCATCTGCCTCGTCGGAGTCGCCGTCATCATGTATGCGCCCCGCGCCAGCTAGCGACCGCCGCCAGCGACCGCTACGAGAGCTCGTTCCACTCACCCGGAGAGTGCCGGCAGGCTTCCGTGCGCATTCCAGGCCAGGGCGCGGGGCGGCCGGCTGACGGGAACCAGCGGCGGCGCTCTCCCAGCTCAACGACTAGAATCCGGGGTACCGGTCGATTCGTCCGTGGCCCACCGCGCCGGATGTCCGGTTCCTACCAGCTGCTGGGACGGCCGTCTCACCGGTTGCCGGAAGCGAAATTTGTCGGGGCGCAACTAGGATCGTGGGGTGGTTCGGGCGGAGGTCCTGCGGGACGACCAGTGGTTGCGCCGTGTCGAGGCGGTGACCGACGCGACGCTGTCCCGACTCGATGTGGCGGACCTGTTCGACGAGCTGCTCGACCGGGTGCGTGACCTGCTGCGGGTCGACACGGCCGCGATTCTCCTGCTCGACGTCCGCGCCCAGCAGTTGGTGGCCACCGCCGCCCGGGGGCTGGAGGAGGAGGTCCGGCAGGGCTTCCGGGTCTCCATCGGCCGTGGATTCGCCGGCCAGGTCGCGCTCACCCGGCGGCCGGTGATCATCCAGACCGTCACCTCCGACAACGTCGTCAACCCGGTGCTGCTGGAGATCGGCCTGCAGTCCCTTCTGGGCGTGCCGATCATGGCCCGGGGCGAGCTCGTCGGCGTGCTGCACGTGGGCACCCTGTCGCCCCGTCAGTTCAACCTCGACGACGTCCGCCTGCTCGAACTGGTCGCCGACCGGGTGAGCCTGGCCAGCAGCGCCCGGGCGAACACCCTCGACCAGACCGCCGCACTCGCCCTGCAACGGAGCCTGATCCCCGCCGAGCTGCCCCAGCTGCCCGACCTGGAACTGGCCGGCCGCTACGTGCCGGGCCACGCCTCCGGCGTCGGCGGCGACTGGTACGACGTCTTCAACCTGCCGTCCGGCTGGCTGGGCGTGGTCGTCGGCGACGTCTCCGGGCACGGCCTCCAGTCCGCCGTGGTGATGGGCCGGGTCCGCAGCGCGCTGCGCGCCTACGCGCTGGTCTCCGACGATCCGGCGGAGGCGCTCACCCTGCTCGACCGGAAGGTGGTCCACTTCGAGGCCGGCAGCCTGACCACCGCGTTGTACGCGATGATCTCCCCCGACCGGGAGACGCTGCACGTCTCCGTGGCCGGCCATCCGCGTCCGGTGCTGGCCGTGCCCGGCCGACCGAACGCCCTGCTCGACGCGCACATCGATCCGCCGCTCGGCACCGGCGGGCGGAGCCGGGTGCGGCACACCACGAGGGTCGACTTCCCGCCCGGCTCGGTCCTGGTCGCCTACACCGACGGGCTGGTCGAGCGGCGTGGGGAGCTGTTCGACGCCGGTGTGGCCCGGCTGACCGCGGCCGTCCCGCTGGCTCCCGTCGACACGGTGACCGCCACCGTCATGGCCGCCCTGGACACCGAGCACCCGACCGACGACATCGCCCTGCTGGCCGTCCGCCGGCTGCCCCGCTGACCCGCCCTCACTGCGGCGGCCAGTTCCGCAGCAGGGCGTCGAGGGCGTCGAGGGTGCGGGACCAGGTGGCGTCCGTCGTACGCGGGGTGTGGCGGAAGCCGCCCGCCCGTTCCAGCGTCACGTATCCGTGGAAGGTGCTGCCCAGCAGGCGTACGGCGTCCGTCTGGTCGGGCTCGGCCAGCTGGTAGCCGCGCAGGATCGCCCGGGTCATCTCCGCGTGCCGCCGGGCCGCGCTCGCCTCGGCCGTCTCGCGGTCGAGTTGCAGCTGCGCGGCGGCGTACCGGCCGGGGTGCCGGGTGGCGTAGTCGCGGTAGGCGTTGGCGAAGGCGACCAGCGCGTCCTTGCCCGCCCGCCCGGCGAGCGCGTCGGCGGCCGCGTCGGCCATCTCCTGCAAGGCCAGCATCGCCACCTGGACGCGCAGCTCCCGAGCGTTTCTCAGGTGGAAGTACAGGCTCGCGTCCTTCACCCCGAACCGGCGGGCGAGCGCAGAGACGGTCACGTTCTCGAAGCCGACCTCGTCGGCCATCTCCGCGGCAGCCTGGATCAGGCGTTCGACCGTCAACCCCGTACGGGCCATGTGTCCCACCCCACGTCTAGTTTCCCTAGCCTTTTACCTAGGGGGTCTAGACTAGCGCCTATGACACCCCTGTCCGAGCCCGCCATCCGGGCCTCCTTCGTCAATTGCACCAAGGGTGAGGCGAAGCGCCTGGCCCTGCCCCGGGATCTGGCCGAGCGCCCCTGGGCGGACCTCGACTTCCTGGGCTGGCGCGACCCGGCCGGGGCCGACCGGGCCTACCTGGTCGCCGAGTCCGGCGCCGGGCTGCTCGGGGTGGCCCTGCGGGTGGCGTCGCAGGCCGGGCGGGCCCGGCGCAGCATGTGCTCGCTCTGCCTGACCACACACACCGGGGACGGCGTCTCGCTGATGACCGCCCGCAAGGCCGGGCCGGACGGGCGGGCGGGCAACTCGGTCGGCAGCTACCTCTGCACCGACCTCGCCTGCTCGCTCTACCTGCGAGGGCGGAAGGACGCCGGGCGGCGCCTCGACGAGTCCATCACGCTGGCCGAGAAGATCGACCGGACCACCGCCAACCTGGCCGCCTTCCTCCAGCAGGTCGTGGGGCACACCCCTATGTAGGGTTCCGATACAGTCACCCTCATGCGGTTGACTATCCCGGTGGCGAAGGTGCTCTCCGCGCTCCTCGCCGACCCCGAGGCCCGGCGCTACGGGCTCGACCTCATGAAGCTCACCGGCCTGCCCAGCGGCACCCTCTATCCCGTCCTGCACCGGCTCTGGGCGGCCGGCTGGCTGGCCGCCGACTGGGAGGAGGTCGACCCGGCCGCCGCCGGCCGGCCCGCGCGCCGCTACTACCGGCTCACCGGCGAGGGAGTGCGTGCGGCCCGGCTCGCGCTGGCCGAGCTGCGCGCCCTCGCCCCGGAGGGCGGGACGTCCCGGGGCGGGGCCGAGCCGACCGGAGCCCCGGCGTGGTGACCCGCCGGCTGGCCGGTCTCCTGCTGGGTGCGGCGGCGCGGCGCTGGCCGGCCGAGCTGCGCGCCGAGCTGATCCGCGAGTGGGACGCCGAGCTGCACGTCCTGGCCGGGCGCGGGGAGCGGTGGCGGATGCTGCGCTTCGCGGCCAGCCTCGCCACCAGCCGGGCCGCGGCGCCGGTGGTCGACCGGGCCGTGCTGCACCGGCGGTTGTGGCGCACCGCCCGGCTGCTGCTGCTCGCCCCGCCGGCGTGCGTCGCGGTCGTCGGGGTCGCCGCCGTGGTGATGAGCCTGGCGTACGCCATGCTCGGCTTCCGCGTCGCCTGGGCCGCCGCGGCGCAGCTGCCGCTCTGGTCCGGCCTCACGGCCGGGGCCGGCGCGGGGCTCGCCCTCCTCGTCACCCGCGCCGCGCGACGGACCGTACGCACCGGGCCGCTGGCCACCGCGCTCGGCGTCGTGCTGCCGATCGGGTTGACCGTGGCGGTGGTGCTCGCCGCGTTCGGCCGCCGGGGTGAGCAGGGCCTGCCGGGCACCGTTCCCGGGCTGCTGCTCTGGCTCGCCCTGCTGGTGCCGGCCCTCTGGGGTGCGGGGCTCCTGGCCCGCCGGGGGAGGACCCGGTTGGCCTGGGCCGTCGGGGTGCTGGGCGCGCTGGTCGCGGCCGACGCCGCGGTCGTCCTGGCGGTGGTCTCCGCCATCCCGGCGGCACCCGTGGGGCCGGTCGCCGACGGGGCGCCGCAGGACACCGTGGACCGGGTCTCCGCCCCGCTGTGGCTGCTCACCTGCTGGACCGACTCGTCGCTCGGGCTGCCCCGCCCGACCGCCTGGGAACGGTTCCTCATCACCGACCGGGTGCTCATCGAGCCCGTCTTCTACCTGGCCTGCACCCCGTACGCGGTGGCCTACACCGTCGCCGCCGCCCGCCCGGCGCCGGCCGCCGAACCCGTGCCGGAGCCCGTGCCGGCACCCACCTGACACCACCGGCCGGCCCGCGACGCGACGGACCGGCCCGGGTCGACGTCAGCCGGCCACCACCGGAACCGGCCGGCTCCCGGCGAGGTCAGCCGGCCCAGCTCACGATCCGGCCGGCCCGCTCGTAGTGCCGGGCCAGCTCGGCGTCGATCCGCTCGGCCCGGGCGTCGGTGAGCACCACGGCGGGGTCCTGCCAGGACCGCGCCGTGAGCATCCGGTGGCGCAGGCCGGCCGGGGGATGGGTGGCGAACAGCGACATCTCCTCCCGCACGGAGAGCTGGCGCACCAGCGGCAGCCGGTCGTTCGCGGCGGCCAGCGAGCGGGCCGTCCCGGCCCGCCAGGCCGCCGGCCCGTGTCCGCCCCGGGCGGCCTGGCGCACCACCAGCGCCACCGACTCGGTGCTGAGCAGCACGTCGAGCAGGCGGGTCGCGCCCGCCGTGCCGGCCGCCCGGGCGGCCATCTCGTCGGCCAGGTACTCGGCCCGTTGGCTGCCGCGCAGCGCGGTGGCGGCCAGCGCCAGGTGGCCGACGAAGAGCAGCCGGGACAGCGTCCCGGACAGGATCCGGCCCAGCCACTCGCCGATCAGCGCCAGCAGCCCGACGCCGTACGTGCCGGGCGCCGGCCGGAACAGGTCGGCGGCGATGCCGAGCATGTTCAGCGCGGGTTGGGTGAGCGGTCCGCGCCGTACGTCGCCGTTGACGAAATGGCCCAGCTCGTGACCGAGCAACGCCACGCGCGCCGGCCCGTCGAGAGCGCCCCACAGCGGCAGCCCGAGGCACAGCAGCCGCCGCCGGCGCGGGCCCACGGCGGTCGCGTACGCGTTGAGGTCGCTGTCGACCCCCAGCACGTGCGGCACCGGGGCGCCGATGCTGCTCGCCACCTCCTCGACGAGGGCGTGCAGTTCGGGCGCCTCGGCGCGGGTGAGCACGTCCACGTCCGGCGGGACCCGGCCGAAGCGCGGGCGCAGCACCAGCGCCAGCCCGATCAGCGCCAGCCCCACGACGATGGCGAAGTTCGGGAACGGGAACGCGATCAGCAGCCACACCCCGAGCACCGCGACGGCCAGCACCCCGACCAGGAGCAGGATCGAGATGCCGACGGTCAGCGCGCCGGCCAGGCTCCACCCGGTCGACCCCAGCGGCCGGCCGGCCAGTGCCGCGTACTGCTGGCGGGTCAGCCGGGTGGCCAGCCGGTGGGTCCGCCGGTCGATCCAGGACCAGCCCAGCTCGGGCGCCTGGCGGGCCCGGTCGTATCCGTCGAGGTTCCACTCGCAACCGGCGCACCAGGGCAGCGCCTCGCGGATCGACACCGTCGCCGCCCCGCACTCCGGACACGCCCCCGGGCCGGCCATTGTGGTGATCATGAGCGGTGATCCTGTCCGGACCCGGCCGCCGGTGGTACCGGCCGTTCGGGGGAGAGCGCCGGTCAGCCCGGGCAGGGCAGCCGTTCCAGCGGGGCGGGGGCGGCCCCCGGGCGCACCGACTGGGCGAAACAGGCGGCGGCCTCGGCCCGCTGCCAGCCGAACACGGACGCGGCGGTCTTCGCCACGCGTACCCGGAAGACCAGCCGGACCTCGGCGGCGCCCACGGCCGCCGAGAGGACCTCGACGCCGTCCACCGTGTCGGCGGCGACCCGCAGGTCGGCCTCCCGCGCCGCCGGCTCCGCGAGCAGAACGGCCCGGGTGCGTTGGGCGGTGGCCGTCACCTCCCGGTCGGCCCGGCGTTCCAGCCGGTGCTGGGACCGGTCACGCAGCAGCGGGACCCCCACCGTCAGCCCGACCGCCACGAGCCCCGCCAGCGCCACGCCGGCCACCAGGCCCCGCCGGCGTGCCGACCGTCCTCCCCCGAACCGCACCCCGGGATTGTGCGCCCTCGACCCGGCACCCGGCTGCCCCGTCTTCGGCCGTTCCGGCCCGGAACCGCCCTGACCAGGTCTACTGTGGAGGACATCGGCGACTATTTACGGCGTTCCGGTGGCGGCCGGGCGCTTCGCGGTGCACAGTGATCGCATGAGCGACGACGGACGTGGTGGCGGGCACTACTACTGGTGCACCCGTCACCACCGGGTCGAGACCGATGCCGACGTGTGTCCCGCGAAGCACGTTCTCGGACCGTACGCCTCAGCCGCCGACGCGGAGAACGCCCTGCAGCAGGTGCGGCAGCGCAACGAAGCGTGGGAGGCCGAGGACGCCCGTTGGGCCGGGGAGGACAGGTAGACGGCGCGGGACGGCCCGCGTCGAGGTGATCCGTGCTCCGCGAGGGCGAGAGCACGTCCCCAGGAAAGGGAACCGAGATGGCCGAAGCACAGCAGGCCACCCGCCCGGCCGCGAAACGGACGACCGCGAAGAGGACCACCGCGGGCAGGACGACGGCCACCAAGGCGTCCCCGAACGCCTCCGGCGCCGGCGCCGGCCGGGTGCCGGCGAAGAAGGCCGCCGCGAAGAAGGCGACCGCCCGGAAGGCCGTGTCAGCGGCGCGGAAGGCGCCCGCCAAGAAGGCGCCGGCCACGAAGACCACCGCCAAGAAGGCGCCCGCCAAGAAGGCCACCGCGAAGAAGACCACCGCGGCGAAGAAGACCACCGCGGCGAAGAAGGCGCCAGCCAAGAAGACCACCGCGGCGAGGAAGACGACGACCGCGGCGAAGCGGACCACCGTGGCGAAGAAGGCCCCGGCCAAGAAGACCACGGCCGCGAAGAAGACCACCGCCGCCAAGAAGGCGCCCGCCAAGAAGGCGCCGGCCAAGAAGACCACCGCCTCGACGCGCCCCGCGGCGCGCAAGACGGCGGCGAAGAAGGCGCCCGCCAAGAAGGCCACCGCGAAGAAGACCACCGCGGTGAAGAAGGCGCCGGCCAAGAAGACCACGGCCGCCAAGAAGACCACCGCGCGCAAGGCGCCGGCCCGCAGGTCCGCCGCCTGACGGCGGGCGTCCGCCGCTGACCGGCGCGCGCCGGTCAGCGGATCACGCGGGGCGCTGTCAGGATTGACCCCGTGGTGATCCGACGCGTACTGGCGCCCCGCATCGACTTCGGCGCGCTGCGCCGCGAGCTGGGACTTCCCGAAGACTTCCCGGCCGCGGCGCAGCGCGAGGCCGACGCGGCCGCCGCCGCGCCGCTGCCCGCCGTGGCCGACCGGACCGACGTCCCCTTCGTCACCGTCGATCCGGCGACCTCGCGCGACCTCGACCAGGCCATGCACCTCGCCCGCCGTCCCGGTGGCGGTTTCCGCATCCGGTACGCGATCGCCGACGTGTTCACCCACGTCCGCCCCGGCGGGGCGCTCGAGGCGGAGACCTGGCGCCGGGGGCAGACCGTCTACCTGCCCGACGGGAACGTGCCGCTGCACCCGCACACGCTCAGCGAGGGGGCGGCCAGCCTGCTGCCCGACGCCGACCGGGCGGCGGTGCTGTGGACCATCGACCTCGACGCCGACGGCGGCACGGTCGCCGTCAACCTGGAACGGGCCCGGATCCGCAGCCGGGCCAAGCTGGACTACTCCGGGGTGCAGCGCGACGCCGACGCCGGCCGGCTGCCCGAGCCGATCGCCCTGCTGCCCGAGATCGGCGCCCTGCTCACCGCCCGTGGGCTGCGCCGGGGGGCGATCAACCTGCCGCTGCCCGAGCAGGACGTCGAGCCGGACGGCGACGGCTGGCGGCTGGTGCTGCGCGGGCCCGGCCCCATGGAGGAGCACAACGCCCAGATCTCCCTGCTGACCGGGATGGCCGCCGCCGACCTCATGCTGGCCGGCCGGGTCGGCCTGTTGCGCACGATGCCGCCGCCCCGGCCGGAGGCGGTCGACCGGTTGCGGCTGGCCGCCGGGCCGCTCGGCGTGCCCTGGCCGGCCGGCGCCACGGTCGGCGCGGTGCTCGCCGGGCTGGACGCCTCGCAGCCCCGGGCGGCGGCCTTCGTCGACCAGGCCGCCGAGCTGATGCGCGGTGCCGCGTACACGGCGTTCGACGGGGAGCTGCCCGAGCAGCCGGAGCACGGCGGGGTGGCCGCCGCGTACGCCCACGTGACGGCGCCGCTGCGCCGGCTCGCCGACCGGTACGCCACCGAGGTCTGCCTGGCCCTGCACGAGGGCCGGGAGGTGCCCGAGCACGTCCGCGCCGCGCTGCCGAAGCTGCCCGAGGTGATGGCGACCACCGACCGGACCGCGTCCGCGGCCACCCGGGGCGCGGTGGAGCTGGCCGAGGCGGTGCTGCTGGCGCACCGGGTGGGCGAGACCTTCGAGGCGGCAGTGGTGGACGTCGACGAGCCGCGCCCGGCGGGCAACGGCCGTCCGGGGCGCCCGCCCGGCGGCACCGTCGCCCTGGACGAGCCGCCGGTGCGGGCCCGCTGCACCGGCGACCTGCCGCTCGGCGAGCGCGTCCGGGTCCGCCTGACCGTCGCCGACCCGGACCAGCGCAAGGTCGCCTTCGAGAAGGCGTGAGCCCGCGGAGCGCGGGGATTGTCACAGCGCCCGGCCGCGCCGCCGTGCGGTGACCTTTGCGAGGATGACCCGTATGGCTTACGACGCGACCACGCTGCCCGACGTCTCCGGGCTGACCGTCGGCATCATCGGTGGCACCGGCGACCAGGGGCGGGGTCTCGCCTACCGGTTCGCCCGGGCCGGGCAGACCGTGCTGATCGGCTCCCGCGCCGCCGACCGGGCCGCCCAGGCCGCCGCCGAGATCGCCGCGCTGCCCGGCGTGCCGGCCGGCGCCGCCGTGTCCGGCGCGGACAACGACGAGGTCGCCCGCCGCAGCGACGTGGTGATCGTGGCGGTGCCGTGGGACGGGCACGCCGCCGTCGTCGGTGCGCTGGCCGGCCCGCTCGCCGGCAAGATCGTCATCGACTGCGTCAACCCGCTCGGCTTCGACAAGCAGGGCCCGTACGCGCTGACCGTGGCCGAGGGCAGCGCCGTCCAGCAGGCCGCCGCGCTGCTGCCCGACTCCCGCGTCTGCGCCGCCTTCAACCACGTCAGCGCGCCCCTGCTGGCCGACCCGGAGGTCGACCGGATCGACCTGGACGTGCTGATCTGCACCGAGGACCGCGAGCTGGTCGGCGTGGTCGCCGCGCTGGCCGCCCGGATCCCGGGGATGCGGGGCATCTACGCCGGCCGGCTGCGCAACGCCCACCAGATCGAGGCGTTCACCGCCAACCTCATCGCGATCAACAAGCGCTACAAGGCGCACGCCGGCATCCGCGTCACCGACCTGTGACGTCGTACCCGTGCGGCACCATCGCCGCATGGAATGGCAACTGGTGATCGACTGTCGGGAGCCGGCGGCGGGCGCGCCGTGCCGCTCGCCGAGCGGCGGTCCCGCGTGGACGCCGAGGTGGCCCGGCTGACCGCCCTGGGCGCCTGGGTGCTCGGCGGGATGGACGTGCCGGACAACGACCACTACTCGTTCCAGCTGGCCGACCCGGAGGGCAACGAGTTCTGTGTGGTCTGACCGGCCGGGCGGCGCGGCCCGCGGGCCGCGCCGCCCGGCGAGCGGTCAGAAGGTGTGCTCGGCGGCGGGGAACTGGCCGCCGCGCACCTCCTCGGCGTAGCGGCGGGTGGCGTCGGTCAGCGCGCCGGCCAGGTCGGCGTAGCGCTTCACGAAGCGCGGGGCCTTCCCGGTGCGCAGCCCCGCCATGTCCTGCCAGACCAGCACCTGCCCGTCGGTGTCCGGGCCGGCGCCGATGCCCACCGTGGGGATGGGCAGCTCGGCGGTGATCCGCTTCGCCACCTCGCCGGGCACCATCTCCAGCACCACGGCGAAGGCGCCCGCCTCGGCCACCGCACGGGCGTCGGCGATCACCTCCTCGGCGGTGTCGCCCCGGCCCTGCACCCGGTAGCCGCCCAGGGTGTGCTCGCTCTGCGGGGTGAAGCCGATGTGCGCCATCACCGGGATGCCCGCACCCACGATCGCCTCGATCTGGGCGGCGCAGCGCCGGCCGCCCTCCAGCTTCACGGCGTGGCAGCCGCCCTCCTTCATGAACCGCACCGCGGTCCGCAGCGCCTGCGTCGGCCCCTCCTCGTAGGAGCCGAAGGGCAGATCACCGACGATCAGCGCCTGCCGGGTCGCCCGCACCACCGCGCGGACCAGGGGAAGCAGCTCCTCGGCGGTCACCGGCAGGGTGGTCTCGTAGCCGAAGACGTTGTTCGCCGCGGAGTCGCCGACCAGCAGCACCGGGATCCCCGCCTGGTCGAAGATCGAGGCGGTGTACTGGTCGTACGAGGTGAGCATCGCCCAGCGCTCGCCGCGCTCCTTGGCGGCGATCAGGTCGCGGGTGCGGACCCGTCGGGTGGCCGGCCCGCCGTAGAGGGCGGTCACCTCGGTCGGGGTGGACTCCACCATGACTCTCTCCTTCCTCGAGGCCGCGTTCGCGGTCCCCGGGTTCCGCCGCGATCGTCGCACCGGGGCACCGGCCGGGGGCAGGGCGGAGTGGAGGATTTCACTCCCGGCGGCGGGCCCGCCGGGCGCGGATCAGCCGTCCTCGCGCCAGCGGTTGGTGACCGGCAGCCGCCGGTCCCGGCCGAACGCCTTCATGGAGATCTTGGTGCCGGGGGCGGACTGCCGGCGCTTGTACTCGGCGGTATCCACCATCCGCAGCACCCGGTCGACGATGGCCGGGTCGTGGCCGGACGCGACCAGGCCCTCCCGCCCCAGGTCGCCGTCGACGTAGCCGATCAGGATCGGGTCGAGCACGTCGTATTCCGGCAGGCTGTCGCTGTCGAGCTGGCCCGGGCTCAGCTCGGCCGACGGCGGCTTGCCGATCGAGTTCTCCGGGATCGGCGGCGTCTCACCGCGCCGCTCGGCATCGGCGTTGCGCCACCTGGCCAGCCGCCAGATCAGCGTCTTCCAGACGTCCTTGACCGGGTTGTAGCCGCCCACCGAGTCGCCGTACAGGGTGGAGTAGCCCACCGCCAGCTCGCTCTTGTTGCCGGTGGTGAGGACCAGGTGGCCCTCCTGGTTCGACAGCGCCATGAGGATCACGCCACGGACCCGGGCCTGGAGATTCTCCACGGCCACGCCGGAGAGCGACAGGTTGGCCAGGAAGGTGTCCACCATGGGCTGGATCGGCTCGATCCGGAAGTCGAGGCCCGTGCGCTTGGCCAGCTCCTCGGCGTCGGCGCGGGAGTGCTCGGAGGAGTGCTGGCTGGGCAGCGACACCCCGACCACCCGCTTCGCGCCGAGCGCGTCGACGGCCAGCGCCGCCACCACCGCCGAGTCGATGCCGCCGGACAGGCCGAGCACCACCGAGGGGAACCGGTTCTTGTTGACGTAGTCGCGCAGGCCCAGCACCAGCGCCTGCCAGACCTCCGCCTCGTCGGCGACCGGCGCGAAGATCCCACCGACCGCGACCTCGCCCGCGGGTGCCGCCGGGAGCATGTCGCTGACCTTGGCCCGGACGATCCGCATGTCGTCGGCGACCTCCTCGCCGCCGACCGGCTCCCCGGCCCGCGGCAGCTCCACGTCGTGCACCAGCAGGTGCTCGACGAACTGGGGCGCCCGGGCGAGCAGCGTGCCGTTCGCGTCGACGATCATCGAGTCGCCGTCGTAGACCAGCTCGTCCTGGCCGCCGACCATGTTCACGTACGCGATGGTGGCGCCCGCCTCGGCCGCCCGGCGGCGGACCAGCGGCAGCCGGATGTCGTCCTTGTTCAGCTCGTAGGGCGAGCCGTTGATGTTGAGCACCAGCCCGACGCCCGCCTGCCGGGCCACCGCGAACGGGCCGCCGGCCTGCCACAGGTCCTCGCAGATGGTGAGCGCGACGTCCACCCCGCCGATCCGGACCACGGTGAGCGCGTCACCGGAGACGAAGTAGCGGTCCTCGTCGAACACGCCGTAGTTGGGCAGGTGGTGCTTGAAGTAGGTGGCGGCCACCGCCCCGCCGTGCAGCAGCGCGGCCGCGTTGCGGGCCCCCCGGCCCGGCTCGGCGTCGGCGCTCACCTGCGGCGGGCCGTCCGCGTCCAGGTAGCCGACCAGGACCGGCAGGTCACCGAGGCCGTCGGCGGCCAGGTCGGCGGCGAGCCGGTGCAGCGCGGCCCGCGAGGCGGCGACGAAGGACCGGCGGAAGACCAGGTCCTCGACCGGGTAGCCGGTCAGCATCAGCTCGGGGAAGAGAGCCAGCTGGGCGCCGGCGTCGGCCGCCCTGCGGGTCCAGTCGCGGACCATGCCGGCGTTGCCGGCGATGTCGCCGACCGTCGGGTCGACCTGGCACAGGGCGAGACGCAGGGTGGGCATGACCTCATCTTGCCCCAGCCGGAGGGCCCGAATCCGACCGGACGCGGGAGACGCCGGGGGCGTAACGTCGGCGTAACGAGCCCGGTGGAGACTGGGCGGTCAGGCCCGGCCGGCCGACCGGCGCGGACGTACGTGTCACGAGGGGTGGAAGTGGACCGTCAGCAGGAGTTCGTCCTCCGTACGCTGGAAGAGCGGGACATCCGGTTCGTCCGGCTGTGGTTCACCGACGTGCTCGGCACGCTCAAGAGCGTGTCGGTGGCCCCGGCGGAGCTGGAGGCGGCCTTCGAGGAGGGCATCGGTTTCGACGGCTCGGCCATCGAGGGCTTCGCCCGGGTCTTCGAGTCGGACATGGTCGCCATGCCCGACCCGACCACCTTCCAGGTCTTCCCCTTCGAGGGCGGGGTCAGCGGCGAGAGCGCCCGGATGTTCTGCGACATCCTGCTCCCCGACGGCAGCCCGTCCTGGGCCGACCCGCGGCACGTGCTGCGCCGGGCGCTCTCCCGGGCCGCCGAGAAGGGCTTCACCTTCTACACCCACCCCGAGATCGAGTTCTTCCTGCTGGAGAACGGCCCGCAGGACGGCTCGCTGCCGATCCCCGTGGACACCGGCGGCTACTTCGAGCACACCACCCACGCGGTGGCCCGCGACTTCCGGCGGCAGGCGGTGCTGGCGCTGGAGCGGATCGGCATCTCGGTGGAGTTCAGCCATCACGAGGTGGCCCCCGGCCAGCAGGAGATCGACCTGCGCTACGCCGACGCGCTCACCACCGCCGACAACATCATGACCTTCCGGCATGTGGTGAAGGAGGTCGCCCTCTCCACCGGGGTGCAGGCCAGCTTCATGCCGAAGCCCTTCACCGACCAGCCGGGCAGCGGCATGCACACCCACCTCTCGCTGTTCGAGGGGGAGCGCAACGCGTTCCACGACGCGGGCGACCCGATGAAGCTCTCCAAGGTGGCCAAGTCGTTCATCGCCGGGCTGCTCACCCATGCCCGGGAATACACCGCCGTCACCAACCAGTGGGTCAACTCCTACAAGCGGCTCTTCCCGCAGGCGCTGCCGGACCGGATCACCGAGAGCCCGGCGTACGTCTGCTGGGGTCACCTGAACCGGTCCGCGCTGGTCCGGGTGCCCGCCTACGGCAAGCCGAACTCGGCCCGGGTCGAGGTCCGCTCGCTGGACTCGGCGACCAACCCCTACCTGGCGTTCGCGGTCATGCTCGGCGCCGGCCTCAAGGGCATCGAGGAGGGCTACGAGCTGCCGCCGGGCGCCGAGGACGACGTCTGGTCGCTGAGCACCGCCGAGCGCCGCGCCATGGGCTACCCGGCGCTGCCGGAGAACCTGGCCGAGGCGATCGACGTGATGGCCGGTTCCGAACTGGTCGCCGAGGTGCTCGGCGAGCACGTCTTCGACTTCTTCCTGCGCAACAAGCGGGCCGAGTGGGAGCAGTACCGCCGCGAGGTCACCCCCTACGAGCGGCAGCGTTACCTGTCGCTCTAGATCAGGGCGGGGGAGGCGCTGTCGCCCGTGGCACCACGCGCCTGAGCGTGTCGTACCGGGGGCATAGCCTCCGGGCGTGAACCGCACCGACCGTCTCTACGCCCTCGTGGAGGAGCTGCGGGCGGTGTCGCCGCGGCCGCGCAGCGCCCGGTGGCTGGCCGGCCGCTTCGAGGTCAGCACCCGCACCATCGAGCGGGACATCACCGCGTTGCAGGGTGCCGGGGTGCCGATCTGGGCCGAGCCGGGCCGCACGGGTGGCTACGTGGTCGACCGCGCGCGCACCCTGCCGCCGGTCAATCTGACCCCCGGCGAGGCGGTGGCCATGGCCGTCGCGCTGCACCGGCTGGGCGGCACGCCGTTCGCCCCGGCCGCCGCCGCGGCGCTGCGCAAGCTCGTCGCCGTGATGCCGCCCGCCGACGCCGCCGAGGCGCACCGCCTCGCCGGCCGGGTGCACCTGATCGGCGGCGGTCCGGCCGCGCCCGTCCCGGCCGCCGTCGCCGACGCGGTCGCCGCCGGCCGCGTGCTCCGGCTGCGCTACGCGGACCGCGCCGGCGCGACGTCGGCCCGCGACGTGGAGCCGCTGGCCTACCTGGGCAACGCGACGCACTGGTACCTGGTGGGCTGGTGCCGGCTGCGCGACGGGCTGCGCTGCTTCCGCACCGACCGGATCGTCGGGGTGCACCCGCTGGCCGAGCCGGTGACCCGCGAGCTGAGCCCCGACGACCTGGACATCCCCGCCGGGCGGGTGCGTCCACTGAGCCTGGTCTGATTCCCGGATTCCCGGGAAACACCGACAGGACGGTGTCGCGCCGGTCGCCGAGGCTTATTCCTGACGACGCCGGCCGACCGGCCGGCACGAACCTCAGGAGGAAACATGTCCAGCACGCCCGTGACCTGGTTCGAGATCGGCTCCGACCGTCCGGCGGAGGTCGAGCGCTTCTACGCCGACCTGTTCGGCTGGACCTTCGAGGAGCAGGGCGGCCCGGGGGCGTCGTACCGGCAGACGGCCGCCGGCGGGGAGCGCGGCATCGGGGGCGCGATCCGGGCCACCGACGGCAGCTCGCCGAACTACGCGATCTTCTACGCCGAGGTCGCCGACGTGGCGGACACCTGCCGGCGGGCCGAGGCGGCCGGCGGCAAGGTGCTGGTGCCGCCGCGCAGCGCGCCGAGCGGCCTGACCCACGCCCAGCTGCTCGACCCGTCGGGAAACCACCTCGGCGTCTTCACCCCGCCCGCCGGCGGATGAGCGTTCGGGTGCGTTTGTTGTCGAGCCGACGACAACAAACGCACCCGAAGCTGCACGTCAGTGGGTGGCCCCGCCGGGGATCGGAAGCCGGCCGGGAAGGAGGTGCGGCCGGTGAGGAGTCGGCGGGGCCACCCCGGTCACCTGCCCCAGCGGCCGTCCCCGCCGCGGTGGCCGTGACCGCCCGGGCCCGGGAAGACGCCGGCCTCGGCGGCCTTCAGCACCGCGTCGGCCTGCTCCTGGGTGAGCTTGCCGTCCTTGACGGCCTGGTCCAGCCGGTCCTTCAGCGCGGCCTGCCGGTCCTCGGTCGACGGCCGCTCGGGCCGGTCGGCCTGGCGCTGCTCGCGCAGCTTCTCCAGCGCCGCGGTGACCTTGTCGGCCGGGACGCCCAGTTCCTTGGCGAGCGCCTCGGCGAAGTCGGCCTGCCGGTCGGCCCGCTGCTGCTGTCGGTCGGTGCCCTGGTCGGTGCTCGTGCTGGCGCTCGGGCTCGGGCTCGGGCTCTTGTCGTCGGCGAGCGCCACCGTCGGGGCGGCGATCCCGACGCCGAGCACGCCGGCGGCGGCCAGGCCGGCCAGCAGGTGCTTCTTCGACATCCTGCGGATCATGCGGTTCTCCTGTTCGGTGGTGGTGCGATGACGTCACCGACAGTGACCGGCGTAGCTGGGGGCAACCCGTGGCGAACCTGTCAGCGCGCTGGCAATCGACCCCGGGAACCGGGACAAACCAGTTGCGACGGGCTGCTTCGGCCGGGAGTGTGGGCCGGTCACCGACGGAAGGCGAAGCCGCATGACGAACCCCTCCATCCGTGAGATCGAGCTGCCGGAACCAGGCTCCGGGCCGTACGGGATCACCACCGGCCCGGACGGCGCGCTCTGGCTGACGCTGGCCGGGACGGGCGGCGTCGCCCGGGTGGGCCCGGACGCGGAGGTGCGCACCTACCTGGCCGACCCCGCGGAGAGCCGCCCGCTGATCATCACCACCGGCCCGGACGGCGCGCTCTGGTACACCCGCTCCGGCGACGACCGGCTGGGCCGGATCACGGTCGACGGGACGACCAGCGCCGTCGCGCTCCCGCCGGGGACCGCGCCGTGCGGCCTCGCCGTCGGCCCGGACGACGCCCTCTGGTACGCCGGCATGGGCGACGACACCGTCGGCCGGGTCACCGTCGACGGGGCAGTCACCACCTTCGGACTGCCGGTCGCCAAGGGCTTCCCGTCGATGCTGGCCGCCGGGCCGGACGGCGCCCTCTGGCTCACCCTCAACCAGGCGAACGCGATCGCCCGGGTCGCCCTCGATGGTCAGGTGGCCCTGCATCCCCTGCCCACGGAGGCCGCCGGGCCGGTCGGCATCACCTGCGGCGGCGACGGGGCGCTCTGGTTCGTCGAGATCGCCGCCGGCCAGCTCGGCCGGATCACCCCGGACGGCCGGATCGACGAGTTCCCGCTGCCGGACCGTACGGCCCGCCCGCACGCCATCGTCGCCGACCCGGCCGGCGGCTGCTGGTTCACCGAGTGGGCCGCCAACCGCATCGGCCACATCGACAAGGCCGGCCACATCACCGGCTACGACCTGCCCACCCCGGGTTCGGAACCCCACGGCCTCACGGTGACCCCCGACGGAGCGGTCTGGATCGCCCTGGAAACCGGCGCGGTGGCCCACCTCACCCCATGATCGACGCGGGGTCGGGGGGTGGGGGCGGGTCAGCGGACGGCGGGGGTGACTGTGAGGGTGCCGGTGGTGGCGTCGAGGACTGCCGGGGTGCCTACCGGGACCGTCAGTTGGTCGGGGCCGTGGCCGATGGGGAGGCCGCCCAGGACGGGGACGCCGAGGTCGCCCAGGCGCTCGGCGAGCACGTCCGTGATCGTGGTGTCCCAGCCGTCGGCGCACTCGGTGAACTGGCCCACCGCCACCCCGGCGATCCCGTCCAGGGCGCCGCAGCGGCGCAGGTGGGTGAGCATCCGATCGACCTTGTACGGCGGCTCCTGCACCTCCTCGACCAGCAGCACCGCCCCGGTCAGGTCGGGCATGTCCGGGGTGCCGATCGACGCGGTGATCAGGCACAGGTTGCCGCCGAGCAGCCGCCCCTCCGCCCGCCCGGGCACCCGGACGGCGAACGTCTCCTCCTCCTTCACCGCCTCGATCGTCACCGGCTCGGTCGTCATCAGCGCGGCGTGCAGCGACTCCGCCGAGCGGAGCGGGGTGCGGTCGTCCCGCCACGCCGCCCCGGGGCCGTGCACGCCGGCCAGGCGGGCGCCCCGCCAGAGCGCGAACTGCAGCGCGGTGATGTCGGAGAAGCCCGCCACCACCTTCGGGTCGCGGCGGACCGCCGCCATGTCGACGAGGTCCACCACCCGCTGCGCGCCGTAGCCGCCCCGGGTGCAGATCACGCCGCGGATCTCCGGATCGGCGAAGGCGGTGTTCAGGTCGGCGGCCCGCAGCTCGTCGGCGCCGGCCAGGTAGCCCTGGCGGGCGTACGCGTGCGGCGCGGGCACGGGGCGCAGCCCCCAGCCGGTGAGCAGCTCGATGCCGCGGGCCACCCGCTCCGGCCGGGTCGGGCCGGAGGGCGAGACCAGCATCACCTGGTCGCCGGGACGCAGGGCCGGTGGGCGCAGGCAGTCGTCGGTGGGCACGACGGGAGCCTAGTGCGGCCGAGCCGGACCGGCCGTCGTCGGGCGTACCGGATAGCCTCGACGTCGTGGCGACCGCGCTGGTGATCGAGAACGACCCGACCGACGACCTCCGCCGCCTGGGGGAGTGGCTCACCGAGGGGGGCCTGGACCTGTGGGTCCTGCGCCCGCACGCCGGTGACGAGCTCCCGGCCGACCTCGACGGATACGTCGCGCTCGTGGTGCTCGGCGGCGAGCAGCAGGCCTATCCGCTGGCCGACGGGAGCCCCGGCGCGCCCTGGTTCCCCGCGCTGGAGGGGCTGCTGCGCAAGGCGGTCCGGCAGCGGATCCCCACCCTCGGGGTCTGCCTCGGTGGGCAGCTGCTGGCCGCCGCCCACGCCGGGCAGGTCGAGCGCAGCCCGTCCGGGCCCGAGGTCGGGCCCGGGGTGGTGGGCAAGCGGGACGCGGCCGAGAACGACCCGCTCTTCCGGTACGTGCCGCTGATGCCCGACGTGCTCCAGTGGCACAGCGACGAGATCACCCAGCTGCCGCACGGTGCCACCTTGCTGGCCGCCTCGACCCGCTACCCGCACCAGGCGTTCCGCCTCGGCGACCGGGCCTGGGGGCTCCAGTTCCACATCGAGTGCGACACCGCGATGATCGCCGACTGGGCCCGCGACTCCGAGCTGCTGGCCGAGCTGGGCTACGACCCGGAGCTGGTGGTGGCCGCCTGCGACCGGGTGATGGCCGACGTGGAGGAGGTCTGGCAGCCGTTCGCCGTCCGGTTCGCCGCTCTCGCCCTCGGTGAGCTGGAGGACGCGACCATCCGCCCCACCCTGCCGCTGCTCGGGCACTGAGATGACCCGACCGGCGCGGGGTCGCCTGGCCCGCTACGGGTTCGCCGAGGGCGACGGTGGGCCGCGTGCCGCCGACCTGCTCGGTCCGGACGGGCTGGGGCTGTGGCGGGTCGAGGAGCAGGAACCCGCCGACGAGGCGGCCGGCGAGCTGCTCGCCGCCCTGTCCCGGGCCGCCGACCCCGACCTGGCGCTGCGCCAGCTGCACCGCGTCGTCGAGGCGGAACGGCGCACCGGGGAGAAGCCGGCCGTGCTGGACGCGCTCGCCGCCGACCCGGGGCTGCGCCGCCGCCTGGTCGCGGTCCTCGGCGCCTCCTCGGCGCTCGGCGACCACCTGGTGGCCAACCCCGACCAGTGGCCCGTGCTGGCCACCGAGGCGGACGGGCTGGCGCCCTCCGCGGACGGCCGGCTCGACCTGGCGGCGGCCGCCCGGCTGACCGCCGCCACCGGCCCGATCCCGGCGCTGCGGCAGGCGTACCGGTTGGCGCTGCTGCGGATCGCGGCGGCCGACCTGACCGGCGGTCGCGGTCTGGAGCAGACCATGGCGGCGCTCTCCGGGCTCGCCGACGCCACCCTGGCCGCCGCCTACGGCATCGCCGTCGACGAGCTGCCGGAGGGCACGGCCCGGCCCCGGCTGGCCGTGGTGGCGATGGGCAAGTGCGGGGGCGACGAGCTCAACTACGTCTCCGACGTCGATGTCATCTTCGTCGCCGCCACCGACGACGACCTGGCCGCCGCGACCCAGGTGGCCACCCGGCTGATCCACATCTGTGGGCTGGTCGCCTGGCCGGTCGACGCCGCGCTGCGTCCCGAGGGCAACCGGGGGCCGCTGGTCCGCACCCTCGCCAGCCACCTGGCCTACTACCGCCGCTGGGCGCGCACCTGGGAGTTCCAGGCGCTGCTCAAGGCGCGGCCGGCGGCCGGCGACCTGCCGCTGGCCCGCGAGTGGATCGACGCGCTCGCCCCGCTGGTCTGGACCGCCGCCGAGCGGCCGGAGGCCGTCGAGGACGTCCGGGCGATGCGCCGGAAGATCATCGACCATGTTCCGCCGAAGGAGCTGGAACGCGAGATCAAGCGCGGCCCGGGCGGGCTGCGCGACATCGAGTTCGCCGTCCAGCTGCTCCAGCTCGTGCACGGCCGCGTCGACGAGTCGCTGCGCCCGCCGGGCACCATCCCCGCGCTGCGCGCCCTGGTCGCCGGCGGCTACGTCGGCCGCGCCGACGGGGAGGCGCTGCTGCGCGGCTACCGCTTCCTGCGCGGCGTCGAGCACCGCCTCCAGCTCCAGGGCCTGCGCCGCACCCACACGGTGCCGACCGAGCCGGCCGCGCTGCGCTGGCTGGCCGCCGCGCTCGGCTACGCGGCCACCCCGGGCCGCAGCGCCGTCGAGGAGTTCCGCGCCGAGTGGGTCACCCACGCCACCGAGGTACGCCGGCTGCACGCCAAACTGCTCTACCGGCCGCTGCTGGAGTCGGTCGCCCGGGTGCCGGCCGAGGGGCTGCGGCTCACCCCGGAGGCGGCCCGGCACCGGCTGGAGATCCTCGGTTTCGCCGACCCGGCCGGGGCGCTGCGGCACCTCCAGGCACTCACCGGCGGAGTGAGCCGCACCGCCGCCATCCAGCGCACGCTGCTTCCGGTGCTGCTCAGCGAGTTCGCCGACGCGCCCGAGCCGGACCGGGGGCTGCTCAACTACCGGCAGGTCTCCGACAAGCTCGGCAGCACCCCCTGGTACCTGCGCCTGCTGCGCGACTCCGGCCCGGTGGCCCGCCGGCTGGCCCGGGTGCTCTCCTCCTCCCGGTACGCCGCCGACCTGCTGGCCCGGGAGCCGGAGGCGCTGCGGCTGCTGGCCGAGGACACCGAGCTGACCCCGCGCCCGCGCGAGGTGCTCGGCGAGGGCTTCACCGCCGCCGCGGCCCGGCACGACGACCCGGTCGAGGCCACCCGTGCCGTACGCGCGCTCCGCCGCCGCGAGCTGGTCCGGCTCGCCTGCGCCGACGTGCTCAGCCGGGCCGGTGCGCTGGCCCCGCTCACCCCGCGGTCGCCGGACGGCGGTGGCCGGGTGCCCACCCTGGCGGACGTCACGGCGGTCGGGGCCGCCCTCTCCGACGTCGCCGACGCCACCCTGGCCGCCGCGCTGCGGACCGCCCGGGCCGCCCAGCCGGGGCCGCCCGGCCTGCGCTTCGCGGTGATCGGCATGGGCCGGCTCGGCGGGCGCGAGTCGAACTACCTCTCCGACGCCGACGTGCTCTTCGTCTACGACCCACCGCCGGGCGGGGACGAGCAGGGCGCGGCCGCCGCCGCCCACGCCGTCGCCGAGGAGCTGCGCCGGCTGCTCTCCGCGCCCGCCCCCGACCCGCCGCTCGGGGTCGACGCCGACCTGCGCCCCGAGGGCCGGCAGGGCCCCCTGGTGCGCAGCCTCGCCGCGTACGCCCAGTACTACGCCCGCTGGTCCAAGGTGTGGGAGGCGCAGGCGCTGCTGCGGGCCCGGTTCGTCTGCGGCGACGCCGACCTGGGCGCCGAGTTCGAGGCGATGATCGACCCGGTGCGCCACCCGGCCGACGGCCTGACCCGTGAGCAGGTGGTGGAGATCCGCCGGATCAAGGCCCGGGTGGAGACCGAGCGGCTGCCCCGGGGCGCCGACCCCGCCACCCACACGAAGCTGGGGCGGGGCGGGCTCGCCGACGTGGAGTGGGCGGTGCAGCTGCTCCAGCTCCGGCACGCCGGCCGGCTGCCCGCGCTGCGCGGCACGAGCACCCTCGCCGCGCTCGCCGCGGCCCGCGACGCCGGGCTGGTCGACCCCGAGGACGCGGCCGAGATGGCGGCCGGCTGGACACTCGCCGCCCAGGTCCGCAACGCGCTCATGCTGGTCCGCGGCCGGGCCGGTGACCAGCTGCCCCGGCACGGGGTGGAGCTGGCCGGCGTGGTGCGGCTGCTCGGCGGGGACGACCCGGGGGAGTTCCTCGACGAGTACCTGCGCACCGGCCGTCGCGCCCGGGCCGCCATGGAGCGGGTGCTCGACGCCCCGGCCTGACCCGCCGGCCTGCCGTCGGCGACAGTGGCCGTGCTGGTCCGGGCCTTCGACGGGGTGGCAGTGCCGGGCCCGGCCGTCGACGGGTTGGCCGTGCTGGCCCCGGCCGTGAGGTGGTCCTGCGGGCCTTTCGAGCTGCTGCGGCGAACGACTCGCCATCGGCGCCACTCGCGTGCCGTCGGCCCTGTGGGTCGGTGAGCAGTGAGTGGTCGGCGCGTCAGCTCGAAGGGCGCTCTCGGTGTCCGGCCGGGTCGCCTGCCTCCTCGCTGGCGGCTACGAACTTGATGACGTAGGTGGGTCACTCGCGTGCCCGTCGGCCCTGTGGGTCGGTCGGCGGTGAGTAGTCGGCGACGTCAGCTCGAAGGGTGCTTTCCACCGCCTGGGCGGGTCGGCCGCTTCCTCGCCGGCGCCTACAAACTTGATGACGTAGGTGGATCACTCGCGCCTGGGTCGGGTGCCTGCCCGGACTGAGTCGTCCACGTCATCAAGTTTGTAGCGGCTCGCGGCCCTTCGCCCGGCCGGCCTGGGTGTGCGTGGTGGCGTGCGGCGCGGTCAGGGTCGTCCACGTCGTCGAGCTGTAGGGGCTCGCGGCCCTTCAGGCGGCGGGCCGGCGCGAGTGTGCGTGGCGTTCAGGGGCGTCCACGTCGTCACGGTCGTAGCGGCGCGCGGGCCCCGAGCCGGGTCAGCCGCCGACGGTGTACGTGCCGGCGTGCGGGACTGTCACGGTCGTCCACTCGCCGGAGGGGGCGAGCGTGGCGCCGCCGGAGACGGTCAGCCAGCGGTCGTGGCGTACCCGCAGCGGCACCGGGCCGGGGCCGGGCGCGCGGAAGGTCACCGTGGCGGCGTCCTGGCGGATCAGCTCGCCGGGCGCGCCGACCAGCGGGGTCGGGTCGGCCACCGCGTAGAGCCGCCAGTGCGGGTCCGACCAGACCTCGGTGAGGTACGGCAGGCCGGCCCGCACCAGTTCCGCCTCGGGCCGCCCCACCCAGGACAGCTCGACGCCGGGCACGGCGACGTACTGCACCGCATTCTCCGCCAGCCAGGCGCGGTAGGTGTCCGCGGTCAGCGGGACCCCGGTGCCGGGCGCGCCGGGAACGGTGGTGAAGAAGAGCGGGTTGCGGGCGATGTCGGCCTGGCGCAGCCAGCCCCGTGCCAGCGGCACCTCGCCGAGGTGGGCGGCCTCCCAGTAGTTGCGGGTCGGCGGCACCTCCACCCGCCCGGTCAGCCCGCGCCGGTCCAGCTCGGCCCGCAGCGGCGCGAAGTACGCCGGCTCGGCCGTGGGATCGTCTGCGCTGGCCAGGTCGGCGGTGACCACGGGCGGCTGCCATACGCAGACCGCCGCCAGCAGCGCGGTCAGGCCCACCGCCGCCGCTGTCCGCCGCCATCGTGCCGGCACCGCCGGTGTCGGTCCGCTCGTCGGCACTGCGGGCGTCGGTGCGCCCGCCGCCGGTGTCGGCTCGGTGGCGGGCGTGGGCTCGCCCGCTGGGCCGGCGTGGTTACGTCCGGCCCGCCGGTTCGTCAGGCGGCGGGGGAGCGTCGCGGCGGCGGCCAGCACGGGCAGCGCGAACATCACCACGAGGCGGGTGGCGTTCAACCCGACCGGGGTGTGCAGGAGCGCCGCGGCCAGCACCCCGGCCGCCGACAGCAGCGCGCTCACCCGCACCGGCCGGTACGCCACCAGCGCGGCCACCACCAGGCTCGTCACCACGGCGTGCACGGTGTCGGTGCGGCTGATGTTCATCCAGCCGCCCTCGCCGAAGAACAGCCCGGTCACGGCCAGGGGCGCGGCGGCGGGCACGGCGAGCAGCAGGCCGTCGGCGTACCGGCGGGTGAGCAGCAGCGCGACACCGGCCAGGCCGACGAAGAGCCCGGCCACCGGGCTGGCCGCCGAGGCGAGCAGCGCGGCCAGGCCGGCCAGCGCGGCGCGCCACCACCGGGCGCGGCCGGCGGCCCCGGCGGGCAGGGTCAGCGCGAGCAGCGCGGCCAGGCCGAAGGTGACCCCGAGGGCGTACGTGACCCGGCCCGAGACCAGGTTGCCGGCGATCGTGAGCACCCCCACGAGGCTGCCCAGCAGCGGCCGGGGCACCCGGGCCCGGACCAGCAGGGCGGCGAACGCGGTGGCCGAGGCGAGCAGGGCGAGCGCGCCGGTGGGGCGGACCCCGAGCAGGGCCATCAGCGGCGGCGAGACGAGGCTGTAGCCCCAGGGGTGGACCCCGCCGTACCAGCGCAGGTCGATCAGGGCGGGCCCGTGTGCGGCGAAGAAGCCGGCCCGCGCCACCTGGGCGGACAGGTCCGAGCCGGTGGCCGGCAGGGTGAGATACAGCACGGCGAGGACCAGCGCGGACGCGGCGGACACCGCCACCACACGACCGCCCCGCATGCCCACCTCCTGATCGCGACCCACCGTACTGGCAGCATGTCCGGCGTGCCTCACCACCTCTCGCGCTGGATCGGCCCGGCGGGCTCGGTGCTGCTCGCCGTGGCCGCGTATCTCGGCGGCGCGCTGCCGCACGGAGAGCTGCGCCCCACCCCGGTCAGCATCTGGCAGGGCCCGAACGGGCCCCTGATCATCGCTCTCTGGCTGGTCGGCACCGCCCTGCTGGCCGGGGCCTGGTGGTCGCTGCGCGACCAGGCGCCGTCGACCCGCTGGGTGCTCGTCACGGTCGCCCTCTGGCTGCTGCCGATGCTGTTCACCCCGCCGCTGGGCAGCCGGGACGCGTACGCCTACGCCTGCCAGGGTGCCAGCTACTCGGCCGGGATCAACCCGTACGAGCAGGGCGTGTCGGCGCTGCCCTGCCCCTGGCTGGACACCATCTCCTACATCTGGCGGGACACCCCGGCGCCCTACGGGCCGCTGTTCGTGGTGCTCTCCGGGGCCGTGGTGTCGGCGGCCGGGTCGCTGGCCGGCAGCGTGGCGCTGTTCCGGCTGCTCGCGGTGGCCGGGGTGGCGCTGACCGCGTGGGCGCTGCCGGTGCTGGCCCGCCGCTGCGGGGTGCCGCCGCAGCGGGCGCTCTGGCTGGCGCTGGCCTGCCCGCTGGTCCCCGTGCACCTGGTCTCCGGGGCGCACAACGACGCGCTCATGGTGGGCCTGCTCGTCGCCGGGCTGGCCGTGGTGGCGGCCCGGCCGGGCCGACCGCTGCCGCTGCTCGCCGGTGGGCTGCTCCTCGGCCTGGCCGCCGCCGTCAAGGTCACCGCGCTGGTCGTGGTGCCGTTCGCCGCGCTCGCCGCGATCGTCGGGCCGTACCGGATCCGGGCGCTGGTCCGCGACGGCGCGTGGGTGGTCGGCGCGGCGGTGGCCACCGTGGTCGCCGTGACCCTCGCCGCGGGCCTGAACTTCGGCTTCATCAGCGGCCTGGAACAGGGCGGGCTCGTGGTGGCCTGGACCTCGCCGCCCACCGCGGTCGGGCAGACCGCCGGGTACGTGGCGGCGCTCTTCGGCGCGCACATCGACGCCCTCCCGGTCACCCGGGGGATCGCCGTGGTGGTGCTGGTGGCGGTGCTGGTCTGGCTCTGGTTCCGGGCGCTGCGCCGCGGGGAACCGTTCTGGCACGCCGGCCTGGCGCTGGCCGCGACGGTCGCGCTCTCCCCGCTGTTCCACCCCTGGTACTGGATGTGGCCCCTCACCGTGCTCGCCGCCACCGCCCGCCGGACCGGCTGGTTCGCGCTGGTGGCGCTCGTGTCGGCGTTCCTGGTCCTGGCCGACGGCACGGGCCTGCCCCGGTGGAGCAAGATGCCGGGCGCGCCCCTCATGACGCTGTTGGTGATCGTGGTGGTGGTCCGGTTGGTACGTTCGGCTCGGGCGGCCCGCCGGCCGGTCCCCGCCGACCGAGGAGCCGACTGAGAGAGGTGCCGGTGAGCGAGCCCGGCGCGCTGCCCGACGGACCGGTCCGGCCGGTGGCCGCCGCGCTCGCCCGGTACGCCGGACTCGCCGGCGCGGTGCTGCTGACCGCCGCCGGGTGGCTCGGCGGCGCGCTGCCCGACACCCCCGCCGTGACCAGCCTCGGCGACGCCTGGCGCGCCCCGCACGGGCCGGTGGTGCTCGGCTGCTGGCTGGTCGGCACGGTCCTGCTGGTCGGGGCCTGGTGGTCGCTGCGGTGGGGCGCCCCGTCGGGCCGGTGGGCGTACGTGACCGCCGGGCTCTGGCTGCTCCCGCTGCTGGCCGCGCCGCCGCTGGGCAGCCGGGACGTCTACTCGTACGCCTGCCAGGGCTGGTCCTGGTCGCACGGCGTGGATCCGTACCGGGTCGGCGTGGTGGCGGCCGGCTGCCCGTGGGCGGAGAGCGTGTCGCCGATCTGGCGGGACACCCCGGCCCCGTACGGGCCGTTCTTCGTGCTGCTCGCCGGCCTGGCCGTGCTGCTCGGGGGCGGCCTGGTCGGCGCGATCGTGGCGCTGCGCGTGGTGGCCCTGGCCGGGGTGCTGCTGGCCGCGTTCTGCCTGCCCGGGCTGGCCCGGGCCGCGGGGGTGCCGACCCGGCGGGCGGCCTGGCTGGCGCTGGCCTGCCCGCTGGTCGGGGTGCACCTGGTGGCGGGCGCGCACAGCGACGCGGTGGGCCTCGGGCTGCTGCTGTTCGGCCTGCTGGTGCTCGTCCGCCGGCCCGGCCGGCCGCGGGCGCTGGTCGTCGCCGGGGTGCTGCTCGGGCTGGCCGTGGCGGTGAAGGCGGTCGCCGTGGTGGTGCTCCCGTTCGCGGTGCTGGCCGCCGTGGTCGGCCGCTACACATGGCGGGCGCTGCTGCGCGACGGCGGTTGGCTGGCCGGTGGAGTGCTGGCCGCGCTGGTGGTCACCAGCCTCGCCACCGGCCTGGGCCTGGGCTGGGTACGCGGCCTGGCCCGCAGTGGCGACTCCGAGCAGTGGACGTCCCCGCCGACCGCCGTCGGTCAGGTGGTCGAATACGCGGGCGCCCTGGCCGGCCGGGATCCGCAGGCCGTGCCCGTGATCCGGGTGGTCGCGCTCGCGGTGCTCGCGGTGCTGCTGGTGGTCCTCTGGTGGCGAGCGTGGGCGGCGCTGCGCCGGCTGGGCGACGCCCGGCAGCGCGCGGTTCACGCCGCCGCCCGGCCGCGGGTGGCCCTGGTCGGAGCCGGCCTGGCGCTGGCCGCCACCGTGCTGCTCGCCCCGGTCTTCCACCCCTGGTACGCGACCTGGCCCCTCGCGCTGCTGGCGGTGGCGACGGTCGCGGTGGCCCGGACGGTGTGGTTCATGGCGCCCTGCGCGGTGGCCTCGGTGCTCACCCTGCCGGACGGCACCAACCTGGCCCGGTTCACCAAGGCGCCGGGGGCCATCCTCATGACCCTGCTGGTGGTGGCGGTCGTGGTGGCCGCGGTCCGGGCCCGCCGCGCCCACTGAAATCCGCGAAGTGGTTGACGTCGCCAGTCCCGACCTCTATGTTTAACGCATCCGTTAATTAACGAGGTGGTTAAGCAGTGGCCGAGGACCGACTCAGCGTCATCTTCGCGGCGCTGGCCGACCCGACCCGCCGGGGGATCCTCGCCCGGCTGGCGGAGGGGGACGCCACCGTCTCGGAGCTCGCCGAGCCGTTCGCGATCAGCCTCCCGGCGATCTCCCGCCACCTGAAGGTGCTGGAGCACGCCGGTCTCATCACGCGCAGCCGGAGCGCGCAGTGGCGCTCCAGCAGCCTCAACCCGGAGCCGCTGCGGGAGGCGACGGCCTGGATGGAGCGCTACCGGCAGTTCTGGGACGCCAACTTCGACCGGCTCGACGCGCACCTCCGGCGGATCCAGGCGCAGACCGAACGGAAAGACCAATGAGAGAGGACAGCAGCATGACCGACACGCAGGCGACCCAGGAACTCGTCATGACCCGGGTCTTCGACGCCCCGCGGGAGCTGGTCTGGCGCGCCTTCACCGACCCGGACCAGTTCGCCGAGTGGTTCGCCCCGGTCGGCTGGTCGGTGCCGCGCGACACCGTCGACATGGACGTCCGGGTCGGCGGCCACCAGCGCTTCGTCATGGTCAACGACGAGGACCCGGCGATGACCTCGCCGGCCGACGGCACCTTCGGTGAGGTGGTCGAGCACGAGCTGCTGGTGGGCTACGAGGAGGCGCACGGCGTGCCGGGCGTGCCCGACGGCACCCGGTTCACGCTCCGGCTGGAGTTCCACGCCGAGCCCGGCGACCGGACGCGGCTGGTGTTGCGCCAGGGCCCGTTCGCGCCGGAGATGCGGTCCGGCGCCGAGCAGGGCTGGGGCAGCTCCTTCACCAAGCTGGACGCGCTGCTCGCCCGCTGACGGCGGACACACGCACCGGCCGGGCCGGCCCCGCTGTCGCGGAGCCGGCCCGGCCGGTGCGTACTTGACCCAGATTCCGACCGCTATGCCCAGTATTCACCTTACGATGAGATCTCTTCGTGGAGGTGAGGGGCCATGCCGACGTATATCGCGCTGCTGAACTGGACCGATCAGGGGATCCGCGCCTACAAGGACACTGCGAAGCGCGCCGAGGCCTTCGCCGCAGCGACCCAGAAGGTCGGGGCGAAGCTCGTGAACCTTCAGTGGACCGTCGGTCCGTACGACCTCGTGGCCGTCGTCGAGGCGCCCGACGAGGAGACCGGCGCTGCTGCGCTCCTGCAGCTCGGCGGGGCGGGCAACGTCCGTACCACGACCCTGCGGGCCTTCAGTCGAGACGAGATGGACGGCATCATCGCCAAGACTGCTGGCTAAGGCACGACGGGCCATCGATCGCTCGTACGCGGCGGCGATCGACGGCCCGTCGGATGAACCCAGGTGGTGACCAGGGCGCATGATCCCTGGTCAGAGTGTTGTCAGCTCAGCAGTCGAAGTACATGGCGAACTCGTGCGGGGTCGGGCGCAGGCGCACCGGGTCGACCTCGTTGGCCCGCTTCCAGGACACCCAGGTGGAGATGAGGTCCGGGGTGAACACGCCGCCGTCGAGCAGGTAGTCGTGGTCGGCCTCGAGGGCGTCGAGGACGGCGGGCAGCGAGCCCGGGACCTGCTTGACGTCGCCCCACTCCTCCGGCGGCAGGTCGTAGAGGTCCTTGTCGATCGGCGCCGGCGGCTCGATCTTGTTCTTGATGCCGTCGAGGCCGGCCATCATCATCGCCGAGAACGCCAGGTACGGGTTGCTGGACGGGTCGGGGACGCGGAACTCGACCCGCTTGGCCTTCGGGTTGCTGCCCGTGACCGGGATCCGCGTGCAGGCGGAGCGGTTGCGCTGCGAGTAGACCAGGTTGACCGGCGCCTCGAAGCCCGGCACCAGCCGTCGGTAGGAGTTCACCGTCGGGTTGGTGAACGCGAGCAGGGACGGCGCGTGGTGCAGCAGACCGCCGATGTACCAGCGGGCGGTGTCGGACAGGCCGGCGTAGCCGGTCTCGTCGTAGAACAGCGGCTCACCGTTGAGCCACAGGCTCTGGTGGGTGTGCATGCCGGAGCCGTTGTCCCCGAACAGCGGCTTGGGCATGAACGTGGCGGTCTTCCCGGCGGCCCACGCCTCGTTCTTGATCAGGTACTTGAACAGCTGCAGCTGGTCGGCGGAGTGCAGCAGCGTGGAGAACTTGTAGTTGATCTCCGACTGGCCCGCGGTGCCGACCTCGTGGTGCGAACGCTCGACGATGAACCCGGCATCGATGAGCCGGCGGACCATGCTGTCACGCAGGTCGGCGTAGTGGTCCACCGGCGGGACCGGGAAGTAACCGCCCTTGTACGCGGTCTTGTAACCCCGGTTCCCGCCTTCCTCCTCGCGGCCGGAGTTCCAGGCGCCCTCGATCGAGTCGATGTAGTAGAACGACTGGTGGGCGGAGGTTTCGTGGCGGATGGAGTCGAAGATGTAGAACTCCGCCTCCGCGCCGAAGTAGGCGGTGTCGGCGATGCCGCTGGCGGCGAGGAACGCCTCGGCCTTCTTGGCCACGTTGCGCGGGTCGCGGGAGTAGGCCTCGCGGGTGAACGGGTCGTGGATGAAGAAGTTCAACGCCAGGGTCTTCTGCGCCCGGAACGGGTCGATGAAGGCGCTCGCCACGTCGGGCAGCAGCAGCATGTCCGACTCGTGGATCGCCTGGAAGCCGCGGATCGACGAACCGTCGAAGGCGAGGCCGTCGGTGAAGACGCTGTCGTCGAACGACTCCACCGGCAGGTTGAAGTGCTGCATCACGCCGGGCAGGTCACAGAAACGAACGTCGACGAACTTCACGTCCTCGTTCTTGAGGTAACGCAGCAGTTCCTCGGGATTGGCGAACACAGGTCCTCCTGGCGGGTCCACTCCGGTCGCTGTCTACCTGGCGACGCTATGGCCGCGGGGTTGCCCGGCCGTGTCTCCTCTGTTTCCGCCGTGTTACGTCCCTCGCGGAGCGTCATTCCGGCCGCTCAACGCCTCCGGTCTGGCGCTGTTCGATGAATTTGGTCCTGTTTCCCGCTCCGTGCGACCGGCGTACCCGGCAGCCCGGGGCCGGACGCTGGCTACCCTGGCCGCTGTGACCGATACCGCCGCCGCGCCGGTGCCGCCCGCCGCGGACCCGACCTTCACGCCCCCGAGCATCGGCCGGCGCTTCGGCGCCCTGCTCATCGACTGGGTGCTGTGCCTGTTGATCGCCAACCTGTTCGCCGACCCGGTCCGGGACGGCTGGGCCCCGGTCCTGGTGCTGATCCTGGAGTACGGCTTCTTCCTCGGCCTCTTCGCCCAGACCCCCGGCATGTACGTCACCCGGATCCGCTGCGTGTCCTGGGCCGACGGCGGCCGGATCGGGCCGGTCCGGGCGCTGCTGCGCGGCGTGCTGCTGGCCCTCGTGGTGCCGGCCCTGATCATGGACGGGCACCGGCGCGGCCTGCACGACCGGCTGACCGGGTCGGTCATCGCCGACGCCCCGCGCCCGGCCCGCCGCTGACCCCGGCCCAGACGACGAAGGAGCCGGCCCCGCACGGGACCGGCTCCTTCTCGCCTACGACGGGGGTCAGCGACCCCGGGTCTGGCGGAACGCGCCCCGCGGCGGTCGCATGTTCTTCGGGACCGCGCCCTTGGGCATCTGCGGGCGGGCGGTGAGCGCCTTGAGCCGCTTGTCGAGGGCGTTGACGTCCTTCGGGGCGAGGCTGCGGGGCAGCCGCATCAGCGTCATCCGCAGCTTGCGGATCGGCAGTTCGCCCTCGCCCTGGCCGATCACGTAGTCGTGCAGCGGCGCCGAGCCGATGACCTTGGCCAGCCGACGCTTCTCCTGGCCGAGCAGGCCGCGTACCCGCTGCGGGTTGCCCTCGGCCAGCAGGATCACGCCCGGCCGGCCGATCACCAGGTGCACCATGTCCATCTGGGTGGTGGAGCTGACCGCCGGGGTGACCCGCCAGTCGCCGCGCATGCTCTCCATGATCTGGGCCGCCGCGCCGGGCTGCCCCTCGGCGGCGTTCATCATCGCCTTGTTGGACCGCAGATTGAGCACGATCAGCACGGCGAGCAGGATGAACAGGATGCCGATCGGCAGCCAGATCCAACCCCAGAGGAGCACCGCGACCACGGTGAGCGCGAGCGGAATCAGCACCGCCGCCGCGGTCAGCGGCGCGAACCACCGGTCCTGCTTGGCGGTGAACTGGAACACCATCCCGATCTGCTTCAGCCGCTGGCCGAACGAGACCTTCTCCTGGGGCTTTGCCATGCCGCAGAGTCTAGTGGTCGGCGCGCAGCCCGTTGATCCGTGGCCGCCCCTCGGCCGTGCGGCTGAGTACCTTACGTCGCCGCCGGGCCGCTGAGGCCCCCGAGTAAGGAGGCGGAGCGGCCGAAGATCAGGCGGCGCACCCATGCCCCGGGGGCACCTTCGCGCGGAAAGTCAGTGTCGACAGCGACAGACACCGCACGACAGGAGAACCGAGATGTTCGGCAACGACGCAGACCTGCTTCTCACCATCCACCGCAGCCACGCCTCCGAGCTGCAGGCCGAGGCGGCCCGCGACCGGCTCGCCCGGTCCCTGCCCCGCCGCCACCCGCGCGGCTGGCTGGGCCGCCGGCAGCACGCCGCCCGCGTCTCCGACGCCCGCCGGTGACCGCCCCGGCGCTGCCGGCGCGCCCGACCGCCGCAGGTCCGGCCGCCTCCGAGGGGGCTGGTGCGGCCGGGTTGGGTTCCGGGGACGTCGGTCCGGCCGCCACGGGGGCGGCCGGGCCGGCGGGGAACCGGCCGGTCGGCCGGGACGGCGCCGGCGTACGCCATGGCATGCTCGACGGCGTGACCGCACGCGCCGCCAGCACCGTCCTCGTCGGGCGCCAGTCCGAGCTGACCGGGCTGCGCGAGGCCCTCGCCCGGGCCCGGGCCGGGGACCCGGCGACCGTCCTGGTGGGCGGCGAGGCCGGGGTCGGCAAGACCCGGCTGCTGGAGGAGTTCGGCGCGCACGCCACCACGACCGGGGCGCGGCTGCTCGTCGGCCAGTGCCTGGAGCTCGGCGAGGCCGGCCTGCCCTTCGCGCCGTTCGCCGCCGCGCTGCGCGACGTGCTGCGCCACGACGGCCCGGCCGCCTTCGCCGGCTACGAGGCGGAGTTCGCCCGGCTGCTGCCCGAGCTGGCCCGGGTGCCGGCCGCGGCCGCCGCGCCGACCGGGCTGCCGGTCTCCGACACCCCACGTGGCTACCTGTTCGACCTGGTCGCCGACCTGTTCCGGCGGCTCGCCGAGGAGCGGCCGCTGGTGCTCTTGATCGAGGACCTGCACTGGGCGGACCGGTCCACCCGGGACCTGATCGACTTCCTGGTCCGGGCCGCCCGGTCCACCCGCCTGCTGCTGGTCTGCACCTACCGCACCGACGAGCTGCACCGCGGGCACCCGCTGCGCCCCTTCCTCGCCGAGCTGGACCGGGCCCGGGGCGTGGGCCGGGTCGAGCTGGGCCGGCTGGACCGCGACGGCACAGCCGCCATCCTCGGCGACCTGCTCGGCGCCGAGCCGGCGCCCCGCGCCGTCGACGATGTGCACGGGCGTACGCAGGGCAATCCGTTCTTCATCGAGGAGCTGGCCGCGGCCGGCGACCCGGTCGGCTGCGCGGTGCTGCCGGAGACGCTGCGGGACCTGCTGCTGGCCCGGGTGGACCGGCTGCCCGAGCCGGCCCAGCGGGTGCTGCGGATCGCCGCCGCCGGCGGCACCCGCTTCGCCCACCAGCTCCTCGCCGAGGTGGCCGGCCTTCCCGAGCACGAGCTGGAGGACGCGCTGCGCGCCGCCGTGGCCGGCCAGCTCGTCGTGGCCGACCCGGACGGCGACTACGAGTTCCGGCACGCGCTGTTCCGCGAGGCCGTCCACGACGACCTGCTCCCCGGCGAGCACGCCCGGCTGCACGCCCGGTACGCCGCCGCCATCGAGGCGCAGCCGCACCTGGTGGCCGCCGGCCGCGCCCCGGCCGAGATCGCCCACCACTGGTACGCCGCACACGACCACCCGCGCGCCCTGATCGCCGCCCGGGTGGCCGCCGGCGCCGCCGGTGACCGTTACGCGTACGCCGAGCAGAGCCGGCTGCTGGAACGGGTCCTCGAACTGTGGGAGCTGGTGCCGGACGCCGCCGACCGGCTCGACATGGACCACCTGCGGGTGCTGGAGGAAACCCTGGCCGCGGCGACCACGGCCGGCGACTACAAGCGGGCCCTCACCCTGACCCGGGCCGGGCTGGCCGAGGTGGACACCGCCGCCGAGCCGCTGCGCGCCGCCCACCTGCTCTACCGGCGCGGCCGGTTGCTCGCCCTGCTCGGCAAGAGCGACGGCACCGCCGAGGTACGCGAGGCGTACCGGCTGGCCGGGGAGGTGGCGGACGCGCCGGAGCGGGTGCGGCTGCTCGCCGACATCGCCGCGCACCTGGTCAAGATCGACCCCGAGCAGGCCGCCTCGGTGGCCGCCGAGGCGATGGCCGCGGCCGAGGTGGTCGGCGCGGACGTGGCCCTGCTGCCCACCCGGATCGCCCTGCTCGGCCGCACCGACAAGGCCCCCGATCTGGGGTTGGCCGAGCTGCGCCGGGCCGAGGCGCTGGCCCGGGCGACCGGCAACGCGCCGGCGCTGGTCAGCGCCCTCGTGCACCTCTCCGACGTGCTCTACGAGCTGGGCCGGTACGCCGAGTCCGAGGAGGCCGCCGCGTCCGGCGTGAGCGAGGCGCGCCGGGTGGGGATCAGCCGCTCCACCGGGGCGTACCTGCTGTCGAACCGGGCCGAGGCGCTGATCGCGCTGGGTCGCTGGGACGAGGCCGACGCGGCCTGCGCGGAGGCGGCCCGGATCGACCCGCCCGGCGTCTCCGGGCTGCACTGGCTCCAGCTCCGGGCCGGGCTGCGGCTGGCCCGGGCGCACCCCGCCGCCGACGAGCTGGTCGGCCGGGCACTGGCCTTCCTGGCCCGGCCCTACCTCTGGCCGAACCACCGGCTGCCGCTGCGCGAACTGCGCATCGAGGCCGCCCTGGCCGCAGACGACAAGGTGGACGCGCTCGCCGCGAGCCGGGCCGCCCTGGCCGACGAGCGCCTGGTCGACCTGCCCCGGGAGGGCTGGCCGGTGCTCAGCGCGGTCGCCCGCGCCGCCGCGCTGGTCGGCGACGCCGCGCTGGCCGCCGAGGCGTCCGCGGTGGCCGCCGTGCTTCCCGCGCGCTATCCGGCGGAGCACGCCCACGCTGCCCAGGTCACCGCGATCCTCACCGGCGTCGGTGCAGGTGGTGGCGCTCCCGTCGCGATCCAGCAGCACGACGTGCCGGCTGGTCGGGACGGCGCGGTGCTGCCGGCGTGGCGGGCGGCGGTCGTCGCGTGGCGGGCGGTCGGGCAGCCTTACCCGCTGGGCCGGGCGCTGCTCGCGCTGGCCGAGGCCGCCGCGGCGGCCGGCGAGCGGGACGAGGTCGCCGGCGCCGTTCGCGAGGCCGCGGACATCGCGACCCGGCTCGGCGCCGCCCCGCTGGGCGAGCAGGCCGCCACCCTGGCCCGCCGGGTCGGGCTGCGCGGGGCCGGCCGGCCCGGCCCGGACCTGCTGACCAGCCGGGAGCAGGAGGTGCTCCGGCTGGTCGCCGAGGGGCACAGCAACAGCCGGATCGCCGAGCGGCTCTTCATCTCCCCGAAGACGGCGAGCGTGCACGTGTCCCGGATCATCGCCAAGCTGGACGTGACGAACCGGGTGGAGGCCGCCGCACTGGCCCACCGCCTCGGGCTGCTCGACCCGGCGCCGCCGGCTCAGCGGCGGGGATAGCCGAGGCGGCGTCGGCGCAGCCGGCCGGGCCGCGCGTGGCGTCGGCTCGTGGCGGGCGGGGAAGACGCGCCCGCCGGTCGGTTCAGCGCCGGGGCAGGTAGATCCGCCAGCCGGCGGCGGTGACCACGTCGAGCGCCCCCGGGTCGGGTCCGAGCCGCCCGTCCAGCCGCGCCGCCAGCGGCGATCCGGCCGGGGCCACCCAGGCCGCGCTTGGGTCGGCGTCCACCGCCCGCCGGTACACCGGCAGCCGGTCGAACCCGGGGCGCAGCTCGTCGTCGACCACGGCGCAACGCACGTCCTCACCCGTGGCGAAGGTGAGCCGGTTGCACGTCCAGTAGCCGGCGCGCACGTGCCGCACGCCCAGCGCGCCGAGCGCGTCGACGAGCGCCCGGTGCCGGTCGGCCTCGGCGTGGGTGGCCGGCACCGCACCGACCGCCTCCGCCGTCGCGACCGCTCCGGTGCCGAGTATCCCCGCGAGGACGGCGACCGCCGCCACCCCGGCCACCCGGACCCGCCCCCGACCGCTCGCCGCGCGGTTGATCGACTCCGGCTCGCCGGCCTGGCGGTCTCCCGGCCGGTCGGATCCCGCCAGCTCCCCGAGGTGGTGACCGGGCCGGCCAGCCAGGTCGCCGGGCTGGTGGTCGGGCTGGTCGGGTCCCGTCAGGTCGGCGGGGTGGTGGTCGGGCTGGCCGGGTTCCGTCAGGTCGGCGGGGTGGTGGGGCGGCCCGGAGGGCCGGGGCGGGGGCGGCCACAGGCCGGCCCGTCGGGCGGCGGACCGGAGCGGCCAGAGCAGGGCGGGCGTCGCGACCGCCAGGACGGACAGGTAGCGGGCGCTCTCGATCGGGGTCCGCCCGGCCGCGTTGCTCGCCGCATAGGCCGCCAGCACGCCGGCGGCCCCGGCGAGCAGCGCCAGCCGCACCGCCGCCGACACCCGCCGATCCGCCGCGCCGGGGGGATCCTCGCCGGATCTTGGACAGTTGGCGTTCGCAGCGAACGGAAAGTGTCCAAGATCCGCGGGCGTTACGGGCCGGCGGAGGGTGCGTCCGGCGGTCACCGCCGCGAGCAGCAGCAGGAGAGGGAACACGGGCGCCCACCAGAGTTGCCACCCGGCGCAGTGGCCGGGGGAGCAGAAGCCCGTGGCCAGTGACGGGCCGAGCACCAGGCCGCCGGACAGCCGCTCGCCCCAGCTCGCCGCCGCGTCCGCGCCGCCGGCCGCCAGCACCGCCGCGAGCGGGTTGCGGCCGTGCCGGAGGCTGTCCAGCAGCATCGGCGCCGCGCCCAGCAGCAGGGCGCCGGCCACGACCGGCCCCGCCCGGCCGGCCAGCTCGCGCCGGCACCACGCGACCAGCACCGCGCCGGTCCCGAGGACGTACGGCAGCACCAGCGGGTCCACCCAGAGCATCAGCCCGGACACGAGCCCCCAGGCCGCCCAGCGGGGCAGCCGCGCGCCCGGCCCGGCCGCGCAGAGTCCCACGGTGAGCAGCGCCAGCGCCGCGGCGGCCGGGTTCAGCTCGGGGTAGCCGCCGCCGGCGATGAGCTGGTTCTTGACCACCCGGTCGGAGCCGAGCGCCAGGACGGCGACGACCAGCAGGGCGTACCAGCGGTCGCCGCCGAGCCGGCGGGTGAGCCGCCAGGACAGGGCGAGGAAGAGGGCGTACAGGGCCAGGGTGGGCAGCCGCAGGGCCAGCACCGACGGCCCGGCCAGGGCCACCAGCGGCGCGGCCAGGTACGCCTCCAGCGTGCCCATGTACGCCTGGCCGTAGAACCAGACCGGGAAGTCCTCGCCGCGGGCGATGTGCAGGGCGGCCAGCCCCATGGTCGCCTCGTCGCTGTTGGTGGGCGGCGCGTCGGCGAGCAGCAGCGCCAGCCGGTAGCCGACCCCGGCCAGCCCGACCAGCAGGGCGAGCAGCGCCGGCAGCCGGGGACGCCGGGGCGTGCGCGGGCGGGTGGCCTCGCGCGGCTCCTGGCGTACCCCGACGGTCATCCCTGGGATCATGGCATCCGGCGGGCGGCCGGCGGTGGGTGACGCGGTGGACGGCCGGCCTCAGCCGGCGGCCACGACCTCGTCGCGGGCGGCGAGCGCCTGCTGGTAGAGCCGCCCGGCCCGGTACGACGAGCGGACCAGCGGGCCGCTCATCACGCCGGCGAAGCCGATCTCCTCGGCCTCCTCGCGCAGCTCGACGAACTCCTCCGGCTTGACCCAGCGGGTGACCGGGTGGTGCCGGGGGGAGGGGCGCAGGTACTGCGTGATGGTGATCAGCTCGCAGCCGGCCTCGTGCAGGTCGCGCAGCGCCTGGGAGACCTCGGCCCGCTCCTCGCCCATGCCGAGGATGAGGTTGCTCTTGGTGACCAGGCCGTCGGCGCGGGCCTGGCGGATCACGTCGAGGGAGCGCTCGTAGCGGAACGCCGGGCGGATCCGCTTGAAGATCCGCGGCACGGTCTCGACGTTGTGCGCCAGCACCTCGGGCCGGGCGCCGAACACCTCGGCGAGCTGCTCGGGCACCGCGTTGAAGTCGGGGATAAGCAGCTCGACGCCGCAGCCGGACTGGAGGGCGTGGATCTGCCGGACCGTCTCGGCGTAGAGCCAGGCGCCGCCGTCAGGCAGGTCGTCGCGGGCCACGCCGGTGATGGTGGCGTAGCGCAGGCCCATGGCGGCGACGGACTCGGCGACCCGGCGGGGCTCGTCGGCGTCGAACTCGGCCGGCTTGCCGGTGTCGATCTGGCAGAAGTCGCAGCGCCGGGTGCACTGGTCGCCACCGATGAGGAAGGTGGCCTCCCGGTCCTCCCAGCACTCGTAGATATTGGGGCAGCCGGCCTCCTGGCAGACGGTGTGCAGCCCCTCGCGCGAGACGAGCCCGCGCAGCTGGGTGTACTCCGGGCCCATCTTGGCCTTGACCTTGATCCACGGCGGCTTGCGCTCGATCGGCGTCTCGGCGTTGCGCGCCTCGATCCGCAGCATGCGCCGCCCCTCAGGTGCGACAGTCGCGGTTGGCGCTGCCTGCTCGGTCGTCGGCGCGGAGTGCTCGATCGTCACAAAACCGAGCCTACGCCGGTCGGTGGCGGTCGATGAACGGCGGGCGACGGCCGTCACGCCCGAATCGTTGTGACACCGGACACCAGTGGCGAAAAATCGGCGTCACACGGGCCGGGCCGGGGTGCTAGCGTGCCGGGCAGAGCTGCGACGGAGCCGAGTAGCGGGCCGATCCGCCAGCGCAGAGAGCCGCCGGTTGCTGGAAGGCGGTCTGGCGCCGGACCGCGAAGACCCTCCCGAGCTGCGGGAAGAACGGCGGCCTGGCCGCTCAGTAGACCCCGCCGGCTGGCCCCCGTCACGGGCGACGAACGAGGCCCACCGCCGAGGCGGAGGGCGAAGGTGTGGTGGCACCGCGAGGTTCCCGCTCGCCCACACCTCCCGGGGATCGCGTTGCGATTGACCAAGGAGGTAACCGCCGTGCAACGCATCCTGTCCTCCCAGCTCACCCACCATGTCGGCGCGACCGTGCGGATCGCCGGCTGGGTGCACCGCCGCCGGCTGCTCAAGTCGGTGGCCTTCCTGATCGTCCGGGACGCCGCCGGCCTGGCCCAGGTGGTGGTCACCGACGCCGCCGTGCGCGCGGCCGTCGAGTCGCTGCCCGAGGAGACCGTTGTCGAGGTCACCGGCACGGTGGTCGCGAACGCCACGGCGCCCGCCGGGGTCGAGCTGGCCGAGCCGGCGGTACGCCCGCTCGGGCCGCCCGCCGTCCCGCCGCCGTTCGACCTGTACCGGCCGGCGCTCACCGCCACCCTGCCCACCCAGCTCGACCACGCGCCGGCCGCGCTGCGCCACCCGACCCGGTCGGCGGCGCTGCGGATCTCGGCGGCGGCGGTGGCCGGCTTCCGGGCCGCCCTGGACGCCCGCGCGTTCGTGGAGATCCACACCCCGAAGGTGGTCGCCTCGTCCACCGAGAGCGGGGCGAACGTGTTCGCGCTGGACTGGTTCGGCCGGCCCGCGTACCTGGCCCAGTCGCCGCAGTTCTACAAGCAGCTCATGGTCGGCGTCTTCGAGCGCGTGTACGAGGTCGGGCCGGTGTTCCGCGCCGAGCCGCACGACACCGTCCGGCACCTGGCGCAGTACACCTCGCTCGACGTCGAGCTGGGCTTCGTGACCGACCACCGCGACGTGATGGCCGTACTGCGGGAGACCCTGGCCGGGATGCTGGCCGAGGTCGCGGCGCGGGCCGGCGGGCCACTCGCCACCCTCGGGCTCACCCTGCCCGAGGTGCCCGCCGAGATCCCGGCCGTGCACTTCACCGAGGCGCTGAAGATCGCCGGGGCGCCGGCCGACGAGCCGGACCTCGCCCCGGCGCACGAGCGGGCGCTGGGGGAGTGGGCGCTGCGCGAACACGGCTCGGACTTCCTGTTCGTCACCGGGTACCCGATGGCGAAGCGGCCGTTCTACACCCATCCGGACCCGGTGCGGCCGGCGTACTCCAACGGCTTCGACCTGCTGTTCCGCGGGATGGAGCTGGTCACCGGCGGGCAGCGGCTGCACCGGCACGAGGACTACCTGGCCGCCCTGGCGGCCCGCGGCGAGCCCGTCGAGCCGTACGCCGGGTACGTGGACGCGTTCCGCCACGGCATGCCGCCGCACGGTGGGTTCGCCATCGGGCTGGAACGCTTCGTCGCCCGGCTCACCGGCGCGGCCAACGTCCGGGAGGTGACCGCCTTCCCCCGGGACCTGCACCGGCTCACCCCCTGACCGGGGATCACGCCGCCGCGATCCGGGTACCCCGGGTCGCGGCGGCGACCGGAGGGTGAGGGCGGATGGGCGAGCAGGTACGGGCGACGCTGCACGGCCTGCTGCACGTGCGGCCCGCGCCGGGCGCGCACCGGGTCGCGCTGCGGGCCGGCGTCAGTGTCCTCGTGCCGCTGCTCGCGGTGCTCGCCGCCGGCCGCCCGGCCTGGTCCGTGTACGCGGTCTTCGGCGCGTTCACCTCGCTCTACGGCCGCAACCACGTGCACCTGTCCCGGGCCGCCATGCAGGCCAGCGCCGGGGCGGCCCTCACCGGGACGGTCGTCCTCGGCGTGCTGGTCGGGGCGCTGCCGTCCCGGGCGTGGGTCGCGGTGGCGGTCGCGGCGGCCGTCGCGGCGCTGGGCGCGGTGCTGGCCGCCGCGCAGGACTGGCACCCGCCGGGGCCCCTGTTCCTGGTGTTCGCGTTCGGCGCGGTCGCCTCGGCGCCGCACGCGGTGTCGGACGTGCCGGTCGCCGCCGCGCTGGCCGGGTCGAGCGCGCTGTTCGCCCTGCTGGTCGGGAACGTGGGCAGCGTGCTGCGGCGGGAGCGGAGCCGGCCGGCCCGGCTCGCGCACGTGTGGACCTGGCAGCCGGTGCGCTACGCGCTGGCCGTGGTGCTGGCCGGCGGCGTGGCGACCGCGGTCGGGATCGGCCACCCGTACTGGGCGATGGTGGCGGCGGTCGCCCCGCTCAGCGCCGCCGGGGTCACCGCCCAGCTGGTCCGCGCCGCGCACCGGATCCTCGGCACGCTGCTGGGGCTGCTGACCAGCGCGGTGCTGCTCGCCCCGGCGCTGTCGCCGTACGCCACCGTGCTGGTGGTCGCGGTGCTGCAGATCGTCACCGAGCTGCTGGTGGGCCGCAACTACGGGCTGGCGCTGCTGTTCATCACCCCGATGGCGCTGCTCATGGGTCAGCTCGCGGTGGCCCGCCCGGCCGGGCAGCTGCTCTACGACCGGGGCGTGGAGACGGTGATCGGCGGCATCGTCGGTGGCGCGATCGTGCTCTGCGAGCCGTGGTTGCGGGCGCGGTTCGCCGCCGGCCCGCTCGACGACGGTGTCGGTCCCGACACCTAGGGCGCGATCGGGAGCTGGCGCTTGTGCTCGGTGGCGCGGTAGCGGGCCACCAGCGCCTCCTCCACCTCCGCCGGCACGGGCCGGCCCTCCAGGTAGTCGTCGATGTGCTCGTAGGCCAGGCCGAGCGCGTCCTCGTCGAGCTTGCCCGGGGCCAGGGTCTCCAGGTCGGCCGTGGGCGCCTTGCCGACCAGCTCGACGGGGGCGCCGAGCGCCGCGGCCAGCGCCCGCACCCGCCGCTTGGTCAGCCCGGTCAGCGGGACCAGGTCCGCCGCCCCGTCGCCGTGCTTGGTGAAGAAGCCGGTGACCGCCTCGGCGGCGTGGTCGGTGCCGACCACCAGCCCGCCCGCCGCGCCGGCCACCGCGTACTGGGCGATCATGCGCTGCCGGGCCTTGACGTTGCCGAGCACGAAGTCCTGCTGGGCGGCGTCGCGGAAGGTCAGCCCGCCGGCGACCAGCGCGTCCAGGGCGGCGTCGGCGGCCGGCTTGACGTCGACCGTGAGCACCCGGTCCGGGCGGATGAACTCCAGCGCGGCCTGGGCGTGGTGCTCGTCGGCCTGCACCCCGTAGGGCAGGCGCATGGCGACGAAGGTGGCCGGGTGGCCGGCGGCGCGGGCCCGTTCGGCGGCGAGCTGGCAGAGCCGGCCGGCGGTGGTCGAGTCGACGCCACCGCTGATGCCCAGGACCAGCGTGGTCAGGCCGGTGTCGACCAGGCGGTCGGCGAGGAAGACGACCCGGCGCTCGATCTCCTCGGCGGCGTCGAAGGTCGCGGGAATCCGCAGCTCCTCGGCGATCCGTTGCTGGGTCGACAGCACGTCGGTCATCGGGGGTTCTCTCCTCGTCAGGCGGGACCGAGCAGGTCCCAGGGGTTGCCGGCGAGGTCGCGGAACACGGCGACCCGCCCGTACGGCTCGGTGCGCGGGGGCTTCACGAACTCGACCTTCGCCTCGACCATCCGCCGGTAGGTGGCGTCGAAGTCGTCGACCTGGAGGAAGAAGCCGACCCGGCCGTGGGTCTGGTCGCCCACCGCCGCCGCCTGTCGCTCCCCGTCGGCGCGGGCCAGCAACAGCCCGGTCCCGCCGCCCGGCGGGCGGACCACCACCCAGCGCTTCGGCCGGCCGTCGTTCGTCAGCGAGGGCTTGTCCTCCACCAGCTCGAAGCCGAGCACCTCGGTGAAGAAGGCGATGGCCGGCTCGTAGTCGGCGACGACGAGGGTGACGAGGTCGATCCGCACCCGCTCAGCCCTGGACCGCGACCAGCGTGGGCAGGTGGCGCTCGACCACCGGCAGCACGTCGGCGACCGTGATCGGGCGGCCCAGCTCGGCGGTGAGCGAGGTGACCCCGGCGTCGCGGATGCCGCACGGCACGATCCGGTCGTAGTGGCCGAGGTCGCAGTCGCAGTTGATCGCGAAGCCGTGCAGGGTCACGCCCCGGGCCACCCGGATGCCGATGGCGGCGACCTTGCGGGCCGGCCCCCGGTCGTCCTCCGGCACCCAGACCCCGCTGCGCCCCTCGACCCGGCCGGCGGCCAGCCCGAACTCGGCGCAGACGTCGATCAGCAGCTGCTCGGTGCGCCGGACGTACGCCACCACGTCGACCGGATCGGGCAGCGTGACGATCGGGTAGCCCACGAGCTGACCCGGACCGTGCCAGGTGATCTTGCCGCCGCGGTCCACGTCGACCACCGGGGTGCCGTCCATCGGCCGGTCCCACGGCTCGGTCCGCTTGCCGGCGGTGTAGACGCTGGGGTGCTCCAGGAGCAGCACGGTGTCGCCCTGCTCGCCGGCCACCACGGCCTCGTGCACCCGGCGCTGCTCGTCCCAGGCGGCCCGGTAGTCGATCAGGCCGGCACGGACGGCGGTCAGCCCGGAAGTCGTCACGCTCACCCGTCCAGCCTAGTCGTGCCCGGCGGCGTCAGGCCGGTGAGGCTCGTCGCTCCCGGCGGCGGCGCAGAGCGCGTGCGAGCAGGACGGCGAGCAGCAGAGCCGGTAGGGCGACCACCGGGTAGAGCCACCACGGAGCCGCCCACGGGGAGGGCCGGGGGGCGGAGCCGGCGAAGACGGCGTCGGCCAGCCGGTCCGCCGGCACGTCGAAGCCCGAGACGCCCGGGGGCCCCGTCACCAGCACCTGCTCACGGCCGCCCGCCGCCACGGCGACGAGCGACGCGTGCCGGTCCTGGAGGGTCGTCTCCCGCGACAGCCGGTTCAGCACCGCTTCGCCGTTTCGCCAACCGACCAGCTCCGTCGCCCAGCCAGCGACCGGGACGGGGGTGCCGAGCGGTTGACCGGTCGCGGCGTCGAGGAACTCGAGCCGCCAGGACCGGGCGGCCGCCTCCTCGAGGGTGCAGGCGGGGCCGGCGCAGCCGTCGAAGGCGAGCAGCGCGATCCGCGCGCCGTCGGGGCTCCAGGCGCCCCGCCCGGCGAGCAGGTGGCGTTCGTCGAGGTCGCGCTGCCAACGCACACCGCCCCCGGCCGCATCGGTGACCGTCAGCCGCTGCCGCTCGACCGCCGGATCCGTCGGGCCGGCGACCACGATCAGGCTGCCGTCCGGTGACCAGGCCCCGGTGGTGTGACTGGCGAACGTGCCGGCCGCGACCACCCGCTCCGCCCCGTCGTACGGGTCGACCACGAGCAGGTCGTCCGGTTTCGCGGGGTCGTTGAGCTGCTGGTTGTCCGGTCCGTACGTGATCACCGCGTCGTCGTTGTCCCGCGTGCCGAGCAGCGACCTGCCGTCCGGCGACCACGCCAGCGCCCGGATGCCCGGCCGGTGGGTGCGGTCTTCCGCACCGGTGGTCAGGTCGACCAGCACCCCTCGGTGGGGCCGCACATAGTGCCGCCCGTTCGGAGAGAGCAGCCCGTGATCTTCACCGACCTGCAGCGGAATCAGTCGGTAGGCGCCGTCGCGCCCCACCAGCACGCCGGTCGACTCGAAGTAGCGGGTGTTCGAGGTGAAGAAGACCACCGAGGCCGGACCGGCGGGACGCTGACCGACCGTCGCCTGCCAGAGCCACGGGTCGTAGACCCGGCCCGGCGCCGCGTCGGAAGCGGCCGCCGCGGCGAACGAGCCGGCAGCCAGTGCCGCGATGGCGACGGTCGACAGGGCTGCGGCGCGCAGCGTGGCCCGTGGGGGGATCCGGAGGAACCTCATCCGCACCATTAGACGCCGTCGTCCGGCTTCCGGTGATCCCGTGCCGGCCCGGGCCGACAGGTCAGGCCGGCGGCACCCGCCAGACCCAGACGTCCTCGACCCGTTCGGGCGGGCCGAGCAGGGCCGTGGCCGTACGGCGCACGGCCTCCTCGTCGACGTCGAACTTCGCACCGTGCACCCGGTCGGCCAGCACGACCGTCTCGACCCCCCAGTAGTGCAGGTCCGCGCGGGACTCCCGGATGCTGCCCTCGGTGATGATCGGCACGAGCCCGGTCCGCCCGGCCTGGTCGACCAGCGCGCTGAAGGTGCGCGGGACCGGCCCGATCCGGCCCCGGCCGTCCGGTCCGCCCGGGCCGAGGAAGAAGCCGGCCGGGATGCGGAACTCGCCCTGCCGGTGCGCCAGGGCGTACGCCTGCCAGCGCTGGCCGTCCGGGTAGATGTCCACGGTCAGCGGCAGGGGGGTGAGCACCCCGCCGGGGGAGACGTAGCGCTGCCAGGCGCCGGTGGTGATGAACGCCGGCACCGGCTCCCGGACGTGGGTCAGCAGCGGGGTGGGCACCAGCGGCAGCAGCGCGGCGGCGAAGCCGAGCGCCCAGACCAGCTCGGTGGAGCGGTGCCGGGGCGGCCGGGCGCGCAGCGAGTCGACCGCGTACGCCAGCAGCAGGCCGATCACCGGTGCCACCACCAGGGCGAGCCGGGAGGGCAGCGCCGCGTTGACCACCGGCAGGTTGTCCAGCACCCCGAACGGCAGCAGCTGGTCGGTGCGCCGGCCGTTCCACTTGGCCGTGGGGCCCCAGGAGAGCACCGCGAAGACCAGCGCGGTCACGCCGAGCGCCGTGAGCGTGGCCCGGAAGGCCCGGTCGGCGCGCCGCCGGAGCAGGACGAAGCAGGCGACGGCGAGCAGCAGCAGCGGGATCCCGAAGAAGGAGTTCTCCTCGGTCGGGTTCGGCGCGAGCGAGGTGCCCAGCCCGGCCCAGCCGGCCAGCGACCGCCGGGGGTACGACCCGTACGCGGCGATGTCCTCGGAGTGGATGAGCGGGTCGAAGCCGGTGCCGTGGAACCGCTGCGGCCCGGCGAAGTGCAGCCACAGCGGGTACGCCAGCAGCACCCCGGCCACCAGCGCGGTCACGCCGAGCCCGCGCAGGAAGCTCGGCAGGGCGGCCCGCGCCTCGGCCCGGTTGACCGGGTGCAGCGCCCACACCAGCAGGAACAGGGCGACCGCCAGCGCGGTGAAGAAGAGCCCCTCGGCGGCGATCGAGAAGGCGACCGCCACCAGCAGGCCGAGCACGACGCCGCCGGTGATCGCGTGGCCGGGGCGGCGCAGCCGGAGCACGCCCCAGACGAGCAGCGGCACCAGCCAGCCGGCGGTCCAGTTCAGGTGCGCGTTGGCGTGCGACACCATCGCCGGGCAGTAGGCGATGAAGAGGGCGCCCACCCCGGCGGCCAGCCGGCTGGCGACCAGGTGCCGGCTGAGCAGCCAGTACCAGGCCACCGCGGTGGCCGCGAGGTTGAGCGTGAGGATCACCAGGAACGTCGCCGGCGGTCCGACGAGGTACGTCAGCGGTGCGAAGACCACCGCGTACGCGGTGATCGAGGTGTTGACCGCCAGGTTCACCCCGTCCGGGACGTTGATCAGGTGGGTGAAGAACGGGTTCTCCCCGTGGGTCACGGCGTGCCCGCCGAAGGCCAGCAGCCATTCGAAGAGGGCCTGGTCGCTGGAGTTCACGGTGATCGTGCGGGTGTTCGGGTCCCGCCACATCCCGCTGGTCACCCAGAGGGCGAGGGCCACCGCGGCGAGCACCAGCACCAGGTCGGCACGCCGGTTCCGGAAGGTGGTCGACGGCCCGGTGGCCTGGGGCGGGGAGCTCGGCACGCAGCGGACGTTACCAACCGGAACTGGACACGCCGGTCAGACACGGAACCTCGCCGGCTGACCGCCCCCGCACACTTCGGCGTTCGTGAATGTGTGAGCGGCGGCCATTCCGGGAGCGTGAAACAGGGACGTAACGTCGCGGCAACTCGAAGGTGACCCAGTTCACAATTCGCCGTCAGGAGGTCGCCGTGCGCCGCTCCTCATCCCTTCTCACCCGCCTGGCCGGGGTGGCAGCGGGGGTCGTGCTCGCCGCGGCCGCCGTCGGAGTCGCCGCGCTGCCCGCGCAGGCCGCCACGCTCTCCCAGGTCACCGGCTTCGGCTCGAACCCCGGCAACCTGGCCATGTACGCCTACCGCCCGGACGCCCTGCCCGCCAACGCCCCGGCCGTGGTGCTGCTGCACGGCTGCACCCAGAACGCCTCGACCTACTTCACCAACTCCGGCTGGCAGAAGTACGCCGACCAGTGGAAGTTCGCGCTGATCGTGCCGCAGCAGCCCTCGGCCAACAACGCCAACTCCTGCTTCAACTGGTTCGAGACCGGGGACACCGCCCGGGGCCAGGGCGAGGCGCTGTCGGTCAAGCAGATGGTGGACTACGCGAAGTCCACCTACGGCACCGACGGGAGCCGGGTCTACGTCAGCGGGCTGTCGGGCGGCGGGGCGATGAGCGCCGTCATGCTCGCCACCTACCCGGACACGTTCGCCGCCGGATCGGTGATCGCCGGTATCCCGTACCGCTGCGCCACCAGCATGGTCAATGCCTTCACCTGCATGAACCCGGGCGTCGACAAGACGCCGGCGCAGTGGGGCGACCTGGTCCGCAACGCCTACGCCGGCTACACCGGCAAGCGCCCCCGGGTGGCCATCTGGCACGGCACCTCGGACACCACGGTCGCCCCGCTGAACGCCACCGAGTCCCGGGACCAGTGGACCAACGTGCTGGGCGTGTCGCAGACGCCGACCAGCACCGCCTCGCTGCCGGCCGGCACGAGTCTGGAGGTCTACGGCAGCGACCAGGTGCGGCTCTACCGGGTCTCCGGCATGGGCCACGGCACCCCGGTCGACCCGGGCTCGGCGACCGAGCAGTGCGGCACCGCCGGGGCGTACTTCCTCGACACCATCTGCTCGACCTACCGCGACGCGCTCTTCTTCGGTCTGAACGGCGGGGGCGGCACGCCCAGCCCGACGCCGACGGCGACCGCGTCACCGACCCCGAGCCCGACCCCGACCACCGCGCCGGTCTGCGTCACCGCGAGCAACTACGCGCACGTCACGGCCGGCCGCGCCTACCAGTCCGGCGGCTACGCCTACGCCCTGGGCAGCAACCAGCGGATGGGCCTCTACAACACCTTCTACACCAGCACCCTCAAGCAGACCGGCCCCGCCTACTGGGTCATCGGCTGCTGACCGCGTCGGCGCCGCCCTCGCCGGCTCAGTCGGTGAGGGCGGCGTGCAGCGCGCCCGGCAGGTCCGGGTGGGTCCAGGCGAAGCCCGCCCTGCCCAGCACGCCGGGCAGGACCCGGGCGCTGGTGAGCGCCTCGTGGGCGAAGCCGCCCAGGGCGACCTTCAGGGCCAGCGCCGGGATCGGCATGATCGCCGGCCGGTGCAGTTGGCGGGCCAGCTCCCGGGTGAACTCGGCGTTGGTGACCGGGGCCGGACCCACCACGTTGACCGGACCGGCGACGTCCTCGCGGGCCAGCAGGAAGGTCAACGCGTCCAGCCAGTCCCGCATCGAGATCCACGGCAGCCACTGCCGGCCGTTGCCCAGCTTGCCGCCGACCCCCAGCCGGAACGGCAGGAGCTGCGGCTTGAGCATGCCGCCGTCGCGGTGCAGCGGCAGCCCGGTGCGCAGCCGCACCACGCGGGTCCCGGCGTCCTCGGCCGGGCGGGTGGCGGCCTCCCACACCCGGCAGACGTCGGCCAGGAAGCCCTCGCCGGCCGGCGAGTCCTCCTCGACCGTCCGGTCGCCGGTGTTGCCGTACCAGCCGACGGCCGAGGCGTTGAGCAGCACCGCCGGCCGGTCGACGGCGGGCAGCCCCGCGATGGTGATCGCCAGCGTCGTGGTGCTGTCCACCCGGCTGGACCGGATCAACCCCTTGTACGCGTCGTCCCAGCGCTTGTCGCCCACCCCGACGCCGGCCAGGTTCACCACGGCGTCGGCGTCGGCCACGACCTGCGGGTCGAGCTGCGCGGCGGACGGGTTCCACCGCCGCTCGTCAGGGGTGCGCGGCGCGCGGCGGACCAGGCGGGTGACCTGGTGCCCGTCCGCGGTGAGTCGGTCGACCAGTCGGGTGCCGAGGAAGCCGGACACTCCGGCCATGAGGATCCGCATGCGCATATCTTCGGGTACGGACGCCGGCCCGGATGCGTTGAGCGAAATCACTCACTCGTCGTTCCCGACTCATGCCCGCTGACCTACCGACCTGACTCCCGTGAGTGATTCGCGGTTCACTCCCCGGTCCGGCCGTCGATCGCCTCCCGCAGGATGTCGGCGTGCCCGAGGTGGCGGGCGTACTCGTCGGTCATGTGCGCGAGGATCCAGCGCAGGGAGAGCGTGCTTCCGGTGCCCGGGTGGCGACCGACCGCGTCCAGCGGGCGTTCGGCGGTGAGCTGCCGCGAGGTGGCCACCTCCGCCCGCCAGAGCGCGAAGGTCTCCGCGCCGGTGGTCCCGGCGACGTCGGTGAACGGGGCGTCCGGGTCGTCGGTGAGGTCGAAGAGGTCGCCGGGGAAGGCGTCGGCGAGCACCGCCTGGAAGTACCACCGCTCCACGGTGGCCAGGTGCCGGACCAGGCCGATCAGGGACAGGCCGGACGAGGGCACCGGCCGCAGCCGCAGTTGCGCGTCGGTGAGCCCGGCGCACTTGCGGACCAGGGCGTCCCGCTGGAAATCGAGGAAGGTCTCGAGCAACGTCCGTTCGTCCACGGTGGCCGGCAAGGTGAAACGTTCATCGATCATCGCTCGCATCGTACAGGCGTTCGACGCCCGGTGGTGGGCGCCGGCCCGGTCAACCCGGATGGCCGGCCAGTGCGGCCGTCACGGCCAGGGCGAACCGCGCCGGGTTGTCGACCATGATGTTGTGGCCGCAGTCCGGAATCGCCACCGCGGCGACACCCGCGGCCGCCAGCCGGTCCGCGTCGAGCCGCGGCCCGTCGGCCGCCGGATACAGCACCGTGCACGGCGCGGCGAGCCGCTCCATCTCCTCGCGCACGCCCGGCGTCGTGCCGCGCAGCAGGCTCATCGCCGTGCGGTAGAGCGCCTCCCTGCCGGCCAGGCGCATGGTGGCCGCCCACTCCGGCCCGACGAATGCCATCGTCTCGTCCCAGCCGTGGTCCAGGAACTCCTGCTCGGTGTGGTAGACGCCGATGCCCGAGCTGCCCGGCCGCTTCGTCGTCGGCAACGTCTCCAGCGCGTCGAGGGCGGGATCGACGAGCACGAGCCGGCGTACCAGCCCGGGGTGGCGCGCCGCCAGCAGGACCGCGACGGCGCCGCCCGCGCTGTGCGCGATCACGTCGGCGTCCTTCACCGCCGCCTGGTCCAGCGCGTGGGCCAGCAGGTCCGCGTGCATGTCCAGGGTGTACGCCACGTGCGCCGGCCGGTCGCTGATCCCGAAGCCCAGCAGGTCCATGAGCAGCGAGCGGTGCCCGGTCAGGGCGGGATGTGCGATGGCCTGGGTGTAGTAGGGCGCGGAGCTGGCGCCGAGTCCGTGCAGGTAGACGCGGGTGGGTTCGGTGCCGGGGATCTCGACCCAGCGGATGCGGGAGCCGTCCGGGGTCACGGTGGCGCTATGCATAGCGCAGAAGATACCTTGTTACCGAGGTATCAAAGCAAGAGGGTATCTCGGCGGGAGGGTATGATCTGGATCATGTTGGAGCTCGCGACCCTCGGATTCCTCTACGACGAACAGCTGCACGGCTATGACCTGCGTAAACGCATCGCCGCCCTGACCGGGCACGTGCGCCCGATCGCCGACGGCACCCTCTACCCGCTGCTCAAACGCATGGAGGCGGCCGGACTGCTGACCCGCGAGCTCCAGCCCGGCCAGGTGGCGGCGCCGCGACACGTGCTCTCGCTGACCGCCACCGGCCGCCTAGCCCTGCTCGACCGGCTCCGCGAGCCCGACGAACTGTTCGTCACGGACGAGAACCGCTGGTTCACCCTGCTCGCGTTCCTGCGTCACCTCGACGACCCGGCAGCCCAGGCGGCGGTCCTGCGGCGGCGCCTGACATTCCTCACCCAGCCGGCCAGCTTCTTCTGGGACGGCGACCGGCCGATGCGCGCCGCCGACTTCGACGACCCGTTCCGGCAGGGGCTGTTCACGATCGCGACGGCAACGTCACGTACCGAGCTGAAATGGCTGCGGGAGACCCTCGCGGATCTCGACGGCTGAGCGCCTCGACGAGCCGGAGTCGGTCAGGCGACGGCGGTCAGGCGGGGCAGCAGCGGGGCCAGCTGGTCGACGCCGTCGGGGCGTACCACGAAGCGGGTGATGCCCCAGCGGCGCCGGTGCTCCGCGACGGCGGCGACGATCTCGTCGGCCGTGCCGATCAGCGCGAACGGGGTGGCGAGCAGGTCGGCGACCGTCAGCCCGGTCTCGGCGGCGATCGGGGCGGCGGCGGCCTCCGCGTCGTCGGTCACGGTCACCTGCTGGACCAGGGCCTCCAGCGCAGGCGGCGCGTCCCGGCCGGCCGCGCCGGCCGCCACGTGCGCGAGCTGCGCCTCGATCTGGTCGGCCCGCCACCGCACGTCGTGGTTGTGGCCGTCGGCGAGGGTACGCCCGAAGCCGGTCAGGCCGACCACGTCGGCGTGCGCGCCGGCCCAGCGCAGCAGCGTCGAGTTGGCCGTACCCATGGTGAGCGGGACCCGGGCCTGCACCGGCCGCAGCTCGGTGAGCCGGGCGCCCCGGGCGGCCAGCTCGGCGGTGTCCACGGTGACCTCGGTCCCGGCCAGCAGGTCACGGACGGCCTCGGCGACCGCGACGCAGCGGCGGACCCGGGCGGCGACGTCGGGGCGCTCGCGCCCGACGGCCCGCCACTCGGCCGGCGTGTGCCCGGCGCCGAGACCGAGCCGGGCGCGGCCGCCGGAAACCACGTCGAGGGTGGCCACGTCGGTGGCGAGCAGGATCGGCTCCCGCACGCCGGCGTTCGACACGTACGAGCCGAGGCCGAGCGTCGACGTCACCGCTGCCGCGGCGGCGAGCGCCACGAACGGCGACGCGCCGTGACCCGGGTGGTCGGCGGCCAGCAGCGCGTCGAAGCCGGCGGCCTCGACCCGCCGGGCCAGGCCGGTCCAGCCGGCCGCGTCGGTGGGCCGGGCCTGCACGGAAAAGATCACCATCGGCCCAGCATCCCCGGCGTACGCCCGCCTCGGCCAGCCCGGACCCGCCGATTCTGCTGACCGGCGAATCCGGGCCCGATCCTGGCGTCAGCCGGCGGACTCGTGCACCGCGTCGAGGCGGGACAGGTCGTCGTCGGTGAGCCGCAGCGCGCCGGCCGCGACGTTCTGCTCCAGGTGCGCCGGGTTGCCGGTGCCGGGGATGGCGAGCACGTTCGGGCTCCGGTGCAGCGTCCAGGCCAACCGGACCTGGGCCGGAGTCACCCCGTGCGCCCGGGCCACCGCGCGCACCTCGTCGTGCTCCACGCCGCTCGCGCCGGCCTCGCGGCCGCTGGTGGCGAGGGCGAAGAATGGCACGAACGCGGTCCCGTGCGCGGCGCAGTCCCGGATCAGTGCGTCGTTGCTCAGGCGGTAGCCGAGGCTCCACGAGTTCTGTACGCAGACCACGGGGGCGATCGTGCGCGCCTCGGCGATCTGGTGCGGCTTCACGGCGGAGACGCCGAGGTGTCGGATCAGCCCGGCGTCGCGCAGCTCGGCGAGCGCGCCGAAGTGCTCGGCCAGCGGCTCCGGGCCGTACACCCGGAGGTTGACCACGTCGAGGTGGTCCCGGCCGAGCTGGCGCAGGTTCTCCTCGACCTGGCCGCGGAGCTGGTCCGGCCGGGCCATCGGCAGCCACGCACCGGACGGGTCCTTGCCCGGCCCGACCTTGGTGACGATGACCAGATCCTCCGGGTACGGCGACAGCGCCCGGTTGATCAGCTCGTTGGCCGAGCGCAGCGGCGAGAAGTAGAACGCCGCGGTGTCGATGTGGTTGACGCCCAGCTCGACCGCGCGGCGCAGCACCGTCACCGCCCGGTCCCGGTCGCTGGGGCTGCCGTCCGCGTTCGCGGTCAGCCGCATCGCGCCGAAGCCGATCCGGTTGACCGTGCGGTCGCCGAGCTGCCAGGTGCCCGCCGCGGCGGCGTCGACGGTGTCGATGGTCATGCGGTCTCCGTCCGTTCGAAAGGGTCCCCGTTGCCGGGTGGCGTGACGCCGAGCAGTTCCACGGGGTCGCCGCCGAGCCGGTTCAACGCGGCGACGATCTTCCGCTCCTCGTAGCCGAAGTGCGACTCCAGCAGCGCCGCCAACCCGTCCAGCTCGGCCCGGACGCTCCGGCCGTCGGCGGCCTCGGCGAGCAGGGCGTCGATCCGGCGCAGCAGGTCGGCGACGATCCGGTGGTCCGCGCTCAGCTCGGCGAGCACGGGGCGCAGCTCCGGCGCCTGCTCGGCCAGGGCCTGGAAGGCGCCGCCGTCCTCACCGGTGTGGTGCCGGTCGAGGGCGGCGCAGAAACCGGCGCAGTGCGCGCGCAGCTCCCGGGTGAGGGCGACGCTGCCGCCGTCGGGGGTGTCGAGGCTCGCGCGGAGCCGGGCCAGCTCCTCGCGGAGCCAGTGGTGGATCTCGATCAACTGGGTGCCGAGGGCGGTCAGCCGCCCGCTCGGTGGGTGGGATGGGTGCACATGGTTCCCTGCTGTCCCGCGCCTCCGTGCCCACGGCGGCCTTCGTGCCGGATGCACCGCGACGCTGCCGGGAGTCTACGCGCCACCGCGTCACCCGTGGTGGTCGTGGCCGCCCACCGCCGGTGCGCTCGCGCCGCCGGGCTGCGGCGCCGAGTCCGCGGCGGGCTCACTCGCCCTCGTCGCGCTCGTGCGGCTCGTGCCAGCGCGCCCGATAGGCCGCCTCGTGGGCCTCGTGGCTGGTGCGTTCCTCGAAGACCAGGCCCCGCAGCGCCCGCCGGCCCTCGTCGAAGACGACCACCTCGGCGGTCACCATGCCGATGGTGATCGCGGTCAGCAGCGCCAGGGCGGCCAGCGCGGGCAGGTGTGCGGCCACCGGGATGCTCACGGCGAGCAGCAGCACCGCGGCGACCCGGGTCCAGCTCAGGGTGCGCAGGGTGCGGAACTGGAAGAGCATGTTGCCGCAGATGTAGCAGATCACCCCGCCGAAGAGCAGCGGTACGCCGGGGCCCAGCGCCGGCAGGTGCTGCGGCACGTGCGGGTCGGCGACCTGGTGCACGATCATCTCCGCGCCCAGCGCGAACAGGATGATGCCCGCGATCATCGGCAGGAACAGGTACCCGTAGGCGTCCCGGGCCATGGCCACGCGGGGGCCGTCCTCGGCGGCGTGCAGGGCGATCCGGGCGGCCGGCCCGACCATGTCGTAGTGCGCCCACCACAGCGCGGCGGTGAAGAAGATGCCGAGCACGGCCGCCGTCACGGCCGGCCAGGTCGGCGGCTGGCCCAGCAGGTTGCTGCCGACGCCCACCGAGATGACCGACTCGCCCAGCGCGATGATGAGGATGAGGTCGTACCGCTCGGTCCAGTGCTCGGCGGACGCGACGCCCCAGCCCCAGGTGCCCGCCACGAGGCCGGTGGAGTACTGGAGCAGCACGACGAAGGCCCACAGCCCGTCCCGGACCGCCGCCGCGGAGAAGAGGTCGTCGATCTTCGGCGGGATCAACGCGGCGACCCCCAACAGCAGGGTGCTGCCCACCAGCTCGGGGGTGAACCGGAGGAGCTGGCGGCGTTCCTTCGGGCTGTCCCGCACCGCATGCAGGTAGAGCAGCAGGTGCACCCCCCGGATGACGGTGTAGCTGATCGCCGCGACGATCGGCCCGGCCGCGTTGCCGCGCGGGTCCCGGAACGCGTTGGGCAGGGACAGCGCGAAGGTGAACAGGGCCGCCATGCCGACCGTCATGAGGACCGGGACGAAGCCCTCGCCCAGCCGGATCCGGGTGGCCACGATGCTGTGCACCACCCACGACCACCACAGCACGGCGAGGACCAGCAGCGCGTGCAGCAGCGCACCGCCGTTGACCTGGAGCGCGGTGGCCCGGGTGATGATGAAGAACGAGAACACGAAGACCAGGTCGAAGAAGACCTCGAACCGGTCCACCCGGGCCCCGGGCGCCACCGGCACCGCCGGCCCGAGGCGTCCCCGCCACCCGAAGCCGCTCACCGACCGAGTCTGTCAGCGCCGGGTCGGCGGCGGGCCGGATTGCGCCCAGCCCGGGCGGTGGCGCGGGCCGTCCCGCGTTACGTCGCCGCCGCCCTGGGAAGACGCGGGGACCACGGGCCGCCGCCGAGAGGGATGAATCATGACCGCCAGCACACCCGTCAGCACCCCGTTCTCCCGGGAGACCACCGCCCTGGAGGTGGCCCGTGACCTCGACCTGACCGGCCGGCGGGCCGTCGTCACCGGCGGCGCCTCGGGGATCGGCGTCGAGACGGCCCGCGCGCTCGCCGCCGCCGGGGCCGACGTCACCATCGCGGTCCGCAACACGGAGGCCGGCCAGCGCGCCGTCGCCGACATCACGGGCACCACCGGCAACGACCGGGTCCTGGTCGCCCCGCTCGACCTGGCCGACCTCGGCTCGGTGGCCACCTTCGTCCGCACCTGGGACGGGCCGTTGCACATGCTGGTCAACAACGCGGGGATCATGGCCTCGCCCGAGATGCGCACCGAGCAGGGCTGGGAGATGCAGTTCGCGACCAACCACCTCGGGCACTTCGCGCTGGCCACCGGGTTGTACCGGTCCCTGGCCGCCGCGGGCGGCGCGCGGATCGTCTCGGTCAGTTCCTCGGCGCACCTGCGCTCGCCGGTGGTGTTCGACGACATCCACTTCCGCGAGCGGCCGTACGAACCGTGGGCGGCGTACGGGCAGTCCAAGACCGCGAACGTGCTCTTCGCGGTGGACGCCACCCGGCGGTGGGCCGGCGACGGGATCTACACCAACGCGCTCATGCCGGGCGCGATCCGGACCAACCTGCAGCGGTACGTGAGCGACGAGGACCTGGCCCGGCTGCGTGCGGAGAGCGGCGGCGGCGACTCGCCGAGCTGGAAGAACACCGAGCAGGGAGCGGCCACCTCGGTGCTGGTCGCCGCCTCGCCGCTGGTCGCCGGGGTCGGCGGCCGGTACTTCGAGGACTGCCAGGAGGCCGGGCCGAACCAGCCGGGCACCCGCACCGGCTACGCCCCCTACGCGCGGGACCCGGAGGCCGCCGAGCGGCTCTGGGAGGTCTCCGAGGAGCACCTGCGCGGCTGACCCGGAAACGACGAAGGGTCGCGCGGCGTACGCCGCGCGACCCCTCGTGTCGTCAGAGGGTCAGAGCCCCAGCTCGGCCTCGAAGTTGCCGGCCTCCAGCCGCTCCTTGACCGCGACGAGGAAGCGGGCCGCGTCCGCGCCGTCGATCAGCCGGTGGTCGTACGACATGGCCAGGTAGACCATCGACCGGACCGCGACGACCTCGCCCAGCTCCGGGTCGTTGACCACGACCGGGCGCTTCACCACGGCGCCGGTGCCGAGCATCGCCGACTGCGGCGACGGCACGATCGGGGTGTCGAAGAGCGCACCCCGGCTGCCGGTGTTGGTCAGCGTGAAGGTCGCGTTGGCGAGCTCGTCCGGGCTGATCTTGTTGGTCCGGGTGCGCTCGGCCAGGTCGGCGACCCGCTTGGCGATCCCGCCCAGGTTGAGGTCACCGGCGTTGTGGATGACCGGCACCAGCAGGCCCCGCTCGGTGTCCACGGCGATGCCGAGGTGCTCCGCGTCCGGGTAGGTGATCGTCCCGCCCTCGAGGTCCAGCTGGGCGTTGACGATCGGGTAGGACTGGAGCGCCTCGACGGCGGCCAGGGCGAAGAACGGCAGGAAGGACAGCTTCACGCCGTGCCGCTGCTGGAAGGAGTCCTTGGCCTGGGCCCGCAGCTTGGCGATCCGGGTGACGTCCACCTCGATCACCGTGGTCAGCTGCGCCATCTCGTGCAGCGACTCGTGCATCCGGTTGGCGATGGCCTTGCGGATCCGCGGCAGCTTCTCGACGGTGCCCCGCTTGTTGCTCGGCTGCGGCTTCGCGGCCGGCTTGGCCGGGGCCGCCGCGGCGGCCGGGGCGGGCTGCGCGGCCGGCGCGGCCTGGGCGGCCTTCGCCTTCTCGGCCGCCTCCAGCACGTCCTGCTTGCGGATGCGCCCGCCGACGCCGGTGCCGTTGACCGAGGAGAGGTTCACCCCGTGCTCGGCGGCCAGCTTGCGGACCAGCGGGGTCACGTAGCCGGCGCCCTCCTCGCCACCGGCCTGGGCCGGCACGGTCGGCCGCTGCGGGGTGGCGGTCGGCGCGGCCGGCTGGGCGGCCTGCTCGACCTTGGCCGGCTGCGCGGCCTGCTCCGCCTCGGCGGCCGGCTCGTTGTACGACATGCCCGGGGTCGGCTCCTCGACCTTGGGCTCCGGCTTGGGCTCCGGCTTCGGCTCGGGCTTCGCCTCGGCCCTGGGCTCGGGCTTCGGCTCCGGCTTCGCCGCCGGCGCGGCGCCGGCCGCGCCCACGATCGCCAGGACACCGCCGACCTCGGCGGTCTCGTCCTCGGGAACCTTGATCTCCAGCAGCGTGCCGGCGACCGGCGACGGGATCTCGGTGTCGACCTTGTCGGTGGAGACCTCCAGCAGCGGCTCGTCCACCTCGACGGTCTCGCCGACCTGCTTGAGCCAGCGGGTGACCGTACCCTCGGTGACGCTCTCGCCCAGGGCCGGCATCTTCACCGGGGTGCCCTCGCCCGACGGCGCGGCGGCCGGGGCCGGCTCCTCGACGGCCGGCTGCTCCGCCTCGGCCTGCGGCTCGGCGGCGGCCTGCTCGGCCTGCTCCGCCGGGGCCTCCTGCTGCGGGGCGGCCCCGCCGGGCGCCTCGCCCTCACCGGCGATGACCGCCAGCTCGCTGCCGACCTCGGCGGTCTCGTCCTCGCCGACCACGATCCGGCTCAGCACGCCCGCCGCGGGCGACGGGATCTCGGTGTCCACCTTGTCGGTGGACACCTCAAGCAGCGGCTCGTCGACCTCGACGGTGTCGCCCTCCTGCTTGAGCCAGCGCGTGACGGTGCCCTCGGTGACGCTCTCGCCGAGCCGGGGCATGGTGACCGATACCGGCATGTTCTCCAGACTCCTTCATTCCCCTGGTGGGATCATCGCCCGTCGCCGGACGCCGCGGTTGTCGTGTCAGGCGTGCGAGTGCAGCGGCTTGCCGGCCAGGGCCAGGTGCGCCTCGCCCAGGGCCTCGGTCTGGGTCGGGTGGGCGTGCACGAGCTGCGCCACCTCGGCCGGGTAGGCCTCCCAGTTGTAGATGAGCTGCGCCTCGCCGATCAGCTCGCCGACCCGGGCGCCGACCATGTGCACGCCGACCACCGGGCCGTCGTCCACCCGGACCAGCTTCACGTGGCCGGCGGTCTTGAGGATCTGGCTCTTGCCGTTGCCGCCCAGGTTGTAGTTGTAGGTCTTGATCTTGTCGGCGCCGTACTGCTCCTTGGCCTTCGCCTCGGTCAGGCCGACCGACGCCAGCTCCGGGTCGCAGTAGGTGACCCGCGGGATGCCGGCCTCGTCGATCACGGCCGGGTTCTTGCCGGCGATCTCCTCGGCGACGAAGATGCCCTGCTGGAAGCCACGGTGGGCGAGCTGGAGGCCGGGCACGATGTCGCCGACCGCGTAGACGTTCGGCACGCTGGTGCGCAGCCGCTCGTCGGTCAGCACGTAGCCGCGGTCCATCTTGACGCCCTGCTCCTCGTAGCCGAGGTTGGCGGTGTTCGGGCCGCGGCCGACGGCGACCAGCAGCAGCTCCGCCTCGACCGTGTCGCCGCCCTGGATGGTCAGCTTGACGCCGTTCTCGGTCTTCTCGACCTTCTCGAACGGCTTGCCGACCTTGAAGTTGATCTTCCGCTTGCGGAACGCCCGCTCCAGCGCCTTCGAGGACTCCTCGTCCTCGGCCGCGACCAGCCGGGGGAGCGCCTCGACGATGGTCACGTCCACGCCGAAGGACTTCCAGACGCTGGCGAACTCGACGCCGATCACGCCGCCGCCCAGCACGATCGCCGAGGAGGGGACGCGGTCCAGGGTCAGCGCGTGGTCGCTGGTGATGATCCGCTCGCCGTCGACCTCCAGGCCGGGCAGGCTCTTGGCGTACGAGCCGGAGGCCAGGATGAGGTTGCGGCCGGTGTAGCGCTTGCCGTCGACCTCGACGACGTTCTTCCCGACCAGCTTGCCGGCGCCCGCCACGAAGGTGATCTTCTTGGAGCCGCCCACCAGGCCCTGCAGGCCCTTGTAGAGGCGGGAGATCACGCCGTCCTTGTACGAGTTGACCGCCGCCATGTCGATGCCGACCAGCTCGGCCTTGACGCCGAACTGCTCCGACTCGCGGGTCTGGTCGGCGATCTCGGCGGCGTGCAGGAGCGCCTTGGTGGGGATGCAGCCGTTGTGCAGGCAGGTGCCCCCGAGCTTGCCCTTCTCGATCAGGGCGACGGAGAGGTCCAGCTGGGCGGCACGCAGCGCCGCCGCGTAGCCGCCGCTACCACCTCCGAGGATGACGATGTCGAAGGTTGCGTCGTTCGGCTCGCTCACGTCCAACTCCCAGGTCGCGTCGCTGCATTCGGGGGTTACGGGGGAGTAACAGGCACACCCCACCTCGGTCATCTTGTCACCACCGGGGACGGGGCGCGTAGTGAGGTGCCCAACGACACGTCGGTGACACGTACGCTTGGCACCGTCTTCGATGACGACCGGGGGAGGAGTGGGTTCGGTGGGGCTGTTCCGACGACGCAAGCGGGCGGGCGCGGTGAGTCGCGACCGGGTCGCGGACCGCGCCGATCTGGACCATCTTGAGAGCTTCGTCCGCACCCGGCGGGGCGTCGAGGCCTACGTGGAACCTCGGACCACGGTCACCGAGACAACGATCATGCTGATCGCCGGCGACGGCGAGTGGACGCGGCGGCGGGTCGGCGGGCCGGAGGAGGCCCGCCGGTTCGCCCACCGGCTGGCCATCCCGATCTACGACGTCCGGCTCATGGGTTACCCGCAGCGGATGCGCGACTACAACGAGCGCCGCAAGCGCCGCCCCGAGCTGTTCTGATCCGGACACGCGGACGGGGCGCCCCCCGGCGAGGGGAGCGCCCCGTTGCGGCGCGGCGGAAGCGTCAGCCGTTGGCAGCGACGTCGTCGACCAGGTGCAGCAGGGTGCGCACCGGGACGCCGGTGCCGCCCTTGGTCCAGTAGCCGGTGGCCTCGCCCGAGTGGTAGCCGGGGCCGGCGATGTCGATGTGCGCCCAGGCCACGTCGTCGGTGACGAACTCGCGCAGGAACACACCGCCCTGGAGCATGTGGCCCGCCCGGTCCATGCCGGCGTTGACCTGCGAGATGTCGGCGACCTCGGAGTCCATGCCCTTGCGCACGTCGTCCGGCAGCGGCATCGGCCACGCCGGCTCGCCGGTCGCGTCACCGGCGGTCCGGACCCGCTCGCACAGCTCCGGGGTGCCCATCACGCCGGCGATCCGCTTGCCCAGCGCGATGACCTGGCCGCCGGTCAGCGTCGAGGTCTCGAACAGGTAGTCGGCGCCGTCCTCGCAGGCCCGGGCGATGGCGTCGGCCAGGATCATCCGGCCCTCGGCGTCGGTGTTGAGGACCTCGACCCGCTTGCCGCTGTACATGGTGATCACGTCGCCCGGCCGGTAGCTGGTGCCCGACGGCATGTTCTCCGCCATCGGCAGGTAGCCGGTGACCGCGACCGACGGCTTGAGCGCCGCGACGGCCAGCATGGCCGCGCCGACCGCCGCCGCGCCCGCCATGTCGGACTTCATCTCCCACATGCCCTGGGCCGGCTTGATCGAGATGCCGCCGGTGTCGAAGGTGATGCCCTTGCCGACCAGCGCCACCCGCTTGCCGTTGCCGCCGCCCTCCGGGGTGTAGGTCAGCTTGACCAGCCGCGGCGGAGCCTCGGAGCCCTGGCCGACGGCGAGGATGCCGCCGTAGCCACCGGCGGCGAGCGCCGCCTCGTCGAGCACCTCGACGCCGAGCCCGGCCTCGCGGGCGGCGGCGGCCACGGCCTCCGCGAACGACGGCGGGCGCAGCTCGTTCGGGGCGGTGTTGACCCAGTCCCGGCTGGTCAGCACCGCGCCGGCCACGGCCTGGGCGCGGGTGACCTCGGCCTGGGCGGTCGCGTCGGCGGCGTCCGGCACCGCGACCAGCACCTCGGCCACGGGCTCGCGCCGGGCCGGCTGCGGCTTGGTCTTGTAGCCGGCGAACCGGTAGCCGCCGAGCAGCGCGCCCTCGGTGACCGCGCGGAGCGCGGCCGGGGCGTCGGCGTCGTCGGGCAGCGGCAGGGCGAGCGCGACGCGGGGCGCGCCGGCCAGGGCCCGGACGGCCGCGCCGGCCGCCCGGCGGAGGGTCTCCGGGGCCGGTGCGGCGCCGGACGGCTCGGCGCCGAGGCCGACGGCGACGACCACCGGGGCGGTGACCGTGCCCAGCGTGGCCAGCTTGATCACCTCACCGGGGCCGCCGGTGGCGCCGAGCAGGGCCAGCGTCTCGGTCAGCTTGCCGTCGAACGCGGCGGCGATGCTCTCCGCGCCGCTGGCCAGCAGCAGGGCGCCGGCGGGTGAGCCGGCCTCCTGCTCGGTGGTCTGGCTGTGCACGCCGATCACGATCGCGTCGACGGCGAGTTCGGCGGGGTCGGTGTCGACCAGGCTGAGGGTGGTGCGGGGCGATGTCACGAAAGCTACTCCGGGCGGGCCGGGCCGGCCGCGGCGTCGCGTACCGGCGATGAAGGTCTCCGGCGGCGAACCTACCCGCCGGATGCGTGGCTGTCCCGCCGATGGGTGCAGGCGGGACGTCCCGCCCGCACCCGATGGCGAAACAGGCGGGGTCCCGCCGATGCTAACCAGCCGGTCACGGGCCGGTAAGTTCGCACCCATGACCGAGGTGACCTCCGACGCCGCCGCGACCCGGCTGCGCCGTTCCCCGTTGCACGAGCGGCACACCGCGCTCGGCGCCAAGTTCGCCCCCTTCGGGGGATGGGAGATGCCGCTGGAGTACGCCGGCGGCGGGGTGCTCAAGGAGCACACCGCTGTGCGTACCGGGGTGGGCGTCTTCGACGTCTCGCACCTCGGCAAGGCCCGTGTCACCGGGCCGGGCGCCGCGGACTTCGTCAACTCCTGCCTGTCCAACGACCTCGGTCGGATCGCCCCCGGCAAGGCCCAGTACACGCTCTGCTGTGACGACGCCACCGGCGGCGTGGTGGACGACATCATCGCCTACCTGTACGCCGGCGACCACGTCTTCCTGGTGCCGAACGCGGCGAACACCGCCGAGGTGGTCGCCCGGTTGCGCGCCGCCGCGCCCGACGGCGTGATCGTCACCGACGAGCACGAGGCGTACGCGGTGCTCGCGGTCCAGGGGCCGCGCTCGGCGGAGCTGCTGGACGCGCTCGGCCTGCCCACCGGGCACGACTACATGAGCTTCTCGGCCGCCTCGCTGAACGGCGTCGACCTGACCGTCTGCCGCACCGGCTACACGGGCGAACTCGGCTACGAGCTGGTTGTGCCGGCCGGCGACGCGCTCGCCGTCTGGGACGCGCTGTTCGCCGCCGGCGAGGCGGAGGAGCTGCGCGCCTGCGGCCTGGCCGCCCGGGACACGCTGCGCACCGAGATGGGGTACCCGCTGCACGGGCAGGACCTCTCCCTGGACATCACGCCGGTGCAGGCCCGCTCGGGCTGGGCGGTCGGCTGGGACAAGCCGGCCTTCTGGGGCCGCGACGTGCTGCGGGCCGAGAAGGCCGCCGGCCCCGCCCGCACCCTGCGCGGTCTGGAGGCGGTCGACCGGGCCATCCCGCGCCCCGGCATGGCCGTCTACGCCGGCGACAAGCAGGTCGGCACGGTCACCAGCGGCACGTTCAGCCCGACGAAGAAGCAGGGCATCGCCCTGGCCCTGGTCGACACCGACCCGAAGCTCCCCGACGGCGAGGTGCTGGAGGTCGACATCCGCGGCCGCCGCGCCCAGATGCGCCTGACCCGCCCACCCTTCGTGGAGCCTTCGGTCCGCTGACCGCACCTCGAACGATCGTGAAGTTGGCGGCACCCAGGGAGATCGAGATCGCCGCCGACTTCATGATCGACGGGGACGGGACGGCTCAGTCCGTGGGGGGTTCGCCGGCGTCGAGGACCGCCTGGGTCCAGCCGCCCTCGATGACGCCGGTGCCGTCCAGCACGGCCCAGTCGACGACGTCGGACGCCTCCACCACGACGGGGGCGCCGATCCGCACCGTGGGGTCGCCGGCGGCGTCGCTGGCGCTCGCGCCGACGATCCGCTCCGGGGTGTCCCACGAGGTCACCCCGGCCCAGACGTACTCCGGGCCGTCGTCGCCCGGCAGCCCGTACTTGACCACGAGCTGGCTCTCGGTGGGGAGCAGGCCGGCCAGGAAGCGGGCCCGGATGTCGTCGAGCGCGGCCCGGGCGGTGGCGACGGCCCGGCTCATGGCGTCGCCGGAGCGCGCGTACCGGACGTCGGGCTGGATGCCGTTGAACAGGGTCGCGCAGGCGGCGGCGAAGTAGCGGCCGGGCGGGCCCGGGTGCCCCGGCGGCGGGTTGAGGGTGAGGAACGAGTCGGCGTCCGGGTCGGTCGCCGGGTCCAGCTCCAGCCGCAGCAGCACGGGCGCCGTCGCGCCGTGCTGCTCCGGATTGCCGTACGCCACCGCGATGTCGTGCCCGGTCACCGTGGCCAGCACCGGGAGCTGCACGAACGCCGGCACCTCCTCGCCGGACAGCCCGTCGGTCCAGTCCCGCAGGAGACGGCGGGCGGCCCCGGTCATCACCGCGCCCCACGCCCGGGTGAGGTGGTCCGGCACACCCTGCGCCTGCAGCTCCAGCAGCCCGAAGCGGCGCAGCCCCTTGGTGGTGAACCAGAGCCCGTCGGCGTCCGACGAGTAGGGCACCAGCACCCAGTCGACCAGCCGGATCCGGCCCTGGGCGTCGGGGAGGGACCGCAGCGCGGCGGCCGGGTCGAGGAACTGGAGCCCGAAGACGTCCACGACGTCCCCGTCGACCGTCTCGGCGACCGCCGCGGCCACCGCCCGGGCCGCCCACTCGTGCGCCGGCGGCCAGCCCGGCCGGTATTCGGCCTGCACCACCACGAGGTGCGTGGCGGCGGCCAGCCGGGCCAGCTGCGGCTCGGTCGCCCCGAACGCGGTGAGCAGGTCCGGAGGAAGCTCGGGAAACTCGCTGACCGGCCGGGTGTCCACGGTCATCAGCGGGCTGTCCAGCATCTGCCGGGCCAGCCCGTGCACCGGCTCGGCGAGCCGGCCGGCCAGCCGCTCCACGGCGGTCTTCGGGCTCACCTTCGGCAGGCCGACGATCGGCACCAGGTAGGTCGCGTCCAGCGACTCGGGCACCGGTACGGGCAGAAAATCGTCCGTGATGAGCATGCCGTCCCCCTCGACCGCGCCGGTGCACCTCGCCTCAGAACGCTACCCGCCCGGACGGGTGGCGCTCAGGCGGACAGCACCAGTCCCAGGTAGGACAGCGTGGTGACGATCTCCACGAGGGCCCCGAGCACGTCGCCGGTGATCCCGCCGAGCCGGCGTACCAGGTGCCGCAGCAGCCCGGCCGCGACGGCGAGCGCCGCCAGCACGGCGAGCGGCCCCTGCCACGGGCGGCCGGGCACCGCCGGCACGGCCAGCAGCGCCACGGCGGCCGTGCCGGCCACCAGCGCGACCGGCCCCACCGTGCCGGCCACCAGCGTGCCCAGGCCCTCCGGGCGGGCGGCGGGCACCCCGCGGCGGCAGGCCAGCGCGACACCCAACCGGCCGGCCGCCGTCGCGGCGACCACCGCCGCGAGCGCCGCCGGCCGGGACCGCCCGGCCAGGTCCGCGAGCACGGCGGTCTGGAGCAGGAGTACGAGCACCAGGGCGACCACGCCGAACGGTCCGACGTCCGGCTTCTTCATGATCTCCAGCGCGGCCGGCCCACGGCGGTAGGAGCCGACCGCGTCCACCGTGTCGGCCAGCCCGTCCAGGTGCAGCCCCCGGGTGAGCAGTGCGCCCAGCCCGACGGTCACCCCGGCGGCGACCAGCGGGGGAGCGACCGCCGCGGCGAGCAGCAGCACCGCCCCGAGGAGCGCCCCGAGCAGCGCACCGACCACCGGGGCCAGCGCCATCGCGACGCCGGCCGCGGCCCGGTCCACCCGACCGGCGCGCACCGGCGCCGTGGTGAAGGTGGTGAGCGCCAGCCGGATCCCGTCGCCGAACCGGACCTCAGTCGGCACGTCGGCCGGGCGCGACCGGCTCGTCCGGCCCGATCGTGGTGGGCCCAGGTCCGCCCGGCTCCGGCTCGGTGAAGTCCGGTTCGGGCTCCGTGCTGGCCGGTCCGGGGCCGGCGGGCTCGGGCTCGGTGAAGTCCGGTTCGGGCTCGGCGCTGGCCGGTCCGGGGCCGCCGGGCACCGGCTCGGTGACGTCCAGCTCGGGCTCCGTGCTGGCCGGTCCGGGTCCGGCCCGCCCCGGCTCGGTGAAGTCCGGTTCGAGCTCCGTGCTGGCCGGTCCGGGGCCGGCCGGCTCCGGCTCGGTGAAGTCCTCGTCGTCCCCACCGCCGAGGGCCGGGTGCACGGGCAGGCCGGCGGCGAGCGACAGGGCCGAACGCAGCAGCGGCAGGGCGGCCAGCGCGGTCGCTCCCTCGCCCAGGTCGAGCCGGAGGTCCAGCAGCGGGGTCAGGCCCAGCACGTCGGCGGCGAGCCGTACGCCGGGCCGGCCGCCGTGGTCGGGCAGCAGGCACCAGTGCCGGGCCTGCCCGGCCAGGTCGCGGCTGACCATGCCGGCGGCCACCCCGACCGGCCCGTCCAGCAGCACCGGGACGCGCCGGGCGGTCGCGCCGAGCAGCACGCCGGTGGCCACCGCCACGTCGCCGCCGCCCAGCTCGGCGAGCACGTCCTTGGCCTCCCGGGCGGAGCGCCGGGTGCGGTGCAGCGCGTCCCGGACGGCGGCGCAGCGGACCATCCAGGCGGCGTCGTCGAACTCGCCGTGCTCCGTCACCACCCGGCCGAGCACCGCCGGGGGTTCCGCGCCGGCCGTGGCCGCCAGCACCGCCGCGGCGGCCGTCTCGGTGCCGGCCCCGCACGCCGCGAGCACCAGCAGCTGTACGCCCGCGTCGGCGGCCTGCTCGGCGAGCCGCCAGCCGTAGCGCAGGGCCGCCTCGACCTCCTCGCCGGTGAGCGCCGGCCCCTCCTCGATGGGTGCGGAGGTGGGCGTCTCCACCACCTGGAGGCTCGCGCCGTTCTCGGCGGCCAGCCGGGCGAGGGGTCCCTTGCCGGCGCGCGCCTGCCGGGCGCGGCGGCCCGACTCGCCGGGCACCGCGCCGGCCGACGCACCGCCCTCGTGGTCGCCGTGCAGCAGCAGCACCCGCACCGCACCCCACGGCGTCGGGGTCGCGGTGCCCTGGGTGGCGGCGGCGAAGCCGACCACCCGCTCCAGCACGCCGAGGCCGGCCCCGGGGATGTCCAGGGTGGCGAGCCGGTCGACCGCCTGCGGGCCGGTGTAGTCGTCGGGCATCGGCAGTTCCATGCCGGGCTGGATGACCAGGCCGGTCGCGACCATCGGCAGCGCCATGGTGGGCGCGGCCCAGTCGGCCGGGCCGGCCGCCGCGGCCGGGGCCGGAGCCGGGGTGGGCGCCACGGTCGGGGTGAGCACCTCGGGCAGCGCCTCGTCGGGCCCGTCCGTCACCGGCCGGGCGCTCGCCGCCGTCAACTCCGGCGCGCCCGCCTGGCCGGGGCCGCCCGGCACGGGGCCGGCCTGTGCGGGGCCGGCCTGTGCGGGGCCGGCCTGTGCGGGAACGGCGTGTGCGGGAACGGCGTGCGCCGGGACGGTCGCGGGTGCGGCGGCGGGCTTCAGCCAGGCGGTCTGCCCCGCCACCACCAGGGCGACGGCGTCGCACGCCTCGGCCACCGCGCGGTTGGTCGCGCCCAGCGCGTCGGTGAACGCCCGGCCCAGCGGCGTGGTGGGCACCAGGGACAGCCCCACCTCCGGGCTGACCAGCACCAGCCGGGCGGCGCTGGCCCGGACCGCCGCGGCCAGCTCCGCGATGGTGGCCGTGTCGTCCGCCGGCTGGTGCGCCGGATCGAGCAGCACGGTCACCCAGCCGCCCAGGTCGTCCACGAGCAGCGTCTCGTTCGGCCCGGCCGCCGCGATCACCGCGGCCAGGCGGCCGGGGTCGGCGGCGGTCTCCTCGGTGGTCCAGCTACCCGGCCGGCGCGCGCGGTGCGCCGCGAGGCGGGTCGCCCACTCGGTGTCCTCCGGGTCCCCCGCGGGGGCGGTGGCCACATACCGGACCGTGGGCGCGTCGGCGACCACCGACTCGGCGAACTCCGACTTGCCCGAGCGGATACCGCCGAGCACCAGGAGGGTGTTCCACCCGTCTACGGACATGCCCGTACCTTAAGGCCGCCCGGCGGGTCGCCGCCCGCCGCCCCGGTGTCAGTCGCAGTGCTCGAACGGGCTGGCGTAGCTGGCCCCGCCCGCCGACCCGCCCCACTTCACGCAGACCCCGGCGGCGGTGGCCCGCACCGGCCCGGCGTAGTACTGGTAGGCCCCGCTCTCGGTGTGCCGCGCCTTGCCCTTCACCTCCAGGTACGCGGTCACCGTGGTGGCCCGCCCGACATCGGTGTCCTTGAGGGTGACCACGCAGTTGGCGCTGCTCGCGGTGCTGTAGAGCAGGTAGACGCGCCCCTTGCGCACCCCGCCGGCGGTCAGGGTCGCCGAGTCGATCACCTGGTAGCCGCTGCCGCACGCCTGCGCCGCCGTGTACGGGTTGGGCTTCTGCGGGGCGGCCGTGCTCCCGGTCGGCCCGGGCGCGCCGGTGGTCGGCGCCGGGTCACCGGCCGACGGGCTGCCGCCGCCCGCCGCCGGGCGGCTCGGCGTGGCCGACGGCGACCGGCTCGGCCGCCCGGTACGGCTCGGCGTCGGCTCCGCACCGGCGCTGGCGCCGGCCTCGGCCGACGCCTCCGACTGCCCGGGGTCGGCGACCGCGGACTCCCCGGTCAGCGCGGCCGGGCGCTGCCCCGGGTCCGTGTCGTCGGGGTAGCGCAGCACCGCCACGACCACGGCGGTCACCACGGCGACCAGCACCACGCCGGCCGCACCGGCCAGCGCCAGTGCCCGGCCGCGGCCCCGGCGCTCCGCCGGCTCCTCCAGCGTCGGCGGCACGCCCGAACCGGCGTGCCGGTCCCGCAGCGACCCGTGGCCGGGCTGCCCGCCCGGGTGCGCCACACCGACCGACCACACCGGCCCCGGCGCGGAACCCTGCCCGGGAGCCCCGGGGGTGGGCCCGGGAGCGCCGAGGCCCGGACCGGGGGCGCCGGGGACGGGCCCGGGGGCGCCGGGGACGGGGCCGGGGGCGCCGGGAACGGGACCAGGGGTGCCTGGGACGGGCCTGGAAGCGCCGAAGCCGGGACCGGGAGCGGCGGAGGCGTGCCCAGGAGCCGGAAACGGACCGGGCGGCGTGGTGGGCGCGGCCGGGAGAGGGCCGGCGGGGGACAGCGGCGCGGCCGCGACTGGGCCGGCGGGGGATAGCGGCGCGGCCGGGAACGCCGCGGGCGACTGACCGGCCGGCGGCTGGGCGGCCGGCGGCTGGCTGGCAGGGGACTGGCCGGCGAGCGGCTGGCCGGCGGGCGAGTGACCGGCCGGCGGCTGGCCGGCGGAGGGCGTGGCCCCGGGCGGGCCCGGGGTGGGCGCGGGCGCCGGCAGGACGGCCGCGCCCGGCACGGCGGGACCCGCGACCGCCCACGGCGGGCGGGGCGGGGCGGGAAGCCGGGCCAGGGTGGCGTCCCGGGCGTCCTGGGCGGCCTCGGCCAGGGCGAGCGCGCTCGGGAACCGGTCGGCCGGACGCTTCGCCAGCGCGCGGCCGACCACCTCGACCACCGCGGGCGGCGTGCCCACCAGCGGCGGTGGCTCGTCCTGGACGTGCCGCATGGCCACCTGGAGCGGGTTGTCGCCCTCGAAGGGCGGCCGCCCGGCCAGGCAGTAGTAGGCGACGGCGCCGAGCGCGTAGACGTCGGTCACCGGCGACACCGGCTGGCCGGCGGCCTGCTCCGGCGACATGTACGAGGCGGTGCCCAGCACCATGTGCGCGGCGGTGATGCCCGCCATGGTGGTGGCGCGGGCGATCCCGAAGTCGACCAGCACCACGGTGCCGTCCCGCTTGACCAGCAGGTTCCCGGGCTTCACGTCCCGGTGGACGATCCCGGCGAGGTGGGCGGCGTGCAGCGCGTGCGCGGCCTGCCCCACCACGGACATGGTGGACGCCGGGTCGAGCCGGCCGGCGCGCCGGATCCAGGTGACCAGCGGCTCGCCGTCGACGTACTCCATCACGAGGTAGCTGACCTGGCTGCCGTCGGCGAGGGTCGCCGAGCCGAAGTCGTGGACCTGCACGATGCCGGGGTGCCGCAGCGCGGCCAGCATCCGGGCCTCGGCGTGGAAGCGGGTGGTGAACTCGGGATCGGCGACCAGCGAAGGCAGCAGCACCTTCACCGCGACCTCGCGGCCCAGCAGGGTGTCGGTGCACTTCCAGACGGCCCCCATGCCGCCCGTCGCGATGCGTTCGCCCAGCCGATAGCGATCGCTGAGCACCACTCCTTGAGTCAGCACCGAGCCACCGTACCGGTCGGGGCGTTGGGCATGATCCATGTGGCGGCCGGGCCGTCCCGCGTCCGGCCGACTAGGCTTGCGGGGGTTTCCGTCCCAGGGCGACGGCGGCGAGGGGAGACGCGGCATGGCGTGGAGCTGGCGGTACGAGGGCACGAACGGGACTTCGGCCGACGGGCCGGGTGAGTCGTTCCCCAGCCAGGCGGACGCCGAGTCGTGGATCGGCCAGGCCTGGCGGGAGCTCGCGGCGTCCGGCGTCACCTCCGTCGCGCTCCTGGAGGACGACCGGGTGGAATACCGGATGAGCCTGCTGCCCCCGGCCGAATGACCGGCTACGACCGCCCGCGCGACCCGCTGGTGCTCGGGGTGCCCCGGGCGGCGTTCCGGCCCAGCGCGATCTTCCTCGCCCTGGTCGCGATCTTCGTGGCCAGCGGGGTGATGACCTGGAACGGGTTCGGCAGCGTCCGGTTCGACGTCTTCCTCTTCGTGGTCTCCGGCTGGCTGATCTCGCTCTGCCTGCACGAGTACGCGCACGCCGTGGTCGCGTACCGGGCCGGGGACCGGGACATCGCGCACCGCGGCTACCTGACGTTGAACCCGCTGAAGTACACGCACCCACTGCTGTCCATCGTGCTTCCGGTGGTCGTGGTGCTGCTCGGCGGCATCGGCCTGCCCGGCGGCGCGGTGTGGGTCGACCGGCACGCCATCCCGGGCCGGCTGCGGCACACCCTGGTCAGCCTGGCCGGGCCGGCCACCAACGTGCTGTTCACCCTGGTGCTGGTGCTGGCCGTGCGGGTCGGCAGCGAGATCGGCGGCCCGCTGGAATTCTGGGCCGGCGTGGGGCTGCTCGCGTTCCTCCAGCTCACCGCCAGCGTGCTCAACCTGCTGCCGGTGCCGGGCCTGGACGGCGGCAACATGATCGAGCCGTGGCTGTCCCCGCAGTACCGGCGGATGTACGGCCTGTTCGCCCCGTACGGCTTCATCCTGCTGTTCGCGCTGCTGTGGAGCCCGCGGATCAACGGGTGGTTCTTCAGCGCCGTCTTCTCCGTCGGCGACCTGCTCGGCCTGCCGCCCCAGCTCTACGGCCTCGGGTGGCACCTCATCCGGTTCTGGGAGGGCTGACCCTCCGCCGCCGGGAGCCGCCGCGCAGCGGCGGGGTGCTCCCGGCCGTGCGTACCTCCGCGGGGTCCCGGGCCGGCGCGGAGGCCGCGCCGGCCCGGGAGAGCGTCACGGACGCTGCGCCGGGCTCTCGGTCTTCGCCGGGTCCCGCTCGGTGACCGGCTCGACGATCTCGTCGATCGCCTTGAGCAGGTCGGCGTCGAGCTTCACGCCCGCCGCCTTCACGTTGTCGTGCACCTGCTCCGGCCGGGACGCGCCGACGATCGCCGAGGCCACGTTCGGGTTCTGGAGCACCCAGGCGACGGCGAGCTGCGGCATGGTCAGCCCGGCCTGCTCGGCCAGGGGCTTGAGCCGCTGCACCCGGGTGAGCACGTCGTCGGTCATGAACCGGGCGATGAACCCGGCGCCCGACTTCTCGTCGGTGGCGCGGGAACCGGCCGGCGGCGGCTGGCCCGGCAGGTACTTGCCGGAGAGCACGCCCTGGGCCATCGGCGACCAGACGATCTGGCCGACGCCCAGTTCCTCGCTGGTGGGGATGACCTCGGCCTCGATGACCCGCCACAGCATCGAGTACTGCGGCTGGTTGGAGACCAGCGGGACGCGCAGCTCGCGGGCGAGCCCGTGCGCCTCCCGGATCTGGGACGCCTTCCACTCGGAGACGCCGATGTAGTGCGCCTTGCCGGAGTGCACGATGTCGGCGAACGCCTCCATCGTCTCCTCCAGCGGGGTGCTGTAGTCGTAGCGGTGGGCCTGGTAGAGGTCGACGTAGTCGGTCTGCAGGCGGCGCAGCGAGCCGTTGATCGACTCCATGATGTGCTTGCGGGACAGGCCCCGGTCGTTGCGGCCCGGCCCGGTCGGCCAGAACACCTTGGTGAAGATCTCCAGCCCCTCGCGCCGCTCGCCCTTGAGCGCGCGGCCGAGCACCTCCTCGGCCTTCGTGCCGGCGTAGACGTCGGCGGTGTCGAAGGTGGTGATGCCGGTGTCCAGGGCGGCCCGCACGCAGGCGGTCGCCGCCTCCTCCTCGACCTGCGACCCGTGGGTGATCCAGTTGCCGTACGAGATCTCGCTGACCAGTAGGCCCGAGCGGCCTAGGTGTCGGAATTCCATGCCCCGACCCTAGACCTGCCCGATCATGGTCGGCGTGCGGCGCGACGGGGGTGTGACGCTCAGCCGGGCGGCAGTGTCTCAGAGCACCGGGCTGGTGTCGGCGAGCAGCCGTTCGATCTCCGCGACCACGGCGGCCCGGCCCGGGTGCACCAGGTCGATCAGCAGATCACCCCGCCGGTCCAGCGCACCCCACCGACCCGACTCGTCGCCCACCAGGAACGCCACCGGGTGCACCACCAGCGACGGGTACGCCGGCGACACCAGCACCCGCCCAGTCCGGTCCACCACACCCCGGCGACCGGCCAGCTCCACCACGGCCAGCCCGTCCTCGGTGAAGCCGTCCACGTGCCGGCCGTCGGCCAGCGCCGTGGTGAGACCGTGGTACCGGGTCGGCACCACCACCTGGCCGGTCCGGTCCACCGCGCCCCAGCCGCCGTTCTGCCGCACCGCCGCCAGGCCGCCCCGGAACGGCCGGACGTCCTCGTAGCCCGGCGGGATCTTCACGATGTTGGTCCGGTCCACCGCCATCCACCGGCCCTTGCCGTCCATCGACACCCAGGCCAGCCCCTCCGAGAACGAGCCCACCGCCCGGTAGCCGTTGTTCGCCTCGATCAGCGCCGCGCCGGCCGTGTCGATCAGCGCCCAGCGGGACGCCTCCGGGCGGCGTACCCACGCCAGGCCCTCGCGGAACGGCTGCACCTCGGCGTACCGGTGGCCGATCACCAGCTCACCCTCGGCGTCCGCGTACCCCCAGAGCTCCTGCTCCTCGTCGAAGGTGGGCACCGGGTGCCGCTCGCTGCCCAGCAGCGTCTCCCGGCTGCGCGGCTTCGGCCCGAAGCCGCCGGTCGCGGCCCGCTCGGCGACCGCGTCCAGCGCCAGCGTGGTCCGCGCGTTCAGCTCACCGTCGTCACCCTGGCGCAGGTCCAGCGCCCGCTCGAAGTGCAGGCACGCCTCGGTCAGCCGGCCCTGGTCGTAGCAGGAGCGACCGGCGTGCTCGTGCAGCACCGCGCGTAGCCGGTCCGGCAGCTCGGGCGAGTTGGCCTCCGCGAAGAGCCGGTCCGCCTCCGCGTGCTCGCCCCGCCAGCGCAACGCCTCGGCCAGCCGGGCGCGGGCCAGCGCGGTCCGCCGCAACTCACCGGTGGCCTCCGCGTACGTGAGGGCGAGTCGCGCGTCGGCCACGGCGTCGTCCAGCTCGCCGAGGATCCGGGACGCCACCGACCGCAGGCTGAGCAGCCGGGCGCGGCTGCGGTTGTCCAGCGCGCTGCCGAGCTTGGTGGTGAGGCCGTCCCGGATCTCCCGCAGCGCCGCCGGGTCGGGGGCCTCCTCGCGGAGGGTCTCCGGGTGCAGCCGCCAGCGGACGGCGGACAGCGCCTGCTCCGGGTCGGCCGGGCGGGCCTCCCGCCGTTCGATGTCGGCGGCCGCCTCCTCGTCGGGCGCCTCCTGGTCGGGCTCTTCCTCGGCGGGCCCTTCCTCGGCGGTCGAGCCGGCGGTCGGGGCGAGTGGAGCATCCTCGGCCGGGACGGGATCGGGGGACGCCCCGGCGGGGGTGGCCTGCGCCGGTACCTGCGCCTCCGGCGCGCCCGGGACGGGACCTGGCCGGTCGGTGGTGGGGCTCGGCTCCTGCGGTGTCGCGGCGGCCTCCCGCGGCGCGCCTGCCGGTGCGGCGGCGTCCTCCTCCGCCGGTTCCGCCTGTGCCGGCACCTCGGCCTGCTCCGGTGCGCGCGGCGCGGGTGTCCCCTGTGCCGGCACCTCGGTCTGCTCCGGTGCGCGCGGCGCGGGTGCCGCCTGTGCCGGCGCCCCGGTCTGCTCCGGAGTCCGCGGTGACGGAGCCGGGGTGACGCTGGAGGGCGTGGCCTCCTGGATGGTCTCCGCCGGCATGGCGGCCTCGATCGGCGGACGCGGTGCGGGGGCCGCCGGCGTGCCTTCGCTGGCCGTCCGTGCCGGTGTTTCGGCGCCGGTGGGCTGCCCGGACGGTACTGCCGGGGCGGACGGGCCGGCGGAGGGCGCGGCGTCGTGTGGCGTGGGCGTTGCCGAGACGGGTGCGGCGGTGGGTGGCGTGGGCGTTGCCGGGGCCGTGTCGGGGTTCGCCGCAGGCGTTGCCGAGACGGGCCTGGCCGGGGCCGGTGTGGGTCCGGCGGCGAGCCGTGCGTCGGCGCCGGACTGCTCGGCAACCGGTGGCGTCCACGGCGCCGGAGCGGGTCGGTCCGGGGCGGTGGCTGTGGACGGTGCTGCGGTGGTGGTGGACCCGGGCGCGCCGGGCCGAGGCCCGGCGGACGCCGGTTCCGGCTGCGCCGGGACGTCGGTCACCGGCTCGGGCGGGCCGGAGACGGGCTGGGCGTCGGATGTACGGCCGGCGGTGCCCGAGCCGGCCGGGGCGGGGGCGGGTTCCGTCGACCGCTCGACCGCCGGATCCGAATCGGCCCGGACGTCGAGAGCGGGGGCCGACCGCTCGCTAGGGGGTACGGCTGCCTCCGGTCGGAGCGCCACCCGAGCCTCGGGCGCGGCGCTGGCTGGCTGCCGACCCGCCGGATCGGCGGCGCGGCTGTGGTCGACGGGGGGACCGGCCGGTGGCGCGCTGACCGGCCCTACGACCGGCGGATCGACCGGACCGGCCGCGGGGGACGACGCCGGCGCATCCGTGTGGGCGGGATCGGACGCCCCCGCCGGAGCGGCCGGCGACCCCGGCTCGCTCCCCCGGAACCAGGCCTCCGCGTCGCCGTCCGCCGGTTCGGCCGGCCGCGTCGCCGCGCGATCGGCGACCTCGCTGAATTCAGCGTTCCCGTCGGCGGCGACCGGCGTGGACGCCGGGTCACCCGCGTGCGGCGAACCCGGGCCGGTCGGCATCGTCTCGGCGCGCTCGTCCGTCGGCCAGCCGGCCCGAGCGGGCGTGGTCGGACCGGCGGTGCTGCCCGGCCGGGTGCCCTCAGCGGGCAGGGTCGGGCTGACGGCCGTGCCCTCGGCGGGCACGGTCGGGCTGACGGGGTGCTCCGGCCGGCCGACTCCCGGCCCGGGGTAGGCGGGTGGGGCGGGCCGGGCCGCGGTGGCCGCTGCCGGCGCGCCGAGAGGCCGAGCCTGCGGTGGGGTGGCGGTCCCGGCGCCGTCCGCGGCCGGCTGCTTCGTGGGATAGCTGGGTGGGGCCGACACCGGCCGGTCGAACCGATCGCCCGGTCGCTCGCCCGGGCCGGTGGGCCGGCCCGAGCCGGGCGCGCCGGAGGTGGGCGCACCTGAGGTGGGCGCGCCGGACGTGGAAGCCCCTGAGGTGGGCGCGCCGGACGGCGAAGCCCCTGAGGCCGGTGCCCCGGAAACGGGTGGGCCCGACACGGGCGGCCCGGACACCGGCCGTCCAGACCCGGGCGCCCCGAAGGCCGGCGGCGCGGAGACGGGTACTCCCGGCGCGGGCATGCCGGAGACCGGTGCGCCGGCAACCGGTGTGCCCGAGACCGGCGTGGCCGGAAGGGGTGCGTCCGAGACCGGCGTGGCCGGCAGGGGTGTCTGAGAGACCGGCATGGCCGGCAGCGGCGCGTCCGAGATCGGCGTGGCGGGCAGCGGTGCGCCGGAGATCGGCGTGGCGGGTAGCGGCGCGTCCGAGATCGGCGTGGCGGGCAGCGGTGCGCCCGAGATCGGCGTGGCCGGCAGCGGTGCGCCCGAAATGGGCTCCGCCCGGCGTGGATCCGGTCGGGTCGCCGGCTCCACCGGCGGGCGCCGGACGTCGTCCGGCCGGGTCGGTGGGGCCGGCATGGCCGGCTGGCGCCGCTCGTCCGGCCGCGCCGGTGGCAGGGGCCGCTCGCGGGCATCGTCGGGGCGCGGCGGAGGCGGCGCCATCGGCCGGTCCGTCCGCTCCCCGGGGCGGGCCGGGGCGGCCGGCATGGCCGCCTCGCGTGGCTGGTCCGGTCGGGCACCGGGCTGGGGCTGCGGCCTGATCTCGTCGGGGCGCACCGGCCGGTCCCGCAGGTCCTCGGGACGGGCACGCGCGGCCGGCTCGACCGGCGGTCGCCAACCGTCGCCTGGGCGGGCCGGCCCGGGCTCGCCCGGCCGCCCCTGCCACCCGTCCGGCCGCGGCCGGAACTCCGGCCGGGGTCCGACCGAGTCAGGTCGGGGTCCGACCGAGTCAGGTCGGGGTCCGACCGAGTCAGGTCGGGGTCCGACCGAGTCAGGCCGGGGTCCGACCGAGTCAGGTCGAGGTCCGGCCGAGTCAGGTCGAGGTCCGGCCGAGTCCGGTCGAGGCCCGACCGCATCTGGCCGAGGACCGGTGGATTCCGCTCGCGGCCCGACCGACTCGGGCCGGGGCCCGACGGACTCGGGGCGGCGCGGACCCGTGAATTCCGGCCGGGGACGGACCGGCTCGGGCCGGCCGTCCACCGGTTCCGGGCGACGACGGGCCGGCTCCGGCCGGGGGCCGACGCCGTCGGGCAGCGGGCTGCCCGACTCGGGGCGGCGACCGTCGTAGCGGGCCGCCTCGTCCAGCGGGCGGCCGGGGCGGCTGTCCGGGCCGGGCCGGTCGACCGTCGGGCGGTGCCGCTCGTCGGGCCGGTACGCGGCCGGCTCGGTGCGCGGTCGCCGCTCGACGACCGGCCACTCCCCGTGGTGCGGGCGGGCGCGGTCGCCCGGAGGGCGCTGACCCTCCCGGCGCTCCTCCGGCCGGAATGCGGCGGGACGCGACTCGCCGTACCGGCCCGGCTCGGCGCGGTACGGGTCCGCCGGCCGGCGCCCGGCCTCGGGCGTCTCCCGGTACGTCTCAGCCCGCGCGGCCGCCTCCCGGCGCGGCGGTCCGTCATGACCCCGGTCCGGCTCCCGCCGCGGCGGTCCGTCGTAGCCCCGACCCGGCTCGCCACGCGACGGCCCGTCGAGGCGAGGACCGCCCGGCTGGCGGAAGTCCGGGCTCCGGTCCGGGCGGGCCGCACCGGCGTCGCGGCGGCCGGCGAATCCCTCGTCCCCCCGACCGCGCATGTCCTGGTCGCGCCGCTCCGGACGCCCGGGGTCGGCCTCCCGCCGGCCCGCCCGCCCGTCGAGCGCCGGATCCCGCCGCCCGTCGAGCGCCGGATCCCAGCGGCCGTCGAAGGCCGGATTCCGCCGGCCGTCCAAGGCCGCCTCACGGCGGTCGTCGTACCCCGCCTCACGGCGGTCGTCATACCCCGCCTCACGGCGGTCGTCATACCCCGCCTCACGGCGGTCGTCGAATCCCGGCTCGCGTCGGCCCTCGAACGCCCGGTCCCGCCGGCCGTCGAACGCCGGTTCGCGCCGGTCCACCGGGCCGGCCGCCGGTGCGCGACGCTGCTCCGGTCGGCCCGATCGCGGCGGCGCGTGGTGCGGGTGCTCCTCCGGCTCCGGCATCCAACCGGGCTCCGCGGCGGGGGAGACCGGCCGGTGCGGCGCCGTCCCGCGCGCCGACTCGGGCCGCACCCACCGCTGGTCGAACCGGTCGCCCGGCACGCCGAGCCGGGGACCGTCCTCCGGCCGCCGCCCGTCCCCGCCCGGCCGCCCGCCGCGCCGACCGTCGAGGTCGTCCGGTCCGGCCGGGCTGACGGGGTACGTGCCGCGTCGCCGGTCGAGGTCGTCCGGTCCGGCCGGGCTGACGGGGTACGTGCCGCGGCAGCGGTCGAGGTCGTCGGGTCCGGCGGGGCTGACGGGGTACGTGCCGCGTCGCCGGTCGAGGTCGTCGGGTCCGGCGGGGCTGACGGGGTACGTGCCGCGTCGGCGGTCGAGGTCGTCCGGTCCGGCGGGGCTGACCGGGTACACGCCGCGTCGGCGGTCGTCGTCGGGTCCCGCCGGGCTGACCGGGTACGCGTCCTCGCCCCCGGGTGCCGGGCTGACCGGGTGCACCTCGGCCCGGCCGACCGCCGAGGCCCGGCCACGCGGCGCGGGCGGGGTCAGGTATTCCAGCCCGATGTCGCCCGGGTAGCGCTGCCCGGGGAACTGCGGACGCCACTCGTGGGTGGGTTCGGCCGCCCAGGAGGGCTCGGCCAGCTCGCGCCAGCGGTCCCAGCCGCTCATCGGGGGACCCTGTCGCCGCCCGCGCGGCGCGGCCCCGGGGCCGGCTCGCGTCGCTCGCTCACGGCGATGTCACCTCGTTGGAAATTGTCGCGCTGGGCGCCCTTCGTGCCGGTAGAGTCGCCCGGTCCAGCACGTCGTGGCTGCGGAAGGAGGGTAGCGGCGTGGGCTCTGTCACCGCCACTGTGGCACCGCCCACGGATCCAAACGTTACCCGATGGTTTCGGACATTCGGCGCGATAGCCGCCGCCGGTTTCCGGCGTCACGCCACCTACCGGCAGGCTGCCGTGGCGGGGGTCGTGACCAACACGGTCTTCGGCTTCCTGCGCTGCTACATCTTCCTCGCGGTGGCCGGCGCGGCCGGCACGGTGGCCGGCTACGACCGCGCCCGGCTCGGCACCTTCGTCTGGGCCGGGCAGGGCCTGCTCGCGGTGATCGCGATCTGGGGCTGGACCGAGCTGGCCGACCGGATCCGGACCGGGGAGATCGCCGCCGACCTGCTCCGCCCGGTGCACCCGGTGACCAGCTACCTCGCCACCGACCTGGGCCGGGCCGGGTACGCCACGCTGGCCCGGCTGCTGCCGCCGGTGGTGATCGGCCCGTTCTTCTTCGAGGTCTACCTGCCCCGGCACTGGGCGACCCTGCCGCTGTTCGGGCTCTCCGTGCTGCTCGCCGTGGTGGCCTGCTTCGCCTGCCGCTACCTGGTCAACGCCACCGCGTACTGGTTGCAGGACGTCCGCGGGCCGCTGATCCTCTGGACGCTGGGCTCCGGCGTGCTCGCCGGCCTCTACTTCCCGCTCGGCTTCCTCCCGGGCTGGCTGGAGGCCACGCTCCGGTACGCCACCCCGTTCCCCAGCCTGTTGCAGATCCCGCTGGACGTGCTGGTCGAGCGGGAGCCGATGCCGACCGAGCTCGGCCTGGTCGGGCTCCAGCTCGGCTGGGCGGTGCTGCTGCTGGCGCTCTGCCGGCTGGCGCAGCGCCGGGCCGAGCACCGGCTGGTGGTCCAGGGTGGCTGAGCCGGGGAGGCTGCGGGCGTACCGGGCGCTGCTCGGGGCGCAGGCCCGGTCGCAGGCGGCGTACCGGACCTCGTTCGTGGTGGACCTGGTCGGCAACATGGGCGCCACCGTGTTCGACGTGATGACCGTGCTGGTGCTCTTCGGGGTCACCCGGGAGCTGGGCGGGTTCACGCTCCGGGAGACGCTGGTGGTCGTCGGCCTGTCGTCGTGCGCGTTCGCCACCGCCGACCTGCTGGTCGGCAACATCGAGCGGCTGCCCCGGTACGTCCGCACCGGGCTCTTCGACGCGGTGCTGGTCCGGCCGCTGGCCGCGCTGCCCCAGCTGCTGCTCATGGACCTGCCGCTGCGCAAGGTCTCCCGGGCGGTCTTCGGGCTGGCCGTGCTGGTGTTCGCGCTCGCCTCGGCCGGCATCGAGTGGACGCCGGGCCGGGTGGCGCTGGCCCTGGTCGCCCCGCCGGCCTCGGTGGTCTTCTTCGCCGCGGTCTTGGTCACCACCGCCACGGTGTCGTTCTACTGGATCGACTCGGGGGAGCTGGCCAACTCGGTCACCTACGGCGGGCGCGACTTCACCTCGTACCCGGTCACCGTCTACGGCGGCTGGTTCCGCGCGCTCTTCGCGTACGGGCTGGGTTTCGCCTTCGTCAGCTACCACCCGGCGCTGGCGCTGCTGGGCCGGGCCGACCCGTTGGGCCTGCCACCCTGGGTGGGCTGGGCCTCGCCCGGCGTCGCGCTTGTCGCCGCGGCGGTCGCCGCCGTGGCGTGGCGCGTCGGGATCCGTCACTACCGGAGTACGGGGTCATGAACGTCATCGAGATGGACGGGCTGCGCAAGGAGTTCACCGTCCGGGTGAAGGCCGGGCGGCTGCGCCGGGAGAAGCGGACGGTCGCCGCGGTCGACGGGGTGGACCTGCGGGTGGAGCGGGGCGAGATGCTCGGCTACATCGGCCCGAACGGCGCCGGCAAGTCCACGACGCTGAAGATGCTCACCGGGGTGCTGACGCCCTCGGCGGGGCGGGCCCAGGTCTGCGGGCTGCGGCCGGTGGCCGACCGGACCCGGCTGGCGCTGCGCATCGGTGTGGTCTTCGGGCAGCGTTCGCAGCTCTGGTGGGATCTGCCGCTGCGGGACTCGTTCGCGCTGCTGCGGCACGTCTACCGGGTGGCGCCCGGCGAGCACGCGGCCCGGCTGGCCCGCTGCCGGAGCCTGCTCGACCTGGACGAGTTCCTGGACACCCCGGTCCGGCAGCTCTCCCTGGGCCAGCGGATGCGCGGCGAGTTGACCGCCGCCCTGCTGCACGGCCCCGAGGTGCTCTTCCTGGACGAGCCGACCATCGGGCTGGACGTGGTGAGCAAGCAGGCGGTCCGCGGCTTCCTGGCGGAGCTGGGCCGGGCCGGCGACACCACGCTGGTGCTCACCACCCACGACCTGGCCGACATCGAGCGGCTCTGCCGGCGCCTGGTGGTGATCGACCACGGGCGGGTGGTGCACGACGGGTCGATCGCCGCCCTGCACAGCCGGTACGGCTCCCGCCGGATGGTGGTCGCCGAGCTGGACGCCGCGCTGCCCGCGCCGCCGGTGCTGCCGGGTGCGCCGGTGCAGCGGGTGGAGGCGGACGGGCGCCGGCTGGTCTTCGCGTTGGAGTCGGCCAGCGTCGCCGAGGTGGTGGCCGGGCTGGCCGGCCTCGCCACGCTGCGGGACATCTCGATCGTGGAGCCGGACATCGAGGAGGTCGTGGCGCGGCTCTACCGCGCGCCGGCCGAGGTGGGCTGAGCGCCCGCGCTCACGGGTGTTCCATGACGAGCACGGCGAAGGTGCCGGGGGTCAGTGCCTCGTACCGGTGCGGGGTGTCGCCGGGGAAGGTGGCGTAGTCGCCCGGACCCAGCTCGACCAGGTCGGTCTCGGGGCCGACGCGCATCCGCCCGGCGGCGACCACGACGTGCTCGACGCTGCGCGGGGTGTGCGCCTCGGCGAGCCGTACCGCCCCGGGTTCCAGCTCCATCACGTAGACGTCCCGCCGGGTGTGCGGCGCGCCGGCGGCGAGCAGGGTGGCCGAGAAGTCGGCGTGTTCGGAGCGGATCCGGGGCCCCTCGCCGGCCCGCACCACCCGGACGGCGGCGGTGGGCGGTTCGACAAGGCGGCTGAACGGCACGCCCAGCGCCACGCCGAGGGCCCAGAGCGTCTCCACGCTGGGATTGCCGGCCCCGGACTCCAGCTGCGACAGGGTGGACTTGGCGATGCCGGCGCGGCGGGCCAGCTCGGTCAGCGACAGGCCCGCCCGGTCGCGCTCGCGGCGCAGGGCGGCCGCGATCGTGGCGAGCGGGGGAGCGGGGTCGATCGCCATGTGTTCGCTCCAACGGTCGGTTTGTTCGGTTTGACGAACGCGGGTCCTTGCGTTCAGGATAATGGACCATGCGTACGGCATATCGAACGGGCGATGCCCGGGTGCTCCGCGACGTCGCCGCCATCGGCGCGGCGATGCTCGCCGTGGGCGCTTCCTTCGGTGCCGTGGCCGTGGCCGCCGGCCTGCCCGCCTGGGCCACCCTCGCCATGTCGGTGCTGGTCTACGCCGGCGGCGCCCAGTTCATGGCCGTGGGCCTGATCGCGGCCGGCAGCCCACTCGCGGCGGTCCTCGCCGGCCTGCTCCTCAACGCCCGGCACCTGCCGTTCGGCCTGGCCCTCGGCGTCGCCCTGGGCTCCCGGCGCCGGCAGCGGTTGCTCGGCAGCCACCTGATGACCGACGAGGCGACCGCGTTCGCGCTGGCCCGGCCGGCCGGGCCGGGGCGGCGGCGGGCGTTCTGGCTCGCCGGGGTGCTGCTCTTCCTGGCCTGGAACGCCGGCACCGGCCTCGGCGTGCTGGCCGGCGGCGCGGTCGGCGATCCGGCCGCCCTGGGGCTCGACGCCGCCTTCCCGGCCGGGCTGGCCGCCCTGCTGCTGCCCAGCCTGCGCGACCGGGAGACCCGCCGGGTGGCGCTCACCGGCGCCGGGCTGGCCGTGCTGGCCACCCCGCTGCTGCCGGCCGGGCTGCCGGTGCTCCTCGCACTCGCCGCGCTGGTCCTGCCCCTGCTGGGCCGCCGCCGGTCGACCGGCGGGCCGGGCGACCCGGGTGCCGCACCGGACGACCCCGGCGGCGGATCGGCGGACGGCGACGGGGCCGGACGGGTCGTGCGGGCCGGGGAGGTCCCGTGCTGATCGCCGTGATCCTCGCCCTGGCTGCCGGCACCTACGGCTTCCGCGTCGCCGGCGTGCTGCTGCGCGACCGGCTGGACCTGCCCGAATGGTCCCGCCAGCTGCTGCCGGTGGGCGCCGCCGCGCTGCTGGCCGCGCTCGCCGCCACCGCGGCGCTGACCGAGGCCGGCGGCTTCGCCGGCTACGCCCGACCCGCGGGCGTGCTGGTCGGCCTGCTGCTCGCCTGGCGCCGGGCGCCCTTCGTGCTGATCGTGGTCGCGGCGGCGGGCACCACCGCGCTGCTGCGCCTGCTCGGAGTGGCCTGACGACGACATCGACCCCTCCCCGCCGAGGTGGGAAGGGGCCGACTCCGGGCGGGCCCGGTCAGATCTTGTCGCCGACGTTCACCCGGGGCGCCGGGGCGCGCATCTTGCGGAACGTGATCGACCGCATGATCGCGTAGAAGTAGAGCGAGCCGAGCCGCTCGGTGCTCTTGGGGTAGCGCTCGCGGACCAGCTTCTTGATCTTCCGCGCGATCAGCACCGAGTCGACCACCACACCGAGCGCCAGCGCGCCCCACAGCACGTTCGACAGCAGCCGGACGATCGGCGGCATGGCCTGGTTGGAGCCGAGCAGCACGATCAGCGCGCCGCCGAAGAACCAGGTGCCCACCGTACGCCGGGAGTCGACCACGTTGCGGGCCAGCAGCCGCTCCGGGCCCCGGTCGCGCGGGCCGCCCTCGCGCCGGAACTCGGCCGCGGACTCGGCGCGCGCCGCGCGGCGCTGCTCCCGGGCCTCCTCCTTGGTCAGCGGCTTCGCGGGCCCGGCGGGGCGCCGGCCGGCGGCCGGGCGCTTCGGGGTCTCGCGCCCCTTGGCGGGCGTGTAGCCCCGCGACTGGGCGGCGGCGGACGCCTCGTCGGTCGTCACCGGGGTGACGGACTCCTCGACGAGGTCGGTGGGCTTGCGGCGAAACAGCGACGGCACGCCGGCAAGGGTAGCCAACCAGCCGCGCCCGGTGCACATCGCGGGTGCACCGGGCCGACGGCTCCAGGTCGCGGCGTGGCGTCAGACGCGCCGAGCTGGAGTTGTCGTAGCGGTAAATCGGGTGTGACCTCAGGGACGCTCGACGTGCGCGCCCAGGTCCGCCAGCTTGGCCTCGAAGTCCTCGTAGCCCCGGTTGATCAGGTCGACGCCGTAGACCCGGGAGGTGCCCTCGGCGGCCAGGGCCGCGATCAGGTGGCTGAAACCGGCCCGCAGGTCGGGGATCACCAGGTCGGCCGCGTGCAGCTTGCTCGGGCCGGCGATCACGGCGGAGTGCTTGAAGTTGCGGCGGCCGAAGCGGCACGGGGTGCCGCCCAGGCAGTCCCGGTAGACCTGGATGTTGGCGCCCATCGAGTTCAGCGCCTCGGTGTAGCCGAGCCGCTGCTCGTAGACCGTCTCGTGGACGATCGACAGGCCACGGGCCTGGGTCAGCGCCACGACGAGGGGCTGCTGCCAGTCGGTCATGAACCCGGGGTGCACGTCGGTCTCCAGCGCCACCGCGTTCAACTCGCCGCCCGGGTGCCAGAACCGGATGCCGCCCTCCTGGCCCGGCCCGCCGCCGCGCGGCGGGCGGAGGTCGGTCACCTCGTACTCGCCGCCGACCGAGCGGAAGATGTTCAGGAAGGTCATCATGTCGGCCTGCTGGGCGCCGAGCACCTCGACGTGCCCCCGGGTGGCCAGCGCGGCCGCCGCCCAGCTCGCCGCCTCGATCCGGTCCGGGATCGGCCGGTGCGTGTAGCCGCTGAGCCGCTTCACACCCTGGATCTCGATCACCCGGTCGGTGTGCACCTTGATGATCGCGCCCATCTTCTGCAGCACGCAGATCAGGTCGATGATCTCGGGCTCCACCGCCGCGTTGCGCAGCTCGGTGACGCCCTCGGCCATCACCGCGGTGAGCAGCACCTGCTCGGTGGCGCCCACGCTCGGGTAGGGCAGGGCGAACTTGGTGCCGTGCAGCCCGTTCGGCGCCGACAGGTGCAGCCCCTCCGGGGTCTTCTCCACGGTCGCGCCGAACTCGCGCAGCGCCTGGAGGTGGAAGTCGATCGGGCGCGGGCCGATGTGGCAGCCGCCCAGGTCGGGGATGAAGGCGTGACCGAGCCGGTGCAGCAGCGGGCCGCAGAACAGGATCGGGATCCGGCTGGAACCGGCGTGCACGTTGATCTGGTCGGTGCTGGCGCTCTCGACGTTGGACGGGTCGAAGACCAGCTCACCGTCCTCCTGGCCGTCGCTGACCTTGACGCCGTGCAGGCCGAGAAGCCCGCGGACGACCTCCACGTCGCGGATCCGGGGCACGTCGAACAGCCGGCTGGGGGTGTCGCCCAGCAGGGCGGCGACCATCGCCTTGGACACGAGGTTCTTCGCGCCGCGCACGCGGATCCGCCCTTCGAGCGGAGTGCCTCCGTGTACGACCAGGACGTCGTCGGTCAACGCAACCTCCAGCGCGTTGGTGCTGCCGTGTAGATGAGTCAGGTGCACGATCTGCATCGCTACCCGAAAGGCGGCCCGGTCAAAACGGTCCGCGTGCATCGTCGCCCCGGCAGCATAGCCCTCCGTGACGAGAATGGAATCGGTCACATCACCAGCGAGGGCACGAACCGGGGATTCCGGTGCGTTTCCGTACCAGTGATGTGACCGAGGGTGATCAGGAACCCGGAAGGGCGAGCATCTGGTCCAGCGCGGCCCGGGCGTGTCCGGCGGTGTCCGGGTCGACGGTGATCTGGTTGACCACCCGGCCGGCGACCAGCTCCTCCAGTGCCCAGACCAGGTGCGGCAGGTCGATCCGGTTCATCGTCGAGCAGTAGCAGACCGCCTTGTCGAGGAACATGATCTGCTTGTCCGGGTGGGCCAGCGCCAGCCGGCGGACCAGGTTCAGCTCGGTGCCGACCGCCCACGCCGAGCCGGCCGGGGCCGCCTCGATGGTCTTGATGATGTATTCGGTCGAGCCCACCTGGTCGGCGGCGTTGACGACCTCGTGCCGGCACTCCGGGTGGACCAGCACGTTGACCCCCGGCACCCGCTCGCGCACGTCGTTGACGCTGTCGAGGGTGAAGCGGCCGTGCACCGAGCAGTGCCCCCGCCACAGGATTATCTTGGCGTCGCGCAGCTGCTCCGGGGTGAGCCCGCCGTTCGGCTTGTGCGGGTCGTAGAGCACGCAGTCGTCCAGCGAGAAGCCCATCTCCAGGACGGCGGTGTTGCGGCCCAGGTGCTGGTCGGGGAGGAAGAGGACCTTCTGCCCCTGCGCGAACGCCCAGTCCAGCGCGCGCTTCGCGTTGGACGAGGTGCAGACCACGCCGCCGTTCCGGCCGACGAAGCCCTTGATGTCCGCCGAGGAGTTCATGTAGGTCACCGGGACGGTGTCCGCCGCGACGCCCAGCTCGGTCAGCACGTCCCAGGCGGTCTCGACCTGCGACAGCACCGCCATGTCGGCCATCGAGCAGCCGGCGGCGAGGTCGGGCAGGATCACCTTCTGGCGGTCCGAGGTGAGGATGTCGGCGCTCTCCGCCATGAAGTGGACACCGCAGAAGACGATGTACTCCGCGTCGGGGCGGGCCGCCGCCTCCCGCGCCAGCTTGAACGAGTCGCCGGTCACGTCGGCGAACTGGATCACCTCGTCGCGCTGGTAGTGGTGGCCCAGCACGAAGACCTTCGTGCCGAGCGCGGCCTTCGCCGCGGCCGCCCGGGCCACCAGGTCCGGGTCGCTCGGCGCGGGCAGGTCACCCGGACACTCCACGCCACGCTCGGTGGCGGGGTCGCTGCCGCGGCCGAGGAGCAGCAGCGCAGTGGCGGTGTTGGAGGGCTCAACCCAGGTCGAAGTCACGCCCCCATGGTCCCACAGCGGGGCGGCCGTGCGGCCGCCACGGATGTGGCCTGCCACACTGCTGGGCATGCGCGTGCTGCTCTGCCCGGACAAGTTCGCCGGCACGCTGCCGGCCCCGGAGGTGGCCGCCGCGGTGGCCGAGGGCTGGCGGGAGGTCGCCCCGACCGACGAGCTGCTGATCCGGCCGCTGGCAGACGGCGGCCCGGGGTTCGTGGCCGTGCTCGGCGAGGCGCTCGGCGGCCGGCGGCTGCCGGTGCCCACCGTCGACCCGCTCGGCCGGCCCGCCACCGGTGAGATCCTGCTCACCGACGACGGCGTGGCCTACCTGGAGAGCGCGCAGGCGTGCGGGCTGCACCTGCTCTCCGCCGCCGAGCGGGACCCCAAGGCGACCACCTCCTACGGGCTCGGCCTGCTGGTCGCGGCCGCCGTGGAGGCCGGGGCGGCGACCGTGGTGATCGGCCTGGGCGGTTCGGCCACCAACGACGGCGGCGCCGGCATGCTCACCCCGCTCGGCATTACCCCGCTGGACGGGGCCGGCCGGGCCCTGCCGTACGGCGGGGCGGCCCTCGCCGCGGTGGCCGCGCTCGACGGCGCGCCCCGGCTCCGCGGCGCGGCGCTGGTCGCCGCCACCGACGTCGACAACCCGCTGCTCGGGCTGCACGGCGCCAGCAACGTGTACGGCCCGCAGAAGGGCGCCACCCGCGAGGACGTGCTGCTGCTCGACGCCGCGCTGGAGCGCTGGGCGGCGGTGCTGGAGAAGGACCTGCCGGTCTGCCCGTCCGGGCTCGGCGCGCTGCCGGGCGGCGGCGCGGCCGGCGGCCTCGGCGCGGCGGTCCTCGCGCTCGGCGGCCGGTGCGAGTCCGGCATCGGCCTGGTCACCCGGGCCATCGGCCTGGACGCCGCGCTGGACGCCGCCGACCTGGTGATCACCGGCGAGGGCTCCTTCGACCACCAGTCGCTGCGCGGCAAGGTGGTCGCCGGGGTGGCCGGGGCGGCCCGCGACCGGGGGGTGCCCTGCGTGGTGCTGGCCGGCCGGGTGAGCACCGGGCGGCGGGAGGCCGCCGCGGCCGGCGTCACCGAGGCGCACAGCCTGGTCGAGCACTTCGGCGGGGAGGAGCGCGGGGGAGTGGAGGCGGCGATGGGCCGCCCGGCGGAGGGCCTGCGCGCGCTCGGGGCCCGCCTGGCCCGCCAGTGGAGCCGCTGAGTCCGCCCTGGCCTGCGGCGCGGCTCACGCGGCGCGGCTCGTGCCACCGGAGGTGCCGCCCGCCCGGGCGGCGTACGATCGGATCTGGACCACACCGGGAATCATTGGCGGACGCGCGGCGTTGGCCAGTGCGTCCGGACCCCATACCGCGCAGGGAGACTTCCACGTGACCACGCCAGCGCAGACCGAGTCGACCGAGGCCAAGGCCCCCAGCACCGTCGTCCTCACCGACGTCGCGGCGCAGAAGGTCAAGGCCCTGATCGAGCAGGAAGGCCGTGACGACCTGCGGCTCCGGGTCGCCGTGCAGCCGGGCGGCTGCTCCGGCCTGCGGTACCAGCTGTTCTTCGACGAGCGGTCGCTCGACGGTGACGTCGTCACCGACTTCGGCGGTGTCGAGGTCGTCGTCGACCGGATGAGCGCCCCCTACCTGGCCGGCGCCACCATCGACTTCGCCGACCGGATCGACGCCCAGGGCTTCACCATCGACAACCCGAACGCCGGCAGCTCCTGCGCCTGCGGCGACTCGTTCAGCTGAGTCGACGGGGCCGACGACGCCTGCCTGACGGCGGGACCATCCCTCCTGGGGTGGTCCCGCCGTTTTGTCGTGCCGTCCGGGTGTCCGGACGGTGACGTCGGGGCGTGCGGGGGACGACCGGTTGTCGACCGACCCCGTCCGGCCGGGCGGGGCGACCGGTAGGCTGACCCGCGCCGTGCTCCCGACCACGAGGGTTGACATGAAGATCGCCGTGACCGGCTCGATCGCGACCGACCACCTGATGAGCTTCCCCGGTCGCTTCGCCGACCAGCTCATCGCCGACCAGCTGGACAAGGTCTCGCTGTCCTTCCTCGTCGACGAGCTGGTGCTCCGGCGCGGCGGCACCGCCGCCAACATCGCCTTCGGCATGGCCCAGCTCGGGCTGCGCCCGGTGCTGCTCGGCGCGGTCGGCGCGGACTTCGCCGACTACCGGTCCTGGCTGGAGCGGCACGGCGTCGACTGCGACTCGGTGCACGTCAGCGAGATCGCGCACACGGCCCGCTTCGTCTGCACCACCGACACCGACATGTGCCAGATCGCGTCGTTCTACGCGGGCGCGATGAGCGAGGCCCGCAACATCGAGCTGGCCCCGGTGGCGCAGCGGCTCGGCGGCCTCGACCTGGTGCTGGTCAGCGCCAACGACCCGGCCGCGATGATCCGGCACTCGGCGGAGTGCCGGGAGCGCGGCTACTCCTTCGTGGCCGACCCGTCGCAGCAGCTCGCCCGGATGGACGGCGCTGACGTCCTCGGCCTGGTCGACGGCGCCGACTACCTCATGACCAACGAGTACGAGAAGTCGCTGCTGCAGAGCAAGGCCGGGCTGACCGACGCCCAGCTGCTGGACCGGGTGAAGGTGCGGGTCACCACGCTGGGCAAGCAGGGCGTGGAGATCGCCGGGCGCGATCTCGGCACCATCCACGTGCCGATCGCCCGGGAGATCCAGGCGGTCGACCCGACCGGCGTCGGCGACGGCTTCCGGGCCGGCTTCTTCGCCGCGCTCAACTGGGGGGTCAGCCTGGAGCGCGCCGCCCAGGTCGGCTGCCTGCTCGCCACGCTGGTGCTGGAGAACTTCGGCGGCCAGGAGTACGAGGTCCGCCGGGACCTGTTCGTCAAGCGGCTCGCCGAGTCGTACGGCGACGCGGCCGCCGAGGACGTCCGGCCGCACCTGCAGTGACCGCCCTGCCGGGGATCCTCGCCCACCTCCGCTGAGCCGTGGGTCAGTGGCTGCGGCGCACGTCGTAGCCGGGCCCGTCCGGGTGCGCGGCCACGAACTCCTGGCCGCGCATCCGGCACCAGGCCGGGATGTCCACGGCCGCGGCGGGGTCGTCGGCGAGCACCCGGATGACCGCGCCGACCGGCAGGTCGGGCAGTCGGCGGGCGAGATTGATCACGGGCAGGGGGCAACGCTGGCCCCGGCAGTCGAGCACCTCGTCCGGCTCGCTCACAGCCCGGTCACCCCCGCCTCGGCGCGCAGGCCGGCGACGATGCCGGGCAGCTCGGCCAGGAACCGGTCGACGTCGGCCTCGGTGGTGTCCCGGTGCAGCGACACCCGGACGTTGCCGTGCGACAGCACCCCCATGGCCTCCAGCACGTGCGACGGCCGCAACGTCGAGGACGTGCACGAGGAGCCGGACGACACGGCGAAGCCCCGCCGGTCCAGCGCGTGCAGCAGAGCCTCGCCGTCCACGTACAGGCAGGAGAAGGTGACCAGGTGGGGGAGGCGGTCCACCGGGTCGCCGACCACCTCCACGTCCGGCACCTCGGCCGCCACCCGGGCGCGGATCCGGTCGACCAGCGGCCCGAGCCGGGCCGCCTCGGTCGCCGCGTCGGCCGCCGCCGCGCGCAGGCTCGCCGCCGCGGCCACCACCGCCGGCAGGTTCACCACCCCCGGAGTACGCCCCGACTCCCGCTCGTCGGCCGGGAACGGCGACTCCCAGCGGGTGCCCTTGCGCACGACGAGCAGGCCCACCCCGGGCGGCCCGCCCCACTTGTGGGCGCTGGCGCTCAGCACCGACCAGCCGGCCGGCAGCGGCGCCCGGCCGGCCAGCTGCGCCGCGTCGACGTACAGCGGCACCCCCGCCTCGGCGCAGAGCTCCGCCGCCGCGGGCACCGGCTGCACCGTGCCCACCTCGTGACTCGCCCCGATCAGGGCGGCCAGGGCCACGCCGGGGGCGGCCACCGCCGCCGCCCAGGCGTCCAGGTCCACCCGGCCGAGCCGGTCCACGGGTACGCCCACCGCGTCGCCCCCGTCCGCCACGTGCCGCTCCGCGGCGTGCAGGACCGCCGAGTGCTCGATCGCCGAGTGCACCAGGGCCGCCCCGGCCCGGCGCCGCCCCGACAGCCCACCGAGCACGGCGGCGTGCGCGGCCGCCGTACCGCTGGGGGTGAAGGAGAGTTCGTCGGCGCGGACGCCGAGGGTCTGCGCGGCGGCCTCGCGGGCGGCGTCGAGGAGCTGGCGGGCCCGGCGGGCCTGGCCGTAGAGCTTGGCGGGGTCCGCCCACCCGTCGTCGAGCGCGGCCAGCAGCGCCTGCCGCGCGACCGGGTGCAGCGGGGCGGCGGTGGCCGCGTCCAGGTAGACCGGGGATGCGCTCACGAAGGTCCACGCTATCGCCCCGGTACGCCCAAGATCCCCCCGATGGGGGCGGACAGTGACCCCAAGACGGTCAGGCCCGCCATGGTCGAGTAATCTGCGACCGTCGGTGACGCCTTTGCCGTCGGTGTCGAGCGAAACAATCACCGCGGCGCGCTAGGGAGGCAGGACCAGGTGGTCGCAAGGAGTTCGGAGGTACGGCCGTCGGCCGTACGGCACAGCGCTTCCTCGGGGGCCGGCGGGGGCCGGCGGCGTGGTGCTGGTCGACTCGCCGGGCTCGGTCTCGGTGGAGCCGCGCTGCTGGTTCTGCTCACCGGCTGCGACGTCGGCAAGACGTTCGGCGGGTTCGGGTGGCCGCAGGGCGGCATCACGCCCGAGTCGCACCGGATGTACGACCTGTGGATCGCGTCCTGCATCGCGGCCCTCGCGGTCGGCGTGTTCGTGTGGGGCCTGATCTTCTGGTGCGTGATCCGCTACCGGAAGCGCGGCAACGAGCTGCCGGTGCAGACCCGCTACAACCTGCCGATGGAGTTCCTCTACACCATCGCGCCGATCCTCGTGGTGTCCGTGCTCTTCTACTACACCGCGGTGGTGCAGACCGACGTGGTGAAGGAGTCGAAGAACCCCGACGTCACCGTCGAGGTCGTCGCCTTCAAGTGGAACTGGCAGTTCAACTACCGCGACGGCCAGGGCCGCGACGCCAACACCGTCGCCTCGGTGCTGGGCACCAGCGAGGTCATCCCGGTGCTGGTCCTGCCGAGCGGCAAGTCGATCCGGTTCGAGGAGCAGTCCCGTGACGTCGTCCACTCCTTCTGGGTGCCGGAGCTGCTGTTCAAGCGTGACGTCATGCCGGGCAACGTGCGCAACACCTTCGAGGTCTCCAGCCTGGACCAGGAGGGCCACTTCGTCGGCCGCTGCGCCGAGCTGTGCGGCAGCTACCACGCCTTCATGAACTTCGAGCTGCGGGTCGTCTCGCCGGAGAAGTACGAGCAGTTCCTGGCGGCCAAGAAGGCCGGCAAGTCGACCCAGGAGGCGCTCCAGGCGATCGGTGAAGACCCGTACGCCACCGAAACCAAGCCGTTCAAGACGCGGCGCAACACGGCCAACTTCAACCCGTCCGACGCGACGGCCGGCGCGGGAAGCTGAGGGGTCCGGCATGAAGACCGAGTGGAAGATCTTCCTCATCATCGCGACGTTCCTCCTCGGCGCGGCGATTCTCTACGGCGCCTGGACGTACGGCGAGGGTGGCCGGGTCGAGTGGGTCGGCACCGTGGCGCTGCTGCTGTCCTTCCTGCTCTGCTCGATGTGCGGCGGCTTCTTCTGGTTCGTCTCGCGCCGCATCGACCTGCGTCCCGAGGACCGGGCGGACGGCGAGATCGCCGACGGCGCGGGCGAGATCGGCTTCTTCAGCCCGGGCAGCTACTGGCCGTTCGGCCTGGCCCTGGCCGCCGCGATCGCCGGTCTCGGGCTCGTCTTCTGGCAGTTCTGGCTGATCGGCCTGGGCCTCGTGACGGTCGTCTTCGCGGCCTGCGGCCTGCTCTTCGAGTACTACTCCGGCACCCGCCGCACCGCCGAGCACTGACCCGAACATCAGCGGAAGGCCCGCGCCCCCTTCGGGGGCCGCGGGCCTTCCGCTTTTCCGCCCGTCACTCGTCCGCTCGCCCGCCACGTCTCTTGTCGCCCGCGCCAAACCTCATGATCGCCCGGTGGCCAGCCCCGCCGAGCCGTTGGTCGAGCCGTTGGTGACGTCAGCTCGAAAGGCGCGTGAGCGCCACAGGCGGTCGACCGCCTCCCACTCAGTGCCTACGAACTTGATGTCGTTGGTGAATCACCATCGCGCCGCTGTGGGCGGGCCGGGTGAGTCGTTCACGTCATCAAGTTCGTAGCGGCTCCTGAGCCATGACGGGGCAGGCCCCGACGCCGCTAGCAACTTGATGTCGTTGGTGAATCACCACCGCGCCGCTGTGGGCGGGCCGGGTGAGTCGTTCACGTCATCAAGTTCGTAGTGGCTCCTAAGCCATGACCGGGCAGGCCCGAACGCCGCGAATCGCACGCCCGGGGCCTGCCGGATCGGCGGGATGCTGTTCGCGGGCCGCCGCGCGAGCGGTCAGTGACGAAGATCGGGCAACATGTTGTCGTCGACCAGACCGTGCGCGGGACTGGTGGAGCCTCAGTGTCACCGGACGGTGAGCTGACGGCCCGTCCGGTGTGGCGGTTGCGCCCGGCGCTGTTCGGTGCGGGGCCGGCCCGGGAGGCGGCAGAGCGGCCAGGTGGCGCGGCGTCAGGCGGCGCCGTGGCAGTCAGCGGTCGGGCGGCGCGGCGGTCGGGCGGGGCGGTGGTCAGGCGGCGCGGTGGTCAGGCGGCGCGGCGGTCAGGCGGCCTGGCGGTCGGGCCGGCGCCGCGGTCAGGCGGCCTGGCGGTCGGGCCGGCGGGTGGTGCCGCGGCGGTTGCCCAGGCGCGGGGCGCGGAAGGCGAAGGTGGCGATGAGCACGGCCGCTCCGCAGCCGGTGCAGACCAGTTCGGGGCAGTCGGCGCCGTGCCCGTCGACGCAGGGGGGCGCCTCGAACGGCACGACGCCCTCGCAGGTGTCGCAGTAGAGCTCGCGGTCCGACACGGGCGTCTCCTCTCGTTCCGGTGCCCGCCGGGAACCGGCGGCGCCATCGGCGGAAAACGGAAAATTACTCCCGTGTAGTTTGGCACGCCGGTCCGACAGAACCCGGACAGCACCCGGGCTCAGAGCGTGCCGGCCACCTCGAGCCAGCGCTCCAGGGCGCCGGCCGCCGCGCCCGAGTCGACCGACTCGGTCGCCCGGACCAGGCCGGCGCGCAGCGCCTCGTGCAGGTCCCCGTCCAGCGGGCCCTGCGTGGCGAGGGCGACCGCGGCGTTCACCAGAACGGCGTCGCGGACCGGGCCGGTCTCGCCGGCCAGCAGCCGCCGGACGACACCCGCGTTGTACGCGGCGTCACCGCCGCGCAGGTCGGCCAGGGTGGCCCGGGGTACCCCGAGCTCCGTCGCGTCGAGCAGCGCCTCCCTGACAACCCCCTGCTGCGCCACCCAGACGCGGGTCGGCGCGCCGGTGCTGAACTCGTCCAGCCCGTCCTCGCCGCGCATGACGATCACCGAGTCGCCCCGGGCGGCGAAGACGGCCGCCATCACCGGGGCCATCCGCGGGTCGAAGCAGCCCACCGCGCCGGCCCGGGGGCGGGCCGGGTTGGTCAGCGGGCCGAGGAAGTTGAACGCGGTGGGCACGCCGATCTCGCGGCGGACCGGGCCGGTGTGCCGCATGCCGGGGTGGAACCGGGCGGCGAAGCAGAAGCCGATGCCGGCCTCGGTCACGCAGCGCGCCACCTGTTCCGGGTCGAGATCCAGCGGGACGCCCAGGTATTCCAGCACGTCGGCCGTGCCGCACGAGGAGGAGGCGGCCCGGTTGCCGTGCTTGACCACGCGGACACCGGCCCCGGCGACCACCAGCGCGGCCATCGTGGAGATGTTCACCGTGTGGGCGAGGTCGCCGCCGGTGCCCACCACGTCCAGCGCGGCGGCCCGGATCTCCTCGGGCAGCGCCACCGGGACCGCCCGGGTCAGCATCGCCTCGACCAGGCCGCCCAGCTCGGCGGGCGTCTCGCCCTTGGTGCGCAGGGCCACGGCGAAGCCGGCGATCTGGGCCGGCGTGGCCGAGCCGGCCATGATCTCGCCCATCGCCCAGGCCGTGTCGGCGGTGGAGAGCTCCTCGCCGCGCAGCAGCGCGTTGAGCAGAAGCGGCCAGGTCCGTTCGCCCATGGCGGGCCTCCCGAGCGGGCGTGAGAGCGGGTGTGGCGTTCCGGGGCGCCGGTGCCACGGCCGCGTCGCCGTGGCGCCGGGACGACGGCTCGGAGCCGCGGCGTCAGGCGCGCCGGGGCGGGAGCCGTCGCGGGTGGCTCAGGCCGCGGCGTGGGTGCGCCGCAGCAGCTCGGCGACGGTGGTGCCGGCGGTCACCGGGTCGAGCGGGTGGGTCAGCGTGGCGTCGACCTCGGCGTACGCGGCGAGCCAGCGGTCGGCGGCGCGGGCCAGCACCACGCAGGTCGGCGGGGCGTCGTCGCGGTCGTCCTTGATCTGGCGGGCGATGCCGAGGCCGCCGCCGGGGCTCGCCTCGCCGTCGAGCAGCAGCAGGTCGATCTCGTAGTCGTCGACCAGCCGGACGCAACCGTCGTAGTCGGCGGCCTCGACGAACTCGATCTCGATTCCGGGGGCGGGCCGGGTGCCGACGGCGAGTCGCATCCGGTCCCGGACCTTCGGGTCGTCGCTGTAGAGCAGGACGGTGCAAAGACGATCGCTCATCGTGACGTGACTCCCACCTCGTAGCTGCCCGCTGATCGTAGCGGGCGTCACATCCGTACCGGATGGGTGGTCAGGCGCTCGCTTCCGCGGCGCGCTGGCGGGCCTCCTGGCGGTCCAGCTCGCGGTCCAGCCGGCGGGCCTCCCGCTCGGACTGCTTGATCCACTGGACGACCAGCACGGCCAGCATGGTGACGCTGACGAACTCACCGCCGGCCCACAGCACGCCACCGGCGACGACCTGGTCGTTGAACGGGTCCGACCAGCTCAGGTGCAGCGACGGGTACCAGTCGCCGCCGAGCAGCGTGGTGCTCTGCATGATCGTGAGCCCGAGCACGGTGTGGAACGGCACGGAGAGCAGCATGAGCAGCGCCCGCGCCGGGTACGGCCAGCGCCCGGGCAGCGGGTCCAGGCCGAGCAGCGGCCAGAAGAACACGCAGCCGGTCATGATGAAGTGCGCGTGCACGAGTTCGTGCGCCCACTCGTGCCGGAGGGTGATCTCGTAGAGGCCGGTGAAGTAGAGGGCGAACGGGTTCACCACGAAGATGGCGAACGCCACCAGCGGGAAGCTGTAGACCCGGGCAACCCGGCTGTGCACGATCGCCAGGAGCCGCTTGCGCGGGCGCACCGGCAGGGTGCGCAGGGCGAGCGTCACCGGGGCGCCGAGCGCCAGGAAGATCGGTGCGATCATGGACAGCACCATGTGCTGGATCATGTGCACCGACAGCAGGGCGGTGTCGTAGGCGCCCAGCCCGCTGACGGTGACCGCGGCGATGCCGCCGAGGCCCGGGAAGAGGAAGCTGACGGTACGCACCACCGGCCAGCGGTCGCCCCGCAGCCGCAGCCGGTACACCCCGTAGAGGTAGAGACCGGCGGCGAGCACGAGGCCGAGGGTGAGCCAGCTGTCCAGCCGGGTCTCGGTCAGGACGCGGGCCACGGTGAACGGCGGCGGGACGGCCTCGCCCCCCGCCGCGAGTGTCGCCGGAGCCACCGAGGTGGCGGCGAAGATCGGATCGACATGCAGCACGCTTTTCAGCGTAGGTCAGGCGAAGCGGGCGACCCCGATCGGGCCACTGATGGCACAGGTTTGCCACCCCGCTGATCGTCGGTCCCGGTCAAGGGCAATAATGACCGCGTGACTGCGGCCCCAGCCATTGACAAGAGCCGGATCCACTCCCTGACGCGGCCGAACATGGTCAGCGTCGGGACGATCGTGTGGCTCTCCAGCGAACTCATGTTCTTCGCGGCGCTGTTCGCGATGTACTTCTCGATCCGCGCGGCGGCGCCGGAGCAGTGGGAGAAGCACACCGAGATCCTCAACATCCCCTACGCGACCACCTTCACGGTGATCCTGGTGTTGTCCTCGGTGACCTGCCAGCTCGGTGTCTTCGCGGCCGAGAAGGGTGACGTCCACGCCCTCCGCCGGTGGTTCACGATCACCTTCGTGATGGGCCTGATCTTCGTGCTCGGCCAGGCGAACGAGTACCGCAACCTGGTGCACGAGGGCGTCAAGATCAACGAAGACGGTTACGGGTCGATGTTCTACCTGACGACCGGCTTCCACGGCCTGCACGTGACCGGCGGTCTCGTCGCGTTCATCATCTTCATGATCCGTACCACCATGGGCCGGTTCACCCCGGCGCAGGCGACCTCGGCGATCGTCGTGTCCTACTACTGGCACTTCGTCGACGTCGTGTGGATCGGGCTCTACGCCATGATCTACTGGCTTCAGTGATCTTGGCGCGTCACGTATCGCGCCGCTGCTCCGTCCCCTGAGACAAGGTCCAACCGGTTAAGGACACAGGTCATGACTTCTGACAACGACCGCCGACGCGGTCTGCTCGCGCGCCTGCGCGGGCGGCCCGTAGCGCGCAGCAGGGGCCGCCGCCGGCTGGGTGCCGCGGTCCGGCTGGCCGCCGCGCTGATGCTGGCCGGCGGCGCCTACACCGCCTTCGCCCCCGGTGTGCAGGCGCAGGACAACCCGCCCCTGAGCGCCGCCGCCAACGAGGGCAAGGCGCTGTTCGACGTGAGCTGTGTGACCTGTCACGGTCGCAACGCCCAGGGCGTCGAGGGACGCGGGCCGAGCCTGATCGGCGTCGGGTCGGCCTCGGTCGAGTTCCAGGTCAGCAGCGGTCGGATGCCGATGGCCCGGCAGGAAGCCCAGGCCATGCGCAAGCCCCCGCAGTTCACCGACGAGCAGGTGCGCCAGCTCGGCCAGTACATCCAGGAGCTCGGCGGCGGCCCGCAGGTGCCGCAGGGCAACAACCTGCACCAGAACGCCGACATGGCCGCCGGTGGCGAGCTGTTCCGGATCAACTGCTCGCAGTGCCACGCGTTCGGTGGCGGCGGCGGCGCCCTCTCCTCGGGCAAGTACGCGCCGAGCCTGCGCCCCGCCAGCGACCGGCAGATCTACGCCGCCATGCTGAGCGGCCCGCAGAACATGCCGGTGTTCGGCGACAACCAGATCACTCCGGAGCAGAAGGCGGACATCATCGCCTACATCCAGGAGACCCTGAAGCACGACCAGGACCAGGGCGGCTTCAACCTGGGCCGGTACGGCCCGTCGACCGAGGGTCTCGCGATCTTCCTGGTCGGCATCGTCGCGCTGGTCTTCACGAGCCTGTGGATTGCGGGCAAGTCGTGACCGAGCGGATCATTCGTTTCAGTGCTGTGGCACCGACCCCCGGCGCCACCCGTAGCGAGGTGACGGCATGAGCACCCACACCGAGCACCAGGCCCAGCAGGGCCCGGAGCCGCTCGACGTGAACGACCCCCGGCTCTCCCGGTTCGACATCGTCGAGGAGGGCGCGCGGCGGGACGACATCGAGATCGTCCACTACGAGCAGCAGGTGGTCCCCGGCAGCAAGGCGGAGCGCCGGCTGACCCGTACGGTCGCGTCGATGTTCTGGCTCACGTTCCTGGCCGGCCTGGCATTCCTGGTCATCTACATCTGGTGGCCGTGGAAGTGGGAGGCCGGCCGCGGCGGTGACAAGTACTACACCCCGCTGCTCGGCGTGACCCTCGGCGTCGCCCTGCTCGGCATCGGCTTCGGCATCCTCACCTGGGGCAAGAAGCTGCTGCCGAAGGAGGTCTCGATCCAGGACCGGCACGACCAGCCCGGTTCCCCGGAGGATCGGAAGATCACCGGCGAGACCATGCTGTACATGGCCGACGAGCTCGGGGTGAAGCGCCGTCCGCTGCTCGGCGTCTCGCTGATGGCCGGTCTGCTGCCGGTCGGCGCGGTCGTCGCGGCGCCGCTGGTCGGTGGCCTGATCTCGCAGCCGCACAAGAACAACCAGATGTTCACCACCGGGTTCAGGCCGGCCTCGGACGGCAAGAAGATCCGGCTGATCCGGGAGGACGGTCGGCCGATCCGCCCGGCGGACGTCAGCGTCGGCGGTCAGCTCACCGTGTTCCCGGGCATCGAGGGCGGCGTCAGCAACAAGCACGCCGACTCGCCGACCCTGCTCATCCACCTGCGCGAGGACGACGCGCAGAAGTCACGCGCCGCCAACGCGCGCAAGGGTCACGGCGACTACATGTGGGGCAACTTCGTCGCGTTCTCCAAGATCTGCACGCACGCCGGCTGCCCGGCCAGCCTCTACGAGCAGCAGACCAACCGCCTGCTCTGCCCCTGCCACCAGTCGCAGTTCCTCATCACCGACAACGCCATGCCGGTCTTCGGCCCGGCGAACCGGCCGCTGCCGCAGCTGCCGATCGAGGTGGACGAGGAGGGCTTCTTCGTGGCGAGGTCCGACTACACCGAGACCATCGGTCCCGACTTCTGGGAGCGGCCATGAAGCGCCGAAAGTTCGATGCGGCCGCGCTGCCGGCCAAGACCGCCGGGGCGGTGGACGACCGCTTCCAGGTGGCCACCCCGCTGCGCAAGCTGCTGAACAAGGTCTTCCCGGACCACTGGTCCTTCCTGCTGGGCGAGATCGCGCTCTTCTCGTTCATCGTCCTGCTGCTGACCGGTGTCTTCCTGACCTTCTTCTTCGAGCCGGCGATGACCGAGGTGGTCTACGACGGCAGCTACGCCCCGCTGCGGGGCACCCCGATGTCCGCCGCGTACGCCTCCAGCCTGGACCTGTCGTTCGACGTCCGCGGCGGTCTGATCATGCGGCAGATGCACCACTGGGCGGCGCTGCTGTTCATGGCCTCGATCGTGGTGCACATGCTCCGGATCTTCTTCACCGGCGCGTTCCGCAAGCCGCGTGAGACGAACTGGATCATCGGCTCGCTGCTGTTCTGGGTCGGCTTCCTGGCCGGCTTCACCGGCTACTCGCTGCCGGACGACGGCCTCTCCGGCACCGGTCTGCGGATCGCCTCGGGCATCATCCTGTCGATCCCGGTGATCGGCTCCTGGGTGAGCTCGTCGATCTTCGGCGGGGAGTTCCCGGGCACCATCATCATCAGCCGCTTCTTCATCGCCCACGTGCTGCTCATCCCGGGTCTGCTGGTGGCGCTGATCAGCGTCCACCTGGGCCTGGTCTTCAAGCAGAAGCACACCCAGTGGCCCGGCCCGGGCCGGACCAACGAGAACGTGGTCGGCGAGCGGATGTTCCCGCGCTACGCGCTCAAGCAGGGCGGCTTCTTCATGGTCGTCTTCGGCGTGATCGCGCTGATGGGTGGCCTCTTCCAGATCAACCCGATCTGGTACTTCGGCCCGTACGAGGCGTGGGTGGTCTCGGCCGCCAGCCAGCCCGACTGGTACGTCATGTTCCTCGACGGCTCGACCCGCCTCATGCCGGCCTGGGAGATCTCCATCCCGATCGGCGACGGATACGTCATCCCGCCGCTGTTCTGGCCGACGGTCGTGCTCCCCGGCATCCTGGTGGGCCTGTCGACGATGTACCCGTTCCTGGAGGCGCGCCGCCTCAAGGACTACCGGCACCACAACCTGCTCCAGCGGCCCCGGGACGTACCGGCCCGGACCGCGGTGGGCGCCATGGCGGTCGCCTTCTACGTCGTGCTGACCCTCTCCGGCGCCAACGACGTCATCGCCGACAAGTTCCACATCAGCTTGAACGCGATGACCTGGGCCGGCCGGATCGGCCTGCTGGTCGTCCCGCCGCTGGCCTACTACGTCACCTACCGGCTGTGCCTGGGTCTCCAGCAGCACGACCGGGAGGTGCTGGCCCACGGCGTGGAGACCGGCATCATCAAGCGGCTGCCCGACGGCCGGTTCGTCGAGGTCCACCAGCCGCTGACCCCGACCGACGGGCACGACGGCCACGGCCCGGCGCTGGACTACGTCGGCTGGGTGGTGCCGAAGAAGATGAACCGGCTCGGCGCTCTCGGCCCGGCCATCCGGGGCTTCTTCTACCCGATCGAGAGGCCGGCCGAGGCGCCGGTCTCGCCGGGACACCCGCCGGTCGAGCCCCGACCGGAGCGGGAGGAGATCGGCAGCGGCGAGAGCCGCCGCTGACCCGCCCGGATACGACCGACCGTGGCGCCCGCCGGATCACCGGCGGGCGCCACGGCCGTTTTCCGGCCCCACCGTCCCGTTCCGCCCGAGGGACGCCGGTCGGCCCCGCTCCGGTGTCCCGCCACCCCCTGACACGGACGGGTGGAATCGCAGGAATAACCCCGGTCAGCCGGGTATCCGTGCGGTCCGACGTCTCAAGGGGGGGAAAGCATGTTGGGAATCAAACGCCTGGGCCTGCTGGCCGCGCTGGTGCTCGTGGGACTGGCGCCAGCCGCCGCGGCCCAGGCCGCGGCGCAGCCGTCGACGCAGGACACGCAGTACCTGCAGGCGGTGCACCAGGTGAACCTGTTCGAGATCACCGCGGGTAACCTGGCGCAGCAGAAGGGCCAGAACCAGCAGGTCAAGGACCTGGGCAAGATGTTCGTGACGGACCACACCCAGCTGGACCAGACGGTGCAGTCCACCGCCCAGCAGCTCAACGTCCAGCTGCCGGCCGACCCGACCGCCGATCAGCAGAAGGTCCTCGACCGGCTGAACAACCTCAGCGGCGCCGAGTTCGACAAGGCGTGGGTGACCGCCCAGTTGGCCGGCCACGTCCAGGCCATCCAGGCCACCCAGACCGAGATCTCGCAGGGTTCCGAGCAGTCGGTGATCCAGCTCGCCCAGGACGCCCTGCCGATCCTCCAGGCGCACTACGACGAACTGGTGGCCCTCGCGCAGACCCTGGGCGTCCCGGTCCCGCAGACCAGCGCCAGCGGTACGCCCAGCCCGGGCGGCACCACGTCGACGGCGCCGGGTGGCACCGAGTCGCCGGCTCCGGGCGGCACCGGCACCGAGGAGCCCGCTCCGGGCACCACGGAGACCCCGGCGCCCGGCCAGAGCTGACGCGTACGACCGACGGTGGCCGGTCCGCCCTGCGGGGGCGGGCCGGCCATCCGCGTGCGGGTCAGTCGGCGCTGGCCAGCCCGATCGCGAACGCCTCCTCCAGGTCGTGCTGGGAGTAGGCGCGGAACGCGATGTGTGACTCGGTGTTGATCACGCCCGGCACCTTGGAGATGCTGCCGGCAATGACCTGGGCGATCTGCTCGAACTCGCGGACCCGGACCATGGCGATCAGGTCGACGTGCCCGGCCACCGAGTAGACCTCGCTGACGCCGGGCAGGTTGGCCAGCGTCTCGGCGACCTCGGGGATGGAGTCGGTGGCGCAGTCGATCAGCACGATCGCGGTGATCACGGGACATTTCTCCGTTCGTCGGCGTCGAGGCCCATGCTAAGGGCTGGGTGGGTCACCGGGCCGCCGGGACGGTCAGGTCGGCGCCCGCCCGGATCACCCGGCTGAGGCGTTCCCCCGCGGCGACCGTCGCGCCGGGCCAGACGACCGAGCGGTCCACCGTGCCGCGGACCACCGCGCCCGCGCCGACCACCGAGCGCGTCACCTGCCCGTCGACGGTGGCGGACGGGTCGACCAGGCCGCCGGGGCCGGCCGCGTGCAGGTTGGCCGCCAGGTAGTCGGCCGGGGTGCCGGTGTCGTAGAAGGTCCCCGGGTAGGGGACCACGGTGAGCGCGCCGGCCGCCTCCGCCGGCCGCCAGACCGCCCGGACCAGGTCGCCGAAGGTCGGCGGCAGCTCCCGGACCAGCCGCCACGGCAGCAGCGAGAACCCCACGAACCGGTGGCCGTCGAAGGTGCCGGGGGCGGCCGGGTCGTCCGCCGGCTGGCCGAGCAGGCGTACGCTCCGCCCGTCCCAGCCGTCCAGCAGCGCCGCCACGTCCGGCCCCGGCGGGGCGTCCGGGTCGGTCAGGTACGCGTCGGCGTTGCCGACCAGCACCCCCCGCCCGGCGATCCAGTCCCGCAGGTTGCCGAGCCCGCCGGCGGTGCCGAGCGGGTCGCCCGGCTCGACCGACAGGTGCGCCCGGGCGTCCACGTGCGTCACCACCTGCCCGCCCAGGTAGCAGGCGTTCACCGCGACCCGGTCCAGCCCGGTGAGGCCCAGCCCGGCGAGCCGGTCCAGCGCCCGGTCGAGCAGCGGCACGTTGCCGACCGGGCAGAGCGCCTTGGGCCGGTGCGCGGTGAGCGGGCGCAGCCGGGTCCCCTCCCCGGCGGCGAGCACCACCGCGCAGACGTCCACGGCGGCCCGCCAGCCGGGTCCGGCCGCGCCGGGGGCGGTCACGCGGCGGGTGGCGCCGCCGGCGGGACCTCGCCCGCGCGCGGGCCGATCCCGTAGTACCGGAGCAGGTTGGCGGTGGCCCGGCTCAGCCGGGGCAGGTCGTCCAGCGGGTGCCAGGCGGCCTCGAAGACCTCGGCGCCGTCCACCGTCAGCTCGGTGCTGGAGGCCGGCACCTCCGCCTCGAAGACCACGTCCACCCAGCCCTTGGCGTGCACCACGGCGTTCGGCACGGCCGGGCGGAGCCGCTCGGGGGCCAGCCGGATGCCGGACTCCTCGTACAGTTCGCGGGCCGCGCCGACCACCGGCGCCTCGGCGCGCTGCAGCAGCCCGGCCGGGAGGGTCCAGCTGTGGCCGGGCGGCTGGCGCAGCAGCAGGATCCGCCCCGCCCCGCCGGCCTCGGAGTCCCGGACCAGGGTGACCGCGCCGACGATGTACTTCGGCACGGCGAGCCGGACCAGCCGGCGCCGCAGCGGGACCGGGAGCCGGTAGAAGATCTGGTAGCCGAGGGCCCGTCCGGTGGCACGCGCGCGGGGGATCATGCCTGTAAGGCTAGTGGCCGGGCGGCGCCGGCGGATGAGCGGAGCTCGCTACTGCCGGTGGTCGACCAGATCGATCAGCTGCCGGACCACCGTGTCGGGCTCCACGGTGCGGTCGAAGACCGCCACCAGCAGGGTTTCCAGGTCGGGGTAGCCCAGTTCCTCGGAGAGCCGCAGCAGCGGCAGGTCGCTGGCCAGGCCCCGGTCGTGCTTGCGCAGCGCCAGGCCGATGGTGGCGCGGCCGAGGCGGACCTTGTCGGCGATCGAGATGCCCGGCTCGGTGTGCTCGGCGAACCAGCGGTTGATCTGCATCTGCGCGTGCGGGGACTTGACGAAGCCCAGCCACTCCCGGCGCGGCCCGCGCGGCGCCACGTCGACCTCGAAGCCGCTCTCCGCGTCGCTCTCGGTGAAGATCTCCACCACGTCGCCCTCCTCCAGTTCGGAGGAGAGCGGGGCGAGCCGGCCGTTGATCCGCGCGGCGAGGCAGTGGTCGCCGCGTTCGGTGCCCAGCTCGTAGGCGAGGTCGACGGGGGTGGCCCCGGCCGGCAGCACCACCTGCCGGCCGTCGGCGACCACCTGGATCTGCGCCTCGGCCAGGTCGCAGCGCAGCGACTCCATGAACTGGGTCGGGTCGACCGTCTCCTGCTCCCAGTCGAGCACCCGGCGCAGCCAGGCCAGCTCGTCCACCCGGTCGTCGGCGCGGCCGGTGGCGCGGGGGAAGCGGTAGTGGGCGGCCACGCCGTATTCGGCGGAGCTGTGCATCTCCTCGGTGCGGATCAGCACCTCGACGGTCCGGTCCTGCGGGCCGCAGACGCTGGTGTGCAGGGACCGGTAGAGGTTGTTCTTCGGGGAGGCGATGAAGTCCTTGAAGCGCCCCGGCACCGGCCGCCAGAGCCCGTGCACCGCGCCGAGCGCGGCGTAGCAGTCGGTGGCCGGACCGTCCACCACGATGGCGATGCGGGGCAGGTCGTAGGGCGCGGTGTGCTCGCCGGCCACCGTGTCCTTCCAGATCGAGTAGAGGTGCCGGGGGCGGGGGCCGACCTCGGCGTCCACCCGGCTGCGGCGCAGGGCCACCCGCGTCTTCGTCACCACGTCGTCGAGGTAGGCGTCCCAGCCCGGCCGGTCGTGCACGAACCGGGCGATCCGCGCGTGCTCCTCCGGTTGCAGGTGCAGCAGCACCACGTCGTCGAGCTCGCGTTTGAGGGTCTGGATGCCCAGCCGGTCGCAGAGCGGGACGAGCACCTCCTGGGTCTTGCGGGCGATCCGCTCCCGGGAGGCGGCCGAGCGGACCCCGAGGGTGCGCATGTTGTGCAGCCGGTCGGCCAGCTTGATGATCAGCACCCGGACGTCCTTGCCGGCCGCCACGATCATCTTGCGGACGGTCTCCGCCTCGGCGGCCTTGCCGTAGAACGCCTTGTCGAACTTGGTCACCCCGTCGACCAGGTGGGCCACCTGGCCCCCGAAGTCCTCCTGCAGCGCCTGGAGGGTGTAGCGGGTGTCCTCCACGGTGTCGTGCAGCAGCGCGGCGACCAGGGTGGTGGTGTCCATGCCGAGGTCCGCGCAGATCTGGGCGACCGCGAGCGGGTGGGTGATGTACGGCTCGCCGCTCTTGCGGAACTGGCCGCGGTGCATGTTCTCGGCGATCGTGTAGGCCCGCCGCAGCACCGACGCGTCGGCGCTGGGATGGATGCCGCGATGGGCGCGGACCAGCGCGGTGACGGGATCGTTGTCGGTGGTGGGCCAGGTGAGCAGGGAGCGCAGGCGCCGGGAGAGCGGCAGGTCGCCGGGCTGGGTCGGGAGGGCGCCGCCCAGGGCGGCGCCGTGTCCGGCGTCGACGTCCACCTGGGACACCTCCTCACCCCGGCCCCCGGGGGTGCCGGGGCCGGCGACCGGGAGCAGACCCGCGAATCGGGCAGGACTGCACTTCTCTAACAGCCTAAGGGAGTTGACGTAGTCCGATCGGACACTTGGTCATGAGCGTTCGGTCGAGAGTTGGTGGGACGCGCCGTTTTCCGCCTTGGTCAGCAGGTCGCGGAACCGGCCCGCGCCGGCGACCGGCGAGGCCCATCCGGCCGACGTCTCGACCAGCCGGGTCTCCGGTCGCTCCAACCAGGACAGGATCCGCTCGGTCTCCTCGGCGGTGGCCGCCGGCACCGGACCGTGCCCGGGCAGGACCGTCTCGGCGGTGGCCCGGATCGCGGTGATGGTCGGTCGCGGGTGGACACCCGGCGGGGACACCCCGGCGCCGGCCAGCCGGCCGTGGCGCACCAGGGCCAGCTCCCAGCCGCCCCGGGCGGCCGGGCGGGCGGCGGCCAGCTCGGCGATGCCGGTCAGCGCGGCCAGGCGCTGCATCCGGACCGCCGCGCGCAGCACCGCGGCCAGCCGGCTGCGCACCACGGCGGCCTCCTCGTAGCGCTGGGCGGCGGAGAGCGCCTCGATCCGGGCCAGCAGGGCGTCCACCACCACCTGCGGGTCGTCGCGGGTGGCGGTGCGGAACGGGACGGCGGCGCGGTGGTCGTACTCCTCGGGGGTGATCAGGTGCTCGCAGGGCGCCGGGCAGCGACCCAGCTCGGCCAGCGCGCAGGCCGGCATGGTGGTGCGCCGGGACAGCCGGTGGGTGCACTGGCGCAGCGGCACCGCGTCGTGGAACCCGGCAGCGGCCAGCTCGGCGGCCTGCTTGGACCGGAACGGGCCGAGGTAGGCCGAGTCGGTGGGGGCGAGGTCGCGGACGATCGACAACCGCGGGTAGGCCTCGTCGGTCAGCTTCAGCCAGACCTGGCGCTCCGGGTACTTCGACCGCCGGTTGTACGGCGGCCCGTGCGCGGCGATCAGCCGCAGCTCGCGCACCTCGGCCTCCAGCGAGTGGGCGCACTCGACCGCCTCCACCCGCTCGGCGGCGGCCAGCATCTCCGAGATCCGGGCCCGTTTCTCGGCGGCCGTGAAGTAGCTGCGCACCCGGGTGGCGATGTCGCCGGAGGTGCCGACGTAGAGCGGCCGGTCGTCGGCGGCCCGGAAGATGTAGACGCCGGGCACCTTCGGCAGCCCCTCGGCGAGGTGCCGCTTCCGGCGCTGCGTCGGGGTGACCGCCCGGGCGAACTCGATGGCCTCGCCGATGGTGTCCACCCGGTGCCCGCCGAGCCGGCCGATCAGCCCGTGCAGCACGTCGACGGTGGCCTTGGCGTCGTCCAGCGCCCGGTGGGTGGGCTGGGTGGCGGTGCGGAAGTAGGCCGCCAGGGTGCCCAGCTTGCGGTTGGGCACCTCGTCGCGGGTGAGCACCCGGCGGGCCAGCGCGGCGGTGTCCAGCACCCGGGGGTTGGGCCAGCGGTAGCCGTGCTTCGCGCAGGCGGCCTTGAGGAAGCCCACGTCGTAGGGGGCGTTGTGGGCGACCAGGACGGCGTCGGTGACGAACTCCAGGAAGCTCGGGAGCACCTGCTCGATCGGCGGCGCGGGAAGCAGCATGGCCTGGGTGATCCCGGTCAGCACGGTGATGAACGGCGGGATCGGCACCCCCGGGTTGACGAGGGTGGCCAGCACGCCCAGCTCCTCGCCACCGCGCACCTTCACGGCGCCGATCTCGGTGATCCCGCCGCCGTCCGGCGCGCCGCCGGTGGTCTCCAGGTCGACCACCACGAAGGTGGTCGCGTAGAGCGGCAGCGCGGGGTCGACCCCCGTGCCCGCCACCCGGTCCAGGCCGGCCAGGGCCTCCTGGACGTAGTCCGCTCGCGTCACGCCGGCACGCTAGCGGCGGGGTCCGACACTCCCGTCCCGGCAGCCCCACGGGTCACGCCGGCGGTAGGATGAGAGATCGGCTCACTCACCGGGCGGTGGGCCCGTTCGGGGTGGGAGACTTGCCACATGCCCCTCACCGAGCCGCACGACGACCACTCCTCGGCGGAGGAGTCGCTGGTCGGCGCGCACGACGCCGGTGAGACCCCCGCCGCGCCACCCGAGCCGGAGCCCACCCTGCCCGAGCCGGTCCGGCAGCGGATCGTGACGCTCACGGCCGCGGTGCTGCCCGGGCTGGCCGCCGACGAGGTGCCGGTGCCGCTGCGCCGGGTGGCCAAGTTCGCCCCCAACCGGCGCGCCCGGCTCGGCGCCCCGGCCATCGCCGCCCAGCTCACCGCCGACCCGCTGTTCCGGCAGCGGGTCACCGCCCGGGTGCTCGCCGACGCCGGCGACCTGGGCGCGGCCGTGGTGGAGGGGACCGCCCCGGCGGCGGCCGACCCGGTCGAGGTGGCCGCCCTGGCCTACCTGGCCCGGCCCCGGGGCTGGCGCGAGCTGATCGAGGCCAGCGGCGCCGCGGTGCGTGCCGAGGCGGACAGCGCGGTGGTCGCCGAGCTGGTCCGCGAGGCCGAGCAGCGGGCCACCCGCGCCGAGCACGACCGGGCCGTGGCCCGGGTCGAGGCGGAGAAGCTCCGCGACGAGCTCGCCCGGGTCCGCGAGGAGCTGGGCCAGCTCCGCGAGGAGGCCCGGCAGATCACCCGTACCCTGCGGGAGACCCAGGCCCGGGAGCGCAAAGCCACCGAGATGCTGGCCACCGAGCGCGGCCGGGCCGCCCGCGCGGCCGCCGACGCGGACGCCGAGCTGCGCCGGGCCCGGGCCCGGCTGGCCGAGGCGGAGGCCGCGGCCGGGGTGGCCCGGGTCAGCGCCAAGGAGGCCCGGTCGGTCGACGAGGCCAGGCTGTGGCTGCTGCTGGAGACGATCGGGCAGGCCGCCGTCGGGCTCCGCCGCGAGCTGGCCCTGGACCCGGTGGACAAGCTGCCCGCCGACTTCGTCGCCGACGCGTTCGCCGACCAGCCCGGTGCCACCCCCGCCGGGGCCGCGACCCGGGCCCGGGACACCGACGACCCCGCCCGCCTCGACCAGCTGCTCGCCCTGCCCAGGGCACACCTCGTGGTGGACGGCTACAACGTCACCAAGCGCGGTTTCGGCGAGATGTCGCTGGAGCAGCAGCGCAAGCGGCTGATCACCGGGCTGGGCGGGATCGCCGCGCAGACCGGGGACGAGGTCACCGTGGTCTTCGACGGCGCCGAACGGATCCACGGGCTGCCGCCCGCGCCGCGCGGGGTGCGGGTCCTCTTCTCCCGCAAGGGCGAGACGGCGGACGAGCTGATCCGCCGTCTGGTCCGCGCCGAGCCGGCCGGGCGGCCGGTGGTGGTGGTCTCCTCCGACCGCGAGGTCGCCGACGGGGTACGCCGGCACGGCGCCTACCCGCTCGGCGCCGACTCGCTGCTGCGGCGGCTCGCCCGGTCCTGACGGCGATGATCGGGTTCGGGGTGGGTGCTGCCTCGTTGTCCGGTTCTGTCACACCCCCGGCCTAGCCTTCTGGTGACCGACGGTGGTGGGCACCTCTCCTGTCCGCCACCGGCGACCTGTCAGGAGGCGTTGGATGCTCATCGACTGCGACACGTGCGGGATCCGGGGCGCCGGGTGTTCCGGCTGCCTGGTGACCGCGTTGCTCGACACCGGCGCCGCGGCGGCCGACCTGGGCCCCGCCGAGCACCGGGCGATCGAGGTGTTCGCCCGGGCCGGCTTCGAGGTGCAGGTGCTGTCGGCCCCGCCCGCTCCCCGGCGTCGGTCCCGCCGCCGGGTCGCCTGATCCCGCCCGGCCACCACGGCCACCCTGCCGCCCACGGGCCTTAGGATGAGCCCTCACGGCGGGAGGGGAGCGGCATGGACCGGGTAGGGCGCGACGGGGTGGGTCGGTGACCCCGCGCGGCTGGGCGGTGCTGACCCTGGCCGGGCTGGCCGTCGCGCTGCTCGTCGCCGGGGCGCTGCTGGTGCCGTGGACCCGGCCGCCGGCGCCCCGCGCCGACCAGCTCGCGGCGCTGCGCGCGCTTCCCGTCGACCAGGTGGCCCGGGGCCGGGCCTTCCACGGGGCGCTGCGCCCGGCCGGCTGGTCGGCGCTCGCCGTCGGCCTCGTGGTGGCCCTGCTGCTCGGGCTCACCCCGCTCGGCAGCCGCCTGGTCGAGCTGGCCGGCCGGCCCCTCGGCGGGCATTGGACCGCCCAGGCGGTGCTCGGCGGGCTGGCCGTGATGTTCCTCGCCGACCTGCTCACCCTGCCCTTCGCCGCCTGGCGGCAGACCGTGCTGACCCGCTACGGGCTGAGCACCCAGGGCTGGGGTGGCTGGGCCGTCGACCTGCTCAAGTCGTACGCGGTCAGCGCGGTCATCGGCGCGCTCGTCCTGCTCGGCTTCTACACCGTGGTCCGGCTCTCCCCGCGCTGGTGGTGGGCGTTCGGCGCGGCCGGGGCCGCCGCGCTCGTGGTGCTGCTGTCGTTCGTGCTGCCGGTGCTGGTCGAGCCGGTGTTCAACCGGTTCACCCCCATGGAGCCCGGCCCGCTGCGCACCGAGCTGACCAGCCTGGCGGCCCGCGACGGGGTCCCCGTACGCGACGTGCTGGTCGCCGACGCCTCGCGGCGGACCCGGGCGGTCAACGCGTACGTCTCGGGGCTGGGGCCGACGCGGCGGGTGGTGGTCTACGACACCCTGCTGCGCGAGGCGGACCCGGCGGAGGTGACCAGCGTGGTCGCCCACGAGCTGGGGCACGCCAAGGACCGGGACGTCTGGACCGGCACCCTGACCGGTGCGCTGGGTGCCGCCGCCGCGGTGGTGGCCCTCTATCTCATCGGGTCCTGGGCGCCGCTGCTGCGGCTGGCCGGCGTCGACTCGATCGCCCAACCGCGGGCGTTCCCGCTGCTGCTCGCGCTGGTCACGGTGGCCGGCCTGCTGGCCACGCCGGCGCAGGCGCTGGTCTCCCGGCGGGTGGAGGCCCGGGCCGACGCGCACGCGCTGGCGCTCACCGGTGACCCGGCGACCTTCGAGGCGATGCAGCGCCGCCTGGCCGGGGTGAACCTGGCCGACCCCGACCCGCCCCGCTGGGAATACCTCTGGTCGGCGTCCCACCCGTCCACCGTGGAGCGGATGGCCGCCGCCCGCGCCTACGCCAGGGAGTCGGGCCGATGAGCCGCACCTTGCTGATCACCAACGACTTCCCGCCCCGCCCCGGCGGCATCCAGTCGTTCGTGCACCACCTGGCGGTGCGGCAGCCCCCGGGCTCCGTGGTGGTCTACGCGTCGAGCTGGCGGGGCGCGGCGAAGTTCGACGCCGACCAGCCGTTCGAGGTGGTCCGGGAGCGCACCAAGGTGCTGCTGCCCACCCCGCTGGTGGCCCGCCGGGCGGCGCGGCTGGCGCGGGCGTACGACTGCGACACGGTGTGGTTCGGCGCGGCGGCCCCGCTGGGGCTGCTCGCGGCGGGCCTGCGCCGGCGGGCCGGGATCCGTCGGGCCGTGGCGCTCACCCACGGCCACGAGGCCGGCTGGGCCACGCTGCCCGGCGCCCGGACGGCGCTGCGCCGGATCGGCCGGGGCGTGGACGTCACCACCTACCTCGGCGAATACACCCGGGTCCGGCTGGCCCGGGTGCTCGACGGGGTGACCGAGCTGCGCCGGCTCGCGCCGGGCGTCGACGTGGACACCTACCACCCGGCCGTCGACGGCGAGCGGGTGCGGCTGCGGCTGGGGCTGGCCGACCGGCCGGTGGTGGTGTGCGTCTCGCGGCTGGTCCCGCGCAAGGGGCAGGACATGCTCATCCGGGCGATGCCGGAGATCCGCCGCCGGGTGCCGGACGCCGCGTTGCTGGTCGTCGGCGGCGGGCCCTACCGGGCGACGCTGGCGAAGCTGGCCCGGCAGACCGGGGTGGAACGCGACGTCGTGTTCACCGGCTCGGTGCCGTCGGCCGAGCTGCCCGCCCACTACGCCGCCGGTGACGTCTACGCCATGCCCTGCCGGACCCGCAACCGGGGGCTGGACGTCGAGGGCCTGGGGATCGTCTACCTGGAGGCCAGCGCGACCGGGCTGCCGGTGGTGGCCGGCGACTCGGGTGGCGCGCCGGACGCCGTCCGGGAGGGCGAGACCGGCTACGTGGTCCGCGGCCGGGACGTGGCCCAGCTCGCCGACCGGGTGGCGACCCTGCTGGCCGACCGGGACCTGGCCCGCCAGCTCGGCGCGGCCGGCCGGGCCTGGGTGGAGCGGGAGTGGCGCTGGGAGACCCAGGCCGAGCGGATGGCGGCCCTGCTCGCCGGCTGACCCCGGGGCGGACCCGCCGGGCCGGAGCGGCGGCTCAGGTCCGAACCCGGCGGCCCCGGCGTCGTGCCGGGGCCGCCGGTGAGAAGCGGGTGGGTCAGGTGCGGGCCAGGGCGGGCTCCGCCGGTGCCGGTTGCGGCGACCGCCGGGCGAGCCGGCCCGGCCACCAGGTGCGCGCCCCGAGGTCCAGGGTCAGCGCCGGGATCAGCAGGCTGCGCACCAGCAGGGTGTCGAGCAGGATGCCGAGCGCCACGATGACGCCCATCTGCACCGACGGCACCAGCGGCAGCACCAGCAGCGCGCCGAAGGTGGCGGCCAGCACCACGCCCGCGCTGGTGATCACCCCGCCGGTGACGGTGAGCGCGCGCAGGACGCCCGGCCGGTGCCCGATCCGCGCGACCTCCTCGCGGGCCCGGGTCATCAGGAAGATCGTGTAGTCGACACCGAGCGCCACGAGGAACAGGAACGCCTGCAACGGGACCCCGACGAAGAGCCGCCGGTGGCCCAGGGCGTCGAGCACCAGCCCGGCCGCCCCCATGGCGGCCGCGTAGGACAGCACCACGCTGGCCATCAGCAGCAGCGGCGCGACCAGCGACCGGAGCAGCAGCACCAGGATGACCAGGACGACCGCGAGCACCAGCGGGATGACCACCCGGTTGTCCCGGTTCACCGTGCGCTCCTCGTCGAGCACCGTGGCGGTCCGCCCGCCGACCAGGGCCCGCGCGTCGGGCACCGCGTGCACGGCGGTCCGCAGCCGGGTCACCGTGTCCCGGGCGTCGTCGCTGTCCGGCGCGCCGGCGAGCACGGCCGGCACCCGGACCCACCGGCCGTCCGCCGAGCGCTCCGGCGCGCCCACCTCGGCGACGCCCGGCACCGCGCGGGCGGCGGCCACCACCCGGTCGGCCGTACCGGCGGCGGCCAGGATCTCGGCGGGCGCGGCCGAGCCGCCCGGGAAGTGGGCGGCGATCAGCCGCTGCCCGGCGACCGAACCGACCTCGGTGGTGAACGACTCGTCGTCGGGCAGGCCCAGGCCGAGGTTGCCGATGCCCAGGGTCAGCGCGGCCAGCGCGGCGGCGGTGCCGAGCCAGACCGCCCGGGGCCGGCCGGCGACCAGGCCGGCGATCCGCCGCCACACCCCGTGGTCGGCGGCGCGGTCCCGGGTGTCGGCGCCGGGGGTGTACCGGGGCACGAACGGCCAGAACAGCCACCGGCCGCACAGCACCAGCACGGCCGGCAGCAGGGTGGTCATGGCCAGCAGCGCCGCCGCGATGCCGACCGCGCCGACCGGGCCCAGGCCGCGGGTGGACGGCAGGTCGGCCGCGAGCAGGCAGAGCAGTCCGATCGCGACGGTCGCCGCCGAGGCGCAGACCGCGCCGGCGGAGCGGCGTAGCGCGACCGCCATGGCGGCGTGCCGGTCGGCGTGCCGGCGCAGCTCCTCCCGGTAGCGGGCGATGAGCAGCAGGGCGTAGTCCACGCCGACGCCGAAGACCAGCACGGTGAGGATGGTCTGGCTCTGGAAGTCGACGGCCAGCCCGGCGTGTTTGGCCAGCAGGTAGACCACCGCCCCGGCGAGCTGGTTGGCCACGGCCACCGCGACGAGCGGGATCAGCCACAGCACCGGGCTGCGGTAGGTGATCAGCAGGAGCAGGGCGACGGTGAGCGCGGTGGCCAGCAGCAGCGCGCCGTCCATTCCGGAGAACGCGTCGAAGACGTCGTGCTCGGCGGCCGCATCCCCGGTGAGCGCGGTCCGCAGGCCAGGTGGCGCGCGGTCGGCCAGCCGGTCCTTGAGCGCGTCGACGGCCTCGGCGCGCCGCTCGTCGTCGAGGCTGACCGGCAGGGACAGCAGCAGCGCCCGGCCGTCGGCGGCGGCCACCGGCGGGGACACCGCGCCGCCGTCGGCGTACGCGGCGAAGGCGGCCCGGTCGGCCTCGACCCGGGCCCGGTCGGCCGGGGTGAGGCCGCTGTCGCGGACGTAGACGGCGATCGCGAGGGGGTGGCGCGAGTCGGGGAAGGCCGCCTCGGCCCGTTGCGCCGCCCGGCTGCTCTCGGCGCCGGCCGGCAGCGCGCCGAGTGTCGAGTTGTCCTGGACCTCGCCGAGCTTCACGGCGAGCGGGCCGGCCGCCACGAGCAGCGCCAGCCAGAACAGGAGGACCGCGTACTTGCCGCGGCGGCCGGCGGGCAGGCCGGCCAGGCGTTGTGGGGACATCCGAGTTCCCTTTCGTCGTCACGGTTGCGGGGTCGGTGACCCCGCCTTCGATCCTTCGGTCCGGTCGCGCGCGGGTCAGGGGTGTCAGCGCGCCGGCCGGGGTGGTGCCAGCACCACCGATCGGTGGCGGCCGGTGCCGCAGAATGAGTCCGTGGACGGCGTACGCGGACTGCTCCGCACCTGGATCCGGCCCGGCGCGGTCACCGCCGCCCAGGGGCTGCTGATCGCCCTGCTGTCGTTGAGCACGCACGTCGCGCTCTTCGTGCTGTCGCTGGTGTCGCTGTTGCTGATCCCGGTGTTCGGCGTGGGGTTCGCGCTGTTCCCGGTGGCCACCGCGCTGGTCCGGCTGTGCGCCGGCCTGCACCGCCGGCTGGCCCGTTGGGGCGGGGTCGAGATGGTCACCCCCTACCTGCCGGCGCCGGCGGGGGCGCAGTTCGGCACGTGGCGGCGGTTCCGCTGGGTGGTGAGTGACCCGGCCACCTGGCGCGACCTGTCCTGGCTGCTGCCCGGCGCGGTCACCGGTGCGGTGTGCCTGGCCGCCTTCGCCCTGCCGCTGTACGGCCTGGAGGGGATGCTCGGGCTCCCGCTGGTGCTGCACCTGACCGTCGGCTTCGGCTACGGCCCGTTCTGGCCGATCGACAACCTGGCCGAGGCGCTGCTCTGCATCCCGCTGGGGGCGCTGTTCCTGGTCGGCGGGCTGGCCGCCGGGCGCTGGCTGGTCTGGCTGCACCTGGCCTTCGCCCGGTTCTTCCTGCCGCCGACCCGCACGGCCGAGCTGGCGCTGCGGGTCCGCCAGCTCACCGTCACCCGGGCCGACACGGTGGACGCGCAGGCCGCCGAGCTGCGGCGGATCGAGCGGGACCTGCACGACGGCGCCCAGGCCCGGATCGTCGCGCTGAGCATGAGCATCGGCCTGGCCGAGCAGCTCGTGGGGGACGACCCGGAGGCGGTGCGGCGGCTGCTCGCCGAGGCGCGGGAGACCAGCGGGCAGGCGCTGGCCGAGCTGCGCGGGCTGGTCCGCGGCATCCACCCGCCGGTGCTCGCCGAGCGCGGCCTGGCGGGCGCGGTACGCGCGCTGGCGCTGGCCGTGCCCATGCCGGTGGCGGTGACCGTCGACCTGCCGGGCCGCCCGGCCGCACCGGTGGAGTCCGCCGCGTACTTCGCGGTGGCCGAGGGACTGGCGAACGTGAGCAAGCACAGCGGGGCGTCCCGGGCCTGGGTGGAGCTGGGTCACACCGACGGGCGGCTGACCATCGTGGTCGGTGACGACGGTCGGGGCGGGGCCGACGCGGCGGCGGGCAGCGGCCTGGCGGGGATGGGGCGCCGGCTGGCCGCGTTCGATGGGACGATGGTGGTGACCAGTCCGGCCGGTGGGCCCACCGTCATCAGCATGGAGCTGCCGTGCGAGTTGTCATCGCCGAGGATCTCGCCCTCCTCCGGGACGGGCTGATCCGCATCCTGGAGGCGTTCGGCTGCCAGGTGGTCGCGGCCGTCGACAACGGGCCGTCGGTGCTGCCGGCGCTGACCGTGCACCGCCCGGACGTCGCCGTGCTCGACGTCCGGTTGCCACCCACCTTCACCGACGAGGGGTTGCAGGCCGCCATCCGCGCTCGCGCCGAGATCCCCGGGCTGCCGATCCTCGTGCTGTCCCAGCACGTCGAGCAGCTCTACGCCCGGGAGCTGCTCTCCGACCGGCTCGGCGGGGTGGGCTACCTGCTCAAGGACCGGGTGTCCCACGTGGACCAGTTCATCGACGCGGTGCGCCGGGTGGCCGGTGGCGGCACGGTCATGGACCCGGAGGTGATCGCCCAGCTGCTGGCGAGTCGGTCCGGGGCGGGGCCGCTGGACGAGCTGACCGCCCGGGAGCGGGAGGTGCTCGGCCTGATGGCCGAGGGCCGGTCCAACGCGGCGGTGGCGGCCCGGCTCTTCGTCACCGAGAAGGCGGTCAACAAGCACATCAACAACATCTTCAGCAAGCTGCGGATGCCGCCGTCCGGCGACGACAACCGGCGGGTGCTGGCCGTGCTGGCCTACCTGCACGGTGAGGACGGCCGCCGGCCGCGCACCCCGGCCTGACCGGGCTCAGGAGGCGGTGTCGGTCAGGACGGGGGAGCGGTCCAGGTGCGGCCCGGCCGGTCCCGGACGGCCGAAGTGCCAGCCCTGCCCGGCGTCGCAGCCGATCGCGCGCAGCCGGTCCGCCTGGTCGGCCGTCTCCACCCCCTCGGCGGTGACGGTCAGGCCGAGGGCGTGCGCCAGGGAGACCAGCGAGGCGAGGATGCGCTCGTCGGTGCGGCTGCCCGGGTCGCCGGCCGGGGCGCGCAGCCCGGCCACGAACTCGCCGGCCACCTTCAGCTCGCTCACCGGCAGGTCCCGCAGGTACGCCAGGTTGCAGTAGCCGGTGCCGAAGTCGTCGATGGCCACCCGGACGCCGAGGTCGGCCAGCACCCGCAGGGCGCGGACCGGCTCGGCCACGGTGCTCATCATGGTGCTTTCGGTGATCTCCAGCTGCAGCCGTTCGGCGGGCAGGCCGGTGCGCCCCAGCACCCCCTGCACCTCCTGGACCAGGCCGGGCCGGTGCAGCTGGCGGACGGCGAGGTTGACGCTGACGAACGGCGCGCCGGCCGGCCCGGCCGCCCAGGTGCCCGCCTCGCGGCACGCCTCGGCCAGCACCCAGCTGCCGAGCTGGACGATCAGGCCGGTCTCCTCGGCCAGCGGGATGAAGCTGTCCGGGCGGAGCACGCCCAGCTCCGGGTGGCGCCAGCGGACCAGCGCCTCCATGCCCACCACCCGGCCGTCGCGCAGCCCGGTCAGCGGCTGGTAGTCGAGGTAGAACTCGCCCCGGTCCAGCGCGGCGGGGATCGCCGCGGAGAGGGCGTACCGGGCCAGGTCCCGGCGGTTGCGGTCGGCGTCGAACAGCGACCAGCGGGCCCCGCCGGCCGCCTTGGCCCAGTGCAGGGTGCTGTCGGCGGCGCGCATGAGCTCCAGCGGGGAGGTGCCGGCCACCGGCCGTTCCACGATGCCGACGCTGGCCGACACGGTCAGCTCGTGCCCGTCGACCAGCGCCGGCTCGCTCACCGCGGCCAGGGCCGCCTCGGCCACCTTCACCACGTCCTCGGTGCAGCCGGTGCGCTCGACCAGGATGACGAACTCGTCGCCGCCCAGCCGGGCCACCAGGTGCTCGCCGAGCGCCCGGCGCAGCCGCCGCGCCACCGACACCAGCAGCGAGTCGCCGACCTGGTGGCCGAGGGAGTCGTTGACCACTTTGAACCGGTCCAGGTCGAGGAAGCAGACCCCGATCCGGTCGGCGCCCCGCCCGGGCGCGGTGATGGCGGCGGTGAGCCGCTCGGTGAACAGCGTGCGGTTGGGCAGGTCGGTCAGCGGGTCGTGGGTGGCCTGGTGCCGGAACCGGGCCTCGCTGTCGCGCAGCGCGCGTTCGGCCGTCGCCCGGGCCATCATGGCGGCCCGCCGGATGGCCTCCTGCTCATCCAGCGTGCGGTCGCGCAGGGCGCGGGCGTATCCGGTGGCGACGGTGGCCAGCAGCCGGGCCATCCGGTCCTCGACGTCGTCGACGGCCAGGTCGAGATCGCGGACGAGGCGGAGCTGGATCACCTCGATGGTGCGGCCGAGCCCCTCCGCGGAGGCGATGTGCGACTGCACCAGCTCGGCGCCGACCTGCTGGCCGATCCGCAGGTCGAACGGGTCGGCGCGCAGCGCCAGCGCCAGCCGCTCGGTGAGCCGCTGGAGCAGCGCCTCGAGCTGGGCCTGGGTCATCGGCAGGTAACTGGTCCCGGAGACCGCCTTGGCCCAGGCCCGGGCGAAGGCGCCGGGCCGGGAGCGGGTGGTGGCGGTGGCCCCGTCGTCACCCACCGAGCCGCCCGACGCCACCCATGAAGACCGCCTGCGCGGCGTTCTCCGCGTGCTCCGGGGCGTCCGGCCGCCACTGCGGCACCCAGACCACGCCCGGGTCCACCAGCTCGAAGCCGGCGAACAGCGCGGTCAGCTCGGCCCGGCTGCGGATGAACAGCTGGTTGTCGGTGCGCCGGTAGACCCGCTCGGCCTCGGCCCGCTCGCCGGTGCCGGCCCGGCCGTCGTCGCTGGCCTGCGACATGACCAGGTAGCTGCCGGGGGCCAGGTCCGCGCGCAGTGTCCGCAGGAACTCCTCCGGGCGGTCCGCGTCGGGGATGAAGTGCAGCACCGCCACGATCATCACGGCGACCGGCTGGGAGAAGTCCAGCAGCCGGAGGACGTCCGGGTGGCGGAGGATCGCCTCCGGCCGGCGCAGGTCCTCCTGGACGACCGCGGCCCGGTCGTTGCCGGCCAGGATCTCCTGGCTGTGCGCCACCGCGACCGGGTCGACGTCGACGTAGACCACCCGGGACCCCGGGTCGATCCGCTGGGCGATCTCGTGCACGTTGCCCACGGTCGGGATGCCGGAGCCGATGTCGAGGAACTGGCGTACGCCGGCGTCGGCCAGGAACTGCACCGCGCGGCGGAGGAAGGCCCGGTTGGCCTGGGCCATCAGCGGGGCCTCCGGCACCGCCTCGACCATGGCCCGGGCGGCGGCCCGGTCGGCCGCGAAGTTGTGCGAGCCGCCGAGGTAGTAGTCGTACATGCGGGCCACGCTGGGGCGCTCGATGTCGATGGTCTCGGGTGCCCAGTCCGGCCGCTGCATGCGCTTACCCCTTTGTGTCGGCGACGCGCGGGGGTCACCGCCGCGCGGATCACCCGGGTATTCTGCCCGCCCGCCGTCGCGGTGCAAAGACCACCGTCGCTCCGTTTCCGGCCCCTCACCGTACGCGGTCGCTGGGTGTCCGGAATGCCGGAGAGGCCCGCGTCCGGGGTGCGGACGGGGCCTCTCCGGCGTCGAGCTGGCGGGACGCGTCAGAACTTCGGCGCGTCCGGGGCCTCCAGCAGCCCCAGGCGCAGCGCGGTCATCAGCGCCTGGGCGCGGTTGGCGGCGCCGAGCTTCTCGTAGAGCTTCGAGATGTGCGTCTTGGCGGTCGACTCGCTGACGAACAGCTGCTTGGCGATGCCGGCGACGCTCATGCCGTCGGCCAGCAGCCGCAGCACCTGGCCCTCGCGCGGCGAGAGCTGCGGGCCGGACGGGGCCAGCCGCCGCTTCATCGCCTCGGCCAGGTCGGCCGCCGTGAACGCGCTGGGGGAGGAGGCGGCGTGCCGGGCGGCGGCCACCACCTCGTCGGCCGGGGCGGTCTTCGGCACGAACGCGCTCGCCCCCGCCTCCAGGGCGCCGAAGAGCTGGTCGTCGCCGGCGTACATGGTGAGCACCACGATCCCCATGGACGCGCTGGACTTGCGCAGGGCGCGGGTGGCCTCCAGGCCGCTGCCGTCGGGCAGCCGCAGGTCCATGATCACGACGTCCGGCTGGAGCGCGCCGGCCTGGCGCACACCCTCCGCGGCCGTGGCGGCCTCGCCCACGACCTCGAACTGCCGGTCCCGCTCGAAGGCGTGCCGCAGACCCTTGCGGATCAGGTCGTGATCGTCGACAAGGAGAACCTTGGTCCGGGTGGCCGGTGTCGGGCTAGTGGTCATCCTCGGGTTACTCCCCTTCTCCTGCTTCGCTGCCGCGCACCCTACCGCGCCGGGGCGAGGAGCCGAGTACCACCGCCACGGTCGTGCCGCTGGGTTGCCGCGGCCTGATCTCCAACCGGCCCCGGATACGTTCCGCCCTCTCGGCCATGATCGCAAGACCATAGTGCCCGTCGGGGCGCTGGTCACCGATGCCGTGACCGTCATCCGACACTTCGATCTGCGCGTACGGGGGGTCCACCTCGCAGGTGACCCACAGGTTCGCCGCCCCGGCGTGCTTGCGCGCGTTGGTGACCGCCTCCTGCGCGATGCGCAGCAACTCGGCCTCGGTGGCGGCGGGCAGCCGGGCGGTGGACTCGTCCAGGGACAGGTGCACCCGCAGGCCGCCGGAGGCGCCGACGGTCCGGGCGTACTCGGCGATGGCGGCGGCCAGGCCGCCGTGCCGGTCCACCTCGCTGCGCAGCTCGAACAGGCTCAACCGCAGCTCGGTGATCACCCGGGTGACCTCCTGGCGCAGCGTGCGCAGCGAGTCGGCGGTCTCCTCGGCGTCGTCGTGCACGGTGGCGAGGGCGTTGTCGATGCCGTACCCGACCATCACCAGCTCCTGGGCGACCCCGTCGTGGATCTCCCGGGCCAGCCGTTGCCGCTCCTCGTTGGTGGCCAGCGAGCGCACCTCGTCGAAGAGCAGCGCGGCCTCCAGGCGCAGCGCGGCCGGGCCGGTCAGCGCGGTCACCCGGGACACCACCGGCGGCGGGTACGCGTGCGCGGCGTCCGCCTCGACGACCACGAGGCCGACCGTGCGCACCCCGGCGACCAGCGGCACGATCAGCGCCGAGACCTCGCCGGAGGCCCGGGAGCGGGCCTGCGAGCGGGCCGAGGTGGTCGGCTGCTGGCTGGCCCAGGCGTCGGCGATGGCCGAGTCCGCGTCGAGCGTGGTCTCCCAGTCCACCCGGTCCGCGCCGATCTGGGCGAGCACCACGAGCCGGCCGCCGCCGCTGGCCGACAGCACCGCGCCCCGGTCGGTCTTCGCGACCACCCGCAGCTCCTCCAGCAGGTGCTCGGAGATGCCGCCCGGGTCGAGGGTGGCGCCGGGAAGCTGGCGGGCGACCGTGCGCAGCTGGGTGAGCAGCCGGGTGGCCTCCGCGTACGGCTGGGGCTTGCCCTCGCCGCGGACCCGCAGCACCCGCTGGAGCATGCCGGCGGTGTAGAGGCCGAGGCCGGCCAGGATCAGCCACTGCGCGCAGACCGCCAGGTAGCCGGGCTGGCCGAGCTGCGGCTCCCCGCCCACCTCGGTGAAGGCCGCGCTGACCACCAGCGTGGCCGCCGCGACCACGAGCAGCGCCGCGCCCTCGCGGAACCGGCGGCGCAGGGCGGTCACGGTGACCGGCACGGCGAGGTACGGCAGCACGGCCGAGGCGCCCAGCCCGCCGGTGACCCCGGTGAGGTGGGTGTCGGCGGCGACCTGGCTGGCCGCCAGCCCGAGGACCACCACCTCGGCGAAGCGGCTGATCGGGGCGAGCAGGCCGTGCTGGGGGGCCAGCACGGCGGGCAGCCCGGCGACGCCGAGCAGGGCGATCCACCACAGCTGGGCGGCGTCGCCGGTGGCGAACAGGGTCAGGGCGGCGACCAGCGCGAGGAGGACCACGCGCGCCGCCGCCGCGAGGGGCTGCGTCTGCGGCTGGCTGGGTGTCGAGGCGGGCACGTGACGGATGGTAGTCAGCCCCGGTAGATGTCCGCGATCTCCGCCGCGTACGTCTTGTGGACGACCTGCCGCTTGACCTTGAGCGAGGGGGTCAGCTCGCCGGTCGCCTCGGTGAAGTCCTGCGGCAGGATCCGGAACACCTTGATGGCCTCGGCCTTGGAAACCGACTGGTTGGCCTGGTCGATCGCGGTCTGCACCTCGGCCCGCAGCGCCTCGTTCCCGCGCAGGTCGACCACGCTGGTGTCCTCCGGGAGGCCGTGCGCGGCCAGCCACTTCGGCAGCGCCTCCTCGTCGACGGTGACCAGCGCCGCGATGAACGGCTGCCGGTCGCCGACCACCAGGCACTGGCTGACGAGCGGGTGCGCCCGCACCTGGTCCTCCAGCACCGCCGGGGCGACGTTCTTGCCGCCCGCGGTCACGATGATCTCCTTCTTGCGGCCGGTGATGCTGAGGAAGCCGTCCTCGTCGAGCTGCCCCAGGTCGCCGGTGCGGAACCAGCCGTCGGCGCTCAGCGCCTCGGCGGTGGCCGCCTCGTTGTGCCAGTAACCCCGGAAGACGATCTCCCCGGAGATCAGGACCTCGCCGTCGTCGTCGATCCGGATGGTGACGCCGGGCAGCGGCCGGCCGACCGTGCCCATCCGGGTGTGCCCGGGCAGGTTCGCGGCGGCGGCCGGCGCGGTCTCGGTGAGGCCGTAGCCCTCGCAGATGGTGACCCCGATGCCGCGGAAGAAGTGCCCGAGCCGGGTGCCGAGCGGGGCGCCGCCGGAGATCGCGTCGCGGCAGCGACCGCCCATCGCGGCCCGCAGCTTGCGGTAGACCAGCTTGTCGAAGACCGCCTGCTGGGCGCGCAGGCCCAGGCTCGGCCCGTCGGGGGTCTCCAGGGCCTCGCTGTAGGCGATGGCGACCTTCTCGGCCCGGTCGAAGATCTTGCCCTTCCCGTCGGCCTCGGCCTTCTGCCGCGCGCCGTTGTAGACCTTCTCGAAGACCCGGGGTACGGAGAGCACGAACGTCGGCTTGAACTCCTGCAGCTCGCCGACCAGGTTCTTGGTGTCCGAGCAGTGCGCCATGGTGGCCCGGGCCTGCACGACGCCGACCTGGATGAGCCGGGCGAAGGCGTGCGCCAGCGGGAGGAAGAGCAGGGTGGAGGCGCCCTGGCGGAACAGGTTCGGCAGCACCGGCACGGCGTTGGCGATGTCGGCGTAGATGTTGCGGTGGGTCAGCACGCAGCCCTTGGGGCGGCCGGTGGTGCCGCTGGTGTAGATGATGGTGGCGACGTCGTCGGCCTTGAGCGTCGAGCGGCGTACCTCGACGTCGGCCGGGTCGACCGCCGCGCCGGCGGCGACCAGCTCGTCCACCGCGCCCAGGTCGATCTGCCAGACCTCGCGCAGCTCGGGCAGCCGGTCGCGGACCCCGGCGACCAGGGTGGCGTGCCCGGTGCTCTCCACCACCACGGCGACCGCGCCGGAGTCGGAGAGGATCCAGGCGGCCTGTTCGGCGCTGGAGGTCTCGTAGATCGGCACGGTGACCGCGCCCGCGGCCCAGATCGCGTAGTCGAACAGGGTCCACTCGTAGCGGGTGCGGCTCATCAGCCCGACCCGGTCACCGGGCGCCACGCCGGCCGCGACCAGGCCGCGGGCGACCGCGACGACCTCGTCGCGGAACTGCCGGCAGGTCACGTCGATCCAGGCGCCGCCGGTGCCCTCGGCGCGCCGGACGAACTGCACGGCGTCGGGGGCGACCTCGGCGTTGTCCCAGACCGGGTCGGTCAGGTTGGCCGCGTCGCCGACGGTGACGATCGGCGGAACGGAGAACTCGCGCACCTGCACTCCCTCGTGCTCGCACTGGCCGGGCCGGCCGTGGTCGGCTTTGTCGCAACCTACCCGCCCGCTCCCGCCGAGCGGGCAGGGAGGTTCCCCGCCCGGCTGGTGGGACACGACCCCGCCGGGCACGCCGCGACGGGCGGGGGTCAAGCGGCGCGGGCCGGTCCGCCGCCGGGTAGCCTCCCCCCATGGCGGACTCCTCCACCCAGTCGATCGTCGTCGGCGCGTCACCGGACCGGGTGGCGGCGGTCATCTGCGACTTCCCCCGCTACCCGGAGTGGGCCGAGGCGGTGCGGCGGGCCGAGGTGATCGAGGAGTACGAGGACGGTTACGCCAGCCAGGTCCGGTTCACCATCGACGCGGGCGTGATGGCCGACGAGTACGTGCTGGCCTACGAGTACGCCGAGGACATCTCCCGGATCGAGTGGCACCTGGTGGCGCCCTCGAAGATGCAGAAGTCCCAGCGCGGGTCGTACGACCTCGTCGACAACCCGGACGGAACGACCACGGTGACCTACACCCTTGAGGTGGAGCTGTCCGTGGGGATGCTCGGCATGTTTCGCCGCAAGGCCGAGAAAATGATCATGGATGCGGCGTTGAAGCAGCTCAAGCGCCGGGTAGAAGCACTCGGTGCGGCTGACTGACCCGACCGTCGTCCCGGTTGTCACGGTGAAGGAGCCGAACCATGGGCACCACTGATCCGGGTTCGGCCCGGGAAGAGGCCGAGCGCCTCGTCGCCATGCTGCTGGCCAGCGCGAAGCTGGCCGCCGCCACGCCCGGCTCCGGTCCCTGGGGCCCGCTGGGTGGGATCCTCTCGGGTGTCCTCGGTCACACCCCGGGCGGGGAATCGTCCACCGCGCCCGGCGCCGGCCCGCGGTTCGCCACCGGCTCACCCGAGTGCTGTGTCTGCCCGGTCTGCCGGGGTATCGCGGCGTTGCGCGACCCGAGTCCGGAATTCGCCGAGCGGCTCGCGACCGGCGCCGGCGACCTGGCCGCCGGGGTGGCCAGCCTGCTGCGCGCGTTCACCCCGGCCGAGCCGGCCGGGCCGGGTGGTCCCACGGCGGCCGGCGGCTCCGACGGGGCGGCCACCGGAACCGCGACGGGGGACCGCGTGTGGCGCGAGGCGACCCGCACCGGGCATGATTCTCAGCCGGCACCCGAGCAGGACGTGTGGTCCGCCGCCACCCGGGGGGAGGGCGCGGCCGATCCCGACGGGCCGGACGTGCCGGCGTCGAGCCGGCCGCCGGCCGGCCGTCCCGTGGTGCCCGCCTCGCGGACGTCCGGCGAGGTGGGCGAGGACGCACCAGGCGACGGGGCCTGAGCACCGGACATCCCGGATCGCACGGCCGGTTCGGCCGCGCCGGGCAGCACAGCAGAGGGGAGTGGCAGCGGTGACGCTGACCATCGGAGTCGACGTCGGTGGCACGAAGGTGGCCGGCGGTGTCGTGGACGACACCGGCAAGGTTCTCGTGCAGGCCCGACGGGACACCCCCGCCGACGACGTGGCCAAGACCCGCGACGTCATCACCGAGCTGGTCACCGAGCTGGCCGTCGGCCGGACCGTCGACGCGGTCGGCATCGGCGCGGCCGGCTGGATCGACGCCTCCCGCTCCACCGTGCTCTTCGCCCCCAACCTCGCCTGGCGGGACGAGCCGCTGCGCGACTACGTCAGCAACGCCACCGGCCTGCCGGTGGTCGTGGAGAACGACGGCAACGTCGCGGCCTGGGCCGAGTTCCGCTACGGCGCGGCCCGGGACGCCGATGACTCGATGGTCATGTTCACCATCGGCACCGGGGTGGGCGGCGGGATCGTGCTCGGCGGCGAGCTGGTCCGCGGCGCCCACGGCATCGCGGCCGAGCTGGGGCACATGCTCACCGTGCCGGACGGCCACCAGTGCGGCTGCGGCCGGCTCGGCTGCATCGAGCAGTACGCCAGCGGCAGCGCCCTGGTCCGCTTCGCCCGCGCCGCCGCCCGCCAGGAGCCGCACCGGGCCACCGCCCTGCTGGAGCTGGCCGGCGGCGAGGCCGAGGGGATCACCGGGCCGATGGTGACCGCCGCCGCGAAGGGCGGCGACCCGGTCTCCACCGAGGCGTTCGCCCAGGTCGGCCGCTGGCTCGGCACCAGCCTCGCCGACATGGCGCAGATCCTCGACCCGCAGGTGCTGGTGGTCGGCGGCGGCGTGATCGACGCCGGCGACCTGCTGCTCGGCCCGACCCGCCGGTCGTTCACCGACGCCCTGGCCCAGCGCAGCCGCCTGCCCGTCGCCGAGGTGCGCCCGGCCGAGCTGGGCAACACCGCGGGCGTCATCGGCGCCGCCGACCTGGCCCGGCGGATCTGACGTGGCCGCGGCAGGCGTGCCGCTGCGGGTGCTCTCCTACAACATCCACAGCCAGCGGGACGACACCGCGGCGTTGGCCGAGGTGGTGCGGGAGGCCGAGCCGGACGTGGTGATCGTCCAGGAGGGGCCGCGGCGGTTCCGGTGGCGGCAGAAGTGCGCGACGCTGGCCGACTCGTTCGGGCTGGTCGTCGCGGCCGGCGGCCTGCCGTCGCTGGGCAACGTGCTGCTCACCAGCCTGCGTGTCCGGGTGACGGCCACCCGCTGCCAGCGCTACCCGCTGACCCCGGGGCGGCACCTGCGCGGCGCCGCGTACGCCGAGTGCCTCGTGGGTGGCGCCCGGTTCCTGCTGGCCGGCTCCCACCTCTCCACGGACCCGGCGGAGCGTCCCGCCCAGGCGGCCGCGTTCAAGCGGGAACTGGCCGCCGCGACGCTGCCCGTGGTGGCCGGCGCCGACCTGAACGAGGGGCCGGACGGGGCGGCGTGGCGGACCGTCGCGGAGGGACTGACCGACGCGGCCGTGGCCGCCGACCGGGCCGACCGGCACACCTTCTCCTGCGCCGACCCGCGGCGGCGCATCGACGCCCTCTTCGTCGACCCCCGGATCACGGTGGTCGACTACGACGTCGTGGACACCCCGCGTACCCGCCGGGCCAGCGACCACTTCCCGGTCCTGGTCGACCTGCTGCTGCCCGCCGGCGACTGAGCCCCCGCCCGCCACGGCCGGCCCGTGGGGGCTGGACAACGGCGGGCATTGTCGGCAGGATTTCGCACCGACCCGGCACTCGTGCCGCACAAAAGGAGATTCCCCGGTGTCCTCCTCCACCGACCTCGGCCGTCCCGATCCGGACCCGGCGGTCGCCCCGACCCGGGACGGCCGTCCGGTCTCCGACCGGGGCGACACCGTCTGCGTCATCGGCGCCGGGGCCAGCGGCCTCACCGCCGTGAAGAACCTCCGCGAGGCCGGCTTCGGCGTGGACTGCTACGAGCGGGAGACCGGCGTCGGCGGGGCGTGGAACTGGCGGCACGACCGCAGCCCGGTCTACGCCAGCACGCACCTCATCTCGTCCCGGCCGTTCACCCAGTTCCCGGACTTCCCGATGCCGGACGACTGGCCGGACTACCCGCACCACGCCCAGCTGCTGTCCTACTTCGAGCGCTACGCCGACCACTTCGACCTGCGCCAGCACGTCTGGTTCGGCACCGAGGTGGTGCGGGTGGAGCCGGTCGAGGGGGACCGGTGGGACGTCACCACCCGCAGCACCGGCGGCTACGGCCCGGAGCGCACCTCCCGCTACGCCGCCGTGGTGCTGGCCAACGGGCACAACTGGTCGCCGAAGCTGCCCCGCTACGAGGGGTTGGAGCAGTTCCGCGGCGAGGTCATGCACGCCTCGTCCTACAAGGACCCGGCGCAGCTGCGCGGCAAGCGGGTGCTGGTGGTCGGCGCCGGCAACACCGGCTGCGACATCGCGGTCGAGGCGGCCCAGCAGGCGTCCCGCTGCTGGCACTCCACCCGCCGCGGCTACTGGTACGCCCCGAAGTACGTCTTCGGCCGCCCCGCCGACCAGGTCAACGACACCCTGCTCGCGCTGCGGGTGCCGCTGCGGGTGCGGCAGTGGCTCTACCACTGGACGCTGCGGCTCACCGTCGGCGACCTGACCCGGTTCGGCCTGCCCCGGCCCGACCACCGGGTCTACGAGACCCACCCGATCGCCAACAGCCAGCTCGTCTACTACGTGGGCCACGGCGAGGTCACCCCGGTGCCGGACATCGCGCGGTTCGGCGACCGCACGGTCGAGCTGGCCGACGGCCGCGAGATCGACCCCGAGCTGGTCGTCTTCGCCACCGGCTACCTGCCGCGCTTCGAGTTCCTGGAGGGCCGGGTGCTCGGCGACGCCGACGGCTCGGGGCGGCCCCGGCTCTGGCTGAACGCGTTCGCCGCCGGCCACCCCACCCTGGCCGTGGTGGGCCTGGTGCAGCCCGACTCCGGCATCTTCCCCATCTCGCACTGGCAGAGCGTGCTCTTCGCCCGGCTGCTCACCCTGCGCGCCACCCGCCCCGACCGGGCCGCCGCGTTCGGCCGCAAGGTCACCGCCGGCCTCGGCGAGCGGTACTCGGGGAAGGTCAAGGACAGCACCCGGCACTGGTTCGAGGTCGGGCACGCCGACTACCTGCGCGCGCTCCAGCGGGCGCTCCACGACCTGGAGGGCAAGTGACTGCCGATCGCATGCGGGTCGTCCGGGGCTGGGAGTGGGCCCGTCCGGAGCGGCCGGCCCGCCGCGAGGTCGTCGCCGCGGTGCCCGAGCAGGACCAGGCGAAGCCTCCGCTGCTGTTCGTGCCCGGGTTCGGGCACGGGGCGTGGGCGTTCGCCGAGCACTGGCTGGGGCACGCCGCCGGCCGCGGCTTCCCGGCGTACGCGCTGAGCCTGCGCGGGCACGGCGGCAGCGAGCCGGCGCCGGGGGCGACGCTGCGGGCGTACACCCATGACGTGGTCCAGGTGGCGGCGAGCCTGCCGCGGCAGGCGGTGCTGGTGGGGCACGGCGCCGGTGCCCGGGTGGTCGCGCACGCGCTCGCCCGCTACCCGGCCCGGGCGGCGGTGCTGGTGGCGCCGGTGCTCGGCGGCTGGGGCACCCTCGGCACGGCGCTGCGCCGCAACCCCGCCGGCACCGTGCCCGCGGTGTTCGGCGCCGGGCTGCGCCTGAACCGCCGGCAGCTGTTCAGCCGGGAACTGCCCGACGCCGACGCGCGCCGGCACCTCGCCCGGCTGGGCCGGGCCGGCCGCCGGGCGCAGTGGCAGCTGCTCACCGGGCGGCAGCCGGAGCCGGCGGTGGGCCGCCCACCGGTGCTGGTGCTGGGCAGCCCCGACGACCGGGTGGTGCCGCCGGCCGCGCTGACCCGGGCGGCCCGCCGCTACGCCTCGGCCCCGCTGCTGTTTCCCGGCATGGGGCACGACCTGATGCTCGACGCCCGCTGGCGGGAGCCGGTCGACGCGATCCTCGACTGGCTGGAGAAGGACCCGGCGCCCGCCCACGCGTGAGCGCGGGCGCGGGTCACTCGGTGCCGGTGAGCCGGGTGACCAGCGACCCGCTCTCGTCCAGGGCGCGCAGGTAGGACCTGGCCCAGGCGTGGATGTCGTTGCGGCCCAGGTGCTCCCGCATGGCCCGCATCCGGGCCGCGACGTCCTCGGGCGCCGCCCGTAGGGCGGCCAGCAGCGCGGCCTTGAGCCCGTCCAGGTCGTGCGGGTTGACCAGGTACGCCTCCTCCAGCTCGGCGGCCGCCCCGGCGAACTCGCTGAGCAGCAGCGCCCCGGTGCCGTCGACCCGGGCGGCCACGTACTCCTTGGCCACCAGGTTCATCCCGTCCCGCAGCGGGGTCACCGCCATCACGTCGGCGATCCGGTAGAGGGCGACCAGCTCGGTGCGGTCGAAGGGCTGGCTGAGGTAGTGGATCGCCGGTTCGCCGACCCGGCCGAACTCGCCGTTGATCCGGCCGACCTGGTGCTCCACCCGGTCGCGGAGGATCTGGTACTGGGCCACCCGGTCCCGGCTGGGCACCACCACCTGCACGAGCACGGTGTCCCGGACCTTGACGTCCCCGCTGGTCAGCAGCTCGTGGTAGGCCTTGAGCCGCTGCTCGATGCCCTTGGTGTAGTCCATCCGGTCGACGCTGAGGATGACCCGCTCCGGGTCGCCGAGATCCTGACGCAGCCGCCGCGCCCGGTCGGCGATGTCGGGCCGGGCGGCGAGCGCACCCATCTCGGCGGCGTCGATGGAGACCGGGAACGCGCCGATCCGGACCACCCGCTCGCCGACGCCGATCCGCCGGTCGGTGGCGGGCAGGTCGAGCACCTTCGTCGCGAGCTGGGCGAAGTTGTGCGCGGCCTGGGCCCGCTGGAAGCCGATCAGGTCGGCGCCGAGCATCCCGCGCAGCAGCTCGGCCCGGCGGGGGAGCTGCATGAACAGCTCCGGCGGCGGGAACGGCACGTGCAGGAAGAAGCCGATCCGCAGGTCGGGACGGAGGTCGCGGAGCAGCCCCGGCACGAGCTGGAGGTGGTAGTCCTGCACCCAGACCAGGCCGCCGGGCTCCGCCACCTCGGCGGCGGCCTCGGCGAACCGCTGGTTGACCCGCTGGTACGCCTCCCACCAGCGCCGGTGGTACTCGGGCTGCTCGACGGCGTCGTGGTAGAGCGGCCAGAGGGTGGCGTTGGCGAAGCCCTCGTAGTGGTCGCGGAAGTCGTCGCCGTTGAGCGCGACGGCGCGCATCCGGACCCCGTCCACGTCGGGCAGGTGCGGGGCGGGGCCGGTGCCGCCGGCCCAGCCCACCCAGGTCGCCGGGGTGTGCCGGAGCAGGGGGTGCAGGGCGTTCATGAGGCCGCCGGGGCTGCGGCGCCACTCGAAGGCGCCGTCCGGCGCCACACTGTCGTCGATGGGGAGGCGGTTGGCCACCACCACGAGGGGACTCTGTCGCATCTCGGGCATTCCGATCTGCAGAGGACCGGCGACCGGAGGAGGCGCACGACCCGGACAGCCGGTGCGGGAAGTGACGTTCAGCGGTATTCCTACTGACAGTAAGTTACACCCCTGTTACGCGGTCGGCCCGGTACGCGCGTGTCCCGCCATGCGGGCGGCGGGTGCCCGCCGGGTCAGACGACCGCGCCGTCGTCCGGGTCGTGCTCGTCGGAGTCGCCGGGGCGCAGCCGCCAGATCAGCATCACGAAGCCGGCCAGGATGCCGGTGAAGCCGAGCAGGGTCACCACCGACGGGTCGACCACCGACAGCACGGTGGGCGACAGGAAGAGCAGGAACCCCACCACGATGCAGAGCACGCCCAGCACCGCGTACTTCGAGAAGCGCGGCAGCGGGGGCGGCGGTGGCGGGGTGAAGTGCTCCTCGTCCTCGTCGCCGGGCAGGTCGGCGCCGAAGGTGTCCAGGCCGTCCAGGAGCGAGGGCTCGTCCTGCCGCCCGCGGCTCAGCGAGACGCCGGAGACGTCCGCCGCGTAGGGCAGCCGGCGCACGTCGGTGGCGGTCGGGCCGGCGGTCTCCTCGGCGCGGCCCGGCGCGCCGCCGGCCGGGGTGGTCGGGTCCACCGGCTCGTCGACGTCCTCGGCGGCCGGCCAGGGGTGGCTGCCGGCGCTCGGCGCGGTGTGGAAACCGGCGACGATCTTCGCCCACTCGGCCTCGATGTCCGGCTCTTCGTCCCGGGCCGGCTCGCGGCCCTCCTCGTCGGTGAGCTGGGTGAGGTAGTCGCGGGCGGTGGTCAGGTGGGAGCGGTCGACGTAGAGCCGGTCGATCGGGCGGGACGGGACGGTGGTGGTGCGGGTCACCGGGTTGAGGTCGGCCGAGGGCTGGAGGTAGGCGGCGATCCCGCCCGCGGCGAGCACGTCGAGCAGGTGCTCACCGACGCGTGGATCGACGTCGCCCGCGACCGCGTACTCGGCCGCGTCGAGCCCGTTGTCCCGCCGTCCCCGACGGGGCCCACCCCCTGACACCGGACACCCCCTTCGCCGCATCGTCGTGCCCTGAATCCTGACACGTCGGGACCCGGTTCCGGGAGTGCGTTGTGGCGTGCCGCTCCCTGTTCGTACGCTCTTCCCCGACAGTCCCGCTCGCCGACGGCGCCCCGGGCACGGTCCCGGAGGCCCGGTGATCGTGGCCCGCCACCGCTCCCGCCTGGAAGGACCCCGGTGCTGTACTGGCTGCTGAAGTACATCATCCTCGGCCCGCTGCTGAGGTTGATCTTCCGCCCGCAGGTGGAGGGGCTGGAGAACGTCCCGGAGGCCGGCCCGGTGATCCTGGCCAGCAACCACCTCTCGTTCTCGGACTCGATCTTCACCCCGCTGATCGTCAAGCGAAAAGTTACATTCATCGCGAAAGCCGAATACTTCACCGGTAAGGGCCTCAAGGGCTGGCTGACCAAGATGTTCTTCGTCGGCTCCGGCACCATCCCGGTCGACCGCACCGGCGGGCGGGCGGCCCGCGCCGCCCTGGACACCCAGCTCGGGGTGCTGCGCTCCGGCGGCATCGCGGGCATCTATCCGGAGGGCACCCGCTCGCCCGACGGCCGGCTCTACCGGGGCAAGACCGGGGTGGCCCGGCTCGCCCTGGAGAGCGGCGCCCCGGTCGTGCCGATGGCCATGCTCAACTCCGACGCCATCCAGCCGACCGGTCAGATCATCCCCAACCTGGGCCGGGTGCGGATCCGCTTCGGCGCCCCGCTCGACTTCTCCCGCTACGCGGGGATGTCCGGCGACCGGTTCGTCGAGCGCGCCGTCACCGACGAGATCATGTACGAGCTCATGGAACTCTCCGGCCGCGAGTACGTGGACGTGTACGCGCAGAAGGCGAAGGCCCGGCCGCTCCGGGAGCCGGTGCCCGCCTGACGTCAGCCGGCCCCGGCGATCCGGAGCAGGCCGGCCGCGGCGTGCCGTTCCGCGAAGGCGCGCACCCGTCCGAGCCTCTCCGCGGCGGCCGCCGGATCGACCTCGGCCAGCGGCCCCACCGCGAGGGCGGCCGCGATGACGTGGTCGGTGGCGTCGGTCATCTCCGCGTAGCTCTCCGCCGCCGCGCTGAACAGGCTCGCGGCGCGCCGGGGGTCGCCGTCCCGTCGGGCCAGCGCCGCGTCGGCGGACCGGCCGGCCGCCCGCGCCCAGCGCGTCGTTCGTGGGGCGCGGGCCAGCAGGTCCCGCACCAGGAGCGCCGCGTCACCACCGAGCACCCCCGCCACGTGGCCGACCGCCGGCACCCACTCCGCGAACGGGATCATCCGGGTCCGCCGCCAGTCGGCGTCGAGTTCGGCGAGCAGCTCCAGCGCCTCGTCGCGCCGGCCCTGCACCGCCCGGCACAGCGCGGCGTGCGCCACCGTGGACCGCAGCACCCGGAGGAAGCCGCTGCGCCGGGCGGCGACCAGCGCCTGGTCCACCAGGTCGGCGCCGCCGTCCGTGCCGTCACCGGGGGGCGCGTCGCCCAGCGCGCGGATCCAGCCGGAGACCGCCACGATGTGCAGGTCCCATTCGTCGGTCGGGCGTCGGGTCGACCCCTCGGCCATCCGCAACGCCGCCGTCCAGTCCCCGCTGTAGTACGACCGGGTCCACTGGTCGGCGAAGCTGACCGTGAGGCCGTGCTCGCCGGCCAGGTCCAGCGACCGTTGCTCGTCGACGAGGCGGGCCGAGCCGGTCAGGTCGCCCTCCTCCTGCAACGCCCAGGCAAGGTTGTGCACCGCACGCCGGCGGCTGGTCAGCCGCTCCACCCGGCACTCCTCGGTCACCTCGGCGAGCTCGGCGTACGCCCCCTCGACGCCGGCCTGGTAGCGCGCCACCGCCAGGGTGATCCGGGCGTTCGCCCGCGCCTCACGCAGCTCCAGCCGCTCGGCCAGTTCGGCGGCGGCCCTGGCGGCGGCGCACGCGGGCTCGGCCTCCGCGTCGAGCATGTGCATCCGCGCCAGCTCCAGCAGGGCACCGACCTTGTCCTCGCTGTCCGGCAGCTCGGCGTGCAACCGGATCGCCCGGTCCAGGCAGCGCAGCGTCTCCGACCGGTCCGCCCGGGCCCACGCCGCGGTGGCCAGCAACCGCCACGCCTTCGCCGCGCCCGGCAGGTCGCCCGCACCCGCCAGCCGGTCCGCCAGGGAGGTGAGCAGATCGGAGCCCCCGCCCACCAGGAACCCGTCGCGGTCCCGGTAGAACGCCAGCTCCGCCTCGAACAGCTCCAGCGACGGATCCGGTCCGCACTCCACCGCCAGCGCGCGGCCGACCAGCGTGGCCGCGGTGTCCAGCGCGTGCAGCGCGTACGCCCGGCGGGCGGCCCGGTGCAGCGCGGTCCGGGTGGCCCGGGCGTACGGCGCCGGGTCCAGGCCGACCGTGCGGGCGATCTCGTGCGCCGACCACCGGTGGTTGGCCAGCACCTCGGCCAGGTCGTGCTGCCGTCCGTCGGCGAGCTGCTCGAGCCAGTCGGCGGTGCGCTGGTGCCGGGCTACCCGTTCCGCCCGGGGCAGTCGCTGGTAGCACACGTCCCGCACCAGGATGTGCCGGAACCGGTACTCGGGCTGGCCCGGCATGGTCGAGGCGGGCAGCTCGTAGACGAGGTCGCGGCGCTGGAGACGGTGCAGCGCCCGCTCCACCCACTCCCCGGGCCGGCCCAGGGCCAGGGCCACCGGCGCCGCCCAGAACTGCACACCCACGACCGAGGCCGCCTGGAGGACCGCCCGGTCGGCCGCGTCGAGCAGATCCAGCCGGTTGGCGATGACCGCCTGGACGGTACGCGGCATCCCCGTCCCGCCCATCGGGTCCAACGGCGGGAGGGCCGTCGTCCGGTCGACGAGCCCGCCGTCGAGCAGCATCCGCGCGTACTCCTGGGCGTACAGCGGATTGCCGTCGGCGAACTCGAGCAGCGGCCCGCGGGCCTCCTCCGGCAGGGTGGCGTGGCCGAGCAGCAGTGAGTAGAGGGTGTCGATGTCCCCGTCGTGCATGGGCGGCACCGAGATGGACATCGCGCCGCTGATCGTGCCCGTCCACGCCGGATGCCGCTCCCGCAGCTCCGGGCGGGCGGTCGCGATCACCAGCAGTGGCACGTTGCGGGCGGCCGCGCCGAGCTGCTCGACGAAGGAGAGCATCGTCTCGTCCGCCCAGTGCATGTCCTCGAAGACGAGCACCGTGGGGCCGGTCGTAGCCAGCGTGAGCAGGAACCGCCGCCACGCCGCCTCGGTCTCGGCGGAGGTGAGCCGCTCGCCGGACACGCCGACCAGCGGGCCCAACGCCTCGGCCAGCCGCGCCGCGTGCGGGTCGGCCAGCCGGCCCAGCCGGTCCCGCAGGCGTTCGCGCATGGCGGCGGGATCGTCGGAGTCGGGCAGCCCGATCCAGCTCCGGACGATGTCGGCCAGGGCGGCGTAGGTGACGTTCTCCCCGAACGGCGGGCAGTGGCCGATCAGCCAGGTCACCCGCGCGCCGGGCAGGTTCGCCGCGTGCCGGGCCAGCTCGCGCAGCAGCCGGCTCTTGCCCACCCCGGCCGGACCGAACACGGTCAGCAGCTGGGAGGTGCGCTCGGTGACGGTGCGGTGCAGCGCGCTGACCAGCAGGCCCCGCTCGTGGTCCCGGTCGACCATCGGGGTCAGCTCGGCGGTCTGTCCGTCGCGCCGGGGCCGGGCGCGGACGGCCAACCAGATCCGGGTGACCGCGGACCGCCCCCGCAGCGTGACGGGCGCCTGGTCGGCGTACTCCATCTCGTGCCGCGTGGCCGCCCAGGTGCTCTCGTCGACCACGACGCCGCCGGCGGGGGCCAACCCCTGCAACCGGGACGCGGTGTTGACCACGTCACCGGTGACGAACGCCTGGCCGCCGTCACGGGCGGCGGCCAGGTCGACCAGGGCCTCGCCGGTGGCGATGCCGACCCGGAAGCCGAGCGGCGGGTGCGGGCCGGCCGGCTGCCGGGCCAGGCTCCGTTGCAGCTCCAACGCCGCCCGTACGCACCGCAGCGCGTCGTTGTCCGTCGCCACGGGCGCCCCGAACAGCGCCATCACCGCGTCGCCGATGTACTTCTCGACCACACCGCCGTACTGGTGCACCAGCCGGCGCACCGTGCCGAAGTACGCCTGCTGGAGCCCGCGAGCCTGTTCCGGGTCGGCCCGTTCGGCGTAGGTGGTGAAGTCCACGATGTCGATGAAGAGCACGCTGACCTGCCGGCGGTCCTCCTGCACCGAGACGGCGTGGTCGCGCAACGGCTGGCCACAGTTGGTGCAGAAGTTCGCCTCGGCGTTGTTGGCGTGACCGCAGCCCGGGCAGGTCGCCGCGAGGGGCCGGCCGCAGCCGCCGCAGTAACGGTCGTCCGGCCCGGCGGTCCGGGAACAGTGTCCACAGGTGAGGTCGATGTCCAGCTCCGTACGCGTGAGGTCCCCATCGTCTCGCGCGACCGCGCAGTCGGGTACCCGACGGGTCGGCGGGACGTCACGGCTGATCGGCCGGGTCTAGTCTTCCGTACCAGGAAGTTCCGTCGACAGGGAGAGTGCCGTGCACGTCCGGCTGTCCGCCTCCTGGACCGATCCACGAGGGACGGTGTGGACGCCGGGAGACACGGTCGACGTCGACGCCGTCACCCTCGCCGAACTGGAGGAAAAGGGAATGGTAGAGCAGCCGGGCACGGGATCGACCGAGACCACGACGACCACACCGACCAAGGAGACCGACCCGAAGAAGATCGGCCCCGGCCCGAGCGCGCCGCCGGCCGACACCACGGGGAAGTGACGCCGACGATGGGGCCGGCGGTGACCCGCCGGCCCCATCGGCTGTCCACCGCGGCTCAGGCGACCGCCGCGACGTCGGACCGCCGCCGCACGCCGGCGCCGAGGGCGCGGGAGAGCAGCGGTACGACCAGCGCCAGCGTGGCGAGAATGCCGACCGCGGAGACGACCAGCAGCCAGCGGGGCCCGATCGCCCCGAGCAGTGACGCCCCGGCGAGGTATGCCAGCACCTCGGCCGCGTACGGGAACATGTAGACCGTCCCGAAGACCACGCCCAGCCGTTCGGCCGGCACGTTCTGCTGGATGAGGGTGTCCGCCGCCACGTGGTGCCAGCCGGCCCCCGCCCCGGCCAGGGCCTGCCCGAGCAGGGCGACCCCGATCGCCGGGCTCACTCCGGTGGCCAGCGTCCCCACGCCGAGAGCCAGCAGGGCCGAGTACAGCAGCAGGTCCATCCTGGTGCGACGGCCGGCCCGGGTGAGCAGTGCCGGCCCGGCCACCATGCCGACGCCGTACGCGGTGCCGAGCAGACCGATCATCACCTCGGTGGCGCCGAGTTCGGTCCGGCCCAGCGGGATCACCGCGAGGTTGTCCAGGGCCGCGAACGTCACCAGCACCAGGAACCCGATCGAGACGGCCCGGACGACGCCGCTGCCGCGCACGACCCGCAGCCCGGCGCCGAGCACCTGGCGGAACGGTTCGGTCCGGGACGCCGCCGGTGCGGAGAGCGGCCGTACCCCGCCGATCAGCAGCGCGGACAGCACGAAGGTGGCCGCGTCGACGAGCAGCGTCGTGGTCAGCCCGACCGTGGCCAGGAGCAGGCCGCCGATGGCGGGACCGGCGGCGAAGCCGATGTTCATGCCGACCGCGAGTTGCGCGTTGGCCGCCGGCAGCCGGTCCGCCTCGACGAGCCGGGGCAGCAGGCTGCGACCGGCCGGGGTGAAGGCGGTGGCCGCCACGGTCGCGGCCGTGACCGCCGCGAGCAGCACCGGCAGCGGCGGCATGACCAGCGCCACCGTCAGATAGAGCAGCGCCTGGGCGACGTCGCAGCAGACGATCAGCCGGCGCTGGTCGAACCGGTCGGCGAGCGCGCCGAGCAGCGGCCCGAGCAGTCGCGGCGCGGTCGTGGCCAGCAGCAGCAGGGCGACGGCGGTGCCCCCGTGCGTGTCGTACGCCGCGATCAGCAGGGCGGTGCGGGCGAGCTGGTCGCCGGCGTACGACACCAGGCGCGCCGACCAGTAACGACGAAAGGCGATATTGCCGCGGATCAGTGACATGCCCGTCAACTCCTCGCTCCGGCGGATCTGTCCGGTGGGGCCCCACGGCAGGGGCGTGCCGGGCAACCCTGGCAGCGGGCGTCGACGAAGGACAACGGCCCTTTGGGCAGTGGTTAGTATACATATGTCTATTTTGCGCCGATCGTCCCTTCCCTAGTGTCGGTGCTGCGCCAGCAACCAGGACGACAACCACGGGAGGCACGATGTCCACCTCGACGAACGCCAAGGCCGACACGACGACGGGCTGGGCCGGCCCGGGCTACTGGGCGGGTCCCGGCTACTGGGCCGGCCCGGGCTACTGGGCGGGTCCCGGCCGCGGGGCGGTCGGCCCGACCCGTCGCTGGGCCGGACCCGGCTACTGGGCGGGCCCGACCCGCTGAACCGCGCATCACGGTCACGCCGGCTGCCGAGGCAGCCGGCGCAGCCGTGTGTGGGGACGCGGAGGTTTCACGCCGTCCCCGGACGGACGGGTCGGACCAGGCGTGGCGGAGAGGGCGGCCGGCGGGCCGGCGGTCAGCGATCGTTCATGCCCGCGCGGCGGCGCAGCGCGGCCACGTCGGTGACGACGATCCGGCGCCCCTCGGTGCGCAGCCAGCCCCGGCTGGCGAAGGAGCCGATGGCCTGGTTGACGCTCTGCCGCGAGCCGCCGGCCATCTCGGCGAGCTGGCTCTGGTTGAGCTCGATGGTGATCATCGGGGCCTGGCTCTCGCCGGCCAGCCGGACCAGCGTCTTGGCCACCCGGCCGGGCAGGTCGAGGAAGACGTGGTCGGCGTTCTGCTCGGTGAGCCGCCGGATCAGCTGGCCGAGGGAGCGCATCACCGCGTCGAGGATGCGCGGGTTGGAGTGCACCAGCTCCATGAAGGCCGGCCGGGACAGCGCCAGCGCGGCGCAGTCCTCGATCGCCTCGGCCGACGCCGACCGGGTGGAGGCGTCCAACAGGGAGACCTCGCCCAGCACGTCCGGCGGCCGGATGACCGACAGCACCGCGCGCTCGCCGGTCGGGGCCGTGCGGAACACCGCGACCGCGCCGCGGCGCAGCACGATCAGCGACTCGCCGGGGTCGTTCTCGACGAACAGCAACTGCCCCTTGCGGTAGGTGCGCGGCACCGCCGCGGCGATGACCCGCTGCCGCACCTCCGGCTCCAGCCCGGCGAACATCTCGACGCCCGTGAGCGCGTCACCCGGCTCCGGAAGGCGCATCTCCACGGCCCAACCCCTCCCCGGTCAAGGACCACAACCCGCACACCGGGTGAACCTGTCATCCCCGGCACGAGGCATCTCAACCGGTTCGGCGTCCGGTAGCGGTACACATCAGATCATGACGGTCCCGTCGCGTGCTGTACACCCCTGGAGACACTTCCGTGACCGTCCCCAGCTGCCGTGGCCTGCCCTCCCGGCTCGGCGGCGGCCCCGGCGACCGGCGGGTGACGGCGGTGGGCGAGGATGGTGCCGATGGTCTACCGCTACTTCTACGACTGCGAGTTCATCGAGGACGGCCGGATCGTCGACCTGGTGTCGATCGGCGTCGTCGACGAGTACGGCCGCGAGTTCTACGCGGTCTCCACCGAGTTCGACGACTCCCGGGCGGTGCCCTGGGTGCGCCGCAACGTGCTCGACAAGCTCCCCTCGCCGGCCGACCGGGCCTGGCGGTCCCGGGAGCGGATCCGCGACGACCTCCACGAGTTCCTGATGGCGCCCGTCCGGGACCGGCCGGGGGAGCAGTTGGAACTCTGGGCCTGGTACGCGGCGTACGACCACGTCGTGCTGGCCCAGCTCTGGGGGGCGATGCCGGCGCTGCCCCGGGAGATCCCACGGTTCACCAAGGAGCTGCGCCAGCTCTGGGACGACCGGGGCCGGCCGAGGCTGCCGGACGCCGAGGCGGACCGGCACGACGCGCTGGTCGACGCCCGGCACAACCTGGCCCGCTGGCGGGCCATGACCGCCCGGTGACCTCTCGGCAGGTTTGACCGCTTCTGTCCCGGGCACGGTTCGCGTCGAACCGATCGCGAGGGAGGGCGCATGAGCCAGCAGCCGACCAGCGCCGAGGACGGCCGCAGCCGGGTCACCGAGCTGATCCGGGACGCGCGGATCTGCCTGCTGACCACCACCGCAGTCGACGGGCGGCTGGTCAGCCGCCCGATGGGGCTCCAGGAGGCGGAGTTCGACGGGGACCTCTGGTTCTTCGCGTACGCGGACTCCGCGAAGATCCGCCAGATCCGGGTCAACCCGCAGGTCAACGTCGGTTTCTCCGACCAGCGGCACCACGCCTGGGTGTCGGTGGCCGGCACCGCCGTCGAGCAGTGGGACCGGGCCCGGGCCGAGCGGCTGTGGAACCCGCTGCTGAAGGCCTGGTTCCCGGACGGGCTGGACACCCCGGGCATCACGCTGATCCGGGTGCACGCCGGCTCGGCCGAGTACTGGGACGCGCCGGGCGGCGCCGTGGTGAACCTGCTCGGCCTCGCCCGGGCGGCGGTCACCGGGCGGCCGCCGAAGGCGGGGGAGAACCGCGAGGTCGGCTACTGAGCGGTAGCCGGTCCGGGGGCCGGGACGGGCCGGGGCGCGGTGTCGGCGGGCACCCACGCCGACTACAGTGCGCAGTGACGGCCCGCCCCGGGCCGGCAACGGCGCCGATGGTCTGATCTGACACATATCCTGGGGCTTATCCGGGCTTCACCTGATGCTCCAGGAGGATGAGCAGATCATGCGTATCGGCGTGCTCACCGGCGGCGGCGACTGCCCTGGTCTCAATGCGGTGATTCGGGCGGTGGTCCGCAAGGGCGTCGCCACCTACGGTCACGAGTTCGTGGGCTTCCGGGACGGCTGGAAGGGCCCGCTGGAGGGCCTGTCCAGGCCCCTGGGCATCGCGGACGTCCGTGGCATCCTGCCGCGCGGCGGCACCATCCTCGGCTCGTCCCGCACCAACCCGTTCAAGATCGACGGCGGCGTGGAGCGGATCAAGGACAACCTCGCCGCCCAGGGCGTGGACGCGCTGATCGCGATCGGCGGCGAGGACACCCTCGGGGTCGCCACGAAGCTCCACGAGCTGGGCGTCCACGTCATCGGCGTGCCGAAGACCATCGACAACGACCTCGGCGCTACCGACTACACGTTCGGCTTCGACACCGCCGTGAACATCGCCATGGAGGCGATCGACCGGCTGCACACCACGGCGGAGAGCCACCACCGCACCCTGGTCGTCGAGGTGATGGGCCGGCACGCCGGCTGGATCGCCCTGCACGCCGGCCTCGCCGGCGGCGCCAACGTGATCCTGCTGCCGGAGCGGCAGTTCGACGTCGAGCAGGTCGCCGGCTACGTCGAGAAGCGCTTCCAGCACCAGTACGCCCCCATCGTCGTGGTCGCCGAGGGCGCCCAGCCGCTGGACGGCCAGATGGTGCTGCACAACCAGGAGCTCGACGCGTTCGGCCACGTCCGCCTCGGCGGGATCGGCCAGTGGCTCGCCGAGCAGCTGGAGGCGAAGACCGGCAAGGAGGCCCGCACCGTGGTGCTCGGCCACATCCAGCGCGGTGGCACCCCGACCGCGTTCGACCGGGTGCTCGCCACCCGGCTCGGCCTGCACGCGATCGACGCCGCGAACGAGGGCGACTGGGGCAAGATGGTCGCGATGCAGAGCACGGACATCGTCCGCGTCCCCCTCGCCGAGGCCACCCGGGAGCTGAAGACCGTGCCGCTGGAGCGGTACGCCGAGGCCGAGGTCTTCTTCGGCAGCTGACCGACGGCGGGCGGCGCGGCGGGTCCCCGACGGGCCCGCCGCGCCGCGCCTCCACGAGAGGGGTACGGCTCATGGCACCCGAGGTGCACACGGTCGCGGTGATCGGCGCGGGCAAGATCGGCGAGCTGATGCTCTCCGGGCTGCTCCGCTCCGGCTGGCCGGTCGATCGGCTGCTCGCCACCGCCCGGCGACCCGCCCGCGCCGAGGAACTGGCCGCCCGGTACGGCGTCCGGGTGGTGGACAACCTGACCGCGGTGGACGAGGCCGAGGTGCTCGCCGTCTCGGTCAAGCCGCAGGACGCGGCGGCGCTGCTGGACGAGATCGGGCCCAAGGTGCCCGCCGACAAGCTGGTCATCTCGCTCTGCGCCGGCCTGCCCACCGCCTTCTTCAACCGCCGGCTGCCCGAGGGCACCCCGGTGGTCCGGGTGATGACCAACACCCCGGCCCTGGTCGACGAGGCGATGAGCGCGATCTCGCCCGGCGCGCACGCCACCGGCGCGCACCTGGCCCTGGCCGAGGAGATGTTCAAGCCGCTCGGCGCCACCCTCCGGGTGCCCGAATCCCAGCAGGACGCGGTGACCGCGCTCTCCGGCTCCGGCCCGGCGTACTTCTACCTGCTGGTCGAGGCCATGATCGACGCGGGCATCCTGCTCGGCCTGCCCCGGCAGGTGGCGCACGACCTGATCGTGCAGACCGCCATCGGCTCGGCCGTGATGCTGCGCGACTCCGGCGAGCACCCCGTGAAGCTCCGCGAGGCGGTCACCTCGCCGGCCGGCACCACCATCAACGCCATCCGGGAGCTGGAGAACCACGGCGTCCGCGCGGCCATGCTGGCGGCCCTGGAGGCGGCCCGCGACCGGGCCCGCCAACTCGCCGCCCAGGCCGACTAGCCGCCGGCCCCGTCGGCACGGCGACCCGGAGTCGATCTCCGGCGGCGTGCCGCATACTGGCGCGGTGTTCACTCTCGCCCAGGCGCGACACCTGGTGGCCACCCTACGGCCGCGCGTCGACGAGCTGATCCGGCTCCGCGCCGACCTGGCCGAACTCCGGATCGACCTGGCCGACCACGGGGTGAGCGCCCTGGGCGGGCTGGCCGAGATGAAGGGCCTGGAGGCCCGCCTGCACGCCGCCGTGGAGGAGCTCCACCAGCACGGCATCCAGGTCAAGGGGATCGCCCCGGTGCTGCTCGACTTCCCCGGTGAGCGGGACGGCCGGGCGGTGCTCTGGTGCTGGCTGGAGGGGGACGCCGACATCCGCTGGTACCACCGCGTGGAGTGCGGCTTCGCCGGTCGCCGGCCGGTCTGAATCCGCCGGAGCCGGTCGCCGGCCGGTCTGAACCCGCCGGAGTCGGTCGCCGGTCTGAATCGGCCGGAGCCCGCCGGCCGGTCCGACCCGTCAGCCGAGGGTGGCCAGCACGGCCGGCGCGACGTTTCCGCCGCTGAGCACCAGGACGGTCCGCTCGCCGGGCGCCACCTCCACGAGCCCCGCCCGCAGCGCCGCCAGGGTGACCGCGGCGGCCGGCTCCACCAGCAGCTTCGTGGCCTCCACCAGCTCGGCCCAGGCGGGCAGCACGGCCGCCTCCGGCACCTCGACCACCGCGTCGACCAGGGCCCGGACGTGCGCCAGGGTGTGCCGCCCGGCGAACGGGGCGGCCAGGCCGTCGGCGACCGAGGCGGGGCGGAACGGCGGGGTGGGTGTCCCGGTCCGCAGCGCGTAGGACATGGCGTTGGCCCCGTCCGGCTCCACGCCGACGATCCGGGTGCCCGGTGAGCCGGCCCGGACCGCCGCGGCGATCCCGCTGATCAGCCCGCCGCCGCCGACCGGCACGAGCACCAGGTCCGGGGGCGGGCCGTCGGCCAGGATCTCCCGCCCGACGGTGGCCTGACCGGCGATCACATCCGGGTCGTCGAAGGGCGCGAGCAGGTGGAAGCCGCGCTCGGCGGCGATCTTCTCGGCGGTGGCCAGCAGGTCGTCGGTGAGCACCGCCTCGGCGCCGAGCCGGCGGACCGTGGCCAGCTTGCCGGGCACCGCGTGCGGCGGCATGCAGACCACCGCGGGCAGCCCGGCGGCGCGGGCCACGTGGGCCACCGCGATCGCGTGATTGCCGGCGGAGAACGCCACGAGCCCGGCCGGTGTGCCGGCGCGCTCGGCGTGGGCGAGCAGCGCGTTCGTGGCGCCGCGGACCTTGAAGCTGCCGGTGTGCTGGAGGTTCTCAGCCTTCACCGCCAGCCGGAGGCCCAGGTCGGCGGCGAGGGCCGGCGCCTCCAGCAGGGGGGTGCGGACCACCCGCCCGTCCAGGCGCCGCTCAGCCGCCGCCATGTCGTCCCCGGTGATCAACCGCACCCGCCGAGCCTAGTACTCAGACGTCAGGTGGTTTCCTGCGCCATCCGCTCGCCGGCCACCGGCCGGGCGTCGGCGGTGAACTGGTCGAGTTGTCGGACCACACCGACGAGGTCGGAAAAGGCATCGATGAAGGCGTCGACGTAGCGGGAGTCGAAGTCCGCCGGTTTCCGGACCCCGCTCTGCAGGCAGCCGACGAAATGTATGCCCGCACCGCCGGCGGCCAAGGCGTCGCCCGGCGAATCCCCCACATAGACGCATTCGCGCGGTGGTATTCCCGTCGCCGCCAGCAATTCGTCGAAGGCCCGCGGATCCGGCTTGCGGAACCGCGTGTTGCCGGCATGGTAAATGCCACTGACCCGTTCAGCCAGGACGTGACCCGCCTCCAACATGTGCCGGACCTCGTCCTCGGTCCGCGACGTCAGCAGGAACACCGCCCGGCCATGCCGCACGAACTCGTCCAGCGCGCGCAGGTTCTCCAGCGGGATGAGATCCAGACGACCGTCGGCGACGTGCCGTTCCAGCGCGCGCCGATGAAGCGCCGAGAAACGGGGCAGGTCGAGGCCGGGCGACCTTTTGGGCATGGCGTCCAGCAGCGGCTCGCCCCACGTGGACAGGTGCACGTGCCGTGGCATCGGGGGCCGGCCCATCTCCGCCAGAACTTCGTTTTCCAGGGCGAACGAGGCGGCCTGGGTGAGGCACAGGGTGTCGTCGACGTCCACGATCACAGCCCGAATCACAGGCTCAGCCTAACTCTCACGAGTCACCGCCGGATGCAGCGACCGCTGCCTCCCGTGCGGGTCGGCGTGGCCGCTGCGGTGGCGAAAACCTTCAGCCCCGCTCGTTGATCCGGCAACGATTTGTAGCGATAAGGGTCTATGGGCAACCGGCGCGAAATGTTGATCTTTCTCGGGCTCTGATTCATTGATATCTATCTCTCACCACCACTTCCCACCCCCAGGAGTGCGACGTGCGGAGATCCCGTCTTGCCACCCTCGCCCTGACCCTCGCCACCTCGTTCGGCATCACGCTGACCCTGGCCGCCCCCGCCCAGGCGGCTCCCACCGACCGCTACGTCGCTCTCGGCGACTCGTACGCCTCCGGCGTCGGCGCCGACAGCTACACCTCCGAGAGCGGGTCCTGCCTGCGCAGCAACAACGCCTACCCGGCGCTCTACAACACCAACATCAGGCCGGCCTCGTACCGTTCGGTCGCCTGCTCCGGCGCGACCACCACGGACGTCATCAACAACCAGCTCTCGGCGCTCTCCTCGACCACCACGCTGGTCAGCGTCACCATCGGCGGCAACGACGTCGGCTTCTCCAGCATCATGAGCACCTGCGTGCTCCAGGGTGAGACCCAGTGCGTGGCGGCGATCCAGGCCGCCGAGGACAAGGCCCGCACGCAGCTTCCCGGCAAGCTCGCGAACGTCTACAACGGCATCCGGAGCCGGGCGCCCTCCGCCCGGGTCGTGGTGGTCGGCTACCCGGTCTTCTACCAGCTCGGCACGGTCTGCGTCGGGCTGAGCGCCACCTCCCGGGCGAAGATCAACGAGGGGATCAACCTGGTCGACGACATCACCCGCACGGCGGCCAGCTCGGCCGGCTTCACGTTCGCCGACGTCCGCTCGATCTTCGTGGGTCACCAGCTGTGCAGCTACGGCGAGAAGTGGCTGCACGCGTTGAACGTCCTGAACCTCACCAAGTCGTACCACCCGACGGCCGCGGGGCAGTCCGGCGGCTACTACCCGGTCTTCCGCTCCGCGGCGGGCTGACCGTGACGAGGGCCCGGGGTGCGGACACCCCGGGCCCCATCGTCGGCTCAGTAGAGCAGGTACGGACGCCGCTTGCGCTCGAAGGCGGCCAGCTCGTCGGCCCAGGCGCCGGCCACGTCGTCCACGTCGGCCCCGGCGTCGATCATCGTGCGCAGCCGGGGCGAGCCGGTGAGCTTGTCCACCCAGTACGGCCGGACGGTGTCGTACGAGTCGAACCGCCACGCGAACGCCGGGTACTTCCGCGCCTCGACCAGCATGGCCACCGCCGTGCGGATCGGGTCGTACGCGGCCCGGTCGACGACCTTGACCTCGACGCCGGCGCAGAGCTTGTTCAGCAGGGCCGGCTTCTGCCCGGCCGCCGTCGGCGAGAAGTAGGCCTCGCGGAACTCGACACCCGGCAGGTCACGGGCGTTGAGCCGGTCTCCCCAGTGGTGGTCGAAGTCGCCGGCGAGCCCGCCGATCAGCTCGAACGGCCGGCAGGTGCCCCGCCCCTCGGTGATCGAGGCGACGCCCTCGAAGAGGCAGGTGCCGGGGTAGACCAGCGCGGTGTCGGTGGTCGGCATGTTCGGGCTGGGCATCACCCACGGCAGGTCGGTGTCGGCGGCGAGCCGGTCTCGCTTCCAGTTCCGGCAGCGGACCACCTCCAGCTCGACCGGCCGTCCGGCGTCGGCGGGCAGGAACTCCGCGTTGAAGAACCGGGCCAGCTCGCCGACGGTCATGCCGTGCTGCTGGACGATCTCCTTCAGCCCCACGCCGGAGGTGTAGGCGGGCGTCATCATCGGCCCGCGCGCCCGCCCGCCGACGGGGTTGGGCCGGTCGAGCACGACGTACCGCTTGCCGACCCGGGCCGCCGCGACCATCGACGTGTACATCGTCCAGATGTAGGTGTAGAACCGCGCGCCCACGTCCTGGATGTCGAAGACGACGGTGTCCACGCCGGCAGCCGTGAACATGCTCTCCCACTTGGCCTGGCTGGCGCCGTACGCGTCGTAGACCGTGATGCCGGTGCGGGCGTCCGTCCCGGTGCCCTCGCTGCCGCCGGCCTGGGCGGAACCGCGGAAACCGTGTTCGGGGCCGAACGCCGCGACGACCTGCACGCTGCCCGAGGAGTGCATGAGATCGACCAGGTGCCGGTAGGCCGAGTCCACGCCCGTGGGGTTGGACACCACCCCCACCCGCTGGCCGGCCAGTGCGGCGAATCCGGATTCGACCAGCACGTCGAGGCCGGTCGCGACCCGGCGGATGCCGGGCACGGCCTGCCCCGGCGTGCCCGGGCCCGCCGCGACCACCGTGCCCGCGGTGACCGCGCCCGCGCCGGCCAGGAACCTTCTGCGCTCCATCAATGACCTCCTCGTCCGGGGGTCATTGAAACTTAGCTACAGCTCGATGGGCGGTCAAGGAAGGTTCTCTACAAGGCGGCCTCAGCCGACCGGCAGCGCCTTCTCGACGGCGGCGCGCAGCTCGGGGGAGTCCGGGGTCACCGTCGGGGCGAACCGGGCCGCCACCGTGCCGTCCGGGGCGACGAGGAACTTCTCGAAGTTCCACCGCACGTCACCGGTGTGTCCCTCGGCGTCCGGAGTGGACACCAGTTCGGCGTAGAGCGGGTGCCGGTGCGGCCCGTTGACGTCCACCTTCTCCGTCAGCGGGAACGTCACGCTGTAGTTGACCTGGCAGAACTCCTCGATCTCGGCGGCGCTGCCGGGTTCCTGGCCGGCGAACTGGTTGCACGGCACGCCGAGCACGGTCAGGCCCCGGTCCGCGTACTCGTCGGCGAGGGCCTGGAGGCCGGCGTACTGCGGGGTGAGGCCGCAGCGGGAGGCCACATTGACCACCAGCAGGGCGCGGCCGCGGTAGCGCCCGAGGTCGGCCGGCCCGCCGGTGAGGGCGTCGATCTGCACGTCGAAAACGGTCATGGCACGAGGCTACGGGGCCGCGGGGGCCGGTCGACACCGGTCCCGAGGAATCGATGCATCTACATCTTGACGAAGTGGTGACGCGTGAGTAGCGTCTCAGCATCCAATCTGGAAAGTTTCCTAACTGTTTGGGGAGACGCCGTATGAAGACATCGCTCCGCCGGGCCCTCTGGGCCACCGGCGCCGTGGTCGCGCTCGCGGTCGCGGCGGTGCCGATGGCGACCGCCTCCGCCGCGGGCAGCGTCACCGCCACGTTCACCAAGGTGCAGGACTGGGGGACCGGTCACGAGGCGAAGGTGACCGTCACCAACGGCACGAGCGCCAGCGTCGCCACCTGGCGCATCGAGTTCGACCTGCCCGCGGGCACCACCATCAGCAGCTCCTGGGACGCCGACGTCACCAGCAGCGGCAACCACTACGTGGCGGTCAAGAAGAGCTGGGCCGGCCCGCTCGCCCCGGGCGCCAGCTTCAGCTGGGGCTACAACGGCACCGGGGCGTACAAGGCCCCGCTGAACTGCACGGTCAACGGCGCCTCCTGCTCCGGTGGCGGCACTCCTCCGACGACGACCCCGCCCACCACGACGCCGCCGACCACCACCCCGCCCACCACGACGCCGCCCACGACCACCCCGCCGACCACGACGCCGCCCACCACCACCCCGCCGACCGGGGGCAAGAAGGTGGTCGGCTACTTCGCCGAGTGGGGCGTCTACGGCCGGAACTACCACGTGAAGAACATCCACACCAGCGGGTCCGCGGCCAAGCTCACCCACATCCTGTACGCCTTCGGCAACACCACGGGCGGCCGCTGCAGCATCGGCGACAGCTACGCCGACTACGACAAGGCGTACACCGCGGCGGACAGCGTCGACGGCGTGGCCGACACCTGGGACCAGCCGCTGCGCGGCAGCTTCAACCAGCTGCGCAAGCTCAAGAAGATGTACCCGAACCTGAAGGTGCTCTGGTCCTTCGGCGGCTGGACCTGGTCGGCCGGCTTCACCCAGGCCGCGCAGAACCCGGCCGCGTTCGCGGACTCCTGCTACGCCCTGGTCAAGGACCCGCGCTGGGCGGACGTCTTCGACGGCATCGACGTCGACTGGGAGTACCCGAACGCCTGCGGCCTCCAGTGCGACAGCAGCGGCCCGAACGCCTTCAAGAACGTGGTCAGCGCGCTGCGCAGCAAGTTCGGCAGCAGCTTCCTGGTCACCTCGGCGATCACCGCGGACGGCAGCAACGGCGGCAAGATCGACGCGACGGACTACGCCGGCGCCGTGCCGTACCTCAACTGGCTCATGCCGATGACGTACGACTACTTCGGCGCCTTCAACGCCCAGGGGCCGACCGCGCCGCACTCCCCGCTCTACTCCTACACCGGCATCCCGCAGCAGGGCTTCTGGTCCGACGCGGCGATCCAGAAGCTCAAGTCCAAGGGCGTGCCGTCGGACAAGCTGCTGCTCGGCGTCGGCTTCTACGGCCGGGGCTGGACCGGCGTGACCCAGAGCGCCCCCGGCGGCACCGCCACCGGCCCGGCGCCCGGCACCTACGAGCAGGGCATCGAGGACTACAAGGTGCTCAAGAACAGCTGCCCGGCCACCGGGACGGTCGGCGGCACCGCCTACGCCAAGTGCGGCAGCAACTGGTGGAGCTACGACACCCCGGCGACCATCGGCGGCAAGATGACCTACGCGAAGAACCAGGGCCTCGGTGGCGCGTTCTTCTGGGAGCTCTCCGGAGACACCAGCAACGGTGAGCTCATCGGCGCCATCAAGGGCGGTCTCGGCTGAGCCGAGGGCCGACGCACCACCCACCCGGCGGGGAGGGGCCGCACCGGCCCCTCCCCGCACGGTCCTGTCGTTCAGGTACGGATGCTGCGAGCCCGGTGCTCACGGGGCGAAAGCCCGTACGCGGCCCGGAACGCCCGGCTGAAGTGCGCCCGGTCCCGGAAGCCCCAGCGGGCGGCGACCTGGTGGACGGCGAGGTGCCGCAGCCCCGGGTCGGCCAGGTCTCGGAAGCAACCGTCCAGCCGGGCCGTGCGGATCAGCGCCGCCACGCTCGTGCCGGCGTCGTCGAAGAGCCGGTGCAGTGAACGCACCGACAGGTGGTGCGCCTCCGCCACGACGGTCGGCGTGAGCCCGGGATCAGCCAGGTGCTCCCGGATCCACGCCTCCACCCGGGCCCGCAGGCCGGTGACCCGCACCTCCACCGGGAGTTCCCGTTCCGAGTTCAGATGTCGGGCCAGGGTGCCGGCGATCAGGTCCAGGGCGATCCGGTCGAGCCGCGGCGCGTCCGAGGCGTCGTACTGCTCGGGGTGGTCCACCAGCCGGCGCAGGAAGGTGGCCAACAGGGCGCCCATCCCGGTGTCGGCGGGGATCTTCGCGGCGAGCAACGCCGCCACCCGGCGCGGCGGCAGCGGCAGCGCCCGGTGCGGCACCAGCACGGTCAGCGTCTCCAGACGGTCGGCGGCCCGGTCCGGCACCTGCCGGGAGCCGTGCGGGCGGACGGTGTCGATGAAGGCGAAACCGGACGGGCCGAGCCGGCCCGACCGCCGCTGCTGCGACACCACGCCGTGGCCGTTCAGCGGCAGGACGAGCTGGTAGAGCTCGGGGTCGGAGCTGTGGATCATCCCGGGGGTGCGGGCCAGCTCCAGCGACGGGTACCGCCAGGCGCCGAGCCGGACCACGCCCAGGTCGACCGCCCGGGCCGAGGCGGCGAAGTCGCCCGCGTGCGCGGTGCTGATCCGGGCGGCCGCCGACTCGCGGGCCACCAGGTCCTGCCAGAAGTCGAACCGCTCGGCCGGGGGCAGCCAGAGGGTGTCGACCGATGCCACGGCGAGGATGGCCGTCACCTCCTTCCGAGGGCTACGCCATTCTCGACGCCGGGCGGCCCGGCGTCCATTCCGCGGGGCGGACGCCGATCCGCGTGCCGCCCTGGCCGGCCGGGACGATCCGGGCGAGGATGGGACGGCCGTCGAGGAACCGGTCGCTGGCGCCGCCGGGCGGCCCGGCGGGCCGGCATCCGACGGCGTCGATGTGACAGACTCGCCGCTCGGCATGTCCCGATGTCCGCGCCGATGGAAGGGGACCGATGGGCCTGACGCACCCGAGGGCGGTGGCCGGCGCGGCCCTGCTCGCGCTCCTGCCGGTCACGCTGGCCGGCTGCGGCCTCGGCGGTGGGGACGACGCCCCGGACGCCCCGGCCAGCCAGTCCCAGCGGGCGCCGGCCGAGGAGGCGGCGGCCAAGAGCCGGGAACGGGTCCAGGCGTACCTGGACGCGATGGCGGCCAAGGACGTCGACGCCGGCCGCAGCCAGCTCTGCGCGCCCATGCAGACCGCCTTCGACGCCGCGGCCACCGGGCCGAACGGCGACTTCGCCGACCACTTCACGGTCCCGCAGGCCACCATCACCGACGTCCGGTCCGGCCCGAACGGCGAGGAGGTGACCACCTCGGTCACCGTGGCCGTCGGGTCCCGCAAGGCCACCCGCTCGCTGCTGTTCACGGTCACCCGCACCGGCGCCGACTGGTGCATCGCCGGCGAGGCGCCGGGCGGCAACACCCCGGAGCCCGGGGTCACCCCCTGACCGACCCCGCACCCGCCCCGACCTGCGGCGGTCCTGGAATGTGTCGCTGATCTCCCAACCACCGGAACCGTCCCCCTCGGCGGCGGGCGGTCCCGGCCGTCGCCGTACGCTTTCTCCCATGCGCCATGAGTGGCACCAGCTGAGTCACCCCGCCGTGGGCAGCCCGGGGCTCCAGACCAGTCGTCCGACCGCCGACTCCGCCGAGGACGCGGCCCTCGGCCTGGACCGCTGGCGGGAGCTGCCGCGCGCGCAGACCCCGCCCTGGCCGGACCAGGAGCAGGTCGCCGAGGTCTGCAAGGTGCTCGACACCGTGCCGTCCGTGGTGGCCCCCTACGAGGTCGACCAGCTCCGGCAGCGGCTGGCGCTGGTCTGCGAGGGCAAGGCGTTCCTGCTCCAGGGCGGCGACTGCGCGGAGACCTTCGCCGACAACACCGAGAGCCACCTGCTGGCCAACGCCCGCACCCTGCTCCAGATGGCGATCGTGCTGACCTACGGCGCGTCGCTGCCGGTGGTCAAGGTGGCCCGGGTCGCCGGCCAGTACACCAAGCCCCGGTCGCTGCCGACCGACGCGCGCGGCCTGCCGGCCTACCGCGGCGACATGATCAACTCGCTGGAGGCCACGCCGGAGGCGCGGGTCGCCGACCCGCAGCGCATGATCCGGGCGTACGCGAACTCGGCCGCCGCCATGAACATGCTCCGGGCGTACCTGGCCGGCGGGCTGGCCGATCTGCACGCGGTGCACGACTGGAACAAGGGCTTCGTGAAGCAGTCCCCGGCCGGCGAGCGCTACGAGGCGATCGCCCGGGAGATCGACCGGGCGCTGGCCTTCATCCGCGCCTGCGGGATGACCGACGACGAGGCGCTGCGCACCGTCACCCTCTACTGCTCCCACGAGGCGCTGGCGCTGGAGTACGACCGGGCGCTCACCCGGATCTCCGGCAACCGGGCGTACGGGCTGTCCGGGCACTTCCTCTGGATCGGCGAGCGGACCCGGCAGCTCGACGGCGCGCACCTCGACTTCATCTCCCGGATCGCCAACCCGATCGGGGTCAAACTCGGCCCGACCACCACCCCGGACGAGGCCATCGAGCTCTGCGAGAAGCTCAACCCGGACAACGTCCCCGGCCGGCTCACCCTGATCAGCCGGATGGGCAACCACCGGGTCCGGGACGCCCTGCCCCCGATCGTCGCCAAGGTCACCGCCGCCGGCGCCAAGGTCGTCTGGCAGTGCGACCCGATGCACGGCAACACCCACGAGTCCTCGAACGGCTACAAGACCCGGCACTTCGACCGGATCGTCGACGAGGTGCTCGGCTACTTCGAGGTGCACCGCGGCCTCGAGACCCATCCGGGCGGCCTGCACGTCGAGCTGACCGGCGAGGACGTGACCGAGTGCCTCGGCGGCGCCCAGGGCATCGAGGACCTCGACCTGCCCGACCGGTACGAAACCGCCTGCGACCCGCGACTCAACACCCAGCAGTCGCTGGAGCTGGCCTTCCTCGTTGCGGAGATGCTCCGTGGCTGACGCGAGGAGCGAGCTCGCGAGCCCCGCGGTCGGCAGCCGAAAGGACAACTGTGGCTGAGTTCATTGATCTTCGTTCGGACACCGTGACCCGGCCCACCGCCGGGATGCGGGAGGCCATGGCGACCGCCGAGGTCGGCGACGACGTCTACGCGGAGGACCCGACCGTCGCCGCGCTGGAGGCCGAGGTCGCGGCGCTCTTCGGGCACGAGGCGGCGCTGTTCGCCCCGAGCGGCTCGATGGCCAACCAGATCGCCCTGCAGCTCGTCGTCCCGCCCGGTGACGAGCTGCTCTGCGACGCCGACGCGCACGTGGTGACGTACGAGATCGGCGCCGCCGCGGCGTACGGGGGGATCTCCTCGCGGACCTGGCCGGCAGTGGGCGCGGAGGTCGACCCCGAGGTGGTGGCCGGGATGGTCCGGCCGGACGGCTACTTCGCTGTGCCGACCCGGGCCGTCGCCGTCGAGCAGACCCACAACCGGGGCGGCGGCGGGGTGATCCCCCTCGCCACCCTGCGGGAGCTGCGCCGGGTCGCCGACGACCACGGGCTCGCCCTGCACTGCGACGGCGCCCGGATCTGGCACGCGCACGTCGCCGACGGTGTGCCGCTGGCCGAGTACGGCGCGCTGTTCGACACCCTCTCGGTCTGCCTCTCCAAGGGCCTCGGCGCCCCGGTCGGCTCGCTGGTGGTCGGCAGCGCCGAGAAGATCGCCCGGGCGCGGTTCGTCCGCAAGCGGATGGGTGGCGGCATGCGGCAGGTCGGCATCCTCGCGGCCGCCGGCCGGTACGCGCTCGCCAACCACGTCGAGCGGCTCGCCGAGGACCACGCCAAGGCCGCCCGGCTGGCCGAGGCGGTCGCGCCCTACGGGGTGCTCGCCACCGTGGTGCGGACCAACATCGTCCCGCTCGACCTGGCCAAGCACCCGCTCGACGCGCCCGCCCTGGCGGCCGCCGCCCGGGAGCGGGGCCTGCTGATCTCGGTGCTCGGCCCGCGTACCGCCCGCCTGGTGACCCACCTGGACGTCACCGACGACCAGATCGACAGGGCGGCCGAGATCCTGACCACCCTCCTGCGCGGCTGACCCGCCGCCCCACGGCTTGTTGATCAAGAGGTTTGCGTCGCCCGCGGCGCGGATCCCGACGCGAACTTCTTGATCAACCCCGGCTCGCGCGGGGCGCGGGCGGGGGAGGGCCCGGGGTCAGGGGTGGAGGCGCTTCAGGGTGGCTATGTCGGCGGCGTGGCCCACGTGCTTCTCCGTGGGGGTCTCCACCAGGACGGGGACGCCGGCGGTGGCGGGGTGGCGCATCAGCTCCGCGAACGCGGGCTCGCCGATGGTGCCCTTGCCGATGCTCTCGTGCCGGTCCCGCGTGGAGCCGCACAGGTCCTTCGAGTCGTTCGCGTGCACCAGCTTCAACCGGTCCGCGCCCACCGCGGTGACCAGCGCGTCCAGCGTGGCGGTCATCCCGCCCTCGGCAGCCAGGTCGTGCCCGGCCGCCCAGGCGTGGCAGGTGTCGAAGCAGACGCCCAGCATCGGGTGGCGATCCACCGCGTCCAGGTAGGGGCCCAGGTGCTCGACCCGGGAGGCCAGCGACCGGCCGCCCCCGGCGCTCGGCTCGACCAGCAGCATCGGCCCGCCGGTGGCCGCGGCCTCGTCGAGCAGCGGAAGCAGCGCCTCGCGGACCTGCACCATGGCCGCCTCGGCGTGGCCCGCGTCGACGGCGCTACCGGCGTGGAACACCACGGCCTCGGCGCCGATGGCCCGGCCCCGGCGCAGCGCGTGCGCCAGGGTCTCCGCCGACCGCTCGACCGTGGCCGGGGTGGGGGAGCCGAGGTTGACCAGCAGCGAGGCGTGGATGAAGACCGGCAGGCCGCGCTCGCCGCAGCCGTCCCGGAACAGCACGTCCTGCTTCGGGTCGCCCGCCGGCAGCGCCCAGCCCCGGGAGTTGGACACGTAGACCTGCACCACCTCGGAGGCGGCCGCGTCGGCGTAGGGCAGCGCCGCCTTCGCCAGGCCGCCCGAGGTGGGGGTGTGCGAGCCGACCCGCCGCCGGGTGAGCCCCACGGTCCGCTCGCTCACAGGCAGGTCACCGTGACCGGGGTGCCCGGCGGCACCGGCGTGTTCTCGCCCGGGTTCTGGAAGCGGGCCACCCCGTTCGGGTTGAGCTGGATGTTGACCGGGAAGCCCTGGCTCTCCAGCACCTGCTTGGCCTGCTGGCACGGGAGGTCGACCACCCGGGGGACGGGCACCTGGGCGGGGCCCTTGCTGACGTCCAGCTTGACCTGGGCGCCCTTCTCCACGCCGGTGCCGTCGGCCGGGCTCTGGCCGAGGATCTCGTCCTTCGGCTTGTCGGAGTCCTTGTACGTCTCGACCGGGGTCAGCCCCAGCTGGGCGAGGGCGGTGCGGGCCTCGGCGAGGTTCTTGCCCACCAGGTTGGGCACGCTCACCGGCGCGCGACCCTTGCTCAGAACCACCGTCACCTTCGCGCCCGGTTTGACCACCGTGCCCACCTTCGGGTCGGTGGCCAGCACCACCCCGGCCGGCAGCGCGTCGTCGTAGCGGGAGCTGCCCTTGACCGGCACCAGCTTGGCGTCGGTCAGCTCGACCTGGGCCAGCGCGAAGTCCTTGCCCACCACGTCCGGCACCGGCAGCCGCTCCGGACCGAGCGACAGGGTCAGGGTGATCGTGCCGCCCTTGACGATCCGGGTGGCGGAGACCGGGTCCTGGCCCAGCACCGTGTCCTTGGGGATCTTCTCGTCGTAGCGGGGCTCGGCGTAGCGCAGGGTGAAGCCGCCCCGGGTGGCCTGCGCCACCGCGTCGGCCTTGGTCAGGCTCACCAGCTGCGGGGCGACCGTGTAGCGGCCCACCCCGAACCACCAGCCGCCCACCGCGGCCACCAGGCCGAGCACCACGGCCGCCGCGGCGACCGCCAGCCGGCCGCGGGGCGAGCCCATGATCCGGGTACGCAGCCCGGCCAGCCGGGCGCCCAGGCCCTCGTCCTCCACGGCGCGGCGGCGGTGCGTGCGCTGGCCGCCGCCCTCGGGCAGCCGGGCCCAGGCGGGGCGCTCGGCCGGGCGGACCGCCGCCACCACCATGGTGGGCTGCGCGATCACGGCCGTGTCGTCGCCGACCTGCCGCAGCACCGCGGTGTGCGAGTGGGGGTTGCCCAGCTCGTCCCGCGCGGCCTGCACCTCGGTGAGCAGCGCGCCGGCGTCGGCCGGGCGGGCGGCCGGGTCGCGCCGCGTGGCCCGGGCGACCAGCCGGTCGAGGACCGGGGGCAGCGCCGGCACGAGGGTCGACGGGGCCGGCACGTCGCGGTCGACGTGCTGCCAGGCGACCTCCACCGGGCGGTCGCCGTCGTAGGGAACCCGGCCGGTGAGCATCTCGAACAGCACGATGCCGGCGGAGTAGACGTCGGTGCGCGGGTCCGCGTGACCCTGGGTGACCAGCTCCGGGGCCACGTAGGCCACGGTGGCCATGAGCTGGTTGCCGTTCTCCTCCTCGGCGCTCGCCTCGACCGCGCGGGCCAGCCCGAAGTCGGCGACCTTGACCACGCTGTCCACCAGGCTGGTGGTGCCGCCGGTGGGCGGCTCGGCGACCAGCACGTTCTCCGGCTTGACGTCGCGGTGGACCAGGCCGGCCCGGTGCGCGGCGGAGATCGCGGCGAGCATCTGCTCGGCGATGGCCAGCGCCTCGTCCGGGTTGAGCCGGCGCCGCTCGGCGAGCACGTCGCGCAGGGTGCGGCCGCGCACGTACTCCATCACCAGGTAGGGGAGGCCGGCGTGGCTGCCCTGGTCGTAGACCGCCACCACGTTGGGGTGGGTGAGCCGGGCGATGGTCTTCGCCTCGTCGGTGAAGCGCTCGACGAAGCCGGCCATCCGGGCCCGGGCCTCGGGCGCCTGGGTCGGGTGAATGATCTTGACCGCGACGGTGCGCTCCAGGCGCTCGTCGGTGGCGGTGTACACGGTCGCCATGCCGCCACGGGCCACGCGACCGCGAATGCGGTAGCGCCCGTCGATCAGCGAGCCCAGCAACGTGTCGGCGACCTGTGTGTCCATCGGCAGGCAGTCTATGTGTCGGGAGGGTGAAGGTTGAACAGGATGCTACAGCCGGCACGCGACCCGGCGGCACCCGCGCACGTCACCCGCGGGGTACGGGGTGCCGCCGACCGGCCTCGCCGGGCACGTGGCAGGGTGGTCGGGTGACCGATTCCGTACCCGCCGAGAGCGCCACCACCGGGGCCGACCTGCCCGGACCGACCGACCCGGCCGGCTGGCTGACCCTGCCGGACGTGGCCGAGCGCCTCGACCTGTCGATCAGCAAGGTGCACCAGATGATCCGCGACCGGGAGCTGCTCGCGGTGCGCCGCGACGGCGTCCGCCGGATCCCGGCCGACCTGGTGGCCAACCGCACCGTGCTCAAGCACCTGCCCGGCGTGCTCAACCTGCTCGCCGACGCCGGGTACGACGACGAGGAGGCGCTGCGCTGGCTCTACCAGCCCGATCCCACCCTCGCCGGCACCACCCCGGCCGCCACCCTCGCCGGCGATCAGGCCCGCGAGGTCAAGCGCCGCGCCCAGGCCCTGGGCTTCTAACCCCCGTCCCACCCCCCCGGGGCCGGGCCGGGGCCGGGCCGGGGCCGGGCCGGGGCCGGGCCGCCTCCGCTGATCATGAAGTTGTTGCCACGACACGCCGGAGAAAAGGGCAACAACTTCATGATCGACCGGGCTGGGGGGGCGCGGGGCCGCCCGAGGGCCGCGAGGGCCGGGGCGGGTGGGGTCAGCCGGTGCGGCGGGTGGCGGCTATGGCCAGGTCGACCAGGGACTGGCGGGCCTCGGTTTCCAGGTCGACCGCCGTCAGGGCCGCCAGGGCGCTCTCGGTGAGGGCGGTGATGCGCCGCTCGGTGCGCTCGAGCGCGCCGCTCGCCGTGATCAGCTCGCGCAGGCGGGCCACCCCGGCGGCGTCCAGCCCGGGGTCGCCGAGGCCGCCGAGCAGCAGCTCCCGGCCGGCGTCGTCGAGCGCCTCGAGGGCCGCGGCCACCAGGTACGTCCGCTTGCCCTCGCGCAGGTCGTCGCCGGCCGGCTTGCCGGTGCGCTCCGGATCGCCGAACACCCCCAGCACGTCGTCGCGGAGCTGGAACGCCTCGCCCAGCGGCAGCCCGTACGCCGAGTAGGCCGCGTGCACCTCGGCCGGGGCGTCGGCCAGCGCGGCGCCGAGCAGCAGCGGCCGCTCGACGGTGTACTTCGCCGACTTGTAGCGGGCCACCTTGCCGGCCCGTTCGAGCGAGGTGTCCCCGGTGGCCTGGGTGAGCACGTCCAGGTACTGCCCGACGGTCACCTCGGTGCGCATCTCGTCGAAGACCGGCCGGGCCCGGGCCACCGTGCGCGGGTCCAGGCCGGCGGAGTGCAGCAGCTCGTCGGACCAGACCAGGCAGAGGTCGCCCAGCAGGATGGCCGCCGCGTCGCCGAACCCGTCCGGGTCGCCGCTCCAGCCGGCCGCGCGGTGCCGGGCGGCGAACCGCCGGTGCATCGCCGGCTCGCCCCGCCGGGTGTCCGAGCGGTCCATGAGGTCGTCGTGGATCAGCGCGCTGGCCTGCACGAACTCCAGGGCGGTCAGGGCGGCGACCACCTGGTCGGAGTCGACCCCGCCGGCGCCCCGGTAGCCCCAGTAGCCGAAGGCCGGGCGCAGTCGCTTCCCGCCGCCCAGCACGAACGCCTCGATCGCCTCGGCGACGGGCACCAGGCCGTCGTCGAGGGTGGTCAGCCAGCCGCGCTGGCCGGCGAGGAACTCGGTGAGGGCCTTGTCGATCCGCTGGCGCAGGCCGGCGCGGTCGACGGGGGACACGGGAGCAGCGTGGGTCACCCGCACGACGCTAGCCGGTCCCCGCCGGTCGCGCCCTACCCCCGCCCCGGCGTGCCGCGCGCGACGTGGGCCGGGCTCGGCCCGCCGGCGCCGCCCGGGGGCCACCCGCCGGCTCGACCGGACGGCGGGGGCGGGCCGCCCCGGACGGCCTGCGCCGTCCTGGCCGGCGTGCGGGCGGGCCGCCCCGGACGGTCCGGCGTCGTGCCGGCCGGCACCGCCCCGGGCCGGGCGGCTGCGCGCGGCGGCCTCGGCGAGCAGTTCGCCCGGCACGCCGAGGACCACCGCAAGCCAGCCGGACCAGAAGTCGCCGGGGAGCCGGCGCTGCCGCTCCCACCGGGACACCTCGTGCCGGGTGAGGGTCGGCACGCCGGCGGCGGCGCACAGCTCGGCGGCGACCCGCTGCTGGCTCCAGCCGCGGGTGGTCCGCAGCTCGGCCAGGAGCGGCCCGAGCGGGCGCGGGCCGGGTGGCGGGGACGGGATCATCGGGTCCTCCCGAGGCGACGGCGCGGGCGGCGACGCGGACGCCCGGCGGTGCCGGGCCGGCGCGTGGCCGATCGTGGCGACCCCCGCGCGGGCCCCCCGGGACCGGCCAATGGCCGGCCCCACCGCGCTGCCCCCTTCCTACCCCCGGGGTACGACGCCGCGCCGCCCTCGTGTTCGCGGGCTGGGAAGATCCTGGGTCGGCCCGGACCCGCCGGTTACAGTCGGTCCGTGGCGCTCGGTCTTCCCTCGGTCCTCCCCAATCCCCAGCCGGCCATCGGGGAGCTGATCCGTGCCGGCCGGCCCACGTTCTCCTTCGAGTTCTTCCCCCCGAAGACCCCGCAGGGGGAGCGCCTGCTCTGGCAGGCCATCCGCGAGCTGGAGTCGCTGCGCCCCTCGTTCGTCTCGATCACCTACGGCGCGGGCGGCTCGACCCGGGACACCACGGTCGCGGTGACCGAGCGGATCGCCACCGAGACGACCCTGCTGCCGATGGCGCACCTCACGGCGGTCGACCACTCGGTCGCCGAGCTGCGGCACGTCATCGGCCGGCTGGCCTCGGTGGGGGTGCGCAACGTGCTGGCCGTGCGCGGCGACCCGCCCGGCAACCCGGGCGGCGAGTGGGTCCGGCACCCGGAGGGCGTGCGGTACGCCGAGGAGCTGGTCCGGCTGGTGCGGGACGCCGGCGACTTCAGCGTCGGGGTGGCCGCGTTCCCCTACAAGCACCCGCGCTCGCCCGACGTGGCCAGCGACACCGCGCACTTCGTCCGCAAGTGCCGGGCCGGCGCCGAGTTCGCGATCACCCAGATGTTCTTCGACGCCGACGACTACCTGCGGCTGCGCGACCGGGTGGCCGCCGCCGGCTGCGACACGCCGATCCTGGCCGGGGTGATGCCGGTGACCCAGCTCGGCACCATCGAGCGGTCCGTGCAGCTCTCCGGCGCGCCCTTCCCGCCGGCCCTCGCGGAGCGGTTCGCCGCGGTGGCCGACGACCCGGAGGCGGTCCGCCGGCTCGGCATCGAGCAGGCGAGCGAGATGTGCGCGAAGCTGCTGGACGAGGGCGTGCCGGGGATCCACTTCATCACCCTCAACCGGTCCACGGCCACCCGGGAGGTCTGGCAGCGCCTGCGCGCCGACGCGCGGGTGTGAGCACCCGGCCCACGACACCGCCGCCGCCCTTCTACGGTTGATCCGTGGTGGGCACACAGCTGAACTGGGACCAGTACGCGACCGCGTGGGCGCGTCTGCACGGCGGCTTCGATCCCCGGGTGGCCGCGCCGGTGGTCCGCGCCTGGCTGCGCTTCGCCTACCACGTGGGCTACATCCTGGGCCGGCTGCGGGTCGGCCCCACCCCGGTGACCGTGGTGGGCGTGCTGCTCTGCGTCTGCGTACCCCTGCTGGTGGGGCGGGCGGGCGACGGGCCGTTCCTGGGCGCGCTGTTCGTGCTGCTGGCAGCCGTGGCGGACAGCGTCGACGGCGCCGTGGCGGTGGCGACCAACCGCACCACCCGGCTCGGCTACGTCTACGACTCGGTGGCCGACCGGCTCGGCGAGGCCGCCTGGCTGACCGCGTTCTGGCTGCTCGGCGCGCCCGGCGCGCTGGTCGCCGCGGCCGGGGGGCTGTCCTGGCTGCACGAGTACGTGCGGGCGCGGGCGGTCTCGGCCGGGATGCGGGAGATCGGGGCGGTGACCGTGGGGGAGCGGCCCACCCGGGTGTGCGTGGCCCTGGTCGGGTTGGTGGTCGCGGGGCTCACCGGGCTGATCGACACCGACCTGACCTCCGGCACCATCACCATGGCCACCACGGTCTGGGTGCTGCTGGCCGGCTTCGGCCTCGGCCAGCTGCTCTCCGCCGTCCGCCGCGCCCTGGTCGACGCGGGCTGATCCCCGGCCGGCCGCGCCTTACCAGGCCGGGCCGATGGCGTCGGCGACGATCTCCGCGGACAGCGTGACCATGGGAAGGCCGCCGCCGGGGTGGCTGGAGCCGCCGACCAGCCAGAGCCCGGCCACCGGGCCCCGGTTGGCCGGGCGGAGCAGCCCGCCCGCGGTGCCGTAGATCGCCCCACCCGGTGCGCCGGTCGCCGCGTCCAGGTCGGCCGGGGTGCGGATCTCCCGGAACGCCAGCCGGTCCCGCACGTCCACGCCCCGCTCGGCGAGCACGTCGAGGATCCGGTCCGCGTACGCCTCGGCCAGCCCCGGCCGCCGCCAGTCGACCGCGCCCGCGGCGGTGCCGTGGCGGGCCGCGTTGACCAGCACGAACCACGCCTCGTGCCCGTCCGGGCGGACCGCCGGGTCGTCGGCCACGGTGACGAAGACGGTCGGGTCGGGTGCGGGACGGGCCCGGACGCCCCGCCCCGGGTCCCCGAAGACCGCGTCGAACTCGGCGTCGTGGTCGCGGGGGAAGAAGACGGTGTGGTGGGCCAGCCCGGAGTCGCCGCGGACGCCCAGGAGCAGCACGAACCCGGCCAGGCTGCGGTCGGTGAGCGCGGCCAGCCGGCGCGGGGTGGGCAGCAGGTCCCGGTAGACGGTCAGCGCGTCGACGTTGGCCACCACCACGTCGGCGGGGACGGGGGCGGCCGCCCCGGCCACGCGTACGCCGTGCACCCGGCCGCCGGCCGCGTCGATCCGCGTGACCGTGGCGCCGGTCCGCACCACGACGCCGAGGTCCAGGCAGCGCGACAGCAGCGCGTCGGCCAGGGTGCCCAGCCCGCCGCGCAGGTACCAGCCGCCGTACGCCAGTTCGGCGTAGGGGACGGCGACCAGCGCGGCCGGGGCGCGGCGCGGGTCGGCGCCGGTGTACGTGGCGTAGCGGTCCAGCAGCATCCGCAGCCGCGGGTCGGACAGGTGCCGGCGGCCGAGCCCGCGCAGGGTGCGGCCGGGGCCGATGGCGGCGAGGTCGCCCAGCCGCCAGGCCAGCCCGGCCAGGTCCCGGGGGGAGTCGACGGCGCGGCGCAGCACGTCCCGGTGCGAGGCCGCCCACACCCGGCCGGCCCGCCGCCAGAGCCGCTGCCAGTCGGCGGCGGCCCGGTCGCCGAACGCCGCGCCGACGCGGGCGGTGAACTCGGCCGGGTCGGCGCAGGAGTCCAGGGTGGGACCGTCGCCGGGGAAGACGTGCCGGACGATCGGGTCCAGCGGCACGAGGTCCAGGTATTCGTCGAGCTTCGCGCCGGTCGCCTCGAACAGGTCGTGGAACACCTGGGGCAGGGTGACCAGGCTCGGCCCGGTGTCGAAGAGCCACGACCCCTCATGGGTGTCGTGCCGGTGCCGGCCCAGCTTCCCGCCGACCGTGTCGGCCCGTTCGAGGACGGTGACCTCGTGCCCGGTGACCGCCAGCCGGGCGGCGGCGGCGAGCCCGCCCACGCCGGCGCCGATGACCACGATCCGCGCCATGCCGCCCCCTCCTAGCCGACCGGACGACCCCGCCAGGTGAGCCGGCGTCGCTTCCGCAGATGGTACGACCGCAGGGTCAGCCAACCGAGGACCACGACCGACACGGGGTGTGCCAGCGCGTCGGGCCACGCCCGTCCGCCGGTGGCGTGGGCGCTGACCGCCCGCCCGGCGACGCCGAGCAGGTAGGCGGCCAGCGCGAGCCCGGCCGGCACCGGCGCGCCGGCCAGCAGGGCACCGGCCGCGACCAGCGGGGGAGCGGTGTAGAGCAGGAGCAGCAGGGCGACCACCACCGCGGCGGCGGCCGGGTGCCCGAAGGAGGCCCAGAGCGACTTGGTGTAGCCGTCGCGCAGCTGCGGCCAGTTGTCGTACATCCGGCAGGTGGCCAGCCGGGAGCCGTCGGCCAGGGCGATCCGGCCGCCGGACCGCTTCACCGCCCGGGCCAGCTCGATGTCCTCCAGGACCCGGTCGGCGACCGCGGCGTGCCCGCCGGCCCGCAGGTAGCCGGCCCGGTCCACGACCAGGAACTGCCCGCCGGCCGCCGCGAGCGACGGCCGCGGCGAGCGTTCCATGGCGCGCAGCGGCAGGAAGGTCAGCCACAACCACTGCAGCAGCGGCTGCACCAGCCGGTCGGCCGCCGTCCGCACCACGATCCGGGGGTACGGCGACAGCAGCGTCGCGCCCGCCGCGCGCAACCCGGTCACCGCCGCGGCGACCGCGTACGGGGTGAGGACCACGTCGGCGTCGACGAAGGCCAGCACGGTGGGGGCGGGATCGGTGCGGGTGGCGAGCTGCCAGCAGGCGTGCGGCTTGCCCAGCCAGCCGGGCGGCGGGGCGACCCCGGTGAGCAGGGTGACCCGGGGGTCGCCGCCGGCCACCGCGCGGACCACGTCGGCGGTGCCGTCGGTCGAGCCGTCGTCGAGCACCACGATCCGCAGCTCCGGCACGCCGCGTTGGGCGAGCAGCGCCCGCAGGCACGGGGTGACCCGGTCGGCCTCGTCGCGCAGCGGCAGCAGCACCGCCACCGCCTCGGTGACCTCGACCGGGCCGGCGCCGGGGCGGCGCAGCCACGCGGTGGCGTTGACCAGCGTGTGCGCGGTGAGCGCGGCGACCGCCGCGACCAGGACGAGCGCGGGAATCATGCCGGCGCGTCGACGCGGGGCGCCGGTTGCGCCGCCCCGCGACCGGCCCCGTCCCGGCGGGCGCGCAGCAGCGTCACCGCCAGCGGCGCGGCGGCCACCGCCATCCCGGCCGCGCCCCAGAGCGCCGAGGCGGGCAGCCGGAGGAAGACCGCGTGCGCCAGCACGCTGGAGGTGTACGTCCACAGGTAGAGCGCGAACATCGGTGCGTCCCGGGCGTCGGTGCGGTCGACGGTCGGCCCGGCGAGCGGGCGCAGCGCGGTCATGAGCAGCACCGCGAAGAGCAGCCAGCCGAGGTAGTTGCTGACCGGGATGCCGGGCAGGCCGGGCAGGGCCGGGGTGGCGTCCCGCCAGCGCCAGTAGCCCTCGGCGACCATCTGCGGGTCGAGGAAGAGGTCCCAGGCGGCCAGCCCGACCGCGGCCAGGGCGACCCGGCCCGGGCGGGAGCCGGTGAGCCGGGCCGCGGTGAGCCAGGCCGGCCAGGCCATCCACGTCCAGGCCAGCGGGATGATCAGCGGCACTCCGGCCAGCCTCGGGCCCAGCTCGCCGGAGTAGTCGTAGCTGCCGAACGGGAAGCCGGTGGCCACGCCGAGCGCCTCGATCGCGAAGCCGCCGCCGGTGGCCACGGCGACCAGGGCGAGCGCGGTGCGCGTGCCCCGGCTGAGCAGGGCGTGCCCCACGGAGAGGAGCCAGCCGAGCACCACGGTGGCCACGGTCAGCCCGGCCCGGGTCGCGCCGCCGGTGAGCGGGTAGCAGATCTGGGCCAGGACCAGGACGGCCAGCAGCGCCCAGGGCAGCCGGCCCCGGGTCATGGTTTGTCCGGTGCGGGGGCTCCGCCCGGGCCGGGTGGGGGCAGCGGCAGGTCCCGGCCGAGCACGCCGAACGGCCGCTCGTCGCCGGGGAAGTGGAAGTGGCGCAGGATGTCGACGAAGCCGAACCGGCGGTAGAGCCGCCAGGCCCGGGACTTCTGCTCGTCGGCCTCCGGCGTGGAGAGCAGGGTGGTGCTCCCCTCGGCCATGGTGAGCAGCGCGCGCAGCTGGCCGGCGCCCAGGCCGTGCCCCTGCGCGGGCGGGCGGACGTGCAGCTCGACCACCTCGAAGCAGTGGGTCAGCCAGCGCTGCCGGGCGTCGGCGTCCAGCGCCCGGTGCACCTGGTCGTGCCACCACTGGCCGGCGGCGCCGAGGTAGCCGTACCCGAAGCCGGCCAGGTGTCCCTCGGTGGTCAGGCTGGCGACGGCGCGGAAGCCGGGCCGGCGGACGTGGGTGGCGATGTAGCCGCGCCGGGCCTCCAGCAGGTCGGCGCGGTAGCCCATCGCCTCGCCGTAGACGGCCACCACGTCGTCCAGCCGCCGGACCAGATCGTCCGGCGTCCACCGCACCAACCTCATGCGTTCCCTCTCGCCGTTTCCGGGCTGCTCTCGGGGGCGGCCCACCCCAGCACCGCGCGGTCACCGACCACGTCGACCACCGCGAACCGCGCGAACAGTTCCTCCGCGTACCAGCCCTCGGTGGGGGTACGGGTGATCGCGGTCCGGTGCTCCGGGTGACGGTACGCGAACGCGACGAGGTCCGCCGTGTCGCGCCACACGCTCACCGTGCCCTGCCAGCCCAGCGGGGCCTCGCCGACGCCGAACCGGGCGAGCAGCCCGGGCGCGGCGTGCAGGGCGGTGGCGACCGGCGGGACGGCCCGCCAGAAGGTGGCCGCCCGGCGGGCCCGCAGCCGGGCCCGGGTCAGCGCCAGCACCGGCCCGGCGACCCGGCCGCCGGACGGCTCGCCGAACGGCCGGCGGCCGGACCACTCGCCCCGGCTGGTCAGCGGGCGCAGCTCCACCCGGACGCCGGCCCGGGCGAGCCGGGCCCAGGAGCGGCCGACCGGGGAGGCGTCGAAGCCGGCCGCCGCGGCGGGCGAGTCCCACACCACGAGGGCGGCCCACCGGGTCAGGTCGGCGTCGCCGGGGCCGAACCCGGTGCCGGTCCCGGTGCCGAGCAGCTTGGCGAACCGGACGCCGGGCAGCCGGCGCAGCCGCGCCGGGTGGGCCGCCATCCGGGCCAGCGCCCGGGGGACGGCCGTGCGGGGGATCCGCCACACGTGCAGCGTGACGAGGTCCGGGGTCACGCCACCTCGTGCGGGGTGCCGGAGGTGAGTCGCAGCAGCTCCGCGTGCGTGGTGGGGAAGACCGCCCGCGGCACGCCGCCGGCCGCCCACACCTCGTCGTACGCCGCCAGCGCGGTGTCCACGAGGGTGCGCAGCGGCTGCGGGTGGCCGATCGGGGCGACCCCGCCGATCACCTGCCCGGTGTGCCGCTTGACGAACTCCGGGGTGGCCCGGCGCAGGTGGGTGACCCCGAGGGACGCGGCCAGCCCGGCGGTGTCCACCCGGTGCGCGCCGGACGTGAGCACCAGCAGGGGCGCGTCGTCGGCGTCGAAGACGAGCGAGTTGGCGATGGCGCCGACGCCGACGCCGAGCGCCTCGGCCGCCGCGGCGGCGGTGTGCACGGCCTCGGGCAGCAGGCGGACCTGGCTCGGGCCGCCGGAGCCGTCCCGCGCGCCCGCGTCGTCGAGCGCCCGCTGCACCGCCTGCACGTTCGGGTGTGGCTGCATGCCGTTCATTCTCCCCACCGCGCCCTCCCCACCGCGTCCGGTCCCACCGCCGGGCGCGTCGATCATGAGGTTGTTGTCGCGACACGCCGCTCCGGGTCGCGACAACTTCATGATCGACGGGCCGAGCGGGTGGTGATGAGCGCGTCGATGCCGTCGAGGATCCGCGCCAGGCCGAAGTCGAGGGCCGCGTCGGGGGCCTCCGGGTCGGTGTCGCGCAGGGCGGCGTCCAGCGCCGGGAACCGCTCCTCCCGGCCGCGGATCAGGACGCCGAAGGCGGCCTCCCGGCCCGCGCCGGGCGCGTCGTCGGGCGCCGCGTGCTGGGCCAGGTTGCGGGCGTGCCCGACCAGGAGCACCGCGACGTCGAGCTGCTCGCCGCCGGTCAGCCCGGTGCCGGCGAGGGCGGCGACCACCCGTTCCAGCCAGGCCAGCTCGTTGGGGCCGGGCAGTCGGGGGCCGGCGGTCGCCGCCTGGGCCCAGGGGTGCCGGCGGAACCGGTCGAAGAGCTGCCGCGCCCAGTCGTCGAGCCGGCCGCGCCAGTCGGCCCCGGCCGGCGGTGGGGGCGGCTCGCCGATCGCCGTCTCCAGCATGAGCGCCACCAGTTCGGCGCGGCCGGGCACGTACCGGTAGAGCGCCATCTTGGTGACGTCCAACGACTCGGCGACCCGCTGCATGGTCAGCCCGTCGAGCCCGTCGGTGTCGGCGATGGCGATGCCGGCGCGGGCGATCGCAGCGAGGGTGAGGGTGGGGCGCGGCCCGCGCCGGGGGGCGGTCGGAGCCCCCCACAGCAGCTCGAACAGCCGGCCCTGGTCGACGCCACCGGTCTCCACGGTCACCCCTCTTGTCCTCGGCTCAAAACTGTGTCTAGAGTACTCTGTATCCAAGGGACACAGTTTAGAACCGGGGGAAGACATGCCCACTCCACTTCGCGGTTTCCGCGTGCTCGTCTCCGGCGCCGGGGTGGCCGGCCCGGCGGTCGCCTGGTGGCTGACCCGGCACGGGGCCGAGGTCACCGTCGTCGAGGCCGCGCCCGCGCTGCGGACCAGCGGCTTCGCGGTGGACTTCCGCGGCCCGACCCACCTCGGCGTGCTCGCCGCCATGGGCGTGCTCGACGAGTTGCGCGCGGTGCAGACCCACGCCGGGGCCATGAGCCGGGTGGACGAGCACGACCGGGAGATCTTCCGGCTGCCGGCCGAGTTCGCCGGCGGCGAGCTGGAGGTCCTCCGCCGGGACCTGTCCCGGATCCTCTACGAGCGCGGCGCCGACCGCGTCGGGTACGTGTTCGGCGACCGGATCACCGCGCTCACCGAGACCGCCGACGGCGTGCGGGTCGACCTCGCCCGGGGCGCCTCCCGCACCGTCGACCTGGTGGTCGGGGCGGACGGGCTGCACTCCGGCGTGCGGCGGCTCGCGTTCGGGCCCGAGTCCGCGTACGTCCGCCACCTCGGCTACCACCTGGCCGGCTGGGACGTGCCCGACGACGGCGGCTTCGACACCGTGCCCCGGCAGTACAACGTGCCCGGGCGGATGGCCAGCGTGGCCGCCGACCAGCGCGAGCCGGGTCGGGCGGGCGCCCTCGTCGTGTTCGCCTCGCCCCGGCAGGACCACGAGCGGCTCGACCTCGACCGGCAGAAGGCGTTGATCACCGACGCCTTCGCCGGGCTGGGCTGGCACGTGCCCCGGCTGCTCGCCGGGCTGCGCGCCGCGCCCGAGCTCTACTTCGACGCGATCGCCCGGGTCAGCGTGCCCCGCTGGCACGCCGGCCGGGCGGTGCTGCTCGGCGACGCGGCCTGGGGGGTGACCCTCGGCGGGATGGGGGTCGGCACCGGGCTGGTCGGGGCGTACGTGCTCGCCGGTGAGCTGGCCCTGGCCGGCGGCGACCACCGGGTGGCGCTGCCCGCGTACGAGCGGCGGATGCGGGGCTACGCCGGCCGCTGGCAGCGCGGCGCCAGCCCCGGGCACTTCCTCGCCCCGGCCACCGGCTGGGGGCTGTGGCTGCGGGACCGGCTGCTGGCCACCCGGCCGGTCCAGTCGATGCTGGTCCGCAGCACCGGCTCGCTGGCCACCGAGGCCGACCTGCCCGACTACGCGGCGCGGGTCTGAGCCGCCGGCCGGGAGCCGGGCCAGTCCGGGGTGGTCCGGATCCCGCCGGTGGCGTCCACCAGCAGGGCCGCGTACCCGTCCAGGGTGGCCAGCCAGTCGAGCGCGTCCGCGCCGCGGGCGACGGCCGCGGTGGCGTACACGTCGGCCCACAGCAGCTCGGGGCCGACCACGGTGACCGACCGGACGGCCTCGGCCGGCCGCCCGGCGCGCGGGTCGGTGATGTGCGCGCCGCGCCGCGCGGTGCCGGACGTGGCGACGGCGCCGTGCGGGCGTTCGACGACGTCGAGCAGCCGCTCGGGGCGCTCCGGGTCCTCGATCCCGACCCGCCAGGCCGGCCGGCCCGGCGCGGTGCGCAGCAGCACGTCCCCGCCGGCGTTGAGGCACAGGTCGTGGTCGGGCAGCGCCAGCCAGCGTGCCACCCGCTCCACCGCCCATCCCTTGACCAGGCCGGACGGGTCGAAGCCGGTGCCCCCGCCGGGCAGCGGCAGCCGCCGGGCGTCGAACCACCCGCCGGTGCGGACGCGGGCCGCCTCGCAGCGCTCGACCACCTCGCGCACCAGCGGATCCGCGGCCGCCGGGTCGGGCATCGCCCCGCCGAGCCGGCCCAGCACGCTGTCCGGCCGGTACGTGCTGAACGTCGCGTCCACGTCGCGCAGTTCGGCGAAGACCCGCGCCACCCGCTCGGCCACGGCGTCGGTGCGCACCCCGGGGCCGCGCAGGTGCACGCTCACCGGCAGCCCCATCACCTGCGCCACCCAGGCGCGCCGGTCCGGTTCGGTCACGGTCCCGCTCACTTCAGGTGCGCCGCGTCGATCGCGGACTGGAGGGACTCGCGGTAGCCGTCGCTGGTGACGGTGGCCCCGGAGACCGTGTCGATCCGCGCGCTCTGCGCGGTCAGGGTCTCCTGCCGCAGGATCGGCACGGCGTAGTCGTTGATCTCCTGGTCCCGGTGGTTGCCGTCGGGCACCTGCACCGCGGTGACGTGGGTGATCTTCCCGCCGGAGACGGTGATCTCCACCTGCACCGGCCCCCACCGGGTCTGCGCCACCGACCCGGTGGCCGTGCCGCTGCCGCCGCTGACCCGGCCGCCGCCGCTGTCGTCGCCGCCGCTGTCGTCGCCGGTCGAGGAGCCGGTGCCGTCGCTCGTGCCGCGCCAGGTGCTGCCGGTCGAGCCGTCCGCGCCCGAGGTGATCGCGCTGCTCTCCCCGCCCGCGCCCATGGTGCTGGTCCGGTAGCTGAACAGCAGCACCAGCGCCGCCACGGTGGAGAGCAGCCAGCCGGTGATCCGTCGCACGGATCCTCCCTTCGCGCCTGTCACCAGGCGAAACGTTCGTGATGGACGTGCGCGTCGGGGACCCCCGCCGCGCGGATCGCGGCGCGGGCGGCGTCGACCCAGCCGTCCGGTCCGCAGAGGAAGACGTCGTGGCCGGCGACGCCGGGGGAGAGCCGGCGCAGCGCCTCCGCGTCGGAGAGCCCCTCGGCGTAGGCCGGCAGCCAGGACGGGCGCGCCGCCCGGGGGCCGACGAGGTGGTGCACGACCAGCCCGCGCTCGGCGGCGAGCCGGTCCAGCTCCGCCCGGAAGGCCAGGTCGGCGGGGGTACGCGCGCGGTAGAGCAGCACCGCCCGGCCGGGCGCGTACGGCAGTTCCCAGAGCAGCGCCAGCAGCGGGGTGATGCCGACCCCGCAGGCCAGCATGGTGATCCCGCCGCCGCGCCAGTGCTCCCCGGTGAGCCGCCCGTACGGCCCCTCGACGAGCACCCGCGTGCCGGGGCGCAGGGCGGCCACCCGGGCGCTGCCGTCGCCCAGGTCCTTGACCGTGATCCGCATGAGGTCGCCGTTCGGTGGCGCGGACAGCGAGTACGGGTGGGCCCGGGACCAGCCGGGGCCGTCCAGGAACCGCCAGAGCAGGAACTGCCCGGCCCGGACGGGCAGCCGGTGCAGGTCGCGCCCGCGCAGCCAGACCGAGGTGATCCCGGGTGCCTCGGGGACCACGGCGGCCACCTCGATCCGGTGCCGCAGGGAACGCCAGGCGGGCAGCCCGAGCCGCCAGACCAGCACGCTGGCCAGCGCCAGCAGGTAGACGGTCCACCAGTAGGCGCGGGCCAGCGGCGAGGCGACGAAGTCGGCGCCGGTCCAGAGCTGGTGCGGCAGCGCCAGCGCGACGCCCAGATAGGCGTACAGGTGCAGCAGGTGCCAGGACTCGTAGCGCAGCCGGCGCCGGGCCGCGCGGACCGAGGTCACCACCACGAGCACCAGCAGGGCCAGCGCCGCGGTGGCCAGCAGCATCCCCGGGTACGTGACGACGAGGTCCCAGGTCTCGGCGAGCACCCCCCGGCGGGCGGTGCCGGCGTACCCGAGGACGGTCAGCAGCACGTGCGCCAGGAGCAGGTGGAACGAGGTGAAGCCGGTGAGCCGGTGCCAGCGGGCGATCCGGTCCTGGCCGAAGCGCCGCTCGATCAGCGGCACCCGGGCCATGAGCACCACCTGGACGAGCATCAGGTCGGCGCTGACCAGGCCGGCGAGCCGGCCGAGCGAGGTGAGGCCGGTGGCCCCGCCGCCCAGCAGTTCCTGCACGCCGCGGTCCGCGGTCCAGAGCGCGGTGACCACGAGCAGGCTGAGCGCCGCGGCGCTGGCGGCCACGTCGGCCCACCAGGCGGGGGCCGCCGGCAGGGCCCGGCGCGGGGTCCGCCGGCCGGCGACGGCGGCGGTCACCGGGGGTTCTTCTCGGTACGGCTGGCGTTCATGTCGTCAACCCTGGAGCCCGGAGTTCGGCGGCTCCTTTGTCGATGCTGTGCGCGCCCTGAGAATCCGCCGTCTTCCCCGGCGCGTCACACGTTGCGTTTTCGTCGGAGGGGGGGTGTACTGTCAGGGCAGTTAGAACGAGTGTTCGATTCAGTCGTACGCTCGTTCCAACGTCCGGGAGCGGTGTTTCGCGGCTCCGGCTCCCGGGAGGTGCGGTTCCGCGGACCGCACCGGGCTCCGGACAGTCGCGAGTCCGGACCCGTCAAGGCAGGATCGTCGCCCGCCGCCCACGACCCCCGGGCGGCGGGCGACGGACCCGCCGGTACGCCGGCCGGGTGTGGTGTGGGGAAGCGTCCACACCCGGCCGGCCCCACCGGGTGCGTCTTCCTCCGCACCGCCCGTTCCGGGCGTCCCGGGCGACGGATCCCCGTCGCGCGGCCGCCCCGCCCCGGCCCACGCGGAGGAGAGACCATGTCGACCAGTCCGGCCCAGGCGCCCACGGTGCCCGCGCACGTGCTGCCGCACCGCACCCCCGCCCAGCTGCTCGTGGTGGCCCGCCACGGCCTGGCCGAGGCAGCCCGGACCCGCCCCGACGGCCTCCGGTACGCCGCCGCCCACCTCGCCGCGCTGCGCGCCGCCGCCGCCCTGCTGGCCGCCCGCGCCCGCCCCGCACCGACCCGGCGCAACCGGATCACCAGCGTCTGGGTGCTGCTCGCCGCCGTCGCCCCCGAGCTGGACGAGTGGGCCGCCTACTTCGCCGCCGGGGCCAGCAAGCGGGCCGCCGCCGAGGCCGGCATCCCCCGGGTGGTCACCGCCCGGGAGGCCGACGACCTGCTCCGCGCCGCCGAGGAGTTCGTGACCGTGGTGGAGACCGCGCTCGGCCTGGCCCACCAACCGGCGCTCGACGGGCTGCACAGGCCGCTCGGTCGCGGCGGGCCTGACGCCACGCCGCGACCCGGAGCAGCCGCCGCCTGAGTCGTGGCGCCCGGCCACCACCGGCGGGACCCCGGGTGGCCGGGCGCCACTCCCGGCGCCGGCGAGCACGCCGCGCCGGGCCGCTGACCGCGTCCCGCACCGCACGATCCACAGCACCATCCACGGGCCGGTGCCCGTGGCCGAAACACGACGGGGGGTTGGTCCGATGGCGGGCCGCATGGTGGTCGGTTCCGCCGCCCTTGCCGATCTGGTACGCCCGGCCAGCGCGCCCGACCCGGCGGGCGGCCACCGGGTGCTCCCCGTCCGGCCCGAGCTGACCGGGCTGCTGCCCAACCGCGGGCTGCGGCGCGGCAGCACCATCGCGGTCGGCGCCGGCCAGCCCCGCCGCAGCGGCGCCACCTCCCTGATCCTCGCCCTGCTCGCCGAGGCGTCCCGGGCCGGCTCGTGGTGCGCCGTGGTCGGTGTGCCCACCTTCGGGGCCGGCGCGGCGGCCGAGGCCGGCATCGCCCTGGACCGGCTCGCCCTGGTGCCGAACCCCGGGCCGGAGTGGCCCACCGTCGTCGCGGCGCTCATCGACGGGGTCGACGTGGTGGTCACGGCCGTGCCGACCACGGTCTCCGCCTCGGTCGCCAACCGGCTGGCCGCCCGGGCCCGGCAGCGCGGCAGCGTGCTCGTCCCGTACGGCCGGTGGGACGGCGCGGACGTGACGCTCCAGGTGGTCCGCGGGGTCTGGGAGGGGCTCGGGCCCGGCCGGGGCCGGCTGCGCCGCCGGGAGGTGACCGTCTCGGCCCGCGGCCGGGGCGCGGCCGCCCGCCCCAAGGAGATCAAGGTCTGGCTGCCCGGCGACGAGCTGACCCGGGTGATCCCCCGGTCGACCGGCGCCGGCGCCGTCCGCACCGCCGGCCGCCGGCTCAGCGTGGTGGCCCCGGCCGCCGCCGTCCGGCCGCTCACCGTGGTCGGGTCGGCATGAGCGGTGCGCCGGCGCGGACCCTGCTGCTCTGGTGCCCGGACTGGCCGGTCCTCGCCGCCGAGATCGTCGACGGGGTGCCGGCCACCGACCCGGTCGTGGTGCTGCACGCCAACCGGGTGGTCGCCTGCTCCGAGCGGGCCCGCGCCGAGGGCGTGCGCCGGGGGCTGCGCCGGCGGGAGGCGCAGGGGCGCTGCCCCCAGCTCACCGTCGTCGACCACGATCCCGCCCGGGACGCCCGGGCGTTCGAGCCGGTGGTGGCCGCCGTCGAGGAGGTGGTCGCCGGGGTCGAGGTGATCCGCCCTGGGGCCTGCGCGCTGGCCGCCCGGGGCCCCAGCCGCTACCTCGGCGGCGAGGAGGCGGCGGCCGAGCGGATCGTCGAGCACGTCGCCCAGACCTGCGCGGTGGAGAGCCAGGTCGGCATCGCCGACGGGGTCTTCGCCGCCGGGCTGGCCGCCCGGGACGGGCGGATCGTGGCCCCCGGCGGGACCCCGGAGTTCCTGGCCGGCCTGCCCGTCGAGGCGCTCGGCCGGCCCGCCCTGACCGACCTGCTGCGCCGGCTGGGCGTGCGCACCCTCGGCGACTTCGCCGCGCTGCCCCCCGGGGACGTGCTGGCCCGGTTCGGCTTCGACGGGGCGCTGGCCCACCAGCTCGCCGCCGGCCGGGACCACCGGCCGCTCGCGGTCCGGCAGCCGCCCGCCGACCTGACCGTCACCGCCGACCACGACGAGCCGATCGACCGGGTCGACGCCGCGGCGTTCGCCGCCCGGACGCTCGCCGAACAGTTGCACGAGCGGCTGGCCGCGCACGGGCTGGCCTGCACCCGGCTCGGCATCGAGGCGGTCACCGCGCACGGCCAGGAGCTGCACCGGGTCTGGCGGCACGACGGCCTGCTCACCGCCGCGGCCATCGCCGACCGGGTCCGCTGGCAGCTCGACGGCTGGCTCTCCGGCAGCAACGGCCGGGGCGGCGCCCGCCCGGCCCGCCCCACCGCCGGGATCATCCGGCTGCGGCTGGTGCCGGACGGGGTGCTCGCCCAGGCCGGCCTGCAACCCGGCCTGTGGGGGGAGACGGGCGAGGAGCGGGAGCGGGCGCACCGCGCGTTGAGCCGGGTGCAGGGCATCCTCGGTCCCGAGGCGGTGGTCACCGCCGTGCTCGGCGGCGGGCGCTCCCCGGCCGACCAGGTGCGCCTGGTCCCGTGGGGCGACGAGCGCCTGCCCGCCCGCCCCGGCCCGCCACCCCTGCCGACCGCCGAGCCCCCGCCGTCCGCTGCCGCACCCGAACGGGCCGTGTCCATTCGTTCCCGGGCGGCGGCGGTCCCAGTGCCGCCGTGGCCGGGGCGGATCCCGCCGCCCGCGCCGGCCGTGGTGCTGCCCACCCCGCTGCCGGCCGCCGTGCACGACGCCGCCGGCGAGCCGGTCGTGGTCAGCGCCCGGCTGGCGGTCAGCGCCGCGCCGGCCCGGCTGACCGTCGGCGCCGGCCGGCCGGCCGAGATCGTCGGCTGGGCCGGCCCGTGGCCGGTGGACGAGCGCTGGTGGGCACCGGCCGAGGCCCGCCGCCGGGCCCGGTTCCAGGTCTGCCTGGCCGACGGGGCCGCCCTGCTGCTCGCGGTCGAGGGCGGCCAGTGGCTGGTGGAGGCGATCTATGACTGAGCGGCGTGCCTCGGCTGCGCGGCGTGCCTCGGCTGCGCGGCACGCCGACGTGCCGCGTTGGCTCCTACCCGCTGGAGACTACGAACTTGATGACGTGAACGGATCGCCGCCTGCTCCCGCGTCTGCTCCCGCGTCTGCGCCCGCTTCCGCTTCCGCTTCCGCGTCCGCGATTCATTCGCGTCATCAAGTTTGTAGTCGGCCAACGGTCATCCGCCTCCCGGCGAGGGTGGAGTCAGATCTTGGAGGAATTCGGCCCCTCTGGGGGCCGCGAGGTTCCAAGATCTCGACGCGGAACCGCCCAGGAGGCGGCCGGTGAGCTTCCACAACCCGAAGATGCCCTGGTCCGAGCTGGAGCAGGTGCTCTCCGGGCGGCCCGAGGGGCGGTCCGGCGGGCGGCCCGGCAAGGGACGGCCCAGGGGCGAGCGGCACCTGCACGTGGTGGACCCGCTCGCGGTCGACGCCGACGGCGGCGACTCCCCGGCGTGGAGCCGCAAGCGGCAGCAGTACGCGCCGCCCGAGCTGCCCCGCCCCGACGACACGGTGCCCTACGCGGAGCTCCACGCGCATTCCAACTTCAGCTTCCTCGACGGCGCCAGCCACCCGGAGGAGCTGGCCGAGGAGGCCGCCCGGCTGGGGCTCACCGCGCTCGCCGTCACCGACCACGACGGCTTCTACGGCGTGGTGCGTTTCGCCGAGGCGGCCCGCGCGCTGCACCTGCCGACGGTCTTCGGCGCGGAGCTCTCCCTCGGGCTGCCCGGCCCGCAGAACGGCGAGCCGGACCCGCACGGCGCGCACCTGCTGGTGCTGGCTCACGGCCACGAGGGGTACGCCCGGCTCGCCGCCACCATCGCCCGGGCGCAGCTGCGCGGCGGGGAGAAGGGCCGCCCGGTCTACGGCGAGCTGGAGGAGGTCGCCGCCGAGCTGCGCGACCACGTGCTGGTGCTCACCGGCTGCCGCAAGGGGCACGTGCCCGGCGCGCTGCTCACCGAGGGTGTCGACGCGGCGGCCCGGGAGCTGGACCGGCTCACCGCGCTCTTCGGCGCCGAGACGGTGGCGGTGGAGTTGACCGACCACGGCCACCCGCTCGACGCCGACCGCAACGACGCGCTGGCCGAGCTGGCCGCCGCGGCGGGGCTGCCCACGGTGGCCACCAACAACGTGCACTACGCCGCCCCGGGGCGGCGCCGGCTGGCCACCACCGTGGCGGCGGTGCGGGCCCGGCGCAGCCTGGACGAGATCGACGGCTGGCTGCCCGCCGCCGCCACCGCCCACCTGCGCAGCGGCGCGGAGATGGCGGCGCGGTTCGCCGCGTACCCGGGTGCGGTGGCCCGGGCCGCCGAGTTCGGCGCGGAACTCGCCTTCGACCTGCAACTGGTCGCGCCGCAGCTGCCGGCGTACCCGGTGCCGCCGGGGCACACCGAGATGAGCTGGCTGCGCCACCTCACCATGGCCGGCGCCCGGGAGCGCTACGGCCCGCCCGAGGCGCACCCGGAGGCGTACGCGCAGCTGGAGCACGAGCTGCGCATGATCGAGGACCTGGGCTTCCCCGGCTACTTCCTGGTGGTCTACGACATCGTCGCGTTCTGCCGGGAGCAGGACATCTACTGCCAGGGCCGGGGCTCGGCGGCCAACTCGGCGGTCTGCTACGCGCTGCGGATCACCAACGTGGACGCGGTGCGGCACCGGCTGCTCTTCGAGCGGTTCCTCGCCCCCGAGCGGGACGGCCCGCCCGACATCGACGTGGACATCGAGTCCGACCGCCGGGAGGAGGTGATCCAGCACGTCTACGCCCGGTACGGCCGGGAGCACACCGCCCAGGTCGCCAACGTCATCTCCTACCGGCCGCGGTCGGCGGTGCGGGACGTGGCCAAGGCGTTCGGCTTCTCGCCCGGGCAGCAGGACGCCTGGAGCAAGCAGATCGACCGCTGGGGCTCGGTCGCGGCGGTCGACGTGGAGGACATCCCCGAGCAGGTGGTGGCGTACGCCAACGAGCTGCAGACGTTCCCCCGGCACCTGGGCATCCACTCCGGCGGCATGGTGATCTGCGACCGGCCGGTGATCGAGGTCTGCCCGGTGGAGTGGGGGCGGATGCCCGGCCGCAGCGTGCTCCAGTGGGACAAGGACGACTGCGCCGCCGTCGGCCTGGTCAAGTTCGACCTGCTCGGCCTCGGCATGCTCTCCGCGCTGCACTACGGCTACGACCTGATCGGCATGAGCCTCGACCTGGGCGACATGACCCTGGACGACCCCGAGGTCTACGACATGCTCTGCCGGGCCGACTCGGTCGGGGTGTTCCAGGTGGAGAGCCGCGCCCAGATGGCCACCCTGCCCCGGCTCAAGCCCCGCGAGTTCTACGACCTGGTGGTGGAGGTGGCGCTGATCCGTCCCGGCCCCATCCAGGGCGGCTCGGTGCACCCGTACATCCGGCGCAAGAACGGCCAGGAGCCGGTGACCTTCGCGCACCCGCTGATGCGCAACGCGCTGGAGAAGACCCTCGGCGTGCCGCTGTTCCAGGAGCAGCTCATGCAGCTCGCCATCGACCTGGCCGGCTTCGACGCGGCCGGGGCCGACCAGCTGCGCCGGGCCATGGGGGCGAAGCGCTCGGTGGAGCGGATGGCGCAGATCGCCGACCGGCTCTACGCCGGGATGGCCGAGCGGGGCATCACCGGCGAGCTGGCCGACGACGTCTACCGCAAGCTCACCGCGTTCGCCAGCTACGGCTTCCCGGAGAGCCACGCCATGAGCTTCGCCTACCTGGTGTACGCCAGCTCCTGGCTGAAGCGCTACCACCCGGGCCCCTTCCTGGCCGCGCTGCTCAACGCCCAGCCGATGGGCTTCTACTCGCCGCAGACCCTGGTCGACGACGCCCGCCGGCACGGCGTCGAGGTCCGCCGGCCGGACATCAACGCCAGCGGCGCGAAGGCGGTGCTGGAATCCACCCCGGAGACCCGGTGGGGAAGCCAGCCGGGCGAGCCGCCGCACGCCTGGGGGTTGGGCGGCCCGGCGGTCCGGCTGGGGCTGGGCAGCGTGCGTACCCTCGGCGACGACGTGGCCGAGCGGATCGAGGCGGAGCGTACGGCCCACGGGCCGTACCGGGACATGCCGGACCTGGCCCGCCGGGTCGGCCTGACCGCGGCGCACCTGGAGGCGCTGGCCACCGCGGACGCCTTCGCCTGTTTCGGGCTGACCCGGCGGCAGGCCCTCTGGGCCGCCGGCGCGGCGGCGCAGGACCGGCCGGGCCGGCTGCCCGGCACGGTGACCGGCACGACCCCGCCCACCCTGCCCGGAATGGAGGCGGTGGACCGCCTGGTCGCCGACGTCTGGGCCACCGGCCTGTCCCCGGAGAGCCACCCGGCCCGGTTCATCCGGGAGCGGCTGGACGCCCTCGGCGCGGTGCCGATCGCCCGGCTGGGCCGGGTGGAGCCGGGGCAGCGGATCCGGGTCGGCGGGATCGTCACCCACCGGCAGCGCCCGGCGACCGCCGGCGGGGTCACCTTCCTCAACCTGGAGGACGAGACCGGCATGCTGAACATCACTTGCTCCCCGGGGCTCTGGCAGCGCTACCGTCGAATCGCCCGCACCAGCGGCGCGCTGGTGGTGCGGGGTCGGTTGCAGCGGCACGAGGGTGTCATCAGCCTCACCGCGGACCGGCTGGACGCGATCGAGCCGCCCGTCACGCCGGCGTCCCGGGATTTCCGTTGAGCTTAGTGATCCACATTACGGTTTCCGGGCCCCGGAGGCGGGAGACTCCCGGCACGGGTGGGCAGAGTGGCCCACCCGGGTATGGGGGATGAACCGATGACCTTTCACAGCACGTACCCCGGTGGCGTGGCGAACGCCCGGCGGACCCGGCTGGGCGCCGGTTGGGCGCCCACCCACGAGGTGGAGCCGCGGGAATACCAGGTGACCGAGGGGCCGGTGGCCAACGCCCAGCGGTCCCGCGCCGAGGAGGACCCCGCCGGCGGTGGCGAGTCCTGACCCCGGGCCCGGGGGTGACTAGGCTCGGCGGCGTGGACCGCACCCGAACCCTCACCCCCCGCACCGCCGTGATCTGGGCGGTGCTCCGGGCCGAGCTGGACCGGCGGGCCGGCGAGCGGCTCACCGTGCTCGACGTCGGCGGCGGGACCGGCGGCTTCGCCGTCCCGCTCGCCGAGGCCGGCCACCGGGTCACCGTCGTCGACGCCAGCCCCGACGCGCTCGCCGCGCTGACCCGCCGGGCCGCCGAGGCCGGGGTCGCCGAGCGGGTACGCGCCGTGCAGGGCGACGGCGACGCGCTCGCCGGGCTGGTCGAGCCGGCCACCGCCGACCTGGTGCTCTGCCACTCGGTGCTGGAGGTCGTGGACGATCCCGCCCCGGTGGTCGCCGCGCTGGCCGCCGCCCTGCGCCCCGGTGGCGCGGCCAGCGTGCTGGTCGCCGGCCGGGCCGCCGCCGTGCTGGCCCGGGCCATGAACGGCCACCTGGACGTGGCCGCCGCGCTGGCCGCCGACCCGGCCGGCACCGCCGGCCCCCGGGACACCCTGCGCCGCCGCTACGACGCCGACGGCGCCACCGCTCTGCTCGCCTCCGCCGGTCTCACCGTGGAGGAGATCCACGGGGTACGCGTGCTCGCCGACCTGCTCCCCGCCGCCGTGTCGGACGGCCAGCCGGCCGCTCTGGTCGAGCTGGAGCGGGCCCTGGCCGCCCGGCCGCCGTACCGTGACCTCGCCGCCCAGCTGCACCTGTTCGCCCGCCGCCCGGCATGACCGGCCCGGCGGTGGGTCCGCTCGACCGGGTCGCGCCCCGCTACGGCGGCGGCAGCCTGGCCGACGTGCTGCCCAGCGCGCTCGCGCTGCTCGGCGTGCCCGGCGCCGCCGACCTGCTCGGCCTGACGCCCCGGCTGGCCGGGGTGCGGCGGATCGCCGTGCTGCTGGTCGACGGGCTCGGCTGGTACCAGATCCCCACCGCCGCCCCGTACGCGCCGACGCTCGCCGGGTTGGCCGCCACGGTCGGCGTCCCGCTCACCACCGGCTTCCCCTCCACCACCCCGACGAGCCTGGTCAGCCTCGGCACCGGCACCCCGTCGGGCGCGCACGGGGTGCTCGGCTTCAAGGTGCGGGTGCCCGGCACCGACCGGGTGCTCAGCCACATCGAGTGGGCCGGCGACCCGGAGCCGCTGCGCTGGCAGCCCGTCGCCACCTGGTACGAGCGGGCGCGGGCCGCCGGGGTGGCGGTCACCGTGGTCAGCCGCTCCGAGTACGCCGGCAGCGGCCTCACCCTGGCCGCGAACCGGGGCGGCGACTACCGGGGCGCGGCCGGCCCCGACGCGCTCGCCGAGCGGATGCTCGCCGCCCTGTCGGCCGGTTCCGGGCCGACCCTGGTCTCCGGCTACCACCCGGACCTGGACCGGCACGGGCACCTCAGCGGCGTGGACTCCGCGCCCTGGCGGCTGGCCGTCGCCGAGGTGGACCGGCTGCTCGCCCGGCTGGTCGACGGGCTGCCGCCGGACGCCGCGCTGCTGGTCACCGCCGACCATGGGCAGCTCGACGTGCCCGACGAGCACCGGATCGACCTGGACACCGACCCCCGGCTGCGGGCCGGCGTCCGGGTGGTGGCCGGCGAGCCCCGGGTCCGCTACCTGCACGTCGAGCCGGGCGCCACGGCCGACGTGGTGGCCGCCTGGTCGGCGGTGCTGGACGGCGCCGCCCGGGTGCTGACCCGGGCGGAGGCGGTGGCCACCGGCTGGTTCGGCCCGGTGCCGGAGGCGCACCTGGGCCGGATCGGCGACGTGGTGGTGGTCTGCCGCGGCACGTACGCGGTGGTCGCGACCCGCTCGGAGAAGCCGATCGAGTCCCGGCTGGTCGCCTACCACGGCGCGGACACCGCGGCCGAGATGACCATCCCGCTGCTGGTGGTCCGCGGCTGAGCCGCGCGCCGGCGAGAGTGTCGGACCGGGCGGCTAACCTGCGGGGATGGGCCGCAGCCAGTCGTTGCCCCGGGGCGGTGATCCGCGCTTCGGGCCGGACGCCGACGACACCGGCTGCCCGATCCTGCACGTCGACATGGACGCCTTCTTCGCCTCGGTCGAGGTGCGCCGCCGCCCCGAGCTGCGCGGCCAACCGGTCGTGGTGGGCGGGATCGGGCCGCGCGGGGTGGTCAGCTCGGCCAGCTACGAGGCCCGCCGTTTCGGCGTCCGCAGCGCCATGCCCACGGCCCGGGCCCGGGCGCTCTGCCCGCAGGCGGTCTACCTGCCACCGGATTTCACGCAATACTCGGCGGCGTCCCGGGCGGTGATGCGGATCTTCCGCGACGTCACCCCCCTGGTCGAGCCGCTCTCGCTGGACGAGGCGTTCCTCGACGTGGCCGGCGCCCGGCGGCTCTTCGGCACCCCCACCGAGATCGCCCGGCTGATCCGCCGCCGGGTGGCCGAGGAGCAGGAGCTGACCTGCTCGGTCGGGGTGGCGCCGAGCAAGTTCGTGGCCAAGCTCGGCTCCACCCGGGCCAAGCCGGACGGCCTGCTCGTGGTGCCCGCCGCCCGGGTGCTGGAGTTCCTGCACCCGCTGCCGGTGGCCGCGCTGTGGGGGGTGGGGGAGCGCTCGGCCGAGGCGCTGCACCGGCTCGGCCTGCGCACCGTGCGCGACCTGGCCGAGGCGCCGCCGGGCCTGCTCCGCCGGGCGGTGGGCGAAGCGTCCGCCGGCCACCTGCACGAGCTGGCCTGGGGGCGGGACCCCCGCCGGGTCTCCCCGGAGCACGTGGAGAAGTCGATCGGCGCGGAGGTCACCTTCGACACCGACGTCACCGACCCGACGGAGATCCGGCGCGCGCTGCTGGCCCTCGCCGAGAAGGCCGGCGCCCGGCTGCGCGCGGCGGGCCAGGTGGGGCGGACCGTGTCGCTGAAGGTCCGGTTGGCCGACTTCCGCACGGTGAGCCGCTCCCGCACGCTCGGTGTGCCCACCGACACCGCCCGGGAGATGTTCGACACGGCCTGGGCGCTCTGGACTGCGCTCGCCCCCGGTGAGCCGGTCCGCCTGGTCGGCGTCCGGATGGAGGGGCTGGCCGCGGCGGAGGAGACGCCGCAGCAGCTCACCCTGGGTGCGCCCGAGCGCGGCTGGCGGGAAGCGGAGGCGGCGGCCGACGCGGCGGCCGCCCGATTCGGGCGGTCCGTCATAGGTCCGGCCAGTCTTCTCGGGAAGCGTGATCCGCGGCGAGTTGAAAAACCGACCCGGCCGTAGGTCGTCCCGCTTTCCGACGCGCGAGCCCCCTCGTAGACTTGCGGGTAAGCAGCCGGTTGGCTGCCACGGTCTGTCGGCCCGCCCGGGTCGACCAATGTGACCGGGGAGGAGTGCCGTGCCGCTCTCGGAGCACGAGCAGCGGCTGTTCGAGCAGATCGAGCGGTCGCTTGCCGAGGACCCCAAATTCGCCTCGGCCGTGCGCGCCAGCGACCCGCGTTTCCACGCGCGGCGTCGCGTGCTCGTCGCTGCCGGCGTGGTCATCGCTGGTCTGGCCCTGTTGATCTACGGTGCCGTGATCAAGACGCCTCCGCTGGCCGTGGCGGGCTTCGTCGTCATGCTGGCCTCGTTGGGCTACGCGGTGCAGTCGCACCGCCGATCCCAGTCGCCCGACCTGCACGTGGTCGGCGGCACGACGAGCCGTCGTCGTCCCCGTGGCCGCAGCGGCCGCCGGGGCTCCTTCCTCGACCGGATGGAGGACCGCTGGCGGCAGCGCCCGGAGGGCCACCGCTGAGCATGTCCCGCCCCTGACGAGGGCGGGTCCTCGCGACGGCGGATCGCCGGCCTCGCCCGGCGAGCGTTGTCGCTTCCGCGCGCCCCGATCCTCCCCGCCCGTGCCCGCGCCCGCGCGCGCCCGCGCCCGCGCCCCGCGCCCCGCGCCCCAGGCCGCGTCGATCAAGAAGTTCGCGTCGGCGCGGGCCCGTTTCCTGACGCAAACTTCTTGATCGACGCGCCAGCTTCGGCGCCCGCGCCCGCGCGCAGGACGGGGTTTGGGGACCCGGTCCGGCCCGTCGGCGGGGGAGCGCCGGCGGGCGGAACCGGGTCAGCGGGCCGGTCGGCCCGCCAGGAGACGACGCGGGTTCCAGCGCAGCAGCCGCTGCCGCACCTGCCCGGTCGTGGTGACCAGCCGGGTCGAGCGATCGGTCAGGGCGGTCCGCCAGCGCAGCAGCACCGACGGCGGCAGCAGGGCCGCCAGCAGCCGGGTACGCCGGTCCGCCCGCGCCGCGAGGGCGCCGCGAACCGACCGCAGGGCCGGCTGCAACTCCTCGCCGGTCAGCGGGTCGCGGGCGTAGCGGGCCCGCTCCTCGGCCCGGCCCAGCAGCCGGACGCCGGTCACCGCATCCGCGTCCTCGACCAGCGCCTCCCGGGTCAGCCGCTCGGCGGTCGTCCGGGGGGTCTCCGTCAGGTCCACCCGGACGTGGAAGTCGACAAGCGTGTCGAGCAGCTCGTCCCAGGCGGCGTGCGCGTCCGCGCGGGCCCGGTCGGCGTCCACACCGACCACGATCTCGCGCACCTCGCCCCGCTGCCCGGGCACGGAGGCCAGGGTGGTGGCCGCGGGCACGGCCGCCCGGGCGCGCCGGCGCCGGCGCAGCGCGGAGCGGCGCAGGGCCGGCACCGCGAGCAGCACCAGCAGGGCGAGCACGCCGGCCACCCACCACGGCCAGACCGGGCTCTGCCGGGTCGGACCGCTGTCGCCGACGGCCAGGCCCTGGTCGGCGTCCTTGTCGAGGCGGTCCGGGTCGTCCGCGCCGGCCGACGGGTCGACACCCCCGGGCGCGGCGGTGCTTCCCGGGACCGGCGTGACGTCCTCGGGGGCGTCGGTGTCCGGCGCCCAGGCCGAGCGGACCGACCCCTGGACGCTCGCCGCCGGGGTGGCGTCGAAGGGCACCCAGCCGATCCCGCCGAAGTAGACCTCGGTCCACGCGTGCAGGTTCTTGTTGGTCAGCACGTACGTGCCGTCGCCGGCGTTGCTGCCGTTGCTGAAGCCGAACGCCACCCGCGCCGGGATGCCGGCCGACCGGACCAGCCAGGCCATCGCCGCGGCGTACTGCTGGCAGAAGCCCACCTTGGTGGCGAGGAAGTCGGTGATGTCATCCCCGCTGGTGCCGTTGCGCGTCGACAGCGAATAGGTGAACCCGTTCTCCACCGAGAAGTAGTCGTAGATCGCCCGGACCTTGTCGTAGTCGTTCGTGCGGCCCTTGACCAGCTGGTCGACGAGCCGCTCGACCCCGCGAACGGACGGCGTGACGGTCTGCTGCGCCAGCACCGCGTCGTCGGCCGGCAGGGACGGCGCCGCGCGCAGCGCCGCCGGGCTGAACGTGGAGCGGACGTAGTCGAACGCGTAGCGCTTGCCCCGGGAGCTCTCCCGGTTGGAGAAGACGATCTGGAGATTCGTGTCGTAGAGCCAGTTGCCGCTCAGGTCCTCGGTCTTCACCGGCTCCGAGTAGACCGGCAGCAGCGGCATGGTGAGGTTCTTGGTCACCTCGACGCTGGCCCGGTAGCGCTGCTGCGTCACGCCCCGGCCGCCGCGCTCCGTCGGGTCGGGCAGGTTCCGGTTGGCGGGCCGCCCGGTGGGCACCCGCACCCGGAAGCCGTCCGGCCGCAGCTCGTCGGCCACCCCGAAGCGCAGGTAGAACGGCGCCGGCTCGTTGGTGGTCACCTTGACCAGCTCGGTCACCTCGGTCTGGTTGAGCTGGCCGCTGAGCGCGGCGAAGAGGTCGATCCGGCCGGGGCTGCCGCCCTGGCCCGGCCGCCCGTTGCCGGTGCCGTTGCCGTTGCCGACGTTGCTCATGAGCCCGCCGGTCATCCCGGGCACGGCCAGCGGCAGGGCCACCGCCAGGACCACCCCGACCACGGCCAGCCGGCGGCCCGCCGCGGCCAGCGGCGACGCCTCCCAGACGTCGACGTCGCGCCCCTCGCCGGTGAACCGGCGGCCGAACCGGCGTACGCGGTCGACGTTGTCGGTCACCAGCAGCCACAGGTAGCCGCAGGCGCCCACCACGAACGGGGTGGCGGGGACGCTGTCCACATAGACCGCCACGGGCACCGAGTAGATGGCCAGCATGGGCAGCCCGGCCAGCGCCGGCCGGCGCAACCCCACGGTGAGCACGTCGACCACCACGGCCACCGCGCCGATGCCCAGCACGGCGAGGAAGAGCAGCGAGTCCACGTCCGGCACCTGCACGCCGTAGGAGCGCATGTCCGACAGCGAGGCGGCCAGCAGGTCGCCGAAGTGGGCGAAGGTGGCCGGGGTGGGCACGAACGCGAAGAACTCGGTGCCACCCGGGAACACCCAGGTCAGGGCGAGCGTGAGACCGGCCAGCATGGCCAGCACCTGGCCCCACAGGGGCGCCCGGGCCAGCCGGCTCAGCGCGGCCGCGCCGGCCACCACGGCGACCACGATGGCCGCCTGGATGAGCCAGGTCCAGCGCTCGAAGATCGCCGACAGCGGGGCCGCCGCCAGCAGGGTCGCCGCCGCGGCGACGAAGCCGAGGTTGCGGTGCGCGGTCACGGGTCCACCCTTCCGGTCATCGCACGCCTCCGGCCACCGTCTCGGCCAGCGCCGCCCGCAGCGCGAAGCCCTGCGACCCGCGGCCCGCCTGCGGCCAGAGCACCGGCAGCCGGTTGCCGTGCTCCACCCCGATGACCCGCCAGCCGCTCTGCAGCAGGGCGAGCGCGGCGGCGCCGTGCGCGTGCTCCGCCTCGGCCCGGGCCTTCGGCGGCAGGTTCAGCCATGTGTTGCTGTCGAGCAGGAAGGCCACACAGGTGGCGCCGTTGCCGCGCAGCCCGGCGAGCAGCTCGGCCTCGGCGGTGCTCAGCGTGCCGAGCAGCGCGATGATCAGCCCGCCGTCGGACCGCTGCCGGACCTGCTGCACCAGCGTGGTCAGCTCGCCGCGCTTGTCCAGGTGCACCTCGGCGAGGTGGTCGAGGAGCACGCCCTCGCCGCCCGCCTCGGTGGCGTCCACGTCCGCACCGTTGCCGGTGACCAGGCGCAGCTTGTAGCCGGCCTGGCGCAGGTGCACGGCGATGCTGGCGGCCGTCGAGACCGCCCACTCGAAGCTCGCGGTGGGCCCCTCGCCGCGGTGCCCGAGGGCGCGGGTGTCCAGCACCACGGTGGCCCGGCTCTCCCAGGGCTGTTCCTCCCGGCGCACCATCAGCTCGCCGGTGCGGGCCGTCGACTTCCAGTGCACCCGGCGCAGGTCGTCACCCATCCGGTACTCCCGGGTGGCCGCGTCGTCCTCGCCGTGCACCGCCACCGAGCGGGCCCGGCTGTCGCCGCTGCCCGCGTACTCGCCGGGGAGGCGGACCGGTGGCAGCGGGGTGACCTGCGGGATCACCGTGAGGTGGTCGGTGCTGGGGAAGGCCCGGCTCAGCTCGCAGAGCCCGAACGGGTCGGTCAGCCGGATCACCAGCGGCCCGACCTCGTAGCGGCCGCGCACGTCGGCCCGGACCGTGTACGCCACCGAGCTGGCCTGGTGGGCGCCGAGGCGCTCCAGCACCACCCGCGGGCGGCTGCCCAGCGCGTAGGGCAGCCGGTCCTCCAGCAGCAGGGTGCCGGTGGGCAGCCGGGACAGGTTCTGCAGCCGCAGCACCACCCGCGAGTTCGCCCCGACCGGCACCCGGTGCGGCTCCAGGGACCGGTTGCAGGCGAGCTTGTAGCGGCTGCGCCCGACGTACGCCGCCGCGAGCAGCGGCAGGATGGCGAGCAGGACGGCCACCCGGAGCAGGTCCTTCTCGCCCAGGATGGCGGCGGAGATCGCGGCGGCCACCGCGGCCGCCAGGAAGGATCGGCCGCGGGTGGTCAGCCCTCGCAGCCCGTCGCGCACGTCACGGCCTCCGCGGCTCGTACGGCCCGCGACCGGTGTTGCCGGGCCGGGTGTCGTACGGGGAGCGCTTGCGGTCGTGCGGGAGCGGGAGACGGTGCACCAGCTCGGCGACGATCGCGTCGGTGGTGCGCCGGGCCAGCTGCGCGTCGGCGGTCGGGATGATCCGGTGCGCCAGCACGGGCACCGCGAGGGCCTGGAGGTCGTCCGGCAGGACGTAGTCGCGGCCCTCCAGGGCGGCCACCGCGCGGGCGGTGCGCAGCAGCTGGAGGGTGGCCCGCGGGGACGCGCCGAGCCGCAGGTCGGGGGCCTCGCGGGTGGCGGTGACCAGGTCGATGGCGTACTGCTTGACGGCGTCGGCGACGTGCACCTGCCGGACGTGCCCGATCAGCCGGCGGACGGTGGCCGCGTCGGAGACCGGCCGCAGCTCGTGCAGCGGGTCGGTGGCGCCGTGGCCGTCCAGCATGGCCAGCTCGGCGCCCGCGTCCGGGTAGCCCATCGCGATTCGGGCGGTGAACCGGTCGCGCTGCGCCTCCGGCAGCGGGTAGGTCCCCTCCATCTCGATCGGGTTCTGCGTCGCGATCACCATGAACGGCGTCTGCAACTGGTAGGTCACGCCGTCGACGGTGACCTGCCGCTCCTCCATGCACTCCAGCAGCGCCGACTGGGTCTTCGGGGAGGCCCGGTTGATCTCGTCGCCGACCACCAGGTTGGCGAAGACGGCCCCCGGACGGAACTCGAAGTCGTGCGTCTCCTGGTTGTAGACGCTGACACCGGTGACGTCGCTGGGCAGCAGGTCGGGGGTGAACTGGATCCGGCGCACCGAGCAGTCGATCGAGCGGGCCAGGGCCTTGGCCAGCTTGGTCTTGCCGACGCCGGGCACGTCCTCTATCAGGAGGTGGCCCTCGGCCAGCAGCACCGCCAGGGCGAGCCGGACGGTGGCCGTCTTGCCCTCGATGACCTGCTCGATGTTGGCCACGATGGCCTCGCTGGCGGCGCGGAACTCGTCGTGCGGCAGCAGACCGCCCACCTCGTCCCAGGTCTGTTGTGTCACGGGCCTCCTCCTCGTCGCCGGACGGCAGCTCTGTATAGAGCACCTGGACCCGCCGTTGGGTTCGCGACGCCGAGCCTCTTCTGCCGCAAAAATCTCACTGGTCTCTCAGGCTAACCATGTTTCTCGTTGTCGCCGACCCCCGCAGGCCGTCGGCCGGTTACGCCCGGAATATTCGCCGGACCGGGGGACGTGTGGCCGGCTCGCACACGGGTAGCCCGGTCCCGGTTCCTGTGCCAAGGGCGGCGGGGAGGTGGGCCGGTGCGGCGGGATCGGAACATCTACGGCGACACCGGTGACGGCGGGGTCCGGCTGGGCGGCGGGGCGGCCCGCTGGCACCTGTACGACGACCACGTGCACCTCACGCCCCACCACACCGCCTGCCGGGCGGCGATCCCGGGCGGTACGGGCGGTGGAGGCGGCCCGACGCCACCGCGACGTCGAGCCCCGAATACTGCAAGGAGGCGGTGATCTTCAACGCCAAGCAGTGCTGGGGGTTCGTCACCGACACCGAGCGGTTCGCCCGGCCCGATCCGTACCCGCCGGCGTGACCCCGCCGCACCGCGCCGTCCCACCTGCCGGCAACGGGCGCGAGGCGCGGCCGGCCGGCGGGGTACACTGCCGGTCATGGCCGGAGTCTTCCTGCTTCTTACCGAGCCGTGCTGATGCGCTGAGCGCGCGACAGCACGGCGGCCCCTCCTGCGCGAGGGGCTTTTTTGTGCCCGCAGCAGACCTCCCATATCCGACATGACCCGCGCCGAGGAGACACGCCATGAGTGAGGCAGCCGCACCGGCGACCGACATCCCCCCGTTCCGGTACACCGCCGCCCTGGCCGAGGAGATCGAGCACCGCTGGCAGGACGCCTGGCAGCGGGAGGGCACCTTCCACGCGCCGAACCCGGCCGGTCCGCTGGCCGACCCGGACCACCCGCGGGCGGGCGCCGAGAAGCTGTACGTGCTGGACATGTTCCCCTACCCCTCCGGTGCCGGCCTGCACGTCGGCCACCCGCTGGGCTACATCGGCACCGACTGCTACGCCCGCTACCAGCGGATGGCCGGGCGCAACGTGCTGCACGCGATGGGCTTCGACGCGTTCGGCCTGCCCGCCGAGCAGTACGCGGTGCAGACCGGCACCCACCCCCGCACCACGACCGTGGCCAACATCGAGCGGTACAAGGCGCAGCTGCGCCGGCTGGGCCTGGGCCACGACGAGCGGCGGTCCGTGGCGACCATCGACACCGACTTCTACCGCTGGACCCAGTGGATCTTCCTGCAGGTCTTCAACTCCTGGTACGACGCCGACGCGCGCCGGGCCCGCCCGATCGCCGAGCTGATCGCCGAGTTCGAGGGGGGCACCCGTCCCACCCCGGACGGCAGGCCGTGGTCCGAGCTGACCGTGGGCGAGCGGCGGAAGATCGTCGATGACCACCGGCTGGCGTACGTCTCGGAGGCGCCGGTGAACTGGTGCCCGGGCCTGGGCACGGTGCTGGCCAACGAGGAGGTCACCGCCGACGGCCGCTCCGAGCGGGGCAACTTCCCGGTCTTCAAGCGGAACCTGAAGCAGTGGATGATGCGGATCACCGCGTACGGGGACCGGCTGCTGGAGGACCTGGACACGCTGGACTGGCCCGAGCCGATCAAGCTGCAGCAGCGCAACTGGATCGGCCGGTCCACCGGCGCGCACATCGACTTCCCGACCGAGCGCGGCCCGGTCCGCGTGTTCACGACCCGGCCGGACACCGTCTTCGGCGCCACCTACATGGTGCTGGCCCCCGAGCACGAGATGGTCGACGTGCTGGTGCCGGCCGCGTGGCCGGCCGGGACGAAGGACGCCTGGACCGGCGGGCACGCCAGCCCGCGGGCCGCCGTCGAGGCGTACCGGAAGGCCGCCGCGGCCAAGACGGACGTGGAGCGGCAGGCGGAGACCAAGGAGAAGACCGGCGTCTTCGTCGGCGCCTGGGCGACCAACCCGGTCACCGGCGGGCAGGTCCCGATCTTCATCGCCGACTACGTGCTGGCCGGCTACGGCACCGGCGCGATCATGGCGGTGCCGGCCCAGGACGAGCGCGACTGGGAGTTCGCCGAGGTCTTCGACCTGCCGATCGTGCGCACCGTGCAGCCGGCGGAGGGCTTCGCCGGCAAGGCGTGGACCGGTGACGGCCCGGCGATCAACAGCGCCGCCCCCGACCGCGGCCTGGACCTGAACGGCCTGGGGGTGGCCGACGCCAAGGCGCGGATCATCGAGTGGCTGGAGGCCACCGGGCACGGCGCCGGCGCGGTCACCTGGCGGCTGCGGGACTGGCTGTTCTCCCGGCAGCGCTACTGGGGCGAGCCCTTCCCGATCGTCTACGACGAGACCGGGGCGCCGATCGCGCTGCCCGAGTCGATGCTGCCGGTCGAGCTGCCCGAGGTCGACGACTTCTCCCCGAAGACGTTCGACCCGGAGGACGCCGACAGCAACCCGGAGACCCCGCTGTCCCGGCGGCGCGACTGGGTGGAGGTGGAGCTGGACCTGGGTGACGGGCCGAAGCGCTACACCCGGGAGACCAACGTGATGCCGCAGTGGGCCGGCTCCTGCTGGTACGAGCTGCGCTACCTGGACCCGACCGACTCGCGGCGCTTCGCCGAGCCGGAGAACGAGGCGTACTGGATGGGGCCGCGCGGCGCGGGCGACTGCGGCGGCACCGACCTGTACGTCGGCGGCGCCGAGCACGCCGTGCTGCACCTGCTGTACGCGCGCTTCTGGCACAAGGTGCTGTACGACCTGGGCCACGTCTCGTCCTTCGAGCCGTTCCGCCGGCTGTTCAACCAGGGCTACATCCAGGCGTACGCGTTCACCGACCCGCGCGGCGCCTACGTGCCGGCCGAGGAGGTCGTCGAGGTCGACGGCCGCTACTTCCACGGCGAGACGGAGGTCAAGCGCGAGTACGGCAAGATGGGCAAGTCCCTGAAGAACGTCGTCACCCCGGACGACATGTGCGCGGCGTACGGCGCGGACACCTTCCGGGTGTACGAGATGTCGATGGGCCCGCTGGAGGTGTCCCGCCCGTGGGAGACCCGGGCGGTGGTCGGTTCCTACCGGTTCCTGCAGCGGGTCTGGCGCGCGGTGGTCGACGAGCAGACCGGCGCGGTGCGGGTCACCGACGCGCCGGCCGACGAGGCCACCCGGCGGCTGCTGCACAAGGTGATCGACGGGGTCCGCGGCGACATGGAGGCGATCCGGTTCAACACGGCCATCGCCAAGCTGATCGAGCTGACCAACGGGCTGACCCGGCTGGCGGAGACCCCGCGCGAGGTGGCCGAGCCGCTGGTGCTGATGGTGGCGCCGTTCGCCCCGCACGTCGCCGAGGAGCTGTGGCGGCGGCTGGGCCACGACACCTCGCTGGCGTACGCGGACTTCCCGGCCGCCGACCCGGCGCTGCTGGTCGCCGAGACGGTGACGTACCCGGTGCAGGTCAACGGCAAGGTCCGGGGCCGGGTCGAGGTGGCCGCCGACGCGTCCGAGGACGACGTCCGCGCGGCCGCGCTGGAGGCCGTGGCCGGCGCGCTGGCCGGCAAGGAGCCGCGCAAGGTCATCGTGGTGCAGGGCCGGATGGTCTCGGTCGTCGCCTGACCCGTGGGGTCCATCGGAGGCGCGTCCCGCGTTCGGGGCGCGCCTCCGGCGTGTTCCACGGTCAACCGGTCCGGAGCGCCGTCTCGACCGTCGGGCGGTGCCGGAGCAGCCAGTCGTGCCAGCCGCGTACCGCGTCGACCGCGCCCGCCGAGCGGAGCCGGCGCATGCCGGGCTCGTCCCGGTCGGCGCCGGCGTCGATGCCCCGCCACGTGCCGTCGAGCTGGTCGAGCATGACGGCGACCAGCTCGCCCCGGGGCAGGGCCACCCCGGGGGCCGCCGCCTCGTAGGCGTCGCACAGCAGCCGGCAGCGCCGGGCCAGCTCGGCCGGGTCGGCGTCGCCGCCCAGCGCGGCCCAGTGCCAGCCGGCGAAGGCCACGTCCTCGATCCGCCGGCCCGGCCCGGCCAGGTCCCAGTCCAGGAACGCCACCGGAAGCGGCCCGGCCGGCGCGTCCCGGTAGACGGTGTTCTTCGGCGACAGGTCGCGGTGGCAGACCGTCTCCGCGTCGCCGGCCAGCGGGCTGCCGGCGCAGGCGTCGTGCAGCGCCCGGATCAGCTCGGCCAGCCGGGTCAGCGCGGCGTCGGAGAAGAAGGATGCGTCCTCCCGGTCCCGCCAGGGCACCAGCCCGTCGAGGTGGGTCAGCACCTGCCGGCCCTGCTCGTCCACCCCGAGGTACGCGGGCGCGAGCCCGGGCGCCGTGGCGGCCAGGCGGCGCAGCAGGGCGGCCACGAAGTCGGCTCGGGCCGGGGGAGTGCGGCGCACCGTGTCGCCGATCCGGACCACGGCGGTGACGAAGCCCCCGGGCAGCCGTTCCTCGCCCACGGTCAGCTCAGCTCGGGCCGAGCCGGCGCTGCCGCTCCGCGCGCCACCAGCGGTGGATGATGAGCACGCTGGCGATCAGGCCGAGGCTGGCCGGGGCGGCGGCGTACCAGTTGATCGAGCCGGGGGAGCTGACCGCCGCGCCGATGGCCGCGTAGCCGATCGCGGTGGGGGCCGCGGCGATCACGCTGCCGGCCAGGAACGGCAGCGCCCGCGCCCCGGTGGTGCCGTAGCCGTAGCTGACCAGCCCGAACCCGGCGATCGGCAGCAGCCGGACGGTCATCACGCCGAACACGCTCTGCCGGGCGAACCAGCCGTCCAGCCGGGCCAGCCGGCCACGGACCCGCTCGGCGACGAACTGTCGGCCCAGCAGGCGGCCGACCGCGAAGCCGACGGCCGCCGCGAGCAATGCCGCGCCGAGGGCGTAGGCGGCACCCTGCACCGGGCCGAAGATCGCCCCGGCGGCCAGCGTGACGAAGGTACGCGGGACCAGTGCCACGAGCAGCAGCGCGCCGCCCACCACGGCGGCGACCGGCGCGTACCCGCCGAGGGAGTGGGCCAGCCGGGGCAGGTCGCCCGGGTCCGGGCGGGGGACCAGCAGCAGCGTGACGCCGCACCCGGCCAGCAGCAGGAGCAGCACTGCGAACCGGCGCGCCGACGGCTGCCGGAGCAACCGGACGAACCGGCTGGTTCGTCGCCGCCACGGTCGGGCGGCCCCGATCATGCCCTCGCGGCGGCGGCCACCGCGGCGCGGCGCTCGGACCGGAGCCGGTCGGCCCAGGTGTCGTCGAGCGGGGGGAGCTGGTGGACGCCGGTGGCCCAGCGCAGCAGCAGGTCGGCCAGGTGGGGGTTGCGGGCCAGCGCCGGGCCGTGCGAATAGGTGCCGAGCAGCTTGCCGCGCCAGGCGCCCTCGGTGGTGCCGTCGTTGCCGACCCCGGCGGTCACCCGGGCCAGCGGCGAGACGCCGGGGCCGAGGTGGGTCCGCCCGCCGTGGTTCTCGAACCCGGTCAGGTAGGGGATGCCGAGGCGCGGGTCGACCTCGCCGGCCAGCTCGCCGACCGCCCGGGTGGGACCCCGGTCGGAGGAGAGGTCCAGCAGCTCCAGCCCGGTGCAGCGGGTGCCCTTGGCGAAGAAGGAGGTGCCCAGCAGCTGGTAGCCGGCGCAGACGCCGAACACCACCGAGCCCTGCGCCACCGCCCGGTGCAGGCCGCCGTCGGCGATGAGCCGCTGCGCGCCCAGCGCCTGCGGGCCGTCCTCGCCGCCGCCGATGAGGTAGATGTCGGCGGTGGCGGGCAGCCGCTGGTCGGAGCGGACCTCCAGCACCTCGACCGGCATGCCGCGCAGCTGGGCCCGGCGGGCCAGGATCAGCGCGTTGCCCCGGTCGCCGTAGGTGGACAGCAGGTCGGGATAGATCCAGACGATGCGCAGGCTCTCAGTTGACACGGTCCAGCTCCGCTCGGATGTCCTGGAAGGCGGTGTAGTTGGCGATGACCTCCAGCCGGCCCGGCGGCACCGCCCGGACCGCGTCGTCGAAGGTCCGGACGTGCTGGAACGGCACGCCGTTGACGTCGAGCCGGACCGCCAGGTCGTACGCCCGGTCGCCGGTGATCAGCACCTGCCGGCCGCCCAGCGGCGAGAAGTCGACGTCGAAGAGCCAGGAGGTGTCCATCCCGTCGGGGTCGCGGGCGTTGATGGAGAGCAGTGTCGGCGCGACGTCGGCCATGTCGAACGCCTCCAGCCAGCTGGCCGGGTTCTTGGCGAGCAGCAGCCGGATGTTGCGCCCGTCCCGGTCGACCTGGGCGTAGCGGCCGGCCACCGAGGTGACCACCCCGAGCCGGGAGACCGCGTCCACGGGGCGTACGCCGAACTCGGCGGCGACCGCCAGGGCGGTGGCCGCGTTGCCGAGGTTGACCTTGCCGGGTAGCTGGAGCTGCACCTTGTGCCAGGCGCCGGTGGGGTCGAGCACGCCGTCGTCCTCGACGGTCCACTGCGGCTGGGGGCGGCGCAGCGGGCAGCCGGTGCACCACCACTGCTCGCCGGAGCGCTGGATGGTGGAGCCGCACTCGGGGCACACCCAGGAGTCGTCGTGCCAGCGCTGGCCGGCGCTGAACCAGGTGACGTGCGGCGGGACGTGGCCCTGTGCCGGGTCGGCCGGCGGGGTGGCGGCCCACACGACCATCGGGTCGTCGGCGTTGGCGACCACCCGCACGTCGGTGTGCCGGACCAGCGCGGCGCGCCAGAGCTGCGCCATCATGGCGACCTCCTTGGCCCGGTCGAGCTGGTCGCGGGAGAGGTTGAGCAGCGCCACGACGTGCGGCTCGGTGGCCTCCAGCACCTGGGCGAGGTAGTGCTCGTCCACCTCCAGCACCGCGTAGGGGGTGCTGCCGGCCTTGGCCAGCGCCGAGGTGTGCCCGGTGGGCATGTTGGCGCCGAAGGAGTTGGTGGCGACCCGGCCCAGCACGCCGACGGCGGCGGTGGTGAGCCGCGTGGTGGTGGTCTTGCCGTTGGTGCCGGACACCAGGGCGATGGCCCGCCCGGCCGAGAGGTGGGCGAGCAGGTCCGGGTCGATCTTGAGGCCGATCCACCCGCCGATGACCGAGCCGTCGCCACGGCCCGCGGCCCGCGACAGCGCCGCGGCGGTCCGCGACACGGAGCTGGCCACCTTTGCCCGCAGGGGCATCTTCGCGTCCGTCACCCGAGCGAGGTTACCGGACCACCGGGCCCCCCAGATCGCCGCCGACGGCGATCCGTTCGGCCGGGGACGTCCGGCGGACGGCCACCGGGTGCTCCGCCGGACGGAGTCGATCAATGTCGGGAAGCGGACCGCCCTCGGGGCGCGCCGCGCCCCTCCACTCCGCCCCACCCCCGTTGACGTGCTGTTTTGCGCGCGCAAACGACGCGCCACGCGGGCGTTTCTGGTTGCGGGTGGAGGGAAGTGGAGTAGAGTGGGGCGCGATGGTGAGGCCGGGAGGGCCACACCGGCCCGGGGGGTCAGCGGCGCCGCGAACGCCGCTCAGGGCGAGGGGGTTGGGCCGATGTTCCTCGGCACCCACACTCCGCGCCTGGACGACAAAGGCCGGTTGATCCTTCCGGCGAAGTTCCGGGACGAGCTGGCGGGGGGTGTCGTGATCACCAAAGGGCAGGAGCGCTGCCTCTACGTCTTCCCGATGCCCGAGTTCCAGCGGATCGCCGACCAGTTGCGCGCGCAGCCGATGACGAGCAAGGCGGCCCGGGCCTACAGCCGGGTCTTCTTCGCCAGCGCGCACGACGAGGTGCCGGACAAGCAGGGACGGGTCACCATCCCCGGGCACCTCCGGTCGTACGCCGCGCTCGACCGCGACCTGGTCGTGATCGGCGCGAGCACCCGGGTGGAGATCTGGGACAGGGCGGCCTGGGAGGCCTACCTCGCGGAGAGCGAAGACGACTTCGCCGACATCGAGGAGGGGGTGCTGCCCGGCGGTCTGTAGGGCGTGACGGCGCCCGACGTACTGCGAGATCTCCACCCGCTTTCGAGTTCCTGGCACCCCTTCCCCGGTGCCAGGCGCACGATCCGATACGGAGGGCCGCGGCCTCCGGCGGGCGGGAGCGGATGGGGATCTGGCGGTATGGCGAGGCGCCGTGACGACGACGGACGCAGGGACGGAAGCGGGTTTCAACCAGTGGGGGTCGAGATGGGGGAGCTACGCGGCACGCACGTGCCGGTGCTGCTCGAGCGGTGTCTCGAGTTGCTGGCCCCCGCGCTGGGCCGGCCCGGCCGCACCGTGCACGTCGACGCCACGCTCGGCCTGGCCGGGCACGCCGAGGCGGTGCTCGAGGCGCACCCGGACACGGTGCTGATCGGCCTGGACCGGGACACCGAGGCCCTCGCCCACGCGCGGGTCCGGCTGGCCCGGTTCGCCGACCGGATCCACCTGGAGCACGCCGTCTACGACGAGTTGCCCGACGTGCTCGACCGGCTGGGCTACCCGGCGATCGACGGGATCCTGTTCGACCTCGGCGTCTCGTCCCTGCAACTGGACGCGCCCGACCGCGGGTTCGCGTACGCGCAGGACGCGCCGCTGGACATGCGGATGGACCAGACCCGGGGGGTGACCGCCGAGGAGGTGGTCAACACCTACTCCCACCCGGACCTGGCCCGGGTGCTGCGGGTGTACGGCGAGGAGAAGTTCGCCGGGCGGATCGCCTCGGCGATCATCCGGGAGCGCGAGCGGGCGCCGATCACCTCGTCGGCGCGGCTGGCCGAGCTGGTCCGGGAGAGCATTCCGGCACCAGCCCGACGAACCGGGGGACACCCGGCAAAGAGAACGTTTCAGGCTTTACGGATCGAGGTAAACAGGGAACTGGCAGCGCTGGAGACGGCGCTGCCGGCCGCTCTGGACAAGCTCACCGTGGGCGGCCGCATGGTGGTCCTGTCCTACCACTCGCTGGAGGACCGGCTCACCAAGCAGGCGCTCGCCGACCGGGTCCGCAGCAAGGGCCCGGTCGACCTCCCGGTCGAACTGCCCGGGTCGGGTCCGACGTTCCGGCTGCTGAGCCGGGGCGCGGAGCTGCCCGGGGAGGCCGAGGTCGCGGCGAACCCGCGTGCCGCCTCGGTGCGGCTGCGGGCCGCGGAACGGCTCGACCCGGAGGCGGCCCGGCAGGGGCGTACCGACCGCGAACGGTACCGCCGCCGGGTGAAGGCGATGCACCAACCGGGGACGGGGTCACCGGGGTCCGGAACGGACCCCCGGTCGGCGCCGGGGGACGGGAACGGGACGGACGAAGAGGGGGAGGGGACATGAACGTCAACCAGCGCGACGGCCGGGACACCGGCATCGGGCAGCGCGCACCGCGGTCGGGGGGCCGGACCGCGGCGCAGCGTGCCCCGCGCACCACGTCGACGGTGGCGGCCGACCGGCCCGACCGCCGGGGGGAGACTCGCGCCCGGGGGGCGCGCGAGTTCCCCACCCAGGGCAGCGCCGCGCTGCGGCCGGCCGAGCGCACGAAGGCCACCGGCACGACCTCGCCGCGGCTGCGGGTCGCCCCGCCGCCGCCGGTCCGCGTGCCGCGGGCGCCGTTCGTCGGGCTGATCCTGGTGCTCGTGGTCGGCGGGGTGCTCGGCATCCTGGCGGTCAACACCAAGATCAACGAGAACGCCTTCAAGCTGGAGAAGCTTCAGCAGCAGCAGGCCAAGCTCGACGTCGACCAGCAGCAGCTGGAGAAGGAGATCGCCGACCAGAAGGCGCCCGGCAACCTGACCGCCAACGCCCGCAAGCTGGGCCTTGTCGACTCCGACGAGCTGGCCTACATCCGGCTGCCGGACGGGAAGGTGATCGGCGTCCCGCACCCGGTGGAGGGCGCGCCGGCGATCACCAGCCAGCAGGGCAACGGAGGCTGAGCAGTGCCGCCGAGATCGGATGAACCGCGCCGGGACGCCACGGGCTCCCGGCGCGGCTCGTCGCGGGGCGCGGAGCACCGGGAGCCGGGCGTCAACGGCATCTCCGACGCCCGGGCGTACACCCCGCGCGGCCGGACCATCCGGGAGGGTGGCGGCGCGGCCCGCACCGGTGGTGGCGCCGAGCAACGGCGTACCCCGCGCAGCAGCCGCTCCGGCGACCCGTTCCGCCCGGCGTTGCAGGTGCTCGACGGCGGCCGGACCGGGGCGACCCGCGCCGGCCGCCGGGAGACCGCGGCCGGTGGCCGGGCCGGTGTGGTGCGGACCGTCTCCGGCCGGCCGGTGCACGAGCCGTTCGACGACGACGACCTGCCGGCGCCGCGGCGCCGGTCCGGGCCCCGGCGTCCCGCGCGACCGGCCGCCGCCCGGCGGCCGGTCCGCAAGCCGCGCCGCCCGCCCAAGCTCGCCGACCCGCGTCGCCGGCTGCGGCTCGGCACCCTGCTCGTGCTCGCGCTCTTCACCACCATCGGCATCCGGCTGGTCTACCTCCAGACCGTCAGCACCCCGGCGTACGCCGACGGCGGGCTCGCCAGCCGGCTCGCCGTGGTGGAGCTGCCGGCCCCGCGCGGGGCGATCTACGACCGCACGGGCGCCCCGCTGGCGCACAGCGTCGAGGCGCGGTACGTCTTCGCCGACCCCACCCAGGTCAAGGACCGGGCCGCCACCGCCCGGCTGCTGTCCCCGCTGCTGGGCGTGCCCGCCTCGGAGCTGGCCGGGAAGATGAAGCCCCGCAAGCTGCCCGGTGGCGGCTGGTCGCAGTTCGAATACCTGGCGCGCGGCGTCGACATCGACCGGGCCAAGCAGATCGTGGCGTTGGACCTGGCCGGCATCGGCGTGCACCGCGACGAGCGGCGCGAGGTGCCCGGTGGCGATCTGGCCGCCAACCTGCTCGGCTTCGTCAGCCAGGACATGAACGGCCTCGAAGGGCTCGAGGCGAAGTACGACGACGTCCTCGAGGGCAAGCCCGGCAGGAAGCGGTACGAGGTGGGGCAGGGCGACCTCGCCGCGCCGATCCCGGGCGGCTACAGCCAGACCACCCCGGCCCAGCCGGGCAGCTCGCTGGAGCTCACGATCGATCGCGACGTCCAGTTCCGGACGCAGCGGATCCTGTCCGAGGGGATGGCGCAGACCCGCAACAGCGTCGGCGCCGCGGTGGTCATGGAGGTCGGCACCGGCGACGTGCTGGCCCAGGCGAGCTTCCCCACCTACAACGCCGCCGATCCGACCAAGGTCAATTCCCCGTCCGACCGCGAGGACGCGGCCACCAGCTTCATCGTCGACCCGGGCTCGATCCACAAGGCGATCACCTACGGCGCGGCCCTCCAGGAGGGCGTGATCACCCCGGACACCACCTTTCCGGTGGCCAACAGCATCAACAGGGGCGGCGTGCCCTTCACGGACACCCACCCGGCCAACGGGCGGACCATGAGCATCCCGGGCATGCTCGCCTTCTCCTCCAACGTCGCGACCATCGAGATCGCCGACCGGCTGGGCAAGGACCGCCTGATCGACTACCAGAAGCGGTTCGGGCTGGGGCAGCCCACCGGCGAGGGCATGCCCGGGGAGGCCTCCGGCCGGTTGCTCCCCGCCGGCGAGTGGAGCGGCTCGTCGTACGGGTCGGTGCCGATCGGGCACAGCGTGGACGCCACCCCGTTGCAGATGGCCGCCGCGTACGCCGCCATCGCCAACGGCGGCACCTACGTCCAGCCGCACCTGATCAAGAACGTGATCGGCCCGGACGGTAGGAAGAAGCCCGGCGCCGCCCCGGTCACCCGCTCGGTGCTCAGCCCGGCCAACGCGGCCGCGCTGCGCCGGATGCTGGAGGCGGTCACCACGGTCGACGGCCCGGACGGGCGGGCCACCGGCCTGGCCGCCGCGGTGCCCGGCTACCGGGTGGCCGGCAAGACCGGCACCGGCCTGCGCTACGAGGGCGGCAAGCGCCAGCCCGGCGAGGTGGCCTCGTTCATCGGGATGGCCCCGGCGGAGAATCCCCGGTACGTGGTGGCGGTCTTCGTCTGGAGCCCGGGCGGTGAGGGCGGTCAGGTGGCCGCGCCGGCCTTCCGGGAGATGATGTCCTTCACTCTCCGGCACTACCGGGTGCCGCCCTCGGCGACCAACAAGTCCCCGAAGTTCGAGGTCTTTCCGCACTGAGCCGGGAGGGCGGGACATCATCGGTGAGTGGCGACGAACCACCGGGGCGGCTGTGCGGTCGGAACCGGACGACCGGGTAGGGTCTGACGCCGTGCCCGGCAATCCACGTCCCGCGACCGTGAATCCCGTCCGGCTCGGCGACCTCGCCGCACGGCTGGCCGTCGCGCCGCCGGAGGGGGCCGCCGAGGTGGCCGTCACCGGGGTGACCCACGCCAGCCAGGAGGTCCGCCCCGGCGACCTGTACGCGGCCCTGCCCGGCGCCCGCCGGCACGGCGCGGAGTTCGCCGCCGGCGCGGCCGCGGCGGGCGCGGTGGCCCTGCTGACCGACCCGGCCGGTGTCGCGCTGGCCGCCGGCGCGGGCCTGCCCGTGCTGGTCGTCGACGACCCCCGGGCGGTGCTCGGCGAGATCGCCGCCACCGTCTACGGCGACCCGACCGCCGGGCTCACGATGATCGGCGTGACCGGCACGGCCGGCAAGACCTCGACGAGCTACCTCATCGAGTCCGGGCTGCGCGCCGCCGGGCACACCACCGGCCTGATCGGCACGGTGGAGACCCGGCTCGGTGACCTGGTGATCGACAGCGTCCGGACCACCCCCGAGGCGACCGACCTGCACGCCATGCTGGCGGTGGCCCGCGAACGCGGGGTGGACACCGTGGTCATGGAGGTCTCCAGCCACGCCCTGGCCATGGGCCGGGTCGGCGGGGTCCGGTTCGACGTCGGCGGCTACACCAACTTCGGCTCCGACCACCTGGACTTCCACGCCGACGAGGCGGACTACTTCGCCGCCAAGGCGAAGCTCTTCGACGGGCGCTGCCGCGTCGAGGTGCTCAACCACGACGACCCGGCGCTGCGGCCGCTGCTCAAGCCGGCGACCGTGACCTACTCGGCGGCCGGCGACCCGACCGCCACCTGGTGGGCCGACGGGATCGGCGGCGAGGGCTACGCGCAGCGCTTCACCGTGCACGGCCCCGACGGGCTCGCCCTGCCCACCGGGGTGGCCCTGCCCGGCCGGCACAACGTGGCCAACGCGCTGCTGGCCGTCGCCATCCTGGTGGCCGCCGGGGTCGACCCGGCGACCGCGACCCGCGGCGTGGCCGCCTGCGGCGGGGTCCCCGGCCGGCTGGAACTGGTCAGCGGGGACGCCCCGGTCCGCGGGGTCGTCGACTACGCGCACAAGGCGAACGCCATCGAGGCGGTCCTCGTGGCGCTGCGCGACCTGACCGACGGCCGGCTGATCTGCGTGCTCGGCGCCGGCGGCGACCGGGACCGGGGCAAGCGGCCGGTGATGGGGGCCACCGCCGCGCGGGGCGCCGACGTGGTGCTGGTGACCGACGACAACCCGCGCACGGAGGACCCGGTCGCGATCCGGGCCGAGGTGCTGGCCGGCGCGTACGCGGCGGGCACCGGCGCGCGGATCATCGAGGCGCCCGGCCGGCGGGCCGCGATCGAGGAGGCGGTCCGGGTGGCCGAACCGGGGGACATCGTGGCGCTGCTGGGCAAGGGGCAGGAGCGCGGCCAGGAGATCAACGGCGAGGTGCTGCCGTTCGACGACCGGGTGGAGCTGGCGGAGGCGCTGCGCGCCCGCTTCGGCGACCTGGTGGGGCAGCCGTGATCCCGCTGACCCTGGCCGAGGTGGCCGCCGCGGTCGACGGCCGCCTCGTCGCCGCCGACCCGGACGCCCGGGTGACCGGCTCGGTGGAGTTCGACTCCCGCAAGGTCACCCCCGGCGGCCTCTTCGTCGCCTTCCCGGGCGAGAAGGTGGACGGGCACGACTACGCGGCCGGCGCCGTCTCCTCCGGCGCGGTGGCCGTGCTCGGCACCCGCGAGGTCCCCGGCGTGCCGATGGTGCTGGTCGGCGACGCGCTCGACGCGATGGGGCGGCTGGCCCGCGCGGTGGTCGACCGGCTGCCCGGCCTGACCGTCATCGGGCTGACCGGTTCGTCCGGCAAGACCACCACCAAGGACCTGATCGCCCAGCTCGCCGTCCGGCTCGGCCCGACCGTGGCGCCGCCCGGCTCGTTCAACAACGAGCTGGGGCACCCGTACACGGCGTTGCAGGCCGGCCCGGAAACCCGCTACCTGGTGATGGAGAAGGGCGCCCGGGGGGTGGGGCACGTCCGTTACCTGTGCGAGGTGGTGCCGCCGCGGATCTCCGTGGTGCTCAACGTCGGGGTGGCGCACATCGGCGAGTTCGGCTCGGTGGAGACGATCGCGCTCGCCAAGGGGGAGCTGGTCGAGGCGCTGCCCGCCGACGGGCTGGCCGTGCTCAACGCCGACGACCCGCGGGTCGACGCCATGGCGTCGCGCACGCGGGCCCGGGTGGTCCGCTACGGCGAGTCCGAGCGGGCCGACGTGCGCGCGGTGGACGTGACGGTGGACGGGCGGGGCCGTGCCTCGTACACCCTCGTGACGCCGGAGGGGAGCGCGCCGGTGCGGCTCGGGCTGACCGGCCGGCACCAGGTGTCCAACTCGCTGGCCGCCGCGGCGGTCGCCCGCGAGCTGGGCCTGCCCCTGACCGACCTGGCGGTGGCCCTCGGCGAGCTGGGCCTGGTCTCCACCCGCCGGATGGACGTGCTGGAACGCCCCGACGGGGTGATCCTCATCGACGACTCGTACAACGCCAACCCGGCCTCCACCGGCGTGGCGCTGCGGGCGCTGGCCAGCATGCGGGGTACGGGGCGTACCGTCGCGGTGCTCGGCTACATGGCCGAGTTGGGCGACTTCGAACGGGAGGGGCACCAGCAGGTCGGCCGGCTCGCGGCCGAACTGGGTGTCGACCGGCTCCTCGTGGTGGGCGAGCCGGCGGCGCCGATCCACGAAGGCGCGACAGCGGTAAGCAACTGGGGAGGAGAGTCGGTGCTGCTCACCGATCAGGCGGCGGCCGTCGAGGTGCTGCGGAGCGAGCTACGTCCGGGTGACGTGGTGCTGGTGAAGGGCTCCCGGTACCGCACCTGGGAGGTGGCGGACGCGCTGCGCGCGGACGCCGAGAAGGGGTCTGCTGCATGAGGGCGGTGATCGTCGCCATCGGGGTCGCCTTCCTCATCTCGCTCTTCTGCACCCCGATCGCGATCAAGGTGTTCACCCGGCTCAAGGCCGGCCAGCCGATCCGGGCCGAGGGCCCGGCCATGCACCAGGGCAAGAAGGGCACGCCGACCATGGGCGGCGTGGTCTTCATCCTGGCCACGGTGATCGCGTACGTCGCCGGCCACCTGGCCCTGACCACCCTGCCGGACGCGCAGATCGCCCAGGTCGAGCCGACCATCACGGCGCTGGTGCTGCTGGGGCTCATGGTGTTCTCCGGTGCGGTCGGTTTCATCGACGACTTCCTGAAGGTCCGCAAGCGGCACAGCGGCGGCCTCAACAAGCGCGGCAAGCTCGCCGGCCAGATCCTGGTCGGCGCGATCTTCGGCGTGGTGGCGCTCTACTTCCCGAGCAGCATGACCGACGTCCGCGGCAACGCCACCAACACCGAGACCGTCGGCAGCACCATGCTGAGCTTCATCCGGGACATCCCGGCCCTGGAGATCGGCAAGATCGGGGCGATCATCGTGATCATCCTGGTCGTGATGGCGGCGACCAACGGGGTGAACCTCACCGACGGTCTCGACGGCCTGGCCACCGGCGCCTCGGTGATGGTCCTCGCCGCGTACGCGCTGATCGCCTTCTGGCAGTACCGGCACTGGTGCGCCGACCCGAACTACACCGAGGCGTACTGCTACTCGGTCCGGGACCCGCTGGAGATCGCGTTGATCGCGGGCGCGGCGGCCGGGGCCTGCGTCGGCTTCCTCTGGTGGAACACCTCGCCGGCCCGGATCTTCATGGGCGACACCGGCGCGCTCGGCCTGGGCGGGCTGATCGCCGGCATGGCGATGTCGACCCGGACCATCCTGCTGCTGCCGATCATCGGCGGCCTCTTCGTGATCATCACGATGTCCGTGGTGATCCAGATCATCTCGTTCCGCACCACCGGCAAGCGGGTGTTCCGCATGTCGCCGCTCCAGCACCACTTCGAGCTGGCCGGCTGGAGCGAGGTCAACATCGTGGTCCGCTTCTGGATCATCGCCGGCATCGGTGTGGCCATCGCGCTGGGCCTGTTCTACAGCGAGTTCCTCGCCGCAGTGAGCTGACCGGCTGCCGCTGCGTCACGGCGGGATCCCTGGGTGTTACCAGGGATCCCGCCGTTTCGCGTTCCGACACGCCGACCGGGCGGTTGCGCCACGGACGGGCGGGTCGAGCCGCCATGATGGGCGGGTGGGGGAGGCGAGAGACACCGAGGGCGCGACCGACACGCAGGCCCGCCGGCCGCCCGCGGCGACCCGCCCGGCCGACCCGCCCGGGCCGCTGCTCGGGCTGGACGCGGCCGGCGGGCTGGCCGCGCTGCGTGGCCTGCTGGCCCGGCCGCTGGCCTCCTACTACCTGCTGCTCTCCAGCGCCGGCCTGCTGCTGCTGATCGGCCTCACCATGGTCTTCTCGGCCACCAGCGTGAAGGACTACGCCGAGGAGGGGAACGCCACGGCGTCCCTGGTCAAGCAGACGATCTTCGCGGTGATCGGGATCGTCGCCTTCTGGGCCTGCCAACGGCTGCCCGGCCGGACGTTCCGGGCGGTGTCGCGGCCCTTCCTCGGGGTGGCCGTGGTGCTCCTGCTGGTCCTCAACCTGCTGGTCGCGCTGGAGGCGCTGTTCCGCGTCAAGTCGCTCGGCCCGCTCAAGGCCCAGCTGCTCTGGCTCTACGTCGGCCCGATCTCGGTGCAGCCGGTCGAGGTGGCGAAGTTCGCGCTGGTGCTCTGGGGCGCGCACGTGCTGGCCCGCAAGGGCGCCGCGCTCGGCTGGTGGAAGGAGCTGGCCACCCCGCTGTTCCCGGTGGTCGGCCTGCTCTTCGTGCTGGTCGGCTACAACGACCTGGGCAGCATGCTCTGCCTGCTCGCCCTGGTGGTCGGGATGCTCTGGGCGGCCGGGGTGCGGCTGCGGGTGTTCGCCGCCCTCTCCGCGGTCGGCCTGGCCGGCGTGGGCCTGCTGGTCGCCGCCGCGTCGCTCGGCGCCGGCTCCGGATCCCGGGACGCCGACAACTACCGGCTCGGGCGGCTCACCTCGTTCCTCGACCCACCCGACCCGAAGACCTGCTTCGACGAGCAGCTGCCGAACTGCTACCAGCTCGTCCAGGCCCGCTTCGCGCTGGAGAACGGCGGCTGGTTCGGCGTCGGGCTCGGCAAGAGCAGCGCCAAGTTCGGCTGGCTGCCCGAGGCGCACAACGACTTCATCTTCGCGGTGATCGCCGAGGAGCTGGGGGTGGTCGGCTGCACGGTGGTGCTGGTGCTCTTCGCCGTGCTGGCCTATTCCGGGCTGCGGATCGCCCGCCGGGTGGAGGACCCGTTCCGCCGGCTCGCCGCCGCCGGGGTCACCGCCTGGCTGGTCGGCCAGGCCGTCATCAACATCGGCGGGGTCACCGGGCTGCTGCCGCTCACCGGCGTACCCCTGCCCTTCATCTCCGACGGCGGCAGCGCCCTCGTGGTGACCCTGGCCGCCGTCGGGATGCTCGCCTCCTTCGCCCGCGCCGAGCCGGACGCGGCCCGGGCCCTGCATGCCCGTCCGCCGGCCCGGTGGGTCCGACTAGTGTGGGCCCCGTTGCCGCCGCTTCCCGGCCGGCGCCGCCGACCGGCGCCGCCACCGGCGGACCGAGGGTCCGTGCCCCGGTCCCGCCCGCGGCGGCAGGACGACCAGGCCGCGGCCCGCGGCGCCCGGTCCGACCGGGCGCGCGCCGGCACGGCGAGCGAGAGGAGACGCTGATGGGTCCGCTGCGTTCGGTGGTGCTCTGCGGAGGCGGCACGGGTGGGCACATCTATCCGTTGCTCGCCTTCGCCGACTGCCTGCGCCGACACGACCCGAGCGTCCGGATCACCTGCCTCGGCACACCCAAGGGGCTGGAGAACGAGCTGATCCCGCCGGCCGGCTACGACCTGCGCCAGATCCCGGCCTACCAGCTGCCCCGCTCGGTCAACATGAGCCTGGTCCGCACCCCGGACCGGATGTGGAAGGCGTCCCGCGCGGCGGGCAAGGTGCTCGACGAGGTGCGGGCCGACGTCGTGATCGGCTTCGGCGGGTACGTCTCGGTCCCCGGTTACCTGGCCGCGTGGCGGCGCGAGCTGCCCATCGTCATCCACGAGGTGAACGTGCCGCCGGGCGTGGCCAACCGGCTCGGCATGAAGTTCACCAAGAACGTCGCGGTCGGCTTCCCGCACCAGCCGGCACAGGCCGAGTCGCTGCGCGACGCCCGGGTGGTCGGGGTGCCGCTGCGCCGGGGCATCGCCGGGCTGGACCGGGCCGCCGTGCGCAACGCCGCCCGCGCCCACTTCGGGCTGCGTCCCGACCTGCCGGTGCTCTTCGTGGCCGGCGGCTCGCAGGGCGCCCGCTCGATCAACCTGGCGGTCTCCGGGGCGGCCAAGGAGCTGGCCCGCAACGGCGTGCAGGTGCTGCACGTGATCGGCGCCCGCAACGAGCCGGTCTCGGTCCCCACCGACCTGCCGGTGCCCTACGTGACCCTGCCCTACCTGTCCGAGATGGAGCTGGGCTACGCGGCCGCCGACCTGATGCTGGGCCGCGGCGGCGCCATGACCTGCGCCGAGGTGGCCGCCATCGGGCTGCCCACCATCTACGTGCCCTACCCGCACAGCAACCAGGAGCAGAAGCGCAACGCGCTGCCCGTGGTGGAGGCGGGCGGCGGGCTGCTCGTCGACGACGCCGAGGTGACCCCGGCCTGGGTGGAGCGCACCGTGATCCCGCTGGTCCGGGACCCGCAGCGGCTCGCCGCGATGGGCGCGGCCGCGGCCGCGTACGGCCGGCGCGACGGCGACGTGGCCCTGCTGAACTTCGTCTACGAGGCGGTGAGCCGGTGAGCGCGAGGAGTGAGCCGGCGAGCCCCGCAGTCGCGAACAACGGTGGCGCAGTGATGGCCGCCGCGACCGGAAGGTACGTCTCATGAACACCGCGCAGTTCACCCCCGCCGGCACGATGACCGCGGAGGACCTGGGCCGGATCCACCTGATCGGCGTGGGCGGCGTCGGCATGAGCGGCCTGGCCCGGCTCTTCCTCACCCGGGGCCTGCCGGTCTCCGGCAGCGAGCTGCGGGAGTGGCCCTCCCTGGCCGGGCTGCGGGCGCTGGGCGGCACCATCCACATGAGCCACGAGGCGACCAACCTCGACGGCGTGGACACGGTCGTCTACTCCTCGGCCATCCCGCAGGACCACCTGGAGATGGTGGAGGCGCGCCGGCGCGGGCTGCGGGTGCTGCACCGCTCCGAGGCCCTCGCCGCCGCCATGACCGGCCGCGCGACCGTGGCGGTCGCCGGCACCCACGGCAAGACCACCACGACCTCGATGGTCACCATGGTGCTCCAGCAGGCCGGCGCCGACCCGTCCTTCGTGATCGGCGGCGAGATCTCCGAGGTCGGCTCGGGCGCGCACCACGGCACGGGCGAATACTTCGTGGTCGAGGCGGACGAGAGCGACCGCTCGTTCCTCATCTACCGCCCGTACGTGTCGATCATCACGAACATCGAGGCCGACCACCTCAACACCTATGGCGACCTGGCCAACCTGGAGGCGACCTTCGCCGAGTTCGCCCGGCTCACCGACCCGGAGGGCTTCATCGTCACCTGCGCCGACGACCCGGGCGGGCGGCGGCTGGCCGAGACGCTGCGGGCCGAGGGGCGCCGGGTCTGGACGTACGGCGAGTCCGCCGACGCCGACCTGAGGCTGAGCGGGATGGCCTCCTCCGCGCAGGGGGTGCGCTACCTGGCCGAGATCGAGGGCCGGTCGCTGGGCGAGATCCGGCTCCCGGTGCCGGGGCGGCACATGGGGCTCAACAGCGCCTCGGCGGTGCTCGCCGCGTACCTGCTGGAGCTGCCGATCACGGCGGCGGAGGCCGCGCTCGGCGCGTTCCCCGGCGTGCGGCGGCGCTTCGAGCGCAAGGGCGTCGCGGACGGCGTGCTGGTCTACGACGAGTACGCCTACCACCCGACCTCGATGACGCTGGCGCTGCAGACGCTCCGCGAGGTGGCCGGCGAGGGCCGGCTGATCGTGGTGTTCCAGCCCTACCGGCTCTACCGGACCCGCGACCTCCAGGCGGAGATCGCCGCCGCCCTCGGCATCGCCGACGAGCTGGTGCTGCTGGAGGTCTTCGGGCCGGGCGAGCTGCGGCAGCCCGGCGAGGGCTCGGCCGCGCTGCTGTCGGTGGTGCCGCTGCCTCCGGACCGGAAGGTCTTCGTCGAGGCGTGGGACGACGTGCCGGCCGAGGTGGCCCGCCGGGCGCGGCCGGGTGACGTGGTGGTCACCATGGGCGCGCCGCCGATCTCGCTGATGGGCGACCAGCTGCTCGACGCCCTGCTGGCCCGGACCGGTGGCGCCGCGGCGATCGGCAGCGGCGTCGACCCGGACGGCGCGGCGGCCACGGCCGGATGAGCCCCGGCCCGGCCCGCGGCCGCACTCCCGGCCAGGACGGCGGGGCCGGTCGGCGCAGCCCGGCCCGGCGGTGGCAGCTGGTCCGGGCGGGCGCGGACGCCGTACCCCCGTCCACCCGGCGTTTCATGGCCCGGGCCCGGCAGCGGCGGATGCGCGCGGCGCTGCCCTGGGCGGTCACGGTCGCCGTGCTGGCGGTCGCCGGGCTGGTCGCCTGGACCGTGCTGGGCACCGGCCTGTTCGGTGTCCGGGAGGTACGGGTGGTCGGCGCGACGCTGGTGACCCCGGTCGAGGTGCGCGACGCGGCGGCCGTGCCGGACGACGCTCCGCTGGCCCGGGTGGACCTGGCCGCGACCGCCCGCCGGGTCGGCACGCTCGCCGCGGTGGAGCGGGCCACGGTGGAGCGGGACTGGCCGGGCGCCCTGGTGATCCGGGTGGTCGAGCGGACCCCGGTGGCCGCCGTGCCGCAGGGCGAGCGCTGGGCTGTCGTGGACCGGGCCGGTGTGGTCTTCCAGAGCCTGGACCAGGCCCCCGCCGGGCTGCCGGTCGTCCGGGTGGGCAGCCCGGCCCCCGACGATCCCGGCACCCGCGCCGGGCTGGACGTGCTCGCGGCGCTCAGCCCGAAGCTGCGCGCGGAGCTGGTCGCGGTGGACGTGGCCGGGCTGGCCCGGATCACCCTGCTGCTGCGCGACGACCGGAAGGTGGTCTGGGGCGACGCGACCCGCAGCCCGGACAAGTCCAAGGTGGCCACCGCCCTGCTCGGTCGGAAGGCCGACACGATCGACGTCAGCGCGCCGGACGTGGTCACCTTCCAGTGATCCGCCGGTCAGCCGGGGTGAGCCGGCCCGCTCCATGGGCGACACGCCGGAAAGGTCCTTGGCTCAGCGCGCGGCGGCGCATACGTTGCCCCGAAGAGATCAGTGGTTGACATCGCTCTAAGCCTCTAGTAGAGGGTGAGGGTTTCAGCCGTCGGAACAGCTGGGAAATGCTCCGCCGCTGGTCTGGCCAAGCCGTGTGGGGTCGGCCCATGCCAATCTCGAAGGGAAAGGACCGGAGATGACACCTCCGCACAACTACCTGGCGGTCATCAAGGTCGTCGGCATCGGGGGTGGCGGCGTGAACGCCGTCAACCGGATGATCGAGGTTGGGCTCAAGGGCGTCGAGTTCATCGCGATCAACACCGACGCGCAGGCGCTGCTCATGAGTGACGCCGACGTCAAGCTCGACGTCGGCCGGGAGCTGACCCGTGGGCTGGGGGCCGGCGCCAATCCGGACGTCGGCAAGAACGCCGCCGAGGACCACCGCGACGAGATCGAGGAGGTGCTCAAGGGCGCCGACATGGTCTTCGTGACCTGCGGCGAGGGCGGCGGCACCGGCACCGGCGGCGCGCCGGTCGTGGCCAACATCGCCCGCAAGCTCGGCGCGCTCACCATCGGCGTGGTCACCCGGCCGTTCTCCTTCGAGGGCAAGCGCCGCCAGGTGCAGGCCGAGTCGGGCATCGAGGAGCTGCGCAACCAGTGCGACACGCTCATCGTGATCCCGAACGACCGGCTGCTCGCGCTCGGTGACCGCAACATCTCCATGATGGACGCCTTCCGCACCGCGGACCAGGTGCTCCTCTCCGGTGTCCAGGGCATCACCGACCTGATCACCACGCCGGGTCTGATCAACCTGGACTTCGCCGACGTGAAGAGCGTGATGAGCGGCGCGGGCAGCGCGCTCATGGGCATCGGCAGCGCCCGCGGCGAGAACCGCGCCGTGGAGGCGGCCGAGGCGGCCATCTCCAGCCCGCTGCTGGAGCAGAGCATGGACGGCGCGCGGGGCGTGCTGCTCTCCATCGCCGGCGGTTCCGACCTGGGCCTCTTCGAGATCAACGACGCCGCCCAGCTGGTCACCGACGCGGCCCACCCGGACGCCAACATCATCTTCGGCGCGGTCATCGACGACGCGCTGGGCGACGAGGTGCGGGTGACCGTGATCGCGGCGGGCTTCGACGGCGGCGCGCCGGCCTACAAGGCGGTCGAGCCGTCCCGCAAGACCAACCAGAACCCGCCGACCCAGGCGAACGCGCCGGTGAGCCCGCCGGCCACCATGCCGGCCCCGCAGCAGTCGCCGCGCCGGGTGCTCTTCGACGACGTCGACGTGCCGGACTTCCTCAAGAACGGGTCCTGAGCCGCACCGATGACCGATTCACGGACCACGGTGCGACCTGACCGTCGCGCCGAGCTCGCGGCCGGCCTCGCCCGGGTCCGGGGCCGCATCGCCGACGCCTGCGCGGCGGCCGGGCGGGACCGGGGCGAGGTCACCCTGGTCGCGGTGACCAAGACGTACCCGGCCGCCGACGTGGTCGCGCTGGCCGGGCTCGGGGTGACCGACGTGGGGGAGAACCGCGACCAGGAGGCCGCCCCGAAGGCCGCCGAGGCGGCCGCCGCCGGGGCGGCGCCACGCTGGCACTTCATCGGCCAGCTCCAGCGCAACAAGGCCCGCTCGGTGGTCCGCTACGCCGACGTGGTCCAGTCGGTCGACAGCGTGCGGCTGGCCGCCGCCCTGGACGGCGCCGCGGCCGCCGCCCGGGACCGGCCACTCGACGTGCTCGTGCAGGTGAGCGTCGACGGCGACCCCGCCCGCGGCGGGGCGCTGCCGGACGCGGCCGACCCGGACCGGGGGCTCGGTCCGGTGGCCGCCGCGGTGGCCGGGGCCGGCGGGCTGCGGCTCGCCGGCCTGATGGCGGTCGCCCCGCTGGGCTGGGAGCCGGACCGGGCGTTCGCCCGGCTCGCCGAGGTGGCGGCGCGATTCCGCGCCGACCATCCCGGTGCGACGGTGCTCTCGGCGGGCATGAGCGGTGATCTGGAAATTGCGATCGGATATGGCGCGACACATGTCCGCGTCGGCAGCGCGTTGCTCGGAATGCGCCCCACGCTGCGGTAGCCTGACCGCGAAAGAAGCAAATTACAGCAGTGTTGTTAGGAACGGCGTTCCCGTAGCCGGGGGCCGTGGGGGGCGGACCGCGAATCGCTCGCCAGGGGATTGCCGATCCGGTCCGGTGGGCATCGTTGTCCACTCGTGATCAAGCGACACGGCACGGGGGCGCGTGCCGCACGGCGGACGGAAGGGCGCGGGGATGGGTGCACTGCGCAAGGCGGGGGTCTGGCTCGGTCTCGTCGAGGAGGACGAGGAGCGGGCGTACGAGGACGGTGGCTACGACAAGGGTGGCTACCGCGAGTCGCGCTACCGGTCGAGCCGCTACTCGGAGGAGTTCGCCGACGACGAGGACGACGAGTCCGAGGAGCCGCCGGCGAGCCGGGGCCGGGTCGGCGACCGGGGCCGGTTGACCGAGCGCGCGTCGAGCCGCGCCGTCGAGAACGATCGTGCCGAGATGGAGCGGCCGGAGCGGACCGAGCGGTCCAGCGTCCGGTCGATCACCCGCTCCGGCGCGGGCGAGACCTCCGGCGCGCTGACCTACCACACCCGCGACAACCTCGCCCTGGCGCCGCAGGCCCAGCCGCGCGAGCGGGCCGTGGTGGAGGACGAGCAGCGCTACCAGATCACGACCCTGCACCCGACCACGTACCGGGAGGCGCGCACCATCGGTGAGCACTTCCGCGACGGCGTACCCGTGATCATCAACCTCACCGAGATGGACGAGGCGGATGCCCGCCGGCTGGTCGACTTCGCTGCCGGGCTGGCGTTCGGCCTGCGCGGTACGATCGAGCGCGTGACCAACCGGGTGTTCCTGCTCTCACCGGCCAACGTCCAGGTCACCGCGGAGGACAAGGCCAAGATCGCTGAGGGCGGCTTTTTCAGCCTGAGCTAGCCCGCACGACCGAGGGACGTCGCCTGCCGTGTTGTCGATCCTGTTCCAGGTGCTCTATCTGCTCCTGTATTTCTTCCTGCTTGTGCTGTTGGCCCGATTTGTCCTCGGCGCCGTTCTGGCCTATGGTCGCCGCTGGCAACCGGGTCGTGGAGCATCCGCGGGACTCGAAGTCGTGTGGAGCGTCACTGATCCGCCCCTGCGCGCGTTGAGGCGTGTGATCCCACCACTGCGAATTGGTACCGTGAGCATCGACCTGGCCTCCCTTGTGCTCCTGGTTATCCTGTTCGTGCTGATGGAGTTCGTGTTTAGGCGCCTGATCCTGGCCTTTGCCTGACCAGAGCGCTTTCGCGGCCGCAACTGACCCGAGGAGTTTCGATGCCGCTGACCCCGGCCGACGTCCACAACGTCGCCTTCAAAAAGCCGCCGATCGGCAAGCGGGGCTATGACGAGGAGGAGGTCGACGCCTTCCTGGACGAGGTTGAGCGCGAGCTCGCCCGTCTGATCGAGGAGAACAACGAGCTGCGCGCCCAGGTGGAGCGCGGCGGTCGGGGTGGCGCTCCCGCCGGTCCCGGCGGCGACGCCCGCCTCGCGGCCGAGCTCAACGACGTGAAGGCCCAGCTCGACCGGGTGCAGCGCGACAAGGCGGCCGCCGAGCAGGCGGCCCGGGCGATGCAGGCCGAGCTGGAGCAGGTCCGCGCCCAGGGTGGCCCGGCGGCCTCCGCCGCCGACGGCGAGCAGCAGGCGCTGCGGGTGCTCATGATGGCCCAGCGCACCGCCGACGACCACGTGTCCGACGCCCGGCGCGAGGCCGACCAGCTGCTCTCCGAGGCCCGTTCCAAGGCCGAGGAGGTCACCCGCGAGGCCCGCGCCAAGGCCGACGCCCTGGAGCGGGACGCCCGCCAGCGGCACCAGGAGGCCATGGGCGGCCTGGACGCCAAGCGCACCGCGCTGCAGAAGCACATCGAGGAGCTCAAGCAGTTCGAGCGCGAGTACCGCACCCGCCTCAAGGCGTACCTGGAGAGCCAGCTGCGCGACCTCGACGGTCGCGGCCAGGGCCTCGAGGTCGAGATGAACCGCTCCGAGGGCGCCCGCGCCGCCGGCGGCGGCAGCAACGGCCTCGCCACCGCCGGCCTCGCCGGCTCCTACGGCGGCGGTCGCACGGGCTCGCTGGAGTCCGGCCGCTGATCCCGGCGTCGGTGGCCGTCCCCGCGGCGGCCACCGGCAACGCAGCAGACCGACACGACGCGGCCGGGGGTGAGCCGTGATAGCCGCCAGCATCCTGCTCATCCTCGTCGCGGTCGTGCTCCTGGTGGCCGGGCTGGCCGGTGGGTCCAGCCCGCTGCTGATCACCTCGATCGCGGCCAGCCTGCTGGCCGCCGTCGCTCTCGTCGCGTTCGCCCGCCAGGCGGCCGCGGCCCGGGCCACGGCGGGCCGGGAGACCGGGCCGCGCCGCAGGACCGCACCGTCGCGCCTGTCCCAGGACGAGCCGGAGGTCCCGGTCCCGCACAGCACGTCGCCGGTCGGCACCGGTGGACCCGGGAGGCGGCAACCGCCCGGGCCACCGGTGGCCGACCCGGCCGACCCGCCGGCCGCCGCGTACAGCCCGCCGGTCGATCCGTTCGAGCCCGGGCCGTTCGAGCCCGGCCCGTTCGACCCGCCGGCCGAGCCCTACTCGCCGCCCGCCCCGCGCGGCCCGTCCCGCGCCGAGACGGCCTCCGACGCGCCGACGCCCACGTCGCCGGCGCCGGACGGCCCGTTCGAGGGTGATCCGCCGGCCGAGTTCCTCACCGCCGGGGAGGTCGCCCAGCTGGTCCGGCTAGACGGCGAGGTCCGGGTGGTCGACGGCCACCCCCGCTTCCACCTGCCCGGCTGCCACCAGCTGGTGGGCCGGGCCGACGAGCCGCTGCCGGTCGCCGAGGCGGTCGGGCTGGGCTTCACCCCGTGCGGCCGGTGCGCGCCGGCCACCACGCTGCTCGCCGAATCCCGGCCGCACTGATCATGGTGGCCATGGACGACACGCTCACGGTCGCCGTACGCGTGAAGCCCGGCGCCTCGCGGGCCCGGGTCGGCGGCCGGTTCGACGGGCCGCACGGTCCCGCCCTGGTCGTCGCGGTGAACGCGCCCCCGGTGGACGGCCGGGCCACCGAGGCGGCCCGCCGCGCCCTGGCCGACGCGCTCGGCGTCCGGCCGGCGGCGGTCTCCCTGCGCGCCGGCGCGGCCAGCCGGGACAAGCTCTTCCTGGTCGAGCACCCGGCCCCCGGGCTGCCCGACCTGCTCCGGCGGCTCCGCGACGGATCGGCCGGGTGACGCGCCCGCGGACCGGCCGCGAATGACGCCGGGGCTCGACGTCGCGCTGCTGGTCGGCGCCGCCGTCCTGCTGGTCGCGGTGGGCGCGGTGCGGTTCTCCACCCGGCTCGGCGTGCCCAGCCTCCTGGCCTACCTGGCGCTCGGGGTGGCCATCGGCGAGGCCGGCCTGGGCATCCGGTTCGACGACGTCGAGCTGACCCGGGTGCTCGGCTTCTGCGCGCTCATCGTGATCATCGCGGAGGGCGGGTTGAGCGCCCGGTGGAGCACCCTGCGGCCGGTGCTCGGTCTGGCCGCCGCGCTCTCCACGGTCGGCGTGCTGGTCAGCATCCTGGTCGTGGGCGTCGTGGTGCACCTGCTGCTCGGCCTGGACTGGCGGCTGGCGCTGCTCTACGGCGCGGTGCTCTCCTCCACCGACGCGGCGGCCGTCTTCGCCACCCTGCGCCGGCTGCGCCTGCCGCCCCGCCTGGTGGCGACCCTGGAGGCCGAGTCCGGGATCAACGACGCGCCGGTCGTCATCCTGGTGCTGCTGCTGTCCCGGGCCGGGGTGGAGGCCGCCCACCCGTGGTGGTACGAGGTGCTCCTGGTCGGCTACGAGCTGGGCGTCGGCGCGGCGGTCGGGGTGGCCGCCGGGATCACCGGCCGGTACGCGTTGCGCCGGGCCGCCCTGCCGTCCAGCGGCCTCTACCCGATCGCGGTGGTCGGCTTCACGGTGCTGGCGTACGCGGCCGGCTCGGTGCTGCACGCCTCGGGCTTCCTGGCCGTCTACGTGGCCGGCGTGCTGCTCGGCAACGCGCGGCTGCCGCACCGGCAGGCCATCCTGGGCTTCGCCGACGGCCTGGCCTGGCTGGCCCAGATCGGCCTGTTCGTGCTGCTCGGCCTGCTGGTCTCGCCGGGCCGGCTGGACGCGGCGGTGCTGCCGGCGGTGGTCACCGGGCTGGCTCTGCTGCTGCTGGCCCGGCCGCTGTCGGTGGCGGTGTCCGCGCTGCCGTTCCGGTTCGGGCTGCGCGAGCAGCTCTTCCTCTCCTGGGCCGGGCTGCGCGGCGCGGTGCCGATCGTGCTGGCCACCATCCCGCTCTCGCTGCGGGTGCCGGGCGCCGACCGGCTCTTCGACGCGGTCTTCGTGCTGGTGGTGATCTTCACGTTGCTCCAGGCCGGGACCCTGGCGCCGGCCGCCCGCCGGCTCGGGGTGACCGCGCCGGCCGAGGCCGCGGAGATCCTGCTGGAGACGGCCCCGCTGGAGCGGATGCGGGCCGACCTGCTCCAGCTGGAGGTGCCGCCGGGCTCCCGGCTGGGCGGGGTGCACGTGGACGAGCTGCGGCTGCCGGTGGGCGCCTCGGTGACGCTGGTGCTGCGCGACGGGGTGGGCTTCGTGCCCGGCCCGGACACCCGGTTGAAGGTCGGCGACAGCCTGCTCATCGTGGCGACCGCCGAGGTGCGGGATGAGGCGGAGCGGCGGCTGCGCGCGGTGAGCCGGCGAGGCCGGTTGGCCCGGTGGTTTGGCGAGTACGGCGAGGACCGGACCGGCTGATCTGCTAGCGTTCCCTTTGTCCCGATTGGTGGCTGTTCGGGGCTGAAACGCGGTGCGACGGTGCGGCACGTTGTCGGACGCCTGTACGTTCCGTATTCTTGCCACCCTCCGGAGTGCACGGCCTTGTCGCCGTGCGCCCGTTCCGTACATGGGGGACGCCCGCTGCCGGCGACCCCCGCCCAGGCACGCTGACCGCCGCGGCACGCGGCTGAGGGAGCTGACGATGGCGAAGCCAGCCGACACCAGGACCGCCGGCCGCAAGCCGGTGGCGAAGGCCACCCGCAGCGCCGCGGAGACCGAGAAGATCCGGGCCGCCCTGGCGGCACGGCGGGACGAGCTCAACGCCGAGTACGATCAGACGCTGAGCGAGATCACCGAGCTGCAGCGCGACCGGCTGACCGACTCGGCCGGGGACGACCAGGCCGACACCGGCACCAAGACGTTCGAGCGCGAGCAGGAGATCTCACTCGCCAACAGCATCAAGGAGCGGATCACGCAGGTCGAGCGCGCGCTGGAGCGTCTCGACGAGGGTGGCTACGGCTGGTGTGAGCGGTGCGGCACCCCGATCCCGGTGGAGCGGCTCGCCGCCTTCCCGTCGGCCACCCTCTGCGTGAGCTGCAAGCAGCTGGAGGAACGGCGCTGACGTCCGTTCCCCGGCGGCCGAACGGCAGACGGTGACCGCCACCGTCGCGAGCGTCGATGGGGAGCAGATGACCGCAGCACCGCCCGCCGGGTCCGGCACCGCCGAGTCGGGCACCGGCACGCCCCGCCGCAAGGCGGCCGGCCTGCTGCTCGGGGTGGCCCTGACCTCCCTCGTCGCCGACCTGGTCACCAAGCAGCTCGCGCTCTCGGAGCTCACCGGGCGCGGCCCGGTGTCGCTGCTCGGCGGGGCGGTCTACCTGAGCCTGACCCGCAACAGCGGCGCCGCGTGGAGCATCGGCTCCGACCACACCTGGGTCTTCCCGCTGATCACCATCGGCGTGATCGCCTGGATCGCCTGGATGGCGCTGCGGCTGCGGTCGCTGCCCTGGGCCGTGTCGCTCGGGCTGGTGCTGGGCGGGGCGCTGGGCAACCTCACCGACCGGGTCTTCCGGGCCCCCGGGCACTTCGTCGGCCACGTGGTCGACATGGTCAGCCTCTTCGACCCGTACGGGCAGGTCTGGCCCGTGTTCAACCTGGCCGACAGCTCGCTGGTCTGCGGCGTGCTGCTGGCGGTGTTCCTGGAGCTGACCGGCCGGCAGCGGGACGGCTCCCGGGCCACCGCCGGTCGTTCCGGCGACGAGACCCCCGCCGCACAGCGGGAGCGCGCGTGACCTCCGCCTTCGCCGCCGGCGGCGACCACCGCTCCCTGCCCGTCCCGGACGGGCTCGACGGCATGCGCCTGGACCAGGCCGTCTCCCGGCTCTTCGGGCTGTCCCGGACGGCCGCGGCCACGCTGGTCGACGCCGGTGACGCGCTGGTCGACGGCGCGGCCCGGCCCAACTCGCACAAGGTCAAGGCGGGCTCCTGGCTGGAGGTCACGCTGCCCGCGCCGGCCGCCCCGCCGACCGTGGTGCCGCAGGCGGTGCCCGGCCTCACCGTCGTCTACGCCGACGACGACATCGTGGTGGTGGACAAGCCGGTCGGGGTGGCCGCCCACCCCAGCCCGGGCTGGACCGGCCCGACCGTGATCGGCGGGCTGGCCGGGATCGGCCACCGGATCTCCACCAGCGGCGCCGCCGAGCGGCAGGGCGTGGTGCACCGGCTCGACGTGGGCACCACCGGCGTCATGGTGGTGGCCAAGAGCGAGCAGGCGTACACCGTGTTGAAGCGGGCGTTCAAGGTCCGCGAGGTGGAGAAGCGCTACCACGCCGTGGTGCAGGGCCATCCGGACCCGCTGCGCGGCACCATCGACGCGCCGATCGACCGGCACCCGCACCACGACTACCGCTGGGCGGTGGTCTCCGGCGGCAAGCCGAGCATCACCCACTACGACACCCTCGAGGCGTTCCCCGCGGCCAGCCTGCTCGACGTGCGGCTGGAGACCGGGCGTACGCACCAGATCCGGGTGCACTTCTCCACGCTGCGGCACCCCTGCGTGGGCGACCTCACCTACGGCGCCGACCCGACCCTGTCGGCCCGGCTCGAGCTGAGCCGGCAGTGGCTGCACGCCCGCTCGCTGAGCTTCGCGCACCCGCGCACCGGCGACGAGGTCACCTTCGTGAGCGACTACCCGGACGACCTGGCCCGGGCGCTGGAGATCCTGCGCGACTGACCGATGAGCACCGACACCGTGCCGCCGCGGCGGTCGCGCTCCGCCGCGCTCACCTGGCTGGCCCTGGCCTGCGCGCTGGTGGTGCTGGTGGTCGCCGTCGCGCAGCGGCGGGACGAGCCCGTGGGGGACCGCACGGTGGGTGAGGTGACCCGGGTCGGGGTGGCCGACGGGGACTCCGTGCCGGCCTACCTGCGCGCCGCCGCCGACGAACTCGCCCGGCTCGACGCCCCGGCGCCCGGCGGCTACGCCCTGGTGTCGTTCGCCGCGTACCTGACGCCGGCGCAGGTGGCCACCGCGCTGGGCGGCGCCCCGGTCTCCGCCGTGCTGGCCCGGGTGCCCGTGCCCGGGCGGCAGACCGAGATCGTGCGGATCGCCGCGTTGCGCGTCCCGGACGACGTGGTCGCCGGGATGGTCGAGGTGGCCGTGCGCAAGGACCGGGAGGCCGCCGACTACCGGGCCCGCGCCGCCGCCCCGGCGGCCACCGCCGATTCCGAGCTGCGCCGGGTGTACGACACCGGGGCCGTCGTGGCGGCGCGGGAGGCGGCCGGCTATCGGGCGGCCTGCGCCTGCGTCTACGCCGCCGTGGTGCGGGACGCCCCGGCCGCCCTGCGGGCGCTGGCCGCCCGGTCCGGGGTCCGCGCGGTCGACCCGGCCCCGGAGGTGAGCCGGTTGGACCGCACGGTGTTCACCGCGCCGCTGCCGGAGCAGCGGGACGTGGTCCGGCCGCCGGCCGACACCGGGCTGGCACCGGGCGCCGCTATGGCCGATTCGTCGGAATCCGCACCGACGGTGACCGGATCCTCACCGGCCGCCGGCCGGCCCGCCACCGGGCCGGGACCGCCGAATCCCGCTCCCACCTCCTGAGACGTGCAGGTGGGCGGGCCCGTGGCCGGTGGGGCGGTGAGGAGAGCCACCGGGGGATGTGCGCACCGGGGTGTGGTCCGAATAGGGTTTCGTTCGTAGCCTGTCAGGCGGAGATCGATGGGCTGGGGGAGGGGCGAGGCCTTGGATGGCAGCGAAACCGGTTGGGGTCGGCAGGCTGAGCCGGCACCACGGTGGCGGGCGCTGCTCGACCGGGCCCGGCTCGGCGGTCGCGGCGCGGAGCACCCCGACGCCGACCACCGCCCCGACGAACCCCCGCCGCCGACCCAGGACCCGCTGCCCCGGCGGGCCGCCGGCACCGGCTGGACGGGCCGGGCGCAGGCCGTCGCCCGCCCCGCCGACGCGTCGTTCGACGCCGAGCCGGCCTACCGCGTCGAGGCGACCTACCGGGTGGAGCCGGCCTACCGGGTCGACCCGCGCCACGGCGGCGAGCCGGCCTACCGGGCGGAGCCCGCGTACCGCGCCGAGCCGGAGCCGCGCGCGGAGCCGTCCTGGCGGGCCGAGCCGGTCCACCCGCCGGAGCCGGGCTATCCCGAGCCGCAGGCGCGGGGCCGGGGCACCGCCTCGGTCGAGTCCCGGTACGCCCTGCTCGACACCGGCTACCAGCCCGACCCGGCCCCGGTGGAGTCCCGCTACGCGCTGCTCGACCGGGGTCGCTACCGGCCGGAGACCCACCCCGCCCCCGAGCCGCCCCCACCCGCCCCCGCCCCCGCCTATCCGGCCCGGCCCGAGGGTTACCCGGCCCGGATCGAGCCGGCACGGGTGGAGTGGCGCGCGCAGGGGCCGGACAGCGAGCTGGAGCGGGCGACCGGGGTCCTCCGCCGCGAGCTGGGCGGGCCCCGGGTGCTCGCCTTCGCCAATCCCAAGGGCGGGGTGCACAAGACCACGGCCACCGTGCTCGCCGCGGCCACCGTGGGCAGCGTCCGCGGGCGCGGGGTGCTGGCCTGGGACGACAACGAGCTGCGGGGCACCCTCGGGCTGCGCGCCGGCAGCGCCCGGCACGCCCGCACCATCCGGCACATGGTCCACGACCTCGCGCAGATCGAGATCCTGGAGGGCGCCACCCTCCTGGAGCACCTCGACGACTATCTGCGGCACGCCTCCGACGGCTCCTACGACGTGCTGGCCGGCGAGGAGAGCCCGCGCTTCGCCCAGCGGCTGGACCAGTTCACCGTCAAGCGCGTGCTGGAGCTGCTGCGCCGCACCCACGACGTGGTCTGCGTGGACACCGGCAACAACGTGGAGAGCCCCAACTGGCGCACGGTCATGCAGGCCGCCGACCAGCTCGTGGTGACCACCGTGCCCCGGGAGGACGCCGCGTTCAGCGCGGACTGGATGCTCGACCTGCTGCACGAGGAGGGCATGGGCGAGCTGGCCGACAACGCGGTCACCCTGATCTCCTGCCCCACCCCCGGTCGCACCTCGCTCCAGGACGACCTGGAACGGCACTTCGCCACCCGGACCCGGGCGGTGGCCGTGGTGCCCTACGATCCGGCGCTGGAGACCGGCTCCTCGATCGAATACCACCAGCTCCAGGCGGAGACGCGGCAGGGCTGGCTCAAGGCCGCCTCGGTGATGCTGGAGCCGTTCGCCCGCTGACCGCCACCGCCGCCCCGCGCCGCCCCGCCGCCTGAGAGGATCACCGGGTGAGTCCGGACACCCCTGATTCCGAGCGGGCCGCCGGCGGTCCCGGCGCGCCCGGCGACGCCGCCCGCCCGCCCGCCGGTGCGGCCAGCTCCCCGCGCCCCGACCGGCCCACCGACTCCGTCCCGCCCGACGGGTCCCCGGGTGCGGCACAGACGCCCGGCCGGTCTCCGGACGAAGGAGCCGCGCCCGGCCGGCCCCCGGGCCAGGGCGAGGTGCCCGCGTGGCCCGGCGGCCTGCCGGTGCCTGCCGGCACCCCGGTCACCGCGCCCGGCGCGGACCCGCTCGCCGGCTACCCGGGCGTCGTCGGGGCCGTGCCCGGTGCGCCGGTTGCCACCCGGCGGGCCGGTGGCCGGGCCGCCGCGGTCGCCCTCGGCGCGGCGGTGCTGCTGACCGTGCTCGGCGCGCCCCTGGGCCTGCTCTGGGCGCTGGTGGCCCCCGGCACGCCGGTGCGGATGACCGACGACGGCGCCGTCTACGCCACCCCGCAGCCGGAGCAGCCGATCGCCGCGGACGGCTGGTTCAGCCTGCTCGGGCTCGGCTTCGGCGTGCTCGCCGCGATCACCCTGTGGGTGGTGCTGCGCCGCCGGCGTGGGCCCGCCGGCCTGGTCGCCGGGGTGCTCGGCGGGCTCGGCGCCGCGGTCGTGGCCTGGCAGGTCGGCCGCCGGATCGGGCTCGGCACCTACCAGCGGCTGCTGGACACCGCGCCGCCCGGGACCGACTTCACCAAGCCCGCCGACCTGCGTGCCGGCGGGATCGACTGGTACGGGCCGCTGCCCGTCCCGCACGGCAACCTGCTGCTGGCGGCGTTCGGCGCGGCCGTGACGTACACCCTGCTGGCCGGCTGGTCGCGGTGGCCCTCGCTGCGGCCGGAGCCGGCGTGGGACGGCGGGTGGGCGCCCGGCGGGCCGGGGATCAGTTCGGAACCGGGGGACCAGCCAGCTCGCTGAGCGGCACCGGGACGGCCCGGACCTGGCGCAGCAGGGTGGTCTCCCGGTTGAGCAGCCGCAGCTCGGCCCGGAGCCGCCCGGCGGTGTCGTCGATGGCGAGCAGCCGCTGCCGGTCGTCGACGGTCAGCGCCGCGGTCGCGGCGACCAGGTGCGACAGGACCGTCGGATCCTCCGGCAGCTGCTCGGAGATCTCCTGCGGGTCCGGCCGGACCAGGCCCAGATATTGCCGGAAGACCGAGATGACGCGGGCGGCCAGCAGGTCGGCGACCTCGTCCGCGCCGGACGGCTCGGGCAGCCACTCCACCTCGGCGGTCAGGTAGGGCGCGGCCGCGTCGTCGACCTCGGCGACGCGGAACCGCCGCCGCCCCACGGTGACGATGTCGAACCCGCCGTCGGCCAGCTCGGTGACCTGCCGCAGCTCGGCGGTGCAGCCCACCTCGTGCAGGGTGACCTCGCCGCCCGGTGCCGACCGGCCCGGCGGCCCGGCCGCCGCGACCTCCCAGCCGCTCTGGATCGCCACCACCCCGAACTCGCGGGCCGCGCCCTCGGGCAGCCCGACGAGGTGGCGCACCAGCGCCCGGTAACGCTCCTCGAAGATGTGCAGCGGGAGGACCAGCCCCGGGAACAGGACCGTCCCGAGCGGAAAAACCGGCAGCCGTGCGGTCACGTGATCGAGGGTATCCCGATCGCGTCCCGGCGGCGTGTCCCGGCTCACCGTCCCGGCGTACGGGCGGCTCCGGTCGGCGCGCGGGCCGGCGGCCTAGACTCGCAAGGGTGTTGAACCGGATCGACCTGCGCGGCGGGTCCCGTGACCCGCGCCGCCTGCTGCCCCGTGCCCAACTCGACGTCTCCGTGGCCGTCGAGCGCATCCGCCCCCTCGTGGAGGCGGTCCGGGAGCATGGATACCCGGCGATCCGCGAGGCGAGCGAGCGGTTCGACGGCATCTCCCCGGAGCGCCTGCGGGTGCCGGTCGACGTGATCCGCGCGGCCGAGGACAGCCTCGACCCGCAGGTCCGGGCCGCGCTGCTGGAGTCGATCACCCGGGCCCGCAAGGTCCACGCCGACCAGCGCCGCACCGACCACACCACGCAGGTGGTGCCGGGCGGCACGGTGACCGAGCGCTGGGTGCCGGTCGACCGGGTGGGGCTCTACGTCCCCGGCGGCCTGGCCATGTACCCGTCGACCGTGGTCATGAACGTGGTCCCCGCCCAGGCGGCCGGGGTCCGCTCGCTGGTGGTGGTGAGCCCGCCGCAGAAGGAGAACGGCGGCCTGCCCGACCAGCGGGTCCTCGCCGCGTGCGCGCTGCTCGGCGTCGACGAGGTCTACGCCGTCGGCGGCGCCCAGGCCGTGGCCATGCTGGCGTACGGCGCCACCGTCGACCCCGAGGGGGCCGAGCGCTGCGACCCGGTCGACATGATCACCGGCCCCGGCAACATCTGGGTCACCGCCGCCAAGCGGCTGCTGCGCGGCGTGGTCGGCATCGACGCCGAGGCCGGGCCCACCGAGATCGCCATCCTGGCCGACGACACCGCCGACCCGGCGCACGTCGCCGCCGACCTGATCAGCCAGGCCGAGCACGACCCGCTCGCGGCCAGCGTGCTGGTCACCCCGTCGACGGCCCTCGCCGAGGCGGTCGACGCCGAGCTGGCCCGGCAGGTGCCGGCCGCCAAGCACGCCGACCGGATCGGCACCGCGCTGCGCGGCGAGCAGAGCGGCGTGGTCCTCGTCGACGACCTGGAGGCCGGGCTGCGGGTGGTCGACGCGTACGCGGCCGAGCACCTGGAGATCCAGACCGCCGACGCCCGCGAGTGGGCGCTGCGGGTGCGCAACGCCGGCGCGATCTTCGTCGGCGCCTGGTCGCCGGTGTCGCTCGGCGACTACTGCGCCGGCTCCAACCACGTGCTGCCCACCGGCGGCTGCGCCCGGCACTCCTCCGGCCTGTCGGTGCAGTCCTTCCTGCGCGGCGTCCACCTCGTGGAATACACGCGGGAGGCGCTGCGCGAGGTGGCCCCGCACGTGGTCACCCTGGCCGGCGTCGAGGACCTGCCGGCACACGGCCAGGCGGTCAGCGCGCGCTTCCCGGGGGAGACCCCGTGAGCGCGAGGAGTGAGCCGGGTCTGCGAGCCCCGCAGTCGCGAACTGAGGTGGCGCCGTGACGACCCTGGACGACCTGCCGATCCGCGACGACCTGCGGGGCCTGAAGCCCTACGGGGCGCCGCAGCTCGACGTGCCGGTGCGGTTGAACACCAACGAGAACTCCTACCCGGTGCCCGAGCCGGTGGCGGAGGCGATCGGCAAGGCCCTCGCGGCCGAGCTGCGCGACCTGAACCGCTACCCCGACCGGGACGCCGTGGCGCTGCGCGCCGATCTCGCGGACTACCTCGGGCACGGGCTCACCGTCGACCACCTGTGGGCCGCCAACGGCTCCAACGAGATCCAGCAGCAGCTGCTCCAGGCGTTCGGCGGCCCCGGGCGCACCGCGCTCGGCTTCACCCCGGCGTACTCGATGCACCCGCTGCTGGCGCTCGGCACCGGCACCGGCTGGATCCCCGCCGCCCGCGACGCGGACTTCGGGCTGACCGTGGCCGACGCGGTCGCCCAGGTCCGGGCCCACCGGCCCGACGTGGTCTTCCTCTGCTCGCCGAACAACCCGACCGGCACGGCGCTCGACCCGGCCGTGGTCGCCGCCGTGCTCGCCGAGGCACCCGGCATGGTGGTCGTGGACGAGGCGTACGCCGAGTTCGCCCGGCCCGGCACGGTCAGCGCGCTCGCCGTGCTGCCCGGGCACCCCCGGCTGGTGGTCACCCGGACCATGAGCAAGGCGTTCGGCTTCGCCGGCGGCCGGCTCGGCTACCTGGCCGCCGACCCGGCCGTGGTGCAGGCGGTGCAGCTGGTCCGGCTGCCGTACCACCTCTCCGCGCTCACCCAGGCCGCCGCCCGTGCGGCGCTGGCCCACCGCGACGCCCTGCTCGGCACGGTGGCCGCGATCATGCGGCAGCGCGACCGGATCGTCGCCGAGCTGCGCGCCCGCGGGCACCGGGTGGCCGACAGCGACGCCAACTTCGTGCTCTTCGAGGTCGGCGGCGACCGACAACTCCGGCTCGGCGCGTCTGACGCCGCGCCCCGACCCGCAGCCGTCGACCGACAACTCCGGCTCGGCGCGTCGGACGCCGCGCCCCGACCCGGAGCCGTCGACCAGGCCACCGCCTGGCGCACGCTGCTCGCCGCCGGCGTGCTGGTCCGTGACGTCGGCCTGCCCGGCTGGCTGCGGGTCACCGCCGGCACCCCCGCCGAGACCGACGCCTTTTTGTCTGCGATGGAGAAGCTGTCATGAGCCGGACCGCCCGGGTGGAGCGGATCACCAAGGAGACCAAGGTTCTCGTCGAGATCGACCTCGATGGCACCGGCAAGGCCGACATCGAGACCGGCGTCGGTTTCTACGACCACATGCTGCACCAGATCGCCCGGCACGGCGGCTTCGACCTGACCGTGCACACCGTCGGCGACCTGGAGATCGACGCCCACCACACCATGGAGGACACCGCGCTCGCCCTGGGCGCCGCGTTCGACCAGGCGCTGGGGGACAAGGCCGGCATCCGGCGGTACGGCTCGGCCACCGTCCCCATGGACGAGGTGCTGGTCCGCGCCGCCGTCGACCTCTCCGGCCGGCCGTACGTGGTGCACGACGAGCCGGTGCTCGCGCCGTACATCGGGCCGGTCTACCCGACCAGCATGACCCGGCACATCTGGGAGTCGTTCGGCCAGGCCGCCCGGGTCACCCTGCACGTGGACGTGCTGCGCGCGGCCCGTCCGGGCGGGAACCCGGACGCCCACCACGTGGTCGAGGCCCAGTTCAAGGCGGTCTCCCGCGCGCTGCGCGAGGCCACCTCGATCGACCCGCACGCCGCGGGCGCGATCCCCAGCACGAAGGGCGCGCTCTGATGAGCGCGAGGAACGCAGCGCAGCGGAGTACCGCAGTCGCGAATGGAAGGTGGCTCTGATGCGGGTGCTGCCGACGTTGCTGCTGATCCTGGCCGGGGTGCTGGTGGGCGGCACCTGGTCGCTCTACAAGCAGGGCGCCGCCCGCCCCGCCGTGGTGATCACCGGCCTGCTGGCCGTGCTGGCCACCGCCGGCGGGCTGCTGTGGCTGCTGCCGGGGGAGAGCTGATGGGCAGGCGGGTCGTGGTGCTCGACTACGGGTCGGGCAACCTGCGGTCGGCCGAGCGCGCCCTGGCGCGGGCCGGGGCGGACGTCACCGTGACCGCCGACCTGGCCGCCGCCGCCGAGGCCGAGGGCCTCGTGGTCCCGGGCGTCGGCGCGTTCGCCGCGTGCATGGCCGGCATCGAGGAACTGGGCGCCGGGCCGGTCATCGCCGAGCGGGTCGCCGCCGGCCGCCCGGTGCTCGGCATCTGCGTGGGGATGCAGGTGCTCTTCGAGCACGGCGACGAGCACGGCGTGGTCACCAAGGGGCTCGGGCTGCTGCCCGGCGGGGTGACCCGGCTGCCCGCGCCGCGGCTGCCGCACATGGGCTGGAACACCGTGCAGGCCCCGGCGGGTTCGGTGCTCTTCGCCGGCCTGCCGGCCGACGCCCGGTTCTACTTCGTCCACTCCTACGGGGTGACCGCGCCGGCCGCGCTGGCCGCCGCCGGGGCCACCGTCACCACCGCCCACCACGGCACGGACTTCGTCGCCGGGGTCGAGCGGGGCGCCCTGTCGGCGGCCCAGTTCCACCCCGAGAAGTCGGCCGACACGGGGGCTGCTCTGCTGCGCAACTGGCTCGGCACACTTGAGTAAGGAGCGGGCCAAGCGGCGGGAGGCGCGCCAGGCCGAGCTGGAGCGGGAACGCGCCGCGCGCGCCCGCAGGGTGGCGCGCCGGGAGCGGCGGCGTGCCGTCGTACGCCGGTTGACGCCCGCGGTGCGGCGCGGCCGCACCGGCCGGCTGCGCCGGCACAGTCGTGGCGAGCGGGCGGCGATCGTGCTGCTCACCGGCGCGGCCGTGGCCGGCATCTGGAGTTTCGTCGACGACCTGGCGCTGCGGCTGGCGTTGGTCGTGTTGTTGCTGCTGGTCCTGCCCGCGGTCGTGGTGATCGCGCTGGACCGACGTTGAAGATGCGAGGAGAAATTCGTTGAGCCTCACCCTGTTGCCCGCCGTGGACGTCGCCGACGGGCAGGCCGTCCGGCTCGTCCAGGGCGCCGCCGGCAGCGAGACCACGTACGGCGACCCGCTGGAGGCCGCCCTCGCCTGGCAGGCCGACGGGGCGGAGTGGATCCACCTGGTCGACCTCGACGCGGCGTTCGGGCGGGGCACCAACGCCCACCTGCTCGCCGAGGTGGTCCGCCGGCTCGACGTGAAGGTCGAACTCTCCGGCGGCATCCGGGACGACGAGTCGTTGCAGGCCGCCCTGGGCACCGGCGCGGCGCGGGTGAACATCGGCACCGCGGCGCTGGAGGACCCGGAGTGGTGCGACCGGGTCTGCGGCGAGTACGGCGACCGGGTGGCCATCGGGCTGGACGTGCGCGGCCGTACCCTCTCCGCGCGCGGCTGGACCCGCGACGGCGGTGACCTCTACGAGGTGCTGGCCCGGCTGGACAAGGCCGGTGCGGCCCGTTACGTGGTCACCGACATCACGAAGGACGGCACGATGCGCGGGCCCAACCTGGACCTGCTGCGCGAGGTCTGCGCCCGGACGGACGCCCCGGTGGTCGCCTCCGGCGGCGTGTCCACCCTGGACGACCTGCGCGCGCTGGCGACCCTGGAGCCGGTGGGGGTGGAGGGCGTGATCACCGGCAAGGCGCTCTACGCCGGCGCGTTCACCGTCGCCGAGGCGCTCGCCACCCTGCGGGCCGCGGCGTGACCGCCGTCGCGGGCGAGGGTTCCCGCGCCGTGCCGGAGCCGCCGGGCGACGCCGCCGTCATCCGGCTCGGGTCGGGCGGCCCCTGGGAGGCGCTCTACGGCTACAGCCGGGTGGTCCGGGCCGGGCAGTCGGCGATCACGGCGGGCTGCACCTCCACGGTGGACGGCCGGGTGGCCCACGTCGGGGACGCCGCGGCGCAGACCGCCCAGGCGATCCGGATCGGCCTGGACGCGCTCGCCGAGGTCGGCGCCGGGCCGGCCGACGTGGTGCGCACCCGGATGTACGTGACCGACCGGATGTACGCCGACGAGGTGGGCCGGGCGCACAACGCGGTGTTCGGCGCGGTCCGTCCGGTGGCCACGATGGTGGTGGTGGCCGGGCTCATCGACCCGGATCACCTGGTCGAGGTCGAGTTGGAGGCCTGGCTCGGCGACCGCTGACGCCGTCCCCCCGGTGTGGGGGCGGTCACCTCGTACCCGGATCGGTTGTGCACAACTCAATTGGACGCTACGTTTTCCGGGTGACCGATGATCTGGTGCTGCGCCGGCAGGTGTGCTTCGCGCTCTACGCGGCGTCGCGCGCCCTCACCGACGTCTACCGGCCCATCCTCGACGAGCACGGCCTGACCTACCCGCAGTACCTCGTGCTGCTGGTGCTCTGGGAGCGCGGCGACGACGCCCCCACCGTCTCCGAACTCGGCGCGCGCCTCCGGCTCGACTCCGGCACGCTCTCCCCGCTGCTCAAGCGGCTGGAGGCGGCCGGCCTGGTGGTGCGCACCCGCTCGGCGACCGACGAGCGCCGGGTCGAGGTGGGCCTCACGGCCCAGGGCCGGGCCCTGCGGGAGCGGATGAACGAGGTGCCGCGGCAGGTGGCCTGCGCCACCGGCCTCACCGAGGCCGAGCTGGTCGCCCTGCGCGACACCCTCACCCGGGTCACCGAGACGATCCACCGACAGAAGGAGCAGTGACCACCATGCAGGTGCTCTACACCGCGTCCGCGCAGGCCACCGGCGACGGCCGGGACGGCCACGTCCGCACCTCCGACGGCGGCCTCGACCTGGACCTGGCCGTGCCGAAGGAGATGGGCGGCGTTGGCGGCGCGACCAACCCGGAGCAGCTCTTCGCGGCCGGCTACGCGGCCTGCTTCCACTCGGCCCTGCGCCTGGTCGCCCGCAAGGCCCGCGCCGACGTCTCGAACTCGGTCGTCGAGGCCGAGGTCGGCATCGGCCCGAACGGCGGCGGCGGCTTCGGCCTCGCGGTCACCCTGGTGGTCGACCTGCCCGGCGTCGAGCGATCCGCCGCGCAGCAGCTCGTCGAGACCGCCCACCAGGTCTGCCCCTACTCCAACGCGACCCGGGGCAACATCGACGTCACCCTGACCGTCCGGGACGCCGCATGACGGCCAACCGGGAGATCCACCTGGCGTCCCGCCCGCAGGGCTGGCCGACCGCCGACAACTTCCGGCTGGTCACCACCGACGTCCCCACCCCGGGGCCGGGCCAGCTCGTGGTCCGCAACCAGTTCATGTCGGTCGACCCGTACATGCGCGGGCGGATGAACGACGTCAAGTCGTACGTGCCGCCGTTCCGGCTCGACGCCCCGCTCGACGGCGGCGCGGTCGGCGAGGTGGTGGCCAGCGAGGCCGAGGGCTTCGCGCCCGGCGACGTCGTGCTCCACGGCCTGGGCTGGCGGGAGTACGCGCTGGTCGACGCCAAGGGCGCGCGGAAGGTCGACCCGGGCCTGGCCCCGGTCACCGCCTACCTGGGCGTGCTCGGCATGACCGGGCTGACCGCGTACGCGGGTCTGCTCGACGTGGCGGCCATGAAGCCCGGCGAGACGGTGTTCGTCTCCGGGGCGGCGGGCGCGGTCGGCAGCATGGTGGGGCAGATCGCCAAGCTGCGCGGCGCGGGCCGGGTGGTCGGCAGCGCCGGCTCGCCGGCCAAGGTGGAGCGGCTCCGGGCGCTCGGCTTCGACGCCGCGTTCGACTACCACGACGGGCCGGTCCGCGACCAGCTCCGGGCCGCCGCGCCGGACGGCGTCGACGTCTACTTCGACAACGTCGGCGGGGAGCACCTGGAGGCCGCCATCGGGGCCATGAACCTGCACGGGCGGGCCGCCATCTGCGGCATGATCGCGCAGTACAACGCCACCGAGCCGCCCGCCGCCCCGCGCAACCTGGCGCTGCTCATCGGCAAGCGGCTCACCCTGCGCGGCTTCCTGGTCGGCGACCACGGGCACCTGCGCGAGCAGTTCGTCCAGGAGATGGCCGGCTGGCTGCGGGACGGCCGGATCTCCTACGACGAGACGGTGGTCGACGGCATCGAGCGGGCCCCGGAGGCCTTCCTCGGCCTGCTGCGCGGTGAGAACCTCGGCAAGATGCTCGTCCGGGTGTGACCCAGCACTCGTTCGCGGCGGTTGGATAGGCTCGCGGCATGACGGTGGCGGTACGGGTGATCCCGTGTCTGGACGTGGACGCCGGGCGGGTGGTCAAGGGGGTCAACTTCCTCGACCTGCGCGACGCCGGGGACCCGGTCGAGCTGGCGGCCGCGTACGACCGGGCCGGCGCCGACGAGTTGACCTTCCTCGACGTCACCGCCTCCAGCAGCGACCGCGGCACCATGCTCGACGTGGTGCGGCGCACCGCCGAGTCGGTCTTCATCCCGCTCACGGTCGGCGGGGGCGTCCGCCGGGTCGCCGACGTCGACACCCTGCTGCGCGCCGGCGCGGACAAGGTCGGGGTGAACACCGCGGCCATCGCCCGCCCCGAGTTGATCGCCGAGATCGCCGACCGGTTCGGCCGCCAGGTGCTGGTGCTCTCCCTCGACGTACGCCGGGCGCCGGCCGGCACCACGCCCAGCGGCTTCGAGGTGACCACCCACGGCGGGCGCCGGGGCGCCGGCCTCGACGCGGTCGAGTGGGCGGCGCGCGGCGCCGAACTGGGTGCGGGCGAGATCCTGCTCAACTCGATGGACGCCGACGGCACCAAGGCCGGTTTCGACCTGCCGCTGATCGAGGCGGTCCGCGCGGTCGTCGACGTGCCGGTGATCGCCAGCGGCGGGGCCGGCCGGGTGGCCCACTTCCCGCCGGCCATCGGCGCGGGCGCCGACGCGGTGCTCGCGGCCAGCGTCTTCCACTTCGGCGAGCTGACCGTCGCCGAGGTCAAGGACGCCCTGCGCGGGGCCGGTCACCCGGTCCGCTGACCCCGCCCGTCCCCGGGCGCCGGCAGCGGCGGTCAGGGGCGGCCGGAGTGCCCCTCGGGGGAGCGGCGCGGCATGGGGATCGAGCGGACCACATACTCCTGCACCGCGGCGGCGTGGTCATCCTCGTCGAGGCGCCAGTCGGACTCGTCCGGGGCGGGACCGCGGCTCAGCACGCCCTGCACGGTGTCCACCGTGGTGCCCAGGCCGGCGCTGGGCCGGGTGCGCCAGAGCCGCTCGCCGTCCGGGGTCACCCGGAACCACCCGTCGCTGACGCTGACCAGGCCGGCGCTCACCAACCGGCGGACGGCGCCCTCCACCTCGTGCCGCTCGGGAATGGCCTGGTTGAGGTGGTCGGCGGTGGAGAGGACGTCGGCGAGGCGCACGCCCTCCGGGCGCCGGGTGGCGGCTGCCCGGCGGTGCCGACCGGCGCCGCTCGCGATGACCAGTGAGACGAAGATCCAGGCGTCGCTCCAACGCCAACCGTTCTCCCCCATGGACGAATGATGCCCGGCCGCGACGGCGGAGAAAACACCCGGTTTCGCTGTCGGACGTCGTCGCAGCTCAGGGGCGTCCGGGGCGTCCCAGGAGGTGGCGGTCGGCGCGGCGGAGGTGACGCTGCGTGAGCGACGGCCGGGTCAGGCGGCCTCGCCGGCCGGCCGCGGCGCGCAGGGCACCGCCGGCTCGCCGGTGGGCTCGTCGGCCGGCCGGGCCGGCACCGCGAAGATCGGGATGAACAGCTGGGCGAGCGGCCCGATGGCCAGCGCGTACGCCACGGTGCCGAGGCCCACCGTGCCGCCGAGCAGCCAGCCGAGGCTCAGCACGGTCACCTCGATGACGGTCCGGACCAGCCGGACGGAGTAGCGGGGCCGGCGGGCGGTGAAGCCGGTCATGAGGCCGTCGCGCGGCCCGGGGCCCAGCCCGGCGCCCAGGTAGAGGCCGGTGGCGGCGCCGTTGGCGACGATGCCGACGACCAGCAGGGTGGCGCGGAGCGGCAGGCCCTCGCCGGGCGGCAGCACGGCCAGGGTGGCGTCGACGACCAGCCCGATCACCACGACGTTGCTGACCGTGCCCAGGCCGGGGCGCTGCCGCAACGGGATCCAGAGCAGCAGCACCAGCGCGCCGACCGCGATGGTGACCGTGCCGAAGGAGAGGTGGGTCTGCCGGGCGAGCCCCTGGTGGAACACGTCCCACGGGTCGAGCCCGAGGCCGGACCGGATCATCAGCGCCATGCTGATCCCGTAGAGGGCGAGCCCGGCGTAGAGCTGGACGAGCCGCCGGGCCGGCCGGTACCGGAGATTGCCAATTCGTGCCATGGATGCCACCCTAGGGGCCAATCCGATCCGCGACAGAGCCAATTCAGGAGGGGTGGCCATGACGAGTCAGGTGCGCGGCGTCCAATTGGCGCGACTCCTCGGGCAGTGGCATGCCCTGCCCGGCCGCCGGCGCAGCCCGGACTACGCCGCGCTCGCCGCCGCGGTCCGCGGGCTGCTCGCCGACGGCCGGCTCCCCCTGGGGGTACGCCTGCCGGCCGAGCGGGACCTGGCCGAGGCGCTGCGGATCAGCCGGACCACGGTGACCGCCGCCTACCGGGAGCTGCGGGAGACCGGTCACCTGGCCAGCCGGCGGGGCGCCGGGAGCTGGACCATGCTGCCGGGCACCCACCGGGTGGCCAGCACCGGGCTCTGGACCCCGCTGGACGACCGGGACATGATCGACCTGGGGGTGGCCGCCCTCTCCGCCCCGGCGCAGCTCGTGCCGGCGGCCCGGGCCGCCGCCGAGGACCTGCCGCGCTACCTCGGCGGGGCCGGCTACCACCCGACCGGCATCATCGAGCTGCGCGAGGCGGTGGCCCGCGCGTACACCGAGCGGGGGCTGCCCACCAGCCCCGAGCAGATCATGGTGACCAGCGGCACCCAGCACGCGCTGGACCTGGTGCTGCGGCTGGCCCTGTCGCCCGGCGGCGGGGTGCTGGTGGAGTCGCCCACCTATCCGAACGCCCTCGCCGCGCTGTCGGCCCGGCGGGCCCGGATCACCACCCACGGGCTCGCCGCCGACGGGGACGGCTGGGACGCCGACCTGCTGCTGGGCAGCATCCGGCAGACCCGGCCGAAGCTGGCGTACGTGATCCCCGAGTTCCACAACCCGACCGGCCACCTCATGGCGACCGACCTGCGGGAGCGGCTGGTCGGCGCGGCGCACGCCGCCGGGACCGACCTGGTCGTGGACGAGTCCTTCGTGGACCTGCCGCTGGACGGCACCCCGCTGCCGCCGCCGGTGGCGACCTTCGACCGGCACTCCCGGGTGATCAGCATCGGCGGGATGAGCAAGCCGTACTGGGGTGGGCTGCGGATCGGCTGGGTCCGGGCGTCCGCGCCGCAGGTGCAGCGGCTGGCCGCCGCCCGGGTCGGCGTGGACATGGCCAGTCCCGTGCTCGACCAGCTCGTGGCCGTGCACCTGCTGGCCCAGGGGCCGGGCATCGTGGCCGACCGGCGGGTCCAGCTCGCCGCCCAGCGTGACGCCCTGGTCAAGGCGATGGCCGACCGGCTGCCCGACTGGCGGGTCACCGTGCCGCGCGGCGGCGTCACGCTCTGGGTGGAGCTGGACGGCCCGATCTCCAGCGCGCTGGCCCGGGCCGCCGAGGAGGTCGGCGTACGCCTGGCGCCCGGACCGCGGTTCGGCCTGGACGGCACCCTGGAGCGGTTCCTCCGGCTGCCCTTCACCCTGCCCGCCGCAGACCTGGAGGAGGCCGTCAGCCGGCTCGCCGCGGTCCGCTACGACCTCGACCGGGCCGGCCGCCCGCAGTGGCGGGAGCCCTCCGTCATCGCCTGACCCCGGCCGCGCCGCAGGGGTGCCCCCGTTCCGGTAGGGATCTCGTGATCGGCGCCGGCACGGGACGGGGATTGCGGAGACTGCCCGGGTGGGGAACGGCGGTGGTACCCGGTGGTCGCGCGTCGTGTGGCCCGGCGCGCCCGGCTCCCGGACCACCCGGCTGGAACTCTTCTACGACCTGGTCTTCGTCTTCGCGTTCCTCAACGTCACCACGCTGACCGCCAGCCACGCCACCCCGGTCAACCTCTACCGCTGCCTGCTGGTGCTGGCGCTGCTCTGGTGGTCGTGGACGGGCTTCGCCCGGGTGGGCAACGCGGCGCGCGCCGACCAGGGTGTGCTGCCGGTGGTCGGCTTCATCACGGTGGGCGCCACGTTCCTGCTGGTGCTGACCGTGCCCACGGCGTTCGTCGACCGCCCCGGCGGCCTGCACGGCCCGCTGGTCTTCGCGGGCTGCTACTTCGTGATCCGGATGTCCCAGCTCGCGGTCTTCGCCTGGCTGGAGCGGTCGGATCCGCCCCGCCGCCGCACACTGCTGCCCCGCGTCGCGGTGCCGACCACGGCCACCGTGCTGCTGGTGCTCGCCGGCACCGTGCCCGCGCGGCTCGCGGACCGGCCGTACGCCGTGATGCTGCAACTGGTGCTCTGGACCGTGGCGCTGCTGGTCGAGTACGTCGGCGGGGTGACCCTGGCCCGGCTCTGGTGGGTGGTGGTCTCCGCCGGGCACTGGGCGGAGCGGCACGCGCTCATGGTGCTCATCGCACTCGGCGAGTCGATCATCGCGCTGGGGCTCGGCCCGAAGACCGGACTGCCGCTCACCGGCCCGGTGGCGGTCGCCGCGCTGCTCGGCATCCTGGTGGTGGCGATGCTCTGGTGGGCGTACTTCGACACCCTGGCGTACGCGCTGGAGCAGGCGCTGCACCACGCCCGCGACCCGGACGTGCGGCGGCGGCTCAGCCGGAACATCTACACGTTCCTGCACCTGCCGCTGATCGCCGGGACCATCCTCTTCGCCCTCGGCCTCAAGGACCTGCTGGCCGACGCGGCCAGCCCGGAGACCCCCAGCTGGGGCCCGCCGCTGGGCGGCTTCTGGGTCACGGTTCTGTTCGGCGGGGTGGGCCTCTACCTGCTGAGCCTCGTCGGCTGCGCGCTGCTGGTGCTGCGGGTGGTGCACTGGCCGCTGGTGATCACGGTCGTGGTGCTCGCCGCCGTCGCCCCGGTCGTCGCCCCGATCCCGGAGCTGGCCTCGTTCATCGTGCTGGCGGTGGTCGTCTCCGTCGGGGTGGTCGTGGAGACCTTCCGGGAGGACGGCCGGCGGCGCCGGATACGGCAGCTCGCCCTGGAGGAGCAGCTCGCCTCGGAGGCGGAGCAGAGCCACTGGCGTCAGCAGCACCTCTGAGGGGCGGCGGGAACCGCGGCGGCGGCCGTGCCCCGGGACGGAGGGGCACGGCCGCCGGGCGCGGTGGGCTCGCTACAGCTCGGCGAGGCTGCCCGCGTACATCTTGTCGATCTCGTCGGCGAAGTTGGTCTCCACGCTCCGGCGCTTGATCTTCAGCGACGGGGTGACCTCGCCGTCCTCGATGGTGAGGTCCCGGGGGAGGATGGTCACCTTCTTGATTGTCTCCCAGCGGTTCAGCTTGCCGTTCAGCTCGGCCACGTAGCCCTCGACCATGGCCTGCGCCTCGGGCGAGGTGACGATCGCGGTGTAGTCGCGGCCCTCCAGCGGCGTGCCGGCCGCCCAGCCCTGGATCGCGTCCGGGTCGAGCGTGACGAGCATCGTGCAGTAGTTGCGCGCCTGCCCGATCACGACCGCCTGCGAGGTGTACGGGCAGACGGCCTTGAACATGCCCTCGATGTGCGACGGCGCGACGTACTTGCCGCCGGAGGTCTTGACCAGGTCCTTCTTCCGGTCGGTGATCCGCAGGTAGCCGTCGTCGTCGAGGGTGCCGATGTCGCCGGTGCGGAAGAAGCCGTCCTCGGTGAACGCGGCAGCGGTCTCCTCGGGGAGGTTGTGGTAGCCGCGCATGACCGGCTTGCCCCGCACCAGGATCTCGCCGTCGGTGTCGATCCGGCACTCCAGGTCGCCCATGGCCCGGCCCACGCTGCCGATCTGCAACCCGTCCGGCGGGTTCACGAACGCGCCGGCGCTGGTCTCGGTGAGCCCGTAGCCCTCGGAGATGGGCAGGTTGGCCGCGGCGAAGAAGGTGGCGATCTCCTTGCTGAGCGGCGCCGCGCCGGAGACCAGCACCCGCATCCGGCCGCCGAGCCGGGCCTGGAGCTTGCTGAACACCAGCTTCTCGGCCAGCGAGTACTTCAGCTTCAGCCCGGCCGGAACCGGCTTGCCGGCCTGCTCCAGCGCGACCTTCTCCTTGCCCACCGCGACGCCCCAGGCGAAGATCTTCGCCTTCGCGCCGCCGGCGCTCTGGGCCGTGGTGACCGCCTTGTTGTAGACCTTCTCGAAGACCCGGGGTGCGCCGCACATGAGCGTCGGCCGGATCACCCCGAGCAGCTCGACCAGCTTGTCCACCCGGCCGTCGACGTAGGTGGGCAGGCCGACGTGGGTGGCGCCGCAGAGCAGCGTCTTGCCGAACGAGTGCGACAGCGGCAGCCACAGGTACTGCAGGTCGTCGGCGTGCAGCAGGCCCAGCTCGGCCTGCGCCACGCCCTCCCAGCACCAGCCGCCGTGCAGCAGCTCCACGCCCTTGGGCCGGCCGGTGGTGCCCGAGGTGTAGATCAGGGTGGCCAGGTGGTCGGGACCGATCCCGGCGACCAGCATGTCGATCAGGTCGGGCTCGTTGGCCAGCGCCCGGGCCCCGCGCTCCTCCAGTTCGGCCAGGGTGAGCTGCGGGACGCCGGCGGCCGGGTCGGGCGCGCCGTCGAAGAGCACCACGTGGGTCAGCGCCGGCACCGCCGTGCCGGCGATCTTCGCCGCCTGGGCCGGATTTTCGGCGAAGAGTACCTTCGACCCGGAGTCGCCGACGATGTACGTGGCGTCCTCCGGCTCGGTGGTCGGGTAGACGGTGGTGGTGGCCCCGCCGGCGCACATGATCCCGAAGTCGGCGAGCACCCACTCCAGCCGGGTGTTGGCGAGGATCGCCACCGGATCCTCCAGGCCGACGCCGAGCCCGTGCAACCCGGCGGCGATCGCCTTGGCGCGCTGCCCGACCTGCTCCCACGTCAGCCAGACCGGCCCGGAGTCGTCCGGCGCGGGGTGGGCGAAGGCGTGGCGGTCGGGGGAGTCCGCCACGCGCTTGAGGAACATGTCGGGTACGGAACGGTACGGTACATCGAGAGCCATCGCTGTAGCCGCCTTCAGAGGGTGGAGGGACGTGACGGGGGTCACGCCATTCTGCGGTTACCGAAGAGTATTGCCTGGACCGGGGCAGCGGCTAGCCCTTCTGGCCTGCGGCGACCACGGTCCCGGGAGGTGGAACCCGGCTCAGGCGTACCGGGTGGCGGCGCGGGACCAGTCGTAGGTGGCCCGGATCCAGTTCCGCCGGGTGGTGAGGAAGGCCCGCACCCCCTCGTCGCCCGTCGCGGCCAGCGCCGCGTCCCGCTCCGCGTACGCCGCCAGGCCCTCGTTGAACCGGGTGGCCGCCGCGCGCAGCGCCGCCTCCTCGCCCCGCCCGGCCTCGCCGGCGATCGTGGTGACCAGGTTGTGCGCGTCCGGGCCCGTCGCCCGCTCCTTGTCGTAGGAGAAGAGGTCGTTGCACCAGCAGACCAGGTCGGCGGCGAGCGCGTCGAGGGCGGCCAGCGCCGGGTCCGCCCGCCGCTCCGGGCCGGGCAGGTCCGGGTGGGCCAGGTCGGTCAGCGTGAAGCTCGGCCGGGCGCCCCCGGTGTGCCGGCGCATCTGCACGTACTCGGCCACCCCGGGCACCCGGCGGTGCTCCCGGTTGGCCGCCTCCCAGAGCAGGGCCAGCAGGTACTCGCGCAGCTGGCTGACCAGGCGCAGCAGCAGTGCCGGCCGCCGCCGGTCCCGGACCCGCCGGCACAGGTCGTCCAGCGCCACGGCCAGCGGGCCGGCCCCGGCCGGGGTCGGCGCGGCCGGGTCGCCGTGCCGGTCGAGCACCTCCAGCAGGGCCGCCACGGTCGGCGCGAGCCGGGTGGGGCTGGCTCCGAGGCCGTCCTCGTCGCAGGCGTCGTCCATCACGAACAGCCAGCTGATCAGGTCGGCGAGCAGCCGCAGGTCGCCGACCGGCGCGTCCGGGCAGGCCCGCCCGGCCAGCTCCACGGGGTGGGCGCCGGCCAGCCGGCGCAACCCGGCCGGGGTGTCGATCAGGCCGAGGTCGACGACCCACCCGGCGCTCTCCCCGGCGACCAGCTCGACGGCGGCGTGCCGGCGCGCCGGGAAGGGGGGCTCGTGCAGTGCCGAGAGCGCGAAACCTCGCATCCGACTCCCCTTGTCCCGCCACCCCGGGGTTGGGCGGCGGGACAGGAGCGTACGGCAGCGCGGATCGGCGCCCGTCGCTGGGCCGAAGCCGGTCCCACGGTGCCCGGTGACCGGCCCGGCACGCTCCGTCAGAAACCCAGGCTGGCCGCGCGCAACCGCTCCGCCGGTGCGGTCGGGCCGTCCACCTGGACCCGGGCCACCCGCTGCCGGCCGGACATGAACAGCACCAGCTCGCCCGGTGCGCCCACCACCCGCAGCCGCTCGCCGCCGCGGCCGACGGCGCGCTCGCCGTAGCCGGGCGCCTGGATCAGCAGGTCCGCCGGGAAGCGCCGCAACGCCACCCGGGCGAGCATGGCGGCCCGCTTCCAGAGCGCGGCGTGCTGCCGGGCCGGCAGCTCGCGGGGGAGCCAGCCCGGCCGGGCCCGGCGCACGTCCTCGTGGTGGATGAAGAACTCCAGGCTGTTGACCAGCTCGTCGGTGAGCGGGTTGCTCACCGGGCTCCACCGCGGCGGGCGGCGGACCCGCTCCACCAGCTCCGCGTAGGGGCCGGCGGCCACCCGCCGGCGCACCGCCTCGCCGTAGCCCCGCAGCGGCGGCAGCAGGATGCCGCCCGCCGCGTCCGGCCGGCGCTCCCGGACCAGCAGGTGCGCCGCCAGGTCGCGGGTGGTCCACCCCTCGTTGACCGTCGGCGCGTCCGGTCCCAGCTCCAGCATCAGGTCGGCGAGCGCCTCGCGCTCCGTTCGGGCGTACCGCGGCATGGCCCGATCGTAGGCCCGGCGGGCCGGTCCGCGCGTCCGGCGCGGCGCGGCGCCGGCGTCCCCCGGCCGGGAGCCAGGCCGGCGGCCCGGGCATCCGCCCTGCTGGGCGGGGTCGGCGGGGAAGGAGTGACGGCGGACATATCGGGGCCGGGTCGGCGGAGCCGGCGTCGAGCGGTAAGGATGAGGGAGAAAACTGTGGCTTACGGCGGGGGAGAGCGTGGCGAGCAGGACAAGTCGGGACGTCCTCGGCAGAGGGCTACGGGTACTCGGCCGGGCCATCCGCGAACAGCCGCGCATCTTCGCGGTCGCGGTGGCCGGCAGCGTGCTCTTCGGCCTCATGGTGATCGCCAGCGCGTACGTGGTCGGCGCGGTGGTCGGCAAGGTGGTCGTCCCGGCGGTCGCCCGTGGCTCGGTCACCGGCGGCGCCCTGGCGCTCGCCGCCGCCGCGCTGTTCGGCATCAGCGTGCTGCGGGTGGTCGGGATCTTCGGCCGCCGGCTCGGCGCCGGCTACATGCAGTACCGCCTCCAGGCCGCCTACCGCCGCCGGGTCACCCGCCGCTACCTCGACCTGCCGCTGGCCTGGCACCACCGCAACGCCACCGGCACCCTGCTCTCCAACGCCAACTCCGACGTCGAGGCCGCCTGGTATCCCATCGCGCCGCTGCCCTTCGCCGTCGGCACCCTGGTGATGCTCGTCGGCGCGGTGGTCTCGCTCTTCCTCACCGACTGGGCCCTCGCGCTGGTCGGTCTCGCGGTCTTCCCGGCGCTGTTCGCGCTCAACGTGGTCTACTCCCGCCGGATGGCGCCCCGCCAGGCCCGCGCACAGCGGCTGCGCGCCGAGGTCAGCGGCATCGCGCACGAGAGCTTCGACGGCGCCCTGGTGGTGAAGACGATGGGCCGGGAGGCCCAGGAGACCGCCCGGTTCGCCGACCGCGCCGGCGACCTGCGCGACGCGCTGATCTCCGTCGGCAAGCTGCGCGGCGTCTTCGACCCGATGCTGGAGACCCTGCCCAGCCTCGGCACGCTCGCCGTGCTGGTGGTCGGCGCCGTCCGGCTCCGCCAGGGCGCGATCACCGTCACCGAGCTGGTCAGCGTGGCCTTCCTCTTCACGGTGCTGGCCTTCCCGGTCCGGGCCATCGGCTGGGTGCTCGCCGAGCTGCCGCGCAGCGTCGCCGGCTGGGACCGGGTGCGCCGGGTCCTCGACGCCACCGGCGAGATGCCGTACGGCGACGTGACGCTCGACCCGGCCACGCCGGCCCCGGCCACCCTCGCCTTCCACGACGTGCACTTCGGGTACGAGCCCGCCGAGGCGCACCTGCCCGGCACCGAGGTGCTCGGCGAGGTCACCTTCACCGTGCCGGCCGGGAAGACGGTCGCCCTGGTCGGGCCGACCGGCGCCGGCAAGTCCACCATCACCTCGCTGGCCGTGCGGCTGGTCGACCCGCGCACCGGCACGGTCACCCTCGACGGCGTCGACGTGCGGGAGCTGACCGCCGCCTCGCTGGCCTCGACGGTGGCCCTGGTCGCCCAGGTGCCGTTCGTCTTCGACGACACCGTGCGGGCCAACATCGCCCTGGACCGCGCCGGCATCGGCGACGACGAGGTCTGGGCGGCGCTGCGGCTGGCCGAGGCGGACGGCTTCGTGGCCGCGCTGCCCGACGGGCTGGACACCATGGTCGGCGAGCGGGGCACCTCGCTCTCCGGCGGGCAGCGGCAGCGGCTCACGCTGGCCCGCGCGATCGCCGGCCGGCCCCGGCTGCTGGTGCTCGACGACGCCACCAGCGCCGTCGACCCGCGGGTGGAGGCCGCCATCCTGGCCGGGCTGCGCGCCCCGGAGGGAGGCGGCGCGCCCGCCTCGATCCTGGTGGTCGCCTACCGGCGGGCCACCATCGCGCTCGCCGACGAGGTGATCTACGTCGAGCACGGCCGGGTGGTGGCCCGGGGCACGCACACCCACCTGCTCGCCACCGTCCCCGGCTACGCCGACCTGGTCACCGCCTACGAGCAGGCCGAACACGAACGCGAGCAGACCCGCACGTACGACGAGGTCACGCCGCTGACCTCCGGCCTGGAAGTCGAGGTTGACCGGTGAGCGCGAGGAGTGAGCCGGGTCTGCGAGCCCCGCAGTCGCGAACGAAGACCGGCACGGCGAGCGCGACCGCCGAGGCCGGTCGGCCGGCGGAGGAGACCGAGTCGACCTGGCGGACGCTGCGGCGGGGGCTGGCGCTCTCCCCGGAGCTGAAGACCGGGCTGGCCGGCACCGTGGCGCTGGCCCTGATCTACATGATCGGCCGGGTCGCCGTGCCGGTGGCCGTGCAGCGCGGCATCGACCACGGCATCGTGGGCGGCCTGGACCTGGACGTGGTCACGGTGACCGTGCTGGTCACCGCCGCCGTGCTGGTGGTCACCACCACCTGCGGCTACCTGATGATGCGCCGGCTGTTCACGGTCAGCGAGACCGCGCTGGCCGGGGTGCGCACCCGGGCGTTCCGGCACGTGCACGACCTGTCCATGCTGCACCAGCAGTCCGAGCGGCGGGGCTCGCTGGTCTCCCGGGTCACCAGCGACGTCGACCAGATCACCCAGTTCCTCCAGTGGGGCGGCGTGATCCTCATCGTCAACCTGGGCCAGCTCGTGGTGACCACGGCCGTGATGCTGGCCTACTCCTGGCAGCTGACCCTGGTGGTGCTCGTCGCGTTCGCGCCGGCGGTGCTGGTGATCCGGCAGCTCCAGCGCCGGCTCGCCGGTGCCTACGGGCTGGTCCGGCAGCGGATGGGCACCCTGCTCGGCACCATCGGGGAGAGCGTGGTGGGCGCCCCGGTGATCCGGGCGTACGGCATCTCCGGGCGCACCGCCCGGCGGCTGGACGCGGCGATCGAGGGGCAGCGGCAGGCCCAGCAGCGGGCCATCCGGATCAGCATCGTGGGCAGCTCCGTCGGTGAGCTGGCCGCCGGCCTGGCCCTGGCGGGCGTGGTGGTGGTCGGGGTCAACCTCGGCGTCGACCGCACCCTGTCCATCGGCCAGCTCACCGCGTTCCTGTTCCTGGTGACGCTCTTCATCCAGCCGGTGCAGATCGCCACCGAGGTGCTCAACGAGGCGCAGAACGCGATCGCCGGCTGGCGCCGGGTGCTCGACGTGCTGGACGTCGCGCCGGACGTGGCCGACCCGGGGGAGCAGGGCCGGGAGCTGCCGGACGGCCCGCTGGACATCCGCTTCGCCGGGGTGACCTTCGCCTACCCGGGCGGGCCGCCCGTGCTGCACGACGTGACGCTGGAGATCCCGGCGAAGAGCCGGGTGGCCGTGGTCGGCGAGACCGGCAGCGGCAAGACCACCTTCGCCAAGCTGCTCACCCGGCTCATGGACCCCACCGAGGGCGAGGTGCTGCTCTCCGGCGTCTCGCTGCGCGGGGTGCGCTTCGAGTCGCTGCGCTCGCGGGTGGTGATGGTGCCGCAGGACGGCTTCCTCTTCGACGCCACGGTCGGGGAGAACGTCCGCTTCGCCCGCCCGGAGCTGACCGACGGCCAGCTCACCGCCGCCTTCTCCGAGCTGGGCCTGGCCGACTGGCTGGACGGGCTGCCGGCCGGCCTGGACACCCCGGTGGGCGAGCGCGGCGAGGCGCTGAGTGTCGGCGAGCGGCAGCTCGTCGCGCTGGCCCGGGCGTACGTGGCCGACCCCGACCTGCTGGTGCTGGACGAGGCGACCAGCGCCGTCGACCCGGCCACCGAGGTACGCCTGCAGCGCACCCTGGACGCGGTCACCCGGGGCCGGACGACGCTGGCCATCGCGCACCGCCTGTCCACCGCCCAGGCCGCCGACGAGGTGATCGTGGTCGACCGGGGGCGGATCGTGCAGCGCGGCCCGCACGACGAGCTGCTGCGGGACCCGGAGTCGGTCTACGCCCTGCTCTACGCCTCCTGGCTGGAGCAGACCCGCTGAGCGGGTCCGGGGGGCCAGCCGGTCAGCGGGAGTAGAACTCCACCACCAGCTGCTCGTCGCAGATCACCGGCACCTCGCGCCGGGCCGGCTCGCGCAGCAGGGTGGCCCGCAGCCCGGTCAGCTCCACGGACAGGTAGGGGCGGGGGCTCTCGTCGGCGTTCGCGCCGGTGGCGGCGAGCTGGAACGGCGGCAGGGCCCGGCTGCGCTCGCGGACCTCGACCACCTGGCCGGGGCGGAGCCGGTACGAGGGCCGGTCCACCTTGCGGCCGTCGACGGTGAAGTGGCCGTGCGCGACGAGCTGGCGTGCCTGGTAGATGCTGCGGGCCAGCCCGGACCGGAGCACGACCGCGTCGAGCCGCCGCTCCAGGAGCGCGACGAGGGTGTCGCCGGTCTTCCCGACGCCCCGGGCCGCCTCGTCGAACGCGCGGCGGAGCTGGCCCTCGCTGACGTTGTACTGGTGGCGCAGCCGCTGCTTCTCCAGCAGCCGCACCTGGTAGTCGGAGGTGCCGCGCCGCGATCGGCCGTGCACGCCCGGCGGATAGGGGCGCCGCTCGAAGTACCGCACGCACTTGCGGGTCAGCGGGATGCCGAGGGAGCGGGAGAGCCGGGCCTTGGGCCGGGGATGGTTCACGTCGACGTCTCCGATCGGATGGTCTAGCCTGCTACTTAGGTAAGCCTAACCTATGAAAGGGAGGTCGGGATCATGCGGCCCAGCCCGGCGGAGATCGTGCGTACCCTGGTCGCGGGCCGGCTGCCCGCCCTCGTCCACCTGGCCCGGCGCCCCGGCCCGCACCAGGCCCGGCACGTCACCGACCCGGACGGGCGGGTCCTGCTGCTGGTGCCGGTGGTCAGCGACCTGGCCGCGGCGCTGGTCCCGCCGGACGGCGACACCGAGGTGGCCACCGTGCTGGACGTGCTCGACCTCCCGCCGGCCGCCGGGGCGCCGTCGCTCGGCCGGGCCTGGGTCTCCGGCTGGGCGGCCCGGCTCGACGGCGACGAGGCCCGCCACGCCGCGGTGGACTTCGCCACCGTGCAGCCGACCGGCGACCTGCTCGACGTGGGCACCCGCTTCCACCTGCACCGCTTCGAGGTGGTCGAGGCCCGCTGGGAACGCGCCGGCGCCACCCGCCGCATCGACCCCGACGCGTACGCCGAGGCCGAGCCCGATCCGCTGCACCCGGTCGAGGCGGAACTGCTGGCCGACCTCGCCGATCATCACGGCGACCAGGTGGGCGCCTACCTGCGCCGGCGGCTGGGCCTCACCGGGTCCGAGGCCGGTGGCCCGCCCCGGGTGGTCCGCATCGACCGGTACGGGCTGCTGGTCTCCCACGGCCGCCCCGGCGCCCGGCGCCGCACCCGGCTCGCCTTCGCCCAGCCGGTCGCCGACCCGGCCGAGCTGGCCCGGCTCCTGCACCCGATGCTCTGCCCGCGCGCCGCCGGGCGCGCCTGAGTCAGGCCAGGTCGCCGGTGAGGTAGCGCTGGACGGTCGGGCCGATGGTGGCCACCAGGGTCTCCGGATCGGCGGAGGCGACGGGTTCCAGGCGGATCACGTACCGCATCATGGCCAGGCCGGCGACCTGCGTCGCCACCAGCGCGCCCCGCAGCGGCAACTGAGCCGGGTCGACGTCGAGCTGATCGAGGACCCGCCGCAGCACCTGGGTGGCCAGGAACTCGCGCAGCAGCCGGGCGGTCCACTCGCTGCTGACCGCCGAGCGGAGCAGGGCCACGGCGGCCCCGCCGACGGGCGAGTCCCAGACGGTCAGGAACGTGCGGACCAGGCGTTCGCCCACCCTGTCCGGGTCGCCGGCCAGCACGGCCGGCACGAGCTGCGCCGGGTCGACCGGGATCGCCACGGTGGCCCGGAACAGCTCCTCCTTGGTGCCGAAGTAGTGGTGCACCAGCGCCGGGTCCACCCCCGCGGCGGCGGCGATCGACCGGATCGAGGTGGCGTCGAAGCCGCGCTCGGCGAACGCCGCCCGCGCCGCCGCGAGGATGGCCTCCCGGGTGTCCGGGTTGCCCGGCCGCCGGCCGGTGCGCCGGGCCATCACCCGCTGCGCCGCCGCAGCGTCGCGGCGGCCAGCACCAGCGCCGCCACCGCCGCCCCGGCGACGATCGCCACGTCCCGCCACATCGTCCCGGTCGGGTCGGCGTGCGCGCCGACCTCCTGGAGCGCCTCGACGGCGTACGACAGGGGCAGCACGTCGCTGATCGCCTGGAGCCAGCCGGCCATCTCGCCGCGGGGCACGAAGAGCCCGCAGAGCAGCAGCTGGGGGGCGACCACCACCGGCATGAACTGCACGGCCTGGAACTCGGTGCGGGCGAAGGCGCTGCAGAACAGCCCGAGCGCGACCGCGAGCACGGCGTTGACGGCGGCGATCATGATCACGAGCCCGATGCTGCCGGCGGTGGTCAGGTCGAACACCCAGTACGCCACGGCCGAGGCGATGGTGGCCTGGACCACGCCGGCCAGGCCGAACGCGATGCCGTAGCCGAAGAGCAGGTCGAGCTTGGCCAGCGGGGTGGTGAGCAGCCGTTCCAGCGTGCCGGTGGTGCGCTCCCGCAGCATGGCGATGCTGGTCACCAGGAACATGATGATGAACGGGAAGAAGCCCAGCATGATCAGCGCCACCCGGTCGAAGACCGTGGGCTGCCCCGGCAGGGTGGGCTGGTCGACGTACATGAAGTAGACCAGCGCGAGCAGCACCGTGGGTACGACGACGAGCAGCGCCACGGTCCGCCTGTCGTGCCGGAGCTGGCGCAGGATCCGCCCGGTGGTGGCGACCAGGATGTGCGGGTTCATGAGTCGGCCTCCTGCTCGCTTGCCTTGATCAACCGGAGGAACGCCTCTTCCAGGTCGTCCACCCCGGTGGCGGCGCGGACCGCGTCCGGGGTGTCGTCGGCGACCAGGCGGCCGTCCCGGATGAGCAGCAGGCGGTCGCACCGGCCCGCCTCGTCCATCACGTGGCTGGACACCAGCAGTGTGGTGCCGGCGGCCGCCATGGCGTGGAACCGCGCCCACAGGTCGGCCCGGAGCACCGGGTCCTGGCCCACGGTGGGCTCGTCGAGGATGACCAGCTCGGGGTCGCCGACCAGGGCGCAGGCCAGCGAGGCGCGGCTGCGCTGGCCGCCGGAGAGGTTGCCGACCAGTTGGGTGGCCGCGCCGGCCAGCCCGACGTCGGCGACCGTCTGGTCGGCGTGGGCGTGGTCCCGCCCGTGGAGGGCCGCGAAGTAGCGGGCGTTCTCCCGGACGGTCAGGTCGGCGTAGACGCTGGGCGCCTGGGTCAGGTAGCCGACGCGGCGGCGCAGCTCGGCCGCCCCGGCGGGCCGGCCCAGCACGGTGACCGTGCCCGAGCCGACCGTCTGCACCCCGACGACCGCGCGCATCAGGGTGGTCTTGCCACTGCCGCTCGGCCCGAGCAGCCCGGTGACCGCGCCGCGGGGCACCGCGCAGGAGATGCCCTGGAGCACCCGCCGCCCGCCCCGCTCGACCACCAGGTCACGGACCGACACCGCGTCGTCCACGCCCGCCTCCCAAAAACTCATCAACCGTTGAACTCAACGCTAGATGAGTTGTGCGGTTCGGCGCAAGGTTGACTTCGAGTGCGCTCGAACTGGAAGCCTGGGTGCGTGGACATCAGCACGCGGGAAATGAGCCTCACCGTCGGTGAGGCGGCGGAACGGGTCGGCCTGACCACCTACACGCTGCGCTGGTACGAGCAGGAGGGCCTGGTCGCCCCGGTCGGCCGGGACTCCGCCGGCCGCCGGCGCTACACCGAGTCCGACGTCAACTGGCTGTTCCTGCTCACCCGGCTGCGGCGCACCGGGATGCCCGTTCGGGACATGCGGCGCTACGCCGAACTGGCCCGGCAGGGTGACCGCACCCTCGGCGCCCGGCGGGCGCTGTTCGAGGCGCACCGGGGCCGGGTGCTGGCCCGGATGGCCGAGCTGGAGGAGGACCTCAAGGTCCTCGACCACAAGATCGACGCGTACCGCCGGGCGGAGGAGGAACTGGCATGATCAAGCGACGGATGGGCGCCACCGGCCCGGAGGTCTCGGCCATCGGGCTGGGCTGCATGGGCATGAGCTTCGCCTACGGCGGCGCCGACGACGCCGAGTCGACCCGGACCCTGCACCGGGCCCTCGACCTCGGGGTCAACCACCTCGACACCGCCGACATGTACGGCTTCGGGGCGAACGAGCGGCTGCTCGGCCCGGTGGTCCGGGCCCGGCGGGACGAGGTGTTCCTGGCCACCAAGTTCGGCAACCGCAGCAGCGGCGACAGCTTCGGCGGCACCGGCAGCCCGGGCGCCTACGTGGACAGCAGCGCCGCCTGGGCCAGGCAGGCCTGCGACGCCTCGCTGGCCCGGCTCGGCATCGACACCATCGATCTCTACTACCTGCACCGGCGCAACCCGGACACCCCGATCGAGGAGACCGTCGGCGCGCTGGCCGAGCTGGTCCAGGCCGGCAAGGTGCGGCTGATCGGCCTCTCCGAGGTCAGCCCGGCGACCCTGCGGGCGGCGCACGCGGTCCACCCGATCTCGGCCGTCCAGATGGAGTACTCGCTGTTCACCCGGGACGTCGAGGGGGAGATGCTGGCCACCTGCCGGGAGCTGGGCGTGTCCCTGGTGGCCTACTCGCCGGTCGGGCGGGGGCTGCTCACCGGCGCCATCACCAGCCGCGAACAGCTCGCCGAGGACGACTGGCGGCGCAGCGTGCCCCGGTTCGCCGACGGCAACCTCGACGCCAACCTGAAGCTCGCCGAGGCGGTCCGCGCGGTGGCCGGCGAACTGGGCTGCACCCCCGCCCAGGCGGCGCTGGCCTGGCTGCTCGCCCAGGGCGAGGACGTCCTGCCGATCCCCGGCACCAAGCGGGTCCGCTACCTGGAGGAGAACGCCGCCGCGGCGGACGTGCGGCTCACGCCGGAGCAGCGGGACCGGCTGGGCGGGGCGGTGCCCGCCGGCGCCGTCGCCGGGGAAAGGTACACGCCGGCAGGAATGCGAACGGTCGGGCACTAGCCCCCAGCAGCGGACACCGGGTCCGGCATCGGTCATTGCGCCAAGATCGGACGTCCGGCACCATGACGCCGTGGTTCCCGCTCCGTTGCCCGAGACCGGCGGCTCCAGGTCGCAGCGCGGCGCCGGACGCGCCGAGCTGGAGTTGCCGGAATTCCTCGACGACTGGGCCGCCCGCCTCCGGCAGGCCGCCGACCGTCCCGTCGTCGGGATCATGCTGCGTGGCAGCCACGCGCGGCGCGCCGCCACCGAGCACAGCGACGTCGACGTCGACGTGCTGGTCGCCGGCGACGACGAGCGGACCGGCCCCGCCGCCCCGGAAACGAGGGCGGCGGGGCGGGCCGCCAACGGCATCCCCTACGCGGCCCGGCGGGCGTACCTCGCCGAGCTCGGCGGCCGGCTCGTGCACGTCTCGGTGGCCGCCCGGGACGTCCGCTCCTGGGTGAGCCGGCTGGGCCAGCCCGCCGACTGGGCGTTCGGGCTGCCGGTCGCCGCGCCGGCCCGGCTGCTCTGGGCGGCCCCGGAGTGGCGGCGCCGGATCGACCTGCCGGTGCTCTGCCAGCCCGCCGACGAGCCGCGCCTCGAGGAGCTGATCGCCACCCTGGGCAAGGTGGCCGGCGCCCGGTGGGCGGGCGACCCGGTGGGCGTCCGGCTCGCCGCCGCCGACCTGGCGCGGCTGTGCCCGTCGGTGCTGCGGCTGGCCAACCCGTCGGTCCGGGTGGTGTCCCGCCGGGCCGCGCTGGCCGCCGCGCTGGACCTGCCGGTCGCGCCCGCCGGCTACCGCGACGACATGCTGCGCTGCCTCGGGCTGCGCCCCGGCGGCACCGCCGAGGTCGCCGCCGCCGCCGGCCGGCTGGTCACCAGGATCGTCCCGCTGATCCGCCCGTACGCCGGGGAGATCGCCGCGGTCGGCGGCGCGGACCTGGCCGCGGCCCTGGTCGACGGCCGGCTGGACCGCTACCTCGGCCAGCTCACCCGGGCGTTGGACCGCCCCGCGCCCGTCCCCCGGGACACGTCGGCGGTGCCGGTGCCCCGTGCGGGAGAATGGTCAACCGTGCCCGCCTCTGACGCGCCGGTGACCGGCGCACCCGCCAGCTCCGGCGCCCCCGCGGCCCCCGGCCCGGCCCGCCCCTCCCGGCTTGACCCGGCCATCGCGGCCCGGCTGCGCCGTACCCCCGACGGCCTGGTGGCCGCGGTGGTCCGCGCCCACGACTCGGGCGAGGTGCTGATGGTCGCCTGGATGGACGACGAGGCGCTGCACCGCACCCTGACCACCGGCCGGGCCACCTACTGGTCGCGCAGCCGCCAGGAGTACTGGGTCAAGGGCGCCACCTCCGGCCACCACCAGTACGTCCGCTCGGTCGCCCTGGACTGCGACGGCGACGCGCTGCTGGTCAGCGTCGAGCAGGTCGGCGCGGCCTGCCACACCGGGCACCGCACCTGCTTCTTCACGGAGCTGCCGGTCAGCTCGCCGGAGGCGACCTCATGACCGACGGCACGGTCAGCCCGGACCAGGCCGCCTTCGCCGGCCTGGCGGCCCGCTGGCGGGTCGTGCCCGTCACCCGGCGGCTGCTGGCCGACGCGGAGACCCCGGTCGGCGTCTACCGCAAGCTCGCCGGCGGCCCCGGCACGTTCCTGCTGGAATCCGCCGAGCAGGGCGTCGGCTCCGCCGGGATGGCCTGGTCGCGCTACTCCTTCATCGGGGTGCGCAGCAGCGCCACGCTGACCGAGCGGGACGGCGCGGCGGTCTGGGCCGGCGAGCCGCCCGCCGGGGTGCCGACCACCGGCGACCCGGTGGCCGCGCTCCGGGAGACCGTCGCCGCGCTGGCCGGCCCGGCCTGGGACCCGTCCAGCGGCATGCCGCCGCTCACCGGCGGCATGGTCGGCTACCTCGGGTACGACCTGGTCCGCCGCTTCGAACGGCTGCCCGAGCTGACCGAGGACGAACTCGACGTGCCCGAGCTGGGCATGATGCTCGCCACCGACCTCGTGGTGCTCGACCACTACGACGGCTCGGCGATCCTGGTCGCCAACGCGGTGCTGCCGCCGCTCGACGCACCCGACCGGGAGTCGCTGGTGGCGGCCGCGTACCACCACGCGGTGGGGCGGCTGGACGCCATGACCACCGCGCTGTCCCGACCGATTCCGCCCATGATCTCGACGGTCGCCCGGCCCGGCGTCGGCGAGGTGGTCAGCCGCACGCCGGAGGGCGGCTACCCGAAGGCGGTGGAGGCGGCCAAGGAGGCGATCCGGGCCGGCGAGTGCTTCCAGATCGTGCTCAGCCAGCGCTTCGAGCGCCCCACCCACGCCGACCCGCTCGACGTCTACCGGGTGCTGCGCACCACCAACCCCAGCCCGTACATGTACCTGCTGCGCTTCGACGGCTTCGACATCGTCGGCTCCTCGCCCGAGGCGCACCTGAAGGTGAGCACCGGCGCGGACGGGGGGCGGCGGGCGCTGCTGCACCCGATCGCCGGCACCCGGCCGCGGGGCGGCTCACCCGAGGCGGACGCCCGGCTCGCCGCCGAGCTGCTCGCCGACCCGAAAGAGCGCGCCGAGCACGTCATGCTGGTCGACCTGGGCCGCAACGACCTGGGCCGGGTCTGCCGGCCGGGCACGGTCGAGGTGCCGGAGTTCGCCACCATCGAGCGGTACAGCCACGTCATGCACATCGTCTCCACGGTCGTCGGCGAGCTGCGCGAGGACCGCACGGCCTTCGACGCGCTCGCCGCGACCTTCCCCGCGGGCACCCTCTCCGGCGCGCCCAAGGTCCGGGCCATGGAGATCATCGAGGAGCTGGAACCGGTCCGGCGCGGCGTCTACGGCGGCACCGTCGGCTACTTCGGCTTCGGCGGCGACCTGGACATGGCCATCGCCATCCGCACCGCGCTGATCCGCGCGGGCCGGGCCTACGTGCAGGCCGGTGCGGGCGTGGTGGCCGATTCCGATCCCGCCGCCGAGGACCAGGAGACCCGGAACAAGGCCGCGGCCGTGCTCGCCGCGATCGCCGCCGCCGAGACCCTGCGGCCCGCGCGATGAGCGCGTCGACGGGCGCGCCCGCCGCGCGGGGCCGGCGCGAGCTGACGTACGCCGTGCTGCTCTGCCTGGCCGGCGCGGGCCTGGCGTTCTGGGCGGTGACCCGGACCTGGTCGGTCGAGTTGACCCCGCGCGGCTCACTGCCGCCCGGCCGGCACGCCCGCACCGGGGCGGAGCTGCTGCCCTGGGTGTCGGCGCTGGCCCTGGTCGGGCTGGCCGGCGGCGGCGCGGTGCTGGCCACCCGGGGTCGGGTCCGGCGGCTGCTGGGCGGCCTGCTGGCCCTGCTCGGGCTGGGCGTGGCGGCCGGTGGCGGCTACGGGCTGACCGGGTCCGGGGTGAGCCGGCAGTGGCCGGCGCTGGTGCTGGCGGGCGGGCTGGTCCTGGTGGCCGGCGGGCTGCTCACGGCGCTGCGCGGCGGCGGCTGGCCCGCGATGGGCGCCCGCTACGAGCGGCGCGCGGGGGGTCCGGCGGAGCCCGCCGGCGAGGACCGGCCGGCGGTCGAGCGCGGCACCCGGGACGCCTGGGACGCGCTGGACCGGGGCGAGGACCCGACGGTGCGCTGACCGTCCGGTCGCCGTCCGCCGGGTCAGCTCACCGGCTGGGTGTCGCGGGCGTCCCGGCGCTCGCGGGCCGCGGCGCGGGCGGCGGCCAGTTCGGCCACCAGGCGGTCCAGTTCCCGGCGCTGCGCGGCGCGCGCCCGGTCGGCGCAGACGGCCTCCCAGGCGTTGCCCCGGGCGGTGCGCATCCGGCCGTCGCCGGCCATGGCGCGTTCCAGGGTGTGCACCACGCCGACGGCGAGCGACGCGACGCTCCGGGAGATGGTGGTGAAATCGAGGCTCTGGTTCGGCCCGTTGGCGCTCATGGTCACCCCGCACGAGATCGTTGGCGACGGTCGGCAGCCGCCTCATCGAGTCTGCCCGAGGAAGATGCTGCCGGACTCACGTTTCGCCGCCGTGAAACGCAGGTCAACTGTGCGGCAACCGGCGCGACCTGGGCAGAGCCGTTCGGCCTTGAGCTTGCTCACAGCATCGACGGCTGTCGCTCCGCTGCGCACGGCGGGCCGCCATGGTGAGATAGGTCATGGGCGGCGATCGATGTGTCGGCCGGAGGCGCGGGACGCGCCCGGGTGACGCCGGTCGATGGGCGCGGTGGCGCTGCGTGACACCGTGTTCACCGGAAGTCGGTCATCATGCCACAGCCCATTTCGTGAGGAGCGCCATACCCCCGGGCACTTGCTTCCAGGTGGCGCCCCCTAGCATCGGCCCATGACACCCGGAGAGGGGAGTCCGTTGGTGACTGCTGAGCATGCGCACGCGGAGGGGGACGAGGCCGGATCGGCGGCGTCCGCAAGCGTGCTCGACGAGATCCTGGCCGGCGTGCGTGAGGACGTGGCCCGGCGACAGGAGCAGGTTCCGCTGGAGCGGATCCGCGAGCTGGCCGCCGCCGCGCCGCCGCCGCTGGACGCGTACGCGGCGCTGCGCCGGCCCGGCGTGGCCGTGATCGCCGAGGTGAAGCGCTCGTCGCCGTCCAAGGGGCGGCTGGCCGAGATCGCCGACCCGGCCGACCTGGCCGGCGACTACGCCGCGGGTGGCGCCCGGGCGATCAGCGTGCTCACCGAGGGCCGCTGGTTCGGCGGGTCGCTGGACGACCTGGCCGCGGTCCGTGCCGCGGTCAACGTGCCGGTGCTGCGCAAGGACTTCGTGGTCTCCAGCTACCAGGTGCACGAGGCCCGCGCGCACGGCGCCGACCTGGTGCTGCTGATCGTCGCCGCGCTGGAGCAGAACGTCCTGGTCGGGCTGCTGGAGCGCATCGAGTCGCTGGGCATGTGCGCGCTCGTCGAGGTGCACAACGAGGAGGAGGCCGACCGCGCCATGGAGGCCGGCGCGCAGGTGATCGGCGTCAACGCCCGTGACCTGCGTACCCTTGAGGTCGACCGCTCGGTGTTCGAGCGGATCGCGCCCGGCCTGCCGAGCAGCGTCGTCAAGATCGCCGAGTCCGGCGTGCGCGGCCCGCACGACCTCATCCGGTACGCCTCGGCGGGCGCCGACGCGGTCCTGGTCGGCGAGGGCCTGGTCACCCAGAAGAGCCCTCGCGAGGCGGTCGCCGAGCTGGTCAACGCCGGCAACCACCCGGCCACGCCCCGCCCGGTGCGCTGACCCGCGCCGGGCCCAGAGACGCAGCGAGAGGACTCCCGCGATGAGCACTGACGCCGCGGCCCCGGCCGGCCAGCTCCCCGACGCCGCCGGCCACTTCGGCCGGTTCGGTGGCCGCTTCGTCCCCGAGGCCCTGGTCGCCGCCCTCGACGAGCTGGACGCGGCGTACCGGAAGGCGATGACCGACGAGAGCTTCCTCGCCCAGTTCGACGCCCTGCTGCGCGACTACGCCGGCACCCCCTCGCTGCTGTACGAGGCCCGGCGGCTCTCCGCGCAGATCGGCGCCCGGGTCCTGCTCAAGCGCGAGGACCTCAACCACACCGGCGCGCACAAGGTCCGCAACGTGCTCGGCCAGGCGCTGCTCACGAAGCGGATGGGCAAGCAGCGGGTGATCGCGGAGACCGGCGCCGGCCAGCACGGCGTGGCCACCGCCACCGCCGCCGCCCTGTTCGACCTCGAGTGCGTGGTCTACATGGGCGAGGTGGACACCGAGCGGCAGGCGCTCAACGTGGCCCGGATGCGGATGCTCGGCGCCACCGTCGTCCCCGTCACCACGGGCTCGCGCACGCTCAAGGACGCGATGAACGAGGCGATGCGGGACTGGGTCGCCAACGTCGACAGCACGCACTACCTGATCGGCACCGCCGCGGGCCCGCACCCGTTCCCCGAGATGGTCCGCGACTTCGTCCGCGGCATCGGCGTCGAGGCCCGCCAGCAGTGCCTCGACCTCACCGGCGCGCTGCCGGACGCCGTCGCGGCCTGCGTGGGCGGCGGCTCCAACGCGCTCGGCATCTTCCACGCCTTCGTGCCCGACACCGGCGTGCGCCTCTACGGCTTCGAGGCCGGCGGCGAGGGCGTGGCGACCGGCCGGCACGCGGCCAGCATCACCGGCGGCTCGGCGGGCGTGCTGCACGGCACCCGGACGTACGTGCTGCAGAACTCCGACGGCCAGACGATCGAGTCGCACTCGATCTCGGCCGGCCTGGACTACCCGGGCGTCGGGCCGGAGCACGCCTGGCTGCACGACAGCGGCCGGGCCACCTACCTGCCCGTCGACGACGACGAGGCGATGGCCGCCTTCGAGCTGCTCTGCCGCACCGAGGGCATCATCCCGGCGATCGAGAGCTCGCACGCGCTCGCCGGCGCCCGGAAGATCGCGCCGCAGCTCGCCGCCGAGCTGGGCCGGGAGCCGGTCATCGTGGTCAACCTCTCCGGCCGGGGCGACAAGGACGTGCACACCGCCGGCGCATACTTCGGCATCCTCGACAAGGAGTGAGAGCGTGAGCCGGATCGGGGTCGCCTTCGACAAGGCGCGGGCCGACGGGCGGGCGGTGCTGGTGGGCTGCATGCCGGCCGGCTTCCCGACCGTCGAGGGCAGCATCGCCGCGATGACCGCCATGGTCGAGGCCGGCGTCGACGTCATCGAGGTGGAGATCCCCTACTCCGACCCGGTGATGGACGGCCCGGTCATCCAGAAGGCCAGCGACATCGCCCTGGCCGGCGGCGTACGCACCGCCGACACGCTGCGCATCGTCGACGCGGTGGCCGCGACCGGCGCGCCGGTGGTCACGATGACCTACTGGAACCCGGTCGAGCAGTACGGCGTCGACGCGTTCGCCCGCGACCTGGCCGCGGCCGGGGGCACCGGCCTGATCACGCCGGACCTGATTCCCGAGGAGGCCGGCGAGTGGCTGGCCGCCTCCGAGGCGCACGGCGTGGACCGGACGTTCCTGGTCTCCCCGTCCTCCACCGACGCCCGGCTGAGGATGACCGCCGAGCACTGCCGCGGCTTCGTCTACGCCACCGCCATCATGGGCGTCACCGGGGCCCGGTCGCAGACCTCCGAGGCGGCCCCGGTCCTGGTCTCCCGGCTGCGTGAGGTCACCGACCTGCCGGTCGGCGTCGGGCTGGGCGTGGGCACCGGCGCCCAGGCCGCCACGGTGGCCGGATACGCCGACGCGGTGATCGTGGGCAGCGCGCTGGTCCGCTGCGTGCTCGACGCCCCCGACCAGGCGGCCGGCCTGGCCGCCCTGCGCACCCTGAGCGCCGAACTCGCCGAGGGCGTCCGCAACCCGGCCCGCTGACGGCCGGCCCGTCCGGGCCCCGAGCCACCGCCTCGGGTCGGTCAGCGCCGGGTGGTGCCCAGCTCGCCCCCGGACCGCTGCTCGGGTGGGGCCGCCGCCTCATTGGCCGGACCGGCGTCGCCCGGCGTCGTCTCCCGCAGGACGCCGGAGCGGCCGGCCAGGGCGTCGGCGACGGCCGCGCGGGTGGTCGGGGTGAGCGCCCCGGGCAGCGCGTCCGGCGGGTGCCAGTCCAGGTGGCAGCCGCCCGCCGGGGCGCCGGCCGGCGTGGCGGCGAGCGTCCGGGCCCGGAACACGTGCACCAGCACGTCGGGCAGGGCGCCGCAGTGGCCCGCAGCAGGCGGGGGAGCGGCGGGGTCGCCGAGCCGGTAGAGGCCGACCAGGTCGACCAGCTCGACCTCCCAGCCGGTCTCGGCGCGGATCTCCCGGCGCGCGGCGGCCGGCGGGCTCTCGTCGCGGCGCAGCCGCCCGCCGGGCAGGGCCCACCGCCGGCCGCCCCCGGACTGCCGGCAGAGCAGCACCCGGCCGGAGGGGTCGGTGACGACCGCGGCGACCGCCCAGGTGAGCGCGCTCATGGACAAAGAGCCTACGGCCGCGCAAACCAGAAGTCATTCGACCCGCGAACCCGGCCGGACCGGGGTGCCGCGAGTACGGTCCGCACCGGTACCGTGTGCACCCGTGACCCTCGCCCCGATGACCCCACTGGCGGCCCTGCCCAGCCCCGGCACCGCCGTCTGGCAGCTCGGACCGGTTCCGATCCGGGCGTACGCGCTCTGCATCATCGTCGGCATCGTGGTGGCCTGCGTGGTCACCGAGTACCGGCTGCGTCGCCGCGGCGTCGCCCCGGGCGCCGTGCTCGACATCGCCGTCTGGGCGGTGCCCGCGGGCATCATCGGCGCCCGGATCTACCACGTGATCACCTCGCCCGAGAAATACTTCGGCGCCGACGGCCAGCCGCTCAAGGCGTTCGCCATCTGGGAGGGCGGCCTCGGCATCTGGGGCGCGGTCGCCGGTGGCGCGGTCGGCGCCTGGTTCGCCGCCCGACAGCTGGGCATCCCGTTCGCCGTGGTGGCCGACGCGCTGGCGCCGGGGCTGCCGCTGGCCCAGGCGATCGGCCGCTTCGGCAACTGGTTCAACAACGAGCTCTACGGCGGGCGCACCAGCCTCCCGTGGGGTCTCGAGGTCCACGTGATGGACCCGGACAACCCGGGGCACGCGCTGCGCGACGACGCCGGCAACCCGGTCCTCCAGCCGGGGCTCTACCACCCGACCTTCCTCTACGAGGCGCTCTGGAACATCGGCGTCGCCGCGCTGGTCGTGATCCTCGACCGGAAGCTGCGGCTGGGCCGGGGCCGGGCCTTCGCCCTCTACGTGATGGGCTACACGGCGGGCCGGTTCTGGATCGAGCTGATGCGCACCGACGAGGCCAACCACATCCTCGGCCTGCGGCTCAACGTGTGGACCGCGGCGCTGGTCTTCCTCGGCGCGCTGGTGTATTTCGTGCGGGTGCGCGGGCCGCGCCAGTACCTGATCCCGGTCGCCGGGCCGGCAGCCCCGGTCCCGCCCGCGGGCGGCGACGTCTCCCAGGTCGACCTCTCGGCGCGGGAGGCCGGGGCGCGGCCGGTCGCGCCGGAGGGCTACCGGGTGGTGACCGAGGAGCAGTTCCGCACGTACCGGGAGACCGGCGAGGTCCCCACCGAGGAGCCGGCGGCCACCGACGAGGCCGACCGCGACGGGGTCGCGGGCGACGCGGAGCGCGAGCCGGCGGGCGCGCGGCCCGACCCGGACGAGGAGCGGGCCGACGAGGACCGGGCCGGCGCCGGCGGCGCCCGCCCCGCCGACCGGGACAGCTGAGCGGGGGAGTCATGCGGAGCGCGGTGGTGGTCGGCGCCGGCCTCGGCGGGCTGGCGACGGCCGGAGCGCTGGCCCGGTCCGGCTGGCGGGTCACCCTTCTCGAACGGGCCGACCGGGTCCGTCCGGAGACGACCGCCGTGGTGCTCTGGCCCAACGGGGTACGCGCGCTGCGCGCCCTCGGCCTCGGCGCCGGGCTGGACGCGATCGCCACCCCGCTGCCCGACGGCGGCGTGCGCCGCCCCGACGGGCACTGGCTGGTGCAGCCCCGCCCCACACCGGCCGAGCGGATGCCGGTGGTGGTGCACCGGGAGGACCTGCACGACGCGCTGATCGCCGGCCTCGGCGACCAGGTGGAGCTGCGCACCGGGGTGAGCGTGCGGACGGTGCGGGCGGCGCCCGGCGAGCGTCCCGCGGTCGGCGACGGCCGGCACACCGTCGAGGCGGACCTGGTGGTCGCGGCCGACGGCACCGACAGCGAGATCCGCCGGCAGCTCGCACCGGAGACGGGCGTCGTGAGCTCCGGCTGCGCCGCGTGGCGGGCCGTCATCCCCTGGTACCGGGCCCCGCAACTTCCCGACGACCAGCCGGTGCACGGCGAGACGCTGGGCGCCGGCTACCGCTTCGTGGCCGCCTCGCTCGGCGACCGGGGCACCGCGGGCGCGTCCCGCCGGGGCGGCATCTACTGGGTGGCCACCGCCGCCGGGGCGCCCCGCCCCGAGCCGCCGGAGACCCAGCTCGCCCTGCTCAAGCGCTGGTACGCGGGCTGGCCCGCGCCGATCGCCACGCTGCTCGACGCGACCGACCCGGCGGACCTGGTGCAGCAGGAGATCCGGGAGCTGCGCCCGCTGCCCCGGGCGTACGGGTTCCCGGCCGGGCCGGGCGGCGTGGTGCTGCTCGGCGACGCGGCGCACGCCATGCCGCCGCACCTCGGGCAGGGCGCCTGCCTCGCCTTCGAGGACGCGGCCACCCTGTCGGCGCTGCTGCGCGAGTCCCGGCTCCCCGACGCGGTGGCCGGCTACGACCGGCTGCGGCGACCCCGCGCCGCCACCATGGTGCGGCAGACCCGCCGGATGTCGGCGGTGCTCCAGACCCGGGGCCGGCTGGCGCTGCGCGCCCGCGACGCCGCGCTGGGCACGATCAGCCCGCGGCTGCGCAACACGGCGGCGACCGCCGCCGCCTCCTGGCACCCGCCGGCCTGACCAGGGTCAGCCGATCACGGCGGTCGGCTCGGCGATGCAGGCCGTGCCGACGCGGCGGAAGCCGACCCGCAGGTAGACCCGGGCGATCTCCTCGCTGCCGGCGGAGAGGAAGACCAGGTCGGTGCCGGCGGCGCGCAGCCGGTGGGCCAGGGTGGCGGTCACGGCCGCGCCCAGGCCACGCCGGCGGGCCGCCGGCAGCGTGGCCACGCCGGCGATCTCCGCCACGTCGCCGACCCGCATGGCCATCCCGCTGGCCAGCGGCCCGTCGTCCGGGGTTGCGGCGAGCACCGAGATGCGCCGGCCGTCGACGATGCGGACCGCCTCCTCGTCGAGGGCGGCCACGTCCAGCCGGGAGACCGCGGCGTCCCGCTCGGCCGGGCCGGCCTCGCCGCGCGCGGTGCCGCCGTGCGAGAAGCCCACCGCGGCGACGGCCCGGCGCAGCGCCACGTCCGCCGCGAAGCCCGGCTCGGCCGGGTCGAGCACCCGCACCGGTACGTCGCTGAGCGTCGCCGGGTCGGGCAGGCGGTCGGGATCCAGCACCATGAGCGGCGCCTCCAGCACGCTGAGCCCGGCCGAGCGGGCCACCGCCAGCAGGTCCGGCGTGACCTCGTGCACCCACTCGAACGCCTCCGGCAGGCCCAGTTCCCGCTGCCGGGCCCGGACGGCGGTCACGTCGGCGAGCGCGGGCGGCGCGGTGGCGTCCGGCCGGGGGCGGGCGTAGAACGGCCAACCGGTGCCGTCCCGGACGAACAGCACGAGGGCGCCGTGTTCCTCCGTCCGGGCCCCGTCCCGGGGCACGGCGTCGTAGAAACGCTCCAACCGGTCGAGCACGTCAGTGCGTACGACATCCACCGCGCGAGACTACATGTCCCAGATGCTGGAAGTGTGATCAATCTGAACTGGCCTTGCGCCGGACGCCCTAACGTAGACTCAATAAAACCCCCGAGGGCCGACGTCGTCCCCACCATGTTCCAACCTGAGTGACGACAGGAGGCCCGGTGGCCTTTCCGTACCCTCTCAGCCCCCAGCCGGCCCCGCGGACCACGGGGCTCTACGACCCCGCGCACGAGCACGACGCCTGTGGTGTGGCCTTCGTGGCCGACCTGCACGGCCGCCGCTCGCACGGGGTCGTCGCGAACGGTCTCGGGGCGCTCTGCCGGCTGGACCACCGGGGCGCCCGGGGCGCGGAGCACAACACCGGTGACGGCGCGGGCATCATGATCCAGGTGCCGGACGCGTTCCTGCGTGCGGTCGTCGACTTCCCGCTGCCGCCCGCCGGCCAGTACGCCACCGGCCTGGTCTTCCTGCCCGACGACGACGTGGCCGAGGCCCGGGCCCGCCAGGTGGTGGAGAAGTACGCGCTGGTCGAGGGCGCCGACATCCTGGGCTGGCGGGACGTGCCCACCGACCCGTCCGGCCTCGGCGAGACCGCCCTCGCGGCGATGCCCCGGGTCCGGCAGCTCTTCCTGGCCGCGCACCGGCTCACCGACGCGCCCGCCGGCCCGGCCGGCTCCCCGCTGACCGGCCTCGACCTGGACCGGGTGGCGTTCTGCCTGCGCAAGCAGGTCGAGCGGGAGACCGCCGAGCGGGGCGTGCCGGCCTACTTCCCGTCGCTGTCCGGGCGGACCATGGTGTGGAAGGGGATGCTCACCCCGGACCAGCTCCCGGCGTTCTACCCGGAGCTGACCGACGAGCGGGTCATCAGCGCGATCGCGCTGGTGCACTCGCGGTTCTCCACCAACACGTTCCCGTCCTGGCCGCTGGCCCACCCGTACCGGTTCATCGCGCACAACGGCGAGATCAACACGATCCGTGGCAACCGGAACTGGATGCAGGCGCGCGAGGCGCTGCTGCGCAGCCCGGACCTGCCCGGCAACATCCGCCGGATCTTCCCGGTCTGCACCCCGGCGGCCTCCGACTCGGCCAACTTCGACGAGGTCCTCGAACTGCTGCACCTGGCCGGGCGCAGCCTGCCGCACGCGGTGCTCATGATGATCCCCGAGGCCTGGGAGAACGACCCGGAGATGCGCGCCGACAAGCGCGCCTTCTACCGGTTCCACGCCAGCCTCATGGAGCCGTGGGACGGCCCGGCCTCGGTGGCCTTCACCGACGGCGAGATCGTCGGCGCGGTGCTGGACCGCAACGGGCTGCGCCCGGGCCGCTGGTGGCGGACCGCCGACGGCCTGGTGGTGCTGGGCAGCGAGGCGGGCGTGCTCGACCTCGACCCGGCCACCGTGGTCGCCAAGGGCCGGCTCCAGCCCGGCCGGATGTTCCTGGTCGACACGGTCAACGGCCGGATCGTGCAGGACGACGAGATCAAGACCGAGCTGGCCGCCGCCCGCCCGTACGGGGAGTGGCTGCACGCCGGCATCATCGAGCTGGACGAGCTGCCCCCGCGCGAGCACATCGTCTACACCCACGACTCGGTACGCCGCCGGCAGCAGACCTTCGGCTACACCGAGGAGGAGCTCAAGATCCTGCTCGCCCCGATGGCCCGCAACGGCGCGGAGCCGATCGGCTCGATGGGCACGGACACCCCGATCGCGCCGCTGTCCACCCGGCCGCGGCTGCTCTACGACTACTTCCACCAGCTCTTCGCCCAGGTCACCAACCCGCCGCTGGACGCCATCCGGGAGGAGCTGGTGACCAGCCTGGCGTCCACCATCGGCCCGGAGGGCAACCTGCTCGACCCGGGCCCGGCGAGCTGCCGGCAGATCGTGCTGCCGTACCCGGTGATCGACAACGACGAGCTGGCCAAGATCCTCTCCATCGACGAGGACGGCGACCTGCCCGGCTTCAAGGCGGTCCGGGTCTCCGGGCTGTACCGGATCCGCGACGGCGGCGCCGGCATCAAGGCCCGGCTCACCGAGATCTGCCGGCACGTCTCCGAGGCCATCGAGGACGGCGTACGCATCCTGGTGCTCTCCGACCGGGACTCCAACGCCGACCTGGCTCCGATCCCGTCGCTGCTGCTCACCGCCGCGGTGCACCAGCACCTCGTGCGGGAGCAGACCCGCACCCAGGTGGCGCTGATCGTCGAGTCGGGCGACTGCCGGGAGGTGCACCACGCGGCCGTGCTGATCGGCTACGGCGCGGCGGCGGTCAACCCGTACCTGGCCTTCGAGTCGGTCGAGGACATGATCTCCACGGGCGCGCTCGTCGGCACGGAACCGGGCACGGCCATCCGCAACTACGTCAAGGCGCTCGGCAAGGGCGTCCTGAAGATCATGTCGAAGATGGGCATCTCGACGGTCTCGTCGTACTGCGGGGCGCAGGTCTTCGAGGCGGTCGGCCTGGACACCCGGCTGGTCCAGCGCTATTTCCGGGGCACCCCGAGCACGATCAGCGGCATCGGGCTCGCCGAGATCCACGCCGAGGTGGCCGCCCGGCACGCGCTGGCCTGGCCGCCCGCGGGCGCCCGGGCGAGCGACCGGCTGGACGTCGGCGGCGAGTACCAGTGGCGCCGCGAGGGTGAGCTGCACCTGTTCAACCCGGAGACCGTCTTCCTGCTCCAGCACGCCACCCGCAGCCGCCAGTACGACGTCTTCCGGCAGTACACCGCCAAGGTGGACGAGCTGGCCGCCCAGGCGGGCTCACTTCGCGGGCTGTTCACCCTGCGTACCGGGGCGCGCCCGCCGGTGCCGCTGGAGGAGGTGGAGCCGGCCGGCGAGATCGTCAAGCGGTTCGCCACCGGCGCCATGTCGTACGGGTCGATCTCGGCGGAGGCGCACGAGACCCTGGCCGTCGCCATGAACCGTCTCGGCGGCAAGTCGAACACCGGCGAGGGCGGCGAGGACGTCGAGCGGCTGCACGACCCGCGGCGCCGCTCGGCGGTCAAGCAGATCGCCAGCGGCCGGTTCGGCGTCACGAGCGAATACCTCGTCAACGCCGACGACCTCCAGATCAAGATGGCCCAGGGCGCGAAGCCCGGCGAGGGCGGCCAACTGCCCGGCAACAAGGTCTGGCCGTGGATCGCGCGCACCCGGCACGCCACCCCGGGCGTCGGCCTGATCTCGCCGCCGCCGCACCACGACATCTACTCCATCGAGGACCTGGCCCAGCTCGTCCACGACCTGAAGTGCGTCAACCCGGCCGCCCGGGTGCACGTGAAGCTGGTCAGCGAGGTCGGGGTGGGCACCGTGGCGGCCGGCGTGGCCAAGCTCAAGGCCGACGTCATCCTGATCTCCGGTCACGACGGCGGCACCGGCGCCTCCCCGCTCAACTCGCTCAAGCACGCCGGCACCCCCTGGGAGCTGGGCCTGGCCGAGGCGCAGCAGACGCTGCTGCTCAACAAGCTCCGCGACCGGGTCACCGTGCAGGTCGACGGCCAGCTCAAGACCGGCCGGGACGTGCTGGTCGCGGCGCTGCTGGGCGCCGAGGAGTTCGGCTTCGCCACCGCCCCGCTGATCGTCGAGGGCTGCGTGATGATGCGGGTCTGCCACCTGGACACCTGCCCGGTCGGCATCGCCACCCAGAACCCGGTGCTGCGCGAGCGCTTCACCGGCCGGCCCGAGTTCGTGGAGAACTTCTTCCTCTTCCTCGCCGAGGAGGTCCGCGGCTACCTGGCCGAGCTGGGCTTCCGCAGCGTCGCCGAGGCGATCGGGCACACCGAGCTGCTCGACGTCACCGGCGCGATCGACCACTGGAAGGGCCACGGGCTCGACCTCAGCCGGGTGCTGCACCTGCCCGAGCTGCCCGAGGGCGCGGCCCGGCGCGGGATCCGGGCCCAGGACCACGGCCTGGAGCTGGCGCTGGACAACCAGCTCATCGCCCTGGCCGAGCCGGCGCTGCGCGACGGCACCCCGGTCCGGGTCGAGGTGGCCGTGCGCAACGAGCACCGCAGCGTGGGCGCGATGCTCGGCGGCGAGGTGACGCGCCGCTTCGGTGGCGCCGGGCTGCCCGACGACACCGTCGAGTTCCTGCTGCGCGGCACCGCCGGCCAGTCGTTCGGCGCGTTCCTGCCGCGCGGGGTCACCCTGCGGCTGCACGGCGACGCCAACGACTACGTCGGCAAGGGCCTCTCCGGCGGGCGGCTCGTCGTCCGCCCGGACGCCGCCGCGCCGTTCGCCGGCGCGGACGCCGACCCCGGCGGGCGCGCCGAGGACCAGATCATCGCCGGCAACACGATCCTCTACGGCGCCACCGGCGGCGAGGTCTTCCTGCGCGGCCGGGTCGGCGAGCGGTTCGCGGTGCGCAACTCCGGCGCGGTGGCCGTCGTCGAGGGCGTCGGCGACCACGGCTGCGAGTACATGACCGGCGGCACGGTGGTGGTGCTCGGGCCGACCGGGCGCAACTTCGCCGCCGGCATGTCCGGCGGCACGGCCTTCGTGCACGGGCTCGACCGGCGCCTGGTCAACGCCGAGCTGGTCGACCTGTCGCCGCTGGGCGAGGACGAGCGGGAGCGGCTGCACGATCTGGTCCAGCGGCACTTCGCCGAGACCGACTCGGCGGTCGCCGAGGAGCTGCTGAAGCGCTGGCCGGAGGCGGTGGAGGAGTTCACCGCCGTGGTGCCCCGGGACTACCGCCGGGTGCTGGAGATCATGCGGGCCGCCGAAGCCGCCGGCCACGACGTCGACGACGCGGTGATGAGCGCACTGGCGGCGACAGCCGCCGCAGGGGCGCCGCCGGCGGCCTCCGCCGCGTCCCTGCCGCCCGCGACCCGGGCGGTCGCCCAGGAGGTGGCTCGTGCCTGACCCGAACGGTTTCCTGCGCTACGACCGGCGGCTGCCCGCCCGCCGCCCGGTCCCGGTGCGGATCATGGACTGGCGCGAGGTCTACCCGCCGGCCGGCGAGGAGTTGATCCGCGAGCAGGCCACCCGGTGCATGGACTGCGGCATCCCGTTCTGCCACGATGGCTGCCCGCTCGGCAACCGCATCCCGGACTGGAACGACCTGGTCCGCACCGGTGGCTGGGACGCCGCGGTGGAGTCGCTGCACGCCACCAACAACTTCCCCGAGTTCACCGGCCGGCTCTGCCCGGCGCCCTGTGAGGCGGCCTGCGTGCTCGGCCTGGGCGGCCAGCAGCCGGTCACCATCAAGCAGGTCGAGGTGGAGATCGCCGACGCCGCGGTGGCCCGCGGTGGGCTGCGCCCGCAGCCCGTGCCGGCCCCGACCGGGAAGTCGGTCGCCGTGGTCGGGTCCGGCCCCGCCGGGCTCGCCGCCGCGCAGCAGCTCGCCCGCTCCGGTCACGCCGTCACGGTGTACGAGCGGGACGACGCGCTCGGCGGCCTGCTCCGCTACGGCATCCCCGACTTCAAGCTGGAGAAGCGGCACGTCGACCGGCGGCTGGCCCAGCTCGCCGCCGAGGGGGTGCGCTTCCGCACCGGGGTGGACGTCGGCGTCGACGTCACCGCCGAGCAGTTGCGCGCCGAGCACGACGCCGTGCTGCTGGCCTGCGGGGCGCTCCAGGGCCGGGACACCCCGGAGACGCCGGGGCGGGCGCTGCGCGGCGTACACCAGGCCATGACGCACCTGGTGGCCGCGAACCGGGTGGTGGCCGCGGCGGGTGACGGACGGCCCGCCCTGGCCACGCTCCCGGACGGTACGCCGATCGACGCGGCCGGCAGGCACGTGGTGATCATCGGTGGTGGCGACACGGCGGCCGACTGCCTGGGCGTGGCCCACCGGCAGGGCGCGGCCGGCGTGCACCAGCTCGACCTCTACCCGGAGCCGCCGGCCGACCGGGACGCCGCGCGCGACCCGTGGCCCACCTGGCCGTGGGTGCTGCGCAGCTACCCGGCGCACGAGGAGGGCGGCGAGCGGGTCTTCGCCGTGGCGGTGCAGGAGTTCGTCGACGACGGCACCGGCCAGGTCCGCGCGGTCCGGGTCGCCGAGGTGACCGTCGAGAAGGTGGACGGCCGGCGGATCGTCACGGCGCTGCCCGGCTCGGAGCGGGAGATCCCGGCCGACCTGGTGCTGCTCGCCATCGGTTTCGAGGGCACCGAGGAGCAGCCGCTGCTCGGCCAGCTCGGGGTGGCCCGCAACGGCCGGGGCGCGGTCGACGCCCGCCCCGACTGGCAGACCGACGCCGACGGCGTGTTCGTCGCCGGGGACATGCACCGGGGCGCCTCGCTGATCGTCTGGGCCATCGCCGAGGGCCGGGCCGCCGCCGCGGCCATCCACGCCTACCTGGGCGGGCCCGGCACGCTGCCCGCGCCGGTCGACCCGGCCCGGCAGCCGCTCGCCGCCCGCTGACCCGGCGCGTCACCGGCACCCCGGTCCGGGCCGGACCGGGGTGCCGTGGCGTCCGGCTCCGGTTCGTGCCCGGCCGCCCGATCTCCCTGGTGAACCGTCTCACCAACTGTCGTCGGGAGGTTTGAGCGCGGCCAGACTTGTTCGCTGGCCGGACCCGCGGGGGTCCGGCTTCGTCGTGTCACCGTCTGGACGGGGAAATACTCATGGCCCTCGGCGCCACGTTCGCCGCGCTGCGCCACCGCAACTACCGGATCTGGGCTGCCGCCGGATTCGTGTCGGTCATCGGGACCTGGATGCAGGTCCTCGGCGTCAACTGGTACGTGCTGGCGAAGACCGGGTCGGCCACCTCGATGGGGTTCACCGTCCTGCTCCAGGCGCTGCCCACCCTGGTGCTGAGCGTCTGGGGCGGCGCGCTGGCCGACCGGCTGCCCGCCAAGCCGCTGCTGATCGGCGCCCAGGGCGCGCACGCGCTGCTCGCCGCCGGGCTGGCCGTGGTGGCCGTCACCGGCGTCGGCGGCCTCCCGGCGATCTTCGCGATCTCGCTGGCCACCGGCGCGGTGTCGGCCATCGAGGGGCCGGTGATGGGCCGCTGGGCCTCCAGCCTCGTGGACCGGGAGAGCCTCGGCAACGCCCTGGCGCTCGGCTCGCTCACCAACTCCGCCGGCCGGATCCTCGGCATGAGCCTCGGCGCCGTCGTGGTCGCCGCCGTCGGCCCGGCGCTGCTCTTCGCCGCGAACTCGGTCAGCTTCGTCGCGGTCGTCGTGGCGCTGTTCGCCGTACGCGAGGGGGAGCGGCACGCCGGTCAGCCGGCGGCGGCCGACGCGGCCCCGGCCGACGGGGGCATCCGGGCGGGGTTCCGCTACCTGCTCCGCCAGCCGGTGGTGCTGGTGGCCCTGGCGCTGTCCTTCGTGCTCGGCAGCCTGGGCCGCAACTACCAGGTCACCATGGCCGCGATGAGCGACGGGCCGCTGCACGGCGGCGCGTCCGGCTACGGCCTGCTGTCCACCGTCTTCGCCGTCGGCACGGTGCTCGGCGCCCTGTTCGCGGCGCGCCGCGCCGAGCTCGGCTACGCGGTGCTGGTCGGGGCCGGCCTGCTCGCCAGCGGGCTGCAGATCGTCGCCGGGCTGGCCCCGGGCACGCTGAGCTTCGCCGCCGTGATCCTGCCGGTGGCCGCCGCCGCGGTGGTCATCGACACCACGGTCGGCGCCCGGGCCCAGCTCGACACCGACTACGCCATGCGCGGCCGGGTGCTGGCCGCCCTGGCCGTCACCGGCTCGGTCTCCGCCGCCGTGGGCGCGCCGCTGCTCGGCTGGCTCAGCGAGCACGCCGGCCCCCGGCAGACCCTGGTGCTGGCCGGCATGATCACCGCCGTCGCCACCGCGGCGGCCGGGGTGGCCCTGGACCGGCTCCGCGAGCGCCGGCTGGCGCACCGGCTCACCCGGGTGCTGGCCGCGCCCGCCGCCCGCCCGGCCCGCCGGGTCGCCGCCACCGCCGCCCGCGTGGTCCGCCCGGCCGGTGCGGGGCTCGCCGCCGCCACCGCCGCTACCGCCCGGGTCGTCCGCCCGGCCGGTGCGGGGCTCGCCGCCCTCCCCGCCGTGGCGGCGCCGCGGCCGACGGTGCTGGCCGGCGCCTCCCCGGTCGCGCTTCCCGGCGCCACGGCCGCGGCGCGTCCGGGCGCCGGCCGGCTCCGGTCGAGCCGGGCCGCCCGCGCGGCCCAGGACTGCGCGGCCTGCGCGCCCCACCGGGGCCGGCGCCGCTCCCGCTGGAGCGCCCTGCGGTCGCCGTACGCGCACCGCGACGGCTGCCCCGCCGCCTGACCCGGGTCGCCCGGCCCGGTGAGCGAGGTCATGCCGCCACCGGGCCGCGCGGGACCCGGCGGCGCGAAGATCGTCACTACGCTGCCGGTATGGACGTCGAGGTACGCCTGCGGCGAATCCGCCGGTGGCTCTGGGTCGTGGTGGTGGGTCTGTTCCTCAGCGGGGTGACCGCGTTCCCGCTGGAGCTGGAGGTGCGCTGGCTGCTCCGGGCGCTGGACCCGCTCGCCGGCCAGTTCCCGGCGCTGGTGGGCTGGATCGAGCGGGTCCACACCGGCCTGGTCGAGACCGGCGAGCGCTACCCGTTCATGCTCTACGGCACCGACTGGCTCGCCTTCGCGCACCTGGTGCTCGCGGTGGCGTTCTGGGGGCCGCTGCGCGACCCGGTGCGCAACGTCTGGGTGGTGCAGGTCGGCATGATCGCCTGCGCCGGGATCGTGCCGCTCGCGCTGATCTGTGGGCCGGTGCGGGACATCCCCTGGTTCTGGACGCTTGTCGACCTCTCCTTCGCGGTCGGCGCGTTCCCGCCGCTCTGGTTCACCTACCGGCACATCCGGGCGATCGAGGCGGCGGCACCGGCCAGGGCCGCGCCCGTGCCGGCCTGACCGGCGGGGGACCGCCCCCCGGAACGGAGCGGGCCCCCGCCGGCGTCGCTCAGTGCTTGAGCAGCCGGTGGGCCTCCCGGATCTTCGCCCACGACTTCGGCTGCGCCGGTGCGGCGAGCGCGCCGCGTGCGGCGGCGGCCGGCGCGGGGCGCCCGGCGGTGAACAGCCAGGTCGTGAAGACGGTGTCGAGGTCCTGGCCGGAGATCCGCTCGGCGAGCGCCTGGAACTGGGCGATGGTGCCGTTGCCGTAGCGGTGCTCGGCGGTCCAGGCCGGCAGGATCCGGAAGAACGCCGCGTCGCCGACGGCCAGCCGGAGCTGGTGCAGGGCCATGGCGCCGCGGTCGTAGACGGCGTCGGCGAAGATGTCGCCGGCTCCCGGGTCACCGGGAAGGACCTGCCAGAACTCCGAGTCGGCCGGGTAGGTGGCGTAGGTGAAGTCGAAGAGCTCCTGGGCGGTGCCCTCGCCCTGCTCCTCCGACCAGAGCCACTCGGCGTACGAGGCGAAGCCCTCGTTCAGCCAGATGTTGCGCCAGTCCGCGACCGCGACCGAGTCGCCGAACCACTGGTGGGCGTTCTCGTGCACCACCACGGACGTGTTGGCGCCGCGCCGCCAGAAGCTGGGGCCGTAGACGGGTCGGCTCTGTGTCTCCAGGGCGAAGCCGATGCCGTCGACCGGGCCGGCCACGCCGCCCTGCGCCTCGAACGGGTACGGCCCGAACACGCCGCTCTCCCAGTCGACGATCTCGGCGGTGCGTTCGATGCTGGCCCGGGCGGCCGGCCCGCGCTCGCCCAGCGTGGTGCTGTACGCGTTGACCACCGGCTGCCCGTTCGGCGCGGTGTCGGTGACGATGTCGTACTGCCCGATGGCCAGGAACGCCTGGTAGGTGGCGCCCGGCTTGACGCTGCGCCAGCTCCACCGGGTGCGGTTGCCGGCCTCGGGCAGCGGGTCGCGTGGCTGCACGCCGTTGCTGATCACCTCGACGCCGGTCGGCACCGAGACGGAGATGTCCCAGGTGGCCTTGTCCTTGGGGTGGTCGTTGCTGGGGAACCACCACCAGGCCGACTCGGGCTCGTTGACGGCGAGGGCCCCGTCGGCGACCCGGGTCCAGCCCGTGTAGCCCTGGACCAGCGTCTCGGACGGGATGCCGGCGTATTTCACCACGACGGTGAGCTGCTGTCCCTTGAGGATCGGCCGGGGCGCGGTGACCACCAGCTCGTGGACGCCCTCCCGGGCGAAGCCGGCCGACCAGCCGTTGACCCGGACCGACTCGACGCCCAGGAGGAAGTCGAGGTTGAACCGGGACAGGTCCTGGGTGGCGGTGGCCAGGATCGTGGTGGTGCCGCTGAGCCGGTCGGTGGCCGGTTCGTAGCGCAGCCGGATGTCGTAGTGGCCGACGTCGTAGCCGCCGTTGCCGTAGTCGGGGAAGTAGCTGTCGCCCAGCCCGGGGCTGCCCGGGGTCGGGGTGGCCGCCGCGGGCTTCGGCCGGCCCCAGCCCGGTAGGGCGGCCTGGCCGGGGGTGCCGGTCACGACGGTGCCGGCGGTGGTGACGGTCAGGGCGGCGATGGCCGCCGTGAGAGCGCGTCGCACGGGTGGGCTCCCTCCATCAGGGTGTACGCACCGCCAACCTAATCGACGGTTGTGAACGCGTCTGCCCTCGAAGGCGTGCGAGCGCTATTCAATTTATGGCAATGTTTCGATAGCATTACCGACTAGTAACAAGCACCGACTCCCCTGGCCACGCGCGCGGTCAACGGGCTCCACCACCCCTGTCCCGTGGAGGTCCTGTCATGTCCCGTCGCGTCCGCACCGCCCTGGCCGCCCTGCTCGCGGCCGTCCTCGGCGCCGTGCTCGTCCCCGGTGTCGCCCGGGCGGCCACCGTCAACTACGTCGCCCTCGGCGACTCCTACTCCTCCGGTGTCGGGGCCGGCCCCTACGACCTGTCCACCTGCCTGCGCAGCCAGAAGTCGTACGCCCCGCTGTGGGCCGCCGCGCACGCGGTCACCAGCTTCAAGTTCCCGGCCTGCGGCGGCGCGGTCACCGCCGACGTCATCGGCAGCCAGGTGAACTCGCTGAGCACCGCCACCACCCTGGTCACCGTCACCATCGGCGGCAACGACGCCGGCTTCGCCGACGTCATCACCAGCTGCCGCTTCGGCAGCACGTCGAGCTGCGAGAACGCCGTCAACGACAGCCGGGCCTTCGCCACCACCACCCTGCCCGGCCGGCTCGACAGCACGTACGCCGCCATCCGGAACCGGGCGCCCAACGCCCGGCTCGTGGTGCTCGGCTACCCGCGGCTGTTCGAGACGGGCTGGTGCGGCCTGCTGGCCATGAGCACCTACAAGCGGACCATCCTCAACAACGCCGCCGACCTGCTCGCCACGGTGATCGCCGACCGGGCCCGGGCGGCCGGTGCCACCTTCGTCGACGCCCGGCCGTTCTTCGCCGGCCACGGCGTCTGCGCCTCTGACCCGTGGATCAACGACGTGAGCGGGCTCATCGAGGCCTACCACCCGGACGCCGACGGCTACCGGTACGGCTACCTGGCCGCGCTGACCGCCGCCATCGGCTGACCCGACGCGACGGCGGCCGGCGGTCCGTCACGGACCGCCGGCCGCCCCCGGTGTGCGGGATGGTGTCAGGCCCGATCAGCGCGCCGGCACTAGTTCGCCGGTCAGCTCCGGCTCGGTGCTCCGCGCCGGCGGCCGGCCGTGCCGCGCCCGCGCCTCCCGCCGGCCGGACGGGACGGCCAGGGCGGCCACCGCGGCGGCGAGGGAGATGCCGGTCAGCAGCAGGAAGCCCATCGTGAAGCCGGCCTCCCGGGGCAGCCCGCTCGCCTGCGGGTGGGCGGTGATGACGCTGCTGGCCACCGCGGCGCCGATGGCGCCGCCGATGGTGCGGATGTTGGCGTTCATGCCGGTCGCCACGCCGGTCTGGCGCGCCGGCACGCTGGCCACGATGAGGTTGGCCATCGAGGCGAAGGCCAGCCCGATGCCGAGCCCCACCAGGCCGCCGGCCACGCCGATCTCCCAGCGGGTGTCGTGCGCGACGGTCAGCATGGCCGCGGCGAGCACGTTGAACACGGCGCCGGTGGAGAGCTGCGCCTTGGCGCTGAACCGGGACGCCAGTCGGCCGGCGACGAGGCCGGCCACGAACATGCCGACCAGCATGGGCAGCATGAGCAGCCCGGCCTGGGTGATGCTCGCGCCGAAGCCGTACCCGGCGCTGGTGGGGATCTGCACGAACTGCGGCAGGAAGGCGTAGACGGAGAACATCGACGCGCCGTAGAGCAGGGCGACCAGGTTGGTCGTCCAGACCGCGGGCAGGCGCATCATCCGCATGTCGATGAGCGGGTTCGCCGAGCGGGTCTCGGCCACCAGCCAGCCGGCCAGGAGCGCGCCGGCGAGCGCCAGCAGGCCGAGCACCCGGCCGGAGGCCCAGCCCCAGGTGGCGCCCTTGCTCACGGGCAGCAGCAGCGCCACGAGCCAGCCGGAGAGCAGCAGGGTGGCCGGCCAGCTGATCCGGCCCGGGGTGCGGACCGGCGACTCGGGCACGAACCGGTGCGCCGCGAGCGCGGTGAGGCCGACGACGACCATGGGGATCCAGAACAGCCAGCGGTAGCCCAGGGTGGCGACGATGGGTCCGGCCAGCACGACGCCGAGGCCGCCGCCGGCGGCGACGATCGCCGAGATCGCCGCGACGGCCGAGCTCACCCGGGCGGCGGGGAACTCGTCGCGGATGATGCCGAAGGAGAGCGGGAAGACCGCGCCACCGATGCCCTGGACGACCCGGGCGACGATGAGCATCCCGATGTTGGGCGCGACGGCCGCCAGCAGGCAGCCGAGCGCGAGCGCGGCGAGGGAGACGACCAGGGTCCGTTCCTTGCCGACCATGTCGCCGATCCGGCCGAGGACCGGCGTGAAGATCGACGCGGACAGCAGGTAGGCGGTCAGCACCCAGGTCACGGTGTTCTGCGAGGTGTGCAGGTCGTGCTGGATGGTGGGCAGCACCGGCGTGATCAGCGACTGGAGCATCGCGAAGAAGCCGGCGCCGGCGGCGAGGACGAGGAAGGTCAACCGGCGCGAGTCGCGCCGGACGGTGTCGATCACGGAAATGGCTCCCGTTCGCATGACGTGGGAAGGGTGTTCCGAGTGCCGCTCGCGCGGATCAGCGACGGTGGCGGCCTCGGCGGGCTGAGGTGTCTCAGCGGGTTGCGAGCATGGTGGGACCTCCCGGGTCCGATGTCTGGTTCGCCGGCCACGGCGGGTGGGCTCGGCGGGGAAAGCCGGAGTAAGCTATCCGGAGGCAAGGCTCCGGTCAGTTCCGGAGGGGTGCCTCCACTAACGTAGCGGAGGGGTGCCTCCGGTTGCAAGGGGAGAGGGGTGACGCCCGTCATGGCCAGCGCAGACCAGCTGGGCGAGGTCTTCGCCCGGCGCCCGAAGCGGGCCGACGCCCGGCGGAACTACGACGCGCTCATCGCCGCCGCCCAAGAGGTGTTCGGCGAGTGCGGCGCCGGCGCGTCCCTGGAGGAGATCGCCCGTCGGGCCGGTGTCGGCATCGGCACGCTCTACCGGAACTTCCCGAAGCGACTCGACCTGTTCGAGGCGGTCTACGTCGAGGAGGTCCGCGCGCTCAGCGCCTCCGCCGCCGACCTGGCCGACCGCCCCCCGTGGGACGCCCTCGTCGCCTGGCTGCACCGGTTCGTCGCCTACGTCGGCACCAAGCGGGCCCTCGCCGAGGAGCTGGTGCACGACTCCGAGGTGTTCCGCAGCTGCCGCACCGAGATCTACGCCGCCGGCGAGCCGTTGCTGCGCCGGGCCCAGGAGGCCGGGGCGGCCCGGCCGGACGCCACCTTCGACGACGTGGTCCGGCTGGTCAGCGGCATCATGGCGTACCAGTTCCCCGAGCCGGCCCAGCGCGACCGCGTGCTCGCCATCGCCCTGGACGGCCTGCGCCACCCGGCCGCGCAGCGCTGACGCGGACGGTCCACGAGGGACGCACGGGTTCCCCCGCGTTGCGTCGGGTGTCGACAATGGTGCGACACCCGTCGTGGCCCGGAGGTGACGATGCGCGACCCGGCGACCCGGCACCGGCCCGCCCGGGAGAAGCTCCCCGCGGGCGGCCTCGAACTGCTCTCCCTGCTGGCCCGGCTGCTCCGGCGACCTCGCCGCGGCGACCGCCGGCTGCCCCTGCTCTGGCTGGTCCGGCCGGCGGGCGACGGCGTCGTGGGCGCCCTGCTGCGCCGCTTCGTGGGCCGGGGCAACCGGCGCCGCGTGCCGCACGCCGTGCTGGACCTGGCCGCCCGGCCGGGGCCCGACGACATCGCGGGAGTGCTGCGCGAGCTGCACCGGCAGCTCTCCGTGGAGGCGTTCGGGGCGGCCCGGCTGCGGTTCCGGCACTACCCCCTCGCCGACTGGCTGATGCACCAGACCCTGGCCGTCGGCGTGGACGCCGCAGACAGCGGCCGGGCCGCGCTGGTCCACCGGCTGCGCGACTGGCGGGGCCGGCGGGCCGGCGACGACCCCCAGGTGGGCGGCGGGTCCGCCGTCGGCACCGCGCTCCAGGTGCTGCTCTGGCTGCTGCGCCGGGCCATGCCGAGCGTGCTCTTCCGCATCGCCGTCTCCGGCCGCGTGCCGGTGTTCGGGCGGCAGTACCGCTGGTTCATGCGCCAGCAGTACCTGGCGCCCCGGCAGTCCGTGACGTTCCTCGGCTTCGCCGAGCGGCTCACCGCCGGCTGGCGCGACGGCGAGCACCCGGCCCAGGTGCAGAAGTTGCTGCTGCACGCCTTCCTGGAGGACCTGCGGCAGGCGTACCGGAGGCGGTTCTGGCGGCCGGGTGACTGGCGGCGCACCGCGTACCCGGTCCTGCTGCTCGACGGGGTGCGCCCGGACAACGTCGGGCACACCCTGGTCCGGCTGTTCGACGAGGTGCGCAACGAGACCGGCCGCAACGACCCGTTGCTGGTGGTGGCGGTCGCCGCCGGCCCGCCGCCCGAGCGGGCCGCGACCCGGCCGGTGGCCCAGGCCGAGGAGGCGTACGAGGAGTGGGCCGAGGCGCTGCCGGAGATCCGGCGGCTGCGGCGCGCCGGCGCCTGGCTCGTGGTGCTGCGGATCGACGCCGACGACGTCGGCGCACCGATGGGCGTGGCCCCGCCGGGGCTGGTGGCGCCGGAACCGCCCTGGTGGTCGCGGCGGTTCCTGCCGGCCGCGGTGGTCCTGGTGCTGCTGGCCGGGGTGGCGGTGTGGGCCGACGGGCGGTGGGCTCCGGACTGCCGCCCGTGGCCGACCGACCGGGTGAGCGTGCGGCTGGTCGGCGGCGAGTGCGTCGGCTACAGCGACACCGCCGGCCAGGTCTTCAACAGCGAGCCCGGGCAGGACCGGCTCCGCGCGGTGCAGCGGCGGATCTTCGCGCAGAACCGGGCCGCCGAGGAGGTGTGGCGGCGCAGCGACCACCGCCGGCCCTACCTCACCCTGGTCTACCTGGGCAGCCTCACCGGCAACCGCACCCGCGCCGACGAGGAGTCGTACGTCTCCGAACGCGAGGAACTGGAGGGCATGGCGACCGCCCAGTACGCGCTGCTCAAGGAGTCGGCGGCGGCCGACGACGCGGCGCTGCTGCACATCGTGGTGGCCAACGCCGGCCGGCAGATGCGGCACGCCGGCGACGCGGTACGGCTGCTGGAGGGGCTGGCCCGGGACGACCCCACGGTTCTCGGCGTGGTCGGGCTGGTCGACAGCCGCACCAGCACGGCGTCGGCGCTGCGCGAACTCAACCGGGTCGGCCTGCCGGTGCTCGCGCCCACCCTGTCGGCCGACCGGATGGACGCCAACTCCAGCCTCTACCTGGCCATGTCGGCGCCCAACCGCGAGCAGGTCCGGATGGTCGAGGCGTACGCCCGGCAGGTGCTGCGGGTGGGGGAGGCGCACGTCTACTGGACCACCGGCGAGGGCAGCTCCCTGGATGAGGACCTCTACGTCGCCACCCTGGTCGACGGGTTGCGGGAGCGGTTCGGCAGCCGGCTCACCCGGCTCGACGAGTGGCGCAGCGGGCGGCGGATGACCCAGGAGTGCGGCTACTCCGGGATGCTCTTCTTCGCCGGGCGCTGGTCGGAGTTCGACGGGTTCCTGCGGGCGCTCAAGGAGTGCGGCGCGGACCCGCCCCGCCACCTGGTCGCCGACGACTCGGTGAACCGCTACATGGCCAATCCGGGGCTGCGGGCCAGCGCCCCGGGCAACCTGCCGGTCACGTACGTGTCGAAGGCCGCCCTGGCGACCTGTGCCGCGCTGCGGGCCGCGCAGGCCCGGCGCGACGACGCCCGGGGCAGCTTCCTCACCTGGATCGGCGCGGACGACCTGCTCGACCCGCCGCGCTGCCGCGACGGCGTCAACGCGCCCGTCGGCGAGCGGGTCAGCCTCGCCTACGACGCCTCGATGATGGTGGTGCGCGCGCTGGAGAGCCTCGCCGCCCGGCTGCGGCACGCCGACACCGGCCGGCGCTGGGATCCCCGCGCGGTCAACCCGGTGGGGGTGCACGCCGAGGTGCTGCGGCAGAACGCCGCCGGCGGCTACCCGGGGGTGGGCGGGCTGATCCGGTACGCCCCGGACTCCGGCGAGCCGGTCGCCAAGCGGTTGGCGCTGCTCACCGTCGCCCGGGTGCCCGACGTGGCCGCCCCGCCGGTCGAGGTGTACGCCTGCGGGGTGGTCGACGGAGGCCCCGACCCGGGCTGCCGCCCCGGCTGACGCCGCGACGGCCGGCGGCCCCCAGGGGCGCCGCCGGCCGTCACCGTCCGATCAGGACTTGCCGTGGTTGGCGTTGCTCGGCCGGCCCCACGGGCCGGTGATGGCGAAGACGTATCCCGGGGACTGGATGTTGGCGAACAGGATCTTCCCGTCCGCGCTGAACGTCGGGCCGGTGAACTCGCTGTCGTTGAGCTCGTTGCGCGCCAGCGGGTACGCCTTGCCCTGCTCGGTCACGCCGACCAGGTGCGACACGCCCTCGCCGTCCTCGGCCAGGATGACGCCGCCGTAGGGGGAGACGGTGATGTTGTCCGGCCCGTCGAAGTTGCCGTTGTCCGCCTCCGGGTCGGTGTTCACCCCGAAGATGGTCTTCAGCGTCACCGTCTCGGTGCGCGGGTCGTAGAACCAGACCTGGCCGTCGTGCTCGTTGACGCTGCCGTCGTCGTGCCGGGCGAAGCTGGCCACGAAGTACGCGCCGCCGTCGGCCCACCAGGCGCCCTCCAGCTTGCGGCTGCGGGTCACCTCGGCGTCGGTGAACTGCTTGCGCACCGAGACGGTCCGGGCATCCCGGTCCGGCACGTCCACCCAGCGCACCTTGTAGCGGGTGCCCGGCGTGGTGGCCTCCGACAGGTCGGCCACGTGCTGGCTGCCCCGGGAGCAGCTCATCGCCGCGAGGCGGCCGGCGGTGTCGCCGTCCGGGCGCTGGGCGAGCGCGCGCAGCGCGCCCTTGCCGGCGCGGAAGCCGGCCGGCGGGGTCCAGCGGAAGTAGAGGCCGTTGGGGCCGCCCGCGTCCTCGGTCAGGTAGATCGCGTGGGTGTACGGGTCCACCGCCACGGCCTCGTGCGCGTAGCGGCCCAGGAACTTCAGCGCCACCGGGTTCTGGTTCGCGGCCCGGTCGTGCGGGTCGACCTCGAACACGTACCCGTGGTCCTTCAGGTACTGCCCGCCGGCCCGCTGCTCGGTCTCCTCGCAGGTCAGCCAGGTGCCCCACGGGGTGATGCCGCCGGCGCAGTTGTTGTGGGTGCCGGCCACGCTGACGTACTCGCGCAGCCGCCGGCCGCGCCCGTCCACCTCGATGGTGGTGGTGCCGCCCCGGGCGCCCGGGTCGTAGGTCAGCCCGGCCAGCGCCGGCACCGGGTAGGGCTCGTCGCCGCCGATCTCGTGGTTGTTCACCAGCACCGAGCCGTTCGGGCCGCGGAAGCAGCCGGTGCCGTCCGCGTCGCTCGGGGTGGCCTGACCGGACTCCAGCAGGGTCGCGCCCGCCTGGGCGACGATGGTGTACGAGAAGCCCGGAGGCAGCGCCAGCAGGCCGGCCGGGTCCGGCACGAGGTCGCCGTAGCCGACCGCCGGGCGGCACGCGGCCCGGGCCGCCGCCGGGCCGGCGATGGCGTCCAGGCTGCCGGCCACCACGATGCCGAGGCCGGCGGCCGCGCCACCGTGCAGCACGGCCCGGCGGGAGATGGGGGAGGAGGTCACGTCGTCGCCTTCCTGTTCACAGCGTTGCTTCGGGACAGAGGCAAGTCGGGCCGGTGGAACGGCGCCCGGCGGGGACCGCCACCGGCGGATGAACAGTGGACCAACGTCGGGTGCGGGCCGCGTACTGTGCCGGGCCGCCGCGCGTCCGTTAGGGTTCCCCTCGATCGGCTACGGCGGCGTCGGAGGGCGGACGGTGGGCAGGCTCGCGACGGCGTACCGGCAGGCGGTCGCCCTGCACCGGCAGGCCCTGCGCCGGTGGGAGGCCGCCCGGCGGGCCCTCGCCGCCGCCGGCCCCGCGCCCGTCGGCAGCCCCGAGCTGGTCGCCCGGCTGGCCCGGCTCGGCGGCGAGCTGGCCGGCCCCGTGCCCGGCACCGCCCGCGCCGCCACCCACCCCGTTCCGGTACGCCTCGGCGAGGCGACCACCGTGGACGGCGGTTTCCCCGTACTGGTGCCGCTGGGCGCGGGCGCCCACCTCGCCGTCGACACCGACGCCCGGGACCCGCGGGTCGGCGAGCTGCTGCGGGCCGTCGTGGTGCGGCTGCTCGCCGCCGCGCCGGCCGGCACGGTCCGCGTGGCCGGCATCGACCCGGCCGCGTTCGGCGCCGCGTTCCTGCCGCTGCGCCCCCTGCTCGACGCGGGCGTGATCGGCCCGGCCGCCACCACCATGGCGGAGACGACCGCCCTGCTGGACGCGGCTGAACGGCACGCCCGCACCGCCCTGGGAGCCGCCCCCGAGGACCGGGAGCTGCTACTGGTCGTCGCCGCCTCCGCCCCGCCGCCGCGCGAGCTGGCCCGGCTCGCCGCGCTCACCCACGCCGGGCCCGCCGCGGCGGTCTGCGTGCTGCTGGCCGGCCACCCGGCGGCCGGCGCGGCGGAGGCCCCGCCGCTCGGCGCCACCACCCACCTGCGACTCAACGAGCGGTACGCCCTGGTCGGCGACCCGCCCGGCCGCCCGTTCAGCGCCGACGGCAGCGGCCTGGCCGCCCCGGTGCTGCTCGACGGGGACCCGTCCCACGCGACCGTGACCGGGCTGGCCCGGCGGCTCGCCGAGGCCGTCCGGCGGGCCACCGAGGTCAGCTTCGCCGACCTGCTGCCGGCCCGGCGCTGGGCCGAGTCGTCCGCCACCGGCCTGCGTACCGTGCTCGGCCGCGCCCGGGAACCCGTCACCGTGGCCTTCGACGACGCCACCCCGCACTGGCTCGTCGGCGGGCGCACCGGCGCCGGCAAGACGGTGTTCCTGCTCGACGTGCTCTACGGGCTGGCCGCCCGCTACTCCCCGGCCGAACTCCAGCTCTTCCTGCTCGACTTCAAGGAGGGCGTCAGCTTCACCGAGTTCGTGCCCACCGAGCGGGACCCGTCCTGGCTGCCGCACGCCCGCGCCGTGGGCATCGAGTCCGACCGCGAATACGGCCTGGCCGTGCTGCGCGAGCTGCGCGCCGAGCTGACCCGCCGGGCCGACCTGCTCAAGCGGCACGGCGTCAGCAAGCTCGCCGACCTGCCGCCGAACGCCCGGCCGGCCCGGATCGTCATCGTGGTCGACGAGTTCCAGGTGCTGTTCGCCGGCAACGACCCCCTCGCCCGGCAGGCCGTCGACCTCGTCGAGGAACTGGCCCGCAAGGGCCGCTCGTACGGCCTGCATCTGGTGCTGGCCAGCCAGAGCACCACCGGCATCGAGGCCCTCTACGGCCGGGCCGAGGCGATCTTCGGCCAGTTCCCGCTCCGGGTCGCCCTGCCCGGCGGGGGCGGGGTGCTCGACCCGCTCAACGACGCCGCGAAGACGCTGGCCCTCGGCACGGCCGTGGTCAACACCGCCGGGGGCACGGCCGGCGCGGACACCGAGGTCCACTTCCCCGACGCGCACGCCGCCGCGGCCGACCTCGCCGCCCTGCGGCACGAGCTGTTCGCCGCCCGGCCCACCGGCGCCCGCCCACCCGCCGTCTTCCGCGGCTACGAGACCCCCCGGCTCGCCGACGACCCCGCCTGGGCGGCCCTGGCTCCCGGCGCCGAGCCGCCGCTCGCCCTGGTCGGCCGCACCGTCGACGTGGCCGGCAGCCCGGCCGGGTTCCGCCTCGACGCCAGCCCCGGCCGGCACCTGGCCGTGGTGGGCACGGCCGCGACCGGCATGGACGTGCTCCGGTCGGCCGCCCTCAGCCTGGCCCGGCAGCACGCCCCCGGCACGGCCCGCTTCCTGTTCGTCCCCCTGGCGCCCGGCACCACCGGCACCGCCGACGACCTGGCCATGACCCTGGCCGCCGCCGGCCACCCGGTCCGCCGCCTCGACGCGGCCGCCCTCCGCACCCACCTCGCCGAGCTGGCCGCCCCGCCCGCCCCGCCCTCCGCGCGGACCTACCTGGTGGTGTTCGGAATGGACGCCGCGGCCGGTGCGCTCGCCGCGACCGACCCGGAGACGTTCCGCTCCGGGCACGACGACCTGCGTGCGGTGCTGCGCCAGGGCCCCGCGCACGGGGTGCACCTGCTCGGCTGGTGGCGCGGGCTGCGCCGGCTCGCCGAGGACCTCGGCGGCAGCCAGAACCGCGACGACGTGGCCTGCCTCGTCGCGCTGAACGTGCCCGCCGCCGACCTGGGGCTGCACCTGGGCGCGCACGACCTCGGCTACGCCCCGCGCGACGGCCGGGCCCTGCTGGTCGACCGGCACGAGCACGGCACCGCCCTGGTCGTGCCCTTCGTCGGCGACGGAGACGAGTCGTGACCGGGTTCGACGAGTACGCGGCCCTGATCCGCGAGCTCTCCACCCGGCAGCGAGGTGGCGAGCGGGCGGTCGCCGCCGAGGGCGAACGCCGGCGCGCCCTCCAGTCCACCGTCGACCAGCTCGGCCGGCGGCTCGCCGCCCAGGGGCAGCGCCTCGACCAGCTCGGCCAGGCCATCGACCTGCCGATGCGCGCGGTACCGGCCGAGGCCACGGACGCGCCGGCGGTCCCGGTCGGCGCCCCGCCGGGAGCGGGATCCGCCGGGCACTCCACGGGCCCGGCCGGGACTGCTGCGGGGTCTGTCGCGCCGGGCTCGGGGCCGGCTGCATCTTCTGCGGGATCGGTCACCCGTGGGTCCGGATCGGCTGGGCCTGCCGGGGGATCGGTCGGGCCGGCGGCGCCGGTGCCGGCCGGCGCGGGGGCACCCGGAACCGGGGACGGGGCGACCGGCGGCGCAGCCGCCGCGCCGGGGCGGCCGGGGGTCGGGGCGTATCCCGAGGGAACGTTGCCCGGTCCGCGCGCGGGTGACCCGGCGACGGAGCTGGCCGCGGCCGCGCAGCTGGCCGACGAGGCCGACCGGCACGGGGCGCAGGCCGAGGTCCTGGCGCGGCGGCCCGTGCTGCTGCCCACCTGGTCGGCGCCGGCCCGGGCGGTCGCCGTCTACGCGGCCTGCGCGCTGGCCGGCTCCCTGCTCATGCTGGTGGCGCTGGTCGGCTCGCCGCTGCCGGCCACCGGGCTGGACCTGGTGGCCGCCGTCTCGTGCGCCGGTGTCCCGCTGCTGTCCTTCCTGGCCGGACACCTGGTGCTCGGGCGCTGGGGTCGCCCGGTGATCGGGGGCGACACGCCGCCGGGGCGGTACGTGCCGCTCGGCTTCGTGATCTGCGCGCTGGTCGCCCCGTCGCTGTTCTGTCTCTACCTGGTGGTGTTCCGGCTGTTGAGCTGATCAGGAGGCGGCGCGGACGCGCGCGTGGCGGACCAGTTGGGCGAAGCGCACCTCCGAGCACGGGTATTCCTCGCCGCAGCCGCAGAGCCAGCGGGTCACCTTCCGGGGCGGATGCGCGAAGAGGACATCGTCGGCGTCCTCCAGATCCTGTCGCGACACGAAGGCCTGCGGGCCGTCGCGGCCCGCCGGGCCCGTGGGTGGAACGCCATGGAGGTCATCCGGGTCGTTTGACCTCCATGGCGTTCCACCGACCGGCGGATCCTCGGCGTGGGGGACGTCGTCCAAGGTGGTCTCCTTGCCGGGTCGGGGAGAGGGCAGGCCGGCGGGGGCCTGCCGGCAGGCCAACGGCACGCCCGGCCGTCCAGGGGGACCGGCCGACCGGGCGCTCTGCGCGGTGGGAACGACCAGCCCGGGTTGCAGACCTGGGAGCCGGTCAGGGGGAGCGTATATAACAGGTCATGCATGCGCAAGCACCCTCCGCACATTGCTTGCTATAATAAGCTTGAGCGTGATCGAATGGCGGTGCAGACCTGGGAGACATCAATGCCCGCCAAAGCCAAGTGGGCGCAGATCGCCGACGGCATCCGCGCGCAGATCGAGTCCGGCGACCTCGCGCCGGGCGACAAGTTGCCGTCCACATCCGAACTCTGTCGCCAGCACGGCGTTTCTGCGATCGTGGTGCGGCAGGCGATCAACGCACTCAAAATCGAGGGCCTGGTGGAAGGTGTGGGTGGCGTAGGCGTCTTCGTGGCGGAGCGCTGACCGCCGATCGATCCGGCGATGTGGGGAGGGCGCGTGAGCGCAGCGGACATCATCGCGAGGCTGGCGGCGGCGGCCCAGAAGCTGGATGAGGCGAAGGCCAGGACGGCCGCCGCGGCCCAGGACGCCGCCGAGGCCCGGGCGCTGGTAGCCGGCGCGCTGGAGGGTGTGGCGGCCGGGCCGTTGCTCAACATGATCGACGCCTACCGGCAGGCGCTCGGCCAGGCGGCCCAGGGCGGCGAGCCGGCCCGCCAGCACGTCCAGGAGACGATCGCCAAGGTCCAGGCGCTGGGCAGCTGAGCCCTCGGCTCGCGGGTCGAGCCGGGTTCGCCCCGGACCGGCGCCAGTTCGTCAGGGATCGGTGAGGACGAGCCACTCGTCGTCGCGCCGCTCGACGGTGGTGTCCGGCGGCCAGACGTGGGTCACCGACGTCGACGCGCGGGCCTGGTCGACCAGCGCCCGGCGGGCCAGTGTCGCCCCCTCGAAGCGGGCCCGGCCGTGGAACACGGCCCGGCCGAAGTTGGCGGCCCCCTCGAAGCGGGCCCCCTCGAACCACGCCTCCTCGCCGAACTCGGTCCAGCGGAACAGCGCCAGGTCGGCGAACCGCGCCCGGCGGAAGCCCGCGTACGCCTCGAAGGTGGCGTGCTCCATGGACAGTCCGGCCAGGAAGACCGCCTCCCGGAAGCTGGCGCTGTCCGCGAACCGGGCCCGGTCGAAGCTGCTGGGCTGCCGCAGCGTGGCGCCGCGGAACGAGACCGGTCCGAAGCTCGTCCCGTTGCAGGACAGCGTGCCGCCGAGGTCGGCCCGGTCGAAGCTCACCCGGCCCGCGAAGCGGGCGCCGTCCAGCACGAGTTCCGCGTCGCCGGTGAGATCCTCGAACACGGCGTCGGCGAACTCGGCGCTCAGCAGGAGCCGTCCGCGCACGACCGCCCCGGCGAAGCTGGTGGTGCCGGTGCAGACCGCTCCGGTGAGGTCCAGGTCCACGAGGGTGCAGCCGGCGGCGTCGAAGTCGTGCAGCCGGGCGCCGGTGAGGTCCAGCGCGATGCCGGGCCACCAGCCCTCGCCGTCCGCGCGGAGGTGCCGGGTGAGCATCCGCTGCGCGGTGCGGCGCACCTCGGTCTCGCGCGGGTCGTCGGGCGCCGGCATCCGGAGGTACGCGCAGAGCACCGCCACGATCGTCGGCCGCTGCCCCGGGTTGTCCTGACCGAGCCGTTCCAGGGCGTGCAGGCCGCCGAGGCGTACCGCGGGGTTGTCGCTGCCGACCAGCTCGATGGCCCGGACGTACAGCTCGGTGAGCCGCCGCTCGGCGGCGTCGTGCTCGACGGCGGTGGCCTGCCGCTCCTGGTGCCGCTGCCCGGCGTCGGCGACCGTCTCGGCGTGTGCCTGCACCCGGTCGCGGTGCGCCTGGTCGCGTTCGGCCACGGCCTCCTGGTGCCGCTGCCCGCGTTCGTTGATCCACTGTCGACGGGCGGCGAGCAGCAGCGCCAGCCCGCCGCCGGTGCCGGCGACCACCGTGAGGCCGGTGCGGATGGCGTCGACGCGCAGCGTGGCCCGGGTGTCCGGCTGGGCGGCCCGATCCGCCTCGGCGAGCAGCAGGTCCAGCACCAGCCAGCCGAGTCCGACGGCGAGCAGAAGCCCGAGCAGCGCCAACCACCAGGGCATCACCCGGAGCGGCTTCTCCGGCGTCGGTGGGGCGGACACGGCTTTCAGCATGCCATCCGTGCCGGTCGGCCGGGGGACCGCTCGACGCCGGATACGCCGCTTTGTGCCCCCTGCGGAACAACGGGTTACCAGCGCGTAACTTTCCATTGACGTGTGTGAAATCGGACACGCATCATCGTTTCCACGATCGATCGGATCCCCCCACCCGTCCCTCCCGGAACATCGGGGCCTCCCACCGGAGGTGCAGCCCATGCTGCTCCGAACGATCCTGGCCGCCACCACCGCCGCCACCGCCCTGCTCGTCCCGGCCACCGCCGCCTTCGCCGAGCCCACGACGACCGCAGCAGCCACCACCACCGCCACCTCGACCGGCAGCGCCGAAGCCGGCACGGCCGAGGCCGTCCAGTCCGCTGCCGCCGCCGGCGCCGACCCGGTCATCGTGGTCGGCGGCCTGATCGGAATCTCCATCGCCTACGAGCCGATCGCCGCCCGGCTGCGCGCCGACGGCTACCGGGTCTCCATCTACCAGTTGCCGAACCTCGGTTTCGGCGACATCCGCGAGTCCGCCCGGGCCCTGTCGTCCTATGTCGACCAGGTCCGCTCCGCCACCGGGGCGGCCAAGGTGGATCTGGTCACCCACTCCGAGGGTGGCCTGGTCTCCCGCTGGTACGTCAAGTTCCTCGGTGGCGCCGCCAAGGTCGACCAGTACGTCAGCCTGGGCAGCCCGCAGCAGGGCACCTACGTCGCCAACATCATCAACTTCCTGGGGCTGGGCAGCTGCGCGGGCATCGTCGCCTGCCAGCAGATGTCCATCGGGTCCAGCTTCCTGGCCGACTTGAACGGCGGCGACGACACCCCGGGCGCGGTCCGCTGGACCACCGTCCGCACCTGGCAGGACGAGCTGGTGCGCCCGGTCGACAACGCCTCCCTCGCCGACGGCGCCACCAACGTCCTGGTGCAGGCGTGGTGCCCGCTGCGGATCGTCGGCCACCTCGGCCTGGTCCTCGACGGCACCACCTACAGCGTCGTGCGGCAGGTGCTCGCCGGCGCCGCGATCCGCCCCAACTGTTTCGCGCTCTGAGATCGGATCCGGGCTCGACGGTCGCCGCGCCGGCGGCCGTCGAGCCCTCGCTCACCCGGCGGCCGGGTCGAGGATGAGGTCGGCCGCCCGCCAGGCCAGCGCGGTCACCGGCGCGCTGGTCCAGCCGGACACCATGACGGGCAGCACCGACGCGTCGACCACCCGCAGCCCGCTCACCCCGCGCACCCGGAGCCGGGGGTCGACCACGTGCTCGTCGTCCGCGCCCATGGCGCAGGTGCCGATGGCGTGGTAGCCGCAGTAGCCGTGCGCCCGCCCGGCCTCGATGATCTCCTCGTCGGTCTGGACCGCCGGCCCGGGCAGGGTCTCCGCCGCGATCCGCTTGGCGATCGGCCCGGTGGCGAACAGGTCCCGCACGAGGCGCACCGCGTCCACGGCGACCCGGCGGTCGTGCGCGGTGGCGAAGTAGTTCGCCACGATCGCCGGCGGCGTGCGGGGGTCGGGGTCGGTGATCGCCAGGCGGCCCTCGCTGTCGGGGCGGGTCACCGTGCCCAGGCACAGCAGGCCCGGCTCCCGCTCCAGCTCCAGGGCCCGGCCGGGGCGCGGCGGCGCCGCGGAGAAGGGCGCCATGAGCAGGTGCACGTCCGGGCGGTCCAGCTCCGGACGGGACCGGACGTGGGCCGCGACGTCCATCACCGGCAGGGCGAGCGGGCCACCGCGGGTGGCCAGGTAGCGCAGGGCGGCGCGGGCCTGGCCCAGCGGTGTGCCCAGCCGGGCGTTGTAGCCGCCGGCCTCGGCCAGCCGGTACTGCACGGGGATCGGCCGGTGCTCCCGCAGGCCCGCGCCCACCCGGGGCCGGTCGAGCAGCACCGGGACGCCCGCGGCGCGCAGGGTGTCGGCCGGCCCGATGCCGGAGACCTGCAACAGGTGCGGGGTGGCGAGGGCGCCCGCGGCGAGGATCACCTCGGCGGCCGCCCGGTGGTCGACCTCCCGGCCGCGGTGCGCGACCCGTACGCCGACCGCCCGGCCGCCCTCCACCAGCACGCGCAGGGCGACGGTGTCGACCGCGACGGTCAGGTTCGGCCGCTGCCGGACCGGATGCAGGAAGGCGTCGGCGGCGGTGACCCGGCGCCCGGCGCGGATGGTGGCCGTGACGTAGCTGATCCGCTCGCCGTCGCCGGCGTCGAGGTCGTCGACCCGGCGCCAGCCCAGCTCCGCCCCGGTCTCCAGCATCTCCTCGCAGAGCGGGTCGGTGCCGGTGGCGACGGACAGGCGCACCGGGCCGCCGCCGCGCGACGGGTGGTCCGCCAACCTCTCGAAGATCGGCCGCATGGCCGACCAGCCCCAGCCGAGGGGCGCCAGCGCGTCCCAGTCCGCCGCCGCGCCGCGGCTCCAGATCATGCCGTTGATGGCCGTCGAACCGCCGATCAGCCGGCCGCGCTGCCAGGTCTCGCGCCGCCCCGGCGCGACGGTCGCCGGATAGTGCCAGGCCGTGCGCGGGCCGTCCATGAGCCGGGCGAACGCCTTGGGTACGCGCACGAAGGGGCTGCGGTCCCAGCCGCCCGCCTCGATCAGCAGCACCCGGGTGCCCGGGTCCTCGCTGAGCCGGTTGGCCAGCACGCACCCGGCCGCCCCGGCACCGACGATCACGTAGTCGAAACCGTCCACTCCGGACCCCCGCTCGTCCCGGGCGTGAGAATCCTTCTGACGGTAGCGGCTCGATCACGCTTCGGAAAGGGGCTCGTCAGGCGGCCTTGGCGAGCGCCTCGAACTCCTCGTCGCTGAGCCGCACCTCGGCCGCGGCCACGTTCTCCTCCAGGTGCGCCACGGACGACGTACCCGGAATGGGGAGCACGACCGGCGACCGGCGCAACAGCCAGGCGAGGGCGAGCTGCGCGGGCGTCGCGCCGTGGTCGGTGGAGATCGCGTCCAGCGGGCCGCCCGGCCGGGCCAGGTTGCCGGTGGCGATCGGGAACCACGGGATGAACGCCAGGTCGTTGCGCTCGCAGTGGTCCAGCACGTCCTCGGCGCTGCGGTCGGCGAGGTTGTAGAGGTTCTGCACCGACACCACCGGGGTGATCTTCCGGGCCGCCTCGATCTGCTCCACGCTCACCTCGGAGAGCCCGATGTGCCGCACCTTTCCCTCCTGCTGGAGCAGCGCCAGCTCGCCGAGCTGGTCCTCCAGCGGCACCTTCGCGTCGATCCGGTGCAGCTGGTAGAGCGGGATGCAGTCCAGGCCCAGGTGGCGCAGGCTCAGCTCGCACTGCTGGCGCAGGTACTCGGGGCGGCCCACCGGCCGCCAGTCGCCCGGGCCGGAGCGGGTCAGCCCGGCCTTGGTCGCGATGACCAGGTCCTCGGCGTACGGGTGCAGCGCCTCCTTGATCAGCAGCTCGCTCACGAAGGGGCCGTAGGAGTCGGCCGTGTCGATGAACGTCACGCCCAGCTCGTACGCGCGGCGCAGCACCCGCACCGCCTCGGCCGGGTCCTTCGGATCGCCCCAGACCCCGGGGCCGGTGAGCTGCATGGCCCCGTAGCCGAGCCGGTCGACCTGGAGGTCGCCGCCGATCCGGTAGGTGCCCGAGGCCTTCGCGGGCCCGGTGCTGGTCGCCATGGCGGTCCTCCTGCGCGTCGTCGTCGGCGGCGGTCGCCGCCCCGACCGGAAGTCTTTCCCGCGAATCGCCGCCGTCAACGTCCGGGCGTGGGTGTTTCCGCCAGTTGCGGCGAGCGACCCCGGGGGCGGGGACCGCCGTGCGACGCTGGGCGGAACGGTGGTCTGGAGGTGCGCATGGCCGCGACGCCACGGCTCGACTTCGCGCTCGACACGTACGAGTGCATCGTGCTCTACCCGGGGCCGTCGGGCCGGGCCCTGCCGGAGGAGACCGTGCAACGGCTCCAGGCCGAGCACATCCAGCACATCCGGGCGCTGCAACGGCGGGGCATCGTCCTGGTCGACGGCTCGGTCGACGGCCCGGCCCGCGAGCCGGACCCGCCGATCGGCTTCGGCCTGGCCCGCACCGGCTCGGTCGACGACGTCCGCAGCGTGATGGAGGCCGACCCGGCGGTGCAGGCCGGGCTCTACCGCGTCGAGGTGCTCACGTTCCTCTGCCCGGCCGGCTCGCTGGAGTTCCCGCTCGCCAAGACGCAGAGCTGACCGTCTCCCGGGCGGCCGCGGGGTCCCCCCGCGTCCCCGCGCCCCGCCACGACCCGCGGCGCCCGTCGATCTCCGGGAGCGCTCCGACGAGGGCGGAACGCGAGCGGGTACGATTTCCGCCGCGCGGTCGCCGATGCCCGCGACACACGACGCCCCCGTGCGGTGCAGCACCGCCCGCCGGCGCGGGTATCGCGCGTCGTCTGGACAACTGTTCCGCAGTCCGAAAGGGGCCGGCCGGCAGGTCGACCCGGAGGAGAGACTAGCCTGATGGGCGTGACACGCCGCGCGAAAATCGTCTGCACCCTCGGCCCCGCCACCTCGTCCCCCGAGCGCATCCGGGGCCTGGTAGAGGCGGGCATGAACGTGGCGAGGCTGAACTTCAGCCACGGCAGTCACGAGGACCACGAGTCCGTCTACCGGCTGGTCCGCGAGGCGGCCGAGGCGTCCGGGCAGCCGGTCGCCGTGCTCGCCGACCTCCAGGGTCCCAAGATCCGCCTCGGCAGGTTCGCCGACGGCCCCCACGAGTGGCGCACCGGCGACTCGGTCGTCATCACCGGCGACGAGATCCTCGGCACCAAGGACCGGGTCTCCTGCACCTACCGCAAGCTGCCGCAGGAGGTGAAGCCGGGCGACCGGCTGCTGATCGACGACGGCCGGGTCGCGGTCGAGGTCAGCGACGTGAGCGGCAACGACATCCGCGTCCTGGTCACCGAGGGCGGCCCGGTCTCCAACAACAAGGGCGTCTCCCTGCCGAACGTGGCGGTCAGCGTGCCCGCCATGTCGGAAAAGGACGCCGAGGACCTGCGCTTCGCCCTCCGCCTGGGCGTCGACCTGATCGCGCTCTCCTTCGTCCGCTCGCCCGAGGACATCAAGCTCGTCCACTCGATCATGGCCGAGGAAGGCGTCCAACGCCCGGTGCTGGCCAAGGTCGAGAAGCCCGAGGCGGTCGACCACCTGGAGGCGATCGTGCTCGCCTTCGACGGCGTCATGGTGGCCCGCGGCGACCTCGGCGTCGAGCTGCCGCTGGACCAGGTGCCGCTGGTGCAGAAGCGGGCCGTGCAGCTCTGCCGGGAGAACGCCAAGCCGGTCATCGTGGCCACCCAGATGCTCGACTCCATGATCGAGAATTCGCGCCCCACCCGCGCCGAGGCCTCGGACGTGGCCAACGCGGTGCTCGACGGCGCGGACGCGGTGATGCTCTCCGGCGAGACCAGCGTCGGCAAGTACCCGGTGCTCACGGTCAGCACCATGGCGAAGATCGTCACCACCACCGAGGCCGGCTCGATCGGCGTGCCGCGGCTGCAGCACGACCCGCGTACCCACGGTGGCGCGCTCACCGTGGCCGCCTCCTCGATCGCCCGGGCCATCGGCGCGAAGGCCATGGTCGCCTTCTCGCAGACCGGCGACACCGTCAAGCGGCTCGCCCGGCTGCACTGCGACCTGCCGCTGCTGGCCTTCACCCCGGTGCCGGAGGTGCGCAACCAGCTCGCGCTCTCCTGGGGCGTGGAGACGTTCCTCATGCCGTTCGTCGAGCACACCGACGACATGTTCCGCCAGGTCGACCAGGCGCTGCTCGGGCTCAACCGGGCCAACCCCGGCGACTACGTGGTGATCGTGGCGGGCAGCCCGCCCGGCACCCCCGGCTCCACCAACACCCTGCGCGTGCACCAGCTCGGCTCGCTGGTGGACGCCGCCTCGGCCCGGGCGCTTCAGTGAGCGCGAGGACCGAGCTGGCTTGGCGAGCCCCGCAGCCGCGAACGGAGACGCCTCAGTGAGCGAGAGTCCGGTGGCGACCGGTCAGGCCGCGGTCGACCAGCTCCTGGAGGTGCTGGACCTCGACCAGACCGGCGGGATGACCTTCCGCGGGATCAGCCCGCCGGTGGGCCCGCAGCGGGTCTACGGCGGCCAGGTCGCCGGCCAGGCCCTGGTCGCCGCCGGACGCACCGTCGACGCGGAGCGCTTCGTGCACTCCCTGCACGGCTACTTCGTCCGCCCCGGCGACCCCGTCGAGCCGATCGAATACCAGGTGGAGAACGTCCGGGACGGGCGGTCCTTCTCGGTGCGCCGCTCCGTGGCGCTCCAGCACGACAAGCCGATCTTCTTCATGTCGGCCTCGTTCCAGCGGCAGGAGGAGGGGCTGGACCACCACGCGCCGGTCCCGCCCGACGTGCCCGCCCCGGACGACGTCCCGACCATGACCGACCGGCTCTCCCGCTACCCGGAGCGCCTGGGCATCTGGGGCCAGATCCCCCGCCCGATCGACGTCCGCTACGTCGGCGAGCCCGGCTGGGTACGCCCCGGCGACCGCCCCGCCGAACCCCACCAGCGGGTCTGGATGCGCCTCGACGGCAAGCTCCCCGACGACCCGCTGCTGCACGCCTGCGCCCTCACCTACGCCTCCGACCTGACCCTGCTCGACTCGGTCCTGTCGGTGCACGGGGAGGTGTGGGGACCCGGGGGAGTGGTGGGCGCGAGCCTCGACCACGCGCTCTGGTTCCACCGGTCGTTCCGCGCCGACGAGTGGTTCCTCTACGACTGCTGGAGCCCGTCGGCGTCCGGCGCCCGGGGCCTGGCCACCGGCCGGATGTTCACCACCGACGGCCGGCACATCGCCAGCGCCGTGCAGGAGGGGCTGCTGCGCCGGGTCGGCGCCTGACCGCCGAATCCGTGACCGTTCGGCCGAGGGTCGGGAAACCGGGCGGCTGACCAGGCGACTAACCTTGCCGGCATGCGCCTCTCCGCTCGGGTCGACTATGCCCTCCGCGCGGCCGCCGAGCTGGCCTCGGTCGCCGACGGCGCGGCCGCCGGGCGGACCCGGCCGGTGACCGCCGAGCAGATCGCCCGCGCCCAGGAGATCCCGCCGAAGTTCCTGGAGAGCATCCTGCTCCAGCTGCGCCGCAGCGGCATCGTGCACGCCCAGCGCGGCCCCGAGGGCGGCTACTGGCTGGCCCGGCCCGCGGCGGAGATCTCCCTCGCCGAGGTGATCCGGGTGATTGACGGCCCGCTGGCGAACGTCCGCGGCCAGCGCCCGGAGCAGCTCGGCTACCAGGGTGCGGCGCGTGCCCTGCAGGACGTGTGGATCGCCCTGCGGGCCAGCGAGCGGGAGATCCTCGAACTGGTCACCATCGCCGACGTGGCCAGCGGCAGCCTGCCCGGCCGGATCAACGACCTCGCCGCCGACCCCCGCGCCTGGAGCTGACGCTCCGACCCGGCGACCGGCGACCGGCGACCTGCGACCCGGCGACCCGGTGGCGCCGTCCCGCGCGGCCGTCGCGCCGTCCGGCGCGTCCCCATTAACCGGATGGAGGACTTGACCGGAGCGCCCCCGTGCCGCATTGTCGACCAAGTCGATAGGAGATACCGAAAAGTCAGGGGGCGCTCGTGCGCAAGCTGCTGGTCCTCGCCCTCGTCGGGCTCGCCGCGCAACTGGTCGACGGCGCGCTCGGCATGGCGTACGGGCTGACCTCCTCGACCCTGCTCCTCTTCGCCGGGGTGGCCCCGGCCGCAGCCTCCGCCTCGGTGCACCTGGCCGAGATCGGCACCACCCTGGCCGCCGGCGTCTCGCACTGGCGGTTCGGCAACGTGGACTGGCGCGTGGTCGGCCGGATCGCGCTGCCCGGCGCCGTCGGCGCGTTCGCGGGCGCCACCTTCCTCAGCTCCATCTCCACCGAGTCCGCGGCGCCCTGGATGGCCGCCATCCTGTTCACCCTCGGCGCCTACCTGCTGGTCCGCTTCTCCCGGCCGCTGCGCGCCAACCGGGCCGCCGGGCGGCTCCGCAGCCGCTTCCTGGCCCCGCTCGGCCTGGTCGCCGGCTTCGTCGACGCCACCGGCGGGGGCGGCTGGGGCCCGGTCGCCACCCCGGCGCTGCTGGTGTCCGGCCGGATGGAACCCCGCAAGGTGATCGGCTCCGTCGACACCTCCGAGTTCCTGGTGGCCGGCGCGGCCAGTGCCGGCTTCCTGATCGGCCTCGGCTCCGAGGGCTTCCTGCTGCCCACCGTGGCCGCGCTGCTGATCGGCGGCCTGATCGCCGCGCCGATCGCCGCCTGGCTGGTCCGCATCGTCCCCGCGCAGCTGCTCGGCGCCGTCATCGGCGGGGTGATCGTGCTGACCAACACCCGCACCCTGCTGCGCGCCGGTGAGCTGGGCGGCCCGGTCCCCGCCCTGGCCTACACGGTGCTCGGCGCCGGCTGGCTCGTCGCCCTGGTGCTGGCCGTGCGGGCGCTGCGGCGCACCCGCCGGGCCCGCGCCACCGTCGAGGCCGCCCTCGCCGCCCAGCCCGCCGCGCCGGTCGCCGAGCCGGCCACCCCGGCCGCCGAATCGGTCCACGCCACCGAGGCCGCCGCCACCGAGCCGGAGGAAACCCGCCGGCTCGCCGCCGCCGTCGAGGGCTGACCGCCCCGGCCCGGCCCCGGCCGGGCGGATGTGGTTGTGCGGTGGGAAAGCGTTGTCCTACCCTGACTTGGCGCGGAGCCAGTCACCGACGTCGATCTCGTCACGTCAGCGCGGCGTACCTCTCTCCGCCGGCCCGGGCAGGCCGGCGCGTCCGTCGCGTGCCTGACCTCCGCGAAAGGCATTCTCGTGCACCTCCGCACCCCGCGCCGCCGCACCGCGCTGCTCGCCGCGGCCTCGGCGGCCACCCTCCTGGCCGGCGCCCTCGGCACGGTGACCGCCGCCGCGGCGGCCACCGGCTGCCGCGTCGACTACCGGATCACCAACCAGTGGGGCGGCGGCTTCGGCGCCGACGTCACCGTCACCAACCTCGGCGATCCGCTGAACGGCTGGACGCTCACCTGGGCCTTCGCCGCCGGCCAGCAGGTCGCCCAGAGCTGGAACGCCACGGTGAGCCAGTCCGGCGCCCAGGTCACGGCCCGTGACGCCGGTTACAACGCCGCCATCGGCACCGGCGGCACCGCGAACTTCGGCTTCAACGGCTCCTGGAACGACGCCGGCAATCCCGCCCCGACCGGCTTCGCGCTCAACGGCGTCACCTGCATGGGCGCGACCGGCCCGACCAGCGCGCCGCCGCCGACCTCGGCGAGCCCGACGCCCACCCCGACCCCGACGCCCACCACCCCGCCCGCCGGCGCGAAGCAGATGGAGAAGCTCGACCGGGGGCTGGTCAGCGTCCGCTCGGGCAGCGGGAACCTGGTCTCGTGGCGGCTGCTCGGCACCGAGACCTCCGGCGTGTCGTTCAACCTCTACCGCGGCGCCACCAAGGTCAACAGCACCCCGATCACCGGCGCCACCAGCTGGCTCGACAGCGGCGCGGCCGCCGGGTCCGCGTACACCGTGCGGGCCGTGGTGAACGGCGCCGAGCAGGCCGCCTCCGCCCCGGCGCTGCAGTTCGCGGCCGGCTACCTGGACGTGCCGATCCAGGCCCCGCCCGGCGGCACCACCCCGACCGGGGAGGCGTACACCTACTCCGCGAACGACGCCAGTGTGGGCGACCTCGACGGCGACGGCCGCTACGAGTTCGTGCTCAAGTGGGATCCCTCCAACAGCAAGGACAACTCCCAGTCCGGCTACACCGGCAACGTCTACCTCGACGCCTACACCCTCACCGGCGCCCGGCTGTGGCGCGTCGACCTGGGGCGCAACATCCGCGCCGGCGCCCACTACACCCAGTTCCAGGTCTACGACTACGACGGCGACGGGGACGCCGAGGTGGCCGCGAAGACCGCCGACGGCACCCGCTCCGGCACCGGCCAGGTCATCGGCTCCTCGTCGGCCGACCACCGCAACTCCAGCGGCTACGTCCTCGCCGGGCCCGAGTACCTGACCATGTTCGACGGCCGCACCGGCGCCGCCCTCTCCACCGTCGACTACGACCCGCCGCGCGGCACCGTCTCCTCCTGGGGCGACTCCTACGGCAACCGCGTCGACCGGTTCCTCGCCGCCACCGCCTACCTCGACGGGCAGCGCCCGTCGCTGATCATGGCCCGCGGCTACTACACCCGCGCGGTGATCGCCGCCTGGGACTTCCGCGACGGCACCCTGCGCAGGCGGTGGACCTTCGACTCCAACGCCAGCGGCAACGGCGCCGCCGCCGGCCAGGGCAACCACAACCTGTCGGTGGCCGACGTCGACGGCGACGGCCGCCAGGAGATCGTGTACGGCGCGGCCGCCATCGACGACAACGGCCGGCTGCTCTGGTCCACCGGCACCGGGCACGGCGACGCCCTGCACGTCGGCGACCTCGATCCGGCCCGCGCCGGCCTGGAGGTCTTCAAGGTCGACGAGGACGGCAGCAAACCCAGCTCCTGGCTGGCCGACGCCCGCACCGGCCAACTGCTCTGGCAGACCGCGCCGAACGGCGACAACGGCCGCGGCGTCTCCGACGACGTCTGGGCCGGCAGCCCCGGCGCCGAGTCCTGGTCCTCCGCGGTCGACGGGCTGCTCGACACCCGGGGGCGCAACGTCGGCCGCAAGCCGTCCTCGGCGAACTTCCTCGCCTGGTGGGACGGCGACCCGGTGCGCGAACTCCTCGACGGCACCCGGATCGACAAGTACGGCACCGGCGGCGACACCCGGCTGCTCACCGGCAGCGGCGTCGCGGCGAACAACGGCACCAAGTCCACCCCGGCGCTCTCCGGCGACATCCTCGGGGACTGGCGCGAGGAGGTGGTCTGGCGGACCGCCGACAGCACGGCGCTGCGCGTCTACAGCACGCCCGTCACGACCGGCCTGCGCCTGCCGACGCTGGCGCACGACCCGCAGTATCGCGTCGCGCTCGCCTGGCAGAACACCGCCTACAACCAGCCGCCGCACCCGGGCTTCCACCTCGGCGACGGCATGAGCACCCCGCCCGCGCCGAACATCTACCTGCGCTGAACGAGAAGGCACCGGGCCGCCGGCCGCGGAATCCGCTTCGCCGGCGACCCGGTGCACCACACCGCAGCACTCCCGACCCGTCCCGACCGGAAATGCCGTACCACCACCGGCTACAAAGTTAGGCGGCCCGCGCGACGGTGGGGTGACGTGGCTATGAAGAGCGTGTTTCAGCCCTTCCGGTGCAGGCCTCCGGCCACCTTCTCGGCGATCAGCTCGAACGAGCGCACGCGGTCGGCCACGTCGTAGACCATCGTGGTCAGCATCAGCTCGTCCGCGCCGGTGCGCTCCAGCAGCGCGCCGAGCTGCCGGGCCACCGTCTCCGGCGAACCGGTCGCCTGGCCCTCCCGGCGCTGCACCACGAACTCCCGCTCGAACTCCGAGTACGGGTAGGCCGCCGCCTCCTCCGGGCTGACCAGCGGCTCCGGCCGCCCCGACCGCAGCTTCAGGAAGGACAACCCGGCCGGGCCGGCCAGCCACTCCGCCCGCTCGTCGGTCTCCGCGCAGACCGCGTTGACCGCCACCATCGCGTACGGCTGCTCCAGCCACTGCGACGGCCGGAAGCTCTGCCGGTAGAGCTGGAGCGCGGGGATGGTGTTCTGCGCGCTGAAGTGGTGCGCGAACGAGAACGGCAGCCCGAGCAGCCCGGCCAGCTGGGCGCTGAACCCGCTCGACCCGAGCAGCCACACCTCCGGCGACTGCCCCCGGCCCGGCGTCGCGGTGATCGGCCCCGGCTCCGCGCCGCTGAAGTAGTTCATGAGGTCGGCCAGCTCACGGGGGAAGTGCTCCGCCGACAGGCCCTCCATGGTCCGGCGCAACGCCAGAGCGGTCACCTGGTCGGTGCCCGGCGCGCGGCCGATGCCCAGGTCGATCCGGCCCGGGTGCAGCGCCTCCAGGGTGCCGAACTGCTCGGCCACCACCAGCGGCGCGTGGTTGGGCAGCATCACCCCGCCGGAGCCCAGCCGGATCGTCGAGGTGTGCGCCCCCAGGTGCGCCAGCAGCACCGCCGGCGCGGAGCTGGCGATGGCCGGCATGTTGTGGTGCTCGGCCACCCAGAACCGGCGGTAGCCCAGCTCCTCGGTGCGCCGGGCCAGCTCGGTGGTGTGCCGCAGGGCCTCACCGGCGCTGCCGCTGGCGGCCACCGGGGCAAGATCAAGAACAGACAAGGGTACGTCGATCACAGCACCCTCAACCGGCCGTGCGCCGGATTTGTTCCGTACCGTCGATCGGCGGGCAACCGCTTCCGCACGGCCCGGGTGCGGTTTGTCGGTTATCGGCCGTCCCGGTCGGTTCTGCTGGCTGCCCGGTACGAGCCGGCCCCGGCGACGAACGGACCGGTCCACCGGCCGTCTCCTGTGGACGTAACTCCGGTGATTGCCTTTGCCGAAGCGGGTTAGAGTCCTCGTCGCCGTCCGACCCCACCCGGGAGCCCCCTTGCCGCTGGACCTCGACCACATCTATGTGCCGATCAAGTTCGACCTCGGAGGGGTCATCGACGACGTCTGGCAGGCGATGCCGGTCCTCCAGGAGTTCGGGGAGGTCTCCGTCGACGCCGTCGACGACCGGGACGCCCGCTCCTACAACATCTCCTACCTGGCCACGCACCCGCCGACCGTGACGATCCGGCTGCCCGACTCCGAGGTACGCCTGCGCGACGTCACCTGGCAGGTCCGCACCGACCTCGTCGTGTACTCGGCGCTGGGCCTGGTCTCGGTCGACCTCCGACTGGCCGGGCCGTCCCGGCCGCTGACCGACGACGACCTGCGGCGCTTCTACGACGACCAGGTGGCCGCCAACAACGTGGACTACTTCGCCTACCTCGACGACATCGGCGTGCTCTCGGCGAACCTCGCCTCCTACCGGCAGTCCGCGCAGGCCAACAGCAGCACCCACGCCGGTTGGCTGGCCGCCCCGTACGTCACCCGGCTGCGCCAGGCGCTGCTGGACTGCCCGGCGTTCCGGCCGCGGGAACGCTGCTACCCGTTCCAGAACATGCGCCAGTTCTTCGTCCTGCGGCAGACCGCCGGCGACACCGGCGACCCGCACCTGGTCGACGCCCTGCTCGGCCTCACCGCGCGGACCCCCCGGTCTACCGACGGGGCCGCCACGCCCTCCTGGCCGGCGCTGCGCATCGAGGACGTGATCGTGCACTCCAGCGGCTGGTCGACCGTGGCCGTCCTCGACGGGCAGGCGACGCGCGACGCGCTGGGCATCGTGCAGGAGATGTACGGACAGATCCATGCGCAGTGGTTCTTCTGCCAGCTCTGGATCGGTGTCGACCCCGCCGATCACGAGGACGAACGGCTGATCACCAGCCCGGCCGAGGCCACCGATCACCGGGTCGCGCAGCTGGCGCGGGTGCAGATCGAACTGGCGCACGGGCTGGCCGAGATCGGCAACGTGGACCTGATGTTCCGTGACCCGGCGCGGGTGGCGGTCGCCCGCTTCCTCATCCAGGCGCTGCGCGTCGAGGGGCACGCCGAGGCGGCCCAGCGGCGGCTGGAGCAGCTCAGGGCCATCCTCGAACAGGTCTCGAACCTGCGCACCTCGTACTTCCAGCGGCGCCTGCAACTGCTGTTCGCCATCACCGCCATCGCCGGGGTCGTCGGACTGTATCCGGCCGCGCACGACCTCAACACGACCTGGCGCGCGTGGACCGTGATCCTCTTCGGTTCGCTGGCGCTGATGTGCTGGCTCGCGATCCGGTCGATGAGCCGCGCCGAAGCGGAGTCCCGACGCGGGCGCGGCGCGTGGCGACGCCGCACCGGCGGCGCCGGCCCCCGCCCCGCGCGCCGGTGACAGCGGCGTGATCGGTCCACCTAGCCCATGCCGCGGGCCTGCTCGAAGATCAGACTCGTCTGGGTGTGCTGCACCGCCGGATCCACCGCCAGATGGTCCAGCACGAAGTCCCGCAGCGCGTCCCCGGACGCCGCCCGCACGTGCAGCACGTAGTCCTCCGCGCCCGCCACGTGGAACACCGCCACCACCCCCGGCAGGCGCACCGACCGGGCCCGGAACGCGTCCACGGCCGCCCGCTCGTGCGCCGCCAGGCGCACCGACACCAGCGCCTGCAACGGCAACCCCACGGCCGCCGGGTCCACCTCCGCGTGGAACCCCCGGATCGCCCCGCACTCGCGCAGCGCCCGGGTCCGCGTCAGGCACGTCGACGGCGCCACCCCCACCCGCTCGGCCAGGGCGTTGTTCGGCAACCGGCCGTCCGCCGCCAGCTCGGCCAGGATCGCGCGGTCCACGTCGTCCAGCGCCGCGAACGGCCGTACATCATTCGGTGCGACAGGCATGTGAACATCCTTCCCCGAACTTCCCTCCCTCGGAAGGGCTCCGAGCAGAATCTTGTTCGCTCCTCTTGCCTGATGACGGCCTCATGTTCGACGCTTCCGCCATGACAGCCGTGGACACCGCAGCCGTGCACGCCGGGCGTGAGGACCTCGCCGGACTCGGCGTCCACGTGCCACCCATCGACTTCTCCACCACCAACCCGCTGCCCTCCGTGACCGGCGGCGGCGACGACTACGAGACCCTCGCCACCGGCGGCACCCTCCCCGCCGGCGGCAGCGCCGTCTACCAGCGGCTCTGGAACCCCACCGTCGCCCGCTTCGAGACCGCCCTCGCCCACCTCGAAGGCACCGCCGAAGCCGTCGCCTTCGCCAGCGGCATGGCCGCCCTCACCGCCACCCTCCTCGCCGCCACCCGCGACGGGAAACGGCACGTCGTCGCCGTCCGCCCCCTCTACGGCGGCACCGACCACGTGCTCGCCACCGGCCTGCTCGGCACCGAGGTCACCTGGGCGCGGCCCCACGAGGTCGCCGCCGCGATCCGCCCCGACACCGCCCTGGTCGTCGTCGAGACCCCGGCCAACCCCACCCTCGACCTCGTCGACATCGCCGCCCTCGCCACCGCCGCCGGGGACGTCCCGCTGCTTGTCGACAACACCGTCGCCACCCCGGTGCTCCAGCGACCCGCCCGGCACGGCGCCGCCCTCGTGCTGCACAGCGCCACCAAGAGCATCGGCGGCCACGGCGACGTGCTCGCCGGCGTCGTCGCCTGCGCCCCCGAATGGGCCACCCGGCTGCGCCAGGTCCGCGCCGTCACCGGCGCCGTCCTGCACCCGCTCGGCGCCTACCTCCTGCACCGCGGCCTGCAGACCCTGCCGCTGCGGGTCCGCGCCCAGCAGGCCGGCGCCGAGAAACTCGCCGCCTGGCTCTCCGACCACCCCGCCGTCGCCCGCGTGCACCACCCCAGCGTCACGGACCCGGCCGGGCTGGTCGGCCGCCAGATGGCCGGCCCCGGCAGCCTGCTCGCCTTCGAGGTACGCGGCGGCGCCCCCGACGCGGCGGCCGTCGCCGGGGCGTGCCGGCTGATCACCCACGCCGTGTCGCTCGGCGGTGTGGACACGCTGATCCAGCACCCGGCCTCGCTCACCCACCGGCCGGTCGAGGACGACGCCAAGCCGTGCGGCGGGCTGCTGCGCCTCTCGGTCGGGCTGGAGGACCCGGAGGACCTGCGCGCCGACCTGGCGCAGGCGCTGTCCGTGCTCTGACCGGGTCAGGACTTCGGGCCGACGTGGCGGTCCAGCGCCGCCACGGCGTCCCGCCGCGCCACCGACAGCGAGTTGCGGCGGTTCATCCGCCAGGCGATGCCCAGCAGGTCGAGGCCCCACTGGCAGAGGCCCATGATGTCGGCCGACTCGTTGGTGAACATGTAGCGGGGATAGACGTACTCCTTGCCGCGCACCATGACCCGGTTGGCGAAGCGGCAGCCGTCGGAATGGAACAGGCCGCGCAGGAAGTCGCCCGGCTGCGCCTCGACGATGGTGCGCTGCCAGTCGGCCAGGACGATCGGGCGCTCGTGCTTCTTGCCGGGCCCGTGTTGCGGGAAGAGACACGGCCAGTGCTTGCCGTAGCTCTGGACATTGACGCAGCCCTGTTGCGGGACGCGCTGCACCTTCTCCGCCAGCACCGACCGCATGGCGTCATCGCAGGCACTGATCAGGCCGGGCCAGCTGTTACTACAGGAGATCCGGAGCACCGGCACTCGCGCGGTGGTCACCAGATGCCCGTCGCCCAGGTAGAGGCCGAGCAGGTAGGCGTAGGCGGCGGGATCTGTCGGAACACGGACATCCTCACGACAGCGGAAACATCGCAGCGCGGTGCCCTGGACGGCAGGCGTGGGGCGGTCCCGGCACCAGTGCCACACCGTGCGGTAGTTGAGGCCGACGCTGCGGGCCGCTTCGGCGACGGTGGCCCCGGACAGGAAGACCTGCCGTGCTCGAGCGCGAATCTCGGGTGGATGCACGAGACCATCTTCGAACGCCCGTACGACAATTTCGTGTCCCCGGTGGGATTCGAACCCACACTGTCGGAGGTTTGAGCTCCGTTTCTCTACCGGTTGGAATACGGGGACAGGCTCGCGCGACGCTCTCGCGTCGTGGCATAGGTTACCCACTACGCTATGGGCGACGACACCCGGCACGGCGGTGTCGGGCTTGAACTGGTGGGAGTGGCTCGTGGCCGAGATGCAGGCGGATGCCGAGCGCAAGCGCGTTCTGATCGCCGAGGACGAGGCGCTCATCCGGCTGGACCTGGCCGAGATGCTCGTGGAAGAGGGCTACGAGGTGGTCGGCGAGGCCGGTGACGGCGAGACCGCCGTCAAGCTCGCCGAGGAGCTGAAGCCGGACCTCGTCATCCTCGACATCAAGATGCCGATCATGGATGGGCTGGCCGCCGCCGAGCGGATCGCCGGCGCCCGGATCGCCCCGGTGATCATCCTGACCGCGTTCAGCCAGCGCGACCTCGTGGAGCGGGCGCGCGCGGCGGGCGCGATGGCCTACCTGGTCAAGCCGTTCCAGAAGAGCGACCTGGTGCCGGCCGTGGAGATCGCGCTGTCGCGCTACTCGGAGATCGCGGCGCTGGAGGCGGAGGTCGCCGGCCTCACCGACCGGCTGGAGATCCGCAAGACCGTCGAGCGGGCCAAGGGCGCGCTCATGACGACGTACGGGATGACCGAGCCGCAGGCGTTCAAGTGGATCCAGCGCACCGCGATGGACCACCGGATGACCATGCGGGAGGTCGCCGAGCGGATCCTCGCCGAGACCGCCGGCGGCGAGGTGGCGCAGCCGGCCTCCTGAGTCCCGCCCGACGACCCGGCGCGCCCCCGCTGACCGGGGCGGGCGCGTTCGGCGGGTTCCCCGTGTCGGGGCCGGTCGATACGATCGCCGCCATGCGGCGTCCGCTGGCGGTGCTCGGCCTGCTCGTGGTGCTGCTCGCTGCCTGCCGTTCGCCCGGCCGGGCCGAGCCCGAGCCCGAGCCCGCGCCGCTGCGGCCCGCCTGGCAGCCGGTCGCCCTCCCGGTCCCGTCCGGCCTGTCCGGCCGGCTGGCGCTGCGGGACGCGGCCGCCTGTGGGGGCCGCTGGTTCGTGGTGGGCGCCGTGGTGGACGCGGCGGGAATGACGCACCCGGCGGCCTGGTCGAGCGCCGACGCGGCCACGTGGACGGCGCTGCGTCCGGTGCCCCGCAGCCCCTACGGCGAGGAGAACGTGCTGACCGCGGCGGGTTGCCGGGACGGCCGGCTGGCGGCGGTGGGCGGCAAGAGCGGCGGGGTGCACGGCAATCCGCGGATCAGCACCTGGCGGCAGGTGGCGGACGGTTCGCTGGTCGAGGTGCCGGCCGAGTTCGAGGTGTTCGGGGGCGCGGACGCGGTGAACGCGGGCCGAATCGCGGGCGGGCCGCGTGGCTGGCTGATCTCCGGCAACCGGGCGACCGGCGCGGCGGCGTGGGTGTCGCCGGACGGGTCGGACTTCCGGTTGGTGAGCGCCGTGCCGGGGTTGGCGAGGGACGCGAGCGGCCGGCCGTGGGCGGCGGACGGCACGGCGACGGCGTCGGGGTGGCTCATGGTGGGCTCGGTGCTGTCGTCGGGGCGTACCGGATCGTCGGCGGTGGTGTGGACCTCCGCGGACGGGTCGGCCTGGCGGCGCGCGGTGCTGCCGGGTGCGGAGGAGGACCTGCAGCGGGTGGTGCGGGCGGGGGAGCGGACGGTGGCGGTGGGCCGCCGCGGCGGCGGCCTGGGCGCCTGGCTGGGGGAGGGTGACGCGTGGCGGCCGGGCGGGGGCCTGGGTGGCGCGGGCACGGATTCGCCGGGCCTGGTGTGGGGGCTGGCGGCGCGCGGCGACGGTGTGTGGGCGGTGGTGGCCGGGTCCGCGGCGGGTGCGGGGTGGTTCTCGGCGGACGGCGGGCGGTGGTCGCCGGTGGCGCTGCCGGTGGCGGTGCCGGTGGGCAGTGACCGGACGGTGGCGGTGGCCGCGGCGGGTGACGTGGCGTTGCTGCTGGTCGATGACGGCGGGCGGGCGGCGGTGTGGTCGGCGCGGGGTTCGTGGCGCCCCGCGTGAGCCTCTCACCTGCGGGTTTCCGGTCAGTGTCGGATGTCCGATTTTCCCACCCTGCGGGCTCGTGTGTTACAGCACATCTGTGAATCCGGCCACTCAACGTAACGGTTAGGTCAACCCGGCTCCTCAGGTCTACCTTCACGACCCGCTGGTGGGATAACGTCCCGCCCCAGACCGGGATCGCGGTCGGTCCGGCCAACCCCTGCAAGGTCCAATTCGCGGTGGGTGGTTTCCGGGCCTTCGGACGGAGGAGGGTACGAGCCGTGAGGCAGAAGCTCGCACGGGTGCTGGGTGGCGTGGCCATCGGTGCGCTCGTTTTCAGTGGCGCGGCCTGCAAGGCTGACAGTGGTAGCGATGCGGGTGGCAGCAAGGCCGCCTGCGACCTGAAGATCGGCTTCTTCGGCCCGCTGACCGGTGACGCCGCGGGTCTCGGTATCCACATGCGCAACGGCACCAAGCTGGCCATCGACCAGTACAACAAGGACAACGCGGACTGCAAGGTCCAGATCGCCGAGTACGACTCGCAGGGTGACCCGGCCAAGGCGCCGGCCCTGGCGCAGCAGGCGGTCGGCGACGCCAAGGTCGTCGGCATCATCGGCCCGGCGTTCTCGGGTGAGTCCGAGGTGGGCAACCCGATCTTCGACGAGGCCGGCCTGCCGGCCATCACCCCGTCGGCGACGCGCCCGAGCCTGAGCACCAAGAACTGGAAGATCTTCCACCGGGGCGTCGGTAACGACACCTCGCAGGGCCCGGCCGCCGGCCGGTACATCAAGAACGTCCTGAAGGCCGAGAAGGTCTACGTGGTGGACGACCAGTCGGCGTACGGCGCCGGCCTGGTGGACGAGGTGAAGAAGGTCATCGGCTCGACCGCGGGCGAGGACAAGATCCAGGTCAAGCAGACCAACTTCTCCGCCGTGGTCACCAAGATCCAGAGCAGCGGTGCCAACGTCCTCTTCTTCGGTGGCTACTACACCGAGGCCGGCCTGCTGCTCAAGCAGCTCAAGGGCGCGGGCTGGAAGGGCACGATGGTCGCCGGTGACGGTGTCAACGACGCCAACTTCATCAAGGTCGCCGGCGAGCAGGTCGCCGAGGGCACGATCCTGACCTGCCCGTGCGCCCCGGCCACCGCGGCCAAGGGCTCCTTCGTGACCGACTACAAGGCGGCCTTCGACAACGCCGAGCCGGGCACCTACGCCGACGTGTCGTACGACATCACGAAGATCATGCTGGAGGGCATCAAGGCCGGCAAGGGCACCCGTGCCGACCTGCTGAGCTTCATCAACTCCTACAACGGCACCGGCGGCGCGACCGGCGTCACCTACAAGTTCGAGTCCACCGGCGAGCTGGACCCGGCCCAGGTGAAGGTCTGGGCGTTCAAGGTGAACGCGGGCAAGGTCGTCCCCGACATCGAGATCCCCAAGGCCTGACCGGTTCGTCCGGTCCCGGCACGGGACACCAGGCGTGCGGCCGGGAGTGACTTTCTCCCGGCCGCACCGCTTGGCCGCACAGTTGGAGCCCCCACTTGAACTTCGATGAGCTGTTCGGGAACTTCCCGGCGCTGACCATCACCGGCCTGGAGCAGGGCGCCATCTACGCGCTCATCGCCCTCGGCTACACCCTGGTGTACGGCGTTCTGCGCCTGATCAACTTTGCTCACTCCGAGGTCTTCATGGTCGGTACCTTCACCGCCATGTGGACCTGGCAGGCCCTCGGCTACGACCAGAACGCGGCCGCCCCGTCCCTCGGCCCGCTGATCCTGGCCTTGATCGCCGGTCTCGTGGTGGCGATGGCCGCCTCGGCGGTCACGGCGGTCACGGTCGAGCTGGTCGCCTACCGGCCGCTGCGCCGCCGCAACGCGCCGCCGCTGGCCTTCCTCATCACCGCGATCGGCGCGTCGTTCGTGCTCGCCGAGTCGTTCGGCATCGGCACGCGCCGGGCCCCGTTCGGCATGGCGGAACTGATCCCGTCGAAGACGGTCTTCACCCTGTTCGGCGCCGAGGTGACGAACAAGCAGCTGCTCATCCTCGGCGTCACGCTGGTCATGATGATCGCGCTGGACCAGTTCGTGAACCGCAGCCGCCTGGGCCGCGGCATCCGGGCGGTCGCCCAGGACGCGGACACCGCCGCGCTCATGGGTGTCAACAAGAACCGGGTCATCCTGCTGGTGTTCGTGCTCGGCGGCCTGATGGCCGGCGTGGGCGCCCTGCTCTGGGACGTCCGGTTCAGCTACACCAAGTTCAACGTCGGCTTCCTGATCGGGCTCAAGGCCTTCGCGGCCGCGGTGCTCGGCGGCATCGGCAACCTGCGCGGCGCGCTGCTCGGCGGCCTGCTGCTCGGCGTGGCGGAGAACTACGCCGCCGGCCTCTTCGGCGGCGACTGGAAGGACTTCACCGGCTTCGTGCTGCTGATCGTGCTGCTGATGTTCCGGCCGACCGGTCTGCTCGGCGAATCTCTCGGGAGGGCGCGCGCATGACCGCCACCGTGGACAACAAGCGGACCGCGGGCTTCAAGAGCCGCTGGGCGGCCATGCCCAAGCAGGTGCGCTGGGCGGCGATCGCCGCGCTGATCGTCCTGCTCTACATCCTGCCCAACAAGTGGTTCTACGAGTACCTCGGCTTCCCCATCGGCAGCGACTACTTCGCCTTCTACACCACCCGCTCGGACTTCGCCGGGGTGCTCTTCGACACCGCGGTGTTCGTCCTGCTGGCCGTCGGGCTCAACGTGGTGGTCGGCTTCGCCGGCCTGCTCGACCTGGGCTACTTCGGCTTCTACGCGCTCGGCGCGTACACGGTCGCGCTGCTCACCTCGCCGGAGAGCCGGTTCGGCACGGACTGGCCGTGGCTGGCGGCGGTGCCGCTGGCGGTGATGGTGACGATGGTGTCCGGCGTGATCCTCGGTGGCCCGACGCTGCGCCTGCGCGGTGACTACCTGGCCATCGTGACCCTCGGCTTCGCCGAGATGATCCGCCTGTACGCGGCCCGCAACGAGGGCATCCTCCAGGGCCAGCGGGGCATCCCGGCGATCCCGCACCCGCCGGGCACCGGCACGGACGGCAAGCCGCTGTTCGGTGTGGTGGACGCCCGGCCGTACTACTGGCTGATGCTGACGCTGATCCTCGTCGTGCTGCTGCTGATCCGGAACCTGGCCAACAGCCGGGTCGGCCGGGCCTGGGTGGCCATCCGCGAGGACGAGGACGCCGCCGAGATCATGGGCGTGCCGACGTTCAAGTACAAGCTGTGGGCGTTCGCCATCGGCGCGGCCGTGGCCGGCCTGACCGGCGCGGTCTTCGCCGGCAAGCAGACGTTCATCAACTCCGACCAGTTCGTGCTGGAGAGCTCCATCCTGGTGCTGGCCGCGGTGATCCTCGGCGGCGCCGGCAACATCAAGGGCGCCATCGTCGGCGGTGCGGTCACCTGGTATCTGCCGGAGTGGCTGCGCGGCATCGGCGACCTCCTCGGGGTGGAGTTCGACGCCGCCGAGTACCGGATCCTGGTCTTCGGCCTGGTGGTCATCGTCATGATGATCTTCCGGCCGCAGGGTCTGGTGCCCAACCGGCGGCGGGCGGCGGAGTTCGCCGACCGGCGCAAGGAAGCGGTTCCCCAGGAGACGGTGCCCAATGAGTGAGCCGCAGATGCACAGCGAGCGGGACGAGACCAGCGAGCGGGACATCGCCGACGACGGTCGCAGCACGGTCGGCACCCCGCCGGAGAAGGGCGCGGACACGCCGGTCGAGCCCACGCCGGGCGAGACCCCCGCGGCCGGGCGGGAGCCGCTGCTGGAGGTCGACCACGTCACCCTCCGCTTCGGCGGTGTGGTCGCCCTCAACGATGTCGCCTTCACCCTGTACAAGGGTGAGATCCTCGGCCTCATCGGCCCGAACGGCGCCGGCAAGACGACCTGCTTCAACGCGATGACCGGCGTCTACCGGCCCACCGAGGGTGAGATCCGGTTCGCCGGGCAGCGGGTCAACGGCAGGCGCCGGAGCTGGATCACCAAGGCGGGCATCGCCCGGACGTTCCAGAACATCCGGCTCTTCCCGGAGATGACCGCGCTGGAGAACGTGATGGTGGGCGCGGACGCCCACCACAAGACCAGCGTGATCGCCGCCATGCTGCGGCTGCCGCGGCACTGGCGGGAGGAGCGGGAGGGCCGCGAGCGGGCACTCGAGCTGCTGCGCTTCGTCGGCATCGAGCGCCGCGCCGGGGATCTGGCCCGCAACCTCTCGTACGGCGAGCAGCGCCGGCTGGAGATCGCCCGGGCCCTGGCCACCGAGCCGAAACTCCTCTGCCTGGACGAGCCGGCCGCCGGCTTCACCCCGGCGGAGAAGGAGGAACTGCTCGGCCTGATCCGGAAGATCCGCGACAATGGCACGACGGTGCTGCTGATCGAGCACGACATGCGACTCGTCATGGGCGTGACCGACCGGATCGTGGTGCTGGAGTTCGGCAAGAAGATCGCCGAGGGCCTGCCGGCCGAGGTCCGGGACGACCCGAAGGTGATCGCCGCGTACCTGGGGGTGCCGACCGATGCTGCTTGAGATCAACGACCTGACCCTGCTGTACGGGCGGATCCAGGCGCTGCACGGGATCAGCCTGCACGTCGACGAGGGTGAGGTGGTGGCCCTGATCGGCGCGAACGGCGCCGGCAAGACCACCACCATGCGGGCGATCTCCGGGCTGCGCCCGGTGGCCTCCGGCTCGATCGTCTTCGACGGCACCGACGTCACCCGGATGCGGGCCGACCTGCGGGTGGTCCGGGGCATCGGGCAGGCGCCCGAGGGCCGGGGTGTGTTCCCCGGGATGACCGTCGTCGAGAACCTGGAGATGGGCGCGTACACCCGCCGGGACCGGTCGGGCATCGCCGAGGACATGAAGATGGTCATGGACCTCTTCCCCCGGCTGCACGAGCGGCGCAAGCAGGCCGGTGGCACGCTCTCCGGCGGCGAGCAGCAGATGCTGGCGGTGGGTCGGGCCCTGATGGCCCGCCCGAAGCTGCTGCTGCTCGACGAGCCCTCGATGGGGCTCGCGCCGATGCTGATCCAGCAGATCTTCGAGATCATCACCCGGATCAACGAGCAGGGCACCACCATCCTGCTGGTGGAGCAGAACGCCCAGCAGGCGCTCTCCCGGGCCCACCGGGGCTACGTGCTGGAGACCGGCCGGATCGTCAAGGAGGGCACCGGCCGGGACCTGCTGCACGACCCGGCGGTCAAGGAGGCGTACCTCGGCGTCGCCTGAGGTCGCACGACGTCGGCGGCCGGTCGTCCCTGTTCCAGGGCGGCCGGCCGCCGCTTTTCGCGGTCCCGCCGTCCGCCGGGTTGTCGGCGGTACGGACTAGAGTCGCTGCCGTGACAGCTACGACGCCGCGCCTGCTCCTCGTCGACGGACACTCCCTGGCATACCGGGCGTTCTTCGCCCTTCCGGTGGAGAACTTCTCCACCACCACGGGGCAGCCGACCAACGCCGTCTACGGCTTCACCTCGATGCTGATCAACGTGCTCCGCGACGAGCAGCCCAGCCACATCGTGGTCGCCTTCGACGTCTCCCGCCGCTCCTTCCGCACGGAGAAGTACGCGGAGTACAAGGCCGGCCGCAGCGAGACCCCGACCGACTTCAAGGGCCAGGTCAGCCTCGTCAAGGAGGTCCTCGCGGCGCTGCGCATCCCGGTCGTGGAGAAGGAGGGCTACGAGGCCGACGACGTCATCGCCACCCTCGCCTGCCAGGCCCGCGACCAGGGCATGGACGTGCTCATCACCACCGGCGACCGGGACGCCTTCCAGCTCGTCGGCGACCAGGTCACCGTGCTCTACCCGCGCAAGGGCGTCTCCGACCTGGCCCGGATGGACCCGGCCGCGGTCGAGGCGAAGTACGGCGTCGGGCCCGGCCGCTACCGCGACCTGGCCGCCCTGGTCGGCGAGACCAGCGACAACCTGCCCGGCGTGCCCGGCGTCGGCCCGAAGACCGCCGCCAAGTGGATCAACCTCTACGACGGGGTCGAGGGCGTGGTGGCCCGGGCCGACGAGATCAAGGGCAAGGCCGGCGACAGCCTGCGCGAGCGGCTCGCCGACGTGATCCGCAACTACGAGATCAACTGCCTGGTCACCGACCTGGAGCTGCCGGTGCGCCCGGAGGACGCCCGCTGGCAGGGCTGGGACCGGGAGGCCGTGCACCAGGTCTTCGACACCCTCCAGTTCCGCATCCTGCGCGACCGGCTCTACCAGTACCTGGAGGCCGTCGAGCCGGAGGCCGAGGCCGGCTTCGAGCTGGCCGGGCAGGTGCTCACCGAGCCCGGCGCGCTGGCCGGCTGGCTGGCCACGCACGCCCCGGCCGGCACCCCGGTCGGCCTGGCGGTCAAGCTCGACACCGGCCCGAACCGGCGGCACACCGCCGCGGTGACCGGCATGGCGCTGGCCACCGCCGACGGCGCGGGCGCCTGGTTCGACCCGGCCCTGCTGGCGGCCGACGACGAGGCCGCGCTGGCCGGCTGGCTCGCCGACGAGGCCCGCCCCAAGGTGCTGCACGACAGCAAGCCGGCCGTGCTGGCCTTCGCCGCGCACGGCTGGGACCTGCAGGGCATCTCCCGCGACACCCAGATCGCCGCCTACCTGGCCCGGCCCGACCAGCGCTCCTACGACCTCACCGACCTGGCGCTGCGCTACCTGCACCGGGAGCTGCGGGTCGACGCGCCGGAGAGCGGCCAGCTCACCCTCGACGGGCTCGGCGACGACGAGGCGGCCGAGCAGAACCTGATGCTCCAGGCGCGCGCCACCCTCGACCTGGCCGACGCGATCGACGCCGAGCTGTCCCGCGACGGCGAGCAGTCGGCCCGGCTCATGGCCGGCGTCGAGCTGCCGCTCATGCGGGTGCTGGCCACCATGGAGCGCACCGGCATCGCGGCCGACACCCACTACCTCTCCGAGCTGGAGGCGCACTTCGCCGCCGAGGTGAAGGCCGCGGCCCAGGGCGCCTACGCGGCGGTCGGGCGGGAGTTCAACCTGGGCTCGCCCAAGCAGCTCCAGGAGATCCTCTTCGGTGAGCTGGGCCTGCCCAAGACCAAGAAGATCAAGACCGGCTACACCACCGACGCCGACGCCCTCCAGTGGCTCTACGCGCAGAACCCGCACCCGGTGCTCGAGCACCTGCTGCGCCACCGCGACGTCGCCAAGCTCAAGATGACCGTCGACGGGCTGCTCAAGTCGGTCTCCGACGACGGCCGGATCCACACCACCTTCAACCAGACGGTGGCCGCCACCGGCCGGCTCTCCTCGACCGAGCCCAACCTGCAGAACATCCCGATCCGCACCGAGGAGGGGCGGCGGATCCGGCGCGCCTTCGTGGTCGGCGAGGGCTACGAGTGCCTGCTCACCGCCGACTACAGCCAGATCGAGATGCGGATCATGGCGCACCTGTCCTCCGACGACGCGCTGATCGAGGCGTTCAACTCGGGGCACGACTTCCACGCCGCCACCGCCTCCTCGGTCTTCACCGTCGAGGTCGACCAGGTCACCGCCGACCAGCGCCGCAAGATCAAGGCCATGAACTACGGCCTGGCGTACGGGCTGAGCGCGTTCGGCCTGTCCCAGCAGCTCGGGATCACCGCCGAGGAGGCGCGCGGCCTCATGGAGAACTACTTCGCCGGCTTCGGCGGCGTGCGCGACTACCTGCAGGAGGTGGTGGCGCGGGCCCGGCAGGACGGCTACACCTCCACCATCCTGGGCCGCCGCCGCTACCTGCCCGACCTGGTCAGCGACAACCGGCAGCGCCGGGAGATGGCCGAGCGGATGGCGCTCAACGCCCCCATCCAGGGCTCCGCGGCCGACATCATCAAGGTCGCAATGCTGCACGTCGACACCGCGCTGCGCGACGCGGGGCTGCGCTCCCGGATGCTGCTCCAGGTGCACGACGAGCTGGTCTTCGAGGTCGCGCCGGGCGAGCGGGAGACCCTGGAGGCACTGGTGCGCAAGGAGATGGGGGAGGCGTACCCGCTGTCGGTGCCGCTGGAGGTCTCCGTGGGCGAGGGCCGCGACTGGAACAGCGCCGACCACTGACCGACGCGCCGAGCTTCACGATCTTGGACAGTTGCCGTTCGGAGCGAACGGCAACTGTCCAAGATTGCTAAAGCGCCGGGCTGGTCGATGAGGATCGGGCCGGGTGTGGGGTGGGGCTCGATGCCGGCGCCGGGCTGGCGTCGCCGGCGAGGGCCGCGGCGGCGTCGCGCAGGGCGGCGGCGAGGCGGTCCCGTACCGCGAGCTGGGCGGCGATGCGGGCCTCCAGCACGGCCAGCCGCTCCCGCCCCACCCGGAGCCCGCCGGGGGAGGGCGGCGCGGCGGCCACGTCCCCGTCCAGGCAGGGCAGGAAGACCCGGACGTCGTCCAGGGTCAGCCCGGCGCCGAGCAGGTGCCGGATGTTGCGGACCCGGGTGACCGTCGCCTCGTCGTACTCGCGGTAGCCGTTCGCCGCCCGCGACGAGTCGATCAGGCCCTGCTCCTCGTAGTGCCGCAGGGCCCGCGGCGTGCACCCGGTCACCGCCGCCAGCTCGCCGATCCGCACCCGACCCCTCCGTCCCATGGTCGACACCGCTCCGCCGAGGTGGCGGCTTCACCCCGGCCGGGTCACCCCCACCTCGCCGATCCCGCGCGGCGGCGATCACCGGCGCCCGGGCCTGTCAGGCGACCAGCGCCCCGCCGTCCACCGGCAGCACGACGCCGGTGACGAAGGCGGCCGCCGGGTCGCAGAGCCGCAGGATCGCCCAGGCTACGTCCTCGGGGCGGCCGATCCGTCCGAGGGGCGTGTGGTCGAGCTGCCAGCGGCGTACCGCGGCGCGCTGGTCGGGGGAGAGGCCCTGGTGTTCGCCGATGGGTGTGTCGATCGCGCCGGGGGCCACCGCCACCACCCGGACGCCGCGCGGCGCCAGTTCCACCGCCCAGCTGCGGGTCAGCGAGTCGAGGGCGGCCTTGCCGGCCGCGTACACCGAGCTGCCCGGCCAGGCGCGCTGGCCGACGGTGGTGGTGACGTTGACGATCACGCCGCGGCTCGTCGCCAGCGGCTCGACCGCGGCGTGGGCCAGCCGGATCGGCGCGATGAGGTTGGTGTCGAGCTGGCGGCGGGCGGCCCGCTCGTCCAGCCCGGCGAGCGGTCCGCCGCCGGCGATCCCGGCGTTGTTGACCAGCACGTCCAGCCGGCCGTACCGGTCGAGGGCGGCGCCGACCACCCGGGCCGGCGCGTCGGCGTCGGTCACGTCGGCGGTGACCGGGGTGATGCGGAGGTCGTCGGCGGCGGTCTCCGCCAGTGGCCCGGGGCGCCGGCCCACGGCGAGGACGCGGGCGCCCTCGGCGGCAAAGGCGCGGGCGGTGGCCCGGCCGATGCCGGTGCCCGCGCCGGTGACCACCACGACCCGCTGCTGTTCGTCGTTCATGCCGGCGATCGTGCGACCCTGCCGTCAGTGGCAGGGTCAAGCGGCCCGGGCTCAGCGGCCGGGTCCCGGCGTTCCTTTCAGCCCAGAAGTGACTCTCCGGTGGGAGGGCCGCCGCCCTCGTGGACGAGCGCGGTCAGCTCGGCAACCTCCGTCCCGCTCAGGCGGATGCTCGCGGCGGCGAGGTTCTCCCGCAGGTGGGCGAGGCTCGTCGTGCCCGGGATGGGCAGCATCGCCGGGGAGCGGTGCAGCAGCCAGGCCAGCGCGATCTGCTGGGGCGTCGCCTCGTACCTGGCGGCCAGCGGCGCGATGGCCGCCGCGACCTGGTCGGCGTTGTCCCCGCCGTCACGGAGGCTGACCGGGTGCCAGGGTGAGAACACCGCCCCGGCCTGCTCCGCGGCGGCGAGGAGCGCGGCGCCGGCCCGGTTGCCGACGTTGTACCGGGCGGTCACCGCGGCGATGTCCGCGACCGACCGCGCCGCCTCGAACTGGTCCGGGGTCACGTTCGACAGGCCGATGTGCCGGATGTATCCCTCGTCCTGCAGCTTCTTCAGCTCACCGACCTGGTCCTCGAACGGGGCGTCGGTGGCGTAGCCGCTGTGCAGGTAGTACAGGTCGAATCGATCCAGGCCGAGGCGTTGCAGGCTCAGCATCGCCGACTGCCGCAGGTACTTGGGGTTGCCCACCCAGCCGAGCGTCGACAGGTCGTAGCCGCCACGGACGAAGCCGCCCTTGCTCGCGATGGCCAGGCCCGGCGGGTAGGGGTGCAGCGCCTCCCGGATGAGCAACTCATTGGTGTGCGGCCCGTAGACGTCGGCGGTGTCGATGAAGGTCACGCCCTCGGCCACGACGGCGCGAAGCAGGGCCACGCCACCCTCATGGTCGGGATAGGGGCCCCAGACCTGCCTGCCGGTGAGTTGCATCGCCCCGAAGCCGATCCGGCCGACCGGCAGGTCGCCGCCGATGGTGATGGTGGGCAGGGCAGAGCTGGCGTGACCGGCCATGGTCCACTCGATCCAGGTCAGGCCCCGGCGGGGCGGACGGAACCTCCGCCAGACCGGAGGCCGCCTCCGGCGACGGTGACGCTGACGGGCGGATCAGCGGCCCGGTCCCCGGCGTTCCTTCGGCGGGGCGCCGTGCCGCTCCAGGGCCTTGCGGGACGGGCCGCCCGGCGGCGGGAGCGGTCCCTTGACCGGGTCGTGGCCCCAGTTCATGAGGGAGTACCGCCACCGGGTCCGGCGCACGTCGCCGCTGGGTCGCTGGGCCATGTGCCGCCGGACGTACCCGACGACCTTGCGCATGTGCTTGTAGTCGGCGGCGCTGAGCTGGTCGCGCTTGCGGCGCAGCAGGTCGATGATCCGCCGGCCGGACTCGTGCCCCACCGACTCGCCGCCCCGGGTGCCCTTGCGCCAGCCCACGTGCTTGGACTCGTCGGTCTCCAGCCACTTCTGGAGCTCGCCCGGCTTCATGTTCACCGCGTCTGTGAACTCCCGGTACGTCTGCTGCGGATCGTCACCTCGGCTCATGACGCAGCACCTCCGGTCGGTGGGCGACGTCCCGGCCCGAGTCGTCGTTGCGGATCCGGTACTGCGGCTCCTCCGCCGACGCGTTCACGGTGTGCCCGCGGACGTGTGTGCGGTCGGTGAGCTTCTCCCTGACGACCCCGTACGCCCGGCCGCTGTGGCTGGCCCACGATACGTGGTCGCCCCGGCGGAACTCCTCCTTCTCGGCCATGGCGTCCGGTTACCCGGGCCCGGCGGCCGGAAACGACGCTCAGCCGGCGGCCGGCTTCTCCGCCACGAAGATGGCGGTGCCGGGGAAGAGCCGGCCGCGCAGTGGGCTCCACTGCCCCCAGATCCCCTCGTGCCCCGCCGGCCACTCCGGCTCCACCAGGTCCAGCAGGCGGAACCCGGCGCCGACCAGCTCCCGGATCCGGTCGCCGAGGGTGCGGTGCTGCTCGACGTACGTGGCCACGCCGTGCTCGTCCTGCTCGACGTAGGGGGATCGGTCGAAGTACGAGTGCACGGCGGTCAGCCCGCCCTCGCCCGGGTCGTCCAGGAAGATCCAGCGCATCGGGTGGGTGACCGAGAAGACCCACCGGCCGCCCGGGCGCAGCACCCGGGCCACCTCCCGCATGGCCGCCGCCGAGTCGTCCACGAACGGGATCGCGCCGAACGCCGTGCACACCGTGTCGAACGCGGCGTCGGCGAACGGCAGGGCGAGGGCGTCGGCCTGCACGAGCGGCACGCGTACCCCGGTCCGGGCGGCGGCCTCGGCGGCGTGCCGCAACATGCCGGCGGACAGGTCCAGGGCGACCGGCCGGGCGCCCTGCGCGGCGAGCCACCGGGCGGCGGCGGCCGCACCGCAGCCGAGTTCCAGGATCCGGCGGCCGGTCACCTCGCCGAGCAGCCCCGCATCGGCCTCGCGCAGGCCCTCCGGGCACCAGACGAAGTCCACCTCGCCGAGGAACGCGCCGTGCTCGGCCTGGTAGGCGTCGGCGTCCGCGTCCCACCAGCCCCGGTTGGCCCGGCGAACCTCGGTGGCGCCTACCCGGCGCCGGGTCACCCTGTCGTCGTCCACCCGCCCACGCTAGGCCTCCGGGCGTCGGGTGCGACGATCGGGCGGCGCTGTTGCGGGTGGGGCAGATGTGACGGACGAGACAGCTGTGGCACCTTACCGCGCGAAATCTCCGCTTTCGCAGCTGACGAGCCCGAGGAGACCTGGGAGGGCTTGCACGCTGTGGTAATGCAGCGGGTAGGCTAGACGATGCGCTCGCGGATCGTGTGCCTCGGCAGGGAGCAGGTGCGCGGTCACCGGAGCCACTAATGATCTTCTCTTGGCGATCGTTCGGTGTGCCCGGCGACGGATCCGCTGGCGCGGACAGGTCACCGCGACGCCACGCCTGCTGTGACAACCCATCCGACCGGAGCAACCGCCCACATGACGAGCAGCATCGAGGCCCCCTCGAGCGCCAACAAGGTCACGCACGACGATCTCGGTTCCGAGGAAGCTTTCCTCGCCGCGATCGACGAGACCATCAAGTACTTCAACGACGGCGACATTGTCGAAGGCACCGTCGTCAAGGTCGATCGGGACGAGGTCCTGCTCGACATCGGCTACAAGACCGAGGGCGTCATCCCCTCTCGGGAGTTGTCGATCAAGCACGACGTGGACCCCGCCGAGGTCGTCTCGGTCGGTGACCACATCGAGGCCCTTGTCCTCCAGAAGGAGGACAAGGAGGGGCGTCTGATCCTCTCCAAGAAGCGGGCGCAGTACGAGCGGGCCTGGGGCACGATCGAGAAGATCAAGGACGAGGACGGCGTCGTTCGCGGCTCGGTCATCGAGGTCGTCAAGGGTGGTCTCATCCTCGACATCGGGCTGCGCGGCTTCCTGCCCGCCTCCCTGGTCGAGATGCGGCGTGTGCGCGACCTGCAGCCGTACGTCGGCCGCGAGCTCGAGGCCAAGATCATCGAGCTGGACAAGAACCGCAACAACGTGGTCCTGTCCCGCCGGGCCTGGCTGGAGCAGACGCAGTCCGAGGTGCGCACCGAGTTCCTCAACAAGCTGCAGAAGGGGCAGGTCCGCAAGGGCGTCGTCTCTTCGATCGTCAACTTCGGCGCGTTCGTCGACCTGGGCGGCGTGGACGGCCTCGTGCACGTCTCCGAGCTCTCCTGGAAGCACATCGACCACCCGTCCGAGGTCGTCGAGGTGGGCCAGGAGGTCGAGGTCGAGGTCCTGGACGTCGACCTGGACCGCGAGCGGGTCTCGCTGTCGCTGAAGGCGACCCAGGAGGACCCGTGGCGGCAGTTCGCCCGCACCCACGCGATCCAGCAGATCGTGCCGGGTAAGGTCACCAAGCTCGTGCCGTTCGGCGCCTTCGTCCGGGTGGACGACGGCATCGAGGGCCTGGTCCACATCTCCGAGCTGGCCGAGCGCCACGTGGAGATCCCGGAGCAGGTCGTGCAGGTCGGCTCCGAGGTCATGGTCAAGGTCATCGACATCGACCTGGAGCGCCGTCGGATCTCGCTGTCGCTCAAGCAGGCCAACGAGGGCTTCGTCGAGGGCGAGGAGCACTTCGACCCGACCCTCTACGGCATGGCCGCGACCTACGACGAGCAGGGCAACTACATCTACCCGGAGGGCTTCGACCCGGAGACGGGCGAGTGGCTCGAGGGCTACGACAAGCAGCGCGAGACCTGGGAGCAGCAGTACGCCGAGGCGCGCCAGCGCTGGGAGGCCCACACCAAGCAGGTGCAGACCTCCCGGGCCGCCGACGCCGAGGCCGCTGCCAACCCGGCTCCGCCCGTCACCGGCACCACCACCACGACCTCGGCGGCCCCGAGCCGTCAGGCCGAGGAGCCGGCCGGCACGCTGGCCACCGACGAGGCGCTCGCCGCCCTGCGGGAGAAGCTCGCCGGCGGCAAGTGACCCGGTGACGACACCGGCTCGGCGAGTCCGAGCCCGGCGCAGTCGCTGAGGGCCCCGTCCCCGCGATCCGGCACCACCGGATCGCCGGGGGCGGGGCCCTCGCCCTGTCCGGGGGCAGGTTGGCACCGCCAACGGTGATCGGGTTGACTGTTGCCGTGCTGAGGGTGGGATTGACCGGTGGGATCGGGTCGGGCAAGAGCGCCGTGTCCAGCCGGCTGGCCGCGCTCGGCGCGGTGATCGTCGACGCGGACCGGATCGCCCGCGAGGTGGTCGCCCCGGGCAGCGAGGGCCTCGCCGAGATCGTCGGGACCTTCTCCGACCGGGTCCTCGACGCCGACGGCGCGCTGGACCGGGCCGCACTGGGCGCCCTGGTCTTCGGCGACGAGGCCGCCCGCCGCCGGCTGGAGGCGATCACCCACCCCCGGGTCCGCGCCCGCACCGCCGCGCTGATCGCCGCGGCGCCCCCCGACGCCGTCGTGGTCAACGACGTGCCGCTGCTGGTCGAGGTGGGGCTCGCACCCACGTATCACCTGGTGCTCGTGGTGCAGGCGGCCGTGACCACCCGGCTGGAGCGGCTGGCCCGCGGCCGCGGCATGGACCGCGCGGAGGCCGAGCGGCGGATCGCCGCGCAGGCCGACGACGCCCGCCGCCAGGCGGCCGCCGACGTGCTGCTCGGCAACGACGGCACGCTGGCCGACCTGCACGCCGCCGTGGACACCCTCTGGCGCGAGCGGCTCCTGCCCTACGAGCGCAATCTCCGGGAACGCCGGGCCGTCCGGCCCGAGCAGGTGGTGCTCAGCGAGCCCGACCCGACCTGGCCTGAGCAGTACGCCCGCCTGGCCGCCCGCATCCGCCACGCCGCCGGCCCCGACCTGCGGGTCGACCACATCGGCTCCACCGCCGTGCCCGGGCTGGCCGCCAAGGACGTCATCGACATCCAACTCACCGTGCCGTCGCTCGCCGAGGCGGACGGGCCGCTCGCCGACCGGCTCGCCGACGCCGGCTTTCCCCGGCTGCCCGGCGACTGGTGGGACAACCCCCGCCCGCCCGGCAGCCGGCGCTGGGAGAAGCGGCTGCACGGCAGCGCCGACCCGGGCCGCCCGGTGCACCTGCACCTGCGGGTGGCTGACTCGCCCGGCTGGCGGTACGCGCTGCTGATGCGCGACCACCTGCGCGCCGACCCGGGGCAGCGGTCCGCGTACCTGCAGCTCAAGCGGGAGTTGGCCGCCTCGGCGCCGGACAGCGCCACCTACGGCACGCTGAAGGACCCGTGGTTCGACGAGGAGCACCTGCGGGCGGAGGAGTGGGCCGCGCAGACCGGCTGGCGGCCCTGAGCCCGCTCAGCGGCGTTTCGCGGGTGGCCTGGCCGTCCGCTCGGCGCCGGGCAGCGCCGGCACCCGCCCGGGCGCGAGGTCCAGCCGAACCCAGACGCCCCCCGCGCTCCGCAGCTCCACCCGGCGCGGCAGCCCGTTCCGGTCGATCCACCAGCGCAGCCCGGCGCGTACCTCGATGACGTCCACCGTCCGGTCCGCCACCCGGTCGTCGCGGATCCGGACCGCCGCGGCAGCCGGCGCGGGGGCGGCGTCGCCCCGCAGCGCCGCGTCGAGCAGCCGCTCCACGTCGTCGCGGGGCGGTTGCCCGCCCATCCGCCTTAGCTCGGCCGGCGCCGGCAGCGGCGGGCCCGCCGCGCCGCCCGCCGGCACCACGAGCCGGGCCACGCTTCCCGGCCACGCCCGCACCAGCGTGCGGCGCCCCGGGTCGTCGCCCTCCACCATCGAGAGGTACGCGGCGGAGCCCGCCCAGCTCACCCAGCCGGTGCCGTGCAGGCCGGCGGACGGGGCGGCCAGGGTCAGGCCGGCGCCGCCGGCCGCTCGCAGCCGGGCCGGCAGCCGGGCCAACCGGTCGGCCTCGGCGTCGCTCAGGGCCCGAGGCAGCCCGGGCCGCCCGCCGAGCGCGGCCACCGGGCGCAGCGTGGGGCGGTCGGTGCGGGCCAGCTCGACGGTCACCGGGGTCCCGTCCGGCAGCCGGCCGGCCAGCCGGTGCAGCCGGGCGTCCCGGTCGACCCAGAGGCGCGGCTGCCCCTCCCGCGCCGGGGCGGTCGCCTGGGCGGCCGGCCGGAGTGCGGAGAGAGGGGCCCGGAAGACATCCACGGGGACCCCGTCGACGGTTTCCGCGCCCAGCCAGCGGGCCTCGGGTTCGGTCGCGTCGACCCGGGCCGCGCCGAGCCCGAGCAGCAGGTCCCGCACCGCCGGCAGGCCCCGCCCGGCCGGCAGCTCCCGCAGCCGCCACCGGTCGTCCGGGGGCACCAGCGGGGGCGGCGCCGGTGCGGGCGTCGCACCGGGATCCGGCCGCACCAGCAGCGTCGACGCGGTCGCCTGGACCAGCCCCCGCTCGGCGCCCGCGCCGGGGCCGCTGACATCCAGGTAGACCAGCGGTCGGGCCCAGTCGACCCAGCCGACCAGCTCGGTACGGCCATCGCCCGCACCCACGGTGACCCGGACCCCGGCACGGACGTCCCGCTGGTTGGTGACCCTGAGGGCGGCCAGCCGGTCGGCCTCGGCGGCGGTGAGCGGGCGGGCCGTCGCGGTGGGCTCGGCCGGCTCCGGTGACCAGCTCAGCAGGCCGGCGACCAGGGCGGCCGCCGAGGCGGTGGCGGCCACCGCGAGCGCGATCAGGACGGCGCGGCGGCGGGTGGGTTGCTCGGGTGGGTCGCCGGTCCCGTCCAGCTCCGGGTGGCCGGGCGGGGCGAACGGATCGGCCGGCCGTTCCCCGGCCACCGGATCCGCGCGCGAACGGCGGCCGGGGGAGTTGACGGGTTGGCTGGTCGCGGAGCCGGCGCGGCGGTGCCGGCGGCCGGGTTCGCGGGTTACGGCAGTCGCACCCGGGACGGTGGGGGCGTCGAGGGCGCACTCGCCGGGGGCCGTTGCTCCACGCTGCCGCGATCGCGGCGACATGCCGTTCGTGCCGGACGGTGGATCGCCGGGATCCCCGGTCGGCGGCTCGGCGGGCGAGCTGTGTGCCGTCGCGCCTCGCCGGCCGCCGGATCTTGGCGAGTTGTCGTTCGTGGCGGACGGTAGGTCGCCAAGATCTCCGGGTTGGTGGCGGGTGGGCGTGCTCGACGGCGGCGTGGGGGAGTTGTGTGCCCGCTCGCCTCGTCGGCTGCCGGATCTTGGCGAGTTGTCGTTCGTGGCGGGCGGTAGATCGCCACGATCTCCAGGTTGGCGTCCGGCGGGCGCGCTCGACGGCGGGGCGGGCGAGGTGTGTGCCGTCGCGCTCCGCCGTTTTCCCGACCTTGGCGAGTTGCCGTTCGTGGCGGACGGCAGGTCGCCAATATCCGCGGGAGCCGGTTCGGTGAGCTGGGGCGGCTGCGGGTCCGGTGCGCGTTCGCCTGTGGCGGGCCCGGTCGGCGCTGGGTCGGCGGACGCGGCGGGCATCGTGCGGCCGGCGGGCTCGGGCGCGGCGGTGTCGCTGGGCTCGGGCTCGGGCTCGGCGCTGTCGGCGGGCTCGGTGGGGCGGGCGTCGTCGGTGGGGAGGGGGCCGGTGTCGCGGGTGCGAGCCCGTCGCGGCCGGCGTCCGGGAGAGGTCTCCACGAGTGCACAACGCGGCTGCCGGGTTTCGGTGACGAGCAGGGGCGCTCGCGGCGGCCGGTCAGCGCGTCGAGCGCGACCACCTCGGGTGCGCACGCCGGTTTCTCGGGTGCTGCGACCCCCGGTGCCGGGGGCGGCCGGGCCCCGGAGGGGCGGCCACCTGCCCGATCGGCCGCCGCGAGCGGCCTACGGTACGAGGGTAGTCCGGTGAGATGAGCCACACAATGGGAATATCGAAGCCGATCAGGGACGGTACGCGCTCGGCCCGGAAGTGTCGGACCTCGGGCGTACCGTTGAGGTCATGGCGCTCGACATTCCCCGGCTCGACGGCCGCTTCCAGGTCGTCAGCGAGTTCCAGCCGGCCGGCGACCAGCCGGCAGCCATCGACGAGCTTGAGCGTCGCGTGCGCGGCGGCGACCGCAACACGGTGCTGCTCGGCGCGACCGGCACCGGCAAGAGCGCCACCACGGCGTGGCTGGTCGAGCGGCTGCAGCGGCCGACCCTGGTGCTCGCGCCCAACAAGACCCTCGCCGCGCAGCTCGCCAAGGAGTTCAGCGAGCTGCTGCCGCAGAACGCGGTCGAATACTTCGTCTCCTACTACGACTACTACCAGCCCGAGGCCTACATCCCGCAGACCGACACCTACATCGAGAAGGACTCCTCGGTCAACGAGGAGGTCGAACGGCTGCGGCACTCGGCGACGATGTCGCTGCTCACCCGCCGCGACGTGATCGTGGTGGCCACGGTGTCGGCGATCTACGGCCTGGGCACCCCGGAGGAATACCTGGACCGGGCCGTCCGGCTCGCCGTGGGGCAGGAGCTCGACCGTGACCAGCTGCTGCGCCGGCTGGTCGACATCCAGTACACGCGCAACGACATGGCCTTCCAGCGCGGCACCTTCCGGGTCCGCGGCGACACGCTGGAGATCATCCCGGCCTACGAGGAGCTGGCCGTCCGGATCGAGCTGTTCGGCGACGAGGTGGAGAAGCTCTACTACCTCAACCCGCTCACCGGTGACGTCGTCAAGGAGGTCGACGGGCTGGTCATCTTCCCGGCGACCCACTACGCGGCCGGCCCGGAGCGGATGGAGCGGGCGATCCGCGACATCGAGGTCGAGCTGGCCGAGCGTCTGGCCGAGCTGGAGCGGCAGGGCAAGCTGCTGGAGGCGCAGCGGCTGCGGATGCGCACCACCTACGACATCGAGATGATGCGCCAGGTCGGGTTCTGCTCCGGCATCGAGAACTACTCGATGCACATGGACGGGCGGTTGCCGGGCAGCCCGCCGCACTGCCTTCTCGACTACTTCCCCGACGACTTCCTGACCGTGGTCGACGAGTCGCACGTGACCATCCCGCAGATCGGCGGCATGTACGAGGGTGACGCCTCCCGCAAGCGGATGCTGATCGACCACGGCTTCCGGCTGCCCAGCGCGGCCGACAACCGGCCGCTGCGCTTCGACGAGTTCCTGGAGCGGGTCGGCCAGATGGTCTTCCTCTCCGCCACCCCGGGTCCGTGGGAGCTGGAGCAGGCCCAGGGCGAGTTCGTCGAGCAGGTGATCCGCCCCACCGGCCTGATCGACCCCGAGGTCGTGGTGAAGCCCACCAAGGGCCAGATCGACGACCTGATGCACGAGATCAAGCTGCGGACCGAGCGGGACGAGCGGGTCCTGGTCACCACGCTGACCAAGAAGATGGCCGAGGATCTCTCCGACTACCTGCTGGAGAACGGCATCCGGGTCCGCTACCTGCACTCCGAGGTCGACACGCTGCGCCGGGTGGAGCTGCTGCGCGAGCTGCGCAAGGGCGACTACGACGTGCTGGTCGGCATCAACCTGCTCCGGGAGGGCCTCGACCTGCCCGAGGTCTCCCTGGTGGCGATCCTCGACGCCGACAAGGAGGGCTTCCTGCGCAGCGGCCGGTCGTTGATCCAGACCATCGGCCGCGCGGCCCGTAACGTCTCGGGCCAGGTCCACATGTACGCCGACAAGATCACCCCGTCGATGGCCCAGGCGATCGAGGAGACCAACCGGCGCCGGGCCAAGCAGATCGCGCACAACGAGGCCAACGGGATCAGCCCCGAGCCGCTGCGCAAGAAGATCCACGACATCCTCGACGACATCTACCGCGAGGCGGAGGACACCGAGAACAGCCGGGTCGGCGGTGCCGTCCGGCAGCTGTCGCGGGGCAAGGCGCCGGTCAAGGAGACCCGCAGCCGCAGCCGCGGCGGCGCGGCCACCCCGTCGCGGGAGGGCATGGCCCGGGCCGACCTGGCCAACCTCATCCAGGAGCTCAACGACCAGATGCTCGCCGCTGCGCGGGAGCTGCAGTTCGAGCTGGCCGCCCGCATCCGCGACGAGGTTTCCGACCTCAAGAAGGAACTCCGCGGGATGGATGCCGCCGGGGTGAAGTGACGGCCCGGGGTCGGGGGAGGCCGGCGTGCTCACCGAGGCGGTGATCGGGCTCCCCGATCCCCGGCTCCGGCCCTACGTGGACCGCTACCTGGGCTACCGCGAGCACGCGGTCGGCCCGCTCGTGCGCCGGGAGGCGGCCGGCGCCTTCGTGGTGCTGATCCTCGGGTGGGGCGCTCCGCTCGACGTCACCGACCCGCGCGCCGCCGACCGGGGCGCGCACGGGACGAGCGCCTTCCTGGCCGGCCCGTTCGACGGCTGGTGCGCGACCCGCACGGCCGGCGAGGGCGTCGGGGTGCAGGTGCTGCTGACCGCTCCGGCCGCCCGCCGGCTGCTCGGGCTGCCGCTGGGCGAGCTGGCCAACCGGGCGGTCCCGGTCGACCGGCTCGACGGCTGGCTGGTCCGGCTCCGCGACGAGCTGGCCGACCTGCCCGACTGGGCGGGCCGGTTCGCCCGCCTCGACGCGGCGCTCGCCGCCCGGCTGGCTCTGACCGGGCCCATCGATGCGCGCCTGGTGCGGGCCTGGCGGCTGCTCGACCGCAGCGGCGGCGGGCTGGGCGTCGGCGCGCTGGCCGGGGAGGTCGGCTGGAGCCGCCGCCACCTGGCGGTCCGGTTCCGGCGGGAGTTCGGCCTCCCGCCGAAGACCGTCGCGCGGCTGCTGCGCTTCCAGCGGGCGTACGCGATGGTGGGCCGCACGCTGGTCCCCGCACCGACCGGCGGCGCGGACGCGCCCGCGGGCACCTCGCTCGCCCCGCCCCCGAGTGGCCGGCGGGCGGACGGCGGCCGGGGCGAGGTCGGGTGGGCCGACCTGGCGGTGCGGTTCGGCTACTACGACCAGTCGCACCTGATCCGGGAGTTCCGTGAGTTCTCCGGGGCCACGCCCGCGGCGCTGGCCGGGCCCGGATCGCATTCGTCCAATCCGACCTGACCGTCGCGGCGGCAGACTCGGGCCATGCGAAGCATCTACCCGGTCCTCCGGTATCCCGACGCCCGCGCCGCCGTCGACTTCCTCCGGTCCGCGTTCGGCCTCACCGTCCACGAGGTGCACGAGGGGCCCGACGGCGCCGTGCGGCACGCCGAGCTCGGCTTCGGCGACGGCCTCGTCATGCTCGGTCCGGGGCCGGCACCGGCGACCCGGCCCGCCGACGACGACTACCGCGTCTACGTGGCCGTCGACGACGTCGACGCGCACCACGAGCGGGCCCGGGCGGCCGGGGCGGAGATCGTCCGGCCGCCCTTCGACACCGACTACGGCTCCCGCGACTACGTGGCCCGCGATCCGGCCGGGCTGGTCTGGTCCTTCGGCACCTACCGACCCTGACGGCCGCCTGATAGCTCTGTGCGAGCAAGGTATTGCCCTGAGTGACGGTGATGCGTACTCTCCCACGGTGGGGAGGCGCACATGCCGTTGTCAGCAAGTCCTGTGGTCCGGCGGGTGCGGCTCGGCGCCGAGCTGCGCCGGCTGCGCCGCCGGGAGTCGCTCACCCTGGAGCAGGTGTGCGGCCGGCTCGGCTGGGCGTCCACATCGAAGCTGTCCCGCATCGAGCTGGGGCAGAGCCGGCCGGACCTGGCCGACGTGCTCGACCTGCTCGACGTCTACGGCGTGCCACCCCACCAGCGGGACGAGCTGATCGTCATCGCGCGGGACGCCGCCACCGGCCGCGGCTGGTCCCGGGCGCTGGGCGAGATGGGGGAGCGGCAGCGGGCGTACGCGGAGTTGGAGGCGGGCGCCGTCCGCATCGTGGACTACCAGCCGGTGCTGGTGCCCGGGCTGCTCCAGACCCCCGAGTACGCCCGGCTGCGCGTGTCGGCCGGCGCGTTGCTAGCCGACGACGTGGACGTCGAGGCCGACGTCCGTGCCCGCGCGGTGCGCCAGGAGGTGCTGCGCCGGCCCGATCCGCCGCACTACACGGCGCTGATCGACGAGCGCGCCTGCGACCCGGGCGGCCTGCCCACCGAGGTCTGGCGGGATCAGATGCGGCACCTGGCCGTCCTCGCCGAACGGCCGCACGTGACGATCCGGCTGCTGCCCCGCGACGCGTCCCCCCACGGCGACCTGCACCCGCTCGCGCCGTTCTCCTACTACGCCTACCCGGATCCGGCCGATCCCCGCACCGTGCTGGTGGAGACGCTCACCACCGACCTGCGGCTGGTGGCGGAGGCGGACGTCGCCCGCTACGAGCAGCTGATCGACTGGCTGCTCGTGGTGGCGCTGCCGGAGGAGGAGACGGCGGAGCTGCTGACCCGGCGGCTCGGGCCCGCGCCGGTGCCCCGGCCCCGCGAACCCCACGAGCCCGACTGAGCGGAGCGGAACCCTCTCCCGGCCAAAGGGCAACGGTTGACGCGCGGTCACCGGGCCCGGCGCCCCCGAATTACCGTCGGGACCGGTGGCCGGCGCGTCGAGCGCAGGCTATGTCAGGGGTACGACAGCTCAGGCCGGCACGTCGACGAAGTGCTCGACCAGGGGCGGGCCGGCGAAGTAGGGGCCGATCAGTTCCCGCCACCGCCCGAAGCGTTCGCTCTGCCGGAAGTTGACGTCGTGCGCCTCGACCGAGTCCCACTCGACCAGCAGCACGAACCGGGACGGCGACTCCACGCCGCGGGTCATCCGCACGGAGCGGCAGCCCTCGGTGCCGGCGAGGATGGGGTGCGCCTTCGCGTACGCGGCGGCGAAGTCGTCCTCGTTCCCGGGCGTGATGTCGATGAGCGCGACCTCAAGAACCATGCCCGAAGCCTCGCACGCCGGCCGCCGGCCGGTACGTCCCGGGGGCTGTTCCCCGCGCCACACCCCCTCTAGGGTGGTCGCTCGGGAAACGGGGGAGGGACTCATGCTCGACTGGCTCACCGCCACGGCGTTCACCGTCCTGGGCGCCGGCACCACCTGGGCGGAGCTGCTCGGCTTCGCCACCGGTGTGGTCAACGTCTGGCTGGTGGCCCGGCAGCACATCGCCAACTGGCCGATCGGCATCGCCAACGTGCTGCTGCTGATGCTGCTGTTCTGGACCGCCGGCCTGTACGCCGACGCCGGCCTCCAGATCGTCTACGTCGTCCTCGGCCTCTACGGCTGGTGGCACTGGCTCTTCGGCGGGGAGCGGCGCAGCCGGCTGACCGTGGCCCGCACCGGCCGGCGGGAGTGGTGGGCGCTCGGCGTGGCCGGGGTGCTGCTCACCGCCGGGCTCTGGGCGCTGCTGGACCGGGCCACCGACTCCACGGTGCCGCTGGCCGACGCGGTCACCACCGCGCTGTCGCTGCTGGCCACGTACGGTCAGACCCGCAAGCTGGTGGAGAGCTGGTGGCTGTGGATCGCCGCCGACCTGATCTACATCCCGCTCTACGCGTACAAGGGACTCTGGTTGACCGGCGGCCTCTACCTGATCTTCCTGGCGCTCTGCGTGGTCGGGCTGCGGGAGTGGCGGGCGGACCTGCGCCGGCGCTCGGCGGCGACGCCGGTGCCGCCCGGCCCGGCGCCCGTCGCGGCGTGAGCGCGGCGAGCGAGCCGGGTCGGCAGTTCCGGCACGGCCTGGTGGTGGGCAAGTTCTATCCGCCGCACGCCGGGCACCACGCGCTGATCGAGGCGGCCGCGGCCCGGTGCGCGGCGGTCACGGTCGTGGTCGCGCCGTCCCGGCGCGAGTCGATCCCGCTCGACCTGCGGCTCGCCTGGCTGCGCGAGGCGCACGCCGACACGCCCTGGGTGCGGTTCGCCGGCCGGTACGACGACCACCCCGTGGACTACGCCGACCCGGCGATCTGGGACCTGCACTGCGCGGTGTTCGCCGACGCGCTGGGCGGGGAGCCGGTGGACGCGGTGTTCTCCTCGGAGGCGTACGGCGAGGAGTTGGCCCGTCGTTTCGGCGCGGTCGCGGTCTGCGTGGACCTGGACCGGCGGGCCGTGCCGGTTTCCGGCACCGCCGTGCGCGCGGATCCGGTGGCGCACTGGCGGCGCCTGAGCCCGCCGGTGCGGGCCTGGCTGGTCCGCCGGGTCGTGGTGGTGGGTGCCGAGTCGACCGGCACCACGACGATGGCGGCGGCGCTGGCCGCCCACTACGGCACCCCCTGGGTCCCGGAGTACGGCCGCGAGCTGACCGAGCGCAAGCTCGCCGGGCTGCGCCGCGTCCGGCCGGAGGCGACGATCTTCGACGTCACGTGGGACCGGGCCGACTTCGTCGAGGTGGTCCGCGAGCAGCAGGCCGCCGAGGACGCGGCGGCCCGGACCAGCGGCCCGCTGCTGTTCTGCGACACCGACGCGCGGGCCACCGCGATCTGGGAGGAGCGCTACCTCGGGTCCTCGTCGGAGGCGGTCCGGTCGGCGGCCCGCCGGCCGGCGCTGTACCTGCTGACCGGCCACGAGGGGGTGCCCTTCGCCGACGACGGTCTGCGCGACGGTGAGCACCTGCGGGCCTGGATGACCGGGCGGTTCCGGGAGGAGTTGGCCGGCTGCGGGGTGCCGGTGGTCGAGCTGCGCGGCCCGCACGAGGAGCGGCTGGCGGCGGCCGTCGCGGCCTGTGACGCCCTGCTGGCCGCCGGCTGGTCGTTCACCGACCCGCTGCTCCCGGCGCCGTGACGCGCAGAAGCCACAGGGGTCGAAACCTGGACACCTAGCCTCCTAGGACGCCCTGCGCCGCGAGACCTCGCCCACACCGGAAGACTCTTACCCTGGCAAACGGGACCCCCGAAGATGCGGCGACCCGGGCCGATGGTGAACAATGGCGGCCGAGGAGGGGAGTATTCCCCCGCGACGGAGTCGTCAGCACGGAAGAGCCCCGGCCCCCCGGTGGCACGACCCGGCTCCGCCGGTCAGCGACCCGCACCCCGGGCCGCTGGCGGAAGAGACCTCCGACAGTCACCAGAGTCAGCGTCGACGCACCCCGGCCCCTCACCCGGCGTACGGTGTGCCCGACGCTGTGTGTCTGCCGGAGGATGGATTTGAACGTGTCCGGATGGGTGTGGGCGGGAACCCTGGTCGCGATGACCGCGGTCCTGCTGGTCGACCTGTTCATCATCGGTCGCCGCCCGCACGAACCCAGCGTCCGCGAGTCGAGCCTGTGGGTCGGCCTGTACGTGGGGCTGGCCCTGATCTTCGGGGCGGGGCTGTGGCTCGCCTCGGGCCCCAGCGTCGCGGGCCAGTTCTACACCGGGTGGCTCACCGAGTACAGCCTCTCGGTGGACAACCTCTTCGTCTTCGTGATCATCATGGCCCGCTTCGGGGTGCCCCGGCAGTACCAGCAGAAGGTGCTGCTCATCGGCATCCTGCTGGCGCTGGTCATGCGGGGCGGCTTCATCGCCGCCGGCGCGGCGCTGATCTCCCAGTTCTCCTGGGTGTTCTACATCTTCGGCGCGTTCCTGATCTACACGGCGGTCAACCTGGCCCGCCAGGGGGAGCCGGACGAGGACGAGTTCAGCGAGAACCTGCTGATCCGGTGGAGCCGCAAGGCGCTGCCGCTGTCCCGCGACTTCGACGGTGCGCGGATGACCACCCACGAGAACGGGCGGCGGCTGTTCACGCCGATGCTGATCGTGATGATCGCGATCGGCACCACCGACCTGATCTTCGCCCTCGACTCGATCCCGGCGATCTTCGGCATCACCCAGGAGCCGTACCTGGTCTTCACCGCGAACGTGTTCGCGCTGATGGGGCTGCGGCAGCTCTACTTCCTGCTCGGCGGCCTGCTGGACCGGCTGATCTACCTCAGCTACGGCCTGGCCGTGGTGCTCGGCTTCATCGGGGTCAAGCTGGTCCTGGAGGCCCTCGCCGACAACAACCTGCCGTTCGTCAACGGCGGCGACCATGTGGCCTGGGCCCCGCACATTCCCATCTGGCTGTCGCTCACCGTCATCCTGGGCACCCTTGCCGCCGCCACGGCGGCCAGCCTGCTGAAGTCGTCCCGGGACCGGCGCCGCGAGCTGGCCGAGGCCCGTCGCTGACCGGACCGCGCGAAAAGGGGCGCCCCCGAGTTCGGGGGCGCCCCTTTCGGCGTACGGGGGGTCAGATCCGGTGGGCGCCGACCAGGGTGGCCTCCCGGTCCGGGGGGAGCCGCTCCTCGACGACCCGGCGTTTCACGTAGCAGGCGTGCAGCATCCGCCGGATCTCGCCCTGCGGCTCGGTGCTGACGATGCCGACGTGGTGGATGCGCCGGCCCGGCCGGGCGAAGAAGTAGAGGTCACCGGGGCGTTCCTCGCCCAGCGCCAGGGGAGTGGTCGCCTCGGCCTGGTCGTCGGCGTCCCGGGGCAGGGTCAGGCCGTACCGGCGCCAGGCCAGGTGCACGAGGCCCGAGCAGTCGATGCCGTCGGTGGACAGCCCGCCCCAGATGTAGATCAGGTCGCGCAGCCGCTCGGCGAGGGCGAGCGCCTCCTTGGCCTCCGGCCGCTCGCCGGGCAACGGGACCAGGTCGCCCTCCGGGGCCCAGAGCGGCTCGGCCCGACCGGGCGCGAGCACCGGCCGCCAGCCGTCCACGGGCCGCCCGGCCGGGGTGAGGCGGGTGCCGAGGACCACGCCGGAAAGGGCCGGCGGGCCGCCGGGGGCGGCGTGCAGCGCGGTGTGGACGGCGTCCACGACCAGCGGGGTGGCCGGTGGGCCGGGCTCCGCCGGTGCGGTGAGCTGGGCGGCGGGCAGCCACCCCGGATAGCCGCGTACGTCGAGCTTGGCGGCGGGCTGCGCCAGGGCGACGACGTGTGCCCAGCCGTCCGCGCGCAGCTCGGTGACCAGCACCCGCTCGCCGAGCAGCAGTTGCGTCAGGACGCAGTCGCCGACCTGCTGGTCGCGGTCCATGCCGGCGATCCAGGCGGCGACGTCCGGCGGATCGCCCAGCGCGGGGCGGTCGACGGGACGGACCGCCTCGGGGGTGGTCCAGAGGGTCGCCACCGGGACCCGGACGACGGCCTCGCGGCCCGGTTGAACCTCCATGCCCACCCCCACCTCACGACCTTATGAAAAATTCCACCGGCGCTCAACCACGCGCCTGAACCTTTGCTTCATTCACGTTGGCGATGCCGAGCCCCGGGGCGTCCGGCAGCACGACGGTCGCGCCGTCGTACCGGATCCCGCCGGCGACCGGCGACCAGGCCAGCCACCAGGCGGCGTCGAGGTCCGACACGGCCGTGGTGCCGTAGGCCGCGACCAGGCTCGCCGCCGCGCCCAGGCCCACCTGGCTCTCCATCATGGAACCGACGATGGTGCCCATGCCGTGCGCGGCGGCCAGGTCCAGCAGGCTCCGGGCGGTGTGCAGACCGCCGCACTTGGCCAGCTTGACGTTGACCATGTCGGCCGCCCGGCGGCGGATCACCTCGACCAGGTCGCGCAGGTCGAAGACCGACTCGTCGGCGAGGATCGGCAGCTCCACCCGGTCGCTGACCCAGGCCAGCCCGTCCAGGTCCCGCCGGTGCACCGGCTGCTCGACCAGCTCGACGTCGAGCCCGGCGTCCTCGATGCCGCGGATCACCCGGACCGCCTCGCGCGGGGTCCAGCCCTGGTTGGCGTCCAGCCGGATCCGCACCTCGGGCCCGACCGCGGCACGGACCGCGCGCACCCGGTCCAGGTCGCCCCGCGCGTCGGTGCCGACCTTGAGCTTCAGCACGGTGAACCCCTCGGCCCGGCGCCGGGTGGCCGCCGCGGCCAGGTCCACCGCGTCGCCGGCGGCCAGGGTGACGTCCGTCGGGACGCGCAGCGCGGTGCCGCCGAGCAACCGCACCAGGGGTACGCCGAGCCGCCGCGCGGCCAGGTCGTGCAGCGCCACGTCGATGGCGGCCCGGGCCGACTCGTTGCCCACCACGGCGCGGCGCACCTCGGCGCAGCGGGCCTGGAGGTCGTCGGCGTCCCGCCCGGTCAGCAGCGGCCCGAGGAGGTGCTGGACGCACGCCTCGGCGCCGGCGATCGACGCGCCGGTCACCTGCCAGACCTGCGGGGCCTCGCCGAAGCCCGACCGCCCGTCGGTGTCCACCACCTCGACGACCAGGGTGTCCACGGTGGTGGTGCGGCGCAGCGCGGTGACGAACGGGGTGTGTAAGGGGGCCGAGAGCCGGTGGGTGCGTACCGCCGCGATCGTCATGTGCGGCACCCTATACGGAGCTGGCGGCGAACAGGGGAGGGCCGATGACCGGGCGGGACTGGGAGCTGGTGGGCGCGCCGAACGCCCGTGACCTGGGCGGGCTGCGCACCTCGGACGGGCGGCGGGTACGCGCCGGCCGCCTGATCCGCACCGCGGCGCTCGGCCGGCTCACCGACGAGGACCTGCCGGTGCTGGGCAAGCTCGCCCCGGCCTGCGTGGTGGACCTGCGGCACGCCACCGAGCAGGCGGTCGCCCCGCCCGATCGGCTGGCCGGCGAGCCGCGGGTGGTGCACCTGCCGGTCTACGACTCGGCCCACCCGGTGTTCACCTACGTCTCGGCGGTGCTGCTCGGCCACAACCTCGACGCGTACGAGGAGTTGGCCCGCGACGGCATGCCGGGGGCGATGGCGGGCATCTACCGCTGGTTCGTCACCGGGGAGTCGGCGCGGGAGGGGTTCGGGACGGCGGTGCGGCTGGCCGCCGACGGGGCGAACCTGCCGCTGCTGTTCCACTGCTCGGCCGGCAAGGACCGCACCGGCTGGCTGTCGGTGGTGCTGCTCACCGCCCTCGGGGTGGACGAGCCGGTGATCCGCGCCGACTACCTGCGGCACAACGAGCTGACCGAGAGCCTGCGCGAGGTGCTGCTGGCCGCCATGACCCGCCGCCGGCCGGACCTGGACCCGGCGGTCGCCCGGCCGCTGCTGGAGGTGCGGCCGGAGTACCTGGACGCCGCCTACGACGAGGTGCGCCGCGTGCACGGCACGTTCGACGCGTACCTGCGCGACGGCCTGGGGCTGACCGACGCGACGCTGGCCGGGCTGCGCGCGAACCTGCTGGACTGAGCGGTCACCCGGCCAGGTCGTGCCGGGCCGCCCAGACCCGCGCGGAGACGTCGGCGATCAGGCGGCAGGCGTCGTCCTCGACCTCCTCGCCGCTCGGGCCGCCGTGGGCCAGGTCGGTGGTGGTGCAGACCACGACGGCGTACGGCGGGGCGTCGTCGGGGAAGACCACGCCGGCGCCGTGCCGGATGCCGCGTACCCAGCCGTTCTTGTGCGCGATCCGGGTCCCCTCGGGCAGCCCGGCGGCGAGGTCCTCGCGGTGTTCCTGGGCGAACAGCACGTCGAGCATGGCCGCGCAGGCGGCCGGTGAGGCGAGCGGGCCGGGCCGGCGCGCGCCGAGCGCCAGCCCGCCGAGCAGCGCGGCCAGGTCGGCGGCGGTGACCAGGTTGTCGATCCCGGAGTCGCGGGCCGCGAAGTCCTCGATGCCCCGGCCGGTGACGCTGTGCCGCGCCCCGGCCAGGGTCCACGCCTCGGCCACGGCGGGCAGCCCGACCTGACCGATGCAGATGTTGGTGGCCAGGTTGCTGGACCGGATGATCATCCGCTCGGCGAGCCAGCGCAGCGGCGCCGTTCCGCCCACCCGCGCCCAGACGGCGTCGTCGTTGTCGTAGTGCTGCGCGTTGGTGAACCGGGGCGCGCCGGGCAGGGCGGAGTCGAAGCTGTTGCGCACCGGGATCGGCCGGTCGAGGTCGACCCGGCCGGCCTCGGCGGCGCGGTGCAGGGCTACCAGCACGGCGACCTTCATGGTGCTGGCCGCGTAGTGGGTGGCGTCCGCGTGCCGGGTCCAGGTGGGCGGGGCGCCGAGCCGCCCGACGTACGCCGAGACGGTGCCGGGCACCTTGTCCAGGTGCGCGTCGAGATCCTCCCAGGTCATGCCGGTGACCGTAGCGGATCATCGCCGGGGCTGCGGTACGGGCCGGGCGGGGTCTAGCGTGCGGAGATGACGACTGCCGCGTACGACGCCATCGCCGACTGGTACGAGGAGTACGCGACCGACACGTCCGCGGACTACATGGACCGGGTGCGCCGGCAGATCGCCGACCTGCTCGGCAACGGGTCGGGCCGCTGCCTCGACGTGTGCTGCGGCACCGGGGTGCACGCCGCGCAGCTGCGCCGGCTGGGTTGGGACCCGGTCGGGGTCGACCTCTCCGGCGGGCAGCTGCGCTACGCCCGTACCCGGCTTCCGGTGGCCCGGGGCGACGCGACCCGGCTGCCGGTCGGCGCTGCGAGCGTGCCCGCCGTCACCTGCGTACTCGGGCACACCGACCTGCCGGACTACCCGGCGGTGATCACCGAGGCGGCCCGGGTCCTGGCTCCCGGTGGCCGCTTCGTGCACGTGGGGGTTCATCCCTGCTTCACCGGCGCGTTCGCCGACCGCTCCGACCCGGCCCGCATCGTCATCGACGGCGGGTACGCCGACCGGGACCGCACCTTCCGCGCCTGGAGCCCGACGGGCGTGCGAGCCCGGGTGGGCGCCTGGCACGTCCCCCTGGCCGACCTGCTCAACGCGGTGACCGCCGCCGGCCTCACCCTGAACCGCGTCCAGGAGTCGGGCTCCACGCCCATCCCCGACATCCTGGCCCTCCAGGCCACCAAACCCTGACCAACCCACCCGCCCCGCACCCCGCCCGCACGTGATCACCGGTGTGGACGTGGGTGTGGGCGTGGGCCTGGAAAGGGTGGAGCCCGGTCCGCCGGTTGGGGCGGTCCGGGCTCCGGGGTGGCTGTTTCGTCAGCCGGCGTGCTTGCGGCGGGCGGCCATCCGGCCGCGCTGGGTCTGGTCCAGCACCACCTTGCGGATCCGCACCGCGGCCGGGGTCACCTCGACGCACTCGTCCTCGCGGCAGAACTCCAGGGCCTGCTCCAGCGACAGCTTGCGCGGCGGGATCAACTTCTCGGTCTCGTCCGAGGTCGACGCGCGCATGTTGGTGAGCTTCTTCTCCTTGGTGATGTTGACGTCCATGTCGTCGGAGCGGGAGTTCTCGCCGACGATCATGCCCTCGTACACCTCGGTGGTCGGCTCGACGAAGAGCTGGCCGCGCTCCTGCAGGTTGATCATGGCGAACGAGGTCACCGCGCCGGCCCGGTCGGCGACCAGGGAGCCGTTCTGGCGGGTGCGCAGCTCGCCGAACCACGGCTCGTACGACTCGAAGACGTGGTGCAGGATGCCGGTGCCGCGGGTGTCGGTGAGGAACTCGGTGCGGAAGCCGATGAGGCCGCGCGCCGGGACCAGCCACTCCATCCGGATCCAGCCGGTGCCGTGGTTGACCAGCTGCTCCATCCGGCCCTTGCGGGTGGCGAGGAGCTGGGTGATCGCGCCCAGGTACTCCTCCGGGGCGTCGATGGTCAGCCGCTCGACCGGCTCGCAGGTCTTCCCGTCGATCTCCTTGGTCACCACCTGCGGCTTGCCGACGGTCAGCTCGTAGGACTCGCGGCGCATCTGCTCGACCAGGATGGCCAGGGCCAGCTCACCGCGGCCCTGCACCTCCCAGGCGTCCGGCCGCTCGGTGGGCAGCACCCGCAGCGAGACGTTGCCGACGAGCTCCTTGTCTAGCCGGTCCTTGACCATCCGGGCAGTGACCTTGGCACCCTTGACCCGGCCGACCAGCGGCGAGGTGTTGGTGCCGATGGTCATCGAGATGGCCGGCTCGTCGACGGTGATCAGCGGCAGCGGGACCGGGTTCTCGGCGTCGGCCAGGGTCTCGCCGATCATGATCTCCGGGATGCCGGCGACCGCGATGATGTCGCCCGGGCCGGCGCTGTCGGCCGGCTTGCGCTCCAGGCCCTCGGTCATCAGCAGCTCGGAGATGCGGACCCGCTGGGTGCTGCCGTCGGTGCGGCACCAGGCGACCGTTTCGCCCTTGCGGATGGTGCCCTGCCGGACCCGGCACAGCGCCAGGCGGCCGAGGAACGGCGAGGCGTCGAGGTTGGTGACGTGCGCCTGCAGCGGCGCGTCCTCCTCGTAGGCGGGGGCCGGGATGGTGTCCAGCAGGGTGCGGAACAGCGGCTCCAGGTTGTGGCTGTCGTCGGGCACCGAGCCGTCGGCCGGCTGGGTCAGCGAGGCGATGCCGTCGCGGGCGCAGGCGTAGACGATCGGGAAGTCGATCTGCTCCTCGTCGGCGTCCAGGTCGAGGAAGAGCTCGTAGGTGTCGTCCACGACCTCCTTGATCCGGGCGTCGGGGCGGTCCACCTTGTTGATCACCAGGATGATCGGCATCCGGGCCTTGAGGGCCTTGCGGAGCACGAAGCGGGTCTGCGGCAGCGGTCCCTCGCTGGCGTCGACCAGCAGCACCACCCCGTCGACCATGGTCAGGCCGCGCTCGACCTCACCACCGAAGTCGGCGTGGCCGGGGGTGTCGATGATGTTGATGGTGACCGGGTCGGAGCCGTCCGCCGGCAGGTAGCGCACGCCGGTGTTCTTGGCGAGGATGGTGATGCCCTTTTCCCGCTCGAGGTCCATCGAGTCCATGACCCGCTCGGTGGTCTCACCACGGGCGCCGTAGGCGCCGGCCTGCCGCAACATGGCGTCGACCAGGGTCGTCTTGCCGTGGTCGACGTGGGCGATGATGGCGACGTTGCGGAGGTCGGTGCGAAGCTGCATACCCTCCATACTCCTGTCTGCGGTTGCCGGGGCACGCCTCGGGGGTCACCCCGAGATCGCCCGGATCTCTGCCGAAAGTGCTGTCCCGACCGTTTCAGCGACTGGCATGCTGGCTCCCGTGCGGGGAACCGGATGCCTGACCTGCTGAACTGGCTGCAGGAGCTGCCGCCCCTGCTGATCTACCTGGTCGCCGCGACGATCGTCGCGGGCGAGACCGCGGTGATCTTCGGACTGCTGGTGCCGGGCGAGGCGACCCTGCTGCTGGTCGGCTTCTTAGCCTACGCGGGGACGCTGCGGATTATTCCGGCGCTGCTGGCCATGACGGCGGCCGCCGTGATCGGAGACACACTCGCCTTCCGCGCCGGCCGGCGGTACGGGCCGAAACTGCGTGCCTCCGGCCTCGGCGCCCGGATCGGGCCGCACCGGTGGCGGCGCGCCGACTCGCTGCTCGACCGGCTCGGTGGGCGGGGCGTGCTGGCGGCCCGCTGGGTGGCCTTCGCCCGCACCCTGGCGCCCCGGCTGGCCGGCGCGGCCGGGCTGCCGTACCGCCGGTTCGCGCCGTGGAACCTGGCCGGGGTGGTGAGCTGGGTCGGCGCGTCCGTGCTGGTCGGCTACGCCGCCGGCGAGTCGTACGAGCGGGTGTCCCGGCTGCTGGGCCGGGCCACCGGCGCCGTGCTCGTGCTGCTGGTCTGCCTGGTCGGCGTGGTGTTGGCCGGCCGTTGGCTGGGCCGCAACCCGGACCCGGCGCGGGCGCTGGCCGCCCGGGCCGCCGCCCTGCCGTCGCTGCGCTGGCTGCGCGCCCGCTACGGGGTGCTGTTCTTCCTGCTCGCCATGCGGTTCGGCCCGGCCGGGACGCTGCTGATCAACCTGGCCGCCGGCCTGCTGCTGCTGTTCGCCGCCGGGCTGGCCGTCGCGGCGGTGCTGGAGGCGGTGGTCCGGCACAGCGGGCTGGGGGTGCTCGACGGGCTCGTCGCCGACTGGTTCGCCGCCCGGCGTACCCCCGGGGTGGCCGACGCGGCGCTGGGCGCGGTCTCGGTGTTGCGCGGCTGGCTGCTGATCGCCGCGGTGGCCCTCGTGGCGGCGGTGGTGGCCTGGCGGAGCCGGCCCTGGCGGGCCGACCTGCTCAGCGTGCTCGGCACGGTGGGAGCGTTCGTGCCGCTGGTGGTGCTGGTCGTGGTGGCCGGCCTGACCGGGCCGGGCGGCCCGGACGGCGCCCCGGACCTGCTGCCCACCCAGACCGCGGTGGTCACGGCGAGCTTCGGCACCCTGGCCTGGCTGCTCTCCCGGGGCGCCCGCTGGCCGGTGGCGGTGGCGGTCTGGACGGGCGCGCTGGCCGGCGTGGTCGCCGTCACCGGCGCCCGGCTCTACCTGGGGTGGAGCACGGCCAGCGGCACGGCCACCTCGGTGCTGCTCGGTGCGGCCTGGGTCACCGTGTTCGTGGTCGCCTGGGCCACCCGGGACCACGCGGTCGGCGGGGACGACCCGCCGCCCGGCCCGGACGGACCGGCCACAGGGGACGGACCGCCGCGGCCGAGGGCCTCCCGGCCGGCCTCGCGGGTACCCCGCCGGCCCGCCGACCCCTGCTAGGGTGCGGACGACCACGGGGGAGGTCTGATGCGTCGAGGAGTGGGCCGCTGGGCCACGGCGGCGGTCGCCGCGCTGCTGGCGGCGAGTGTGGTCACCGGGTGCGGCGGCGGCGACGAGCCGACCCGCGAGGTGGCCGTCGAGCTGCCCAGCGAGGCACCCGTCGAGGCGCCGGCGGACGACCCGGCCGACCTGCCGAGCGACGAACCGCCCGCGGAAGCGGCGATGGGTGCCCGGCCGAGCCCGAGCGCCTCCCGGACGGCGAAGCCGACCACCGGGCGGGCCGGTGCGCCGCGGCCCACGGTGAAGCCGCTGACCGAGACGAAGGCGCCGCCCGCCCCGAAGCCCCCGGTGACCGGCTGCAAGCCCAGCTACAAGGGCACCGCCGCCACCCGCGGCCAGGTCAAGCAGGCGCTGACCGACGCCGCCGCGAAGACCTACTGGCCGGTGTCCGCCCCGGACATCAAGGTGCCGCTCAACCTGGTGAAGGCGACGGCCTGGCAGGAGAGCGGCTGGCAGTCCAACATCTACGCCTGCGACAGCGGCGTCGGGCTCATGCAGGTCCAGCCGCCGACCGCGAAGTTCGTCAACGACCGGTTCGAGAAGAGCTACGAACTCGACGCCTACCGGGACAACGCGGTCCTCGGCGCCAACTACCTGGCCTGGCTGACCAAGAAGATCGGCGACTCCCACTTCGGCTCGGACTACCGGCTCGACACCTCGCTGTGCACCAGCGAGCTGACGTCCTGCCTGCTGAACGCGGTGATCGCCGCCTACAACGTGGGCCCGGGCAAGGTCGCACCGGACTGCGAGCCCGGCAAGAGCCCGCCGTGCGGGCCGCCACCGCCGCTGCGGATCCCCAACGACACGTACGTCTACAACGTCCGGGCGCTGATGACGGAGTGCGTCTGCCTGGAGTACTGAGCCCACGAGACGGGGCCCCGGCGGAGGATCGCCGGGGCCCCGCACTGTCTCAGTCCCGCGTGGCGGCCGGCGCGACGGCCGGCGGGGCCGCCTGCGCGGGGGCGTCGGGCTCGCGGGCGATCCGCCCCGGCCACCAGAACCGGTCGCCGAGCAGGAACGCCAGGGACGGCACCAGCACGGTGCGGACCAGCAGCGTGTCCAGCAGGACGCCGACGCAGACGATGATCCCGATCTGGGTGAGGGTGATCAGCGGCAGCACGCCGAGCACCGCGAAGACCGCGGCCAGCAACACGCCCGCGCTCGTGATGACGCCGCCGGTGACCCGCAGCGCGGAGAGCATGCCGTCGCGGGTGCCGCTGCGCCGGGCGTCCTCCCGGGCCCGGGTGACCAGGAAAATGTTGTAGTCGACGCCGAGCGCCACGAGGAAGACGAAGGCGAGCAGCAGCACCCCGCTGTCCAGTGCCGGGAAGTCCAGCACGTGGTCGAAGAGCAGCCAGGCCGCGCCGAGGCTGGCGAAGAACGAGGCGATCACGGTCAGCACCAGCAGCAGCGGCGCCAGGAGCCCGCGCAGCAGCAGCACCAGCACCGCCCCGATCAGCAGCAGGATGAGCGGCAGGATCAGCTGGAGGTCCTTGCTGTTGGCCTCGTTCGAGTCGTAGGTCGCGGCGACCGGGCCACCGACCAGGGCGCCGTCGGGAGTGTCCGCGCCCTGGACGGCGGGCGGCGCGGAGTCCGGTACGGCGGCCACGGCATCGCGCAGCGCCACCACGGCCCGGTCGGAGGCGGCGCTGCCGGGCTCGGCGGTGAGCACCACGTCGATCTGGGCGACCCGGTCTCCGGCGGCGCCGGGACGGGCCGAGGCGACCCCGTCGACGTCGCTGGCGGCGGCAAGGACCGCGGGGGCGGCCTGCGGGTTGGTGAGCACCGCCACCGGCTGGGTGCTGCCGGCCGGGAACGCCCGCGCGAGCGTCTCCGCCCCGGCGACCGCCTCGGGCTTCTCGCTGAACTGCTCGGTCTCGGACAGGCCGGTGCGGATGCCCAGCCCGCCGAGGGCGAGGCCGGAGAGCAGCAGGACGGCGAGCGCGGCGACCGGCAGCGGTCGGCGGACGACCATCTCGCCCAGGCGGCCCCAGATCCGTCCCTCGCGGGCGGCGCTGCCGACGCGGGGGATGAACGGCCAGAACAGGCGCCGGCCGAACAGCAGCAGGGCGGCGGGAAGCACGAACAAGGCGGAGAGCATGGCGAGGATCACACCGGTGGCGCAGGCCAGGGCGAGCGCCCGGTTGGTCTCCTGCTCGGAGAGGAGCAGGGTGAGTACGCCGAGGACGACGGTGCTGCCGCTCGCCAGGATCGGCTCGGCGGTGCGGCGCAGCGCGGAACGCATGGCGGCGAACCGGTCCTCCTCCCGGCGCAGTTCCTCCCGGTAGCGCGCGATGAGCAGCAGGGCGTAGTTGGTCGCGGCGCCGAACACCAGCACACTGGCGATGCCGGTTACCTGCCCGCTGGGCAGATAGATGCCGAAGGCGGGCACGAGGGACTCCACCACGCGCAGCGTGATCTGCTCGGTGGCGCCCACCACCAGCAGCGGTACGAGCCACAGGAACGGGCTGCGGTAGGTGACCAGCAGCAGCACCGCCACCACCGCGGCGGTGACCAGCAGCAGCGTCGTGTCCGCGCCCTCGAACACCTTGCCGAGGTCGGCGGTGAACGCCGGGCCGCCGGTGACCTCGACGGTCAGCTCACCGGGCAGGTCGCCGACCGCCTCGCGCAGCTTCTCCACCTCGTCGACCACGGCCCGTGGGCTGCCCTCGGTGGACAGCGGCACCGCGACAAGCGCCACGGTGCCGTCCGGGGAAACCTGAGCGGGGGAGACCCGCCCGCCGGCGGCGAGCGAGCTCAGCTCGCCCGCGATGCCGTCGAGCACACCGCGGTCCGCGCCGCTGAGCGGAGCCTGGTCGGCGCGGCTCACCACCACCAGGGCGGTCTGGGAGTCCTTGGCGGGCAACTGGTCCTGCAGCCGTTCGACCTGCGTCGACTGCCATTTCACGGACAGGCCGGTGTCGGAGACGGGATCGGGATTGTCCGCCTTCGGCAGCCCGAAGGCGACCACGCCGACGACGAGCGCGGCGGCCAGGGTGAGCCAGGCGGCGAGCCGGCCCCGGACGACGCGGGTGAACAGTGACATCGGATGCCCTCACATGAATGGTCGAGGAGGAATCTCTTCAAACAAGTATCTTGATGAGCGAGATTATCCGGGGTGGCTCTATGCTGCAACCGGACCGGTTGGGACAGGGGGGGTGGCGGCGGAACGTGGGCGCGCAGAGCATGTACCGGCGACGGGACGACCCGCGCGGACGGATGATCGCCGACATCACCAACGACCTGCGCCGCTACTCGGTGGACGCGCAGCACATCGGGCACGCGTTCGCCGGCCTGCACGGCCTCAACGCCACCGACCTGCACGCCCTCATCGCGGTGATGGACGCCGAGCTTCTCGGTGACCCGATCACCCCCGGCCGGCTGGGGGAGGCGCTCCACCTCTCCTCCGGCTCGGTGACCGCGCTCGTCGACCGGCTCGAGCGAGGCGGGCACATCCGGCGCGACCGGGACACCGCCGACCGGCGCAAGGTCCTCCTGCACTACGCCGACCGGGGCGCCGACCTGGCCCGCAGCTTCTTCGGCCCGCTCGGCCGGCGGACCGACGACGTGATGGCCCGGTTCAGCGACGACGAGCTGGCCGTCGTGCACCGGTTCATGGCCGAGATGGTGGTCTCGATGCGCGAGCACCGTGACGCCGTGCGCGCGGCCCGGGGCGAGCCCGGCCGCGGCGCGCCGGAACCCGCCGCGGACTGAACGTGCAGGGCCTCGTCACCCGGCTCGCCGCGGCGGCGCTGCGGCTGCCCGCCGCCCGGACCCGGCGGATCACGGTCACCCGGGACCTCCCGGTCCGGGTCCGCGACGGGGTGACGCTGCGCACCGACCACTACGCCCCGGACCTGCCCGGGGCGGCCTGCGTGCTGATCCGCACCCCGTACGGGCGGGGTGGTCCCGTCCGGCTGCTCGGCCGCCTCGTGGCCGAGCGCGGCTACCACGTGGTGATCCAGTCCTGCCGGGGCACGTACGGCTCCGGCGGGGAGTTCGCCCCGCTGGTGCACGAGCGCGACGACGGCCTGGACACCCTCGACTGGCTGCGCCGGCAGCCCTGGTGGACCGGCGCCTTCGGCATGTTCGGCGCCAGCTACCAGGGGTTCGTGCAGTGGGCGCTCGCCGCCGAGGCGGCCGACGAGCTGCGCGCGATGGTCGCCGTGGTCACCGCCTCGGCCACCCGCGACTCGACGTACGCGGGCGAGTCGTTCGCGCTGGACACGGTGCTCACCTGGGCGGAGCTGCTCCAGGCGCAGACCGTGCCCTGGCTGGCCCGGCAGTGGGAGCTCAAGCGCGGGCAGCCCCGTCTCACCCGTGCGCTGGCCCACCTGCCGCTGGCCGAGGCCGACCGGGTCGCCACCGGGGTGACCGTGCCGTTCTTCCAGGAGTGGCTGCGCCACCACACGCCGGACGCCGACTACTGGCGGACCCGCATCTTCGGCGACCGGATCGCCGAGGTTCGCGCGCCGGTGGCGATGGTGAGCGGCTGGCAGGACATCTTCCTCCCCGCCCAGCTCGACGACTACGTCCGGCTCCGGGCGGCCGGCGCCCGCCCGCGGCTGACCATCGGCCCGTGGACCCACGGCAGCCCCGGGCTTCTCGTGGCGGCCCTGCGCGAGGGGCTCGACTGGCTCGACGAGCACCTGGCCGGGCGGCCGGCGCCGCGCCGCGCGCCGGTCCGGGTGCACCTCGGCGGTGCCGGCGGCGGCTGGCGTGACCTGCCCGACTGGCCCCCACCGGCCGAGCCGACCCGCTGGCACCTGCACGCCGGCCGCACGCTGGCCCCCGCGCCGCCGGCCGGCTCCGCACCCGACCGGGTCTTCTACGACCCGGCCGACCCCACGCCGTCGCTGGGCGGCCCGCTGCTGGTCGCCCAGCGGGCCGGCGCGGTGGACAACCGGCCGGTGGAGGCCCGGCCCGACGTGCTGACGTACACCGGCGCGCCGCTGGACGGGCCGGTCGAGGTGGTCGGCCCGGTGCACGCCGAGATCCACGTCCGCAGCGAGCTGTCCTACCTGGACGTCTTCGTCCGGCTCTGCGACGTCGACCGGCGGGGGCGGTCCTGGAACGTCTGCGACGGGCTGGTCCGGGTCGCGCCCGGACGCTTCCCGCGCGACGCGTCCGGTGTGGTCCGGGTGCCGGTCACCCTCTGGCCGGCCGCGCACCGCTTCGCGCCCGGACACCGGCTCCGCGTCCAGGTCTCCGGCGGCGCCCACCCGCGCTACGCGCGCAACCCCGGCACCGGTGAGCCGCTCGGCACCGCCGTCACTCTTCGTGCTGGCTGGCGGGAAGTCCTGCACGATCCCGAGCATCCTTCGGCCCTGGTGCTGCCGGTGGTTCCGGCGCCGTCCACGGTCGGCCCATAGTTCCAGATGGTGCTCTGAACTGGGCATTTACCGCCCAGTGTGGATATCCTCGGTGCAAGTGCCCGGTGCCGTGCAGTTACCCGGCGGGGCGCGTCCCCGGATCGTGCGCCTTCACGCGCAGTGATCGTCGTGCCCTGCCGGTCAGCGATCCGGAGGGGAGATCCCATGACGTCGGCTCCGGCGAACCTGTTAGCCGTCCGCAACCTGTTGCTCACCCATCTCAACGTCGACAAGAACGCCGTACGGAGTCAGGACCTGGAGCCGGCCGAGGTCGGCATCGTGGGCGATCCCAACCACCGGGGTGGTTACCACTGCGGATCCGACCGGGTGGTGCCCAGGGACTACTCGGTGGTGGAGTCCACCCGGGACTCCTCCGGACTGACCCTGCACGCGTCCGCGCTGGACGTCGGGACGTTCTCGGTCACGTCCGGCGGCGCCACGCACAACCTGCGTACCTTCTCCACCTGGCTGGTGTCGCAGTGCGCCGCGGGCGCCACGGACGCCAGGGACATCCGGGAGATCATCTACTCCCCGGACGGCAGGACCGTGAAGCGGTGGGACCGGCTGGGCAAGCGCACCACCGGGGACGACAGCCACCTGTTCCACACCCACGTCAGCTTCTTCCGCGACTCGACCAAGGCGAACCGGGACCAGACCCCGCTGTTCCGGCGCTACCTGACCGCGATCGGCCTGATCGCCCCACCGAAACCGGAGACCGACATGGAGTTGACGGACAAGCTCACCAGAAGCACCGGAAACCCGAACCGAACCGTCGGCGACGTCCTGGCCGACCTGGAGAACCTGCGCAACTGGCTCGTCTCGCCGGTCAACACCGCGGGCCTGATCACCCCGCCCCAGGCGAACTCGCCGCTGCAGCAGATGCTGACCATGGCGCGGGCCTGGCCGGCGCTCGTGGCCCAGGTGGACGCGCTGTCCAACCGGGACTTCACCGACGAGCAGCAGATCGTCACCGGGGTCCTCGCCGGGCTGCCGCCGGAGAAGATCGCCGAGGCGATCCCGCCGCAGATCGCCCGCGACGTCGCCGACGAGCTGTCCCGGCGGCTGACCGCCTGATCGGGCCCGGCCCCGCGGCGAGTGCCGCGCCGCGGCCCCGGGCTCCGTCGGAAGATTAAGCAACAGGTATTGCGCAAGAACTCTTGCGGATGTCACGCTGTCCGCATGGAGAAGCCCACCGTCCGGCAGGTCACCGACTCCCGCGTCCTCGCCGCGCTCGCCCACCCGCTGCGGCGCCGCCTCATGGACGTCCTCAAGGTGTACGGCCCGTGCACCGTCGGCCAGCTCGCCGAGCGCACCGCCCAGGCGCCGGCCAACGTCAGCCACCACCTCAAGGTGCTGGCCGCCGCCGACCTGCTGCGGGAGGCGCCCGAACTGGCCCGGGACCGCCGGGAACGCTGGTGGCGGCTCCGCGACCGCGGGGTGCGCTGGTCCAACGCCGACTTCGAGGCCGACCCCGCCGACCGGGCGGTGGCCGACGCGGCCAGCTCGCTGAACCTCGACCGGCACGTCGCCCTTGTCCGGGCCTGGCACGCCGCCCCCGACGAGGCCCACGCCGCCTGGGGCGACGGCCCGTTCAGCACCGACAAGTGGCTGCGCCTGACCCCCGTGGAGCTGGCCCAGCTCAGCCGCGAGGTCATCGACCTCCTCGACCGCTGGGCCGACCGTCCCGTCCCCGACGACGGGCAGCGGCGCGAGCCCGTCTTCCTGTTCGCGCACGGCGTCCCGGGCCAGCCGTGACCGCCCCGGCAGGCGTGACCGCGCCGGACATCGCCCCCCGGCCGCGCGGCGGCCTGCTCCGGCACCGCGACTTCCGGCTGCTCTGGGCCGGGCAGACCGTCAGCGCCGTGGGCAGCAACGTGACCGCCGTGGCCCTGCCCCTGGTCGCCGTGGCCGTGCTCGACGCGACCACGTTCCAGGTGGCGGTCCTCACGGCGGCGGCCTGGCTGCCCTGGCTGCTGGCCGGTCTCCCCGCCGGCGCCTGGGTCGACCGGGTCCGCCGGCGTCCCATGATGATCGCCGCCGACCTGGTCTCGGCGGCGCTGTTCGCCAGCGTCCCGCTGGCCGCCCTGCTCGACCTGCTCACCGTCGGCCAGCTCCTGGTCGTCGCCCTCGGCGCCGGCCTGGCCCGGGTGTTCTTCGAGACCGCCGACCAGGTCTACCTGCCCACCCTCCTGCGCCCCGAGCAGGTGCCCGAGGGCAACGCCAAGCTGCACGCCACGCAGACCGCGAGCTATCTCGTCGGCCCCGGACTGGCCGGCCTGGTCGCCCAGCTCGCCGGCGCGGTGACCGCGGTCCTGCTCGACGCGGTCAGCTTCCTGGTCTCCGCCGCATGCCTGAGCCGTATTCGGGCCGTCGAGCACCGCCCGGACCGCCCCGCCGGGTCGTCCTCGCTGCGCCGGGAGGTGGCCGACGGGCTGCGCTTCGTGGTCCGCGACCCGTACCTGCGGGTGCTGACGGTCTTCGGCGCGGCCAGCAACATCGGGCTGACCGGCTACCAGGCGGTGCTGGTGGTCTTCCTGGTCCGCTCCGCCGAGCTGCCCGCCGGGCTGGTCGGGCTCCTCATCGGACTGGCCAGCGTGGGCGGGCTCGTCGGCGCCGCCCTGGCCACCGGGCTCGCGCGGCGGCTCGGCTCGGCCCGCGCCCTGCTCGTCGCGGGCGCGCTCACCGGACCGCCCGCGCTGCTCATCCCGCTGGCCGGCCCCGGCGGCCGGGTGGGCTGGCTGGTGCTGGGCGGCGCGCTCGTCAGCCTGGGCGTCGCGGTGGGCAACGTGGTGAAGGGCAGCTTCCGGCAGACGTACACGCCGCACGGGCTGCTCGGGCGGGTGACCGTGAGCATGCAGCTGCTGAACTACGGCACCATCCCGCTCGCCGCCCTGCTGGCCGGCGCGCTGGGCGCCGCGTGGGGCCCGGCCGGGGCGATCCGGGTGATGACGGCGTGGCTCGCGCTGACGCCGCTCATCCTGCTGGCCGGGCCGCTGCGGCGGCACCGTGACCTGCCGGCGGCACCGGCCTGAAGATGCCCTGCGGCGGCGGTCGGACAACCGACCGCCGCCACCAGCACGAAGCTACATCGGGCGGACGTTGTCCGCCTGCGGGCCCTTCTGCCCCTGGGTCACCTCGAACTCGACCTTCTGGCCCTCGTTCAGCTCGCGGTAGCCGCCGGATTGAATGGCCGAGTAGTGGACGAACACGTCCGGACCTCCGCCGTCCTGCTCGATGAAGCCGAAGCCCTTTTCCGAGTTGAACCACTTGACCGTGCCGGTTGCCATGCGTCTCTCCCTGTTCAATGCGGGTGAGCACCGGTCGCCGCCGGTGATCGCCCTGTACCTTCCCGACCTTAACCGCCCGAACCGCGATCCGCTGGCGGAAGTGTCGGCGTGGCCCACGATTACGCCGCCAGCGAGAAAATCCCCCCGGCCCGGGGCGGCGGGGGGCATGCTTGCCCCGGTGAGGACACCGACGCCGCTGGCCGACCTGGAACGGGAGATCGCGGCGCCCGGCGACGGCCTGGACCGGCTCCGGCTGGTCGACGCGCCGTTCGTGCCGGAAGTGCGCCTGCACCTCGCCGAGGACGCGATCCTCTGGTGGGCCCGGATGGAGGCGGCCGCCGGCCGGTCGCTGCCCCCGCCGTACTGGGCCTCCGTCTGGGCCGGGGGGCAGGCGCTCGCCCGGCACCTGCTCGACCACCCCGACCTGGCCGCCGGGCGGCGGGTGCTCGACCTGGCCGCCGGATCCGGGCTGGTCGCCATCGCCGCCGCGCTCGCCGGCGCCGACCGGGTGGTCGCCAACGACGTCGACCCCTGGGCGGTGGCGGCCGTGACGGTGAACGCCCGGGCCAACCGGGTGGCCGTGGCCGCCACCGGGGACGACCTGCTCGACGGCACCGCCAGCGCCGACCTCGTGCTGGCCGGCGACGTCCTCTACGACGCCGCGCTGGCCTCGCGGGTGCTGCCCTACCTGCAACGGGCCGCCGACCGGGGCGTCCAGGTGCTGGTCGGCGACCCGGACCGGGGACACCTGCCGCCGGACCGGTTGGAGCTCGTGGCGGTCTACCCGGTGCCCGTCACCGAGCCCTCGGTCGACTCCCCGGTCCGCCGGGTCCAGGTGCTCCGCCCCCGCTGACCCCTCAGGGATCATCCGGATCCGGACTCGGGGGACCGGTGGGGATCAAACCCGATGTGCCGGGTCGCCCCGGGGCCATAGCGTACGGAGCATGACAGATCTGCTGGCCCAGGTCGGGGAGCTGCCCACCACCCTCCTCATGGGGATGCTGGGCGTGGTGATGCTCGCCGACGCCGTACCCCTGCTCGGGGTGCTGGTCCCCGGCGACGCCGCGGTCCTCGCCGCGGTCGGCGCGGGCCGGCCGGCGACCGGCCTGGCGACCGTCGTGGCGGTGGTGGCCGGGTGCCTGGCCGGCTGGTCGTTGAGCTTCCTGGCCGGGCGGCGCTGGGGCGAGCGGCTGCGGCACAGCCGGCTGGGCGACTGGATCGGCGAGCCGCGCTGGGCGGCGGCGGAGGCGCTGCTGTGCCGCGGCGGCGGGCGGATGGTGCTGGTGGCGCCGTTCCTGCCGGTGTTCAACGCGCTGCTGCCCCTCGCCGCCGGGGGCCTGCGGATGTCCTACCGGAGGTTCGTGGTCTGCGCGACGGTCGGCGCGACGCTCTGGGCGGGCCTCTACGTGACGCTGGGCATCACGGCGCGGGCGCTGACCGGGCTGCTGCCCGGCGCCCCCAACCCGACCGTGCTCACCATGGCGTTCGGCCTGCTGCTCGCCGGTCCGGTGCTGCTCGGCACCCGGCACCGGCTCCGCGCGGTGACCGCCGCGGACGCCGGCTGAGCGGGCCGGCCGGGCCGGCCCGCCACGCTCACCAGCCGCGGGCCCGCCACTGCGGCAGCGCCGGACGCTCGGCGCCGAGAGTGCTGTCCTTGCCGTGGCCCGGGTAGAACCAGGTCTCGTCCGGCAGCCGGTCGAAGAGCTTCCGCTCCACGTCGTCGATGAGCTGGCCGAACCGCTCCGGATCCTGCTCGGTGTTGCCGACCCCGCCGGGGAAGAGCGAGTCCCCGGTGAACAGGTGCGGCACGCCGGACGGGTCGCGGTAGAGCAGCGCGATCGAACCCGGCGTGTGCCCCTTGAGGTGGATCACCTCCAGCGCGCAGTCACCCACCCCGACCGTGTCGCCCTCGCGCAGCGGCTCGGCGTCGATCGGCAGCCCCTCGGCGTCATCCGCGTGCACCAGCGGGCGGGCGCCGGTCTTGGCGACCACCTCCTCCAGGGCGACCCAGTGGTCCATGTGCCGGTGGGTGGTGACCACCGCGGCCAGCCCGCCGGAACCGACCAGGTCGAGCAGGCGGGGCGCCTCGTTCGCGGCGTCGATCAGCACCTGCTCGCCGGTCTCCCGGCAGCGCAGCAGGTAGGCGTTGTTGTCCATCGGGCCCACCGACACCTTCGTGATGGTGAGCCGGTCGAGCTCGCGCACGGCCGGCGCACCGCCGGGCGTGACGTCTCCGCTGTAGGTCATGACGGCGTTCAGATCCATTCCGGTGGAGTCGGCAGGGGACCGTCGGGAGTGACGGTGAGCACCTCGCCCGCGCTGCGGCCGGTCAGCCAGGCGGCGAGTTCCGGCGCGGGGCCGGTGACGGTGGGCGCCCCCTCGGGGTCACCCACGACGAGTTCCTGGCGCACGCCGTCGAAGCGCAGCACCATGGCCGGCGCCTGCGGGTTGCCGGCGAGGCCGGTCACCACCTCGTGCAGCAGCCGCTGGGCGAACGCGTCCGGCCAGTCGGCCGCCCGGTAGCCGGCCCCCAGGTCGACGTGGTGCACCTCGACCTCCCGCAGCCGGCCCCAGACCAGCATCGCCGCCGGCCACGGGCCGCGCCGGGTCTGCACGGTGGCGCCCCACGCCTCCACCGGCATCTCGGCGACCGCCGCGGTGAACCGCTGCGAGCTGCGGCGCAGATCGTCCATGAGGTCTGCCGGCCCGCGGCCCGCGCCGGCCTCGATGTCGGCCGACCGGGCCTCGGGGCTGGCGTACATCGGGATCGCCTCGCCGGTGCGGGCGGAGGTCAGCAGGTTGACGAAGCCGTCGGCGTTGCGGGCCAGGTGGGTCAGGACGTGCCCGCGCGTCCAGCCCGGCAACAGGGACGGCGCGGCCATGTCGTCGGCGCCCAGGGCGGCCACGGTACGCAGCAGCCGGGCGGTCGCCTCGTCCAGCTCGCCGGTCAGCAGGAGGGGATCGCTCGTCACGCCTTGGACCCTAGCGGTACGCCGCCGTCGCGTCGCCGGGGAAATCGCTTTCGGCGAGTCGGCGCGACCCCTACCGTCGGTGCCGACGACGTCAGGTCGCGGCGCGGCGTCAGATCGCGCCGGGCGGACGTGGTCGTCGGCGCGGCACCGGGAGTCGGAGCGGGGGTGGTGGTGAGCATGCCGGTCGCAACACACGTGATCCGCCACGAACCCCCTCGACACCGATGAGGACACATGACCATCGACCTGACCGCCCTCGGCTGGGACGCCGACCGGGTGGCGTACCTGAATCGACGCACTGACCGCCGACCGGGCCGGGTGGCCCGCGTCGACCGCGGCGTCTGCACCGTGCTCCGTCCGGAGGGGCCCGTCCGGGCCACCCTGGGCGGCGGCGTGCTGGCCGCCGCGGCCCGCGACCTCACCGCGCTGCCCTGCGCCGGCGACTGGGTGCTCCTGGCCAGCTGGCCGGACGGGCCGGTCACCGTGGAGACGGTGCTGCCCCGCCGCACCGCGCTGATCCGGCGTACCGCCGGCAAGGACGCCAGCGGCCAGGTGCTGGCCGCCAACCTCGACGCCGCCGCGGTGGTCGAGCCGGTGCACCCCGCGCCGGACGCCGCCCGCATCGAGCGGCTGCTCTCCCTGGCGCACGAATCCGGCGCCGAGCCGCTCGTCGTGCTCACCAAGGCCGACCTGGCCCGCGACCCGGCGGCCGTGGCCCGGCAGCTCGCCGCACTGGCGCCCGGGGTGCTGGTGCTGCCGGTCAGCGCCGAGCGCGGCACCGGGCTGGACCCGCTGCGCCGGTACGTCGCGCCGGGGCGCACCCTCGGCCTGCTCGGGCCCTCCGGCGCGGGCAAGTCGAGCCTGGTCAACGCACTGGCCGGGGCCGACGTGATGCGGACACAGGCGATCCGGCGGTCCGACGGCAAGGGCCGGCACACCACCACCTGGCGGGCGCTGGTGCCGATCCCCGGCGGGGGAGCGGTGCTGGACACCCCGGGCGTGCGGGCCGTCGGCCTGCTGGACGGCTCGGCCGGCCTGGACCGGGCGTTCGCCGACATCGCCGAGCTCGCCGCCGGCTGCCGGTACGGCGACTGCGCCCACGAGGCCGAGCCGGCCTGCGCGGTGCGGGCGGCCCTGGAGACCGGCGAGCTGCCCGTCCGGCGCTGGGAGAACTGGCGCCGGCTGCAGCGCGAGGTGGCGTACGAGAGCCGGCGCCGGGAGGTCCGGCTCGCCGCCGAGCGGCGGGGCAGTTGGCGCAACGGCCGGCGGCGGACCGCGCGTCCGGCGACCCCGCCCGGACCCGGGGGACTCTAGACCGTGCCGGGGCGGTCGGGCGGGCCGCGTCGGTGTCCGCCCGACCGCGCTGAGCTGGGGGAATGTCCGCGCGACGGAAGTTGTCATACCTCGGGGCTAGAGTTGCCGAGGCGTCTTCCCTGCGCCTCGACAACCCTCGAAAACCGCTCAGACCCCGCGTCGGGCGGACAGATCCGCCTCACATTCTTCTTCCGGGAGCACACGCACCGTGGCCGACCGACTGATCATCCGTGGCGCGCGCGAGCACAACCTGCGTGACGTCAGTCTCGACCTGCCCCGGGACGCCCTGATCGTCTTCACCGGGCTCTCCGGTTCGGGCAAGTCGAGCCTGGCGTTCGACACCATCTTCGCCGAGGGCCAGCGCCGCTACGTCGAGTCGCTCTCGTCGTACGCCCGGCAGTTCCTCGGCCAGATGGACAAGCCCGACGTCGACTTCATCGAGGGTCTCAGCCCCGCGGTCTCCATCGACCAGAAGTCCACCTCGCGCAACCCGCGCTCCACCGTCGGCACCATCACCGAGGTCTACGACTACCTCCGCCTGCTCTTCGCCCGCATCGGCGAGCCGCACTGCCCGATCTGCGGCGAGCGCATCTCGAAGCAGAGCCCGCAGCAGATCGTCGACCGGGTCCTGGCCATGGCCGAGGGCACCCGGTTCATGGTGCTCGCCCCGGTCGTGCGCGGCCGCAAGGGCGAATACGTGGACCTCTTCGCCGAGCTCCAGGCCAAGGGCTACGCCCGGGCCCGGGTCGACGGCGTGGTGCACCCGCTCACCGAGCCGCCGAAGCTCAAGAAGCAGGAGAAGCACACCATCGAGGTGGTCATCGACCGCCTCAGCGTCAAGCCCAGCGCCAAGCAGCGGCTGACCGACTCGGTCGAGGCGGCGCTCGGGCTCTCCGGCGGCCTGGTGCTGCTCGACTTCGTCGACCTGGCCGAGGACGACCCGGCCCGGGAGCGGCGCTACTCCGAGCACCTGGCCTGCCCCAACGACCACCCCCTGGCGATCGAGGACCTGGAGCCCCGGGTCTTCTCCTTCAACGCGCCCTACGGCGCCTGCCCGGAGTGCACCGGCCTGGGCACCAAGAAGGAGGTCGACCCGGAGCTGGTGATCCCGGACCCGGAGCGCACCCTGCGCGAGGGCGCCATCCAGCCCTGGGCGACCGGGCACAACCTCGAATACTTCCTGCGCCTGCTGGAGGCGCTCGGCGAGGCCCAGCACTTCGACGTCGACACCCCGTGGCGGGCGCTGCCGTCCCGGGCGCAGAAGACCATCCTGCACGGCTCCGACGACCAGGTGCACGTCCGCTACCGCAACAAGTACGGCCGCGAGCGCTCCTACTACACCGGCTTCGAGGGTGTGATGCAGTGGATCGAGCGCCGGCACACCGACACCGAGTCGGAGTGGTCGCGGGACAAGTACGAGGGCTACATGCGCGATGTGCCCTGCGCGGCCTGCGGTGGCACCCGCCTCAAGCCCGAGGTGCTCGCGGTCACCCTGGCCGGCAAGAGCATCGCCGAGGTCTGCAACCTCTCCGTCGGCGAGGCAGCCGACCTGCTCGCCGGCATCGAGCTCACCGACCGGCAGAAGATGATCGCCGAGCGGGTGCTCAAGGAGATCAACGCCCGGCTGAAGTTCCTGCTCGACGTCGGGCTCGACTACCTCTCCCTGGACCGCCCGGCCGGCACCCTGTCCGGCGGCGAGGCGCAGCGCATCCGGCTCGCCACCCAGATCGGCTCCGGCCTGGTCGGCGTGCTCTACGTGCTGGACGAGCCCTCCATCGGCCTGCACCAGCGGGACAACCACCGGCTCATCGAGACCCTGCTGCGGCTGCGCGGTCTCGGCAACACGCTGATCGTGGTCGAGCACGACGAGGACACCATCCGGGTCGCCGACTGGATCGTCGACATCGGCCCGGGCGCCGGCGAGCACGGCGGCAAGATCGTGCACAGCGGGTCCGTGCCGGCCCTGCTGGAGAACGAGGAGTCGGTCACCGGGGCGTACCTGTCGGGGCGGAAGTCGATCCCGACGCCGGTCATCCGCCGGCCGCAGACCCCGGGCCGCGAGCTGGTCGTGCACGGGGCGCGCGAGCACAACCTGCGCAACCTCACCGTGGGCTTCCCGCTCGGCCAGCTCATCGCGGTCACCGGGGTCAGCGGCTCCGGCAAGTCGACGCTGGTCAACGACATCCTGCACGCGGTGCTGGCCAACCAGATCAACGGCGCCCGGCTGGTCCCCGGCCGGCACACCCGCATCACCGGGCTGGAGCACGTCGACAAGGTCGTCGGCGTCGACCAGTCGCCGATCGGCCGCACCCCGCGCTCCAACCCGGCCACCTACACCGGCGTCTGGGACCACATCCGCAAGCTCTTCGCCGAGACCACCGAGGCCAAGGTCCGGGGGTACGGGCCGGGCCGGTTCTCGTTCAACGTCAAGGGTGGGCGCTGCGAGGCGTGCTCCGGCGACGGCACGATCAAGATCGAGATGAACTTCCTCCCGGACGTCTACGTCCCCTGCGAGGTCTGCAAGGGCGCCCGTTACAACCGGGAGACCCTGGAGGTGCACTACAAGGGCAGGACGGTCGCCGAGGTCCTGGACATGCCGATCGAGGAGGCGGCCGAGTTCTTCTCCGCCATCCCGGCCATCCACCGGCACCTCAAGACCCTGGTCGACGTCGGCCTCGGCTACGTGCGCCTCGGCCAGCCCGCGCCGACCCTCTCCGGCGGCGAGGCGCAGCGCGTCAAGCTCGCCTCCGAGCTGCAGAAGCGCTCCACCGGCCGGACCGTCTACGTGCTCGACGAGCCCACCACGGGCCTGCACTTCGAGGACATCCGCAAGCTCCTCATGGTGCTGGAGGGCCTGGTCGAGAAGGGCAACACCGTGATCACGATCGAGCACAACCTCGACGTGATCAAGTCCGCCGACTGGATCATCGACATGGGCCCGGAGGGCGGGCACCGGGGCGGCACGGTGCTCGCCACCGGCACGCCCGAGGAGGTCGCCGAGGTGCCGGAGAGCCACACCGGCCAGTTCCTGCGGCCGATCCTCAAGCTCGACGGCGCGGCCAAGGGCGCCAAGGCGGCCACCACCCGGGCGGCCAAGGCCAACGGCGGCGCGGCGAAGCCACGCACACGCAAGGTGCCGGCCGGGGCGCGCTGAATCAGGCGTACGACGGGCGGGCCGGGTCACCGGCCCGCCCGATCTCTGCTCAGATATCCGTTTGGTGACGCGTGAGTATGAACCGTGCGGCACCCTGGTCCGTGTTCCGAAGTGCGGCCACGGATCATGACGGTGGCGACAGCAGAGAGGAAAACCGGACATGAGTGATGATCAGGTGCTGACCGGGCCGGCCACGCAGACGCGCCGCGCCCTGCTCGCGGGCGCCGGCGCGGTCGGCGCGGCCGTGGTGCTGGCGGGCTGTGGCGACGGCGACGAAACCGGCTCGGGCGCCCCCGCCCCGACCAGCGGCGGTCCGGGCGCCACCGGCGCCGGTGACGCCGAGGGCGGCGACCGGGACAGCACCGGCCCGCTCGCCCGGACCACCGACATCCCGGTCGGCGGCGGCGCGGTCTTCGCCAGCAAGGGCGTCGTGATCACCCAGCCCGAGGCCGGCCAGTTCAAGGCCTTCGACCCGATCTGCACCCACCAGGGCTGCCCGGTGTCGAACGTCGACGGCGGCACCATCAACTGCACCTGCCACAACAGCCGGTTCTCGATCACCGACGGCTCGGTGAAGCAGGGCCCGGCCACCAAGCCGCTCGCGCCGAAGACCATCAAGGTCACCGGCGAGCAGATCACCCTGGCCTGACCGTCCCGCGCGTCCCCCGCTCGCCGCCCGCCGGCGGGGGACGCGCGGCGACGGCCGGGTGTCGGGGGTGCGGACTAGGCTTGGCGCGTGGCTGACCCCTCGACCTACCGTCCCGCACCTGGCACCATCCCGGAGTCGCCAGGGGTCTACCGCTTCCGCGACGGCACCGGCCGGGTGATCTATGTCGGCAAGGCGCGCAACCTGCGCAGCCGGCTCAACTCCTACTTCGCCGACCCGGTCAACCTGCACCAGCGCACCCGGCAGATGGTCTTCACGGCCGAATCGGTGGACTGGATCACCGTCGCCACCGAGGTCGAGGCGCTCCAGCAGGAATACACCTGGATCAAGCAGTACGACCCGAGGTTCAACGTCCGCTACCGCGACGACAAGTCGTACCCCTACCTGGCGGTGACCCTCGACGAGGAATACCCGCGCCTGCAGGTGATGCGCGGCGCCAAGCGCAAGGGGGTGCGCTACTTCGGGCCGTACTCGCACGCCTGGGCCATCCGCGAGACGCTGGACCTGCTGCTGCGCGTCTTCCCGGCGCGGACCTGCTCCTCCGGGGTGTTCAAGCGGGCCGGCCAGGTCGGCCGGCCCTGCCTGCTCGGCTACATCGGCAAGTGCTCGGCGCCCTGCGTCGGCAGCGTCACTGCCGAGGGCCACCGGGACATCGTCAACGGCTTCTGCGACTTCATGGCGGGCCGCACCGACACCATGGTCCGCCGGATCGAGAAGGAGATGCTGGAGGCCAGCGAGCAGCTCGAGTTCGAGCGGGCCGCCCGGCTCCGGGACGACGTGGCGGCGCTGCGCCGGGCCATGGAGAAGCAGACCGTGGTGCTCGGCGACGGCACCGACGCCGACGTGGTGGCCTTCGCCGACGACCCCCTCGAAGCCGCGGTCCAGGTCTTCCACGTCCGCGACGGCCGGGTCCGCGGCCAGCGCGGCTGGGTGGTGGAGAAGACCGAGGACCTCACCACGGGCGACCTGGTGCACCACTTCTGCACCCAGGTCTACGGCGGCGAGCAGGGCGAGGCCGACGTCCCGCGCGAGCTGCTCGTCCCCGAGCTGCCCGGCGACGTCGACGCCCTCGCCGAATGGCTCTCCAGCCGGCGGGGCAGCCGGGTGTCGCTGCGGGTGCCGCAGCGCGGCGACAAGCGGTCCCTGCTGGAAACCGTCGAGCGCAACGCCAAGGACGCGCTCGCCCGGCACAAGCTCAAGCGGGCCGGTGACCTGACCACCCGCGGCCAGGCCCTCGACGAGATCGCCGAATCGCTCGGCATGCGCACCTCCCCGCTGCGCATCGAGTGCTTCGACGTCTCCCAGATCCAGGGCACCGATGTGGTGGCCAGCATGGTCGTCTTCGAGGACGGCCTGCCCCGCAAGAGCGAGTACCGCCGGTTCATCGTGCGGGGCGCCACCGACGACCTGTCCGCCATGTCCGAGGTGCTGCGCCGGCGCTTCGCCCGCTACCTCGATGCCCGAGCCGAGACGGGCGAGATCGGCGAGGAGACCGCCTCCGACCCGGACCGGCCCGGCATCGACCCGACCACCGGGCGGCCGCGTCGGTTCGCGTACCCGCCGCAGCTGGTCGTCGTCGACGGTGGCCCGCCGCAGGTCGCGGCCGCCGCACAGGCCCTCGCCGAACTGGGCATCGACGACGTGGCGCTCTGCGGGCTCGCCAAGCGGCTGGAGGAGGTCTGGCTGCCCGACGACGAGTTCCCGGTCATCCTGCCGCGCACCTCCGAGGCGCTCTACCTGCTCCAGCGGGTCCGCGACGAGGCCCACCGCTTCGCCATCACGTTCCACCGCCAGCGGCGCTCCAAGCGGATGACCGAGTCCGCGCTGGACAACGTCCCCGGCCTCGGCGAGGTACGCCGCAAGGCCCTGCTGCGGCACTTCGGCTCGCTCAAGCGGCTGTCTGCGGCGACGGTGGAGGAGATCACCGAGGTGCCGGGGGTGGGGAAGCGGACGGCGGAGGCGGTCCTGGCCGCCCTCGACGAAGGCGCCCAACGCACCCCCAGCGCCTGACCCCCGCCCGGCCTTCGGCAGGTCGCGTCTCTCCACCGCTTGTCGCCTCCGGCTGCGGCCCAGCCGTCGGTGGAACGGTATGGACGTCTTGCGTCTGCCGAGACACCCATGACGATCCACTCACCGACGCCCATTCCGCGAGGTCACGACGCGATCCACCGAGATGTCCGTCATGCCGTCTGGTGACCCGTCGACCCGCTGCGTGGAAGCCTCGCCCCGCACCGCGTTGATCAAGGAGTTTGCGTCGGTCTTCGGCCGGGATGCGACACAAACCTCTTGATCAACGCGCCAGTGTCCGGGGTTGCCGATCTCGCCGAGCTCCCCGACCTCGCCGACCTCGCTGTGTTCACCGGGCTCACCGGGCTCATGGGGCTCACGGGGGTTCACGGGGCTCAGCGGCCCGCCCCTCTCGCCCCCGCCCTGCAGATCTTGGACAGTTGTCGTTCGCTGCGAACGGCAACTGTCCAAGATCCGCGCCGTCGCCATGCGCGCCCTGGGGTGCCCGTCCGGTTTGCGCTGGCAGATTCAGCCGGACTGTCCGGTTTCGGCAGGTCGTGGGGGGTGGTCGGCGCCACCGTCGGGGCGGAATCATGCCGGGGGCGGGGTCGTTGTACATGGCAGACCGCGCAGCACCCGCCCCCGAGCGAGGCAGCCCCGGTCGGAATGACCGGCCCCCGCCGGTCGTTACACATGGCGGGCCGCGCACCACCGGTCCACCACACCGGGTCGGCCGCAGGGAATCACCCCGCAGCCCCGGTCGTTACATCCCCGGGCCACGCACCACCGGCCCGCGCCGGTCGAGTCAGGGAATCATCCGCTGTCCCCGGTCGTTACATCCCCCGGACCGTGAAGGTCCGAGACGGTAGAGCCAGGGAATGATCCCCGGTCGCCGGTGGTTACATCCCCGGGACATCGGATCAGGTGTGTGGGAATCGCTTCCCCGCCGCCGATGGTTACACCCCCCGGCCGCCCGAGCAGATCACCCCCCTGATCGCTGGGCACCCCTTCACAGACTTTCACCACGCAGCACCGCACCCCCTATCGGCGTGTGCTGTGAACCCCCGACAGAAAGGCGTGACTCATCATGCGTACCAACACCATGCTGCGAAACACCGTTCTGACCGCCGCCGGCTTCGCCGCCACCACCGTCGGTATCGCCGGGCCCGCCATCGCCGCGCAGGCCACCCCCGCCGAGAAGACCGCCCAGGTCGTCGCCGACCGTAAGGGTCACGGCGAGCGGGAGCTGGACGTCCGCTACGAGGCGCAGCCGAACTTCTACTACTGCGGCCCCGCCGCGACCCGTAACGCCATCAGCGTGCTCGGCAAGAACATCGACGTCGACGCCATGGCCAAGGAGATGGGCACCACCGAGAACGGCACCAACAGCATCAACGACATCACCCCCGTGCTGAACAAGGAGACCGGTAAGAGCTACCGGTCGGTCGAGATCAAGGACGGCAAGGCCGACGACAAGCAGACCGACACCCTGCGCGCCGACATCGTGCGCACCGTCGACGACGGCCGCGCCGTGGTCGCCAACATCGCCGGCACCGCCACCGACACCGACGGCAACACCCACTCCTTCGAAGGCGGCCACTACATCAGCGTCGTGGGTTACCGCGACGGCGGGAAGACCGTGACCATCGCGGACTCGGCCGACCCGAACATGGCCTCCTACCGCATGAGCGTGGACAACCTCGCCGACTGGATCGCCACCCGCGGCTACAGCGCCTCCTGACCGGCCATCCGCTGACAGGAGCGAGCACGAAGGGCCGGCCCCCACAAGGGGCCGGCCCTTCGTCGTGTCTCAGGAGCGGTGTCTCAGGACTCCGCGAGGACGGCGAGGATCCCCTCGCCGTACTTGGCCAGCTTGTTGTCGCCGACGCCGCTGATCCGGGACAGCTCGGCCAGCGAGGTCGGCGCCTCGGTGGCGATCTGCCGCAGGGTGGCGTCGTGGAAGATCACGTACGCGGGGACGCCCTGTTCCTTGGCCGTGGCCGCCCGCCAGGCGCGGAGCCGCTCGAACACGGGGACGGCGGCCGGGGCGAGGTCGGCCACCACGGTGGCCGCGCCACGGGGCTTGGCGGACCGGCCGGACGCGGGTCGTTCCGGCTCCCGCCGCATGGTGACCGTGCGCCGGCGGCCCAGCACCTCGGCGCTCGCCTCGGTCAGGGCCAGGGTGCCGTAGTCGCCCTCGACGGCGAGCAGCCCCTCGGCGAGCAGTTGCCGCACGACGCCCCGCCACTCGGCCTCGCGCAGGTCGGTGCCGATGCCGAAGGTGCTCAGCGCGTCGTGGCCGTGCTGGTCGATCTTGTCGGTGCGCTTGCCGAGCAGGATGTCCACGCAGTGCCCGGCGCCGAACCGCTGGTTGCGTTCGCGGTCGAGCCGGTAGACGGTGGAGAGCAGCTTCTGCGCGGCGACCGTGCCGTCCCAGGACTCCGGCGGCTCCAGGCAGGTGTCGCAGTTGCCGCAGTTGGCGGTGCCGCCCTCGCCGAAGTATTCGAGGAGCTGCGCGCGGCGGCAGCGGACCGTCTCGCAGAGCGCCAGCATGGCGTCGAGATGGGTGGCCAGGTTGCGCCGGTGGGCCAGGTCGCCCTCCGACGTCTCGATCATCTTGCGCTGCTGCACGACGTCCTGGAGTCCGTACGCGAGCCAGGCCGTCGACGGCAGCCCGTCCCGCCCGGCGCGGCCGGTCTCCTGGTAGTAGCCCTCCACCGACTTGGGCAGGTCGAGGTGGGCGACGAAGCGGACGTCGGGCTTGTCGATGCCCATGCCGAAGGCGATGGTGGCGACCATGACGAGGCCGTCCTCGCGCAGGAAGCGCTGCTGGTTGGTCGCCCTGGTCGCCGCGTCGAGCCCGGCGTGGTAGGGCAGCGCCGCGATGCCGTTGGCGACGAGGAAGTCGGCGGTCTTCTCCACGGAGGCGCGGGACAGGCAGTAGACGATGCCGGCGTCGCCCGGGTGCTCGTCGCGCAGCAGTGCGAGCAGCTGCTTGCGCGGCTCCCGCTTGGGCACGATCCGGTACTGGATGTTGGGCCGGTCGAAGCTGGCCACGAAGTGCCGGGCGTCGGTGAGGTTGAGCCGGGTGGCGATCTCCGTGCGGGTGGCCTGGGTGGCGGTCGCGGTCAGCGCGATCCGCGGCACCCCCGGCCAGCGCTCGTGCAGCATCGACAGGTTGAGGTAGTCGGGGCGGAAATCGTGCCCCCACTGCGAGACGCAGTGCGCCTCGTCGATCGCGAAGAGCCCGATCCGCCCGCGCTCCAGCAGGGCGACGGTGGCGCGCGTCGCCAGCGCCTCCGGGGCGAGGTAGAGCAGGTCGAGCTCGCCGGCGAGGAAAGCCGCCTCGACCCGGCGCCGCTCGGCGAGATCCTGGGTCGAGTTGAGGAACCCGGCCCGGACCCCGACCGCGGTGAGCGCGTCGACCTGGTCCTGCATGAGCGCGATCAGCGGCGACACGACCACCGCCACGCCGTCGCGGACCAGCGCCGGGATCTGGTAGCAGAGCGACTTGCCGCCCCCGGTCGGCATCAGCACCAGCGCGTCGCCGCCGGCCACCACGTGCTCGACGACCTCGTGCTGGAAGCCGCGGAAGGCGTCGTAGCCGAACACCCGGCGCAGCACCCGCAGCGCGTCCTCGGTCCGCTCATCGGTGGGGGAGACCATCCGCGCAGTCTACGAGCGCCCGCCGACACCACTCCGCCCGAACGGGCGTGTGGCGGCAACCAGGCCTCCAGGAAGCGACAGCCGGGCCTCCGGGAAGCGGCAGCCGGGCCTTCGGAAAGGGGCGGCCCGGGCTCCGGGAAGGGGCAGCCGGCCTTCGGGAAGCGGCAACCGGGCCGCCGGGAAGCGGCAGCCGAGCCTCCGGGAAGCGGCAAGCCGACCCGCCGAGGGCGGCAGCCGGAGCTCGACAAAACGGACAAGCGCCTGTTCCGGTCGTCACCCCGTGGAATCCCGGGCGGGGTCGCAGCCGTTAGAGTCGCTGACTGACCACGCGCGGCCGACCGGCCGCGGCGCCACGGCTGGGGGTACGGGTGAGCGAGGCGCGGACGGCGGGAGACCTGGTGCCGACCAACGCGGAGACAGCTCTCGGGCGGCCGGCGCCGGCCGAGGCGGACACCACCCTGGTGGTGGTGACCGGCCTGTCCGGCGGTGGCCGCAGCACGGTGGCCCGGGCCCTGGAGAACGTCGGTTACTACGTGGTGGACAACCTGCCCCAGGCGCTGATGCTGGACATGGCCGAGCTGGCCTTCAAGGCCGGCGGCGCGGCCCGGCGTACGGCGATGGTGCTGGACGTCCGCTCGCGGGCCTTCTCCACCGACCTGGCCGGGGCGATCCGGGAGCTGCGCGAGCGCGGCTTCCAGCCCCGGGTGGTCTTCGTGGATGCCGACGACGAGGTGCTGATCCGCCGGTTCGAGAGCGTCCGCCGCTCGCACCCGCTGCAGGGCGACGGGCGGCTGGCCGACGGGATCGCCGTCGAGCGGGCGCTGCTGGAGGAGGCCCGGGACCAGGCCGACGTGATCATCGACACCAGCCACCTGAACGTGAACCAGCTCCGCCGCCGGGTCGAGGAGCTGTTCGGCGGGGAGGACTCCCGCCGGCTGCGGATCACCGTGCTCTCGTTCGGCTTCAAGTACGGCCTGCCGCCGGACGCCGACTTCGTGATGGACGCGCGGTTCCTGCCGAACCCCTATTGGGTACCGGAGCTGCGTGAGCACACCGGGCGCGAGGAGGCGGTGAGCGCGTACGTGCTGGGCCAGGAGGGCGCGGACGCCTTCGTGGCCGGGTACGCGGACCTGGTCAACGCCACCACCGCCGGTTTCGAGCGGGAGGGCAAGCGCTACCTGACCGTGGCCGTCGGCTGCACCGGTGGCAAGCATCGCAGCGTGGCGATCGCCGAGGAACTGGCCGCCCGGCTGCGCCGCTCCGGCATCGCCGCCAACCCCCAGCACCGGGATCTGGGGCGCGAATGACCCCGACCAGGGTGGTCGCCTTCGGCGGCGGGCACGGGCTGTCGGCGTCGCTGCGGGCGCTGCGGCACTGCGTACCCGGACTGGATCTGGACATCACCGCGGTGGTCACGGTCGGCGACGACGGCGGCTCCAGCGGGCGGCTGCGCGCGGAGCGCGGCGGCCTGCCGCCGGGCGACCTGCGGCAGGCGCTCGTCGCGCTGGCCGGCGACCACCCGGCCACCCGGCGCAGCGCGGCGCTGTTCCAGCACCGCTTCGCCGCCGCCGGGGGCGGGCGGGACGGTGCCGATTCGCTCGCCGGCCACGCGGTCGGCAACCTGCTGCTGCACGGGCTGACCGAGCTGCTGGGGGACCCGGTGGTCGCGCTCGACCACGCGGGCGCGATGCTCGGCGCGGTGGGCCGGGTGCTGCCGATGTCGCGGCAGCCGGTCGGCATCGAGGCCCGGGTACGCGGCGCCGACCCGGACCGCCCGGACGAGGTCCGCACGGTGCGCGGCCAGCACCAGGTGGCGGTCACCTCCGGCACGGTCGAGTCGCTGCGGCTCACGCCGGCGGCGCCGGCCGCCTGCGCCGAGGCGGTGACCGCGGTCCGCGCCGCCGACTGGTTGATCTTCGGGCCGGGCAGCTGGTACACCAGTGTGCTGCCGCACCTGCTGGTCCCCGGCCTGGCCGACGCGATCGTCTCCAGCCCGGCCCGTCGGCTGGTCACTCTCAACCTGGTGGCGGAGAAGGAGACGCTCGGGTTGTCCCTGCCCGACCATCTGGACACCCTCCGACGCTATCTGCCCGAGTTGAAAGTGGACATGGTGCTGGCCGACTTGAAGGCGGTGGGTGATCCCGTGGCGGTCGAACGTGCGGCAGAATCGCTGGGTGCCCGGCTGGTCCTCGCTCCCGTCGCCGTCACCGACGGCACACCCCGTCATGATCCGGCCGCCCTGGGCGCCGCGTTGGTGCCTGTCCTGGGCGCCGATCGTTAGACACGTACGTAATCACCGGCGACACGCCGGAACCCGGTCCGTGAGGGGGCGCGCAACATGGCGATGACGGCTGCGGTCAAGGACGAGCTGAGTCGGGTCGACGTGCCCAAGCCCTGCTGTCGGCGGGCGGAGATGGCTGCCCTGCTCCGGTTCGCCGGTGGGCTGCACATCGTGTCGGGTCGCGTCGTGGTCGAGGCGGAGCTCGACACCGGTGCGGTGGCCCGGCGGCTCCGCCGGGAGATCGCCGAGGTCTACGGCTACCCGAGCGAGATCCACGTGCTCGCCTCGGGCGGCCTGCGCAAGGGCAGCCACTTCATCGTGCGGGTGGTGAAGGACGGCGAGGCCCTCGCCCGGCAGACCGGCCTGCTGGACGTCCGGGGCCGGCCGGTGCGTGGCCTGCCCCCGCACGTGGTGGCCGCCAACGTGTGCTGCGCGGTCTCGGCCTGGCGGGGCGCGTTCATGGCGCACGGCTCGCTCACCGAGCCGGGCCGGTCCAGCGCACTGGAGATCACCTGCCCCGGTCCGGAGTCCGCGCTGGCGCTGGTCGGCGCGGCCCGCCGGATCGGCATCAGCGCCAAGAACCGCGAGGTGCGCGGGGTGGACCGGGTGGTGGTCAAGGACGGCGACGCGATCGCCGCGCTGCTCACCCGGATCGGCGCCCACTCCAGCGTGCTGGCCTGGGAGGAGCGGCGGGTGCGCCGCGAGGTGCGGGCGACCGCCAACCGGCTGGCCAACTTCGACGACGCCAACCTGCGCCGCTCGGCCCGCGCCGCGGTGGCGGCCGCCGCCCGGGTGACCCGCGCGCTGGAGATCCTCGCCGACGACGCCCCCAACCACCTGACCTCGGCTGGCCAGCTGCGGCTGGAGCACCGGCAGGCCTCCCTGGAGGAACTGGGCGCGCTGGCCGAGCCGCCGCTGACCAAGGACGCGATCGCCGGCCGGATCCGCCGGCTGCTCGCGCTCGCCGACAAGCGGGCCCGCGACCTGGGCATCCCGGATACCGAAGCGGCCGTCACGCCCGACATGCTCGTGGTCTGATAGGACCGGTGAGGCGTCGGGCTGCGAAGGGGATCACCACCCGCCGCAGCGCGGCGGCGCGCGCTCGGATAAGGTCGCTGCGTACGGCAAGGGGGCCGGCAAAGGCACCCCTCGCCGTGCTCACCGCCTCGGGCGGTCTGGTCTCCTGGGACCGCGGCGGGGTGGCCGAGATGAACCGTCAACGGCCGGCTCCACCGGTCGGCGAACAATCTCCGCCGGCCGGGGTTCGACGCCGGCGGACCAGAACGCGAGGAGATGGGACCTGTGACCATCCGGGTTGGCATCAACGGCTTCGGCCGGATCGGCCGCAACTTCTTCCGGGCAGTGCTGGCGTCCGGCGCTGACATCGAGGTCGTGGCGGTCAACGACCTGACCGACAACGCGACGCTCGCCCACCTTGTCAAGTACGACAGCATCCTGGGCCGCCTTCCGCACGAGGTGAAGGCCACCGCCGACGAGATCACCGTGGGCGGCAAGACCATCAAGGCGTACGCCGAGAAGGACCCGGCCAAGCTGCCGTGGGGCGAGGTCGGCGCCGACGTCGTCATCGAGTCCACCGGTTTCTTCACCGACGCCACCAAGGCGAAGGCGCACGTCGACGGCGGGGCCAAGAAGGTCATCATCTCCGCTCCGGCGAAGAACGAGGACGTCACCGTGGTCATGGGCGTCAACCAGGACCAGTACGACCCGGCCAAGCACACGATCATCTCGAACGCCTCCTGCACCACCAACTGCCTCGCCCCGATGGCCAAGGTGCTGCACGACACGTTCGGCATCCAGCAGGGTCTGATGACGACCATCCACGCGTACACGCAGGACCAGAACCTGCAGGACGCGCCGCACAAGGACCTGCGCCGCGCCCGGGCCGCCGCGCTCAACATCGTGCCGACCTCGACGGGCGCCGCGAAGGCGATCGGCCTGGTCCTGCCGGACCTCAAGGGCAAGCTGGACGGCTACGCGCTGCGCGTGCCGATCCCGACCGGCTCCGTCACCGACCTGACCGTCACGGTCGGCCGGGAGACCACGGTGGACGAGGTCAACGCCGCGCTGAAGGCCGCCGCGGACGGCCCGCTCAAGGGCATCCTGATTTACAACGACGATGCGATCGTCTCCTCGGACATCGTGACCGACCCGGCGTCGTGCATCTTCGACGCGCCGCTGACCAAGGTGATCGGCAACCAGGTCAAGGTCGTCGGCTGGTACGACAACGAGTGGGGCTACTCGAACCGCCTGGTCGACCTGGTCAAGCTGGTGGGTTCGTCGCTGTGAGCATCCGCAACCTCGACGACCTGCTCGGCGAGGGGGTGTCGGGTCGGCGCGTGCTGGTGCGCGCCGACCTGAACGTCCCGCTCGACAAGCAGAGCGGTGACATCACGGACGACGGCCGTATCCGGGCCGTGCTGCCGACCCTGAGCGCGCTGGTCCAGGCCGGCGCCAAGGTGGTCGTCTGCTCGCACCTGGGCCGCCCGAAGGGCGCGCCGGATCCGCAGTTCAGCCTCCGCCCGGTCGCCGGGCGGCTCGGCGAGCTGCTCGGCGCGCCGGTGCACTTCGCCGAGGACACCGTCGGCGACTCGGCCCGGGCCTGCGTGGAGGGCCTGGCCGACGGCCAGGTCGCCCTGCTGGAGAACCTGCGTTTCAACAAGGGCGAGACCAGCAAGGACGACGCCGAGCGGGGCGCCTTCGCCGACCAGCTCGCGGCCCTCGGCGACGCGTACGTGGACGACGCCTTCGGCGCCGTGCACCGCAAGCACGCCAGTGTCTACGACGTGCCGGCCCGGCTGCCGCACGTCGCCGGCCGCCTCGTGCTGCGCGAGGTGGAGGTGCTCAGCAAGCTCACCGGCGACCCGGAGCGGCCGTACGTGGTGGTGCTGGGCGGCTCCAAGGTCTCCGACAAGCTGGCCGTGATCGAGGCGCTGCTGCCTACGGTCGACCGGCTGCTCATCGGCGGCGGGATGTGCTTCACCTTCCTCAAGGCCCAGGGCCACGAGGTGGGCACCTCGCTGCTGGAGAAGGAGATGGTCGAGACCTGCCGCAACCTGCTGGAGCGGTCCGGCGGCAAGATCATGCTCCCGGTCGACGTGGTGGCCGCGGACGCGTTCGCGCCCGACGCCGCGCACGACACCGTGCCCGCCGACGGCATCCCGAGCCACCGGCTGGGGCTGGACATCGGCCCCGAGACGGTGGCCGGCTTCGCCGCCGCGCTGTCCCAGGCGAAGACGATCTTCTGGAACGGCCCGATGGGCGTGTTCGAGATGGCCGCGTTCGCGAACGGCACCCGGGGCGTCGCCGAGGCGATCACCAAGACCGACGCGTTCAGCGTGGTGGGCGGCGGCGACTCGGCCGCGGCGGTGCGGGCGCTCGGCCTGGACGAGTCCTCGTTCGGCCACATCTCCACCGGCGGCGGCGCCTCCCTGGAATACCTCGAGGGCAAGACCCTCCCCGGCATCGCGGCCCTGGAGAACTGAATGGCGAGCACCCCCCGCCGGCCGCTGATGGCCGGCAACTGGAAGATGAACCTGAACCACCTCGAGGCCAACCTGCTGATCCAGAAGCTGGCCGCGAGCCTCACCGAGAAGCAGCTCACCGGGGTCGAGACGGTGGTCCTGCCGCCCTTCACCGACCTGCGCACCGTGCAGACCGCGGTGGACGGCGACAAGCTGCTGATCGGCTACGGCGCGCAGGACCTGTCGCCGTTCCAGTCGGGCGCGTACACCGGGGACATCTCCGGTGCGATGCTCGCCAAGCTGGGTTGCACCTACGTGGTGGTCGGCCACTCCGAGCGGCGGCAGTACCACCACGAGGACGACGCGCTGGTCAACGCCAAGGTGGCCGCCGCGCTGGCGAACGGGCTCGTCCCGATCCTGTGCATCGGCGAGGGGCTGGAGATCCGCGAGCAGCTCCGGCACGTGCCGCACTGCTGCGACCAACTCGACGGCGCGCTGAAGGGGCTCACCCCGGAGCAGGTCACCAAGGTCGTCGTGGCGTACGAGCCGGTCTGGGCGATCGGCACCGGCAAGACGGCGACCCCGGAGGACGCCCAGGAGGTCTGCGGCGAGGTGCGCAAGCGCCTGGTGGAGACCTTCGGCCAGGACACCGCGGACCAGGTCCGGATCCTCTACGGCGGGTCGGTGAAGTCGTCGAACGTGGCGGCGACCATGGCCCAGCCGGACGTGGACGGGGCCCTGGTCGGGGGCGCCAGCCTGGACGCCGAGGAATTCGCGCAGATCTGCCGGTTCCCGGAGCACATCGCCCGCTGATCGCTCGCTATCCTTGACGCTGCCCGCCCACCGGTCGGTGCCGCTGTGCCCGTCAGGACCGGGCAGTGATCGCAACGAGAGGATTGACCCCCGCCATGCCGATCTGGTTCGCCTACACGATGATCGTGTTGCTGGTCATCACGAGCATCCTGCTCACCCTGCTGATCCTCCTGCACCGCGGTAAGGGCGGCGGGTTGTCGAGCATGTTCGGCGGCGGCGTCAGCTCCAGCCTGGCCGGTTCCTCCGTTGCCGAGAAGAACCTCGACCGCTACACCGTTCTGGTGGGCATCGTCTGGTTCGCGTGCATCGTCGGGATCGGGCTCTGGCTCCGGCTCCAGACGGGCAGCGGCGCCTGAGCGAGCGCTCCGAGTCGTACAATCTGCGCGCGGTCCGTGACGGACCGCGCGCAGATTGTTTCTCCGCGCGTCGCCCGCCGCCTACCCCCGCAAGCGGCGGTCCCCTCCGACGACAGGAGCGAGCAGCCGTGTCCAGTGGCAACGTCATCCGCGGCACCCGGATCGGGTCCGCCCCCGAGCGGTTCGAGCAGCGCATCGAGCCGGCGCCCCGCCGGCCGGTCACCTACTGGTGCGCCAACGCCCACCGCGTCCAGTTCCTCATCGCCGCCGAGGCGGAGGCCCCGGAGACCTGGGACTGCCCGCGCTGCGGCGAGCCGGCCGGCCCCGACCCGGGCAACCCGCCCGGCCCGGCCCGCGCCGAGCCCTACAAGACCCACCTGGCGTACGTGCAGGAGCGGCGCACCCCGGAGCAGGGCGAGGCGCTGCTCGCCGAGGCCCTGGAGACGTTGCGCCGGCGGCGCGGCAGGGCCTGAGCACGCGGGAGCCCCGACCCGCCCGGGCCGGGGCTCCGCCGTCGTTCAGCGCAGGCTGCGAAGCCGGGGCGGCACGTCGGCCGCCGCGGCCCGGTCCAGCAGCCAGAGCGTCCTGGACACCCCGCGCACGCCGGCCGCCGGCAGCTGCACCGGCCCGGCACCGGCGAGGGCCATCCCGACCGCCCGGGCCTTGTCCGCCCCGGCGGCCACCAGCCAGACCTCCTCGGCCGTGTTGATCGTCGGGAGGGTCAGCGTGGTGCGCACCGGCGGCGGCTTGGGGCTGCCGCGTACCGCGCTGACCGGGCGGTTGTCGTGGTGCACCGGGTGCTCCGGGAAGACCGAGGCGACGTGCCCGTCCTCGCCCACGCCGAGCATCAGCACGTCGAAGTGGGGGAGGGCGGCGGTCCCCGGCCGGGCGGCCCGGGCCAGCTCCCGCGCGTACCCGGCGGCGGCCGCCTCCGGGTCGTTGCCGGCGGGCCCGTCCGAGGCCGGCATCGGGTGGATGCGGGCCGGGTCCAGCGGGACCACGTCCAGCAGCGCCGCCCGGGCCTGGGTCTCGTTGCGCTCGGGGTCGCCGGCCGGCAGGAACCGCTCGTCGCCCCACCAGACGTCGACCCGGGACCAGTCGACGGCGTCGCGGGCCGGCAGCTGCGCCACCGCCCGGTACACCGCCGCGGCGATCCGGCCGCCGGTCAGCACCACCGACGCCTGGCCGCGCTCGGCCTGCGCGTCGAGCAGCTTCACCACCAACCGGGCCGCCACCGCCTGCGCCAGCAGGTCGGGGTCGGCGTGTACGGCGACACTCGCCTCACTCATTCATCGTGCCTTCGTCCTCGGACCGCCCCGCGGCGGTCACCTGTGCGGTCCGACCGCCGAGCGGTCCGCGCGTCCCGCTCACTCGTTGGCGGTCGCGCCGGCGTGCGCGGTGACGCCGGCCTCGGCCCGCTTTGCGGTCGCCGGATCCTTCCACACGTGCACCCGCTGGGGGACACGCTGGTCGAGCGCGGTCAGCCCGGCGGTCGCGCCGAGCGCCTCGGCGTAGACCTGGTCGGCGTCGAGCCGGCGCAGCTCCTCGGCCAGCTCGTCGCCGAGCGGGCGCCGGACCAGCGGCAGCGTCCGGTCCTCCTGGCCGCTGCGCCGGAAGATCGCCATGTTGTCGTCGCGGGTCAGCATCAGCTCGTCGCCGTTGGCGCAGCGCAACTGCACCTCGCGCATCCGAGGGAACTTGTCGGTGTGCTCCCAGACCGGGTCGATGCCCAGCCGGGCGGTCAGCCAGCCGCGCATGAGCGCGGCCGTCGGGTCGGTGCGCGGCGCCACCACGGTCGCCTCGGTGACCCGGGCCTGCGTGGTGTCGAACGCCCCGGCCACGAGGGTGCGCCACGGGGTGATCCGGGTCCAGGCCAGGTCGGTGTCGCCGGGGGCGTAGTCCGCGGCCCGCTGCCGCAGCGCGGCGATCGGGTCGGCGGCCTGCGCCGCGTCGGTGATCCGCCGGTCGGCCACCACACCGAGGAAGTCGGTCGCGATCTCCTCCGGCGGCTCGCCGTGCCACCAGGTCACCACCGGCACGTCCGGCACCAGCAGCGGCATCACCACCGACTCGGCGTGCAGCGCGAGCCGGCCGTACATCCGGGTCACCACGGCCTCGCAGGGGCCGAGCCGGCCGCCGACGACGATCTCCGCGTCCAGCCGGTTGCGGTCCCGATCGACGTCGGAGCGGACCACCACGAGCAGCCGGCACGGGTGGGCGGCGGCCGCGATGGTCGCCGCCGCCTCGGCCTCCCGGACGCGCTTCTCGTCGACCACCACGATCAGCGTGAGAGCCATGCCGCTGGCCACCCCGCCCGCGCTGCGCCGCTCGGCGGCGAGCGCCTTGACCACCTCGTTCCCGGTGGTGTCCCACAGCCCGATCATGCTCTCCTCCAGGACCGGCCCTCGCTGGCCAGCATCTCGTCGGCGGCCCGGGGGCCCCACTCGCCGGCCCGGTACGGCTCCGGCTTGGTGCCCGCCCAGGCGTGCTCCAGCGGGTCCACCACCTGCCAGCTCTGCTCCACCTCGGCGGCGTCCGGGAACAGCGTCCGGTCACCGATGAGCACGTCCAGCACCAGCCGCTCGTACGCCTCGGGGCTGGACTCGGTGAACGCCTCGCCGTACTGGAAGTCCATGGCGATGTCGCGGACCTCCATGGTCGTGCCCGGCACCTTGGAGCCGAACTTCAGCACCACGCCCTCGTCGGGCTGGACCCGGATGACGAGCTGGTTGGGGCCGAGCGACTCCATGTCGGCGGCGTCGAACGGCAGGTGCGGCGCCGTCTTGAACACGATGGCCACCTCGGTGACCCGCCGGGGCAGCCGCTTGCCGGCCCGGATGTAGAACGGCACCCCGGCCCAGCGGCGGTTCTGGATGCCCAGCTTCACGGCCACGTACGTCTCGGTGGTGGAGTCCGCCGGGACGCCCTCCTCGTCGAGGTAGCCGACGGCGCGTTCGCCGCCCACCCAGCCGGGCAGGTACTGGCCGCGGACGGTGTCCCGGGAGACGTCCTTCGGCACCGTGATGGCCCTGAGCACCTTGAGCTTCTCGGTGCGGATCTCGTCGGCGTCGAAGCTTGTCGGCTCCTCCATGGCCACCAGGGCGAGCAGCTGGAGCAGGTGGTTCTGGAGCACGTCCCGGGCGGTGCCGACGGAGTCGTAGAAGGCGGCCCGGGTGCCGATGCCGACGTCCTCGGCCATGGTGATCTGCACCGAGTCGACGTACTTGGAGTTCCACAGCGGCTCGAACAGGTTGTTGGCGAACCGCAGGGCCAGGATGTTCTGGACCGTCTCCTTGCCCAGGTAGTGGTCGATCCGGAACACGTCCTGCCGCGTGAAGACGTCGTCGACCAGGTCGTTGAGCGACTTCGCCGAGGGCAGGTCGTTGCCGAACGGCTTCTCCACCACCACCCGGCGCCAGCCGCCGGACTTGGCGTTGTCCGCCATGCCGGTGCGGGCGAGCTGCTTGAGCACCACGGGGAACGCCGCCGGGGGGATGGAGAAGTAGAAGGCGGCGTTGCCCGGGATGCCGTGGGTGTCGCGCAGCTCGTCGAGGGTGGCGGCGAGGTGGTCGAAGGCGGCGTCGTCGTCGAACGAGCCGCCGACGAACTTGATGTTGCCGGCGAGCCGGGCCCAGACCTCTTCCCGCCACGGGGTGCGGGCGTGCTTCTTGGCCGCGTCGTGGGCCAGCGACTCGAAGTCGCCGTCGCCCCAGTCGCGCCGGGCGAAGCCCAGGACCACGAAACCGGGCGGCAGCAGCCCCCGGTTCGCCAGGTCGTAGACCGCCGGCAGGAGCTTCTTTTTGGCCAGGTCGCCGGTCACCCCGAAGATCACCAGAGCGCACGGCTCCGGGATCCGCGGCAGCCGGCGGTCCTGAGGATCGCGCAGCGGGTTCATGCCGCCTCCTCGCTCCGCCGATGTCACGTCGTTCATCGTCACGTCAGTGTCCGTCCGGCCGCATCCAGTAGCTGGGCGACGCCCGCCGCCCGCTCGGTCAGGTGCAGGCGCAGCACCGGTCGCCCGCGACCGGCGAGGGCCCGCCGGTCGCCGGCGGCCTGGGCCGCCTGAAGGTCTCCGAAGGTGTACGGGCGGCCGGGCACCGGCAGGTCGTCGGTGACCGTGCCGGTCACCTGGAGGTGACTGCCGGCCCGTGGGCCGCCCTTGTGGTACTGCCCGGTGGAGTGGAGGCACCGCGGCCCCCACCCGAAGGTGACCGGGCGCGTGACCGCCCGCGCCAGCAGCGGGCGCAGCCCCGCCACCGCCGCGTCGCCCGACCGGTCGAGGTAGGCGGTCACCGCCAGGTAGCCGTCGTCAGCCAGCCCGGCGAGCAGCCAGCGCAGCGCGCCGGCCAGGTCGGCGGGGGCCCCGGCCGGGGCGTACACCTCGATCGCGCCCTCGGTGGCCGAGGGCGGCTCCGCCGGCACGCCGGCGGCGAGCACCCGCGCGGTGTGCTCCGCGCTCTCGGCGACGTCCGGCTGGTCGAACGGGTCGACGTCGAGCACGGCGGCGGCGAGCGCGGTGGCGTACTCCCAGGTGAGGAACTGGGCACCGAGCGGACCGTTGACCGCCATGTCGGCGGGGCCGGGCACGGCGCCCGGGCCGAGGGAGCCGCCGTAGCCGACGGTCAGCACGTCCGGGCCGGTGGCGCCGGGGGCGTCCGGGGATTCGACCACGACCGGGAGGATGCCCCGGCCGGCCTTGCCGGTGGACTCGGCGAGCAGTTGCTCGGCCCAGTCGCCCAGCCCGTCGAGCCCCGTGCCGTCGGACACCAGCGCGACGGTGTCCCGGCCGCTGGTGGCCGCCGCGGCGAGCGCCGCCCCGAGGGCCAGGCCCGGGTTGTCCCGGTCCCGGTCGAGCACGCCGGCGAGGGCCTCGGCGTCGTCCAGCAGGTCGGCGACCGGCGCGCCGGCCAGCGCCGCGGGGACCAGTCCCAACGCGGTGAGCGCCGAGTACCGGTCGCCCACCTCCGGGTCGGACGGGATCACCACCACGCCCAGCTCGTCGGCGACCGCCTCCAGCGGCGAGCCGGGGTCGGTGACCACCACGAAATGCCGGGCCGTCTCCGCCTCGGTCAGCCCGGCGTCCAGGAACGCCTGCCAGTAGGCCCGCCGGATGCCGTCGGTCTCCACGGTGGCGCCGGACCGGCCGGCGACCACCACGACGGTGCGGTCCAGCCGGTCGGCCAGGGCCGCGCGGACCTCGCCGGGGTCGGTGCCGTCCAGCACGGTCAGCGGCCGGCCGAGGGTCCGGGCGACCACCTCCGGGGCGAGCGAGGAGCCGCCCGTCCCGGCCAGGACCACATGGTCCAGGTCGGCCAGCTCCTCGGTCAGCTCGGCGAGCTGGGGGAGCAGGTCCCGGGACCGCGCGTGGGCGTCCAGCCAGCCCAGCCGCGCCCGGGCCGCCGCCTCGGCCGCCGGACCCCAGAGCGTCGGGTCCTTGGCGGCGAGCCGGGCGGGGAGATCCGCGGCGACCAGCGCGGCCCGCACGGACGCGGGCGCGGACCCGTCGACCGCGTCCGCGCCGTGCACGGCCAACCCGGCGGCGATGTCCGCCCGGCCGGCCAGCAGGTCGCTCACCTCACCACCCCGTCCTCGTGGCGCGGCGCGTCCCGGGACGGTTCACCTGTCTCGGGACGCGCCCGGCGCCGTCCGTCACGCGTTGCCCCCGGCCTTCTCGGCGGCCCGCGCGTTGCCCTTGGCGGCCCGGCCCGGCTTGCCGATGCCCTTGGCCGCCTCGGCGAGGGACTTCTTAACCCCGTCGAGTAGTTCCAGCCAGCTCGCCTCGAACTTCTCCACGCCCTCCCGCTCCAGGGTGGCGATCACGTCGGCCATGTCCACGCCGGCCGACTCCAGGTCGGTGAAGACCTTGCGGGCCGCGTCGTACGCGCCGGTGATGGTGTCGCTGCGGGTCTCGCCGTGGTCCGCGTAGGCGTGGATGACCGCTTCCGGCATGGTGTTGACCGTGCCGGGGGCGATCAGCTCCTCGACGTAGATGACGTCGCGGTAGTCGGGGTTCTTGGTCGAGGTGGAGGCCCACAGCGGGCGCTGCGGGTGGGCCCCCGCGTCGGCCAGCTTCTTCCACCGGTCCGAGCCGAAGACCTCGCTGTAGCGCTCGTACGCCAGCTGGGCGTTGGCGATGGCGGCTTTGCCGCGCAGCGCCTTGGCCTCGTCGGAGCCGATCTTCTCCAGCCGCTTGTCCACCTCGGTGTCGACCCGGGAGACGAAGAACGAGGCGACCGACCCGATCTTCGACAGGTCGTGGCCGTTCGCCTTCGCCTGCTCCAGACCGGCCAGGAACGCCTCCATGACCTGCGAGTACCGGTCCAGGCCGAAGATCAGCGTGACGTTCACGCTGATCCCCTCGGCCAGGGTCGCGGTGATCGCCGGCAGGCCCGCCTCGGTGGCCGGGATCTTGATGAACAGGTTCGGCCGGTCGACCAGCCACCAGAGCGCCTTGGCCTCGGCGACGGTCCGGTCGGACTCGTGGGCCAGCCGCGGGTCGACCTCGATCGACACCCGGCCGTCCACCCCGGCGCTCTTGTCGTAGGAGGGGCGCATCACGTCGCACGCCCACCGCACGTCGTACGTGGTGAGCATGCGGACCGCCTCCTCGACCTCGATGCCGCGGGCGGCGAGGTCGCGCAACTGCCAGTTGTACTCGTCGGCGTCGCTCAGCGCCTTCGCGAAGATCGTCGGGTTGGTGGTCACCCCGGCCACGTGCGACTCGCGGCGGAGCTTGTCCAGCCCGCCGGAGCTCAGTCGTACCCGGGAAAGATCGTCGAGCCAGATCGCCACACCGGCGGCCTGGAGCTCGCTCAGCCTGTCCGTCATGCTGCCCACGCTCCCTCAGTTGCCGGTCGTGAAACCGGTGATGTCGCCCACCCGGGTCAGCGCCGCGTGCGCGGCGGCGACGATCCGGTCGGGGGTGAACCCGAACTGCTCGAAGAGCACGGTGTGCGGCGCGCTCGCCCCGTAGTGCTCCAGGCTCACGCACTCACCGCTGTCCCCGACGATCGCCCGCCAGGACATGGCGATGCCCGCCTCCACGCTCACCCGTGCCTTTACCCCGCGCGGCAGCACCGACTCCCGGTAGGCCTCGTCCTGCTCGAAGAACCACTCCTGGCAGGGCATCGAGACGACCCGGGTGGGGGTGCCGTCGGCCTCCAGCCGCTCCCGGGCGGTGAGGCAGAGCTGCACCTCGGAACCGGTGCCGACGATGATCACCTGGGGCTTGCCGCCGGACGCCTCGGCCAGCACGTAGCCGCCCTTCGCGGTGCCCTCGGCGCCGGCCAGGTCGGTGCGGTCGACGGTCGGCAGCGCCTGCCGGCTGAGCGCCAGCGCGGTGGGGCGGTCGGTGTGCTCCAGGGCCTGCCGCCACGCCCAGGCGGTCTCGTTGGCGTCGGCCGGGCGGACCACGTCGAGGCCGGGGATGGCGCGCAGCGCGGTCAGGTGCTCCACCGGCTGGTGGGTCGGGCCGTCCTCGCCGAGGCCGATCGAGTCGTGCGTCCACACGTAGACCACGGGCAGCTTCATCAGCGCGGCGAGCCGCACCGAGGGGCGCATGTAGTCGCTGAACACCAGGAACGTGCCGCCGTACGGGCGGGTGCCGCCGTGCAGGGCGATGCCGTTGAGGATCGCGCCCATGGCGTGCTCGCGGATGCCGAAGTGCAGGGTGCGGCCGTATTCGTCGCCCGGGAAGTCCTTGGTGGCGTGCACCGCCGGGATGAAGGACGGCTCGCCCTTCATGGTGGTGTTGTTGCTCTCCGCCAGGTCGGCGGAGCCGCCCCACAGCTCGGGGAGCACCGGGGCGAGCGCCTCCAGGACCTTGCCGGAGGCGGCCCGGGTGGCGACGCCCTTGGCGTCGGCCGGGAAGGTCGGCACCGCGTCCGCCCAGCCGGTCGGGAGCGTACGGGTGGACATCCGCTCCCACAGCGCCTTGCGCTCCGGGTTGGCCTGCGACCAGGCGTCGAACGCGGTGGTCCACGCCGCCTGCGCCTCGGCGCCGCGCTCCATGACCTGGCGGGCGTGCTTGAGCACCTCGTCGTCGACCTCGAAGGTGCGCTCCGGGTCGAAGCCGAGGATCTGCTTGGTGGCCTTCACCTCGTCGCCGCCGAGCGCCGAGCCGTGGATCTTGCCGGTGTTCTGCTTGTTCGGGGCGGGCCAGCCGATGATGGTGCGCAGCGCGATGAAGGAGGGGCGGTCGGTCTCCGCCTTGGCGGCCAGCAGCGCCTCGTAGAGGGCTTCCACGTCCTCGTGGTAGTCGCCCTGGTCGGCGTCGCCGCGGCGCCAGTCGACCGTCTGGACGTGCCAGCCGTACGCCTCGTAGCGGGCCGCCACGTCCTCGCTCTTGGCGATCCGGGTGTCGTCCTCGATCGAGATCTCGTTGTCGTCGTAGATCACGCAGAGGTTGCCGAGCTGCTGGTGGCCGGCGAGGGCGCTGACCTCGTGACTGATGCCCTCCTCGATGTCGCCGTCGGAGGCGATGCACCAGATGTCGTGGCGGAACGGGGAGTCGGCCCGATCCGGGTCGGGGTCGAACAGGCCGCGCTCGCGGCGGGCCGCCATCGCCATGCCGACCGCGTTGCCGAGGCCCTGGCCGAGCGGGCCGGTGGTGGTCTCCACGCCCGGAGTGTGGCCGTGCTCCGGGTGCCCCGGGGTGAGCGAGCCCCACTGGCGCAGCGCCTTGAGGTCCTGCAGGGCCAGCGGGTAGCCGGAGAGGAAGAGCTGGATGTAGAGGGTCAGGCTGGAGTGCCCGGCGGAGAGCACGAACCGGTCCCGGCCGGGCCAGTTCGGGTCGGCCGGGTTGTGCCGCATGACCCGGTTGAAGAGCAGGTACGCCGCCGGGGCGAGGCTCATGGCCGTGCCCGGGTGGCCGTTGCCGGATTTCTCCACGGCGTCCATGGCCAGCACGCGGACCGTGTCGACGGCCCTGCGGTCGAGGTCGGACCAGTTGAGAGCGGGAAGCTCGGGTCGGTTGGCAGCCACGATGGTTGTGCTCCTCGGCAGATGGGCGGAACCCTCACTGATGACCCTATCGAGCGGCCCTAAACGTCCGCCCGGGGATCTCTGCATGCTGGTCTGTACGTCTCCGACCGGATCAGCCGTTCAACCGGGGATGTGACGGCCCGCACCGTTGCCGGGTCTGCGGGGCAGCCAAAACGACGCCGCGTAGTGTGTGGGGCGGTGTGTGGACCCGGAGGGGTCCGAGCCGACACCGACCTCCCCCGCCGAAGCCGGAAGGTGGCAATCCGTGAGCATGATCACCGAGCGCCCCGTCAGCGACTCTGCCGGGCACCCGCCGGTGAGCACGGTGGCGGAGGGGCCGGCGACCGGCCGGCGGGACGTGCGGGCCGTGGTGGCCGCGTACGTGGCGCTCACCAAGCCGCGGATCGTCGAGCTGCTGCTGGTCACCACCGTGCCGGCGATGATGCTGGCCGACGGCGGCATGCCGGCGCTCTGGCTGGTGGCCGTGGTGCTGGTCGGCGGCTCGCTCGCCGCGGGCGCGGCCAGCGTCCTCAACTGCTACATCGACCGTGACATCGACCAGTTGATGCGGCGCACCAAGCGCCGGCCGCTGCCCGCGCACACGGTGTCGCCGCGCAGCGCGCTGATCTTCGGCCTGGTGCTCGCGGTGATCTCGGTGGCGCTGATGGCCGTCGCCACCAACTGGCTGGCCGCCGGGCTGACCCTCGCGGCGATCGCCTACTACGACCTGGTCTACACGCTCTGGTTGAAGCGCACCACGGCCGCCAACACCTTCTGGGGCGGCGCCTGCGGGGCGGCGCCGGTGCTGATCGGCTGGGCGGCGGTCACCGGCTCCCTGGCCCCGGAGGCGTGGGGCCTGTTCGCGGTGGTCTTCTTCTGGCAGATGCCGCACTTCTACGCCCTGGCGATCAAGTACAAGGCGGACTACGCGCGGGCCGGCATCCCGATGCTGCCGGTGGTGGCCTCGGTCCGCCGGGTCAACGCGGAGATCATCCTCTTCTCCTGGCTGACCCTGCTCTCCTCGCTGGCGGTCTGGCCGCTCGGGATGAGCCCGATCTACGGCGTGACCGCGCTGGTGGTCGGCGGGATCTTCGTCGTCGAGGCACACAAGCTCTGCCGGCGCGCGTCGCGCGGCGAGGCGGTCAAGCCGATGCGGCTCTTCCACTGGTCCACCACCTACCTCACCATCCTGTTCGCGGCCGTCGCCCTCGACGCCCTGCTCTAGTCGCTTTCCGGCGCTCACCGGGGTGGATGAGTTCCCCGTGTCGCGGATTTCATCAGAATTTTTTTCGGCCTGAGCCGGACGGGCTCAACCCGGACAGACTGTGACGATCTCCCCCGCCCGTTTTGGGCCGGCATAAGCGACATGTACGGGCGAATTACCTGTGGTCTTCCTTAAACCAGTAGGTAATTGGCATCACATTCAGTTCATCGTTCTCGCACATCCGAGTGGATGTCTGCTTAGGCTTCGCGTCATGGCAGATGGTTCCGATACGACGCTGACGGCTGACAAGACCGGCGAACAGGCCCCCAACGGCCTGGTCGCGGGCATCAAGTCGTTCGCCGCCGAACACGGCGGGGCGAAGGCGGTCATCGAGTACGTCGGCAAGCGCGGCGCACGAATCGTCCTCGTGGGTTCCGACGGGGCGTGGGCCGACCAGTTCGCCGACGGCACCGACACCGCGCGGCAGGCCTGCGCCAAGGCAGGAGTGACCGTCGAGAACGCCTGGGAGCGTGAGCTGATGGACCAGATGCGTCCGAGCAACGACCTCTGGCGGTCGATGGCCCGGCGCACGATGGCCCGTTGACATAAATTGACCAACCACCACCAGCCGACCCGGGGGAAACCCCGGGTCGCTCTCGTCACCTGCACCGCCCTTCCCGACCTCGACCCGGACGACCGGCTCGTGCTCGACCCGCTCGCCGCCCGCGGCGTCGCCGCCGAGGCGGTCGTCTGGGACGACCCGGCCGTGGACTGGTCCGGCTACGACCTGGTCGTGCTCCGCTCGCCCTGGGACTACGCGCTGCGCCGCGACGAGTTCGTCGCCTGGGCGCGCACGGTGCCCACCCTGGTCAACCCGGCCGACGTGGTCGCCTGGAACACCGACAAGCGCTACCTGGCCGAGCTGTCCGCGGCCGGCGTGCCCACCGTGCCGACCGCCTGGGTCGAGCCCGGGGCGGACTGGACCCCGCCGGCCGACACCGGGGAGTACGTGCTCAAGCCGGCGGTCAGCGCCGGCAGCCAGGACACCGGCCGGTACGACCTGGCCGACCCGGAGCACCGGGAGCTGGCCGTGGCGCACGTGCGGCGGCTGTCCGCCGCCGGCCGGGTCACCATGGTCCAGCCGTACCTGGAGGCGGTGGACACCGCCGGGGAGACCGCGCTGCTCTTCCTGGCCGGGCCGGACGGCCTGGCGTTCAGCCACGCGATCCGCAAGGGGCCGATGCTGACCGGCCCCGACCGCGGCGTGGCCGAGCTGTACAAGGAGGAGCGGATCGACGCCCGGGCGGTCACCCCGGAGCAGCTCGACACGGCGGAGAAGACCCTGGCCGTCGTGCCCGGCGGCACCGAGCGGCTGCTCTACGCCCGGGTGGACCTGATCCCCGGCCCGGACTCCTCGCCCGTCCTGGTCGAGTTGGAGCTGACCGAGCCGAGCCTGTTCGTCGGTTACGCCGACGGCGCCCCGGACCGGCTCGCCGCGGCGATCGCCACCCACCTGGCCCGGCGGTCCTGACCTCGCGCCCGGCCCGCGCCGAGCGGGCCGGGCCCGACCTCACTCCCCGTCGCAGTGGTTGCGTTCCCAGCGGCCGCCGATCGGTGGGGTGTCCAGCCGGACCGCCGCCTCGTTCCCGGCGAGGTCGTTGTCCTCCACCCGGCAGGACACGCAGCTGCCCGCCTCGGTGATCCACAGCCCGTAGGTCTGGGTGTGCTCCTCCCGGTGCCAGATCCGGTTGCCCCGCACGGTGGCCGAGTCGAACGGGGCGTTGATCGCGATCCCGGCGCGTTCCGGCGGCCCGGCGGGCAGCTCGTACGGCGTGCCCGGCGCCGGCGTGGCCTCGTTCCAGCCGGTAGCCCCGTCGGGCCGCACCTCGGCCAGGGACAGCTCGTCGCCGGTGTTGTCCGCGACGACCGCGGTCCGCGAGTCGACCCGCAGGACCTTGCCCCGGTGCCCGCCGGGCGGCCAGTCCGCCGTCCCGTCGGTGACCCGGCGCTGGGCGTAGCGCACCGTCGCGCCGGCGCCGTGGCACGCGGGCGCGGACCGGCGCCCGTTGTCCCGGATCCGGTTGTCCACCACCGCGGCGTCGGTCATCGGCCGGTCGATCCGGATCCCGTCCAGCGCGTTGTCCCAGATGTGGTTCCCCTGGATCACCACGTCCTCCGCGGGGCCCCGGTAGCCGTGGCCCAGGTCGTGCTCGTGGTAGCCGTAGCCGCCGTTGCGGCTGATCCGGTTGCCCCGGATCACGTACGGACCGGGGGTGTTGCCCATGCTGATCCCGTCGCCGACGTTGCGGTCGATCACGCAGTCGGTCAGCAGCCCGCCGCGGCCGGCGATCCCGGCCGTGCCGTTGGCGGAGACGTCGAAACCCGCCTCCAGGTTGTTCGTCAGGGTGCAGGCCGAGACGATCAGCCCGTCGGCCCCCCAGTCGGAGATGCCGAACCGGTTCGCCTGGCTGTGGCACCCGACGATGCGGAAGCCGCGCGGGGGCGGCCAGTAGTCCTTCTGCAGCTCCAGGAAGATCCCGTTGGTCCCGTTGCCCACCGTGGTGCAGTTGGCGATGGTGAGCCGCTCCACGTCGCCCCAGCCGCCGATGCCGACGCCGATGCCCGCGCCGCCCATCTGCTCGCCGTTGTCCAGCCGGCCGCAGCCCACCACGACCACCCCGTCGATCAGGCCGTCCTGGAGGAAGTCGCAGCCCAGCCCGGTCGCCCCGGTGTGGTGGATGTAGAGGTTCCGGAAGACGCCGCGCACCACGTACTGGAGGCCGAGGCCCTTGGCCAGGTAGTTGTACTGGGTCATGCCGACACCGGAGCCGTCGATCTCGAAGTCGGTGAAGGAGCAGTCGGCGATGTGCCGGTCCCGGTCCGCGCCGTGCTGCACCGTGGTCCAGAACGCCAGCGGGACGGGATCGTTCCGGTTGCCCTCGTTGCTGAGCAGGAACCGGGTCGCGGCGGGCCCCGCGCCGATCAGCGACACGCCGCTGCGCCAGACGGTGCCGGCGTCCCGGATCGAGTAGATGCCCGGCGGGCAGTAGATGACCCGCGCCCGGCCGTCGGCGGCGTACCCGTCACCCAGCCGTTCCACCAGGGCGGCCAGCGCCGGCTGGTCGTTGGTCACGCCGTCACCGGTGAGCCCGAAGTCGAGGGCGTCGCACCACAGCGGCGCGCCGGCCACCGGCGTCAGCCGCTGCGGGACGGTCGTGGTCAGGCCCTTGCGCGACACCGGCGGGCTCCCCTCGGGCGGACGATCCGTGGCGCGGACCGCATTCCCGCTGCCGCCCGGGGGTAACGCCGGGGGGAGCGCCGCGGGCGGCGCTCAGGCGGCGGCGGTGACCGGCTGGCCGGCCGGCGCGGCGGCCGCCGGGGCCGGCGGGGCGGCCGGACGCCGCTCCCGGGTGGCCCAGAGCACGCCCAGGGTCGCCAGCAGCACCAGGCAGGAGCCGAGCATGTGCGCGGCGACCAGCACGGCGGGCAGGTGGGTGAAGTACTGCACGAAGCCGATCAGGCCCTGGCCCAACTCGACCGCCACCAGCACCCCGGCGGCCCGGGCGGCCCGGGCGGCGCCCACCGCGCGGAACGCGAAGAGCAGCGCCACCGAGAGGCCGATCAGCAGGAACACCCCGTCGGCGTGCACCTGGGAGATCGCCTCCGGGTCCAGGCCGTTGCGGGCCGCGCCCTGGTCGCCCGCGTGCGGCCCGCTGCCGGTCACCCAGGTGCCGATCACCAGCACGGCCGCGCTGACCACGGTGGTGAGCAGAGCGAGGGTACGCAGCGGCGCCGGCACGGTCGGGACGACCGGCCCGTCGGGCTCGACGGTGCGCCGCCAGAGCGCGTACGCGGCGGCGATCACCACCATCGAGGCGAGGAAGTGCAGCCCGACCACCCACGGGTTGAGGTTCGTGAGCACGGTGATGCCGCCGATCACGGCCTGGGCGGGGATGCCGAACAGCACGCCGATCGCCAGCGGCAGTACCCCGCGCGGGCGGGTCCGCTGGGCCAGCACGGCGAGCACCACGGCCAGCGCGATGACCCCCACGGCGAAGGTGAGCAGCCGGTTGCCGAACTCGATCGCCCCGTTGACGCCCATCTCCGGGGTGGCGATGTACGACTCGTCGGTGCACCGGGGCCAGGTGGGGCAGCCGAGCCCCGAGCGGGTGAGCCGGACACCCCCGCCGGTGACCACGATCGCCACGTTCGCGATGATCGAGGTGTACGCGAGGCGGCGCAGCAGCGTGGGGGAGACCGGGAACCGGGCGAAAGCCTTCACGGAGCGAATCCTACGCACCGTAGTGGAACCCGATCGGGTGACTCCGGCACACCGGTGGTCGGGATCACCGGACCCCGGGTTTGCGGGCCTCCGGCGAATTACGTAACGTTGTCGTTGTGAAAAACGCGGCGGCGCTCTCCGGGCAGCAGCCGGCGACCGCACCGGTCGCCGGGTCGCGGCGCGGCGCCAGGCGCGCCGAGCCGGAGCTGTCGCAGGCCGCGTCCACCGACCTCTCCACCCGCGACCGGGTCACCCAGCTGCTGCTGGAACAGGGCGCGACGACCGCCGCGCAGCTCGGCTCGGCGCTCGGGCTCAGCCCGGCCGCGATCCGCCGGCACCTCGACGCCATGCTCGCCGACGGCGACGTGGAGGCCCGCGAGCAGGTCGTGCGGGGCAGCCGGGGGCGGGGCCGGCCGGCCAAGGTCTTCGTGCTGACCGAGGCGGCCCGGGTGCGCTGCGGCACCCACCACTACGACAACATCGCCACCGCCGCCCTGCGCTGGATCGCCCGCACCGGCGGCTCGCGGGCCGTCGAGGCGTTCGCCGCCGAGCAGGTGACCGCGCTGGAGGAGCGCTGCCGCGCCGCCATGGAGGACGCCGGCGACGAACCGCTCGCCCGGGCGGAGGCGCTCGCCGGGGCGCTGACCGCCGAGGGCTACGCTGCCAACGCGTCCACGATCGCCTCCGGCGGCCAGCTGTGCCAGCACCACTGCCCGGTGGCGCACGTGGCCGCCGAGTTCCCCCAGCTGTGCGAGGCCGAGACCGCGGTGATCTCCCGTCTGGTCGGCACCCACGTGCAGCGCCTGGCCACCATCGCGCACGGCGACGGGGTGTGCACCACGCACATCCCCACCCAGCCGCGTGCCCAGTCCGGTAACACCGTCACCACTGTGAGGACAGATAGATGACCGAGCAGATCGTCCAGCCCCTGACCCAGGAGGAGCAGCTCGCCGCTCTGGGTCGCTACGAGTACGGCTGGGCCGACCCCGACGTCGCGGGGGCGTCCGCCCAGCGCGGCCTCAACGAGGCGGTGGTGCGGGACATCTCGGCCAAGAAGAACGAGCCGGCCTGGATGCTCGACCTGCGCCTCAAGGGCCTGCGGCTGTTCGGCCGCAAGCCGATGCCGGCGTGGGGCGCGGACCTCACCGGGATCGACTTCGACAACATCAAGTACTTCGTGCGGTCCACCGAGAAGCAGGCCACCAGCTGGGAGGACCTGCCGGAGGACATCAAGAACACCTACGACCGGCTGGGCATCCCCGAGGCGGAGAAGCAGCGGCTGGTCGCCGGCGTCGCGGCGCAGTACGAGTCCGAGGTCGTCTACCACAAGATCCGTGAGGACCTTGAGGAGCAGGGTGTCATCTTCCTGGACACCGACACCGCGCTGCGCGAGCACGAGGACATCTTCAAGGAGTACTTCGGCACGGTGATCCCGGTCGGCGACAACAAGTTCGCCGCGCTGAACACCTCCGTCTGGTCCGGTGGCTCGTTCATCTACGTGCCGAAGGGCGTGCACGTGGAGATCCCGCTGCAGGCCTACTTCCGGATCAACACGGAGAACATGGGCCAGTTCGAGCGGACGCTGATCATCGTCGACGAGGGTGCGTACGTGCACTACGTCGAGGGCTGCACCGCGCCGCTCTACTCCTCGGACTCGCTGCACAGCGCGGTCGTGGAGATCATCGTCAAGAAGAACGCCCGGTGCCGTTACACGACCATCCAGAACTGGTCGAACAACGTCTACAACCTGGTGACCAAGCGCGCCGTCTGCCACGAGGGCGCGACCATGGAGTGGGTCGACGGCAACATCGGCTCCAAGGTCACCATGAAGTACCCGGCGGTCTACATGACCGGCGAGCACGCCAAGGGCGAGGTGCTCTCGGTGGCCATGGCCGGCGAGGGCCAGCACCAGGACGCGGGCGCCAAGATGGTGCACGCCGCGCCGCACACCTCCTCGACCATCGTGTCGAAGTCGATCGCCCGGGGCGGCGGCCGCACCTCCTACCGGGGCCTGGTGCAGGTGCTGGAGGGCTCGCACAGCAGCCGGAGCACGGTCAAGTGCGACGCGCTGCTGGTCGACACCATCTCCCGCTCCGACACCTACCCCTACGTCGACATCCGTGAGGACGACGTGTCGATGGGGCACGAGGCGACCGTCTCCAAGATCAGCGACGACCAGCTCTTCTACCTGATGAGCCGGGGCCTGAGCGAGGACGAGGCGATGGCCATGATCGTGCGCGGCTTCATCGAGCCGATCGCCAAGGAGCTCCCGATGGAGTACGCCCTGGAGCTCAACCGCCTGATCGAGCTCCAGATGGAGGGGGCGGTGGGCTGACCGCCGCGCGGCCCGGACCCGTCACGCCGCGTCGCGACCAGCGCGACCGACCCTCCGATCAATCGCAGAACAGACCAAGGAAGAGATGACTACCCAGGCTTCCGCGCCGCCCGCGACCAAGTCGCAGGCGCTCCGCTCGTACGACGTCGCCGACTTCCCGGCCCTCACCGGCCTGGAGGAGGAGTGGCGCTTCACCCCGCTCAAGCGCCTGCGCGGCCTGCTCGACGGCGCCGTGACGGACGAGTCGGCGCACTGGCCGGCCTACGAGTACGGGCAGCTCCCCGAGGGGGTCACGGTCGGCACGCTGGCCAAGGACGACCCGCGCCGGGGCAGCGTGCTGGTCCCGTTCGACCGGATCAGCGCCCGCGCCTACGGCGAGTCGGACCTCGGCCAGCTGGTGCAGGTGGCCCGGGAGGCGGTGGTCGCCGAGCCGGTGATCGTCACCGTGCACGGCGGGCCCTCCGACGTGGTGGCCTTCGCGCACACCTTCGTCGAGATCGGCGCGCTCTCCGAGTCGGTGCTGGTCCTGCGGCACGTCGGCTCCGGCACGCTGGCCGACAACGTCGAGGTGTCGGTGGGTGACGGCGCGAAGCTGACGCTGGTCACGATCGCGGACTGGGCCGACGACGCCGTGCAGGCGCAGCACCTCAAGGTCAAGCTGGGCCGCGACGCCAAGGTGATCCACGTCCAGGTGAGCCTCGGTGGCGACCTGGTCCGGCAGTACACCTCGGTGGAATACGCCCAGCGCGGCGGCGAGGCCGAGCTGTACGGCGTCTACTTCGCCGACTCCGGGCAGCACCTGGAGCACCGGCAGCTGGTCGACCACACCGTGCCGGACTGCCGCAGCTACGTCGGCTACCGGGGCGCCCTGCAGGGCGACAGCGCGCACACGGTCTGGGTCGGCGACGTGCTGATCCGGGCCGAGGCGACCGGCACCGACACGTACGAGATCAACCGGAACCTGCTGCTCACCGACGGTGCCCGGGCGGACTCGGTGCCCAACCTGGAGATCGAGACCGGCGAGATCGCCGGCGCCGGGCACGCCAGCGCGACCGGCCGTTTCGACGACGAGCAGCTCTTCTACCTCATGGCCCGGGGCATCCCGGAGGGCGAGGCCCGCCGCCTGGTGGTCCGCGGCTTCTTCGCCGAGCTGATCAACAAGATCCCGGTCGACGACCTGCGCGAGCGGCTCGGCGACGCGATCGAGGCCCGCCTCGCCAAGGCCGGCGCCTGATGATCAAGATCTGCTCGACCGAGGACGTGCCGAAGGGCACCGCGATCAGCGCCGACGTCGACGGCACGCAGATCGCGATCGTGCACGGCGAGGACGACGCGTTCTACGCCGTGTACGACGAGTGCTCACACGCCGCGGTGGCCCTCTCCGAGGGCGAGGTCGACGGGTGCACGCTGGAATGCTGGCTGCACGGATCCCGTTTCGACCTACGGACCGGTGAGCCCACCGGGCTGCCCGCCACCGAACCCGTTCCCGTCTATCCCGTCGAAGTCCGCGAGGGCGACATCTACGTCAGCCTGACGCCGAGCAATGGAGTGACCCGCTGATGAGCACCCTGGAGATCCGCGACCTGAAGGTGTCGGTCAAGCTGCCCGAGGGTGAGCTCAAGCCGATCCTGGCCGGTGTCGACCTGACCGTGAAGTCGGGCGAGACCCACGCCATCATGGGCCCGAACGGCTCCGGCAAGTCGACGCTGGCGTACTCGATCGCCGGCCACCCCAAGTACGAGATCACCGGCGGTTCGGTGACCCTCGACGGCGAGGACGTGCTGGCCATGTCCGTCGACGAGCGGGCCCGCGCCGGCCTCTTCCTGGCCATGCAGTACCCGGTCGAGGTCCCCGGCGTCTCGGTGGCCAACTTCCTGCGCACCGCCAAGACGGCCATCGACGGCGAGGCGCCGAAGCTGCGCACCTGGGCCGGCGAGCTGCGCGGCGCCATGGAGAAGCTCCAGATGGACCCGGCGTTCGCCCAGCGCAACGTCAACGAGGGCTTCTCCGGCGGTGAGAAGAAGCGGCACGAGATCGTGCAGCTGGAGCTGCTCAAGCCGAAGATCGCCATCCTCGACGAGACCGACTCCGGTCTCGACGTGGACGCGCTGCGCGTGGTCAGCGAGGGCGTCAACCGGGTGCGCGACACCGGCGACACCGGCCTGCTGCTGATCACCCACTACACGCGGATCCTGCGCTACATCAAGCCCGACTTCGTGCACGTCTTCGTGGCCGGCCGGATCGTCGAGCAGGGCGGCCCGGAGCTGGCCGACAAGCTCGAGGAAGAGGGCTACGAGCGGTACGTCGCCGGGGCCGGCTCGGCGCGGGCCTGACCTCCGATGACCTCCATCGCGATCCCGTCGGGCATGCCGCAGTACGACGACGTGCCCCGCTACGACGTGGCACGGGTGCGGGCCGACTTCCCGATCCTGGACCGGGAGGTCAACGGGCACCCGCTGGTCTACCTCGACAGCGCCAACACCTCGCACAAGCCGCGGCAGGTGCTCGACGTGCTCGCCGAGCACTACGCGCGGCACAACGCCAACGTGTCCCGCTCGGTGCACACGCTGGGCACCGAGGCGACCGAGGCGTACGAGGGGGCCCGGGCGAAGATCGCCGCGTTCATCAACGCGCCGAGCGTGGACGAGGTGGTCTTCACCAAGAACTCCACCGAGGCGATCAACCTGGTGGCGTACGCGTTCTCCAACGCCTCGCTGCGCCCGGACGGCGACCCCCGGTTCCGGCTCGGGCCCGGTGACGAGATCGTGATCTCCGAGATGGAGCACCACTCGAACATCGTCCCGTGGCAGCTCCTCGCCGAGCGGACCGGCGCGACCCTGCGCTGGTTCCCGGTCACCGACCACGGCCGGCTCGACGAGTCCGGGCTGGACGACCTGGTCACCGAGCGGACGAAGATCGTCTCGCTGGTGCACATGTCCAACATCCTCGGCACGGTCAACGCCACCTCGCGGATCACCCAGCGGGTCCGCGAGGTGGGTGCCCTGCTGCTGCTCGACTGCTCGCAGTCGGTGCCGCACATGCCCATGGACGTGGTCGACTACGACGCGGACTTCATCGTGTTCACGGGTCACAAGATGTGCGGCCCGACCGGCATCGGTGTGCTGTGGGGCCGGGGCGAGCTGCTCGCGGCGATGCCCCCGGTGTTCGGCGGCGGCTCGATGATCGAGACCGTGTCGATGGCGCGTTCGACGTTCGCCGCGCCGCCGGCCCGGTTCGAGGCGGGCACCCCGCCGATCGCCGAGGCGGTCGCGCTCGGCGCGGCGGTCGACTACCTCACCGGGATCGGGATGCCGGCCATCCAGTGGCACGAGAAGGAGCTGACGGCGTACGCGCTGGACGCCCTCTCCACCGTGCCCGGGCTGCGGATCTTCGGCCCGAACGTGCCGGTCGGCCGGGGCGGGACGATCTCCTTCGCGCTCGGCGACGTGCACCCGCACGACGTCGGGCAGGTGCTCGACTCGCTCGGTGTGCAGGTCCGGGTCGGGCACCACTGCGCCAAGCCGGTGTGCAACCGGTTCGGCGTGCCGGCCACCACCCGGGCGTCGTTCTACCTGTACACCACGACCGAGGAGATCGACGCGCTGGTGGCCGGTCTCGAGCAGGTGCGGAAGGTGTTCGACTGATGCAGCTCGACCAGCTCTACCAGGAGATCATCCTGGACCACTACAAGCACCCGCACGGCCGCGGCCTGCGGGACGCGACGGACCCGGCCGCCCGGGTCGGGGAGGCGCACCACGTCAACCCGACCTGCGGCGACGAGATCACCGTGCGGGTGACCACCGACGGCAAGGTGTTCACCGACATCTCGTACGACGGGATGGGCTGCTCGATCAGCCAGGCGTCGGCCAGCGTGCTGCACGAGCTGCTGCGCGGCCGGGCCGCCGACGACGCCGGCGTGGTGCATGAGGCGTTCGTCGAGTTGATGTCCGGGCGTGGCCAGGTCACGCCCGACGAGGACGTGCTCGGAGACGGGGTGGCGTTCGCGGGTGTCGCGCGCTACCCGGCCCGGGTGAAGTGCGCGCTGCTGTCGTGGATGGCGTTCAAGGACGCCGCGGCACGCGCCGGGGTGGGCGTGAGCCCGGAGGTGAAGGCATGAGCAGCGAAGAGACCACCTCGACGCCGGAGACCGGCGCGGTGGCGACCGACGGCGCGGCCCCGGCCGGCGACGCTCCGGCCAACGGTGCCGCGGCGGCCAACGGTGCCGCGGCGGCCGACGGTGCGGCGGGTGGCGGCAAGCCCGCGATCGACGACATCGAAGAGGCGATGAAGGACGTCGTCGACCCGGAGCTGGGCATCAACGTGGTCGACCTCGGCCTGGTGTACGGCATCCACGTCGACGATCAGAACGTCGCGACCCTGGACATGACGCTGACCTCGGCGGCGTGCCCGCTCACCGACGTGATCGAGGACCAGGCCCGGCAGGCGCTGACCACCGGCCCCGGCGGCGGCCTGGTCGACGACATCCGGATCAACTGGGTCTGGCTGCCGCCGTGGGGCCCCGACAAGATCACCGACGAGGGCCGGGACCAGCTCCGCTCCCTCGGCTTCAACGTCTGACCGGTTTCCCCGGTCCCCGTCGAGCGCGACACCCCCTGCGGGTGCCGCGCTCGACTCGTTCCACCCCGCGTGGGCAGAGCCCGGATCAGCGGTTGTCGCCGCTGCCACCCAGCACGCCACGGCCCTGACGGCTGGCCAGCTTGGCCAGGTTGGCCGCCGCGACGTCGTCCAGCGACAGATCGAGGTAGTCGGCGAGCACCGCCACGTACCACAGCACGTCACCGAGCTCCTTCGCGATGTCGGCCCGGTCGATCCGCGACTCGTCGCTGTCGAGGTCCCGGACCCACTTTTTGAACTTCTCGGCGATCTCACCGGATTCGCCGACCAGCCCGAGCACCAGGTGGAGCAGCTCGTTCGGCTTGTCCCGTGGAGCGGCGGTACGCAGGGCGCCGCGCTGATAGTCGTCCAGGTCCAATTCGGCGCTCCACCGGATCTTGGTAGCGAACGGCCCCCTACCGGGGCCGGTTCCGTCCATGATCCCAGAGGGACCGGGCTCGGGAAAACGGGTGGCGGGCGTCGGGGAGGTGCGGGCACGATGGGCGCGTGATCGAGGCGTACCCGAAGCAGGCTCCTGTCCGTGCGGCCACTGCCGCGCGTCGACAGCGCACCCTGCCGCCGGCCGCCTCGACCCGCCGCCCACCGTCGTGACCGGGGCGTTCCTCGCCGGTCTGGTGGCCGGCTACGGCGTCGCCGTGCCGGTCGGCGCGATCGCGATCCTCATCCTCGGGCTCAGCGCCCGCACCTCGTTCCGGGTCGGCGCGGCCGCGGCGCTCGGGGTCGCCACCGCCGACGGCCTCTACGCGGCGGTGGCCGTGCTGGGCGGCGCGGCCGTCGCCGCCGTGATCACGCCGATCGCCGGGCCGCTGCGGCTGGTGGCTGCGGCGGTGCTGTTCGCCCTTGCCGCGCACGGCGCGTGGCGGGCGCTGCGCTCCCGCACCGAGGCCACGGCCGCCACCGTCAACCGCGGCCTGGACACGGCCGGGCGGGCGTTCGGCGGCATCCTGGCCCTGACCCTGCTCAACCCGGCCACCGTCATCTACTTCGCCGCGCTCGTCCTTGGGCGCAACGACGCGACCGGCCGGGACCCCGTGGGCGCGGCGCTCTTCGTGCTCGGCGCCTTCCTCGCCTCGGCCAGCTGGCAGTTGCTGATCGCCGGCGGCGGCACCCTGGTGGGCCGGGTCCTCACCGGACCCCGGGGCCGCCTGGTGACCGCGCTGGCGTCCAGCGCGATCATCGCCGCGCTCGCCGTCGCCACGCTGCTGGGCTGACCCGCGTCGACCGCCGTCCTGTCAGGAGTGTCAGCTGTCCGGCTGATGTGAAGAAATCCCTGGTCCGCCTAGGGTCTGTGACCATCTGTGGATCATCCGCGTACGCCCCGTCGATCCGGGCGCGTGCGCGGCTCCACCCACTCCTCACCGAGCAGGGGGACGAGGACTGATGATCACTCTGGTACGACGACCGCGCCGGTCGACAGACCGTCGGGCGCGACGCGGGCGGATGGCAGGTCTCCTGGTCGCCGCGCTGGCGGCGGCGGTGCTGCCGGCGCTGGCGGCACCGGCCCCGGCCGGCGCGGCCCCGCCCTCCGGGGGCCCGTGGCACAAGGTGGACGGCAAGCCCGCGCCGACCAAGGCCGGCCGGAAGGCGACCGTGCACGCCGACCGGCTGACCACGTACACGCTGGACCGGCAGAGCATGAAGGGCGTGCTCGACAAGGCGCCGCCGGAGCGGAGCCGGTCCCTCCGCCCGTCGGCCCAGGTCGTGACGCTGCCGGCGCCGAACGGGACGTTCCAGCGCTTCGAGCTGGTGGACTCGCCCGTCATGGAAGCGGGCCTGGCCGCGGCGCACCCCGAGATCAGCACGTACGCCGGTCGTGGCCTGGACGACCCGACCGCGACCGTGCGCGCGGACCTGACTCCGCTCGGCTTCCACGCCTCGGTCCGCTCGGCGGCCGGGAACTGGTACGTCGACCCCTACTACCACCTGGACCAGAGCCTCTACGCGAGCTACTTCGTCCGCGACCTGGCGAACCCCCACGGCGACCTCGTCGAACGGGAGGACGTCATGGCGGCCGCCCAGGCCCTCGAAGGCGAGGTGGGTGTGGCACCCACCGAGGTCCCCACCGGACCGTCGGTGACGCTGCGCACCTACCGGGTGGCGCTGGTGACCGACCCCTCCTACGCCACCTTCTTCGGCGGCGCGGAGAACGTCACCGCGGCCAAGGTCACCCTGATGAACCGGGTCACCCAGATCTACGAGGACGAGACCGCGATCCGGCTCGTGCTGATCAACGACACCGAGAAGACCAACCTCAACACCCCGGCGCTCGCCACCGAGCCCAACGGCCCGTGCGGCGCGGCGGCCTGCTTCACCCCGGCCCAGCTCAGCTCCTGCGGCAGCGGGACGCTCAGCCGTAACCGCATCGTCCTCGGTCAGCTCGTCGGCGCCGGCAACTACGACGTGGGCCACATCGGCCTCGGCGTCAACGGCGGCGGCGTGGCCAGCCTCGGCGTCATCGGCGGCAACGGCAAGGCCCAGGGCTGCACCGGCCTGCCGACACCGGTCGGTGACTTCTACGCGGTGGACTACGTGGCGCACGAGATGGGCCACCAGTTCGCCGGCAACCACACGTTCAACGGCAACCAGTGGAACTGTTCGGGCGGCAACCGGAGCGCGGCCAACTCGTACGAGCCGGGCAGCGGGTCGTCCATCATGGCCTACGCGGGGATCTGCCAGCAGGACAACCTCCAGCCGCACAGCGACCCGTACTGGTCGCACCGCAGCTACACCGAGATCACCAACTACGTCACCTCCACCCGCCCGGCCATCAACGAGGTGCAGACGGTCTCGCTGCGCGACTTCGACACCGACGGCGACGCGTTCACGGTGTCCTGGAACGGCGTCGAGTCCGCGCCAATCGTGCGGGGGGTCAACTACAGCACGGCCGGCATCAAGGCGGCCGTCGAGGCGATCACCGGCTGGCCGGCCGGTGCGACGGTCACGGTGGCCGCGTTCGGCGGCAGCGGGGCGCTCAACGACACCGGCTTCCAGGTCACCTTCGGTGGCACGCTGGCCGCCACCAACGTCGCCCCGCTCGCCCTCACGGGCCTCTCCGGCGCGTCCGGGTTCGTCGGCGAGACCGCCAAGGGCGGCGCCATCGACAACGGCGGCTTCCTGGCCGAGGTGACCGCCAACCACGCGCCGGTGGTCACCGTGCCGGACACGGTCACCATTCCGGTGCGTACCCCGTTCGCGCTGTCCGGCAGCGCCACCGACTCGGACGGCGACACCCTGACGTACCTGTGGGAGCAGAACGACCGGGGCGGCGCCGCCGGCACCGCGCTGGTGAACAACACCAAGGTCAACGGCCCGCTGTTCCGGGTGTTCGGCACGGCCGCCAACGTCTCGCCGAGCGACACCCTGGAGTACCACTCGCCCGGCCTGAACGCGGTTTCCACCGACCCGACGCGGGTGTTCCCGGACCTGACGCAGATCCTGGCGGGCAACACGAACGCCAGAACCGGCGCCTGCCCGGCCGCGCCGGCGCCGCCGGCCAGCGGTGGCGCCACCAACGTGCCGGCGGACCTCGTCGACTGTTACTCGGAGTTCCTGCCCACCCGGGACTGGGTCGGGTTGGCCAACGACCGGACCATGCACTTCAAGCTCACCGCCCGGGACGGCCGGACGGGTGGCGGCGGCGTCGGTAGCGCCGACGTCGCCGTGGTGCTGGCGCCGGACGCCGGGCCGTTCCTGGTCACCTCGCAGGGTTCCGCCGCCGTCCTGGACGGCGGCTCGACGCAGGCGGTCACCTGGGACGTGGCCGGAACCGACGCGGCGCCGGTGAACGCCGGCCAGGTGAAGATCACGCTCTCCGCGGACGGCGGGAAGACCTTCCCGTACGTGCTGGCCGAGAGCACCCCGAACACCGGTAGCGCGACAGTGAGCCTGCCGAACGTGGCGACGACGCAGGCGCGGATCCGGATCGAAGCGGTCGGCAACGTCTTCTTCGACCTGAACGACGCCGACCTCACCATCCGGGCCGTGCCCGTGGTGTCGAACGACGCCCCGGCGGGCGGGGCAGCCGTCCAGTACAGCGACGGTCTCGCGCCGACGGTCCGGGTCACGGCGACCGACGCGGACACCGTCGGGGCGGAGCTGACCGCGTCCGCCGCCGGCCTGCCCGCCGGCCTGTCCCTGGCCGTGTCGGCCACCTCCGGCACCGGGACGCCGGGCACGCGGAGCTGGACGGTGACGGGGACCACCGGCGCGGCGCCGGGCGACTACCCGGTCACCGTCACGGTCACCGACGGCACCGGCCTGGTCGCGGCCACCTCGTTCACGATCCGGGTCGCCGCGGAGGACGCGGCGGCGAGCTGGGCCGGCGACACCCTGGTGACCACGAACGGCGCCACGGGCCGGGCCCTGCTGCGGGCCGTCGTCCGGGACAGCGCGGTGCTGCCCGGCGCGACGGACACCGCCGCGGGGGACATCCGCACCGCCACGGTCACCTTCGCCGAGGGCGGCGTGCCGCTCTGCACCGGCGTGCTCGACCTGCTCGGTGCGGACAGCGGCAGCGCATCGGCGTCGTGCGAGGCGACCCTGCCGGCGGGCAGCCACACCGTCACCGCGACGGTCGGCGGCCACTACACGGGCGGCACCAGCGCCCGGGTGACCGTGGCGGCCTCCGACGGGTCGTTCCTCACCGGCGAGGGCGCGCTGGCCGCGGGCCGGCCCGCCGGCCGGTATCCGGCGGCCGCCGGATCGCCGGTGACCGTCGACCTGGCCGCGAAGGCGGCCCGGCCCGGTAAGAGCCCGACCGGTTCGGCGACCGTCGGGTTCCGCTCCGGCGGCCGGAGCTACGAGATCCGGGGCACGGCCGTCGAGGGTGTCGGCCTGACCGGGGACGGCAGGGCCGCGCAGGTGCGTTACCGGGCCGACCTGGTCGACCGCACCGGCACGGTGGTGGCCGGCGGGCTGACCCTGGCCGTGACGGTCACCGACCGGGGTTCCCCCGGCCGGAAGGACAGCGTCGGGATCACCCTGTGGCAGGGGGGTGCGCTGCTCTTCTCGTCCGACTGGACGGGGGTCGGCACCGCCGAGGTGAAGCTGACCGGCGGGAACCTCACCGTCCACTGACGGCGGGTGACGCGGGAGGGCGCCGGTCCGGTGCCCTCCCGCGTTCCGGCTCCCCGTGGTGTCCGGACGCGCCCCGGTGCCGTACCGTCGTCGCATGAGCAGCCGACCCGCGGCCGGGGGCGGCCGGTGGGTCGAGGTCGACCCGACCCGCGTCGCCCGCTGGGTCGAGGGCTTCGCCGAGCGGCACGGCCCGCCCACCACGACAGTCGAGGGGTACGGCCTGCTGCTCACCGCGCCCGACGGCGCCACGGCCGAGCTGCACACCCCGCCCGGCGCCCCGGCCACCGCCGACGTGCCCGGGTTCGTGGCCGCGGCCGGCGCGCCCCGCCGCCTCGGCTTGCTGCTGGCCCGCAAGGGCGCGGTGGCGGTCGGCGTCGCCCAGGGCCCCGACCTGGTCGTCTCGAAGGTGGACACCCGGTACGTGCAGGGGCGCACCGCCGCGGGCGGCTGGTCCCAGCAGCGCTTCGCCCGGCGGCGGGACAACCAGGCGAAGGCGGCGCTGGGTGACGCGGCCGAGCTGGCCGTACGCCTGCTGTTGCCGGAGGCGGAGAGCCTGACGGCCGTGGTCGGCGGCGGGGACCGGCGGGCCGTGGACACGGTGCTGGCCGACCGGCGGCTGGCCCCGCTGGCCGCCCTGCGCGCGGAGCGGCTGCTCGACGTGCCCGAGCCCCGGCACGCCGTGCTGGTCGGCGCGGTGGCCGCCGCCCGCGCGGTGCGGATCCTGGTCCGCGACCCGGCCCCCGACGACGCCCGCTGACCCCACCGTCGGGGCCGGACATGGCGGGACCCCGGCGCCGGGGTGGTCGCCGGGGTCCGGTGGGTCGGGCGTTACTGGGTGCCGCCGAAGGTGTCGCAGGCCTTCGGGTCGCCGGTGGAGAAGCCCTTGGTGAACCACTGCTTGCGCTGCTCGGAGGTGCCGTGGGTGAACTCGTCCGGGTTCACCGGCCGGCCGGAGCGCTGCTGGATGGCGTCGTCGCCGATCTTCTCGGCCGTGTCGATCGCCTGCTGGATGTCCTGGTCGGTGATGGTCTTGAAGATCTTCTGGCCCTTCTCGTCGGAGGTGCCGGTGGCGTTCTTCGCCCAGGCGCCGGCGTAGCAGTCGGCCTGGAGCTCCAGCTTCACCGACAGCGTGTTGGCGTTCTGCGGGTCGCGCTGCTGCTGGCGGCGCATCTGCGCCTCGGTGCCGAGCAGGTCCTGCACGTGGTGCCCGTACTCGTGGGCCAGCACGTACGGCTGGGCGAACTCGCCCTCGGCGCCGAGCTGGTCGGCGAGCAGGCGGTAGAAGGTGAGGTCGATGTAGACCAGGTCGTCCGCGGGGCAGTAGAACGGGCCGACCCCGGAGTCGGCCGCGCCGCAGCCGGTGCTCACGTTCTGGCTGAAGAACACGGTCTTCGACGGCTTGTACTGGTCGCCGAAGACCTGCGGCAGGGCGGTCCGCCAGTACGCCTGGATCGAGTTGACGTAGAGCGTGTTGCGGCAGTCGAGCTGCTCCAGCGCGTCCTGCGCGGAGCACTTCTGTTCCAGCGAGGTGTTGTCGCCCTGCTCGGAGCCGCCGCCGTTGGTGGCCGCGTTCAGCCCGAAGCCGCCGCCCACCAGGGCGACCACGACGGCGATGATGATGCCCACGATCCCGCCCCGGCCGCCGCCGATCGGGATCGGTATGCCCATCCCGCCGCCTCCGCCGGACCCTCGCCGATCCTCCACCTGGCTGGTGTCGACCCGCGCGTTCTCGTTCAGCTCCATGTTGACCCCGATCACCGATTAGTCCGTGTGTGGTGGTTGCGGTACCGGACCGGGTCCGGACGGGGTTTTCGGTACCCGATGATCTTGCGCGGTAATCCGCCGGGCCGCCCGGGGAGCGCCCGGTACAATTGGCGCGTGCTGCGCTGCGAAGGCTGAACGGCCCCGCGCCGACGGGAAATCATGACCCGCCGGCGCTTTCGCGTGCCCTGAGTCAGCCCTTCGCCGAACCCCGAGAGCGAGTACCTCGACATGATCAACGCCACCGGCCTGGAACTGCGCGCCGGTTCCCGGATCCTGCTGTCCGACACCACGCTGCGGGTGCAGCCGGGTGACCGGATCGGCCTGGTCGGCCGCAACGGCGCCGGCAAGACCACCACGCTGAAGGTGCTGGCGGGGGAGGGGCAGCCGTACGCCGGGCAGATCGACCGGCGCAGCGCGATCGGCTACCTGCCGCAGGACCCGCGCACCGGCGACCTGGAGGTCACCGGGCGGGACCGGGTGCTCTCCGCCCGCGGCCTGGACGTGCTCATGGCGCAGATGAAGGAGCTGGAGGAGGAGCTCGCCGAGGGCGCCGACGACGAGCGGCTGGTCCGCCGCTACGGCGCGCTGGAGGACCAGTTCGCCTCCCTGGGCGGCTACGCGGCCGAGGCCGAGGCGGCCCGGATCTGCGCGAACCTCGGGCTGCCCGACCGGGCCCTGGCGCAGACCATCGGCACCCTCTCCGGCGGCCAGCGCCGCCGCATCGAGCTGGCCCGGATCCTGTTCCGCGACGCCGGCGAGAACGGCGGCGGCATCCTGCTGCTCGACGAGCCGACCAACCACCTCGACGCCGACTCGATCACCTGGCTGCGCGGCTTCCTCGGCAACCACAAGGGCGGCCTCATCGTGATCTCCCACGACGCCTCCCTGCTGGAGGCCGTGGTCAACAAGGTCTGGTTCCTGGACGCCACCCGCTCCGTGGTCGACGTCTACAACCTCGGCTGGAAGGCGTACCTGGAGGCGCGGGAGACCGACGAGCGGCGCCGCCGCCGGGAGCGGGCCAACGCCGAGAAGAAGGCCGGCGCGCTGATGGCCCAGGCGGACAAGATGCGGGCCAAGGCCACCAAGACCGTCGCCGCGCAGAACATGGCCCGGCGGGCCGAGAAGCTGCTGTCCGGCCTGGAGGACGTCCGGGTCGCCGACAAGGTGGCGAAGGTGCGCTTCCCCACCCCGGCGCCGTGCGGCAAGACCCCGCTCACCGCCTCCGGCCTGTCGAAGTCGTACGGGTCGCTGGAGATCTTCACCGACGTGAACGTGGCGGTGGACCGCGGCTCCCGGGTGGCGATCCTGGGCCTCAACGGCGCCGGCAAGACCACCCTGCTGCGGATGCTCGGCGGCCTGCTCGAACCGGACACCGGCGAGGTGCGCCCCGGGCACGGCCTGCGGCTCGGCTACTACGCGCAGGAGCACGAGACGCTGGACGTCGAGCGGACCATCCTGGAGCACATGCGCAGCGCCGCGCCGCAGCAGACCGACACCGACCTGCGCCGCATCCTGGGCGCGTTCCTGTTCTCCGGCGAGGACGTCGACAAGCCGGCCGGGGTGCTCTCCGGCGGCGAGAAGACCCGGCTGGCCCTGGCCACCCTGGTCTGCTCCGGCGCCAACGTGCTGCTGCTGGACGAGCCGACGAACAACCTCGACCCGGTCAGCCGCGAGCAGGTGCTGGACGCGATCGCCCGCTACCCGGGCGCCATCGTGCTGGTCACCCACGACCCGGGCGCGGTGCTGGCGCTGAAGCCCGACCGCGCCATCCTCCTCCCCGACGGCGACGAGGACGCCTGGTCCGACGACCTCCTGGAACTGGTCGAACTGGCCTGACCCCCGTCAGGGGAGCAGGTGGGGGAGGACGCCGGAGGTGGTCAGGATGACCACGCCGAGGGCGATGAAGACGGCCGGCACCAACCAGTGGCCGGCGCGGCCGACCAGGGACACCACCCGGGGGTGGTTGCCGAGCAGGGCGGCGGCCGCGCACCAGACGGCCACCAGGGCGGCGAAGACCAGCAGCCAGACCAGGCCGGTGGCCGGGTCGAGCGAGCGGAACACCGGCACGTAGACGGCGACGTTGTCGGCGCCGTTGGCCACCGTCACCCCGGCCACGCCGAGCAGGCCGCCGACCACGGCCGGCGGCTCGTCGTCGCCGCGGCGGGCCAGCAGGGCGCGGACGCCCAGCGCGATCGGCAGCAGCCCGAGCAGGCCGGTCCACGGATCGGGCACCACCAGCAGCCCGGCGGCGACCACCACCGCGACCCCGACCAGCGCGCCGATGCCCGCGTACTGGCCGGCGACGATCTGCCAGGGGCGGGGCCGGCCGGTGCGCCGGGCCGCCACGAAGAACACCGTGAGCACGACGATGTCGTCGATGTTGGTGGCGGCGAAGACGCCCGCGGCGGCGGCCGCCGCGGCCAGCACGTCGATCATCCGAGGAGCGTACGGCTCGGCCGGCCGGTCGGCCTCTCATGATCCGGCCGGCCGACGCCGGCTGGGCCGGTCAGGAGGATCACTCTATCGGGAAGCTGACATTGCATAGCGTGTCGGTTGGCGAATAGTTGATATCTGGCGCATGATCGTCCGAGGCGGTCTAATAGGTGGGACCGTATCCGAACCGCACAGTCTGGGACGTGAGGAATCAGCATGGCAGCCACCGGCACAGCCACCAGCACTGAGAAGGGTCGCCGGATCGTCGGGGCCGAGCGGCAGACGCTCGCCAAGGACCTGGTAAAGCGGTACACCTCGGGTGAGAGCATCCGTGCGCTCGCGGCCTCGACCGGCCGTTCCTACGGGTTCATCCACCGGGTGCTCACCGAGTCCGGGGTGCAGCTGCGGCAGCGTGGCGGCGCCCGGCGCCGCAAGAAGGCGTGACCCGCCCCCCAGCGTCGTCCATCAGCGCTGTGCTCCGGGCGGTCCGGTGACCGCCGAGACGACCGGAGTACGACTCGACTGCGACGGGCCGGTCGCGACGGTGACGTTGTGCCGGCCCGACGTGCTCAACGCGCAGACCCCGGCCATGTGGCGCGCGATGAGCGACTTCTCCCGGGACCTGCCCGGCGACGTCCGCGTCGTCGTGGTGCGCGGTGAGGGGCGGGCCTTCTCCGCCGGCCTCGACCTGTCGGTCGCCGGCTCCTCCGGCCCGGGTTCCTTCGCCGAGCTGTCCACCCTGTCCGAGCAGGAGTGCGCCGACCGGATCGCCGAGTACCAGGGCGGTTTCACCTGGCTGCACCGGCCCGACGTGATCTCGATCGCCGCCGTGCAGGGCCACGCCATCGGCGCCGGCTTCCAGCTCGCCCTCGCCTGCGACCTGCGGGTGCTCACCGAGGACGCCCGACTCTCGATGGCCGAGGTGACCCTCGGCCTGGTTCCCGACCTGGCCGGCACGAAGCGTCTCGCCGAGCTGGTCGGCTATTCCCGCGCGCTGGAGATCTGCGCCACCGGCCGCCGGATGGACGCCGCCGAGGCGGACCGGATCGGCCTGGCCACGCTCGTGGTGCCGGCCGGCGAGCTCGACGGCGCGGTGCGCGACCTGACGGCGGGCCTGCTGGCCAACAACCGCGACGCGATCGTGGAGGTCAAGGCGCTGCTCGCCGGCGCGGGCGGGCGCACCCACGCCGAGCAGCAGCGGGCCGAGCGCGAGGCGCAGACCCGGCGGATCCGCGACCTGGCCGGTCGGGGCGAATAGTAAGGACCATCCGGGAAGATCCGGGTTACTCGCGAGGTTGTCGTAGTCGTCGGGAGAATTGACCCCGACGGCCCACGGCTGCCGACGACCCGGAGGTGACGAGTGTCCAACCCGATGGCCGGTGGCGGCATGGGCGGCTGGAGCATGCTCCGGTCGATGCGCAACCGCGACGAGATCTCCACCCACCAGCTCAAGCGCGGCACCGCCCGGCGGATCGTCGCGTTCGCCCAGCCCTACCGGCGCGACATCATCGTCTTCCTGGTCACCGTGGTGATCGCCGCGGTGATCGGGGTGGCCACCCCGCTGCTCGCCGGTGACGTCATCGACGCGATCGCCGGTGGCGGCTCCGACGCGGGCGCCACCGTGGTTCGCCTCGCCCTGATCATCGCCGTGCTGGCCGTGGCCGATGCGCTCTTCTCGCTGGCCCAGCGGTGGTATTCGGCCCGGATCGGCGAGGGCATCATCCTCGACCTGCGCACCCGGGTCTACGACCATGTGCAGCGGATGCCGCTGCAGTTCTTCACCCGCACCCAGACCGGCGCGCTGGTCAGCCGGCTCAACAACGACGTGCTCGGCGCCCAGCGGGCGTTCACCTCGACGCTGTCCGGCGTGGTCAGCAACGTCATCCAGCTCGTGCTCACGGCCGGCGCGATGCTCATCCTGTCGTGGCAGATCACCGTGTTGGCGCTCGTGCTGCTGCCCATCTTCATCATCCCGGCGCGCCGGGTCGGCCGCCGGCTGGCCGAGATCACGCGCGAGTCGTACAACCTCGACGCCAAGATGAACGCGACGATGACCGAGCGGTTCAACGTCTCGGGCGCCCTGCTGGTCAAGCTCTTCGGCTCGCCCGAGGTGGAGGCGACGCGGTTCGCCGGCCGGGCCGAGCGGGTCCGCGACATCGGCATCCAGTCGGCCATGTACTCGCGCACCTTCTTCGTCGCCATGCTGCTGGTCGCCTCCCTCGCCCAGGCGCTCACCTACGGGCTCGGCGGCTGGCTGGCCGTCACCGGCGCGGTCAGCGCCGGCACCGTGGTCAAGCTGGCGCTGCTGCTCACCCGCCTCTACGGCCCGCTCACCGCGCTCTCCAACGTCCGGGTCGACGTGATGAGCGCGCTGGTCTCCTTCGACCGGGTCTTCGAGGTGCTCGACCTGCGCCCCGGCATCGAGGAGAAGCCCGACGCCCAGCCGGTGCCCCGCGGCAACGGCCGGGTCGAGTTCCGCGACGTGCGGTTCCGCTACCCGAGCGCCGCCGAGGTGTCGCTGGCCTCCCTGGAGGAGGTCGCCGCGCTCGACCGCACGGTCAACGAGCCCGTGCTCAAGGGCGTCTCGTTCGCCGTCGAGCCCGGCCAGATGGTGGCCCTGGTGGGTCCCTCCGGCGCCGGCAAGTCGACGCTCTCCATGCTGATCTCCCGGATCTACGACGTCAGCGACGGCCAGGTGCTGGTCGGCGGGGTCGACGTGCGGGAGGCCACACTCGCCTCGCTCCGCGACGAGATCGGCGTGGTCACGCAGGACTCGCACCTGTTCCACGAGACGATCCGGGAGAACCTGCGCTACGCCAAGCCGGACGCCACCGACGACGAGATCTGGGCCGCGCTGGCCGGCGCGCAGGTCGCCGACCTGGTCCGCGCCCTGCCCGACGGGCTGGACACCACGGTCGGTGAGCGCGGCTACCGCTTCTCCGGCGGCGAGAAGCAGCGCATCGCCATCGCCCGGCTGCTGCTCAAGGCCCCGTCGATCGTGATCCTCGACGAGGCCACCGCGCACCTCGACTCGGAGAGCGAGGCGGCGGTGCAGCGGGCGCTGTCGGTGGCGCTGACCGGGCGCACCGCGCTGGTGATCGCGCACCGGCTGTCCACGGTCCGCGACGCCGACCAGATCCTCGTCCTCGACGAGGGGCGGATCGTCGAGCGCGGCCGGCACGACGAGCTGGTCGCCGTCGGCGGCCTCTACGCCGAGCTCTACCGCACCCAGTTCGCGGTCACCGACTCGCCGGCCCCCTACGCCGAGCCCGAGCAGCCGGAGCGGGTGGTCACCACCGTGCCGGTCGGCACCTACGTGGCGCAGGAGGCCCTGCCGCCGGCCGCCGCCAACTAGCCCGACGCCGACCAACCAGCCCGGCGCCGGCCAACTGTCGCCGGACAATCCGCCCCGCGGGCTTGACCCTGACGCTGCGTCAACCCTCCATGCTGCCGTCATGAGCATTCCCCCAACGGAACATCAGGTCGAGCAGCCCGCGATACAGGTGCGAGGCCTGGAGAAGTCGTTCAAGCAGCTCAAGGTGCTGCGCGGCGTGGACGTCGACGTGGCACGGGGCAGCATCTTCGCCCTGCTCGGCTCGAACGGAGCGGGCAAGACCACGATGGTGAAGATCCTGTCCACGCTGCTCAGGGCCGACACCGGGACCGCCCGGGTCAACGGCTTCGACGTCGCGACACAGGCCGCCGACGTACGCGAGTCCATCAGTCTCACCGGGCAGTTCGCGGCGGTCGACCAGATCCTCAGCGGGCGGGAGAACCTTGTCCTGGTCGCCCGGCTGAGGCACCTCAAGAACTCGGGCGCGATCGCGGACGACCTGCTGCGGCGCTTCTCGCTGACCGAGGCGGGCACCCGGAGGGTGGCGACGTACTCCGGTGGCATGCGCCGCCGGCTGGACATCGCGATGAGCCTCATCGGGAACCCACCGGTCATCTTCCTCGACGAGCCGACGACCGGGCTGGACCCGGAGGCGCGCATCGAGGTGTGGCAGGCCGTCCGGGAACTCGCCCAGGGTGGCACGACCGTGCTGCTCACGACCCAGTACCTCGATGAGGCGGAGCAGCTCGCCGACCGGATCGCGATCCTCCACGAGGGCCGGATCATCGTGAACGGCACCCTCGACGAACTCAAGCGGCTGCTCCCACCCGCCGAAATCGAGTACGTCGAGAAGCAGCCGACCCTCGAAGACGTCTTCCTCACCCTCGTCGGCGCCGGAACGGACAAGGAACAGCGATGAACAAGCACTTCCTCGGCGACACCACCGTCCTCCTGGGACGTTCGCTGCGCCACATCGCCCGCAGCCCGGACACCATCATCACGACCGCGATCATGCCGATCGCCTTCCTGCTGCTGTTCGTCTACGTCTTCGGCGGCGCGATCGAGACCGGGACCGACTCGTACGTGAACTACCTGCTGCCCGGCATCCTGCTCATCACGATCGCCTCGGGCATCTCCTACACCGCCTACCGGCTCTTCCTGGACCTGCAGGGCGGCATCTTCGAACGGTTCCAGTCCATGCCGATCGCGCGATCCTCCGTGCTGTGGGCGCACGTCCTGACCTCGCTGGTCGCCAACCTGATCTCGCTCGTGGTCGTCGTCCTCGTCGCCCTCCTCATGGGCTTCCGCTCGGGGGCAGGGGTGCTGGCGTGGCTCGCGGTCGCCGGCATTCTGGTCCTGTTCACCCTGGCGCTGACCTGGATCGCTGTGATCCCCGGGCTCACCGCGAAGTCGGTGGACGGCGCGAGCGCCTTCTCCTACCCGCTCGTCTTCCTGCCGTTCGTCAGCTCGGCCTTCGTGCCCACCGGGTCGATGCCCGGCCCGGTGCGGGCGTTCGCCGAGCACCAGCCGGTGACCTCCATCGTCAACGCGATCCGGGACCTGTTCACCGGGCAGAGTGTCGGCACCGACATCTGGATCGCCCTCGCCTGGTGCGTCGGCATCCTCGTCGTGGCCTTCGTGTTCGCCGACCTCACCTACCGTCGCAGGATCTCCTGAGCCGGCGACGGGCGGGTGGAGGGCAGGATCAGAGCATGCTGACGATCGGTCAACTGGCGGCGTACGCCGGCGTCACGGTGCGGGCGGTGCGGCACTACCACCAGATCGGGCTGCTGCCCGAGCCCGAGCGGGACGCTTCGGGTTACCGGCGGTACGGCGCGACGGCGGTCGTGTCGCTCATCAAGATCCGCACCCTCGCGGACGCCGGCGTTCCGCTGTCGCAGATCAGCCGGATGCTCGACGCCGACGCGGCGGCCTTCGCCGAAGCGGTCCGGCGGATCGACAACCAGCTGTGCAGTGAGATCGAACGGCTGGAGACCAGCCGCAAGCAGATCGCCCAGCTCACTGCCGGGGACAGTCTGGCGCTCCCACCGGAGGTGGTCTCCTACCTCGATCGGCTTCGGGACATCGGAGCGTCGAAGCGGATGGTGGAGGCCGAGCGGGACGGCTGGATCCTGGTCGCGGCCCGCTGGCCCGATCGGGTCCGCGAGTGGATCCCCGCGAAGCTCGCGGAGCTGGAGAACCCGCAACTCGTTCGGCTCTACCGGGTGCTGTCCGAGATCTTCGACAGCGACGCGGACGGCGAACCGCTCCTGGCGGAAGCCGCCGACATCATGGCCGGCCTGGCCGAGCAGGCCGACAGCTCCGGCGACCTGATCGCCGGCGAGGAGGCGCACGACGATCTGCCGTTCGACCTGCTGGACGCACTTGCCGTCGAAACCGACCCGCGGGCGGAGCGACTGCGGGACCTGATGCGCGAACGTGGCTGGACCGGTTGGAACCGCATGGAGCGGCTGGAGCGGCCCGACTGACCTGCGGCTAGCCGGTGACTGCGGCGCGCAGCTCGCCGAAGGCGGCACCGAGCGTCTCCGGCGTGAAGTGCGCGTTCAACCCGCTCGGGTTGGGCAGCACCCAGAGGCGGGCCGCCGCGAGCGGTTCCGGCTGTGGCCCGAAGGACGCCTTCGGCCGGGCGAACCCGATCCGGTACGCGGTGACCCCGACCACCGCCACCCAGCGCGGCCGGTAGCGCGCCACCTTGGTGGTCAGCTCCCGCGCCCCCTCGACCAGCTCCTCGGCGGTCAGCTCGTCGGCGCGGGCGCTGGCCCGGGCGACCATGTTGGTGATGCCCAGTCCGAGGCCGGGCAGCTCGTCCTGCTCGCTGGGGTGCAACTGGCGCGGGGTGAAACCGCCCCGGTGCAGCGCCGGCCAGAACCGGTTGCCCGGCCGGGCGAAGTGCCAGCCGGTGGCCGCCGACCACAGGCCCGGGTTGATCCCGACGAACAGGACGTCCAGCCCGGGCGCGATCAGGTCCGGCAGCAGCAGGTCGGCAGCCGCCGCGAGCTGCTCCTTCGTCGGCCGGGGATACCGGCGGGTGGCCGGCGCCCGGCCCGGCTCGGCCGCACCGGGCCGCGTCGGATCCGGCGCCGAACCCGCGGGTCGCGTGGTGCCCGGCGTGCCCGCCTCGGGTCGGGTGTCCCCGGGGCGGCGCCGTCGCCCGTTCACCGGCTCGCGGGTCACAGGCCGCGCAGCGCGCCGCCGTCGACCGGCACGGTCACCCCGGTGACGTAGCCGGCGGCGGGGGAGAGCAGGAAGGCGGCCACCCGGCCGAACTCGGCGGGGTCGCCGATGCGGCCCAGCGGGATCGACGCCTCCGCCTCGGTGCGGGCCCGCTCCGCGTCGCCGCTCGCGGCGAGGAGCTCCCGGTTGCGGTCGGTCATGATCCGCCCCGGCAGCAGGCTGACCACCCGTACGCCGCGGGGGCCGTGCTCGTCGGCCAGGTCCTTGGCCACCCCGGCCAGGCCGGGGCGCAGGCCGTTGGAGATGCCGAGCCCGGGCAGCGGGCCGCGGACCGAGGTGGACAGCACCAGCCCGATGGCACCCCCGTCGGTGAGCGCGGCGGCCACCGTGCGCGCGGTGCGGACGGTGCCCAGGAAGACCGTCTCGAAGGACTCCCGCCACTGCTCGTCGGTGACCTGGGCGGCGGTGCCCCGGGGCGGGCCACCCACCGAGATCAGCGCCCCGTCGAGCCGGCCGAACTGCTCCCGCGCCGCCGCGACGAGACGCTCCGGTGTGCCCGCGTCGGTGAGGTCGGCGGTCAGCCCGATCGCCCGCTCCGGACCGCCGAGCGCCTCGACGGCGGCGGCGACCCGCTCCGGGGCGCGGGACGAGATCACCACGCGGGCGCCGTCGGCGACGAGCTGTTCGGCGGTGGCGAAGCCGAGGCCGCCCGAGGCGCCGGTCAGCACGTACACCCGGTCGGCGAGTCCGAGATCCATGCCGCCGATCCTGCCGTACCCCGGGGGCGCCTGCCACCCGCTCTCAGCGTCGCGCGGGCCGGAGCAGGCGTACCCGGCCGGCGAGCTGGGCCGCGACGGCGCCGCCGGCCCGGGCGACGGCCGGCAGCCGCCGGGGCCGGGGGGCGCTGCGGCCGTCGTAGCGGCTCACCGCCTCGCGGGCGGCCAGCTCCTCCGCGCCCAGCGGCGGCAGCGTGCCCCGGTCGCGCAGCTCCCGGGCCAGGTCCCAGCCGTCGCGCAGCGAGCCGTTGGTGGGACAGCCGGCCGCCCAGCCGGCGAAGGTGGCCGGCCAGGCGTCGCCGAGGCCGGCGGCGAGCAGCGGCCAGTGCCGGGCCACGTCGCCGGCCCGCTTGCGCAGCAGCGCCCGCCGGGCGGCCTCCACCGGCGCGGCGGCGAAGCCGGGCGGCAGCGGCCCGCCGGCCACGAGCGCCGCGACCAGCTCCGCCTGCCGCCCGGCCAGGTCCCCGCCGGTCACGTGACCACCGGGTACGCCGACGCGGCGGCCAGGGCGTCCAGCTCTCCGCGCAGCTCGGCGGCGGGCGGGTAGTGGCCGTCGCGTTCCAGCAGCAGCGCCGGTGGCCGGCGCCGCCCGCACAGCTCACGGACCAGGTCGAGCACCTCGGCGGGGACCGGGTCGGTGTGCGTGTCGTGGTAGAAGCCGCCCTGCTCGGCGCCACCGGCCACGTGCACGTAGGCGATCCGGTCCAGCGGCAGCCGGTCCAGCAGGGCGGCCGGGTCGCCGCCCCGGTTGCGGGCGTTGGCGTGCACGTTGGCGACGTCGAGGAGCAGCAGCGCCCCGGTGGCGTCGAGGATCTCGGTGAGGAAGTCGGCCTCGTCCAGCTCGTCGTCCGGCCAGTCGAAGAGCGCGGCGATCGGCTCCAGGGCCAGCGGCACCGGCAGCTCGGCCTGCGCCCGGCGCACGTTGGCCACCACGGCGGCCACCGCCTCCCGGCTGCGCGGCAGCGGCAGCAGGTGACCGGCCTCCAGGCCGCCGGCCCGGACGAACGCGAGGTGCTCGCTGACCAGCGGCGCGTCCAACGCCGCGGCAACACCGGCCAGGTGCGCGACCCGGGCCGGGTCGACCGGCTCCGCGCCGCCGAGGGAGAGCTTCACCCCGTGGGGTACGACGGTGACGTCCCGCCCGCGCAGTTCGGCCAGGCCGTCGGGGAGCGGCCCGGCCGGGGCGACCGTCTCCGCGACCACCTCGACGAAGCGCAGCCCGGGCAGGCCGGCCACGAAGCCGGCGATCTCCGGCCGCCACCCGATGCCCACGCCGGATGGTCCGGCCGTCATCCGCCGCACCCGCCACCGCCGCCGCAGCCGCCACCGCCGCCCCCGCAGGAGCTGCCCCCGCCGCACGAGCTGCCGCCTCCGCAGGAACTGCCCGAGCTGCCGCTCGACCCCATGGCCTGCCGCTGGATCTCGGCCTGCTCCGAGAAGCCGGGGTCCATGCTCCAGAGGGTGGCGGTGCCGAACAGCGCGACGCCCATGGCCGCGTCGGACGGGCCGTAGGTGGCGTACGCCGGTGCGGCGGCGGGACGCAGCCAGGTGTGCTGGCGGCGCAGCTCGCGCAGCTCGCGGTCGGCCGCCCGGGTGCGCCACGGCACCCGGTTGAGCAGCAGGAACGCGATGAAGATCGGCACGAGGGTGAGCAGCAGCCAGCCGGCGGGCCGGCCGTTGGAGATGCCGACGAAGGCCCGGACGAAGCCGAGCGCCAGCAAGGCCCCGACGAGCAGCGAGCCGCGGCGCAACGTCGCCCGCCGTTCCTTGTCCAGGGCCAGGCCCCGGCGCACGAGGCCGTCGCGCAGCTCGTCGAGGGCGCGCCGGACCCACTCGTCCTGCCCCAGCTCCCGGGAGCGCAGGCCGCGGCCGGCCGCGTGGTGGAGCGCCTGGTCCAGCGGGGTGACCCCGGCCGGCAGCGCGCCACCCGTGGTGAGCCGCCGGTCGGGGCGTACGCCCACCGCGCCGGCCCGGCGCAGCCCACCGAGCGCGGTCCAGACGGCGAGCTGGTCGCCCCCGTTGAGGTACGCGACCTGCTGCGGCCCGAGCGGCCCACCGCCCTGCACGGGGGTGCCGGCCAACGCGCGCCACCGGTACACCAGCGTGCCGACGACCAGGACGACGGCCGCCACGAGGTACCAGCGGAGGAAGACGGGGCCGGGGATGCCCCAGGTCTCGCCCGCGAGAATGTCGCCCGCGAGGACTGTCATGCTCTGCTCCTGTCGCGAGGGGTCGCGCTCATTGTGGAGCAGGTCCGCCAGCGGTGATCTCCGCGGCCGGTCGAGTTATCGGACCGATATCCGCGGGCCGGTCAGTGCCGGCGGACGGCCTCCTCGACCAGGTCGAGCACCCGGCTGAGGTCACCGGCGGGACGGCCCATCGCCAGGTGCAGCACGAGACCGTCGTACGCCAGCTCCAGGAACTGGGCCAGCACGTCGATCGGCACGTCGTCGCGGAGCACCCCGGCTTCCCGCTGGCGGAGCAGGCGTTCCCGGGTGGCCTCGGCGATCGCCGCCGAGCGTTCCGCCCAGCGCCGGGCGAACGCGGGGTCGGTGCGCAGGCGCCGGGAGACCTCGAGCTGGCTGCCGAGCCAGCCGGTGGTGTCCGGGGAGACGGCCCGGGCCAGCAGGTCCCGCATCACCTGGACCAGGCCGTTGCGGGCGACGGTCTCCACCATGATCGCGGCGTCGTCCTCGGCCACGGCGAGGAAGAGCGAGTCCTTGTCCCGGAAGTGGTGGAAGATCGCGCCCCGGGAGAGCCCGGTGGCCTCCTCCAGCCGGCGGACGGTGGCACCCTCGTAGCCGTGCCGCGCGAAACACGCCCGCGCGGCGCCGAGGATCTCCTGCCGGCGCGCGTCGAGCTGGTCCTGGCTTACTCTGGGCACGTGTCGATCGTTCCAGGTGGAAGCGGTCGATGCAAACCGTACGTACGGCTTGAGATGCGGTTTCGCATGATCGGCTCGGCCGGCCGTGCCGGTTAGGATCCTCGCGTGACCCAGGCCGTGCCCCTCCCCACCCGCCCGCTGACCGTGGCCACCGTGCAGGCCGAGCCCGTCCCCGGTGACGTCGCCGGCAACGCGGCCCTGGCCGCCCGCCTCGTCGGCCGGGCCGCCGGCGCCCGGGTCGTGGTGCTGCCCGAGCTGTTCCTGCCCGCGTACCACCCCCCGACCCTGGGCGCCGACCCGACCGGCACCGACGTGGCCGCCGACCCGGAGGGCCGGGTGGACGACGCGCGGCTGGACCCGCTGCGCGCGGCCGCCCGTGACGGCGGGACGAGCGTGGTGATCGGCGCGGCGGTCCGCCAACCCGACCGGCGGCGCACCATCTCCTCGCTCGTGGTCGACCCGACCGGCACGGTCACCGCCGCGTACGACAAGCAGCAGCTCTGGAGCGGCGAGCGCGAGCTGTTCGACGCCGGCCGGCGAGGCGCCTCGCTGCTGGTCGACGGCTGGCTGTTCGGCCTCGGCATCTGCTACGACGGCTGCTTCCCCGAGCACGGCCGGGCCGCCGCCGTCGACGGCGCGCACGGCTACCTCTGCCCGAGCGGCTACCTGGCCGGTTCCGAGCACCGCCGCGACCTCTACTACGCCGCGCGCGCCCTGGACAACACCATGTACGTGGTCTTCGCCAACGCGGTGGGCGGCGCGGACCCGTGGCGGTTCAACGGCGGCGCCGCCGTCTACGAGCCGGAGGGCCGGCCGCTGGCCCGGGGCGCGGACACCGGCGAGGACGTGCTGGTGGCGACCCTGGACCCGGCCGCCCTCGGCGCCACCCGCGCGGCGCACACCATGCTCACCGACCGCCTGCCCGACCAGGGGCTCGCCCGAACGACGCTCGTCGGCTGACGGACGGCGTGGTGCCCTCGGGCCCTGTCGGTCGCGCGCCCCTGTCCCGTAAGGTTCCCGAGTGCCGTTGCTCCTGCTCGATCTGGACAACACCCTGCTCGACCGCGAGGGGCCGTTCCGCGCCTGGGGTGAGCGGTTCCTGGACAGCATCGGCGCGCCGCCCTCCGACATCGAGTGGTTGCGCTCCGTCGACGCCGACGGCCTGACCGACCGCTGGGACGTCGCGGACGCGATCCGCGACCGGTACGGGGTGCGCATCCCCTCCATCGACCTGGTCGAGGAGCTGCACGACGGGGTGGTGGCGTTCACCCGGCTGGACCCGCTGGTGGCCTGCGCGCTGCGGATCGCCGACGACGCCGGCTGGGTGCCGGTGGTGGTCACCAACGGCACGTCCCGCCAGGAGGACGCCAAAATCCGCAAGACCGGGCTGGACCGCTACATCGCCGACTGGGTGATCTCCGAGGAGGCCGGGGTCAGCAAGCCCAATCCGCGGATCTTCGCGCTGGCCGCCCAGCGGGCCCGGATGCCGCTGCGCGGCGCCTGGGTGATCGGCGACAGCCCGGAGGCGGACATCGGCGGCGCGACCGCGGTCGGCCTGCCCAGCGTCTGGCTGCACCGGGGGCGTCGCTGGTCGGACACCAGGTTCGCGCCCACCCGCACCGTCGACGGGCTGATCGCCGCGGTGGCCGCGGTCCTGGCCGGCTGAGCGGAAATTCGGTTGACCCGCCCGCGGCCGCCCGTGACCATGGTGCGGCGCGAGGGCGCAGCCGGGCGGGGCCCGGTCGAGGAGAGGAGGTCGGTCATGGCCGTCTTTGCAGGGTCCAACCACCTGCCTCCACCAGCCTCGATCGAAGGACCGATCCACCCGTGCGCGATCACGACTTCCCGGCGCCGCAGCGCCGTGGCCGCGGCAAGAGCCGCTTCGACGACGACGAACCCACCTTCCTGAAGCGGGGCCGGCACACCGAGCCGGTCCTCACCGATCCCGACGCCGAGCCGGACGCGGAGGACACCTGGTCCTCCTGGGACCAGGCCGTGCACGGGCCTGAGCCCCACCCGGAGTGGCTGGTCACCGAGCTGGCCGCGAAGGACACCGAGCTGGGGGTGCTGAAGACCGGCAAGGAGGCGGACGTCCACCTGGTCCGCCGGGCCGTGCCGGACACCGGCCGGGGCTGCCTGCTGGCGGCCAAGCGGTACCGGGATCCCCAGCACCGCCTCTTCCACCGCGACGCCGGCTACCTGGAGGGGCGCCGGGTCCGCCGCTCCCGGGAGATGCGGGCGATGGCCGGCCGGACCTCGTTCGGCCGGCAAGTGATCGCCGGGCAGTGGGCGGCGGCCGAGTTCGCCGCGCTCGCCCGGCTCTGGGAGATCGGCGCCGCCTCCGGGCGGATCGCCGTGCCCTACCCGGTGCAGCTGCTCGGCACCGAGCTGATGCTGGAGTTCGTGGGCGACGCCGAGGCGGGCGAGGCCGCGCCCCGGCTGGCCCAGCTCCGACCCGAGGGGGCCGACCTGCGCGACCTGTGGGAGCAACTGGTCGACGCGCTGGTCGTGCTGGCCCGCGCCGGATACGCCCACGGGGACCTGTCCCCGTACAACCTGCTGGTGCACGCCGGGCGGCTGGTCATGATCGACCTGCCGCAGGTGGTCGACGTGGTGGCCAACCCGCAGGGGGCGGAGTTCCTGGGCCGGGACGTCCGGGTGGTGGGCACCTGGTTCACCGCCCGCGGCCTGCCCGCCTCGGACACCGATCCGGAGGCGCTGACCGACGTGCTGCTGCGGGAGGCGGGCCTCCGCTGAGCGGCCGCGTCCCGGGCGGGCACCGGCCCGCCCGGGACGCACGGCCGGCGGGCACCGGCCCGCCCGGAAGCGCGGCGGCCGGCCCCCGGCCCCGGGTCACTGGAGGTAGCGCTCGACCTCCGTGACGGGGCGCTGGCCCTGGGCGTCCGGGTCGCCGTGCGTCCGGCGCGCCGCCCGGCGGCGGCGGAGCAGGTCCCAGCACTGGTCGAGGGACTCCTCCAGGGCCCGCAGCCGCTCCTTGGCCTCGTCGTCGGTGCCGGCCTCGTGCTCCTGCGCGGCCGCGCGCAGCCGGTGCTCCTCGTCGACGAGTTCGGAGATCCGGCTCAGGATGGTCTTGTCGTCCATGCCCGAAGCTTGGCACAGGGGGCGGGCACGCGCCCGGGTTCTCCCCAGTCGGCCGGGAGGAGTTGATCGCGCCGGTGCGCCCGCCCGGCCGGCGACCGGCTCGGGGCGGTCACGGCCGGCGGGCGGGCGTCGGCGCCGGGCGGACCTGCGCCGGGAGCCGGCTGAAAACTCCACAGTGGATGGCCGGCTGCGCCGGAAGGCTTCCGGCGTGACGCAAATCCCACCGGCTCCATTGTCGACACCGGGATTGTTGTGCAGTGAGATATTTTCCTGTCCGCCTTTTTATCCGTCGTTCAGGATGGCATGCTCGCGGGCAACGTCACGGGTCATGACGGCGTCGCGACCCTGGGTAGAACAGAGGGAGCCATTCACGTGGACGAGTCGCCGACCGCGCCCCGGCCCACCGGGCGGCCCCACCCCGTCCCCCTGCGGCAGATCCTGCCCGGCCTGCTCCGCGACCCGGCCCGCGCCCTGATCGACGTGGGCAACCGGACCGGGGGCGCGCTCGTCCGGCTGAACCTGGGATCCTTCCGCCCCTACCTGGCCACCCACCCCCGGCACGTCCAGCATGTGCTGCGCGACCGGGCGGACAACTACGAGCGGGCCGGCGACGGGCTGTTCTGGCGCCCGGTCAAGCGGCTGTTCGGCGAGGGCATCCTCGGCGAGGGGCAGATCTGGTCGGCCAGCCGCCGGATGCTCCAGCCGATGTTCACCGCCAAGCGGGTGGAGGCGCTGATCGACGGCATGGCCGACGCCATCCGGGACGCCGTCGACGAGCTGGACGAGCCGTTCCGGGCCGGGCGCCCCGTCGACATCGGCGCCGAGCAGGCCCGGATCGTCAGCCGCGCGATCATGCGGGTGCTCTTCGCCGACAAGATCTCCGTGCCGGACGCGCTGCGGGTGATCGAGGCGCAGGACGTCATCGCCACCGCGGTGATCCCCCGGATCGTGGTGCCGTTCGCCCCGCTCTCCCTGCCGATGCCGGGGGACCGCCCCTTCCGCCGCGCGGTCCGCATCGTCGACGACGTGCTCGTGCCGATCGTCCGGGAGACCCGGGCCGTGGCCGACCAGGGCGACGACATCATCTCCACGCTCTGGCAGGCCCGCACCGACGACGGGCGGCAGCTCGACGAGCGGCAGGTCCGCAACGACACCGTGGCCATGTTCGCGGCCACCACCGAGACCACCATCAACGTGCTCACCTGGGCCTGGCCCCATCTGGAGCAGCGGCCCGACGTGGCCGAGCGGCTCTACGCCGAGATCGACCGGGTGGTGGGCGACGAACCGGTACGCCGCGAGCACCTCGCCGACCTCACCTACACCCGCATGGTCCTGGACGAGCTGCTCCGGCTCTACCCCATCGGCTGGATCATCCCGCGCCGCGCGGTGGCCGACGACGTCATCGACGGCGTGCCCATCGAGGCCGGCGCGACCATGGTGGCCAGCCCGCTGATCACCCAGCGGATGCGCCAGTTCTGGGACCGGCCGGACGAGTTCGACCCGGAACGGTTCCGGCCCGAGCGGGTCCGCGCCCGGCACCGGTACGCCCACTTCCCGTTCGGCGGCGGCCCGCACCAGTGCCTCGGGATGTACCTGTTCTACCTGGAGGCGCAGCTCATCCTCGCCACGATGCTGAGCCGCTACCGCTTCCGGCTGCGCCGGCCCGGCGTACCCGGGTTGCGGCTGGCCGCGGCCCTGCGGCCGCGCGAGCGGGTCGAGCTGACCCTGCTGGCCGCCGGCCGGCGGGCGGAGCCGGCGTGACCGGCGGGGAGGTACCGGATCCGGTCGCCGCGGCGGCCGAGCAGGGGCGGATCTGCGCGCTCGCCGCGAAGGGCCAGCGCGACCTGGCGCGGTGCGCCGCCGGGCACGCCGAGCTGTTCCCCGGCCGGCCGTTCGACGCGGCGCTGTTCAGCAGCATCGCCCTCGCCATGGCGTTCAGCGCGCCGTGGTGCACCGCCGAGGAGCTGGCGCTGACCAACCGGGCCGTGCTGTGGGGCTTCGCGGTCGACTGGCAGGTCGACCACCTGGCGGCCTCCCGGTCGGAGGTCGACCGGATCGTCAAGTCCTGCCTCACCGTGGTCGACGGCGCCGCGCCCGACGACCCGCTGGGCCGGTTCCTCACCGAGCTGCGCGACGACCTGGCCGCCACCCCGGCCTACGCCGAGCTGCGCGAGCCCTGGCGGGACGCGATGGCCCGCACCCTCGACGCGATGGCCCGCGAGTGGGAGTGGAAGCAGGCCGACCACCCCACCCTCGCCGACTACCTGGCGAACGCCGACAACCTCGCCGCCACCGTGGTGAACGTGGCGCACTGGATCCACACGGGGGACGCCGGCACGCACCGGGAGCTGCCCCGGCTGATCGCGGTGAGCGACGAGGTCCAGCGGGCCCTGCGGCTGGTCAACGACCTCGGCACCCACCGGCGGGACCGGGAGTGGGGCGACCTCAACGCGCTGATGCTGGTGGACGACCCGGCGGAGATCGAGCGGCGCCTCGCGGAGCAGGTCGATCACTGCCGGCGGCTGCTGGCCGACCTGACGCCCGCCTGCCCCCGGCAGGCCGACTTCCTGGCTCGGCAGCTCGGCTTCACCAGCGGCTTCTACCGGCTCACCGACTTCTGGGGCGCGCAGTGAGCCTCACCGCGGGTCGCGCTCCGGTCACCCACCCCGGCGACGCCCGTGCCGGGCAGGCCCGGGAGATCGTCGAGGCCATGGTGGACAACCCGGCCGGGGAGACCTCCGCGTCGGTCTACGAGACCGGCCGGCTGGTCGCCCTGGCGCCCTGGCTGCCCGGCCACGACGTCCGCGTCTCCTGGCTGCTCGACCGGCAGCGTGCCGACGGCGGGTGGGGCGGCCCCGGCGGGTACGCCCTGGTGCCCACCCTGAGCGCCACGGAGGCCCTGCTGACCGTGCTGCGCCGGGGCGAACACGGTCCCGCCGCGTCGCTGGCCGGCGCGGCGCACCGGGGCCTGGCCTTCCTGGCCGGCGCCCTCGACGCCGGCACCCCGCCCGACCTGCCCGCCACCGACCTGATCGTGCCGGCGCTGCGCGAGGCCGTCGAGGCACACCTCGACCAACCCCCGGCCGGGCTGGCCGACTGGGCCGGGGCCCGCCTGCCGCTGCCGGCCGGTCTCGACCCGGACCGGCTGACCCGGGTACGCGGAATGCTGGCCAGCGGGCGGCCCGTCCCCGAGAAGCTGGCGCACGCCCTGGAGGTGGCCGGCGACCTGGCCCGCCGGGCCGCCGGGGTGCGGCCCGCCGAGGCGGGTGCGGTCGGCGCCTCGCCCGCCGCGACGGCCGCCTGGCTCGGCCGCCCCGATCCGGGCCCCGCCCTGGACTACCTCCGGGCGGTCGGCCGGCGCGGTCCGGTGCCCTGCGCGAGCCCGATCACCGTCTTCGAGCGCGCCTGGGTGCTCGGCATCCTGGCCCGGGCCGGCGTGCCGCTGGCCGTCCCCGGGTCGCTCGTGGCCGAACTGCGGTCGGCCGTGGGCGTGTCCGGCGCCGCCACCGGACCCGGGCTGCCCGCCGACGCCGACACCACCTCGGTGACCCTCTACGCACTTGCCCGGCTCGGCCGGCCGCTCGACGTGTCCCGGCTCGACGCGTACGACACCGGACGGCACTTCTGCACCTGGCCGGGGGAGGACGGGGCGTCGGTGACCACCAACGCGCACGTGCTCGACGCCCTCGGTCAGCACCCGGGGCACCCCGGCGTGGGGGCCACCGTGGATCGGGTCGCCGGCTGGCTGGTCGAGCGGCAGGAGCCCGACGGCCGGTGGAGCGACCGGTGGCACGCCTCGGCGTACTACGCGACGTACTCCGTGCTGCTCGCGCTCGCCGACCACGCCGGCGGCGCGTCGGCGCGGGCCGCCGTCGAGCGGGGCGTCGGCTGGCTGCTGGACACCCAGCGGGCGGACGGCTCCTGGGGCCGCTGGGGCGGCACGGCGGAGGAGACCGCGTACGCGGTGCTCGCGCTGGCCGGTGCCGGGCGGACGGCAGACACGCGCGTCGATGCGGCGCTCGGTCGGGGGCGGCGGCGACTGTCCGAGTGGGACGGACGCCCTGATGGGCCGGCCCTGTGGCACGACAAGGATCTCTACCGTCCGACGCTGATCGTGCGCGCCGCGGTGCTGGCCGCGTCGTGGTCCACCAGTGGAACTTCCACCGCCGCGGCACAACCATGATCAGGATCGCTTGAATGGAGTTCACGACGGCTGCTAGCGTGCGCCGGAGTCGATCGGATTTCCGACTGATCGGATACCGGGCCAGGACGGTGTGATGCGTTCCCGCAGTACGAATCTCCGTACGAAGATCATCGCCCTTCTGGCGTCCCTGATCGCACTCTGGGCCTTCGCGGCGTGGGTGACGGTCCGGGACGGCTTCAACCTGCTCGGCGTGCAGGCGCTCAACGCGCGGGTCTTCGAGCCCGCCGACCCGCTGCTGCTCCAGCTCCAGAACGAGCGGCGGCTGTCGCTGCTGTACCTCGGACAGTCCGACCCGGACCAGCTCCAGGAACTCGCCGCCCAGCGGGAACGCACCGACGACAGCGCCGCCGCGCTGTGGCGCTCCGCGCAGGACTGGCGCACCGAGATCCCCGCCAGCGACGAGCTGGAGCAGCGGATCACCGACCTGAAGACGCAGGTCGAGCAGCTCGGCGCGGTCCGTGCCGAGGTGGGCCGCAAGACCATCGACCGCACCGAGACGCTGGCCGCGTACAACGAGGCGGTCGACGCCATCTTCGGTGTCTTCGACGCGCTCGGCGGCCTGGACGACGACGAGATCGCCCGGGACACCGCCGCGCTCATCGACCTGAACCGCACCCGGGAGCTGCTGTCCCAGCAGGACGCGCTGCTCACCGGCGCGGTGGCGGCCAACCGGATGACCGTGACGGAGCAGGCCGCCTTCGCCCGGCTGGTCGGCGCCCAGTGGTTCCTCTCCGACCGGACCGCCCGCGACCTCGCCCCGACCGACCGGGCCCGCTACCAGCAGATGACCGAGGGTGAGGCGTTCCGCCAGCTGCGCGCCCTCCAGGACCGGGTGCTCGCCGCCAAGGGCAGCGACGTGCGCCCGCCGGTCACCGCCACGGCGTGGCAGGCCGCCGTCAGCCGGTCGATGGAGGACCTGCGCGGCGTGATCCTCGCCGGCGGCGACGACATCGTGGCCCGGGCCACCCCGGTCGCCGTGGGCGTCATCCTCCGGCTGGTGCTCGCCGCCGGCCTCGGCCTCATCGCGGTCGTCGCGTCCATCGTCGTCTCCATCACCACGGCCCGCGCGCTGGTCCAGCAGCTCGAACGGCTGCGCGAGGCAGCGTTCCGGCTGGCGAACGAGCGGCTGCCCAGCGTGGTGGAGCGGCTGGGCCACGGCGAGGAGGTCGACGTCGCCCGCGAGGCGCCACCGCTGCAGACCGGTGACGACGAGATCGGGCAGGTCGGCAAGGCGTTCAACGCCGTGCAGGAGACCGCCATCCGCACGGCCGTCGAGCAGGCCGACCTGCGCCGCAACGTCCGCGAGGTCTTCCTCAGCCTGGCCCGGCGCACCCAGGCGCTGGTGCACCGCCAGCTCACCCTGCTCGACGCCATGGAACGCCGGGAGCACGACGCCGAGGAACTGGAGGACCTGTTCCGCGTCGACCACCTGGCCACCCGGATGCGCCGCAACGCGGAGAACCTCATCGTCCTCTCCGGCTCGACGCCGGGCCGGGCGTGGCGGCGCAACGTGCCGATGGTCGACGTGGTGCGCGGCGCGGTCGCCGAGGTCGAGGACTACACCCGGGTGACCGTGCGGCCGCTCGGCCCCGTGTCGCTGACCGGCCGGGCCGTCGGCGACGTCATCCACCTGCTCGCCGAGCTGATCGAGAACGGCCTCTCCTTCTCGCCGCCACACACCACCGTCGAGGTGCGCGGCATGATGGTGTCCAACGGCTTCGCCATCGAGATCGAGGACCGCGGCCTCGGCATGGGCGCGGAGGAGCTGGCCGCCGCGAACCGGCGCATCGTGGACCGGTCCGAGCTGAACCTCGCCAACGCGGCCCGACTCGGCCTCTTCGTGGTCAGCCGGCTCACCGAGCGGCACGGCGTGAAGGTGCAGCTCAAGGAATCCGCGTACGGCGGGACGACCGCCGTGGTGCTGATCCCGCTCGAACTTGTCACGCACGACGGGCCGGACCCGAGCACCTCCGGCGGCTTCCCGGCCGGCGCGGGGCAGCCCGCCCTCGCGGCGCCCGCCACCGCTCTGGCGGAGAGCGCGGCGGCGCAGCCCGCCGGGGACCGGCCGGCCACCACCGTGGCGCTGGCCGAGAGCGCCGATCCGGCGGAGCCGGTCGAGGACGGCACGGAACCACCCGCCCCGGCGCGCGAGGACGACCCGGGGGAGCCGCGGCTCACCCCGTCCGGGCTGCCGGCGCGTACCCGGAAACGGCAGCCCTCGCTCGCCGAGCCAACCATGGCGCTGACCCCCGTGGACGCCCGGCCCGCCGACGCCGGCCCCGCCGGCGCGGCGGCGGACAGCGCGGCGGTGGACGCTGCGGCGGTGGCGGACGGCGCGGCGGCGGCCCGCACCGACGGCGGGCTGCCCGTCCGGGTCCGGCAGGCCAACCTGGCGCCGGAGCTGCGGCACGACCAGTCCGCCGCGGACGACGGCGGCGACGACGACGACACGGTGCGCCCACCGGAGCAGGTGCGCCGGATGATGAGCTCCTACCAGAGCGGCACCCGACGCGGCCGGACCGACGCGGCCCGGCTGCTCGGCGGGGCGCACGAAGCCGGCGCGCCGGACACCGGCGACGGTCAGGCGACCTAGGGACCGCCGATCCGGCGATCCCGGACGAGCACGGCACACCAGCCGGGGGAGAAGAGGACGACGAGTGGCGCAGAAGACGGCTTCGAGCGCGGACCTGACGTGGTTGCTGGACGACCTGGTCGGCCGGGTCAAGCAGGCGGAACACGCCGTGGCACTCTCCACCGACGGACTGCTGATGGCCTCGTCCCGCGGATTGAGCCGGGACGACGGCGAGCACCTGGCGGCGATGGCGGCGGGCATCCAGAGCCTGGCCCGGGGCGCGGGGAAGCGGTTCGGCGGTGGTCAGGTGCAGCAGACCATCATCGAGATGCAGTCGTCGTTCCTGTTCGTCACCGCGGCCGGCCGCAACGCGTGCCTGGCCGTGCTGGCGTCCGAGGACGCCGACGTGGGCCTGATCGCGTACGAGATGGCCATGCTGGTCACCCGGGTCGGCCGGTTCGTCGCCTCACCGACACGGGAACAGCCCTTCGGCGAGAACCCGGCGCGATGAGCGGCCCGGGGGAGCCCGCCGAGCATGAGTGGGTGGACGACCACGCGGGTCCGGTGGTGCGCCCGTACGCGGTGACGGGCGGCCGGGCACGCCCGGTGACCGGCACGTTCGACCTGATTTCCCTGGTCACGGCGACCCGGGCGGAGGTGGCGTCGGAATCCGGGCTCGGCCCGGAACACGTGGCGATCGTCGGTCTCTGCCAGCGGATCCAGTCCGTGGCCGAGATCGCCGCCCACCTCGACCTGCCGGTGGGCACCGTCCGGGTCCTCCTGGGTGACCTGGCGGCCCGCAGCCTGGTGCAGGTCCGTGAGCCGCGGGCGACCCCCGCCGGCCTTCCCGACGACAGTGTTTTCGAGGCGGTAATCAATGGACTACGGGCGCTCTGAGCGGCCGGCGGGAGCGGCGCCGCTGCCCACCGCGATCAAGATCCTGATCGCCGGCGGTTTCGGCGTCGGCAAGACCACCCTGGTCGGCACGGTCAGCGAGACCCGGCCGCTGCGGACGGAAGAGGTGCTGACCGAGACCGGGGTCGGCATCGACGACCTGTCCGGTGTGGAGGAGAAGACCACCACCACCGTGGCGATGGACTTCGGCCGGATCACCCTCAGCGACGACCTGGTGCTCTACCTGTTCGGCACCCCCGGGCAGGACCGGTTCTGGTTCGTCTGGGACGAGCTGGCGCTGGGTGCGATCGGGGCGGTGGTGCTCGCCGACACCCGGCGGCTGGCCGACTGCTTCCCGTCGATCGACTACTTCGAGGGGCGGGGCACGCCGTTCGTCGTGGCCGTGAACTGCTTCGAGGGCGCCAAGCAGTACCGGCTCGACGAGGTGCAGGGCGCGCTCGACCTGGACCCGGACGTGCCCGTGGTGCTCTGCGACGCGCGGGAGCGGGAGTCGGTCAAGGAGGTGCTGATCACGCTGCTGGAGTACGCCATGAAGCTGCGCGAGGAGCGCCGCCGCGCCGCCGCCGGCGACTGACTCCGGCGGCGGTCGCTGCCATGATGGGGCGATGTCCACCGAATCCCGGCACCTGAGCGTGCGCATCGACCGCCCGGTCGCCGAGGTCTACGCGTTCGCCTCCGACCCCGCCAACCTGCCCCGCTGGGCGCCCGGCCTGGGCGGCTCGGTGGTGCGCGAGGGCGGCCACTGGTACGTCGAGACGCCGGCGGGCCGGGCGCAGCTCACCTTCGCCCCGCGCAACGAGTACGGCGTGCTCGACCACGAGGTGGTGACGCCCTCCGGCGAGACGGTGTACGTGCCGCTGCGGGCCATCGCGGACGGCGACGGCTGCGAGGTGGTCTTCACGCTGCGCCGCTCGCCGGGCATGACCGACGCGGAGTTCGAGCGGGACGCCGGGCTCGTCAGCGCTGACCTCGCCCGGCTCAAGAAGGTGCTGGAAACGGCGTCGGCGTGAGGTGGCGTCGGTTCTGACGGGTCAGCACCAGATCACCGGGTTGCCGGTGGCCACCGACGCCGCGCAGAGCCGGCGAAGCGGCTCGACGATGTAGGCGAAGTCGCCGGCCGACCGACCCCGGGTCCGCACCGCGAGTCGCTCGGGCGGCGGCAAGCCGTGCTCGCCCACCGGCCTTATGGCCACGGTCGCCCGGGAGCCTTCGGCGACGAACTCCACCCGGCCGTCGGGCATCACCCGTTGGGTGAACCGGGTGGCCCGGAACAGGGTGACCGGTGGATCCACGTCGGCGCCGACGACGAAGAAACCGCCCGGGTCCACGCCGGCGTGCCAGCCCGGCCCGTACATGAACACCCCGCGATAGTCCTCGACGTGCTGCATCACCTCGCGGCCGGTCGCCTCGTCGACCAGCACGACCTCGTCAGCGATCCGGCTGTCCCGGAACGCGTCCAGCTCGGCCAGCGCCGCGGCCGCCTGCTCGGCCGGCAACGAGCCGCCGTTGTCGTCGGGCAGGCAGGTGGCCAGGATCGGGAACCGTGCCGTCCCGGCCGAGCGCAGCGCCTGCTGGAACAGTCGCACACCGGTCCAGTTCGCCACGGCCTCGCTCGACTGCTCCATGAGCGGATGCGGGCAGGCATCCCCGGACATCCAGGCGTCGAAGGTGTGGTGCGCCGCCGTGTTGCCCTCCCAGGGCTGCAGAAGGGCGAGGTGGCCGTCCTCGTCGAAACCCACCGGGCCGACCGGACACGGGGTGGCGAGGCCGTCCTGCCAGCAGCGGCAGTACACGAACGCGTCGAGGCCCACGCCGACACGCTACCGGCCGGTCAGACCAGCAGGCTCGGGCGGCACGGGCTCGCAGTACGACGAGCGTGTCGTCGCCAGTTGGCGAACGGCCATGACCGCGACGACGTCACATAAGATCTTGCGAACAAGCACCCCGGACAGGAGGAGCGGTGGTGATGTCGTCAACGGCGTTCCTGGGGGAACGTCTGCTCCGGGCCGGGATGCGGGATGTCGTCACGGTGGAGCCGGCGACGGGTGGGCTCGCGGCGCTCGCGGGCATCGCCACCCGACAGGACGCGCCGCCGGTGTTCGTCAAGGCCTTCACCGACGCGCCGGCCGACGACGTCTTCCTCGCGGAGGCCGAAGGGCTGGCCGCCCTGCGCGAGCTCGGCGGCGTGGCGACACCCGAGGTGATCCTGGCGGACCGGGAACTCATCGTGTTGTCGGTGCTGCGGCCCCGGCCGCGCAGCGAGGCCTTCTGCGAGCGGTTCGCGCACGCGCTCGCCCGCCTGCACACGACCACGACCCATTCCCGCTTCGGCTGGCACCGCGACAACTGGCTGGGCCGCCGCCGGCAGGTCAATGCCTGGGATGACGACGGCTTCGCCTTCTTCGCGCAGCACCGGCTGCTGCGGTGGCTCGGGGAGCCCCGCGTCGAGGCGGCACTCGACGCCGGGGACCGGGCGGCGCTGGAGCGGTTGTGCCACCGGCTGCCCGACCTGCTGCCGGACCGGCCGGCATGCCTGACGCACGGCGACCTGTGGGCGCAGAACGTCCTGGCCACCCCGGACGGGCTGCCCGCGCTGATCGACCCGGCCGTGTCCTACCTGTGGGCCGAGGTCGACCTCGCACACGTGTGGTCCACGTCGCCCCCGCCCGAGGCGCACCGGTTCTTCGAGGTCTACGCGGAGCTGACCGCCCTCGACGGCGACTGGCGGGCCCGCATGCCGATCGTCCAGTTGCGGCAACACCTCGCCGTGCTGGCCCAGTTCGACGACGACTGGGGCGCGGCCGACCAGATCCGCGCCACCCTCGCCCCGTTCCGGACGCGCACCTGACCGGTGGCCCGTCAGGCGGCGAAGTCGACGCCGGCGAGGGCGATTGTGCGGTAGGCGGCGAGGCGTTCGGCTTGGTCGACGATGCTGTCGCGCGTCGTGGCGGACAGTGTCCGCCACGGCTGTACGGCGACCTTCAGCGTCTTGCCGGCCTTGCGGGGACGCCAGGTGCCGACCAGTCGACCGTCGACCAGGACGGCACCGGGGCGGCCCAGCACCGGCCACAACTCCTTGGCGTGGGCCGCATCCGGCACCAGGGTCGCGCGGTCCTTGGCCTGGAGGAAGAGGTCGAACGGGCCCAGCAGGCGGGTGGCCGTGGTGTCGGCCGATTCCAGCGCCGGTTCGTCGGCGGCCAGGAGCGAGCGGGCCTCGCCGTCGACCAGCACCTCGATCACATCCTCGGGCCAGCGCGCCTTGACCTCCTTGACCGGGGCGTCGAGGTAGTCGGCCACGTGTCTGGGCGTGGCCGGGCCGAGCAGGCGAAGGTACGCGCGGATGAGGTCGAACCTGTCGCCCGCGGTGGCGGCCTTCCTGAACCCCGCGATGCGGTGCAGGACCGGCGGCGAGGTGTCGAGCCGCAACTCCAGCCCGGCCCGCACGGCGGCCAGCCGGAACGGCATCTCGTAGAGGTGGGTGGCGTCGCACGGCCGGCAGAACCGCAGATAGGGCTCCGGCATCACCTCGGCCAGGCGGCGGGAGGCCTCCCCCTTGACCGTCGGCCCGGTGACGATGGCGCGCAGCTGCGCGGCCACCTCGTCGAGGGCCGCCAGGTTGCCGATGCCGGCCGCCTTCAACGGCCTGGCGGCGTCGTAGATGCGCTTGCCCGCGTCAGCGTCGGAGAACGGCTCGACCGCGGCCGCCACCTTCCCCACGTCGGCACGGCGGTAGAGGTGGGGAGCACCTCGCACGGTCCACAGCAGGATCAGATCCTCCGCCGACAACGCGGGCACGTCGACACCGCGGACGGCCAGCGCCCACCGGCCCCCGTCCGTGCCGGTGTCCTGCACCCCGATATCCAGCACGGCGGTGTCGTCAAGCGTGCCCTCGGCCCGGTCGAGCTGCTGGGCCCGCACGCGGAAGCTCAGCACCTGGCGTTGATCAACCACCCCTGTACGCTACCCAGCGATCCTGACAAACGTCCCGTAGCAGCAGCCCATCCGTGCGGCGTCCGGCGCTGCCCCGGCCGGGTCATACCCGTTCAGCGGACCCGGGCGGCTCCGCGGCACACAGTGGCGGGCGAGGAACCGCCAATTGGCGAACGGCCATGACTGCGACGACGATCGAGACGGCGTACAGCACGAACAGAACCGCCACGAAGATCCCGGCCGACAGGCCCCACATGGCCACCAGCACGACACACGCGGCGGCGGTCACCGTGTTCACCGCGACGTAGAACCAGGCCAGCCACTGCCCCAGCCGGTACGCCCAGGCGCGGTCGCGGCGCAGTCCCACGCAGGCGACGCCCGTCGCGATGGCGAACAGGAACGACCCGACGGCGTCGCCAAGCCAGAATGCCGTGGCGGCGGTGTGTCCCGCTGTTTCGAGAACCAGCAGGTCGACGGACCCGAGGAGCGGCCCGACGCTGAAGAACGTGAGCAGCCACAGGATGCCCCGAAGGAGCACCGATCCGACCAGGCCGATCAGCAACCAGGTGCCGGCCCACGCGCTTTTGAACACGTTCAGAATTCTGCCCGATCCTCGCCCGGCCCGTCAGGCGCCGATCAGCCAGGATCGCGTCCGGATCGCGCTGTGCGCGTGGTCCTCACCGGAGACAGACCGAAGGCCCCCGGCGCGTCGCCGAGGGCCGTCAGAGGGGGTACGGGGTCAGCCGCGCTTGGTCATCGCCACGAAGCGCGTCCAGGCGGCCGGGTCGAAGGTGAGCACCGGGCCGGTCGGGTCCTTGGAGTCCCGCACACCGACGACGCCCGCCAGGTTGTCCGAGACCTCGACGCAGTCGCCGCCGTTGTTTCCGCTCTTCGTGCTCTTGCGCCACTGCGCGCCGGTCAAGTCCATGATGCCGCCGCTTCTCTGATGAGTTCCAAGGACTGCGCACGCGACAGGGCGAGGCCGCGAATGCGTTCCCATCGCCGATCCAGCGTAGCAACGTCGGCGGCCTGGTCGATGATCTGTGCCTGGGCCTGGCCGTCCACGTGGCCGACCCGCGCGCCCTCCGGCATCTCGGCGATCGTGAACGGTCCGCCCAGACCCGGATACATGCCCGCGTCGGCTGGCACGACGAAGAGGGAGACACTCGGCAGCGCGGCCTGCTCGGCAAGCCGCTCGCACTGCTCGCGCATCAGGTTCCGATCGCCATCCAGAGTGCGCCGCAGGACGTTCTCGTCGAGAACCGCCACGAGCAGCGGCGGGCGTTCCCGTAGCAGGATGGACTGCCGACTCAGTCGCGCCTCCGCGAGGCTGTCGGCCTCGGCCGCGGTCAACGCCTCACCGGCCAGCGTCGCGAGCGCGTAGGCCTTGGTCTGAAGTAGACCGGGTACCCACGCGAGCTGAAACGACCGCAGAGACAACGCCTCGCGCTCGATTTCCGCCCAGGGTCGGAACCATGCCGGCCCCCGGCGTTTCAGCGCGTCCGGCCAGAGCTCCTCAACGTTCCGGCCGAGGAGCTGAGCGACCCGTGCGCGATGGCGGGTCTGTGGTATCCGTCCCTTGCTGGCCCACTTCGCTGCCGTCTTCGGATCCACCCCTACCTGAGCTGCGAGGCTGTCCGCCGTGTAGCCGCTCTCCGCCATCGCCGACTGTACGGCTCGGTTCATCTCGGAGCCCTCTCAGAACGTTCCAGACGTCAGAGGGAAATACTTCTACGCGGTGTGATCGCTCCGCAACCCTCGGCAGGGTGCTGTGTAGACAGCGTCGAGGAGGGAGCGAACGATGCCCGAGGACAAGCCGAAGCCGGTTCCGAAGCCGAAGAGCGATCCGCCGCCGGCCCGGCCGATAGTGCCTGGCCCGATCGTGCCCGGCCCGATCGGGCCGCTCGTTCCTCCGTACCGTGGCCCGGGCCGGGTGATCAACGGCGTCCCCGAAACGCGCTGGCGGACCCGGGGCGGCCTGGCCGTCGCGCACACCGCCGCCGGCCCGTCCTGGCGGTGTGACGCCTGCGGCCGGGACTGGCCCTGCCCGGCACTGCGCGCGATCCCGACGGACGCCGCCCGGCGCGCGACCCTGATTCCCGAGTTCTCCCGGATCACCCGGCGCGCGATCCGCGACCTTCGCGGTCGCCCCGGCGGCCCTGACCCGGTCGCCATCGTGCGCCGCTTCCTCTGGTTCCTGCCCCTCACCGACGAGGAGGCGCGCGCCGTCGCGCTGAGGCTGCGATGAGCGGCGTTCGAGATCTTGGACAGTTTCCGTTCGAGAGGAACGGGAAGTCTCCAAGATCTGGCGGGGGAGCCACGCCATCCGCGAGTTGGCCCACGTCGTGCGTAAGGCGCGAGCACCGGGGCGGGAAACGCCGAAGGGCCGCTCCCCGCGAGTGCGGGAAGCGGCCCTTCTCAGCGTGACGACGTCAGCTGGCGATCATGCGACGCAGCACGTACTGGAGGATGCCGCCGTGCCGGTAGTAGTCGGCCTCACCGGGGGTGTCGATGCGGACCACGGCGTCGAACTCCACGCCGGTGTCCGTGGTGACCTTCACGGTGCGCGGGGTGTCGCCGTCGTTGAGGGCGGTGACGCCGCTGATCGAGAAGGTCTCCGTGCCGGTCAGGCCCAGCGACTCGGCGGTGGTGTCGACCGGGAACTGCAGCGGCAGGACGCCCATGCCGATGAGGTTCGAGCGGTGGATCCGCTCGTACGACTCGGCGATGACGGCCTTGACCCCGAGCAGCATGGTGCCCTTGGCCGCCCAGTCGCGGGACGAGCCGGAGCCGTACTCCTTGCCGGCCAGGATGACCAGCGGGACGCCCGCCTCCTGGTAGGCCATCGAGGCGTCGTAGATCGAGGTCTGCTCGCCGGTCAGGTGGTTGACCGTGAAGCCGCCCTCGACACCCGGCACGAGCTGGTTGCGCAGCCGGATGTTGGCGAAGGTGCCCCGGATCATCACCTCGTGGTTGCCGCGGCGAGAGCCGTACGAGTTGAACTCGTGCCGTGCCACACCGTGCTCGGCGAGGTACTTGCCGGCCGGGGAGTCCGCCTTGATCGAGCCGGCGGGGGAGATGTGGTCGGTGGTCACCGAGTCGCCCAGCTTGGCCAGCACCCGGGCCGCGCTGATGTCCTGCACCGGCTGCGGGTCCCGCTCCATGCCCTCGAAGTACGGGGGCTTGCGCACGTAGGTCGACTCGCCCGCCCAGGCGAAGGTGTCGCCGGTCGGGGTCGGCAGCGACTGCCAGCGCTCGTCACCGGCGAACACGTCCGCGTACGCGGAGCTGAAGCCGGTGGCGCCGATCGCCGAGGCGATGACGTCCTGGATCTCGGCGCTGTTCGGCCAGATCTCCCGCAGGAACACCGGGTTGCCCTGCGCGTCCTCGCCGATCGGCTCGTTCGCCAGGTCGATGTCCATGGTGCCGGCGAGCGCGTACGCGACCACCAGCGGCGGGGACGCCAGGTAGTTCATCTTGACGTCCGGGTTGATCCGGCCCTCGAAGTTCCGGTTGCCGGACAGCACCGAGACGACGGCCAGGTCGCCGTCGTTCACCGCGGCGGAGACCTCCTCCGGCAGCGGCCCGGAGTTGCCGATGCAGGTGGTGCAGCCGTAGCCGACCAGGTTGAAGCCGAGCTTCTCCAGGTAGGGCGTGAGGCCGGCGCGGTCGTAGTAGTCCATGACGACCTTGGAGCCCGGTGCCAGGGTGGTCTTCACCCACGGCTTGCGGGCCAGGCCCTTCTCCACGGCGTTCCGGGCCAGCAGCGCGGCGCCGATCATGACCTGCGGGTTCGACGTGTTGGTGCAGGAGGTGATGGCGGCGATCACCACGGCGCCGTGGTCCAACTCGTACTCGACGCCGTCCGCGCCGGTCACCCGGACCGGGTTGGTGGCGCGCCCACCGGCGCCGACCGCCGCGGTCTCCAGGTCCCGCGGGGCGTCGGCCGGGTCGTTGACGCCGTTGGCCGGGGAGTCGCTGGCCGGGAAGGACTCGGCGCTGGCCTCGTCGGCCGGGCCGTCGGTGCCGAACGGCTTCTCCAGCTGCGGCACGCCCGGCTTGCGGCCCGGGTCGCCCCCGGTCTCGTCGGCGGCCACGTAGTCGGCGAGCGCAGAGCGGAACAGCGTCTTGGCGGAGCCCAGCGGCACCCGGTCCTGCGGTCGCTTCGGGCCGGCCAGGGACGGCTCGATGGTGCCGAGGTCCAGCTCCAGCCGCTCGGAGTACTCCGGCTCGCGCTCCGGGTCGTGCCAGAGGCCCTGCTCCTTGGCGTACGCCTCGACCAGCGCGACCTGCTGCGGGTCGCGGCCGGTCAGCTCCAGGTAGCGGACGGTCTCGGCGTCGATCGGGAAGATCGCGACGGTGGAGCCGTACTCCGGGGACATGTTGCCGATGGTGGCCCGGTTGGCCAGCGGCACCGCGCTCACGCCCGGGCCGTAGAACTCGACGAACTTGCCGACCACGCCGTGCTTGCGCAGCATCTCGGTGATGGTGAGCACCAGGTCGGTGGCGGTGGTGCCGGCCGGCATCTCGCCGGAGAGCTTGAAGCCGACGACCCGCGGGATCAGCATGCTGACCGGCTGGCCGAGCATCGCGGCCTCGGCCTCGATGCCGCCGACGCCCCAGCCCAGCACGCCCAGGCCGTTGACCATGGTGGTGTGCGAGTCGGTGCCCACGACGGTGTCCGGGTACGCCTGGCCGTTGCGCTCCATGACCGTGCGGGCCAGGTACTCGATGTTCACCTGGTGCACGATGCCGGTGCCCGGCGGGACGACCTTGAACTCGTTGAAGGCGGTCTGGCCCCAGCGCAGGAACTGGTAGCGCTCCTTGTTGCGCTCGTACTCCAGCTCGACGTTGCGCTCGAAGGCGTCCTCGCGACCGAACAGGTCGGCGATGACCGAGTGGTCGATGACCAGCTCGGCGGGGGCGAGCGGGTTCACCTTGGTGGCGTCGCCGCCCAGGTCGCGCACGGCCTCGCGCATGGTGGCCAGGTCGACGACGCAGGGCACGCCGGTGAAGTCCTGCATCAGCACCCGGGCCGGGGTGAACTGGATCTCCACGCTCGGGTCGGCGGTGGGGTCCCACGCGCCGAGCTGCTGGATGTGGTCGGCGGTGATGTTCGCGCCGTCCTCGGTCCGCAGCAGGTTCTCCAGCAGGATCTTCAAGCTGTAGGGCAGCCGGTCGTGGCCCTCCACCTTGTCGATCCTGAAAATCTCGTAGCTCGCGTCTCCGACGCGTAGCTGGGTCTTCGCACCGAAGGTGTCGAGGCTCGCCACGTCGTACTCCTTCACACCAGCGACCGTGAGTAGTCCTGAGCAGTTTGTCGCACCGGCCGGGGTGCCGCCGTGCTTAGGCGACACTTACCTGCGCCGGTCTCAACAAAACCGTACGTCCGTCTTGCTATTCGCGCAACCTCGTGCCAGGGTTCGGGACGAGGAGGTGCCACCATGATCCATCACGTCCTGCTCGCCTGCCCACGCGGCTCCGAGGAAACCTCCCGGTCGTTCTACACCGGCCTGCTCGGCCTCGTCGAGAAGCCCAAACCGCCGGCCCTCGCCGCCCGCGGTGGCTGCTGGTTCACCGGGTACGGCGTGGAGCTGCACCTGGGCGTCGAGGACGACTTCCGTCCCGCCCGCAAGGCGCACCCGGCCCTGCTCCGCCCCGACCTGGACCGGCTCGCCGCCCGGCTCGACGCCGCCGGCCACCCCGTGACCTGGGGCGACGAGGAGATTCCCGGCATGCGGCGGTTCCACACGTACGACCCGCACGGCAACCGGCTGGAGTTCCTCGCACCCGCCGGCTGAGTTCGCGCGGGTAGGGTTCGGGGGTGGTCGACGTCCAGCACTGGCTCTCCGCGCTGCCCCCGGGCGTGCTCTACCTGATCGTCGCCGGGGTGATCGGCGTGGAGAGCATGGGCATCCCGCTGCCCGGCGAGATCGTGCTGGTCAGCTCCGCGCTGCTCGCCGCCGCCGGGGTGGTCGAGCCGGAGTGGGTGGCCACCGCCGCCGCGGCCGGCGCCATCGTGGGCGACTCGATCGGGTACGCCGTGGGCCGCCGCGGCGGGCGGCCGCTGCTCGCACGGCTGGGCCGGCGCTTCCCGAAACACCTCGGACCGGCGCAGCTCGCCCGCGCCGAGCAGAGCTTCGCCCGGCACGGTGTCTGGGCGGTCTTCTTCGGGCGGTTCGTCGCCCTGCTCCGCATCCTCGCCGGCCCCCTCGCTGGGGCACTGCACGTGCCGTACCGGCGGTTCCTGGTGGCCAACGCGGCCGGCGGCCTGGTCTGGGCGTTCGGCACCACGTACCTGCTCTTCTCCGTGGGCCGCGCGGCCGAGCACTGGCTCAAGGACATCTCCTGGGCCGGCCTGGTCCTCGCCGTGCTCGCCGGCCTGGCCAGCACCTGGTGGCTGCGCCGCCGCGCCCGGCACCTGGAGCAGGTGGAGGTGCCCGACGAGGCCGACGAGCCGGTGCACGCGGGAGACCGCTGACGAGACGCCAGAAAGGGCCCGACCCCTGGTGGGGTCGGGCCCTTTCTGGTTGGTGCTGGTGGATCAGGAGGCCGAGTAGCCGCGGGTGGCGATCCAGTCGGCGAGGTTGTCCACGCTCATGCGGTAGGAGGCCATGTTCGGGTCGGCCGAGTCCGCGATGGTCACGGTCTTCCCGCCGTCGCGGTAACCCACGACGCTGATGTAGTGGCCACCCTCGAAGGAGTGGGTGTTGCCGTCGATGTCGGTGGCGGTGCCGGCGATGTTGGCGACCACGGCGCGGCCGTCGTCGACGGTGCGCACGATGTCGGCGCGCAGGGTGTCGGTCTGCTTGTCGTCGGCCTTGCCGTCCTTGATCTCGACCGACCGGTAGCTCTTACCGGTCTCCTTGTTCAGCACGGGGGTGATGTCGTTGATGCTGTTGGTGCCGTTCTCGGTGGTGCCCATCTCCTTGGCCATGGCGTCGACGTCGATGTTCTTGCCGAGCACGCTGATGGCGTTACGGGTCGCGGCGGGGCCGCAGTAGTAGAAGTTCGGCTGCGCCTCGTAGCGGACGTCCAGCTCCCGCTCGCCGTGACCCTTACGGTCGGCGACGACCTGCGTCTTCTCAGCGGGGGCCGCATGGGCGGCGATGGCGGGGCCGGCGATCCCACCGGCGGTGGCGGCAAAGCCGGCAGCGGTCAGAACGGTGTTCCGCAGCATGGTGTTGGTACGCATGATGAGTCACGCCTTTCTGTCGGGGGTTCACAGCACACGCCGATAGGGGGTGCGGTGCTGCGTGGTGAAAGTCTGTGAAGGGGTGCCCAGCGATCAGGGGGGTGATCTGCTCGGGCGGCCGGGGGGTGTAACCATCGGCGGCGGGGAAGCGATTCCCACACACCTGATCCGATGTCCCGGGGGATGTAACGACCGGCGGCCGGGGGTCATTCCCTGGCTCTACCAGCTGTGTCCGGGGGATGTAACGACCGGGGCCAGCGGATGATTCCCTGACTCGACCGGCGCGGGCCGGTGGTGCGTGGCCCGGGGGATGTAACGACCGGGGGCGCGGGGTGATTCCCTGCGGCCGACCCGGTGTGGTGGACCGGTGGTGCGCGGCCCGCCATGTGTAACGACCGGCGGGGGCCGGTCATTCCGACCGGGCTGCCTCACCTCAAGGGGCGGGTGCTGCGCGGTCTGCCATGTACAACGACCCCGCCCCCGGCATGATTCCGCCCCGGCGGTGGCGCCGACCACCCCCACGACCCGCCGAAACCGGACACTACGGTCGCAATCAACGGCGCAAACCGGACAGGCGCCCCAGGGCGCGGCCGCCGGCGGCGCGGATCTTGGACAGTTGCTGTTCGCAGCGAACGACAACTGTCCAAGATCTCCAGGCACAGCGGGCGGGGCGAACCCGACGATGCCGCCGGTCCGGCCGCCAACCGGTCACCCGCGTTGATGCGAAGCGCGCACGGTGAACCCCGACGATGCCGCCGGTCCGGCCGCCAACCGGTCACCCGGGTTGATGCGAAGCGAGCACGGGTGAACCCGGCGAGCCGGCGGCCCGACCCGCCGACGACGGACGCACCGGCGTTGATCAGCGGGTCTGCGTCGCGTTCCAGCCGAATCCCGACGCAAGCCTTCTTGATCAACGTGGGCCGGGCTGAGCCCTCGCGCAGATCAAGGCGGGCGGGCCGAGGCCTCGCGCAGCGGACCCGACCAACCACTGGACGGCATAGCGGACATCTCGCCGGACCGCGTCCCGGCCGCCCGGATGTGGTCGCGGGGGTGCAACGGCTCGGAGGTCACGGGTGCGCGGATGCCGCCATGACGTTCCACTCGTGGCGAGGTCGACTCCGGGCGGCGTGACCTGCCGGGTTCCACAGTGGGCGTGCCACCATGTCGGGCATGGAGATCTGGAACAACCCGTCCTGCTCGAAGTGCGCCGCGGCCCGGGCGTCGCTCGACGAGGCACGGGTGCCCTACCGGCTGCGGGCGTACCTGACCGAGCCGCCGACCGCGGAGGAGGTGACCGAGGTGCTGCGCCGGCTGGACGCCCGGGCGTGGGACATCTGCCGCACCGGCGAGCCGGCCGCGACCGCGCTGGGCATGGCGGACTGGCCCCGCGACGACGCCGCGGAGCCGCGCTGGATCGCCGCGATGGTCGCCCACCCCGAACTGATCCAGCGCCCCATCCTGCTGCTGGACGACGGCAGCGCGCTGGTCGGACGTACCCCGGAGGCCCTGGACGAGGCGGTGCGCCGCAGCGACCGGTGAGCGCGCGGTGGGTCAGGAGGCCCGGTCGCCGGCCCTCGCGTGCCGCTCGCGCAGCCGATCCCGGATCTCCTCCGGGGTGTACGCCCGGCGCCGCCGTTCCGCCCGGGCCACGACCACACCGGTCGCCGCCACACCGGCGAGGCCGGCCAGGCCGAGCAGCTTCCACCACCGCATCCGTTGCCGCTTCGGCATAGGGTGATCCTCCATGAGCATCAGCCTGGACGAGGCGGTGGAGCTGACCCGCACCGGCGACCTGTGGGTCTTCCGCGGGCGCAGCGTGCCGGACCGCGCCATCCAGCTCACTACCAACAGCCCAGTCAACCACGTGGGCATGGCCGTGGTGCTGGACGACATGCCGCCGCTGATGTGGCACGCCGAGCTGGGCCGCTCGCTGCCGGACATGTGGACCGGCTCCCACCAGCGCGGCGTGCAGCTGCACGACCTGCGGGACGCGGTCTGCGTGTGGGCCAACCGGTACGGCCAGCGGGCCTGGCTGCGCCAGCTCGAACCGTCGGCGGACACCGCGATGGAGGAGGCGGTGCTGCGGACCGTGGCCCGCCTCGACGGCACGCCCTTCCCGTCCACCGCGCAGCTCGCCTGGCGCTGGGCCCGCGGCCGGGTGCCGAACCTGCGGCGCGGCCGACCCTCCATCGCCGACGGCGGCGGCGTGCCGGTCCGCGACCGGGCGCTGGAGACCGCGTACTGCGCGGAGGTGGTGGCCGTGACCTACGAGGCGATGGGTCTGCTGCCCGCCGGTCGCCGGCCCAACTGGTACGACCCGGGGCGGTTCTGGAGCGGCGACGACCTCGACCTCACGGGTGGCGCCCAGCTCGGTGCGGAGATCGAGGTACGCATCCCACCCCGCTGACCAGGTTTGCCGCACCCGCCGTCCGGCAATGGAGACGGGCGTGACGGCTTCCACGGACCTCGACACGCTCGCCGACTTCTTCGACCGGTACGGCGTGGCGCTGACCACCGCCGACGTGCCCGCCATCGCCGGCTGCTACGCGCTGCCGGGGCTGGTGGTCGCCGACACGTACAGCTTCTCGTTCACCTCGCCGGCCGCCGTGGCGCTCAGTTTCGTCGGCGCGGCCCCCGACTACCAGGAGCGGGAACTGGTCGCCGCCCACGCGCTCATCGAGGACGTGCAGCAGGTCTCCGCGCTGCTCACCGAGGTGGCGGTCCGCTGGGAGTTCCTGGACAGCCAGGGCCGGGCGGTGCCCGGCGAGCGCTACCGCTACCTGCTGCGGGCCACCGCCGACGGCCCGGCCATCTGCACCGTCATCCGCACCGCCTGACGGCGGCGGTCCCGCGGCCCGGTCGAGACGCGGACGGCTCAGCGCACCAGCTCCCGGCGGCGGGGCATCGTGTCGAGCCGCGCGCCACCGGCCGCCACGTCGGACACGAAGTCGTCGACGGCCTCGCGGGTGACGCCGGGCATGCAGACCAGGTGACTGCGGCCGGCGCTGCTCGCCAGCACCCACTTCGCCGTCACGGCCGGGGGAGGGGTGGGGAAGACGACCGTGAAGGCGTGCTCGTGCCGCCAGGCCGGCCAGCCCACCTCGTTGAGCCGCCGCACCGCGTACGCGGCCAGCTCGCGGGCCCGCTCGGCGCGCTCGCGCAGGCCGTCGTGGCCGAGGCTGCGGATCGCGTACCAGAGCAGCAGCGCCGCGTGGCCGCTGCGGGAACCGCTGATCGTGGTGTCCACCGTGCCGGTGTAGTTCGCGGAACGGGCGAGCTGCTGCTGGAGGGTGCGGCGGGTCAGCACCACCCCGCACGGCACCGGGGTGCCGAGGAACTTGTAGCCGGAGATGGCGATGCTGTCGACCGTCGCGTCCAGCCGCAGTGTGGCCCGCCCGTCGGCCAAGGCCAGCGGAACCCCGGCCAGCGCGCCGTCGACGTGCAGGTGGTGGCGGACGGGGGTGCGGGCGAGCAGCTGCCGGATCCGCGGCACGTCGTCGGCGGCCTCGGTCATCGTGGTGCCGCAGGTGGCCACCACGACGGCCGGCCGGTCGCGGTGCCGGTCGACCATCCGGGCCAGGTCGTCGTAGTCCATCTCGCCGCGCTCGTCGGAGCGCACCACCACCGAGTCCAGGCCGAGGATGTCGACGCACTTGGGCAGCGAGTAGTGGGCGTCGGCGGAGTGGTAGACCAGCGCCCTGGGCAGCCGCGCCCGGGCCAGGTAGAGGCCGTAGAGGTTGCCCTCGGTGCCGCCGGAGGTGAGGTAGCCCCAGCGGTCGTCGGCCGGGGCCTGGAACAGGTCGCCGAACCAGTCGAGCACCTCCCGCTCGTACCGCTTGGTGTGGTTCGTGCCGGCCGGGTCGGTCCACGGGTCGCCGATGTTGTTGAGCAACGAGCCGAACAGGGGCGCCAGCGGGCTGTAGTCGATGTCGGTGGCGACCGGGAAGCCGACGTGCGTCCGCCGCCCGGCGGTCGCGGCCGAGCGGACCGCGGTGAGCTCCGCGAGGAGCTCCTCGGGACGCGCGACGGAACCGTCACGGCCTGGGTCGGCTGGCAACACGGCGCTCCCTCGTCGTCCCGGTGGACAGCGCACAGAGTGGACCATGAGTCACGGAGAGCGGGCAAGCGTTACCAACTTGGCCACCAATTGTCCAAAATCGACGGGTGCGACCGCCGGTGACACCTCCGCTGACTGAGTGACCAGTCAGCGAGCGGGGCGCCGAAATGCTTGCGGACAGTTGATAACCCGTGCACTCAGTGAAATCATCGGCCGGGCGAATTCCCGCTATCCAGGAGCTGCCACGTGTCGCAGGATCACCGGTCCCCGCTGCCGCGCCCGTCTCATGAGGACAGCTGGAACGACGGCACGGCCGACCGGCCGGCGTACCCGCCGACACCGCCGGTCCGGCCGCCCGCACGGTGGGGCAGCCGCCGGCTCTCCGGTGGCGCGCCGGCGCCGGACTCGCCGGGCCATGGCCTGCCGACGACCCCTGCCCACGGTCGGCCCGCCTCGCCGCTGCGCGGCCACACCGCCCCCGACACCGGACACCCGTCGCCGGCGGGGCCGGGCCGATTCGGGCCGCCCCCGGCCCACAGCTACGGCGGCCCGACACCCGAGAGCTTCGGCGCCCCGACGCCCGAGAGCTTCGGCGCCCCGACACCCGAGAGCTTCGGCGGCCCAACGCCCGGGGGCTTCGGCGCTCCGCCCCCCGGGGGCCCCGGCGCCCCGACATCCGTGGGCTTCGGCGCTCCGCCGCCCGGGGGCTTCGGCGCTCCGCCGCCCGGGGGCCTCGGCGCTCCGGCGGCCGGTGGCCTCGGCGGCCCGGGGGGCGCCGGTCGGTTCGCTCCGCCGGAGGCCCCGGGTCGCGGCAGCGCGGCCCGGATCTCCGGGTTGGGCGCCACGGCGGCCCCGGTCCGTGGTGCCCCCGCACCGGCCTACCCGGCGACGTCGGGGGGCTACCGTGCGCCGGACACCGGGCGGTACGCCGCCGCCGGTCCGCCGCCGGCGAGCTGGTCGTCGGGCGCCACGGCCGAGCCGACCATCGACGGCCACGCGAACCAGGCGGTCCACCACCAGATCCGGCAGGCGGTGGTGCACCGCGTGCAGTACGCGAACGCCCTGCACGCCTCGCACTACTGGGACCTGCGCCGGACCAGCCCGGTCGGGCCGCACGCGCTCGTCTTCCTCTACGCCAGCCTGGATCCCCGGTTCGCCGACCCGCGGCGCCCCTACTACGAGATCAGGGCGGCCTCCCGCCTGTTCCGGGACGGCAGCGAGGTGCAGGACCTGCCGGCGCTGCTCGCCGAGCTGTGCGAGATCGCCGAGGGTTACCTGGCCGGGGGCGGTGTCTTCGACCCGGTGGCCCAGATGACCCAGGCCGGCGAGCCGATGCCCGCCGAGGCGCGCTACGTCGGGGTCTCGGTGTCGACCCTTCTTAGTAGCGGCAGCGGGGGCCCGGAGCTGCCGGGCGTCGGCGGGATGGGCATCCCCGGGCGGAACCTGGTGGTGATGTCCGACGACAACCTGCTGGTGGTGGAGCGCCCGGCGCGGGCGCACGAGCAGGTCGAGGTGAACTCCACCTGCCCGCACTTCAGCGGCGGGGGCGTGGAGGTCCGGAGCTGGCTCCCGCTCACCCCGGAGCAGCAGGTCGACCCGGCCTGGCGCGCGTTGCAGCACCTCAACCGGCTGGTGCTGGCCGGGCAGGAGCGCAAGGCCGCGACGGTCGCGTCCACGGGCGGCCGGCGCCGCCACTGAGCGGTCGTGCCCGGCGGCGGGCGTCACCGCTGAGACGCCGACGGCCCGCCCCCGGAGCTCGCGGGCGGGCCGTCGGCGCGTCCGGGTGTCCTACAGGGAACGGCCGACCAGATCCTGCTCGATCACCGCGAGCGGGCGGGGCTGGCCCTGCCCGACGTTCTCCAGCACCTCCGGGCGGGTGGCCTGGAGGACCGCCGCCCAGACCAGGCCCACCGCCACGGCGGCCGCCACCGCGCCGGGGACCAGCCACTTCGTGGTGGAGTCGGCGGGCGCCCCGAGCACGGCGGAGAGGTTGACCAGCGTGGTGAGCAGGGCCGCGCCGACCAGCGCGGCCCCGATGGCCGGCGCGACCGTACGCTGCCACGCGCTTTCGAGGCTGCCGCCGCCCCTGCGGAAGAAGGCGATCGTGGCGACCGAGGTGACCGCCATCATGAGCAGCACCGCGATGGCGGCGACGCCGGAGAGCCAGCTGAACATGATGGCGACCGGGTCGGCCCCGGTGAGCGCGAAGACCAGGACGGCCGGCAGGGCGATCGCCGACTGGAGCACCGACCCGGCGACCGGCGCGCCGCCCCGGCCGACCCGCTCGAACACCGCCGGCAGCACCCGCTCCCGGCCGAGGCTGAAGGCGTACCGGGCGATCGAGTTGTGGAAGCTCACCATCGCGGCGAACACGCTGGTCACCACCAGGATCGTCGCGACGCTGCCGAGCACGGGGCTGACGTGGGCCTCCAGGATGGAGAACGGCAGGCCGGAGCCCGGGTCACGGGACCGGTCGACGACCTGGTCCGGCCCGACGGCCACGGCCATGGCCCAGGCGGCGAGGGCGTAGAGGACGCCCAGCAGGATCAGCGCCGAGTAGGCCGCCCGGGACACCGCCTGCGGCGACCGGGCCTCCTCGGAGTAGACCGCGGCCGACTCGTAGCCCACGAACGAGGCCGCGCAGAAGGCGACGACACCGCCGATGCCGGGAACCAGCAGGTTGCCGGGGTCCAGCGGCGCGAGGCTCACCGACCCGCCGGCCGGGTGGGTGAACGAGGTGAGCACGAACAGCAGGATCACGGCGACCTCGACGGCCAGCACCGCGCCCAGCAGCCCGACGCTGATGCGCGCCTTCAGCACGCCGACCAGGGCGACCCCGGCCCAGGCAGCCAGGGCCCACGCCCACCAGGGGCCGCCGAGGCTGCCGCTGACGACGGCGCCGAGCAGCCCGTACAGGCAGATCTGGATGGCGTTGTAGCCGAGCAGCACGACGGGCGCGGCGACCACGCCCCAGAACCGTCCGAAGCCGGCGGCCAGGGCCGCGTAGAAGACGCCCGCGCTGGAGACGTAGCGGGCCATGGCCAGGTAGCCGACGGAGAAGAACAGCAACGCGGCGGCGATCACGAGGAAGCCGAGCGGTGTGCCGGTGACCCCGGTCGAGGCGTACGTGGCGACGATCGCGCCGGCGAGCACGGCCATCGGGGAGGAGGCGGTCGCGCTGAACACCAACAGGGCGCCGGTGCCGAGGGACTTGCGGATGAGCCCGGTTGGCGCGCTGGCAATCTGCATGGAGTTGCTCCGAGTGGGGGAGGAGGGGGTTGTCGGGGCGGGACGGAGCGGGCGGCGGCCGGGCGGCGGCCGGGGGTGGCGGGGCGGGGCGCCCGTCGAGTGGCGCTCCATGATGGACAGTGCGGGCGGATGTGCGCGACCTTGCCCGAATCTGCGCCGTTGCGGAGTCCCCGTCGCCGAGCCCGGACAGCGTAGCCGACGACGCGCTGCGACGCGCCGCATGCGGGCCGTGGCGGCGAGCCCGGCCGGCGGAGCCCGATCCGCCACAGGTGATCACCCGTTCCGGGCGTCGCGGGTGCCCGGACGGTCGGAACGCTCTGCGCGCGCTGCGCGTCCCGGCGCACCCTGGCTACGCTGGCGCGTCGGCGACCACGGAGAGGGGCATCGGATGAGCGGCGGGCCGGTCCGGCCGTCCGACGCACCGGCGGCGCCGCGGGTGCTCGCCACGGCGCCGTGGATCGTGGTGGTGCTCGGCGTCGGCCTGATCGCCGGCCTGCTGGTGGTCGTCCTGTTCTCCCTGCGCGGAGCCGAACGCGCGCCGATGCCGGCGCCCGCGCCGCCGATGTACCTGCCGACCCTCGGCGTGGAACGGACCTCCCCGACCGGCGGGGCCACCGTCGCGCCGACGGCGACGCCGTCGCCCACCGCGACCAGGTCGCCCACGACCACCTCGCCCGCGGCCGGCCCGTCCCGGTCGGCCACGCCCCGGCCCAGCGCCTCGGTCCGGGCGGTCGCTCCGGCCGCGGTCACCGCCCGCTACGAGGCCACCGGGAGCGACCGGGACGGGTTCGACGCCCGGCTGACCGTGGTCAACGGCTCGGGGGATGGCCGGGACTGGACGGTCGAGTTGTTCTTCACCGGGAACGTGAAGACCGTCCAGGCCTCGTCCACGTCGGGGCTGTCGGTCAGCACCCAGGGCAGCGGGGTGTTCGTGCTGCGCGGCACCGGGCCGCTGCCGGCCGGCGAGAGCGCCACGGTCCGCCTGAGCTTCGGGCGTACGGGCGCCGGTGACCGACCGGGCCGGTGCACGGTCAACGGCGCGGACTGCGCCATCGACTGAGGAGCGGCGGGCAGGGGTGGACCGGCCGCTTTCCGGTCGCCGTCCCCGATCGCTACGCTCCCGACGGGACCGACAGGGGAGGGGCCATGCCCGGCACGCGACGCGCACGCCCGTCACCCGGCGCCGCCGTGACCTCCTCGCCCTGGATCGTCGTCTCGATCGGCGTGGTCGTCATGGTGGTGCTGCTGGTCGTGGCGCTCGGCTCGGTGCGCGGGCGGCGGACGTTCGCCGAGCCCCCGCCGCCGGACCCGACGATGTCGCTGCCCCAGGTGCCGGTCACCACGCCCACCGCGCCGGGTGGGACGACCCGGCCGCCCGCGTCCGCCGCCGGGCCGGTGGTGCCCGGGCTGTCCCCCCGGTCCACCGTGCTTCCCGCCCGGCCGACGCCGCGCCCGTCGCCGAGCGCGGGCGGTCCCGGCAGCCGGCCGGCGGCCGCACCACCGCCCGCAGCACCGCCGGCGGTCACCGGCCGCTACGGCGTGGTGAGCAGCTTCGACGGTGGCTTCGTCGGTGAGGTGCGGCTGGTCAACACCACCGGCGCGGCGCGGGGTTGGACGGTGCGGCTGGCCGTCCCGCGGAGCCGTCTCGTGGCCGTCTGGGTGAGCGGCGCCGAGCAGGGCAGCGGGGGCTTCAACGACGGCGTGCTCACCTACCGCAGCGGGGTCGACCTGGCGCCCGGCGCGTCGGTGGCGCTGCAGTTCCACTTCGAGCAGAGGCGCGCCACGAGGCCGTCGAGCTGCACGGTCGACGGCGCGGCCTGCTCCGGTCTCTGATCCGCCCGCCGCGGTCGCCCGCTCGGCGACCCACGATCTGCCGTGTTTCGCAAGACTGCTGCTTTGTTGCGACTTGGTTTGCAAGGTATTGCAGAATGTTTCGGCGGGGGCTAGCGTGCGGGCGAATCAGCGACCAGAGAAAGGCCGTCGATGAAACCCCCGCCGATATCCCTCAAGGCACTGGCCGCCCTGGCCACCTCCCTCGTGCTCACCCTCGTCGGCGTGCCGGTGGCCCTCCACCAGCTGGGTGCCGACGGCAGCGGTCGACCCGCCACCCCCGACGTGCTGGGCGCCGCGGGCGCCCCGCAGTGGAGCCGGGAGCCGTCCGCCGAGACGCTGCTCAAGGCCGGCAGCAACGGCGCGAAGGCCGAGCAGTTCTACTTCGTCCTGCCGGACCGCTTCGCCAACGGCGACAAGCGCAACGACACCGGCGGGCTGACCGGCGACCGGCTCAGCACCGGCCTGGACCCGACGGACAAGGGCTTCTACCACGGCGGTGACCTCAAGGGGGTCATCGACCGGATGGACTACATCCAGGGCCTCGGCACCACGGCCATCTGGCTCGCCCCGATCTTCAAGAACCGGCCCGTGCAGGGCACCGGCGCGGACGCCTCCGCCGGCTACCACGGCTACTGGATCACCGACTTCACCCAGGTCGACCCGCACTTCGGGACCAACGCCGAGCTGACGAAGCTGGTCGGCCTCGCCCACCAGCGGGGGATCAAGGTCTACCTGGACATCATCGTCAACCACACCGCGGACGTCATCCGGTACGCGGAGGACAGGTACGGCTACGTCGACAAGAAGACGTCCCCCTACACCGACGCGCAGGGGCGGGCCTTCGAGGACCGCAACTACGCCGACGGCACCCGGGCGTTCCCGCGGGTCGACGGCACGTCGTTCCCGTACACCCCGACCTTCGCCACCCCGGCCGACGCCAAGGCCAAGGTGCCGGCCTGGCTGAACGACCCGACCATGTACCACAACCGGGGTGACTCCACATTCGCCGGTGAGAACAGCGAGTACGGCGACTTCTTCGGCCTCGACGACCTCTGGACCGAGCGTCCCGAGGTGGTGCGGGGCATGACCGACATCTACGCGCAGTGGATCGGCAGGGCGGGCGTCGACGGCTTCCGCCTCGACACGGTCAAGCACGCCAACCTCGACTTCTGGCCGCAGTTCACCCGAGGCATCGACGCCGCCGCCGCCAAGGCCGGCAAGCCGGACTTCTTCATGTTCGGCGAGGTCTACAGCGCCGACCAGGAGGTCGAGTCGACCTACGTGCGGCAGGGCGGCCTGCCGGCCACCCTCGACTTCTCCTTCCAGGAGGCCGCGCGGGGCTACGCCGCCGCGGACGGCTCCGCCAAGGCGCTGGCCGACGTGTACGCCAAGGACGACCTCTACGCCGCGCGGGACACCGACGCCAACCGGCTGACCACCTTCCTGGGCAACCACGACATGGGCCGGATCGGCTCGTTCGTCGCGGCCGGCGGCGGGGACGACGCCAGCCAGCTCCGCCGCGACCAGCTCGCCCACCAGCTGATGTTCCTCACCCGCGGCCAGCCGGTCGTCTACTCCGGCGACGAGCAGGGCTTCACCGGCCCCGGCGGGGACAAGGACGCCCGGCAGGACATGTTCGCCAGCAGGACGGCGGACTACCTCGACGACGACCTGATCGGCACCACCCGCACCCACGCCAGCGACCAGTACGACACCGCCCACCCGCTCTACCGGACCATCGCCGAGCTGGGCCGGCTGCGGCAGGCCCACCCCGCGCTGCGGGACGGCATCCAGGTCACCCGCTACGCGGCGGACGGCCCCGGCGTCTTCGCCTTCTCCCGCGTCCTCCCCAAGGACCGCACCGAGTACGTCGTGGCCGTGAACAACGCCCCGACGGCGCAGACTGTCACCGTGGACACCTGGTCGGCCGGCGCCACCTTCACGGGCGTCTACGGCGGCGCGGCCACCGCGACCGCCGGCGCCGACGGCAAGCTCGGCGTGACCGTGCCGGCCATGTCGGCCGTGGTGCTCAAGGCCGACCGGGCGATCCCCCGGGCCGGGGCGACCCCGACGATCACGCTCACCGAGCCGGGTGACGCCCCGGTCGCGACGAAGGCCACGGTCACCGCGCAGGTCACCGGCGACCCCCTCGCCACCGTCACCTTCGCGGCGCGGGTCCCCGGCGGCAAGTGGACGCTGCTGGGCAGCGCGCACCGGGCCCCGTACACCGTCCACCACGACCTGGCCGGCCTGGCCGGCGGGACGAAGGTCGAGTACAAGGCCGTGGTCCGCGACGGCAAGGGCCGCGTGGCCGCCGCGCGCACCACCGGCGTGGTCGGCACCCCGGCCCAGAGCGCATCCCGGGACTGGGCGGTCGTGCACTACCAGCGCCCCGCCGGAGGGTACGCCGACTGGGGCCTCTACGCCTGGGGCGACATCGACCCGGCGTACCAGACCGAGTGGCCCAAGGGGCAGCCGTTCGCGGGTGAGGACTCCTACGGCCGGTTCGCCTGGGTCAAGCTGAAGCCGGGCGCGAAATCCGTCGGGTTCCTCGTGGTCGACAAGGACGGGAACAAGGACGTCGCGAACGACCGCACCATCGACGTGACCCAGACCGGCGAGGTCTGGGTCAAGCAGGGCGACCCGGCCCTCTACCCGACGCGGCAGGCCGCCACCGGCGAGCCCGACCCACCGGTCGACCAGAACACCGCGGTCATCCACTGGCGCAAGGCCGACGGCAACTACGACGGCTGGGGCCTGCACCTCTGGGACGGCGCCGCCAACCCGACCGACTGGGGCGACCCGCTGAAGCCGGAAAAGATCGACGCGTACGGCGCGGTCTTCCGGGTGCCGCTCGCGGCGGGCGCCACCGGGCTGAACTACATCGTGCACTCCGGCGACGAGAAGGACCAGCCCGACGACCAGCGGCTGGACCTCACCACCACGGGGCACGAGATCTGGCTGCTGGCCGGGGTCAAGGGCCGGCTGCTGCCGCCCACCTCCTCCGGCGTGGCGAAGGATCTCGACATCACCAAGCAGAAGGCGCAGTGGATCGACCGGTCCACGGTGGCCTGGCAGACCGGGCCGACCGACGGCAAGCGGTACGCCCTGGTGGCCGCCCCGGCCGGCGGGCTCGCGGTCGCCGACGGCGAGCTGACCGGGACGTACACCACGCTGCCGCTGCGGGCGGCGCGCAACGGGCTGACCGAGGCCCAGCGGCAGGCGTACCCCCAGCTCTGGGCCTATCGCGCGTTCACGCTGGACCGCGCCGACCTGGCCAAGGTGCCCGCGGCGCTGCGCGGCCAGCTCGTGGTGACCGAGCGGGACGCGGAGGGCCACCTGCTCGGCGCCACCGGGGTGCAGATCCCGGGCGTCCTCGACGACGTCTACCGGGCCGCGACCGGCGCGAAGCTCGGCCCCACGTTCGCCGGCAAGGTGCCGACCCTGGCCGTCTGGGCACCGACCGCCCGGAAGGTCTCGCTCCAGCTCTTCGACTCGCCCACCGCCGAGCCGGCGACCGTGTCGATGCGCCGCGACGACACCACCGGCGTCTGGTCGGTGCGCGGCACGAAGGGCTGGACCGGGAAGTACTACCGGTACCAGGTCGAGGCGTGGCAGCCGGCCGCGCAGAAGATGGTCACCGCCGCGGTGACCGACCCGTACTCGCTGGCCCTCGCGCCGGACTCGACGCACAGCCAGATCGTCGACCTCGCCGACCCGGCCCTGGCCCCGAGCGGCTGGGCGAACCTGCGCAAGCCGGCGGCCGTGCCCTCGGCGAAGGCGCAGATCCAGGAGGTGTCGGTCCGCGACTTCTCCATCGCCGACAGCACCGTGCCGGCCGAGCGGCGGGGCACCTACCTCGCCTTCACCGACCCGGCCACGGCCGGGATGAAGCACCTGACGGCGCTCGGCGACGCCGGGGTCAACTACCTGCACCTGCTGCCGGCGTTCGACTTCGCCACCATTCCGGAGAAGCGGGCCGACCAGGCGCAGCCGGCCTGCGACCTGGCCGCGCTGCCACCGGACTCCGACGAACAGCAGAAGTGCGTCGCGGCGGTGGCCGACAAGGACGGCTACAACTGGGGGTACGACCCGCTGCACTACACCGTGCCGGAGGGCGGCTACGCCGTCGACCCGGCCGGGGCGAAGCGGACCACCGAGTTCCGGCAGATGGTCGCCGGGATCAACCAGGCGGGCCTGCGCGTGGTGATGGACGTCGTCTACAACCACACCTCGGCCGCCGGCACCGACCCGAAGTCGGTGCTCGACCAGGTGGTCCCGGGCTACTACCAGCGGCTGCTCGACGACGGCACGGTCGCCAACTCGACCTGCTGCGCCAACACCGCCCCGGAGCACGCCATGATGGGCAAGCTCGTGGTGGACTCGCTGGTCACCTGGGCGAAGGCCTACAAGGTGGACGGCTTCCGGTTCGACCTCATGGGCCACCACCCGAAGGCGAACATCCTGGCCGTCCGCGCCGCGCTGGACAAGCTGACCGTGGCCCGTGACGGCGTGGACGGGAAGAAGATCCTGCTCTACGGCGAGGGCTGGAACTTCGGCGAGGTCGCCGACGACGCCCGGTTCGTGCAGGCCACCCAGGCCAACATGGCCGGCACCGGCATCGGCACCTTCAACGACCGGCTCCGCGACGCGGTGCGCGGCGGCGGCCCGTTCGACGGCAACCCCCGGATCCAGGGCTTCGCGTCCGGGCTCCTCACCGACCCGAACGGGGACGACGTCAACGGCACGGCCGCCGAGCAGAAGGCGCGGCTGCTGCACCAGCAGGACCTCATCAAGGTGGGGCTGACCGGCAACCTGCGCGGCTACCGGTTCACCGACTCGTCCGGCCGGCCGGTCACCGGCGCGCAGGTGGACTACAACGGCTCGCCGGCCGGCTACACGGCCGCGCCGGGCGAGGCGGTCACCTACGTCGACGCGCACGACAACGAGATTCTCTACGACGCGCTGGCGTACAAGCTGCCGCAGGGGACCTCGGCGCAGGACCGGGCCCGGATGCAGGTGCTCGCCCTGAGCACCGTGGTGATGGGGCAGGGGAGCGGGTTCGTGACGGCCGGCTCGGAGCGGCTGCGCTCCAAGTCGCTGGACCGCAACTCCTTCAACTCCGGTGACTGGTTCAACCAGATCCGCTGGGACTGCGCCCAGGGCAACGGCTTCGGCGCCGGCCTGCCGCCCGAGCAGGACAACAAGGACAAGTGGCCGTACGCGAAGCCGCTGCTGGCCGACCCGAAGCTGGTGCCGGACTGCGCGGCCATCGACCTGGCCGACGCCCGGTACGCGGAACTGCTGACCATCCGGCGCTCCTCGCCGGTGTTCGGGCTGACCACCGCCGACCAGGTGCAGAAGCGGGTCGCCTTCCCGCTCTCCGGCGACCGGGAGACCCCCGGCGTCATCACCATGACCCTCGACGCCCGTGGGCTCGGCGGGAAGTGGAAGTCGGTCACCGTGGTGTTCAACGGCACCCCGGAGACGGCGACGCAGACCGTGACTGGCCTGCGCGGAGCGGACGTGGCGCTGCACCCCGTGCTGCGGAACTCCGCCGACCCGGTGCTCCGGACGGCGTCCTTCGACCGGGCCGGCGGCACGTTCACCGTGCCGGCGCGCAGCGTGGCGGTCTTCGTCCAGAACTGACACCCGACGACGGTCCGGCCCCCCGCCACGAAGTGGCGGGGGGCCGGACCCGTTGCGTCGATCCGTACGCCGACCGGTGCTCAGTTGAAGCAGTCTTCGACGGTGTTGGCGCAGTTGGTGGGGTCGTTGTTGGTGATGGTGGACTTGTCGTCGAGCTTGACCTTGCCCTCGTTGTTGAGGACGCCGCCGGCGACGCGGTGGAGCTTGGCGGTGTCGGTGGCGGTGTTCTTGGTGACGTGGGTCTTGGTCAGGGTGACCTTGCCCTTGTTGTTGAAGATGCCGCCGCCGTTGAGGGCGGTGTTCTTCTTGATTTCGGTGTCGCGCAGGGTGAGGGTGGCGTTGTCGTCCTTGTCCTTGCCGTTGCGCTCGGTGAAGCCGTCTTCGACCTTGACGAGCCATTCGCCGTTGAAGATGCCGCCGCCGAAGCGGTTGGCGGTGTTCTCGACGATGGTGCTGTCGGAGATGGTGGCGGTGGCGTCTTCCTTGTCGTTGGGGTAGCCCCAGTGCTTGCCGCCGGTGTTGACGATGCCGCCGCCGTTTCCGTCGGCGTGGTTCTTGGCGACGAGGACGTGGTCGAGCTTGAGGGCGGTGTTCTCGGCGTAGATGCCGCCGCCGTTCTCGCAGGCGGTGTTGCCGGTGATGGCGGTGAAGGTGATGGTGACGAAGCCGCCGGAGCTGAACAGGCCGCCGCCGTTCTTGCCGGCGCGGTTGTCCGACAGGGTGCTCTTGACGGCGTCCTTGCCGTGGTCGGAGCCGACGATTTCGACGGTGCCCTCGTCGTGCTTGTCCTTGTTCTTGTCGTAGCTGTTCTGCTCCATGCTGTTCGGGGCGTACGGGTCGTGCTTGGTGTTGTCGCCGTTGCCGTTGGCGATGCCGCCGCCGTTGCCGCCGGCGGTGTTGTCGTCGATGTGGGATTCGACGACCTTGAGTACGCCGCGGTTGAAGATGCCGCCGCCGTCTTCCTGGGCGTGGTTGTTGGTGACCTTGCTGTCTTCGAGGTGGACGCGGCCGAAGTTGGCGATGGCGCCGCCGTTCTTCTCGGCGTTGTTGTCGGTCAGCTTGACCTTGATCAGGTTGGCGCTGCCGCCACGCTCGACCAGCAGCGCGCCGCCGTCACCCTCGCCCTGCTTGTCCTTGTCCTTGTCCTTGTCCTTGTCCTTGTCGCTGTCCCACGACCCCGAACCCTGCTGACCGGAGTCCGACGACACCGGCGCGCCCTGGGCCAGCGGTGCACCCTGGGCCACCGGGGCGCCCTGGGCGACCGGCGCGGCCTGCACCGCGGTGGCGGTCTGGGCGCCCGCGACGGCCGGGGCGGCCGGGGCGGCCGGCGCCGTCTGGGCGGCGGGCGCCATCGGCGCGCCGTTGCCCGGAGCGCCACCCGGAGCGCCACCCGGGGCGCCACCTGGAGCGCCACCCGGAGCGCCGTTGCCCGAGGCGGAGGGGCCCTGCGGCCCGCCGGGGACCTGCGGTCCACCGCCGCCGCCGTACTTGAAGGCGGTGGCGTTGCCGCCCTTGACCGTGAGGTCCTTCAGGGTCAGGTCACCACCGTCGACGACCCGGAAGATCCGGAAGGTGTCCTCGGAGTCCCGCTTGATCGTCGAGCCGTTGCCCTTGATCGTGATGTCCTGCTTGATCTCCGGCAGGGCCGCGCCGAACTTGCGGTCCTTCTCGTTCAGCTCGTACGTGCAGTTCTCGGCCAGCTTCAGCGTGCCGCCGTGATCCCGGTTCGCCAGATCGAGCGCCTCGACCAGCTCGTCGTCGTCACACGGCACCTCCCGGACCTTGCCGTGATCCGCCCCGTCCGCGTCCCACTCACCACGGTTGCGGGCGTCCTCACCCTTGTCCTTGTCCTTGCCGTCCTTGCCGTCCTTGCCGTGCTCGTCGTCCCGGGCCTCCGAACCCTCGGCGTCGTCGCTGGTGAGCTGGGCGGTCGACCACTTCACGTCGGCGAGCCGGTGAGGGCCCGTGACTCCGGTGGTCGCGTAGGCCACGCCCGCGAGGCTGACCGCTCCCGTCAGGCCCACGACGCCGGTGGCGAGCCACAGCCGGCGGCGCCGGAGCGGGGAGGTCGTCTCACGGGAGGCGTCATCGTTATTGCGAAGGTAGTTGGACATCGGAGCTCTCTGCCCTCTCCTTGTACCCGACAAGGTCGCTTCGCCACAGCGAGGCGGCCTCCGCTACAAATCGGTTGTAGCTGCTGAAGACCAACGTATGAGAAGGTTCTTCACCTCGCGCCCATATACGAAAAATACCCGCAAACGGGGTGGGCCGGGCGGTGGGACGCAGAGGGCGCCACGGGGGCGGGAAGGCATCGCGTCGGCGAAGGGGGCTCGGCGGAGGTGTTAGGCCGCCGGACGCTACGGAGGGCCCGTAGCGGACCGGAGCACGACGAATCACCCGGTGGTGACGCGGGGGGGCAGGGAGTCCCTCCCCGCCGTGGCGCGGCGGAAAGGGACTCCCCGGGTTATGTGGTGGATCAGTTGAAGCAGTCCTTGACGGTGTTGGCGCAGTTGGTGGGGTCGTTGTTGGTGATGGTGGACTTGTCGTCGAGCTTGACCTTGCCCTCGTTGTTGAGGACGCCGCCGGCGACGCGGTGGAGCTTGGCGGTGTCGGTGGCGGTGTTCTTGGTGACGTGGGTCTTGGTCAGGGTGACCTTGCCCTTGTTGTTGAAGATGCCGCCGCCGTTGAGGGCGGTGTTCTTCTTGATTTCGGTGTCGCGCAGGGTGAGGGTGGCGTTGTCGTCCTCGCCGTCCTCGTGGTCGTCCTTGAAGCCGTCCTCGACCTTGACGTCGGTGTCGCCGTTGAAGATGCCGCCGCCGAAGCGGTTGGCGGTGTTCTCGACGATGGTGCTGTCGGAGACGGTGGCGGTGGCGTCCGACTCCTTGTTGTCGCGCTCCTTGTTGTCGCCGCCGTTGGAGGACCAGTCCTTCTTCTTGTCCTTGCCGCCGGTGTTGACGATGCCGCCGCCGTCCTTGTCGGCGTGGTTCTTGGCGACGAGGACCTTGTCGAGCTTGAGGTCGGTGTCGACCGCGTAGATGCCGCCGCCACTGTCGCAGGCGGTGTTGCTCTTGATCACGGTGAGGGTGATCGTGACGGTGCCGCCGGAGCTGAACAGACCACCGCCGTTCTTGCCGGCCTTGTTGTTCTCGATGGTGCTCTTGGTGCTGTCCTTGCCGTGGTCGGAGCCGGTGATCTCGACGGTGCCGGCCTCGTCGCGGTCCTTGCGGTCCTTGTCGTGGCCGTCCTTGTCGTAGCTGCTGTTGCCGTAGCTGCTGTTGCCGTAGCCGTTGTTCTCGTGGCCGTTCTTGTCGTGGTCGTCCTTCTTGCCCTTGCCGTTGGCGATGCCGCCGCCGTTGCCGCCAGCGGTGTTGTCGTCGACGTGGGAGTCCTTGATCTTGAGCACGCCCTCGTTGAAGATGCCGCCGCCGTCTTCGCGGGCGTGGTTGTTGGTGACCTTGCTGTCTTCGAGGCGGACGCGGCCGAAGTTGGCGATGGCGCCGCCGTTCTCCTCGGCGTTGTTGTCGGTCAGCTTCACCTTGATCAGGTTGGCGCTGCCGCCGCGCTCGACCAGCAGGGCGCCACCGTCACCCTCGCCCTGCTTGTCCTTGTCCTTGTCCTTGCCGTTGTCCCACGACCCCGAACCCTGCGAGCCCGAGTCCTGGCCGACCGGCGCACCCGGCGCGCCCATGACGACCGGCCCACCGGGGACCTGCGGTCCACCGCCGCCGCCGTACTTGAAGGCGGTGGCGTTGCCGCCCTTGACCGTGAGGTCCTTCAGGGTCAGCTCGCCACCGTCGGCGACCCGGAAGATCCGGAAGGTGTCCTCGGAGTCCCGCTTGATCGTCGAGCCGTTGCCCTTGATCGTGATGTCCTGCTTGATCTCCGGCAGGGCCGCGCCGAACTTGCGGTCCTTCTCGTTCAGCTCGTACGTGCAGTTCTCGGCCAGCTTCAGCGTGCCGCCGTGATCCCGGTTCGCCAGATCGAGCGCCTCGACCAGCTCGTCGTCGTCACACGGCACCTCCCGGACCTTGCCGTGATCCGCCCCGTCCGCGTCCCACTCACCACGGTTGCGGGCGTCCTCACCCTTGTCCTTGTCCTTGTCCTTGCCGTTCTCGTGGTCGCGCTTGTCGTCGCCGGCAGCGTTCTGCGGTGCGGCCACGCGGTTCTCGGCCACGCGCTCCGGGCTGCCGGACTTGTCGTTGTCCCGAGCCGCGAGGCCGCCGAGCGCCGCCAGCCCGACGACGCCGGTCAGGCCGGCCACGCCGGTGGCGACCAGGAGCGCCCGCCGCCTGCCTCCCGACGGGGTCATCGGGGCCCCGCCGTCGCTTTTCGTTACGTCGTTGGACATCAGAGCCTTCCGCCCTTTCGGTCTACCTAAAGGGGTCGCACCGCCCCAGGTCGAGCGACCAGCTACAAATCGGTTGCAGCCTCTGATCGCCACCGTATGAGAAGGATCCTCGCGACGCGGACGTATCCGAAGAAATCGCGCATTTGGCTCACGTTCGGCCCTGCGGCGTCAGCCGGGTCGTAGCGCGCACCGAGTGGCCGTGGGCAGCCATACGACGACGGGCCCGGCACCGGCGTCGTTACCGCGAGAAACCTCGCAGACGCCGGCGGCGGGCCCGCCGGGGGTGGTGCCGGTCGGTCAGCCGGGCAGGCGGGGGCCGGCCTCGCGCTGCTCGGCCAGCCAGGTCTCCACCTCGTCGGAGCGGCGCGGCAGGCCGGCCGAGAGGTTCACCGAACCGTCGGCGGTGACCAGGATGTCGTCCTCGATGCGGACGCCGATGCCGCGCAGCTCCTCGGGGACCAGCTCGTCCTCGGGCTGGAAGTAGAGCCCCGGCTCGACGGTGAGCACGTAGCCCTCGCCGAGCGGCCCGTCCCGGTAGGTCTCCTTGCGGGCGTTGGCGCAGTCGTGCACGTCGATGCCGAGCATGTGACTGGTGCCGTGCAGCGTCCAGCGGCGGTAGACCGTCGACGCCGGGTCCATCGCCTCGTCGACGCTCACCGGCAGCAGGCCGAGGTCCTTCAGCGCCTCGGCGAGCACCCGCATGGCGGTCAGGTGCACCTCGCGGAACGCCACGCCCGGCTTGATCACGTCGATGCCGGCCTGCTGGGCGGCGTAGACGGCGTCGTAGACCTGGCGCTGGAGCGGGGTGAACCGGCCGTCGACCGGGAGCACCCGGGTGACGTCGGCGGTGTAGAGGTTGCGGTTCTCCACGCCCATGTCCATGAGCAGCAGCTCGCCGGGGCGGGTCGCGCCGTGGTTGTGCACCCAGTGCAGGATCGTGGCGTGCTCGCCGGCGCCGACGATCGAGCCGTAGCCGACGTCGTTGCCGTCGTGCCGGGCGCGCAGCGCGAAGACGCCCTCCAGCAGCCGCTCGGAGACCGCCCGGTCGGCCGGGAGGGCCCGGGCCACGTCCTCGAAGCCGCGGACGGTGGCGTCGCACGCCTCCTGGAGCTGGGCGATCTCCCACTCGTCCTTGACCAGCTTCAGCTCCGAGATCGCGATGGCCAGCTCGCGGTCGCGGCCCGGCTGGCCCTCGGCCCGCGCCCCGTCGTAGGGCCGCACGGCGGCGTCCACCCGGGCGTCGAAGCCGCGCAGGACCCGGGTCCGGCCCGGCGCCAGCCCGGCCAGCGCCGCGTCCAGCTCGGTGAGGTCGGCGGTGGGCAGGCCCAGCTCGGTCGACTTCTCCTTCAGCGTCGGCCGCCGGCCCACCCACAGCTCGCCGTGGCGGCTGCGGAAGAACTCGTCGGTCGCGCGGGACGACCGGGGCCGCATGAACAGGGTGGCCTCGCCGCCCGGCCGGAGCACGAGCACGCTGTCCGGCTCCAGGTCGCCGGTCAGGTACGCGAAGTCGCTGCCCGGCCGGAACCGGTGGTCGGTGTCGTTGGCGCGTACCTTCTCGGTGCCGGTCGGGATGACCAGCGTCTCGCCCGGGAAGGCCTCGGCCAGCGCGGCCCGCCGCTTGGCGTGGTTGGGCACCTCCGGTCGGGGACCGACCGGCAGCTCCGTGTCCCGCCAGCCTTCCCGCATGAAGGACAGGAACGCCTCCGGGAAGTCCGGGTCGTGGGATTCGGTGCCGTCCGCCGGCTTGCCCTGCTGCTGTGCCCGCTCCTCGGCCATGCTGCCGCCTCCTTGCGCCTCGCCGCTGGTCCAGACGGTACCGCGCGGGCGGGAGCGGGGAGTGCCTGCGGTGCCGCGACGGCGGCTTCCGGCGCGTGGAAAGATGGCGACCATGTGCGGACTCCTGGCCTTTTTCAGCGCGCGCGGTGACGCCGCCGCTCACCGCGACCACATCGCCGGAGCACTGGAGTGCCTGCACCACCGCGGCCCGGACGAGACCGGGGTCGAGGTGGTCGGCGACGCCTCCGGCCGGTACGCGGACGGGGTGTTCGCGCACAAGCGGCTGGCGATCATCGACGTGGCGCTCAGCCACGAGCCGCTGCCCTACGCGAACGAGCGCTACCTGCTCACCTTCAACGGCGAGATCTACAACTACATCGAGCTGCGGGACGAGCTGATCCGCGACCACGGCGCCCAGTTCGCCACCAACGGCGACGGCGAGGTGATCGTCGCCGGCTACCACTACTGGGGTGAGCAGGTGCTCACCAAGCTGCGCGGCATGTTCGCCTTCGTGATCTGGGACCGGCAGGAGCGGCGGGCCTTCGGCGCGCGGGACTACTTCGGCATCAAGCCGCTGCACTACCTGGAGACCCAGGACGGGCTCTACCTCGCCTCCGAGAAGAAGGCGCTGCTGCCCTTCGCGCACTCGGCCTACCAGGGCGACGCGGGGATCGACGCCGCCAACCTGAGCCACTACCTGACCCTGCAGTACGTGCCGGAGCCGGGCACGTTGCACCGGGGGATCAGCCGGATCGGGTCGGGGGAGTACCTGACCTGGACGCCGGGCGGCCGGATCGAGGTGCGCCGCTGGTACCGGCCGGTGTTCCGGCCGGCCCCGGTCTCCGACGAGCAGAAGCTCTACCACGAGATCCGGGAGACGCTGCGGGAGAGCGTCCGGATGCACATGCGCTCGGACGTGCCGGTCGGCTCGTTCCTCTCCAGCGGCATCGATTCCACCGCGGTGGTGGCCCTGGCCCGGGAGTTCAACCCGAACATCCTCACCTTCACGGTCGGCTACGACGTGCCGGGCTACTCCGAGATCGACGTGGCGCAGGACTCGGCCCGGCACCTCGACGTGACCACGATCCCGACCAAGATCGGGCCGCAGGACATGATCGAGGCGCTGCCGAAGATCGTCTGGCACCTGGACGACCCGGTTGCCGACCCGGCCCTCGTGCCGCTCTACTTCGTGGCGAAGAAGGCCGCCGAGCACGTCACGGTGGTGCTCTCCGGCGAGGGTGCGGACGAGTTCTTCGGCGGCTACACGATCTACCGGGAGCCGCTCTCGCTCAACGCGGTGAACAACCTGCCGGGCGGGGTGCAGAAGGGCCTGCGGGCGGTCTCCAAGGCCATCCCGCAGGGCGTGAAGGGCAAGAGCTTCCTGGAGCGGGGCACCACCCCGATCGAGGAGCGCTACTACGGCAACGCCCGGATGTTCACCGAGGAGGAGAAGCAGCACCTGCTGCGCCGCTACGACCCCTCGGTCCGCTACACCGACGTCACGGCGCCCATCTACGCCGAGGCCACCGAGCTGGACGACGTCACCAAGATGCAGTACGTCGACCTCTACACCTGGCTGCGCGGCGACATCCTGGTCAAGGCCGACCGGATCTCGATGGCGCACTCGCTGGAGGTGCGGGTGCCCTTCCTCGACCGTGAGGTGTTCAACGTGGCGGCCGGCATCCCCGTCGACCTGAAGCTGCCGCCCCGCTCCGACGCCACCAAGTACGCGATGCGCCAGGCGTTGCAGGGCGTGGTGCCGCCGGCCATCGTCAACCGCAAGAAGCTGGGCTTCCCGACCCCGACCCGGGTCTGGCTGCGCGGTGAGATGTACGAGTGGGCCCGGCACGTGCTGGCGACCTCGGGCGCGGGCGACCTCATCGACCTGTCGTACGCCATGCGGCTGCTGGACGAGCACAAGCGGGAGGAGGCGGACCACTCCCGCAAGGTGTGGACCGTGCTGATCTTCTGCATCTGGCACGCCATCTTCGTGGCGAAGACGCTCGACCCGGGCATCCAGCGCAACCAGTCCGCCCTGCTCACCAAGCCGGTGGTCGGCAGCATGGTCCGCTGACGCGGGTGTGCGGCGGGGCCCCCGGGGACGTACCCCCGGGGGCCCCTTCTCACGTCGGGGTCACCGGCCCGTGCAGGTGACCGTGGGCAGTGTGTTCGTGCCGGAGAAGTTCGCGGTGAAGCCGAACGTGGTGGTGCCCTCCGGTGGGACGCTCCCGTTGTAGGCGGCGTTGGTGACCGTCACGGCGGCCCCGCTGGTGCTCACCGTGCCGTTCCAGAGCTGGGTGATGCTCTGGCCGCTGGGCCAGGTCCAGTTCGCCGTCCAGCCCGCGTAGGTCCGGGTGCTGTGGTTCATGATCATGATCTCGCCCTGGAAGCCGCCCTGCCAGGCGCTGACCACCTTGTACACCGCCATGCAGGCGCCCGACGGCATGGTCGGGGTCGGCGTCGGGCTCGGCGAGGTCGGGGTGGGCGTCGGGCTGGTCGGCGTCGGCGTCGGCGTGGTGGGGTTCGGCGACGGCGTGCCGCCGGAGCCGATCCCGGTCACCTCCCCGTTGCCGCCGTCGAAGGTCACGTCCGAGCAGCCGAAGAAGTTCTCCTGGCTGTCCGAGCGGACCCAGCGGGAGTAGATGATGTGCCGGCCGCTCTTGTTCGACGGCAGCGAACCGGTGAAGTAGTAGTGCCCGTCGTTGGTGCCCACCGAGCCGCGCTGCGGCGGGTTGGTCACCTGGAGGAACGGCTGCTCCTCCAGGTCGCTCCAGGCCAGCGGCCGGGTCGGGCTCCAGCTGTCCTTGGTCACGTAGAAGTAGAAGGTGCCCGGGTGGTGGGCCCAGTTGCTGTAGCGGAACTCCATCGACCGCCCGGCCGTCAGGTGGGTGACCGGCCAGTCGGTGCGGGCCAGGTCGTAGCCGCTGAAGTTCGCGTTGCCGCCGCTGCACAGCTTGCCGTCGGGGATGAACCCGACGGTCCGGCCGCCCGCGTCGGAGCGCAGCACGCTGAACCAGTTGTAGAGCGAGTTGGCGCCGCTCTGGGCGACCGCCGCCGAGCAGGCGGGGTTGTTCGGCCTGATCTCCCCGGTCGCGGTGAGACCGTCCTTCCAGCACAGGTAGGTCCGGGCGCCCGGCGTCATGGCCGCGCCATGCGCGGCGGCCGGGTCGGGGCCGGTGGCCAGGGCGAACGCGCCCAGGGCCAGGGTGGCGGCCGCGGTGAGCAGCGCGGCCGTACGGGATCGGTGCACGGGATCTCCTGACTCGCGGGGCGCGACCGCACCGGCCCGCCCCGCTGCGACGAGCGGATGCGACGATCGCGGTGCCACGCCCGGCGGTCGGAGTGCGGCCGGGGCCGTCGGGGGACGCGCACCGCCTGCGGTCCGTGCCACGGACCGGTGAGTGCCCTCGCGTCGGCTCGACCCGGCGGCCGGCGGCGCGGCAGCCCCCGCGCCCTCCCGGCACGCGCAATCCCATCACGTCCGGTCATCCCGCGCAATAGCCGCTTGTCGATGCGGGCGTCTCGTCGCGCCGGGCCCCCGCCATGCGCCAGGATCGGGGGTACGACGGCGGAGGGAGCCAGGATGGGTTACGCGGTGGTGCTCGGCGAGGCGCTGGTCGACCTGCTCGAGACCGAGCACGACGGGGAGCCCGTCTTCCGGCAGGCGATCGGCGGAGGGCCGCTGAACGTGGCCGTGGCGGTGGCCCGGCTCGGCGGCGACGTCCAGTTCGTCGGGTCGCTCGGCGACGACCCGCTCGCCACCCGGATCCGCGCCTTCCTGGGCGCCGCCGGCGTCGGCGTGGACGGTGCGGTCACCGTGCCGGCGCCGACCGCGCTGGCGGTGGCCACCTTCGCCGGCCCGGAACCGGACTTCCGCTTCTACGGCGAGCCCCGCTCATACGCGCTGCTCACCGCCAGCGACCTGGACGTGGCCCTGGTCGAGGGCGCGCAGGTGCTCTACTGCGGCTCGATCGTGCTGCTCGACCCGCCGGTGCTGGCCGCCGCCCGCCGGGCCTGGGCGATGGCCGGTGCGTTGCGGGTGTTCGACCCGAACGTGCGCCCGAGCCTGCTCACCGGCGCGGGCGCGCTGGACGACCTGCGCGCGGTGGTCGCCGAGTTCGCGGCGAGCGCCCACCTGGTCAAGCTGAGCGCCGCCGACGCGCGCCACCTCTACCCGCGCGAGCCGGTCGAGGGCGTCGCCGCGTACCTGCGGGAACTGGGCGCGGGGACCGTGGTGGTCACCCTTGGCGCGGACGGCGCGCTGGTCGCCGCCGCCGACGACGTGGTGCGCGTCCCCGCGCCGAAGGTCGACGCGGTGGACGCGACGGGAGCGGGCGACTCGGTGATGGGCGCGCTCATCGCCGACCTCCTGCACGCCGGTGAGCCGATGGACCCGATCGGCTGGCGGGACCGGGTGGCCTTCGCCCTGCGGGTGGCCGGCCTGGTCTGCGAGTCGCCCGGCGGGGCCACCGCCATGCCCACCCGGGAGGCGGTGGCCGACCGGTTCCGCTGACCCGCGCGGTCAGCGCGGTCGGGTGAGGGTGAGCACGGCGGTGAGGGAGAGCGCGGCGGCGGCGGCCAGCACGACGGCCATCGGCGTGGCGCTGCCCTCGCCGCCGAGACCGACCAGGGGCGCGGCGAGCGCGCCGACCACCGACTGGACCCCGCCCATCAGCGCGGCGGCGGTGCCCGCGTGCCGGGCGTGCGCGTCCAGCGCGAGCGCCGTGCTGTTCGGCATCACCATGCCCAGCGAGCCCACGAACGCGAACAGCGTCACCGCGACCACGGCGAGGCTGCCGGCGAGCGCGCCGGTGAGCACGCCGGCCGCCGCGACCACGCCCACCACGAGGGTGGTGACCAGCAGCCGGCGCGGGCTGAACCGGTCGAGCAGCCGCGCGTTCGCCTGCCCCATGGCCACCAGGGCGAGCGCGTTGAGCCCGAAGATCAGGCTGAACGCCGCCGCCGAGACGCCGAAGACGTCCTGGAACACGAACGACGACCCGGAGATGTACGCGAACAGCCCGGCGAAGGCGAAGCCCTGGGTCAGCGCGTACCCGAGGTAGACCCGGTCGGCGACCAGCGACCGCATGGTCCGGGCGGTGGCGGCCAGGCCGCCGGTGCTGCGGCGCTCGACCGGCAGCGTCTCCGGCAGGCGCAGGGCGACCGCCACGGAGAGCAGCAGCCCGATGGCGGCCAGGGTGAGGAAGACCGCCCGCCAGTCGCCGAACCGCAGCACCAGGCTGCCGACGCTCGGCGCGGCCACCGGCGCGACGCCGAAGACCAGGGTGAGCCGCGAGAAGTACTTCGCGGCCTCGCGGCCGGCGTAGAGGTCGCGGACCACCGCGCGGGCGACCACCACCCCCATGCCGCCGGCCAGGCCCTGGGCGAACCGCGCGGCGGCCAGCATGGGCGCGTTCGGCGCCACGGCGCAGACGAGCGCGAGCACGGTGTACGCGACGACGCCGATCAGCACCGGGCGGCGCCGCCCCCACCGGTCGCTGAGCGGGCCGGTGACGAACTGGCCGACCGCAAGGCCGATGAGGCAGGTGGTCAGCGAGAGTTGGATGCCGGCCTGGTCGGCGCCGAGTTCGCGGGTCATCGCCGGGAACGCCGGGAGGTACATGTCCAGCGAGAGCGGGCCGATCGCGGTGAGCGTGCCGAGCAGCACCAGCAGGGTCGCGCCGCCCCGTGCGGCTCGCGGGTCGATGGTCGGGCGCGCGGCGGTCCGCACGGTCTGGCTCACGAAGGTTCCCCCAGGAGGTCGACGAATCCGGGTAACCTTAGCTCTGTAGTCAGAACTGTTGCGATGTGAAGAAGGTGACTCCGTGCCGAGCGACGAGGCCACCGCGCGCTTCGGGGCCGTGCTGGGGGAGGTGCACCGGCTGCTCCGCCGCAAGGTCGTCGCCCGGGCCAATCGGGACGCCCTGCCCGAGGCGCAGGTGGAGGTGCTCCACCTGGTCCGGGCCGAGCCGGGGATCAGCGGCAAGGAGATCGCGCGGCGGCTGGGCACCGCGCCGAACACGGTCAGCACCCTGGTCCGCGACCTCACCGACGCCGGGCTGCTGGCGCGCGGCCGGGACCCGGAGGACCGCCGGGTGGTGCGGCTCGCCCTCACCGAGGCCGCCCGCGCCCGCATGGACGACTACGCGACCCACCGCAGCGCCCTGCTCACCGAGGCCCTGGCCACCCTCGACCCGCCGGCCCGCGACGCGATCCTCGCCGCCGCCCCGCACCTCGACGCCCTGCTCGGCGCCCTGCGCGCCCGCCCCTGACCCGCCGCGCGGTCAGGCGGCGCCGTCGAGCTCGGCGTAGCCGCGGCGGGCGGCGATGAGACCCGGGCGGGCGCCGAACGGCGACTCGGCGGCCACCCGCTCCGGCGGGGCGCTGCCCGTGTGGCCGGCCCGGATCAGCCAGGCCTGCTGGGCGAGCTGGGCGTGCTGGGCACGCACGAACTCCACGTCGACCGGCGCGCCGTGCCCCGGCACCACCACCGTGGCCGGCGTGGTCAGCCGGAGCAGCGCGGCCACCGCGTCCGGCCACTGCACCGGGTACGACTCCTCGAAGGCCGGCGGCCCGCTCTGCTCCACCAGGTCGCCGGCGACCAGCACGTCCGCGTCCGGCACGTGCACCACCAGGTCGGCGTCGGTGTGCCCGTGCCCGGGGTGGTGCAGCACCACCCGCCGGCCGCCCACGTCGAGCACCGCCTCGCCGTGCACCGGATGGGTCGGGGCCAGCAGCTCGGTGCGGGCCAGCTCCGCGGCGAGTTCCGGCTGCTCGGCGCGCATCTCCTCGGACGCGGCCCGGCGCAGCTCGTCCGGGTGGTCCCGGAGCACCGCGGTGGCCTGGGCGTGCGCGTAGACCGGGCGGGGCGGGTCGGCGGCCAGCGTGGCGTTGCCGAAGCAGTGGTCGAAGTGGTGGTGGGTGTTGACGATCGTCCACGGGTGCGGGGTGACCGCGCGGGCCGCCTCGGCCAGCTCCCGGGCCTGCCCGGCGGTGGAGAGGGTGTCCACCAGCAGCGCCGCGCCGTCGCCCACCACCAGCGTCACGTTGACGTGCAGCAGCGGGTCGCGCAGCACGTGCACGCGGTCGGCGACCTCGACGAACCGGGCGGTCATGACGCCCGCGCGGCGCGCTCGACGAAGCGCTGCCGGTCGACCAGGGCCCGCTCGACCCGCCCGGTGGCCACCACCTCGTTGCCGTCGGTGACGATCACCTCGAAGGCCAGCCGCCGGCCGTCGACCTTGACCAGCTCGGCCCGGGCGGCCACCGTCCGCCCGACCGGCGTGGCCGCGCGGTGTTCCAGCTCGACGCGGGTGCCGACCGTCGTCGAACCGGACGGCAGCCGGGTCGCGGTCGCCGCCACGGTGGCCGCCTCGGCCAGCGCCAGCACCCGGGGCGTGCCGAGCACCGGCACATCACCCGAGCCCACCGCCTGCGCGGTGTCCGTGTCGGTGACGGTCAGCTCGACCCAGGCGGTCAGGCCCGGGGCGAAGGGCGACTCCGGCTGCTCCTGCATGGGCCGAGCCTAGTGCAGCGGCCCCGGGCCCGGGCGGCGTCCGGACCCCCGCCCCCGGCCCCTCCCGACGGCCCGGACGGGGGCGACCGGCCCCGGCGGCGGGCGGTCGGCGTCGGCGCCCCCGTCGCACGCCGTTAACCTTGTCCGCGATGGCCGTGCTGACTGACTCCCCGCCCCCCGCCCCCGCCGGACCGACCGCGTCCCCCGACGGCGGGCGCCGTCGCGTGGTGGCGATGGCGATCTGGGGGATCGCCTTCGTGGCGGCCTGGTTCGCCATCGGCCTGCCGACCGACCCGGCGTACGCGTTCCTCTGGATCTGGGCGGGCACCATCGCGTGGCACTCGTCCCGCCCGTGGCGCAGCCACCTGCGCTTCGCCCGGGACTGGATCCCGGTGGTGCTGCTGCTGGCCGCGTACAACCTGTCCCGGGGGTTCGCCGACAACGGCGCGACGCCGCACGCCATGGAGCTGATCGTCGCCGACCGGTTCCTGACCGGGTGGGCCACCGGCGGGGAGGTGCCCACGATCTGGCTCCAGCAGCACCTCTACCGGCCCGACCAGGTGCACTGGTGGGACGTGGCGGTCAGCTGGATCTACTTCTCGCACTTCGTGGCGACGCTCGCCGCCGCCGCGGTGCTCTGGCTGCGCGACCGCGCGCGCTGGGGCGCGTACATGCGGCGGTGGGGCTTCCTCTGCGCGGCCGGGCTGGCCACCTACTTCCTCTACCCGGCCGCCCCGCCGTGGTGGGCGGCCCAGAACGGGCTGCTCTCCGACGTCGCGCGGATCTCCACCCGGGGGTGGAAGGAGATCGGCATGCACGGCGCGGGCAACCTGCTCAACGCCGGGCAGATCGCCTCCAACCCGGTGGCCGCCATGCCGTCGCTGCACACGGCGTTCGCCCTGTTCGTGGTCCTGTTCTTCCTGCGCGCGACCCGCAAGCGCTGGTGGCCGCTGCTGCTGGCGTACCCACTGGCCATGACCTTCACGCTGATCTACAGCGGCGAGCACTACCTGATCGACGTGCTGGTCGGCTGGGCGTACGTCGGCCTGACCTTCCTGGTGGTCGGGCTCGCCGAGCACTGGTGGGCGGCCCGCCGGGCCCGCCGCGCCGCGCTCGCCCTGGCCGGGGAGGCGACCGCAACCGCCGAGCCGACCCGGGCGGCCGACGTCACGCCCGCCGACGCGGCCACGCCCGCGGCGAACCCGGCCGGCCCCACGCCCACGGCCGATCCGGCCGGCCCCACGCCTGCCACCGACCCGGCCACCGTCCCGGCCGAGCGCTGACCGTCGGCCGGACGTCGGTACCGGCCGAGCGCTGACCGTCGGCCGGACGTCGGTACCGGCCGAGCGCTGACCGCCCGGTCGGCTCAGCCCGCGCGTCCCCGGTCGGTGCGGCGGGCGGCGTGCGCCCGTGCGGTCAGCTCCGCCGCCAGCTCCCACGCCTCGCCCAGGTCCCGGTCCAGCGCCGCCGCGCCCGAGCCACCGGCGGTGTCCGCGTGCACGGTGGCCAGCCGAAGCCGCCGCTGCGCCGGGCCCTGGGTCACCCGCACGCTCTGGATCCGGGCGTACGGCACCAGCGTCAACCGGCGGGTCAGCAGCCCGGACCGGGCCACGAAGACCTGCTCGTCGAGGCCGGCGCCGACCCTCGCCCGGCTCAGCGGGCGCAGCCAGCGGGCCCGCCGGGGCGGCAGCGTGGCGGGCAGCGCACCCAGCCGGACGCCGGGCAGCACCTCGGCGACCACCAGCTCGCCGGTGCGTGCGTCGCCGACCGGCAGCAGCCGGTCCGGGCGGTTGCGGTCGTCCGGCTCGGCGGCCGAGTAGCCGGCCACCTCCAGCCGCAGCCGCAGCCACCCCTTCATCCGCCAGAGCAGCGGCCAGGTCACCCCCACGGTCTGCACCCGGTGCAGCGGCACGGTCTGCACGCGGGTCTCCAGCAGCCCGTTGCGCACCCGCAGCGCGTCGCCGTCCCGGTCGAGCCGGAAGCGCCAGTCGTCGAGCACCCGGCGGACCGGTTGCAGCAACACGCCGGCCATCGCGGTCAGCGTGCTGGCCACCGCGATGAACGACCAGGACCCCTCGGAGACGAACTGCGCCGCCACGAACGCCAGGCCGAAGGGCAGCAGGAACGCCTGCGGGGTGAGCAGCTGGCTGACCAGCAGGTCCCGGTTGCGGACGTGGTGCAGGCGCCGCCCGGCCGGGGCGGGCGCGGGCGGCGCGCCGGCGGGGGCCTGCGGGGCGGCCTCGGGGGCGCGGCCGGCCACGGCGAGCAGCCGGTGCCGCAGCGCGGTCGCCTCGGCCACGCTCAGGTACGCCAGCGGCGCCTCGGTCTTGCCCCCGCCGACCACCTCCAGCCGCAGCTCGGCCAGCCCGGTGAGCTGCGCGAGCAGCGGCCGGACCACCTCCACCGCCTGCAGCCGCTCCAGCGGGATCGCCCGGGTACGCCGCCAGAGCAGCCCCTCGTGCACCCGCAGCTCGCGGCCCACCACGTGGTAGCCGGTGTTCCACCAGCTGATCACCGACAGCACGGTGGCCCCGAGGACGAAGATCGCGACCAGCAGGGCGAACCAGCCGAAGCCGACCCGGGACAGCGTCGACCAGGAGAGGCCGGCGATCACCACGACAAGTGACTTCGCGCCGTGCAGCGCCGGGCTCAGCGGGTGCAGCCGCTGCCGTGGCTCCTCACCGGCCGGCGGAGGCGCCCCCGGCCCCCACGGCCCGGCGCCAGGTGGCGCGGGCTGACCCGCCCCGGGCCAGGGCGGCACGGGCGGACCGTACCCCGGTTGCGGTGGCCACGGGTGGCCGTTGCGGGGCGGCTCGGCGGCGGCCGGCGGCGGTGCGGCGGGTGGCGGGTGCGGCGGCGGGGCGCCGGGCTCCGGCTCGGCCGGGCCGTCGCTCACAGCCCCTCCGCCCGGTCCTCGCCCAGCGCGGTGAGCCGGTCCCGCAGCCGGGACGCCTCCGCCGGACGCAGGCCCGGCACGCGGGCGTCGCTCGCCGCCGCGGCGGTGTGCAGCTGCACGGTGGCCAGGTCGAAGGCGCGCTCCAGCGGCCCCGCGCTCACGTCGACGAACTGCATCCGGGAGTACGGCACGATGGACAGCCGCCGCACCAGCAGGCCGTGCCGGACCAGCAGGTCGTCGGCCCGCTCGGCGTAGCCCCAGGCGCGCACCGCGCGGACGATGGTGACCGCCCGCCAGGCGGCCAGCAGCAGCGCCACGCCCAGGGCGGCGCCGAGCAGCCAGTGGCCGGCGACCGCCCAGGCCACGCCGAGCACCACCAGCGCCACGGCGAGACCGATGCCGAGCCGGATCAGCTCCACCCAGATCAGGTCGCGGGAGATCGGCTGCCACCGGACGGTGTCCGGCCAGGGCTCGAGGGGTCCGGTCGGGGCCGGCGGCCGGCCGGCGAGGTCGTCACCGTTCACCGGCTGATCCCGCTGCGCTCGCTCACGATTCGAGCGTAGGCGATCCGGGCACCGGTACGACCTCGCGCAGGAAGCCGCGCGCGTCGAGGAAGTCGCCCAGCGACCCGCGATGTGCGGGGCAGGCCAGCCAGGTCTTGCGCCGCTCGGGCGGGTGCAGGCGGGGATTGTTCCAGCGCAGCTCCCACACGGCGGGCGCGCGACATCCGCGCGCCGAGCAGACGAGCGCGTCGTCGGGGGGAGTGGGAGTGGTCACCGGGGCGAGTCTAGGGCCGCGCGCCGGGAGCTTTAGCGCCGGGCGGCCACGGGGGGAGCCGCCCGGCGACGGGGTGAATCGTACACACGCCGGACCCCTTGTTGTCCACCCGTGTTCAGGGTTTTCCGTGCCGGGGGACGGCACGGCGAAAATCGTCGCTCTCCCACCCTCGCCTCTCAGCAAGGCATGACAGTCTTGATACGCACCACGCCGACGACGACCATGCTGTGGAGGACCGGTGGCCCAGCCGACCACGCCCGACGCCCCGACACCGACCGAGGCCGCGCCGGACGCGCCGCCCCCGGCCGCAACCACCCCGGCGCAGGACGCCACGCTGCTGGAGCGGGCGCTGTTCGAGATCAAGCGGGTGATCGTCGGCCAGGACCGGATGGTCGAGCGGATGTTCGTGGCCCTGCTCGCCCGGGGCCACTGCCTGCTGGAGGGGGTGCCCGGCGTCGCCAAGACCCTCGCCGTGGAGACCCTGGCCAAGGTGGTCGGCGGGTCGTTCGCCCGGGTTCAGTTCACCCCCGACCTGGTGCCGGCCGACATCATGGGCACCCGGATCTACCGGCAGTCCAGCGAGAAGTTCGACGTCGAGCTGGGGCCGGTCTTCGTCAACTTCCTGCTCGCCGACGAGATCAACCGGGCTCCGGCCAAGGTGCAGTCGGCGCTGCTGGAGGTGATGAGCGAGCGGCAGGTGTCCATCGGTGGCGAGACCCACCGGGTGCCGGACCCGTTCCTGGTGATGGCCACCCAGAACCCGATCGAGCAGGAGGGCGTCTACCCGCTGCCGGAGGCACAGCGGGACCGGTTCCTCATGAAGATCGTGGTGGGCTACCCGACCGACGCCGAGGAACGGGAGATCGTCTACCGGATGGGCGTCGCGCCGCCCGAGCCGGCCCGGGTCTTCGACACCCCCGACCTGATCGCGCTCCAGCACAAGGCCGACCAGGTCTTCGTGCACAACGCGCTGGTCGACTACGCGGTCCGGCTGGTCCTCGCCACCCGGGCGCCCGCCGAGCACGGCATGCCCGACGTGGCCCAGCTCATCCAGTACGGCGCGAGCCCGCGCGCCTCGCTCGGCCTGGTCCGGGCCACCCGGGCGCTGGCCCTGCTGCGTGGCCGCGACTACGCCCTGCCGCAGGACGTGCAGGACATCGCCCCGGACATCCTGCGGCACCGGCTCGTGCTCAGCTACGACGCGCTCGCCGACGACGTGCCGGCCGACCACATCGTGCACCGGGTGATGTCCACCATCCCGCTGCCCGCGGTCGCGCCCCGCCAACAGGCCACGCCGCCCCCGCCGGCCGTCCCGCACGGCGGCTGGCCCGGGCAGCGGCCGTGACCCCACCCACCCGGCTGCCGGCCAGCGGCGAGCGCTCCGGCGCCGTCCTGGCCCGGCTGCAGCTCATGGTCACCCGCAAGCTCGACGGGCTGCTCCAGGGCGACTACGCCGGGCTGCTGCCCGGCCCGGGCAGCGAGGCCGGGGAGTCCCGCGAGTACCGCCCCGGCGACGACGTGCGCCGGATGGACTGGCCGGTCACGGCCCGCACCACCATGCCGCACGTCCGGCGTACGGTGGCCGACCGCGAGCTGGAGACCTGGCTGGCGGTCGACCTCTCGGCCAGCCTGGACTTCGGCACCGGGCAGTGGCTCAAGCGGGACGTCGTGGTCGCCGCGGCGGCCGCCCTGGCCCACCTGACCGTCCGGGGCGGCAACCGGATCGGCGCGGTGGTCGGCACGGGCGGGCCGGCGTCGGCGGGGCGCTGGCGGGGCGGCTCCCCGCCGGCCGGGCCGGGGGCGCTGCGGCGGCTGCCCGCCCGGGCCGGGCGCAAGGAGGCCCAGGGGCTGCTGCGGGCCATCGCCGACACGGAGATCCGGCCCGGCCGCAGTGACCTCGGTGTCCTCGTCGACATGCTCAACCGACCGCCGCGCCGGCGGGGCGTGGCGGTGGTGATCTCCGACTTCCTCGCGCCGCCGCAGCAGTGGGGCCGGCCGATCCGTAAGCTGCGGGTCCGGCACGACGTGCTGGCCGTCGAGGTGGTCGACCCGCGCGAGCTGGAACTGCCCGACGTGGGGGTGCTGCCGGTGGTCGACCCGGAGACGGGTGAGCTGCACGAGGTGCAGACCGCCGACCCGCGCCTGCGCCGCCGGTACGCCGAGTCGGCGGCCGCCCAGCGTGCGGCGATCGCCGCCGAGCTGCGCACCGCCGGCGCGGCCCACCTGCGACTGCGTACCGACCGAGACTGGCTGCTGGACATGGTGCGTTTCGTGGCCGCGCAGCGGCACGCCCGCACCCGAGGGACGACTCGATGATCCGTTTTCTGCAACCGTGGTGGCTGCTGGCGCTGCTGCCGGTGCTCGCCCTCGCCGCCGCGTACGTCTGGCGGCAGCTGCACCGCCGGCAGTACGCCATGCGGTTCACCAACGTGGACCTGCTGCGCACCCTGGCGCCGAAGGGGCTGGGCTGGCGGCGGCACGCGGCGGCCACCGCCTTCCTGCTCTGCCTGCTGGTGCTCGCCACCGGGCTGGCCCGGCCGGCGATCGACACCAAGGAGCCCCTCGAACGGGCGACGGTGATGCTCGCCATCGACGTGTCGCTGTCCATGCAGGCCGACGACGTGGCGCCGAACCGCCTCGAGGCGGCGCAGGAGGCGGCCAAGCAGTTCGTCGGCGAGCTGCCGGAGAGCTACAACCTCGGGCTGGTCTCGTTCGCCAAGTCGGCGAACGTGCTGGTGCCGCCCACGAAGGACCGGGGCGCGGTGACCACCGCCATCGACGGGCTGGTGCTGGCCGAGGCGACCGCCACGGGCGAGGCGGTCTTCACCTGCCTGGAGGCGATCCGCTCGGTGCCGGCGGACGGCGCGGCCGGCATCCCGCCGGCCCGGATCGTGCTGCTCTCCGACGGCTACCGCACCTCGGGTCGCTCGGTGGAGGAGGCGGCCGCGGCGGCCCAGGCGGCCAACGTGCCGGTCTCGACCATCGCGTTCGGCACCGACTCCGGGCAGGTGGACATCGGCGGCCAGCTCCAGCGGGTGCCGGTGGACCGGATGGCGCTGTCGCAGCTCGCGGAGACGACCCAGGGCTACTTCTACGAGGCCGCCTCGGTCAGCGAGCTGAAGCAGGTCTACCAGGACATGGGCAGCTCGATCGGTTTCCGGACCGAGCCGCGGGAGATCACCCAGTGGTACGCGGGTGTCGCGCTGCTCCTCGCGCTCTGCGCGGGAGGGCTGAGCCTGCTCTGGTCGTCCCGCCTGATCTGAGGCGGGACGGCCGGGGCCCGGCCGGTGGTGGTCAGTGACCGCCGCCGGCCAGGACGAAGAGGACGGCCACCCAGACGGCGGCGAGGGTGAAGCCCAGCGGGGCGACGTAACGGCTCATGGGACTGCTCCGTGGCGACGGACGGTCCGGCGGGACGGACCGCGGGGGTGGATCAGGGCGTACGCACACGAAGTCGTGACCGGGGTGCTTCCGCCGGGCCGCGCGGCACGGTCGCCCCGGCGGGCAGCCGGGGAGACGCGGGCGGTGCGGTGGGCGGGGGAGCGGGGTCAGCCGCGCCGACTGAGTCGTGGCTCAGCGGGGCTGACGGTCGGCCCGGCCACGACTGGGAGGATCGCTATCTCGCACAGCGATCACCTCCTGCGGTCGGCGGGGCTCGACGATGCGGGCGATCCACTGCCCGCAAACGTCGATCATCGTACACCCGGAGCGCCCGCGGCACGCACTCGGCCGACCGGTCCGCCGGGCCCGTCCGACCGGGTCGCCGGGCAGCCCGCCGACCTGGGACGGGTTAGCGCTTACCTACCGGTAACCCCTAGGCTCGCCACCGACCGAGAGATCAGCTGAGCAGAGGGGGAACCGTGGCCCGTACCGTGCTGGTGACCGGCGGAAACCGGGGGATCGGCCTGGCCATCGCGCAGGCCTTCGCCAAGCAGGGCGACCGGGTGGCGGTGACCTACCGCGGCGGCGAGGCGCCGGCGGGGCTGTTCGGCGTGAAGTGTGACGTGACCGACGCCGAGTCGGTGGACGCCGCGTTCACCGCGATCGAGGCCGAGTTGGGCCCGGTCGAGGTGCTCGTCGCCAACGCCGGCATCACCGACGACACCCTCATCATGCGGATGTCCGAGGAGCAGTTCACCCGGGTGCTCGACACCAACCTGACCGGCGCGTTCCGGGTCGCCAAGCGGGCCTCGACGAAGATGCTCCGCGCGAAGTGGGGCCGGATGGTCTTCATCTCCTCGGTGGTCGGCCTGGCCGGCGGCGCCGGCCAGGTCAACTACGCGGCCAGCAAGGCCGGCCTCGTCGGCGTGGCCCGCTCGATCACCCGTGAGCTGGGCAGCCGCAACATCACGGCCAACGTGGTGGCGCCCGGCTTCATCGACACCGACATGACCGCCGCGCTGTCCGAGGAGCGCCGGGCGGAGATCCGCAAGCAGATCCCGGCGGGCCGGATGGCCAGCCCGGAGGAGGTCGCCGCCGCGGTCACCTGGCTCGCCTCGGACGCGGCCGGCTACATCTCCGGCGCCGTCGTCCCGGTCGACGGCGGCCTGGGCATGGGCCACTGAGAAAAGTACGGAGGAGATTGCACAATGTCCGGACTCCTGGCCGGTAAGCGGCTGCTGGTCACCGGCGTCATCACCGACGCCTCGATCGCCTTCTCGGTGGCGAAGCTCGCCCAGGAGAACGGCGCGCAGGTCGTGCTCACCGGCTACGGCCGGCTCTCCCTGGTGGAGCGGATCGCCAAGCGGCTGCCCGAGCCGGCGCCGGTGATCGAGCTGGACGTCACCAACGCCGAGCACCTGGCCGGCCTGGCCGACAAGGTGCGCGAGCACGTCGACGGCCTCGACGGCGTGGTCCACTCGATCGGCTTCGCCCCGCAGAGCTGCCTCGGCGGCGGCTTCCTCGACGCGCCCTGGGAGGACGTGGCGACCGCGCTCCAGGTCTCCACCTACTCCTACAAGTCCCTGGCCATGGCGGCGCTGCCGCTCATGTCGGCGGGCGGCGCCGTGGTGGGCCTCACCTTCGACGCCACCAAGGCGTGGCCGGTCTACGACTGGATGGGCGTGGCCAAGGCCGGGCTGGAGTCCGCCTCCCGTTACCTGGCCCTGCACCTGGGCAAGCAGGGCATCCGCAGCAACCTGGTCGCCGCCGGGCCGCTGCGCACCATCGCCGCCAAGTCCATCCCCGGCTTCGACCAGTTCGAGGACGCCTGGACCGAGCGCGCCCCGCTGGGCTGGGACCTCACCGACCAGGAGCCGGCCGCCCGCGCCTGCCTGGCGCTGCTGTCCGACTGGTTCCCGGCCACCACCGGCGAGATCGTCCACGTCGACGGCGGCTACCACGCGATCGGCGCCTGAGACCCGGACCGCACGTCCCGGGGTAGCCGCCGGACCGTCCCGGCCGTCGGGGGAGAATGCCACCATGGCGTACGACGCGTTGGTGCTGGTCTCCTTCGGCGGCCCGGAGCGGCCCGAGGACGTGCTGCCCTTCCTGCAGAACGTGACCCGGGGGCGGGGCGTGCCGCCGGAGCGGCTCGCCGAGGTGGCCGAGCACTACCTGCACTTCGGCGGGGTGTCCCCGATCAACCAGCAGTGCCGCGACCTGCTCGCGGCGATCCGCGAGGACTTCGCCGCCAACGGCGTCGACCTGCCGGTCTACTGGGGCAACCGCAACTGGGACCCGATGCTCGCCGACACGGTGGCGCAGATGCGCGACGACGGCGTCCAGCGGGCCCTGGCCTTCGTCACGAGCGCCTACGGCGGCTACTCGTCCTGCCGGCAGTACCAGGAGGACATCGCCGCGGCCCGCGCCGCAGTCGGCCCGGACGCGCCGCTGATCGAGAAGCTGCGCCAGTTCTGGGACCACCCGGGTTTCGTCGAGCCGCACGCCGACGCCGTCCGGGCCGCGCTCGCGCAGCTCGACCCGGCCCGGCGGGACAGCACCCGGCTCGTGTTCACGGCGCACTCCGTCCCGGTGTCGGCGGCCGCCAGCGCCGGCCCGCACGGCGGCCGGTACACCGCCCAGCTCGCCGAGACCGCCCGGCTGGTGCACGCCGCCGCGGCGCCCGACCTGCCGTACGACCTGGTCTGGCAGAGCCGCTCCGGGCCGCCGCAGGTGCCGTGGCTGGAGCCGGACATCAACGACCACCTGGCCGCGCTCGCCGGCGAGGGCGTGACCGGAGTGGTGGTCAGCCCGATCGGGTTCGTCTCCGACCACCTCGAGGTGGTCTGGGACCTGGACACCGAGGCCCTCGACACGGCCAAGCAGCACGGCCTGGACTTCGTCCGCGCGGGCACGCCCGGCACCGACCCGCGGTTCGTGGCGATGGTCCGCGAGCTGGTGCTGGAACGGAACGCCCCGGACGGCGAGCGGTACTTCCGCCGCCTCGGCGAGCTGCCCACCTGGGACACCTGCCCGGCGCTGTGCTGCGTGCCCCCCTCCCGCCGGCCCTGAGCCCGGCCACCTCCGACACCCAGTGGGGACGACACATGCATGACCGCAAGCCGGTGCAGAGCTGGCTCACCGACATGGACGGCGTGCTGGTGCACGAGGGCCAGCCGGTGCCCGGCGCACCCGAGTTCGTCAAGAAGCTGCGCGCCTCCGGCAAGCCCTTCCTGGTGCTCACCAACAACTCGATCTACACGCCGCGGGACCTGCGGGCCCGGCTGGCCCGGATGGGGCTGGACGTGCCGGAGGAGGCGATCTGGTCGTCCGCGCTGGCCACCGCCCAGTTCCTGGCCGACCAGCGGCCGGGCGGCACCGCGTACGTGATCGGCGAGGCCGGTCTCACCACGGCGCTGCACGCGGTGGGCTACGTGCTCAGCGACTTCGCCCCCGACTACGTGGTGCTGGGGGAGACCCGCACCTACAGCTTCGAGGCGATCACCAAGGCGATCCGGCTGATCAACGACGGGGCCCGGTTCATCTGCACCAACCCCGACGCGACGGGCCCGTCGGTGGAGGGCGCGTTGCCGGCCGCCGGTTCGGTGGCCGCCATGATCTCCAAGGCGACCGGGGTGGAGCCGTACTTCGTTGGCAAGCCCAACCCGATGATGATGCGCTCGGCGTTGAACACCATCGACGCGCACTCCGAGTCGACCGCGATGATCGGCGACCGGATGGACACCGACATCCTCTGCGGCCTGGAGGCCGGGCTGGAAACGATCCTGGTGCTCACCGGGATCAGCAGCCGGGCCGAGACCGAGCGCTACCCCTACCGGCCGTCCCGGATCGTCAACTCCGTGGCCGACCTGATCGACGAGGTCTGAGCAGGGGCCCAGGACCTCAGGGGCGCAGCGGGGCGTTGCAGGCGGCCACCAGGGCCTGCCGGCAGGCGGTGGTCAACGGCCGCAACGCCGCGTCCCGCTGCTGCGCCTCGAAGGTGTTCACCGCCCCGCCCGGTGCGCTCTCCCCGGCAAGGGCGAGCACCCGGTCCAGCACGGCCGCGCGGGCGAACAGCCGGCGGGACCGCGGGTCGAAGCCGGGCGGCAGGTCGGTCCCGCCGTCCGGCCGGCGCAGCGCGGCGAGCGCGCCGGCCAGCTCCGGCCGCCACTGGGCCACGTCGAGCCGGGTCAGCGCGGCGGTCGTCTCGGCCAGCGCCGCGGCCAGCTCGGCCTCCGCCTCGGCGGCGCCGGGCGCGATCAGCGACGCCTTCGGCGCGTCGGCCGGCAGCGGGTAGACCCGCCAGAGCACGGTTTCCCAGGTCATTCCCGAGCCCGAGGTGTGCGTGCGCACCTCGGGCACGAACCCGAGCCCGCTGGCCACCACGGCCTCGCCGGCCAGCAGCGCCGCCCCCGCGAAGTCGCCGGGACCGGGCAGCCCGCGCGGGTCGCCCGGTGCGGGCAGCACCAGCCGGATCTCGTCCGGGGAGAGCTTGGCCAGGCTGGGCAGCGCGTCCCGCAGGGACACGTCGGTCCAGGTGCCGGGGGCGTCGGCGACCAGGTGCTCCTCGTCGCCGGCGATCTCGTCGGCGACCTCGTCGAAGGGCACCAGGCCGGCGCGCCAGGCGCGTACCCAGGCGACGAACCGGCTCGACCGGCGCGGAGCCAGCGTGGCCGCGCCCGTTGCGGGGGAGGACATGCCGAAAGGGTACGTGCTCGCCGCCGTCGCTGTCTCGGCTGCCGCTCCGGCGGCGTGACCTGCCCCCAACTACCCCCTTCGCCCCTTTCTGTGCCGGCGGTGGGGCACCTGGTCGGCGCGTCGTCGGGCGACGCGCCGGGCCGGTGGCTAGCGTGATCCACATGGCGGGGCGATACGACGGCGACGTGCTGGCGGGCGACTGGCGGCGGCGGAAGGTGATCCCGGAGGTCGACGCCGAACCGGACCTGGTGGTCGAGGACGCCGACTCCGGCTTCTGCGGCGCGGTGGTCGGGTTCGAGTCCGGCGCGGTGGTGCTGGAGGACCGGCACGGCAAACGGCGGAACTTCCCGCTGCTGCCCGCCGCGTTCCTGCTCGACGGCCAGCCGGTCACCCTGCGCCGCCCGGCCCGCGCCCCGGTGCCCGCCGCCCGGCGGCGCACCGCCTCCGGCTCGATCGCGGTCGACAACGTCCGGGCGCAGGTCGCCAAGGCCAGCCGGATCTGGGTCGAGGGTGTGCACGACGCGGCGCTGGTCGAGCGGATCTGGGGCGACGACCTGCGGATCGAGGGCGTGGTGGTGGAACCCCTCGACGGCATCGACGAACTCGCCGCCGAGGTGCGCGCCTTCGCCCCCGGCCCGGGCCGCCGGCTCGGCGTGCTGGTCGACCACCTGGTGCCCGGCTCGAAGGAGAGCCGGATCGTGGCACGGGTCACCTCGCCGCACGTGCTGGTCACCGGGCACCCGTACGTCGACGTGTGGCAGGCGGTGAAGCCCCGGGCGCTGGGCATCCCGGCCTGGCCCGTGGTGCCGCCGGGGCGGCCCTGGAAGGAAGGCGTCTGCGCGGCACTCGGGGTGGCCGAGCCGGCGGACATGTGGCGGCACATCCTGTCCCGGGTGGACAGTTTCGCCGACGTGGAGACGCCGTTGATCAACGCCATGGAGCGGTTGATCGATTTCGTGACTTCGCCTTGAGTCGTGGTTGCGGTTCAGGCCGGGGGCGACCGTGCCCGGCGCCGGGCGGTCAGGCTTGATCCCTCCGCCGGGCACGGTCGCCCCCGGCCCGTCGTGTGCCGGGTGCGCGGTGCGGCTCCGGCAGCGAGGGTGGGGATGACCTCGCGGCTGCTACGAACTTGATGACGCGGACGGATCGCCGGGTGAGTCCTCCGTGTCACCACGTTTGTAGCGACTGGAGCGGGTCCGGTCGTCCGCGCGGGCCGGTCAGGGTTCCTGTTCGGGGGTTCTCGTGAAGACGAACGTGGCGATGTCGAGGGCGACGGGGTGGCCCGCCTCGTCGCGGATGACGGTGAGGAGTTCGCCGTCCTGGGAGCCGGAGCGGCCGCGCCAGCGGTCGGGGGCCTCCGGGGTGAAGCGGAGCTGCGGGTTACCCACGAGGCCGCCCACCAGGTCGCCGGCCGGGTCGATGCGGAACTCGTACTCGTTGCCCATCCACCACCAGCGGCCGGTCAGCTCGGCCAGGTCGGCGGGCGGCGCCTCGGCCGGGCGCCACGGGGCGGGCGTGGCCGGCTCGGCGTCGAGCACCAGGGTCAGCACCTCGCGGGCCAGGCCGACGACGTGGTGGCCGCGCAGCCCGTACGAGTTGGCGTAGTCGACCACGGCGGTGCGGGTCGGGCGGTGCACGGCCAGGCCGGCGACGTAGCCGGGCATCGAGCCGCCGTGGCCCACGTACACGCGGTCGCCGACCCGGTAGAGCTCCACGCCGAGGCCGTGCCCGCCGGTCCAGGCGTCCAGGTCGCTGATCACCACGGGCGCGCACATCTCGGTGAGCGTCGCGGGGGCGAGCAGGTCCGGGGCCGGGTCGGCCAGGAAGGCCGCCCAGCGGGCCAGGTCCTCGACGGTCGACCAGAGCTGGCCGGCCGGGGCCATCGCCCCGGTGTCGGTGCGCGGCTCCTCCCGCAGGGTGTCGTGCCAGGGGTGCACCACGTAGCCGCGGGCGTACGGCTCGGTGGGGTGGTAGGTGGTGCGGCGCATGCCCAGCGGTTCGAGCAGCCGCTCGCGCAGCAGGTCGGCCCAGGGCGTGCCGGTGATCCGTTCCAGCACACCGCCGAGCAGCCCGTACGCCAGGTTCGAGTAGTGGTAGACGTGGTGCGGCGGGTGGGCGATCTTCGCCGGGGTGAGCCCGGCGAGCAGGGTCGCCAGGTCGGCGCCCGCGGCCCGCTCCCACCACTGCCCGTCCGGCTCCCGTTGCAGGCCGCTGGCGTGCCCGAGCAGCTGGCGCAGGGTGAGCGCGCCGACCGGGGTGCCGGGCAGGTGCTTGTCCAGCGGGTCGTCCAGGTCCAACCGGCCGGCGTCGCGCTGCTGCATCACCAGCACGGCGGTCATGGTCTTGCTGATCGAGCCGATCCGGTACTGGAGGTCCGCGTCGGGGCGGGGCTGCTCGCCGGCGAACGCGACGTGCGCCAGGCCGCCGTCCCGGACCACGCCGAGGGCGAGCGACGGGCCGCGTCCCTCCGCCTGGGCCCGGGCGACCAGCAGGTCCACCTGTCGGGCGGTCTCGGGCAGCAGGGCCATGGGGTCCTCCTCGGCGGTCGTCGGCGCGCTGCCGAGCTTAGGTGATCATTTCGGGTCGTCGCTGCGTGCGTCGGCGTGTCACGATCTAAGGGTGGACGCCGTGTTCTGGATCGTGCTGGGTGTGCTGCTGGCGGTCGCCGAGATCTTCACGACGACGCTCTTCCTGATCATGTTCGCGGCGGGGGCCTTCGCCGCCGCCGGGGCCGCCGCGCTGGGTGCCCCGGTCGCGCTCCAGGCGCTGGTCTTCGCGGTGGTCTCCGCGCTGTCGGTGGCCCTGGTCCGGCCGGTCATCAAGCGGCACGCCATGCCGGCGCTGCAGAGCGGCGACCAGCCGTTCGGGGTCGAGGCGATCGAGGGGTCCAGCGCGGTGGTGCTGGAGCCGGTCGACGCCGAGCGGGGCCTCGTCAAGATCGACGGTGAGCTGTGGACGGCCCGGTCGTACGACGCGACGCGCAGCTACGCGGCGGGCGAGCGGGTGCAGGTGATAAAGGTCCGGGGCGCGACCGCCCTGGTCTGGCAGGACGAGATTTCCACACCGGGCGGAATGCCCGAAGGAAAAAGGTGAAGATATGGAGTTTGCAGCGATCCTGTTGATCGCCGTCGCCGTGATCGTCGTGGTGACGCTGGTGAAGGCGGTGCGGATCGTGCCGCAGCAGCGCCAGGACGTGGTGGAGCGGCTGGGCAAGTACAAGCGGACCTTGAACCCGGGGCTGAACCTGCTGGTGCCGTACATCGACGCGGTGCGGACCAAGGTCGACATGCGCGAGCAGGTGGTCAGCTTCCCGCCGCAGCCGGTGATCACCTCGGACAACCTCGTCGTCTCGATCGACACGGTGCTGTACTTCAAGGTGGTCGACTCGGTCCGCGCCACCTACGAGATCTCCAACTTCCTCCAGGCCATCGAGCAGCTCACCGTCACCACGCTGCGCAACGTGATCGGCTCGCTGGACCTGGAGCGCGCGCTGACCAGCCGCGAGGAGATCAACCGGCACCTCTCCGGTGTGCTCGACGAGACCACCGGCCGGTGGGGCATCAAGGTGACCCGGGTCGAGATCAAGGCCATCGAGCCGCCGCCGAGCATCCGCGACTCGATGGAGAAGCAGATGCGCGCCGAGCGGGACCGCCGTGCCGCCATCCTCAACGCCGAGGGGCACAAGCAGTCGCAGATCCTCACGGCCGAGGGTGAGAAGCAGGCCGCCGTGCTGCGCGCCGACGGTGACCGGCAGGCCCGCATCCTCCAGGCGGAGGGCCAGGCCAAGGCGATCCGGACGGTCTTCGACGCGATCCACCAGGCCAACCCGAGCCAGAAGGTGCTCGCCTACCAGTACCTCCAGGCCCTGCCGCAGATCGCCAACGGCACCGCCAACAAGGTCTGGATCGTGCCGACCGAGCTGACCAAGGCCCTGGAGGGCATGGGTGGCGCGCTGGGCGGGCTGGCCAACATGGTCGGTGACGTCCCGTCGCCCGAGGCCACCAAGAGCGCCGGCGAGGTGGAGCGCGAGGCCGCCGAGGCCGCGCACGCCGCCGCCACCGCGGCCCAGGAGATCCACGACGAGGTACGCGTCGCCGAGGCCCAGGCCACCGGCGGCGACGCCCCGCAGGGGCTCCCGGCGCCCGAGCCGGTCTCCCCGCAGAGCCTGCTCAACGACCCGTCGGACCAGCGCGAACGGGGCTGATCGGAGCCCCGCCGGCAAATCCGAGAATCACTCATACGGCGCCCCGGCGCCTGCCACCATCGGTCTGAGGACGGGTGGTGACCAGGGCCGGGGCGCCGTTGCGCGTCCCCCCGCCGCCCGCGTGTGAGCGAGGTGACGCATGAAGGATCCGGCGAACCGGCTTTTCTCCAGGACTCCGGTCCCGGGCGCGCACGACCCGGCCGGGCCGCTCGGCACCCGGCGTACCGGCGGCGGGTTCGGGGTGCTCCCGTTCGTCTCCGAGCCCGGGCCGGCCGCCCCGGCCACCGACGCGAGCTGGGCCTGGTCGATCCGCCGGTTCGCCCGCGCGGCGGTCTGGCTGCTGCCCGCGTACGCGGTCCTCTACGGCCTGGTGGCGATGGCCAGCGACGGCGGGGTGGGCAACGACCCCTACCCGGCCGACGGCCAGCCGGTCTACCTCGTCGGCTGGGTGGCCTCGGTCTGGCTCGGGCTGCTCGCCCTGCTGGCGCTCGCCGGCCTGCTCGCCGCCACCCGGTGCCGGCGGATCGCCCTCGTCGGGCTGCTGGCCAGCATCGGTGGGATGGTGCTCATGCTGCCCTTCGCCGGGCTGGCCGAGCAGGCGCCGGTCTTCGGCACCACCGCGCGCAGCATCGTCCTGGTCGGCGCCACCTTCTACAGCCTGGGCTGGTTCCTCACCGGCTGGTCGGTCGCCCGGTCCGGGATGTTCTCCTACGGCGACGGGGTCATGCTGATGATCGCCGCCCCGCTGCTGGGCCTGGGTGGCGCGCTCATCGGCTCGCTGCAGACCTTCGGCGCGATCTTCGTGCTGGTCGCCGGCATCGGCATCGGCTACCGCTCCGGCCGCCTCGTCCCGGCGGTGATCGCCCAGGACGCCCTGGCCGCCAGCATGACGGCCACCCCCGCCCCACCCCCCACCGGCCCCCGCCCCACCTGACCCGCCCGCCCCGGCCTTGTCGCGTTGATCATGAAGTTGGCGGCAGTCACGGAGATCCACATCGCTGGCAACTTCATGATCGACGGGGTCGGGAGGGGCACCGCCGGAGCTGGGAGGTCGCCGTGAGGTTACTGACAGTTGCCTGACGGGGTGGCCGAATCGCCGTATTCGCGGTAATCCTGGGGTCCATGCCGTCTCCCCGGTCGCCGCTGTCGCGGCTCTTCACCGTGCTCCTCGCCGGCGTCCTCGCCGGGCTCGTCCTCGCGCTCGCCGCGCTCCCCAGCGGCCTGCTCGGCGGGCTCGCGGCCCAGGCCGGCCTCGGCGCGTACGCGGAGCTGCCCGACGCCCTGCGCACCCCCGCGCAGCCGCAGCGCTCGTACCTCTACGCGAACGACGGCAAGACCCTGATCACCACGTTCTACGACGTCAACCGCACCGACGTCCCCCTCGCCGAGATCGCCCCCGTGATGCGGCAGGCGATCATCGCGGCCGAGGACCGCCGCTTCTACTCGCACGGCGGCGCCGACCTGCGCGGCATCGCCCGCGCCCTGGTCGCCAACGTCAAGGGCGGCGGCACCGAGCAGGGCGGCTCCACGCTGACCATGCAGTACGTCCGGAACGTGCTCAAGACCGACCCGACCCGCACCGCCGAGGAGCGGCAGGCCGCCACCGAGCAGACCGTGGGGCGCAAGCTCCAGGAGATCCGGTACGCGAACGCGCTGGAGGAGACGCTCAGCAAGGACGAGATCCTCAACCGCTACCTGAACATCGCGTACTTCGGCTCCGGCGCGTACGGCGTCGCGGCGGCCAGCCAGCGCTACTTCGGCAAGGCCCCGGCCGACCTGACCCTGGGCGAGGCGGCGCTGCTCGCCGGCCTGGTCCAGTCGCCCGACGAGTACAGCCCGATCGACGGCGACAAGGACCAGGCGCTCGCCCGCCGGGGCTACGTGCTCGACTCGATGGCCGAGACCGGCGCGATCACCGCGCAGCAGGCCGCCGCGGCCCGGGCCGAGCCGCTCACCCTGCACCCGACCGCCCAGCCCAACGGCTGCACCGCGGTCGCCCAGGGCCACGACGACTGGGGCTTCTTCTGCGACTACCTGCGCCAGTGGTGGCTCGCCCAGCCGGCCTTCGGCAACACGGTGAAGGAGCGCGAGCAGGCGCTGCGCCGGGGCGGCTACAGCGTGGTCACCACGCTCGACCCGAAGATCCAGCAGACCGCCCAGAAGCAGGCCACCGCCGTCTACGGCTACGGCAACAAGCGCGCCCTGCCGATCGCCGCCGTCGAGCCGGGCACCGGCCGGGTGCTGGCCATGGCGGTCAACCGGCACTACAGCCTCGCCGACAACCCGGCCGGGCAGGCCAACCACCCGAACACCGTCAACCCGCTGATCTCCGGGGGCGCGAGCGTCGACGGCTACCAGGCCGGCTCGACGTTCAAGATGTTCACCATGCTCGCCGCGCTGGAGGCCGGCAAGCCCCTCGCCACCGGCTTCGACGCCCCGGCCAAGCTGCCCACCCGGTACGGCTCCGACGCCGAGGGCAACTGCGACGGCAAGTGGTGCCCGGCCAACGCCAACCCGGAGTGGATGGACGGCTACCGGATGATGTGGGACGGCTTCGGCCGCTCCGTGAACACCTACTTCGTCTGGCTTGCCGAGCAGGTCGGCGAGGACAAGGTGGTGGAGATGGCGCAGCGGCTCGGCATCAGGTTCCGGGCCGACTCCGACGCCGCCTTCGCGCGCGACGACGCGCAGAACTGGGGCGCGTTCACGCTCGGCGTCGCGGCCACCACCCCGCTCGACCTGGCCAACGCGTACGCCACCGTGGCCGCCGAGGGGACGTACTGCACGCCGCTGCCGGTGGTCTCGGTGACCGCGGCCAACGGCGAGAAGGTCGACGTCGGCCAGCCCTCCTGCAAGCGGGTGCTCGACGCCGACGTGGCCCGGGCGGCCACCGACGCGGCCCGCTGCCCCGTCGGCCAGCAGTCGGCGTACGGGCAGTGCAACGGCGGCACCGCCACCTCGGTGAACGGGATCGTCGACCGCCCGGTGGCCGGCAAGACCGGTAGCTCCGAGCAGAACGCCACCGAGACCTTCGTGGGGTTCACCCCGCAGGTGGCGGTGGCCGGCATCGCGGCCAACCCCGACGACTCGACCGACCTGGTCGGCTCGGCCGTGCAGGCCCGGGTGATCGACGCGGTCGCCCGGGTGATCAAGACGGCGGTGGACGGCAAGCCGGTGAAGGACTTCACGGCGCCCAGCCGCGAGCTGGCCGGCGACCCGCAGCGCCCGAAGCCGCGCCCCACCCCGCAGCCTCAGGAGGAGCGCCGGCAGGACCGGAACAACCTCCCCTCGGACCTGCTCCGCTGGCTCCAGGGCCGCGACCGCGGCTGACCGCCAATCCGCGGTGTCACCCGCCACCAGGGGGTGACACCGCGCGAGGGCGGCGGTCCGGAAAAAAATCCGCGCCGGCTGTCGGATCCGGTCGGCAGGCTCCGACCCACCGGTGAGCGCGCCCGCCGGGGGCGCCGCCGGAAGCGGAGGACACCATGCGCAAGCTCGTCTACTGGGTGCACCAGTCGGTCGACGGCTTCATCGAGGGGCCGAACGGGGAGTTCGACTGGGCGGCCATGGGGCCGGAGCTGTCCGAGTACTCCCTCGAGGCGACCGACCGGGCCGACGCCTTCCTCTACGGGCGCAAGGTGTGGGAGTTGATGTCCTGGTACTGGCCGCGGGCGGAGCAGATGTCCCAGGACCCGCACGACCTGCGCTTCGCCCCGGTCTGGGCCCGTACCCCGAAGATCGTCATCTCCCGCACGCTGGAGAGCGCCGAGTACGGCGCCCGGGTGATCGGCCGTGACCTGGCCGCGGAGGTCGCCGAGCTGAAGGCGCAGCCGGGTGGGGACCTGCTGCTCACCGGCGGCTCCGGCGCGGCGGCGGCGCTGGCCGAGCTGGGGCTGGTCGACGAGTACCAGGTGGTGGTGCACCCGGTCGTGCTGGGCGGCGGCACCCCGGTCTTCCCCGGCAAGGAGCGCCTCGACCTGCGGCTGACCGGGACGCGGGGCTTCGACGGCCGGTCGGTGCTGCTGCGCTACGAGCGGGCGTGACAGCTCACCGCCCCCGGCGGCGGGGACGGTAGGTGGCGAGCACCGAGGGCAGCCCCCGCCGGAGGATCTCCGTCCGGTCGCTGTCCCCGCGCAGCACCGCGGCTGCCGTCTTGCGGGCCTGCTCGGCGGTGAAGTGCGGGGGCAGCATCAGCTCCGCCGGGTCGACGACCGCGTTCACCACCACGGGCCGGTCGGCGCTCAGCGCCCGCTGCCACAGGTCGGGCACCTGGTCGGGGGAGTCGACCAGCACGCCGTCGAGCCCCAGCACCTCCGCCCACCTGTGGTACGCCACGTCCGGCAGGTCCTGGCTCGCCGGGAACATCGGCGTCCCCTCGCCGGAGCGCTGCTCCCAGCTCACGAAGGACAGGTCGCGGTTGTTGAGCACCAGCACCACGAACCGCGGGTCCGCCCACTGCCGCCAGTACTTGGCCACGGTGATCAGCTCGTTGACCCCGTTCATCTGCATCGCGCCGTCGCCGATCAGCGCGACCAGCGGGCGGTCCGGGTGTGCGAACTTCGCGGCGATGGCGTACGGCATGGCCCCGCCCATGGAGAGCAGGGTGCCGGAGAGGCTGGCCAGCATGCCGGGGCGGACCCGGATGTGGCGGGCGTACCAGGCGGTGGCCGTGCCACAGTCCACGGCCAGCATGGCGTCGTCCGGCAGGGCGTCGTCGAGGGTCGCGAAGAGCAGCTGCGGGTTCACCGGATTGGCCGGCTGCTCGGCCACCTCCCGCTGGGACTGCCGCCACTTCGCCGTCGCGCCGGCCAGGGTGGCCCGCCAGGCGGTCGGCACCGGCCCGGTGCCCAGCTCCCGCAGCAGCGCCCGCAGGGTCGGCGCGGCGTCCCCGGTCAGGTTCACCTCGGTCGGGTAGCGCAGCCCCATCCGGCTGCCGTCCAGGTCGATCTGCACGGCCCGGGCGGTGCCCTGCGGCGGATAGAACTCCGAGTACGGCATGTTGCTGCCCACGATCAGCAGCCGGTCGCACTCCTGCATGAGCTGCCAGCTCGGGCGGCTGCCCAGCAGGCCGATGGCGCCGGTCACCCAGGGCTCCCGGTGGTCGACGGCGGCGAAGCCGAGCAGGGCGGTCGCCACCCCGGCGCCGAGCCGGTCGGCGACCCGGCGGACCTCGTCCTCCGCGCCGAGGGCGCCCTGCCCGACCAGCATGGCGACCTTCTCGCCGCCGCGCAGCACCTCGGCCGCCCGGCGCACCTCCTCCTCCGGCGGCACGGTCGGCATGCTGCTCGGCACCGCGCTCGTGTGGTAGTAGCCGTGCGCGTGCGGCGGCTCCGGCACCGCCGGCTCGTCCTGCACGTCGGAGGGGAGCACCAGGGCGGTGACCGTGCGCCGGGCCAGGGCGGTCCGGCAGGCCCGGTCGACCAGGTGCCGCGCCTGCGACGGGTCGTCGAGCTGGGCCAGGAAGGCCGACGCCACGTCCTTGTAGAGGGCGAGCAGGTCGACCTCCTGGTAGTAGCCGCCGCCCTCGGCGGGCAGCGCCGTGTGCCCGAGCAGGGCCACCACCGGCTGGTGGTCGAGCTTGGCGTCGTAGAGGCCGTTGAGCACGTGGATCGCGCCGGGGCCGCTGGTCACCACCACACAGCCGAGCGGGCCGCCGCCGTACTTGACGTGGGCGCTGGCCGCGAAACCGGCCGTCTCCTCGTGCCGGACCTGGATGAACTCGGCCCGGCCGGCGGTGCGTTGCAGTGCCGACGTCATGCCGTTGATGCCGTCGCCGGGGTAGCCGTAGTAGCGGTGCACGCCCCACTCGGCCAGTCGGGCCACGATGTAGTCGGCGACCGTGGCATGCCGCGGCAGCTGGCCGTCGCCGGTGGGGTCCGCGCTCATCGTGGTGATCCCTTCGTCGCTGTCCGCTTTCCCCGGGCTCCGTTCCCCGCCCGGGGCGGCGGAAACCCGGGCCGCGCCGGACCGGCCGGGCGGACCAGGCAGAATCGTCCGGTGCCCGTCCACGAGATCACCGACCCCGACGACGACCGGATCGCCGACTACCGCGCGCTGACCGACGTGGAGCTGCGCACCCGCTGGGAGCCCCCGCACGGGCTGTTCATCGCCGAGGGGGAGCTGGTGCTGCGGCGGGCGCTGCGGGCCGGCTACCCGGCCCGGTCGTACCTGGTCGACGCCAAGCGGGTGGACCAGCTCGCCGACCTCGACACGGGGGAGACCCCCGTCTACGCGGCCACCCAGGCGGTGCTCCAGCGGGCCACCGGCTTCCACGTGCACCGGGGCGTGCTCGCCTCGTTCCGCCGCAAGCCGCTGCCGACCGCCGCCGAGGTGCTGGCCGGCGCCCGCCGGGTGGTGATCCTGGAGGACGTCAACAACCACACCAACCTGGGCGCGATCTTCCGGGCCGTGGCGGCGCTGGGGGTGGACGCCGTGCTGCTCTCGCCGACCTGCGCCGACCCGCTCTACCGGCGCAGCGTCCGGGTCAGCATGGGCGAGGTCTTCGCCATCCCGTACGCGAAACTGGAGCCCTGGCCGGACGCGCTCGGCCAGGTCCGGGCGGCGGGTTTCACGGTGCTGGCCATGACGCCCGCGCCGGACGCCGTGCCGATCCAGCGGCTGGGCGCCGGGCAGCGGGCCCGCGCGGCCCTGCTCATGGGGGCCGAGGGCGCCGGCCTGACCGGGGCCGCGATGGCCGCCAGCGACGTCCGGGTGGTGATCCCCATGCGGCGCGGGGTGGACTCGCTCAACGTCGCCGCCGCCACCGCGGTGGCCTGCTGGGAGCTGGGCCGCGACGACCCGCTGTGACGCCGGGGGCGGCGCGGCCCGCCCCCGGCGCCGCGCGGTCAGGCGAAGTACTTCGACCAGAGGTTGTGCGTCGGCCAGCTGGTCACCGCCCGGGAGGCGGTCCACAGCGCCGAGTCGATCGGGGCGTAGCTCAGCCCGGACTCGTCGTCGCGCTGGTTGAACACCGCCGCCCAGCTCATCCCCTGGTAGGTGCGCACCAGGATGCTGTACGTGCCGGCGAAGCTGCCGGTGTGCCAGGTGTTGCGGCCGGTGCCGCCGGTGACCGGGCGGACCGCCCAGCCGAGGCCGTAGTACCAGCCGTCGCCGTTGACCCCGGTCGGGCTGGGGACCGCGAAGACCCGGCCGGTCGAGGTGCTGTTCAGCACGGGGCTGCCGCTGTCGAACGCGGTCGCCCAGCGGACCAGGTCGACCGCCGAGGCCAGCCAGCCGCCGTTGGCGTCGTGGACGCGCATGCTGAACGTGCCGTACGGGGCGTCGACCACGGTGCCGGAGTTGTCCAGCACGGTCGGGCCCGTGTACTGCGAGCGGTAGCCGACCTCGCCGGGGTGCCGGCTGACCGTCTCGCCCAGCCCCATCCGGGTGATGCCGAGGGGTGCGAGCAGCTTCTGCTTCACGTACGTCTCGTAGGGCAGGCCGCTGACCTTCTCGACGATCCGGCCCGCGAGCAGGTAGCCGTAATTGCTGTAGGAGACCGTCGAGCCGGGGTCGTGCATCAGCGGCTGGCCGGACATGAAGCGGATGACGTCGGCGTGGGTCAGCTCCATCGGCACGCCCAACGCGTTGGCGATGATCCGGTCCTTGAACACCGGGTCGAACGCGGTGAGGTCCCGGTCCCAGCCGCCGGTGTGCTGGAGCAGCCGCCAGAGCGTCACCTTGGCGAGGCGGGGGTCGGCGCTCTGCCCGGCCGGCGGGGTCAGGTCGAGGAATTTGGTGATCGGGTCACCGAGGCTGAGCTTGCCGTCCTGGGCGAGCCGGACCATCGCCGCCGCGGTCAGCGACTTGGAGAGGCTGGCCACCCGGAACAGCGAGGTGGGCTGGATGAGCATCGGGGAGTTGTTGCCGTAGCCCCGGGCCAGCACCAGCCGGCCCTTGTAGGTGACCGCGAGCTGGCCGGCGTCGATGTGCCGGGCCTGCATGAAGCTCTTCATCGTGTCGTCGAACGCGCTCAGCGCGCTCACCGCCGTGCCGGTGGTCGTCCACGTTTGCGGCGCGGCCTGCGCCGGCGCCGCAGACACCGCGCCCGCGCCGAGCGCCCCCGCCCCCGCGGCGGTGACCAGCTTCGCGAACGCCCGCCGGCTGACCGTCGTCCCGTCCATGCCTCCCCTTCCGATTGATCACGATCACCGGCACGCTACTGGAGGTGATCGGCCGGCGGGGGGCCGCCCGGCACGCTCGGAATCGGCGGTGACGCAGGGTAGCGTGTCGCCCGTGTTCCCTACCGTCCGTGAGGTGCTCGCCCTGGTGCCGGTGCGCCACGGCGCGCCGCGCCTGGTCGCCGGGGACGCGGGCCTGGACCGGCCGGTGCGCTGGGTGCACGTGGCCGAGGTGCCGGACATCGCCACCCTGCTCGGCGGCGGCGAGCTGGTGCTCACCACCGGGATCGGGCTGCCCGCCGACGACGCCGGCCTGCGCGCGTTCATCGGCGACCTGGCCGACGTCGGGGTCTCCGGGCTGGTCGTGGAGCTGGGCCGGCGCTACGTGAGCGGGGTGCCCCGGGTGATGGCGGCCGCCGCCGAGCGGCGCGGGCTGCCCCTGGTCGAGCTGCGCCGGGCCACCCCGTTCGTGCGGATCACCGAGGCGGTGCACGCGCTGATCGTGGACGCCCAGCTCACCGAGCTGCGCGCCACCGAGGAGATCCACCAGCGGTTCACCGAACTGTCCGTGGAGGGCGCCGAGCCGGCCGAGGTGGTCCGGCAGGCCGCCGAGCTGGCCGGCTGCCCGGTGGTGCTGGAGAACCTGTCCCGGCAGGTGCTCGCGTACGACCCGGCGGGGGAGAGCGCCGAGTTGCTGCTGGACGGCTGGGAGCAGCACTCCCGGCGGATCCGGCCGGCCGGGCGGACCGCGTACGACCGGGACAGCGGATGGCTGGTCACCACCGTCGGCGCCCGGGGCCAGGACTGGGGGCGGCTGCTGCTGCGCTGGCCGGCCGGTGCCGAGCTGACCACGCGCGACCCCGAACGGACGCCGGCCTCCTTCGAGGACCGACCGCGGTCCGGCGAGGCGTGGCCGGCCAGCGCGACCGGAGAACCGGCCGGCGGACCCGACGCCGGGGCGGGGGGTGCCGACGGCGGGGCGGGGGGCGCCGACGGCGGGGCGGGGGGTGCCGACGGCGGCCGGCCGAGCACGAGCGCCGGGCCGGCCGACGCCGCGCCGGTCGAGGGCTGGACGCCACCGCACCCGCGCCGGGATGCCGGCGCCGGCGGGGGAGCCGCCGCCACCCCGCCCACCCGGCTCACCATCCTGATCGAGCGGGCCGCCTCCACCCTCGCCCTGGGCCGGCTGATCCGCCGTGACGCCGAGGGGCTGGAACGGCAGATCCACCGCACCCTGCTCACCGCCCTGATCGACCATTCCCGCCCGGTGGACGAGGTGGCGCTGCGGGCCAAGGCGCTCGGCGTGACCCTGGACCGTCGCCACCTGGTCGGCGTCGTGGTCCGCCACCGGGCCGACGACCCGGGCGAGGGCGGCGGGCCGGGCCCCGACGCCGGCCCCGAGGCCGGTCCGGCCCGGCTGCGCGACCTCGCCGAGGCGGTCGGCCAGGCCCTGCGCGAGGCCAAGCTCACGGCCCTGACCAGCGCCGTCGACGACCAGGCGGTGGGCGCGCTGCTGGCGCTGCCCGACCCGGCCACCGAGGAGAAGGCGCTCGCCGCGTTCGCCGCCGCGCTGCGCCGGGTACGCCTCGACGCCGACCCGGCCCGCCCGCCGGCGCCCCGGTCCGCCCGCCCCGCCGACCCGCCCGCCCGGACCGTGGCGGTCGGCGCCCTGCGCGCCGCGGATCCGGCGTCCCGCCCGCGCCCGGCCGGCCCGGCCGTGATCGTGGCGGCCGGTTCCGGGGTGGGCAGCCTGCGGGAGGCGCGCCGCTCGCTGGTGGAGGCCCGGCAGATCGCCGAGGCGGCCCGCCGGGACCGGCGCGACCTGCCCTACTTCCGGCTGCCGCACGTCGGGCTCGCCGGCCTGCTGCACCTGCTCCGCGACGAGCCGCGCCTGCAGACCTTCGTCGAGCGCGAGCTGGGTGGGCTGCTGGCGTACGACGCCCAGCACCCGAGGGAGCAACTGCTCGGCACCCTCCGGGCGTACCTGGAGCAGGGCCGCAACAAGTCCGCGGCGGCCGCCGCCGCCCACCTGTCCCGGCCCGCCTTCTACGAACGCCTGGCCCGCATCGGCCGCATCCTGGACGTCGACCTCGACTCGGTGGAGCAGTGCCTGTCGCTCCACGTGGCCCTGCTGGCCCTGGACGCCGTCCGCACCCCCTGACCCCGACCCTGGTCGTGACCCCGACCCTGGTCGATCATGAAGTTATCGCCCCGACACGCCGCTGTCAGGCGCAACAACTTCATGATCAACGTCGTGATGCGGGTCAGGTCAGGGCGGTGAGGGCCTTGGCGTAGGGGGCGGGGACGTAGGTCGGGCCGCCGGGGGTGAAGACGTCGGAGGTGGCGGCGGTCGACCAGGCCGTGGGGGGCACCGCGTCGACCAGGGCGCGGACCACCGGAGCGTCGCGCCACTGCTCCTGCTCGGCGAGCAGGCTCAGCGCGACCACCGACTCCTCCACCTCGCCGACGCACTCGAAGGGCTTGTGCCCGTCGACGCCGAGCAGTTCCCGGTAGCCGGGGATCTGCGACTCGTCGGCCAGCAGGTCGCCGCCGAAGATCGTGGTGATCCGTTCGCGGGACATGAACGGGGCCATGGCCAGGAAGACGAACCGGCACTTCGGGCAGTCGCGGCACCAGCGCTCGCTCGCGTCGCGCAGCTTGAACGCGGCGTTGCAGCTGGTCACCACCGCGTCGTACCGGTCGGTCTCGGCGAAGAGCCGCGCGATGTGCAGCTCGGACAGCGACCGCAGGAGGGAGAAGTACGGCTCGGTGAGGCCGGCGTGCTCGGCCAGGGCGGCACGGAGCAGCCCCTCCGCCTCGACGCCCTTGGACCACTGGTGGTTGATCTCGTGGCCGTGCCAGACCAGGTTCGGGTCGGACGCCGAACGCTCGTTGGACATGACCACCGGCCCGAGCCCGTGCAGCACGGCCGTGGCGACCGCGATCAGCGAGTTGATCGCGGTGACCGGGATGTGCCCGTTCAACGCGCCGGCCGCGTTGAGGTCGAACAGCACCGGGTCGATCCGCCGGCGCGCGGCCAGCGGCACCAGGTCGGACGCCTCGTTGACCGAGACGATGACGTGGTTCGGGTTGACCGAGAAGGGCACCGGGTCGAAGCCGGCCCGGCGCAGCGCCTCCAGCGTGACGATCGAGTCCTTGCCGCCGCCGACGGCCGACAGCGGCCGGCGGTCCGAGTCGTCGTACACCCGGGGCGGGGCGACCTCGCCGGCCGGCACCTCCGGGCGCAGCTCCAGCACGTGCGGCAGCTGGTTGCGGTACGCGTACTCGGCGAGGCCCTTCGCGTAGACGGCGGTGACGAGGTCGGCGGCGGCCGCGCCCAGCGGCGCCGGCAGCACCAGCCGGGACGGCGCGGCGGTCTTGTAGTAGCTGACCCCGGCGACGACGTGCAGCAGTTCGAGGACCCGGGCGAGGGTGGCCGCCGTCTCGTCGGACACCGCCTCCGCCGGCAGGGGAAGGGCGACCACCTCGGTGAACCGCTGCTCGCCGTCGGGGCCGGTCAGGGCGTAGTCGAACAACACCTCGCCGGTGGCGAAGTCGATCGAGTAGGACGGGAAGGTGAAGGCGTCCATCCGCCGCAGCTGCTCGTTGGGCACACGCCATACTAGGCCCTGGTCTGTCCTGCCGTGTCCGGCTGTGCCGGACCGCACCCGACGACCCGCCGACCCGACCTCCGAGGAGAGCCCGTGCGCCTGTCTGATCTGCGCGGACGTCATGTCGCCGTCTGGGGCGCCGGCCGGGAGGGCCGGGCCGCGGTGATCGCGATCGCCGCGCACGGCCCGGCCGACCTGGTGGCCGTGGACGACAGCGCGAACTTCCTCACCCTGCCCTGGGAGGGCCCGCTCGCCGCGGCCGCGCCGCTGGTCACCGGTGAGGACGGCTTCGCCCGGCTGGCCGCCGCCGACATCGTGGTGCGGTCGCCGGGGGTGCCGAACACCCACCCGTGGATGGTGGAGCTGCGCCGGCGGGCCGTCCCGGTGACCCAGGGCAGCGCGCTCTGGATGGCCGACCACGCGGACCGGACCGTCGGGGTGACCGGCAGCAAGGGCAAGAGCACCACCTCCAGCCTGATCAGCCACCTGCTCACCGCCATGGACCGGCCGAACGTGTTCGGCGGCAACATCGGGGTGCCGCTGCTCGATCTGCCCGAGGCGGAGCTGTACGTGCTGGAGCTCTCCAGCTACCAGTGCGCCGACCTGACCGACTCGCCCCGGGTCGCCGTGGTGACCGCGCTGTTCCCCGAGCACCTCGACGCGCACGGCGGCGAGCGGGAGTACTACCGGGACAAGCTCAACCTGCTGGCGCACGGCCCGCACACCGTGGTGGTCAACGGCGCCGACCCGCGCCTGGCGCTCGAACTGGGGGACCGGGCGGCGGTGCGGGCCGGCTCGCCGGACACCACCCACGTGGCCAGCGGCCCGGACGGCGCCCCCTGGTTCCACCTGCGGGACACCCCGCTCTTCCCGCGCGCCGTGCTGCCCCTGGTCGGCCGGCACAACGAGGGCAACCTCTGCGTCGCCCTCGCCGTGCTCGACGCGCTCGGAGTCGACGTCGTGGCGCGCAAGGACAGCCTCGCCATCGCGGTCGCCGAGTTCCAGGGCCTCGCCCACCGGCTCACCGAGATCCCCGACCCGTCCGGGCTCACCTTCGTCGACGACACCCTGGCCACCAGCCCGTACGCGGCCATGCACGCGATCGACGCGTACGAGGGGCGCCCGCTGACCGTCATCGTCGGCGGGACGGACCGGGGCCTGGACTACACGCCGCTGCGCGACCACCTGGCCGAGCGGGACATCACCGTGATCGGCATCCCGGACAGCGGCCCCCGGATCGTGGAGGCCCTGGCCGGGCTGCCCGCGGTGCGCACCGAGATCGCCGAGGACCTGGTGGCCGCGGTGGGGCTGGCCCGCAAGCTCACACCGGCCGGCGGGGTGGTGCTGCTCTCGCCGGCCGCGCCGAGCTACGGCCGGTTCCGCAACTTCGAGCACCGCTCCGAGGTGTTCGCGCAGGCGGTCGCCGACACCGCCCGCTGAGGCGGGGCCGCTCGGCAGTGGCCGGCGGCGGGTCCGCCGGACTACCGTCCTGATCGTGGCGGTGACGGTGGACGTGGACCCGGAGCGGCTGGTGGTCCGGCTCAGCGGGGCCGACCGGTTCTGGGCGCTGGCGCTGGGCGTCGAGGTGCCCACCGAGGCGGTCACCTCGGTCCGCCCGGTCTCCCGCGCCGAGGCGTACTCCCGGGGCTCCGGCTTCCGGTTGCCGGGCAGCTACTGGCCCGGGTTGATCATGGCGGGCAGCTACGTCTCCCGGTCCACCGGGCGGTCGTTCTGGTGTGTCCACCGCGCCGACGAGGTGCTGCTGGTGGAGCTGGAGGGGCAGCGGTACGACCGGCTCATCCTGGAGGTGGACGAGCCGGCGGAGGTCTCCCGGGCGATCGCCCGGGCCCGTTTCCGCTGACTCAGCGCCGATCGCCCGGCGCCGCCTCCGGCGTGCCCACCCGGGCCTCCGCCTGCGCCGGGCCGGTCTGTGCCGGGAGGCCCGCAACCGGGTCGGGCTCCGCGACCGCGCCCGCCGGCGTCTGCTCGTCACGCCGCGCTGGCGCCGAGCGGGCGCTCCGGGGCTGCTTGGCCGGTGTCCAGGCGAAGGCGAGCGCACCGCCGACCAGGGCCAGCAGCATCCCGACCAGGAAGCCGCCCAGGTTCGAGGTCAGCCAGGAGACCAGGCCGAGCATCAGGGTGAGCAGCGCGTAGAAGACCCGCTGCTGCGGGGTGGCGATCAGCAGCACGCCGCAGAGCACCAGGACGACCGGCACCAGGTACGCGGCCAGGCCCTGCGGCCCGATGTGCAGCAGCACGCCGAGCGGGGCCCGCAGCGTCACGAGCATCTCGGCGCCGCCGAGCGCGACCAGCACCCCGGCGGTGAACGGGCGACCCCGCCGCCAGCGACGCCAGCGGCGGACGGCCGGCGCCGCCTCCGCCGCCTCGTGTCGTCCGGCGGTCAGGTCAGCACCCGTCGGCGCTGAACGGCCGGCGGCCGCCGCCGCCTCGTGTCGTCCGGCGGTCATGTCAGCACCCGTCGGAGCTGAACGCCATGTGCAGGTTGGGCAGGGTGAAGACGGCTGCCGTGGTGGCGTAGTTGTTCTGCCGCAGGTTGGTGATGGTCACCGTGTCGGCCTGCTGGGCGAAGACGCCCGGGTTGCCGCGTACGCCGGGCACCTGGTCGACGGTGCTGGCGTCCTGCCCGACGTTGATGTTCTTGAACGACGCGTTGCCGGCGACCTCGTCGCCGTCGACGACAAGGGTCCGGGCGGTGACCGGCTTGCCGGCGCCGCCGGCGGTGATCCGCAGGTTGATGCCGCCCAGGCTGATGCTCTGGCAGAGGTTGGTCAGCTCGGCCTTGTCGATCGCCGAGACGATCACCACGACCTGTCCGCCGGTGTCGCCCTGGTTGGGGCTGTCGGGAATCATCTGGTCGAGCGTGGCGAACTGCTCGAACCCGGTGCCGGTGAGTTTGTCGGCGGTGACGGTGAACGGCATGCCCGAGATGGCGAACTGCGCGCCGAGCACGCCCTGCGCGGTCAGCACGACCATGCCGGCCGCGCCCGCCACGACGGTGCCCATCGTGACGGCGAACCGGCGCCAGCGCACGCCGCTGCGCGGCGGCTCGGGCTCGTGGGGTGCGGTCTGCTCCGACATGGCGGCTCCTTTTCGAGATCAATTCATCGACGACGATGCGGGATGAGATCTGAATTGGTTCGCAGGATTTCTCGCGCCGGGGGCGCAGGGCCGAAGTTACCGCTGGGTAAAGGGTGGGTCAACAGCGTGTAGCAGTTCGTTGGGCGGCATGTGCGAATTGCGGCCAAAGTGAAAAACCGCTGCGGTTTCCGACCGCGTACGCGCTCAGGTGTGGACGGTCGGCGCGCACGGGGCGGCCGCGCTGGGTCCGTCGTCCGGGCGTACCGGCCGGGTGGCCCGGGCCGCGCCGTCCGTGCCGAGGAACGGGGCGACGGCCGCGTAGGTGAGCACCGGCAGCAGCAGGGGAAGGTCCTCCGCGCGGCCCTGCGCGACCCGCGCGCGGATGGTCGCGTGGATGCCGCCGACCACCGTGGACACCAGCGCGTCCCGGTCCACGCCGGCGTCGACCGGCCCGGGGCCGGCGTCGGCGAAGAAGCGGCGGAAGCTGCCCAGCAGCGCGTCCCGCTCCCGGCGGGCGTCCGGGCCGGCCGCGTCCACCTCGACGAGCGCCATCCGGGCGAACGCCGGCACGCTGGCGAGCACCTCCAGCAGGGTGCGCAGCGCGGCGCGGGCGGCGTCCGGCCAGGCCGGTCCCGCCTCGCGGTAGGCGCTCTCCATCAGCTCCGACACCACCGCGATGCCGTGCCGGTAGGCGGCGAGGAACGCGTCCTCCTTGCCGGTGAACAGGGCGTAGAAGGCCGGCCGGGTCACCCCGGCGGCGTGGCAGATGTCGCTGACGCGGGCGTTGTCGTAGCCCCTCGTCGCCACCTCCTGCACCAACCCGTCGAAGAGGCGGTCGCGCTGGGTGGCCGCCACCACCTCGGCGGAGACCTGGCGTGGGCCGCGCTTGATGGCGCGCTCCGGATCGCGGCCGGGGCGCGCGCCGGGCAGCGGGACCGGCACCGGTTGCGGGCGGTGCTGCGTGGTCAATTTATCGACCTCCCTGGATGCATTGACTTTACGACCCTCCGGGGTTTACAACTATCTGCACCCTGAGTTGACGCACCCGTCACCGTTGGTGACCTCCCCGGGTGGTCACCCCGGCACGTCGAAGGAGGGCTCGATGGCTGCCATTATCACCGAGCGCGAGTGCCCTCCCAAGACCGGAAAGGCGCAGGTGACGCGGCTCCGCCGCAGTGCACCACGCCGGCCCCGCCGCTGACGTCGCGGCAGCTCCCCCCACCGCCCGGCGACCCTCGACGGGTCGCCCGGCGCAATCCACCCCGTCCGTCCAGCCCGGACGGCCGCGCCCACCGCCCGGCCCGCCACGCCGGGCGGGGACCGCCTGTGCGGTCCGACCCGTCCCCGTCCCACCGCCGGAAGGAAGAACCATGCCCAGGTACGGACGAATCGGCGCGGGCCTCGTCGCCCTGGCGCTGCTGACCGGAGTCGTCGGCGCCGCCCCCGCCGTCGCCGCCCCCACGTCGTCGCTCGCCAGCGCCGTGCTCACCTACCCGACCCCCGCCGGCACCGCCGTCGGCGTCAACGACGTCATCCAGGCCAGCCTGAAGACCGGCACGAACGCCACCTTCTACTCCTCGGCCACCGGCACCACCGGCGTGAAGTGCGCGGCGTCCAGCTTCAGCGCCAAGGTGCTGACCAACCCGACCGCCCCGGGCACCGCCACCGAGAGCCTCACGGCGCAGAGCTTCACGAGCTGCACCACCAACGTGTTCGGCACAACCGGGGTCCAGAGCGTGACCGTCAACAACCTGCCGTACGCCACCAAGGTCACCAGTGTCGGCGGCGTGGTCACCATCTCCGGCACGGCGACCGCGCCGATCCAGAGCACCGTCGTGCTGAACAGCCTGCTCGGCCCCATCACCTGCGTCTACCGGACCGGGGCCAACAGCCTCACCGGCACGGCGGCCAACGCCACCAACTCGATCACCTTCACCAACCAGATGCTGACCAAGTTCTCCGGACCGAGCCTCTGCTTCGGCACCGCGTACTTCTCCGCGACGTACTCGCCCGTGCGGGACACCAGCCGGACCGGCAGCCCCGGGGTCTACGTCAACTGACCACCGTCCACGGCCGGTGCGCGGCGATCCGCCGTGCGCCGGCCCCGCCGTGCGCCCGTCAGCCGGCCGCCAGCGCCGCGTGCAGGGCGCGCATCGACCGGATCGCCGAGCGGATCTCCTGGAGGTAGCGCCCCGGGGTGAGGGTGGGCTCCGGCACCGGGACCGGCGCGGCCAGCGCCGGGTCCACCCCGACCGTGTCGATCCCGCAGCCGAACGGCACGGCGAGGGTGCGCAGCGCGTCGCAGTGCTGGAACGGCACGTAGATCGGGGCGGTCACCACGAGCACCGGATCGCCGACGCGCAGCCGGACGTGCCCGGCCCAGAACCGCTGCGTGTCGGCGGTGTGCGCCCGGCGGCGGTCCGGCTCGCCGGAGGGGGCGGCGAGCACCCGGACCGGGGGCAGCCCGGCCGGCCGGTAGGTGCGCGAGGACCAGGCCCGGTGCGGGTGGTCCGCCGCCTCCCCGATCTCCTCGACCGGCGCGTCCACCCCGAACGCCAGGCGCACCCCCGCGTCCAGGGCGTCGACCTCGGTGGCGCAGCCGTGCACCCCCGCGTCGGCGAGCAGCCGCAACTCGACCGGGGAGAGGGGCCGGAAGCTGCCCAGCACCGCCACCTCGCCGGCCACCCCGGCACCCGACCGGGCCAGGTGCGCGGCGTACGCGGTGCGCCGCAGGCAGGCGTGCGCCAGGCCGCCGAGGACCAGCAGGTGCGCGTACCGGGGCAGGGTGGGTGGGACGGGCCGGACCAGGCCCAGCGCGGTCGCCGTGTCGTGCACCAGCCCGACCGTGGCCGGGTCGAACGCCGGCTCCCGGGCGTCGGGGCGTTCCCGCCCGTCGCGGAAGTCCCAGTGCCGGGCGGAGAAGTCGTCCAGCCCGGCCAGCACCGCGCTCAGCTCACCCGCCGGCCAGTCGCCGCCGAAGTGCCCGACCAGGGCCCGCATCGGGGGTGAGCCCACCCAGGCGCCGATCCCCGCCGCGAGTTCCGCCCGGGTCGTCCCCGCCGCGCCGGCCGGCAGCGCCACCTCCGTCGTCCGCACCCGGCGGATGCTACCGGCGGCGGGCGCGCGTCGACCCACCGTTGTGGATCGTGGCTACCCTGAGCGCACCGAGTGACCGGGGGTGGCCGATGGCGGGTGAGGCGGTGCGGCGACGGGCGCGCGGCGGGGCCGGCTCGGCGGAGAACCTGGTGCGGCTGGTCACGCACGCCGACCCGGTGGCCCTGGTCGGCATCGCACTCTCCATCCTGCTCTCCGTGACGCTCGACCTGACCAACGCGGCCACCGGGGTCGAGTCGCTGCTGGCCGGGCTCATGGGCATCACCATCTCGCTGGTGCTCGACTCGCTGGCGCGCGCCGAGCGCCGGTTCCACCTGCGGACGCTGCTGGACGGGCCGTCCTGGCTGGTCGGCGCCACCCCGCAGCTCGCCGGCGCGCTACGCGAGGCGGCCGAGCGGCACGCCGGGACGCGGGTGGCGGCCGAGGCGCAGCGCCGCTTCGAGGAGTTCCGCCGGGAGGCCGAGCAGCTCGCCGCGGGCCGGATCGTGCGGCCCGGCGACGACGCCGAGGACCTGCTCGGCGCCACCCGGGACTGCACCCGGGAACTGGTCGCGCTGACCAACGTGATGCCCCGGGTCAGCGGCGAGCTGAGCTGGTGGCGCGGGGACGTCGGCCGGCGCTACTGGGAGGCGAACCTGGCGGCCCTCGCCCGGGGCGTACGGATCACCCGGATCTTCACGTACGCTGCCCTCACCCCCGAGCTGTCCGAGCTGATCGAGACGCAACGGCGGGCCGGCGTGCGGGTGGGCCTGCTGCCGCTCGGCGGAGTCAGCCCCCACCTGCACGTCAACCTGGTCGTCTGGGACGGGTCGAGCTGCTGGCAGGGGAAGATGACCGCGCACGGCGAGATCAGCGAGCACGAGTTCTCCGTCCACCCGGCCGACGTGGAGCGGCTGACCCGGGTCTTCCGGCTCTGCGCCGACACCGCCGCCTTCCCGGGCTGACCGTCATGACGTGGGCCGCGGTGCTGCTGGTGACCGCTGTGGTCTGGGCGGTCAGCGTGATCCGCTCGGTGCGGATGCGGGCCTTCGTCTACAGCCTGCCGCTGCCGATGACCCTGGCCCTGGTAACGACCGGGCACCGGGTGGACGGGCCGCAGGTGCTCGGCGTGGTCGGCCTCAACCTCTTCTTCGTCACGGTGGCGGTCACCCACCGCCGGCTGCGCTGGCCGATCCTGCTGGCCGACCTGGCGGGCGTGGCGGTCTACGTGGCGCTCAGCGCCGGCGTCCTGGCGGTGCCGGTGCCGTTCGAGGCGGCGCTGGCCGGCACGGTGGCGCTCTGGGCGCTGACCATGCCGCTGCTGCGCCGCCGGGCCGCGGTCGCGCCGCCGCCCGAGCCGGCGGACGCCCGGCGCGACGGTCTCGCCGCGCCGGTCAAGCTGGTGGTGATCTTCGTGGGTGCGCTGCTCACCGGGCTGCTCGGCGAGCTGCTGCGGGGGATGGTGGTCACCTTCCCGTACTCCGGGGTGCTGGTCGCCGTCGAGGCCCGCCGCCAACTCGCCGAGTTCAGCCGGCACTTCGCCCGCAACAGCCTGGCCCTGGTCGGCTTCCTCACCGGTTACCACTACCTCCAGGACACCTCACCGGCCCTCGGTCTGGCCGCCGGCTGGGCCGCCTTCGCGCTCGTCGCCGCCGCGCTGCACCTGCCCCGCCCCGGTGCGCTGCTGCGGATCGAGTGGCCCAAGAGCCGTCTGGCCAGCGGAAGGGTGGGCACGGGCCGGATTTCGCTCCGGAAACCGCAGCGGGACGGTTGACGTGGTGTCAGGCGGGTGACCCCGCTGCGCTACACAGTGACAGTTGTCCCTGCCTCACCGGTGATGAGAGCGTGCGGGGACCAACCGCCGCTGAAGGGTGCGCCGATGACCTCCGACGACCTGCTGGCCCGGCACCGGGCCGTGCTCCCGTCCTGGATGCCGCTCTACTACGCCGACCCGCTGGAGCTGGTCTCCGGCTCCGGCCGCCGGGTGACCGACGCGGCCGGCCGCACCTACCTGGACTTCTTCGGCGGCGTGCTGACCAACATGATCGGCTACGACATCCCGGAGATCCGCGAGGCGGTCGAACGGCAGGTGCGCACCGGCATCGTGCACAGCTCGACGCTCTACCTGATCCGGCAGCAGGTCGAGCTGGCCGAGAAGATCGCCCGGGTCTCCGGCATCCCCGACGCCCGGGTCTTCTTCACCAACTCCGGCACCGAGGCCAACGAGGCGGCCCTGCTGGTCGCCACCAACCACCGCCGCTCGCACCAGATCCTCGCCGTGCGCAACAGCTACCACGGCCGGTCGTACGCGGCCATGGGCGTCACCGGCAACCGGGGCTGGTCGGCCAGCGCGCTCAACCCGCTCCAGGTGGCCTGGCTGCACTCCGGCGAGCGGCTGCGCGGCCTGCTGGCCCGGCTCGACGAGGGCGACCGGATCGACGCCGCCGTGGAGGACCTGCGCGAGGTGCTCGCCACGCAGACCGCCGGCGACGTGGCCTGCCTCATCGCCGAGCCCATCCAGGGCGTCGGCGGCTTCGTGCACGGCCCCGACGGGCTCTTCGCCGCCTGGAAGAAGGTGCTCGACGAGCACGGCATCCTGCTCGTCTCCGACGAGGTGCAGACCGGCTGGGGCCGCACCGGCGAGCACTTCTGGGGCTACCAGGCGCACGGAGTCACCCCGGACCTGCTCACCTTCGCCAAGGGCATCGGCAACGGCTTCGCCCTGGCCGGCGTGGTCGGCCGCGCCGACGTGCTGGAGTCGGTGCCGGCGATCAGCTTCTCCACCTTCGGCGGCAACCCGGTCTCCACGGCGGCCGGCAACGCGGTCCTGGACTACCTGCTCGACCACGACCTGCAGGCCAACGCGGCACGGGTCGGCGCGATCCTCAGCGACGGCCTGCGCGCCGCCACCGCCGGCCTCGACGCCGTCGCCGAGGTCCGCGGCAAGGGCCTCATGCTCGGCGTCGAGTTCGTCCGGCCGGGCACCACCGAGCCGGACCCGGCGGTCACCACCCGGGTCTTCGAGGCGTGCCGGGAGGGCGGGCTGCTCGTGGGCAAGGGCGGCCTGTACGGCAACGTGGTGCGGATGGGACCACCGCTGACCCTCACCGAGGACGAGGCCCGCGAGGGCCTGGCCATCCTGGTCGACGCCATCCGTTCCGCCGTCGCGGCGGAGGTTGCCGCATGACCACCATCGGGCACTTCGTCGACGGGAAGCGGGTCAGCGGGGACTCCGAGCGGCGCGGGGACGTCTTCGACCCGGCCACCGGGCGGCGTACCGGGCAGGTGGCGCTGGCCTCCGCCGCCGACGTGGCGGGCGCGGTCGAGGCCGCCGAGCGGGCCGCCCGGACCTGGCGGGACGCCTCGCTGGCCAAGCGGACGGCGGTCATGTTCGCCTTCCGCGAGCTGGTCAGCGCCCGGCGCGACCGGCTCGCCGAGGTGATCACCGCCGAGCACGGCAAGGTGCTCGCGGACGCCGCCGGCGAGGTGCAGCGCGGCCTCGAGGTGATCGAGTACGCCTGCGGCATCCCCTCGGCGCTGCGCGGCGGCTTCAGCGAGAACGTCTCCACCGAGGTCGACTCCTACAGCCTGCGGCAGCCGCTGGGCGTGGTGGCGGTGATCTCCCCGTTCAACTTCCCGGTGATGGTGCCGCTCTGGTTCGTCCCGGTCGCCGTCGCCTGCGGCAACGCCGTGGTGCTCAAGCCCAGCGAGAAGGACCCCAGCGCGGCGCTGCTGCTGGCCGAGTGGTTCACCGAGGCCGGCCTGCCGGACGGCGTGCTGAACGTCGTCAACGGCGACAAGGAGGCGGTCGACGCGCTGCTCGACCACCCCGGCGTCAAGGCCGTGTCGTTCGTCGGCTCCACCCCGGTGGCCCGGTACGTGCACCAGCGCGGCTCGCTGGCCGGCAAGCGGGTGCAGGCGCTCGGCGGGGCGAAGAACCACATGGTGGTGCTCCCCGACGCCGACCTGGACCTGGCCGCGGACGCGGCGGTCAACGCCGGCTTCGGCTCGGCGGGGGAGCGGTGCATGGCGATCTCCGCCCTGGTCGCGGTCGAGCCGGTGGCCGACGCCCTGGTCGCCCGCATCGCCGAGCGGATGAGCCGGCTGCGCACCGGGGACGGCCGGCGCGGCTGCGACATGGGCCCACTGGTCACCGCCGCGCACGCCGAGCGGGTCCGCTCCTACGTGGAGTCGGGCATCGCGGCCGGCGCCGTGCCGGTGGTGGACGGACGCGAGGTCACCCCGGACGGGGACGCCGACGGGTTCTGGCTGGGCCCGACCCTCTTCGACCACGTCACCCCGGAGATGTCGATCTACACCGACGAGATCTTCGGCCCCGTGCTCAGCGTGGTCCGGGTCGGCTCGTACGACGAGGCGGTCGAGCTGGTCAACGCCAACCCGTACGGCAACGGCACGGCGATCTTCACCAACGACGGCGGCGCCGCCCGGCGCTACCAGCACGAGGTGGAGGTGGGCATGATCGGCGTCAACGTGCCCATCCCGGTGCCGATGGCCTACTACTCCTTCGGCGGCTGGAAGGCGTCCCTCTTCGGTGACCTGCACGCGCACGGCGCCGACGGCGTCGCCTTCTTCACCCGGGGCAAGGTGGTCACCAGCCGCTGGCTCGACCCGCGCCACGGCGGGGTCAACCTCGGCTTCCCCACCCAGACCTGAGCAGCCGCAGCACCCCCGCCCCGGCCAGGTACGCCACCAGCGCCGGGGCGGGCAGCCCCAGCGGCTCCGGCGCGGTCTTGCGGGTGAGGCTGTTCAGCAGCAGCCCGGCGACGAGCCCGGCGTACCCGAGGACGGCCAGCGCGGTGCGGAGCCGGCGGGCGCCCTCGCGGGCCGGACCGGTGTCGGGCGGGCGGCGGGTACGGGCCTCGATCGGGCCGAACACGGCGACCAGCGCGGCCAGCACCACGCTGAGGGCGAGCAGCCAGGGGATCCGCCAGCCCCACCAGGCGGCCGAGCCGACCGGGGGAGTGGGCAGCGTGCCGAGCGCGTCGAGCAGCCCGACCAGCAGCACGGCCGCGGTCAGGTGCCAGAGGAAGACGGTGAGCACCACGGCGTTCACCGCGATCACCGCCTGCCAGGGGCGGGGCCGGCGCAGCCAGCGTCCGGCCGGCTCCCGCAGCAGCAGGATCAGCCCGAGTTGGGCGGTGGTCACGGCCAGCAGCGCGAGGCTCGGCGGCGCCGCGTTGTCCAGCCGCTCGCCCGGCACGTTCAACATCGCCACCGGGTACGGCCCGACCACCGTCAGCAGGACCAGTGCGACGAGCCCACCGGTGAGCAGGGCCGTCCCGGCGGTGCGGGAGAGCGGCAGCCGGCGGCGGCGCAGGCCACGTGGTTCGGCCGCCCCGCCGGCGGGGCGGCCCCGGGTACGGCTGTCGTACCAGGCGAAGCCGAGCTGGTGGACGGCCAGCCAGCCGAACACGTAGTTGCCCGTCGCCAGTCCCGGCGGACCCCAGATCCGGCCCAGGTCGCCGAGCGCCACCAGGCCGACCAGCACCACGGGCACGACGAGCCCGAAACGGCGGTGCAGCGCGTACATGGGCGGGGTCAGCGGCACCACCACCAGGTAGGCCACCAGGAACCACAACGGGATGGTGGCGAACCAGACGACGGTGCGGACCTGTGCCGGGTCGGCGCCGCGCAGCGTGGCCACGGCGGCGCCGGCCGCCAGCACCACGAGCAGCGCGGTGGTGGGCCGGGCCAGCCGGGCGCTGCGGTCGACCAGCCACCCCGTGGCCGTTCCTCCCCGGCTCCGGCGGGCGGCCAGCGAGGCGGCGTTGGCGTAGCCGCCGACCAGGAAGAACACCGGTATCACCTGGGCCACCCAGGTCAGCGGCCAGGCCCACGGAAGGTCACCGAGGGCGGAGTGGCCGGCGGGGCGGCCGGACCGGTCGTAGCCGATGACGGTCACGCCCCAGTGGCCGAGCACCACCATGGTGATGGCGAGCGCCCGGAGCAGGTCGACGTAGCGCTCCCGAGTGGCCGGCGTGCGCTCGGCGAGCTGCCGCAGGCGGCGCATGGGCCCAGGCTATGCCAGCCGCAACCGACGGGTACGGATAACGGTTCGGTCCAGAGGTCTTGTGGTCCGCGCCCCGCTGCCGTAGAAATTCTTCAGCAACATCAAGTTAAGTGAAGACAAGCGACAGCTGACACCCAGAGCCTCGACGTCGCGGCCGCCGTTCCCCCAGACTTCGGCGGGCCGCGCGCACCCGAACCGAGGAGATGCGATGAACAGGCGTGAGATCCTCCGGCGGAGCGCTGCCGCCGGCCTGCTGGCCACCCCCGCCGCCGGCCTGCTCGCCGGCTGCGCCACCTCCGGTGGCGACGACGACAAGGGCAACTCCGGCGCCTACAAGGGCACCAAGAGCGAGCAGAACCCGCTCGGCGTCAAGGAGGACGCCCCGCTCGAGGTGGTGATCTTCAACGGCGGCTTCGGCGAGGAGTACGCCAAGGCCCACGAGGCCATGTACAAGGAGAAGTACCCGAAGGCAAAGATCAACCACTCGGCCACCCAGGAGATCAACAAGACCCTCCAGCCGCGCTTCGTCGACGGCACCCCGCCGGACGTGGTGAACAACTCCGGCGCCGGTCAGATCGACTTCAACGGTCTGGTCAGCCAGAACGCCATCGCCGACCTGGGCGACCTGCTCGCCGCGCCCAGCCTGGACGTCCCCGGCAAGTCGGTGAAGGACACCCTGCTCCCCGGCGCCGTCGAGGTCGGCTCGTACGACGGGAAGTTCCTGGTCCTCAACTACACGTACACCGCCTACGGCATCTGGTACTCCACCAAGACCTTCACCGAGCGCAACTGGCAGTACGCGAAGACCTGGGACGAGCACATCGCGCTCTGCAAGCAGATCAAGGCCGCCGGGATCGCCCCCTGGACGTACGCGGGCAAGCACCCCCGCTACATGAGCTGGCCGCTGATCGCCACCGCGATCAAGTTCGGCGGGCCGTCGGTGGCGGTCGCGATCGACAACCTCGAGCCGAACGCCTGGAAGTCCGACGCCATGAAGGCGGCGGCCGACGCCTGGTACCAGATCGTCAAGGACAAGTACATCCTGGACGGTTCGCCGGGCCTGGACCACATCCAGTCGCAGACCGCCTGGTGCCAGGGCAAGGCCGCCTTCATCTCCTGCGGTTCCTGGCTGGAGAGCGAGCAGGCGAAGGTCACCCCGGCCGGCTTCAACATGACGATCGCGCCGACGCCGAGCCTGGGCAGCGGGGACAAGCTGCCGTTCGAGGCGATCCGGGGCACCGCGGGTGAGCCGTTCATGGTGCCGTCGAAGGCGAAGAACGTCGCCGGCGGCCTGGAGTACTTCCGGATGATGCTCTCCAAGAAGGGCGCGCAGGACTTCACGAAGAAGGTCTCCAGCCTCACCGTGGTGGCCGGCGCGACCGAAGGGATCGAGCTGCCGTTCGGCCTGAGCACCGTGGTCAAGGGGCTGGAGGCGTCCGGCAGCAACGGCTTCAACTGGGTCTACAACAACTACTACCGCAAGCTCGAGCGCGAACTGGTCGACGCCGCGTGCGGCGAGTTCTTCAGCGGCCGCAGCACCCCGGCCGAGTTCCTCGACCAGTGCCAGAAGGGCGCCGACTCGATCGCCCAGGACAGCTCGATCAAGAAGTACAAGCGGGCTGCGTAACATCCGGCCGGTGGGGGCGGCCCGTCCGCCCCCACCGTTCCGCCGCTGGGGGAGTAGGTCCATTTCGTGAGACACGGCAAGTACCCGCTGATCATCACCTTCCTGGTGCCACCGCTGCTGCTCTACGGCATCTTCGTGCTGTCGCCGTACCTGCAGGCGTTCCAGATCTCCACGACCAACTGGCTCGGCTACTCCGCGCACGCCGACTCGGTGGGGATGGCCAACTTCCGGACTCTGCTGCACGACGGCCAGGTGTGGAACGCGATCAAGAACAACGCGATCATGCTCGCCGTGGTGCCGGTGCTCACCATCGGGCTCGGACTGTTCTTCGCCACCATGCTCAACATGGGTGGCCGCAAGGGACGGGCCGGGGTCACCGGCGTGCGGGGCACCTCCGTCTACCGGATGGTCTACTTCTTCCCGCAGGTGCTCTCGGTGGTGATCATCGCCCTCCTCTGGAAGGAGGTCTACCACCCCAACAACGGCCTGCTCAACGGCGCGTTGCGGGCACTGGGCCTGCCGGCGCCGACCTGGCTGGGTGACCCGCGTACGGCGTTCTGGGCCGTGCTGGCGGTGATGGTCTGGAGCAACGTGGGGTTCTACGTGGTGCTCTTCGGCGCCGCCATGTCCGCCGTCCCGCGCGACATCTACGAGGCGGTGATGCTCGACGGGGCGTCACGGTGGACGACCCTGCGACGGATCACCGTGCCGCTGCTCTGGGACACCGTGCAGGTCGCCTGGATCTATCTGGCCATCGCGGCGCTGGACGGCTTCATCCTGGTCCAGCAGATGACCAACGGCGGCCCCAACTTCTCGTCCGACGTAATCGGCCTGCGGATGTACGAGACCGCGTTCGGCAGCGAGAGCAAGTTCGGGTACGCCTCCGCGATCGGCGTGGTGATGCTGTTCCTGACCCTGTCGGTCGCGGTGCTGGCGCTGCGTACCGCCCGTCGCGATCGGATCGAATACTCGTGACCACGCTGGATCGGCCCACCACGACGGAGGCCGAGAAGCCCGGAGCCGCCCGCGGCGAGGACCGGCGGCTGCGCCGGGAACTGGGCGTCGCCAACCTCTTCTCGCACGGTTTCCTGCTGCTCTGGGCGGCGCTGACCGCGCTGCCGCTGCTGTGGATGTTCGTCAGCTCGTTCAAGAGCGACGGCGAGATCCTCTCCGACCCGTGGGGGCTGCCGGGGGCGCTGCGCTTCGAGAACTGGTCCCGGGCCTGGACCGAGGCGCACATCGGCCGCTACTTCCTGAACAGCGGCATCGTGGTGGCCGGCTCGCTCACCCTCACCATGCTGCTCGGCGCCGCGGCGGCGTACGTCTTCGCCCGCTACGATTTCCGCGGCCGGCAGGTCGTCTACTACCTGTTCGTCGGCGGGATGATGTTCCCGGTGTTCCTCGCCCTCGTGCCGCTCTTCTTCGTGGTGCGCAACGCCGGCCTGTTCGGCAGCTGGACCGGCCTGATCCTGGTCTACGCCGCCTACTCGCTGCCCTTCACGGTCTTCTTCCTGACCGCTTTCTTCCGGACGCTTCCGACATCGATCGCCGAGGCGGCGCTCATCGACGGCTGCGGGCACTTCGGACTCTTCTTCCGGGTGATGCTGCCGATGGCGCGTCCAGGATTGATCAGCGTGGCCATCTTCAATTTCCTCAGCCACTGGAACCAGTTCATCCTGCCGCAGGTGCTCATGCAGGGCGACGACTCCAAGTGGGTGCTGGCGCAGGGCCTCACCGCGCTCGCCGTGAGCCAGGGCTACCAGGGTGACTTCAGCGGCCTGTTCGCGGGTCTGACCATCGCCACCCTGCCGGTGCTGGCGGTGTACGTCGCGTTCCAGCGGCAGATCCAGACCGGCCTCACCGCCGGGCAGCTCAAGTGAGGTCGTTGCCACAGGCAACGGGGCAGCGCGACCGCTGAGGGCTCCTCTATCGTGGGCCGGCACCTTCACCGATCGACAGGAATCACATGTTTGAACTTGTCTACGAGCTCCTGCTTATTCTCGGCGGCATCGCGATGGTCACGATCGGCATCGCCATCAAAGAGCAGAGCACGGGCTCTCGGATTCTGAATGTCGTCGTGGGCCTCGGCTTCTTCGGCTACGGCTTCTACCTGATGTTCCTCGCGCCCGTGGGCAGTAGGTACACGATCTTCTTCTACGCCTTCATCCTGCCGATCCTGCTGATCGTGCGGGCCGTGAAGGCCCGCAAGGAGGCCCGCGAGCAGGCCGCCGCGCACCAGTTCGCCGGCGCGCCCCAGCCCGGCCAGTTCGCCTCGTCGGCCCCGGGTCAGTTCGCCTCGTCGGCCCCGGCCCAGCCGGGCCAGGGTTGGCCGGCCCCGCAGGGTCAGCCCGCTCCCTACGGCCAGGCGCCGCAGGGACACCCCGGCCAGGCCCCGCACCAGCCCGGCCACCCGGCGCCGCAGGCGCCCTACGGCCAGCCGGCCCCGCAGGGTCAGTACGGCCAGCCCCAGGGCCAGCACGGCCAGCCCCAGGGCCAGCACGGCCAGCCCCAGGGCCAGTACGGCCAGCCGCAGGCGCAGCCTGGCTACCCGAACGCCTGAACCTCGCACCGCGGCAGCGGGCTGGTCGACGTGCTGTCGACCGGCCCGCTGTTTCGTTCCGGCTCCCGCCCACCGCGGCCAGGCAGCGTTCGCCGTCGAGGCCGTCGCCGTCGCGCAGTCCTGGGGCGCCGGGTCGGCGCGAGCCGGCGGTCCGGCTCGCGTGGCTGACCGATTTTGACCATCGATTCGCAGAGGTTCACGTCGCGGTCGCGGGCATTACGTTCCTTCATCGCGGCCAGGCGCCCCGCGCCTTCCTACCGGCCGCTGATTGCAGCGCCGCGCGCTGACGAGCTGAGTCGTTCGTGATGTCACCGCCGACAGCGCCCCCGCCGCCGCGACACAGGCCGCCGCGACACGGGCCGCCGCGACACGGGCCGGCGCGACACGGGCCGGGGCAACACGGGCCGGCGCGACACGGGCCGGCGGAGCGCCCGCCCGGCCGCCCACCAGATCTTGGCGACTTATCGTCGGCGGCGAACAGCAACTCGCCAAGATCCGGCGGACCTCGACGCCCGAGACGCGATTCGCGGGGCCCGAGGCGGGTCGGGGATAGCTCACGAGCCGCTAGGAACTTGATGACGTGGGTGACTCACCTGAACTGACGACGCGGGCGATTCACCGGGCTCGCCCAAGCGGCGCTGGGATGACTCACTTACGACATCAAGTTGCTAGGCGCTGAGCAGAAGGCGGCCGACCCGCAGGTGCCTCCCGAGCGCCGTTGAGCCGACATCGGCAACGACGCGGGTGCGCTGGCCGGGCGCGCCCGGCAGGACCCTCCTCGTGCCGGTTCATCGACGACACGAGCTCCGGCCGCCGCACTGGTCGACATCCAGGTCGCACTCCCGCGTCCACGGCGGGACGGTCGGGCGGTTCCCCCGCAGGCGCGTCGCTGCCGCGAAGTAGTGGCGCAGGCCGCCGAGTGCAGGTGCAGGACGCGCGGGGTGCGGTGTGGGCCCAGGGGGCAGGTCGCCGGCCAGCGGGGCAGGGCGGCGGGCCGAGGGGGGCAGGGCGGGGGACCAGGCGGTCAGGGCGGCGGGACCAGGGGTCAGGGCAGCGGGCGCAGGGGGTCAGGGCGGCGGGACGAGCAGGGCGTGCAGTGTGGCCGGGTCGGCGACCTCGGGCAGGTCGCGGGCGGCGAGCCAGGCGGCTGCCGCCGCTCCGTCGCCGGCGCTGTGCAAAGGGGCGGCCGGCCACCGGCGGGCGAGTTCCAGGCGGACCGCGGCGGCCAGCGGGGTGTCCCCGGTGAGCAGGCCGCCGCCGAGCACCACCGGGTCGGTCACGTCGGGTGGCCGGATGCGGGAGACGCTCTCGGCCAGCAGCGCGGCCGCCTCCGCGACCAGGGCCAGGCCGGTCGGCTCGCCGTCCCGGGCCGCGGCGACGACCAGCGGCGCGAGTCGCGCCAGCTCGACCGGTGGTCGCCGGGTCACCGCCTGCACCACCGTGTCGGCGGTCGCGCGGGGGCGGGCGGCGACCTCGGTGCTGCCGGTCAGGTCGGCGAGGACCTGGCGGGCCAGGTCGCCGGGCGGCTGGGCGCGGTCCAGGTCGGTGAGGAGCCTGCGGACCGCCTCGCGGCCCAGCCAGAATCCGGAGCCGGCGTCACCCAGCAGCCAGCCGTGGCCGTCGGCGGTGCGGTCTTGGCGCAGGTCGTGCACCTGGGCGGCGATGGCTCCGGTGCCGGCGATGAGCACGGTGCCGTCCGGGGCCGCCGTGCCGGAGGCGTACGCGACGAGGGCGTCGCCGTGGACCGTGTAGGGGCAGCGCAGGCCCGCGTCGGCCCAGGCGCGGTCGAAGGCGGCCCGGCCCTGCGGGTCGGCGAGGAGCCGGCCGGCCCCGGCCAGCCCGATGACGCCGCCGCGGACCCGGGTCGGGTCGACGTCGGTGAGCGCGGCGCGCAGGGCGGCGAGGAGTTCCGCGGCGGCCCGGTCGGCGCCGTGGCTGGTCGGGTTGCCCCCGCCGGCGCGGCCGACGCCGAGGCGTACCCCGTCGAGGGTGAGGGCGGCGGCGCGGGTGGACGTACCCCCGACGTCGAGGCCGACCACGACGGTGTCCGACATCCCTCCATGCTGGTCGGCCGGGCTCCGGGGCGCAAGATCCGGGCTGTGCGCCAGGTAACAGTTTGAAAACTTCGCCCACGGCCTTGACACGGAGGGGCCTTCAGTAAGAACTTTTACCACTAACAGTTAACACTCTTTTCGGAAAGGCCTCCCATGGTTGATCACGAGGTGGACACCCCCGCGGGGACCGCGGTGGTCGACGCCGACGCGGTCGACCGGCGGGGTGCCGTGGCCGTCTCCTCGGACGGTGTGCTGGCCAGGGTCCGGGCCGGGGCGGGGGAGCTGACGGGGGCGTTGCGCCGGGTCGCCGAGCACGTGCTCAGTGACCCGGAGGCGGCCGCCCGGGCCACCATCGTCGAGTTGGCCGAGCGTAGCGGCACCTCACCGGCCACCATCACCCGGTTCTGCCGGGCCATGGGCTTCGAGGGCTACGCCGACCTGCGGCTCGGCATCGCCGCGGAGACCGGCCGGGCCCGTTCGGCGGGCTGGACGGTCGACATCGGCCGGGAGATCCAGCCGAGCGACCCGCTGTCCCGGGTGCTCGACCAGATCATGGCCGCCGACACCCGGGCCATGCACGACACCGCCGCGCTGCTCGACCTCGCCGAGGTGGAGCGGGCGGCCGTGGCGATCGCCGGGGCCAGCCGGGTGAACATCTTCGGCGCCAGCGGCAGCGCCCTGGTCGGCGAGGAGATGCAGTTCAGCCTGCACCGCATCGGGGTGGCCGCCTGGGCCTGGAGCGACGTGCACGAGGGGCTGGCCAGTGCCGCGCTGCTCGGCGTGGGCGACGTCGCGCTCGGCATCTCGCACACCGGGCAGACCCGGGAGACCATCGAGATGCTCGCGGAGGCGGGCAGCCGGGGGGCGACCACGGTCGCGCTGACCGGCTTCCCCCGCTCGCCGCTGGCCGAGCTGGCCGACATCGTGCTGGTCACCGCCAGCCAGGCCACCACCTTCCGGCCCGACGCGCTCTCCGCGCGGCACCCCCAGCTCGTCGTGCTCGACCTGCTCTACATCGCGGTGGCGCAGCGCACCCACGACCGCGCCCACGCGGCCTTCCGGCGTACCGCCCAGGCCGTCGACGGGCACAAGGCCGAGAAGGGGGCCACTTCATGATCAGTGCCCAGCGGTACGCGGACGCCGTCCGCCCGGTGCTCGACCGGCTGGTCGACAGCCAGGCGGATGCGGTCGACCGGGCGGCCGACGTGATCGCCGGCGGCCTGCGTGCCGGCGGGGTGCTCCAGGCCTTCGGCGCCGGCCACTCGGAGGCGTTCGCCGCCGAGCTGGTGGCCCGGGCCGGCGGCCTGGTCCCGACCAACCGACTCTCCCTGCACGACCTCGTGCTGCACGGCGACGCGCCCCGCGACGTGCTCGCCGACCCCAAGCTGGAACGCGACCCGGCCGTGGCGCACCAGCTCTACGCCCTGGCGGCGCCGCAGCCGGAGGACGTGTTCGTGGTCGCCTCCCAGTCCGGCATCAACGGCTCGGTGGTCGAGCTGGCGACGCTGGTCCGGGAGCACGGCCACCCCTTGATCGCGGTCACCTCGGTCGAGCACACCGCACGGGTCGCCCCGCGGCACCCGAGCGGCCACCGGCTCGCCGACCTCGCCGACGTCGTGCTGGACAACGGCGCGCCGTACGGTGACGCACTGCTGCCGCTCGAGGGCGGCGGCGCGGTCTGTGCGGTCTCGTCGGTCACCGCGGCGCTGCTGGCGCAGCTGCTGACCGCCGAGGTCGTACGACGGTTCCACCAGGCCGGGGAGGTACCCCCTATCTACCTCTCCGCCAACGTCCCCGGTGGGGACGAGCACAACCTCGCCCTCGAGTCGCGGTACGCCGGGCGCCTCCGGCGGACCGCCTGACCCGACACCACAAGGAGAGACAAAGATGTCGGTTACCCCCGAGAACCTCGGTGACCTCAGTCGCCGGACCCTGCTCCAGCGGGCCGCCGCGGCCGGCCTCCTCGCCACGCCGGCGATGGGCCTGCTCAGCGCCTGTGCGGGCAGCGAGCCGGAGAAGAAGGACGCCGGCGGCGCGGCCAAGAGCAAGGACAACCCGTTCGGTGTGAAGGACGGCAGCGCCGTCAAGGTGGTCATCTTCAACGGCGGGCTGGGCGACCAGTGGGCCAAGGAAGACAAGGTCATCTTCAACGCCAAGCACGCGAACATCACGGTCAACATGTCTTCCACCCAGAAGATCAAGACCGAAGAGCAGCCGAAGATGGCGACGCAGCCGAGTGACCTGGTCATGAACTCGGGCGCCGACATGATGGACCGCAGCACGCTGATCAACGAGGGCGCCATCGAGCCGCTCGACGACCTGCTTACCGCGCCCGCCTGGGACAGCGAGGGCACCGTGGCGGACTCGCTGCTGCCGGGCACGGTCGGCGACGGCACCCAGAACGGCAAGTTCTACGTCGTGAACGTGGCGTACACGGTGTGGGGCAACTGGTACAACGCGGCGCTGTTCAAGAAGGAGGGTTGGCAGGCGCCGACCACCTGGGACGAGTTCTTCGCCCTGGCCCCGAAGATCAAGGCCAAGGGCATGGCGCCGTACGTGCACGACGCCGTGCACGGCTACTACCCGCGCTGGGCGCTCATGGCGAGCATCTGGAAGACCGCCGGCAAGCAGGTCGTCGTCGACATCGACAACCTGAAGGAGAACGCCTGGAAGGCCGACGGCGTGCTCAAGGCGCTGGCGCCGTGGGAGAAGCTGGTCAAGGACAAGCTGCTCCTCCCGGGCAAACTCGACCACACCCAGTCGCAGCAGGCCTGGCTCGACGGCAAGGCGGCGTTCATCCAGGTCGGCACGTGGCTCAAGAACGAGATGACCGCCACCATCCCGCCGGGCTTCGAGCTGACCCTGTCCGACTACTGGCACAACGCGGACGACAAGGCGCCCAAGGACGTGTTCGCCGCGTCCGGTGAGGGCTTCGTCGTGCCGAGCAAGGCCCCGAACAAGGAGGCCGCCAAGGAGTTCCTGCGGGCGATGCTGTCCAAGGCGGGCTCGGCCAAGTTCGCCGAGCTGACCAAGTCGCTGGCCTCGACCAAGGGCTCCGGCGACAACGTGCAGGACACGGCGCTGGCCAGCGCCAACACCCTGATGAAGAACGGCGGCAGCGAGCTCATCTCGGTCAAGTTCCAGGACTTCTACGCCGACCTGGACAAGGAGAGCCAGAACCTCTCCGAGGAGCTGATGGCCGGCCGGCTCACCGCGCAGCAGTTCGTCGACAAGATGCAGGCGGCCGCCGACAAGGTCGCCAAGGACTCGTCGATCAAGAAGCAGACCCGCACCGCCTGATCCGACGGAGAGAGTGAGTCCTATGCGGCACGGAGTCGCGCGTTTCGTCACGGGCTTCCTGGCCCTGCCCGTCGCGCTGTACCTGTTCTACGTGGTGTGGCCGTTCGTGCAGGCGGCGGGATATTCGCTGACCGACTGGGGTGGGTACTCGGACTCCCAGCGCTTCGTCGGGCTGGACAACTACGTCCGGCTGCTCTCCGACGAGCTGATCCGGAAGGCGTTCTGGCACAACGTTTTCTTCCTGGTCACCGTGCCGCTGTTCACCATCGCGCTGGCCCTGTTCCTCGCGTTCCTGCTCAACGTGGGCGGACGCGAGGACAGGGCCGGCATCCGCGGGGTGTTCGGCTCCGCCCTCTACAAGGTCATCTTCTTCTTCCCGCAGGTGCTGTCGCTGGTGGTCATCGCTGTCATGTGGCAGCAGATCTACCGGACCGACCAGCAGGGCCTCATCAACGGCCTGCTCATCAAGATCGGGCTGGTCGACGCCGACAACCCGATCGCCTTCACCGCCGACCCGGAGCCGTTCCTCGGCATTCCCGCGGTGCTGTGGTGGCTGCTGCTCATCGCGGTGTGGAGCGGCGCCGGCTTCTACATGGTGCTGTTCTCGGCGGCCATGCAGTCGATCCCGAAGGACATCTACGAGGCCGCGATCCTGGACGGGGCGGGCCGGTTCCACACGTTCTTCCGGGTCACCCTGCCGCTGCTGCGGGACACCATCTCGGTCGCCTGGGTCTACCTGGGCTTCATCGCCCTGGACATGTACGCCCTGGTCTTCGTCATGACGCCGAGCCAGGGCGGCCCGAACCACGCCAGCGAGATCTTCGCCTCGGTGATCCAGTTCAACGCGTTCCAGAAGGGCCAGTTCGGCTACGCCTGCGCGATCGCCGTGGCGCTGGCCATCTTCACCATCCTGCTGGCCGCCGTCCAGCTGAGGATCACCCGTCGTGAGCGGATCGAGTTCTGAGGAGGCCTGGACGATGAGCACGGTGACCCACACCTCCGACCAGAGGCGACCCGACGCGGCGCCGGCCGGCCCGGCAGCGGGCCGACGGGCGAAAGCCACCACCAGCATCGGCGGCCGGATTTTCAACGGCTTCTCACACCTTTTCCTGGTGGTGTGGGCCCTGATGGTGATCTACCCGCTGCTGTGGGTGGTGATGTCCTCACTCAAGACCGACTCGGAGGTGATCCGCGAGCCGCTGTCGCTGCTCCCCGAGTCGCTGCAGTGGGACAACTTCGCCCGGGCCTGGACGGCCGGCATCGACAGCTTCTTCCTGAACACGCTGCTCGTGCTCGTGTTCAGCGTGACCCTGACGATGCTGCTGGGCTCGATGGCGGCGTACGCGCTGGCCCGCTACGAGTTCCGCGGCAACCGGCTGATCTACTGGATGTTCCTGTCGGGGCTGACCCTGCCGATCTACCTCGCCGCGGTGCCGCTGTTCAAGGGCGTCTACAACATGAACGTGGTGTTCCCGCTGCTCGGCCCGAACAAGCACCTCACGCTGATTCTGGTCTACGTGGCCTGGTCGCTGTCGTTCACCGTCTTCTTCATGCACTCGTTCTTCCGGACGTTGCCCGACACGATCGCCGAGGCGGCCCAGGTCGACGGCGCCTCGCACACCCGGACCTTCTTCAGCGTCATGCTGCCGATGGCCCGGCCCGGCCTGATCAGCATCGGCATCTTCAACGTGCTCGGCCAGTGGAACCAGTGGTACCTGCCGACCCTGCTCATGCAGTCGGTGTCGGGTGAGCCGAAGCACCAGGTGATCGCCCAGGGGCTGATCGAGCTGTCGGTCAACCAGGGCTACAAGTCCGACTGGTCCGGCCTCTTCGCCGGGGTCACCATGGCGATGCTGCCGGTGCTGATCGTGTATATCGTGTTCCAGCGCCAGGTGCAGTCCGGCCTGACGGCCGGCGTCGGCAAGTAACCTTCGCGACCCGCTGCCCGGTCCCTCCGCCGTCTGTCGGAGGGGCCGGGCAGAATCGCGTCCGTGCTGGTGGCGGTGGTGGCGGACGAGCGGGGCGGCGGTGTGCTGCAACCGCTCGACGACGCCGGGCGCCCGACCGGTCCGGCCGAGCCGGTGGCTGACCTGGCCGCCGCGGTGGCCGCCCGGGAGGCCGCCGACCGGCCACGCTGGGTCTGGGCCTCCGGCGCGACCCTCTACCCGGCGCTGCTGCGCGCCGGCGTCCGGCTCGACCGGTGCCACGACGTCGAGCTGACCGAGGCGCTGCTGCTCGGCCACGCCGGCCGCTGGGGCGAGCCACGCTCGCTCGCCGCCGCCTGGGCCCGGCTCACCGGGGCGCCGGTCCCGCCCGACCCGGCACCCCGCCCGCCGGAGCCGCCCGGCCACGGCCAGGGCGCGCTCTTCGACGCGCCGTCCGGCCCGCCCGGTCCGGGCATCGAGGCGCTGACCAGGGTGTACGCGGACCAGCTCGCCCGGATCGCGCGGACCGGTCACCCCGGCCGGTTCCGGTTGCTGGTGGCCGCCGAGTCGGCGGGCGCGCTGATCGCCGCCGAGATGGGCGTGGCCGGCCTGCCCTGGCGCGCCGACGTGCACGACGCGATCCTGGCCGACCTGCTCGGTGAGGCGTCCCCGGTCGGCGGGCCACCCCGCCGGCTGGCCGAGCTGGCCGCGCGGATCGCCGAGGCGTTCGGCGTCCGCCAGCTGCACGCCGACTCCCCGGCCGAGCTGCTCAAGGCGTTCGCGCGCGCCGGCGTGGAGCTGCCCAACACGCGGGCCTGGTCGCTGCGCGGGGTGGAGCACCCGGCGGTGCCGCTGGTTCTGGAATACAAGGAGCTCTACCGGATCTGGACGGCGCACGGCTGGGCCTGGCGCGACGCCTGGGTCTCCGGCGGCCGCTTCCACGCGGAGTACGTGCCCGGCGGCGTGGTCTCCGGCCGCTGGGCCACCCGGGGCGGCGGGGCCTTGCAGATCCCGAAGGTGATCCGGCGCGCCGTCGTGGCCGACCCGGGCTGGATGTTCGTGGTGGCCGACGCGGGCCAGCTCGAACCGCGGGTGCTCGCCGCGGTCTCCGGCGACGAGCGGCTGGCGGCCGCCGGTGGCGCCGGTGACCTCTACGCGGCGCTGGCCCGGGACGCCTTCGCCGGTGACCGGGCCCGCGCCAAGGTGGCCCTGCTCGGCGCCATGTACGGGCAGACCGGCGGGGCCGCGGTGCCCGCCCTCGCGGTGTTGAAGAAGAACTATCCGACGGCGTTCGGCCACGTCGAGGCGGCGGCCCGCACCGGCGAGGCGGGCGGGCTGGTCCGGTCGTGGCTGGGGCGCACCTGCCCGCCGGGGTCGGTCGGCTTCGGTGACGGCGACGAGGCGGTGGTCGACGCCGGGGCGGATCCGCAGAGCCCGCGGGCCCGGGCGGCCCGCTCGCGGGGGCGGTTCACCCGCAACTTCGTCATCCAGGCCACGGCCGCCGAGTGGGCGTCCACGCTGCTTGCCACGCTCCGCACCGAGCTGGCCGGCACCCGGGCCGAGCTGGTCTTCTTCCAGCACGACGAGGTGATGGTGCACTGCCCGGCCGAGACGTCCGAGGCGGTGGTCGCGGCGGTGAGCGAGGCCGGGGCGCGGGCCACCCGGCTGCTCTTCGGCGAGACCCCGGTCCGCTTCCCGCTCGATCTCTCGGTCGTGGACTGCTACGCCGACGCGGCATAGTCACGCAATTTTCCGTTTTGCCCCGCTACCCGCCCCCCGGCGCGCTCGTTGGGCCCGGTGTGCGTACGACGGGACGGACCGGGCGCTGCTGCGTCCGGTCCGTCCCCCAGGTCGAGGGGGCACCGCTGAACCGGATCGCAGGAATGATCATCGCCGCTGGCGGGGGCCGCCGGATCGGCGGACCCGAGGCGCTGCTGCACCAGGGGGAGAAGCCCCTGGTCAGCCGGATGATCGACACGATGGCCGACGCGGGCTGTGCGGAGGTCGTCGTCGTGCTGGGCGCGGCGGCGGACCAGGTGCGGCAGGCCACCGACCTGACCGCCGCCACCGTGGTGGTCAACCGGGCCTGGGGGACCGGGGTCGGCTCCTCGATCCGCGCCGGGCTGGCCGCGCTGACCGACGAGACCATCGAGGCCGTGGTCGTGGTGCCGGTGGACATGCCGGGCCTCACCGCCGCGGCGGTCCGCCGGGTCGCCGCCCTGCCGTACCCGGACGTGCTGGTCTGCGCCACCTACGACGGGCTGCGCGGCTACCCGATGCTCTTCGGCCGCCGGCACTGGTCCGGCATCGCCACCCTGGCCAGCGCCGACGTGGGCGCCCGGCCCTACCTGCTGGCGCACAAGGACCAGATCGTCGACATCGCCTGCGACTCGGTGGCCGACGGCAGCCGGATCGACAGCCCGGAACTGATGGCCCTCTACGGCCTGAGCATCCCCGAACAGCGGGTCGCCTCCGAAGTGGGCTGAGTATCCGTACGGATGTGCCGGGTGGGCCGTCCGGCCAGACTCGGTGCCATGCGTCGACTCGCCACCGCCCTGCTGTGCCTGGCCACGCTCGTCGGCTGCGCCCAGCCCGGCGCCCTGCCGCCGGCCGACGGCCCCGCCATCGACACGGTCCCCGCCACGGACGAGGCGCCAACCACGGACGAGGCGCCAACCACGGACGAGGCGCCAACCACGGACGAGGCGCCAACCACGGACGAGGCGCCCGCCACGGACACCGGTTGGGTCACCTACCAGGCCGATGTCACGGCCGTCCGGGTCGGCCCCGACCCGCGCTCGCTCGCGCTGACCGTGGCGTTGCTCGGAGACGCCGACGGGTGCTCCCGCAACCCGCGGATCACCTACCTCACTGAGGAGAACAACCGCGTCTATGCCAACGTGGTGCAGGACTCGCGCCTGTCCGGCACGGTCGGGGCCTGCCCCACACACACCCCGGGCACGGTGACGCTGACGACGCCCGGACCGATCGGTGACCGGGTCGTCGTGCTCAACCAGGAACCGTGGAAACGCGACGGTGACGGGTACCAACGCTGCGACACGACGTTCGGCTGCGACCCGATGCCGACCGAACACTGTGACCCCGCCTGGATCAGCGTCGCGGTACGCGGCATGGACGTGTCGCGGCACTCCGTCGGCTCGCCCGAGGGCTGCGACGGCCGATGGCTGGTCATGACGGTGCCGTTCGACCCGGTGCCGTGCGGCGTCGAGGCCCGGGCGGGCTGCGACGCGTCAGTCACCGTACGCCGCTACTTCCTGCGCTGGGCCGGCGAGCGCGGCTGGGCCTCGATCGCCACCTCGACCGAGGCCGGTTGTGGACGTGTCCGCAGCGTGGAGCCCTCGTTCCCGAGAAAGCTGTGCGCCGACCTGCCCACGCCGTGACGGCGTCTTGTCGGCCCCGCGTGCCAGGATGCGGCTGTGGCGTATGACGAGGACCTCGCGGACCGGGTCCGCGAACTGGTCGAGCGGGAGCCCGGGTTCGCCGAGAAGCGCATGTTCGGCGGCCTGGCGATGATGGTGAGGGGCAACATGGCGGTGGTCGTCCGCGGCGCCGGTGGCCTCATGGTCCGCATCGACCCGACGGAGTCCGAGCGGCTGGAGGCGGAGCCGGGCGCGCAGGCGACGGTGATGCGGGGGCGGCTGATGCGGGGCTGGATCACGGTGGACCCCTCGGCCTGCGCGGGCGACGCCGATCTGGCCCGGTGGGTCGATCGCGGCGTCGGCTACACCGGGACGCTGCCCGCGAAGCACGGGGATTCCCGGTGACGCCGACTCGCCGCGACTCGTCTCAGAGCGACTGGCCGGGCGCCAGATACCGGTAGCCGTAGTCGGCTTCCTCCGCGAGCCAGCCGTTGACGCTGCCGAGCCCGCGATCGTTGATCTGGGCGTCGTGGATGGGGAACGCCCGCCGCGGTTTGATCGCCTTGACGAAGTCGATCGCCTCCGCCATCTTCAGCCAGGATCCTTGCGCCGGAACCAGCAGTGTTTCGATCGGCTGCTCGGGGACGTGCAGCGAGTCGCCGGGGTGGTAGACGGCCTCGTCGATGATGTAGCCGAGGTTCGCGCAGTCCGGCTGGCCGTCGTAGATGAACGCGTGACGGCCGCCGACGGCCCGTACGCGGAAGCCGGCGGCGGTGAACTCCTCGCCGGAGGACACGCCGGTAACCTTCAGCCGCGGAATGTTCGCTTCGGCGGGGGCGTAGACCGGCACTCCGAGCCCGGCCAGGCGAAGGACGTCGACATGGTCGGCGTGTTCATGGGTTACCAGAACCGCGTCCGCGCCGGCCAGGGCTCCCGGCTCGCTCCAGGTGCCAGGGTCGATGACGAGCACCCCGCCGCCGTGTTCGAGCCGTACGCAGGCATGGGTGAATTTCACAATCTGCACGGCGCTCAACGTACGCTGGCCGCATCGCCTGCTCAACGCGGCGGCATACAGCGGGCCGCTGGTGGCCGCGAGCATCGGCGGTCAACCCGATCCCCGGGCTAGGGCCGGCCGCCGGACGGCGACTCCAGGCCGAGCCGGTCAGCCAGCTCGCCCACCACGGCCGCCAGCGCGGCCGGCACCGGCCGCCGGGTGACCAGGAAGAGGGTGAAGCGGCCCGGCACCGGCGCCGCGGCGACCCGCTCGTCCGGTGCCGCGTACGCGAGCGCGAGCCCGTGCGGCAGCACGACCGGGCAGCCGAGCAGCCGGCCCATCCGCACCGCGGTCTCGCCGGTGGCCGCCGGCTTCGGCCGGGCACCCAGCGCGGAGAGCCGCCGGTGCAGTGCGTCGGCGGACGGGTCGTGGCTGTGCGCCACCACGTCGAGCCCGGCGAACGGCCGGCGGCCGCGCCCGAGGCGTACCCCGGGAGGGGTGAGCAGGGCCAGCCGGTCGGCGGCCACCGGTGTCGCGGTGGCCGTGGCCGGCAGCCGCATCTGGTTGGCGACCGTCACGAAGGCGGCGTCGAGCGACCCCTCGCCCACCCACTCGACCAGGCGGTCACCGTGGTCGGTGACCTGGTGCAGCGTCGCCTCCCGGAGCAGGTCGGCCAGCGCGGGAAACAGCCACGCGGCCAGGCTCGGAAAGGTGCCGACGCTCAGCACCTCGCCGCGCGCCGCCGCGCGGGTCCGGTCGAAGATCGCCTCCAGGTGGCCGAGCACGTGGACCGCCTCCGCGGCCAGGGCCCGCCCGGCCGGGGTCGGTCGCGCCCCCGTGGTGTCCCGGTCGAAGAGCCGCTCGCCGATCCGCCGCTCCAGCGCCGCCAGCCGGTTGCTCGCGGCGGGCTGGCTGATCCGCATCTCGCGCCCCGCCGCGCCGAGGGAGCCGTGCCGCGCCAGCGCCGCCACGAGCCGCAGATCCTCGACCGTGGGTAGGGAGCTCATAGGCCCAGGTTATGAGGCTAACGGTCGAACCGCCAGCTACCGGGCGAGCGGCCGGGACCAGAGGATCGAACCCGTGAACACCCGCCGGGACATCGCCGCCATGCTCACCACCACCTTCGTCAGCTGGCTGGGGCAGCGCACCACCGCCGTCGCGCTGCCCCTGGTCGCGCTCGCCGAGACCGGCTCGGCCTGGACCACCGGCCTGGTCGGCGGCGCGGTCGGGCTGCCCATGCTTACCTCCGCCTGGTGGGCGCGCGGCCTGCGGCAGCGGCTGACCACCGGACGGGCCCTCGCCGGGGTGCTCGCGATCCAGGTGCTCGGCCTGCTCGTCGTCCCGGTCGGCGCGGCGGTCGGCACCGTCGGTCCGCTGCACCTGGCCGCCGCCGGGCTGATCACCGGGGCCGCCACCGCGCTGGGCGGGCCGGGCCAGCGGGCCCTGCTCGCCGACCTCTGCGCCGACGCCGACGTGGCCGCCCGGATGCTGGCCTGGCAGGACCTCGCACACCGCAGCACCATGATCCTGGCGCCACCGCTGGCCGGCTGGGCAGTCGCCGTCGGCGGGCCGCTCCGGCTGCTCTGGGCGGAGGCGGCCGGCGTCGCCCTCGGCGCGGCCCTGCTGCTGGCCGTCCGGGGCACCGCCGCGCCCGCCGCCGAGGGCGCCACCGGCACGCCCGCCCTCCGGCACGTGTTGGCCCGGCACCCCGAGGTACGCCGTGCCGTGACCATGGCCGGCGTCGGCGGCCTCGTCTGGTTCGCCTTCACCCTCGGGCTCGCCATCCTCGGCGCGGAGACGGGCCGGCCCGGCCTGCTCATCTCGGCGGGCATGACCGGCTACGGCGCCGGGTCGCTCGCCGGGGCGCTGGTCGCGCCCGCGCTCGTACCCCGGCTGCCGCCGCTGGCCACTGTGGCGGCCGGCTGGACCGTGCTCGGCGGGACCTTCGCGGCGCTGCCGGCGGTCACCGCGTCGCTGCCACTCATCGCGATCGTCGCCGGGGCGGGCGGGCTCGCCATGCCGCTGGGCATCGGCGCGGTCAACCGCCTGATCACCACCCGGACCGAGGGCGCGGAACGGCGGGCCGCCTTCGCCGTCGAGAGCCTGGTGCACGACGGCGCCGTCTCGATCGGCCTGCTCGGCGGCGGAGCGGTGATCAGCCTGGCCGGCGCGGGCCCGACGCTCGTCGTGGCGGGAGCCGCCCAGGTCGCCGTCGGTCTCCTCGCAGGGCCCTGGCTGTTCCCGCCGCCGAAGCCGGCCCCGGTCCCGCCTCCCGGCCGGCCTGTTCGGGACCGGGTGGCCGCGTAACCGGCCGTCCTGCGTCCCGCCTCCCCGCCGGGTGGCGTGAGACCGGGTGGCCGCCTGACCGGCCGGCCGTCCCGCGGACCCCTGCGGCCCGTGCCTCGGCGATAGGCTCGCCCGGTGACCCGCCCTCCGGCCGACCTCGTTCCCGCCGGGGTGCCGGCTCAACCGCTGGCGCACAACCCGCTGAACGGCGTCACCGGCGGGATCTGGCGGACCCGTCGCGCCGGGCGGCCCGCGGTGCTCAAGCTGATCGCGCCGCCGGGTGCCGGCGCCGGGCCGGCCCACTGGGCCGCGAGTGACGATGCCGGGCACTGGAACTACTGGCGGCGGGAGGTGGAGGCGTACCGGAGCGGGCTGGCCACGACCTGCTACGCGGACGCTGGTCTCGTCGCTCCGGACCCGCTGGCGATCGACGACCGTCCGGACGGGACGGTCGCGCTCTGGTTGACCGAGGCGGTGGGCCGCCCGGGCACCGCCTGCACCGTGCCGGACCTCGCCGACCTGGCCCGGCGGCTCGGCTCGGCCCACGCCGCGTGGCTTGCCGGGCCCGGTGAGCCGGCCACCCCGCGATACGACTGGCTGGCCCGGGACTGGTTGCGTGACTACACGCTGAGCCGGCCGGTCACCGAGCCGGTGCCCTGGGACCACCCGGTCGCCGTGGCGACCTGGCCGGTGACGCTGCGGGACGACCTCCGCCGGCTCTGGGAGCAGCGGCAGGCCGTGCTGGCGGCCACCGACCGGCTGCCCCGTACCCTCTGCCACCACGACCTCTGGCCGACGAACCTGGTGTTCGCCGACGGCGGCCCGGTCCTGCTGGACTGGTCCTTCGTCGGCCCGGGGCCCATCGGTGAGGACGCGGCCAACCTGATCCTGGACACCTTCTTCGACGGTCTGGTGGACGTGGCGCTGCTGGCCGACGTGGCGGACGCCGTGCTGGACGGCTACGTCGACGGCCTGCGCGGGACCGTCGATCCGGCGCTGGTCGCCCGCGCGGTACGGCTCAGCGGCGCGGCCAAGTACTTCTGGCTCGCGCCCGTCATGCTCAACCGGGCCGGCGGCGCCACCGGCCAGACCTACGACCGGCGCGACGAGGCGGCGATGTTCGCCGGCCGTCGCCCGGTCCTGGAACTCCTCGCCCGCTGGGCGGCCACCTCGCTCGACTGAACCACGGCTCAGGCCAGGTCGAACAGGGTGGCCGCGCTGCCCCAGCAGACCGCCCGCAGCCAGTCGTCGCCCAGGTCGAGCCGGGTCAGGGCGTCGAGCTGCTCCGCGTACGGGTAGGGGATGTTCGGGAAGTCGCTGCCCAGCAGCACCTTCCCGGCCAGCCCCAGCTCGCGCAGCCGCGGCAGCTCCGCCGCCGGGAACGGCATGAACCGGTCGAAGAACGACGTGAACGCCATCGTCGTGTCCAGCCGCACGTGCCGGTACCGCTCGGCCAGGTCCAGGAATTCCGCGTAGTCGGGCGCGCCCAGGTGCGCCACGATCGCGGCCAGCGTGGGATGCCGGGCGAGCAGCGCGGCGAACGACGCCGGCCCGGTGTGCGCCGTGCCGACCGGTGCGTGCCCGGCGTGCACCACCACCGGCACGCCGGCCTCGGCCAGCAACCCCCACACGGCGTCCAGCGCCGGGTCGTCCGGTGCGAAACCGCCCACCTGGACGTGCACCTTGAACACCCGGGCGCCGGCCGCGAGGGCGTCCGCCACGTAACGCGCGGCCGCCGGCTCCGGGTAGAAGGTCGCCGAGGGCAGGCAACCCGGGGTACGCGCCGCGAAGTCCAGCGTCCACGCGTTCAGCGACTCGGCCATGCCGGGCCGGTGCGGGTACGCCAGCGCGCTGAACGCCCGCACGCCGAGCCGCCGCAGGTGCGCCACCCGCGCCTCGTCGTCCCACCGGTACCGGATCGGCCACTCGGTGCCGACCAGCGGTCCGGCCGCGTCGAAGTACGCCCACACCTTGCGCAGCATGCGCGGCGGCAGGAAGTGGGTGTGCACGTCGGCGAGACCGGGCAACCCGAGCCGGCGCCAGAACTCCGGCACGGCCGCGTCCCGCGCCGGCGGCCGGCTGTGGTCCGCCGGCCCCGCGTCGCCGTCAGGCAGGTCCGTCACACCTCTATGTTGAAGCGTTGCAGCACCGAGGGCGCGACCAGCCCCACCGCCGCCAGCACGGCGAGCACGGTTAGCGCCGCGCGCAGGACGATCGTCTCGGCCTTGCTCCCGGTGCGCAGGGCGATGCCGTTGGGCAGCCCGATCATCGTCCACATCCGCCGTTTGATCGGGATGGGCCAGAGAATCGGCACCCCCGCCTTGGTGATCATGTCGCCGAGGATGTGCACGAAGCAGCCCACCCCGACCGCCGTGCCGATGAGGGGATAGCCCCGGTCGCCGGGCAGGTTCGCGAAGGTGAACCAGGCCGCGGCCGCCGACAGCAGAGTGACGACCACCCACCCGGCCCGCTCGGCCCACTCGTCGAAGAGCCCGCGCAGCGCCAGCCCGATCATGAAGAAGAGGATGCTGACCACTGCCCACTTGCCGTACGCGGCGCAGAGCGCGGTGGTGCCCCAGCCGATCAGCAGGGTGAACGGGATGGTGTGGGTGAGCGTCCGGTGCCCGTTGTTGCGGCGCGGATCCTTGCTGAGCTTGGTCGCGTAGTAGACGCCCAGCGAGATCTTCTCCATCACCTCGGCGATGAAGAGGCTGAACACGCCGAAGGTCCGGGCCACGGTGGCGCCGCCCTGGTTGCGGGTCACCTTGCCGGACAGGTCGAGGTCGGGGAAGAGGGCCCCGCCCGCACAGACCGCGGTGCCGACCGCCAGCGCGAGCGGTGTCTGGTGGTAGTCGGCGAACTGGTCCAGCGCCCAGGAGCCGGTCAGCCACACCGCCGCGCCGGACAGCGCGTGGGATGGTCCCATCATCTCGGCTCGCCCTCCCCGGAGATCTTGATCGACAAAACTACGCCACTGTAGTTAGTCCTCGGGCCGCGGGGCATCACCCGGACGGTCCACTGGGGAGAGGGTCCCTGGACGGCCGGCGGGCGCCGCCGGATCATCAGGAAGTATGTCGGGCCGGCCGCGCCGGGCCGGGGCATCTGTCGGTGATGGGACGCCGGGGTTGTCAGCCGGCCGCGTGGGTGGAGCGACCCGGCCGGAAGCTGTCCCGGATGAGCGCCAACTGCGTGGCCGCGGCGGACCAGTCGGCGTCGGAGGTGGTCCAGCCCAGCGTCCACCCGCCGGCGTCGCCGGGCAGCACCCGCAGCGCGTGCATCCGCTCCCCGTACGGGGCGGTCCAGCGGCATTCCCACTCCGCGCCGCCGCCCACGGCGGCCAGCCGCACCTGCTGGTAGCCGGGCAGCCGGCCGTCGGTGGTCAGCTCCCGTTCGGCCGCCCGCAACTGGTTGAGCGGGTCACCGCCGGCCGGATAGGGCTCGACCCCGAGGATCCGCCGCGTGGTCGGGTCCTGGAAGCAGGTGGTGCTGCCGGATCGCAGGTGCAGCCAACCGGCCGGCACCGCGACCCGGAAGCCGGCGGAGTCGGCGTACCAGATCCAGCCGGCCGGGAGCGTGAGCGCCGCGTCGGCGGGCGGCGAGCCGGCCCGCACCGTGTTGCCCGCCGCGTCGGGCCGGACGCACGGGAACGGCGGCGGGGGTACGCCGGGCGGCGGTCCGCCGCCGGGCCGGCCGGGCGGGTGTCCCCACGGATCACCCTGCGCCTCGCCGTGCGGGTCGCCGCCCGGCGTCCCGTCGTGGTCGTGGGTGACCGCCAGCGCGGTGCCGATCCCCGCCGCCACGGCGAGCACGGCCGCGGCCGTCGCGAGCGCCCAGCGCCGCAGGGCCGCCCGGCGCCGCCGGCTCAGGCACTCTCCGGCCCCGCCCGGGGCCGGTGCGCCGTCCGGGTGGTCGGCGCCGGCCGTGCCGGCGGCCACGCTGGTGGCGGGGCCGGCGAGTGCCCCGCTGATGGTGGCGGAGGTGCCGGTCGCCCCGCTGATGGTGGCGGAGGTGCCGGTCGCCCCGCTGGTGGGCGCGGGCTCGCCGGGGCCGCCCCCGCCGGGCCGCCCGGGGCCTTCCGCGGCTCCGGGCCGTCCGGCGGCCAGCGGCAGGGTGGCGTCGCGGTTCCGTTCGGCCGGCGGCGCCCACTCGCTCCGGCGCGCGGCCCGGCTCCACTCACGGGCGGCGGCGGCCGGCGGCATCACGTCCGGATAGCTGCGCTCCGGAGGTGGCACCCCGGTCGCGTCGGCGCTGTCCCAGTCCGGCCAGCCGGGCACGTCGACGGTCGGCGCCGTGGCGGCCGCCAGCAGCCGGGCCGCGTCGTCGTGGCCGAACCGGTGGCGCGGGTCGCGGCGCAGCAGCCCGACCAGCACCGGCGCCAGCGGGCCGGCGTGCGGCGCCGGGTCCGGCGGCTGGCTGGCCAGCGCGGCCAGCGTGGCCATGGCGGTGCTGCGGGCGTACGGGGACCGGCCCTCCACGGCCGCGTGCAGGGTGGCGCCCAACGACCAGAGGTCGGCCTCGACGCTGGACACCCCCTCGGCGGCCCGCTCCGGGGCCACGTACTGGGGGGAGCCGAGGACCAGGCCGGGGCGGGTCATCATGCCGTCGCCGCCGTCGAAGACGGCCAACCCGAAGTCGGTGAGCAGCACCCGGCCGTCCCGGGCCAGCAGCACGTTGGCGGGCTTCACGTCCCGGTGCAGCACGCCCGCCTCGTGCGCGGCGCGCAGCGCGGCCAGCACCGCCAGCCCGATCCCCGCGGCCCGACGCGGGTCCACCGGCCCGTCCGACTCGATGATCTCCTGCAACGACCGGGACGGGACGTACTCCATCACGAGCCACGGGTCGCCGTCGACCCGGACCACGTCGTAGACCCGGACCACGTTGGGGTGGCTGAGCCGGGCGGACGCGCGCGCCTCGCGGAGCGTCCTGCCACGCAGCTCGTCGCGTTCGTGCGGGGCGAGCCAGCCCGGTGGCACCACCTGCTTCACCGCCACCTCGCGGTGCAGCATCTCGTCCCGGGCCCGCCAGACCCGGCCCATCCCGCCGCGGCCGACCAGGTCGAGCAGGCGGTACCGGCCGGCGATCATTACCTGCTGCACCGCACTCCTCACCGCTGGTCGATGTCCACAATAGCCAACGGATCGGACAACACCTATCGCCCGTGAGGGCGGCGCGTTCAGCTCGCGGCGCCGGCCAGCAGATTCCCCTCCGGAATGGCGACGGCGCTGCGGCCACCGGCCAGCAGCGCCGCCGCCCGGCGGGTCTGGAACGCGCCGTGCTCCCGGCGGGCGGTGGCGTAGCTGCCGGCCGTCCGGGCGGCGATGGCGGACCAGGCGTAGCGCCGGGCGACCACGGTGCGGGCCCGGCGGGCCACCCGGCGGGCGAAGACCTCGTCGCCGAGCAGCCGGTCGACCGCGCCGGCCAGCGCGTCCGGGTCGCCGTGCGGGAAGGTCACCCCGGTCACCCCGGGTTCGACGATCTCGGCCAGGCCGCCGGTGTCCGCCACCGCGAGGGGAGCGCCCGCGGCCGCCGCCTCCAGGGCGATCATGCCGAACGGCTCGTAGAGGCTGGGGACCACCGTCGCGTCGGTGGCGGCCAGGACGGCGGGGAGCTGGGTGGCGTCCAGGAAACCGGCGAACCGGACCGTGTCGGCGAGGTGCAGCCGGTGCGCCTGGTCGACCAGTTCGTCGCGGTACGGGCCGTCGCCGGCGATCACCACCCGCAGGCCGGGGTGCCGGTCGCGCAGGTACGGCACGGCGTGCACCAGGTGCTGCACGCCCTTCTCGTAGACCAGCCGGCCCGCGTAGCCGACCAGCGGGCCGTCGGCGGCGAACCGGGCGCGGGCGGCGGAGACCGCGCGGGGGCGGGCGTGCCAGGCCCGGTCGTCCACCCCGTTGGGGACCACGTCGATCCGCCCGGCCGGCACGTCGAACAGCCGCCCCACCTGGTCGCGCATGTAGCCGGAGCAGGCGATCACCCGGGTCGAGGCGTTGCTCAGCCAGTGTTCGACGCCGTGGATGGTGCGGTTCATCTCCTCGGGCAGCCAGCCCTGGTGCCGGCCGGCCTCGGTGGCGTGGATCGTGGTGATCAGCGGCAGGTCCAGGTGCTCGGCGAGGGTGACGGCGGTGTGCGCGACCAGCCAGTCGTGGGCGTGGATGACGTCGTACGCGCCGGACTCGGCGGCGCGCAGCGCCACCCGCGTGAGCGTGTGGTTGAACGCCATGGTCCAGGCCAGCAGCGAGTCGGTGGCGAGCGGGAACCGGACCGGGTCCTCGGCGGCCCGCAGGACGCGCACGCCCTCGGCGTACTCCTCCAGGGGGACGCCCTCGGCGTGCCGGGTGACGACGGTGACCTCGTGGCCGGCGGCGGCCAGGGCGACGGAGAGCGCGTGCACGTGGCGGCCGAGGCCACCGACGAGCACGGGTGGGTACTCCCAGGACAGGATCAGCACCCGCTGGCGCCGGGCGGGCTGGATGTCGATCACTTCGGCGTCAGCGGACATGCGGCCCCCTTGGAGTTGTGGTTCCCGCACCGCCAGACGGCACCGCGTCGGGCGCGTCGTGGGGTCGCAGCCCATCCTGCCCAGCGGTCGATAACCAGCGGCGACGCGCCGGTTGCCGGTCTGTAACGCGTTACCCCCGAAGGCGCCGGACGCGCAGCAGTTCGGCCACCGACCACGCCTGGAACGGGCAGCCGGTGGCGGCGTGCGGGGCGAGCCCGTCGGCGGTCTCGCTCACCGAGCCCAGGCCGTACTCGGTCAGGTGCCCTTCGAGGCCCACCAGCAGGTCGTCGGTGCGCAGGCCGGCCCGGCGGTACGCGTCGACGAACGGCCCGATCAGCCAGGGCCAGACGGTGCCCTGGTGGTAGCCGGAGTCCCGCTCGGCCGGGCCGCCCCGGTGCCGGCCCACGAAGCCGGGGGAGTCGGGGGAGAGGCTGCGCGGGCCGAGCGGGGTGAACAGCCCCTCGGTGACCCGGCGCAGGGTGGTCTCGTCCGGTGCGAGGGGCGCGTACGGCAGCGACCAGGCGAGCAGCTGGTTGGGGCGGAGCAGGTCGTCGTCGTGGTGCGGCGCCCCGCCGAGCGGGTACGCGGGCGCCGGCGCGTCCACCACGTCGTGCAGCCAGCCGGCCGGCGTGGGGAAGCGCTCCCGGAACGCGGCGGCGGCCCGCTGGTGCCGGCCCCAGAGCTCGGTGGCGTCCCGGCCGGCCAGCTCGGTCAGCTCGGCGAGCCCGGCGAGCCCGTTCACCCAGAGCGCGTTGACCTCGACCGGCTTGCCGGTGCGCGGGGTGACCGGCACCCCGTCGACCCGGGCGTCCATCCAGGTGAGCGCGACGTCCGGCGGCCCGCCCTGGGTGAGCAGGCCGTCGGCCGGGTCGACGCCGATGCCGTAGCGGGTGCCCGCCACGTGCGCGGCCACCACGCCCTCCAGCGCCGGCAGCAGCTCCACCCCGAGGTCGGTGTCCCCGGTGACGGTGACGTGCCGGTTCACCGCGTGCAGGAACCACAGCGTCGCGTCGACGGTGTTGTGCTCCACCCGCCCGGTGTCGGCGGTGTTGGCGAGCATCCCCTCCGACAGCGTGGCCGCGTACGCCCGCAGCAGCTCCCGCCCCTCGTCGCCCCGGCCGGTGCGGAGGAGGAGCCCCTCGTAGGAGGTCATGGTGTCCCGCGACCACGCCCCGAACCAGGGATAGCCGGCCACCACGTCCGGGCCGGTACGGGTGTGCACCACGAAGGCGTCGGCGGCCAGGGCGAGGGTCGCGTCGACGTCGTCGTCCGGCTTCGCCGCGGCCACCACCGCCCGGTGGCGCCGCCGGGCCGCCTCGACCAGCGCGGTGGCCGGCGGGGGCTCCTCGGCCAGGTCGTCCGCCCAGGCCAGCACGGACACCTCGGCGCCCGGCTCGTCCAGGGAGCCGGAGAACCGGCCCGCGTACCAGAGGTCCTCGTCGGGGTGCAGCCCGCGCGCCGCCTCCTCCCGGTGGCGCACGCCGAGCCACCACTGCCCCTCCGGGGTCCAGCCCGGCCCGGCCAGCCGGAACGCGCCCTCCACCACCGCGCCGCCGGCCACCTCCTCCAGCCGGGGGGACGGGCCGTCCGCCCGCCGCTCGCCGTGCGCGTCGCGCCAGGTGCAGGCCGCGGCCAGGTCCAGCCGGACCGGGCCGCCGGAGACCAGCCGGTGCACCACCGCCACGCAGGACCGGCCGTACGCCATGGCGATCTCCCGCTCGATCACCACGTCGCCGACCCGCCAGCGCCAGCGGGGCACCCCGTCGGTGAGGTCGAAGCGCTCCAGCAGCTCGAACCCGCGCGGGTCGACCACACCCGGGGACCACTCGTGCGCGCCGAGCCGGACCTGCCGCCCGGACGGCAGGGTCACCGCCGGGTCGAGGCTGACCAGGCCCACCTTGCGGGCGGCCGGCGTCTCCCCGGCCACCACGAGCAGCCCGTGATAGCGCCGGGTACGCAGCCCGGCGACCGTGCCCATGGCGTAGCCGCCCCGCCCGTCGGTGACCAGCCACTCCCGCGTCGACGAGGCGGACAGGTCCCCGCAGACCTGCGGACCGAAGCAAATGTCGATCAACTTTCCTCCACCACCGGCGGGGTGTCACCCGCCACGACGACAATGGCCCCTGTGGAGAAGTACCCCGGCGGCGTCGAAGATGTGCAGGTGATCACTGACGGCCCGACCTCCGCGACCCCCGACCCCGAGCGGCACCGGCTGGCCCAGGCCGACGCCGGGGAGCAGGACTGGCGCGCATGGGGTCCCTATCTGTCCGAGCGGGCGTGGGGGACGGTACGGGAGGACTACAGCGAACACGGCACGGCCTGGGACTACTTCCCACACGATCACGCGCGGTCCCGAGCCTACCGGTGGAACGAGGACGGCATGGCCGGCGTCTGCGACGACCGGCAGACGTTCTGCTTCGCCCTCGCCCTGTGGAACGGCCGGGACCCGATCCTCAAGGAGCGGATGTTCGGCCTCGGCGGTGACGGCGGCAACCACGGGGAGGACGTGAAGGACTACTGGTGGTACGAGGACTCCACGCCGACCCACTCCTGGATGCGCTGGCGCTACCACTACCCGCAGGCCGCCTTCCCCTACGACGAGCTGGTGGCCGTGAACGCGCTGCGCGGCCGGGACGACACCGAGTACGAGCTGGTCGACACGGGGATCTTCGACGACGACCGGTACTGGGCGGTCACCGTCGACTACGCCAAGGCGTCGCCGACCGACCTGTGCGTGCTGGTCACGGTGGCCAACCGGGGGGACACCGACGAGACCCTGCACGTGCTGCCCACCCTCTGGTTCCGCAACACCTGGGCGTGGGGGCTGCCCGGCGGCGACCGGGTGCCGAAGCTGACCGGGGCGGGGTCCCGGCTGGTCGGCGAGCACTGGGTGCTCGGCCAGCTCGTGCTGGAGGGCGACGGCACGCCCACGCCGCTGCTCTGTGACAACGACACCAACGCCGAGCGGCTGTGGGGGCTGCCCGGGCGGTCGGCGTACCCGAAGGACGGGATCAACGACCACGTGGTGGCCGGCGCGGCCACCGTCAACCCGGACCGGGAGGGGACCAAGGGCGCGCTGCACTACGTGCTGGACGTGCCGGCCGGCGGGCAGCGGCAGATCCGGCTGCGGCTCACCCGCACCGCACCGCCCCCGGCGAACGACCCGCCGCCCCCGGCCGACCTGGGCGACGGGTTCGACACGGTGCTCTGGGCTCGGCGCGCGGAGGCGAACCGGTTCTTCGACAGCGTCATCCCGGCCGCCGCGAGCGCCGACGAGGCGCTGGTGGCCCGGCAGGCCATCGCCGGGCTGATGTGGGGCAAGCAGTTCTACCACTTCGACGTGAAGCGGTGGCTGGAGGGCGACCTGGGCTCCACGCCGCCGGCCGGCCGCCGGCACGGGCGCAACAGCGCCTGGTGGCACATGAACAGCTTCGACGTGATCTCCATGCCGGACCCGTGGGAATACCCCTGGTACGCGGCCTGGGACCTGGCCTTCCACTGCGTGACCATCGCCCGGGTCGATCCCGGCTTCGCCAAGGAACAGCTGCTGCTCCTGCTCCGCGAGTGGTACCTGCACCCGAACGGGCAGATCCCGGCGTACGAGTGGGCGTTCGGTGACGTGAACCCGCCGGTGCACGCCTGGGCGGCGCTCAAGGTGTTCGAGATCGACGGCTCCTCCGACCACGAGTTCCTCGCCCGGGTGATGCACAAGCTGCTGCTCAACTTCACCTGGTGGGTCAACCGGAAGGACACCGGCGGCAACAACGTCTTCGAGGGCGGCTTCCTCGGGCTGGACAACGTCGGCCCGTTCGACCGCTCGGCCGCGCTGCCGGTGGCCGGGGTGCTGGAGCAGTCCGACGGCACCGGCTGGATGGCCATGTACGCGCTCAACCTGCTCGACATGGCCGTCGTGCTGGCCGAGCACGACCGGGCGTACGTGGACACCGCGACGAAGTTCTTCGAGCACTTCGCGTACATCGCGGCGGCCGCGTACGACCAGGGGCTCTGGGACGACGAGGACGCGTTCTTCTACGACGTGCTGCGGCAGGCCGACGGCACGAAGGTGCCGCTGAAGGTCCGCTCGGTGGTCGGGCTGCTGCCGCTGGCCGCGGTCACCCGGCTCACCGCGCGCACCCTGCGCCGGCTGCCCGAGCTGGGCGCCCGGCTGCGCTGGTTCCTCACCAACCGCCCCGAGTACGCCGAGGTGGTCGGCGCCCGCCGGCTCGGCCCGGACGGCCGGCAGCAGCGGCTGCTGTCGATGGTCGGCCCCGACCAGGTGGTGCGCCTGCTCGCCCGGATGCTCGACACCGACGAGTTCCTCTCGGAGTACGGGCTGCGTACGCTCTCCCGCGCCCACCTGGACAAGCCGTTCACGGTCACTCTCGGCGGCCAGGAGTTCAGCGTCGGCTACGAGCCGGCCGAGTCGACGAGCGGCCTGTTCGGCGGCAACTCCAACTGGCGCGGTCCGATCTGGATGCCGACCAACTTCCTGCTGATCAGCGCGCTGCGCGACTACGCCGCCTTCTTCGGCGACGACCTGCAGGTGGAATATCCGACCCGGTCCGGGGTGAAGCGCACCCTCGACGAGATCGCCGACGACCTGTCGGCCCGGCTGATCTCGCTGTTCACCCGGGACGGCTGGGGGCGGCGGCCGATCTACGGCGCGGCCCAGCTCTTCCAGACCCACCCGGACTGGCGGGATCTGATCTGCTTCCCGGAGTACTTCCACGGCGACAACGGCGCCGGCCTCGGCGCGTGGCACCAGACCGGGTGGACGGCCCTGGTCGCCGACCTGATCCTCACGCTGCGCCGCTGATCCGGGGCGCGGCGGCGATGCCGGTGCCGCGGTTCCTGGTCCGGGTGCCCTGAATTTGGCGCAGCACAGAAACTGTGGCCGGCGGCCCGCTCAATTGAACGGGCCGCCGGTAGATTCAACGCTCGAATTTCAACGGGTTTTGGCCAGCGTGCACATATTCCACGTCGGCGACCAGCCGGTGGCGACCTTCCACGTGGCGGCATCAGGCAGGCTGTAGTTCACCTTCGCCCAGGCCTGGGCATTTTGGCTGCACGTGCGTTGGAAAGTGGGTCCGAAACAGGCCGTCGTCTGGTGGGCGGTGAGGTAGCTGAAGTTGCAGGAAACGGTGGAGAGAGCCTGCCCGACGGAGTACAGGGTCAGCGTCGGCGCCTGGATCTGGATCGTGCTCGACCTCGTATTGGTCACCGTGACGACGGCCTGGGTCGCCGTGTTGTTCACGACCACGCAGACACTGACGGCAGCGATCGAAGTGTCCGAACTGGCCTGCGAGCAGTGCCATTTGGACGTGTAGGTGTAGGGCTGCCAGCCGGGGGCGGCTTGGGCCGATGCCGGAAAGGCAAGGATTGCGGCCAGCATCGAAGCCAGGGCAACAATGAGGCGAGAGAGGGTGGGTCGCATTAAGCGGCTCCTCAGTTAGTCCCCGTTAATTACGCACCCTTTTATATACCCGCGTTGCGACGATGGTCAATACCATCGTTGTCGGGCGTCGATGTTTCGGGGGGTCCGCAGTTTCCGACTGGACAAGCCGTCCGCGGTCATCCTGCTGAGGGTGGGGCGCGACGGAACCGCCGCGCCCCACCACCTCAGGGCAGCGGGAGGAACGCCACCCGGGCGTGGTACTCGCCGGCCACCGTGACGGTGTCGCTGCCGACCCAGAGGCCCCGGTCGGTGGCGTACAGCTCCTGGGTGCCGACGCCCCGGTCCTTGGTCGGGTTCCAGGGCAGGGCCTTGCCGGTGGTCGGGTGGATCGCTCCGATCCCCGGCCGGGACACCGCGCCCGGGCCGGCCGAGTCGCGCCCGAGCGGGTTGTCCAGCCAGCGCTGGTGGCCGCCCACGTAGACCGCCGCGCCGGTGATCGCCACCGAGAGCAGCGTGTCGCCGCCGGTGTAGTTCGCCCAGGTCGGCTGCTTGCCGCCGGTCTCGGCGCCGAACTCGAAGCGGGACGCCGTGTCGCACAGCGTGCCCGGGAACGCGGCGCCGGTGGTGACCGCCACGAACCAGGTGCCGTCCGCGGAGATGTCGACCCCGCGCAGGTAGGTGGGCATGGTCTTGGCGCACTGCGGCTGGTAGCGGTCGGTCGACCAGCCCGAGAGGGTGGCGCCGGTCGCGGTCAGGTTCGCCACGGCGAGCTGGTGGCGCGCCGCGCCGGAGACCGAGCTGAAGTTGCCCACGAAGACGAGCCGCCGGCCGTCCGCGGAGACGTCCAGCGCCTCGATCTTGACCGGCGAGGTGGCCCCGGAGGTGGTCTTCCGGGCGCCCTCGACCCGCAGGTTGATCGACGCGTCGGCGGCGCCGGTGGTCGCGTTCAACGCGGCCAGGGCCCGTCGCGTCACCCCGCCCACGGTCTGGAACGCGCCGCCGAGGATGAGCCGGTTGCCGACCAGCCGCATGTCGTTGACCTGGTTGTTGAGCGCGGCCGGGGCGAAACCGGCGACCCGGGCGCCGGTGGCCGCGTCGACCCGGGCCACCCGCGGTGCGGCCACGCCGTTGACCGTCGTGAACGCGCCGCCGAGGTAGAGCGAGCGGCCGTCCGGCGCGGCGGCGAGCGCCTTGACCGTGCCGTTGACCACGGGCCGGAACGTCGTGTCGACCCGGCCGGTGGTGGCGTCGAAGGCCACCAGTCGCGGCATCGCCAGCTGGGCGGTCTGCCCGGCGTCGCGCACCTTGGTGAACGAGCCGGCCACGTACACCCGGTTGCCGATCTGGAGCATCCGGTACACGGTCCCGTCGAGGGCGTGCGGCGTCCAGTCCACCGGGTTGGTACCGACCACGGTGGAGTGTGTGGCGTTGACCGCGAGGGCGGGGGACGGGGGGAGCGCGCCGCCGGCGGCGGCGAGCGCGGCCACGACGGCGGTGGCCGCCCTCCGGCGACGCCGGCGCCGGGCCGGGGTCGCGCGGGGATGATCGCGTGAGGTCGTCATCGCCGAAGCATGCCGCCCGGGGCGGGGTCGGCGCAGTCGGGTTCCCGCCGCTGGTCGCACGGCGTTCGGCCAGTCCGGACGGTCCGTCCGTCCGGTCCGGGATGATCTTGTCGGCCGATCCCGTCCGGCGCGCCGGAAACCCGGCTGCCGGGGCGGGGCGGAGGCAGTACCGTGTCCCGGTCCGGCACACGGGAGGAGTATGCGATGCCACAGCGCCGGGAGGCCGCCGTGCTGGTCTTCGACGCCGACGACACGCTCTGGGAGAACAACGTCCTCTTCGAGCGGGTCATCGACGACTTCCTCACCTGGCTGGACCATCCGACGCTGGACCGGACGGAGATCCGGACGGTGCTCGACGACATCGAGCGGGCCAACGCGGTCGCGCACGGCTACGGCAGCAAGGTCTTCCTGCGCAGCCTGGGGGAGTGCCTGGAGAAGCTGCGCGCGCGCCCCGCGACCGACCGGGAGCGCGCCGAGATCGACGACCTGGCGGCGGCGCTGGTCGGCCACCAGGTCGAGCTGATGCCCGGCGTGGCGGAGACCCTCGACGACCTGGCCACCCGGCACGAGTTGCTGCTGCTCACCAAGGGGGAGCGCGAGGAGCAGCAGCGCAAGCTCGACGCCTGCGGCCTGCTGCACCACTTCCGTGCCGCGCACATCGTCCCGGAGAAGGACGTCGACACCTACCGCTGGCTGGCCCGGGAACACGCCTTCGACCCGGCCACGGCCTGGATGGTCGGCAACTCCCCGCGCTCGGACATCCTGCCCGCCCGCGCCGCCGGCCTGAACGCGGTCTTCATCCCCAACGAGAACACCTGGGTGCTGGAACACGACGAGCTGGACCCGGCCGACCGCGGGGTGATCCGGCTGGCCGCCTTCCCCGACCTGGTCCGGCACTTCTGATCCGGCGGGTAACGTCCCAGGCGTGCCGCTGACCTTCCCCTCGCACCTGGCGCCGGTGCTGCCGTTGAAGCTCTGGCGGCCGCACTGGTTCGACGGGGTGGCGCTGGCCACCGGCGCCGTCGCGCCGGACGTGGGCTACCTGTTCACCGGCACCGGGCTCGCCCCCGGTCTGCGCACGCACACCCTCGGCGGGCTGCTCTGGTGGTGCCTGCCGGTCGCCCTCGGGTACGCCTGGATCGTCCGCCGGGTGATCGCCGGGATCGCCGTGCACCTGCCCGGCCAGCGGCTGTTCGGCTGGCCCGACCACGCGGCGCTGGCCGGCGTCCGGCATCCCTGGCAGGTCACCGTCTGCTCGGCGCTGATCGGCGCGTTCAGCCACATCGCCTGGGATCGCGTCACCCACACCGACCGGTGGCCGCGCCTGCTCGGCATCGCCGACTTCCACGCCCTGACCGGGCTCTACTGGTGGCAGGTGGCGGACGTGGTGGGCACCGTCGGCGGCGGGCTGCTGGTCGCCGTCCTGGCGGTGCGCGCCGCCCGGCGGGGGGAGATCGTCGCCGGCGCCCGGCCGCCGGCGCCGCCGACCCGGCCGGGAATGTTCTGGGGGGTGGCCCTTGCGGTCACCGGACTCGGGGCGCTGCTGCTGCCGGGCCTGCCGGCGGCCACCGTCGCGGCGCCGGCCGGGGTACGCCTGCTGCACCTCGCGGCGGTCGCGCTGATCGCCGGGGCGGCCGCGGCGGGGGCCCTGACCGGGCCCTCGCCCGATGCCGGGCACAGCCGTCGCCTCGAACACAAACAGCGCTGGTCCGGCTGACCCTGTTACGCCGACATGCCGTATTTCAACGTTGGCATCAATCACATTTCCCCGGGCCCGGCCAACCTTGTCCGACCTGCGAGAACCTGCTTAACCTGAGCCCGCGCCCACGCCTCTTCGGGGTGAGTCGGGGGCGCGCCGAAGTCCGGTAGTTGGGCACCGTGGAGCTGAGTGCATGCGGGCCGGCTCGCCGCGTTGAGCCCGGCGTTGGCGGCGTGCCACGCCCGCCGTGCTCGCCAACGGCGAAGACCGCTACCACGCCGGACGGCTGGGGTCAGGACCGGGGAGTTGCGGACCCGGTCCTGACCCGTCCGGCCACCTCCGCCATCCCACGAAGACCGACCGGACCGGGGACGCTGCCTGGCCCCGTCCCGTGCGAGGATCCTCCGCGTGAAGCCGACGAGTGCCGCCCGGCTGACCTCGCTGCCACCGCGTGCGCGGCAGGTCGTCATCGTCACGGGCGAGGGCTGGCGCACCACCCACGCCACCCTGGAGGCGTACGACCGCGTCGGTGACGACTGGCGGCCGGCCCTGCCCCCGCTGCCCGCCCGGATCGGCGCCGACGGGTTCAGCGACCGGCACGTCGAGGGCGTGCCCACCACCCCGACCGGCGTCTACGCCGTCGGCCCCACCATCTACGGCATCGCCGCCGACCCGGGCGTGCGCCACCCCTACCACCGGGTGGCCGTCGACGACTGGTGGAACGCCGAGCCGGACTCCCCGCACTACAACAGCTTCCAGCGCTCCGCCGCGCGGTTGGGCGGCCAGAGCGAGGCGCTGTGGCGGGAGGACCCGGCGTACACGCACTTCGCGGTGATCACCTACAACATGCCGCCGACCGTCCCGGCCCCGGTGCCCCACGCCGGCAGCGGCATCTTCCTGCACCAGTTCGGCGGCGCCGAGGGCAACCCCACAGCCGGCTGCGTGAGCCTGTCCCACGAGCACCTGGTCGCGGTGCTCACCTGGCTCGACCCTGAGGCGGCGCCGCACGTCGTGCTCAGCCCAGCCGAGTGCCTCGACCGCTACTGACCCGCCCCCACGAGCCGCCAGGACCGCCTCCGATGGACACGATCAGCACCGGCCAGCCGCCCGCCGGGAACGCCGCCAGCACCTGCTACCGACACCCGAAGCGGGAGACGCTGCTGCGCTGCAGCCGCTGCGACCGCCACATCTGCCCGGACTGCATGCGCGAGGCGCCGGTCGGCCACCGCTGCCCCGACTGCGTCCGGGCGGACAACCGTACGGTCCGGCAGGCCCGCACGGTCTTCGGCGGCCGCCCGGTCGCCCGGCCGCTGGTGACGTACGCGCTGGTCGCCCTCATCGTGCTGGCGTACCTGGTCGAGCTGGTCCACCCGGCCGTGCTCGACCGGTTCGACAGCCTGGGGACCGGGCTGGTCGACGACGCCGGCCAGCGCTACGTCGACGACGGCGTCGCCCACCCGGGGTACGAGCCGGTCGGGATCGCGCACGGCGAGTGGTACCGCCTGCTCACGTCGTCGTTCCTGCACCTGCTGCCCACCCAGGGCGTCCTCGGCTTCCTGCACATCACCTTCAACCTGTGGTGGCTGTGGGTGCTCGGCCGGGTGGTCGAGGACCGTCTCGGGCACGCCCGGTACCTGGCCGTCTACCTGCTCTCCGCGCTGGGGGGCGGGGTCCTGGGCTTCCTGGTCTCCCCGCACCAGGCGGCGGTCGGCGCCTCCGGCGCGGTCTACGGCCTGGCCGGCTGCTACGTGGTGCTCGCCCGGCGGCTGCACCACCACCCGATCGAGCCGCAGCGGGTGCTCATCCCGTTCGTGATCTGGATGGTGCTCTCCGCCGGCTGGACCTCCTGGGAGGGGCACCTGGGTGGCCTGCTGGCCGGGGGCCTCGTCGGCCTCGGGTTCGCGTACGCCCCGGCCCGGCGGCGGACCGCCGTGCAGGTGGCGGTCACCGCGGCGGTCGCCGTGCTGCTCGTCGCGCTGGTCGTCGTGAAGTCGCTCGCCCTCACCGGCTGACCGTCGCCGGGCGCCGCCGGCGGGCGGAGAAATGGCTCTGGTGGACGGGGGCGGCCCGGCGCGACACTGAACCATGACGCCTCAGCGCGTACCACTGCTCGCCGGCCTGGTCGTGCTGCTCGCGGCGGCCTGCACGGTGACCGACCACGACGGCGCCGCCCCGACGACCGCACCGGCGGCCGGCACCACGGCCGCCGCGACCACGCCCGCCGCCACCACCCCCGCCGCCACTCCGGCCGTGACCACCAGCGCGGCGCCCGTCGAGGGCGCCTGGCGGGTGACCTACGGCTGGGACGTGCCCACGGCACCCGCCCGGGTGACGCACCAGGTCCGGGTGCCGGTCACCCCGGCGCCGGGGGAGCCCCTGCCGGTCCTGGTCGAGGTGCGGGTCGGCGACCACCCGGCCGAGGGGTTCAGCCGGATAACCTTCGCCTTCCTCGGCCCGACACCGTCCTACCAGGTCGGCTACGTCCCGCAGGTGTGGACGGAGGGTCGCGGCGCGCCCGTCGACCTGCCCGGCACGGCCTACCTGTCGGTGCGGTTCGACCCGGCGCAGGCGCACGACGCCCGCGGCGCCGGGACGGCCGCCCTGCCGCCGGCGCGGATCGGCTACCCGACGCTGCGCGGCTGGGCCGCGGCCGGCGACTTCGAGGGCCACCTCAGCTTCGGCCTCGGGCTGCGGCCACCGGCGGGCGGGACGCTGCCGGTGCGGCTGGGCGAGGCCACCCGCCCCGACGGCACCCACGTCGTCGCGGTCGACGTGCGACGTGGCTGACGCGCGCGCGGACCGACCGCGCCGCCCGGTGGCCGGCACGGTCGGGCACGTGGGTCAGCCGACCTCGCCGCGGACGATGGCCACCGCGACCCGGCAGAACTCGTCCATGTCCGGGTTGAACCCCGCGGCGATGTCCGGGTGCAGCCCGGCGCGGGTCTCGTCGAGCAGCCGACGGCAGACCTCCTCCACGGGCTCACCCGCGTAGCCGGCGCGGACCCGGTCGGCGGCCGCCTGCAGGGCCGAGGTCAGCTGATCCTCCAACGGGCCGCGCAGCTTCTGCTGCACAGGGTCGAGCCCGCTCGGATCGAGCGTGACATGTGGCTCCGACATCGGCGCTCCCTTCTTCGGCGACCGCGGTACCCCACCGCGGTCGTCGGTCAAACCATCCTCGGTACGGCCGCCACCCGGACCTGGTACGAGAAGTCCTCCGCGGGCTCCTCGACGTAGGACAACCGGCGGATCTGCCGGTCGTCGGACCAGAGAGCGACGTCGACCAGCACCCCGAGGTGGGCCAGGCCGATGTTCGCCACCCGCTTCTTGTCCTGCAGCACCGCGCAGACCCCGCCCACCAGCGTGCTGGCGTCGGAGGTGCGGTGCCCGGGCGGGCAGCGCAGGGTCACGTCCACCTCGACCGGACCGGTGAGCGGCGTCCACCCCGTGCGCTGGGCCGCCGTGCAGGCGGCCTGGAGCAGGGCGCGGACCCTCGTCGCCTGCCGGTGCCCGGCGGCGAAGATGGACAGGGCCTCGGTCTTGACCGGGGGCAGGCCGCTCACCTCGAACGTCAAGGCGAGAGCGCGGGTGTCCTGCACGACGGCACCTCCTCGTGGGGATCCTGCCCAACCGGTGGGACCGCAGAAGGGAGTTCGCGCGAGAACCAACCGATCGGACGGGCTGGGGTCGGCCGGAGGCGTATCGACTTCGACGGCGACGCGCTGGCTGCGGAGCTACGGAAACGCTAGACCACCGGAAGCACGCTGGGTAGCTCGCCGTTCACTGCTTGGGACGGGCCGGGAAGGCGCAGAACTCGTTGCCCTCCGGGTCGGCCAGCACCCACCAGGAGGTCGCCGGGGTGGGCTCGCGCAGCAGGGTGGCCCCGGCCGCGATGAGCGCGGTGACGTCCGAACCGGTCAGCTCGACGTCCCAGTGGACCCGGTTCTTCACGCGCTTGCGCTCCGGCACGGGGTCGAAGACCCAGTGGTCCCAGGGGAAGCCCGCCGCGCCGACCACCGACGCGGCACCCTCGGCGGCGGTCTCCACCCGCCCGCCGGTCACCCGCGCCCACCAGGCGGCCTGTGCGGCCGGGTCGGCGCTGTCCACCACCAGCTCGAACCCAGCCGGCCGGGCGCCCTCGCGCGGGGCGAACGCGCAGAACTGATTGCCCTCCGGGTCGGCCAGCACCCACCAGCTGATCTCGGCGTCCGGCTCGCGGACCAGGCGCGCCCCGGCGGCCAGCAGCGCGGCCGGCTGCGCGTCGGCCAGCCGCAGGTCGAGGTGGACGCGGGTCTTCCCGGTCCGCGGCTCGGGCACCGTGTTGACCCAGATGGATTCGGCGGGCGAGGCGGCGCGGGGGTCGATCCGGGCGTCGCCGTCGCCCGTGTCGACCAGTTCCCCGCCGAGGATGCCGGCCCAGAAGCCGCCGAGCCGCCGGGCGTCGCCCGCGTCCATGCAGATGTCCTTGAAGCGCGCGATCATCCGGCCATCATGCCGGCCGGGTCGGACATCCACCGGGTGCCGGGCGGCCGGGAGCGGCCGGGCCGACGCCCGTGATCCGCACCACAGCGCCGGCTGTCGAATCCGTCTCGTGACCGTCAGGTTTCGCTGCGTGGCTGCCAGGGCACTGTCTGGCCCACGAAACGTCCCGGGGCGCCCGCTCGACCATCGGCGCCCCGACCGTCTCGCCGTGCGCCGGGGCACGGGTGACTCCCCGGTTCTTCGCCGAAGAGAGGGGGAGGGCGATGACGGCAGACCCCGACAGGGCCGCCCGGAGGCGGCCGGCCCGGCGTGCGGCGGCGGCAGCCGCCGCACTCGCGTTGGTGGCCCCGCTTGCCGCCTGCGGTTCGGGCGGCGAGGGCGGCACGCCCACCATCAACCTGTACTACCCGCCCGAGCAGAACCTGCAGAAGGTCGTCGACGACTGCAACGCCCAGGCCCAGGGGCGCTACCGGATCGCCTACCGGGTGCTGCCGCGGCAGGCCGACGACCAGCGGGTGCAGATGGTGCGGCGGCTCGCGGCGCAGGACCCCGGGATGGACGTGCTCGGCCTCGACGTCACCTGGACCCAGGAGTTCGCCAGCGCCGAGTGGATCCGGGAGTGGACCGGCCAGGACAGGGCCGAGGTCGAGCAGGGCACCCTCGCCGGCCCGCTGGACACCGCCCGCTACGAGGACAAGCTCTACGCCGCGCCCAAGAACACCAACGTGCAGCTCCTCTGGTACCGCAGCGACCTCGTGCCGGAGCCGCCGAAGAGCTGGGACGAGATGATCTCCGCCGCCCAGCGGCTCAAGCAGCAGGGCAAGCCCTACCAGGTGCTCACCATGGGCGCCCAGTACGAGGGCCTCGTCGTCCTCTACAACACCCTGGCCGAGAGCGCGGGCGGCAAGGTGCTCAGCGACGACGGCAAGAAGGCCGTGATGGACGAGGGCACGGTGCGGGCGCTCGACCAGCTGAAGAAGTTCGCCACGTCGGGCGTGACCTCGCCGTCGTTCAGCAACGCCACCGAGGACCCGGTCCGGCTGGAGTTCCAGTCCGGCTCCGGCGCCTTCCAGGTCAACTGGCCGTTCGTGTATCCGGCCATGCAGGAGGCCAACCCTGAGCTGGCGCAGAAGGTGAAGTGGGCGCGGGTGCCGGGCGTCGACGCGAACACCCCGAGCAAGGTCACCATCGGCGGGGTGAACATGGCCGTCAGCTCCTACTCGAAGCACCCGACGGAGTCCTTCGAGGTGGCGAAGTGCATCCGCAACGCCGAGCACCAGAAGTTCTCCGCGGTCAACGACGGGGTGCCGCCCACCATCGAGGCGGTCTACGCCGACCCGGAGATGGACAAGGCGTACCCGATGAAGGAGACCATCCTCGAGGAGCTGAAGGAGCCGGCGGTCCGGCCGCTGACCCCGGCGTACCAGAGCATCTCCACGGTCATGTCGGCGATCCTGTCGCCGCCGTCGGCGATCCGGCCCGAGCAGACCGCCGACGAGCTGCGCGACGCCATCGCCGACGCCCTCGAATCGAAGGGGGTCCTGCCATGAGCGTCAACGCCACGCCCGCCGGCGCGGACGTCGCGGCGGACGCCGAGCGTTCCGCCGGCCGGCACGCCGCCGTGCCCGCCCAGCGGGCCCGCCGCGGGTCGAAGCCGCCGCTGAGCGAGAACAAGCGCGCCGAGCGGCGCCTCGGCTTGCTGCTCTGCGCGCCGGCCGCGCTGGTCATGGTGCTGGTCACCGCCTACCCGATCCTCTACTCGTTCTGGTTGTCGCTGCAGCGCTTCGACCTGCGCTTCCCCGATGAGCGCGAGTTCGTCGGGCTGGAGAACTACGTGACCGTGCTGACCAACCAGTTCTGGTGGACGGCGTTCGGGGTGACGGCCCTGATCACGGTGGTCACCGTGGCGATCGAGCTGGTGCTCGGCATGGGCCTGGCGCTGATCATGCACCGGACGCTGGTCGGCCGGGGCATCGTCCGCACCGCGGCGCTGATCCCGTACGGCATCGTCACGGTGGTCGCCGCCTTCTCCTGGCGGTACGCCTGGACACCCGGCACCGGCTACCTGGCCAACCTGTTCGACGGCAGCGCCCCGCTGACCGAGCGGGCCAGCTCGCTGGCGATCATCATGCTGGCCGAGATCTGGAAGACCACCCCGTTCATGGCGCTGCTGCTCATGGCCGGGCTGGCGCTCGTGCCGGAGGACCTGCTCAAGGCCGCCTCCACCGACGGCGCGACGGCCTGGCAGCGGTTCACCAAGGTGATGCTGCCGGTGATGAAGCCGGCCATCCTGGTCGCGCTGCTGTTCCGCACTCTGGACGCGTTCCGGGTGTTCGACAACATCTTCGTGCTCACGGCCGGCGGTAACGAGACCTCGTCGGTGTCGATGCTCGCCTACAACAACCTGATCCGGGGGTTGAACCTCGGCATCGGCTCCACGATGTCGGTGCTGATCTTCCTAACCGTGGCGATCATCGCGTTCGTGTTCGTGAAGCTGTTCGGCACCGCTGCCCCCGGCAGCGACGACGGGGAGAGGCGCTGACATGGCAGTCGAAACCACCACGCGGGCGAAGGTGCGCTGGGGCCTGCTGGACGTCATCGTCGTCGTCTTCGCGCTGGTCCCGGTGCTCTGGATCGCCTCGCTGTCGTTCAAGACCCCGGCCACCCTCACCGACGGGAAGTTCTGGCCGCGGGAGTGGACGCTGGACAACTACCGGACGATCTTCGAGACCGACCAGTTCGTCCGGGCCCTGGTCAACTCGATCGGCATCGCGCTGATCGCCACCCTGATCGCGGTGGTGCTGGGCGCGATGGCCGCGTACGCGATCTCGCGGCTGGACTTCCCCGGCAAGAAGCTGCTGGTCGGGGTGTCCCTGCTGATCGCCATGTTCCCGCAGGTGTCGCTGGTGTCGCCGCTGTTCGAGATCGAGCGGCAGCTCGGCATCTTCGACACCTGGCCGGGGCTGATCCTGCCGTACATCACCTTCGCGCTGCCGCTGGCGATCTACACGCTCTCGGCGTTCTTCAAGCAGATCCCGTGGGACCTGGAGAAGGCGGCGAAGATGGACGGCGCCACCCAGGGCCAGGCCTTCCGGCGGGTGATCGCCCCGCTGGCCGCGCCGGGGCTGTTCACCACGGCCATCCTGGTGTTCATCTTCTGCTGGAACGACTTCCTGTTCGCGATCTCGCTGACGTCCACCGAGCGCTCCCGCACGGTGCCGGCCGCGCTGTCGTTCTTCACCGGCGCGTCGCAGTTCGAGGACCCCACCGGGGCGATCTGCGCCGCCGCCGTGGTGATCACCGTTCCGATCATCCTGTTCGTGCTCTTCTTCCAGCGCCGCATCGTCTCCGGTCTGACCTCCGGCGCAGTCAAGGGATAGGTGGTGTTGTCATGGCCGACATCGTGCTGGACAAGGTGAGCAAGCGGTTCCCGGACGGGACGACCGCGGTGCGGGACGTCGACCTGGAGATCGCCGACGGCGAGTTCGTGATCCTGGTTGGCCCCTCCGGCTGCGGGAAGTCCACCACCCTGAACATGATCGCCGGGCTGGAGGACATCAGCTCCGGGGAACTGCGCATCGCGGGGGAGCGGGTCAACGACAAGGCCCCCCGGGACCGGGACATCGCCATGGTCTTCCAGTCCTACGCCCTTTACCCGAACATGACCGTCCGGGAGAACATGGCCTTCCCGCTGCGGCTGGCGAAGCTGGACAAGGAGACCATCCACCAGAAGGTGGAGGAGGCCGCGAAGGTCCTGGAGCTAACCCCGCTGCTGGACCGGAAGCCGGCCAACCTCTCCGGCGGGCAGCGGCAGCGGGTGGCCATGGGACGGGCGATCGTGCGCCAGCCCAAGGCGTTCCTCATGGACGAGCCGCTGTCCAACCTGGACGCGAAGCTGCGGGTGCAGATGCGTACCGTGGTGTCCCGGTTGCAGAAGCAGCTGGGCACCACCACCGTCTACGTGACCCACGACCAGACCGAGGCCATGACCCTCGGCGACCGCGTGGTGATCATGCGGGGCGGCGCGGTGCAGCAGGTCGGCCCGCCGCAGGAGCTCTACGACCACCCCCGCAACCTCTTCGTGGCCGGGTTCATCGGCTCCCCGTCGATGAACTTCCTGCACGCCGCCGTCGAGGACGGGCACCTGCGCACGGCGCTGGGCGACGTGCCGATCGGGGACCGGGTACGCCGGCAGCTCGACGGCGCCGACGCCCCGCGCGAGCTGATCCTCGGCATCCGCCCGGAGCACTTCGAGGACGCCGCGCTGATCGACGACGAGACCCGCCGCCGGGGCCTGGAGTTCGAGGCGCCGGTCGACATCGTCGAGTCGATGGGCTCGGACAAGTACGTCTACTTCACCGTCGAGGGGGAGCGGGCCAGCGCCGCCGAGCTGGAGGAACTGGCCGCCGACGCGGGCGCCGCGGACTTCACCGGGACCGGGTTGAGCCTGGTCACCCGGCTGTCGGCCGAGTCCCCGGTGCGCGAGGGCGAACCGCGGCGGGTCTGGTGCAACCTGGAGAAGATCGACCTGTTCGACCCGGCCACCGGACGGAACCTCACCCTGCACGAGGGGCGGGCGTCGGGCGCGCTGGCCGACTGAGCGGCACCCCGAGCCGGGCCGGTGGGCGTCGCTCGCCGGCCCGGCCGCCGTTTCACCAGGTCAGCCGCAGCGGCAGCCCGAGGAACTCGGCGTAACGGGTGAGGGCCGACTCGACGCGGGCCCGCAGCGCGGCGTCGAACGGCGTCAACTGCTGCACGGTCACGGTGACCGCCCGCTTGCCCACGGACCGCTTCCAGGTGCCGACCGTCCGGCCGCCGCGCACCACCGTCGCCTGGAAGATCCCGTTGTTGCCGGGGACGACGGCGTTCGCGTGCGCCGGATCGAGCATCAGCGACCGGTCCTTGTAGCCCAGCAGGTACTCGTCGAAGCCGGGCAGGGTGTGCACGTCGTCGACCGGCGCCCGGGGCGCGTCGAGCAGGGCGGCGTCGACCACGGCCGGCACGCCGTCGACCTCGACCGGGGCGAGCGCGTCGCCGGCCGCCGCGATGCCCCGGGTGGCGTCGGTGACCGTGAGGCCGCTCCACCGGGCCAGCTCGTGCCGGGTCACCGGCCCGTGGCCCCGGACGTAGCGGTGCGCGAGCAGGCCCAGCGCCTCGTCCCGCTCGGGGCGGTGCGGATCGGGCGCCCACTCATCCAGCAGCGCGAACGTCTGCTCGGTGCCGATGTGCGGGGCGATGCAGGTGACGCCGCGCTGGGCGGCGTACCAGAGCATGTGGTAGCCGCGCTGGCCGGTGGTGTCCAGGCCGGCGGCCCGCAGCGTGGCCAGGCACTCGGCCCGGCTGAGCCGGCCCCCGCCCGCGAGGGCCGCACCCAGCACCTCGGCGGCGCGGTCCGCGTCGGTCTCGGCCAGGCCGAGCTGGGCCCACCTGCCGGCCACGCCGGACAGCGCCCGGACACCGGTCACCGCCAGCATCCAGCGCGCGTCGCGGGGCGGCACCAGGTGCACCGTGCCCCGCATGGGCCAGGTGCGCAGCGCCTCGCGCCGCTCCAGCGCCGCGCGCACGTCGTCCTGGGTGCGGTCGGGCAGGCGTACGCCGAGGGACCAGAGGCCGCTCGCCGCGTCCTGGGCCTGCATGGCGCCGAACCACTCGACCACCCCGGCCACACTCTCCGGCCGCGCGGTCGGGTGCGGGCGCAGCAGCAGGCTGGTCATCCGCAGCGCCAGCCCCTCGGCCCCGGTGAGACGTACGGTCACGCTGCCTGCTTCCTACTTGTTGCTCATAGTTGAGCGGTTCGGATGGTTCGCTCTCCGCCCGGCGGTGGCTGGGCTGGAGTCCTGGACCGGCAGTCTGGTCCGGTGGCGATCGGTCCGGTCCTGCAGGATCTGCTTCACCTTGTGGTGAGGGGTGTGCAGGGCGATGTCGGGGTCGCCGGCTCGGTGCAGGATGTTGATCGCGGCGTTCACGTCGGCCTGCCACACCACCCCGCACGAGGTGCAGTGAAACCGGTCCCCACTACGTCGGCCGAAGGCGCCGCAACGGTGACAGGTTTGTGAGGTGTAGGCGGCATTGACGTGCACGAGCGCAGAACCTCTGCGCTCCGACACGTTCTTCAGGGCCTCGGCGGTGACTCCTTTGGTCCACGCGGCGAGACGCCGGTTGATGTTCTTAGGAAGCTTCTTGCGGCCGGTGAAGCGTTTGGTGAGGTCCTCGGCGATCACGGTGGCGGCCTTGTCGACGACTTCGTGCACCGCAGTGAAGATCTCCGTACGCACCAGCGCTCGGTGTCGGGCGGCCTGCCGGTCCCGCTTGATCGTGCCGAGGTTGTTGGCCTTGATCCGGTGCGCTTTCGCGTGGTCCCCACGCAGCGCGGCGTTGTTGGCGATTGAGCGTAGCTTCGCCCGGCGGCGGTTTCGTTCCTTCAACCGGTCCGATGCACTGGACAGCAGCGTGCCGAGCCCTGCACCGTGGGGCTGGCCGTCGGAGTCGGTGAGGGCTTCGGTGTAGCCCTTGTCCACGCCGATCGTCGGCTCGCCGCATGCTCGCTGTGATGAGCGCATCTGCGCCGCGTCGATCTGGTAGTGGACCTCGACCCGGCCGCCGCGCAGGATGAGCCGCAGCGTCCCGGTCGGGGCGACGGTCGTGGACAGCGGGATCTTGACCATCTTGCGGGGCTCGAGACCGGGGATCGCCAGCCACAACCGTCCCCGCCCATCGAGGGCGGTGTTGTACTTGTCGGCGCGCACCACGATCTGATCGTGCGTGCGGTTGTAGCCACGCTTCCAGTGCTTGCGCATCTGCCGGGCCAGGAACGCGTCACTGGCCCAATCGTCAGCCTTCAACGCCGTGAACATTCGCTTACGCTCGGCCGGATCGGTGGTGCGTCGGTTGATCGCCCGCCGGACCTGCACCTTGGCCGCCGCCAGGTTCGCTGCGATATCGGCCATAGCGTCGCGGACGGTTTCCTTCCACGCATTCGCCAGCACACCAAACCGCGCGTGTGTGCCGTCGGTCAGCCACCGGTCGCGCACCTGCCGGTCCCGCAGTCCGGCCCCGACACCGTTGATCGAACCGTAGCGCTGCCACACCTCACTGCGCACCCGACCCAACCGGCGGGCCTGCTCCACCAAGGCAGCGTACTTGCCCGGATTCAGGCGGGGCGAGTAGGCGATCCGGGTGACCTTCACCGGTCACCCTCCATGGTCAAGTCCGCCCTCTTCAACTCCTTCTCGTAGCGGCGCAAACCGTCCAGCCGGTGCGAGAAGGTGTGCACGACGGCCAAGAAGTCCTCGACCAACTCCTGCCGCGGGGACAGGGACTCCTGGTTGGCCACGACGATCTCGCAGCCGCCGCGCGCCGCCAGATGCTCCAGCAGGTCGAACCCGAAGCGGGCCAACCGGTCCGTGTGCGCCACCACCAGCGTGGCGACCTCACCCCGGTCCACGGCGTCCATCAACGCCAGGAATTTCTTGCGGCGAAGGTCCATCCCGCCGCCGACCTCGCTGATCCACTCGTCCACAGCCAGACCGCGAGCGAGGCAGAACTGCTGCATCGCCGCCACCTGCGAGACCAGGTCGACCTTCTGTTCCGGCGACGACACCCGGCAGTACACCACCACCTTCCGCCGGACGGCGTCGAAGCCCGGCTGCAACACCCGGCGCACATCCGAATCGTCGAAATACCGCTGCCCGGACGGCAGACGACGGGCCGTGATCCGGCCCTCCGCCTCCCACCGGCGCACCGTGCTCACCGAACGGCCCACCCGCTTAGCGAACTCACCGATCCGATACACACTACCCACGGCAGCCAATTGTGGACAGCTCTAGAAAGGAAAGCAACCACTAGTCGCTGCTCCCGTCGACGTGGACGGTCAGCATAGGCCGCGGGTGTGATGCATCCGGCCCTGCCGGCAACGCGTGGCCGCGAGGATTGAGCGCTGGCGGAGTGGGGATGCCCGCCGGGAGCCGACGCGAGGAATGCGAGGTGAAGTGATGACAGCGTCCAGTGAACCGGCCCGGGGCGCCGGGCGGGCCACCACCGCCCGGCCGGCAGGCCCGTCCGGCGGGGCGAAGACCAGCGCAGCGGCCACCTTCTCGCTGGTCTTCGGCGTGGCGGGCCTGCTCAGCGTGCTCACCGCGATCCTGGCGTCGGTGGGGCTGGTGCTCGGGATCATCGGCATCATCCTGGGCATCTTCGGGCTGAAGATGAGCCGGCGGCCCGGCGTCACGGGGCGGGGGGTGGCCATCGGAGGTCTGGTGCTCAGCGCCCTGGCGGTGCTGCTCGGGCTGGCCCTCGCCGCCGGCATCAGCACGTTCGTCAACAACGAGCAGGCGGTGAACCGGCTGGAGAAGCGGGTGACGGACCTGCGGGACAAGCTCAACGACTGAGCCTCGGTGTGCCCCTGATCGCGCTACGCCAGCCTCGTTGCCGGCGGAGCGCGATCCCCCGTTCAGGTTCCCGGTGCGGGGGCGGCGGTGGTACGCCGGCACCGGTGGCACCAGGATCCCCGGGCGCCCTCACCCGGGGAAGCGGTTTCCATCGGAACTTGCGCAAATCTTGAGCCACGGCAAGGTATCGACTCAGCTCAGTCGGCGGTACATCACGAGCAGGTCCACGTACCCCTGGTCGGGGTGCCGGAAGCCCTCCGGCACGCGGCCGACGACCTCGAAGCCCAGCGACCGCCAGAGCTCGACGGCCCGGGTGTTGGTCGCCACCACGGCGTTGAACTGCATGGCCCGGTAGCCCTCGGCGCGGGCCAGCGCCAGCACGTGCCCGGCCAGCGCCCGGCCCACGCCCCGACCGGCGGCCGCCGGGGCGACCATGAAGCTGGCGTTCGCCACGTGGTCGCCCGGGCCGGCCTGGTTGGGCAGCAGTTTGGCGGAGCCGAGCACCGTGCCGCCGGAGTCCACCGCGACCAGCGTCCGGCCCGGCGGGGCCACCAGCCACAGCTCGCGGGCCCGCGCCTCGGTGACGTCGCGGGGCCAGGTGTACGTCTCACCGGCCGCCACGATCTCGCGCAGGAACGGCCAGATCCGAGCCCAGTCGGCTGCGGTCGCCTCGCGGATCTCCACCCGCCGAGCATGCCACGCGGTGTCCCCGCCCCGCGTTTGACGTCGCAAGCGACGGGTAGTCGCCGGAGCTGATCCGAAACGAGGAGGAATCGTCTGATGGATGGCCAGGTCAAGGCCGCGGTGATCTATTACAGCGCGACCGGAATCACCTACCAGATGGCGCAGGCGGCGGTCGAGGCCGCCGGGGAGGCCGGGGCCGAGGTACGCCTGCGCAAGGTACGTGAGCTGGCGCCGGACGAGGCGATCCGCTCGAACTCGGGCTGGCAGGCGCACCGCCTGGAGACCCAGGACGTGATGGAGGCGCAGCCGGACGACCTCGCCTGGGCCGACGTCGTCATCATGGGCGCGCCCACCCGTTACGGCATGGTCGCCGCCCAGCTCAAGCAGTTCATCGACACCACCGGCCCGCTGTGGGCCCAGGGCGCGCTGGCGAACAAGGTCTACACCGGCTTCACCTCGACCGCCACGTCCCACGGCGGGCAGGAGGCGACGCTGCTGTCGCTGTACACGGTCTTCTACCACTGGGGCGGCATCGTGGTGACCCCCGGCTACACCGACCCCAGCCAGTTCGTCGCCGGCAACCCGTACGGGGCGTCGCACACCAGCAACAACGGCGAGGTGCCGCCGGACCACGTGGCCCTCGGGGCCACCGCGCTGACTGCCAAGCGCGCCGTGCAGATCGGTATGGCGCTGAAGAAGGGCATGGCGGGCTGACTCCCGACCCCGGGTGACCGGTGGTGTGGACGAGGGCTCTCGGCTCGTCCACGCCACCGGTCAACCCTCGCCCTACCCGCGTTCGGCCGGTCCATGCCCGGTCAGCGCCGGATGGGCCAGCAGGTGCCCGAGCAGGTCCGCCAGGACCACCATGCCGTCCCGGCTGAGCACCGACTCCGGGTGGAACTGCACCCCGGCGAAACCCGGCCCGCGCAGCGCGTGCACCGCGCCGTCCGCCGGGTCCCGGGACAGCTCCACCGGCCCGTACGCGGTGGCGACCCGGTCGGCGGCGGCGCGGGCGGTGAAGCTGGAGTAGAAGCCGACGCGGCGGGTCGATCCGAACACCGGCACGTCCCGCGGCAGCCCCTGGTAGGGGGCGTCCCGGCGGTGCAGCGGAAGCCCGAGCAGCCCGGCGAGCAACTGGTGACCGAGGCAGACCGCCAGGGTCGGCCGGCCCGCCGCGAGCAGCTCCGCCAGCAGCGCCCGCATGCTCGCCATCTTCGGCTCGGCGAGGTCGTTCGGGTCGCCGGGGCCGGGACCGACCACCACGAGGTCGTAGCCGTCGACCGGGCCGGCGTCGTGCCAGTCCCGGCGGGTCACGGCCAGGCCGAGGGCGCCGAGCTGGTGGGCGAGCATCCCCGTGAAGGTGTCCTCACCGTCCACGATCAACGCGCGGTGGCCGGCCAGGCCCGGCAGCGCGGTCGCCCCGGGCACGCGCTGGTCCAGCCAGAACCGGGCCAGCGGCGTGTTCCGGGCAGCCAGCGCGGCGCGCACCTGCGGGTCGTCGGCGTAGCGCAGCGCGGGCTCGGCGCCGCGGGCCGGGGCGTCCGGGCCGAGGCCGAGCGCGGCCAGCACCCCGGCCGCCTTGGCGTGCGTCTCGGCCACCTCACCCTCGGCCGTGGAGTGCCTCACCAGGGTGGCCCCGACCGGCACCCGCAGCCCGCCGTCCGGGGAGAGCTCGGCGGTGCGGATCAGGATCGGCGCGTCCAGGGTCTGCCGGCCCTGCTCGTCGCGGCCGAGCAGGGCGAGCACCCCGGCGTAGTAGCGGCGGCCCGTCCGCTCGTGGCGGGCGATCACCCGGCAGGCGTTCTCCATCGGGCTGCCGGTGACCGTGGGCGCGAACATGGTCTCCCGCAGCACCTCCCGCACGTCCCGCGAACCCCGCCCGGCCAGCAGGTACTCGGTGTGCGCGAGGTGGGCCATCTCCTTCAGGTACGGCCCGACCACCTGGCCGCCGTGCTCGGCGACGGTCGCCATCATCTTCAGCTCCTCGTCGAGCACCATGTACAGCTCCTCGACCTCCTTGGGATCGTCGAGGAAGCGCAGCAGGGCCGCCCGGTCCGCCGCCGCGCCGGTGTGCCGGAAGGTGCCGCTGATCGGGTTCATCATGACCAGGCCGTCGTCCACGCTGACGTGCCGCTCCGGGCTGGCGCCGACCAGGGTGCGGCTGCCGGTGTGCACCACGAACGTCCAGTACGCGCCCCGCTCGCGCAGCAGCAGCCGGCGCAGCGCCGCCAGGGCGGCCACCACCGGCGCGCCCTCGACCGTGGCCCGCAGGGTGCGGTGGATGACGAAGTTGGCGCCCTCGCCCCGGCCGATCTCGTCGCTCAGCACCCGGCCCACCGTGTCCGCGTACTCGGCGTCGGAGATGTCGAAGGCGGCGTCGCGGGTCACCACCGGCGCGTCCGGCAGGGCCGCCAGCACCTCGTCGAGCGGAAGCCGCCGGTGCTCGGAGACCAGCAGGTACTCCAGCGGCAGGCCGTCGTCCACGCAGGCGAAGCCGCGCTCGGCGATCTGCCGGTAGGGGACCAGGGCCAGGGTGCGCGGCCCGGGGCCGCCGTCGGGCAGCGGGAGGTCGGCGAGCCGGTCGGCCGTGCGTACCGGACCGGCGAACAGGTCGACGTGGTCGGCGCCCTCGCGGCGGACGAGCGCGAACGGGCCGGGGTCGAGGCCGGCCGCGACGGCGGCGAGCGGGTCGTGCGGGCGGGTCATCGGGTCTCCTCGGTGGGCCGGAGGCCGCCGGCGGGGCGACCCGGGATGCCGGGGAGAGACCGGCGGCCGCCTCGTCGGGCGGCCGCGTGGGGAAGCTACGCGCGGGGGTGGGCCGCCGGGTCGGCGGGCCACCAGCAGGTCAGGTGCGCGGGCATGGCGATCACTGTACGCGAGCGGGGGTGCCCGGGGAACCCGATCGCCGTGCCCGGCACGGCCGATCTTGGCTTTACGGCCGCTCCCGGCGGGTAGGTTGACCCGCGATGGACATTCTCGCTCTGGACCTGGGCACCTCCTCGGTGCGCGGGCTCGTGCTGGACGCGGACGCCGTCCCGCGCCCCGGCGCGCTGGCCCGCCGGAAGGTGCACCTGGTCACCGGGGACGACGGCTCCGGTGTCCTGGACGGCCCCCGCTACCTGGCCTGCCTCGCGGAGTGTCTGGACGAGCTGGCCGCCGGCGGGCGGCTGCGCGACGTCGAGCTGGTGGCCATTTCGGCGCAGTGGCACTCGGTGCTGCCGCTGGGCGCCGACGGCGCGCCGCTGGGCCCGGTGCTCACCTGGATGGACACCCGGCCGGAGGCCCCCGCCGGCGGCGCCGGCCCGGTCGACCCGGACGCCTTCCACCACCGCACCGGCGCCTGGTGGCACCGCTGCTACTGGACCGTGCGACTGCCCTGGCTGCGGGAGCGCTGCGGCAGCCCGATCGCCCGTTTCAGCGGGCTGGTCGAGTACGCGCTCGGCGAGCTGCTCGACGAGGCGCCGATGTCCGTGTCGATGGCCTCCGGCACCGGGTTGCTCGACCTGCGCCGGCTGGAATGGGACGCCGAGGCGTGCGACCTGGCCGGCGTACGCCCCGAGGACCTTCCGGCGCTGGCCCCGCAGCGGTGGCGCGGCCGGCTCCGGACCGAGCACGCCCAGCGCTGGCCGCAGCTCGCCGACGCCCGCTGGGCCGCCCCGGTCGGCGACGGCGCGGCGTCCAACGTGGGCTCCGGCTGCGTCGACACCTCCCGCGCCGCGGTCACCGTCGGCACCTCCGCCGCGGTACGCCTGCTCGAGGCCGTGCCGGCCGGTACGGAGTTGCCGCCCCTGCCCGAGCAGCTCTGGCGCTACCGGGTCGACCACGAGCACGTGGTGACCGGGGCGGCGTACTCCAGCGGCGGGAACCTGTTCGCCTGGGCGGCCCGCGAGCTGCGGCTGCCGCAGGGCGCCGAGCTGGAGGCCGCGCTGGATCGGGCCGGCGCGAACCTGACCCTGCTCGCCAACCCGCGGCTCGGCGGGGACCGGCCCCCCGGCGTCACCCCGGCCGGCGCCGGGGAGCTGCGGGGCCTGAGTTTCGGCACCACGGCGGTCGACATCGTCGCCGTGCTGATGACCGAGCTGTGCCGGCTGGTGGCCGCCGACCTGGCCCTGCTGGAGGACGGCGTGGGCAATCCGACCGAGGTGGTGCTCGGCGGCGGCGCGATGGCCGCCTCGGCCTGGTGGCGGGGTGCGTTCGCCGACGCGCTGGCCCCGCGTACGGTGCGCTACCAGAGCAACCCGGAGATCGGGGCGACCGGTGCCGCGCTCGTGGCGCTCGACCGGATCGCCCAGGCGGCGCACGTGGGCGGCATCGGCGGACGGACGAGCGGGATGCGCCGGACACCGTAGCCGCCCGCCCGCCGCCGGCTTTCCTGCTCGTGCGGTTGGCCGCACCGTTTGACACCGCCCGCCGGCCTGGTTGGATGGACTTCCGCTCCCCGTCCCGGTGGAGCCGAGGGGGACCGAGGAGGAACCTGTGGGCGCAGGTCCCGACCCGGCTCGCGGCGCCGCGCCGCAGCCGCGCCGGAGCCCGTCCGACGACCGGGTGGCGCCGCATCGGCGGCGGCGCTCGCGCTTCCGGTTGCGGGACTGGCGGATGGGCACGAAGCTCGCCACCGTGCTGGTGCTGCCCTCGGTGGCGTTCCTGGTGCTCGCCGGGGTGCAGACCCGGGGGCTGGTCGGGCAGACCACCGCGTTGAGCGACTTCGCCCAGCAGGTCGGCATCGGCCGGCAGATCAGCACCGCGGTGGACCGCCTCCAGCAGGAGCGGGACCGTTCCGCCGGGGAACTCGCCGCGCTGCGCAAGGCCGGTGGCGGCGCCGAGCGGGACGCGGCGGTCGCCGCGCTCAAGCCGCTCCAGGACGCCTCCGACCGGGCGATGACCGACCTGCGCGCCGCGGCCGAGCCCCTCGCCGACGCCGACGCCGCCTGGCGGGTGGCCTACTCCGAGGTGCTGGAGGCGTACGACCAGGTCGTCTACATCCGCGCCGCCGTGCCGCCGGCGGTGCTGTCCAGCGACACCGTGCTGAGCAACTACCACCGGGCCATCGCCGCCCTGCTCAACCTGCTGGCCGAGCCGTCACCGGGCGACGACCAGCGGGCGCTGACCAACGCCGTGCTGCGGTACGTGCAGCTCTCCCGGGTCAAGGAGCTGTCCTCGCGGATCCGGGCCGAGCTGTACGCCGCCGCCCGGGCCGGCCGCTACGAGGCGGACGACCAGGTCTCGCTGACCGACCTGCGCGCCCAGCAGCTCACCGCGCTGGGCGCGTTCCGGGTCGCCGCGACCACCGACCAGATCCGCCGTTACGACGAGACGTCGGTGGACCCGGCGTTCGTCTCGGCCGCCCGGCTGGAGGAGAAGACCCTGCCCAGCGGGGCCGCCGAGCCCGCGCTGCTGCCGGCGACGCAGTGGTGGGCCGCCAGCGAGCAGCGGCAGGAGCTGCTGCACCAGCTGGAGGCCGGTGTCCTCGACGACGCCGTACGCCAGGCCGACGACGCCAGCGCCCGGCAGCTGCGGGACACCCTGCTGGTGGTCGGCGGCATCGTCGGCGTGCTCCTGGTGGCGGTGCTGATCTCGTTGCTGGTCGGCCGGTCGGTGGCGCGCTCGATCCGGCAGCTGCGCGGCCAGGCGCTGCGGATCGCGCAGGTGGAGCTGCCGCACGCCCTGGACCGGTTGCGGGCCGTGGACCGCCCGGTGGTCGCGATCGACGTGCCGCCTTCGGTGATCGACTCGCAGGACGAGATCGGCGAGCTGGCCGAGGCGTTCGTGGCGGTGCACCGCAGCGCGGTCGACGTCGCGGTCGAGCAGGCGATGATGCGGCGCAACGTCAACGCGATGTTCGTCAACCTGGCCCGGCGCAGTCAGGTGCTGGTCGAGCGGCAGCTCGAACTCCTCGACGAGCTGGAACGCGAGGAGAGCGACCCGGACCAGCTGGAGAACCTGTTCAAGCTCGACCATCTCGCCGCCCGGATGCGCCGCAACGACGAGAGCCTGCTGGTGCTCGCGGGCACCGAGTCCAGCCGGCGGTGGAACCGGCCGGTGGGCCTCGGCGCGGTGCTGCTGGCGGCCAGCGCCGAGATCGAGCAGTACCAGCGGGTGCGCCACGACTCCCGGTCCGACCTGCACGTCGTCGGGCACGCGGTGGGCGACCTGGTGCACCTCTTCGCCGAGCTGCTGGAGAACGCCACCGCCTTCTCCCGGCCGGACACCGTGGTGCGCGTCGTCGCCGGTGCGGACGGCAGGGGCGCGTTCGTGGAGATCGTCGACCAGGGGCTCGGGATGAGCCCGGCCGCGCTGGCCGAGGCGAACGCGGTGCTGGCCGAGCCGCCGGCGGCCGACGTGGCCGCCTCCGAGCGGATGGGCCTGTTCGTGGTGAGCCACCTGGGTGCCCGGCACGGCGTCCAGGTGCGGCTGCGGGGCGGCCAGGAGGGCCTGGTCGCCCGGGTCCGGATCCCGGCCGAGCTGCTGGCCGCGGCGCCCGCGCCCGGGCTGGACCAGCCGGCCGCGCCACGGATGCTGACCAGCCAGGTGGCCGCCGCCTCCCGCCTGTCGTCCGGCGCCGCCCGGCTCGGCACGCCGACCGCCGAGCTGCCGGTGGCCGGACGCCGCCCGCCGGCGCCCCCGGCGGAGCTGCCGGTGTCGCCGTTGACGGGACTTCCGCTCGGCGCGGCGTTGCCCGGCACGGAGGCGGCGCTGCCGCGTCCGGCCGGCGCGCCCGTGCCCAGGCCGCGTCCCGTGCCGGGCCGGGCCGAGGACGTGCTCGCCCCGTCGGCCGGGTCGCCGGCCGGCGGCGGCTGGTTCAGCCGCCAGGGCCCGTCGGCCGCGGTGCTCGGTGTGACGCCGCCGCCCGCCGCGACGCCGGTCACCGGAGGCACCAACGAGCGGGGCCTGCCGGTACGCGTACCGATGGCCCAGCTCACCTCGGTCACCCGGCCCACGGCCCCGGACCGCTCCGGGCGCGATGAGCCGGACCCGGAGGCGGTCGGCGGCATGCTCTCGCGCTACTACAGCGGGGTGCGGCGGGCGGAGGCCGAGGAGACCACCGAGATGTACCTGCCGCGCGATGAAGGGGGAGTACGACAGTGACGACGTTGAGCCAGGAGGCACGGGACCTGAGCTGGCTGGTGAACGCGTTCGCGGAGCGGGTGCCGGGGGTGGCGCACGCGGTGGTGGTCTCCACCGACGGCCTGCTCGTGGCGATCTCCGCGCACCTGCCCCGCGACCACGCGGACAAGCTCGCGGCGGTGACCTCGGGCCTGATGAGCATCACCGCCGGCGCGGCCCAGATGTTCGACGGCGACATCGTCAAGCAGACCGTGGTCGAGATGGGCCGGGGCTACTTCCTGGTCATGCAGATCCGGGACGGCTCGATCCTGGCCACGCTGGCCGGGGCCGACGCCGACATCGGCGTGGTCGGTTACGAGATGGCGCGGCTGGCCAAGCAGGCCGGCGAGATGCTCACCCCGGCGCTGCGGGCCGAACTCCAGCAGGCGCTGCCCCGCTGAGCGGGAGGCGGGCCCGGCCGGTGGCGCGCCGGCCGGGCCGCCCCGCCTACAGCCCGTTGCGGCGGATCACGTCGCGGTACCAGTGGGCGCTGCGCTTGAGCACCCGGCGCTGGGTCGGGTAGTCGACGTAGACCAGGCCCCAGCGCTGCTCGTACCCCTCGTTCCATTCGAAGTTGTCCAGCAGCGACCAGACGTGGTAGCTCTCCAGCGGCACCCCGTCCCGGACGGCCCGGTGGGCGGCCGCGAAGTGGTCGCGGAGGAAGTCGATGCGGGCGGTGTCGTCGACGGTGCCGTCCGCGGCGAGGGTGTCCGGGCAGGGCAGGCCGTTCTCGGTGATGGTGATCGGCACCCGGCCGTAGTCCCGGGTGACCCGGGTCAGGATGTCGTACATCCCCTCTGGGTAGATCTGCTGCCACTCCGCCTCCGACGTCGGCCACCGGCGGACCGTGTCGCCCTGGCCGGTGACGTAGATCGGCGTGTAGTACTGCACCGCCAGCAGGTCGACCGGGCTGGAGATGATCTCCAGGTCGCCGTCGCGCACGCCGCGCACCATCCGGCTCTCCGGGCCGAGGTCGGCCAGCACGTCCGCCGGGTACGCGCCCTTGAAGATCGAGTCGAGGTAGAGCCGGTTCTCGTAGCCGTCGTACAGCCGGGTCGCGGCGGCCGCCTCGGCGGTCTCGTCGGCGGGGTAGCAGGGGTGCAGGTTGAGCGCCGGGCCGATCCGCCCCTCGACGCCGGTGGCGCGCAGCGCGCGGACGGCGAGGCCGTGGGCGAGCTGGAGGTGGTGGGCGACCAGGTACGCCGCCGCCGGGTCCTGCCGGCCGGGCGCGTGGTGCCCCCCGAGGTAGCCGTTCTGCACCACGGTCTTCGGCTCGTTGACGGTCAGCCAGACGGGCACCCGGTCGCCGAGGGCGCGGAAGACCAGGTCGGCGTAGTCGGCGAAGCGCTCGGCGGTGTCCCGGTTCTCCCAGCCGCCGGCGTCCTGGAGGGCCTGGGGGAGGTCCCAGTGGAACAGGGTGGCCATCGGCGCGATGCCGCGCTCGTGCAGCCCGTCCACCAGCCGGCGGTAGAAGTCCAGGCCGCGCTGGTTGGGCCGCCCGGACCCGTCGGCCTGGATCCGGGGCCAGGAGATGGAGAACCGGTAGCTGCGCAGCCCGAGGTCGCGCATGAGGTCGAGGTCCTGGGGGTACCGGTGGTAGTGGTCGGCCGCGACGTCGCCGGTGTCGCCGTTGCGCGTGCGGCCCGGGGTGTGGCTGAAGGTGTCCCAGACGGACTCGCCCCGCCCGTCCTCCTTGGCCGCACCCTCGATCTGGTACGCCGAGGTGGCCGCGCCCCAGCCGAAGCCGGGCGGGAAGCGCAGCGCCCCGTCGGGGTCCGCCTCGCCGTCGGGATCGGGCGTGCCGTCGCAGCCGGCGACGGTGGTCGCGGACGCGACGGTGCCCGCGGCGGCGGCGCCGGCCAGCCCGTTGCGGGCCGCTCCGGCGGCGGTCGCGGAGAGGGCGGCACGGCGGAGCAGGCGCCGTCTGGTGAGTAGCGACATGGGCGTTCTCCTCGGAGTGACTGGCCGCCCCGAGAGGCCGGGAGCGCTCCCAGCATAGGCCAGGCGCGACCGGCCGCGTCCCCGAGGGCGGACCGCGGCAGAGGGGCGGCCCGGCCGGCGGGCGGCCGGAGGTGTGCGTGGGTGGGTGTCGCTCGGGCGGCGGGGGCGAGCGGCGATGGGGCGGTGCGGATAGCGAAGAAGGCCGTCCGGGCGGCGTGTCGCGCCTGTCCCGTCGGCCTCTTTTCCCGTCGACAACGGGGGTTTAGTGTGGGGACGGGGGAGGGCAACCCCCGTCCCCACCTGTGATGCACACACGCACGAGTGGAATTGGCGTCCGGTCGTGCGTGTCGCGCGGGAGCCGGGCCACGCGAGTGGCTCTGGTTCCACCTCCCTCCATGTCGGTGGGTGATGGCTGACGGCGGCGTCCGGGCTGGCCCGCCGTCAGCCCCTGGGGCTGGGTGCCGGGCACGTCAGGTCCCCGGCGATCTCTTACTTGCATCTCCGTCGATGGAAGCGCTCCCATCGGCGATGCTTGCGACTGTAACGCCCGTCACGGCTTTGTGAAAGCCCCAAAACGAGATCGAAACATCGACGTGGGTGTCTGCGCTGGCCGTTGTGGTGGGAGCGCTTCCATGGCACACTCTCCACCACCACGCGGAGCCAGCTCGCGCGAGTGCGGGCCGCCGAGGGCACCCGGTGACACCGGTGCGGCGCCCGAATCCCCGGCACGGCCGGGTCGACCACCTTTCCGGGCGCCTCCGTCCCCCCGCGTACGCCACGTCGACGCGAGGAGGCGCCCCGCCGGGGCCCCGCGTCCCGGCCCGGTCCGAGGAGACACCGCGCACATGAGACTCATGGCCAGACGTCGCCGAACGGCGATGCTCGCCGCCACCGCCCTCGCCATCGGCGGGGTGGCCCTGCCGGCGGGCGCCGCGCAGGCCGCCCCGGCCTGCGACGTGACCTATGTGACCAGTGACTGGAACAACGGCTTCACCGCCAACGTCACCATCAAGAACCTGGGCGACGCGCTCAACGGCTGGACGCTGAAGTTCGCCTTCCCCAACAGCGGCCAGAAGCTCACCCAGGGCTGGTCGGCCCGATGGAGCCAGTCCGGCAGCGAGGTGACCGCGACGAACGAGTCGTGGAACGGCAGCCTGCCCACCGGCGCGTCCACCACCATCGGCTTCAACGGCGCACACACCGGCAGCAACCCGAAGCCCACCGCCTTCACCCTCAACGGGGTCGCCTGCAACGGCGCGCCCACCAACCAGTCGCCCACCGTCTCGCTTGGCCTGCCGAACGGGCCGTTCGAGGCGCCGGCCGACGTCCCGCTGACCGCCACCGCGGCCGACCCGGACGGCACGATCGCCAAGGTCGAGTTCTACCGCAACGGCCTGCTGGTCAACACCGACACCACGGCACCGTACGGATACACCCTGGAGGACCTGCCCGCCGGCAGCTACACCGTGCAGGCCAAGGCGTACGACAACGCCAACGCCACCGCGGTCGCCGAGAAGTCCTTCACGGTCAGCCCCGCCACCGGCCCGGTGCTGGTGGCGACCCCGTCGGCCGTGAGCGTCAGCGAGGGCGGCACCTCCCCGGTGAAGTTCACCCTGAGCGCCGCCCCGACCGCCAACGTCCCGGTGACCCTCGCCGTCACCGGCGACAGCGACGTGACCGTGTCGCCCACGACGCTGACCCTGACCCCGAGCAACTGGAACACCGGGGTCACGGCCACGGTCGCGGCCGCGGAGGACGCCGACACCCTCGGCGGCACCGCGACGATCACCGCCTCGGCCACCGGCTTCGCGCCCGTCGCGGTCACCGCCACCGAGGTCGACAACGACACCCCGGGCGGGGACAACGCGTACATCAAGAAGTTCCTCGACCAGTACGGCAAGATCAAGAACTCGGGCTACTTCAGCCCCGAGGGCGTGCCGTACCACTCCGTCGAGACGCTCATCGTCGAGGCGCCCGACCACGGCCACGAGACCACCTCGGAGGCGTTCAGCTTCTGGCTCTGGCTGGAGGCGCAGTACGGCCGGGTCACCCAGAACTGGGCCCCGTTCAACAACGCCTGGACGGTGATGGAGAAGTACATCATCCCGTCGCACGCCGACCAGCCCACCGCCGGCGCCCCGGGCACCCCCCAGTACGCCGCCGAGCACAACCTGCCCAGCCAGTACCCGTCGGCGCTGGAGCCCAACGTCCCGGTCGGCCAGGACCCGCTCCGCTCGGAACTCCAGTCGACCTACGGCACCGGCGACATCTACGGCATGCACTGGCTGCTGGACGTCGACAACACCTACGGCTACGGCCGCTGCGGCGACGGCACCAGCCGCCCGGCCTACATCAACACCTTCCAGCGCGGCACCCAGGAATCGGTCTGGGAGACCGTGCCGCAGCCGTCCTGCGACACGTTCAAGCACGGCGGCCAGTACGGCTACCTCGACCTGTTCGTCAAGGAGTCCAGCGCCCCGGCGAAGCAGTGGAAGTACACCAACGCCCCGGACGCCGACGCGCGCGCCGTGCAGGCCGCCTACTGGGCGCTGACCTGGGCCAAGGCACAGGGCCGGGAGGCCGACGTCGCGGCCACCGTGGCGAAGGCCGCCAAGATGGGTGACTACCTGCGCTACGCGATGTTCGACAAGTACTTCAAGAAGATCGGCAACTGCGTCGGCGCGTCCACCTGCCCGGCCGGCAGCGGCCGCGACTCGGCGCACTACCTGCTCTCCTGGTACTACGCCTGGGGCGGCGCGTACGACACCGCGCAGAACTGGTCCTGGCGGATCGGCTCCAGCCACAACCACTTCGGCTACCAGAACCCGTTCGCGGCCTGGGCGCTGACCAACGTGCCGGAGCTCAAGCCCAAGTCGGCGACCGCAACCGCGGACTGGCAGAAGAGCTTCGACCGGCAGCTGGAGTTCTACACCTGGCTCCAGTCCGCCGAGGGCGGCATCGCGGGTGGCGCCACCAACAGCTGGGACGGCAGCTACGCCCAGCCGCCGGCCGGCACCGCCACCTTCTACGGCATGTTCTACGACGTCGACCCGGTCTACAACGACCCGCCGTCGAACCAGTGGTTCGGCATGCAGGCCTGGTCGATGCAGCGGATCGCCGAGCTGTACCTGCAGACCGGCAACGCCAAGGCCAAGGCGCTGCTGGACAAGTGGGTGCCGTGGGCCATCGCCAACACCACGGTGGGCGCCAACTGGTCGATCCCCTCGGACATGAAGTGGACCGGCCAGCCCGCCAACTGGAACCCGACCAGCCCGCAGCCGAACACCAACCTGCACGTCGAGGTGACGGTGAAGGGCCAGGACGTCGGCGTCGCCGCCGCCTACGCCCGGACCCTCATCGCCTACGCGGCCAAGTCCGGCAACGCCGCGGCGAAGACCACCGCCAAGGGCCTGCTGGACGCGCTGTCGGCCGCCGCCGACACCAGGGGCGTCTCGATGCCGGAGAAGCGCGGCGACTACAAGCGCTTCGACGACGTCTACAACGCCGCGGACGGCCAGGGCCTCTACATCCCCTCCGGCTGGACCGGGAAGATGCCCAACGGCGACGCCATCGCCGCCGGCAAGAGCTTCCTGGACATCCGCTCGTTCTACAAGAACGACCCGGACTGGCCGAAGGTGCAGGCGTACCTCAACGGGGGCGCCGAGCCGGTCTTCAACTACCACCGGTTCTGGGCCCAGGCGGACGTCGCCATGGCGTACGCCGACTACGGCACCTACTTCCCGGCGGGGTGAGTTGACCACTCCTGCGCGGGGCGGGCCCGCCCGCCCCGCGCAGGAGGCCGACCGGGCCGAAGGGGGAACGGAGCGGCCCGGTCGGCGGGCGGCCCGATTCCCACGGTCGGGCCGGGTGGGCCGGCCGTCCGGCCGACGCAGCGGACGGACCGGCCCACCCATCCGCCCGGAGACGAACTTGCCGCAAAAAAGACCGGGAAAATCGGCGCTCCACGGGATCACACCACCGCCGTGGACGGAGTACCGTATTTCACGGAGAGGCCGCTCCCCCCGTGGCGGCCTCTCTTTTACTTCACCGGAGCGGCGTCCGCATCGGACGGCGTGACCGGATGCCGCAGCCCCGGGTGATCCGCCGGAAGCGACCGCCGGATCACCAGCCAGCTCACCGCCAGCGCCGCCGCGACGAGCGGCCAGGTCAGCGCCACCCGTGCCACCACCAGGGCGACCACCTGCCCGCCGAGCCACAGCGGCACGAACACCGCCACCCGCAGCAGATAGGTGGCGGCCCAGACCCAGCTGCCCCGCCCGTAGGCCCGCAGCAGCGCCGGATCGCGCCGCCAGCGGCCGCGCTGGCCCAGCGCCACGCCGACCAGCACACCGAGCAGCGGCCAGCGCACCACGATGCTGACCATCCAGGCCAGCGCGCTCGCCGCGTTGGAGACGAGCTGCAGCAGGAAGAAGTCGGTGGCGCGGCCCGTCCGCAGCGCGACCAGCGCGGCCACGCAGACGGCGAGCAACCCGATCAGCACCGACCGCGGCCGGTCCCCGCGCCGCCACCGCCAACCCGCCACCGCCGACCCGGCCAGCACCGCGGCGACCACCCCGCCCCACAGCCCGGCGGCCAGCCAGCCGACGGCGAACGCCACCGGCGGCACGGTGGCGTCGACCGCGCCCCGTCGGCCACCGAGGAGGTCGGCCAGCGACTCCGGCCGGTCCCCGGACGGCCGCTCCGGCTCCGGCATGCTGGTCACCCGCCACCTCCTCCCGTCGCGTCCCCAACCTAACCCGGCGGTCGCGGGGCTCCGACGAGCGCCGGACCGCGCGGGCCGTTAAGTTGTGCGGGTGCGCGAGACGGCAAGGGGTTGGACGGCGGTCTGGTTGGTCGTACTGGCCCTGGCCCAGACAGCGGCGTTCCTGATGGTGTGGCGCTTCGCCGTGCACACCGAGCTGGGCCAGTGGCTCGACACCGTCGCCCTGACCGGCAACCGCATCGGCCAGGACCGCATCGACGGCCCGGTCAACCGCATCCTCAACGCCATGTCGGTGGTGTCGCTGCTGGCCGCCACCGCCATGATCGGCTTCATCGCGCTGATCCGCGGTCGCAAGGCACTCGCCGTCACCGCCACCCTGCTCATCGCCGGCGCCAACATCAGCACCCAACTGCTCAAGCGCTACCTGGACCGCCCCGACTTCGGCATCGACCCGGAGCGGGCCGCGGCCGGCAACAGCCTGCCCAGCGGCCACACCGCCGTGGCCGCGTCCGTGGCGGTCGCGCTGATCCTCGTGCTGCCGCCGAAGCTGCGGGTGGCCGGCGCGTTCCTCGGCGCCGGCTACGCGGCCGCCGCCGGGGTGGCGACCCTCTCCGCCGGCTGGCACCGGCCCAGCGACGCCGTCGCCGCGTTCCTGGTGGTCGGCGCCTGGGCCGCGGTCGCCGGCCTGGTGCTCCTGTTCTTCCAGCGCGAACAGGCCCAGGTCTCGCCGGCCGACTCCCACCGGGTCGCGGCCGCCGTGCTCGGCCTCGGCGGCGCCCTCGCCCTGGTCGTCTCGGCGCTCGCCCTGTCCTGGCTGGTCGACCGTTCCACCACCCCCGTCGAGGCGCTCACCCGGCGTCCGCTCTTCATCGGGTACGCGGGCAGCGCGGCCGGCATCGCCGGCACGATCGCCGTGGTGGCCGCGCTGGTGCTCGCGGTGGTGCACCGCCTCGTGCCCCGCTGGAAGGGCTGACCGGCCGGGATCCCCGGCCGGTCCCCGGAGCGGGTCAGCGGTAGTAGGTGCCGATCGTGGTGCCGCTGGCGATCTCCCGGCCCTTGAGCGCGCGGTGCACCTCGGTGGCCTGCGGCGCGCCGGACAGGTCCAGCGGCCGGTTCAGCGCGTAGAGGCGGAAGAAGTAGCGGTGCGCCTCCTCACCCCGCGGCGGCAGCGGACCGCTCCAGCCGGTCTCGCCGAAGCTGTTCGGCCACTCCCGGCCGCCCGGCGGTATCCCGCCCTCGGGCACCTCGGCGGTCTGCGGCGAGATCCCGGTGACCAGCCAGTGCAGGAACGGCTCCTTGCCCGCGTCCGGGTCCTCGACGAGCAGGACCAGCTCCTCGGTGGAGTCCGGCACGTCCGACCACTGCAACGGCGGTGAGACGTTGTCGCCGTCCTTGGCGAACCGCCCGGGCAGCAGGTCGTGGTCGGTGAACGCGGTGCTGCGCAGCATGATGCCGGCCATTCGGCGCCCCCTTTCTCGTCCACCGGCGCGTACCCGGCGGGTGGGCGACGAAACGACGGTGGGAGGAGGTGCGCAGGCCGAAGCGGGAACCGGTCTTCGGGATCGGTTACCGGAACTGGAGGACGAACGGCGTTGCCAGGCGATCTCGACGCGTTCGTCCTCGGCTATGAGCCGAGGTAGCGCAGGATCGCGAGGATCCGGCGGCTGTAGCCGGTGACGTGGGTCAGGTCGAGCTTGTCGAAGATGGTGTTGACGTGCTTCTCGATCGCGCTCTGGGAGACGTGCAGCCGCTCGGCGATGGCGGCGTTGGTGTGCCCCTGAGCCATGTGGTGCAGCACGTCGCGCTCCCGCGGGGTGAGGCGGCCGAGCGGGTCGGTGTGGCTGGTCGAGGACATGAGCTGCCGGACGACCTCGGGGTCGAGCGCGGTGGAGCAGGCGGCGACGCGGTTGAGCGCGTCGAGGAAGTCCTCGACCTGGGCGACGCGGTCCTTCAGGACGTAGCCGACGCCTTCGGACCGGTCGGCGAGGAGCTTCGCAGCGTAGCGCCGCTCGACGTACTGGGAGAGGACCAGCACGGCGGTGTCCGGCCAGCGGCGCCGGATCTCCAGCGCCGCCCGGAGCCCGTCGTCGGTGTTGGTGGGCGGCATGCGGACGTCGGTGACGACGACGTCCGGTCGGTGCTGCTCGACGGCGGCGACGAGCTGCTCGGCGTCGGCGGTGGCGGCGACCACCTGGTGCCCCTCGTCGGCGAGGAGGCGGGCCAGCCCCTCGCGGAGCAGCGTGGAGTCCTCGGCGAGCACTACGCGCATGGCACCTGAACCCGGATCGTCGTCGGGCCGCCGGGTGGGCTGTGCAGGTCGAACTGTCCGTCCAGTGCGGTGACCCGGCGGGCGAGCCCCTGAAGGCCGCTGCCGTGCGGGTCGGCGCCCCCGATGCCGTCGTCGCGCACCCGCATCTCGATTCCCGCGTCCCGCGTCTCGATCTCGATGGTGATCAGGGTAGCTCCCGCGTGTTTGGTGCTGTTGGTGATCGCTTCGCAGGCGACGAAGTAGAGCACGGTCTCGATCGGTCGGGCCGGCCGGACGGGCACGTCGTAGCTGATCCGGACGGGAATCGATGACCGTTGCGCCACCATGCCCAGCACCTCGTCCAGGGTGGTGTGCTCGAGTGCCGAGGGATAGACCCGCCAGGCCACCTCCCGCAGCTCGTCGATGGCGCGCTGGGTGTCCTCGTGGGCCTGCACGAGGAGTTCGCGCGCCCGGTCGGGGTCGCGGCTGCGGCGCGCCCGCCCGAGCAGCATTCCGAGTGCGACGAGGTGCTGCTGCAGCCCGTCGTGGAGGTCGCGTTCGATGCGCTGGCGTTCCGCGTCGACCGCGGCCAGCACGCCGGCCCGGCTGACGGTCAGCTCGCTGATCCGCAGTTGCAGCGCCTCGCGGCTGCTGGATTCGAGCAGCCCGCGCGCCAACCACCGGTCCAGCGTCGCCACGCTCGCCGTCGCCTGGAGGTTCAGCAGCAGCAGGGCGGACCCGATGAACGCCTGGAGGAGGAGGTCGGCCACGGTCATGGCGCCCGCGACGAAGGAGCGCACCACGATGGCGGCGAGCACGGCGCCGACCACGAGCAGGCCGCCGGTGAGCAGGCCGAGCGCGGCCGGCAGGAGACGGGCGGCGAGATAGCCGAGTACGCGCGGTCCGCTCACCCGCAGCGGTGGCGGCGGTGGTTCCGAGGCGACGACCGCGAGGCGGCGCCGCTCCCAGTCGGCGATGCGCCGGGCGTACCGGAGGGTGGTGGCCGCCACGCGGCGCCGGGCCGCCGGGACCGGTGCGACCGTGACCACGGCGAGCCCGGCGAGGAGGAGGAACAGCACCTCGGCCGCGGCGGTGAGGACGCCGAGCGCCACACCGGCCACGGGCCGGGCCCACCGGGCCGCCGTGCCGACCCACGACCGAGCGTGCCGCACGCGCTTCGCCACCATGCCGTCCCTCCCCAGCTCGTGCCGTCCCGGATCCCGGCCGGCCACCGACCCTCTCGCCACCGGTCAGCGGAGGCCGTGACGACCCGCCTCGGACCGGCGGGGGGTGCCGTACAGGGTGCCGCGCACGGCGGGGTCCGCACGATCCGGCCCGCGGTTCCCGTGTGATCCGACACGCGGGCCCGGTGCCTGCTCGCCGTCGACGGCCGAACGCCTCCGTCGCTGCCCGATCAGGCGCGACACCACGAAGAACCCCACGGCGAGCGCGCAGACCGCGATGACCACGTTCTGGAACGTCCCCACGTACGGCTCGACGGCACGCCAGTTGTCCCCGAGCACGTAACCGGCCATCACGAACACGGTGTTCCAGACCAGGCTGCCCAGCGTGGTGTAGAGCAGGAACGTGCCGAACGGCATCCGCTGCACACCGGCCGGGATCGAGATCAGGCTCCGGAAGATCGGGATCATCCGCCCGAAGAAGACGGTCTTCACCCCGTGCCGGGCGAACCACGCCTCGGTCCGGTCGAGGTCACTCAACTTGATCAGCGGCAGCCGCGCCGCGATCGCGCGGACCCGGTCCCGTCCGAGGGCCACGCCGACGGCGTACAGCGCCACCGCGCCCACTACCGAGCCGATCGTGGTCCAGGCGATCGCGGCGAACAGGTTCATCCGGCCCTGGCCGGCGGCGAAGCCCGCCAGCGGCAGGATGACCTCACTGGGGATCGGTGGGAACAGGTTCTCCAACGCGACCGCCAGGCCGGCTCCGGGCGCGCCGAGTCGCTCCACCAGGCCGGTCACCAACCCGACCAGGCCGCCTGATGGCGGATCAGCATCCTGAGCCCACGAGCCGGCGTGCGTCGCCGCGTTCCACAAGAAGATCATGCCCACGACGCTAGGAACTCACCGCGGTCCGGACCATGAGGTCGACCGCCGACTCCGGAAGGTCGACCCCAGCGGGCCGGGGTGCGGAAAACCGCACCCGGGCAGGACCGAATACTCTTACCCGCTCCACCAGGAGCGGGAAGGCAGGCGCGGCGGATGGACACGGTACGGGCGGGGTTCCGCGACGAGTGCGCACGGCTGGAAGGGGTGCTGCGCGGCCTCGACGCGGCGGACCTGGACCGGCCCACGCCCTGCCCGCCCTGGGCGGTCCGGGACCTGCTGGCGCACGTGCGCACCGGCGCCGGAAGGCTGGTCGGCATGCTCGCCGCGCCGGCCCCCGAGCGCGCCGAGGTGGATGCCGCCGGCTACTTCGGGGCGGCCAAGTTCGCGCCCGAGGTCGACCGGGACCGGATCGACGGCGCCCGGCGGGAGGCCCGGGAGCTGCCCGGCGTACCCGAGGTGGCGGAGGGCTTCGCGCGGGCCTGGCGGGCCGCCGACGCGGCGGTGGCCGCCGAGCCGCCGGGGCGGCTGGTCCGCACCAGGCACGGCGACGCGATGGCGCTGACGGAGTTCCTGCGTACCCGGGTGGTGGAGGTCGCGGTGCACGGCCTGGACCTGGCCGACGCGCTGGACCGGCGGCCGTGGCTGACCCCGACCGCGGCGGCCGTGGTGGCCGACCTGCTGGCCCATGGCCGGCCCGCCCCCGACGGGCTCGGCTGGGACGCGCTCACCCTGGTGCGCAAGGCCACCGGCCGGGAGCCGCTGACCGGCGCGGAGCGGGCGGTGCTGGACGGGACCGGGTGGCGCTGGCTCTCCTTCGGCGGCTGACCGGCCCGGCTCGGCGACCGGCCCGGTCTCACGGTCTGCGGCGGCCGAGCCGGCGTGCCGCGTAGATCAGCGCGCTGACGGCGAAGAGCACGCCGCTGACCACCAGCCACCGGCCGAGCATGACCCGGGGCGCCAGGCCGGTCGCCGAGGCGTAGGTGCCGTCGCCGAGTCCGAGGATCCCGGGCAGGTAGACCAGGAACAGGAGGCCGGCGCCGAGCGCCGGGACCCGGACGTGGTTCAGCGGCGACGGGATGCCGCCCCGGGCCAGGGCGCGGCGCGCCACCCGGTCGAGTGACGCGTACACCGGGAAGAGGACCAGGTCGTGGGCGATCACCGCGCCGAGGAACCACAGCAGCATCCGGCCGGCCGACGCCTCACCGGCCAGCCGCAGCGCGATCCACCCGGTGACCGCGAAGCAGCCGGCCAGGAGCAGCGGGTGCCAGGGCGCGGCGCCGTAGGCGCGCCGGAGGTCAGCCATCGAACACGATCTCCGCCACCCATTTGGTGCAGTGCACCCCGGGCAACGCGGGCACGATGATCCGCGCCGGGAAGCCGTGGTCGGGGCTGAGGTCGACGCCGTTGACCCGCAGGGCGAGCAGCGCGTCCGGGTCGGTCACCTGGCCGCCGTGCAGGACGGCCTCGCGGAACAGGCCGGCCGGTTCCAGCGACCGCACCCGCGCGGTCGCCGGATCGGCCGCCCCGACCAGCCCGGCGAGGTCACGCAGCCGGACGCCGGTCCAGGTCTGCGAGGTCGACCAGCCCTCCACGCAGGCGATCGGCAGGGTTGCCGTGTGCTGCGCCATGCCGAGCAGCCGGGGCCGGTCCAGCGCAGCCGTGCGGTTCCCCGCGCGCAGCGTGAGCCGCCACCGCGGCCCGGTCTGCTCGGGGGTCACGCCGGCCGCGACCACGCTGCGGTTGACCGGGAAGCCGGTCGGCCCGCCGTCGAATTTGCGGCCGCGTGGCAGGAGCAGCGCGGTACGCCGCAGCGCGTCGACGCTCTGCCCGACGGTCAGCGCCGCCAGCAGCAGCGACCCGCCGCCCACCAGGGCGAGCACACCGCGCCGGCTCATCGTCGCCGGCCCGGGCCGCCGGGCCACGAGGCCGTCCGGATCCGCCGGCTCCGGCCGGGTCCGCCCCAGCGGGGTACGCGCGAACCCCGGTCCCCGCAGCGCGGTGACCATCCGGGGCAGCTTGATCGCCACGTGGGTGACCAACGCGGCCGTGAAGATCCAGGCGCCGTACCAGTGCGCCGTGTAGAAGTCGAAGCCGAACAGGTACGCGTACTGGATGTTCAGCAGGCCGGTGGCCGTCTGGAAGAGGATGCCGCCGACCAGCAGCAGCAGCGACAGCCGCTCCAGCACCTGGGCGGCCGAGCGGGCCGGCGGCCAGTCGAAGAGCTTCGGCACCACCGACCAGAGCTTGCCCAGCACCACCGGCACCAGCACGATCCCGAGGGTCACGTGCAGCCCCTGGGTGACGCGGAACAGCCAGGCGGGCCGGGTGGGCCAGTCGAACACCGGCGGGTGCAGCCAGCCCACGTCCCGGGGGAACGCCTGGTCGAGGCGGGGCCCGTAGGCGATCCAGTCGAGCAGCCCGGTGACGATCACCAGGGGCAGGGCGGCCAGCAGCACGGCGCCGAGCACCGACGTGAGCCAGGGCCCGCGGACCGGGCTGCGCCAGGCCCGATCGAGGGCGTCGACCCCGGGCGGCCGGTGCCGGGCCAGCCCGCGCCACAGTCCCGCCGGGACGGCGGACGGTGGGTCGTGCGGACCTGGACCAGCGGACACGTCTCCTCCTCGCCCGTGGGGCTTCCGTTCCCAGCCAGACGCTAGACGCGGCACCCGCCGGCCGGTCCGGTTTGCCGCATTACCGAACGCTTACGCTCATCCCTTACGGACCGCTGACGTCCACCCCGAACCGGCCAGGCCCGACCCCGCAGTGCCCTAGCCTGGCCGCATGCGGGTACTGGTCACCGGCGCTGCCGGCTTCATCGGATCGCAGATCGCCGACCTGCTGGCCGCCGAGGGCCACCAGCCGGTCTGCCTGGACGCGCTGCTGCCCCAGGCGCACGGCGGCGCGCCGCCGGAGTGGTCCCGGCCGCACGACCTGGTCGTCGGCGACGTCCGTGACGCCGCACTGCTGGACCGGCTGCTGTCCGGGGTGGACGCGGTCTGTCACCAAGCGGCCATGGTGGGGCACGGGGTCGACCCGTCCGACGCCCCCGACTACGCCGCCCACAACGATCACGGCACGGCGGTGCTGCTCGCCGCCATGCACCGGGCCGGGGTGTCCCGGCTGGTGCTGGCCAGCTCGATGGTGGTCTACGGCGAGGGGCGTTACACCTGCGCCCGGCACGGCGTGGTCCGGCCCGCCCCGCGCCGGCCCGCCGACCTCGCCGCCGGCCGGTACGACCCGACCTGCCCGGCCTGCGGGGCCAGCCTCGACCCGGCCCTGGTGCCCGAGGACGCCCCGCTGGAGCCGCGCAGCACGTACGCGGCCAGCAAGCTCGCGCAGGAGCACTACGCGGTGGCCTGGGCCCGGCAGACCGGGGGAGGGGTGTGGGCGCTGCGCTACCACAACGTCTACGGCCCCCGGATGCCCCGCGACACGCCCTACGCGGGGGTCGCGTCGCTGTTCCGCTCGGCGTTGGCCGCCGGCCGGCCGCCCCGGGTGTACGAGGACGGCCGGCAGCGGCGCGACTTCGTGCACGTCACCGACGTGGCCCGGGCCAACCTGCTGGCGCTCACCGCGCCAACACCCGACGGCCTGGTCCCGGTGAACGTCTGCTCCGGCGAGCCGCACACCGTCGGCGACCTGGCGGCCGCGCTGGCCCGGGCCATGGGCGGGCCCGAGCCCGAGGTGCTCGGCGGCGCGCGGGCCGCCGACGTCCGGCACGTCGTGGCCGACCCGACCCGGGCCCGCGACCTGCTCGCCTACACCGCCCGGGTCAGCTTCGTCGACGGCGTGACCGCCTTCGCCACCGACCCGCTGCGCGAACCCGCCGCCCTGGTCGGCTGACCCGTCGAGCATCTGTCGGCGGCGCGATCCGTCCGGTTCAGGATGATCACCGCGGCGGGCATCAACCACCGTCCGCCACCGGTGTGCGCCTAGGAGACCGTGAGGAGCAGGTGGTTGACGGCGAGGGCGGTGAGCGCCTGGGCGGCCAGCCACCAGCGGCGGGCCGGCGCGGGCAGGTGTGCCGCGGCGACCAGCAACCAGACCGCGAACGGCAGCCAGATCCGCTCCACCTCGGCCTTGCTCATCCCGGACAGGTCGGCGGCGGCAACGGCGAGTGCGGCGGCGGCCGGTAGCAGGACGGTCGGCCCGAGCGCGATCACCCGCGCGACCGGCCCCCCGCCGCCACCCGGGGCTCCGGCCCCGCTCAGGTGCACGCGGGCCGCCAGCACCGCGCGGCGCAGCGCCGGCCCGAGTGCCGGCCCTGCGGAGAGCAGCAGAGCTGCCAGGTTCGCCCAGACCCAGTAGGCGTACGGGCGGTCGGTCGCCCAGCCCTGGTAGTAGCGCTCGACGACCCGGTCGTACCCCTCCCACCAGCGGAAACCGGCCAGCACGAACAGCGCCGTGACGGCCGCGACGCCGGCCGTCGCGGCGAGCAGCGCGGCCCGGCGGCGGTCGCGGCGCAGGGCCAGCACGGCCAGCGCCAGCGCTCCCACCAGCACGAACCCGTAGGACAGGTGCAGCGCGAAGCCGAGCAGGAGCCCGCCGGCCAGGGCCGCGAGTGGCCCGCGCACCGCCAGCAGCGCCAGTCCGGCGGCGACCACGCCGGTGAAGACGGCGTCGCCGGAGGCGCCCAGCCAGACCGCGCCGGGCAGCAGCACCAGGAACGGCAGCACCGCGCGGGCTGCCTCGGCGGCGCCCAGCGCGCGCAGGGTGACCGGCACCGAGACCGCGGCGGTCGCGCCGACCAGCACGCAGCAGAGCGCGGCCGCGGCGCCGCCGCCCAGGCCGATCCGGTCCAGCCAGACGAAGACCAGCAGCGCGCCCGGCGGGTGCCCCGCCGTGTGGGTGGACCAGGAGTCGGGCTGGAAGTCCAGGATCCGGTCGGTGAAGCCGGCCAGCATCCGGGGGATGTCGCCGACGCCGGGCACCTCGTGCAGGTACTCGGCCTGCGCGGTGAGCCGCCGGGCCAGCCCGGCCGACCAGCCGTCGATCAGCGCCAGCGACAGCGTCCAGGCCACCGCGGCCAGCCAGCCGGCCGCCAGCAGCGGACCCCACCGGGCGGTCCGCGCCCAGCGCAGGCCCGGCCCGAGCACGACCACGGCGACCAGCACCGCCAGCGGCGTGCCCCACCCGAGGTGGGGCCGCCAGGTCGCGTAGAGCGGGGCGGCGTCCGCGTGCAGCCCCACGTCGCGCCGGTTGAGCACGAGCCCCACCGCGACGGCGGCGCCGAGCAGCATCGCCTCGACGGCCAGCACGAGCAGGTCGCCCCGGTCCTTCGGGATGGCCCGGGAGGTGACGGGGGGCCGGCGCACGGCGGCTTCGGGTCTCATGACGACCGGACGATACTGCCTGCCCGAGGGCCGTCACGGTGGAACCGCCGGCCGTCACCGGACGGTAAGAATTGCCTGCTCGGTAAGGGTTCCGTAAGCACGATCGGGGCCATCGGTAGTGCCCGCGGGCCTAGCGTCGGTGGCATGCGGACACAGATCGACGTGGTGCTGCCGTGCCTGGACGAGGCCGCCGCCCTGCCCGGCGTGCTGACCGCCCTGCCGCCCGGCTACCGGGCCATCGTGGTGGACAACGGGTCCCGGGACGGCTCGCCCGAGGTGGCCGCCCGGCACGGCGCCCGGGTGGTCCGCGAAGCCCGCCGCGGCTACGGCGCGGCCGTGCACACCGGCCTGGAACACGCCGAGAGCGATCTGGTCTGCGTCCTCGACGCCGACGGCTCGTTCGACCCGGGCGAGCTTCCCGCCCTGGTCGCCCCGGTGGCGGCCGGCACCGCCGACCTCGCGGTGGGCCGGCGCCGGCCGGTGTCCGCCGGGGTCTGGCCGTGGCACGCCCGCGCCGGCACGGCGCTGGTCGCCGCGCTCCTGCGACAGCGCGGGGTGCCGCTGCGGGACCTCAGCCCCATCCGGGTGGCCCGGCGGGAGGCCCTGCTCGCCCTCGGGGTCGCCGACCGTGGCTTCGGCTACCCACTGGAGCTGATGATCCGGGCCGCCGGCGCCGGCTGGCGCATCCACGAGCGCGACGTCCGCTACGCGCCGCGCGCCGCCGGCACCCGCTCCAAGGTCTCCGGCTCGGTCCGCGGCACCGTACGCGCCACCCGCGACTTCCTGACGGTGCTGCGCAGCGTGGACGGCCGGCGGTGACCGTCCTGCTGGTGGTGGCCAAGGCGCCCGTGGCCGGGGCGGTCAAGACGCGGCTCTGCCCGCCCGCCGAGCCCGCGCAGGCGGCCCGGATCGCCGCCGCCGCGCTGCGCGACACCCTCGACGCCGTCGCCGCCACCCCGGGCGTCGTCCCGGTGCTGGCGCTGGCCGGCCGGTTCGCCGACGCCGAGGACGGGCCGGACCTCGCCGCCGCGGTTGCCGGCTGGCCGGTGCTGCCCCAGCGGGGCGACGACCTCGCCCATCGGCTCGCCCACGCGTACGCCGACGTGGCCGCCGCGTACCCGGGGCGGCCGGTGCTCCAGATCGGCATGGACACCCCGCAGCTCACCGCGGCAGGGCTGGCCGCCGCCGTACGCCGGCTGGTGGCGCCCCGGACCGACGCGGTGCTCGGCCCTGCCGCGGACGGCGGCTGGTGGGCGCTGGGCCTGCGCGACCCCCGGCAGGCGGCGGCGCTGCGCGAGGTGCCGATGTCCACCCCCGACACCGGGCGGCTCACCCGGGCCGCGCTGGCCGGCCGCGGCCTGCGTGTCGGGACGCTGCCGGTGCTGCGCGACGTGGACGACTGGACCGACGCGCTCGCGGTTGCCGACCTGGTCCCGGCGGGCCGTTTCGCCCGGGAGATCGCCGCGCTCCGGCGCACCCCGGTTGCCGGGGGCCGGCAGTGACCGATCTCGCCGCGCGGTCGGCCGGCGGCCCGCTCGACCCGGACAGCAACGGTTTCGGCGCCGTGCTGCGCCACCGCGACGTCGACGCGCACTGGCTGGTGCACGCCGACGGCACCCGCCGCCGGCTGCCGGTGGAGCGGTGGCACGGGCCGGCCGAGCCGGCGGCCGCCGCGGTGGTGGCCCGCTGCGCCGGCCCGACGCTGGACCTGGGCTGCGGCCCGGGCCGGGTCACCCTGGCGCTCACCCGCGCCGGAGTGACCACGCTCGGCGTCGACGTCTCGGCCCGGGCGGTCGCGCTGACCCGGGCCCGCGGCGCCGTCGCCGTCCGGGCCGACCTGTTCGCGCCGTTGCCGGCCGAAGGCAGGTGGCAGCACGTGGTGCTGCTGGACGGCAACATCGGCATCGGCGGGAATCCCGGGAAGCTGCTGCGCCGGTGTCGGCGGCTGCTGCGCCCGGCCGGCACGGTGCTGGTCGAGGTCGAGCCGCCCGGGGCCGGGACCTGGCAGGGGCGGGTGCACGTGGTGTCCGGCCGCTACCGGGGACCAAGCTTCCGCTGGGCGTGGCTGGACGCTCTGGCGGTGCACGCCCCCGCCGCCGCGGCCGGGCTCGCCGTCCGCGAGGTGTTTCCTGCCGGCCACCGCTGGTTCGCCGAGCTCACCACCTCGTAGGCTCCGATCCCCGCCGCGTCCGCCCCGGGCCGAGCAGCTCAGGCCGCGACGGGCAGCCGGACGACGAACCGGCAACCGCCGGTCACGTTGTGCACCTCCACGCGGCCGCCGTGCGCCTTGACGAGGCCGTGCACGATCGCCAGCCCCAACCCGCCCGAGCTCTCCGCGCCGCCGTCGCCCGACCGGGTACGGGCCGGCTCGCCGCGAAAGGCCACGTCGAACAGACGTGGCAGGTCCGCCTCCGGGATCCCGCCGCAGGTGTCGGCGACGGCCAACCAGGCGTCGGCGCCGCTGCGTCCGGCGTCGACCCGGACGGTGCCATCCTCGGGGGTGTAACGAATCGCGTTGAGCAGCAGGTTGCGAACCACCCGAGCCAGCTCAGGCTCGCTCGCGGTGACCACCGGCCAGCCGGAGTCGGCGGCGACCAGGCGGATCCGGCGGGCTTCCGCCAGCGGCGCGGCCCCGGCCAGGGCGTCGGAGACCACCTCGCCCAGAGGCACCGCCGACAGCGACAGCCGCAGTGCCCCGGCGTCGATCCGCGACAGCTCGAACAGGTCGTCGACCAGCCGGGTCATCCGGTCGGCCTCGACCCGTATCCGGCGGTGGTACTCGCCGACCGTGGCCACGTCGGCGACCACCCGGTCCTCCAGCGCCTCGGCCATCGCCCGCAGCCCGGCCAACGGCGTGCGCAGGTCGTGCGACACCCAGGCGATCAGATCCCGGCGTCCCTTCTCGATCCGCCGTTCCCGGTCGCGGGCCTGGTCGGCCCAGACCGCCGCGGCGGCGAGCCGCCGTCCGAACAGCCAGCCGACCGCGAGGGAGACCGCCGCGGCCGCGCAGACCGTGATGAGAACGACCTCCAGGTCGTGCGGAGAGAGGAACATCGCCTCGGCGACCACCGACACGCCCGCCGCGACCGCGGCGACGGTCATCGCCAGCAGAACCGCGATGTGGGACGTGATCGACCGGACGCGCAGCAGCCGCAGCGCGCCGGCGCCCACCAGCGCGACGCCACCGGCCGCACCGAGCGCCACGCCGAAGATCAGGGCGACGTCACCCATCGACCGGCTCGTACCGGTAGCCGACGCCCCAGACCGTGACGATCCGCCGTGGATCGGCGGGGTCTGCTTCGATCTTCTCCCGCAGCCGGCGCACATGGACGGTGACGGTGGACTGGTCGCCGAAATGCCAGCCCCACACCTGCTCCAGCAGCTCCGCCCGCCCCAGCGCCCGTGCCGGGTGGCGCATGAGGTGCGCCAGCAGGTCGAACTCGCGCAGCGTGAGCGCCAACTGCCGGCCGTGCAGCCGGGCCACCCGGGGACCGGTCTGCACGACCAGACCGCCGTCGGCGAGCACCTCGGCCGCCGAGGCCGGAGCTCCACCGCCGGCCCGGCGCAGCACCGAGGCCACCCGCAGCACCAGCTCACGCGGCGAGAAGGGCTTACTCACATAGTCGTCCGCGCCCAGCTGCAGGCCCAGGATCCGATCGGCTTCGTCACCGCGGGCGGTCAGCATCACGATCGGCACGGGGTTGGGCCGCTGCCGCAACCGCCGGCACACCTCGAGCCCGCCCAGCACCGGCAGCATGACGTCGAGCACCACCAGGTGCGGCGGCGCGGCGGCGACCGCGGCGAGGGCGGCGGCGCCGTCCCCGACGTGGTCGACCTGGTAGCCGGCGTGCTCCAGATAGCGGCACACCACGTCGCTGATCGTCCGGTCGTCGTCAACGACCAGCACCCGATGCGCCACCGACACGCCTCCCTCCCCGCGTGCCAGCGTAGCCGCGCACCGGACGGGCGACGACGCGCGAGACCTTGCGAAGCCGTTGCCTTTCATGAAGCGCTGGTAGGCGCATGATCGGCAGTCCCGCCTTGCGGTGGGGCGGTCCCGGTCTGACCCGCCGAGGCGGTGCCGGGTAGACGCTTCACAGCCACCGGCCCGCCGGGGCGGGTCTTACGGTCGGCTCCACGTCCGTTTACAGTCTCCGAGCCACTCCCGGCGACCACGAGTTGTGCGAGGTTGCGTGCGGCGTTGAGATCCCGGTCCAGGACCAGAAGACACGCCTGGCAGGTGAAGGTCCGGATCCGCAGCGGCAGTTTGGGTTTCACCGCGCCGCAGCCCGAACAGGTCTTGGAGGATGGATACCACCGGTCGGCGGTCACGAGCTGGCCGCCGTTCCAGACGGTCTTGTACGCGAGTTGCCGGCGGATCTCCCCGAACCCGGCGTCGCTGATGACCCTGGCCAGGCGACGGTTGCGCACCATCCCGGCCACGTTGAGGTCTTCGACCACGATCGTGGCGTACTCACCGGCCAACCGCGTGGTGAGTTTGTGCAGTCCGTCGCGGCGCAGGTTCGCCACCCGGGCATGTTGTCGGGACAGCCGCTTCGATGTCCGCTCCCAGCGGCGGGAGGCGGTGATCCGGGTGCGGGTGGCCGGGTCGTAAGGGCCGCGTTTGCGGGCCATGGCGCGTCCGAGGCGGCGAAGGCTTCGCTGGGCGGCATCCAGGTGGCGGGGGTTGGGTTCGACGTCCCCGGTGGACAACACCGCCAGACGGTGGATGCCGACGTCGACACCGACCACCCCCGTCGGTCTGCTCGGCTTACGATCTGATCGTTCGACCTCGCAGGTGAACGCCACGTGCCAGCGGCCCGCCTCGCGCCGCACCGTGGCGGACAGGATGCGGGCGGTGCCGGCCTCGAGCCGGCGGGCCAGCTTGCGGGCGGACTCGTGTAGCTTGATCGTTCCCAACCGGGGCAGGGTCACATGCTTGCGGTCGGGCGCGACGCGGATGACCCCGGTGGTGAATCGCACGGACGGGGTCGTGCGGCGCTTCGACTTGCGCCGCGGGAAACCGACCAGCCTACCGGCGCGCTTGCCGCAGCGGGAGTCGGACCAGTTCTTCAACGCGCGGGCGAGCGCATCCAGGCCGGTGTTGTACGCCTCCTTCGAGCACTCCCGCCACCACGGCGCCACCTCGTCCTTGACTTGGTTCCACTCACGGCGCAGCGCCGGTAGCGTCCAACCAACGGCCGGGGTGAGCTGATCGTCGCCGATGCCGTAGGAACGTTCGGCGGCGCGCTGCGCCATCACCGCCTTCACCCGGTCCAGGGCCCAGTTGTGAGCCTTCCTTGCCGCACCAGCGTGACGGGCCAGGTCCCGCTCCTGACCGGGGGTTAGGTCCAGGGCGAAGCGGTAGGCCTGCATCACCTTCACGCGATGCCACCCACGGCCTCGTCGACGATCTGCTTGGCCTGGCCGAGAGCCATGATCGCTCGAGCACGACCGATGGCGTCCATGTCCTCCTGGGTCGGCACGACGTCACGCCAACCCCAAAATCCGCCGGCAGCGTTGATGATCTGCTCACGTACCAGCCCTGGGGGCTGGTCATCCTTCGGCCCGCGCTCGGGTGTGCAGTAGTAGCCGTCACACGGCTCGATCCTGGACGGTCTGAGCGTCTGCGTCTTCGCGCAGCCGTTGCACCTCACCACGGCCTTCCCTGCGGCCATCAGCGCGCGCCCGCTGCGGTGACGGCCTGAACTGCACGGCGGGCACGGTCCGCCGCCGCACGACGCCCGTACAGGCGGGCGCCGAGGCTGGTCAGAATCTCGGTCACGTCCCGGACCAGGTCGTCGTCAACCTCCGCGGTGTCGACAACCAAGAGACGCCGCCCCTGCGCAGCCAGCGCCGCCTCGACATACTCGGCACCGAAGCGAGCGAACCTGCCGCGATGTTCCACCACGATCGTGGTCACCGACGCATCACGCAGCAGGGCGAGGAACTTCTTCCGGTGTCCATTGAGCGCGGAACCGACCTCGGTCACCACACGCGACACCACCAGCCCTTGCCCAGTGGCCCACCCGGTCACCCGGGCAACCTGGCGGTCCAGGTCGGCGCGCTGCTCCGCCGAGGACACCCGCGCATACACAACGACCGACTCCGCCACGGGCTCCGTCGAGCCCGACACCTCCACCAGGATCAGCCGTCCGACCTTGCGAGCGGGGACGGGTAGCCGGCCTTCCCGGAACCACCGGTATGCGGTGACGTGATGCACGCCCTCGCGCTCCGCCCACTGCTTCAAGTTCACTCACGCATCATAAAGCATCATCGATGGACGGCTGTTGACAGCCCTTACGGTTCACCTCGCGCCGCGATCCCGCGCCGCACCGGCCGGCGGTCCGGCGCGGATTGTCCGGCGGCGATCAGGCGCCGGTGGCCGGCGCGGTGATGCGGCGCAGGTGGTCCAGGACGACGGGATCGATCCGGCCGGGGACGATGCGCTCCTCCAGGTTCTCGACGCCGGCCCAGGCGTCGAGCGCCTCCTCCACCCCGGCGGGGCCGACCGGGTGGCCGGCGGCGGCCAGCAGCGCCGTCACCTCGTCGGCGACCGGCCCGGTGAGGTCGAGCAGGGTGGCCGGGTCGGGCTTGCCGAAGAGCAGCGTGTGGATGGCGAGCAGCCGCCCCAGCTCGCCGACCGGGTCGCGGTGGTCGTCGACCCGCAGGTCGACCAGCTCGTCGCCGGTGCCGGCGTAGCCGCCGTGCCGCTGCACCACGAACAGGGCGGCGCTCTGCCGCCCCCGCCGGTCGCCGCCGGCCCGGTCACCGGCGGCGAGGGCCGCCAGCAGCCGCTGCGGAAACGGCAGGTCGGCCCCGCCCAGCCAGGTGTCCCGGAGCGCGTCGATGACCTCCGGGCCGGCCAGGATGTTGCCCTGCGCCGCCCAGCCGTCGCCGGACTGGCCGCCCGCCCAGGGGTGGCAGCGCGGCCCGGTCCACGTGGCGCCGTCGCCCTTCGCTCCCACCACACCGAGCTGCCGGTCGTCGCGGCCCGGGTCGGCGGCGATCAGGCCGGCCACGACGTCGGCCGCGGGCACGCCGGTGCGCAGCATGGTGAGCCCCTGCGCGCGGTACGCCAGGTTCGCGTGGGCCTGGCTGGCGATCGCGCCGACCTCGGCCTCGGCGGCCGGCACCAGCGCCCCGGCGGCGAGGAACTTGCTGGCCACGGCGATGCCGTGCAGGAGCCCGTCGGCGGAGCGCGCCACGATCGAGAAGGTCACCCGCGGATGGTATCGCCGGGGCGAGGCCGCCAGCGGCCCACGACGGGGTCGTGGTCAGAACGGCGGGGCGGCCTCCTCCGGTGGGCGGCCCCAGGCGCGGCGGGCGTCGGCGATCGCCACCCCGAGCAGCACCAGCGGGGCGGCGAACGCCGCGACCAGCGGCGTGGCGATCGCCGCGGTCAGCGGCAGGGCGGGCTTGAGCACCGGCATGAGCAGCACCAGCACGAGGACGGCCACCCAGCGCGACGGGGACACCCGGCCGAACACCTCGTACTCGAAGCGCGCCCGCCCGAGCAGGAAGAACGCCGGACCGCCGAGGATCATGGCGAGCCACCCGACCTCGTTGTGGCCGGTCGGGTGCTCGTTGACCAGCTCGTAGCCGATCGCGGTGGACACCACGCCGATCACCATCACCAGGTGGGTGTCGGCGGCGGAGCGGCCGATGGTGGCCGGGTGCGCGGCCCGGGTCACGGCCTCGCCCAGGATCCGCCCGGCCCGCTGCACGTAGATCCGCCAGAGCAGCACCGAGGTGAGCAGCGCCGCGGCGAACGCGGCGGTGCGGGTGGCGCTGTTCGGTGCCCGGCTGTACGCCAGCCCGGCGATCAGGATCGTCTCGCCGAGCGCGACCAGGAAGAACTGCTGGTAACGCTCGGCCAGGTGCTCCCCGTGGATGTCCCAACGGGAGACGGTCGACCGGCCGAGCCCGGGCACCGGCCAGCCGAACCGGGACGCCAGGTACTCCAGCAGGAGCGCGAGCGTCCAGAGCGTCACCCGTGTGTTGACGGGCAGCAGTGCGCCGGCCAGCCAGAGCACCCCGGTCACGCTGAACGTGATCAGCATGCGCTTCTTCAGCTGGCGGTGCTGGATCCGACCGAGGGTCAGCAGCAGAATCCCCGGCCGGGTCACCTGCACCACCACGTACGCGACGGCGAGGGCCAGGCCGGTGCTGCTGAAGGCACGGGGGATCGCGACCGCCATCACCATGCTGCCCACCAGCGCGATGACCACGATGACCTGGAGCCAGATGTGGTACGGGTCGTAGCGGCTGGTGGTCCAGGCGGTGCCCTGCCAGACAGCCCAGAGCGCGAGGAACAACAGCAGCGTCTTGCCGCCCCCGGTCAGCGCCGTCCAGCCGGTCTTGCCCCCTTCCAGCGCCAGGTCCTCGAAGGCGCGGGCGGAGATCCGGGTCAGCGCGAAGACGAACACCAGGTCGAAGAACAGCTCCAGGAACGTCGCCCGGTTCGGGCCGCCGTCCGGCCGGAGCAGGGCGGCCGGCTCCGGAATCCTCACCGCCGCTTCCCGACCCCGGTCCACCCCATCTGGCAGTCGTAGCACTCTTTCCGGGTGGTAGCGCCGCGTACCGGCCGCATCACCCCTGCGACTGCGCGCGTCGCGCCGCGGCCGGGAACCGCCGGTCGGGATCTTGCCCCGGACGGCGGCCACCGGGCACGATCGACCGGTGACGAATCGATGGGGCATGACCGTGCCGCTGGCCGGCGTCACGCTCGCCGACCACGCCACGGTCTACGCGGCGCTCGACCGGGCCGGCTTCACCGACGTCTGGTCGTCGGAGGTCGCCGGCACCGACGCGTTCACCCCCCTCGCGCTCGCCGCCGCCTGGCAACCGCGGCTGCGCCTGGGCACCGCGATCGCCCCGGTGTTCACTCGGGGGCCCGGGCTGCTCGCGATGAGCGCCGCCGCCCTCGCCGAGGCCGCGCCGGGCCGCTTCGCGCTGGGCATCGGCGCCTCCTCGCCGGTGCTCGTCCGGGACTGGAACGCGGTGCGCTTCGACGAGCCGTTCGCGCGGACCCGGGACGTGCTGCGCTTCCTGCGCGCCGCGCTGCGCGGGGAGACCGTCGACGAGGTGTACGACACCTTCACCGTCCGGCGGTTCACCCTGGAACGCCCGCCGTCGGTGCCGCCGCCCGTGCTGCTGGCCGCCCTGCGGCCGGGCATGCTGCGGCTCGCCGCCGCCGAGGCCGACGGGGTTATCCTCAACTGGCTGGCCGCCGACGACGTGCCCACCGCCCTGGCCGAGCTGGGCGAGCGCCGCCCGGGTTTCGAGGTCGCCGCCCGGATCTTCGTCTGCCCCACCGAGGACGCCGCGTACGCGCGGGCGCTGGGCCGCCGGCTGATCACCGGCTACCTCACCGTGCCGGCGTACGCGGCCTTCCACCGGTGGCTGGGGCGCCAGGACAGCCTCGGCCCGATGTGGGAGGCGTGGGCCGCCGGGGACCGGCGGGGCGCCTCGGCGGCGGTGCCGGACGAGGTGGTCGACGCGTTGATCCTGCACGGCTCGCCCGAGGAGTGCGTCGCCCAGGCTCGCCGGTACGCCGACCACGGCGTGGACGTGCCGGTGCTGGCGCTGCTGCCCACCCCGGAGCTGGCCGCCGGCGGGGCGGCGGCCTGGGCCGGTCTGCTTCCGCGGCTCGGTGTGACCGGCGGGGAGGCGGGCTGAGATGAACCTGACCGACCGGGTGGCCGTGATCACCGGCGGGGCGGGCGGCATCGGGGCGGCGCTCGGCCGCCGGTTCGCCGCCGAGGGTGCCGCCGCCGTCGTCTTGGCCGACCTCGACGCCGGGGCCGCGCGTGCCGTGGCCGAGGGCATCGGGCCGGTGGCGCACGGCGTCGGCCTCGACGTCACCGACGAGGCGCAGGTGCGGGCGCTGGTCGACGAGACCGAGCGCCGCTACGGCCGCATCGACCTGTTCTGCGCCAACGCCGGGGTGTCCACCGGCGGGGGAGTGGACGCGCCCGACGCCGACTGGGAACGCGCCTGGCGGGTCAACGTGCTGGGGCACGTGCACAGCGCCCGGGCGGCGCTGCCGTCGATGCTCCGGCGCGGCCAGGGCTACCTGCTCTTCACCTGCTCGGCGGCGGGCGTGCTGACCGCGGTGGGCGACGCCCCGTACACGGCGACGAAGCACGCGGCCGTCGGCCTCGCCGAATGGCTTGCCATCACCTACCGGGACGCCGGCGTTCGGGTCAGCGCGCTCTGTCCGCAGGGCGTGGACACGCCGATGCTCGCCGGTGGCCTGGCCGAGGGCCACCTGGGTGCCCGCGTGATCGCCGCCTCCGGCGCGATCCTCACCCCCGACCAGGTCGCCGATGCCACCATCGCCGGGCTGGCCGAGGAGCGGTTCCTCATCCTGCCGCACCCGGAGGTCGCCGGCTACGCCCGCCGCCGCGCCGAGGACCCCGACGGCTGGCAGGCCGGCCTGCGCAAACTCGTCCGCAAGCTGCGCGCCGCGGAACGGTAGGAGGAGCTGTCGTGGTGATCGGGGGCGCGTGGTTCCAGGCGGGTCTCAATATCGAGACCGCCGGGGCGGCCCGGTGAATCCCCAAGAGACGGCCCCTCGGGTCGTGACGGAAGAGGACTTCGCCGCCTTCACGGCCGGTCAGCTTCTGGACGTGATGAAAGCCCTCACGATGATCCTGACTCTGCCCCAGTCAGCTGCCGACCACGTCGAGGCGCTCGTCGTCGCCACCGGTCAGGGTGAAGATTGGCGTCTCACCCATGCGATCCGCTGCTGGGAGGCGAACCCGGGGTTCCGCCACCTGCTGGTCGCGAACGGGAATCCGACCGAAGAAACCTACGCCGAGATCACCTTCGACCACCTGCGGAGTCTCGGCCTTCGTCGCCTCAGTGGGGTCTGTCTCCAAGCCGAGCCGGCTCCCAACACCGGCCTGCAGGCCGCATGGATCGCCGACGAGGTCCGCGCACGCGGGATCACCAGCCTCGCGCTCGCCGTCTCTCCCTACCACCTGACCCGCGCCTACCTCACAGTCCTCAAGGCATTCGCCAGGAGTGGAACGCGCCTTCCGATCATTCCGTTGCCCGTGGCCATTCCCCCGGACACACCCGTCCCGGAAACGGGAGCAACCGCCTACGAGCTCGTGCCCGGTGAGGTCAAGCGCATCCTCACCTACGTGGGCAACGGTTGGCTCGCCACAGCGGCGGAACTGCAGGAGTACCTGCGGTGGCTCTGGAGCCATCACACGGCACTCCTCGTGCCGAGCCCGGCCGACAGCGGCAGGTGAACGGCCCGGCAGGGCGAACAGGGCGAGGGTCAGCGCGGAGAGTCGCCACGGTCGGGCGCTGGTCAGCGGCGCCAGCGCAGCGGGCCGGGGTGGACGGTCCACAGGAGGCGGCGCCAGCGGGAGCGGGTGCCGCGGGAGGGCGGTGACGTAGCCGGTGGCGAGGGCCGCCGCCCGGTCGGGCTGCGCCGGGGTGGCCGTGCCGGGAGCGAAGGCCACCTGATTGAGCAGACCAGCCAGTTCGTCCACCTCGCCACCCACCGGAACCTGCCCGGCCTGTGCCTCGGCGAGGTTGCGGCGGGCCCGGTCGGCCACCTCCGCCGCCGTGAGGTCCGCGCCGGCCGGGTGGCCGGCCAGCCGCAGCGCGTCGGTCAGCTCCCGCCAGGCGCCCGCGATCCGGCGGCCTGGGTCGCCGTCGGCCAGCCGGCCGCGGGTCAGGTTGCGGCGCAGCGCGGCCAGGGTCAGCAGCGGCGCCCCGAGCAGCAGCAGCAGGCCGCCGGCGCTGCCGCCGACCAGCACCGGCGTACCCGGTCCGGCCTGGCCGCCACGCCGGTCGGGGGCGGCCGCCGCCGGTGGCGTGGCCGTGGGTTCCACGGTCGGTGCGGGCACCTCGGACGGCGGCGGGTCCTCCGGCTTCGGCCGGAAGTCCTCCTCCACGGGGCGCGGCTCCTCGTCCGGACGTGGCATGGGGTCGAACGGCACCCACCCGACGCCCTCGAACAGCACCTCCGGCCAGGCGTACGCGTCCGCCGCCCGGACCGGGGTGCCGGACGAGGTGGTCGACGCGTTGATCCTGCACGGCTCGCCCGAGGAGTGCGTCGCCCAGGCCCGCCGGTACGCCGACCACGGCGTGGACGTGCCCGTGCTGGCGCTGCTGCCCACCCCGGAGCTGACCGCCGGCGGCGCGGCGGCCTGGGCCGGTCTGCTTCCGCGGCTCGGCGTGACCGGCGGGGAGGCGGGCTGAGATGAACCTGACCGACCGGGTGGCCGTGATCACCGGCGGGGCCGGCGGCATCGGGGCGGCGCTCGGCCGCCGGTTCGCCGCCGAGGGCGCCGCCGCCGTCGTCTTGGCCGACCTCGACGCCGGGGCCGCGCGCGCCGTGGCCGAGGGCATCGGGCCGGTGGCCCACGGCGTCGGCCTCGACGTCACCGACGAGGCGCAGGTGCGGGCGCTGGTCGACGAGACCGAGCGCCGCTACGGCCGCATCGACCTGTTCTGCGCCAACGCCGGGGTGTCCACCGGCGGGGGAGTGGACGCGCCCGACGCCGACTGGGAACGCGCCTGGCGGGTCAACGTGCTGGGGCACGTGCACAGCGCCCGGGCGGCGCTGCCGTCGATGCTCCGGCGCGGCCAGGGCTACCTGCTCTTCACCTGCTCGGCGGCGGGCGTGCTGACCGCAGTGGGCGACGCCCCGTACACGGCGACGAAGCACGCGGCCGTCGGCCTCGCCGAATGGCTTGCCATCACCTACCGGGACGCCGGCGTTCGGGTCAGCGCGCTCTGCCCGCAGGGCGTGGACACCCCGATGCTCGCCGGTGGCCTGGCCGAGGGCCACCTGGGCGCCCGCGTGATCGCCGCCTCCGGCGCGATCCTCACCCCCGACCAGGTTGCCGACGCCACCATCGCCGGGCTGGCCGAGGAGCGGTTCCTCATCCTGCCGCACCCGGAGGTCGCCGGCTACGCCCGCCGCCGCGCCGAGGACCCCGACGGCTGGCAGGCCGGCCTGCGCAAACTCGTCCGCAAGCTGCGCGCCGCCGGGCCGGTTAGCTGAGCGGCCGCGACGGACCGGGCCCGGCCGGTGGGTTCTCGGCCGGGCCACGACGCCTGATCACTGCAGGTGGAACCGATCGTCCATGGCGAGGGCCGCGAGCTGCGGCACGGTGAACGGCATTTTCGCCAGTCCGTGCTGAGGGCTGCCGAAGTTCGGGGTCTGCGCGACGAAGGTGACCACGCCGTCCGGGTGCCGGTAGGCCGACCACTGCTCGAACCGTCGGTCGACGGTGGGGCGGACGACCACCCCGACCTTCGCGTCGCCGACGGTCACCACCTGGCATTCGCCCTGCATACCCCAGAACTGCCGGGTCAGGGCACACGGCTCGGTCGGCAGCCTGTTCCCGCGGGTGTACACCTCGACGAGTACGCGCCCCGTCCGGTCTCCCTGGGTCACGGTGGCGGTGGACGTGTAGCGCCACACGTCGACGCCCTCCACCCTGTCCTCGAACTCGGCCTGGCTGCCGCGCGGCGGGTCGTCGTCCGCGGGCTGGTTCGGCCGGTTCTCCGGCACGACGTATCCGGCCGGCACCGCGGAGATCAACTCGTTGAGCAGCCGGACCGCCTGGTCGTACCGGTTGCCTGCCCTCGCGGTCCGGTCCTCCTGCGGGCGGCCGTCCGGGCCGGTCGGCCACGCCGACGCGGTCTCCGGCGCCGACGGAGCCGGGCTGGGCTTCGTCCCGGACGCCGACGGGCTCAACCCGCCGGGACCGGCGGTGCCGGTGCCCGGGACACCCGCCCCCGTGGTGCCGACCGCCGCGACGCCGGCGACCGCCAGCACCACCGCCGCAGACCCGGCGCAGGCCCAGCCGGTACGCCGTCGCGCCCGGGTACGCCGTGCCGCGCCGAGCGCGGTCGTGGCGTCCAGCGGCGGCGGTGGTACGACGCCGGCCATCTCGTGACGCAGCGCCTCGCGCAGCTCTTCCCCGTTCATCCGTGCCCCCTCTCGATCGCGCTGTACGCGGGCAGCACCAGCTCCCGCAGGTTCTCCAGACCCCGGGCGGCTTGGCTCTTCACCGTTCCGGCCGAGCACCCCAACATTGCGGCGGTGTCCTCGACGGACAGGTCCTCCCAGTAGCGGAGCACCAGGACCGCCCGCTGGCGCGGCGCCACGGCGGCGAGCGCCTGGAGCAGCACCATGCGGTTCTCCGGGGACTCCGGCGGTGTCGGCCGTTCCACGCCCTCCCCGCCGACCCGCTCCCGTCGCCACCAGCCGCGCCGCCTCTCGTCCAGGAAGGTCCGGACCAGGATCTGTCGTACGTAGGCGTCGAGCACCTCGTGCCGGGAGACCCGGTTCCAGACCAGGTAGAGCTTCGTGAACGCGCTCTGGACCAGGTCCTCCGCCCGGTGCCAGTCGCCGCAGAGCAGGTACGCCGTACCACGCATCGCATCCGATCTCGCCGCGAAGTACTCCGCGAACGCCGCGTCGCGGTCACCCATGCCAGCCTCCGATTCCCTTGTCGGGGATAGTCACGCCCGGTCGGGCGCCGAGGGTTGCGCCGCCGGGGCCAGGACTTTCCTGGCGCGACGCCCGACCCGGGCCGGGCGGGCGGGAAGGCGTCGGTTCCGGGACGAGGCTCGCTGGTCCGCGTCAGTCCCCGCGGGTCAGCGATGCCAGCGCAGCGGACCGGGGTGCACCCGCCACAGCAGCCGCCGCCACCGGGCGCGGGCGCCGCGCAGGGCTGACACGTACCCCCCGGCCAGGGTCGCGGCCCGCTCCGCCTGCTCGGTGGTCACGCTGCCCGGCGCGAACCCCACCTGGTTGAGCAGCCCGGCCAGCTCGTCGACCGCCCCGCCCGGCCGGTCCGCGGTCACGTCCGCCGGACCGCCGTCGGCCGCTTGAGCCTCGGCGAGGGTACGCCGGGCGAACGCGGCGACCTCCGCCGCCGTGAGGTCCGCGCCGGCCGGGTGGCCGGCGAGCCGTAGCGCGTCGGTGAGCTCCCGCCAGGCGCCCGCGATCCGGCGGCCCGGGTCGCCCTGCGCCAGCCGGCTGCGGGTCAGGTTGCGGCGCAGCGCGGCCAGGGTCAGCAGCAGCGCCCCGAGCAGCAGCACCAGGCCGCCGGCGCCGCCGCCGACCAGCACCGGCGTACCCGGTCCGGCCTGGCCGCCGCGCGGGTCGGGGGCGGCCGCCGCCGGTGGCGTGGCCGTGGGTTCCACGGTCGGCGCGGGCACCTCGGACGGCGGCGGGTCCTCCGGCTTCGGCCGGAAGTCCTCCTCCACGGGGCGCGGCTCCTCGTCCGGGCGCGGCATGGGGTCGAACGGCACCCACCCGACGCCCTCGAACAGCACCTCCGGCCAGGCGTACGCGTCCGCCGCCCGGACCGGGCCGTCGGCCTTGGGCTCGAAGCCCACCACGACCCGGGTGGGCAGGCCGGCCAGCCGGCCCAGCACCGCGAACGACGCCGCGAACTGCTCGGACGTGCCGCGCTGCCCGCCGCCGTTGCGCGGCCCGAACAGGAAGAACGCCAGGTTCGGGTACGCGTGCCCGCTCGGCGCGTCCGCGGTCACCCGGTAGTGCTCGGCGAGGAAGTCCGCGATCGCGGCACCCCGGGCGTACGGGGCGCCGTTCTCCTCGGCGAGCTGGGTGGCCAGCCGGCGCATCTGCTCCGGGGCACCGTCGGCGACCCGCAGGACCCGGGCCACCGCGTCGCCGGCCGGCACGTTCGCCGTGCTGAGCAGGTTCACGTCCGGCTGCTCCCGGACCGAGGCGACCGTGTACCGCAGCCCCGGCGCCAGCCCTTCCGGCCGGATCAGCGTCCCGGTCGCCGGGTCGTACGCCACCCGCGCGCCGCTCACCTCACGCGGGGTCGGCACGGCGGGCAGCAGCCGCCCGGTCAGGTCGGCCACCGTGATCTCCTGGCGTACCGGGTCGGTGGCGGTGCCGCCCGCCGGCTCGGCGGCCGGCAGGATCCGCCCCGCGTTCCGGTAGGTGGCGCCCACCCGCCAGGTCACCCCGTCGTAGTCGCTGAGCACCGCCAGCCGGATCCGCGGCGGCCCGGCCTGCGTGGCGCCCGCCTCGGTGCGCACGTCGAGCAGCTTCTGGTCGGGGTTCAGCGCCCACCCGGAGATCCGGATGAGCGGGTTCTCGTCCAGCGACTCCACCTGCGGCGGCTCGACGTAGCGGCGCGGGTCGACCGGCCGGTCGTCCACCTGGCCGGCCACCACCGGGGCGAGCAGCGCGGCGAGGGCCACCACCACCGCCACGCCGGCCGCGCCGGCCGCGACCAGCCGCAGCCGCACCGCCGCGCGCACCGCCGGGGCGAGACCGGCCACCGGGTCCGCGCCGGCCGGGTCGGCCCGCCCGCCGGGCGCCGCCAGGCCGATGGCGGCGACCGCCGCGAACAGCACCGTCGGCCCGACCGCCGGGCCCGCGTTCGGGCCGACCACGTAGAGCGCGCCGGCGTAGAGCAGCACCGGCGGCAGGTAGCCGAGCAGGACCCGGCCGGCCCGCAGCGCCACCTCGGCGGCGGCCAGCCCGGCGAGCCAGGCGGCGACCACCGGGACGAGCACGGTGTCCGGGGCCGGCTCCACCGGGATCATCGCGGTGAGCAGCCGGGGGATGGCGTTGCGGGCGGCGTCCGCCGCCACCTCGCCGAGGCCGCCGGGCAGCGCCGCGTGGGCGGCGGCCAGCCGCAGCGACAGCAGCGCCCAGCCGGCCAGCGCGGCCACCGACAGCGGCGCCACCAGCCAGGACGGCAGCCGCCGGGTGGCGACGCTCACCAGCACGGAGCCGACCGCCGCGCCGGCTGTCAGGCGGGTCAGCAGCGGGTCCGCGTAGACCCGGCCCAGCACCACACCGGCCAGCGCGATCATGACGATCAGCGCCAGCGGCACCGGCACGGCCCGCAGCACCCGCGCCACGGGACCCGGCCCGCCGCCGGCCGGCCCGGCCGGCGCGTCGACCGCCGGGCGCGGCGGCGTCACGGTCACCACCGGCGGATCCCGTCCCACTCGGCGGCGAACCCGGCGCCGTCCGCCGCGTCCACCACCACCAGGCCCGCCGCGCCGGCCGCCGTCGGCTCGGCCGCCCCGAACATTCCGACCACCACCGACGGGTACGCGCGGCGCAGCGCGCCGACGTGCCCCAGGTCGCCACGGGCGCCCGGCCCGGTGAGGAAGACGAGTGTGTCGCCGAGCCGTTCCTGCCGCAGCCGGCCCAGCGCGGTACGCAGCACGTCCTCCCCGCCGTCGGCCAGCTCCGCCGCGGCGAGCCGGTCCAGCGGGCCGTGCGACACGGCCAGCTCGGCGTGCCGGACACCGCGCGACGACCCGGAGCCGTCGGCAGCCTCGGCGGGGGGCGCGACCAGCAGCAGGGTCACCGGCAGGTCCTCCCGGGTCGCGGCGGCCACCACGGACGCCGCCGCCTCGCACCCCGACTCGAACGACTCGGCCGTGCCGGCGTCCCGGTCCGGGTGGGCGGCCGCCCGGTTGTCCAGCACCACCACGAGCCGGGGCAGGCTGGTGTCCACGTTCTCCCGCACCATCAGCTCGCCGACCTTGGCGCTGGTCCGCCAGTGCACCCGGCGTAGCTCGTCGCCGACCACGTACTCGCGCAGCGAGTCGAAGGTGATCGAGCCGTGCGGCACGCTGTCGGTGCGCCCGTCCAGGCTGCGGCCCGCGCCCGTCGGCACCGCCGACAGCGGATGGATGCGCGGGTGCACCCACACCGGCACGGGCTCCCCGTACGCGCGGGCCAGCGACACCAGCCCGAGCGGATCGCGCCGGGTCACCCGCAGCGGCCCGACCGGCACCACACCCCGGCGCCGGGTCGGCACCGGATAGCGCACCTCGGTGTCCCGCCCCGGACGCAACCGCAGCAGCGGCACCGGCACCAGCCGGCCGCCGCACCGGTCCTCGGCCACCAGGTTCGCCGCCCGCAGCCGGCCGGTGTTGCGCACGGTCAGCACCATGGCCGCCGGCTCACCCCGGGCCACCCGGTCCGGGTCGGCCACCCGCTCGACCGTCAGCCGGGGCCGCCAGGCGGCCGTGACCAGCGCGTACCCGACGGCGACGCCGGCCGCCGCGCCGAGCACGGTCAGCTCCGGGTACGCGTACTGGAAGCCGACCCCGAGCAGCACCACGGCGGCGACGAGCAGCCCGACACCACGGGCGGTGATCCCCACCGCTCAGCCGTGGACCGCGGCGGGCTGGCCCGACGGCAGCGGCACCGGCACCGACGCGACCGCCTGGCGCAGCACGTCGGCGGGGGTCACGCCGCGCACCTGCGCGTCGGGGGTGAGCAGCAACCGGTGCGCGAATACCGGCTCGACGAGCGTCTTCAGGTCCTCCGGCATGATCCAGCCCCGCCCGTCGATCAGCGCGTACGCGCACGCCGCCCGGGTCAGCGCGATCACGCCCCGGGGGCTGACCCCGACCCGCACCTGCGGGTGGGTGCGGGTCGCCGCGGCCAGCCGCACCGCGTACGTGTAGAGCGGCTCGGCGATGTGCACCCGCCGGGCCATCTTCACCATCTCCCCGACGGTGGCCGTGTCGGTCACCGCGGTGAGCGAGTCGGGAGAGCGGAGCGTGGCGCCGCGCAGCACCTCCACCTCGACGGCCTCGTCCGGATAGCCGACGGAGAGCTTCACCAGGAACCGGTCGAGCTGGGCCTCGGGCAGCCGGTAGGTGCCGTCCATCTCCACCGGGTTCTGGGTCGCCACCACCAGGAACGGTTGCGGCACCGGGTGGCGTACGCCGTCCACGGTGACCGTTCGCTCCTCCATCACCTCCAGCAGCGCCGACTGGGTCTTCGGCGAGGCCCGGTTGATCTCGTCGGCGATGACGATGTTGGCGAAGACCGGCCCCGGGTGGAACTCGAAACCCCGGCTGGCCTGGTTGAAGATCGTCACCCCGGACACGTCCGAGGGGAGCAGGTCCGGCGTGAACTGGATGCGCCGCCACTGGCCCTTGACGGTCGCCGCGACCGCCCGGGCCAGGGTGGTCTTGCCCACCCCGGGCACGTCCTCCAGCAGCACGTGCCCCTGGGCGAAGAGGGCGGTCAGCGCCAGCCGGACCACCTGCGGCTTGCCCAGCACGACCGCGTTGACGTTCTCGGCCAGCCGGGCGGCCAGGGCGGCGAAGCCCTGCACCTCCGGCTGGGTGAGCGGTTCGTGGGTGTTCACGTGCGCGGTGCTCCTCGGTGTGGCGCGGTCAGCAGGTGGGCAGGAGGTTGATGTTGTCGCCACCCTCCAGGTTCAGCCAGGCCCACGGGATGTAGTCGCGGCCCCGGCTGTGGTCGACCCGGATCCACCAGGTGCTGCGCTTGTCGTTGTTGTAGATGTACGCGTAGACCTCTTCGCCCTGCTTCTTGCAGTACGCCTTGAGCCGGGCGCCGTTGGGCTCCCAACCCGCCTGGTTCGCGTTGTCCTGCCGGGTCACCGAGAAGATCTCGTTGCCGTTGCGGTCGCCCGGAACGTCCCGGGTGCAGTAGGACGCCTCGGCGCCGGAGGAGCCGTTGCGGCAGGTCGCGATGCCGTAGAGGGCGTCGGTGCTCTGCGCCCGGCTGCCGGTGCCCTTGCCGGCCGCGTTGCTGGCGGTCACCGTCACCGTGTACGCGGTCCCCGGCGTCAGACCGGTCACCCGCAGGCTGGAGCAGCTCCCGCTGGCGGTCTTGCCGCCGGTGGCGGCCGTGCAGGTCGCCCGGCCACCGCCGGCGTCGACGGTGAACGTCACCGTCACCGAGGTGGCGTCGGCCGACGAGCCGGTCATGGTGACCCGGGGCGCGGCCACCGTGCGGGCCGTGGTGCTGGCCTCCGCGCCCGGGCCGGCCTCGTTGACCGCCTTCACCTTCACCGTGACGTTCTGCCCGTCGCCGAGCCCGCCGATCGTCGTTTGCACGTCGGTCACCTCGGTGGTCTTCCCGGCGGCCTCCACCACGTACTTCGTCACGGGGCGGCCGTTCTCCACCGCCGGCGCCCACTGCACCGCGATGGTGCCCGGCTGGTCAGCCACCGTGGACGCGCGCAGCTCGGTCGGTGCCTTCGGCACGGTGAACGGCGCCACCGTGTTGCTCACCGGCGAGGCCTTGGACCCGGCGCCCTTGTCGCTCACCGCGATCACGGTGAAGGCGTACTGCGTGCCGTACTCCAACTGACCGGCGGGGATGACCAGCTCCGTCTTGGGCGACTCGCCGGCGGGGGCCGTCGCGCCGGCCGAGCTGGCGGTCACCGCGTATCTCGTGACGGTGTTGCCCTGGCCGTTGGCCGCCGGCCACCTCACGAGCACCGTGCCGTCCGGACGGGCCTCGGCGGTGACACTGGCCGGCGGGTCCGGTACGGCGGCGGTCGGCGTAACCGGGTTGCTCCGGCGCGCCGGCCCGTCGCCCTTGGCGTTCACCGCGTGCACCGAGAACGTGTACGTCTCGCCGTTGGTCAGCCCGGTGATCTCCAGGGCACGCTGGTTCGCGCCCACCTCGTGGCGCTGGCCGGCGCCCTCCACCACGTACCTGGTGATCTCGGCGCCGTTGGACGCGGCCGGCTGCCAGCTCACCCGCGCCGACGCGTTCGCCGCGGCGGCGGTCACCGCGCGCGGCGCGCCCGGCTTGCCCACCTTCGGCTTCTTCGGCGGGGGCGGCGGCGGGGCAACCGGCGGCGGGTCGCCGCCGAGCACGTCGTTGGCGTACTTGTTGACCTCGCGCACCTGGTTCCGGTCGTCCACGACCTGCGCCGTCGACGAGTTCGGCGGGTTGATGAAGAGGTGGTTCTCGCGGACCTCCAGCTCCATCGGCCCGGGCCGCCCGGAACCCTTGATGGTGTCGACGAGCTGCCCGTTCGCGTCGAACGAGTAGACCGTGCCGGTGGTCTCGTCGGCGCAGTAGAACCGCCCCGCCCAGGCCACCGCCGGGCTCAGCTCCCCACCCGCGCCGGGCACCGTGAACCGCTGCACCTCGGCGGCGTCGCGGACCACGTGCACCGTCCGCTCACCGCTCACCGTGACCGGCACCTGCGGGCCGGTGGTGCGCGTCGGCAGGCTGCCCGGGGCGGTCATCGTCAGGTTGGCCCGCTGTGTCTGCCCGGCCCGCACGGTGACCAGGGAGGCGGAGGTGCGGTCGAGCACCGCCACCCCCTCGTCCAGCGTGGACACGACCAGCTCGTGGGCGGGCTCCGCCACCTCGTACGTCTCCACCCGCTTCGGGCTGAGCCCGGCGGGCGGCGCGGCGCCCGGGGTGGCTGGCAGCTCGGCGGCCGTGACTGCGGAGACGGTGCCCTCGCTCGGCACCGCGATCCACAGCTTGCCGGAACCGTCGAACGCCCCGCCCGTGATGCCCGGCGGGTAACGCACCGGCTCGCCCACCGGCGTCAGCGACCGCGGGTCGAGCTGCCGGACGATGCCCTGCACCGCGTCGACGACGAACGCCGCGTCCTCGTGCAGGGCGACGCTCACCCCGAGGCCCGGCGCGGTCGGCGTGGTCGCCGTGATCTGGAGGGTGGCCAGGTCCAGCGAGCTGACCTGACCGGTGTTCAGATCGCGCAGGATCAGCAGCCGATCGGTCTGGGCGACCTGCATCTGGTGCCGGCGTCCGCCGGGCACCTCCATCCGGGTGTCCACCCGGGCGGTGACCCCGTTGACCCGGGCCAGCTCGCTGCGGCTGGTGCTCCACAACCAGGAGGAGGCGTCGTAGTTGGCCACCGCGTTGTCGGCGGCGCCCAACCCGAGCACGGTCAACCCCATGGCGGCCAGCAGCACGGCCACGGTGCCGATGGTCACCAGCCCGCCCCGCATCCGGGACCGGGGGCGGGCCGTCTCCGGCCCGGTGCTCGTGACGTCCTCGATGGTGGTCACTGGCGGCTGCCTTCCCGCGTCGGTGGGGGAGGGCGGCGCATCCGGTCGACCCTCCCCAGAGCCGGGAGCCATCATAGGGGCCGGCCGAGGCCGGTGAAACCCGCACCGTCCCCCTGTGGACACCGAGCGTGTCGCCGGTGGCCGGTCAGTTGGGCGTCGTCCCGCCCTCCCGGTCGGTGCACACCTGGCCCGAGGTGGCGTAGGTGTCCGTCGAGTAGACGGCCAGCACCGTGAAGCAGTAGTCGAGCTTCGGACTCAACCCGTTCACCGTGTAGCGGGTCTGCCCGGCGTCCAGCGTGGCCATCACCCCCAACTTCTGCCCGGCCCGCCCGCCGGCCACCACGAACGGCACCCCGCCGTTCGTCGGGTCGGTCCAGGTGACCGTGATCGTGGTGGTGTCGTCCTGCAACCGGAGGTCACCCGGCGGCGGACCGCTCACCTTCGGCTTCGCCACGGTCGGCGCCGGCCCAGGTGGCGGCGCCGGATCCCGGTTGAGCAGCACCGCGCCCACCCCGACGGCGGCCGCCACCGCGACCACCACGGCACCCGCCACCACGGCCACCACCGTCCGGTTGCGGCCGCGCGGCTCCGGCTCCTCCGCCATCGGGTACGCGGCCGGCTGGTGGAACGCCGGCGGCACGGCCGGCCAGGCCCCCTGGCTCGGGTAGGGCTCCGGGGCCGGCTGCTGCGACTCCGGGAAGTCCAGCAACCCGTCGTAGACCGGCAGCGGCCGGGGTGCCCCGTCCCCGCTCTCCGGGTCCGGGTCCGGGTCCGGGTCCCGGTCTACCGTGTCGGGCTCGTCCACGACCGGCTCCGGACGCGGGTCGCCGGGACGGTCGAGGGCCTGCGGCGGGGCGGCGCTGCTCCACGGCGGCGCGGTCATCCCCCACGGCGGCACGGGCGAGGCGCTGACCGGCGCCGCGGCCGGCGGCCCGCTCACCGGCGGCGGGTAGCCGGGCGGGCCACTGACCGGGTATCCGGGCGGCGGGGGTGTGCTTGCCGGCGGGCCGCTGGCGGGCGGTGCGCTGAACGGCGGGTTGCCGGCTGGCGGTGCGCTGAACGGGGGGTTGCCGGCGGGCGTGCCCGTGGCCGGTCCGACGCCGGCCGGGGGAGCAGTGACCGGCTGGTTGGCGGCCGGCGGGGTGGCGAAGGGTGTGCCCGTGCCCGGTCCGACGCCGGCCGGAGGAGCACTGACCGGCGGGGACGGGAAGGACGCGGCGCTTCCCTGCGGAGACGACGCAGGACCATCCACAGGCGGCGGGAAGGGGGCGCCGCTGACGGGTGGTCCGCTGACGGGCTGCGGTGGGACGGGGACGCCGCTGACGGGTGGTCCGCTGACGGGCTGCGGTGGCAAGGAGGAGCCGCTCTCCGGCGGCCCGCTCACCGGGGGCGCGCTCACCGGCGAGCTGGCCGCCGGGGGCGCGCTGACGGGCGAGCTGCTCACCGGAGCGGTCGCACCCGGGGTCGGCGAGGCGGCGGTCGGCTCGGCCTCTTCGCGGAGCAGCGGGCCGATCTGCTGCACCTGGATGGTCGGCTTGTCCCACCCCGCTGCCGGGGCTGCGGGGAAGCTGCTTCCGTCGCCCGCGCCGGGCTCGCCGATCTCGGTGCCCGGCCGGCCGGGCGTCTGCTGTGGCGGGACGCTCGTCGCCGGTGGGGCTGAGGTCGGAGCCGGGGCCGGTGCCGCGGACACCGGTGGGGCGGAAACCGGGACGGGCGGAGGCGGAGGAAGCACGCCGGACGCGGGCGGGGCGGAGGTCGGGATCCTCGGAGCCGGCGGGACCGCTCCGGCGGGCGGAACCGACGGTCCGGGCACGCCGGAGACCGGCGCGGCCGGTGCGGGACCGGCGGCCGGCGGCGTCGAGACGGGTCGGTCCGGGAGCGGGATGACCGGCGCCGGCGGCAACGGGATCGCCGCCGCGGCAGCCTGCGGCGGGGCCGCGACCGGCGGCATCGGCGTGGGAGGTACCGGCGTCGGCGTGACCGGGGGCACCGAGCGGTAGGTGGGGGCCGACGGCATCCCGGGCGGTGCCGGGCGCGGCGCGACCGGCGGGGGCTGCGTGGGCGGTGCCGGCACCACCTGGGCGGGCGGCGCAGAGCTGGGCGCGTGCGGCGCCGGGTGCGCGCCGTGCGGAACCGGTCCCGGCGGGGCGGGCGGCGTCGGGCTGGGTGCGTGCGGCGCGAGATGCGGGGCGGGCGGGACCGGCCCAGGCGCGGGCGGTGCGGAGCTGGGGGCGTGGTGCGGGGCGCGCGCGACCGGCCCCGGCGTCGGTGGGGCGGGGATCGGAGGCGGCGCCGGGACGACCGGAGGCCGGGGCGGGACCGGCGTGACCCCGGGTGCCGGTGGCGCGGCAGCGACCGGCGGTGGCGGGACGGCCAGGGCCGGACCGGCGACGGGCGGTGCGGGGAACCGCGTCGTCGCCTCCGTGGAGGCCGCCCAGCCACTCGACGCAGCGCCGCCGGGCGCACCCGGCCCGGAGGTCGGGGTCGGGGGAGCGGACGCCGGCGCGGGGATGATCGGGGGTGGTGGCAGCGGGGCCGAGGCGGGCGCGGCGCTCGTCGGCACGGGCGGAACCGGCGGCGGGGGCGGCAGGTGCGTCGCCGGACCAGGGCCGGGCGGTGCCCAGGGGGCCGGTCGGGCCGGCCCGGGCGGCGGCGCCCATTCGGCACCGGGCACCGGCGGGACGGGAGCGGGCGCCGCGGGTGCGCCCGGCCGGGGCGGGATGGGAGCGGGTGCCGCGGGTGCGCCCGCCCGGGGCGGGACGGGCTGCGGCGGGTACGGCTGTGGCATGGCGGGCAGCGACATGGTCGGCCCGGACAGCGCCCCCGGATCGGGTTGCAGGCCGGCAGCGGCGGCGGAGCCGCCGGGAGGCGGGCCGGGCGGGACGGGAGCGGCGGCGGAGCCGCCGAGGTACTGGTGGGCTGCGCGTACCGCGGGGTGGTCCGGACCGAGCACGGCGGGCCCGGCGGTGGCCACGCGGGTGTAGTTGCGGCGGGCCTCGTGCCGGTTGCCGAGTTCCTCCGCCACCCCGGCGAGGTCGAAGCTGAGCGCGAGCATCAGCGGGTCGGCGTCACCGCGGCGACGCTCGCCGGCCGCGTAGGCCTCTTCGAGCACCCGACGGGCGGCGGCCGGATCATCGGCCTCGCGGTGCAGGCGGGCCAGCAGGTGGCCGGTGGCCAGTACGTCGGGGTGGTCCTCCCCGTACGCCGGTCGGGCCGCCGCGATCGCGTCGGCGAGCAGGTGGCGGGCGGTCGCCAGGTCACCCGCGGAGCGCAGCGCGAGGGCCTGGTGTTGAGCGGCGGTCAGGGGGGAGGGGTGGGACACGTGAGCAATGCTGCCCGGAATCGGCGGTTCCCCGCTACCCGGCCCCGGGGATCCGGTACGGGACGGCGGTGCCGGCCGCCGCCTTGTTGCCTTGACCTGGGGAAACCCCGGGGCGAGGCGGCGATGTGCATGATCCACCTGGGCCGTGTACAGTAATGCCCCGTGCGGCCCGCCGGGGCGGCCGAACCGGTGAGAAGATCACCTCGGCTGACAGGGTAGGCTGGACGAGCAGGTCCGGGTGGCGGAATGGCAGACGCGCTAGCTTGAGGTGCTAGTGCCCGTATAGGGCGTGGGGGTTCAAGTCCCCCCTCGGACACAAACCATTACCCCACGGTGCGCGCTTAGATCCACTGAAGCGCGCACCGTTTGCGTTTCCGGCTGGTAGGTGAGCCGAAGGCCGAGTTGGCGGTAGACCTCGGCCTTGTCTGCGGGGTCGGCGTCGCGAAGGGCTGCGGCGATGTCGCCGAGGGTCGTCACCAGGCCTGTGATTTCCGCTCGGCTCATCCGGCGTGGGCTGTTGCCCGCGTTCGCGTCAAGCTCTGCTTCGGCGCGGGCGCGTTCGGTCTGGGTTTGAGCGATCCACCCGGTGACTACTGCCGGGTCGGCGCCGGCGTCGAGGGCGGCTCGGTAGCGTTCCAGCTTCGCGTTGCAGTCGTTGATGATCGTCTGGGCTGCGGTGGCCGGAGCGGGCGAAAGATTCAGGGGTTGGGCGTCGGTGAGCGCGGTGATTGTCTGTTCGATGCGGTGGGGTGTGAAGGCAGAGGCCAGCCACGTGTCGAGGGGGTCGGTGAGGGCGTCCTCGCGTAGGTACACGTTGCGGGGATGTGGGACCTGGTTGGCGAGGGCGTATTCCTGGGGGAAGCGGCAGCGGTAGTAGGCGTCGCCGTGGTTGTACTGGCCCTGCATGCGTCGGTCGCAGGCGGCGCAGTAGATCATGCCGCGGAAGACGTACGGGTTGCGGGTGCGCTGCCTGACGTGCTGACCGCCGTTTCCCCGTCCGCGCCGTTGCAGGATTGTTTGGGCCTGCTCGAACGTCGCATCGTCGATGAGCGGCTCGTGGGTGATCTCCTTTGAGACCACCCACTTGTCTCGGGTGTTCCAGCGCATGACGCCGGTGTGGCCCATCGCCACATCGTCGACGTCGAGCAGCACCTCGTCGGTGCGTTGCTTGTTCCACACCTGCCGCCCTGTGTAGCGGGGGTTGGTGAGGATGACCCGAACGGCGCTCTTGGACCAGGCGATTCCGCTGCGGTGCGGGTTGCGGGCGCGGTCATGCGCCGACGGGCAGGGTACGTGGTTGGCGGTGAGTCCTTCGGCGATGGCGAAGAGTCCGATTCCGGTGAGGAACTCGGCGAAGATCCGCCGGACGATCGGCGCGGTCTCCTGATCGGGAGTCAAGCCTTTGAGGCGTTTGCCGTCGGCGGCCTTGGCGGGGTTGGGGTGGGGTCCGAGGTCGCGGAGGGTGTAGCCGTAAGGCGGGCGTCCGCCTAGGTAGCGGCCCTCGAGGAGGGTCTGGGCGGTCATGGCGGTGCGGACGCGGAGCTTGATCCGGTTGCGTTCGCCTTTGCTCATGCCGCCGAAGACGGACATGACGAGTTCGTGTGCCTCGTTGTCGGGGTCGATCGGGCCGCCGATCTCAGGCACCCAAAGTTCGACGCCGTAGTGGGCGAACAAGGGCACCGTCAGGCCGAACTGGTTGCCGTAGAAGGCCCGGTGGGGTTCGCCAACGACGACGGCGGAGAACCCGCGCCGTGGGTTGCGCAGCGCGGCGAGGAGTTGGTTGGCCTGGGTTCGGCGTTGCCACGGCAGGGAGCGGCTCTGGCCGACGTCGAAGTATTCGTTGACGATGCGGCCGCCGTGGGGCTGGATGAGTGTGGTCGCTCGGGTGAGTTGCCAGCTCCGGGACGATTCAGGGTCTTGGTTGTCCTCGGTCGACACGCGGCCGTAGAAGGCGAAGAGTTTCGGTTGAGGGGTGGTCATCGGTTCTCCTCGTTCGAGTTGTCCGTGCGGCGGTCGTTGACGCGTCTGAGCAGCTTCAGCAGGGCGGCAGCTGCGCCGGGGTGCAGATCGGGTGGCTGGCCGGGAGCCACCACCTTGGTGAACCCGTTCGTTGCGCGGTCATCGGCGTTGTCGACCGTCCATGAACCGTCGTCTTCGCTGGCCTGGTCAAGTCGCTTGCCCGGTGCCGCGGCCGTTGCCGCATCGGGCTCCTTGCGTTGCTGATGTTGGTCATCGGGCGGCAGCGTCATGCGCCTCCGTCCGGCGGTTGGCCCGGCCGAGACACGCGTCGCTGAGCGTGCATCGTTCGCTCCTTGGCCTCCGCGATCCCGATGCGAAAGAGAGCGGAGTGGAGGGCGGTGCCAGCATCGGCTTTGTGAGCGGGCGGGGTGGCGCTGTGGCTGAATGCGTCGGCGACTCGCGCCGTGGCGGATGGGTGGGTTGTCATGGAGCGGTCCTCCGATAGTTGGTCGTGTGCCGGTTGCTCCGGCGGGCATGAAGAAGCGGCCGGTGCCGTCGGGCACCGGCCGCTGGTTGAGCAGGGCGGGCGTTACATCTCTGCGGTTGTCATGTCCCTTGGCAGCCTCGACATGGGCGAGCGCTGCCTGATCGCGGGGCTTGCTGCTGCGCGCATGGGTTAACCAGCAATGCTGTGGAGAGCACTTTCTTCACACGTGAAACCTCAGCAGCCGGTCTGGAAGACCCGAACACACTGACCGCCCCCAGCTCGGCATGTCCACGCGCGGCCAACCCCGGACGCTTTGGCCGCGCTCGGCGGTGCGCGATCCTGCTCGTGCGCTGGCCGTCCGCGTGGCCGCTGCTGGACGGGGCCGTTGGAGGCAGGAGGGAGCATTAGATGGCGATGAACTGCTCCGTGGCTACGCCCGAAGTGCGCAGGTCACTGGCCTGCTCTTCGTTGATCGTCCTCGTCTGACCTCGCCGGGGAAGACCGAAGGAGTCAATGCGGCTAGGCATACGGTTCTGCATGTGACCGCCTGTCGCTCGTGACCGCGCTAACGGAGAGTCATTTTGGACCGTGGCAGAGGTGTCCCCCGGCGGCCGCCACGCCCTAGCTGCAGCTCACCCCTCCTGCCGATGCGGGACCTCGCGACTCATCCGTTGCGCGATGCTCACTCGACCGATCGGCTTGAGAAACAGGGCCTTGCGGCGAGGTTGGTCAACCCCTAGCGTTCCGTCCGCTACTGATCATCCGATCTAGGAGATCCAATGAGTCATCGCTTGCGGTGGTGGCACCGCTTGCACAGAACCTCATCGCGGTGCCTACTAGGGCCCGGTCGATGGTCGCTCTCGTTCAGCCTAGCGCTGAGTCTGGTGCTGTCCCTGACCGTAGGGACCCCAGCGAACGCAGGTCTGAAACCGACCCGGTTGGCTCGTACCAACGTGTCGGTACGGGTGGGCAAGACCCGCTCACGGCACGCCTCCCGTTCGCAGACCGACGGTCCGGGACTAACTAGGGTCACCCACAAAAACCTGCCTACGAAGGCCGCGGCAGTCATCAAGGTCGCCAAGGCTGGCATGACCGTCGGCGGTATGCCAGTCACCGCGACGCCTCTGCCACAGGAGGACCGAGAAACCAGCCAGCACCTCGCCGCTGTCGCGCCCTCCCCGGCGGCTATCCGGATCGAGGTCGCTGACAGGGCTCACGCTGAGGCAGCGGCCATCCATGGTGTCCTCATGTCCACGTCGCGCGCTGACGGCTCGACCGCAGCCGGTCAGGTGCACTTGCGCTTCGACTACACCTCGTTCGCCAACGCGTACGGCGGTGACTATGGCAACCGGCTGCGGTTGGTTCAACTGCCGGCCTGCGTGCTCACCGCCCCATCAAAGCCGGAATGCCAGCGGCAGACCGAAATCCGCTCGCTCAACAACGGAGGGGCGGTCTCGGCGGACGTCCGACTGACCGGCCGGGGCGGCGTCCCGGTCTCCTCCTCCTCAGACCCGGTCGGGGTGACCGCGCTCGCACTGACGGCGGCAACGTCATCGTCGGGGTCCGACTACTCGGCGACGTCGTTGTCGCCGTCATATTCTTGGGCCGCCGGCAACCAGAGCGGCTCGTTCGACTTCAACTACCCGATGAAGGTCCCCCCTGGCGTGGGTGGACCAGAGCCCGAACTGACGCTCGGCTACGACAGCGGCGCGGTCGACGCCCAGACCTGGGCACAGAACGGCCAGACCTCCTGGGCGGGCGAGGGATGGGACCTGCAGGCCGGGTACGTGGAGCGCTCCTACCGGTCGTGCAACCTCGACGGCGGCACCACCCCTGATATGTGCTGGTTCTCCCCGTACAACGCCACGCTCGTGTTCAACGGGCAGGCGACCATGCTGGTGCGGGACAAGACGACGGGCGTCTGGCACGGCCAGGACGACGCGGCGCTGAAAGTCGAGCAGGTCTTCGACACCTCCAAGGGCAACGGCGACAACGACGGCGAGTACTGGCGGGTCACCACGCAGGACGGGACGCAGTACTACTTCGGCGTCAACAAGCGCTACAGCACGGACACCGCGGCGACGAACTCGGTCCTCACCGAGCCGGTGTACGGCAATCAGTCCGGTGAGCCTTGCTACAACGCGACCTTCGCCAACGCCTCCTGTCAGCAGGGTTACCGCTGGAACCTGGACTACGTGGTTGACCCGACCGGGAACTCGATGACGTACTTCTACAACAAGTTCTCCGGCTACTACGGTCACAACAACAACACCGGCGTGGCCCCGTACGACCTTGCCGGGACGCTGGACCACATCGATTACGGCACCCGGGCCGGCTCCGAGGCCACGGGAAATGCGCCCATGCAGGCGTGGTTCACCCGCACCAACCGGTGTCTGAACTCCTGCGGCCAGAACACCACCGACTACCCGGACACCCCGTGGGACCTGTACTGCTCGTCCACCACGTCGTGTCCGAGTCTGCTGAGCCCGGCGTTCTTCACCCGGTACAAGCTGTCGTCCGTTTACACGCGGGTGTGGGACAGCGCGGCCGCGGCGTACCACAAGGTCGACCAGTGGGACATGACCTACACGTACCCGTCCAGCGGGGACAACATCTCACCGGCCGGGGCTGACACGTCGCCCAACCTGTGGCTGCAGAGCGTCACCCACACCGGCTCCGCCCCGGACGGCACCAGCCTGGCCGAGCCGGCGGTGACCTTCGGCGGCACCCAGATGTACAACCGGGTCGACTGGGGCGACGACGTGGGCGTGCCGCCGTACGTGCACTACCGGCTGACGTCGATCGTGAATGGCACCGGCGGCCAGACGCTGATCAGCTACTCGACCTCCGATTGCAGCCGCGCCTACCCGCCGGTGCCGTACGCCAACCCGTACCGGTGTTTTCCGGTGTACTTCGCGCCGAAGCAGGCGCCCGCCGGCTGGGGCTGGTTCAACAAGTACGTCGTCACCTCGGTCACCAACCGGGACCTCACCGGCGGCTCGCCCGACGAGGTGTCCTCGTACACGTACTCGACAGCCGGCTCCTCCGACGAAGCGCTCTGGCACCACGACTACAACGAGATGAGCACCCTGGCCTACCGGTCGTGGTCGCAATGGCGGGGCTACTCCACCGTCACGGTCACCCACGGAGCGTCCGGCGGTCCGCAAACCGTCACCACCAATTTGTCCTACCGGGGCATGGACGGTGACGGCATCGCCAGCGCTGACAACCAGTCCGTCGTGTGGAACACCCGGCGGGTTGGGCTCCTGACACCCTTGGGCACGCCGGGCGCCACTACCGCCATTGCCGGCACTGGATTCAAGTGCCTGGACATCTCGCGCAACGCAACCGCGGACGGCACCAACATCCAGGTCTGGTCGTGCACCGGCGCCACAAACCAGGTATGGCAACGACAGTTCGACGCGAACGGCCGGCCGATCATGGTCAACCCCGCCACCGGCAAGTGCCTCGACCTGAGCGCCTACGGCACCACCAACGGCACCAACGTGCAGCTGTGGACCTGCACGGGCGCCACCAACCAGGTGTGGGAACGCCAGCCGAACGGCACGCTCAAGAACCCCGTCTCGGGCCGATGCCTCGACACCAACCTGTCCGGCACGGTCGACGGCACCAACGTGCAGCTCTACGACTGCTCCAGCGGCACATCTATCAACTTCGCCCAGGTGTGGCAACCACGGAACACTGGAGCTCTTGCGGTGGCGCAGGCCGGTCGTTGCGTCGACCTCTCCGGCTACGGAACGGCCAACGGCACGAAGGTGCAGAGCTGGGGATGCACGGGAGTCACCAACCAGGCGTGGCAGCTGCGCGCAGATGGCACCCTGTTGAACCCGGTCTCCGGGCGGTGTCTCGACGTGGTCGGCGCCGGGACCGCCAACGGCACCAAGGTGCAGTTGTACGACTGCTCCGGTGGTGTCGGGCAGGTCTGGGTGCCGCAGTCCGACGGCACGCTGAAGAATCCGCACGCCGGCCGGTGCCTCAACACCGCCGGCTCGAACACCGCCGCGAACGGCACCCAGTTGGAGATCGACGACTGCGGCACGCTCGTCACGGAGAAGTGGCAGGCGCGTCTGCTCGACGCCGACGGCAGTCAGGGCTTCGAGCGGCAGGCGGACTCCATCGACGGCTCGACGGTCGTCGAGTCCACCATCAACACGCCGATGGTGACGCTGACCGCCACCCGTGCCACCCCGGCCACCGGTGGGCAGGACATCAACGCGTACCTGGTCAGCGACACCGAGGAGCAGACCCGCACCTGGCTGTCCGTCTCGTCGGCCTACCGGTGGACCGATCGCCAGACCAGCTACGACAGCTACGGGCTGCCGACGGACGTCAAGGACCTCGGTGACATCTCCACCAGCGCCGACGACCTGTGCGACCACACCGACTACGCCCGCAACACCGCCGGCGCGCACTACCTCGTCGACTTCCCTTCCCAGGACGTGGTTACGGACTGCGCGGCCACTCCGGGGGACGCGGACTACCTGTCGGGGACGCAAACTCTCTACGACGGTTCGGCAACGGTCGGGGCAGCACCCTCGCAGGGCCTCGAGACCCGCGTCAACGACCTGGCGAGCATCTCGGCCGGGACGAAGTCCTGGGCGCCGAAGAGCCGTACCGAATACGACCCGAACGGGCGGGTCACGGCTACCTACGACCCTCTGGACCACAAGACCGGCATGGCCTACACACCGGTGACCGGAGGCCCGGTCACCTCGACCCAACAGACCAATCCGCTGGGTTGGATCACGACGGTCACCCTGAATCCCGGCGACGGATCCGTGACCGCCACGACAGACGCCAACGGCAAGACCACATCGCTCCTCTACGATCCACTCGGGCGTTTGTCCAAGGTGTGGGCCAACAACCGGCCGACCACGGCCACGCCCGACCTGCAGTACACCTACACCCTCTCCGCCAGCAGCCCCAACTGGGTCAGGACGCAGTCGCTCGGTCCCACCGGAGCGCAGATCACCTCATACGCGATCTTCGACGGGCAGATGCGTCAGCGGCAGTCCCAGGTGCCGGCGCCGGTGGCAACCGGAGGTCGGATGATCTCCGACACCACGTACGACGGCCGCGGGCTCAAGGCGAAATCGTCGACCTTCTACAACGCCTCAAGCCCCGCCAGCACCCTCGTCACCTTCGCCGACACAGACGTGCCGTCGCAGGAGAAGGACACCTACGACGCCCTCGAGCGGCAGGTCGTCTCGGCATTTCTCAGCCAGGGCACCCAGCTGTGGCAGACGACCACCACATACCAGGGCGACCGGGTCGCCGTCACTCCGCCGACGGGCGGGACCACCGTGCAGCGACTCTACGACGCCCGAGGCAACGCCACGCAGTTGCGGCAGTTCACCACACCGAACACCAGCGGCAGTTACCAGACGACCAACTACACCTACGACCGGCAGCAGCAACTGATCGGCGCCCAGGACGCGGCCGGCAGCGCCTGGTCCTGGACCTACGACATGCGCGGCCGCCAGACCGCCAAGACAGATCCGGACGCTGGCGCCAGCAGCAACACCTACGACGACGCCGGAGAGCTGCTGACATCCACGGACGCCCGCGGAGTCACCCTTGCCTACAAGTACGACGAGCTCGGCCGCAAGACCGAGCAGTGGCACGGCAGCACGACTGCCCCCGGCTACCTCCTAGCCAGTTGGGCATACGACTCCATCGCCAAGGGACAGCCCGCATCCAGCACCCGCTGGCACGGCGGAGACGCCTACACCATCACCGTGACCGGGTATGACGACGCCTACCGGCCCCTCGGCCAGACGGTCACCATTCCCACATCACAGGGCAGTGCTCTCGGCGGGGACTGGACCACGTTGGTCACCTACAACGTCGACGGATCGCTGGCATCCACTGCCTACCCTGCGGCAGGCGGCCAAGGTACGGAAACGGTGAACTACGGCTACGACGCCAACGGCTACGCACTGACCGCCGACGGTCAGGACGCCTACGTGTCCGCGACCAACTACCACCCGTGGGGAGACGTATACCAACGCACCCTCGGCGCCGGCTCCAAGCGTGTCCAAGTCACCACGGACGAGTTCCCCGACACCCACCGCATCAAGACAATCAGCACCGCCACCGAGAGCGCCACCACCCCCGGGACGTTCGACGAGCAGCTGACCCAGCGGTACAACTGGACCCCCGCCGGCACCATCACGTCCATCGACAACCAGCACGCCGGCGCCACCACGGACTCCCAGTGCTTCACGTACGACTTCCTCCAACGCCTGAGCGAGGCATTCACGACGACCCCGTCGCTTGGTGGCTGCGCCGTCACCCCGTCAACGTCGACGGTCGGTGGCCCGGACGCCTACTGGCAGACGTACACCTACGACGTCACGGGGAACCGGAAGACCCTCGTCTCCCACGATCTCGGCGGGACATCCGACACGAGCACGACCTACACCTATCCCGCGCCGGCGGCCGCGCAGGCGCACACCCTGTCCGGCAGCAGCACGACGGGTCCCACCGGCCCGGGCACCAGCAGCTACACCTACGACGCCGACGGGCAGCAGACCAACTCCACGGTCAACGGCCTGTCCACGGACTTCACCTGGGAGGACTTCAACCAGATCGCTACGGCCAACACCCACGCCGCCGGCGGCGACCAGTCCACCGCCTACATATACGACGCGGACGGGACAGAGCTTCTGCGCGTCGGCCCCACGAGCCGCACCCTTTATCTTGGCTACGCCGAGATCACCACGGACGCCACCGGAGGCACGGTCACTGCGGCGACCCGCTACTACAGCTGCGGCGGCACCGTGGTGGCGTCCCGCGCCAGCGACGGGTCTTTGACGTGGCTGGCCAACGACCACCAGGGCACCGCGGCCGTCGCGGTGGACGCGACGACACTGTCGACGCGGACCCGCAAGCAGGATCCCTTCGGCAACGCCCGCAGCACGCCGCCCAACTGGCCAAACGACCGAGGGTTCGTCGGCGGCACGACGGAGCCGGCCGGCCTGGTGCACCTGGGCGCACGGCAATACGACCCGACGACGGGACGGTTCATCAGCATCGACCCGCTGTTCGACACCGATGACCCGACCGGGTGGAACGGATACAGCTATGCCGACAACAACCCGGTCGCCAAGTCAGACCCGTCCGGCCTCACGCCCTGCCTTCCAGGGGAGCCGTGCGGCGCGTACAAGCCCGGATGCGAGTCGTGCAACCAGAAGGCGAAGCATTCCCACAACTACCCGTGCTGGCCGGCCAAGAGCTGCAAGGACAAGGTCAAAAACCCGGCACACGGCCATCACAAGATCAAGGGTGACGGTGGCAAAAAGCCGAAGCCTCCCGTCAAGAAGCGTGAGGAGGACAAGCCGGCACCACACCAGGAGAAAAAGACGTCAGGAACCGCCCAGGTCGGCTGGTGGGCAGGAGCGATCGCGGGCGTCGTCGGGCTGATCCCGGGCTTTCTCTGCACGTGGTGCGCAGCGATCTCCATGTTCTTCAGTCTGGTGTCCGCGGTTGCCTATCTGATCGCCATGATCCGTGATTGCACCTGCTACGTTGGCGATTTCATCGGAGCGGTGGCGGGACTGGGAGCGGCCTGGGGCCTGGGCAAACTGGGGCAGAAGGGCGTCGAAGCAATGGTGAAGGGTGCTGGAGGTGCTCTTCAGTACCTTGCTCGCCATGCGGCATCCGTCGAGCATGGGGTGGTGACCGTCCTTCCAAAGCTGGTGCCGTCCCGGATCGCCATCCAGGCGGGCTGGATCATGCACGGGGTCACGACCATGATCTCTACCGCCTACGGTTACATCGCGACCTACCACACCCAGAGCGTCTACACGAACAACCACCCTTGGGAGGGCGCGGCCACCGAGGGCACGGGAGTGGGGATATCGTGAAATCACAAGAACTGCCAGGGGATACCGTGGCGACCCTTCAGCGCGAAGTGACGATCCGGCGAAGTGACAAGCTTCCGTTCGTCTTCATGGCCATGCTGACCGGTGCGGCGTGCTACGCCGCCATAGCAGCACCCCTGACACTGAAACTGGCTACGGTGCCGATCCTCCTCACCATGGACTTCGTGGCGTTCCTCGGCGGTCCGGCCGCATACCTGACAATTACGCCGACCCACGTGATCGTGGCGAATCCACTTGTCAGGCACGCGGTGCCGCGATCGCTCACCGACGGCATCCAGTCGTGGACGAGACCCAACATCGAGCTGCGGATCCACGGACAGTCGCCGATCAGCCTCCGAGCCGTTGTTCCTGGTCTTGCCGGGCCTTCCCCGGTGACGGTCGCCGAACATGAGAGACGGATGAGGCGTGTGCTCGAGGCGTTGGATTCCGTGCCGGCATCCAACGGGGTCCAGGAGCAAGTTCGGTCGCAGCGCCGCCTCGCTCATTTTGTCGCGTTGGGTGTGCTTGTCGTGGCGCTCATCTGTGGCCTGTTCATCCTTGGCACCCATCGCGGTCTGATCACCTGATCTGTCCTTTTAGCTCTGCGGATTTGAGCAGGTGAGCGAAACCGACCGCCGGCCGTCCGACTCCTTCGGGCGGCCGGCGGTCGGGACCGGCATCATGTGCACGACCGATCGCCGCTGTACATCACATGCCGCAAGCGATTTGGTACGGATGCTGGCGGACGTCGTTGGTGCCGAGGCCCACGAGTATCAGGGTGGCCGAGAGGACCGCCAGGGGAGCGGGGTGGAGCAGCCGGGTGCATTGAACGGCGATCAACCTCACCCCAATGGCACCGAACAGCGGTCAACGGCACCCGCGTTCGAGTGCGGCTCTGTGCTTTGGCAGGTCAGAGTCGGTGCAGCGTCCTGCTTCACACCGAAGAGGTCACTGGTTCGATCCCAGTATCGCCCACCATGAATATATGCAGGTAGGAAGCCCGTTACCGGAATCACCGGTAACGGGCTTCCCCGCTGTTGCCCCTAAAATTGGGAGCAGATTGGGAGCAGGCGGTTCGGCTTAGGTGTCCGACCGCCGTCGGCCGCCCGGCGGGTACTGGTTACGTGCCCGACCGCGCCCGCCGGCTGATCGTGAAGCCGCAGGTACCGCGACCGGCACCCGCGTCACGACTTGGCGGCCCGCTACGTCTCAGCGGCGTGAATGATGGCCGTCGGTCCGGTGGGCCGCCCACTCGCCGGTCCACATCGCAAGGTCGTGTACCCAGCCCTCGGTGCTCTGCCGGGACTTCGCCGACCACTTCGATGCGTTCCTGGACGCGAAGTGGTCCAGGACCTCGCGGTCAGTCGCCGTCCATGCGGGAAACTGCGACAGCCATTCTTCTGCCTGTTCGGCGTTGTGGCCGGCGCCGATCAGCCACTGGACGAGCAACGCGAGTTCGACCCATGGTGCGGCCTTGGTCGCCCACGCCCAATCGACGACCCGTAGGCCGTGTGTGGTCACGATCAGGTTGGCCGGGTTGAGGTCGGAGTGGATGAGTGTCTCGCCGTCCATCGCCGGGTGCGCGAACCCGAGCCGGGCTGTCGCGGTGAACCATGGCTCGCCCGGCGCGGGAGTCTCCTGAAGTGCCTTCAGCGTGACGGCGAGCAGGTCGAGATCCGCGTTGTCGGGTGACAGGTCGGGGTGGGGACCGGCAAGATGCTCGGTGCCCACCACCAGCCAGCCATCGGACTCGAAGTGCCACAGAACTGCGGGTGGGTGCCGGTCGATGGCCCGGGTTGCCGCCAGCTCGTAGCGCAGTGACCGAACGTTCAACTCTCCCAAGGCCGCCTTGACGAAGACCGGTCCGGCGGGCCCGGTGACCGTCGAGGCGATCTGCGCGTGGTTGCCACTGGGAGCCGGGGTTACGGCGAAGGCTCCGCCGATCCGTTCGGCGATCCCTGTCGTGACACTCTCAGGCAGGGCGGTCCAGTCGCTACGCATCGGTTCTCTTCTCTGCTACTTGCCGGGCTGAGGCGGGTTCGGCGGGCAGCAGGACTCGGCCTCACCACCCCAGAATTCCATGTCGACCCGGTAGCCGGTGTCGTGCAGCGCCGCGAGGGTGTAGGTGATGGCGGTGCCGTCCTGCATGGCCTCGGTCAGGATCGGCCGGTGGTGTACGTAGTGGCCCGCGATCTCCTTGCAGGCGGCGGTGTAGGGCTCCCTGATCTGGAGGGCGGCGTGCCACACGGCGTCGACCGGCCGGGTCGGCACGATCCGGTAGGACTCCCCAGTTGGCAGGAGCATCCCGAAGTCGGGCTGGTCCACACGGTCGGCGTACGCCTTCAGGAAGACGAGGAACTGCCCGACCGCACGCTCGGCGTAGGTCTGGGTCACCTCCTGCCTGAGCGACGTAGCGGGCGATCTTGTCGAACACCTCGGCCGAGACGAGGGTGCGAGGGTCTACGGCGGCCGTCGTGACCGGCCTGTCTGCAGTGATACTCAAGACTCCTCCTTGGTTCGGTGCGGGTCAGCGAGGAAGGCGCGGCTTCGCGTCACCTTCGAAGCGGAGTTGCGTCCCTGCATGTCTTGCGTCAGCGATCACGGGTGCGCGGGTGGCTCGCGGCAAGGTCGGTGCGGAGGCGCCCTCGCCCTCGGCAGGCGACAGCACATGGTCACCGGCCCTCCAGGAGTGACCTTCGAAACGGCCCCCAGGCCACGAAGCGCTCGAACATCTCGCGCGGGCTCGGCCCGTCGTGCGGGTTCAGCTGGAAGAGGTCGCGCATCGCTTCGTACATCAAGCCGCTGAGGTAGATCGAGAGGGCGGGGAGAGCGGACTCGTACTCAACTTTCAGTAGGAGACGCGCCTCGGCGCAGGGCCAGGGCCGGCCACACGAGCGGCACGCCCACATCGGCCGCAGCGGGGTATGCGGGGGTGCTGTCTCCGTCCTGTAGCTCGGCCGGTTCGGCTTAGGTCCGGCGCTGGGGATGGGCAGCTTGGACGTCATCACCAACGGCCTCCATTCGCGCCCCACTTCTGCCCAGAATGAAGTTGCCCACCCGGCCCGGCTGCGCGATCGAAGGCAGCGCAGTGGGCCCCTTCCCACAGGCAGCGGCGCTGACGGCGCGCACCTTCGGCGGTCTCACCAGCGGCCAATCGGATGCGCGGGGTTGATTGGAATCGAGCGTCGAGGTCGACCACCTCCACACCGCGGAGCGCGTCGGCCAAATGTGAGCCGATGAATCCGGCAGCGCCGGTCACCACCAGCACCCGGGCCGTCATCGCTGCCCGCCCATTACGGTCCGCTGCGCGAACACCCACTGCCACACGTACGTGAGTAAGGGCGGGTCGGACGGCGAAACCGTCGCCCGGCCGGTAGCCGCCCGCACCGAGACGGGAATCGAGGGGTGTGGGGTGCCCGTGGTGCTGGCGAGGGCGTGCCGCGAGACGTACACGGTCATGACGCCACCGCTCGACGAACCTGGCCCCTCGGCTGCCAGTCCTCGCGGACCCGCCGGAACCCCGGCGGGTCCGCGATCGCGAGGCGGCGGCTGGGAGCATCCCGCCGGTCACCCGCCCGCGCAGCCCTGATGGCGGTACGCGGACGGGGAGTCACCCTCACGTACGCGCAGCCGGCCGCTGCCACAGTCGGCCGAGCAAACTCCCTGGCCGCCTTGTCAGACTCGATGAATCTGTCCACCATGAATCCCCTGGCGTCGATGACAATGGGTCGGTGAGCTGGCCCGCCGCTCGGCAGCGGTCTTCGATGCTCGTCAACAGCGAACCGTCCACAGGGGCCGAGCGGTACCGTCCACTACCCGTCCGCTCGCAACCAGGTAGTGACGGACCGTAGCGGAGGTCGCTAGCGTCGGCTGCGGTCGACAGGTAACGCGCGGAGGTGCTCAGATGACCGGACGGCGCCATCCCCCCAACCGGCGGCTAGCGTGGGAGAGACTCCAGCGGGGCTGGTCGTACGAGGAGGTCGCCGAGCGCATCCGCGCGGGGATGAGCCATGCCGGAGAAACCGATACCGGCCTCAACGCCAACACCGTGCGGCGATGGGAAACCGGTGAACGTTGGCCCGATCCCCGCTACCGCAAGCACCTGGTCGCCATCTTCGACAAGCCAGCGAGCCAGCTCGGCCTCCTCACCCCGAATGAGCTGGCCATGTGCCCGCAGGCGGAGACACTGCACGAGTTCAGGAGGTTGTGGGACATGCTCACCGGAGACGAGAACGAAGCCGGCTGGGACCGGGCAGCCGTCCTGCGCGCACTGTTCGGCGCCAGCATGCTGCCCCTCGTCGCGCCGCTGCTGTCACTGGACCCGCAGGCAGCGCACACCGACACGAAGACCATCGACCCGGACGCGTACACCGAGATCGTTCGCTGCCAGCGGGCCCTGTATTGGACCAGCCCGGCTCGGCCGCTCTACGAGGCTGCCTACGCCCACACCCAGCTCGGCACCGGACTCGTCCGAGCAGCGAGCGGCACCAGCCGCACAACGCTTGGCGCCGCCCTTGCCGAATCCGCGCTCCTCACCGCCCGGCTGGCGTTCTTCGACCTCAACCAGCCCGCCATCGCCCAGCGCTGCTACGACGTCGCCCTCGCGGCCACCCGGGAAGCCGGCGACCACGCCTTGGCCGCCGCCGTCCTCGGCCACATGGCCTTCATCCCCGCCTTCAGCAACGACCCCGCCGCCGCCCGCCCACTGGTCGACGCGGCGCTGCAGCACACCTGGCATGGCGTCAGCCAGGCCGTCCGGTCCTGGCTGCACTGCGTCGCCTCGGAAGTCGAAGCCCGGGCCGGCGCCGGAGCAGCCAGCCGCCACCAGATCGACCTCGCCGCAACCGCGATCGAGGCCAACCCCACCCCGCCGGAATGGCTCGACTTCTACAACGCAGGCCGGCTGCACTCCTTCGCCGGCTACGCGGCCCTCGCGGCCGACGACCACCCCGAAGCCACCAGGCAGCTCACCGCGGCCCTCGCCGGCCTAACCACCACCGCGGCCAAGCAGCGCAGCGTCATCCTCGCCGACCTCGCCTCCGCGCACCGCGGCGACGGAGACCACGCCGCCGACTACCTCAACCAGGCGATGGATGCCCTACACAAGGACTGGTACGGCACCGGCCTCGATCGAGTCAGGGCAGTCCGGCCCGTACTCGGCGACAGCCGGCACGGCAGGCAGCTCGACGAACGCATCGCCGCACTCGCCGCCAGCCGAGCCGCCCTGCCTGGCAGCTAGGCCGCCGACTCGTTGTGCTTGCGCACCAGCTCGGGCAGCTCAGTCAGCGAGTCGAGCCGGAACAGGCAGCGCTCGCTGACGGCCTTGTTGTCGAGGATGTGCCCCCACGGGCCGCGCCGTACCAGCGCGGTCGCGATCCCCGCCTCCTGCGCGGGCCGGATGTCGTTGTCCAGCCGGTCACCGACGTACAGCACCTGACCGGCCGGGCAGCCCGCCTCCGCCACAACGCGGTCGAAGAACGCCGCCGACGGCTTCTCCACACCCCAACCGTCCGACGTGCCGATCACGTCCACCGGCAGGTCCAAGGCGCGCAGGATCGTCTCGGCCCGTGCGGTCTGGTTACCAGCCAGGCCGACCTGCACACCCAGCTCACGCAGCGTGGCCAGGCACGGCCGGGCATCCGGGTACAGGTTCTCCTCGGAGAAGTGCTCCGGCTGGCCGACCGCTGCTCGGCGCTCCCGCTCCTCGGCCAGGTCGAACCCGGGCCGGAAAACCTGGAACGTCTGCCGGTAGTCCAGGCCGCGAGCAATCACCGCCCCGAAGACCGCCGAGAAGGTGTGCCGCGGTACGCCCAGCCAGTCCGCCCAGGTCCCGTACTCTTGAGACTCGTCGACGATCGTCTCGCCCACGTCGAAGAACACGCTCGCGATCACAGTTCGATTGTGCCTTGCCAGCTTCCGGCAGGATCGTTGCCCCTACGGTCGCCCATCGCACAGGAAGACGGAGGCGACAGAACCCGATGGGCCGACCCGGCGAAGTTGCTCGCGCGGTACGTCGAGATCCGCGAAGTCGACTTCACTCGCTGCGATGGCCATCATCGTTGCCGCAGCCCTGCTGCGCCTGAAGGCTGCCCTTGGCCCTGTCAAGTCCTGACCTGGGATCCCATCAAGCGGCTTCTTATCCACACAACTCTTCGGGCATGGGGGCGCTGAGGCGCTTGAGCTGTGGAAATGTTGCCCAGGGAACCCTCGGTGGATTGACGCCACTCCTGGCGGCTCGCCCCACACAACCACACCGATGCCGACGTTCCTGGCACCTGGCGAGACAGAACCCGCCGAAACCACGAAGCGCCAACGGCGCACCAACGTCCCGCATAGTGGACAAGCCCGAAACATGCTGGGAAGCGGAGGTGCAAGTTCGCTCGTTGTCGGACCCCTGGCTCGGGCACGTTCTGCCGCCTCGGTCTTCATGACGTGTGGTGGTCGATTGCTTCCGAAGGGTTGTTGACCATAGGCTTCCCGAGTGGACGACGGGGATGAGGGCGATCGTTTCGCGGACGCTATTCGCATTTTGCTTCTCATCGCCGCAGTGGCGGAGGAACTCGATCCGGCTGCTGCGGCGTCGGCGCCCCGCGGTGCCGTTGCCGTTCTGTACGCGGAGGGGCGCCTGCAAAAGCTTGACTTCTGGCTGCGGAATCCCGACTACCTCGCCGACGAGCTGCTGAACGACTACGAGCGGTGCCTGACCGATGTGGAGGAACGGGCTCACGCGCCGATTCTGCTCGATCTAGCGGGCGAGATCCTCGACTCGGATGAGCCCGAGGTTTGCTCGATCCCCATGGTCCGGTATCTGTTCGGGGCGTTCGAGTCCTTGGACCGAACTCTCTCGGTCTTGGTAGCGCCACGGCTGCTGGTCGTCACTCAGCGTCGTACCGCTCATCGAGTCTTGCAGGACAACTACTACCTGACCGAACGGGGCCGCGAGGTTGCCGCACAGGCAACTGCCCAGTTCCCGGAGTTGCGCTGGTACACCGAGCGGGCTCTGCTGGTTAAGGCGTTGGCGGATGGCAGCGGGCACTCGGCTTTGGCGCTGCGCCGCCGGCAGTACCTTCAGCGTGATTACGCCGAGACACCTCTCAAGGAAGTCATCCCGTCGATCGCGGCTCGTGCCCGCGCTCGGCTCGCTCAGCTTCGTGCCGCCGACGTCGAGGAGCCCGTCGCATGACACCGAAGATGGCCATTCCGCAGGATAGTGACCTGTACGCGGCGATCGCCGCGAAAGTTGCCGGTGTCGATGCGAGGCGGATCCGGCAGGTCCTTGACTCGTACGGGGTGGCACTGGCCAGCCCGTTGCCGGCGCGCCGTGAGTTACGGGTGCGCCGGCTGTACTGCGAGGGAGAGAAGACGGGGACCACGGACAACGACGGGCCGTTCACTGTCGATATGTCGCTCGGTGATGGGCCCTGGGTGCTGGCGAGCAAGGTGAACTCCGCCGGTAAGTCCACCCTGTTGTGGGCGCTGAGTTGGGCGTTGCGCGGTGAGAGCGTTGACGAGTTCCGGCGCCCGGAGACGGCCGGGTGGTTGACGTATGTGCGGGCTGACCTGCACGTCGGCGGTGTGCCGGTGTCCGTGCGGCTTGAGTTCCTCCGACCTGGCCAGCCTTCGGCGACGCTACTCACGGCCGATACCGTTGATCAGCTTCTCGCGCTGGACGGCCGCGACGTTGACGGGGCTGGCGTACGTGCGGTTGCTACCGCCGCGCCGCCCGACGTCAAGGGGCTGATTGAACGATTGATGCTCGACCGTCTTGGGCTGCGGCCGATCTCGGTGTGGGCGGCCGAGCCCGGCGCCCCCAAGGACGAAGCCGGTCAGCGAGACAGCGCGGAACAGTTCCATTCCTGGGCCAGCTTCTACTACGCGATCGCTCTCAACGCCGGGCACGACAAGGTCCTTCTCGGCCCGACGGCGTTCGGCCAGTTACCTGCCAAGCTGCTGCAGATCTTCCTGGACGTGCCGTACGTCCCAGAACTGACCCACCTGATGTCCGCCCAAAAGCGGGAGGACCAGGAGGATCGACGCGTCAAGCGGCGCGCCGAGGAGGACGCCGAGGCGCGCCGTACGCAGATTCAGCCGCTGCGGGAGGCGCTGGCGGCGGCGAAGTCGCGGTTGGCAGACCTGCAGTCACGTCAGCCCGACCTAACCGGACTGCTAACCGCAGCCGATGCCGCAGCACGGAAAATGGCCGAACGCCAAGCGATCCATCTCGATCTCCAGCAACGCTTCGGCGCCGCTCGCCGTATCCGGCTTCAAGACGAACGTGCAGCTCGTCGCGCACGGCAGAGCGCCGCTGCGCGGCTGCTACTCGGGGCGCTGGATCCCGAGGCGTGCCCACGATGCGACCACGAGATCGACGAACCGCGGCGGGCGGCGGAGGAGTCAGACCACCGGTGCGCCGTCTGCAGCAACCCGCTGCCTGCCCATGAGGAGGACCCGAACGCTCAAGCAATGCTCCTGCAACGCCATGCCGAGCAGGAAGCCGCGTCACGACGAGCGGAAGCCGCGGCGAAGAAGGCCGCGGACGAGGCCGCCGAGCGCTTCGGCGAAAGCCGGGACCGGCACGAACAGTTGCAGGCGAAACTGGCGGCCATTCGATCGGACACCGCACAGCAGGACCTCGTTGCCGCCCAACGCGAGTGCTACCAGCTCGAAGGCGCTCTCGCCATAGCCGCCGGTGGCGGCGACGCAGTCCCGGCCGTTGTCGGCTCGTACCTGGCGACGCAGGAGCCACGCCAGGATTCAGCGCTCGACGTGGAGTCCGACATCCTGGCGAGCGCAATAGCCGTGCTGCAGGAAACCGTCCGCAACCACAGCAGGGCACTGTTCGCCGACCTCAACAATAAGATCGTGTTGGTTGCGCGCAGCTTGGGCGTCACCAACCTGACCAGCGTCGATCTAGACACCGCAGGCCGCGTCAACGCACGCAAATCCGGGGTGAAATGCGCATTCAAGGACTTCAGCCCGGGCGAACGGCTGCGGATGCGGATCGCCACGATCATCGGCATGATTACTGTCGGGCACGATCACGGCATCATGTCGCACCCGGGACTGTTGCTCATCGACGCGCCTACGGCCGAAGAGGTCGTCCCCGGCGACGCCCGCGTTGTGCTGCAGGCATTGCACGAGATGGCCAACCGCGTTGCCGGAGTACAGATCGTTCTCACGTCCACCGAGGATGTGCTGTGGGATATCTTCCCGCCGGATCGGATCATCACCGGTCCCGACGCGCGGCAGCTGTTCTGAGTGCGGGCTGCCGCAGCTGCTGCGCCGACGGGCGAAGGCGTGATCGACTTGTCGAGGGAGGTGGGCGGTGCCGGGGATCGAGGTTCGCTTGGCAGACTGGGCTCGCCAGGCGACGCTTGCCGAGCGGCGCGCCGGACCAACGATCGAGGCGCTCGGCGGCCTGCACCCTGACGAGGCCCGTCAGCTAGCCACCGGGCCTTTCCTGGTGTATCTCGTGCAAGCCGCCGTGCATCAGCAGCGGACTGGCTCAGACGACGCTCAACCCCTTCGTGCGGCGGTCCTCACCGGGTTGCGCGAGCAGCAGCGGCACTCGGCCTTCGCCAGCGCAACCGATGTCCTCGCCCGTCACCCCGACTTTGCTCGCGCCCTCGGCACCGGGCTACCACGCGCCTTGCTCGCCCGCCTCACCGCGATAAACGACGCGGGCGACGAGCCGGCCCCCGCCCTGATAGCGGCAGAAGCAGCCGATTGCCTGGCCCGGCTAACCCTGGCCGGAGTCACCCGGGCCGCCCAACTGCTCGGCGCACTCGACGAGGCTACGGAGGATGTCGCCGCCCTTCCCGAGCCGTTCGCCGCGCGGCTCCCCCGGTTGCTCGGTCTTCTCGAGGCCCACCATCCGGGAACCGGCCTGCGTGAGGCGCTCGAACGGCTGCTACCGCTCGAGCACACCTGCAGCGACGCGGCGTTCGAACTCGCCCTCACCGACTTACAGGACGCGCTGCAAGCGTCCGATGCTGAGACCATGAGGGTCCGCCTGATCCGCGTCCGGCGGCGCTTGTCGGAACTGCTCGCGCAAACCTCCGAACGCCTGGACGCGCGGATCTATCACGACGCCATCGACGCCGTGCTGACCCTGGCCGCGCCCGACGCCACGACCCGCATACCCGCCTTGGCGGCGATGCTACACACGACCCTGCAGAAGTACCGGGCTTGGCGGCACAACACCCATCGGCCCGCGTGGTCGCGTTCGCGCTGTGACGACATGGCGGCCTGGGCCGAGCTCACCGCCATCCTCGACGCCGCAGCCCGCCACATCGGCGACGACGACCCGTGGTACGACGATGGTCAAGCCATCCTCACGACCTTGCTCACCGCCTACGGCGCCGACCGAACCGTGAGGGTCGTCAAGGAAGGAACTACCGCCGGCGTCGTCGAGGTCCTAGTCGCGCCCGCGATCGAGGATGTCTTTCTACGCAACGAGAACCGGATCCGCTTCCTCGAACACGCAGTCGACAACGACCCGCTTCTGCGCGCCGAGCCCTCGGCCGTCCGGTTGCTCGGCTCGCTGCGCGACCGCACACGATCACCGGCCGTGCCTGACCGACATCCCGGCGGTGGTCCGGGAAAAGTGCGACGCTGGCCGCTGGTCGCCGAGACCGTCACTCCAGCGGAATTTGCCCAGCTGACTGAGACGGCGCCGGAGCCGGTCCTGGACCGCTTGGAACTTGCGCTACGCACCCACGAGGACACCCACGCGGCAGCGATGGATCCGAAACTCGGTCGGCTTATGGACCGGCTCGTGGGCCAGCTCCGACAAAGCCCCGACTGGATCCCGGACATCGCAGATCCCTTCCACGCGCTGCTCAATACCACGGTCCGGTACGCGTTCCTCTGCTACGACATCGGCCGTAAGATGGGCGGCTCCTACACGGAATATCTGCGCCTAAGGGATCCTTCGCGAAAGAAGCAGAAGGTCGACGAGGCTCTCTTCCACCAGCACTTCTACGAGGTGCTCTGCGTTTCCTCCCTGTTTCGCATCATCGATGCGGAGGTCATAGAACACGCTGGCGGACGTGTTGACATCCGTGCCTCATTTGGCCCCGTGCGGTTCAACGTGGAATGCAAAATCGAGGAACAGGACGCGAGCGAAGCCGCCCTGCGCCACTACGCCGCTCAGGCGACGGAGTATCAGAACACCAATGCCGCGTTCGCGATCCTTCTCGTGCTGGACAAGACCGAGCACGCCGAGGGAACCGTAAATCTTTTCGAGAGCATCTGGATTGAGCAGGTCCAGCGCAACGGCGAGTCAACACCATGCCAAGTGGTGACTGTCCGAGTACCGGGTGGTCGAGACGATCCATCGTCGTTGCGTGCGCCTGGCCTCCGGTTGTAGAACGCGTTCGAATCGGCCATAACTGACTGACGATTGTGCAGCAAGGCGCCTCTTCGAGGGCTCGACGCCCTCGTCGCACATGCTGCGCTGCCGCAAGCACTCCGTCGCCGGTGCCCGTCTGCCCTCTCGTTGCTGTGCGGGTTCAATCCCCGAAACCAGGTAGAGCAGCGCGATGGCGGCGGCGAGCACACCGAATAGTAGGAGCGCATCGCCTTCTCCGGGAGGTAGAGGCTGGAGCCTGGCACCGCACCGGCACCGGCACCGGCACCGGCACCGGCACCGGCACCGGAGAGCAGCGAGGTCAGAGCGCGAACAGAGCGGCTACTCGAGGCTGTCCTCCTCGAGACGCAGCGCACGCTCGGCACCGTCAAGCAGGTCAGCGTAGGTGAGGACCTGGATGCGCGAGAGATGGGCGTTGTAGGAGCGGATCGTCTGTTCGATCCGGGTACGGCTGACGGTCGCGGCACGGTCCGGATGGCCGATGACCACGGTCGCACGGCTGCGTCTGAAGTCGTAGGCAGGGCGCCCTTCGTTTTGCCGCAGCGTCTGTAACGTCGCGCCGGTTTCGTCCAGCGAGCGCAGGTAGTTGAGGCATTGGCTGACTGCCTCGTGTACCTCGTCAGCCACGATCAGGCTGCCGCGATGCTCACGAACCAGCCGGCCGGCGGGGCCTTTGAGTTCGACTATGTGCAGGCTGCCGTCCGCGCTGACTAGGGGGATGTCGTACTGATCGAGCGGCACGATGCTGCGCTGCGCCACCCCGATGTACTGCCCGCCGAACAGCCAGTAGTTTCTGCCGATGGCAGCTTGCATCGCCGACTCAGTGGTTGCCGGTTCGAGCGCCAGGCGTTGAAGCTTGGCGACTACGTCACGTCGTCGCTGGATGACCGAAGCCTCTGCCGCTGATAGACCCTGCGGCGTAGAGGTGATGCCCGACAGGATGTCCTCGATGTCGGCACGGTTAGCCAGCGTCTTTCCGAAGGCTGTCGCGTCGTCGTCGGCCGCGCGAATCTGCTGAATACGTTCGGCGGCCGCGCGAGAGAAGTGCTCGAAACCTAAAGCGTCGTCCGGCTCGGCGACGGTGAAGTCAGGCGGCGGTGCCGTGACAACGAACCACACCGCGTCGTACAGGCCGTCCTTGACGATCCTGCCGAGGAACGTGCGAATTTGTTCCTGATAGGACGTGGCGCCGGTACCGGCGGCCGGGTCCGAGGAGGGGCGTAGGCGGGCCGAGACCGAGTTGTCCTCCACGATCATGACCAAGCCGACGAACGGCTTCACCTCCTGCACCTGCGGCAGGCGATATGTTCGAGCGAGTTCGGTCGCCGCACCGACGATCTCCTCCTGCCGATTGCGCATGTTGTTCCCGAAGGAGGTGCCGGTCATGGCCTTGACTTCGATCGCCGCGATCGGCAGTTCGTCGTCGACGACCAGCAGATCCCAGCGTCGGTTGCCCATTCCGTATCCGCCGGGAAGCTTCGGTGCCTGGTGCGGGCGAATCGCGTTCCGGTCGACACCATGCCCCACCAGCATGTCCGTCAACAGCTCCGTGATCGCGTCACGGCGCGGCATCAGTCGGCGCTCGGTAGCGGCGGCCTGGCGGTCCTGCCAAAACGCGTGTATTGCGTGCGTCGCCGGATCGTCCGTCACATGCTCCTCTTTCGTTTCGGGGTTATGCCGTCGGCGGTACACCGCAGTTTCTTGTGCCCCAGCAATCAGGCAACCAGTAAAGCGCAACTCAAAGGGTGCCAGAGACGGCGGTACGGCAGTACCTCTCGCCTGCCGCCGATGCTATGCCGCCGTGTCCTCGTCAGCGCGCCCGTAGACGGTCGCGGCGGACAGGTGCACTTGGGCCGGGTAGGGGTTCGGGAACGGTGGGGGCGTCTGGGGCGTGCAGGAACCCGATCGCGCTGGACAGGGCGGGGGCACTGCCCGGCCCCAGGCTGGTATCACGGTCGCAGCGCCTGGCCTTGCCCGCGTCGGCACCCACGACCGCCCGCAACGCTTTCGATCGATGCAGACGGCACCATCGTCGTGCGTTGCACCACGACTTCGTACGACGTAGTGAAGGCGCGAACCGGGACGTCTAGGTGCGCTCGTGAATCGATCTCGATGACGTAGACGCGCCTGAGTTGTAGGCAGGTATACCAATAATTGTCATTCCGTGGCGCCGCGCCTCACTCGACGCCAGCTGCCGGCGGGGGAGTGCCGCGGTCCTGCTCCCGCCACTGGCCGGCGGTGTCGGCGCGCAGCAGGCGATCAACCATCTCCAGCGCCGGTGGCTCCGAGTCGAACTCCCAGCGCAGCACCTTTCCGGACTCCGTGTCCCCGGCCCGGGCCATCACCGTCCAGCGTGTCTCGCGGACCAGCCACACGTCGCGCCGGGTGAGGCGCCCCCAGTGAGGTCGGGCCGAAGTGCGGTGCCGGGCTTTCGTCCGGTGCGTTTCTTCGGCCCGCCTCCCGAACCGGACGTGCAACTCTCGCTGCATCCGGCTCTCCACGGACTCACGTCGGCTGGGTCAGGCGACTTGTCGGGGGTGTCCAGGGGTTGGTGATCACGCTGCGGCGTCGGTACCGGGAAACGGTGACCGAGGCCGGGTTGAACAGGGTGAGCTGTCCGTCGGTGATCGTCCATCCGCCGGCCATGAAGCGCCGTCGGAGTTGCTTCCACGTCAGGCCCTTGTGTCGTTTGCGGATCCAGATCGCTGTCCGGCGCCAGGTGAAGGCGCCGAGGTAGCTGAAGGTCCGTTTCGACACCCCGTGCTTGAAGTAGTTGCTCCACCCGCGTAGTACGCCGTTGACGCGTTCCAGCAGGGCGGTCAGGTCGGCTTGTGCTGAGCTGTGGGTGAGCGTGCGGACCTTGTCCTTGATCGCGGTGACCGCTTTCTTGGACGGGTATGTGTATACGCAGCGCCGACCCGTGCCTCGTTTCCGGTGCCGCTGGATGCGGAACCCGAGGAAGTCGAAGCCCTCGTCGATGTGGACCACCATGGTCTTCGGCGGAGACAGGCGCAGGCCCATCCCGGCGAGGACCACCGCCACCTCGTCGCGTAGCTGTTCGGCGTCACGCCGTTCGCCGTGTACGAGGATGACGAAGTCGTCTGCGTAGCGAACGAGCCGCCAGTTCGGCTGGCCGTGCCGGCGGCGTTTCGCGCGCAGACCCTTCGTTGACATCGCCGTCTGCCAGGTGTGCTGGGCGAAGTCGTCCAGCACGGACAGGGCGATGTTGGCCAACAGCGGAGACAGGATGCCTCCTTGCGGCGTCCCGGTGTGCGTTTCCTCGCGGGAGCCGGTCTCGGTGAGGATCCCGGCCTTGAGGAACGCTTTCACCAGGCTCAGCATGCGCTTGTCCCCGACGCGTCGGCGCACCCGCGCCATCAGCGCGGCGTGGTCGATCGAGTCGAAGCACGCCTCGATGTCAGCTTCCAAGATCCACTCATATGATTTGGATGTCAGAAGATGGATGTCGGCGATCGCGTCCTGAGCGCGTCGGCGGGGCCGGAAACCGAACGAGCACGGATGGAAGTCCGCCTCGAAGATCGGCTCCAGCACCAGCTTCAGCGACGCCTGCACGACCCGGTCCGCGACGGTCGGGATCCCCAACCGGCGCTTCTTGAGGCTGCCCGGCTTCGGGATCAACCGCTCCCGCACCGGAAGCGGCCGAAACTCACCCGACCGTACCGCCTCCCGGATCATGCCCATGAAGGGTTCCGCACCGACCAGCGCCTGAAGGTGATGGGCGGTCAAGCCGTCCACACCAGCGCTGCGCGAGCCGGTGTTACTCCGCACCCGATCCCACGCCACCATCAGGAACGCGGGATCGGTGACAAGGTTGAACAGATCATCAAACCGGCGAGACCGATCCTCGCCTGCCCATCGATGCAGCTTGGTCTGAATCTCCAGTACCCGCCGCCACGCCTCATCGAGACTCGGCCACGGCGCGCCGGTATTCACCAGCGACCTCCTGGCATGACAATCCCTCCCTGCGAGCCCGCTGCCCGCCTTCGCCATGCAGACGGCTTTCCCGCCCTCGGACTACTACGCGGACTCCGCCCCATCGAGGTGCCCCGGCAGGACAACGTGCCCTCCCATCTCCGCCACGCTGGCCGCGTCGCGGTGGGTCCGCACCCGATGGTTCCCACGTTCACCACCGATCGATCGACGGAGGAGGTGCCCGACTTTGCCCCTGCGGCCTGCTGCGGGTACGCCGTAGACCTTCCCCGCGACCACCACGACGAGGGGATCGACCCCGCCGTGGAGCCCACCCGGACGGCGCTAGCCCGGATGGTTCGTCCGCGATCCCGGCCCATATCCGCCAGATTTGAGCCGGTGGTGGAATTAAGAGGCGTTACACGTCGGTTCCTCACGTACACCTTTCCGTCTCGCTTGCCGAACCTGGGCCGTCTGGCAGTACCAACCCATCCCGGCGTTGTCGAGGCCGCTTCCCACCCTCCCGCGCGTTCCCGCGGTCAGGCTGCCTCCAGCTTCACGCCCACTGCTACGACAGCAGACGGGTGAAGGTCTTCCACCTCCACTCGACCGATAGCGCCTCGTGGCGCACGACCCCGTTCCACCACCGCCGTACCACTTCCTGCACCCCGCGATCGTGCATACGTTCGATCAGGTAGGCGGCTCGGATGGCGAGCGTGTCTCGCGCTCCCGTAGCGGAGGCTTACTCGCAGCGGTCCTCCGCGCCTCGGCCGTAGGGCTCGCAGCAGTCCGGGCGGTGCCGATACACCCGAAGATCACGCCCGCCCCGGCGGGCGAACTCCGGCGTGATCTCGTACAGGCAGGCCTGCCACACGACCGTCTCGCCGCCGCCGGCCGCCACCTGGCCGTCACCCGGCCCGCCGCGCAGCATCACCTCCACCTTTCCGACGGTAGGTGATCGGCGAGGGCCGGGCCCGAGCTCGACCGATCACCCCCGCCGCCTGTGGCCCACCGAGAATCAGAGGGTCCCCGCAGCGTGAGCTTCACTCTGCGGGGACCGGATGTCGGTGGCCTGCTGCCGGGGCTGCTCCACCTGCACGTGGCCGTGGCCAGCAGCGTCAGGGGTGACCTCGCCGACGTGTTGAGGTTCGCCGGCGCCGCCACAGTTCGACATGCTGCCCTCACCGTTTCAGCCCAAGCTCTGACAGCGGTGGAGGCTGCCGGGCACGATGGCTCCGCCTATCGGGCATGGCGCGCACATCAGCGTGCGCGAGCGAGGGCCCGCCCCCACAAGACCCTCGGGTTCATGACAGCATCCGAAAACTCGCCGAGCTCCCTGCGCACACCCCTTGAACCCACCATGGTGCGAGGAGGTTGCATCCCTGACACTACATCTTGCGGCAGGCGACGCGGTTACCCACAACATCGGCCAATGTCTACTAAGATCCGGTGCATGACCGCCGTCGTGAACGCCCGCCTAAAGCCGTCACGCACACGCCGTGGAAGGACCTACGACTTCCAACTCGACGCTCTGCCCGGCACCCTCACCGTGAATGAGCTGCCAGACGGCCGGCCAGGCGAGATCTTCCTCAAGGCCGCGAAGCAGGGATCGACCCTCGCCGGCCTGTGCGAGTCTCTGTCGATCACCACCTCGCTTGCCCTGCAGTACGGCACACCCGTCTTCGACGTGGTTTGCCGCATGATCAACGTCTGCTTCGAGCCATCCGGGCTGACTGGTGACCCTGAAGTCCCCGTGGCGTCATCGCTCTCCGACTACATAGCCCGCCGCCTGGCGGTGGACTACCTATCACCTGGCCAACTTGCGCAACTTGGCCTCCTGCCGCCCATCGAGACGACCGTGCGATAGTCCCGCCCAGGCCCTAGCCGGCAACCCGCGGCCCTGCTGCGTATCGGGATGATCGCCGGGCCTTGTCCGGGGCTGTGCACGCTGTTACGCGCACTGCGGAATTCCGCTCTTAGGGATCAAGGCGGCCCGCAAAGCGGGCCGCGCCGGCCCGGCCCCGGCCTGCTGGCGACCTCCGGCCGGCATCGGCCGGGCCGGCCGGCCACGCTGACGGGACGACCGGGACCTATAAGACCTCGGGGCTCCGCCCCGACCCCCGGCCCTCCTCGGAGATCGGCCGGGCGGATCACCTCACCGGGCACCACGAGGGCTACCAGCCTCCCCGGACGGGGCCAAGGTGGTTCGGCTGGTGAGGCGCTCCACCTTGTCCCCGTCCGGGGAGGCTGGACGGTCTACGACTGCCCGACGAGGAGATCCGCCCTTCAGCAGCGCCGAAGGCCAACACAGCCCGCTACGGGGGCCACTTGGGCCACGACTATCTGTCAAGGTGGCGCTATGAGTGTGCTGAGGTCCGCTTCTGACGCCTGGAACGAGGAGTACGGACGGGGCCGGTACGTCGATGAAGCGCCCGTCGCGTTCGTTGACGACATCCTTCTGACCGCCGCCAAGGAGGGCATCACCGAAGGCCTGTATGTCGGCTGCGGCAACGGCCGGAATCTCCTCCCGCTGGTCGATGGCGGCATTGACGTTCTCGGCCTGGACGTCTCCGACGAGGCGGTCCACCAGCTCGCGCAACGCCGCCCCGACCGCGCGGATCGACTCTGGCATGGCGACTTGGACTCCCTGCCCGCCGGCCACACCTGGCCCCTCGTCATCGGAATTCAGGTGTTCCAGCACGGCAACCGCGAGCAGGCGCACCGGCACGTGCGGGCCGCACAGCAGCGAGTCGAACCGGGCGGCCTGTTGTGTGTGCGAGTCAACGCCACCGGCACCGACGTGTGGCCGGCGCACGAGATCACGGAGCAGCACCCGGACGGAGGATTCACAGCGCGGTACACCGCCGGACCGAAGAACGACCTGAGCATCCACTTCTTCAGTGCCGACGAACTGCACCAGCTGTTCGAGGGATGGCTCGCGCTGCTTCCCATCAGAGCTCACAGCACCGAGCGCACACCACCCGCCCCCGGACAGTGGACCCAGTGGGAAGCAATCTGGCGACGGCCGATCCAGCACCCGTCGCGCACGTGAGCTCCGACGCCGTCGAGCACCCGGCGTGCCATTAGCGTGCCATTGGACGAGGACGACAGGGGCAGGCGAGACCACGAGAGACTGCCGCGACCAAGCCGCCGAGCCGGTGGCCTGCGGGAGATCGACAATTCCCAAGCTAACGCTCGGTAAGGAGCGCTGGCCGGAGCTCACACCTCGGCCTGATCACTTCTGCCACCGCGTGGCCAGTACCTAATGAGACCGAGTGCCAATGACGCGAAGGCCAAGGCCATCAGTGTCCAGCCAGCCGCGGGTCCGAGGATGCCGGTCAGTCGACCGAAGTACCCCGCCGCCAGCAACACGAGGCATAGCCCACCGCAGAGGAAGTACATGCCGGCGTCGACTGGTCGGCTCCACCTCCTCCGCACAAGAGCCGACATGCGGCGCGTCAGCAGCAAATGAACACCGCGACCGGCTGAGACCAGGCCGGCGACGCCCAACAACACGTTCCACCAGTCTTGAAGGCCCATAGATCGTCCTCTACCCGGAGGGCTAGGTTGGCAACCACTCGCAGCCTTCCGCCGTGCCCCTTGCGTGCCCGATGACGCGGGAGCCGAGGGTCAACGGCGGTCAGCTCCTGCACATGGCCGCCGGCACGGCGACGCAGGCCAGGCAGCCTAGTGGCCCACGACTCGCGGCTGTATCCACACTTCCTAACGTATGCCAGCCCGGACCGCCGCTGACAGCCCAGCGGTCCGCATCTGGTCCGCAAGAGGGCCACGGATGGCAGGGGAGTGGTGAGAGATGTTGAGAAGCATTCCCGCTGGTAAAAGCCCATCTGGGCTGCTCGCCGGGCCGCCCGTCTTGATCTCGTAATGCGGCGCTCGCCGCCGCAGCCACTCGGTCGGCTCCTTCCGCACGAAGAGGTCAATGGGTCCATGGCAAAAGTTCGGCGGGGACTGGGCGAGGCCGGGGTCGGCCGCCAGGATGACGGTCGGTTCGAACGGCCAGCCCTTCGCGCCGAGCTCCTTCTCGAACAGGAAGCGCAGGAAGCTCCAGAGGTTGGAGGCCGCCACGTAGGTGATCTCGTCCGGTTCGGAGATGGCTTCGACGAAAGCGACGTGCCCGGCGAGCGATCCCTGGGTCACCAGCATGTAGAAGTTCCCGAAGCCGTCGCTGGCTATCGGGAGCCAGCCGAGCTGCCGCCATCCGGGATGTTCGGCGGCGCGAGAGGCGATGTCGAGGAAGTCGGTACCCGGGCGGTGTCCAAAGAGCCGACCTGGACCGATTGCGGCGCCCTTGCAGGTCCGTAGCCAGGCGGTTAGCTCCTCGGGAAGATCGCTGCCGAGCCGGATGGCGAGATCCTCCAACTCTCGATGGCTGGCACCGCCAGGGAGCGGCCTTGTCGGGTCGCGAGGCAGACGTGGCAGCAAGTGGCGGACTCGGACCTGGTCGCCGTCTTCTTCTGCTGGCCCGACCACGGCCGCAGCCTACTGACGTGCTGGTGTCGCAGTCGAGCTGCTTGCTGAACGGACAGCAACCGCCGGTCGCGGTGACAGCAACGAATGACAGCAACGGACCTGGACGGACCGACGCAGCAGCGAACGGACAGAGCGACGCGACCAGTAGTTGCCGAACCTCCCACACACAGCTGGACAGAGCGACCCAGGCTACGGATCAGATGCTCACGGGTGGGGGCAGCCCGCACGCTCGTCGGCTGTAGCGAAACGCCTTCTGCACGTGCCCACAGTCGTCATCTCACCGTGGCCCGCCGCGGTCCATTGGGCGTCTGCTCCAGCGACATATCTCAGTTTCTTCGTGCCGCTTCTCCTTACCGGGCGACGAAACACTTGGGGGAGACCGACCCGATGACTGGCCGACCCTGGCCCGATCGCCCCTTTGCGCTACGGGCTGGTGAATCGAGCGATGACAGGGGCGTGATCCGGCACGATGACCGCTTCCCGGCTGCGGGTGGAGGCGCCGATGGAGGTGATGTCGTCAACGAGCGAGTCGATGCCGACCAGCCGTAGTTGGAGGTCGCGGGTGGCGAGGATGTGGTCGATGAGTTCCCCTCGGCCTTGGTAGATGCGGGAGTAGGCCCGGGCTGGCGGTAGGCGTCGGCCGAGGTTGTACAGCCGGACCGCGTCGCCCTTGTCCGGGCGGTTGACGTCCCCGTCCGCGGGGCCTTCAAGCAGCACCGTGGTGACGGCGTCTGGTCCGTCGTTGAGGTCGCCGCACAGGATCGTCGGCATGCCCGGCTGCCCGGCTGCCCGTCGACGGCGGCCGCGGCAAGGACCTCGTTGAGGTGCACGCGCAGCGCGACGGCCTCGGCGGCGCGGCGCAGCAGGGCGTAGCCGACGCCGCGGGCGCGTTCGTCTTCGGTGCGGGGGTAGCGCCGCCCGCCGGGGTAGGTGAGCAGCTTGCTCTTGAGATGAGCGGTCAGCAGCCGCAACCCGGGGCCGCCGCAGTCGACGTGCACCTGGACCGCCCCGCGACCCAGGTGCGTGAGGGTCCCCCCGTCAACGTCGGGGACCGCCGGCAGCCCCGCCTGCGGCAGCGCGACGATCTGCGCTTCCTCGGTGAGGGCGTGGCGGGCGAGGACAGCCACGCGGATGCCACGGCCGTCCGGATGGGCGGACACCACCGCCTGCCAGGGCTCGCCGAGGGCTGCCCGGAGGTCCTCGGCCGCTGTCAGGGAGCCGATCTCCTGGAGGGCGACCACGTCCGCGCCGGTGCCGGAGACGAGTCCGGCGAGATAGGCGAGCTTCGCGGCGTACGTTTCCGCCGCCGACGTGTCGCCAGCCTCGGGTCGGAACAGGTTCTCCACGTTCCACGTCATGACGATCAGGTCGTTGGCCACCGTCGCTCCCAGCGTGTGCTACCAGCCTGAGAGTCGCACTTTAAGACGCCGCTGCAGCCGCGATTGGCCGTTCCGTCGCCATGCCGACACGCACCAACCCGCCAGCAGTAACAGACACGCCTGCCCGGCCACGGGGGCGGCGCAGGGAGGCTGGTCCGGGCCAGTATTCGCAGAAGCCTCTTTCCCTCTTCACAAAGGCGACCTTCGATGGACATGCTCGGCCGAGATGGTCGCTGTTCATCGCGCTGCCGAGGAGGCCTTCATGCCAGTCACCCGACAGTCCCCCCGAACCTCACTACGGCGAGCCTCTACCGCCGTAGCTACCGTGGCCCTCGCCGGCACCTACCTACTCGCCGTCGACGCTGCGCCAGCGCTGGCGACGCCTCCCGGCATCCCGTCCAAGGCGACCGCCCAGTCGCAGCTCAACGCCCTCACCGTCAAAACTGAAGGCTCGACGAGCGGGTACTCCCGGGACCTGTTCCCCCACTGGATCACCATCAGCGGCACCTGCAACACCCGCGAGACCGTCCTCAAGCGCGACGGCACCTCCGTCACCGACAGCAGCTGCGCCGCCGTGTCGGGCCGCTGGTACAGCCCATACGACGGCGCGACCTGGACGGCTGCCTCCGACGTCGACATCGACCACGTCGTGCCCCTCGCCGAGGCATGGCGCTCAGGTGCCAACGGATGGACCACCAGCCGGCGCCAGAGCTTCGCCAACGACCTGAGCCACCCGCAGTTGATCGCTGTCACCGACAACGTCAACCAGGCCAAGGGCGACCAGGACCCGTCCACCTGGCAGCCGCCGCTGTCGTCCTACCGGTGCACCTACAGCAAGATGTGGATCACCGTGAAGTACACCTGGGGGCTGAGCCTGCAGTCGGCCGAGAAATCCGCCCTGCAGAGCATGCTCAACACCTGCGCCTCCTGACCCCGCCCGCGGCTGATCCAGCAGCCGTGCGCGACGTGACGCGGGCGGCCAAGCCCGGTGCGCGGGCCTGGCCGCCCCGTCGTCCCCGCACGTCCCCGGTCAGCAGAGATATCGGGGCGAGAGCGGCTCGCCCGTCTGTGACCGCTGGTCACGGTGGCGGAAGGATCTTGCCGTCGCGGGCCCACGTCTGGCTGCCGTCGAGCCAGACGACCGCCGGCTCGCCCTCGCCGTGCAACTGGCCCTGCCCATTGACCCGCAGGGACGTGGGGTGCTCGCTTATGACCGCGACGTCGGCGAACGGCCACCACGGCCCTGCGGCCAGCGCCAGCTCCCTGCATCCTTCCCAGGCGGGATCGGGAGTGGTTTCGAGTAGCTGCTGGTAGGTGTCGATGGTGGCGAGGAGGAGCCAGTCGGGGTAGAGGTTCCAGGCTGGTTCGAAGAACCAGTCGCGCGGGTTCAGGCAGTAGCGGACGACGGCGTGTCCTTCGTCGTCCTGGTCGACGATGCTGCTCTCGGTGTCCCAGAACCTGGCGGGCAGCAGGGTGTAGCTCGCGGTGATGTCGCGGTCGATGCTCGCCCAGATCGGCGCATGCACGAGGTCGTACACCTGCCGCACCGCGTGCAGCACGGGTGCGAGGGCGGCGCCTTCGGGTTCGGTGACCGGGTTGCAGCGGTAGGGGTACTCCATGAGGTCGTAGCGGGCTTCGACGCCGTCGTAGCGCTGTTCGCCGTAGTAGCCCGTCCACTCCATGAACTGGTGGAAGTCCCCGTGGGCGGTGAACCGGTCGAGTTCGCTGGTCTGCTCCCAGATCGGCGCCCGCGCGGCGGCGAGGGAGCGGTTGAGGTTGTCGCGCCGCACCGACGTGACCAGCGACGGGTGTCCGTCGCCGATGACGCGGTGCAGCTGTTCCATGGCGGCGGGGGGAGAGGGGCACCAGAGGAATCGGGAGGGTTCGGGGTGCCCTGCCGCCTGGTAGGCCAGACGGACGGCGGCCTCGGCGCGCGCGTGGTCGGCGGGTGCGCAGGACAGCGCCGCCTGTGTCCACCTGTCGGCGACGGCTTGTGCTTGTGCGGACATCGGGGTGGTGGGTGGCTTCATGATTTCCTCCGATGAGGATCGTGTGGACTGGTTGATATCGACGGTGGGCTATCGGTTCAAGTCGTGAGCGCCCGCATTGTTCGGGTCAGGCTCGGCCGGCCGCTGTGCACCTACGCTGGCGGCTTCCGGCGGTCCGCCCCCTGGCCAAGCAGCGCTGCCCAGCGCGGTGTTCCTGGCCCCCGATGGCAACCTGCTGACCGGCCAGCGAGCCTGGCAGGACGCCGCCACGCAACCGGACCGGTTCATCCCGGCACCCCGCCGATCCCCCGAACAGCAGCTGACCGTCGCCGCGGGCGCGGTAGGGGTGCTCGGGCACACCCCGCACCGCCGGGAGGCCGCGTTCCTGCGCCGGATCTCGCTAGTGATGGGGCAGCGCAACGCGCTGTTCTGGGACCTGCCCGCCGCCGACGCCTTCGCAGCCGCGCCAGCCAGGACGGGCGATGACGGCGGCGGAACAAGTCGCCCGCCGCATCCATGAGACGTACGAGGGCCTCGCCTCCTAGGTGAAACCGGCGAATCGCCGCCCAGCAGGGAGTGGTCCGGCGAGCATGGGCGGGTGGGGCGAACATCGGAGTCGGCGCAGGCACAGGACATCCTGCGCGGTGAGGAGGAGTCCCGGCAGGCCAACTTCCTGGAGTTGTTCTTCGACCTGGTGCTGGTTTTCGCCCTGATCGGCGTGGTCAGCCGGGTGGTGCCGGACCTGCTCTCCGACGACGTGCGGCTGCGCTGGCTGTCGCTGCTGTACACGGTCGTGCTGGCCCTGCCGCTGCTGTGGCTGTGGACAACCACCGCGTACATCACCAGCCGGTTCAGTCCACGCAGCGGGCGTATTCAGGTGCTGGTCCTCGTCAGCGCGTTCGGCCTGCTGATCATGTCGACGTCCCTGCCGTACGCGTTCGTCGCGCACGGCGGCACCTTCGCCGTGCCATACGTGTTGCTTCAGGTCGGACGCCCGTTGCTGCTCCGGCCGCTGCTGAGGGAGCACCGGGCGATAAGGGCCCTCTACACTCGCGTGGCCGTCTGGTTCACCGCCTCCGGCGTCGTCTGGCTCGCCGGGGCGGTAACCGAGGGGCCCTACCGGGTCGCCCTGTGGTCAGTGGCCATCACCATGGACCTGGTCGCGGCCCGGTTCAACTGGCCGATACCTGGCAAACGCCGATGGCCCACCAGCCCGTGGGCAATGGCCAGCACCCGGCACCTGCCCGAGCGGTACCAGCAACTGTTGCTGATCGCGCTCGGCGAGACGGTGGTGTCCATCGGCCTCACCTACACCCACCACCACCACAGCTCCCTCGCGGAAACCACGGCCCTGGTGATCACATTCCTGTCGTCCGTGCTGCTGTGGCGGATCTACTTCTACCGCGCTGGCCAGGTGCTGGCCGAGGCCGTAGAGATGTCGTCGAACCGGGCGGCACTCGGCCGACGTATCGGCGCCGCCCACGTGCTCATGGTGCTCGGCATCGTCTTCATCGCAGCGGGCTCGGAAGACGTGCTGGCCCACCCAGGCGGGCAAATCAAAGCGGCCTGGCTCGCGGTGATCCTCGGCGGGCCGGCGCTGTTCCTGTTGGGCCGGATCCGGCTGGAACGGTGCGTCTTCGACCGGCTCGCGGTACGGCGACTCGTCGCCATCGGCGTTCTGGCCCTGCTGGCGCCGCCGCTGTACTTCGGCCCGCCACTGCTCGCCGCCTTCGCCGCTGCCGTCGTGCTGCTCGGAGTCGCCCTCGCCGACGCCTGGAAGGCTGCCGGCCGCCCACCAGAGGCTCCATCCCCGGCCGCGTAGGGACGCGTACCGTGAGTGATGGCGGCTGCGCCATCTCTGGGCATCGCGTTCACCGGCCACCCGCCGCGGGTCGACGCGGAACGGCCGAGGCTGTCCGAGGTGCCCTGCCCGTCGGACGCCCGCAGGCCGGGCGGCGTGAACCAGGTGTGGCCGGGAAACCGGCCCGGGTAACTGTCGTATGCAGTGACTACCCTTCCGGCTCATGGCAGCGTTGAATGGGGAGCAGGTTGGCGCGGTGTATCAGGTTCTTCGTGACCAGGCCCTGACCCGCCACGAGCAGGAAGCGATCAAGGCGTGGGGCGCCAGCCACATGAGTTGGCGGTTTGCCCTCGGCGCCGAGGACAGCGAGATCACCGCGAACACGAAGTTGATCCGGGAGACGCCGGAGGAGGCGTTCGCCGATGCTGCGCAGCTTCGGGGTGCCCTGCTCGCGGCGGCTGGCCAGCCGGACTATCGGGGGTTGATCGCAGCGGAGGCGATCAACGACGGCAACCTTGTGACGGTCGGTTGGATCGGCTCCGTCGGGCTGACGTTCGACATGACGAGCGGGGCACCGTGAGGCGCTGGCCGGCCCAACGAACGAATGAAGCCCCCGCGGCCTCGAACCGCTGCCGCACCTCGACGGCGTGCTCCACGGCCACCTGCATGTCGGCGCTGGCCGACGTAGACCCTCTGGGTACGCCAGGCGGTGCAAGTTCACCTCCACGTGCCAACGGGTTCGTCTTCGCCCGGCCAGGTGCCTCACGGGTTGCCGCGGGCCCACTGGTCATCTCGTCCGATGGCGTCGGTAGGCCACGATGGTGAGAGCGGCTGCGGCGCCGGCGGCCGCGAGGACCGGCACGGGTGTGGTGCGTACTGCGGTGCCCATCTTCGCTCTCATGGCACGGGCGGAGGTTACCTCAGTGGACTCGGTTTTGCCGGTGGTCTGGGCACCGGCTGAGGCCGAGCCGCGCGCCTTGGCCACGGCCTGACCGGCCTTCTGCTTGGCGGCCGCGGCCCGCTGGGAGGCTTTCTGGCTCACCGTGCGGAACCTCTGCGTGGCCGAGGTCTTCGCCGACTGGCTGGCCGTGGTCAAGCGCTGCCGGAGTACACCGGCTGCTGAGGTGGCCTTGCCGCCGAGGCGGGCCTTGACATCCGTCTTAGCCGCCAGGGCGGCGACGGTTTCCCCCAGCTCCGCCCGCGTCTGCTGGATGTCCTGCCGAACCTTGTCCGGATCGCTCGGGCTCGCCGCGCTCATGGCCGCCTCCGACCTGCCGCGCCGCGTACCGTCTCGATGTCTGCTTGCACACTGTCCCTGGTCGCCGTCGGCGTGGCCGGCATGGCTTTCGTAACCTGCTTCTTTCCACGCCGGGCTACTACCGCTGCCGCGATGAACAGGATGACGGCGACGATGAGAGCGGCCAGCGCGTCCGGCATGAACGCGCCCAGCGTCAGCACCACCGCAGCGACGACCGCACCAACGCCGTAGAAACCGAGCATCGCGCCACCGCCGAGCAACCCGGCGCCCATGCCTGCTTTCTTGCCCTTCGCAGTCATTTCCGCACGGGCCATAGTCAGCTCGTCTCGGACCAGCCGGGTGATCTGTTCGGTGGCGCGCTGCACCAACTCAGCAACCGGCGTGTCAGCCGAGGCAGCGCCAGAGGTGCCGCTGGAATCGCCTGGCATACGTGCCCTCACAATTTCTCGCGTACCGGAATGGCCAGCGACGCCATGGACGGTGATGTGGTTGGCCAAGTTCGGGATGATGCTGCGGGACCGGGTCAGCCTTGCTGCACCGCTGGCCTCTTTACCGAGCCCGGCGAGGGTTCGTCGGAACGCCCGTCAAGAGGCGGCAAGGCGGTTTCTGCCAATTGGCCGACGACATCAGCCGTCGGGATGTCACCCGCCTGCCTGCGACGTCGCAGCGTCAGCGCGCCGGTCGCCCCGGTCAGCGCCCCCACCCCGAAAGCAAGGATCAACGCTTGCCGAACGCTGGAGTGGCTCCTGCGCCTCATGATCGCTCCCTGAGCCCAATGTGTCCGCATGGTTTCGATTGTCCGACTCGACCGTAGAGGCCGGGCATTAATCGACAGACTTGCATGGCAGCCATCCGCAATCACGGCCGCTAGTGGCCATCATCGACGACCTGTTCGGCGAGGCCCCCGACCTGCCCACAAAGCTGCGGCCGGGGGACGACACCTGAACACCCCCGGACTGGCGCGGAGGCAGCGCTTATGGATTTCCCCGACTTGCCGGTGGCCGCGCTGCGCCTGCTCCTGCCTGCTGTCGTGCTGGCCGTGGGGCTGCTGGCGCTTGTCCTCGGGCCGGGAAAAACCGCCAGTGGTGGCGGGATCGCCGGCGCCAGCCGAAAACGGGGAGGCGGTAATCCGTCCAGTCGACGCCTCCACCCGGCGCTGGTCGTTCCCGTGCACTAGGTGCACACTTCACAGCGAAGGATGTCACTGCGGTGTGCACCGGGCGAGGATGATGGAACATGGCGAAGGTGCCTTGGACTGCGCGGATTAGTGGGCAAGCGGAGCCGACCGGCAAGGGGCGCATCCTCGTTCCGCTGAAGGTCGACGAAGCCCCCGACCGGCCGCAGACCCTGGTGATTCAGGCCAGCCGGGCGGAGGCGCTGATCCGGCAGCTACAGAACGCCGTGCAGCGGGAGAAGACGTTGCAGGCGTGGGCCAAGGGGAAGGGCGGCGAGGCGACCCCCGCTGTCTGACGGCAGACGAACGCCCCCGCCAATAGCGCGGGGGCGTTCGCGACCTGTCAGCCGATGCCCGTGGGCGCAACGGTCGCAGTGACCGTCGGCGGCGGCTCCGGGGCCGAGGTCGTCGAGGGCGGTGCCGACGGCGAGGGGACCGGCGACGGCGTCCGGGTAGGCGCCGGCGTCGGCGACGGGGAAACGCTTGGCGTGGCGGTGGTCGGTGCCGGGCTCGGCGCGGCGGCGGCCGGTCCGGCGCAGACGACAGACAGCTCCATCGAGGTCGGCTCCATTGCGGGGTCCGCCACCTGGAACGCCCATGCGGTGGGGATCCCGCCCTCCGACGCCAGCGGGTAGGACTGGTAGGGCGCAGGATTGCCCGCAGGCTGCCCGGCCGACATCCGCCAGCCCCCGGACAAGGCCACCAGGCCGGCCGGGCAGGCCACGGTGACGTCACGCAGCCCGGAGCTGCCGGGGAAGTTGACCGTCTGGACTCGGGTGTAGGCGGTGGCCGCGGCGCCCACTTCGCGGGGCTTGGCCGCTGCCACCTCGGACCCGTCGACGGCCGCGAGCACTGCGCCGCCGGCTGCGAGCAGGCCCGCTATGGCGGGGACGGCCAGCCGTTTGCTGATAGGTGTCTTCACTGGGTGCCCTCCCTGGGCTGGTCGGTAGACCCCGTGGGTTCGGGGCCGGTGGCTTGTGGGGGCTGGTCGTAGCGCGTGCCCTGGGACTCCAGCCGGGCGCGGACCTCGGCGGCGTGTTCGGCGGCCACCTGCATGTCGGCGCCCGCTGCCTCCAGCAGCTCGACGGTCGGCCCGCTGATGCCGTGCGGGTCGGCCATGGCGACACCGGCCTGGATGCCCAGCAGTCGCGGGTCGGTGGTCACCTCGTGCACGGCGGCGATCGCCTCGGCGCGGGGCTTGTCCCCGTCGGTGCCGTGGCCGTAGCGGCCGGCGACACCGGATAGCGACGCGAGCAGCAGTCGGTCACGCTGGGGCAGGGACGGCACATGCACCATCGGACGACCGTACCCACGGCGGCCTCCCGTGCCGATGAGACGCCCGACGACGGCGATGCCCTCTGGCAGGTCTTCCAAGACGACGGTGGTCGTCTGCGCTTCCCGGACGGTCGAAAGGGCGCCTTCACACCGAGGGGACGAATCAGCTGGAGAACGGACGCATCCAAATCCGCGGCAAAGGCGAGACCCCGTTCTGACATTGGAAACGGGGGCGACAGGGGCCGGGACCACCCTCCGGGGGTCGGGGAGGGGTCGGGCGTCCCCGCCCCTGTCGCCGTGCGGACGCCCGCACCCGGCATCCGGGGTATATGCGTCGTCCAGCCATAAAACCGTTACATCACCCGATTGCCTCACTGGACAGGCACTCATACAGTGGCGCCTGACCGCCATGCCCCCGACCCCTCACCTCGTCGATCAGGGTGGCATGGCGGCGGGACTACGTCGGAGCACGGCGACGGCTCTGATGATCGGCTCACCTTGAAGGCTGATAGGCGGGGCGTCTGTGGGTAAGACGCCGATGAGGCAAGGCCTTACAACCCCAGGCAGCAGAGCACTGGAAGGGGGCAGGTGATGACATCGGTCGGCGAACGGATCAAGGGATTTCTCAACAGCCCGCAGGGGCGCAAGGTGATTGACCGTGGGCGGCGCGAGGCGGCCAAGCCGAGCACCCAGGCGAAGCTACGGCAATTCGCAGAGCGGATGACGGGCGGGTCATCTGGCCGCCGCTGACGGCAAGGCCGCCCTGTCCCTGGGGGTCATGCGGGCGGTCAGCCTGGAGCTGGTCGCTTCCGGCGTGCCTGCGCGACACCGAGCCACTCGCCGAGCCGGCGACGGACGCGGATGCGGCGATATCCGCCGTGCACTGCCCCGGTTGGTGGTGGTTCGAACAGCGATCCCGACCCGTGTGCAGCCACGGCCGGCATGCCTGAGCCAGCTGTGGGGGTGGTCGCCCGAGTGACGTCGCGAGCGGGAATCAGGATGGGGAGGCGACCTGTGGCAGGTGGCGGCCGAGTTCGGTACGCAGGACGCCCGCCGCGGGCCGAAGCAGGCCAACGTTGACCGTGTAAGCAAGCTGACCGGCACGGATCCGTGGACGAAGCGTCGTGGCCGATGGCACGACCGCTCCGGGGCGGAGGGTGACCTGGAGCACGGCGAGCGGCCCAGGACGGCGGACCGTCGCCGAGTGGATCGCCGGCCACGGGAGGACGGCCACCCGCCCCTTCCCGACGAGCGTCAGCGCCGGGCCGGCGATTTGGACCGATGACCAGTTCCTGCGGTGCAGGACGAGCCAGAGACCGCTGAAGATGACGGCGTAGGGGACACCTGACAGGGCGATGCGCGCCAGGTCAGCCGGCAACCGCCCGGTGACGAGTGAGAACACGGCTTGGACGAAGACCCATGCCAGGAAGCTGATTAGCAGCATGACCACGAACATGAGGCGGGCGGACGCGCGGAACGTCATCCCGTCGCTCTCGTCCATGAGGGGTCCTTACTGGTGGACGCGGTGGGGGCCAGCTGCGCGGTTCGTCGACGAATGCCGTCGACTGTAGGGCAGGTCCCGTCCGGCGGCTGACCTCAACCACGTTGCAAGTGTCTGGTGAGGGCGTGCCTGCGATCCGGCCCCAGGATTCGGCCCCGCTTACACCTGGTCCTCGACGAGTTGCCAGGCACCTTCGTCCAACCCCGGCCGGGTGCTTCGGCGAACGTCCTGGGCGGACGGATATCGGGTTACGAGACATCCCCTATTTCCGTCCGCTAGCGCCCAGGATGACCGCCCAGAACCCCGCAGTCGTTCCTTGCTGCAGCCAGTTGCGCGGCCGCGGTGCCGAGGCGGCCGAGCGCGCGGTGGGCGGCGGCGGGGGCCTTCCACTGGGGCGGGTCAACGGTCAAAACCGCCGCGGCCGGATGGTTGACCAGGGCGTCCAGCCGGTCGGTGTTGGTGACCGAGCGGGCTGCCTCGGCCAGACACATCGCGGGCAGCCCGAAGAAGAAGCCCTCGTCCGCGACCTTGGTGATCGCTTCGCGCACGGCCTTCGACCCCGCGAAGGCGAGGATCGCGGGCGGCAGGTGCCCGTGTCTGTGAGTAATTCGTGGGTGACGTGAATGTGATCGTCATGTTTGACTGAGGTCTATGCGAGCGGGGGAGGCGCGGCTGGCGATCGACTGCGGTAGCACGAGCACAGCCGCGGTGCTGGCGTGGCCGGACGGCACGTGGCTGCCGCTGATGTTCGACGGTGAACCAGCCCTGCCGAGTGCCGTGCTGGTCGGCGGGGACGGGGACGTGCTGACCGGCCACCAGGCATGGCAGGCCGCCGCCGCGGATCCGCAGCGGTTCATCCCGGCCCCACGGCGCTCCCCCGAGCAGCAGCTCGCCGTTGCCGGCGCGGATGTCGACACCTTGGACCTGGTCGCCGCGACGCTGCGTCGGGTCGCCGCGGAGGCGCAGCGGGCGGTCGGGTCGGTGGTGGAGGACGTGCGGCTGGTGGTGCCGGCCGGGTGGGGGCCGCGGCGGCGGACGTGGATGCGCCACGCCGCGCACCGGGCGGGCCTGCCCCAACCCCGCCTGATCGAAGCCCCCGTGGCCGTTGCCGGACATTTGCTGGCGACCGGGGTCCAGCTGCCGGTGGGGTCGTACATCGTGGTGTGTGACGTCGGCGCTGGGGCCGAGGTGAGCGTCATGCGGCGCGGGCCGGCCGGGTTCGAGGTCCTCGCTACCCTCGCCGACGCCAGCGCGGGTGGGACAGCGATCGACGAGACCCTCATCGCCATGTTCGCCGACACCAGCCCGGGAGGTGGCGACGGGCAGCGGTGGGCCTTGCTGGCCAGCGTCGGCGCCGCGAAGCATGCGCTGGCCGACCGTGTCGCGGTGACGGTGCCGCTGCCCCAGGGCGAGGCCGCGGTGCTCAACACCGACCTCCTCGAGCAAGCCGCTCATCCCGTGCTGCAGCGTGTCGCTCAGCTGGCGGGCGAGGCGATCGCCGCCGCCGAGATCGCGGTCAACGACCTTGCCGGTGTCTACTGCGTCGGCGGTGTCGCCCGGATGCACCTGCTGGAGAAGGTGCTCACCGAGACCGTCGGTGTCACCCCGACCGTGGTGGCGGACCCTGCAACGGCGGCCGTCCGGGGAGCCGCCGACGCAGGCGCCGCTGACGCCGCAGCGGCCGCAGGGCTGCCGGCGGAGGAGCCGGTGCCACCCCTGCGACGGGCCGCCGCGATCGTGGTACCCGGCTTCATGTCGCTCGGCCTGGTCTCCCAGTTCCTGCTGACTCCCGAATGGAACGGAAGCTACCTCTATAAGTGGGCGCTGCTGAACTGGGGTGAACTGGCCGTGGCCGCCGTGTTCGCGGTGATCGCCAGCCTCGGCGCCGGTACCGTCCTCGCCTCCACGATCGCCGCCCGCACCAACCCGGCGGTGAGCCCTGGCTCCCAGACCGGCACGGGCATCCTGGCATCGGCGTCCCTCGGCGTCGCGGTCAGCGGCATGTACGCCGTCGTCGGCAGCCTCTACATCGGCGACCCCGCCGGCGGATTCCTGCGCTGGGCCCTGCTGCCGATCACCCCGATCGTCGCCGCGGCCGCGGTGATGGCCCTCGTCGCCGCCCGACAGTGGCGCATCCCCCAAGGCGGCTGGTCGCAGCTACTCGCGTTCCCGACCGGCTCCGTGGTCACCGCCGGGCTGGGGATGATGCTCATCCAGTACTCCCTGACCGCGGACCGCTGGCCGAACATGGTCCTGTGGATCGACCTCGCCAGTCGCCTCGGTGGCCTGCTCCTCGGTGTCGGAACCGTCATGGCCGTCGTCTCCCAGCCCATCCTGCGGCTGATCCTCGGCGCACCCCTCGCCGTCATCACCGCCGCGCTGGTCGGGTGGCCCGCCTCCGGAATCCTCGGGGCGATCTACGCGATCGCCGTGGCCGCATGGTGGCTGCGCCAGCTGTGGACCCGCCTCCTCCGCCCCGCAGCTGGATGAGCGGCGGGCCGAGGCGCGGACAACCGCGCCCAGCAGAGGTCAACTCCTGCAGGAGGTGGGTGAGGTGAGGTAGCCGCGAAGGGTCACATCCCTCGCCTTCGCTCTGCTCCTTCTGGGTATGCCGCCGTGGCTGCTGGCGAGGTTCGTCGGCCCGCCGCTGCACACCTGGCCAACCCTGCAGCAGCTCCGCCTCTGGGCCGCGCAACCCCTGACCACCCAGACGCTGACCGCCGGGCTGACGGTCCTCGCATGGCTGCTCTGGCTGCTCGTTGCATACGCGGTCATCGTCACCGCCGCACGGCGTCTGCGTGCCGGCGCCCGCTGGCTGCGGCGCCTGCCGCTGCCGACACCCCTGCAAGCCACCGCCACCGGCATGGCTGGCGCCGCCGCCCTGACCGCCGCGGCCAACACCACCGCGACAGCCCCGCCCGCCCAGCCCATCGCTGTCTCCGCCGGCACACTCCACCACGACGCCGTCGACGCGCACCCGGCACCCGAGGTCCACGCGGGGGAGGGCGTCACCATCCCGGGCGGCTGGCTGCCTCAGAAGACGGCCGACCAGGTGGCCGCCGCGGCCACACTTGTGTGGCTGAGGCGCCGACGCAGCTACCAGCCCGGCCTGCGGGAGTCTCCGGACCAGGACGACCCCGACCTGGCACCGCTGCCGGCGGCCGTCACCGCCGTCCAGGCAGCCGTCTGCGTCCCCGACCAGGACTCCAGCGAACGGTCGCCCGACGAGCAGCCCCTGGCTACCGCGCCGCCGTCAATCGCCGCGTTACCTGCGACGGGCATCGCCTTCGCCGGCGGCGGCGCGGCCGACGCCGCCAGGGGAGTGCTGGTCACCGCGCTGCTTGCGGCGTTGCGCGATCCGCCCGACGCCATCCGCGTGGTCATCACCCGGTCCGCCCTGACCACGCTGCTTCCGCCGGCCGCCACCGCAGTCTGCGACAGCATCCCCGCCCTCCGGGTCACCGAGACCGCGGCCCACGCCGTTGAGCTGATCGACTCCCTCGCGTCGCCCACACCTGACACGGCTGGCCCGTCGCCGCCGACGCACGAGGAGGCTTCGCGGCTGGTGCTGATCACCGAGCCGCCGCCGGGGCCTGCCGCCGAACGGTTGGCGGCCCTGCTCGGCGCCGGCCGAGCAACCGCGGTCGTCCTCGGCGCATGGCCGCTCGGCGCCACGTGGAGCGTCGACCAGCACGGCCGGACCGTGAATGCGCGGCTGCCGGGGCAGGCAGGGCCCCGGCTGTGCGTCCTGGACCGGGTTGCCGCGATGGACCTGCTCACCGTCATCGCCCCGCCCACACCAAGCCACGCACCGCAAGCAGGCACCGCCCCCCGCACAGCCGTTCCCGAACAGCGACGGCAGCCGCCCGAGGTCCGGATTCCCCGCCAAGCCGGCGAGGACCGCACGCCCCAGCCCACCCCGCCCGTTGCCGCGCAGCCGCCGGTCGAGCTGCGGGTCCTCGGCCAGCCCACGCTGCTCATCGACGGCCGGGCCGTGACCATCCGCCGCAGCGCCGCCGTGCAGATCCTGACCCTCCTCGCCGTCCACCGCCACGGCGCCACCACCGCACAACTCGTGCAGGCAATCTGGCCCGGCCTGGCCGCCCACACCGTCACCAACCGCCTCTACACCACCCTCAGCGTGCTACGCGCCGCCATCCGCGCCGCCTCGGATCTCTCGATCATCGACCACACCGACGACCGCTATCGCCTGCGCAGTGAGCACCTTGAGGTCGACCTGTGGCGGCTGCACACCGCCGCCCACCACGCCGCCACCACCCTCACCGACCCCGCCCGCGCGTGGCAGGCCGTGATCGACGCCTACACCGGCAACCTCGCCGCCGGCCATACCTGGCCCTGGATCGACCCGCCCCGCGAAGGCGCCCGCCGGCTCGTCCTCGACGCCTACGCCGCCGCCGCGTCGACCCAACAAGATCCCCGCCGCGCCGTGGAGCTCCTGCAGGCCGGGATCCGCGTCGACCCCTACAACGACAACCTCCACCAGCGGGCCATCGACATCCTCACCACGCTGGGAGACCACGCCGCCGCACAACGGCTGCGCGACGCCCACCGTCACCGGCTCAGCATCGCCGGGCTGCACCCCAGCGACACCCTCGGCCAGCCCCGCGAACACAGCAACGCCTCCGCCGGCGACTAGCCAACCCGGCCAGACATCGAAGCGCGGCAGCGCGAGCCACCCCGTTGCGGAAGCGACCGATTGCAGGGGCCGTGACTCGTTGAGCTGCGGTTGTAAGGGCGCGTGAGGTTTTGTAAGGCGCTGTCAGCCGTCGCACCGGTGCACCGCCATTGCCACGGCCATAGCGTCAGATCATTCCCAGCCCACCGCCATCCGCGGCCCTCGTTCGCGGCGCGTTCGCCGCTGCATCCGGCCTAGCGGTGGCGTGGCAGCCAGCGACGCGAGGAGGTCAGGTGAGGTCCAGAGCAGTGAACGCCGCGGCCGCCGCCACGTCCATCATGTCCACCCTTGTCGTTGCCGCGATCCTCGTCGCAAGCGGCGTGTGGCATCCTCGGCTACCGTCGCCGGCGGCGCTCCGGCAGTGGATTCACCAACCGTTGACGACCGACTTCGTCATTTTCCTGGCCGAAGCAGGCGCCGTGATGCTGTGGCTGCTCCTGGCAACCACCGTCCTGACCCGCGCCTACACGACGCTGGCTCGCCGCCTGCGCTGGCTGCCCGCACTACATCTACCCGGCCCCGTCCAAGGCCTCACCGCCGCACTGCTCGGCGCCACCGCCGTCACCACCGCCACCGCGGGCGCCCCCGCCCACCCCGCCCCCGCAACGGGAACCACGCACGACAGCGACGCGCAGACTCCGGAAGCTTCGACCACCGCCCCAGCGACCCGCCAGGTGAGCAGCAGTCAACAGCTGATTCTGATGCCGGCCAACCGTGCCCACACCCACACCGTCAGGCGAGGGGACACCCTCTCCAAGATCGCCGCTGAGCGGCTCGGCGACGCCGACCGCTGGCCCGAAATCTTCGCCCTCAACCGCGGAAGCCACTTCACCCACACCGGCGGCACCCTGCGCAACCCGAACGTCATCTACCCCGGCTGGACCCTCACCCTGCCCGACGACGCCACCCCACCGACCAAACACCGACCCCGCACCGAATCGCCACCGCCGGCCCCGGATGAGCCGGACCTCGACACCCCGGCCCCCGCACCGACAACCGCCCCGCCGCCCTCGACACCGCACCCGGCCCCACCCACTACAACCACTCCCACAATCGAGCCGAGCCACGCACCGACACCCACCGCCGGCACTTGCGCCAGCACAGACAACACCACCAGCACGCCTACCTCCAGACCGACCGCGGACCGTGGACCCCGCCCCAGCGGCCCCGACCGAGGCGTGGTGCTGCCCAGCGGTAGCTGGATAAGCCTGGGCCTCGCCCTGGCCATCACCACCGCCGCCGCCCTCGTCTGGGCGCACCGGCAGCGCCGCTACACCGCGGGCAAGCCCTCCACCACGCCGCGCTGGGAAAAGCAGACCCTCGCCCCCTTGCCCCGGCTGATTGGGCAGATCCGCCGCGCGCTGCGCCATCCCCCCGCCATGCCGGGCGAAACGGGCCACCACAACGAGCCGGCGGACGCTGCAGTCGGCGATCTCGACCGCGCCAGCACCCTGGGCAAGACCACTTCGAGCAGTCAGCGCGCGACGTCACGCGATCCTTCGGCCACTGCCTCACACGCCACCTCCGCGCTGATCAACAGCAGCCACGCCTTCGGCCCGGTCATGCCGGCGCCTGCGCCGCTGACGGTATGGCCGCCCGCCGGGCTGGGCCTGACCGGACCCGGCGCAGACGCCGCCGCCCGAGGCTTCCTCACCGCCGCCCTCGCCGCCGACACCGACGTACATCCCCACGCGCGCACCCACGTCGTGATACCGGCAGCGACTGCGGCGACCCTGCTCGGCGCCACCACAGGCACCGTGCCCCGCACACCCCGGCTGAGGATCACCCCCACCCTCGACGACGCGCTGGACCTCCTCGAAGCCCTGGCCCTGCACCGCACCCGACTGATCGACCAACACGAGACCGCCACCGTCGCCGACCTACGCGCGGACCCCTACGAAGAGCCCCTCCCACCGGTCATGCTCCTCACCCACCCTCCAGACCGGCGCGAGCGCCCCCGCGTCGCCGCCCTCCTCACCCAAGGGCAACGCCTGGACATCCACGGCGTGCTCCTCGGCCCCTGGTCCGACGGCACCACCGTCACCGTCAACCAGGACGGCACCACCACACCCGCCGACAGCGACCACGCCTCCCACCGCGCCGACATCGGCCGGCTCACCGTCCTCGAACCCACCGAAACCCTCGATCTGCTCGCCGTGCTGACCGAGGCCCACACCGGCGAGGCGCCCTCCCCGGCTCCCACCGAGCCCACGCCCACTACACCGCGCACAGGCGCACAGCCCGACCCTCGAACACCGCTGGCGGACCAGCATCAGCGAGCAGCGATGCCGGCCGACGCACCCCTACACGGTGTTCACCAGGAGATCCAGGCGCTCGACACGGGCGACTCTGACGCCCTCGACCAAGCCGCCACCACCAGCACGCCGGCCACCAGCTCCACCCCACCAGTCCCCGAAACCGGCGCCCTCACCACGGTCGCGGTCACCGTGCTCGGTGCTCCCGCCCTCGCCCACGCGGACCCGCAGCGCAGCCTGCGCGCCAAATCCCTCGAACTGCTGGTATACTTGGCCGCCCGCGACGGCGCCGCCACCACCGAGGCGATCCTCGACGACCTGCTGCCCGACGCACCCGCGAGCAAAGCCACCCACCGGCTGCACACCTACGTCTCCGACCTGCGCAGCGTCCTGCGCCACCACGGCGGACCCGGCACCTACCTCACCCACCCCCGCCATCGCTACGAGCTCAACCCCGACCGCCTCGACGTGGACCTGTGGCGGATGCGCGCCGCCCTCCGCGCCGCCAACACCGCCACCAGCAAAGCCGAACGGGTCGCGGCGCTGCGCCGCGCCGTCGACACCTACCGCGCACCGCTCGCCGACGGCTGCTACTACGAGTGGATCGAGCCCCACCGGGAAGCCGTGCGGCAACAAGCCCTCGACGCGGCCGTCGCCCTCACCGAGGAACTCGACAGCCAACCGGCCGAGCAGCTAGCCGTCGTCGACGCCGCCATCGGCCAGCACCCCTACGCCGAGCAGCTGTATCAGGTGGCCATGCGCGCCCGCGCGCACCTCGGCGACATCGACGGCGTGCGGGCCCTACGCCGAACCGTGACACGGCAGCTCGCCCAGATTGACGCCGAGCCCAGCGACGACACGCTCACCCTGGCCGACCAGCTCATCACCAAGCTGCGCTCCGCCAGCCGAGAAGGTCGGGCCGCAGCGCAGGGAGCACGCTCATGAGCCCGCTGACCAGCCCCACCACCCGTACCGCGGACAACTCGACAAGCGAGGCCGCGACTGATGTGGCTGTGGTGCACCTGAAGCGGCTGCGATGGGCAGTACGGGCAACCCTCACCCTCGGAGTCGCCGCATCGGTCGCCGCGAACGTGCTGCACGCCCGACCGAACCCGATCAGCCAGATCATCGCCGCGTGGCCGCCGCTGGCGCTGCTGCTCACCGTCGAGCTGATCTCCCGCGTCCCGCACCACCGCCGCTCCCTCGGCATCATCCGCATCGCCGCCACCAGCGTTATCGCCGCCATCGCCACCTGGGTGTCGTACTCGCACCTCGTCGGGGTCGCCGCCCGCTACGGCGAGACCGGCGCAGGGGCCGCCTACCTGCTGCCCATCTCCGTTGACGGCCTGGTCATCGTCGCCAGCGTCAGCCTCGTCGAGCTCACCGCCCGGATCCGCGCGGGACAACCCGAACAGCACCCCCAGCCTCCTGTGGCCGCCACACCCAGCCCTGCGTCCACGACACGCATGCCGCACGCCGCATCAGCGGGCCGCCGAGACGAGGGCCCTGCAGACGCGTCATCCGGCGCAAGGGCATCAGCCGATCCGGTCCCGTGCCCTGACCCGCCGCAGCGTCGCCCACAACATGACGCCGACGACGGTGAGCGCCGGCCAAAGCGCCACCTGGTCGACGTGGCCAACGCCCGGGTGCAGCGGCCGCCCGCTGCCAGCGCCGTGAACGGCGAGCCGGCGGCGAACGGCGACCAGCTGGTGCCGTGGGAGACGGCCGCCGCCGTTGCCTACTGGCACCGACGGGAGCCCCACCTGCATCCGTCCGAGATCGCGGCGCGTATCGGACGCTCGGAACGCACCGTGCGCCGGTACTGGCCGCCACGTCCGCAGACACCACCGGCAGCCAACGCGAACCACGCCGGTGATCTCACCGAAGGGGCCCGCACCTAGCAACCGCGACCGCTTCCACGACCCACGGAACCCCGGGAAGAGACGCCCCAAAGACAAAAAGGACCGACCTTCTTCCTCGCGCCGGTCATTGACAGGCGGCTCCGGCGACGAAGGACCTCGCGGCGAGGGGCCGGACGCGACATCGCATCCGGCCCCACGGGGGCCGAGGTCTACGGCCGCGCGATCAGCGGCTGCACGGCGAAGGGAAACGCGTAGGCGGTGTCCCAGGGGAAGCGACCGTGCCGGTCAGGCCAGAGAACCTGCTGCAGGCGGACGCGGTCGCGGCCGTAGCGGCCGATCGCGCCGCCCGGGTGCAGCTGCTCGGTCGGGTCGCCGTCGATGATGACCGCGTCGTATCCGGCGATGAGGTCGCCGATGCGCTGACCGTGACGGAAATGCTCGGCCTTGTCTAGGCCCTGCTCGCGAGGTCGTTGAGCAGGGCTTGCGAGGTAGCCGGGTCCGTCCGGCGATGATCAGCTCCCGGTAGTCGTGTGCGGTGAGCCCGACGGTGTAGGCGAAGGGCGCGGTGTCGTCGGGGTCGTCGTCGCTGGGGACGACGAGAGTTACCGCCCAGCCCACCCTGTCGATGATCTCGCCTTGGCGGTGCAGGAAGTCGTCTATGCCGGTCAGGAGGAACGCTCGTTCGGTTGGGATGCGGGCAGCGGTGGCCAGCCACGCGGCTCGTACCGCACCCGCTCCGGGGCATTCGTTGGTGTTGGCGGCTTACGGGTTCCGGTGCAGAGTCGGGCACGCCAGACGTGCAGAGGTGGGGGCGCGAAGCATTCGGGACGCTGCGACGGCGGCCGGCCGGACGACCCACGTCCGCTACTCACGATGAGTAATCAATGGACGTGAGCTGGCGCCCGGAGCGCGGCAGATCCGGATGTGCGATGAAGATCCCAGGATCACGGAGTGACGCCTTCCCTGCCGGGGGGCGTCACCGGGTAATCTGACTCGCCGTGCCAGCATCGCCTCGTGCGCAACGAGCAACGTTTACGAACAAGGACGCCCGAGTCACGAGCCTTCGCGGAGCGCGTACATCTCGTCATGAGCCTGACGTCACGCCTCAACGTGCTGCCGTTTGACGACCTCGACGCGCGCAGGACGGTGCTCACCGAGATCTTCGGTGGACCCGTCCCTGAGTCGCTGTCCGTCCTGCCCCCGTTCTATTGCGACTATGGGCTTGGCGCATCGTTCGGAGAGCGCGTGTTCATCAATCAGGGATGCTTCTTCCTGGACTACGGGGGGGGGGGCATCACCATCGCTGATCGCGTCCTGATCGGTCCCCGGGTGACTCTGAGCACGGCCGGACACCCCGTAGAACTCGACGAGCGGTACGACTTCATCACGCACGCGCCCCATCGTCATCGAGGATGATGTGTGGATCGGCGCTGCAGCCACGGTCACCCCTGGTGTGACAATCGGTCGCGGCTCTGTCGTCGGCGCGGGCGCCGTTGTCGCGCAGGACGTGTCGCCGCTGAGTGTGGTGACGGCAACAAGCGTTGTCGAGCGAAAGCGTCTGAAGCCCTCGTCTACTGCAACCTCCTGAGGCCTGCGGCTGGCATGACGGCGCACCGCGCGGGCGCGGTCAACGCGCGATCAGCGGCAGATCCGGGCACTCCGCCCACGGCAATGCGACAGGATCAGCAGCGTTCTGATGACTGTGCAAGCCGCAACGCGAGGCATGCCTTGGGTTGCCGAATGGGAGACTCCGCTGCGAAGAATCACCGGCTACTGGCACGGCGAGGTCGTACCCGATGTCCGGCTATCCGAGGAGGAACGGCGGCCTGACTTGGTCTGCCGGCGGATCGATCGTCAGTGACGACGGCAGCAGCCAGCTTGACCACGTGCACGATCAGGCCGTCCGCGATTCTCCAGTAGGTGTTCACTCCGCTGCTGGCAGCGTCGGGTGGTCGGTGGGATAGATGCCGATCGCGAACCCGTACACGGTCTCGCCGGACCTCGGCATCCGGTCGAACTCATCAACCAGTTCCGCCATCCGGTCCCAGAACTGAGAGGCCTGATCCTGCGAGATACGCGCATGCCGGATGAAGCCCCAAAGCTTTCCCTGCTCGAACGCCTTCGCGGACTCGCGTGCCGCCACCTCAAAGTCGTTGAAGTCGCCCGGCATCTGTTCGCCAGTGGGTGATGGCTCCGCTGCCACGTAGAACATGCGCGCGGTGCGCCCGTAGAAGCGCTCCTCGATCGCCCGCACCTTCCGCGTGCGCACCACCTGGAGCAGGCCGCTGCGTGTAAGCACGTCCACGTGATGCGCGACCGTGCTCTTGGGGCGCTCGAGCGCCTCCGCTAACTCGGTCACGGTCGCGGCCCGCTCGTGGAGGAGCTGCAGGATCACCGTGCGGAGCGGGTGGCCGATGGCCTTCACCTGGTCCGGTCTGGTCAGCGCGATCCGGTCGGCTAGCTCGTAGTCCGGGGGGTTGTCGGCCATGGCACAACAGACTAGCATCGCAGAACGTTCCAGAAATTCAGATCGTTCGCAAGGAGTCCACCGCCGTGACCGACGTGCTGCTGTATCACCACATCCAAGGCCTGACCGACGGGGTCCGGAGCTTCGCCGACAGCCTGCGACAGGCCGGGCACACCGTGCACACGCCGGACCTGTTCGACGGGCGCACGTTCGGCAGCATCGAGGAGGGGTTCGGATTCGCCCGAGAGTTGGGGCTCGACGCGATCCGGCAGCGCGGCATCGCCGCGGCCGACAAACTTGGCCCCGGGCTCGTCTACGCCGGATTCTCCTTCGGCGTGACGATCGCCCAGCGGCTCGCGCAGACCCGGCCCGGTGCCCGCGGGGCATTGCTCATCTACTCCTGCCTCCCGGTCGCGGAATTCGGAGAGGCGTGGCCCGAGGGCGTCCCGGTGCAGATCCACGGCAAGGAGGACGACGAGTTCTTCGACGAGGACCTGCCGGCCGCACGCGAGCTCGCCGGCTCCACGGCGAACGCCGAACTGTTCGTCTATCCCGGTGATCAGCACCTCTTCGCCGACTCCTCGCTCGACGCGTACGACCCGGAGGCGTCCGCGCTACTCATGGAGCGGGTGCGAGCGTTCCTCGCCTCCGTCTGACCGGCGTGGCCCAACTAGCTGGCCCACGTTTCATCCGGACATCGGCTACTTGTTTCATTGACCTGCGACCGTGGCCCGGCCAGGCTTCGGTCGAGGCGCCCGGGCTGTCGCTCACTTTTCGGCTGCCCACGCTGGTCGTGTGGCTCTCATTTGGCCTGCGCGGCTCGGGCGTCGCCGCAGGGCGGGGAGAGGCTCAAGAGGGGTTTGTTCGGCTCGAAGTAGCGTTGCCCTCCCGGCTCGACAACCCAGGTGGATCGAGCATCGGAGGACGCGTTGAGTGGCACGTCAGATCGTGTGGTCATCGGGATGGACCCGCACAAGCGCTCTGCCACGATCGAGGTCATGGCCGGCGACGAGGCCGTCGTCGGCGGCGGCCGGTTCGACACCGACTGCGACGGTTACGCGGCGATGAGGAAGTACGCCAAGCAGTGGCCGCACCGGGTCTGGGCGATCGAGGGCTGCCAGGGCATCGGCCGGCACATCGCCAACCGGCTACTGGCCGAGGGCGAGCAGGTCGTCGACGTCCCGCCGAAGCTGTCCGCCAGGGCGCGGGTGTTTGCCACCGGGCAGGGCCGCAAGACTGATGCCACCGACGCCCACTCCATCGCGCTGGTCGGCACCCGCATGGCCGGGCTGCGCCCGGTCGTCAACGACGAACAGCTCGCCCTGCTGCGGATTCTGGTCGACCGGCGCCGCTCCCTCGGCGAGGACCACACCCGGATGGTGTCCCAGCTGCACCAGCTGCTGCTGGACCTGATTCCGGGTGGGGCGAAGAAGAGTCTGTCCGCCGCCCAGGCCAAGGCGCTGCTGGCCACGGTCCGGCCCCGCGACGCGGTCGGCAAGGCTCGGCGGCGGGTCGCCGCGGAGCTGATCAGTGACCTCGAACGGGTCTACCGACGCTCCAAGGAAGCCGACAAGGAACTGAAGGAGCTGGTCGCCTCCACCGGCACCACGTTGATGGACCTGCACGGCATCGGACCGTCCGGCGCCGCCCGGCTGCTGGTCGAGGTCGGCGACATCACCCGGTTCCCCAACCGGGCCCACTTCGCCTCCTGGAACGGCACCGCCCCCATCGACGCATCCTCCGGCGAGCAGGTACGACACCGGCTCTCCCGCGCCGGCAACCGGCAGATCAACCGGGTGCTGCACATCATGGCCACCGTCCAGCTGCGCAACCGGGTCTGCTGCACCGATAGGTGACAGGTGTAGTCACGCGGCCTGACTGGCCGGTGGGTGCATGGTGGTCTCGAATTCAACGGGGGTCAACCGGGACAGTGACCGCTGTCGTCTGCGGCGGGGGTAGGTCCGTTCGATCCAGGTCACGATCGCGATCCGCAGTTGCTCTCGGGTGGCCCATGATCGCCGGTTCAGGACATTGTTCTGCAGGAGGCCGAAGAAGGACTCCATGGCGGCGTTGTCGCCGGCGGCGCCGACTCGGCCCATCGATCCGGCCATGCGGTGGCGATTGAGGGCTCGGACGAACTTCCTGGACCGGAATTGGGGATCCGCGGTCGGTGTGCAGGATGCAGCCGGCCAGGCCGGCGCGTCTGGCGGCGGCGTTGTCCAAGGCGGCGACGGCCAGACGGGACTTCATCCGCGAGTCGATGGAGTAGCCGACGATCCGGTGGGACCAGACGTCCTTGATCGCGCACAGGTAGAGCTTGCCCTCGGCGGTGTGGTGCTCGGTGATGTCAGCCAGCCACAGCCGGTTCGGGCCGTCGGCGGTGAAGTCCCGGCGCACGAGATCGTCGTGCACTGGCGGGCCTACCTTGCCGCCCTTGCCGCGACGCTTGCGCTTGCCGAACGCGCTCCACCAGCCGTTCCCGGAGCAGATCCGCCACGCGGTGCGATCGGCCATCGGCTGCCCCGCATCACGGGCCTCGTCAACGAGGAACCGGTAGCCGAACTCCGGGTCATCACGGTGTGCGTCGAACAACGCGTTGGCCCGATACGCCGCCACCAGGTCGGCGCTGGTGACGGGTCGGGCCAGCCACAGGTAGTAGGGCTGACGAGCAATCTTCAATACCCGGCACGTCACCGCCACGGGGATCCCGTCGGCGGCCAGCTCGCTCACGAGCGGGTAGAGCCTTTTCCCGGCAGATGCGCCTGGGACAAGTAGGCAGCGGCCCGGCGCAGGACCTCGTTCTCCTGCTCCAGCAACCTGATCCGCTTACGCGCCTCGCGCAGCTCGGCCGACTCACTGCCGGACGTCCCGGGCGCGGCGCCGGCGTCGACGTCGGCCTGGCGAAGCCACTTGAACAGCGTCATCGGGTGCACCCCGAAGTCCTTAGCGATCTGCTCGACCGTCATGCCTGGCTCGCGGTCACGGGCCACCCGCACGACATCGTCGCGGAACTCCCGGGGGTAGGGCTTGGGCACAGCAACATCCTTCCAGCTCGCCGTTAGGGCAAGCCATCTCAGATGTCACCTATCGGTGCAGCAGACCCACCCCACCGAAGGACGCGCCTACTTCGACCGGAAGAAAGCCTCCGGCAAGACGTCGATGGAAGCGATGCGTGCGCTGAAACGACGCCTGTTCGACATCGTCTACCGGCACATGGTCGACGACTCCACAGCCACCATGGCGGCGGGTCCGGGAGGACACCGGGGAACGACTACTGACTCCAGCGTGACCAACTCGCATCCCCAAGCCGGATCTTCGGAGAAGTCACTTCCCGGACCCGCCGAGACCCAGCTTAGAACCCCGCTCCGAACGATGTCTTGATGGCATGAAGGAGCGGGGTCCCCACAGGATTCTCGAGGGTTAAAGATCAAGTTAGGTGGCGCCGTGCGCGGTAGCCGTTGATCAGTCTTCGAAGCCCTTTTCGCCCAGGATCTTGTTGATGCGGGCGCGATGCGCCTTCTCCCATGCATCGAGGGATTCGTCGGCCTCCTTGGCCAACTTCGCCTTAGCGTCGAGGAGCACCTGCTCCTGACGGGCGCTGGGAGTGACCACAATGCCCTCTTCATCGGCTACCACGATGTCGCCGGGACTCACGTTCACACCGCCGCACCGTACCTGGCCATTGAGCGGCTCAACGGCTGCCTTGGTCCCTGGGATCGGGATGACTCCCCTGGCAAAGACGGGAAAGCCCATCTCGCGCACCTCGGCGAGGTCACGAATCACCCCGTCCACCACGAAGGCGGCGATCCCTCGACGTTGAGCGACGGCACAAACGTTTCCTCCGGCAACCGCGTAGTCCACGTCACCCGCTTCGACGACGATGATCGAGCCAGGTTCCGCGCGATAGATCGCCGCGTGCAGCATGAGGTTGTCACCCGGAGGGCACCGTACGGTGAACGCCGCGCCAGCAACTCGCCGGATCGAGGGCCAGAGAGGGCGAATGTCGATATTCATGACCTGCTCGCGTCCGAGAATGTCGGCGAGGGTGGTCGGGGAAACGTTCTTGAATCCGGTGACGTCGTTCATGGTCTTCCTCCATCCGAGCGTGCCCTACACAAAGAACGGGCCTGCGACAGTCGCCTCGATTCGCCTTCCATCAAAGATCAAACCCCAGCGGGTACGGCGACGGCCCGAGTGCGGATGCCCCAGCCGACGAGCCACGGGTAAGCCAGCCCGGCGACCACGAAGACAGCGCCGACCACCAGCCACCCCGGCCCGCCCGCGCCGATGACGAGCGCGGTCAGCAGCGGTGGGGTCACCATGTTGCCGATCTGGCGGCCTGTGAGATAGGCACCCTGGTACTGCCCCTGCGCCCATTCCGGCGCGAGACCGAAGATGACCGCCCAGGTGCCGGTCGACAGGAACAGTTCGCCGAGGACGTGCACGGCCGCAGCAACCAGCACCACCACGCAGCTGAGCCAGACCGGTAGGTCGGCGGTCAGTCCGAACAGGACACAGGAGCCGGCGACGACAAGTGCGCCGCGCCGGCCGACTCGGGCCCCGCTCGCCGGCCCGTCGGCGCCCCTGGCGGCCCGCACCTGGAAGAGCACGCAACCCATCGTGTTGATCAGCAGGGTCGCCGAAACCAGCCACAGCGGCGCGTGGGCGCGCAGCGCGAGCCAGAGCGGCAAGGCGAAGCTGAGCATCTCGTTGTAGAGGCTCGCGACCAGTCCGTCCACCAGGGCGAAGCTGAGGAACGGCCGGTCGCGTAGGGCGATCAGGCGCGGCTGGTCGCCCGGGCGTGCAGGGACCGGCGCCGCTGGGCGGACTCGGGTCAAGACCGTCACGGCCAACAGGAAGGTGGCCGTGTTGCCCAGCAACATCACCACGTACGCGGCGCGGGTGTCCAGCAGCAAGGGCAGGCTGCCGGCCAGTGCGCCCAGACCGATACCCGCGTTGTTGGCCGAGCGCAGGTATGCCCGCAACCGCAACCGCTGCTCGGGCGGGACGGCGGTGGCCACCATCGCGCCATTGGCGCTCTTCGCGCACGCCTCGCCCACCGCGATGACGCTGGCCAGCAGGGTGAACGACCAGACGCCGCGGACGGCGATCAGCCCGGCGTAGGCAACCGCGAGCAGCAGCAGCGTGCCGAGCATCACGCGCTTAGCGCCGTAGCGGTCGGCGACGTACCCCATCGGGGTGCTGAGGGCCATGCCCACCGCGGCGGCGACCGCCAAGCCCAGCGCCACCTGCGCTGGGCTGAGCCCAACCGACCTCGTGAGGAACAGGGCGCTGGTCGTGAGATAGGCGCCGTTGCCGAACGTGTTCACGAAGTGCGCGAAGATCAGAATCCGGGCGTTGCCAGAGGGCGGGAGCACCCGACCAGCTTAGCAATACGTACGTACGGTTTGTAAAGCCGACTCGTTCATCGCCACCACCCACAACATCGAGGGCCACGACACGTGGCGCTGCACCGTCTCCCTGCGTAGGGTCCTCATCCATATGATCAAGGAGTACGCCCGCCACAACGGCCACGCAGACCTGCTCCGCGAGCGGATCGACGGAACCATCGGCATGTAAGCCTTTCCGCCATGATCAGGTGCACTGTTCTCGGCTACTTGTTTCATTGACCTGCGACCGTGGCCCGGCCAGGCTTCGGTCGAGGCGCCCGGGCTGTCGCTCTCATTTCGGCTGCCCACGTTGGTCGTGTGGCTCTCATTTGGCCTGCGCGGCTCGGGCGTCGCCGCAGGGCGGGGAGAGGCTCAAGAGGGGTTTGTTCGGCTCGAAGTAGCGTTGCCCTCCCGGCTCGACAACCCAGGTGGATCGAGCATCGGAGGACGCGTTGAGTGGCACGTCAGATCGTGTGGTCATCGGGATGGACCCGCACAAGCGCTCTGCCACGATCGAGGTCATGGCCGGCGACGAGGCCGTCGTCGGCGGCGGCCGGTTCGACACCGACTGCGACGGTTACGCGGCGATGAGGAAGTACGCCAAGCAGTGGCCGCACCGGGTCTGGGCGATCGAGGGCTGCCAGGGCATCGGCCGGCACATCGCCAACCGGCTACTGGCCGAGGGCGAGCAGGTCGTCGACGTCCCGCCGAAGCTGTCCGCCAGGGCGCGGGTGTTTGCCACCGGGCAGGGCCGCAAGACTGATGCCACCGACGCCCACTCCATCGCGCTGGTCGGCACCCGCATGGCCGGGCTGCGCCCGGTCGTCAACGACGAACAGCTCGCCCTGCTGCGGATTCTGGTCGACCGGCGCCGCTCCCTCGGCGAGGACCACACCCGGATGGTGTCCCAGCTGCACCAGCTGCTGCTGGACCTGATTCCGGGTGGGGCGAAGAAGAGTCTGTCCGCCGCCCAGGCCAAGGCGCTGCTGGCCACGGTCCGGCCCCGCGACGCGGTCGGCAAGGCTCGGCGGCGGGTCGCCGCGGAGCTGATCAGTGACCTCGAACGGGTCTACCGACGCTCCAAGGAAGCCGACAAGGAACTGAAGGAGCTGGTCGCCTCCACCGGCACCACGTTGATGGACCTGCACGGCATCGGACCGTCCGGCGCCGCCCGGCTGCTGGTCGAGGTCGGCGACATCACCCGGTTCCCCAACCGGGCCCACTTCGCCTCCTGGAACGGCACCGCCCCCATCGACGCATCCTCCGGCGACCAGGTACGACACCGGCTCTCCCGCGCCGGCAACCGCCAGATCAACCGGGTGCTGCACATCATGGCCACCGTCCAGCTACGCAACCCCACCGAAGGACGCGCCTACTTCGACCGCAAGAAAGCCGGCGGCAAGACATCAATGGAAGCGATGCGAGCCCTGAAACGACGCCTGTCCGACATCGTCTACCGGTGCATGATCAACGACGCGGCTGCCGTGGCGGCGGGCCCGGGAGGACACCGGGGAACGACAACTGACTCCAGCGTGACCAACTCGCATCCCCAAGCCGGCTCTTCGGAGAAGTCACTTCCCGGACCCGCCGACACCCAGGATAGAACTCTCCTCCCGGCGGTGTCTTGACACAGAGGGGAGCCAAATCCGGACACCACTGGGGCTCGGCAAATGTCACTGTGGGTAGTCGATGATTTCTGTGTGCTGGCGGCGACTCGGCCGGTCAGCCCGCCGCTGAGCTTGCGGATGTCGATGGCCGTTGTGTGCTCGGTGGCGTACGCGGTTCTGCGGTGCAGCCCGTACGCCGACAAGTGTGGTCGTTCAGGTAGAGGCGCTGAACTCGGATGGACCCTGCTCGGGCGGGTCGACCTCGACGAAACCGAAGAGCCGTGCGATGAGTTGCAACGCCTGCGTGTCGTAGCGGTCGGCGAAGCCGCGGCAGATCGCCGGCTTGACCTCGGGATGCATGTAATGCGGAAGCGTCGAGTGGCAGATGATGAAGGACTGCCTGGTTCGGGCTTCGGCGACAAGGTCGTGTAGCCGGCCCGGGGTGAGTCGCATCTTGTTGCCTGGCGTGAACACGCAGGTGTCACACTGCCGCGATAGCAGCCGTGACTTGCCCAGCTGACGGTCACCGACGCTGAGATCGCCGCCATCGGCGTCGTCCGGGTCGATCGCGGGTGCCATAGGGTTTCTCCTCTCCTTGTGAAGCACTGGGGCGCTGTTCGAGCGGCTCGGTCCGTGGGGCGAGGCTTGCTGGCGGTCCGGACCTGCACCGCAGGTGCGCGGGGGCGCAACCAGCGCGTTAGGCGCGGGCGAGCCGGATGGGGTTCTGGCAGCCTGCAGCCCACGCCGTTGCCCGTGGTTGCGGCATACGCGTCCCAAGCCCCGGTAGCCGCCCGCGGTGGTAGGGCGCAGGGCATGAGGCGCCGAAGCGCGGACAACGCCCGTGACTTGGCGAGGCGTCAGTCGCCGGTAGGACAGAAGGACCGACTGCGGCGCCGGGTGGGGAGTCAGCGCGAGTTGTTAGGCGGCGCGCGGCGCCGGCATCGGCCGCTGCGGCGGTGGGACCGGCCGGGTGGGCCGGAACCAGCCGGCGAACCGCGCCGCCGCGCCGGCTGGAGCAGCGACCTTCGCTCGCCCTCGGGCGAGCACTTCCCCTCGGGTGGCCGCGTGGCAGGCGCGGCGGGCGTCGCGCGCCGGCGGGCACGGGTAGGCCTCGCCGGTGCAGCGCAGGTTGGCGCAGCGGCCCGGCCGGTGGGGATCAGGGAGGTGTGCAGACGCGACGTCGGCGGCGAGCAGCCACAGCAGGACGTCGGTGACGTCGCGGGGAATGCAGCGGCGGTGCGGCTGCGTCATCGGCGTTGCCTCTCGCGGATTGTCGGCTCGGGTGGCCGCCACCCCGGCCAGCGGTGTGGGCCGCTGCCGGGTCCGCCGGGGTGGCGGCAGCCACGAGTGACGCTCGACTTTCCCGATAGATCAAGTCGTCGTCGAGGAGGTGAGCCCGGGCTTCAGCGAGGAGGGAGCAGCCGCAAGGGGGCAGGAAGCATTCCAGCGCCCAGCGCGCCGACGGCTCGTCAACGCCCTGTCCCGGGAGGCTGGGCGGCCTGCGGCCGCCCGACGAGCAGACCCACCGCAACATGGGTGGCCGCAGCAGTCTCCGGGCCTGGAAGTCGGCTGATAGCGGCGGAACCCGCCGGGACCTGCTGTGTGCGGGATTTCCGCGCTTCTCTCGGGAGCCGCGCGGTGATCGCCTCACCCCGAAGGTGATGAGCAGGGACGGCCTCGGCGGGTCAGAGGAGACCGCTTTCCCCGGGGTAGCCGGGATGCGCTGGTTACCGCGGGCAGCCGGGCCACGGGTCGGTGGGGTCGAGATCGCCCGGGTCGGCGTTGTCGCGTTCGTTGCCGTTCCACTCGATGCGTGCCTCGATTTCGGCGCCGGCGAGGGCGGTTTCGATTGCGGCTTCGGCGGCGTCGAAGGCGTCATCGCTCGTGCCGGCCGTGAGCTCGGCGAGGACGGTCAGGGTGAGGCGGACCTGCCAGCGGCGGGGCAGCAGCGGCAGGTCGACGACCTCCAAGACCCGGTTGGCCGCATCTACGTCGATTTCGTGCTCGCTGACCGCCTCGCGCAGCGCCTGCCACATCTGTCTGCGGAGCTGCGTCAATGATTCGGGGATTGCGGGCGGCGGCTGCGGGTCGCTGTGGTGGTTACGCAGATAGGCCTGGATCTGGGTGGTGGTGTGAGTGAGCCATCCCAGCGGGGCTGGCTGGCCGGGGTGGAAGGCGTCCCAAGCATGGCGCAGGACGGATTCGAGGCTCGGGGGTGCGGCAGGGGCCGCCGTCGGTTCGGTCATCAGATCCTCCGTTGCGTTGCTTACCGGCGCGAACCCGCCGCCCGTTCCGGGCGACGGGTGCGGGTGTCTGGCTCAGGGCGTCGACTCGGTGGCGGCGCGCGGCGACTCGGCGGGGTTGCCGCACTCGGGAATCGAGAGCACGGCGAGGTCGGTGCGGATCAGGGCACCGCAGGTGTGTCGTAGGGCGGCGGTGGCCCGGTCGTGCTGGGCGAGAGCGGCGGTGAGGGCGTCAGCGACCCGGTCGAGCCGCTGTCGTAGCGACAGAACGGTGTCGGCGTCGCTGCTGGCATGGACGTCGCAGAGCAGGTTCGCGGCGTCGGTCAGGACCGTGATCTGGGCGCTGGTGGCGGCGATGGCGCCAGCCGCGGCAAGCAGCGCGCACAGCTGCTCTGGGTGGTGTGCGCAGGCCTCGGCGAGCTGATCCGGGTCGAGGGCGTAGCCCTGGTCGTGCAGCAGCCGCTGGACGTCGAGGTGCGGTGCGGACATGGATGTCTCCAGACAGGACGGGCGCGGGTCAGGCGATGGTGGGCTGGCCAGGGTGGGGCCAGCCGTCGAGCACGGACGGGGCGAGCCCGGCCCGCAGCGCCTGGTCGAGCAGCTGCGCGAGGGTGTAGGCGGGGTTGGCGGCCAGGGCGCGGTCGACGGCGATGGAGGCGAGCGCGCCGTCGCCGCGGCGCCACGCGGCGAAGGCGAGCAGACTCGCCGGTGGGGCCACGAGCGGCGGGTGCGCGCGGCGGGTGATGTCGGTCCACATGGCGACGTGCCAGGGCTGGGCGTCGGTGGCCTGCCAGGCGACGTCGCGGATCGCGGGGACGGGCAGCAGGACAGTGAGCCAGGCCAACTCGTCATCGGTGAGGGTCTGCTCGTCGGCGTAGCGGGCGAGCATGTCCCGCACCGCCTGTTCGCCGGCGCGGATCAGGCCGCCGCGTCCGGCCTCGCCAATGAGGGTGCGGCGGCGGGCTCGGGCGTGGGCGGTGGCGCGGGTGACGGCGACGCGGGCGTCCCCGGTGGTGGGGGCGATGCTGGCCACGAGCGCGGCCCGGTCGGGTAGGGCGTGACAGCCGGCGACGATGGCGTGCATGGTGATGTCGCTGCGCTGGGGGTCGAAGGGCACGCCGTCGGTGGGGCAGCAGGCGGGGTCATGGCAGAGGCAGGAGAAGTAGCGGCCGTCGGTGACCCGCAGCGCGTCGAAGACGTCGATGTCGTGGCGGCCAGCCGCGGGATCACGGTGTCGATGGCCGGGGTGACGGTGGCGGCGGGGCCGTAGCCGACGGCGATGGCGCGCATGGCCGCCGCGTTCCGCAGCATGCGGATCTGCGACAGCATGTAGCCGTCGGCCCAGGCGGCGACCTGGCTGGGCTGGGGGAGGTCGGCGCGGCTGGCGACGGCGATCCGGGTGCCGGCGAGGCCGACGATCACGAGGCTGTCGGTGGGGTGGAAGCCGAGCAGGTACGGCACGGCGGTGAGCAGGTCCGCGGGCGAGGTGATCGGCAGGCGCGGGTTGTTCGGGCTGTTCACGGTTTCTCCCGTTCTGTCGTGATGGGTCCGGGCACGGCTTCGCGGCCGTGCTCGGCGTGGGCAGTGCGCGGGGTGGCCGAGCAACGGCCAGCGGGAGCGCGATGAGTGATCTCGACCGGTGGTTGTCGGCGTGACGCCGGAGTTCGGTGGACCGCGAGCCGACACCTCGGCCAGGGGAGAGCCCGGCCGAGAGACGAGGTCAGGCGTGCTCGAGGGCAGCGACCGCGGCGTCGGCGATGTAGCCGATGGCCTGCACGGGATCCGCCACCAGGATCGTGGTGGTGTCGGCGAAGGTGTGCCCGTCCAGGTCGGCGGGACGCAGCCACAGCACGGCGCAGCCCGCCTGGTGCAGGGTGCTGATGAGGCGTTGCGCGGGCTCTCGGTCGGGCAGGTCGCCGTCGGAGACGACAGTGAGCATCCGTAGCCGTCCGGGTTGGCGCAGCCGCAGTAGTTGGTCGGCGAGTTTCACCGCGTCGGTGAAGGCGGTGCTGCCACCCACCGCGGACAGTTCCAGCACGTGGGTGGGGTGCTGGCGCGCTCCGACGAGCAGGGTGACGTCGCTGCCGAAGGCGATGGTGGCGGTGACGGCCTGGTTGGCGCGGGCGGCGTGGGCGAGGATCCACCCGGCCGAGGACATGGGCGCCGCCCAGGGGTGCATGGAGAAGGAGGCGTCGACGATGACGCCTAGCTGCAGGGTCGGCTTCGGCGGGGGCAGCTGCGTGCGCTGCTGCCAGGGGGTGGCGGTGGGCATGGAGCCGGAGGCGATCTGCGCTCGGGCGGTGATCGCGTGCCGGGTTCGCAGCCTGCCTGGCGGCACCAGGCTGGGCCGGATGTCTGGTTCCCGGTGGTGGGTACGGGCGCGGCGCAGCCGTGCGGCGAGGTGGCGGGCGGCGGCGCGTTCGGCGTCGGTCGGTTCCCGGCGGGTCCATGTCGCCGGTGCGGAGAAACGGGCCCGGATGTGCTGATCTCGATACTGGGCGGGGATGAGGCAAGTGGTGTGGGCGAGGTAGTCGGTGAGCGCCTGGGCGAGCAGCCCGGCGAACACGCCCGCGTCCGCGGTGGGCGCCTGCGGCTGCCGGTGTGGGTCGATGTCGAGGAGCCGGCACCACCGCCACGCCAGGTCGATCATCGTGTCGGCGTCGCTGTCGTCGACACTGTGGGCTTGACGCCACAGCTGCCGGAGCTGCAGCAACCGCTTGCGACCGAGGACGGTGGTGACGGCGGCACGGATCCCTCGGGTGTCCTTAGCGGTGAGGATGCGGGCATCGACCCGCGCCAGGAGCAGTCCAGCGAGGTGCGCCGCGTGCCACGGGTCGTCGACCGCGGCGTCGTCGGGGCTGATCAGGGTGGTGACCGTGTGGCGTAGCCACCGCCGGTCGCCGCGCCGACGGGTGCGCTGCCGGTACTCGATGCGGGACTCCTCCAGTAGCTCGGCGACGGCGGCGACGACAGCGGGGGTGCCGGGCGGGGTGCGCCAGAGGCTGTGGGCGGCGTGCGCGGCCTCGTGGACGAGCAGCCCGTAGGCGGTCGGGACGAGCCGTTTGTGACCGGCGCGGCGAGGGTTGGCGATGTCGGGGGCACCGATGTAGGTGGCGTCGACCTCGATGCGGCCGGCGTCGGGGTAGCAGCAGGCAGGGGCGCCGCCACCGGCGCCCGGGGCGACGGTGACGGTCAGGTCGCTGCGGCCGGCCAGGGTCGGGATGTGCCGGGTCCAGGCGTCGCTCCACACCTGCCAGTCCGGGTCACCCGCCGGCGACGTGGCTGGGCCGGTCTGCAGGTGACTGTGCGGGTGAGGCACCAGGGGTTCTCCTCTCGGGGTCAGCGCTGTTTGCCGAGGGTCAGCGCGGTGATCTCGGTGCCGAACTGCTGCCGTAGCGCGGCGAGGACCTGCTCGCGGTCGTCGGCGGGGGCGCGACCGGCCAGGTTGGAGATGGCGGCGGGCAGGCCGAGGGTTTTGCGGACGCGGGCGAAGCCGAGCAGCTCCCGCAGCTGCGGCGCCCAGCCGACGCGCCCGGCAGCGAGATCGGCGTTAAGGGCGATCGCGGCCTGCACGGCCGGGTTCGGGACGCCGAGGTGGCGGGCGAGGTCCCAGTCGGTGGTGACCTCGATGTGCACGTCGAACCGCGAGGCGAGCGCTTCGGTGAGGATCGCCCCGTGCACGCCCGGGTTGTGCCCGGCGATGACGTAGAACCCGTCGCTCGCTTCGACGCGTTCGTTGCGGTAGCCGGGGATGGTGATGACCCGCCGTCCGTCCATGGCCGGGTAGAGCACGGCGAGGACTTTCGGTGGGATGAGGGTGGCGTCGTCGACCAGTAGCGCCCGCCCGTCGCGCATGGCGGTGACGAGGGGCCCGTAGACGAACTCGAACCCGCCGTCCGGGAGGGGGATGAAGTTGCCGAGGAAGTCCTCCACCACCGTGTCCCCGGTGCCGGCGACGGTGAGCAGGTCCGGGAAGGCGGCCTCGACGAGGGCGGTCTTGCCGGTGCCGGGCGGACCGTAGAGCAGCACGGGGATACGCTTCTCCCGCAGCCTGGACAGCACGTCCACGTCGGTGGCGCCCGCGAGCTTGCGGGGAAAGTACAGGTCACCGTTGGGGCGCTCGACGGGCTGCCGCCGACCCGCCCCGTGACGTCCTTGGCGGGGTGTACGCGGGGCGGGCGGTGGCATAGTCCCGGCGGCGTCGATCCCGGCCTGGGTGATCTGGAACCGGTGCGGGCCTGTCTGATGGGTGGCGTAGCCGGCGGCGGCCATTTTCTTGAGGGCTTCGAACACCGCGCCGGTGGAGGGGGCGGCGATCGCCGTGGTCAGCTCACCGACCTTGAACACCCGGTCGGGGTGCGCGGCGAGGTGAGCGGCGACCTGCCGGTAGAGGTAGCCGGGCCGGCGGCCGTCACCCGGGTTGGGTGTGGGGGAGGCATCACCGGTTTGCGGGGCTGTGGTTGGGGTTGCAGGGTCCATGCAGGCCTCCTGTGATCTGGGGTGGGGCCCGCGCACCCCCGTCTCCGGGGTGCGCGGGCAAGGTGCGGTGTCCGCGCGGTGGAGACGGGGCGGTTGACGGGCCGGACCCCGGTTGGCAGGGATGGCCGGCAAGCTCCGTGAGGTGCTCAGCAGGCAGCCCGGGAGGGCTGCGGATCGGTGGTGCCGCCGCCGTCGGGTGGTGGGCGACGACAAGGAACGCACCCGCGCCGGAATTGATCAAGTCGATCCGGCAACGGGTGCCCCGGTAGGGGTTATCTGCGGCGGAGGGTGACCTCGCTGTGGGGGCGGCGGGAGATCTGCACGGTCAGCCCGAATACGCTGCCGTCGGACAGCTCCAGCCATACCCCGCGGTCCAGGGTCAGGACCCCGGCGTCCCGGTACGTGCGCGCCGAGGTGATAGTCACCGGCAGTCCGTCGTCGTGGGTGAGCTGCGGCAGGTCGGCGTCGTCGCACAGCTCGTCCAGCTCTGCGCTGGTCAGCAGGCTCAGGACGAGGGCTTGCAGGAGTTCCTCGGGGGAGTACTCGCCGAACTCGTCAGTCAGGTCGTCAGGCATCAGCTGCTCCCTTGGTCGGCGTTCCTGAAGTGCCGGCGGCGGCGGAGGGCGGGTCGGGGATGTCGCCTGCGATGCGGTCGCAGTCGTACGGGTGCACCGGCAGCCACGTCCAGGCGCGGCCCATCACGACGTACCGGCCGTCCGAGTCGGGGCTGATCCGTTCGACCGCGTCCGGGTCGTCGTGCACGCGGGTTTCGTCGGCGACGATGACGTCGCCGTCGAACCACAGCCGCGCCATGGACTCGTCGACCATCCGGTCCTGCCGCTGCCCGCTGATGCCTTCGGCGGCGAGCTGGTGCCGGTAGCGGTCGCGGGCGGCCTTTTGGTCGGCGACGATCGCCTGGGCTACCTGCCGGGTGCAGGTGAACACCGCCCACCCGTTCCACGTGTCCACCAGGACGCCGACGAACCCGACCGGGATCCGCATCTGTCCGTCGCCGTTCGGCGTCCACGCCCAGTCCCCGGCGAAGACACCTGGCCCGCCGAGGCGCACCTGGTCGGGAGCCAGGTGGCTCATGTCCCGGTCATCGCCGTGCGGGTGCAGCACGATCCGGCACTGCCGTGCCACCTCGGCTTCGGCGGCGTCGTCGAACCCGTCGCACCACGCCCACCGCGTCTGGTCGCGCTGGCGGCCGGTCAGGTCCTCCCACGCCGGAGCACCCTGCGGGGCGTGCTCGGCATACCGGTCGCGGTCCTCGGCGAGGACGTACCGGTCGGCGGTGGGCAGCCCGTCAATCACGGGCGGGTCCACGTCGTCGATGCCGGCCAGGACCTGCCGCGCGACCTCGCGCACGTCGCCGGTGGCCCTCCCGCCGATCCGGTTCTGCGCCCACCACACGGCTGCGTCGCGGCCAGCCGCCGCGCCCGCGACCCGCATCGCGTCGAGCACCTGCTCCCAGCCGGCGCCGCCGGTGGGGACGGGGAGCCGGCGGACGCGGTCCCCGGCGTCGAGAAGCATCGACAGGCAGGAACCGCTGTCCCAGTTCACCTCGAGGACCTGCTGGTCCGGGTGGTAGTGGCGCACCGTGCCCTCGTCACCCGGACGCAGCAGCGTGTGCGGGTCACCGGTGTGCTCAAGCGCCACCCGCTCGCCAGGCTGGTAGGTCATCGGGTCCTCGGGCCGGGTCCCCGGCTGTTTCCTGCTGCTGGTGTGGTCCGTGTCAGTCACGATGATGTCCTCTCCGAAGGGATGGGGGATCCGCAGCCGTCGGCGCCTAAGAGGCAGCCCCGTCTGACGGGATTCGTGAGTGGTGTTGGGGTGCGGTGGTTCAGCCGATGACGCGGCGCGCGGCGGCGAGCTGCGCGGCCCACGCGGACAGGCGGCTGATCTTGACGACGTCGCCGCTGTGCGGGGCCTGCACGATCAGCCCCTGGCCGAGGTAGAGGCCCACGTGCCCGGGCTTGGCGGTGGTGCCGCGGCTGCCGGGAATGAACAGCAGGTCCCCCGGACGCAGGTCCCGGTAGTCGGTGACCGGCCGGCCCGCATGGATCTGCTCGCTGGTGGTGCGGGGCAGGGTGATGCCGGCGGCCCGGTACGCCTGTTGCATCAGCGATGAGCAGTCGCATTGGCGGGCGGGGATACCGGACTGGGGTGCGGTGCAGTCCCCGCCGAAGGTGTACGGGCTGCCGAGCTGCGCCAGGGCCCAGCCGACCGCCGTGACGACCGGCCCCGGTGTGCCCGCCGGCAGGGTGAACCCGGCGGGCAGCGGCACCTGCTCGCCGCCGGGCTGGCCGTCACCTGCGTCGAACAGGCACAGCGGGTTGCTCATCGCCTGCTCCAGATCTCCTCCGACGGGCCCGGCGGGGGTGCCGCCGGCCAGGACGCGGATCAGGGCGATCGCGTCGTCCTCCCACTTCGCGTAGGCGCCGGGGTAGGCGGAGCGCTGCACCGCTTGGGCGGCGTCGGTCAACGGCACGGCCTGCCAACCGTCGACGGCCAGCAACGCCCGGTAGAACCGGCCGGCCGCGTAGCGCGGGTCCCGGAGTTGGGCGGGTGTTCCCCAGCCTTGGGACGGGCGCTGCTGGAACAGCCCCACCGAGTCGCGGTCCCCGCCGGACAGGTTGCGCAGGGTGGACTCCTGCATGGCGGTGGCCAGGGCGATGACCCAGCCTCGGGGCGGGACCGTGAGCTCGACGCCGACGGACACGATCACGGCCGCGTTGGTGACCTGCTCACCGGTCCAGCCCCCGACGCCGGCGGCAGGCGGCGACACGGTGACGGCGGGCAGCAACGGCTGCCGGCCTGGGCCGACAGTGCCGTTGCACGCGGCCGAGGCGATGCCACCGCCGGTGAACAGCATCCCCACTCCGCCCGCGCACAGCATCAGCACAGCGAGCACCCCAGCGGCGATTGCAGCCAGACCGCGCCCGCTCACCGCGGGGCTCCCGCAGCCTGATGTGGGGCGTGGCGCGCTGCGGGGGAACGGCTCACGGGCGTGCAGGTGGCATCCGGTGACGGGTGCAGGCAGCCGGCGAGCCGGTAGCGGGCCAGGTGCTGCCCGTCGTCGGTGTGCACGGCGACCTCGGCGGTGAGCGGGTCGATCAGGTAGATCCATTCCGCGTCGAGGTGCCGGGCGTGGGACAGCGGGAACACGGTGACGGGTTCCGCCGCGTCGATGGCCCCGTCGGTGGTGCTGGCGAGGGTCATGCCGACGCCGGGCACCGGGCGCTGCCCGGCGAACCCGGATTCGGTGGTGGCGGTGATGGCCGGGTCGAGGTACTCCCAGTCGGAGGCGAGGATCGTGGTGCTCAGCGCGTGGGCGTCGCGGCGGGCGTGGCCGGCCCAGATCGCGGCGAGGGCGGGCACGACGACGGTCGGGTAGCCGTCGAGGAGCACGAACCGGGCGTGCACGAGGTGCGGGTTCGCGACATCGGTGGTGCCGACGAAGCAGTGGGTGCTCACGGGGCAGAGCTCCTTTTCAGCAGATGCGGGAATGGGAGGCGCGAGGTGCGCGGACCGGTGGCCGAGACGCGGGACGGGATGGTCACGGGCCGTCCTGTTTCGGCGGTGCTGGCCAAGGGGCGGGCTTGGCGCGCCAGCCGAAGATGGGGTCGCTGGTTTCGGCGGATCCGCAGCGGCTGCAGCGGATGTAGGTGTCTTCGCCGTAGCCGGCCATGGACGGCATCTCGTCCTGGACGAACTCGTCAACGGCCCCGCACACCTGGCAGCGCAGTGACGTCCCGTCGGGCCCCCACGTGATGAAGATCGGCTCTTCGTCGCTGCCGTCAGGTCGCCGCAACGGCCCGGCTTTCCCATGCGTCCCGTGGTCGCCGCTGCTGGCCTTTTGGGTGGTGGCGGTGAGGAGGGCGGTCAGCCCGGGATAGGTGGCGGGGACGTCGCTCGGCTCGGGGCTGTCGTCGATGAGCAGCAGCGGGTGGTCATCGCCGCGCGGGTGGCTGAGCTGGTAGAGGCGGCCATCGGTGTCGACGGCGTCGATCCGGCGGGCCTGCCGTGGCGCGTCGCCAATGGAGAGGATGTCGTCGTAGCAGGTGGCCCAGGCCAGTAGCCGCGCATCGGGTTCCGTCGCCCGGATCAGGCGGACGATCGTGTCGAGGGTGGCCCGGTAGGGCGTTGCCGCGTCGGGCTGGCGCAAGCCCGCGGCGAGGCGGTGCAGCAGGGCGGGCAGGCCAGCGGAGCCGGTGAGCAGGTCGTCGCGGCGCAGCGGGAATTCCACGCTGCGCACAGCGTGCGCGGGCGAGGCCGTGTGGAGGGGCCGGGTGTGGATGAGCAGCAGCGTCGACGGCTGGCCCCAGCCCAGATGCTCGGCGTCGACGTCGGTCGCCAGGAGGCAACCGGCCAGGGCGCGGACAGCGGTGAAGGACAGCACAGCGATCTCCCTTGTCAGGGCGGAAAAGGGGAGGGCCCCGCAACCGGGTGGTTGCGGGGCCCTCAAGGCGTCAGACCTGTCAGTGGTGGTGGCGGTCGCGGCTGCGTCCCACCGGGGCGGCCAAGGGATGGTGGCCGTGCACACCGGCACCGGAACGCTTCGCGTGGTACATGGCCGCGTCCGCCTCGGCCAGCAGTTGACGGGGGTTCGCGGACAGGTGGGCGGGGTTGTGGGTGTAGCCGACGGAGCCGCTGACACTGACCTCGCCGCTGGTCAGGCGGAAGGGGGCGCCGCCGATGGCCTGCCATGCGGCGCGGGCGGCTGCGGCCACGTCCTGGTGGTCGCCGTGCACCAGGAGGGCGAACTCGTCGCCGGACAACCTTGCGGCGATCTCCACGGGTGCGTCGAGGGCGGCGAGGAGCCGGCCGACGTGGGCGAGCAGAAGGTTGCCGGTGTCGTGGCCGAGGCTGTCGTTGACGGTCTTGAACCCGTCGAGGTCGAGTAGCACCACCCCGACGGCCACCCGGTCGGCGAGGGCGGTGCGTAGTCGTGCGAGGAACAGCCGTCGGTTGGGCAGGCCGGTGATCTCGTCGTGGGTGGCCTGGTAGCGGGCCGCGTCGAGGGCTTGCTGTTGATGCCACAGGAGGGTGCCGGCGAGGGCGAGGCCGGCGAGGATCCCGCCGACGGTGGTGACGATTCCTTGCAGGATCAGAGACACTGAGTTGCTCCTTTCGCACGAAGGAGCACCGGGGGCGGGCGTGAGGCAGCAAACTTCGACGCCCGCCCTCGGGCTGCCTTGACGAGTCGTGGCTACTGGCCGCCATCGTTGGGGGCGAGTTGGAAGGTGGCCGGGCGTTCGACGGTCTGCACGAGCGCGCCGGCGGCGACCAGCTTGATCGCCGCGTTGAACACCGCGCCCTGGCTGGCTTTCCTCGCGCCGCTACCGGCGTTCGCGGCGTCGATGAGCTTGCACAACTCACTGGTCTTGTACTGCCGGTCGGGGTGGGCCTCGAGGATGTCCAGTACCGCGCCCCGCAGGGAGCCCTTCACCCGGCGGCCATTCCCCGTTGCGGTTGCCTGCCCCTGCGGGTCGGCGTTCGACCCGCCCTCGCCCTCGGCCTCGGCGTCGTCGGGCGCGGCGTCGGACTGTTGGCGGTCGTGGCCTGCCTCCTCCGAGGGCGACCGCTGCTCGTCACCGCCACTGGAAGACGTGACGGTGTCCAGCGGAGCAGGTGCGCCACCGGCGGAAGCCAGGGCCGGGGACGCCTCGTCCGTGTCCTGCTCTGCCGGTACAGGGGGCTCGCTGTCCCGTTGGGGCACGCCAGGGGAGCCAAGGGGATCGGTCGGCGTGGCGGTGTCCGAGGTGGCGACCGGGGTCCCGCTGCATGGTGTGTCAGCCGCCTCCTGGGTGGAGGGTGGCGTGGCGGTGGTGGTGCGGCCGGTGTCGGTCAACCGCCACATGGCGCGGTTGTCGTCGCTGCGGAACCGCTCGGCCTGCCCGGTCTTCTCCCAGGCGCGCAGTTTCGCCGTCGCCGTGGAATAGCCGAGCCCGGCGTGCTCGGCCACGGCCGTGGCAGTGGCCTCGCCGAGCTCGCTGAGCGCGGCGAGGACCGTGAACATCGTGTGCGCCGGCACGGGCTGCGTTGCATCCGTCATGGGCACGTCCTTCCTGGTGTTGAGGTCAGCAGTGATCCACGCTTTGACCGCGTCACTGATCAAGTGCGACGACCGGATCTCGGGACATCCCGAGATCCGCGCCGCAGTCGGTTGCCAGCCGGGGGCGTGGCGGGCGCGCGTGGGAAGGAATGACTGATCGGCCGGCGGGCGCCGGCTGGGTGCGGTGAGAACGAGGGCTCGATGCCGTGTGCCCCGGTGAGGCGGTGGGCCGGGCAGGCCATGGCGTGCTGCGCGAGGGGCAACCCGCCGTCGATGCGGACGCCGTGCGAGGAACCTCCTGCAGATGGGGCTGGAAGAGGAATACGGCGGCCTGTTTCAGGCCGGGCGGGAGGGGGCGCCCCTGGCCCGGGGCGCCCGGCCTGTAGAGCACTGACCGCCGCTGTGTGCGGCGGTGTGGCAGCTGGCCGTTGAGGCAGCTGCGGTGCGTCGTTGGCAGCAGGAAAGCTGGCCCTGCGGGTTGACACGGCATGGACCGATCGCTGGGGGAATCCAGCTGGGCTGGGCCGGCAGCGGGTTTCCGGGTGCCCTCGACCGAGGGCTTGGGGGTGGGGTCTAGAAGGCGACGGCGAGTAGCCGCTGATCGGGGTCGAGGGTGTCGAGGTGGGCCAGGGCCTGCTCGAGGTAGGTGATGCGGTGGGCGAGGGCGTCGCTGGCCGGGGCGATCTTGCGGCCGTCGGCGGTGAGCATCGCATCGCCGGCGACGGCACTGGCGGCGCGGTAGTGCTGGTAGGCCATCTGCCCCGCCTGATACATCTCCAACTCTCCGATGGCGGGCTGGCCAGGGCCGGGAGCGCCGGCGGCGTGCAGACGCATTGCGTGGACGCGGGGTTGGGCGTGGAAGTCCGCGATCGCCGTGTCGAGGGGGTAGCGGTCGGGGTCGGTGAGGTGGCGGGTTTCGAACGCCGGCCACGGGTTGGCGGCTCGGGTGCCGTGGACGACCTGCTGCCAGATCTGGTAGCGGATCCCGGCGCCGACCGCGGCGGCGTGGCGCATCCCTTGCAGGTCGAGCAGGCGAACCGGTCCGCCCGCGCACGGCGCGGGTCGACCCTTGCGCAGCCCGATCATCTGCTGGCGCTGCCACACACGCAGCTGCGCGACCGCCCAAAAATGGGGCGCGAGAGTGCCGGTGACACCGAAGTGGGTGTCGAGCTGGTGGCCGGTGAGAGCCTGCGCGGGCAGCGCGTCGGGCAGGCAGATGACCATCGTGGCGATGGTCGGGGCCGGCGTGACGGTTGGCCGCGCGGTGGTGGGCCGGGTGCGGACCGGGCGGGGCGCGGCTGCCGGGGTCGCCTTCGCCGACGCCGGTCGTGTCGGGATGGCTGGCACACGGCTGCCGTGGCGGGTCAGCGGGGCGCCGTTGACAGTGGACATAAGGCTGTCCTCCTTCGATGAGGTGCGCGCGGGCGCGCAGGGATGACCGGCCCACCGGGTACGTGGGTCGGATCAAGGGAAGAGCTGGCGTGGGTGGCTGGTGCGACCTCGAGGGGTCGCCGCGCGGGCGCGTGCCGACCGGCCGAAGCGGGTGGGCGTCGCGTACCGCTGGGGTGCGGCGGGGGATCCCTGAGGCGGGACCGAACCGGGGTGGAGCGATATCTGGGGTGTGGTGTTGCCGCAAAGGTAGCGGCTGCCACTCACAGCGCATTTCCGGCGCGACAGTGGCAGGAAGGGCCGTTGGCCTGCACCGTGAGAGATCAACAGCCGCTGTCGGGCGGCTGAGGTGTGTCGCGCTGTGAGTGGTCGATCCGCTCACAGTCGATCTTCCGATGTGACAGTCACCCAACCGCTGAAGGGCGTGGCTGGGCCGCGACCTGCGGTGTGAGCGGCTGTGAGCGGGGCCTGGGTGTCAGAGGTCGCCGTCGGGGTCGGTGTAGCGGTGTGGGTTCGTGGCGGTGTTGCGGGGGCCGTGGTTGGAGGGCAGTTCGTGCAGCCACCGGCGAGGGCCGGGCTCGGTGGCGAGGGTCCAGGCGGGTCCGGCGGGGTGCTCGTCGTGTAGGCCGGTGGCCACGGGCATGACGGTGGGCACGCCGGCGAGGGCGTCGAGGAGGTGAGCTTCGCGGCGGCGGGTCGGTACCCGTAGAAGGACGGGGTAGCGGGGGCCGAACTCGGCGAGGCGTTCGTAGCCGCGCAGCTTGCGCAGCACCCTGCCCAGGGGTTCGGTGCCGTTGTCGTGCTCGAGGAAGAACCCGACGGTGTGGCCGGCGGCCGACCATATGCCGTGGCCGTCGGGGCGGATGCCGGCGAGGGTGTAGGCGGTGGTGGCGTGCTGCTCGGACCACCACCGCACCAGCTTGGTGGTGGGGTCGGTGCGGGTGTAGGCGTGCAGGTCGATGAAGAGCTGGTTGGCGCCGAGCAGGTGCCGCAGGCGGGGGCTGCCGATGGTGCGTTCGGTGCGTTCAATGCTGGAGCGCGGCGGCCGGGCGTCAGGGTGGTCGGGGTCGGTGTAGGTGGTGGGGTGCACGAGCATGCCGAGCGGGCCGAGGGTGTAGAGGTGTTGGCCGTCGCCGGTGGTGACGTCGACGAAGCGGTGCACGGCGTCGATGCGGTGCAGGGCGGCCAGGCGCAGCCGCGCGGAGCGCGGTGACGGGAACAGGGCCGCCGCGATCTGGGCGGTGGACAGCACATAGTGCTCGGCGAGCCAGGCCAGGAGTTGACGGTCGCGCAGGGTCAGCCGACGCAGGTGGGCCAGCCGCTGCAGTTTGCTGGAGGGGGAGCGGGACGGGCGGGACTCGGGGTTGGTGGATTCGCGGGACATGAGGGATCTCCTCAGGGAGTAGACGAAGGGTGACCCCTCCCATGGGGAGGGAGTCGGGAAATGTCACCGCCGCCCAGGCGGAGGCCCTCACGGCGGCGTGCTGCGCTGACAGCCACACAGGGCTGCGGTGCGGGGCCGGACGTGCGTGAGAGGTGGTGAAGGCGCGGTGAAGCCGCAGCGGAAGGCGTCACGGAAAGCCCACGGGGCCGCCGGATCAGCCCGCACCGCAGCTGACAGCGACGGTGCCGGACACACGGTGGTTGGTGGTCAGGCGGGGCGGGACGGGCGGCTGCTCCGCCGGGCGTCGCGCGTGTCCGCTCCGGTGGGCAGGTCGCTGTTGTCTGGGCGAGAGAACCGCTCGACGAGGGCGTCGATGGCGCTGGTGTCCTGGGGTTTGATGGCTTCGGCCGCGACCTGCCGGATCGCGGTCGCCTCCCCGACCACCGGTTTCGGCGGGCGCGTCTTCATGGTGAACGCCGGTGTCTGGCGGCCGTCGGCGACGAGACGCGTCGCGGTGGTGTAGGCGTCGAGGTGGGTCAGGTCGTGCTCGTCGAGCTCGGGCAGGGTGTGGCGGGCCAGCACGCGGGCGTCCTCGGGCGCGCAGGAGAAGTAGACCTTGTTGCGGGCGTTCGCCGAGGCGGCGGCCAGGAGGTCCTTCGGGAACTGGGCGAGGTCCTGGTGGGCCAGGACGAGGGACAGCCGGTACTTGCGGGCCTCGGCGAGCATCGTGTCGAGGCTGTTGGCGAGGGTGAGGAAGTTCTGGGCCTCGTCGATGATCAGGGTGGCGTCCCGGCGTTTGTCGGGGGCGATGCGCGCGCGGGCGGTGGCGGCCTGCCACACCTGCGCCAGGACCAGGGAGCCGAGCAGTTTGCTGGTGTCCTCCCCCAACTGGCCTTTCGGGATGCGCACGAGCAGCGCGCCGCCGTCGAGGACCTTGCCCATGTCGAAGCTCGAGCGCGGATAGCGCATGGTGCGCTTGACGAAGTCGCGCAGGAGGAACGCGCGGAGGCGGGCGAGGACGGGGCCGATGACCTGCGAGCGCAGAGCGGGGTTGAGCTCGTCGTACCACTGCCAGAACCCGGACAGGCCGGCCGGGTCGTCCAGGTCGACGGTCATCGCCGACCGGAACTGGGCGCTGTTGAGCAGGGGTGGAATGTGTTGCAGGGTGACGTTGGCGTGCCGCAACAACGTGAGACAAGCGACGCGCATGACGTCGTCCATCCGGGGGCCCCACGCTTTGGCGAAGATGTTCCCGAAGATCGACACCAGGTTGTCGACCACGAGGTCGGGGTCGTCGCCGGCGAGAGGGTTGATGGTCGGCGGATTCGGCTGGTCCGGGTCGAAGATGACGAGGCGGTCGGCGACAGAGGCGGGAAGCCGGTCGAGGATGTCGAGGACCATGTCGCCGTGCGGGTCGATGACGACAGTGCCGCGGCCGGCGGTGATGTCGTCGACGGCCATGTTGACCAGCAGCGTCGTCTTCCCGCTGCCGGTGGAGCCGATCACGTGCAGGTGATACCTCGCATCCGACACGGACAGGGCCACGCCGTGGCCGCCGACCTCGGCGGTGCCGAGGACCTTGGTGCCGCGTCCGCCGGTCGCGACGGCGACCGGTGCGGGCATGGACTTCGCCCGCGCACGGTCCAGGCCAGGGACGGCCAGATCTTGGGGCAGCGCGGCGAGCGCGGCCAGTTCGGGCGTGGAGGTGAGGAATCCGGCGCCGAGGCGCCGCCGCGCGAGGACCGCGGCGGGGGCGGGCATGCGGGCTCGGTGGGTGAGCCGGTTGCGGCCGGAGTACACGGCGAAGGAGGAGGCGATGGTGTCGGCGATGCCCCTCAACCGTGGCCGCTGGTCGGTGCCGGCGCGTCGACTGTCCTTGCCGACGGCGTATCGGATGGCGGTCTCCCACAGCGGGTGGGAGGTCTTGTCGAGGATGGCGCGGACATCGCGTTCCACTCCGGGGTCGCGGCGACCCGTCTGCCCGTACCTGGCGGGGCTGGGGGTGCGGCCGGGTAGGAATGCCTCGACGAGCCACAGCAGCGGCGCGGCCGGGTTGATCGCGGGTATGGCGGTCTTGCCGTCGCGCAACCTGCCGGCGGTGCGTCGGGCGCGCAAGGCGCGGCGGGGTGCGGCGGGGCGGGCGAGGATCTGCACGCAGGCGTGCTCGTCGGCCCGCAGTTGCGAGCCGGCGGAGATCAGCGCACGCAGCGGGTCGCTGTCGTGGTCGATGCGCAAGGGCAGCCATTCGGCGGCGGTGGGCAGCAGCTGTCCGCCCACCACCGTGGGCACGTCGAGCGGGATGGGTGGGGCGGGGGTGTCGTCGGTGGTGCAGGCGGCGCCGGGCCAAGCGGCGCGGACGGCGGCTTGGACGGCGCTGGGCGGGACGGTGCCGGGTACCCAGATGGAGATGAGCAATCGTCGTCCGGTCCAGGTGTACTGCCAGGCGACGTGAGGGCTGCCGTAGAGCCAGCGGCGGCGCCGGGACGGGGTGAGGGTGCCGGCGAGGTTGGCCCACAGCGCGGACGCGCAGTGCGCGTCGACCTCGGGGGGTGGGGTGATCGTCACGAGCCTTGCGCCCGCACTGTGCCGGCGGTGCCGCCACGCTGCGAGGTGACTGCGGCCGGCGACGTGCGCCACGAGCAAGCCGGCGGGGACGGCGAGCAGCCACGGCCGCTGCCCCAGCCACGCGGCGGCCTCGAACACCCAGCGGGTAATGCCGGTGGGCGGCACGACGACGTCGGCGCCTGGGCCGGTCGGATGGGGAGTGAAGGTCAGGATGGCCGCGAGGTATGCGGCGGGTGGGGTCACAGGTCGTCTCCCTCGTCGAGGTCGGTGAGTTCGCTCGGCCGTGTCGTACACAGCTGGTGCTCCGCCTGCGAGGCGATGGCTTCGAAGCTGGTCCGGTTGGTGCCGGAGATCAACAGTCCGGTGCCGACCCGCGCGGCGAGCAGCAGCCGCCGCTCGCCGACGGTGAGCCCGAAGGCGTCGCCGATGGCGTCGATGGCTTGCGGGGCCTGCTTGAGCAGGATCTGGGTGGCGGCGTTGGCGACGACGGCTTGACCGAGGTCGGTGCCGAGCAGGTCGGCGACGTCCTGGGTGATGACGGTCAGGCCGGCGTGGCGTTTACGGGCGGCCTTGGACATGCGGAACAGGAACCGGGCGCCTTCACCGTCGCGCAGGAGCAGCCACGCCTCGTCCACGACGACGAGCCGCCGCGCGGCCTGCCGGCTGGGTGCGTCAACCTGCCGCCAGATCGCGTCGAGGGCGAGGAGGGTGCCGACGGTGCGCAGCTCGTCGGGCAGGTGCCGTAGCGACCACACCACGAGGTGGCCGTCGGGGCGGGTGGTGGTGGGCCCGTCGAACAGGTGCGAGAAGGAACCCTCAACCCAGGGGGTGAGGCGGGCGGCGAGCTGGCCAGCGGCGGGGTCGGTGTCGGCGTGCAGGCAGCCGGCGAGGTCACGAAGCAGTGGGGCGGGCCGGTGGTGGGTGGCCGGATCCGGGGTGATGCTCGCGGCCCGGTAGACGGCCAGGATCGCCCGGTCCAGGGCAGCCCGTTCCGCCGGTGGCGGCTGCTGGCCCAGCAGCACGCTGACGAGGGTGTGCAGGAACAGGCCGCGGCGGGTGAGCACGTCAGGGCGGGAGTCACCTCCCGGCAGGTCGAGAGGGTTGACCTTCACGCCGGCGACGCCGAGGCGGACCACGGCTCCGCCGACCGCGTCGGCCAACCGCAGGTACTCGTCCTCAGGGTCGATGACGGCGACCTGCACCTGCTGGTAGAGGCTGCGCAGGATCTCCAGCTTCACGAAGTACGACTTGCCGGCGCCCGAGCGGGCAAGAACGACGCTGTTGTGGTTCTCCTGTGCCCAGCGGTCCGACCACACGATCCCGCTGGAGTCGGGGTTGACGCCGTAGAGCACCCCGCCGTCGGCGGGCGGGTCGCCGGGCAGCGGCGCGGGCAGATCTGCGCTGGCGAGAGGGAAAGCGGCGGCGAGAGCGGCGGTGTCCATGGTGCGGCGCATCTGCAGGCTGTCGGTGGCAAGGGGCAGGGTGGTGGTCCACCCGGCCAGGTGCCGCCACGTCGCCGGCTGCACCTCGATCAACGTGGACGCGGCGGCTGCCTTCACCTGCGCGCACGCCTCGCGGAGCTCGTCCTCGGTGCGGGCGTGCACGGTCAGGTAGAGGCCGACGCGGAACAGCTTTGCCGCGCCGCGCGCCAACCGCTGGGCGAGGTCCGCGGCGTCGTCGGCCGCCGCTTCCACGGATGGGTCGGTCAGCTTGCCCCGGTCCGCGTCCGCCCGACGGGACGATTCGAAGCGGGCCCGCTGGTTGCGCAGCCGGGCTGCGGCGACCGGGGCGGGCAGCGGGTCGATGTGCAACGCGAGGTCGAGCCGGCCCGGCCACGACAACAGGGGTTCGAGCCAGGCCGGGCCAACCTCGGCCGGGTAGCCGGTCACCACGAGGGTGGCGGCGTAGCCGTCCCCGACGCGCAGGAACCGCGGGGTGACCTCGACGGCGGCGGGGGCGACGGCGGCCGCCAGCCCGTCCGGCTGGCGGCCACCGTCGGCAGGCTGGGATCTGTGGCGCAGCTTCATGTCGGTCGGCTCCTTCCGTGCCGGTGACGCTGACGGGGTGTGGGTGAGGTGATGACGGTGTCCGGGGCCGCGAGGCCGCCGGGCCGTGGCGGCCGGTAGGGGTCGGCGGCCGCGGCGAGCGCCGCGGTGACCGCCGGGCCGTCGAGGGCGCGGGTGGTGACGCCGAGGCCGGACAGGGCGCGGACCGTGTCGTCGGCGCGCCGTCGAGCCGTGTGCTCGCCACGCTCACTGGCGCTCGTGCCGGTGACGATGAGGACCTGCCGGCGCAGCGGATCCTTGCGCGCTGCGAGGTCGTCCAGGAAGCGGGCGTGGTCGCTGGCCGCTGCTGTCAGCGCCGGGTGCGGCAGCTGCATGGCTGCGTGGGCGAGGCTGCGGGCGGCCGAGTGCAGGTCCACCGGCTGCGCCGACACCACGATCTGTGTGGGGGTCGACAAGCTGTTGAGCCAGCGGCCGAAGGTGTCGACCAGGGCCGCCTGCTCATCGCCGGTGCGCAGCGCGAGGTTGACGTTCGTCGTGGCGACCATCGCCGCTCGCGCGGCGCCGAGTCGGATCTCCCCTCCGTCGTCGATGGCGTCGGCGGGCAGCTTCAGCGGTGCTGGCAACATCACCTTCGTCGTCGGCGCCTGCACCCAGTCCGGTGTCTTCGACGTCGTGTCAGTTGTCGACAGCGCGCGGGGAGCCCGCGCGTGACGGACGGCGGCGAGCAGCCACACGTCCAATGGCAGGCCGTCGCGACGGCCGACAGCGACACCGAAAACCAGGCCGCCGCCGACAACGGCGGCGCCGACGAGCACCGGCGCGGGCACGACCTGATGCAGGGCCCGCCAGACGCCGTAGAAGGCGAGGGCGGCGACGGCGAGGATCGCCAGCTGCCGGAACGTCAGCCCGTAGAGCACCTTGTCGGGAGCGTCGACGTCCGCGGGCATCCGCACCCGGCCCGCATCGGCGTGGTCGTCGTGGCGGCTCATCGGCCGACCGCCTTCAGCCCGCGGCCGAGGCCGGGAACGGAGCGGGTGGCCTGCTGCACGACGAGGACCCGCACGGCGGCGCCGAGCATGTTCACGCCGCGGCCGCTGTTGCCCGTGGTCACGTAGCGGCGCATCAGGGACGGCACGCGCAGCGTCGTCCAGAGCATGACCATGACCACGAACAGGTTGATCGCGCCGCCCGGATCCACTGGCAGTCCGAGCACCGGCAGCAGGTGGTCGGCGTCGGTGAGCATCCACTGCCCGGCGTAGAGGGTGAAGCCCTGCACCACGGGTACGGCGAGTACACCGGCGTAGGACCGCCACCACATGCGGGCGACCGGTTCGGTCTGCGGCATCGCGTGACAAGCGAGGGCCAGCGGCGCGAAGGCGGTCAGGACGATGACGACGGTGAAGCGGACGATCACGCTGAACGCGGTGCCCGCGAGCAGGACGGCGATGATCGCCACGCAGATCACGAAGAGCAGCACCGCTGTGGTGTCCCGCCCGGCGAGGATGTTCGTCTTGATGGCGCGCAGCGCGCCGTCGCTGTCGCCCTCGGGTGTGGTGAGCGTGCCGGTCAGGGCGTTGGCCAGGTCGATGAGCATGCCGCACCACAGTTGCGAGAAGTGCGCGGCGACGAATCCGACGATCAGTCTCGGAACGAGGTCCTTGGCCGTGTAGCGGGTGGTTTCACTGCCGCCGGCGGTCATGGTGAGCAGCCCGGCGGCGACAAAGGCGAGGACGAAGACGGTGTCGACGACGAGCACCGAGCGGCCGGTCAGGGCCTGCACCTGCGGCAGGGCGGTGACCTTCGGGGTGATCAGCAGCGCGCTGCTGATCACCCCGAACAGCGTGTCCAGGCTGGCGAGGATCGCCGCTGCCAGCCAGTCCAGGATCTGGTCGAGTAGCCAGCTCATGGTCAGCTCCCGACGATGCCTTGGACGACCTGCAGCAGGACCGGGGCGAGGACGGCCAGGCCGTAGCCGACGAGGGCGTTTTTCAGTGCGCTCTTGGCCCGCTCGACCTGCGTCGGGTCGCCGCCTGCGGTGGCCCAGTAGACGCCGGCCAGGACGAGGAACAAGGTGGCCAGGGCGGCGAGGATGCCGATCAGCCAGGCCCGCAGATTGGCGATGACAACGGGCAGCGAGTTCACCGCCACGGTCGTCGGCGAACCCGGATCGGCGTGCGCGGCGGTGGGCGCCGACAACAACACCATCACTAACCCGGTTACGGCGAGACGGCAGGCGGTACGGGAGCGGGTGAGGACACGAAGACGTGCCGAAATGCTGGACATAACTCTTCACCTCCGGCCCCGCCGACGTCCGGGGACGCGGCGGGGTGCTAGCGGATGGTCACGGGAGACCGCCGCCGGGCCCGCGGACGGCACGCGCGGCGAACCAGACCGTCCCCGGGAGGAGCCCTTCCTCCCTTGTCGGGTAGCGGGTGTTCGATGAGGTGTCAGCGCACCAAGCACTGCGCGGCACCCGAGGCGGCCGGCACGGCGGGCGGCCCGACTAGGTGCGGACCCGGCGGCGGGCGGGATCCTCGCCACACGGTGGGCGACGAGAAGTCCCGCACCCCCAAACCGCCGGTTGTGTGCTCTGGCGAACGCCCCCGGGTTATCACCGCCACTCACACCGGCAGACAGCAACTCCATCTCGCGCCGATTGGGCTCCGCCTCGATGTGATGGCGGATGTCGGCCAGGGGCGACCGACCTGCGACACCTGGTCGAGTCGTGGCGATGTCAGGTACGGCTGTCAGACACGACGCACCATTGAAGGCCGCCCGAGTTAGCGACAGGCGCCGATGACACGGCGCGGACGACACCTCGTGTGACCATCGCCGCCGATGTCACCGATGCTTTTCCCGCCGCTGACATGACCTCAGGTGTCAGTGTCAGACCGGCTTTGTGACGTCCTGGTGGTACTGACGTCGACGCCCTGTCGTGTTAGGCGCGGCACCGGTGACATCGTCGTGGTTGCCCGATGTCACAGGTGCCGGGATGTGAGTCGTTGTGAGCGGCCGTGGACGGCGGTGAGTGTCACCTCGGCCAGCGGCAACCCCGTCGCGCTCCATCCGGTTGTCCATGGCTCTGCCCGTCGGCGGCCGGTGGCATCAGCGCCTGGCCTGTGTCACAGCCCAGCTCAACGGCACTGACAATCTAAACGCCAACGACATAGCTCGATGTCATGGGTTGCCTGCCTGTGGCGGTGTCACGAGTGCCGGCGCCGCCCCGCAGGGCGGTGGCCTGCGCTGTGAGCGGGTTGTGTGACGGCCGTGGCCCAATCGGTACCGCCGCACCGCCGTGACATCGCGGCCTCGCCGAATCGGCGGTCATCTTCGACAGGGGGAGTTGTGACATGAGCGTGCCCGCCGCCACCGACTGGCCAACCTCGCCTCTCGCAGCCGCAGACGCCGCCTTCACCGCGCTGACCGGCGAGCCAGCACCCTTGACGCTCGACCTAGACACCTGCGGCGTGCCCGACGCCGCCGGGTCGGGCGTCATGACACTGCCGGCGCTGCGCGACTGGCTCCTGCGTCACCCGCAGGCATACGCGCTACGCGACGGCGTGTGGCGGGAGCTGATCCGCCGTGCCCGCTTGGACGGGCCGGCGTGGGTGATCGCCGCGGTCGGGATGGCCATGCCCGCCCTGCGCCGCTACGCCGGCCAGTTGTGCGCCGGCTACGACGGCGACCCCGACGACATCGACGCCGAGATCCTCACCGGATTCCTCACTGCCCTGCGCGACCGCGTCGACCTGACCCGCGACGCCCCGTACGCGGCGCTGTGCCGGGCGGCGTGGCGCGCCGGGCACCGGCTGCGCCTGCAGGCCGGCGAGTACACCTCGATCGCCGACGTCGACCACCTGCCCGGCCCCCGCACCCCCAAGCTGCCCTACGGACACCCCGACGTGCTCGTACGCCGCGCCGTCGGCCTGGGCATCCTCGACCCGGACGACGAACAGCCCTACATCGACGTGCGGCTCGGGCGCCGGGCGATCGAGCCGATCGCCGCCGGACTCGGCATCACCGTCGACGCCCTACGCATGCGTCTGGGCCGCATCGACACCCGCATAGCCGACGCACTGCGCAGGGGTCTGCTCACCGGCATCGCCTCCCCGCACGCCGCCGCCACCCTCGCGGCGCAAGCCGAACACCGAGCAGCCACTCGCGCCGGCCGGACCGCCACTAGCCGACCGCACCTCGTGTGCGAAGCCGCGGCGGCCGCCTGAGGCGTCCACTGGCACGGCCCTGCCTGACCGACCCGAACTCGCAACACCCGGCGGTGCCTTCACCCTCTCAGGTGAGAGCGCCACCGCATGTCCCCACCGCACAGCAGCGAACGCCACACCCCGCCCCGCCCAGCCGGGTTGAGCGGGCGCACGCCACTGGAGCCAACAGACGGGACGCTCGCGACTCCCTCACCCAGCCCAGTACCGCTATACCGCCGCTGACCTGAGATGTGAGCGCAACGAACGACTGACCATGAGCGCTTGCGAGCCGCTGTGAGAACCGGGGGCGTTCGTCAGAGCACACAAACGCAGGTTTGGGGGTGTCAGCGCACTACCCGCGCGGCGCGGAGCCGACATCCAGATGAGCGAGCACACGCCGCAGCACCACGACCCCGCCCACCCCGTCGACCCGCATGTCGACCCGACCCTCATCGACCTGGTGGCCGGTGACCCGCCGGTCCCGGTCACCGTGTGGCGCACCGCCCGCACCGACGCCGACACCGTCCGCGCGATCGGCGCCCGGCTGGCCTACCGGCTCGTGGCCGCCTACAGCCGCCCCGGCGACGCGGTCATCGACCTCACCACCGACCACACCCTCACCAGCGCCTGCACCACGGGCGAGCGCCGACACCACCCCGGCTGGTTCACCGACGCGTCCAGCCTGATCATCGGCCCGCCGACCCGCACCGACCCGGCCGCCCAGTCCGACAACGACGACCTGCCGGACACGGACGCCTGGTTCGGTGACGACCTCACCGACGCCAACCTGCCCCCATCCAGCAACCCGGCTGTCCCTGTACCCGACGGCGCGTCCCTGACGGAGGCAACCAGCCTGGTCGTGGCCTGCTGGCCCCTCCACACCGCCGACGCGACCAACCGCATCCGACTGGCATGGCTATTGACCGCCTGTACCCGGCTGCTGCGCCCCGGCGGCTGCCTGATCCTCGTCGTCACCGCCCCCGCCAGCCCGGCCGCCCCGCAGGACTTCACCCCCGTCGTGCAGGCGGCCGCCGCCATCGGGCTCGGCTACCTGCAGCACATCGTCGCCGTCACCGCCGACACGTGCGGCGACGCGTTCGTCTACCACGTCACCGACGAGGAACTCCTCGCCCTCGCCACGCAGGCCGAACAGCCGTGGACGGTAGCGCACCTGCACGTGCACGCCGACCTGCTGGTATTCACCCACCACCAGGCGCCCACCTCCCACCGGAATCCACGCTCGGAAGGCGGCCGCCGTGGCTGAGCACCTGCCCTTCCCCGCCGACCCGAACCAGCCCGCAAACCCACCCGAGGACACCCACCACGGCCAGCACCGCCACTACGAGGGCCGCCACCGCGACACCGGCGGACGCCACCGCGCGCCGGGCGGACCAGAGGGCCTGTCGGTGTGGGCGACAGCCCAGCGGACCGGGCCGGTGCAACGCCGCGGCCGCTACGTCCCCGACTCCGTTAAACACCCCGCCCGAATGCTCCCCGCGATCGCCGCACACGCCATCGCCGCCTACACCCAGCCCGGCGACCTAGTCCTCGACCCCATGTGCGGCATCGGCACCACCCTCGTCGAAGCTATCCACGCCGGCCGCGACGCCATCGGCGTCGAATACGAGCCCCGCTGGTCGAACATCGCCGACGCCAACATCACCCACGCCCAGCAACAGGGCGCCGCCGGCCGCGCGTCCGTGGTCCGCGGCGACGCCACCCGCCTGCGATCGGTGCTGCCCGCCGCCCTCACCGGGCAGGTCGCCCTGGTCGTCACCTCACCGCCGTACGGGCCTACCGTTCACGGCCTCGTCCGACCCGGCGCCGACGGGGTGGCGAAGTTCGACAACGCCTACAACGACGGCACCGACCGCGGGAACCTCGCCTACCGGGACCTCACCGGCCTCACCGATGGGTTCGAGCAGATCCTGTCCGGCTGCGCCGTCCTACTGCGCCCCGGCGGCACCGTGGTGGTCACCGCCCGGCCCTGGCGCAAGAACGGTCAGCTCGTCGACCTGCCCAGCGCGGTCATCGCCGCTGGTGTCCGCGCGGGCCTCATCCCGACCGAGCGGTGCGTCGCGCTCCTCGCCGCCGTCCGCGACGGGCGGCTCGTCGCCCGGCCGTCGTTCTTCCAACTTCAAGCCGTGCGCAAGGCCCGCAACGGCGGCACCCCGCTGCACCTGATCACCCACGAGGACGTGTTGATCTTCCGCCGACCGGAACTACCCACGGAGGTCGCCGATGACTGACGACCGCCCTGGGGCGCCAACAGCCGGACCGGTGTGCGGGAGGTGGCGTGAGTGACCACGTTCCCGGGCTGCGGATCGGGTCGCTGTGCACCGGCTACGGCGGCCTCGACCTGGCCGTCGAACCGGTGCTCGGCGGCCGCCTCACCTGGTACGCCGAAACCGACCGGCACGCCCGCACGGTCCTCGCCCACCACTGGCCCGACGTGCCCAACCTCGGCGACATCCGCGCCATCGACTGGACCCACGTCCCACCCGTCGACGTCCTCACCGCAGGCTTCCCCTGCCAGGACATCTCCAACGCGGGCAAACGCGCCGGCATCACCGGCCCGCATTCCAGTCTCTGGCACCACATCACCACAGCCCTTCGCATTCTTCGACCACCGCACGTGTTCGTGGAAAACGTTGCCGCGCTGCGCCGACGCGGACTCGACGTCGTCCACGCCGACCTGGCCGCGCTCGGGTACGACACGAGCTGGCTGTGCCTACGCGCATCCGACATCGGCGCCGCCCACCGACGCGACCGACTGTTCCTGCTCGCCACCAGCCGCAGGGGAGAAGCTACGCACCCTGCCCACCCCGTGTGCTCGTGATGGCAAGGGACCCGGCCACCAACACGGGCTGCCCGACGTCATCGAACCGCACGGCACCTGCCACGACCTGCTGCCGACCCCACGCGCCAGCGACACCGGCACCCCCGGCCGCCGAGCCAGCCCTGGCTTCCGCCTACCCCTGTCCCAGGTACTCCTACCGACGCCCCGCGCGACTGACGGACAGAAGGGCTGTCCCGGGCAACGCGGATCCCATGGCGACCTCACCCTGCCCTCGGCAGCCGTGCGCGTCCCACCACCTAGCCTGCCGACACCCCGCGCCTCCGACGCCCGAGGCCCGGGCCCTCACGGCGCCGGTGGACCCGATCTCCGCACGACCGTCGCCCAGCTCACCAACGACAGCCTCGGTGCACTCGACGACGCCACCTGGGGCGTCTACGCCCCGGCCATCGCCCGGTGGGAACTTCTGACCGGCCGGCCCGTACCCGCGGCCACCCAACGTGGCCAGCACGGCAAGCCCGTCCTCGCGCCACCGTTCGTGGAGTGGCTCATGGGCCTACCCGACCGCTGGGTCACCGACCCGGTACTCGATCTACCCCGTACCGGCGCGCTGCGCGTCCTCGGCAACGGCGTCGTCCCCGCCCAAGCCGCGGCCGCCCTGCGCCTCCTGCTGTGCCACCACCACTAACCCACCGCCACCCATCGCGTGGTTCCTCGCGGGCGGACCAGACAGCCGCCCGCGAAGAGCCGCAACCTGCCCTTTTAGGTCGGCGACCAGCCCGCCGCCGGTGAGCAGCTGGTCGACGACGACGTCGTCGGCCAGGACGAGCAGCTGCCCGAGCCTGCCCCGGCAGAGCCCGCGAGCGCGTCCGTCTCGACGCACCCGTCCCGGTGTTCCCGGCCTGCCCGGCAGCCACGTCGCCGGCGACGCCGGCGCGGATGCGCGGCGAGCAGCTCCCGGTTGGGCATCTGTTCTTGGTCAATTGCTGTCCCTTCGGCATTTTTGTCCTATGTCGACATCCCGGCCCTCCACTTGGCCGTGACCTGTACCGTCACGATGAAGAATGCTCATTGGTCTATGCCACCCCGGCCGGGCACGGGCTGATCGAACGCGGCGCTCTTCCTGCCCAGAACATGATGCGAGGGTCCAGTACTAGCTGCTGGCTGCGACGGTCCGCCGGCCTCGGAGCGCGGCGGGTGGGTGCAGTGTGCAACCGTGGCGTCGTCAGGGACCGGAGCATCGAGGCCCGCGGAGGTGCGGGCTTCGGCCTGCCGAACGTGGCGGGTGATATCAGCGGCCCGTTAGCACCGAGGAGTTCCAGTACCCCGGGTCAGTCGGTCAGGCCGTACGGGCTGATGATGCGGCTGGCGCCATTGCTGAGCAGCGCAAAGCTGTCCAGGTCATGAAGGAGCCCGCCGCCAGTTGCCGCATCCTCCGCCGCGTGCGGATCATCCTTGGCCATCCAGGAGCGACCCTCCAGTCGCCGCTGTGCTCCCTTCACCCTCCCTGAGCAGGTAATTCAGAGTCCGAGAACGGTCGCTTGAAGGACATGGTGGTAGCCCCCGGTCACTGTTCGGGTGGGATCGGCTCGCTGCCCGTCCGATAAACCCCACATAGGAACGTCGGGACGGCGGTGGCGGCCTGATCTCGGCTACGAGCCCTGTCAGCCCGAAACCAGCTCGGGATCAGGAGGGAGGCGATAGTGGGCATAAGTCAACGTTTACGCGAACCCAAAGTTCCCGGGCGGCTGCCGTTCACCCTGAGTCTACAGGCAGTTTCGGAGCAAGGTCAGACAGTGACGGCCTTCAGTGTGGTGAGGTGCCACGCGGCCGGAGGGGAATTTCCGCCTCGGTTCGCGTGTCCTGTTGCGTTGCCCGGTGGCCACCCGATAGCGTTACCACATCTAGTGAAGCAAAGCGGCTGCGACCACTAGAGATTGTGTTGGTACCGCTTCGACGCTCCCGCACGCTCGGGCGCTCAGTGAAGTGGGCCTATGCTCAGTCGGCTTGAAGGAGCCCCGTCTTGCGTTGTCCTTTCTGCCGACACGACGACAGCCGGGCACTTGACAGCCGGCCGGCGGACGAGGGCGGTGCAGTGCGTCGGCGTCACTCCTGCCCGTCCTGCAATCGCCGCTCTACGACCGGTGAGGTTGCGTTGTTGGTGGAGAAGCGCAGCAGCGCAACCGATCCGTTTAGCCGCCAAAAGGTGATCACAGGGGTACGTGAAGCGTGCCAAGGCCGACCGGTCTCCGAGGACGCCCTAGCGCTGACAGACCAGCGGGTAAAGGACGCGGTCCGGCCGACCGGCCGGCTCGTGGTGACGACGCACGGCATGGGCACCGCCATCCTCGTACCGCTACAGGAGTTCGATGAGGTCAGCTACCGGCGCCTCGCGTCGGTCTACCGGGGATTCACCTCGCCTCGCTGTCTAGAAGGCGAGGTTAGGCACCCGAGGGCAGGGCCTAGGGAGCCGAAGGCGGGACGTCAGTGAGGGCAGGCGCATGGACCGCCCGCCGTGAGCCGCAAATCCGGCCGACGTCGTCCCGCACTTAGACATGCGGCAGCAAGCTCTGGGCTGGTGTGGCCCAGTCCCCGGCGTTCCAGGTTTACCAACACCAACTTGTAAGGAGAACTTCATTCATGGCAGGAGCGAGTGCGCGGGGGCAGGGGAAGGCGAAGCGCGCAGTGCGCATGGAACGCGTCTACACCACCCGGGGGCTCCACCCGTATGACGACGTGCAGTGGCAGCGGACCGATGTGGTGTTAAGGAACTGGCGTGACGGTTCGATCAACTTCGAGCAGCGTGGTGTCGAGTTCCCCGACTTCTGGCAGCCCAACGCGGTGCAGATCGTCGCGAGCAAGTACTTCCGGGGCGCGCATGGGACGCCGCAGAGGGAGTGGAGTCTCAAGCAGCTGATCGACCGGGTGGTGAAGACCTATCGGCAGGCGGGCGAGGAGCACGGATACTTCGCGACGCCGGAGGACGCCGAAATCTTCGAGCACGAGATGATCTATACGCTGCTCCACCAGATCTTTAGCTTCAACTCTCCCGTCTGGTTCAATGTCGGGACCCCGTCCCCGCACCAGGTCAGCGCTTGTTTCCTCTTGTCGGTCGACGACTCCATGGAGTCGATCCTGAACTGGTACAAGGAGGAGGGTCTCATTTTTAAGGGCGGGTCCGGCGCGGGAGTAAACCTTTCGCGAATCCGTTCGAGCAAAGAGCTGCTGACCTCGGGCGGTAACGCCTCCGGGCCCGTGAGCTTCATGCGCGGAGCGGACGCGAGCGCGGGCACCATCAAGTCCGGCGGCGCTACCCGCCGCGCGGCCAAGATGGCGATACTCGATGTCGACCACCCCGACATCGAGGAGTTCATCGACACGAAGGTCCGCGAGGAAGAGAAGATCCGCGTGCTGCGCGACGCGGGCTACGACATGGACCTCGGCGGCGAGGACATCTACTCGGTGCAGTACCAGAATGCCAACAACTCGGTACGCGTCAGCGACGAGTTCATGGGGCTGGTGGAGGCTGACGGTGAGTTTGCGCTACGTGCTCGCGTGACCGGCGAGGTCATCGAGACGGTCAAGGCCCGGCACCTGTGGCAGAAGATGTGCGAAGCGGCGTGGGCCTGCGCTGACCCGGGCATCCAGTACGACGACACAATCAACGACTGGCACACTTGTCCCGAGTCGGGCAGAATCACCACCTCGAACCCGTGCGCCGAGTACGTTCATCTGGACAACTCCTCCTGCAACCTGGCATCGGTAAATCTGCTGAAGTTCCTCGACGAGGACAACAGAACCTTCGACGTGGCGAGATTCGCGAAGGTGTGCGAGCTCGTGATTACCGCAATGGACATCTCGATCTGCTTCGCCGACTTTCCCACGCAGAAGATCGGCCAGACGACCCGGGCCTACCGCCAGCTCGGCATGGGATACGCGAACCTCGGGGCGCTGCTGATGGCGACGGGGCTCGCCTACGACTCGGACGGCGGCCGTGCGCTGGCCGGCGCCATCACCAGCTTGATGAGCGCCACGGCCTACCGTCGGTCCGCCGAACTCGCCGGCACCGTTGGGCCGTACGACGGCTACGCCCGCAACACCAAGGGGCACACCCGGGTGATGCGCAAGCACCTGGCCGCCTCGGCGGCCGTGGTGCCGAACGGCGAGCGGGATCGGCCAGTGTGGGAGGCCGCCAATCGAGCCTGGAATAGCTGCCTGGAGACAGGCCAGCGTAACGGGTGGCGCAACGCGCAGGTGACGCTGCTGGCACCGACCGGCACGTCGGGCCTCGCGATGGACGTCGACACGACGGGCATCGAGCCGGCACTCGGGTTGGTCACCTTCAAGAAGCTGGTGGGCGGCGGCTCCATGCAGTTCGTCAACCAGACGGTGCAGCGTGCCCTACATACGCTGGGTTACCAGGAGGAGCAGGTTGAGGCGATCGTCGAGCACATCAGCAACGTCGGCCACGTCGTCAACGCGCCAGGGCTGAAACAGGAGCACTACCCGGTATTCGACTGTGCCATCGGCGCCCGGTCGATCGCCCCGATGGGGCACGTCCGGATGATGGCCGCAGTGCAGCCCTTCCTGTCCGGGGCGATCTCGAAGACCGTGAACATGCCGGAGTCGGCGACGGTCGAGGATGTCGAGGACATCTATCTGCAGGGCTGGAAACTCGGGCTGAAGGCGCTGGCGATCTACCGAGACAACTGCAAGGTCGGCCAGCCGCTGTCGGTGTCGAAGAAGGGCGTGGACACGGCGCCGTCGACCCAGGAGGCGACGGCCGCGGTGGAGCGGGTCGTTGAGTACCAGCCGGTGCGGAAGCGATTGCCGAAAAAACGGCCGAGCCACACGATCTCGTTCTCCGTTGCCGGCGCGGAGGGCTACTTGACCGCCTCGTCATATCCGAACGGCGGCTTGGGTGAAGTCTTCCTGCGAATGTCGAAGCAGGGCTCCACCTTGGCGGGTGTGATGGACGCCTTCTCAGTGGCGATCTCAATCGGCCTTCAGTATGGGGTGCCGCTGGAGACGTACGTCAATAAGTTTACGAATATGCGGTTCGAGCCGGCAGGAATGACGGATGACCCCGACATCCGCATGGCCGCGTCGGTCATGGACTACATTTTCCGCCGGCTGGCGCTGGACTTTCTGCCCTACGAGACCCGCGCGGAGTTGGGCATCTTCAAGGCGGCAGAGCGTGCGGCCCAGGTGCGCGCCGAGGAAGCAGGTGAGTCGGTCGACTTGGCCGGCATGGCGGCGTCGGCGCCGGTCGAGCGGCTGCGCGAGAAGGAGGAGCCGGCGGCTGTGGCGGCCGAGAGTCAGGCTCCGGCCGAGGTGCACTCGTCCACCGAGCTTCTCGAGAAGATGCTGAAGCATGCGGCCGACGCGCCTTTGTGCTTCACCTGCGGGATCAAGATGCGTCCGGCAGGTGCCTGCTACGTCTGTGAGGGTTGCGGCTCCACGTCGGGATGCAGCTGACAGCGACCGCCGGAGGCACGGTGAGCGGGGCCGGGTGAGAGCACGGGAGGCCGGTGTTGAGCCGGCCTCCCGTCGCTAAGGTTGCCTCCACAGGTGTCGATGAGCGAGCAGCGTGAAGAAGAGCGGTCCCTCCCGGCCATAGGCGAGCGGCATGGTGGAACGGCTTCGCCGCACCCTGGCCGACGAATGGGCTAGGCCCGCTGCACCGGTGAGATCTCGTCCAGTGCGTCGGTCGATGTGCAGGCGGCGATCAGCCCTTCGAGCGTGCCGTCCACGAACAGCGTCTCAATGGGAAGTGCGACTTCGAGCCGGTCTTCGATGCGCATCACCAATGTAACAGCCATCAGGGAATTGCCACCCAGAGCGAAGAAGTCGCCGCCGAGGTCGGTGTCCGACACGCCTAGTACTTTCTTCCACTCTTCCGTCACGATCTTCGCTGCCTGCTGGGACATCCTGGAATGACCTTTCCGATCGACCTGTGAAGTGATATTGGCCAGGGGTGCCGCCAGCCTCGTGTGGCGGGAGCGACGACGGCTGTGGACAGTCGTGCCCTTTGGCGCCATTGGGTCGTGGCGGCGGCTGGGTTCCTGCGCCCGCTGTCCCGGGCCGCGCCTCACCGCCGAGCGCTCAGCTCGCTCAGCGCCCGGCGGTCGACCTTGCCGTTGATCGTGAGCGGCAGGACGTCGATCCGTACGTACCTCGTGGGCACCATCGCCGGGGGCAGCATCTTGGCGCACCAGCCCATCAGTTCGAGCGCGTCGGGCATCTCCCTGCCTGACACGTAGTACGCGACGAGCCGGTCGCCGCGGAGGACGACCGCAGCGGCATGAACGGCGGGATGCGACGCTAGGCGTTCTTCGATCTCGCCCAGCTCGGTGCGGTGGCCCTGGACCTTCACCTGCTTGTCTTGCCGGCCGAGATACTCCAGCTGGCCGTCGTCGAGCATCCGTACCATGTCGCCTGTCCGGTAGAGCTTCAGCTTCTCCCCGCCTAGGACGCGAGTGACGAAGCGCTCGTTGGTCAACGCCGGCTGGTTGAGATATCCCCGGGCCATGCCCGGGGTGCTGAAGTAGAGCTCGCCGGCAACCCCGCGGTCAACCGGCGCTCCGTACTCGTCCAGCACGAAGACCTTGCAATCAAAGATGGGAGCGCCGATGGTCACGACCGATGGGGGCTCGGTGAGCAGACAGGCGGTGATGTCCTGCACTGCCTCTGTCGGCCCATAGACATTCAGCAGTGGAACCGAGGTCTGCTCGAACCAGCGTTGCACTAACGACTTTGTCAGTGCCTCTCCGCCACTGCGCAGCAGGCGCAGCGGCGCGGTGAGGATCCCCCTGGAGATCTCGGGACGCTGCGTGAGGTGGTTGATGACCGACGGCGTGAGCCAGAGGACGGTCACGCCACTGTCGCGGATGTAGGCCAACAGGTCGCTAGCGCTGTATTGCCGGCCCCGTACTTCCATCCGGGCGCCGGCGGCGAGCGGCGCGAAGATTTGACCCATCGACGATGCGAAAGACAACGAAGCGAACTGCAGCAACGCGTCGTCCGCCGTCAGTCCGAGGAGCTGAGCTGTCTTCGTCGCATTGTCACGGAGCGCGCCGTGCTCGATCTCGACGCCCTTGGGCTCGCCGCTAGATCCTGACGTGTACAGCACGTAAGCCAGGTCCGAGAGTTCCGGCGTGACCGTCGGGTCGGTCGACGGGTAGTCAGCCAGCTGCTTGGCCTGCGCATCGAGGACCACCCGGTCGATCGGCAGGTCGTTGAACCGGTCGTCGAAGTCGGCATGCGTGACCAGCAGGGAGGCCCGGGTGTCTTTGGCCATGAACAGGAGCCGCTCGATCGGATACTGCGGGTCGAGAGGGACGCAGGCACCACCTGCCTTGAGTACCCCGAGCAGGGCCACGATCATGTCGGTCCCACGTCGCACGCACAACCCGACGGGAGTGCCGATGGTAAGGCCACGATCCAGCAGGTGATGCGCCAGCTGGTTAGCGCGCTTGTTTAAGTCGTCGTACGACAACGACTGATCTGACGAGCTGACGGCGATCCTGTCTGGGTGGCAATTGGCGCTGCGGCCGAATATCTCGATCACGGTCATACTTGTTCCTCCCCCGTGAGGCTGGCGTTGGCGCGGCGGTTTCCGCCCGTCCGCCGCCCGTTTCGGCACCGCCGAGGACCTGTGCGGTGTTCGCTGACTCCCGGTGCCGCATGCCGCGAGCGGCCCGACGAACGATCTTCGTGGCAAGGTTGCCGGCCGGCGGGTCCTACCCGCCGATGACATGAGGTGTCATTCGGCTGGCTCCGTCTTTCGTCTGAATGCGCCAGCATTCGGCGTCGCCGAGACATTCGTCCCAATGACTGGATTCGCTGAGCCTAGAGCCGTTGGCAGGACGACTGCAAGACGGGAATGTCGTGCCCGGCGGTCACAGACAAGGGACATGCGGCAGACAGTGCGGACCGACGAGCACCCTGGCCTCGCTACACTCGGGCCCGTCGCAACCAACGGTTGAGGACTTCTCGGACCGAGAGCCACAGCGCAGCGACGTCGTCGCGCCCATACCAGTCGGTCTTGAAGTCCAGCGACACGTCAACGCCGTCGGGGCTCAACCGCCAGTAGGTGGCGATGGAAGCGTCCCGTCCGCCGATGTCAACGGGAAGGGCGGTCAGCCGCAGGCCCGGAAAGGCGTGTGTCTTGCCCCCAGCCTGCTGCTGCATGGCGTTGAAGGTGACGTAGGGAACGGTGGTGAAGTTGCCGAACGTCGAGGGCGAGAACGTAGCGAGCAACAGGGGCCAGGGGATCGGCGGTCCGGTCAGTGCGGTAAAAAAGTTCTTCTTGAAGTGCTGGAGGTAGCTGTCGTCGTCCAGTGTGGTCCGGGGCTGGGACTGCAACACAAACTTGCTCGCCAGCCAGCCGACCATGGATGCCACGTCGGGCCCGTTTCGGTTGCTGGTGGTCGTGGTGGTTCCCACTGTCTCCAGCCCGGACAGTTCGGCGAGCGCCCGATGCAGGGTCGCGCCGAGGAGCGCCGTCAGGCTGAACCCAAAACCACGCGCGAAGACCGAAAGGAGCTGACTGTCGGCGGAGGAGATGTGGTAGGTGAGCCGGTCCTGCTGGGCCAGGTCCACCTCCTCGCGACCGGTGAATCCCGGGATCGTCAGACGCGGGAGCGGGCCGATCGGTTCGATGAGCGCGAGAGCTTCGCTGACCTGATGACGCCCCTCGGCCGTCGCGAAGTGCGCGTTCTGCTGTTGGACATGATCGACGAAGGTCATGCCTGGGGGTGGCAGCTCATCGTGTTGGTCTGGTTCGATCTCTCGGGCATACAGGGCAGCCAGGTCCTCAAGAAGCCGGTCCATTGACCAGGCGTCACAGACGAGGTGGTCCACGACGAGGGCGACCAGATGGACGTCGGGGCGCTCCTGTGCGAGCACCAACCGACACAACGGCCCGTTTCGCAGGTCGAAGGGAGCGCGAATGGCGGCGTCGACCACGTTGGCCGACGGCGCGGTCAACCGGTCGAGCGGGTGCGGCTCCGCTGGCGAGCCGGTCAGCCAGTCGCCCCGGCCAGGATCGAAACCGCAGAGCAGTACCGGGTGCCTGCGTTGCAGCCGTTGCCACGCCCGATCGAGCGCTTCGACGTCGAGCGCACCCTCGGCCCTGCTTAGCCGCACGGTGTAGTGCGGGTTGTGACGTCCCTCGGCTGTCTCCTTAACGATCTGACCGAGCCGGTGCCGCTGGCTCCAGGAGGCACTGATCAATCGGTCGGCGGTCAGGGCGTCGACGGCCCGAGGGTTCACGTGACCTCCTTGGGTTGGCGGGCGAGTCGCAGCGACTGGCTCTTGGGCAGCGCCGCGGAGTAGCTGGCACGGGCACCGCAGGTGACCTGACCCCACAGGAACAGCCGAGCAGCAGAGCCGTCCATCGACGGACGTCGCGCCAGCAGGGCCTGAAAGTTAGCACAGATGCGATCACATCGCCGCCGCCACAGGCGCCGACCATCGCATCGCACCCGCCAGCGCAGCACGAATCGCTTGAGGACCGCCGCCGGTTCCTCCCCGGTTCCGGTCCGCCAAGTGCACCGGCCCCGACCAGGGCGGGAGCGGGCTGACAGGCGGCGGCGGGCCGGTGTACGGCGGCCAACAGCAGCGACAAAGAATCGATGAACATGTTGTGTTCGTTGCCCTTAAGGATCTACTGTCTCCCCTGACGGAGGCTCGAAGGGCGCGCGACGTCGGCCGCGTTATCGGCGTGGTTGACCATGCGATGTCCCCGGCAAGCACCTCAACACATGGGGGAATTGAATGGATCAGACAGAACTCCGGCGCTTCTTCCCGCCGGCATGGTCGCGGACGCCGCTGCGCCTGGTCCCGCCGTTCATGACATGACGGCGGTACCCGAGTGCCTGTTGGGCGCCGTGCGTGCCGTTGCCTCACGACACGCCGGGCTCGCGCCGGCGCTGGGCTGACGCCAGACCATCCCTGCTTCGGTGTTGGGCGGACCCAGTTGGGCGGACCCAACAGGCTGCCGTGCCGCGGCCAACGCCCCACGTGGCCGATTGCAGCGGCCCGAAATAGTCGGACCGAGCAGCCGGAACAGTTCCGTTCGTGAATTCCGCAGGGCCAGGTATCAGGCCCGGGCTTTTCCGATCTCCCTGTTCCGCGTCCTTCCTGGGCGGGGTGTATGGGTGCTCTCCTACCACCGACGGTCGCGCCGGCGGTAGGGAGGCGTCGCTCCCGCACGCTATTGCGGAGGCAGGCGCGCCACGAACGATAAAGGGCGGGCTGGGACCGCTGGACTTCCGCTGCTCCGCCCTTCCTGTCGCGGACTTTGCGTTGCGACAATTGGCCGCCGAAAGGATCTGTCGCGACCTCACGATCTGTGCAAGACCTCGCGTGCGACGTTTGTGGGGGAGGAGGAGTTGATGGCGAATTGCCTGGGACGGACGGAGCCGAAAATGCTGCTGGCGGCGGCAGTGCGGCTCGCGGCGGTCGCTGCCCAAGTAGTCGTCGCACGGAGGGGAGCGGGGATTTATGATTAGCAAGCTTCTTCGCGTCGTCCGGCTGGGGCTACCAGAGGACGAGATTTTCCGGCGACTGGCAGCGGCCACTCTCCTGTCCTCGTTTGGCCAAGGGTTGTTCCTCGCCTGCAGTGCAATCTTCTATGTACGAATCGTAGGACTCACTGCGGCCGAGGTTGGTGCGGGTCTGGCCGCTGGAACGCTGTTTGGAATGCTCGGCAGTATTCCGATCGCCCGGCTCTCCGACCGCCGCGATCCCCGTTCAATCATTCTCGCGCTCGCCCTCGGGGAGTCGGTACTTCTGGTTTCGCTGCTGGCGGTCCGCTCGATGGTCGGCTTTGCCGCTGTGGTCTGCATGCTGCTCCTGGCAACGCGGAGCAACTCCGCCGTACGGAATGCCCTCATTGCCAGGGCGGTGGCACCGGAGCGTCGTGTTCACCTGAAGGCATACCAGCGCGTTGTTTACAACGTCTCCTTTTCCGCGGGTACGGCGGTTGCGGCCATTCCTCTTGCCCTAGGCACCCGCCCGGCCTTCGCGGCGGCGCTGCTGGGCTCCGGGGTTGCCGCAGCATCCGCCGGAGTCGTGACCAGAAAATTGCCGGGAGCGCAGCTTTGTGGACCGCCGGTGGAACGTGGCCAGAGCGCTATCAGGAATTTCCAATATCTACGGGTAGCGATACTCTGCGGGCTGTTGTCCGCGCGGATGAGCATTCTTACTGTCGCAGTCCCACTCTGGGTCACAGGCCACACGGCGCTGGCGCCGTGGACGGCCTCCGCCCTGATCTTCCTGAACACCATCCTCGCGATCGCCCTCCAGGTCCCGGCCAGTCGGGGGGCCGACGACGTTCCGGGCTCCCGCCGGATGGTTCGGCTCGGTGCCGTCGTAATGTTGCCGGCCTGTCTGCTTTTCGCGCTGGTCGGGCGCGTCGGCACCGTCGCGGCACTGCTGGCCGCCCTGGCCGCCATAGTTCTGTTCACGCTCGGCGAAATCTGGACCTCGGCCGGTGCCTGGGGCCTCAGCTTTGGGTTGGCCGATCCCAGCGCGCCAGGGGACTACCAGGCGGTTTTCGCTCTGGGAGTGGGTGTCGGGGCGGTCGTCGGTCCAGTACTCGCGACGAAAGTGGCCGTCGACATGGGGATATTGGGCTGGGGTTTAGTCGGGCTTTTCTTCGTAGTAGCGGGAGTCTGGGCGCACCGAGCTGTCCCCTCGGTGCGTGTCCCTGAGGTTTCGACCGCCCCGTGAGTCCTCGCTCTGTTCGGCCCTGATGGCATCGACAGAAATTGTAGATGGTGCACACTCCGGCCTTGCGGTCCGCACATCGACAAGGGACAATGTAGCTACCGGATGAAGTACCCGAAGAAAGGCTACCCGTGAGCCATACCGCCACCCAATCGGTAACGCTGCTGCCCACCCTCGGACACCAAGTCGTCTTCCAAGGCACCGCTGATGATGCCGGACAGGCATTCGACCATTACCTCGCCAAGCTCGGCGGGACGGTCGAGTCAGTGGTCAGAGGCGGGGACAGCCTGACCGGCTTCATGGCTCAGGCACGCATCCACGTGCTCGGAGTGGGAACTGCCGTTCTATCGGTTTCAAGCCCGGCCAACACCGCTGACGTCGACCCTCATTCATACGTGGCAAATCTGACGATCCTCGACTGCGTCGCCGGCGACTTCAAGGCCGCTCAAGCGCTGTTCCGTCGCCTCGAACTGCTGCCACTGACGAACTTTGAGCTCGCCACCGTTCGGCGGCAATTCCCGCTGACCCAGGAGCTGGCACGTTCCTGCGGCCGCAAGGCGCTCGCCGGATATGCCTTCCTGATGGCGATTCACCACGTCACCGATTTTGTGGCGATGATGGACGCGCTCGTGGACATGGGCGCCGATCCGCGCCACATTACGATCCTCGACAAGGGATACCCGTACACGCAGCGCCACCGGGTGGACGCTTGGCTGCGAGATACGTTGGGCATTCACGTAGACCTGTACCCGGATCGGGCAAACGTCATCGGTGACCACATCGCAAGAGCCAAGGCCCAAGGCCTCAAGAGCATCATCTTCGACGACGGTGGCCACTGCTGGCCGATCGTAGCCGAGCACTACCCGGCGTCGATGGAGGACTTCGTTGGCATCGTGGAGCAGACCATGTCCGGGATCTGGAAACTCGAGGGCGTTCCCTTGCCGCTGCCGGTGTTTTCGGTCGCGGAGAGCCAGCTCAAGTCGACCATGGAGTCATACGGCGTAGCGCTGGCCGGCGTCCGCAGCATCCTCAATCGGATCCCCCATGAGAAGCTCGAGGGCCGGCCCGCTCTCGTTCTCGGATACGGCCGGATCGGCCGACAGGTAGCCCACGTGCTGCGGTCGCTGCGCATGCGGGTGGCGGTCTATGACAAGGAGACCGTCGCGCTCGTGGCCGCCCACGAGGAGGGCTTCGCCACCAGTCGCTCGCTCACCGGCCTGATCGAGTCGCACCAGCCGCTGCTACTGGTGGGAAGCGCGGGGCGTAACAGCCTGCGGGGCGAACACCTGGCGGCGTTCAAGAAGAGCGCCTATCTCGCCAGCGTCACCTCCCGCACCTACGAGTTTGTGCTCGACGAGTTCGCCCAAGTCGCGAAGTCGGTGCACGACTACGGCCGGCTGGGGCACGGCTACCTACTCGACGGTGGCGTCGAACTCTGCGTCGTGGGACACGGCATGCCGGTGAACTTCTACCACGCTGATTCGCTGCCTAACCGATACATCGACCTGATCGTGTCGTCGCTGCTCCTCGGCGGTGTACAACTGGCCAAGCCCGACCAAGGCGGATTCCAACCGGGCCATAACCTCGACCTAACCAACAAGATCCTCAATGCGTCCCCTGCGCTCGATACCTACTACGACTGGTACGGGGAGCCGTCCGCACGTCGCGACCTGCTCACTCCCGGCGAGACCGCCCCGACGTTCCAGGCCGTCCCCTGGACGTTCCCACCCCTGCCGTGACCTCGACCCCGGTACGCCTGGTGCTGTGGCGGCACGGCGAGAGCGTGTGGAATCGCGAACGCCGCTGCCAGGGGCAGGCTGACCCCCCGTTGAGTGCGCGCGGTCTGGCCCAGGCCCGGGCCGCCGCGCGCCGGCTCGCCACACTCCGCCCCACCTCCATCGTCTCTTCGGATTTGAGTAGGGCGCTCGACGGCGCGCGGGCGCTGTCCGAAATCGCCGACCTACCGGTTGCTACGGACAAGCGCCTGCGCGAGGTCGGCAAGGGCAGTTGGGAGGGGTTGACCTTCGCCGAGATCGAGCGGCGTCACCCCGAGGAATTCCACGCCTGGCGGCGCGGAAGGGACGTCGCCGGGAGCAATGGTGAGCGCCTGACCTACGCGATAGCCCGGGCGACGGAGGCGGCGTACGAGGCGGTCGAGGTGCAGCCACCCGGGGCAGTAGTCATCGCCAGCACCCACGGCGGTCTGATTCGCCTCTTGGTCGCGGCGCTCGTCGGCCTGCCTCGCTGGCGGACGCTCGCCCGACTCGACAATGCAGCCAGCGCAGTGCTGGCCCACAAGCCGCCCGACGGGTGGACATTGCTCGGCTACAACACCCTTCCCGAGGACGGCCTAGCACCAGAGGGCCCATCATGACGAAACCTTTCCCCAGGGAACGGGTCTTCGCCGTCGACGTCCCAGGACCGCCGCTCGGTCCGCTTCCGCGGGGCCTGCTCGAACTGCACACCGGACCGCCGTCTCCGTCCTGTTGTCCCACGGCCACCGCTACGCGGGGGTCCGACGAGGTGGAACACATTGTTCATCGGCCCGTGGCACATGCCTGTCTGGTACCGGTGGCGATGACGGTGGTGGCGGGCAGTGCGGTGGCGGCGGTCAGCCTGCACCACGGTGGCGAAGCAGCGCACGCCCGGCTGCCACTCGCCTTCGGCGCGCACCTGGCCGCATACCGCCGCCGCAACGACCCCGACCCGGTCGCGCCATGCGTCACCGCGATCACCGCGCCGACGCTTCCGCCCCGAGGCCGGCTCGTACGACTGCCGCACCTGCTGACCGTACGGCGGAACGGCCGCCTGTTCGACGCCGCCGTCTGGGAGGTGATGCGCGAGGAGCAGGCCAGGGGATGGCTAGGCGGAAAGCTTCCCGACACCCGCGCGTTCGAGGACCGTTTGCCCAGGCTCCTACGGCTCCGCCAGCTGGCCCGTGCCGGCCAACTGCCCCCCTCGCCAGAGACGGAGCGGCTCACGTCGCTCCTGGCCACCCGCTACATGTCGATCCGGATGGTCTACCGACACCCGGAGCTGTTCAACGCACTGGTCGGCATGGTCGAGACCCGACAGGTTGATGAGGAGCGTCACGACGATGGAAACAACGACGGCGAGCGCTAGCACTGTCATCGCCTTTGACGCCGCTGGTCGCTCCAAGGACCTGGCAAAACTGTACGAACTGCTCGGCAGAGAGGTGTGTGTGACCGGCCCGGGCGTCACCAGAGGCGTCCGAGTGCGCGCGGAGGCCGTGAAGATGCTCGCCGAATGGCTCGGCGACTGCGACGGTGTGCATCACGAGCCGTACATCGCCCACGCCACCCGGGCCGTACTGCCGTTCCGGGCCCGGACCTCCGACGGGCTTGTCCGCGGCGCCTACCTGCTGCGGATCGCCGACGACGGCACGGTCGCGGAGCTGGAGCTGCTGGTGGCACCCTGCGACGACCTGACCGGTGCCACGCCCGAAGGACAGACGCAACGGGTGAACTCGTGACCGCGGCTTCCGTCGCCCACGCGATGCGGGGCGCCGGAGGGAAGTGGCTCGACGGCTTGGACCAGGCCCAGCGAGCGCACGCCTTGCGGCGGATCGACGACCCCGCCCTCCGGCAGATCACGTACCTTCCTCGCCCAAGGCCAGGCCTCTGCATCGCCGACATGACCAGGACCCAGCGCAAGGCGGCACACCGGCTGCTCGCCACCGGCCTTAGCAGGCCCGCCTACGGCCAGGCCACCGCGATCATGGCGTTGGAGGAGGTGCTCGACCGACAGGAGGGCTGGCGACGCGGCCGCCACAGCAACGACTTCTGGGTGGTTCTCTTCGGTGACCCCGCCGAGGAGCGGTGGGCGTGGCGGTGGGAGGGGCATCACCTGTCGCTGACGATTACCATCGACGGCGAACAGGTCTACCCGACCCCGCTGTTCCTCGGCGCCAATCCCGCCACACTGCGGATTGCCGGGCGACCGATCCTGCGGCCCTTGGCGCTGGAGGAGGACCTCGCGCGGACGCTGCTGGACACCATGGGCCCCGTTCGCCGCAACGAGGCAATCCTCGGAGACGTCGCGCCCTCCGACATACGGTCGTCCACCCTTCCCGAAATCAAGGAGCGGATTGAGCCCTTAGGCGTGGCGTCCAGCCGGCTGGACGCCACCAGCCGTTCGCTGCTCCACCAGCTCCTGAGCCTGTACCTGGCCCGGTTGCCCGCGCCGCTGTCCGGAGAGGAGGCCCACCGCGTCCTCGCCGGCGACGAGCTGTACTTCGCCTGGGAGGGATCGACGCGTCCAGGTGACGGCCACTACTACCGGCTTCAGGGACCCGACCTGCTCATCGAGTACGACAACACATCAGACGCGGCGAACCACGCGCACACGGTGCTCCGGCGGCTGAGCCGCGACTTCGGTGGTGACCTGCTCAGGGAGCACCTAACCGCGGGCCACCACGCGGACGGGGAGCCCGGATGAGTTCGGCAGCAACCGAGGATGGCGCCCGGGCTGGGCGGGCAACACTGATGAAGGGGTCCAGTCCGTTGGACGGTGAGCGGCGGCATGCCGGAGTTCTCTTTCTTACGAGTCCGGCCAAATCAAACGTCGTGAAGTACTTCCAGGAGCGGGAAGGGGTGTTTCAACGCATTGTTGGACGGGCGCCGGAAGTCGCGGTTCTCCAGTCCGTGGGCAGCACCTTCGAGGTGCGATCCAACACGAGCCGCTTCATCGCCGAGGCGAAGGGCACGGTGAGGCGGCTGAGCCCGGATGTGGTTGTGGACGCACTCGACTCGGCGGTGGCCTCTTCCCAGCTCATAGAGTTCGCGCTAGAGCAAGGGTGCGCGGTCGTCACCACGAGCAGCCAGGCCGTCGGGTGTTTCGGCCCCGTCTACCGCGAGATGGCATACCGCGCCGGCACAACTTTTCACTATGACGCCTGCACAGGCATTGGTTTTCCTGTCGGAAAGGTCCTTGGGGAGTCTCTCGCCGGCGACGAGATCGGTTCGTTGCAGGGCATCCTTTGCTGGCGGGCGACCCAGCAGCTCCGCGACTCGTTGGCAAGCCTGGACCTCCGTGCACCGTCCCTCCACCGGCAGGCCACCGCCTTGTGGACCGGGGTGGTGGAAACGGTCGACGAAGTGCGTGCACGCGCAGCCGCCGTGGCCGGCATTGCCTTCAGCCGGCCGATGACGTCGCGTGACGTGTTGGTCGAGGAGCCAGCAATACGAAAGCTGCAGGCGCTCAAGAGGCACCCCAGACGAGCGTGGATCGTCACCACGTTCGAACAACGCGGCGCAGCGCTCCAGATTCGGGTAAGCCCCGAGGCTCTGGAGCCAACACATCCACTGTCGTGGGCTGGCGGCCAGGGTACGGGTCTGCTGGTGCAGACGAGGGCGGCGGGGACCCTGACATTTGTCAGCAGCCAGCCATCGAAATATGCCGAGGCAGGTCTCGTCTTCAATGACGTGGTCGCCGCAGCGAGCCGTCGGTCAGCACCGGTCAGGACCACAGAATGACGGAGCCTGTCGCCGCGTTCGAAAGCTCCGAGCTACGCCGATCGGAATGGCTGAGCGGGCAGCCAGAAGCATCAGAGGAGTTCCAATGAGGACCTTTCCAGGCGGCAGGAACGCCAGGCCGCAGGGCGGCTTTCTAGCCTTCGTCGAAAGCAACATGACCGGTACCGGCATGCAGGCGTTGAAGCTCGCTCGCGCTAATGGCTACCGCGTTGCCTTCCTCGCCGCCGATCTCAACCGCTACGCGATGGACCCGGATGCACTCGACACGATCACCAGCCAGGCTGACGAGGTCGTCACCTGTGACACCCAGGACGTAGAGGTCATGGCGAGGCTGTTGCGGAACCTGTCTGGCCCGGTGCTCGGCGTTATGACCGTCATGGACCACTTCGTGCCGCTGGCAGCGGCCACTGCCCGACGGTTGGGATTGCCGGGTCTCAGTCCGCAGGCCGCGGAGAAGGCACGGAACAAGCTCAAGACGCGAGTGGCCTGTGCCGAGCGGGGAATCGCCGTACCGACCTTTCGGTTCGTCCCGTCCCCGGCGGAGGTCGATGCCGCCCTCGACGCCGTCGGACTGCCGTGCGTGGTGAAGCCGGTTGACGAGTCGGCAAGCATTGGCGTGGCTTTGTGTCGGACCCGGCGGGAGGTCCTTGACCGAATCAGCAGGTTGGCGACCAGCTCGACTAACTCCCGAGGCCAGCGCAGGACACCCGGAGGGCTCATCGAGGAGTGCCTTTTCGGCCATGAGGTCAGCGTGGAGACCTTTACTTACGGCGGGCAGACCAAAGTGCTCGGAGTGACGGACAAACTGCTCGGCCCGACGCCCCACTTCGTAGAACTCGGGCACACCTTTCCGTCCTTCCTCCCCGAGAAGTCCGGTCGGGCGGCCGCCGATCTGGCGCTGGCCGCCCTTGACGCGATCGGATACGACTTCGGCCCCGCACACACTGAGGTCAAATTGACCGCGCGAGGCCCGTTTCTGATCGAGATAAACGCTCGCTCTGGCGGGGACTTCCTCCCCGACCTTGTGCAGCACGCAACCGGGGTTGCTCTGCTTGAAGAAACGATCACCGCGCATGCGGGCGGAGAGCCGAACCTGCGGCCGAAACGGGAGCGAGGGGCGGCCATAAGGTTCCTGGCGGGTCGCCGGGGAGTGGTCGAAGCGGTCCCCGACGTGAGCGTCCTGAGAAACTTTCCCACAGTGGTGTCGTCTCGCATCAAGGTCGCGCCCGGCTGGCAAACGCGATGGCCCACGACCAGCCACGACCGCATCGGGTACGTAATGACATGCGCGCCGACGGCACAGGAGGCGGCGGCCGACGCGGAAGCCGCCCTGGCACACCTTGGCGTGACCTACCGGGAAGCGGTCTCCTAGCTTTGCGGACCGCAGGCCATGGTGGGCGCCCCCAAATTCCGCGTCATCTCGTACGGGCAGTCCCCGCCACACCAAGCTCTGGCCGCCGCACGGCACCACCCTAGGGCCCGTCAGCGCCCGGTCCAGCCGACTAGGTGACCAGTATGTACGGAGGTTCGCTTGAACACGACTACAGAGTTCACATCGGCGTTCACCGGAGATCGTAACGATCTCCGCCGGTCAGTGTCGGTTGTCGCCCCAGGCAAGGTGAATCTGCAACTGTCGATAGGAGGGCTACGACCGGACGGCTTTCACGAAATCGTCACCATCTTCCAAGCCGTCTCGCTGCACGACGACATAGTCGCGCGTCCCGCGAACGGGCTGCGCTTGACCGTCGAGGGGGGCAACAGCACGGACATGCCGCTCGACGGCAGCAACCTTGCAGCGCGGGCCGCCGAGGTGCTCGCCGTCAGGGCCGGGATCGCGCCGAACGTGCACCTGCACATCCGGAAGCGTGTGCCGATCGCGGGCGGGATGGCCGGGGGCAGCGCGGACGCGGCCGCAGCGCTGGTGGCATGCAGCAGGTTGTGGGATGTCAGACTGCCCGCCGAGGAGATCCTAGAGCTGGCTGCGGAGCTAGGCAGTGATGTGCCATTTACGTTGGTCGGGGGGACCGCGATTGGCACGGGCCGGGGGGAGCGGCTGCGGCCGGTAGCAACCGCTGGCATCTACCACTGGGTTTTCGCGTTCGACCGGGCGGGTCTGCCCACTCCGAGGGTCTATCAAGAGCACGACCGGCTTCGGTCTGGAGGCGCGCTCGCTGATCTGGCTGTTTCCTCAGACCTGCTGGATGCGCTAGCGGTAGCGGATACCCACCAAGTGGGACGGGCCCTGCGGAACGACGCCGAGGGGACCGTGTTCAGTTTGCGGCCAGAGCTGCGGCGGACGCTCAATGCGGGTCTATCCGCAGGAGTCCTGGGCGCGGTGGTGGCCGGCACTGGCCCCACATGTGCCTTCCTCGTCAGCGACCGGCAGGCTGGGCGAGAACTCATCTCGCTACTGGCCGGCATGGGATTCGGGGGTTGTTACGCCTATGGCCCCGTGACGGGACCGCTCGGAAGCGGCCTCGCTGACGGCTGGTAGGCAGCGGGCCCTTTACCACCTTCGACTGCCGATGGTCTGGGCCTCTCCGCCGTCACGGAAGGTCCTTGTTCAGAAGGGTATCAAGTTGGTTCACTTCGGCCGGCCGGAACGGCCGACCCAGGTCACTGCGTCCTGGATTCAACGGCACAGGCTCGGACAGATAGCGCAGGAAATCAAGTCAGGCAGCCATAATCCGTACTATGACGTCTGGTTCGTTAAGCTGAAAGGGCGTCTGGTAGTTGAGGCTCTTAACGAAGCGTGGCTTGACCTGCAACGCCGCCACCCCACGTTGTTATGCGGCTTCGACGTGGAAAGCGGAGTCTGGAAGGTCGGAGAGCCAGCCCAGCCGAGTCCCGTCCTAATATGCAGCGGTGAGGACGGGCGGACGGCCGTGGAAACCGCAGTGAAGGCGCCGTTTGATGTTGCCAACGGCCCGTTGTGCCGTTTTGTGGTCGCTCAGGTGCGACCGGAGGTCCATCTGGCTGCCCTGGTCGTGGAGCACTTGGTGTGCGACGCGTGGTCCATGGATCGGCTGATTGCTGACCTACGCGTGTTGTACCTCAAGCATTCAACTCGGGAAGAGGGGCCCGAGCTGCCGCCGTCCGGTCCGTCCTACGCCGCTTTTGCACAGCGGGAAAACGAGTACCTGGCCTCGCCAGAAGGGCTGCGTGACATCGACGCCGCTCTGGCCGCCATCGAGCCGCTGGGTGTACTGCCGGAGGTCAAGCTTCCGGGCTTCACTGGTCGACAGGACATCGACTACAACCGCCAGGGGCGACTGGTCGGCCGGATTGAAGCCGACGAAGCGAAACGGCTGACTCTGTTCGGCCGGAAAGCGGGGATGAGGCTTGGCGCGCTCTTGGCGGCCGCCATGCATGTCGCGCTCGCCGAGTTGTCGGGGGACGCCCACGTCGGAACCCCAGTGGTTACGAGCAACCGGCGCCGTCCTGAGGACTTCGATGTCGTAGGTTGGCTGGCAACAAAGTTCGTTCTTACCTCGGAGCCGCTCGCATATGCGGAAGGCGACTACCTGCGCCACTTTCGCGACCGGTTCTATATGGCACTTCGGGCTCCGGCCGTCTCATGGCAGCGGCTCCTCTTCGAACAGTATCCGCATGTGTTTGGCAACTTCAGCACCACGCCAATCGTGACCTTTAATGCGGTGGATCGTTCGAGCAGCAAGCGAGGTTCGGCCTTTGTGGGGCTGACCGTCGAGGAGTTGGCCATCCGCCTCGGGGGGCGTGACAACTCGATCATGGCCGACTGGGCCATCTCTCAAGGGATAGACGTCTCTCTCGACTTCAAGTGCGACTGGTACAGCTATGACGACATCAACATGCTCTGGTCCGCTACCAGGGATGTTCATCGACGGTGGCTGTCAGGCGAGTGATCGGCCCTGCTCTGGGGCGGCCGCGGGCGGCTCGGCGAGCCGGTCGGCTTATACCGTTGGTGCCGCAGCCGAGGGTCAGCGGCGCGTAGCCGGCGGCCATATAGGCGGGGGCCTGCCTGGCAGGGCCGGTTCAGGCGGCCAGCTGCCGCCGGTCTTGGGCCCGAGGCCGGGGAGCAAGTTGGGAGCAACCGGCTGCGCTGAACGGGGCCAAGCAGCGCTCAATGGGTCCGAACAGCATGTACCGTCTGCCCTCCCACGGGGGGTGGGCTCGCGGCGACCGGCAGGTCCGGTGCTTCATGTGGTCCTACAAGCAGATGAAGCGGTCGATGAAGGGTGGTCGGCCGACGGCACTGCCGGTCCGCTGATCGGCGACGGCGCTGTGTAGATTGCGCCGCGCTCTCGGCACTGCCGGCGGTCAGGGAAACCGCCTCGGCGCGCGGCCAGCAGGTGACCGCCGCCGGCGTCGAGGACGGACTCGCCTCGCCGATAATCCGCGGGCTGCTGCACGCCGCCCCCGACCCCACCACCGCCGCCGCTCTGACCATCGAACAGATCAGCGGCCTGCTCGTCCGAGCCGGCCGCCGCCGTTACATCACCGCGGCCGCGACCCGGCTGCACGCCATCTTCCAGGCCAGGCACCTCCGCCAGCCGCCGATGATCGAATCCGCCTTCGGCCGGCAGGCCCACCGCTATCAGCAACGTCGGGTGACTGGCGCGGCGCCGGCGTAGGCCTTGAGGGCGCGGGCGGTGGGGAACGGCTGCTGTCGTCGCCGATTTCGCCGAGGATGCGCGCCTCCGGCAAGAGCCGCGCTGCCTTCAACCGCAAAGCCAAAACCAGCGCCTGGCCTCGGTCGGCTACCAGTGGGCGTTCTGCGCCCTGACCACCGCACCCGGCGCGCTGGCCCACCACCGCCGCCGACGAGACCGCGGCGACTGGCACGCCGCCGCGCAACGCAACCTGTTCAACCGGATGCTCGGCATCCTCCACCACTGCCTGGCCACCCGCCAGCCCTACCAAGAGACCAAAGCCTTCCCGGCACTCGGACTAGCCGAGCCGACAACGCAAAGCCCGGAAACAACCGTCCCGCTCCATGCGAACCGTGAGGCGCTGCCCCACACCCCGGCCCTCCAAGGAGCCGCCGGTTGACACATACCCCTGCGGGAGGTCTCAGAGATCAGCCGCGGATCACCTCGCCGGGCACCACAAGGGTTACCAGCCTCCCCGGACGGGGCCAGGGTCGTTCGGCTGGTGAGGCGCTCCACCTTGTCCCCGTCTGGGGGGTCTGACGACTACTCGATGAGGAGGTCCGCCCTTCACTTAGCACCGGAGGTCAACACAGCCTGCTACGGCGGGCCGCATCGATCACGGTTTCCTGACAGGGTGGCGCGATGAGTGTGGCGAGGTCCGCTTCTGACGCCTGGAACGACGAGTACCGACGGGGCCGGTACGTTGACGAGCCCGCCGTCCCGTTCGTCGACGACATCCTTCTGACTGCCTCTGTGGAGGGCATCACCGCTGGCCTGTATGTCGGCTGCGGCAATGGCCGGAACCTCCTGCCGCTGGTCGATGGCGGCATTGACGTTTTCGGCCTGGACGTCTCCGACGCGGCGGTCCACCAGCTCGCGCAACGCCGTCCCGACCGGGCGGATCGTCTCTGGCATGGCAACTTGGACTCTCTACCCGCCGGCGACACCTGGCCACTCGTCATCGGCATTCAGGTGTTCCAGCACGGCAACCGCGAGCAGGCGCACAGGCACGTGCGGGCCGCACAGCAGCGAGTCGAACCTGGGGGCCTGTTGTGTGTGCGAGTCAACGCCACCGGCACGGACGTGTGGCCGGCACACGAAGTCACGGAGCAGCACCCGGACGGAGGATTCACCGTGCAGTACACCGCCGGACCGAAGAACGGCCTGAGCATCCACTTCTTCAGTGACGGCGAGTTACGCCAGCTGTTCGAGGGATGGCCCGCGTTGCTACCGATCAGAGCTGACAGCACCGAGCGCACACCACCCGCCCCCGGGCAGTGGATCCAGTGGGAAGCGATCTGGCGCCGGCCGATCGACCACTCGCCGCGCTGATGACTTCGCAGGCCGTATCGGGAAGTGCGCACGTATCTGGGGAACCATTGCCGCTAGTAGCTGAGCCGCGCGGTGCGCAGACGACCGAATTGGCCGAGCTGATCGTGTCGTGTCCGTGGCTGCTCGACCTGCTGACGACCGCCTTGGTAGATGCGGAAGTAGGCGCGGGCGAGAGGCAGGCGTCGTCCGAGGTTGTACACCCGGACCGCGTCGCCCTTGTCCGGGCGGTGAACGTCGCCGTCCTCGGGGCCCTCGAGCAGCATCGTGGTGACGGCGTCCGGTCCGTCGTTGAGGTCGCCGCAAAGGATCGTCGGCATGCCCGGCTGCCCGTCGACGGCGGTCGCGGCAAGGACCTCGTTGAGGTGCACGCGTAGCGCGACGGCTTCGGCGGTCCGGCGTAGCAGCGCGTAGCCGGCGCCGCGGGCGCGTTCCTCTTCGGTGCGGGGGTAGCGCCGCCCGCCGGGGGTAGGTGAGCAGTCTGCTCTTGAGGTGGGCGGTCAGCAGCCGTAACCCGGGGCCACCGCAGTCGACGTGCACCTGGACCGCCCCGCGACCCAGGTGGGTCAGGGTCTGTCGGGGTACGACTTCGAGTGGAGAGCGGCGTACGCCGGCCAGGCCGTAACCGGCTCGTCCGGATCGCCAACTTCGCCGCCGCGACGCGTTTGTCCGCCGGCCACTCTGGCAACTCTCTGACCAGGGCTTCCTGTCCGTTGCCCTTTTCGCCGGGGCCGAAGAGGCCACTGGAGCAGCTAGAATTGTATGAGCTTCAAGGTTCTTGGCGATCGTCATCGGCGGTGGGGCAATGGTTCGTGTGGCCCCCCGATTAGCCCCAGGCCCCACATCGCAGGTCAGGCAACATTGGCGCCGAGTCGCTGGCCGGCGACTCGAACCCCCACCGGCGGCCGTACATCTGTCGTTTGAGCATCTTGATCCGGTTGACGTGTCTTCGAAGGGGCCGGAGTTCCAGGACATGGACAGTCCGGCGGTGACGGCGGCGAGGTCTTGGCGTAGGCCACGGGTGAAGCTGCGGATGGCTGCGGGTTCGATTCCGTCAGGCGGCTTTGTGCAGAGGCGCAGGTCATCGACCTGGGCTTCGCCGTTTCCCGCGGTCGGTCGCGCCGCGGTCCGTGGTGTCAGTCCGCCCGCGTCCCGCGCCGTGACCGCCTTGTCGAGCCGGTTTGGCGGTCGCGTTGAGGTCGTCACCGAACGGGCCCGAGTGCACGTCCAACGTCAGCGATGCAGACGCGTGCCCGAGCGACGCAGCAGGACATCAGGTGATTCGTTGTAGCCGCCTACGAGCGGGTACCCACTTCATCTGTTCGACCGTGTTCGGGTCTGTGAACGCGAGGACGGACTCGTCAAGGCGGCGCCATACGAGCCGGCCGTCAAAGTTCTCCTCCGCTTCGCCGGCCACCAGCAGCAGATCGCGGCGTTCAACTTGAAGCCGGACTTCGGCGAGAACGTCGCCGTCCAAGTCGATAGACACCCTTCGGACCAGGCCCGTGGGCAGCTCTGGCAGGGCGCGGCGTCGATAACCATGGCTAACGTCATCGCCGTCAGACCCGGCACTCCGCTCGATCCTCAATCCGAACAGGTCATCGTGTTGGTAGGTGGCGATGGTGACCGTGTCGCCGGTGTCGGTCCGTGCGTACAGAGCCCACAGATGTAGGCAGGGTACGTCCTGGCCGGCGAACTCGGGTGTCGGCCCATCGCCGCCCCGCACCGCCATCTCCACGCCACCCCAGGACCGGATGACCTGATCCTTCAACGCCATGAACTCGTCGATCTGGGTCCGCATCCATCCGCTGGCCACCGTTGCAGCCTCCCCCCTGCCTACTGTCTGGTCCCACCTGACGCTTGACCGTTGGTCTAGGTTGCTGTCGGGGGCTTTTGGTCATGAAGGCTGCCACTCACTCGGGCGGAGCCAGGTCTGCCCATCGCCAGGCCGGACCCGCACGGAGTCGCCTACGTCCAGGGCGGCGAGCACCCCGAAGATGGTGTCCAGGACGGCCTGCCTGTCCGCTGTCGCAAGGATGTCGATGTCGAGGTGGGAGCCACGCTCACTTGTTCCGGCGCCGGTGACCTCGCCGCGTCCGAGGAGAGCGTGGTTGAGCTCATCTTCAATGTCGTCGCGGTCGGCGGCGATTGGGCCGTCGATCACTAGCTCCACGAAATCCATCACGTCACCTCGGTCGGGTGGAAGCTGAGCTGCGGTGAGGTGCAGTCATTACAGAACTGTAGTGACAGGTCCGCCAGGGCTAGATGACAAACGTGTTCCAAGTCACAGTGACGGCGGTTACGTCTCCGTGTCCTTCCGGTGCTCGGGCGGTCATCCGGCCGCAATGCCTGTCATGACAGGGATCGTTCTGCCGTGGCATGCTGTACTCGATCGACGGGGAAGGAAGTCCATGACGATGACCTACCGGCGGCTCACCCGGGACGGGAGCGAGCCGCTGTGGATGCAGTTGATGCGGGAGCTGCGCGGCCAGATCGAGGCCGGCGACATCGCCCCGGACCAGCCGCTGCCGTCCGAGGCGGAGCTGACCGACCTCTACGGCGTCTCCCGCACCGTCGTGCGAGAGGCGCTGCGCGAGCTCGTCCAGCAACGGATGATCTACAAGGTCAAAGGACGGGGCGCCTTCGTCGCGCCCCGCAAGACCGAGCTGCGCTTCGTCGGCTCCGTGTCCGGCTCCGCCGACGACCTGCGCGAGTCGGGACGCCGGGTCACCACGCACACGATCAGTCAGGCCCTGGGCCCGGCGGACCAGCGCGAGGCCGAACTCCTGCAGATCCCGGTGGGCGAGCCGGTCGTACGGATGCGCCGACTCCGACGCGTCGACGGTCAGCCCTGGCTGCTCGTCGACACGGCCCTGCCGGCCCGGCTGGTGCCCGGTCTGGAACGCGCGGTGCTCGAGAACCAGTCGCTGTACGACGTACTGCGCCGCCGGTACGGATTGGAACCGGTCGGGGCCGACCGTTGGATCGAAGCCGTCTTCCCTGAGCCCGAGGACGCCGCCCTGCTCGAGATCACGACCTCAACGCCGCTGCTCGGCATCGAGTCCGTGGCCTGGCTGCCGGACGGCACCCGTTTTGAGGCCTACCACGCGTTGCACCGCAGCGACCAGACTCGCTTCTTCGTGGGAATCCGCTGAGCTGACGGTACGCCGTTCCGGACTGCTCTGGCCTTGCAGGTGAGTGCCGGTTGGGTGCAGCCCGACGAGGTGGGTAGTCGTGCTCGACGCGCTCAATCGGGTGCGCGGATTGCCGCTGATCGCGCCGCACAACCAGGTGGACCGATCGAGCAACGCCAGGCAGCTCTTCGGCGCCGGGAGGGCCTGCTTGGACACCTTCCGGGAAGACCGAAGTGGTCACTTACTCGGTTGCGGCACGTGGCTCGGGAGGCTCGCCAGGCAGAGGCTGGCGGGGAACGGGTAGCGCAGCCTCCGGACCCCGGCTCGGTCAGGATGCGGCGTCGGCGAGCGCGATCACTTCCTGCTTGAGGATTTTACGAAGACCATCTGCGTCCTTGGCATCGATGGCGGTGACGTTGGCTGCCGCGGCGCTTCCACCGACGGTGATGAATCGCACCTGGGGAAAGGTGGGAGCGGCGGCCACAACGGCGTCGATCTGGGCAGCACCGGCGGCTATGACGAGGCCGCACTGGCTGCCGGCTAGGGACGCCACGTGGCTACGGGCGTTGTCGACTGTCTGTGGTCCGTTGACCGCCAGATACTGGACTTTGACGAGGCTGGAGACCGAGGCCTCCTGCATCGCAGCCCAGACCGGCTTGGCTGAATCGCCGTTGATGCCTGCGCGGTCGGTGAGGAGGCATGCGGTGGCGTTGAGGTATTCCCGTTGCCGCGGTTCGGGATCGGGCCACAGCGTCCAAACCGTCGTAACGGCGGCGAGAAGCAGGCCGAGGGCGGCCAGGGCGATTCGCCTCGGCCGCCCGGGGGCCAGCCGCAGGGCCGGGCGCCGTCGAGACGGCAGCTTCTGCAGCCGCCAGCGCCGGTTTGCTGCTGTCGGGCGCGGCCGTACGCGATTGGACACCGGCGCACGTTAAGGCACGTGCGCTTCGGAAACAAGATCTTGCGCCAACGTCATCGGCAGGCGAGACTTCGCGGACTGTTGATCATTTTCAGCCGTGGAGGGCCCATGAGGCGCCGGATTGCTGTCGTCACCACGTTGGCGCTGGCGCTGTCGTTGGGAGTGCCGCAGGGGGCGGTACCCGAGGATGGTGGCTTTCCGCTTCCGTCGCTGACTTCGTGGTTCCGGCAGTTGCCGGCGTGGGCGGACGTGCGGGGCGTGCCGGTTCAGAAGTCGGCCGGCGGCGCCAAGAACCGTGACCACTACGTTTCGGCGGAGCAGACCCGGGCCGACGGCGGACAGGGTCAGGCGCCTGGCCGGGGGCGCGGCGCGGTCGATGCCGAGAATCCCGCAGCGGCACCGACGAAGACCTGGACGGCGCCGCCGCTGTCCGGCGAGAACAGCTTCAACGAGCAGACCAGCAAGCGGGTGCCACAGCGGTCGAGCGCCCGGTACGACGAGTTTCAGAACGCCGACGGCTCATTCACTCGCCGGCTGTACGGCTCACGGGTCAACTTCAAGGGCGCTGGCGGGGAATACCAGCCGATTGACACTGGATTGACCCGTCGTGGCGGCCGGTGGGCGATGGGCGCGAACTCCATCGACGTGAACCTGGCCACCCGCGGCTCCGCTGGAGCGGCTGATCCGCTGGCGTCGGTGACGACCGCCTCGGGTCAGTCGCTGGCCTACGGCCTGCTGGGAGCAGCGCAGGTGACAGCCGTGGTCAAGGGCTCCACGGCAACGTACCCGGAGATCCTGCCCGGCACGGACATCGAGCTGGCTGCCTTCGCTGACGGCCTCAAGGAGACCATCGTCCTCAAGTCTCCGGCGGCGGGCAACCAATGGGTCTTCCCGCTACGGCTGGACGGGCTGACCCCGCAGCTGCGCAGTGACGGGTCCATCGCGCTGCTCGACGCGAATGGCAAACTGGCTATGCGTGTGCCGCAGGGCTACATGGAGGACTCCAACGTCCACCCCAAGTCCGGCGCGCCAGCACAGTCGTCCGCGGTCACGTATGAGCTGATCACCATCAACGGTGGGCCCGCGCTGCGGGTGACAGCCGACGCAGCGTGGTTGGCCGACCCTGCTCGACGTTTCCCGGTTCGGGTCGACCCCTCGACGATGGACACCGTCGACACCGGTGACGTTTTTGTCGACAACGACTCGAGTACGACCAACCACAACACCAACGACCTGCCGGTCGGCACCTGGAACAGCGGTACATCGATCTCGCGATCCTTCATTCACTTCGACGAGTTCGACAACGACGGCATGGTGGGCACGCAGATCAAGGCAGCAAAGCTGTTCCTCTACCACACCTGGTCGTGGAACTGCGGCGACAACACGCCGTTCTTCGTACGGCAGATCCACGAACCGTGGACCGTTGATTCACTGACCAACAACGCGGGCCTTGCCGCAGGTCCAACCTTCGGCACCGCGATCGGATCATTGACGATCACGAACAACTCGCCAGCGTGTGGGAACACGTCAGGGGACCGCAGCGTCGGCAGATGGTGGTCGGTGCCGCTCTCGGTCACGACCTTCAACGCCTGGTCGACGCGGGACATCGGCAACAACGGTCTGGCGCTCACCGCGTCAGAGACCAGTTCCACCGGCTTCAAGCGGTTCACCTCCGCCAACTACGGCGCGGCGTACAAGCCGTACCTGCAGCTCACCTACGACTTGAACGAATATCCGCAGGTCAACGAGCAGTACCCGGGTTACGGGCAGGCCGTGCAGACGTTGACGCCAGAACTGCTGGTCGACGCGCACGACCCGGACAAGTTCCCGAAGTCACTGCAATACAAGTTCACCGTCTACGGCAGCGACAGCAAGACTCAGATCGCCACCTCGAACTGGATCACCAAGAAGTCGTGGACCATACCGTCCGGCGTGCTGACCTGGGGTGAGTCCTACTACTGGACGGTGCAGGTCTCCGACGGCCTCCTCGTCGACAATGCTGCCCCGCCGAAGTACCTGCTGGTCACACCGGTGCCGCAACCGTCGATCACATCAGGGCTGTCGCAGAACTCGGGACGCGGGTTCGACCCCAGCATCGGCAACTACACCACTGCCACCAGGGACGCGATGGTCAACACAGTCGGTCCGCCGCTGGAGATCACCCGTTCGTACAACAGCATCGACCCGCGCACGGGTCACGCGTTCGGCGCCGGCTGGTCGACCATGGCCGATTCCCAGGCCGCCGAGCGGTACGCCAGCGGCCCGAGCGGGAGCACCATCGTCAACACCGTGGTGGTGACCTACCCGAACGGCCGGGAAATGGCCTTCGGCCGCAACGGCAACGGCACATTCTCCTCACCAGCCGGGCGTGCTGCCACGCTCTCGACGGTCACCGGCGGTTACAAGCTGACCGAGAAAGACGGCACCAGCTACGAGTTCCTGACCGCGCAGGGCGCGGGCCGGTACGCAGTGACCAAGGTCAAGGATCTCGCCGGCCGAGCATTGACGTTCACCTACACCAGCGGCCGGATGACGAAGATGACGGCCGCGTCGGGACGGACCCTGACGCTGAGCTGGGCCATTCCACCGAGTGCCAGCACGGCGCACGTGGCATCGGTCAGCACCGATCCCGTCACCGTCGATGGCCAGACATCGGTGAACACCTGGACCTACAGCTACGACGGCGACGCGCTGACCCAGGTATGTCCTCCCACGTCCACCACGCAGTGCCACACGTACACCTACACCAATGGCTCGCTGTACCAGACCGCGGTGAGCAACGCCCTACCTCACTCGTATTGGCGGCTGACCGAGACCAGCGGCACCACCGCCGCCAGCTCCGTGCTCGAGAACGCCGGCGCCGACAACGGCATCTACAGCAATGTGACCCTGGGGCAGCCTGGCCCGCTGCCCGCCTCGGCGGCGACGGCGGCCGGTTTCAACGGCACCTCGTCGCAGGTGTCGGTGCCGGCCAAGCTGGTCGGGGACGCCTCCCAACAGGCGATCAGCATGTGGGTCAAGACCGCCGGCGGCGACGGTGTGCTCTACGGCCAGTCCTGGGAACCCGCCACGGCGAGCACCGCCAAGGGGGCTTACAACCCGACGTTGTACATCGGCTCCAACGGCAAGCTCGTGGGCGGGTTTCCCACCGCTCCGACCCTGGGCGCCTCGATCGGCAGCCTGATCGCCTACGGGCAGGGGCAGTGCCTGGAGGTACCTGGGAACTCGTCGGCGAGCGGGGTGGTGCTGGCGCTGGGTCCGTGTACCGGGGCAGCTAATCAGCAGTGGACCTGGACCGCGGACCGGGAGCTGCGGGTAACCAGCGGCGGGGTGGTCAAGTGCGCGGGCGTGTCCGGCGGCGAAACCGGTAACGGCGCGGACGTCGTTACCTGGTCCTGCACCGGCGCGGTTGACCAGAAATGGAGCGTGCAGGCCAACGGCCAGGTCGTCAACGACAACTCCTACAAGTGCTTGGATTCGGTCGGCGACGGGTCGCAAAACGGCGCGGCAATGCAGATCTGGGCATGTGGCAGGGCGAACCAGGCCGACCAGTCGTTCGTGGCGCGAGTGCACAACCCGATGCAGTCACCGGCCAGCGTCGCGGACAACCAGTGGCACCACGTGGTGTTGTCGGCGTCGGGCAACAAGCAGCAGATGTTCGTCGACGGGGTGCAGGTGGCGCAGCAGACCGGCGTCACTGTCCAGGACATGAGCCCGGTCTACTCCTACATCGGAACTGGGTTCCTCGGCGGCGGCTGGCCGAACCAGTCGCATGCCAGCACGGTCAGCAATCTCGGCACGCGGGACCATTTCACCGGTTCGGTGGCGGAGGTAGCGCTGTTCGACACGCCGGTCACCGAACAAGTGGTCGGCGACATGTACCAGGCCAGGACGCCGATCACACCGTTGGCAACGGTGCGACGCCCGTCCGGCAACGCGACCGCACAGATCGCCTACGACGGCGTGACCGGCCGGGTCAGCCAGATGACCGACGGCAACGGAGGCGTGTGGCGTCCGCTCCCCGCGTCCGTGGCAGGCACCACGAAAATCTACGAGAGCACGGTGCTGGGCGGCGCGCCGTCGAACTACTGGCGGCTGGCGGAGACCGGCACGGTGGACGCCGTCAATGAGGTCAACGGGGACATCGCCAGCTACAGCTCAGTCACGCTCGGCGGCACGCCCGGCCCGTTCGGACCGTCCGCTACGGCGGCATCGTTCAACGGCACGTCCTCTTACCTGAGGTTGCCGGGCGCGGAGATCCCGCCAGCGACGGCCGATGACCGTTCGGTCGGGCTGTGGTTCAAGACCAGCAGTTCAGCAGGTGGGGTCCTGGCCGGGTTCCAGACCTACGCGCTCGGGCAGAGCGGGGACCTCCAGTGGCTTCCCGCGCTGTACATCGGTGTCGACGGAAAGCTGCGCGGCACATTCTGCTACTGCGCAGGCGCCGGTGCGATGACCTCGACCACCACGGTCAACGACGGCAAATGGCACTCGGCGGTGCTGACCCGCACGGCCACCGGCCAGGCCCTGTACCTGGACGGCAAGCAGATCGGCACCAAGACGACCACGTCGACGGAGACCCGCACCCTGGACTACGGCTACATTGGCGCGGGCAAGGTCAGCACCCACTGGCCGTCCACGCCGACGAACCTCAACGGCTACTTCAACGGGCAGATCGCCGAGGTCGCGTTCTACCGCTCGTCCCTGGACGCGAAGCTCGTCGAGGCGCAGTTCAAGGCCCGGGACGCGGTGAAGGCCGCCGCCGTGCCGGGGGTTACCTACACCGTGGTGCACCCTGACGACGCCCAGAGCAAAGACGTGCACGACCTGCAGGCCGGGCGCAAGGTCGCCGAGATCGACGTCCGCGGCTTCACGACCCGATTCGGCTACAGCAGCAAGGGCTACCTGCGCACGGTCACCGACCCCAACGGCAACATGACCATCAACGAGCACGACGTGCGCGGCAACGTGGTCTCCACCACCACCTGCCAGGACCGGTCGGCGAACAAGTGCTCAACGAGCTACTCCACCTACTACCCGGATGCCACCACCCAGAACCCGCCGGCGAACGTGCTCAACGACCGGTTGCTCGAGAAGCGGGAAGCAGGGTCGACGTCGGCCTCTGACAACACCTACCTGACCACCTACGCGTACGACCCCGTCACCGGCAACCGCACCGCGACCACCGACCCCCTGGGACGCAGGACAACCGTCGCCTACACCGACGGCACCACCGTCGCGGCGTTCGGCGGGGGCCTCGCCCCGCCCGGCCTGCCATCGACGATCACCAAGCCGGGCGGCGGCGTGGTACGCATCGTCTACTTCGCCAACGGCGACATCGCCGAGGTGACCGACCCGGCAGGCTTGATCACTCGGTACGAGTACGACCAGCTAGGCCGCACCACCAAGGAAATCGACGTCGTCGGAGGCGTGCCCAGCTCGACGACCGCCTTCAAGCACGACGCGCTGGACCGGGTGGTCGAGCGGACGGACCCGGCGACCACCAACCAGGTCACCGGCGCCACCCACACCCCGGTCACCGCCGTCGCCTACAACGAGGACGGCCTGCCGGTATCGGAGACCGTGTCGGACAGCACCGGCGGGGACGCGCCGCGCACCGTGACCTACGGCTACGACAGCCACGGGCGGCGGGTGACCGAGACCGACGCCAGAGGCAAGACGCTGATTCTCGGCTACGACCCGTATGGGCGGGTGCACCGACAGACCCACGCCGACGGCAGCATCGTGCGCACCGACTACGACGCACTGGGCAACGAGCTCGCCGTGGTGGTGGAGGACTACACCGGGGACCCGAACAATCCCTCGGCGCCGACGGACCTGGTCGTCAAGTCGATGGCGTACGACCCGGGCGGCCGCCTGGCGTCGGTTACCGACGCGATGGGCTGGAAGACGGAGTACACCTACACCGACAACAACCTGCTCGCCACGGTGACCCGGCGCGACCCCAGCACCGGCGCGTCCTTTGTGCAGGAGAACAACAGCTACGACGCCGCGGGCAACCTGGCCTCGCAGACCACGAACAACGGTTTGACGAGGACCGACCGTACGTACGACGCGGTCGGCCGCGGCCGGACCGCCACCCTCGACCCGAACGGACTCAACCGCACCACCAGCCACACCTACTCGGCAAACGACGACGTGCTGTCCACGACCCTGACCCAGGGCGGCACCCTGGTAGGCGCCTCGGAGGCACTGTATGACCCGCTAGGCCGGGTCTTGTCGAACACGACGTACACCGGCGGCGGGGCGACCCCGGTTGGCCGGTGGAAGCTTGACGAGACCACCGGCGGCACGGCCGTGGACTCCACCGGCAACAACGCCGGCACGCTGCCGGCCAGCGGGGTCAGCTGGTCCACCGACCACGGCGGATCGGCGCAGTTCACCGGCACCACCGCCATCGAGACCGCCGGCCCGGCCGTGGACGCCACTGCGGGCTTCACCGTCGCCGCATGGGTCTACCTGACCGACGGCACCGCCAAGCACAAAGCCGTCGCCGCACGCGGCGCGCTGCAGGACGCCTTCTCGCTCGGCTTCGACGACGCCACCACCGAGTGGCGGTTCAACATGAAGGACTCCGACACCACCGGATCGGCGGGCAAGGCCGCCAAGACGTCGGCGTCGGGGCAGCTGAACACCTGGACCCACCTGGTGGGCACCTACGATCCCGCCTCCGGCACGATGAGCCTGTACGTCAACGGGGTGCTCAAGCACACCGCCACCACGACCGCGACGTTCACGCCGCGCAAGTCTGTGCTCATCGGCGCCGGCACCTGGAACGGCGTGCTGGAGAACTTCTGGCAGGGCCGGGTCGACGACGTGCAGATCTACTCGCGGCCGCTGAGCGGCAGCGAGGTGGGCCAGGTGCGCTCCGGCGCCCTGCCTGCCGCGGATGCCCGGGTCATCCGCACGAGCTACACCCTGGACGTGGACGGCTCCATCACGTCGACGACGGACCCGAGGGGCAACACCACCTATGTGACCAACGACGAGGTGGGCCGCGCCGTGGTCACCACCTCCCCGGCGGTGAGCACCGTGGTGGGAGAGCAAGCACCCGTCACCGCGGTGTCGACGGTTCGGCTCGGCTACAACACCTTCGGCGAGCTGACCGAACAGCAGGACCCCAACGGCAACGTCACCGTCGTCCGCTATGACGCCGCCGGCCAGCCGGTAGAGACGCAACTGCCCGCATACACCCCGCCGGGCTCCTCCACCCCGATCGCGGCGAGGACAACCAACGTCTACAACGCCGTGGGACAGGTGGTGTCCACCTCCGACCCGCTCGGCGCGGAAACCTCGATCGTCTACGACCAGCTGGGTCGCGCCGCGAAGGTCACCGCACCCGACGGAGGCGTGAGCCGCTTCGAGTACAACCTCAACGGCGACCTGCTTTCACAGACCGACCCGACCGGGGCGAAGGGCACCGCCACCTACGACTACCTGGGCCGGACGCGGACCTCCACCGAGGTGGTGCGCCAAACCGGGCAGGCGCACACCACCACGTTCGGGTACGGGTCAGGCCCGTGGCCGACGTCGATCACCTCGCCGACCGGCGTGGTCACGTGGCAGGACTACAACACCGCCGGTGAGCAGACCTCGGTGACCGACGCGGCCCGCAACACCACCACCACCCAGTACGACGGCGCCGGCCGTCCGGTCAGGGTCACCGCTCCCGACCGGACCTACCAGACCATGGCCTACGACCTGGCTGGGCGGGCGATCAGTTCACAGGCGTACTCGCCCGGCGCGACCAGCGCCCCGGCCGACGACGTGCTGCTGCGGACGGTGTCCAGCCAGTACGACATGGCCGGCAACGTGGTGGCGGCCACCGACGCGCGGGGCACGACGAAGACGTTCGCCTTCGACGCGGCCGGGCAGCTGGTGTCGCAGACCGAGCCGATCAGCGGATCCGACGAGATCGTCACGACGTTCGGCTACGACCTTGCCGGCCGGCAGACCCGGTTCACCGACGGCCGCGGCAACAGGTTCATCACCACCTACAACCCGTGGGGCCTGGTCGAGTCGCAGATCGAGCCCGCCACGACCGCCCATCCGACGCTCGCCGACCGCACGTTCACCATGTCGTACGACGGGGCGGGGCAGCTGGTACGGCTGGACTCGCCGGGCGGGGTGAGCGTCACCTCGGAGTACGACGACCTGGGTCGGTTGGTGCGCAGCTCCGGCGCCGGCGCGCAGGCGACGACGGTGGACCGCACGTTCGGCTACGACGCGGCGGGCCGGATGACGTCGTTCGTCGGCTCGGCGGGCGAGACCACCGTCGAGTACGACGACCGCAGCCTGCCTGTGACGATCGGTGGGGTGTCCGGGGCCTCGTCCTACACCTACAACGGCGACGGGGCGCTGACCTCCCGCACGGATGCGGCCGGGACGACGTCGTACACCTACGACACCGCTGGCCGCCCCGCCACGGTGGTCAACCCGACCGCGGGAACGAACCTGTCCTACGGGTACAACAACTTGTCGCAGGTGTCGTCGATCACGTACGGCGCGGGCGGTAACGTCCGGTCGTTCGGCTACGACGAGCTGCATCGGGTGACGTCCGACGAGCTGAAGACCAGCGGCGGCACCAGCATTGCCAAGATCCAGTACGGGTGGGACCTCAACGACAACGTCACCTCGAAGACGACCACCGGGCTCACCGGCGCGGCGGCCAACACATACACCTACGACCTGGCCGACCGGCTGATCGGCTGGAACAACGGCACCACCCCGGTGGTGTACGCGTACGACAAGTCCGGCAACCGGGTGCAGGCGGGCACCAAGACGTTTGCCTATGACGCCCGTAACCAGTTGCTGTCGTCCTCGGACGGCGCGAGCTACGAATACACGCCGCGGGGCACCCTGACGCGCACCAGGTCCGGCGGCCAGGACACTGACACCGTCACGGACGCGTTCAACCAGGTGGTGTCACAGGGTGCGGCCGGTGGTACGGCGTCTACCTACACCTACGACGGCTTGGGTCGGCTCATCCAGCCGAACCTGACGTACACCGGTTTGGGTAACACGGTGGCCGGCGACGGTGGCGCCGTGTACGTGCGGGACGCTGCGGACGGGCTCGTGGGTGTCGCATCCGGCGGCACGCAGCGTTACGCCTGGACCGATCTGCACACCGACGTGGTGGGCGAGTTCACAGGTACGGGCACGGCGCTGACCGCATCGGTGGCCTACGACCCGTGGGGCAAGGTGCTGTCCAGCACCGGGATGATCGGCAAGCTCGGCTACCAGTCGGAGTGGACCGACCAGGGCACCGGCCGGGTCAACATGTGGGCGCGGTGGTACGACCCGGAAACCGGTGCGTTCGACACCCGTGACGACGTCACGCTCAACCCCACCCCCAGCTCGGGGGCAGCGAACAGGTTCGCGTACGCCGAGGCGGACCCGGTGGGCAACACCGACACCACCGGGCATGCGGTGGACGGCAAGTGCGGCGAGTACGACTATGCGTGCGAGCTCAAGAAGTACGACGCCGCGATCGCCCAATACACCCGTGATCTGACACAGCACCAGCGAGACGTCAAGTTCGCCGGCGAGGAGATCGCCCGGCAGGAAGCCGAGTACCAGCGGGCGGAGCGGGAGAGCCAGACCTCGCTGTTCGACATCCTGCTCCAGGTCGGTGTCGGAATGCTTCTCGACATGATCGGCTGGACGTCGCTGATGGGATGCCTCGACGGAGGCGTCTGGGACTGCATCGACCTCGCCACCAACTTCCTCGGACCAATCAAGGCACTCAAGATCGGCAAGTCGCTGTATCGGGCTGTCGACCGCGCCTTCAGCGGGTACCGAATGTGGAAACGGATCGTCGAGGGCGCCCGCACGATCATGCGCCGGGCGCAGGACCTGATGAATCAGGCGCGCAAGCACCTCAACGACCTAATGCAGAAGCTACCGAAGAAGCCCAAACCGCCCAAGAAGAAGCCCAAGCCGCCGGTCAAGCCAAAGCCCAAGCCGAAGCCCAAGCCCAAGCCGAAGCCCAAGCCGTCCAAGCCGGCCACACCGCCGAAGGCGAAGCAGTCGCCGAAGCGGCAGGAGAAGCCGGACAGGACCGCGCCGAAGCAGAACCGGCCCGAGCAGAACCGGCCGGAGCGGCGTCGTGACTCTGATCCGGCTCAGGACAAAGAGCCTGAACCGACGTCATGCAGTGTGGACCTGCGGACGCACAGCTTCGACCCGAACACGCGGGTGTTGATGGCCGACGGCAGCACGCGGCCGATCTCCGAGGTCAACGTCGGTGACACCGTGGCTACCACAGACCCGTCGACGGGCAAGCACAGCGACCAGCAGGTGACCCTGCTGCACGCCAACCGGGACACCGAGCTGACCGACGTGACCGTGTCGGCCAAGCCTGTCGACCAGGCGGCGCGTTCCACCGGCGAGGGTGAAGGGGAGCGCAGCACCCGCGGCCCGACCTGGTCGGTGCTGCACACCACCGCGCACCACCCGTTCTGGGACGCCACCACCGGTCAGTGGGTTGACGCTGCCGACCTGACTCCAGGCGAGTCGACCCTGAGCGGACCCGACGGACAGATCCAGTACGTCACCGCCATCCGCAACTTCACCGGCGCCAAGGTGATGCGCGACCTCACCGTCGCCACCACCCACACGTACTATGTGCTCGCCGGCAGTGAACCGGTCCTGGTACACAACAACGATTGCCCCGAGATCTTCTACCGGGCCATGAGCGAGAAAGAGTTCAAGCAGCTTGGACCCAACGGCGAGATTGCCGTCAAGGGAACCGAGAACTTCGTCACGCAATCGCGCTCGTACCTCGAAGGACTCCGGAGCCGGGTCGGAGGTCGGGGCGGCCGAAATGCCGACAAGTACACTGTTCTTGTCCGCTTTGAGATGGCTCCCGGAACGCGCGACGCGCTGATCGCGGCAGGAAAGAGACCAGAAGAAATCGGGCAAGATATCAACGCTATTCACCTAAAAATGGAGCGCGGGTCGGAAACCTTCGGTCTCAGACCGGGATCCGTGGACGTCTTCAACTCGATGATCAAGGGGTTCCGAAGGATGGATGATTGGTGATGCCATCGGGCGAAACGGTCGTCGACGTGGTGGATTCTTTGCTCGTGGGATTCATTACGCCAGAGAAGGCTGCGGAGATAAAAGCCAAGTTCCCTATCGTGGTCGATTCCATCGTCGGTTGGATCAGGGACTCTGCCGCTGCTCAGAACTGGTCTAGAGTGGAACGGCTCGCCAATCTGGCCGCTCAACTTCGGCCGCCCGGGCTTGGTGGTATCTTGCGCGAACTCCTTGACGCAGGTATCGCTGAACTCAACAACGAGGATGTGGTGGACATCCTGGGTGAGATTCGCGAAGCGAGTGCCGCCGGCAGTATTTTCAGGCTGGTGGAGCGATCGGCGGAATCGGACGCCCCCGCTTATTGGCTTTGCCAGAAGGCCATTCTGTCATTGAGTGAGCTTGAAACGGATGAGGCGAATGAATACTTGCTTGCACTGACGCGCCCTTCCTGGCCGGGGCCTATCCGGTGGCATGCCGCCGTCGCTTTGCAGATTGAAGACGACCTAGGGTTCGAGGAAGATCGAATGCTGGGACAATAGAAGCTATTGTCGGCGCGGGTGAGTCGCGGCTGTCAGGCACTTGCTGCATCGCTGGTACGAATGTTGCTTACCAGGAAGTGGTCACCGCGCCCGAAGTGCTCACCGGCCTCGGACCGGGACGAGACCTTTGACCTGCGGTGATGTAGGCGAGCGGTGCGTCGTGACCTCCCAGAGAAACCGAAGTGGTCAGCGTTGGCTGCTCCCCGCCTGCCTACTGTCGTCTTGTCGTCCTGGGCCCGCCGAAGCCAGTCGCCGCGACGATCCAGCATCGACGTGCGGCTCTAGATCCGCCATGGCGAGTTGGTAGGGATTCCGGCAGTTGAGACTCGAATCCCACCGGCAGCCATCTGACCAGGGCTTCCTGGGCGGTGACCACTTCGGCGTGCCCGAAGAGGTCACCGGCAACTAGGCTAGGGTGAGCCTCAAGGTCTTGCCGATCGTCATCGGCGGTGGGGCAATGGTTCGTGTGGCCCCTCGGACACAAACCATTACCCCACGGTGCGCGCTTAGATCGACTGAAGCGCGCACCGTTTGCGTTTCCGGCTGGTAGGTGAGCCGAAGGCCGAGTTGGCGGTATACCTCGGCCTTGTCCGCGGGGTCGGCGTCGCGAAGGGCCGCGGCGATGTCGCCGAGGGCCGTCACCAGGGCTGTGATTTCCGCTCGGCTCATGCGGCGTGGTCTGTTGCCCGCGTTCGCGTCAAGATCCGCTTCGGCGCGGGCGCGTTCGGTCTGGGTTTGGACGATCCGCCCGGTGACTACCGCCGGGTTGGCGCCGGCGTCGAGGGCGGCTCGGTAGCGTTCCAGCTTCGCGTCGCATTCGTTGATGACCGTCCACCGCCACGGCGGACAGCACCACAAGCCGCACCGGGCGCACAGCGCCAGGACCTGCACGAACAACGCATTCAGACCCTCGCGGTGACGGCGTAGGAACCGCGCGACGGTGGCATGGTCGACCTGCTGGTTGCCCGTGATGATCCGGCAGCCCACGTCATTGAGGCAAGCGGCCTCGATCTTGCGCGTGGAACGCACGCCCTTGCAGTAGCAGTACAGCACCAAGCTGAGTAGCACCTGCGGCGGATACGCCGCCGCGCCCTGGCCATCAGCACGATGGCCCCGCAGCAACCCGGACAGGTCGAGCTCACCGACGACCTTCAGGATGTGCCAGCACAGATGCTGCGGCGGCAGCCACCCACGCACGTCATGCCTGATCGGCGCCGAGTCGTCCGGGCTACAGGAAATGAAGTTGTATCCCACGGACAGCATGATCATCCACTGTGGGCAAGTAACAGCGCCAACTCTTGACGGCGAAAGATCGAAAGCTGTGCGACGGCCTCCCACCAACCCGGCCGGTGCACCCAACCCTCCCGGCCAGGACCAGGACGGCCACCCGGCCGCCGCAACAACCACCCCACCCCGCGCTACGACGTCCACACCGCGACCACCACGAACGCCAAGACAGCAGCCGGAAAGAAGACGAAGGCCGTCAATTCCCGTTCACGCCGCAGGAGTTAAGAGTCAAGTTAGGTGGCGCCGTTGTCGTACTCCGTCTGGTGGCGGCGGATCTCGACATGGTGGTCGGCGGACCAGGCGGCCAGGGCCAGGACGGTGGAGAGCAGTGACGTGCCCAGGTCGGTGAGGGCGTACTCGACGCGGGGCGGGACCTCGGGGTAGGAGGTCCGGGTGACGAGGCCCGTGCGCTGCAGGTGCTTCAAGGTCAGCGTGAGCATGCGCTGGGAGATGCCGGGGATCGCGTCGCCCAGGTTCGAGTAGCGAATGGGGCCGTCGGCGAGCGTACCGATGATCAACACGCTCCACTTGTCGCCGACGAGGTCCAGGACCTCGCGGATGAAGTCGGCGTCTTCGTCGTTCCAGTGCGCACAGGGCCCCGGGGCGCTCCGGACGTTCGCCCGGACGTTGGTGCGCCTCCGTCGAAGATCCTCGCCACTCATACCGCCACCCCTTCCGTCAGCCGGTGCCACGCACATGAATGTACCTTTTGTGGCTCTCCGATTCTAATGCATCATGGGGTTACGAACATGAAGTGAGAAACGAGGAGGAGTGCCATGAAGATCGAGTTCTGGTCGGACATCGTCTGCCCGTACTGCGGGCTGATGGATCACCGGCTTCACCAGGCCCTGGACCGGTTCGAGCACGCCGACGAGGTGCAGGTGATCCACCGGTCGTTCCAGCTACATCCCGACCTGCCCCGTGAGGGTGTCAGCCAACGGGAGCTGATCACGATGGCCGGGGCCCCCGCGACGACCGTGGACCGGGTCCTGCGACCGATCGAGCGGGCCGCCAAGGCGGAGGGCCTGACGCCCTACCGCGCGGTCGACCGCACGCTCGGCCCGACCGATTTCGCCCACGAGCTGCTCGCCTACGCGACCGACCAGGGACGCGGCAACGAGATCTGGACGGCCATGTTCCGGGCGCACTTCGGGCAGGCCCGCAAGCTGTGGACGACCGAGGAGGTCCTCGACTTCGCCGCCGAGGTGGGTCTGGACCGCGCCGGGGCTGCCGAGGCCCTGCGCAGCCGCCGCTACCGGGCCCGGGTGGCGGCCGAACAGCGCGAGGCACAGCGCCTCGGGGCTCGCGGCGCACCGTTCCTCGTGTTCGACGGCCGCTTCGCGGTGCCCGGGGCGCTCGGCCTCGACGACCTGCTCGCGGTCATGGCCAAAGCGTGGGACGAGAGTCATCCCGCTCCGCAGCCGCTGCCGGTTGTCGCCGACGCCGAGGGCATCTGCGCCCCGGACGGGTGCGCGGTGCCCGACCGCACCATCTGAGCCGCTCGCCCCAGGCGACGGATTCCCCGCTATCAACCCGAGCAGACCGCTCGGGGCAGCAGATACGGACCCCCGAGGGTTCGCCATACCGAATTGGAGTTGACAGCCATGTCAGATCTACAGGCGCAGGACAGTGCTCTGATCTTGATCGACCACCAGGTCATCTCGATGGGGTTCATCAAGACCCAGTCGCCCGACGTCGCCAAGTTGAACAGCATCACCCTGGTGAAGGCGGCGAAGGTCCTCGACATCCCGAACGTCTGGACCAGCAGCACCGAGGACCGCCCAGCTCGACCGCGCGACGCAGCACGCTGACCGCCTGGTCGCGGTCGCTGGGAGTGCCCTGGTGGAGGGCGGCGCTGCCGGTCAGGCGCATGGTGCCGAAGCCGATCCTGTTGACCTTGAGGTCACCGAGCAGCCACTACTGACCTTCTCCTCCTGAACCCCACAGGAGCGGTTAGTCCACTCGGCGGTTGGCGTCCAGCCACTCCGCGTCGTTCCAGCTCACGGGTACCGCGCCAACCGGCTGGAACCGGATCTGCGGGTCGTTGCTTTGGACGAGACACATCAGGCGCTGACCGAACAGGCTGGCAGTTCGGGAGTGGTCGGCCATGATGTCCAGCAGGATCTGAGCGGACCTTGGGCAGTGAGTGGCAAACGTGTCGTAGCTGGTGAAGACAAGGGCGAGGCCGGCTGCCTCAGGCAACCACCCGTATTCGTAGCTCACGACGTCGCGCATGCAGTCGTTGAGGGCGTCGAGGTTGCGCCCGTAGTAGTCAGGGAAGCACAGTGCAGCCGCCATGTCGCGGTGCATGGCCTCCTCAGTTGCCCAGCCTGACGCGTCCAGGTGGGTGACCTGGTAGCCGTGACCGCGTAGCCACTCTTTGGTTCGGTCAAGAATCGATGTGCGCCAGAAGAGAGTCACTGAGGTATTGATCATGAGGCGGAGGGCTAGATCTTCGCTGAGATCAGTCTCCGCGTCGAAGGCGGTCACGACCGGGAGAGTACAGCCATCAGTACAGCCAAGCCCGCCAGCCAACGCCGACGTTGCCCGACGGCGGCGGACATTCTGACCAGGCGCGCAGCCGCCCGACTAGCCATCCGCGATCTTCTTCTGAGCCCAAGGCCATGACGGCTTCCTGCCGGTCAGGAAGGGATCGATCTCAGATGCCATGTCGGGCAGCAGTAGCGGTTCGCTGGGCCAGTTCCCGGCGCAGCACGTCGCGGCCTGGAGTCATGTAGGTGAGAGGAACGAGGATTTCGTATGGTCGGCTCTGTCCATGTCCGGCCCACTGCCACCGCTTCAGCGGGGGGCGGGTCAGGTCCGGGTCTATCGGCTCGATCACCAGGAACGCCACCAGCCGCCCGCGGATTTCGGCTTTGGCAATGTTCGACCAATCAATGGACAAGGTGACTTCGCCCGGGCCCGCCACCTGTAGGTGCTCTTCAGTGAGCCGTAGGGGCAGCCGTGACTGGTAGCCAGAGACCGCTGGGCGGGCCAGACGCCTGGGGAGGGTGAAAATCACCAAGTAGAGCGGGAGAATCCATATCCCGTCCCACCACTGCCGGCCCCGGGCGAGGTTGAATACGACCTCTCCTGCCACGACCACGAGCAGCGCGACGACCGGCACGGCCTGGCGGCTCGTCGAGCGCCTGAATTCGATCGTGGGCGACTCATCGGCGGCGGTCACCACGACCTTCTGCCCGACCGGTCCGGCGGCCAAACGGACCCGGACCGCACCGACAGGTGAGCGGTCCGCATCTAGTCCGCAAGAGGTCCACGGGCGGCGGGGGAGAGGTGTGAGATGTCGAGAGGCGTCTCGGCTGCTAGACCCTCATCCGCCCAGGTCGGCACGGCGGGCAACTTGATCTCGTAATTCTCCGGTCACTGGGCCCTCCGGGTGCCAGTAGCCGGTAGGCCGGATGGCTTCCCCGAGCTGCCCTGGTTCACTCGCGCACTATGCGTGGGGGTTGCCGAGCCACCACACGTCATGGGTGGTCCAAGCGCTCGGAGCACCGGACACCCGCAGGGTGGTGCCGCCGTCGAAGCTGAGGATCAGGTCGGCGGTGGCGGTGACGGCGGCGTAAGTGACTGTCCCGTTCAGCACCTCGAGTAGTGCCGGCAGGGCCGCTGCTGGCTCGTCGGCCGCAAGGTCGAGGACGAGCGACGGGGGTGGGCTTACGTCGCAGGTGGTGTCGATGTACAGCCGCAGCTCGGCCGGCGTGAGGCTGGCGTTGTTGCTGGTGAAGGTGACGAAGGGCCAGGCCTGGCGGACACCGACCTCGGTTACAAAGTAGCCGACCAGCGACTGCGGGTCATGATTCACGCCGACAGATTATCGGCCAGCCAAGATCCTACGTGCCATCAACGTGCCAGTAGCTGTGTCCACCCACGGTTACGAAGGGGCACGAGCGGTCGAGCGCGTGAGCAGGCGTTTCAGGCATCTCGGGGTGCTGATCTTCGTCCTTCCAAGCTGACGGTGCGGCGAAAGGCGAGCGCTTACTCGTAGAAGCATCCTGCGTGCAGGGCGTCCGCGAGGAGTTGCCAGGTCGGTTGTGCCGGGAGACGGTTGCCGGCACGCTTCTGTAGGCGGCTTCGGTCCTGGAGGTACGCCGCGCACGCCTCCAAGTAGCGGTCTGTGGTCATGTTCTCGACGGCGTCTGGATCGCGAGCGAGATCATCAGCTATCCACCGCAGCCAGGTAACCAAGTCGTCCAGGCTGTCGACCCGCTTCAGCGGACGGTTGTCGTCCTCCGCCATTGCCGCCTCTCCTGCATCCCGCCGCCATACAGCCATCGGCGCCGTTGCATTATCTGATCGGGAGACGTGGTACGCCCGGGTCGGGTCCGCGGTCAGACCACCCGGGCGAGTTCACTGAACGCCGAAGCGACTCGGAGCTTGGGCGGACTGTCGAGCCCGAGTTCGTAGTGCCCGCGGCGGAGATTCTGCATGAACGCCTGTCCGGCGATGATCACCTGTGCGGTCCGGTCGGTCCGGGGCCCACGCATCGGTCGTAACCGCTGCTTGACTGACTGTGATCGGCCTCGATCGGATTGTTCGCGTACCGCTCGACATGGTGCCAGGCCGAGGGGATCAGGTCGTCGAGCACGGCGGGGTAGACCGGGGCGGCGTCGGTGACGACCTCGCGGGGCGTCACCTTCAGCACCCGCAGGGCCTTCCGGAAGAACCGGCGGGCAGCGGCGGCATCACGGCGGCCCGAGACGAGCACGTCGATAACCTGCCCGTGCTGGTTGACCGCCCGGTAGACGTAGCGCCACTCGCCGCTGACCTTGACGTAAGTCTCGTCGACGAACCACCGGTCACCGGTCACCGGGCGAGTGGCGAGCGAACCGGGCCACGTCTGCCAGCAACGGGGTGAACCGTTGCACCCACCGGAAGACGGTGACTGGTCAACCTCGACACCGCGCTCAGACAGGAGTTCCTCCACATCCCGGTAGGACAGGCTGTAGCGCAGGTACCAGCGGACCGCGACGACGATCACCTCCGCCGGGAAACGGAACCCGGTGAACGCCGACCTCGGCGGCGACCAACGGCGACGACGGCTCGACAGCTGGACCCGTCAAGCGTGCCTGGGTCCCCGGACACGGGCAATGCAACAGGCCCCGTCGAGATCGTTCACCAATTCTCCCACCCACTCGTAGACGTTAGCCACGCCGACGATGCCCTCGCACTCGTACAGGCCGAGGCTCCGCTCATAGTTTCGGCCCTCGAAGTCATCCAGGCGAGGCCAGATCGTCGGCAGCCCGGGGGAGGTGAACAACGCCGCCGGAACCCTCTGCCCGGACACGTCGGCCTCGAAGGCGGAAAAGCTGAACTGGTTGCGTAGCCACCCGGACAGTGTGATCTCGGTCCAGTCGCCGGCGATACTGACTTCGTCCTGGTTGGGCTGAGCTGGCCGCAGCGTCCCGTAGGCGGCGAGCCTGCGTCGCTGTGGAGGAACCCTAACGAAGGAACCAGTGGGAATTCGGGAACCTCCCGAACGCCGGGCGGACGAAGCGACAATCGCCGGACGCGCCTTATGTCCAGAGCACGCGACCCAGGGAAGATCAAGCCTCGGCTTCTTTGCTGAGGGCTGGTCACGGAGTGGGCTGAGAACGAAGCAGTGCGGCAGAGCGGGCACGACCCGGGCCGGATCGTCCTGATGTCGCCGACGGCGGCGAGGCCATCATTGATCTGGCGGTGCCGCCCGACCAGCCGGACTCGCGGGAGGCACCTCACCTCGGCGTTCTCACCGCGATGTAGACACCCCTAAGCACTGAGGGCCTGACGACGCGGGCGCCGCCAAGGGGAAATCCACGGACAGGCGTGGGTGGCCGGTGGGGCCCGCGGTGCCGCCCCGCCGCCGAACGGCCCCGAGGCGGGCCTTCCGGCGGCGGGTCATCGCGGAGGCGGTGGCGGCTGGCCGCATGGAGGTTGATGACGACGTGCTGGGAGCCCTGCCCTGGGCGTAGCTGCCCGGGATCAGTCCCGTACCCAGGTGAAGGTGACCCGGGCGCCGGCTGGAAGTCGGTCTAGGTCGTTCAGCTCCAGCACGCCGGTGATCGCGCCGAACAGCTTGGCTTTGCGTAGCCGGAGCTGTCCCTCGGGGAGCTGGTAGCGGTAGAGCCCGTTGGCGTCGGTGCGCTTGCTGTCCTGCACCGCGATGGTCCAGTCCCCGTCCTTCGCGTGCAGGCCCAGCTCCTTGCGCCAGGTCAGGCCGGTGCCGAGGTTCAGCACGAACTCCACCTCGTCCGCCGGCTTCGCCCCGGCCTCGATCCGGTAGTCGACCGCGTCGTGGTCGCGGGTGATCAGCTGCCCCGCCGATCGCTCCGACCAAGCCGGCAGGTGGGAGGCAGGCAGCGGGCTGCCCTTGGGCAGGGCGGCCAGGGAACCGTCCGGCACCACACCGACCCGGTCCCAGCGCAGCCCGAGCGCGGTGAACGTGACCGGGTCCGGCACGTGCCGCAGCATGCCGTCGACCATCAGGTAGACCGGATCCTGGTGCTCCTCGCGCAGCACCGTGCCGTCCACCGGCACCGGGCGCAACGCCCGCAGCGAGTCGCGCGGTAGCACCCGGACGTCGGCCCAGCTGAATCCGAGGCGGAGCAGGGTGTCCGGGTCGGGGATGTGGAAGCCGTGCCCGCCATAGGTGACGTGCACCTCCGCGCGGTCGATCTCCCGGAGCAGGACGCGGTCCCCGGGCGCGTCGGCGACGTACGAGGTCGATCCGTCCGGCAGTTCCACCACCTCGTTCCAGTGCAACCCCAGCCGGTCGAACTCCTGCGGGCTGGTCACCCAGAACTTCGCTCCGCCGTGCAGCACATAGATCCGGGGGTCGGAGCGGTCGCTGAGCAGCTTGCCCCCGGCGAGGTACCAGGGCAGCCGCGGCGAGTACCGCTCCACGAAGAAACCGCGCCACTGGTCGCCGTTGCCCTGCCGCACGACCCGGTCGGCCGGGTCGTACGCGGTCTTGAACTCCAGCACGTCCTCACGGCGGGCGTACCGGTTGTCCCAGATGAAGACCCGGGTCCGCTCGCCCTCTTCGTAGCCGTACGCCACCACCTGGTGGTCGTTGCCGAAGCCGCCCGGGTCGCGGGACTGGCACAGGCCCAGCGGTTGCGGGAGCCCCTGGTCGAGGAGCTGCTTGAGCTTGGGGAACTGCTCCTCCCGAGTCAACCGGGCCACGCCGATCCCATTCAGGGTGGTCGGGTGGTCCGGGGTCCGCATGAACTGGAAGTACATCGGCCAGTTGTCGACGATGCTGGTGATCAGCCGGTCGTAGATGTAGTCCGCGACCGGGTTGCCGTCCGGCGGCAGGGCGCTGGCGGCGGGCACCGGCATGCGCTGGTGCCAGTGGTCCAGTGCGGCGAACGCCATTCCGCCGCACCGGCCCTTGGTGTCGGTGATCGGCAGGCCGGCGATCTTGATGTGGTTGGTGAAGCCGTTGGTGAAGGCGTAGCCGTCCCGTGCCGGACGGAAGGACACCCGCATGAGAACTCTCCCGACGTTAGTAGATGACCCGGACACCCATCCGGGTACAGGTGGGGCGGCCGACGACACCGTCGTCGGTGAGGCCGCGCATCCGCTGATACCAGCGGTCCAACCGTCACCTCCGGTCTCTGCTCGGGCCACCGCTCCGCCGCGACTTTCACGCCGGCGTGCCGTCCTCGCGCCCTCGGCGGTACGGGCCGGGTTTCCTGCGCCCACTGTCGAAATCGCAGGTGGCTCCGGCAAGGGATGAGTCGGCTATCGGCGTCGCGACCACCCAGGTAGCGGCCGGGCGCCGCCGATCGAGAAGGCGGGTCGCCGATTGGCGGGTTCACCCGGGCGGATCGGTGACCCTCGGGCGGAACGTCGGCCGGCGGTCCGCCCGGCTGATCGGGCGGTCAGCCCGCCGGTTCCGCCAGGCGGGTCAGCCCGGCAGGTCGGTTGGTGCGGCCATCATCTGCCGACGAACGCTGCACAACTCAAGTGAAGCGATCTCTTGGCCGACCTACTGGGCGGCCGAACGCCGCGGTGACGGTGACACGGGACCTCTCCGCCGCACGTTTCGTGTTGCCCGTCTGGCAGGGCGCCGAGACCCCCGTGCAGGTGTCAAGGGTATGTGGGCCGTCGCCTCGAGGCTGGTAAGCCCGTTGCGGCTGAGTGTGGCGGAGGCATCGACGGCAGCGCCTACGCCAACCGGCGCACCGCCGACGGCAAAACCAAGAAAGAGATCATCCGTTGCCTCAAGCGCTACATCGCACGAGAGGTCTACCAGCTGCTGACCTCACCCACAGCCCTGCCAGCCCGAACGGGTTGACACCCATAGGAGCTTCGGGAAAGTCGAGCGCTTCCACCGCACCCTGACCGACGGCTGGGCCATCGCCCGCTTCTACAACAGCGAACAAGCCCGCAGGAAGGCCTGACCGGCGATCCTGCATCACTACAATCACCACCGGCCTCACTCAGCCATCGGCGGCCTACCACCCATCACCAGGTTGACCAAGCTCCCCGGACAGCACACCTAGCTGCGGCCGAGCCGGGGCTGCTCGGGCGCCATTGCCGCCGTCGGGGCCTGGCCACGAGCACGGTGACGAGGGTGTCGCGGTCGCAGTCCGGTATCTCGCGTAGCGTCCAGCGTCCGACCAGTCCCTTGCCGGCGAAGTTCGACTCCGCGTCGCGGTCCTCGACCTCACCCTCCCTGAGGATCAGCCCGGCGGCCGGGTAGGCCCGCTGCATGAAGGCGAGGGTCGAGCGGAAGTCACTTGGTGTCACTGCCGTGACCACCAGCCGCCCGCCGGACCGCTGCTCCGAGCCGGTGAGAATTGCGTCGGACGGCAGCGGAACCTCGCCTGGGAGCGCGGTGGGCCGCGGCACGGCCGTCGCCGTGTCCGCGCAGACGAGGGTGGTGGCCGTGGATGCGCTTCGGGGTTCCGCCGCGCCGGGAGCGTCGGGATCGCCGAGATCCGTCTCGCCGGCGGCGCCGCCGCAGCCGGTGAGGGCTGCGGCGGCGGCAAGCACGAGAGCACCCGCTCGTACCCGGATCACTTCTTCTTCGCCTTCGCCGTTTTGACCGGGTCGAACGCGGCGAACAGCGACTTCCCGCCGCTCTGGCGGGCGATGGTGGCCGAGCGGGTCGAAGTTCTGCGCGCCGCCGGTGGCGCAGGCGCCGGTGCACCCGTCGGCGTACCCGACAAGGACGCGGCCCTGCTTGTCCACCTGGATGTCCATGAAGTCGAGCAGGTTCCGGTCGGTGCCGCAGGTGGTGCCGCCAGTGCAGATCGAACCCTTCTGCACCGCGTCGTTCGGCGTCGCATCGGTCAACCACCAGGTCCGCCCGCCGTCGTAGGTGACATTCCAGGTAGGACGGCGCCTCCTTTACGTCAGGGTCGGCAATCAGCCATCACGCCATCGGGCCCATGAATTCGTGAGGCTGGATGTCGGCGAGCCGTCTCATTCTGCTAACAGAGCGGACGCCCTTTCGCGTCGCCCGACATGGTCGTCTTACCACTTCGCCAGACCTACTTCCGCGCTCCGAAACCCGAGGCTCGGATGTGCCGCGTCAGCCTATGTGCTGGTCGTCAGACGTCACGAACGTTCGGAGATGGTCAACCGCCGCAGAGAGCGCGTCCTGCAGGGGGCCGATGTCCCGGGCGACCTGAGCGAGGAGCATGCCGCCTTGATACGCCGCGAGGAACATGTCGGCGAGCCGCGCGGAGTCGGCGGACGCGTCGATGCGGCCGAGTTGCCGCATGCGATCGAGCCCGACGCGGAAGATCTCGCGCCACTGCGCGAACACCTCCGCGAGCCGGTCGTGTACGTCGAGATCGGTCTTGACGATCTCGCTCGCGAGCGAGCCGAGGCTGCAGCCGTCCTTGAACGGACGCCCCGAGAGGACGTAGAAGTCCGCCCAGTCCTGGAACGCCTCGACGGTGTCGAAGCTGGCAAACCGTTCGCTGCGATGGAAGCCGAGGACGCTGTCGGCCTGCCAGTCGATGACCGCCAGGACGAGGCTCTCCTTGGTGGGGAAGTAGTGACTCAGCTGCGATCCACTCACGCCTGCAGCGCGGCGTACGAGCTCGTTGTTGGTTGCGTGGACCCCTTTGTCGTAGATCAACGCCGCCGCGTGCTCCAGTATTCGCTCGCGCGTGGTCTGGCCCTTGGGAGTGAGCTTCTGGGCTGCCTCCGCCCCGTTGTTCACCTGCATGTAATCGACGTTACACAAACTGGGCTTGGAAACCCACTTTCGATCGTGTCCTCACAGCGAGCGGACGAAATAGTCCAGTAACGTCACGCGGGGGCCGTGTGCGCCAGTGTTCGCTCGCGCGTGGTCTGGCCCTTGGGAGTGAGCTTCTGGGCTGCCTCCGCCCCGTTGTTCACCTGCATGTAATCGACGTTACACAAACTGGGCTTGGAAACCCACTTTCGATCGTGTTCACTCAAGCGAGTGGACCAAATGGTCCAGCAAGGTCACCCGGAGGTTCGTCACCATGTCTCGCCTGACCGCTCCCGCGCGCGCCGACATCGACGCGAAAACGCAGGGCGCGCTCGACGCCATCGCGAAGCAGTTCGGCTTCGCGCCCAGCATGTTCACCACGCTCGCCGCGAACCCGACCGTGCTCGAGATCGTGATGGGCCTGCAGGGCAGCATCGCGAAGCTCCTGGACGCGAAGACGCGCCACACGATCGCCCTCGCGGTCTCTCAGTCGAACGGCTGCCACTACTGCCAGGCACTCCACGGTTTCATCTCGTCGAACCTCGGCGGTATGTCGGCGGAGGAGATTGAGCTCGCCCGCATGGGCACGTCCAGCGACCCGAAGCGCGCCGCCGTCGCGAAGTTCGCGCAGCACGTGATCGAGACGCGTGGCCAGGTCAGCGACGAGGACCTCGCAGCGATCCGCGAGGTCGGGTATATCGACCCGGAGATCCAGGCGATCGTCACGATCGTGGTCGTCACCCTGCTCACGAACTACCTCAACAACGTCAGCGACACCGTCGTCGACGTCCCCGGCGCCGACCACCAGTCGGCCTGACTTTCCTCTCCACCCGCCGTTCAGACGAAGGAAAGCACGATGTTGGATCTCGACAAGCTGATCACGAAGCACCTCACCCGCTACTTCGACCCGAGCAAGAGGATCCCGGAGGAGACGTTCCAGCAGTTGCTGCGTTACCTGCGCACCTCGCCGACGACGATCAACATCCAGCCGAACCGTTTCCACGTGCTGGAGACGCAGGATGGCAAGGACAAGCTCGCGGACGCACTGGTCGGCCGCTTCGCAGACAACGCGGAGAAGGTGCGCAACGCGTCGCACGCCATCGTCTTCACGACGCGCAAGGACATCCCCGACACGCACCTGCAGGAGATCTTCGAGAAGGAGCGCGCCGACGGGCGCTTCGCCGACCCGGAGATCCAGAAGGGATGGGAGGCGGGCGCCTCCAACTTCGTGGAGATCCAGACGGAGAACTATGGCGGGAACGTGCTCCACTGGCTTGAGAAGAACACCTACCTCGTCGTCGGCGCCACGATGATGGCCGCCGCATCCCTCGGGGTGGACGCGACGCCGATGGAGGGCTTCGACCGCAAGACCGTGGACGCGGCCTTCGACCTGACCGACACCGACTACACGACCACGCTGCTTCTGGTGCTCGGCTACCCCGACGAGGCTCGGGTCTCCCACCAGCCGGTCTCGCGGTTCGACGCGGAGAAGATCTTCACGCACATGTGACGGACGGGGCGGACATCGGACCGCGGTGCCGGCCCCGTTCACTTCGACTCGGTTGCGCGGCGTCCGCACCTCCTCGACGGACTCCGGGCAATCGACCCCCTAACGACCTCGAGGAGGTCAAAATGCAGATTGATAAGGCAACGCAGGATCGAGCCGCGGCCCGCGCCGCCGAGCTTCCCGGCTCGGAGCACACACACCAGTTCACCGGCGACTGGGAGGTATGGAAAGTCGGCGGCAAGGTGTTCATGCTGCAGACGTCCATGCCCGGCGAGCCGGTCGTGATCCTGAAAGCGGATCCAACCGTCGCGGAGGCGCTCCGCGCAGCTCACGCCAGCATCTCGCCCGGCTACCACATGAACAAGAAGCACTGGATCACGGTGCGGGCGGGCGCGGACGTCGAGCCCGCGCTTGTCGACGATCTCGTGACCGAGTCGTACCTCCTCGTCGTTGCCGGCCTGCCGAAGGAGAGCCGTCCCGTCAATCCGGCTTCGTTCCGCGTCCCGCCCTCCGCCGACTGATCACGCTGACGCCGACCGCGCCCAGGGCGCTGTTGCCCCTCATCCGAGCAGCGCCCGCACCGGCGCATGGCGACCTTAGGCGGCCGGCCGCAACGACGAGGACCTCAACGTCTGCGTCCTCATCGAGGCACACGTCCTTCGACGATCGCCCGATCGAACCCCACCTGCCGATGAAATACCCTGGTCAAACTCACCCCGTGTTCCGATCTTCGGTTCCTGACCTTCGGCAAGCCAGAATATGCTGATCTTGGGACTTCGCCTAACATCAGTGGCCCCTTCGGGGCAGGCTCGGGAGTGTGGATCTAACGGCACCTCTCTGTGTCAAGGCGTTGGCAGCAGAGAGGTCTCCAACTTGTTGGATTGGTGGCGGAGATCAGGGTCTGCAGCCATGATCTTCGAGGTTGTGGTCGGGGTCGCTCGGGAAACACCTGCCGCCCACGGGCTGGCCCTCGAACGGCCTGCGCCCCGGCCATAACCGCCGGCGAGAGTGGCTCGAGAGAGGTCTGTTAAGCCCGAAGTTGGTGTGCCCTCCTCGCCGGATCCCCTTTTCCGGTCCTGCAAGGAGAACCAGTGCCCGCCGCCGCGTCGTCTACACCACCCCGGGTCGTCATCGCGATCGATCCACACAAGGCCTCCTGGACCGCCGTCGCGGTCGACAACCGACTCCAGCCTCTCGCCGCGATCCGCGTCGAGGTCAACCGTGACGGCTATCGGCAGTTACTTCGCTTCGCCGGCCGCTGGTCGCATGCCGTCTGGGCGGTCGAAGGCGCGACGGGCCTTGGTGCCACGTTGACCTCTCGTCTGGCAGCCGACGGCGTCGACGTCGTGGATGTGCCCGCGAAGCTCGCCCGCCGCGTTCGGATGCTCTCCAGTTGGGCACGGCCGCAAGACTGACCAGGCCGATGCTCTATCGGTCGGGATCGCCGCGCACACCGCTGCTCGGCTCAACACCGCCGTGGTGGATGAGGCGATCGCTGCCCTGCGATGCCTCACCGAACACCGCGATGACCTCGTCCGCAGCCGCACTTAGATCGTCAACCGGCTGCACGCGCTGCTGGCACAGCTCGTTCCCGCCGGCCTGCCCCGCGGACTGACCGCCGACAGCGCAGCCGCTGCGCTGCGCAGCATCCGCCCACGGGCCGTGCTGGCCCGCACCATGCGCCAGGTCGCCGTGGAACTGCTCGGCGAGCTGCGCCGCCTCGATCGGCGCATCGCCCAGGCAACAGCAACGTTGTCCGCTGCGGTCGCAGCGTCAGGCACGACCTTGACCGATCTGCACGGCATCGGCGACGTCACCGCCGCGAAGATCCTGGCCCGCTCCGGCGCCATCAACAGGTTCCGGTCGGAGTCCGCGTTCGCCTCGTACTGCGGCGTCGCACCGATTGAAGTGTCATCCGGTGACATCCAACGCCACCGCCTCTCGCGCGCCGGCGACCGGCAGCTGAACTACGCCCTGCACGTCATGGCCATGGCCCAGATCAAACGAGCGACCCCGGGCCGGGACTACTACCAGCGCAAACGAGCCCCCGGAAAGACCCACAAGGAAGCCATGCGCTGCCTGAAGCGGCGCCTCTCCGACGTCGTCTACCGCACCATGATCAAAGACACGGAGACCTCTCTGCTGCCAACGCCTTGACACAGAGAGGTGCCGTTAGATCCACACTCGCAGACCCGGCCGCTCATCGCCGAGCACGAGGAACGTGACGCGCGGGGCCGATAGTCCCGCGGAGAAGAAGAGAACAAGGAGCAGCAGATGATCACTCGTAGCGGATCATAGGCCGCCAGCGCGGGTCCCGCGGAGTACTTCACCGGCGACGTGCGTGTCCAGCCCCTGTTCGCCGAAGAGGACGCCGCGGCGTACGGCGCCGCGCCGGTCGCCTTCGCGCCCAGAGCCCGGTCCGCGTGGCAGACGCACCCGCCGGGCAGCGGTGCTGATCCACCTGCACAGGACGTCGGTACCTGCGACGCGTCGAACCGACACGCGTGGTAGCCCTTAACGACTGGGCTCCGTTGCGTCGTGATGCCTAACGAGTCGTCGGCTTCCGGTCGGCGTCACCCTCGACACGGAACGGGGTGCGCAGGCGGGTCATCGCAGCCGAACTTACGTCGACGGCAGGGGTGTGGTCGAAAGCCGTATCTGCTCTCGGTGCTTCACGGAACAGATTCGAGTCATGCGCGGTTACATCAGTCAAGAGCTGCTCCAAGTTTGCGCGCCAACGCGCGATCCACCCGCTCGCACATGCGAGCCGGGTGCGGAAAATGAGCGGGGCGGATCCGGCCGCTCGCAGGGGGCCTTGGATCCGTTTCGCTCGGCCCGTCGAACCCTAACGCAGAAAGCCATCGTGTGCGCCCTGGGCCGGGGTGCGGGTAGATTGATCAACCAGTCCGCCGGTTTCCGACCACGGCCTGCCTCTGATGTCGACCACAACGCGCGCGACCAATCGGTCAGCGCCGTGCAGGGCGACCCCTTCCACGTTCGGAGACTCCCATGGCGGCACGCCGCCCCAGCAAGACCCCCCTTGTCACACCCACCTCCTTCGCCGACCTTGGCGTGCCCGGCCGCCTGGTCGCCGCGCTCGAGCAGGCGGGCATCAGCACGCCATTCCCGATCCAGGCCGCGACGCTCCCGGATTCACTCGCCGGACGCGACGTGCTGGGTCGTGGCAGGACGGGATCGGGCAAGACATACGCCTTCGCTCTTCCGGTCCTCGCCCGGCTCTCGGCCGCCACGTCTCCGCGGCTGCCCGGCCGCCCGCGCTCGCTCATCCTGGCGCCCACCCGCGAGCTGGCGACCCAGATCGAAGCGACGATCGCACCGCTGGCCACCGCGCTGTCGCTGCGGACCGTGACGATCTTCGGTGGGGTGAACGCGCGGCCGCAGATCGCTGCACTGCGTGCCGGGGTCGATATCCTCATCGCCTGTCCCGGCCGGCTCGCCGACCACGTGTCGACCGGCCACGCGATCCTCGACGCCGTCGAGGTCACGGTGCTCGACGAGGCGGACCACATGGCCGACCTGGGCTTCCTGCCGGTCGTACGGCGACTCCTCGACAAGACACCGCCCCGCTCCCAGCGGCTGCTGTTCTCGGCGACGCTCGACGCGGGCGTTGACGTCCTCGTGCGGCGGTACCTCTCCAACCCAGTCACCCACAGCGTCGACTCGGCGATGTCCCCGGTCGCCGCGATGACCCACCACGTGCTCCGGGTGCGTCACGATGACCGGCTCCCCGTCCTGGTCGACCTGACGGCCGCTCCGGGGCGCACGCTTGTATTCACCCGCACCAAGCGCGGCGCCAAGAAGCTGACCAGTCAACTGGTCGCCTCGGGCGTGCCCGCCGTGGAGCTGCACGGCAACCTGGCGCAGAACGCCCGCACCCGCAATCTGGCGGCGTTCTCCGCCGGCGACGCCCGCACGCTCGTCGCGACCGACATCGCGGCGCGCGGTATCCACGTCGACGACGTAGCTCTCGTGATCCACGCCGACCCGCCCGCCGAGCACAAGGCATACCTGCACCGCTCGGGGCGGACCGCGCGTGCCGGAGCGAGCGGCACCATCGTCACCCTGATGACCGACGACCAGGTCACCGACGTGCGCGACCTCACCCGCCAGGCCGGCATCAACCCGACCATCACCCAGCTTGGGCCCGGCGACTCGCTGCTCACCGAACTCGCCCCGGGCGAGCGCCGCTTCGTGACGCCTCCCGTAGCGACGACGGCGCCACATCACGGACGAGGCCGCAGCGCCACGCGGCGCCCGGATCCGCGCACAGCGACGGGCGGATCGACCGCCAGCGCAACGCGCGGGAGAGGCTCGGGAAGTCGTCGGGCGAGTGCCGCGGAAACCACGTCCGCGACACGGGGCGCGGCGGCGTTCTCTTCCGGCACGCGGGTTGGTAGCCGGCGCGGTCAGCGCTGACAACGAAGACACCGCGCGGCGCGCCCGTGCTAGCCTCACCGGGTTGCAACCTTCGGTTTGTCCCATACTTTGCCAGCGCCTGGTGGGTATCTAACCCGCCGGGCGCTTTTTGTCCTGCCGGTTCTTCCGGACCAGCAGCGGCGGCAACCGAGGGCCCGCACGTGGCTCCATCCGTTACTCGAGGAGAAGAAATGGCATTCGGCACAGTCAAGTGGTTCAACGCGGACAAGGGCTTCGGCTTCATCGCGCAGGATGGTGGTGGCGCTGACGTCTTCGCCCACTTCTCGGCCATCTCATCGAGCGGGCTCCGCAGCCTGGAAGAGAACCAGCGGGTCGAGTTCGACGTCGAGCAGGGCCAGAAGGGCCTTCAGGCCGCCAACATCCGCCTGGTCTGACGTTGACTCCGCCAAGCCGCGGCGACAAGGCCTCGCCCGTCGCCACGGCTGGCTGAGACCACGGAAGCGGCGCTTCGACCACCGTCAAAGCGCTGGTCAGGGCTCGTGGTTCCCCGGTCGGCCCGTGACATGATGGCGCCCATGGGGAAACAGCAGGACGTCGGCGGGCCCAACCGTCACAGTGGGTCAGGTGCCGCCGCGGACGGTGTGACGGGTGGCAGCGTCGATGCGCGGCTCGCCTTCGCGCAGGACCCCACAACGCCGCACATGACCCTCATCGACCTGGCGTCCGACCCGTCGGCCGTGGTCCGTGAGGCGGTCGCGACCCGCACCGACGCGCCCGCGCAGGCACTGCGACCACTGACCCGGGACCATGATCGTCACGTCCGGGAGGCCGTGGCGAGAAACCCCTCGACCTCGGTCGCCAATCTCCTGCGACTCGTCAAGGACGCCGACCGGTGGGTCCGCTGGGGGGTCGCCGGCAACCCGGCCTGCGACGAGTCGATTCGCCGGGTGATGACGGAGGCCCCCGACAAGGAGCTTCGTGGTCTCCTCGCGGAGAGGCGCGAACTGGAACCCGAGCTGGCCGCGCGGCTGGTCAACGACGTCTCACCAGAGGTACGGGAACGACTCGCCACCCACACCCACGACCCCGACGTGATCACCGCCCTGATGGCCGATCGCACCGCACGCGTACGCAAGGGGCTCGCCCGCAACCCGCGGACCACCACCGCCCAGCGAAGCGCACTCGCCCAGGATCCCGTGGTGGACGTCCGCGCCGCGCTGGTGCTCGCGGTCGAGCTGACCGAGGCGGATCTGCGACGCCTGATTGACGACCGCTCGGTGCAGGTGCGGATGGCGATGGCGACGTCGGAGGTGGTCCCGCCGCACATTCGGCAGGCGCTCGGTCGCGATCCCGACGAGATGGTTGCCGGTGCGGCGCGGGACTTCCGCCCCGGGTCGGGCAACTCCTCGGTGGTACGGGCTCCGCGCGTTGGTCAGCGGGCCTCCGGGACCGGCCGAGGCCGACCGGGCGGCGCCCGACGCTGAGGCCAGCGGAGCCGCCGTCATCCGCCCGCGGCCTCATCCGCTCGCACTCGATTCCGAGACGTCGGCGTGTCAAGGCTCGGATGGCCGACAGATCAGGCCGACGAGATGCTGCCGTACTTGGCGTCGCGCATCGCCGGGAGGGCGGCGCGGGTCACGTAGAAGGCGGTCAACTCGGGACGGTGGCGGTACAGGCGCAGATCACGCCCCTGCCGATGGCCGCGTTCGGACGTGATCTCGTGCAGGCACGCCCCCACACCACGGTCTCCCCGCCGCCGGGCACCACCTGGCCGTCGCCCGGCCCGCCCCGCAGCAACACGTCCGTTCCCCGACCCGTATGGAATCGGCCGCGACCGGGCCTGCTTACCGCTCGTCAGCGAGACTGGCAGGCTCTGTTGATCGAGTAGTTGGAATTCACCTCATCACCGCCGTCGGGGCGACGCTCTGTCATGGGCCGAGACCTCGGCCGCCCTCAGGGCCCCGGCGAGTTTGCGTTCTGTCCTGATTCGCTGTGATCGCCATCGGGATCCGTCGCTTCCCTGGCGGTACCGCCCGCCGTCTTCCTTCGGAGCGGTGACGTTGGCGTTGTGCTTTCAGGTCAGGATGATTGGGTTGCTGAGCGCCGCCATGTGCCCTTCGGGGTGGCGCACCTCGATGCGGATGAACGCCGATTCTTCGGCGTTGGTGTGCCAGTGCACGGCGCCGGCACCTGTGCCGGGCAACGGTGCGCTGTGCATCTTGCCTTGCACCGTGTGGAAGCTGACGGTGCCGGAGGGCACGCCGCGTACCTCCGCTCGCGCGATGGCCGGTTCACCGCCGGTCGTCAACCGCTCGCCGATCCCGGCGTGGTGACTGCCGGCTGAGATCGTCAAGGACAGCTCGACGGCGGCCGATTCGGCGATCCAGCTGCGGCCGGTCCGGATGCCGGCGAGGATCGCGTTGGTGCTGAGTTCCTCGGCGAGTACGACGGTGTGCGGGATGCCGATCTGGCCCTCAAGGTGGGTATCGCTGTTGCCCACTGCCGGCCGCCACCGCCCCTGGTGGATGTCCGCGGCCAGGGCGCGCCCCCATTCGGCCAGGGCTGCTTCATTGTCGGCTTGCCAGGGCACATCCGAGCTCCACGGTCCGTTCCACACCTCCACCGCGTCGAGCCCCTGGTACGGGTACATGAACGTGCCGGAGGCGTAGGGCGCATGCGGATGGGCCGCGACACACAGCCCACCGGCTCGGTGGACCTCATCCAGATGCCGGTCGAGCATCCCGTCGTACACGCCGTAGTCCCAGCCGACCACCTGTCCCGCGGGTATGCCGAGCGCGAGCCAGTGCCCGGTGCGGGTGGTGACCTCTTCGCCCAGGATCACCAGCAGATCGTTGCCGGCGTGGCGCCCCCAGGTGCCATGCGCGTCGGGGGTGTTGTGCTCGGTGGTCGCGAGGAAATCCAGCCCAGCCGCACGGGCATCGGCCGCAAGCCGCTGCGGCGTGAGCTTGCCGTCCGAGTGCACCGAATGTACGTGGCAGTCGCCCCGGTACCAACCACGCCCCCGACCAGCCACCCGTATCGGGGGGAAATCCAGTTCCGACATCCATTCCCCCTAGTGGACCTGCCCCGGGCAGCGCACGCGTCGTTCGCAGCGCTCTGGCGTGACGGGCACCGCGCCGGTAGATGGTGGAGTCTCTGACACTCCACAACCGAGAGTCGCCGTGCCCGCCCCGACATCATCGCCCATCAGCCCGACCGCCGCGAAGACCAACCCGGCCGGCCTGGCCCCGACCAGGTAGCAGGCCCGGCGGCGGCCTTTTTAGCCGATATCCGCACCCCCGCTCCCGGCGACGATGCCGGTCTACCTGGACGCCGCTGGCGTACAACTCGCCGCGTGCCGGGCCGCAGGTGCGAGGGGAATCGTGCTTCAGGCCCTGGGCATCGGCAACCCAACGCCAGGTGTCCTGGAAGAGGTGCGGAGGTCTGTGGCGCGGGAATGGTGGTGCTGGTGACCTCCCGCTGCCCAGGCGGGACGTTGCCCCGGTCTACGGCGCGGGAGGAGGGGCTGACCTCGCCGCCGCCAGAGCGCTCTTCGCAGGATCACTGCCGGCTCCCGAAGGCGCGCCTGCTTCTTGCCGCGGCTCTCAGCAGCGAACAGCAGTCACCACGTGCGGTGGACTGCATGACCCCCTTCATCACCAGGTTCGACCAGCGGATGCCCAGCGGTGCGGGCTGACAGATGCATGTCCGTGATTCGCATTCGTCGAGCAGCTGACCTTGCGTCTCCGGGTCGTAGTCGAGGACCATCCGAATGCGTCTGTCCGAGGCGGAACTGGCGGCGGTACGCGCAATCGAGCGCAGTGGAGGAGTCGAGGATTCTCCGGCAGCCGGCGTCCCATCCACGACTATGGGGCCACCCCGTCGGATGGCCCCTACGAGCGTTGGAAGTCGCAGGTTGGTATCGGTCTACCGGTTGAGATCGCGGCGGTTGAGCCGCCACGCGCTGGCACCGATCAGTGCGACAACGGCGGATACCAGCACCGTGACATGCCCGACGTGGACGCTGTTGATGAGCGGTTCGGCGCTGATGTAGTAGTAAAACGGGGTCAGGTAGCGCAGCCAGTCCGCACCGATCTGCGGAGCAAAGCCGTGCAGCGCGTAGGTGAGCACGCCCAGACCGGCGGTGGCACCGAAGGCGACCGCGCGCGAGGCGCCGGTGGCGGCGCCGATACCGGTGGCCACGGCGCCGAACAGCAAGCCCAGTAGCACTAGGTTGAGCGCCTGGGCGGCGAACCCGCCAATGCTGACAGTGTCCAGGTTGGCGCTGCCGCGCACGGCCAGCAGCCCGACCAGCACGGCGACCCCGATCAGCGCCGCACCAGCGGCCAGCGCCGTGAAGCGCTGCAGCATCAGCCGGGTACGGCCGATCGGGTGCGCTAGAAGCAGGTCCAGGTAGCCGGACTCCTCGTCGGCGGAGATCATGCGGGCGCCGGTGGCCGCGCCGTAAAAGGTGACCAGCAGCGGCACCAGCAGCCCGAACACCGGGCCCTGCAGGTAGCCCGCGGCGCTGGACATGTCGTCGAGGCCGAAGCCCCGCATCGTCTCCGGAACGCTCGCCATCGACTCGGCCGACAGCTGGGGGTAGAAGCTGGCGTAGAACGTCGCGAGTAATCCGGTCGCGAGGGCCCACACGGCGAAGACGCGCCGGTTGTCCCACAACGTCTTTGTGAAGATGCTGCCGCCGAAGGTGCGGGCGGGCCGGGACGTGCCCGGGATGATGCCGGGGGCTGCGGGCCGGGTGGTGTGGAGGGTCGTGGTCATGGTCATCGTCCTGCCGTTTCTCGTGGTTTGACGTGTGGTCGGTTAGGCGGTGCGGCCGGCGTAGAAGGTGTGGAACACCTCTTCCAGGTCCTGGGTGTCGGCGCGTAGCCCGGTGATGGTGTGCCGGGCGGCTGTTTTGATCAGGGCGTCCGGGCTGCCGTCGACCCGGCAGGTCAACGTCGTCCCGTCTACAGCTACGTCGGTGACGCCCGCGAGCCCCGCGAACTGGTCAACGTGCACCGGCGCGGTGAAGCTGATCCGCACCTGCAGCAGGGACCGGTCGCGCAGCTCGGTGACGGTGTCGAGGGCGACGAGGTGGCCTTCGCGGATAAGAGCGACCCGGTCGGCGACCGCTTCCACCTCGCTCATGATGTGGCTGGACATGAACACCGTCTGCCCGGCCTTCTTGGCATCGAGAACCATGTCGAGGAACGTCTGCTGCACTAGCGGGTCGAGCCCGGAGGTGGGCTCGTCCAGGATCAGCAGCTCCGGCTCGTGCATGAACGCCTGAACCAGACCGACCTTCTGTCGGTTGCCTTTCGACAGGCTCTTCACCCGCGCGGTCAGGTCCAGGTCCAGCCGGTCGGCCAGCTCGACGATCCGGGCGGCGGGAACCCCGCCGCGCAGCGCACCGAGAAAGGCCAGGCACTCCCCGGCCCGCTGGCGTCCGTCGACGACGAAATCGCCGGCCAGGTACCCGACGCGGCGGTGCAGCTTGACTGCATCGACGTGCGGATCCAATCCAAGTACCCGGGCGTCGCCGGATGAGGGGCGGATCAGGTTCAGCAGGAGCCGGATCGTGGTCGACTTGCCGGCGCCGTTCGGGCCGAGGTAGCCGAACACCTCGCCATGGTCGACCGTCAGAGTCAGGCCGGTGAGGCCCCGCCGGGTGCCGTATGTCTTGGTGAGCTCGGTGAGCTCGATCGCCGTGTTCATGTCGGAGATACTATCAGAGTCTTCAGAGATTTTTGAAGACTCAGAGGTGTTAGGATCATCCCAGGCTGCGAGGTAAAGGAGATGGGGTTGGCTGACACGCTGGAGGCCGCCGAGCGGATGGCGCTGGTCCTGGCGCAAGGGGGCATGCAAAAGGCGACGGCACGAGTGCTGGCCGCGCTCTTGTTCACCGACACCGACAGCGTCACCGCACCCGAACTATCCGAGTGGCTCGGCATCAGTTCCGGAGCCGTCTCTGGAGCAATCAAGATGCTCTCCACCGTCGGACTAATCGAACGCGTCCCGGTGCCGGCCAGCCGCCGCGAGCACTATCGACTGCGCGACGGCGCCTGGGCGACCCTCATGTCGACGCAGAACGGCATGGTCCAAGCCATGTTCCGAGCGGCAAACGACGGAATCAAAGCCGTCGGCGACAACACGCCCGCCGCGCGCCGGCTCGCCGAGATGCGTGACTTCTACGAGTTCATGTTCCGGGAGCTGCCCGCCCTGATCGACCGATGGAAGGCCGCGTCCGGCGCTGCGTCCGCCTAGCCGACCCCGGCTGGGTCACCACACGACGACGGTTCATGCTCTTTGTGCTCGGGAGGGACCCCTTGGCGATTGCCGTCGCGAGGTCGAGGGCCAGCCGGGTGAGGTGGTTGGTGTCTGGGATCGACGGGTACGCCGTTGAACCAGGCGCCGAGGCGGATGAAGTTCAGCGCGATGGCTTTGAGGATGTGTTCCAGGCGGGTCTTGGCGATGCTCCCGCGTGTCCGGGAACACCTCGCGCAAAGCGTTCCAGAACCCGAGCGCCCCCTCACCGACGGCCAGGACGGAGCCTGCATGCCGCGCCGTTTGCAGTCGCGCAGCAGGTCCGCCCAGCAGCCGGCCGATTCGCGGTAGCCCTCGGCGAGGGCGACGAGCTCCTTCTCCTTGCGGCCGTCGACGCGGACCCCGACGATCACGAGCAGGCACAGTTTCGCCTCGTTGAGGCGCACGTTGAGGTGCGCACCGTCGGCCCAGACAAGCCGGTCAGCCAGAACAGCGCGTAGGCGATGGGTGGCATGGCCGCCAGCCGGCGTGGTGCTCGGGTGCCGGTGGCGGCGGCCACCCGCCTGACCAGCGGGGGCGCGGCGATCGGCAGCACGTGAACGACAAGATGCCTGCCACCGCGTGGATGGAGCCTGCGGTGGTGACGAACCGCGGATCGGTCGGGTCGATGGGGTCGGTCGGGAACGCGCCGACCGCCACCATGCCCAGCCCGGCAGTGGTGAGCAGACCGAGCGCGACACGGGGCGCGGCGAGGGCAAACCGCTGCCACGGCGCTGGTCACCTGAAGTATGCCAAAACCCGCCTCAGGGTCGTGACCAGGAATTTCGATGATCGCTTCAAGCGGCTCGGTGATACTCGGTGATCACGCCGTCGAGGCGTCGTCGGCGTCGGATGGAGGCGTCCATGGGGATGACGACGGCCGGATCGTGGTTGCGCGGCAACTGTCGCCGGCCTTGATGGGGTCGATGATCGTTGAAGTGGTCGACGTACTCGCCAACGACGGTCAGCGCCTGGCGCTCGTTGGAGATCAGCAGGTGGTCCAGACGCAGGCCGGCCTGCAACCGCCACGCTGTCCGTTACCGTAGCCAAGGCATGTAGCATCAGCGCGATGCGCACTCAGAGCGCGCATCGATGCGGATCGTGGTGGGTTCAGCCCCCCTCGGACACAAACCATTACCCCACGGTGCGCGCTTAGATCCACTGAAACGCGCACCGTTTGCGTTTCCGGGGGACGCCGAAGTGGTCGGCGTTGGCTGCTACCCGCCTGGCTGGTGCCGGCTTGTAGTCCTGGGTCCGCTGACGCCAATCACGAGGGCATGCTGCATCGGCGTATGGCTTTCGGTGCCGTCGTGGTAGCGCCGGCATGGATTCCGGGAACTGAGACTCGAATCCCACCGGCAATCGCCTGACCAGCGCTCTGCTCGGTGACCTCTTCGGCGCGTCGAAGGCGTCAGCGTCGGCGGCTCCACTTTGCGGTCCGGCTACGTCCGCTCATACCGAGAACGGTGTGTCGTTATTCTGTTTGCTGATCATGGGGGAGGGGTCGGCGTTGACGGATCTGGAGGGGCTGGTAAGGGAGATGGCGTCGGTGTTGGCTGGCGCTGGCGTAGCGGTCCTGCAAGGGTGTCACCACCGCCGGGGCGGCAGCTCGCTGCACACGTTCGATGTCGCCGGGCGATCGACGTTCGCGGACGCCGGGTTCGCCATGCACGAGCTTCTCCGCCGAGTGGACGAGGTGCTGCGCCCGGATGGGGAGGACCGCCCGATCGTCGTCGAACTCGCCCGCGACGGGGCGGGGCGCGCCGAGCTGCGGTACACCTTCGATCTGCCCACTGTGGCGCCGGTGCGGCTGGTGCTCGACCCCGGATACCGACACCCGGGCCACCCGGCTTCGCCGATGCCGGCGCCGCCCGGTGTCGGGGTCACCGACCGGCCCACCGACTCGGAGGTCCTCGCCACCATCCGCGCCCTCGTCGCGGAGTTCGTGAGGGAGCACACGCGGAAGACGGGGCGCAGGCCCGACCTGGGCGCCGGACATTCGGAGGAGGAAATCCTCGCCGCCGAGGTCGCCATGGGCCTGCGGCTGCCCGAGGATCTTCGGGCCCTGTACCGCACCGTGTCCGAAGATGAGGAGTATGGGCTGCTCGGGGCGGGGTCCCTGCTGCCGTTGGTAGCCGTGGTCGAGGCGCACCTGGCCGGCAAACCCGGGGCTGGCGTCGGTCCCGACGACCTGTTCGCGGTGTTCCCGGTCGTCTACGAGGCGTACCCGCCCGGCCGGGTGCGGCGGGTGTTCCGCAACGACTGGTGGGTGGAGGTCGGCACCGACTGGGGCGGGAACTACTGCTTGATCGACCTCGATCCCGGACCCGAAGGCACTTCTGGGCAGATCATCCAGTACGGCAGAGACTTCTATGGACCGGTGGGGTACGTCGCCGAGTCCGTGACGGCCGCGCTGCACGACAGGCTCGCAGAGCTGCGGGACGCCGGTGCCCCACAGCGAGCCTCGGCCCATCCGCAGTACAGCCACTCTCAGCAGGTGGGGCAGCGGCGGGTCGCTGACGTCGTCGCGGGACTCGACGTGCAAGAGCTTTACCTCAACGACGGCGCAGTCCTCCGTCTGGCGGAGCTCGCGCCGCTATGCCATTTGCACTGCGTCTCAATCTACCGTGCGACAGCGGTCACCGCGGACCTCCCACCCGACGTGCCGGTCGAGTGGCTGTCGATCGATGCTGCCGAGATCGACCTTCCGCCACTCGGCCGGCATCCGACCCTGTGGGGGCTGAAGCTTGCTACCCGCTCCCCGGTCGCGGTCGGTCCGCTGGCTGCTCTGCCGGCCCTCGTCCACCTCGACCTGTCTGAAGCCAACGTCAGCGACCTGCACCGGGTTGCGGAGTTGCCAGGCCTCCGGGTGCTGGAGCTCAGCCTGGCCCAGTGGCGGGAGCTGCGGGAGCACGATGCGCTGCCGGCCGGACTGGCTGCCGCGGCGCTGAACGGGTTCGCTCGATTGGAGGACGCCGACGAGTGGGCCACCTGGCTGCAAGGAGCTGCCGGGCAGCGGTGAGTGCGCTGGCGTCGGCAGGGGGCGAACTCCAGCAGAGCATGATCGAAAGCCTCCGAGCTCCCGAGGGAACCTCATCGGGCGAAGCTGCGCTCACCGTCGCCGTCGTCGTGGCGAATACACCCACTGCCTTGACGTGACCGGTGGCCTTGCCTGCTGGCACACCTACGGAGACTGGTTCAGCGTCCACGACGCCGCGGCGGACGGCGCCCACGTGGAGGTCCGTTGGCAGTCGTGGGGCCGTAGCGGCACCTGCATCGCCAGCGGAAACGGCGACTACCAGAAGTGCGACTACGACCTCAAGGAGGGCTACCAGATCAAGTGGTACCTCGAAATCTGGAACGGCGGCACCTGTGTCCGCGGCGAGTACACCACCGACTGCACGGACGACGTAGCCGTCTGTATCTAAGAAGGGAAGGTACGCGATGAAGGTACCGCGAGTGGCAGTCGTGGCCGGCGCAGCGCTCGCCCTCCTCGGCGCGACGGCCGGCAGCGCGAGCGCCGCGACGACCGACACGGTGACCTGCGGAACGGTGTCGGCCCAAGATCCCACCGACGGTTGGAAGGTCAAGCTGGCGGGCAGCGCCTGCTCCCACTGTTACGGCGACTGGTTCTCCGTGACGGACGAGAACTCCGACGGCTACCACGTCGAGGTCCACTGGCAGACGGACTATGCCCGTGAGGGAATCTGCAAGGACTCCAACGGCTCGGGGACCGAGGTGACCGGCGACTACGACATGGCGGAGAATTGCCGCTGGGGTAACCGAAGCGATCCCCTATGGATCTCGGCGGTCAGACTGGACTACCGGGCCGATCGGCCGCCCACTGACACCGGCCGTCGACCAAATCCGATGAACAGGACTGGATAGACCCGGTCGAGAGGCCGGTTCTGCTACTCGGCCATGCCGTCCCGTGCCAGAATCCCGCGGCATGGTGAGAAGGACACTTCGGGCACTGATCGGTAGGCTGGTGGGACTCGGCATGGTGGTGGAGGAAAAGGCCGCCGTCGAGTTGGCCAGCATCGCTGAGTGGAACGAACATCATCTGGATGAGGATCTGACGGAGCGCGACCTGTTGGGTTGGCTCCCCGAGTTGGGCGTGGCAATCGCGGTGCATGGCGATGATGTCGACGACGTAGCGGACCACTACCGGTACCTGCTCGAGGAGAGAGTGGCCGAGTGTACGGGTGGTGCGGTGATGGTCGCCGACGTCATGCTGCTGTGCGAGGGTGACAACGAGTGGCTGCACTTTGTACGTAACGGCGAGTCAGTCTGGTGGCGCGTCGAGCATGAGTCGGATGACTACGTAGACCAGGCGGCGGTAGCCGAGCAAATCAACGATCTGGACCCGGGCGGTGATGATCCGCGCCGGTTCTATCAACTACGTCCGGCGAAGAAGGAACCCTGTCACGACGACGTGTACGTCCTGGCCTCGCCGGAACAGGCCAGGGCCCTCCACGACGAGTTCGGCCTCGACTTCTACGGGCTGGAGTCGACGGGGGCGCGGCGCGGAGAGTCGCCGACGGACTTGCTCGACCGGTGGTTGGCCGAGATGGATGCCGAACTCGACAGTTGGTGTGTCCGGTTTCGGCCGGGGGGCTCCTCCTTTGACTTCTCAGTCGAGTCCCTCGATGCGCTGGAACGCCTTGTGCTGGACCGGTTTGCCGACTGGGCCGCGGTCCAGGCCGCCGCCGATGACCCGTTCGTCGTGGGGGCGGTTCGCTATCTGGGAGAGACGCTGATCCGGAGCGGGTCGAGTCACTGGGCTTATCCGGACGGGCGGTACGCCCGCCATCCGCTGGTCCAGTCCAACACGCCACCCGCCTTCCGGACGGTCGTCGAGCCGTTGAACAAGCTCAGTCACCTCGCCGAAGATCGCGAACCCGGCATTCTCGGTATGTCGATCGAGGAACTCCGCCGGGCGGTCGACGAGTACACGACGGCGCTGCGGGCGCTTGAGTCGATCCACCGGCCGAGCGCGTCCCGGACCAGTCGCTCGGAGCCGAGCCTGCCGACCCGGTCCGGCAGCCGTTCGACCTCCCTGGACAGTAGCAGCGAGGTCGACGGCAGCGCCTCCCGACGGACGTAGTACTTGGTCCACCACAGCTCGTCCTCGGGGCGTGGCCCGCCGACAGCACCGGGTCGGGACACCCGAACCTGGTCGAGTAGCGGGATCAGTTTCTGAGTGTCGCCTGGCCGGTCCTTCCCCGCCTGGCCACGCCGTGGCGAGACACCGTCTCGGCGCAGCGCCCCGGCTGGCGGATGCGGGCGGCGCACCTGCACTGCCACGACTGCGAGGGCTTCGACCGCGATTAGTTGGCTTCCGCCGTCGACTACCAGCTGCGCGACCGGTGCGAGATTGGCTGGGTGGAGCAGTCCTACACCTTGCCGGCGTATCAGCGGCGCGGCTTGGCCGCTCCTGCTCAGCTGTAGGGGTCTCACCGTCCACGCGGATCCGCTCGACGCGGAGATCGGCGTACGGCCGTCACCGCCGGGTCAGTTCGACCAGTTCCGTCCGCCCCTCGGCCGCACGCTCGGGCAGCAGCAACAGGGTGCAGGCGCGCTCGAACCGGGCGTCGATGCGTTCCCAGGCCCGGACGGAGGCGGCCAGCGCGTCCTCGTCGTGGTGCAGCCGCCCAGCGGCCCGGCGGAGGCAGGCGGCCGCCCAGTCGTTCTCCGCGCCGGCCGGCGCGGCCGCCGCGAGCCGGTCGGCCGCGTCGGGCAGCCCGGCGACGACGGCGAGTTCGGCCGCCGCGGCGCGGGCGTACGGCCCGTACCGGCCCTGCGAATCCCCGCCGAACACGCGCCCAACCAGCGCTGCGGCGGCGTCCGCCTGGGGCCTCTGCACGGCGACCCGGGCGTCCACGAAGGTCAGGAACGCGACGAAGTTGGGCACCTGCTCGGGGTCGCCGAGGCCGGTCACCTCCAGCGCCTGAGCCCGCCACCGGCCGAAGCGCTCGCCGTCGCCGAGCAGGCCGCACGCGAGCGCGGCAGCCAGGACGGCGAGCCACAGCCAAGGGGCGGGGGGCCGGCCCGCCCGGCACCAACCGGCCCACATCGACTCGGTGTGCCGCAGCGCCTCGTTGAACCGCCCGGTCAGCGCGAGGGCCGGGATCAGCTTGCTCGCCGAGGCGTAGGGGTGGTTGCTGACCAGGTCGTCCTGGTACACCCGCTCGGCGGCGGCCAGTGCGGCCGGGAGATCCCCGGCGGCAATCGCCCAGGTCGCCGCCATGTGCACGGCGTCCACGATCTCCACACCGGCGGAAGGGTCGTCGCGCGACAACTCCGGCAGCAGGGCGATGCGTTCACCGGTCACCCGGTGCGCCTCCCGCAGCCGGCCGGCCCGGCCGGCCGCGCCGCCGACCGCATCCAGGCTTGCGCTGATCAGCAGCGGGTCCCCAGCGGCCCGGGCTGCCGCGAGCGCGGCGGCGGCGAGCCGCGGATCGGGGTCGCACCGCCCACTGGCCGTCCAGGCGTTCGCCAGCGTCAGGCCGGCTGCCACCGTGGGCTTGCCCACGGTGCCGGCAGCGGTTGCCTGCCCGAGCAGGTCACGCAGCCGCTGCTGGGGTATCTCGGCGGCCGGCTCGGCATTGAACCGGTTGGCAAGCTCCACGGCCCGGGTCAGCGCGAGCGCGCGGGCGTCGCCGTCGCCGGCCGCCCGGGCGCCTTCCGCAGCGGCCAGCAGGTGCCGGAACGCCTGCGGGCTGCAGTTGGTGGCGGTGACGATGCAGTCGGCCGCGTGCCGCAGGTCCGGCACGGCGTTCCCCGGGGCGGGGGCGTGGGCGGCCGCCCGTTCGAAGTGAGCGGCGGCTTCGAGCAGGAACCGGTGCACGTACGCGAGGTGCCCGAGCGCCCGGGCCAGTTGGTGGGCGAGCGGGCTCGGTCCAGGCGGACACTTCGTCAACGCCGCCCGCAGGTCGTCGGCGACGGCGCGGAACTCCTCCCGGCGGCGGTCGGCCGGGTGCCCCCGCAGGGCGACCGCCGTCTCGGCAGCCCAGCGCAGGTGCCGCTGGCGCAGCGCCGGCTCTTCCCCGGCGGCGGTGAGCCGCTCGGCGGCGTAGGCGCGGACAGTGTCCAGCAGGCGCCATCTGCTCACGACCCCGCGCTCGGGGACGAGGAGGCTCTTGTCCGCCAGCCGGCCGAGCAGGTCGGCGACCGCGCCCGGCGTGCCGACGTCGGTGACCGCCACCGCGGCGGGAAGGTCGAAGCTGCCGACGAACACCGCCAGGCGACGGAGCAGCAGCCGTTCATCGTCGTCCAGCAGGTCGTGACTCCAGCCGACGACCGCGCGCAGGGACCGGTGCCGCCGATCCGCCGCGCGCCCGCCGGCCAGCAGGAGCAGCACGTCGTCCAAGGCGGCCAGCAGGCCAGCCGCCCCCAGCGACGCGCTGCGCGCGGCGGCCAGCTCGATGGCCAACGGCATCCCGTCGAGTCGGGCGCAGAGCTCGGCGACGACCGCCGGATCCGCGTCGAACTCCGGGTCGGCCGCCCGGGCCCGGTCATGGAACAGGGTGACCGCGTCGGTGCCGAGCGGCAGCGGCGCCACCGGGACGACCTGCTCACCGGGGACGGCGAGCCGCTCCCGGCTGGTGGCCAGCACGGTCACGTCCGGGCAGGCCGACAGGATCCGCTCCACGAGAGCGGCCACCGGGTCGAGCAGGTGCTCGCAGTTGTCCAGCACGAGCAGCGTGCGGCCCCGGCCGAGGCGGTCCGTGATCGCGGCCAGCAGTGGCTGCTGGATCTGCTCGGTGACCCCGAGCGCGGTCGCCACGGCCTGGACCACGAAGTCGTCCAGGACCGGCACGAGATCGACGAAGACCCGACCCAGCGGGAACGTTGGCGCCGCTGCGGCGCCCACCGCCCCGGCCAGCCGGGTCTTGCCCACCCCGCCGGGTCCGAGCAGCGTCACGAGCCGCCGGTGCGCGAGCGCGGCGAGGACGGCCTCCCGCTCGCGCTCGCGGCCCACGAAGGCCGTACGCGGGTCGGGCAGCCCGGACATCCCGCCGGCGGGGGTGGTGGTGTCGCCCGCCGCGGGCCGGGCGAGCGCCGTGAGGTCGAACCGGTCGGCGACGCCGTACTTGCGCAGCAACGACGACACGTGGCTCTCCACGGTGCGCACCGAGATGAACAGCCGTTCGGCGATCTCAGCGTTCGTCAGGCGCAGTTGCAGCAGCGCGAGGACCTCCGCCTCCCGCTTAGACGGTCGTTCGGTGGCGATCGAGGACACGCCGCCATTGTCCCGCACCGGCAGCGGAAGTACGTGCCGTCTTTCCGTGGCCGGATCCGTGGCGTCACGGATGTCCGGACACCCTTGCGGGCCGCAGGCTGGGTGCCGTCAGACAGCGGGCCGGCATCGAGGATCGGCCGGCATGAGCGGAAGGACTGCAAGCATGAACAACACCTCGGGCCGCAAGGTGGTCGCCTCGACCTACGTCTCCCTCGACGGGGTGATCGCGAACCCGCACCTGTGGATGCTCTCGTACATGACCGAGGAGGGGCAGCGGTACGCCTTGGAGCAGTTGTTCGACAGTGATGCCCTGCTGCTGGGCCGGGAGACGTATGAGGGGTTCGCGCAGGCGTGGCCGAATATGCCGCGCGACGAGGCCGGCTTCGCCGACCGGATGAACAGCCTGCCGAAGTACGTCGTCTCGACGACGCTGCAGCGGGCCGACTGGCACAACTCCACCATCCTTGCGGGGGACGTGGTCAAGGAGGTCGGGGAACTCAAGCGGCAGCCCGGCAAGGACATTCTGATGTACGGCTTCGGCCAGCTCGCCCGCACCCTGTTGAACAACGGTCTGATCGACGAGCTGCGGTTCTGGGTGCACCCGGTCCTGGTGGGGCAGGGACGGGCGGAGAACGGCGACCTGCTCTTCCGCGACGGTGGCACGGGCAACTTGCGCCTGGCCGGACAGACCGTGCTCGACTCCGGTGTCGTCATCCTGCGCTACCAGCCGGCGGGCAGGTAAAGGACCGTGAAAGGACGGACCACGATGTACGGAAAGCTTCGTCAACTGGCGCTGGGCGCCGCACTGCTGACGGTCGGCCTGACCGGCGCCGCCCCGGCCGCCCCGACGGCGGCCGCCCAGCACGCTCCCGCTCCCTGGTCCACCGGCTGGGCGAGCGCCCCGCAGCATCCCGTGGCGGGCAACGAGTGGGACGGGCCGAACTGGTCCATCGACGGGTTCCGGGACCAGTCGGTACGGCAGGTGGTCCGGCTCAGCGTGGGGGGCAGCCACCTGCGGATCAGGCTGTCCAACCGCTACGGCACCACACCGCTGCGGGTCACCGGGGCCACCGTCGGCAGGACCCGGTCCGGCGCACAGGTCCTTCCCGGCACCCTCCACCGGCTCACCTTCCACCACTCCGCCGGTGTCACCGTCCCGCCTGGACGGGACGCCGCCTCCGACGCTGTGGCGCTGCCCACCAGGGCGCTGGAGCGGCTGACCGTCACGCTCTACTTCGCCGCCGCGACCGGTCCCGCCACCTTCCATCAGGAGGGTCTGACCACCACCTACCGCGCCATCGGCGACCACCGGTACGACCCGGGTGACGGCGCGTTCGCCGGGGAGGTCAGCGACTCCTGGTACTACCTGGCGGGGCTCGACGTCACCGGCGGGGCCCACCCGGCCCGGGGCACGGTGGTGACCGTGGGTGACTCCATCACCGACGGGTACGGCTCCACGCCCGGCGCGGACAACCGCTACCCGGACCAGTTGGCCGAGCGGCTTAACGCCGCGGGGAGGCCGGTGGGCGTGGCGAACGTCGGGATCAGCGGCAACAAGCTCGTCGGCAGTTCGACCTGCTACGGCGAGAGCCTGCTCGCCCGATTCCGGCGCGACGTGCTCGACCAGCCCGGCGTACGTACGGTGATCATTGAGGTCGGCCTCAACGACCTCGCCACCAGCGGCCTTCCGGACTTCGGCTGCGGTCCGTCGCCCGTGGTGACCCGGGACGACCTCATCGCCGGATACCGCACTCTGATCCGCGCCGCCCGCGCCCGCGGGATCACCATCCTCGGCGCGACTCTCACCCCGGTGGTGGGCAGCATCTACGAACCGGTCGAGGAGACGCGGCTCTCGGTCAACAGGTGGATCCGTGCCAGCGGCGAGTACGACGGCGTGATCGACCTCGACCGGGCCGTCACCGACCGGGGGAGGCCGGGCCTCTCTCCAGCGTACGACTGCGGCGACGCCCTGCACCCGAACGACGCCGGGACGCGGGCCATGGCCGACGCGATAGACCTCCGCCGCCTCTGACGGCGCAGCGCGGAGCGGGCAAACCGCGTCGGATAGCGTCGTTGGCCTCCCGCACGGCGAGCTGAGTCTCGCCTGGGGATGGTGTCCGCCGTTGTAGGGTGCCAAAACGGCATGGCCCGCCATTCTCCCGCCAGCGGATCGCAGTCGGGGACCTGCCGTCGGATGCGGTCGTCGGGCCAAACAGGGCCTAATCCGCGACATGGCAGCCCGCGTCACCCGATGACCTTGGCCCCTCGCATTGGCGCACCATCCAACGGATGTGCGGCGCGGGCCTCCCCGAACGCCTGGCGCAGGTGCAGAGCGACCTCCTCTTGGGCGTGCGCGGCCTTGTCCAGCACCGCGGCAAGGCCGAAGAAGTCGTGCATCACTCCCCCGTAACGGACCGACGTGGCCCGCACGCCGGCGGCCTCCAAGCGGGCGCACCACTCGTCGCCTTGGCTCTGCAGCACGTCGCGGTCGGTGGTGACGATCAGTGTTGGCGGCAGACCGGCGAGGCCCTGCGCGGAGAGCGGGAGCAGATCGACCCTGGGGTCTTTCAAGCTGTCGGTCACGCCATGGAAGGCGTGCATCATCATCCAGGACAGCAGTGGACGATTCAGCGGCCGGGCGTCTGCGGCGTCCCGCATGGACGCGCCGTACTGGGCGGTGGTGGTCAGCGGGCAGACGAGCACCTGCGCCACGGGCAGTGGCTCACCTGCCTGCTTGAGCTGACCGCAGGTCGCGGCCGCCATGTTCGCCCCGACGCCCTCGCCACCGATGGCGAGGCGTGACGGGTCGCCGCCGAACCCGGTGGCGTTGGTCCGGAGCCACCGGTAGGTGGCCAGCACGTCCTCGTGGGCGGCCGGGAACACGTGCTCGGGAGCCTTGCGATACTCCGGCGACACCACGATCGCGCCCGTCCGGTTGACCAGGGCACGGCAGGACGCGTCATAGTCGTCGTTCGTGAACAGGATCCAACCGCCACCGTGCACCCACATCACCACGGGCACCGGATCGGGGGTCTGGCCGAGCGGCTTGTAGACGCGTACGACCAGATCACCACCCGGGCCGGGCACGGTAACGTCCGCTGCCGATCCGACTTCCTCGGGGTCCGTCGGCCGCCCGTCCTGCTGCAGGATCTCCATCGCCGCGTCGGCGAGGCTCGGCTGCTGGCGGGCCTGCTCGACGGTGAGGAGCTCGTACGGGGCCAGTACCAGTCGGGACCAGGTGTCGAGGATCCGCTGCGCCTGGGTGTCGAGCAGCCAGGAGGCGTCGGTCGACAGGACGTTGCTGCGGCCGGATACCCGGTCGCGTACCTTGTCCATGAACCCGGCGGCGTCCATGAACCCGGCGGCCACGTGCATGAGCCTGCGACGGCGTCCGGTGGGCGGGACGGTGGGATGCGAGCGGGCCGGGGCCGACCGCTTGGCGGCGAGGTACCGCTCGCCGAGCCGACCCATCTCCTCCGCGCCCACCGCCCGACGCAGCGCCGGCAGGAACTCCCGTTCCTCCTTCTCGATGTGGTGCCGGACACCGCCGATCAGCTTGTTCAGCGCCCGCTCGAATTTGTGGCTGCCGGGATCCGCATGGTCAAGCAGGACGAGCAGCCTCTTGAGGGCCTGGTGCTCGTCCCGCCCCTCCTCGGCGTCCGCGGCGGCGCCGATCTCGGCCAGCGCCGGATACAACACCTCCTCCTCGGCGTGGGCGTGCAGGGCACGGCCGTAACTCACCTGGTCGACCAGCATGCGCCGGTCACCGCGTCCGGCCTCGAGGTGCTCGAAGAGGCGGTTCGCCACCACGTGCTCGTCGGCGATCAGGTGGTCGAGGTCGCCCGGCAAGGTCGCGTACGGCAGCGTCATCGGACACCTCCTCCTCCACACTTACCGCAACCGGCGCCGCCCTCGCGGCATAACCTGGCATGTCGCCAAGAACCCGAACGGGCGGGTCGACGCTGGTCAGCGCACATCCCAGCCAGGCGTTGGCGCCCGGCTGCACCCGCAGTGAACATGGGTCGGCCGCGAACCACCACCTACATCACGGCCGACCTGCCCTCTGTCGCCGCCGCGCTGGTCGCCATGACCGGTCAGCCACACCTGCTCGCCCCCGCCGCCGCGGACTTGGCTGACAGGCCATGACGGCCGCGGGAACCGCCAGCCGCATCGTCAGCCCCCGAGCGGCTGTCGCCAGGGATGTTCGGTCACCGCAGATCGGACTCGTAACTGCTCGCCGAGGGTGGGGAGCTGGCCGACCCGTCCCGGTTCACCGGCATCCTTGCCGACCGGCTGGCCCGCCCGCTGTGAGGCCGGCACCGTGACGGTGATCGGTTAGGCACGAGAAGTGGGGTGGCGTCATCTGGACGCCCCCGCAGATCTCCTGCGTGTCGTCAGCCCCGGCAGGGGTCAGGGTTTGTACTCGCTGCGGGTGCGGGGGAGCCACTGCGGGTGGTTGTCGCGGATGTAGCGGATCAGGCCCTCGCGGAGGTCGCAGCGGAGGTCCCAGGCGCTGGCCCCGTCGGCGGCTGTGGCCTGCACCTCGATCACGACGCTCGATGCGGTGGCGTCGACCATCTGCAGAACCCACCGGCTCCGGTCCCACAGCGGTGAGGACTCGACCAGCCGTTGCGCCTCCGTGCGCAGGTCCTCGAGGTCGGCGGTGTGGTCCACGTGGATCTGGACCTTGCCGACCACCCGCGCCTCGTGCCGGGACCAGTTCTGGAACGGGCGCTCGGTGAAGTACATCGTCGGCAGGATGAGCATCCGGTCGTCCCACAGCCGGACGACCACGTTGGTCAGCTTGACCTCTTCGACCCGGCCCCACTCGCCCTCGATGACCACCACGTCGCCGACGTGCAGACCGTCCGAGAAGGCGACCTGAATACCGGCGAACGCGTTGCCCAGAGCGGTCCGGGCGGACAGGCCGATGAGCGCGCCGACGACGCCGGCCGAGCCCAGGACGGAGATCCCGAACGCGCGGATGGGCGGGAAGGTGGTCATGATCAGGCCGATGGCCACGATCGTGACCACTACCGCGGTGAAGCGTCGGACGGGGCGGATCTGGGTTCGGGCCCGCCGGATCCGGCGGTCCGCGACCACCTCCGGCGGCAGCCGGCTGAAGGTGACGCCCTCGGCGACGTGCAGTGCCTTGATCACCAGCCAGGCGACGCTGCCGATGAGCAACAGCCCGATGGCCTGTCGGACGTCGCCGAGCCATCCGGTCGGTCGCGGCGGCAGTGCGAGGTACAGCCCGGTGAGGAGCAGCACGGCGGCCGTCGGACGGCGGCAGGCCTTCCGCAGTGGTCCCAGGACCCACCGGTAGCGACCGTGGTCGACGCGACGAACGAGCCTGCGTGTGCCGATGTCCAGCAGCACGGCCACCGCCAGCGTGGCCAGCATGATCAACGCCGCGCGCATCAGGCGGCGACCGGCGTGGTCTCGACCGTCATCCCGCTGCGCTCCTCGCCCACGTCATGACGTACTGTGCGCCGACCGTCTGCATCCAGGTGCCGATGTTGGCGGCGAGCAGGGTCAGCCAGAAGTGCGGTAGACCGCCGTCCGCAGCGGCGACCACGCCGAGACGGGAACCTCGGCGGGGATGCCTCCGGGCGTCACCACCGCCTGTCCGCGCGCAGCACGCGCTCACCGGAGACGTAGAGGTCGTCGGGGGCGAGCAGAAGCAGCCGTACGACCTCCCCGGCTACCTCCTCCGGCTGCGCGTAGACCTCGTCCAGGAACTCGTCTCCGACCCGCTCCTGCAGCCGGGTGGGCATCGGCCCAGGATGCAGCTGCATCACCTTGATCCGGTTGCTGTGCTGCGCCTCGGCCAGCGACTCGACGAGGCTCGTGCCGTAGCTCTTGGTGGCGCTGTAGACCGAGATGCCGGGTCACCGCCATCGCGCCGGTGTACACCACGTTGCCGTAGCCCTGCCGGTGCAGGTGGTGCAGGGCCTCCTTGAGCACGTACGTCGTGCCGAGCGCGTTGACCTCCACCTCCCGCCGGATGCGCTCCGGGCTGAGGCTCTCCAGGTCGCCGCCCGCCCACACCGAGGCGCAGGCGGCCACCCCGTCGATGGTGCCGCACATGTCGACCACGCTTGCGAATCCGTCCCGCACCTGCTCATAGGAGGAGACATCGCAGACGGCGCGGCACAACCCAGGTCATTGATCACCGCGACAACCTCGTCCGGCCGGTCGCTGAAGACGGTGACCCGGTGCTCGTGCACGAGCAGATGGGCCACCGCCAGCCCGAGACCGCTGGTGCCACCGGTCACCATCAGGTTTCTGGCAGCCATGTCCCTCCAGTCGTCGTCGCACAAGAGCGGATGTGACTTTCCCGCTCGGGCCGGCTCCACACCCCGGGCTGCTGCTCCGAATGCGGCCGTCGGTCCCGCATCCGTGAACGCCGCGATTTCGGGAAGCCGGGCCCCGGGCCGGCAGGTAGGGCGACCGCCGCCGGATTGAAGCGAGGACAGCTGGGTCGGAAAAGCACGGTTGCGTCCACTGGAGTGGTGTGAGACTTGCCCGTGATTTGCGGCGCCGCCTGGGGGCAGCGCAGCGATCAGCGGGTGACCTCCCGCAACGGTTGCCGGCATCGGGAGTGGGACACCCGCGCCGGGACGATCGACCCGGCCCCCTGCCGCGATGGTGCCGGACCGGCATGGCCCCGCGGGCGCAGATCGGACAGGGCGAATGGCTTCGTAGCCTGAACACGGCGACGGCTGTGGGTGCCCGCCGTCGTGGTGGCGCCTGCATGTATCCCGGGAGCCGAGGCTCGAATCCCAACCGGCAACCGTCTGAGCGGCGCTTCTTGCTCGGTGCCTCTTCGGCGAGTCCGAAAAGACCAAGGCGACTAAACTTGCGTGAGCTTCAACGTCTCGCCGATGGTCATCGGCGGTGGGGCATTGGCTCGTGTCGCCCCTCGGACACCAGCGAAATCCAACGGTGCGTGGCAAGATCTACACTTGCCCGCACCGTTTGTGTTTCCGGGTTGTAGGTCAGGTTCAGCCCGAGGCTGCGGTAGACCTCCAGCTTGTCTTAGGTTCGGCGTCCCGCAGGGCCGTCACGAGGTCGCCGAGTTCGAGCTTGCCGGCCGGGCGTCGCTAGTGCGCGGACTCGTGCGGGTGTGAGTACCCGGACCATCTCGGCCACGGCTTGGTCGGCATCACGGCTGTCCATCGGGGGGCATGACGAGGAGCCTGCCAGATCTTGCGCCGCCTCGCCGTACCGCCAAACACCCGCTCATCGGTCACGACAGGGCGGCACCCAACGCGCGCGGTCGGCGGCAGAAGCGGATGCCCCACGGGCATCATCGCGGGCTATGTTCGACTCAGGGGCTGTTCGAGAAATTGCATGAGCTGTGCGGTGAGCTCGGCCGGCTGTTCCTCGAAGATCCAGTGACCAGAGCCCTCGATGACGCCACCGGTTACCGTCGTGGCGTACTGCGCGACCTGGGTCGGTACCGCCTCCCCGAGGCTGACTCGGGCGCCGAGTGCGAGAACCGGCATGGTCAGCTTCGTCTTGCCGTACTCGGCGTTGTCGGCGACATCTTGGGGCAGTGCACGGAAGTAGTCGAAGCTAGCCCGCAGATGAGCCTCGTCTTGCAGGTACCGGGCGTACTCGCGGACATCGTCATCGCCGATGGCGGTCTTCTGGACCTTCATCGAATCGGTGAACCGATCCACCCATAGGGCCTCGCGACCGTCCACGATCTGTTCTGGCAGGCCGTTGGGGAGGCTGAAGAATCCGAAGTTCCAGAAGCCCGGTCCCTTCGGGGTCAGTGAGGGGAACTGGTACAGGCTCTGGTCGGGGATCGGCGCTTCCGTGAGCACGAGCTTGCGCACGTGATCGCGGTGAGCGGCGGCATACGCGTACGCGACCATGGTCCCAATGTCGTGCCCGATCATGCTGACGTCGCGATCAAGGCCGAGTTGGGTGAGCAGGCCGTACACGTCGCCGGCGAGAGTCTTCTTGTCGTAGCCTCCTGCCGGGGCGTCGCTGCCGCCGGCTCCCCGAAGGTCAGGCGCGATGACTGTGTAGTGCTTGGCGAGCTCCGGCAGAACCTTGCGCCACATGTACCACGTCTGGGGATAGCCGTGCAGCAGGACCAGGGTGCTGCCCCGACCGCCCCGAACATAGTTGATCGTGACGTCGCCGACCCGCGCCGTCTGCTCCGTGAAGGAACCCGGAATCCGCTCGCCGCCCATTGCCACCCCCTCTGATGACACACGCGGTTCGCGGGCTACCCAACCCCGGGCCTCGTACACCTCACAAGCGCCGGCGCATACCGGGGCCGTACCCGACGGGCTGGGCAACCCGACGCCCCGCAAGGGATGCCGCGGGGCCGGCTGGACGGATAGCCACACTCTCATCAGCATGTGAGTGCGCAGGGTCGGGTCGATGCGTGTGCTAGTTGCTACGGAGGTGGACGGAAGCTCGGGTTGTGCCCTCGTCCGGGACGTCGGCGACGGCCAGGCGGGCGACGACGGCGTTGTGCGCCAGGGTCAGCAGCACCAGCGGCAGCGCGGGCCCAAGCAGGTCGGCGAAGAGATCGGGTGCGTCGGCGGCGACCACGGCCAGGCCTGCCAGGACCCCGGCGCCGACCACCACGCCGCTGGCGAGGGCGCGGCGGCGGAGCAGGGCGACCAGATCGGTGGCGCCGGCCCGCCGGGCATGGTGCACGAGGAACACCGCAGTCAGGTAGGCGCAGACCCAGGCCGCGAGCATACCGCTGTAGATGGACGTCGGGTTGAGCCAGCTCTGCGCCACCGGGCGAAGACCGTGACCATATTTAGCATTCGGCGCGACGGCGCGGCGTCGATCAGCTCTGCCGCTGTTGGCCCTGCGGTCCTACCAGCCATCCCGTGACCTGCCTCAGTGGCTGGCTGCTGTTGACCACCTTCATCATCCGTTGCCACGCCGCTCGGGCCGGAGATCCGCCCAGCACGCCGCCCAGACCCCCGCCGCCGCCAGCCCCCGCCGCGCGGTTCTGAGCCAGTTGCTGGGTGGTCTGCCCGAGCTGTTGACCGACCTGCTGGGTAGTCTGCTGCAGCGTCTGCGACAGCGGTCCATCGGGCCCCAGCGCCTCCTGTGCCGTCTGCCCGACGTGGTCGAGCGTCTGCGCTAGCGGCCCCTGCGGCCCGAGCACCTGCTGAGCTGTCTGCCCGACCTGGTTCACGGCAGTATCCACGGTCTTCACCAACGACTCGATGATCTCAGGGTTGCGCTCGATGGTGCGGAGGGCGCTGTCGAGAATGCCGCGGAGTTCCTCGAGCCGAACCTCGAGCATGGCGTCGGCCTCAACGCCCCTAATGTCGATCTTCACCGTGCCGAGGTGCGCCTGGACGCCCACGTCGAGCTGGAGCAGGCTACCCAGCCGGGCTCGCAGTGAGACGGAGGCGTCCAGGTTGTCGACCTCGACGTAGATCTGTTCGACCTTGACCTGCGGGAGCTGGAGGACGACGTCCGGATCTGACATCGTCTTGCTGCTGTGCCCGCCAGCTGGCTGGGGTAGGCCGTGCTCACTACGCTGCGAGACGGACGGGCGTTTGCCGCGGTCAGCATCCGTCGAGGCGTCGGCAGGACCGAGGTTCTGGCCCCGAGCGGCGACTTGGGCGCCCTCCTCGGCGTCGCGCTGCCGATCGACCTGCTCGCGCGGTTGCGCGGGGGACCCCCGTGCGCCCGTGTCCCGGCTCTCCGGTTCGGCCATCCCGCGCTCCTCGGGCCTCGCCTAGCATGCGGACCGGATGGAGCCCACCATCGGTATGCGGCTCCGATCCTCGGCCCACCCCCTCGGACCGGGTCGCGGTGTACCCGTGTGCCGACGCGTCAAACCGTCCTGGGGGTACGGTCGAGGAGACGGCGGATCAGCTGCGCCTGAGAGCAAGGGCCGAGCAGGCGAGCAGGGGAGCAGCCGCTCCCACCCGTGTCCGTGCTCACGACGATCCCAACGACAGGTCGGCGTGCCAGTACCGATCGGTGTCGTCGTTGCTGGCCATGACGATCATGCCGGTCGCGCTGGTGACGCCTGCGTGGGTCGTCACGTTGTCGAGATCGGCGACAGGCTGTCCCGGATGACCGGCGTACCACGGCCGTCGGGGAAGGCCGAGCTGCGCCACCAGGTTGTTCATGGCCGTGTGGGCCGGGGGTTGGCCGTCAATCAGGCGATCCAGGGGATCGGCAGCGTTCGACGTTTTCGCCTGGGTCTGTCACCGACGCCGTCGGACTGGTCGGTGCCTTCTTCGCGGCCGCCGATGCTGGTCGCGGCAGTGACGTCCCAGATTTGGCCGCTGCCCGAGCTGCGGGGGGTGAGCAAGGACCCGTACGTGCCGGTACCCGGCTGCCTGCCGGGGCGATGCGCTGGGAGCTGTTTCGTGAGGGCGAGTGCCGCAATCACATCTCCGAGGTGTACCTGGTGCCGTCCTGGACGAGCACCTGCGCCAGCACGGCGGGCGGCTGACCGGCGCCGACATGCGGGCCGAAGTACGGGTCAAGAAGCTCGTCGAGGGCGCGCCGGAGGCGCGGCACCTGCTGCCCGCCGCCGGACCCGCGCTGACCGACAACCGGTAAGGGCGCTGAGAGCGCTCACGGTTTGTACTCGCTGCGGGTGCGGGGCAGCCACTGCGGGCGATGATCGCGCACGTAGCGGATGCAGCGCCTCGATCCCGGCGACGATGAAAAAGAACGACGAGATGAGGTAGAGCAGGCCGAATCTGCTTGGCATCGGTGGTGCCCCACAGCTTGATCAGCTTGTTGCTCCGCAGAGCTCGCAGCGGGTCGCCGAGCCCCGCCGGCGCCAGGATCGCGGGCTGATGGTCCTGGCGAAGCTCGGCGCTTGTCTGGTTGGCCATGCTTACCCCGCTACGGGCGAAACGGATCAGTCACCGACCCTACGTATGCGGCGCAGACGGAGGTCGCGTCTCCGGCCGAAACCACACTTCCGCGTAGTGCTGGGGCAGCCACGCGGCCGGCAGCCGCTCACACCGCACGCGAATGCATATCGTCGTCGCCCCCGGGCAGAGTGATCCGGAGGCGACGACGAGGCGAACCACTACGCCTTGAGCACCACCTTGACGCAGTCCTCCTGCTTGTTCTTGAAGATGTCGTAGCCGCGGGGAGCATCGTCCAGTTGCATCGTGTGGGTGATGATGAAGCTCGGGTCGATCTCGCCCTTGCGGATGCGTTCCAGCAGCGGCCGCATGTAGCGCTGTACGTGCGCCTGTCCCGACCGCATCGTCAGGGAGCGGTTCATGAACGACCCCATCGGGAACTTGTCGATGAACCCGCCGTACGCGCCGATCACCGAGACGGTCCCGCCGTTACGGCAGCTCAGCACCGCCTCCCGGAGCGCGTGTGGGCGGTCCGTCTCCACCTTCATCGCCTGCTTGGCCCGGTCGTAGGCGTGCAGCGCAGCGGACGGGTGATGCCCCTCCATGCCGACCGCGTCGATGCAGGCGTCCGGCCCGCGGCCGGCCGTCATGTCGCGCAGCGCATCCATGACGTCGGTCTCCTCGTAGTTGATCGTCTCCGCGCCCGCCTTCGTCCGCGCCATCTGCAGCCGGTAAGGGAACCGGTCGATGACGATGACCCGTTCCGCCCCGAGCAGGTACGCGCTGACGGCGGCGAACTGGCCGACCGGCCCGGCACCCCAGATGGCGACGATGTCCCCGCGTTTGATGTCGCACATCTCGGCGGCCATGTACCCGGTCGGCAGGACGTCGGACAGGAACAGCACCTTCTCGTCCGGCAGGTCGTCCTCAATCTTCAGGGCACCGACATCGGCGAAGGGCACCCGCACGTACTGCGCCTGGCCCCCCGCGTATCCACCCATCAGATGGGAGTAGCCGAAGATGCCGGCCGGCGAGTGGCCCATCGCCACCTCGGCTATCGCCGCATTCGGGTTGGAGTTCTCGCAGACCGAGTACAGGCCCCGTTGACAGGACATGCAGTTGCCGCAGGCGATCGGGAATCCGACCACCACGCGGTCGCCGATGCTCAGCCCGTCCCGTACGCCGGGGCCGAGATCCACGATCTCGCCCATGAATTCGTGCCCGAGGATGTCGCCCCTCTTCATGGCCGGGATGAAGCCGTCGAGCAGGTGCAGGTCCGAGCCGCAGATCGCCGCCGAGCTCACGCGCACCACGGCGTCTCGAGGACTGAGGATCTGCGGGTCGGAAACGTCTTCGACGGCGACCTTGTTCGGGGCGACCCAGCAGTTGGCTCTCATCGATCTCCTCCTCAACCGACCCGCGCCGTCGCCAGCGGCCGCGCCGGCCGCTGCTTCGCCTGCTGCTGCATGCTGGTCCCCTGCGGGCTTCCGTCCGAGCGCACGATCTCACCCGTCTCGATCATCTGCTTGAAACGCCGCAGGTCGTCGCAGACCTGCTGCTGGGGGTCCTCGCCGAAGACCTTGGCGACCAACGCCCCGGGCTTGCCCCCCGGCACCGAGTACTCGAGCTCGACCCGCACCTCCGTGCCGTGGCCGCCGGCCGCGCGCATGAAGCGCACACATCCGGAGTTCGGCACGGTCGCGCCCCCGGTCGAGCGCCACCTGATCAACTCGTTGGGCCGGTCCTCGACGACCTCCGCGTCCCACTCCACGCTCCGCCCGGCCGGAGCCTTCGCCGTCCAGTGCGACTGCCGGACCCCGGTCATCCGCACCGACTGGAGGTGGTACATGAAGCGAGGCAGGTTCTCAAAGTCGTGCCAGAACCGGTACGCATCCTCGATGTTTCGGTTGATCGTCACCGCGCCATGTGCCCGGTTGCACCCTGTCATCGGGCGGCCTCGCGTCGTCCGTAGCGCCGTGTAGAGGTCGACGACGGTGATCCCGGCGAGCGCGCCGGTGGTGTACATCAGGCGCCGCCGTCGTTCCCCCTTGCGGTGGCTCATGGCCCGGCCGCAGGCCGCCAGGTCCATGATGTCCCCGGCGACCCGCGTCCATGTCCCCCACCCGGCCCGGCGGGGGATCAGCAGTGCGGCGGCGTGGCCCAACTCGCGTACCCCGGCGGCCCGCAACACGGTCCGCGCCATCCGGGAGTCGTCGACGCCGCACAGCCGGCTGAGCCTCGGCGTGGCGGCGATGGCGGCCGCGCCGAGGCCGAGACTGACCCAGCCCAGCACCCGGGCTGTGCCTTGTGATCGGCGGTCAGGAGTTTCCCGCTCGATGCCCAGGGCGTCGGTCACCGACCGGACACCCATTGTTGTGCTCTTCCGACCCATCTCATCCCCATCTCAATCCCACCGATGACGGCTCCGATGTCGGCCCGGCGCTGGCTTCCCGCAACCGCGGGATTCACGCACCGAGTCAGCGGCGACCGTCGGGGCGCAGCAGCTTCATCAGCTGGCGGTTGTAGAGCCGCGGATGTTGGTCGTGGTGATCCGGACGAGAGCGTCCGTCGGCCGCTCTGTCCGGGCGTCCGGCACCTCCTTCACGCGCACCGTCTTCGGTCCGTCGTAGACGACAGCCTTCATTCGTGCCCCCGTGATGCCGGCTTCTCCGAGATGCCAAGAACTCCTGGCACCGAGATTGTGGCCCTCCGCTACGCCGCCTAAGTCATGATGCGCACTATTGATTCGCATCTAGGGCGGCGGTGGCGGGCTGTTTTCCGCGGACGCCACTGGGTAGGCGTGCTAGGTGAGCGGGCCAGAAACGGACCTCGGCACGAGGTCGGACACCAGCCGTGCCGTGGCGTTCAGCGACGCAATCTTCGCCATCATCATCACGCTGCTGGTCCTGGACCTCCGGGTGCCGGACGTCCCGCCCGGCCGCCTCCTGTCCGGACTGCTCAGCCAGTGGCCGTCATACATCGCGTATCTCGCGTCCTACTCGTACGTGGCCGTCGTCTGGCTCAACCACAAGGCGGCATTCAACCGCATCCAGCAGAGCGACCGCGGCCTGCACTGGATGAACCTGCTCGTGCTGTTCACCACGGCGCTGCTGCCGTTTCCGACCATCGTCGTGTCGCACGCCCTGCAGGAGCACGACAACGCGGACCAACGGGTGGCCATCGCCTTCTACGCGCTGATCGGCGCGTCGCTGTGCGCGGCTTGGCTGGCGTTCTACCACTACCTGGCCCGGCACCCCGACCTGCTGAAGGAGCAGGTCAGGGACCAGTTCTTCCACGTCGAGCGGTTGCGGGCCCTCGCCGGGGTCGTCCTGTACGTCCTCGCGGGGGTGCTCGGCTACCTGGTGACGCCCCTGGTCGGCCTCGTCATCTTCCTCCTGCTGCCCGCCTTCTACGCCGTCACCAGCGCGGGCCTGTACCAGTTTCGGGTGACTCGCAGGATCACCCATCGCCCTCGGTCACCCCGTGGCTGAGGGAGGGCAGACCGCCGTTTCACCCTTGGCGGGCGCGGGTACCCGCCGCAATCCGGTTCGAGAGGGGATCCGAGGTGGACTACACCGAGTTCATCCAGTCCGTGGCAGCGAGACCGAAGGTTCCGCCGGGGCAGGCGGAACCAATCACCCGCGCCGCGCTCGAGACGTTGGCAGAACGGATCACTGGTGGCCAGGCGAGGGACCTCGCCTCTCAGCTCCCTGAGGAGCTACGAGGCCTGGTGTACAGGCCCACCGAAGATCCAGAACGGTTCGGGCTTGCCGAATTCCTCGAACGGGTGCAGTCACGGGCCGGGGTGGATCGCCAGGTGGCCACCGACGGAGCACAGGCCGTGCTGGATACCCTTCGTGAGTCGGCGAGCGCGAAGGAGTACGGGGACGTTGTCGACCAGTTGCCGCAGGAGTTCTGGCAGTTGACCGGGCCGGGGACGGGACAGCTCGAGCCCCGCCGGGTCGGCACCTAGCTCGGGCGCGCGGACCGGCCAGAAAGCGCCGGCGGTAACGGCAGAGGCGCCGCTACCTACCGAGGTGCGGGCCAGTACTCCGCCGCGTACAAGCTCGCGTCGGTCGGTCGGCCCGAAGGCTGACCGACCGACGGCAATGACCGTCACCGTCGGCCCGGCGGCCACCGCCCTCCACCGTCGGGCGGATGGCGCCGCTCGATCTACCAGGCGCCGTCCGCCGAAACGGTCGGTGACGCTACAACATCTCCAGCGGTTGCGGGCCGGCCGGCGGCGGGAACGCCGTGTCGAGTGCCGCCACGTCCTCTTCAGCCAGATACAGCTCTTGCGCTTCCGCGTTCTCTCGGGTGTGCTCGGGATTGGATGATCGGGGGATGGCCGCGATCCTCTCCTGCCGCAGTAGCCAGGCCAGCGCAACCTGGGCGGGCGTGGCTCCGTGTCGGGCGGCGACCTCCGAGATCTGGGGGTGGCCGAGCAGTCGGCCCTGCTCGATCGGCGAGTACGCCATCACCGGGATTCGGTGCTCGCGTAGCCACGGCAGCAGGTCGTACTCGGGACCGCGGCGGGTGAGGTTGTACAGGATCTGGTTGGTCGCGCAGGAGTTCCCGCCCGCCTCGAGTAGGTCCGTCATGTCGGAAAGATCGAAGTTGCTCACGCCCCACTGCCCGATGTCACCGGCGTCGACGAGTTCGGCGAACGCCTCGATCGTCTCCGCGAGTGGATGCGGACCGCGCCAGTGCAGGAGGTAGAGGTCGATGTGGTCGACGCCGAGTCGTTGCAGGCTGCGGCGGCAGGCCTGCACGGTTCCTCGTCGGCTGGCGTTGGACGGCAGCACCTTGTCGACCAGAAAGACGTCGGCGCGCCGTCCGGTGATCGCCTCGCCGACGAGTTCCTCGGAGGCGCCGTCACCGTACATCTCCGCGGTGTCGATCATGGTCAATCCGAGGTCCAGCCCGGCGCGTAGCGCGGCTATCTCGTCCCGCCGCCTTCCGGGGCGCTCGCCCAGGTACCACGTTCCCTGGCCGAGCACAGGCATGGTCTGGCCGGACGGTAGCTCGATCGCGGCAGCAGCGAGAGTCATGGCGGCCCTTTCCGGAGCCTGAGTACCAATGGGTTGCGTGCGTTACCCGCTGCGACCGGCAGCACGCTCTCGTAGCGTGGCCTTTTCCCGCGCAGGCACTGTCTGAGCGGCGGGCATATGGGTGGATTGTCCGTCCCCGAGCGGCGTTCGATGGACTGTTTCCCGGTGCCCGCACCGGGAAGGCGACCGCGAGCGAACGATGCGCCGCCGACGGGGCGGCGCCGCAAAGGGGAAGGCCGCGGAAATGGCGCAGAGCCAACAGCCACTGACCGGGAAGCGAGTCGCTTGTCTCGCCGCCGACGGGGTGGAGGACGTGGAGTACACCCAGTCCCGGGCCGCCGCGGAGCAGGCGGGGGCGGAGGTGCACCTGATCTCATTGAATTCCGGCGAGATCCAGTCAATGAACCAGGACATCAACCCGGCGAACCGCTATCGGGTGGACCGGACCGTCAACGAGGCCAATGCGGCCGACTACGACGCCCTGCTGCTGCCGGGCGGGACGGTCAACCCCGACCGGCTCCGGATGAACCCGCAGGCGATGGATTTCGTCCGGGCGTTCTTCCAGCAACAGAAGCCGGTGGCAGCGATCTGCCACGGCCCCTGGTCGTTGGTCGAAACCGGGATGGTCAACGGCCGGACCGTCACTTCGTTCCCCAGCCTACGCACCGACATCCGCAACGCGGGCGGGAACTGGGTGGACCAACAGGTGCAGGTCGACAACGGCCTGGTCACCAGCCGCAGCCCCAGCGACCTTCCGGCCTTCTGCGCCAAGATGGTCGAGGAGTTCGCCGAGGGCAAACACGTCCGCCAGATGGCGACAGCCTGACCCGGGTGGGGGCTCCAGGCCGGGAGGATCAGCCCGCCCTGGAGCCCCCACCCGGCGGGTATCCCCGCCAACCGGATCTCGCGCCGCTTCGGATGCTTCCCGCCACCTCCTGCCAGCCTGCTGATCCAGGAGTCCGGGTGCGCTTGGGCCCTGCTGTGCGCGGCGTCGAGGCCGAACAGCATGGGAATCAAGGGAGGTAGCCGGCCGTTGCCGCCAGCAAAGTTGATCAAGATGCTGGTCGGTGAGACAATCAACCCCGCCGCTGTGCGTGAGCCCGCCGTGAGGGGCGGAAACGTCTGGATCATCGGCTTGGCGCTGTCCGGCTTGGCATCATTCTCGGGTCAGTCAACCTGATCGCCGCCTGCGCCCACCCGGGATGACCACGTTCCAGACGCCGCCTGCCTGTAAGGCATGCCCGCACAGAGAAGCCGACGTCACTTCTCTCGCGGCGACGGGAAGCGGCAGCAGGACGCATCTGCAACCCACTCCATTGCCACGAACCACCGGCTGGCCAACGGATCGCGGCACCACGACGACCCGCCGGCCGATGTGGTGTCCCGCCGCCGCGGTACGCGCGGATTGCGACGTACAGCGCCGCGAGGAGCAGCACCGCGACGGCGGGGCCCCGGGACGCGTGGTACAGCGGCGCGAGCAGCCAGCGGGTAGCGACGCACACCTGCACAACGCTCCTGCGGCGACCATGATCCTGCGCTCCCATCCGTTCTACAAGGCCACGTGGCCCGTCGCCCAGGGGCGCAGTGGCGATCCAACCAGGTACCGTCGGCCCTTCCGGAATCCTCAACTCCGTCCCCTCCGCGGCTTCGGCTTCGCCTAGCATCTCCACCCTCTCGCCCTGCTTCCTGAAGTCGCAGCCGGCGAACGGGGGTCATGACTGGCCCAGGTTGGTGACCAGATTGACGGCGACGGCCAGGACGCCGGTTCCGAAGGCGTACGAGAGCAGCGCGTGCCCGAGCGCGACCCTGCGCATGCGGTTGCTGGTCGGTTCGTTCTCGCCCGGGGCGAAGGACATACCAACCGTGAAGGCGACGTACGCGAAGTCGGCGTACGCGGGCGGCTCTGCCCGCTTGAAGTCAAAGCCGCCGTCGTCCTCGCGGTAGTACAGCCGGGCGTACTTGAACGCGAAGACAGTGTTAACCAGCGCCCACGCCAGAACCACCGCGACGACGCTGAGGATCACCAGCGTGACAGCCACCATGTCGTGTTGGTTCGAACCGCGAACAAGCGCCTCGGCCACGGCGGCGAGGCTGATCACGGACGCGATCAGGATCGCGGTGTCGGTGGAACGGGAGTGTCGCTCCGCCTCGGCAAGCTCCTCGGTGCGCTCCGGGCTCGCCGACCAGCAAGCCCGCCACACCCAGACGAGGATCGTGCCCGCCGCGATCGTCCAGATCACCAGCGGCGTCAACTCCGGCGCCCCGACCAGCGCGGTGGCCGCCCCGGCGACAACACCGACGGCTAGCGACCACAGGGCACGCCCGACGGACAGCAGGCGTCCCAGCGCCGGTCGTCCCGATCGCTGCTCCACCCGTACAGCGTTCCCACTTGACCGGATCATGCAGGGGAAACGCCGAGCGATCACCGGATCGGGCTGCATCGAGGACGGCGAGAATGCAGCGATGCACGCTCGGGCCGCGATGCACGCTCGGGCCCTGGGCGATTACTTCATCAGCCAGGAGGCCCGGGCGCCTCACGCTAACCCGCACAGAGCTTGTAAGCGAGATGTCGCCGGTTCGATCCCGGCCGGGGCTCCAATTCCACCAGGCACTTCGCGGCGGTGGCCGCCGCGAAACGGCCGGTTGACAGCAACGCTGACAGCAACGGGGCCCCGGTGCTGAAGCTGACGAAGGCGGGCTCTGCCACGGCCGCCGCCGCTCCCGTCGCCGTAGCCGACACCGCCGACACCAGCAGCGACGATTCCAACAACGGGAACGTCTACGGCATCGCCGGCATCCTGCTCGGCCTTGCCGGCCTCGTCGCCGGCCTGCTGGCATACCGCCGCGCCGCACAGTCCCGCTGACCAGATCGGGCGAGGCAGCGTGGAATAGCCACGCGAGTAGCCAAGGCGGTGCACCCTGACGGACATGCCCGTACCTGGCCGGACTCGTTGGGCAGCGCCCGGCAACCCTGACGCGGCCTCGCCCGCTCCTGGCAGTGTGGGGGTCAGGGGTTCGAGTCCCCTCGGCTCCAGCCTTCACGATGAGGGCGTTCGTCACAGATGACGGACGCCCTTCGTCGTGATCCGGCATGAGATCATGCTATGCGGGCCCTTCGGCGGGTGCTGGCGACCGAAGTCTGGGTTACTCCGGCAGCTGCCCGGCACCCTTTGATGAACTCTCACGCCTGTTGCACGTAACCGAGGCCCCGGTGTCCCCGCGGCCTCGGTTATGTTCTCGCACGTACCCAAGGGGTCGTGAAGCTGTCGTTAGCGGATGGTATCGACCGCCATCAGGAGGCGGGCCGGACCAGGTTGCCCTGGTATGTGCAGGGGTAGACGGGAACCGAGCAGAGATACACCTTGATGACGGTGATCCCGCCAGCAGGGCCGTCCTGGGTGAAGTTAAAGCTTGTGGTTTCGTTCGATGCGGTTCGGGTTTGATACGTCCCTAAGTCCTTCGTGCCCTGCCAGAAGTTGAACCTGACGGTGGTGCTGTCCGGCGATACGATTTGGGCGTTGTGGTCGTAGACGTAGCCTTGGATTGCGACTGACCGGTTGTACCAGGTGACCGAGCCCGCTGTAGTTCCAGGGCCGTAGGCAGGGGCGAAGTCGAAAGTGGTCGTCGGATAGGCGTAGGCCGGTGATGCTGAGAAGCCGATGCTGGCAGCGAGCGTGGCGACAGCTACGGCGGCACTGAGCTTGCCGTTTTTCAACTTGTCTCCTTGTCAGCGGTGCGTGGCGCTTGCGGACGAACTCTCCAACCATGCTGGAAGATCAGATTCAAGCACACCTATTGGCTGTCGGCTGCCCCGTCACGGTGTGGCCTTCCCGGCCGCCTGGATCTACTCAACACCAACGCTGGCACCATCGGGCAGAAGCGGCAGCGTGTGGAGCAGCACCGGCAGGGACATCGGTTCCGAGCTGGCGATGGTTGGGGGATAAGGACGACGTGCAGAGCTACACCCGAGGTCCAGCCTGAAGGACGGGCAGCCCAGTACGGTGAGCCAAGCCAGCAGGGTTCGCTCCCGAGGTGCGACCGTTGGCAAGGGGACAGCGGGTGTCCTCACCCTCCTCGGCTAAGCGAGCCGACTTCAGCTGTGTGACCTGACATCATCGTTGACATCAACGGTGGCGGCCGAGGTCGGACCAGTAGGGACGGATTTCGTCTTTGGGCCGGGCCCGATGAACGTCCGCGGACGCTACGGCTCTCGTCGGAAGCGCCTTAGAAGCGAGGGGTCGGAACGGGCGAGAGAGCCTGGAGTCGGCGAGGACCAGGCCCAGGCCGTCAAAGGCGGACCAAGAGTACCTAACGAGGACCATCAGCGCTTAGCGTTTGCGCAGCTCAGCACCCGAGTTGGCCAGCTTCGCCGGACGCGTCAATAGGCCGGCGACAGTTCAACGCCAAGTGATGCTTGCGGTCCGCTTGCTCCGGACCGGCACCATCGGGCACATGGAGGCGGTGACGGCTCTGCTTGGCTGACTCTTGCAGTCCTGCATCACGGCCGCACTGAGGGTGTCCTCCAGGGCGTCCGGGTCCGGCGCGACTAACTGGATCACCGGCGGAGCGCAACTTATCGTTGACGGGCGGCTTTGCGGGTGGGCCATGGTTCAGGTCGACCGCTCCACTACAGTCGGTCGGCGGCAAACAGGGAAAATTTGTGTGCTCAACGGTCACTTCAAGTGATCGTTGCCAAATGTCACACAGCTCCGTTACAGTGTGGATCTGGCCTTGATCATGGGGGAGTTCATTGACTGATTGCTGGCCGCAATCATCGTTGTCGGGTGCGTTAATGCGCCTGCGCGGAACCTTCTCCATGGCGTTCTAGCGTCCTTGGATTGTCCGTAGAGAAAGGTTGAGATCATGGATGTCCGCAAACTCGCAAATAGGGTGGCAGTATGTGGCGTTGTGGCCGCAGCTACCGTTGTTGGACCGAGCGCGCCGGCATACGCTCAGGACGTGAGTTTCTACGTCTGCGCAAGCAACTACTGGCCCGATTGTTACGGTTCGCCCGCCTGGACCTCCGGTGACATTGCCTGGCTTAATCGGTCGGCCACGCTCGCTGGCGATGTCTACGATCATCTTGACGGAGGCACCACCGCGATCTTCGAGGCAATGGTCAGCGGCAATTCGAAGCCTGTTGCGATCCAGACGCGGTTTGCCGACGACACGAACCCTAAGTTCGGCACCCAGAGGAGTTTTAGCTTTACTATGACCTACGACGTGCCCGGCGGTTTCGACCGCATCAGGATCACGGTGTGCAAGAACTACCAGCAGTCGAACCAGATCTGCAGCCCGCAATACAACTACTGGCGGTAGTTGCTCTCCATCGGGAACACCCGGCAGGCGGTGAGGCGAAATGGCGTCCCTCGGCGTGACGGGTCGACAGGCGATTCGTCAGTGAAAGTATGAACGCATGTCCTCATGGGCAGCGAAAGGCCCGGCCACATCTCGGTGGACCCCCCGGGCCTTTCTGTTGTGCCCGCTAGGGCGCGAGCGCGAACCGGAGCGCGTCGGGCTTGGCCTGCGCGGCCTCCTTCTGCCGTTCGGCCTGCTGGGCGCGCGCTGCTGCGCCGCGCGCTTCTCGGCCTCCGCGCGGGTCAGCTGCTGCTCCAGCGAGCTGACCTGACCCATGAGGTTGTCAACTCGGCCACGTACCTCGCCGCGCCCTGCTCGGCGAGCTGCCGGTAGTAGTCGTATTACACATCCGACTTAGACGATCTTCATTTTTGGTTGGTCTTACGGAGCCGCGTCGCGGGCTGGGTAGCGGATGCTGCGCGCGCCCGCGCTAGTGATCCTCAATCATCGGCTCAACCCACGCCGCGTTGTCGAACTCCCATGTCCAGGTGATGCCGTCCGAGCTGCCCATGGATTGGTTGACGGCGGCGGCGATCAGGTGTTGCTCTGCGGGCACGATGGCGACTCGCTGCCGGACTCGCTTCGCGCGGCAGATGTGGTACTTCAGGCCTTCGATGTCTACGACTCCGCACTCGCCGCCTGGCCGGTCGACAGAGGACGACTCCACCGTCACGGGCCAGCCTTCCTTATTGGCCTTGAAGTAGAGCCAGACCTCGAAGGCGCGTTCACAGGTCAGCCGCGATGTGACAGTGGCTGACCTGGTGGGCGACGGACGAGTCGACCTGTACGCCGGATTCAGTTGGCCGCTAAGTCAGTGGCCGGCGAGACGATAGGCGGGGAGGATGCGTCGATGGCTCGATCGGCTGTGCTGAACCGCGTCCAGGACCTCTGGGTCAGCCTCGTTGGTGTCGCCACAAGCTTCCCGGCAGACGGCGTGCGGGTGGTCGTCGCTCCCGAGTCCCGGCTGTGCCCGCCGGCATGGGCCGGCATCGTGGTGTTGGGATGCTCAGGCATCGCCACCGCGCCGGACGCTGCTACCGCCCGGTTCTTGCGCGAATCGCTCACCGGGAGGCCCCTCCGGTCGGCCGTCGAGGCTGAGCGGTGGAGCGGCGATCACGGCGTAGTGGATGTGCTCGGTCCTGCCTCGTTGGCATACCTCGACGAGCGGGATTTCCAGCCAGCGACGGGGGACGCTGACATGGCCCATTTGCCGCCAGGACACCCAGACCTTGATCGGTTGGTCGCAGATGTCGCCGAGGACGACGTTGCGGAGAGCGGGATTGACGAAATCACGTCGCCTGTGTTCGTCGTTCGGGACGGCGCAGGAGTGGCAGCTGCGGCGGGTTACCGCCAGTGGCCACGCTCGGTCGCTCACCTCTGCGTGCTGACGAGCTCCCGCTTCCGAGGTCGTGGGCTGGCCCGTGCGGTGGCTTCCGCTGCGGTGGCAGAGGCACTTCAGAACCAACTACTACCGCAATGGCGCGCTCGCCCCGAGGCCTCACGGCGGCTGGCTCGCCGTCTCGGCTTTCATGAACTTGGAAGCCAGGTGAGCATCAGGATCTCGGCCCGCCAAGCCGACAGCAACGGGGCGAGACGAGGGCGGCCATAGACGGCGGGCGGCGGACAGCTGCCCGAGGTGGCACACGCGGACGGACCGTGGCAGACCAAGCGCCCAGAACTTGTAATCGAGGCGTCGGGCAGCAGCGAGGCAGCGAGAAGGCGGCAGCAGCGGCGACCTGACATCAGCCATTGACATCAACGGTGGCAGCCGAGGTCGGACCAGCGCGGACGGGTGCCGCCTCCGGGCCGGGCCCGGTGGACATCCGCGGACGCTACGGCTCTCCCGGGAAACGCCTTGCAAGCGAGGCGTCCGGGCCAGGTGCGCCGAGCGGGCATGCAGGTCAAGAGACCGTTCACCCAAGGGTTGACAACCCTGGTTGTCGAGCTGATTCTGGGTGAGAGGCGATTGGCGAAGGAGCCCATGATGCGGGAACTGACGTCGGACGAGCGGCACGAACTCCGGCGGGAACTGAGTGCTGTCGCCACTAGTTGGGCGCAGCGGCTGAATGCGCCTGGCATGGATGCGCAGCATGGAGCAGAACACGAGCGGAGCCGCCAGGACGGGATGCGGGCTCACCTGGCCCGCATGGCGGCTGGGGAGCAGATGCGTCGGCTCCTCGCCGACCTCGTATCTGCCAGCGCGGAGGAAGCGGCGATGTGCGGGGCCGGGTATCCCGAGCTTGGGGCAGCGGTAGGCGCCAGCCGGCAAGCGGCGCGCAAGCGTTGGCCCAACCTGTCGATCTCGAAGCGGCGCGCCAACGAGTGGAAGCAACCGCCCGGGAGCATCGGCTGGGCCGGTAGCCATCTGGGGTACCCAGGACCACCCGGGACCTGAGCGGCCTGATCGGCTGAGGCCGAGTGGGACAGGGCGGACGAGCAGCCATTGGAGCAGCCAAGCCGGCGATTACCAGCGGACAATCTCGGACCAGGACACCACGTGAGGCACGACGACCAGGCGGCGGACCAGCACCATGGGACCGACTGGTGATGCGTAGATCAGCGGCCGACTCGGATGCGGTCGGCTGGATACAGCTCACGGGATCCGTCGGCGCGGAAGACCACAGGACCGGAACGCCTTCGCCGACGTCCAGCTCCTTGCGTTCTGCGGGGGTGGGCATCCGGGCTGAGGCGGTGTCGCCCTTGAGCAGGCTCACCGTCTCGGTCGCTTCCGTACTGCAGACGAAGGTGCCGCGCGGGGGTTGGACGATCACGAGCCCTTCCGGCGGAGCAGGGAGATGGCCTGCCGGACGCTCGTCCGGCTCAGTCCATACTCCTGAGCCAGTCGCAGCTCACTAGGCAGCGACGCGCCAGGCGCGAGGTCACCGGACGGAACCCCGCCATGACCACACCTGTACGCCGGGCGCGCCCGGCCGACGTATCCGCAGTCACCGCACTGCTCGTCGACGCCCTGTCCCGCGATCCGGTCGCCGAATGGCTGGTCCCGGACGCCGGCAACCGACCGGACGTCCCGCACCGGCTCCTCGCCGTCGACATCGACCACGCCATCGAGACCGGCTCAAGGACGCGACCCCGGCCGGGGTCCTCCTCGGAAGCGGCAAGCTCGCGACCGAGCTCGACCGGCTAGACCTGATCGACGAGCATCAGCTGCTCGTCCCTCTCGCGCTCGCCGAACGACTCCTGACCAAGGACCACAAACCTCGACAGGTACGCGTAGGTGTCATCGGCGCCTGGCTCGCATCAGCGTCTACCGCCTTCACCAAGCGGTTCGATGAAACGGGTGAAATCAGTGCGGGCAAGACGATGTTCCGGCGACCATGGGCGGGTGGGGCGACCATCGGAGCCGGCGCAGACCGGGGGCATCATGCGCGGCGAGGAGGACGCCCAGCAGGCCAGCTTCCTGGAGCTGTTCTTCGACCTGGTGCTGGTCTTCGCTCTGGTCGGGGTCGTTAGCCGGATGGGGCCGGACCTTCTTTCCGACGACGTGGGTGTGCGCTGGCTGTCGCTGCTGTACGCGGCTGTGCTGGCCCTGCCGTTGCTGTGGCTGTGGACGACCACCGCGTACCTGACCAGCCGGTTCGACTACCGCAACGGCTGGATTCAGCTGCTGGTCCTGGTCAGCGCGTTCGGCCTGCTGATCATGGCGACGTCCCTGTACGAGTTTGAGCAACACGGCGCCACCTTCGCCATCGTGTACGTGGTGCTGCACATCGGACGCCCCTTGCTGCTCCGGCCTTTGTTACGGAAGCACGAGCAGGTACGGGCGCTCTACACCCGCCTGGCCATCTGGGCCGGCATCACTGGCGTCATCTGGCTCGCCGGGGCGGTGGTGCGCGGCAACCTCCGGCTCGCCCTGTGGTTGATCGCCATCACCGTGGACCTGGTCGTGGCGCGGGTCAGATGGCCGGTACCCGGCATGGGCCGACCACCGACCAGCGCGTGGGCGACGGCCAGCAGCCGATACCTGCCCGAGCGCTACCAGCAACTGTTGTTGATCGCGCTCGGCGAGACGGTGCTGTCCATCGGCCTCACCTACGCCACCCACTCCACCACGCTCGCCGCGAAGGCGGCCCTGGTGGTCACGTTCCTGTCGTCCGTGCTGATGTGGCGGATCTACTTCTACCGCGCTGGCCAGGTGCTGGCCGAGGCCGTCGAGATGTCGACGAACCGGGCAGCCGCCGGCGGAATCATCGGCGTGGCCCATCTGCTCATGGTGCTCGGCATCACCTTGGCCGCGGCTGGCGCGGAAATCGTGTTGGCGAATCCCGAGGGGCCCTCCGTGCCGGCCTGGCTCGCGGTCATCCTCGGCGGGCCGGCGCTCTTCCTGTTCGGCCGCAGCCGGCTGGAACGCATCGTCTTCAACCGGCTCGCCGTGCGCCGGCTCGTCGGCATCGGCGTTCTCCTCCTGCTGGCACCGCCGCTGTTCTTCGCCCCGCCGCTGCTGGCCGCCATCGCCGCCGCGGTGGTGCTGCTCGGGGTCGCCGTCGCGGACGCGCGCCGCGCCGCCGGCCGCCCACTGGAGGCTCCGTCCCCGTCCGCCTAGCAGAGGCGGTCCGCAAAGGGCCCGGCGAAATCGTGGTGGCCGACGAAGAGGGAACTGTGGTCACTCCCAGCGCCTGTCAAGAGCAGGTGTTCCGGAAGCTAAGACAGATGGCAAAGGAGGCCAACGAATCCCTCGATGCATGGGCCCTCTCCCCGGGCGAGATGGAGTCGACCGAAGCTCCGCACGGTTTCACTCTGCCAACAAGGCGTCCCCGCGACCGTGGATCGCCTCATCCGGGGGGATGGTG